>NZ_JBUYVB010000003.1:0-4014330 GCF_055231915.1 Leifsonia sp. Ger2509
TCTTGGTCGCAGGTTCGATTCCTGCCGGGGGCACCGTCTGGCAGCGCTCATCAGCGACCGGTCTTCGCCCGGGTCGTCGGCTTCGGCTTCAGCCCGCTGGTGTACGTGTAGCTCAGCTCGAACCACGGGGCCAGTTCGTCGGTGTCCGCGAGGAGCCGTGCCGGCACATCCACGTACTCCTTCTGCACCACGCCGTACGCCGAGGTCAGTGATGTCTCGTACCGGGCCAGGAAGTCCTCGCGTGCCGCGACCGGAAGCCGCAGAGCGAGCGTGCCCTCCTTGCCGAGGTAGCTGAACATGTTGCCGTTGACGGACGTGTACGGCACGGTCGCGCCTTTGCGCGGCACCCCGGGGATTGTCGCGACGAGCCGTTCGTACTGCTCGAGGATCTCTGCCGGGACCGGGGACGACGCTTTCGCCATGACACCATTGTGCGCGCGATCGCGCCGGCCGCGTCAGAGGTGCTCGACGCTCTTTCCGGCGCGGGTCACGATCGTGATCTGCGGCCGCGCCCCGCGCAGGCTGAACCGCAGGCGCAGGTGGGCGCTCCGCGCGATCAGCGATGCGATCACAACGGCAGCGACGGCGGGCACCACCCCTGAGATGAGCATCGCGACGTGCGGCCCGAACTGCTCGACGACCCAGCCCATGAGCGGGCCGCCGATCGCCTGTCCGCCGAGCAGCACCAGGATGTACAGCGAGATGACGCGGCCGCGGATCTGCACGTTCGACGACATCTGCACCAGCGAGTTCGCGCCGGTGATGAAGAGCAGGTTCATCACCCCGATGCCGACGAGCAGCACCGCGAACGTGATCTCGTTCGGTGCGAGACCGGCGATCGCCTGGACGATGCCCAGCCCGATCGCTGTGCCGACCACCATGGAGAGGCGGATGCTCGTACGGCGCGTGGATGCGATCGCCCCGGTGAGCGCGCCGGCCGCGACGAGCGCATTGAAGAACCCGTAGCCCTTCGCGCCGACGTCGAAGACATTGTTGGCGTAGGCCGCGAGGAACACGGGCATGTTGAAGGCGAACACGGCGAGCACCGCGACCATGATGACGGTCCAGAAGATCACAGGCTTGCTGCGCACGTAGCGGATGCCCTCGGCGAGCTGCCCTTTGCCGCGGGGCGCGGCCGGACTCGCGTGGAGCTGCGACCGGTTGAGCGAGAGCAGCGCGGCGACGACGCACAGGCACGCAACGCCGTTGATCGCGAACGACCAACCCGCGCCGACCGCAGTGATCAGGATGCCGCCGACCGCGGGCCCGATGAGACCGCCGAGCTGGAAGATCGACGAGTTCAGGCTGATCGCATTGCGCAGGTAGTGCGGACCGACGAGCTCGTTGACGAAGACCTGCCGGGCCGGGTTGTCGATGACGGTGACCAGGCCGAGCGCGAACGAGATGACATAGACATGCCAGACCTCGATCGACCCGGTGAGTGTGAGGGCGGCCAGAATGGCGGCCAGCACGGCAGCGGACGACTGGCTGACGATGAGGAGCCGCTGCTTCGGATAGCGGTCGGCGATGACGCCGCCCCACAGCCCGAGCACGAGCATCGGGGTGAACTGCATCGCGACGGTGATCCCGACCGCAGCCACGCTGCCGGAGAGCTGGAGCACCAGCCAGTCCATGGCGATGCGCTGCATCCACACCGCAGTGTTGGCGACGAGGTTGGAGGCCGCGAACTTGCGGTAGTTCGGCACCTTCAGGGAGACGAGAGTCTCACGCCACGGGGGGCGTGCACTCAGGACGGGCATGGGGCCGGTCGGCGGCGCTGCGGCGGTGTGCGGGGGAGTCACTGTCGTTCCTGCGAGTAGAGAGTCGGATGCGGTTGCGTATGGATGTCGTCGAGGTGACTCTTCGACGCTACGCTCCGGCGACCCATTCCAAGGGTAAATTGAAGCTATAACTCCTATTGGATTATCGAATGGATGCTCGCATGTTCGACCCAGTCCTCCTCCAGACCTTCCTCGCCGTCGCGGAGACGCGCAGCTTCACCCGGGCGGCGGCACGGCTGGGCATCAGTCAGCCGACCGTGAGCCAGCAGGTCCGCAGGCTGGAGCAGGCCGCGAAACGCCAACTGGTCGCCCGCGACACCCGGGAGGTGCGCCTCACCGACAACGGCGACGCTATGGCCGGCTTCGCCCGCACGATCCTCGCCGCCCACGCCGAAGCCACGAGCTACTTCAGCGGTTCGGCGATGCGTGGCCGTCTTCGCTTCGGCGCGGCGGACGATCTCGCGATCACGCAGCTTCCTCGCATCCTGCGCCACTTCCGCCAGCAGCATCCGCAGATCAATCTGGAGCTGACGGTCGACCAGAGCGGACCGCTGCACCGCAAGCTGAAGTCCGGCCACCTCGACCTCATCTTCATCAAACAGAACCCTGGGACGACCGACGGCACGGTGGTGGCGACGGATGCGCTGGTCTGGGTCGGCCAGGAGAGGACCCTGATCGACCCCGACCAGCCCCTGCCGCTGATCGCGTACCAGGGTCCGAGCATCAGCCGCCAGATCGCGATCGACGCGCTCGAGGCCGCCGGGCGCACCTGGCGGATCACCTGCAACACGCGCGAGGTCAACGGCGTGCTCGCGGCGGTCCGCGCGGGCATCGGCGTCGCGGTGTTCCCTCAGACGCTCATCCCGTCCGACCTGGTGAAGGTGACGAACCGTTTCGGCCTGCCGGACCTCGGGCACGTCGACTTCACGCTGCTGTCCAACCCGCTCGCGCCCCGGGAACCAGTGGATGCGTTGACCGCGGCCATCATCGGCCGCACGCTCACGCAGACACCGTGACGCGCGCGGCGCTCAGCCCTCGGTGGGCACGTGGATGTCCGTGTCCGGTGGCCGCACGCCGCCGTCGGCCGAGCGCCTGCGCTGGCCCAGGGCCAGAAGGGGAAAGAGCAGGACGGAGAGCATCCCCGCCCCGACGAGGGCCGTGGCGGTTCCCGGGCTCAGGTCGCCCTCCTTCAGTCCGATGTTGGTGACCGCGACGATGATCGGGAGGGCTGTCGCACTGTAGAGCGTCATCGCTCGCCTGTCGGCCCAGGTGGACCCGACGGGGAGGGCGAGCGTGCCGGGGATGCCGCGCACGATCAGGAAGAGTACGAGGAAGATCGGCAGCAGCAGGAGCGCGCGCGGGTCGGAGACGAGCGCTTTCAGGTTGAACGTGATGCCGGTGTTGATGAAGAAGATCGGCACCAGGAATCCGAACGCGACCGCCTCGAGTTTGCCCTCGACGAGTTTGGCATCCGCCTCGTCCGCTCCCTTCAGCAGGATCCTGCAGATCACGCCCGCCGTGAACGCGCCAAGGAGCATGTCGAGCCCCAGGGCGATGCTCAACCCGACCAGGGCGGCGATCACCAGAACCACGAACCGTACGGCGAACTGGCCGCTGGTGTGTAGCGTCGCGGTCACCAGCCGGTGGAACCGGGCGTGCGTCCCGCGCGACGCGAGGACCATCGCGAGGGCGGCGACGATCGCGAACCCGACGAGCACGGCGGCAGCGACGCCCGGCCGGCGTCCGCTCAGGAACAGCGAGATGGCGATGAGGGGGCCGAACTCGCCTGCGGCACCGACGGCTGTGACGGCGCGTCCGAACGGCGTCGAGAGCTCGCCGGCGTCCCGCAGCACCGGCATGAGCGTTCCCAGCGCTGTCGACGTCAGTGCGATGCCGACGAAGATGCCGGCCGGGACGGTCGGGGCGAGCAGGATGCCGATCACCACTCCCGCGGCCAGCGAGATCAGCCAGCCGAGTCCCGCGCGACTCAGCGGCCGCCCCTTGATGGCTCCGAAGTCGATCTCGTTGCCGGCCATGAAGAAGAGGAACGCCAGGCCGAAGTTGGCCAGAGCGTCGACGAACTGGCTGTGGGGCACCCAGCCGAGCACGGAAGGCCCGACGACAAGACCGAGCACGATCTCGAAGACCACGAGCGGGATCTTCGCGACTCGCCCGACCAGGCTGGCCAGGAGTGGGGCAGCCGCTGCGAGCAACGGCACGATGATGAGCGCGTTCAGTGAGTCGACCATGACCGTGATGCTAGAGCCGACCCGGTTCCGCGTCTACGGCGCACGGCCCGTTCACACGGCCGAAACGCGCCGGTACTACTCTGCTCCTATGCGTGACCTCCAGGCCCTCATCATCGAAGAACTCAACGTCAGCGCCGAGATCGATCCGGCCGATCAGATCGAGAAACGTGTCGGTTTCCTGGTCGACTACCTGAAGGCGACCGGCGCATCCGGTTTCGTCCTCGGTATCAGCGGCGGCCAGGATTCGTCGCTCGCCGGGCGACTCACCCAGCTCGCCGTCGAGCGGCTCGCCGAGGAGGGCGTCGAGGCCGAATTCATCGCCGTGCGGCTCCCGTATTCGGTGCAGCGCGACGAGGAGGATGCGCAACTCGCGCTCGGCTTCATCCAGCCGCACCGGGCGGTCGCCTTCAACATCCAGCGCGGTGTCGACGGCTTCGAAGCCGAATACGCGGAGGCGATGGACGACGACATGTCCGACTTCACGAAAGGCAATTCCAAGGCGCGTGCACGGATGATCGCCCAGTACGCGATCGCCGGCCAGCGTCGGCTGCTTGTCGTCGGCACCGACCACGCCGCCGAGGCCGTGACCGGGTTCTTCACGAAGTACGGCGACGGTGGAACCGACGTGCTGCCCCTCACGGGGCTCACCAAACGGCAGGGCCGCGCTCTGCTCGAGCACCTGGGCGCGCCGTCACGGCTGTACCTCAAGGCGCCCACCGCCGACCTGCTCGACCACACCCCCGGTCAGACCGATGAGGACAACCTCGGTCTCAGCTACACGGACATCGACGACTTCCTCGAAGGAAAAGACGTGGCCGACGAGGTCGCGACCGCCATCGAGGGTCGCTATCTCGCCACCGAGCACAAGCGCCGGGTTCCCGTCAGCATGTTCGACGACTGGTGGCACGAGCGCGGCGGCTACTCGAAGTAGCTCCCACTGCGCAGACGAACGCGGGGCCGGTGGAATCGACCACCGGCCCCGCCTTCGTGTCAGTCGACCTAGCCGACCGGCGTGTAGCGCTGGGTGGGAGCGGTGTCCGTGTTCTCCTCGGTGGCGGATGCGGTGAGTGCCGGCTCCGTGTGGAAAGCCGGCCCCGCTGCCTGGGCGGCCGGAGCCGGCTGCGCACCGGCGTGCTGCTCGTGATGCTGCTGAGCGACCCACGCATCCTGCTGCGCCAGCAGAGCGCGCTCGGTGTCGGAGTTCTCGAACCGCCACCGCTCCAGGTCGCCCTGGAAGATGCGGCGCGCGCGCCCGGGGTTGTTCTGCCACTCGATGAGCCGGTCGCGGAACTCCGCGACGGCCGGGTCGAGCTGGTAGCCGAAGGTCGCAGAGCTGCGCTTCAGCTCGGCGAGCTGGTGGCCCGCCCAGTTGGCCGCGATCCCCGCACCCTTGATGGGCAGGAGGCGGACCATGATGTCGGCCTGTCCCACGGCGCGGTCCGAGAGGACCTGTTCGCCGGGGGTCAGGGAGTTCCAGACGGATGCCTCGGTCGCCGCGTCGACGAGGGCGGCGATCGCCGACGCCTTCTGCTGGCGATCCGTGCGGGAGAGCAGTCCCTTGATCGCACCTCTGGCGATCCAGGCTGCCAGCAACCCGGAGATGATCACGGAGACCGCGAGCACAACCGCGTTGAAGATCACCGGCTGTGCGCCGGACGAAAGAAGCCAGTCCACGAAGTCATTCCACCACTGCATGATCGGATGGTACCCGGGCGATCGCGGATCGTTCGGATGCGCGCCGCAGTGTCGCAGACTGGGTCTTCTACGTCTCGGCGGCCGCGTCAGCCGAGGTGCCGCC
Source organism: Leifsonia sp. Ger2509 (assembly GCF_055231915.1). Taxonomy (NCBI): domain Bacteria; kingdom Bacillati; phylum Actinomycetota; class Actinomycetes; order Micrococcales; family Microbacteriaceae; genus Leifsonia; species Leifsonia sp. Ger2509. Next base: position 5,829 of record NZ_JBUYVB010000003.1, read on the forward strand.
TCACTCGGGAGCGCTCGTCAATCGCGGTGCTCTTCACTCGAGGTGCTCGGTGCCGTCCACCGCGTGCGGTTCGATCGCCTCGATCTCGTCGGCTGTCAGCACGGGCGCATCGAGGGCCGCGACGTTCTGCTCGAGCTGGGCGACACTGGATGCGCCGATCAGCGCGCTCGTGACCTGCGGCTGGCGCAGCACCCAGCTGAGGGCGAGCTGCGCGAGCGTCTGACCGCGGTCCGCTGCGATGTCGTTGAGTGCCCTGGCTCGCTCCAGATAGACGGGGCTCAACTGCTCGGCTGAGAGGAAGTGGCTGGTGGCGGCGCGCGAGTCGCTGGGAATGCGGCCGTCCAGGTAGCGGTCGGTGAGCATCCCCTGCGCCAGCGGCGAGAAGACGATGCTGCCGACACCGAGCTCGTCGAGCACAGGGAACAGGCCGTCCTCGATGTGGCGGTCGAACATCGAGTAGCGGGGCTGGTGGATGAGCAGGGGGACCTTGTGCTCGGCCAGTGCGGCCGCTGCGGCGCGCGTCTGCTCCGGGTCGTAGTTGGAGATACCGACGTAGAGAGCCTTGCCCCGGGCGACGGCGGTCGCGAGGGCTCCCATCGTCTCTTCGATCGGGGTGTTCGGGTCGGGCCGGTGCGAGTAGAAGATGTCCACGTAGTCGAGGCCGAGTCGACCGAGGCTCTGGTCGAGGGACGACAGCAGGTTCTTGCGCGAGCCCCACTCTCCGTACGGGCCCGGCCACATGTAGTAGCCCGCCTTCGACGAGATGATCAGCTCGTCGCGGAACGGACGCAGGTCTTCGGAGAGGATGCGACCGAAGTTGGTCTCGGCGCTCCCGGCTGGCGGACCGTAGTTGTTCGCAAGGTCGAAGTGGGTGATGCCGAGATCGAAAGCGCGACGGATGATGGCGCGCTGGGTGTCGATCGGGCGCTCATGGCCGAAGTTGTGCCACAGGCCGAGCGAGAGTGCGGGCAGCGCGATCCCGCTCCGTCCGGTGCGGTTGTAGGTCATCGAGTCGTAGCGGTCCGCGGCGGGAACGAATGTCATGACTTCATCGTAGGAGGATGAACAAGATCTGCACTCGTACGCGGAGTGCGTGATCGCGGCCTGAGGTGTGGGGATTCCTCCACAGGTCTCGTGTTCCTAAGGTTCTCCACCGGTCTCTGTTCACCGGGATCACGATGCGTCGTGCGCACGGAGACTCGAACGGAGACGCCGCACCGGGCGTTCCGAACTCGAGGAGACATCCGATGAACGATTCCCTGTCCACGCGCGGACTGGTGGCCACCGTGCCCAACCACATCGTCACCAGTGAAGGGCTGCCGATCACGAGCTTCCGGCTCGCCGCATCCCAGCGCAAGTACAACCGGTCCACCCAGTCGTGGGAGAACGGCGAGACCAACTGGTTCACTGTGACGGCGTTCCGCCAACTCGCCGTCAACATCGCAGCGAGCGTCTCAAAAGGGGACCGCGTTGTCGTCTCGGGGCGGCTCTCGGTCAGGGACTGGGAGAGCGGCGAGCGAAGCGGGACCGTCGTCGAGATCGATGCGGATGCCGTGGGCCACGACCTCACGTGGGGCACGGCGACGTTCTCCCGCACCCTGAAGCGCTCCGGGGCCGCTGACGGTCAGGCTGCGGATACTACTGGAACTGCGGGGGACACCGGAGGAGCAGCACCGGAGGGCGCTGACTCGGCGGATGAGGCCCTCGCCGGCGCCGGGGCAGGATCAGCCGTTGGCCGGGTGCAGAGTGCGTGGGATGAAGCCGACCGGCCCGCGCCCGATGGCGGGCTCTTCACGGTGGCAGACGGTGATGCCGACACGGTCGACGACACGGAGGTGGATGCTCACGCCGTGGCCCCAGGAAGTGACCTTTAGACTTCCGGAGGAGGATCCGGGCCGATGCATCAGGGGAGGCGACATGCGGCGGAGTGGTGATGCGCCACGACCTGGCTCCCGCGCTCGCGCTGTCGTCGCCGCTGCCGGTCTCGTGCTCGTGGTTTCGGCGCTCGCCGCATGTGCCTCGCCGGCACCCGCACCCGAGACGACGCCGCCGCCTTCGACACCTGTCGTGACGCTGTCGCCGACACCCTCGGCGACTCCGAAGCCGACGGGCGTGGCTCTCGACCCGACCGGGACCGCTGCCGACAACAAAGCATTCTTCGACTCCGTGAATCGCCGGGTCCTGGCGAAGAATCCGGCGGCGGTAGGGCGCGACTTCATCGATGCTCTCGTTGCGGCGGGGTTCCACAAAGCCGACATGCAACTGACCGTAGACACCACGACGATCGGCCTGAAGGCGAACTCCATCCAGTTCTCCGTACGCTTCAACGGCGGCTGCCTCATCGGCCAGAACGGTCCGAGCAGCGGCGGCTACCAGAGCGCGGTGACGCCCCTCCTCGCGACAGGCAACTGTCTCGTCGGCGACACCCGCCCCATCGACTGGTAGCCATCACCGTCCACCGCACTGTCGGCGACCCGACGGCGCTGTCCGCGCCCGTAGACTTGAGGAATGGCCGAATACATTTACTCGATGGTGCGCGCCCGCAAAGCGGTGGGCGACAAGCTGATTCTCGATGACGTGACGATGGCGTTCCTGCCCGGAGCGAAGATCGGCGTCGTCGGCCCGAACGGCGCCGGAAAATCGACCATCCTCAAGATCATGGCCGGGCTCGACACCCCGAGCAACGGCGAAGCCAAGCTGACGCCCGGCTACACGGTCGGCATCCTCATGCAGGAGCCGGTCCTCGACGAGACCAAGACCGTGCTCGAGAACGTTCAGGAAGGGGTCGGCGAGATCAAGGCCAAGGTCGACCGCTTCAACGAGATCTCGAACGCGCTCGCCGACCCGGACGCCGACTTCGACACGCTGCTCGCCGAGATGGGCACCCTGCAGGAGCAGATCGATGCCGCGGACGCGTGGGACCTCGACTCCCAGCTGGAGCAGGCGATGGATGCACTCCGCTGCCCGCCCGGAGACTGGCCCGTCAACACGCTCTCCGGTGGTGAGAAGCGCCGCGTCGCCCTCTGCAAGCTGCTGCTCCAGAAGCCTGACCTTCTGCTCCTCGACGAGCCCACCAACCACCTCGACGCCGAAAGCGTCCTCTGGCTCGAACAGCACCTCGCCAAGTACCACGGCGCCGTGCTCGCCGTCACCCATGACCGGTACTTCCTCGACCACGTCGCGGAATGGATCGCTGAAGTCGACCGCGGCCACCTCTACCCGTACGAAGGCAACTACTCGACCTACCTCGAGAAGAAGCGCGAACGCCTCGCCGTGCAGGGCAAGAAGGATGCGAAGCTCGCGAAGCGCCTCTCCGACGAACTCGACTGGGTCCGCAGCAACGCCAAGGGCCGCCAGGCGAAGTCGAAAGCCCGACTCGCCCGCTACGAGGAGATGGCATCCGAGGCCGAGCGCACCAGAAAGCTCGACTTCGAAGAGATCCAGATCCCGCCGGGCCCGCGCCTCGGCCAGATCGTCCTCGACGCGAAGAACCTCGAAAAGGGCTTCGGCGACCGCCAGCTGATCGACGGCCTCACCTTCACGCTTCCGCGCAACGGCATCGTCGGGGTCATCGGCCCCAACGGCGTCGGAAAGACCACGCTCTTCAAGACGATCGTCGGCCTCGAGCCGCTCGACGGTGGCGATCTGAAGGTCGGCGAGACCGTCCAGATCTCCTACGTCGATCAGAGTCGCGGAGGGATCGACCCCAACAAGACGCTGTGGGAAGTCGTCTCCGACGGACTGGACTACATCCAGGTCGGCAAGACCGAGGTGCCGAGCCGCGCCTACGTCTCGACGTTCGGGTTCAAGGGACCCGACCAGCAGAAGCGTGCGGGCGTGCTCTCTGGTGGTGAGCGCAACCGTCTGAACCTGGCGCTCACGCTCAAACAGGGCGGCAACCTCCTGCTCCTCGACGAGCCGACCAACGACCTCGACGTCGAAACGCTCTCCAGCCTCGAGAACGCGCTTCTCGAGTTCCCCGGATGCGCCGTGGTGATCACCCACGACCGGTGGTTCCTCGACCGCATTGCGACGCACATCCTCGCTTACGAAGGCACAGAGGAGAACCCGGCCGGTTGGTACTGGTTCGAAGGCAACTTCGAAGCCTACGAGGAGAACAAGGTCGAGCGACTGGGTGCCGACGCGGCGAAACCGCACCGTTCGACGTATCGCAAGCTCACCCGCGACTGACCAGCGACCGCGAAGCGGGCCGACCATGAAACTACACGTCCCGATCGGGCTCCGCTGGAGCGACCTCGACGCCTACGGGCACGTCAACAATGCCGCGATGCTGCGTCTCCTCGAAGAGGCGCGCATCCAGGCGTTCTGGGTGAACGACGACGCGGAGGAAGCGGTCGGCGGCACGACGGCCGTTCTCGACGGGCGGCCGGGCGCCGACACCCTGACGCTCATCGCGCGGCAGGAGATCGAATACCTGGCGCAGATCCCGTACCTGCGTCAGCCGCTCGATGTCCAGCTGTGGCTCGGGCGGCTCGGCGGCGCCAGCCTCGAGGTCTGTTACGAAGTCTTCTCCCCCGTCGGGATGGAACCGCGCACCCTGTACTCGCGGGCCGCGACCACGATCGTGCTCGTGGACGCCGAAAGCCAGCGCCCGCGCCGTATCAACGCCCACGAGCGCACCGCGTGGACGCCCTACCTCGACGACCCCGTGGAGTTCGCCAAACGCGGCTGACGTGCGCGCGACGCGTCAGGAGATGGTGACGGTGTCCCCGGAGACCGTGGCCGTCAGCTTCGTCAGCGGCGTGGGCGCCGGCCCCTGGATCACGTCACCGGTCGCCGCATCGAACCGCGAACCGTGGCACGGGCAGTCGAACTCTGTGCCCGCCGGGGCGACGGTGCAACCCAGGTGCGTGCACACCGCGCTGAATGCGACGACCTTCCCCGCGCTCGGCTGCGCCACCACGATCGGGTTCGACCCCATGGTCGCCGAGGTCGCCCCTCCCACCGGAATGTCCGAGAGCTTGAGAGTGACGGGAGACGCGCCCGCGGAGCCCGATCCGCCGTTGGCTGCGCCTCCCGCAGAACCCGCTCCGATGGGCGTGCAGGCAGCCAGGGCGAGCGCCCCGACTCCGAGCAGACCGGCCCCGCCGATCGTGATCGCCGATCGGCGTGTGAGCGGCGCGGGTTCGTTCATACTGGCTCCATCCGTTGCGGCGTAGTTTAGCTACTACCGCTATGCACGGACCGTGAGTGCGAACGGTTCACGAGCAGGGTGAACTTTCCTGCCGTCGGGGTCGTGTCATTGGTGGAGGTGTTCATGCCGCAGGACGACGCACAGCTCCTGCGCGAGCTGCACGATCAGCACGCGCAGGCCTTGTGGCGCTATGTCGTCTACCTGACCGGCGACCGTGCGATGGCGGATGATGTGGTGCAGGAGACGCTGCTGCGTGCGTGGAAGAGACCGGCGATCCTCGACCAGTCGCAGTCCTCGGCGCGGGCGTGGCTGTTCACCGTGGCCAGGAACATCGTGATCGACGATCGGCGAAGCGCTCATGCGACCCACGAGATCGGAACCGACCGGCTGCCGGAGACGCCGACCGTCAACCAAGCAGATGCGGTGCTCGAGTCGTGGCTCGTCACGGACGCTCTCGCCGAGCTCTCGCTGGAGCACCGCGCCGTGATCGTGCACGCCTACTACGGCGGCCGATCCATCGCCGAGATCGCGCGCGAACTGGACATCCCTGAAGGGACCGTCAAGTCGCGCATCCACTACGGACTCCGGGCCCTGCGGCTCGCACTTCAGGAGAGGGGGGTGACCGAGCGATGACGAGCCACGACGACTTCGCGACCTGGGACGGCGCATACGTGCTCGGTTCCCTGTCTCCGGCCGACCGCCGCGCCTACGAGGCCCATCTCGCGACGTGTGCCATCTGCTCCGCGTCGGTGAACGAGCTGGCCGCCCTTCCCGGACTCCTGGCGCGGGTTCCCGAGGAAAAGGCGCTCGCGCTGGTCCCGGCCCCGGCGGCTTCGCCCGGAGCCATAGGCACCAGCGCCGGCGCCAGCGCGGGCCAAGCATCCGAGCCCGTTCGCGTCGGTACCGCTCCGGATGCACTCCCGAAGCTTCTTCACGCAGCCCGCAGGCATCGCGCGCGGATCCGCTGGTGGACCGCCGGATCGGTGGTCGTCGCCGCGGCAGTGCTCGCGTTCGCCGCCGCACTGGTGCTCCCCGGCACTCTGGCGCCGCACACGACGCAGGCGCAGGGCACGCACGTCACCCTGTCGCAGGTGGAAGCGAGCCCGTTGAGCGCGGATGTGCGCCTCATCTCCGAGCCGTGGGGCACGCGCATCGAGACGACGTGCAGGTACGCGGAGTGGGAGGGCGCGACCTCCGAGGGTCCGTGGAAGTACACGATGGTCGTCACCGACCGTACGGGCACGTCGATGACGGTTTCGAGTTGGACCGCGTCCGCCGGCACAACGGTGTCGCCGACGGCGACGACCAGCGTTCCGGTGGCGGACATCGCATCCATCGACATCCGCGCTGCGAACGGGCAGGTGCTCCTCAGGACCGCCTTCGATTGACCGGGGTGCGGGCTCTCGCCTTCGATTCGGCTTCCACTGGCGCAGAACCCGCACCTCGCCCTCCGGCCGTGCCGATCAGGACCGGCCGGGAACCCGGATCATCCCTTCCTGCGCCACGCTGGCGAGCAGGCGCCCGTCGCGGCTGTAGATGCGACCGAGCGAGAGTCCCCGGCCACCCGTGGCGCTCGGCGACTCCTGCGTGTAGAGCAGCCACTCGTCGACCCGGCCGAAACGGTGCCACCACATCGCGTGGTCGAGGCTCGCGGCCTTCAGCCCGGGTGTCGACCAGGCGACGCCGTGGCGGCGCATCGCCGACTCCATGATGGAGTAGTCGCTGGCGTAGGCGAGGGCCGCGCGATGCAGGTCGGGGTCATCCGGGAGCGGACCGACCGACTTGATCCACACGGCCTGGTGCGCGACGTGTTCGCCTTCGACCGACAGGTAGATGGGATTCGGGATGTGGCGCATGTCGAAGGGGCGGTCGCTGGCCCAGTACTGCGCCACAGGATGGTCGATGTGCGCGAGCGTGGCGGCCGAGCTCGGCAGCGACTCGGGCTCCGGCAGGTCGGCCGGCATGTCGACCTGGTGGTCGAGGCCTTCGTCTTCGTCCTGGAACGAGGCGATCATCGACAGGATGGGCATGCCGTCCTGGTAGGCCTGGGTGCGCCGTGTCGAGAACGAGCGGCCGTCGTGGATGCGGTCCACCGAGAACGTGATGGGCAGGTTGACGTCGCCCGGCCGCAGAAAGTAGCCGTGCATCGAATGGACGACACGGTCGTCCGGCACGGTACGCATGGCGGCGATTAGGGACTGCGCGAGAACCTGGCCGCCGAACACGCGGCCGAGCGGCATCCACTGCGACGGGCCGGTGAAGATGTCCTCGTTCGTTCTGGCACCGGTGTCGGTCAGGTCGAGCGCGGTGAGGAATGAAGCGAGGGGCTCTGTCATGTTGCCTTTCGGATCGGTGTCCCTTGGTAGTTTAGACAGCAGATGAGCCAGTCATTCTTCCTTGTGGATTCCCTCGCGGTGTCCGATCTTCAGGTGTACCTGTCGCGTGCCGGTCGTGTTGAGGACGGTTCGGTGCGCCTGATCGGCGGCTCCGGCGTGCTCGCTGTCTATACGGCCATCCTGTATCCGCGCGGTCTGCTGGACCAGACGCCGACCGTGCTGGGCCTGCGGACGTTCGCCATCCAGCCCGGAGTCGCTTTCGACGCGGTCGTTCCGATGCGTTCCCTGCTCGACCGGCTGGCGCGCATCACGGAGTCGATCGGTGCCGCAGGCACGGAAGCGGATGCTCCCTCTGCGCCGATCGAGGTGCGCATGCCGCTCGAGGTGAGCACCGTCACCTGGGCGGGCATCTCGCCGCCGCGCGGGGGCTGGCGTGCCGTGGGGGAGACGAGTTCCGACGTGCTGGAGCCGACGGCCAAGGCCGGGATCGCCGAGGTCGCCGAGGCGATCCCGTCGGGCACGGGTGAACAACTCGTGCAGCGGGTGCGGGCCGAAGTCTGGGGCCGGCCGATCGACGGGCTCGAGTATGTCCCGGCCGGGGCAGCGTTCGCAGCGGAGAGTCTCGGGTTCCTCGCGAAGGACGAGCCCGTGACCATCCACGAGACCGGACCGTGGACCCGCCTCACGACGCGCCGTGGGCACATCCTGATCCGCCGCCAGGCCTGGACGCTCAGGCCCTGACCCGGCCTTCCCGGCCCTGACCCGGCCTTCCCGGCCGGACCCGGCCTTCCCGGGCCGGACCCGGCTGAACGGACTCTCAGGCGTGCGCGATCGCGCGCCCTGCCTGTCGTCCGGAGAACAGGCATCCGCCGAGGAAGGTTCCTTCGAGCGCCCGGTAGCCGTGGACCCCGCCGCCGCCGAAGCCGCTCGCCTCGCCGGCCGCGTACAGTCCCGTGATCGGCTGGCCGTCATTGCCCAGCACGCGCCCGCTCAGGTCGGTCTCGATGCCGCCCAGGCTCTTGCGGGTGAGCACGTGCAACTTCACCGCGATCAGCGGCCCGGCTTTCGGGTCGAGCAGTTTGTGCGGCGTGGCCACCCGGATGAGCTTGTCGCCACGGTAGTTCCGCGCGCCGCGAAGGGCGGTGATCTGCGCATCCTTCGTGAAGTCGTTGTCCATTTCGCGGTCGCGCTCACGGATGTGCCGCTCGACCGCCTCGACGTCGAGCGGGGTCTCCGACAGTTTCTGCATTCCAGCCAGCAGCTCGGGGAGTGTTTGCGCGACGACGAAGTCCGCGCCCTTCTGCTTGAACGCCTCGACGGGAGCCGGGGCTCCGGGCGAGACGCGTTTGGCGAGCAGCCGATAGTCCTTGTTCGTGAAGTCGGGGTTCTGCTCGCTTCCGGAGAGCGTGAACTCCTTCTCGAGGATCTTCTGGGTGAGCACGAACCAGCTGTAGTCGTGCCCGGTCGAGCGCAGGTGCTCGAGGGTTCCCAGCGTGTCAAACCCGGGGAACAGCGGTACCGGTAGCCGGTTGCCTTCCGCGTCGAGCCAGAGGGACGAGGGGCCGGGGAGGATGCGGATGCCGTGCCTCGCCCACACCGGGTTCCAGTTCTGGATCCCTTCGACGTAGTGCCACATCCGGTCGCCGTTGATCAGCCGCGCTCCCGCGCTCTCGGTGATTCCGAGCATCCGTCCGTCGACGTGCGCGGGAACGCCGGAGAGCATGAACGTTGGCGGCGTGCCGAGGCGCTCCGGCCAGTTGGCGCGCACGAGGTCGTGGTTGCCGCCGATGCCGCCGCTGGTGACGGCGACGGCCGGCGCACGCAGTTCGAAGTCGCCGACGACGTCACGGTTGCTCGCGGCCCCGCGCAGCGCCTGGTCGTCCGCCAGTACGGCGCCACGAACACCGACGACTGCACCGTCTTCGACGATCAGCTCGTCGACGCGATGACGGTGCAGGATGGTCACCAGGCCCGCGTCGACGCCCTCACGAACGCGGCGGAGAAACGGGGCGAGAACCCCGGGTCCCGTGCCCCAGGTGATGTGGAAGCGTGGGACCGAATTGCCGTGGCCGCCTGCCGTGTACCCGCCGCGCTCGGCCCAGCCGACGATCGGGAAGAACCGCACGCCCTTCTCGTGCAGCCAGGCGCGCTTCTCGCCGGCCGCGAAGTCGAGGTAGGCCTCGGCCCACTGCCGGGGCCAGTGGTCGTCGTCCCGATCGAACCCGGCGGTGCCGAACCAGTCCTGGCGTGCCAGTTCGAGCGAGTCGTGCACGCCCAGTCGGCGCTGTTCGGGGGAGTCGACGAGGAAGAGACCCCCGAACGACCACCACGCCTGGCCGCCGAAGGAGGCGGCGGGCTCCTGCTCCACGATCGTCACGTGTTTGCCGGCATCGACCAGCTCTGCCGCCGTGACGAGGCCGGCCAGTCCTGCTCCGACGATGATGGCGTGGGGTTCGGGGGATCGGGTCATTCGGGTGTCTCCTTCGGCACTGGATTCCCATTGTGCAGTATCCGTCGAAGCCTCCCCGACCAGCGCGGGGCGGAACACGCCGTTGGCCCCTTCTTTCGGGGTCGGTCGGCGCGGAAGTCGCTACCTACTCCTCGAAGGTGTTGACCATCGCGTGGGCGGCGCGTTCGAGGTAGTTCCAGAGCGTCTCGTGCTGCAGCGGCGGAAGCTGCAGGGAGTCGACGGCCTCGCGCATGTGGGTCAGCCAGCGGTCCCTGGCGGCCGGGTTGACCTTGAACGGATGGTGCCGCATCCGGAGCCGCGGGTGGCCGCGCTGCTCGCTGTAGGTGCCGGGGCCGCCCCAGTACTGCTCGAGGAACATCCGCAGGCGTTCCTCTGCGGGGCCGAGGTCTTCTTCCGGATACATCGCGCGCAACTCGGGGTCGGCCGCGACGCCGCGATAGAACTCGGCGACCAGGCGGCGGAACGTCTCGTGACCGCCCACGAGCTCATAGAACGTGCCCTCGACCCCAGGTCCGTTCTCGCCGACCCGGAGGACGACCGGGCTGGGCCCGACCGACGCCGGTGCCGCCGTCTCGCTGGTGGGCTCGATCGGGCCGAGGGGGATCGTCATGGAAGTCATTCCTCCGGTTTCGCAGGCGGTTTGGCGGTCGTCCGCGGAAGCTTCGCCGTCGGATCGACCACCGGCATCGACTGCGGGTTCGCCGGAGCAGTGCGGGACGTGGCTGCGGGTGCAGGCGCAGAGGCTCGCGGTGTCACCGCCGCTTGGGTGCCGGCGGCCTTGCGGGTGGCACGGGCCTTACGCCCCTTCGGCTGCTCGACGACGGCGACCGGTTTCGTGCGCGGAGGGCGCGCTCCGGTGACGCTCCCGGCTCCGTCGAATCCGCTCAGGACGATGGTGTTGAGGGCCGGGAGCTTGACGTCCATCTCGTCGAGCGTCTCCTTGAGGCGGATGCGCAGTTCCCGCGACACGTCGTCACGCGCGGTGGTGCGGGTCTTGATGACGATGCGGAGGACGAGAGCGTCGGCCGAGATCGATTCGAGGCCCCAGATCTCCGGCTTCTCGAGGATGCGCGACCGCCATTTCGGGCTGGTCGCCAGCTCGTTCGCCGTTTCGAGCATCTTCGCCTGGACCGCCTCGACATCCGTGTCGTACGGAACAGCGAGGTCGATGATGACGCGTGCCCAGCCCTGCGACATGTTGCCGACGCGGAGGATCTCGCCATTGCGCACGAACCACAGCGTGCCGTTCACGTCCCGGACCTGGGTGACACGGATGCCGACCGCTTCGACCACGCCCGTGGCAGAGCCGAGGTCGACGACGTCACCGACGCCCAGCTGGTCCTCCATGACCATGAAGAGCCCGTTCAGAACGTCCTTCACGATGTTCTGCGCGCCGAAACCGAGGCCGGCGCCGAGGGCCGCGGTGAGCAGCGCGAGCGAGCCGAGTGCGGTGGGCGCCGCGGTGTTGATCACGAGGATGACCGCGATGATGCCGACGGTGACGTTGACGACGTTGCTGAGGACCGTACCGATCGTGCGCGTTCGCTGCACCACCCTCACAGCCGCGAGCGGGGATGCGACGAGCGCCTGCGTGTCCTGCACGTTCTGCGTCTTCTTCACGCCGTTGACGATCTGCCTCACGACACGACGGATGATGATCCGGAGGATCCAGGCCAGCACGAATGCGCCGACGATGATGCCCGCGATCTGCGCGAGAACCCATCCCACGTCCGCTGCGTGGGCGCCGAGGTCGGACCAGAAGTTAGCTGAAGTGATCACCATACGGAGGCAAGCTTATCGAGAGCGCTCTGGGCGGTCCCTGAGTCGTCACCGGGCGAGGAGGCCGTTCTCGTAGGCGAAGATCACCGCGTGCACCCGGTCGCGCAGCCCCAGCTTCGCCAGCACGCGGCCGACGTGCGTCTTCACAGTCGACTCGGTGAGGTAGAACCTCTGGGCGATCTCGCCGTTCGAGAGCCCTTCGCCGATGGCCTGGAGGATCTCCCGTTCGCGCGGCGTCAGCGCGGCCGTCGGATCGGCTTCCGGGCGCTGTGACCCACCGGCCGGCAGCCGGTCGGAGAAGAGCTCGAGCATCGCCCGCGTGACGCGTCCGGACACGGCGGCATCGCCCGCCGCGACGGAGCGGATGGCCTGAGTGAGTTCTGCGGGTCGTGCGTCCTTGAGAAGGAAACCGCTCGCTCCGGCGCGAAGACCGCCGAACGCGTATTCGTCGAGGTCGAAGGTGGTCAGGATGATGACCCGAGCGGCAGGGTTGGCCGCGACGATCCGGCGGGTCGCTTCGATGCCGTCGAGCCCGGGCATCCGCACATCCATCAGGATCACGTCGGGGGAGGAAGCGACTGCCAGCCGGACAGCGCTCTCCCCATCGCCCGCCTCGCCGACCACGTGCAGGTCGGCCTCGGCCTCGAGCACCATGCGGAAGCCCAGCCGGACGAGCTGCTGGTCGTCCACGATCAGGACGCGGATGGGCTGGCCGGCATGCGCGATGGGAGAGTCGGTCATCATGATTCCTCGGATGAAAGGGCTCGGAGTTCGGCGTGAAGGCGCCAGCCGCCCGTGAGGCGCGGTCCCGCCTCCACGCTGCCGTCGTACAGTCCGACGCGCTCGCGGAGGCCGAGCAGTCCCCGGCCCGCGCCCTGGTCGGCCGGAGTGTGCACCGTTGCGTCGTCGTCGACGGTAACCGTCACCGTCTCCGGCGAATACGTGATCGCGACGTCGACCGTGGATGCGGCGGGTGCGTAACGCAGGACGTTCGTCAGGGCCTCCTGCACGATGCGGTACACCGTGAGCTGCTGTCCGGTGTCGGCTGGCGCCGTCCCCGTCTCCCGGAACCGCACGGGAAGACCTGCGGCCCGGAACGTCTCGATCAGGTTCGCGAGGTCGCGGGCTCCCGGCTGCGGCCCGCGCGCGGCATCCTCACCCGCATCCTCGCTGAGCACTCCGAGCATCCGCCGCATGTCGCCGAGCGCGGAGCGACCGGTCTCGGCGACCTGTCGCATCGCCGCAGCCGAGCGCTCCGGCGCCGTCGCGGTGAGAGCGGCACTGCCATCGGCCAGGGTGATCATGACGGTCAGGCTGTGCGAGACGATGTCGTGCATCTCGCGGGCGATGCGGGAACGCTCGGCCGCCGTCGCGATCGTCGCCTGCTGGTCGCGTTCGCGGGCGAGCTGTCCTGCCCGAGCGATGAGAGCCTGCAGGTAGCGGCGCCGGTTGCCGATGTTGATCGCGATGACGACGACGAGCAGGGCGAGCACCACGACCTGGATGAACGCGTTGAGCGGCGGTGCGGCCAGCGGCGCGACATCGGAGTTGCCGTGCAGCACGACATAAGTGACGCCCGCGAGCGCGGTGAACGCGCTGAGGACCCCGTAGGCGATCCAGCCCTCGCGTGTCGACCGATAGGCAGCGACCGCGTAGAGGCCGAACAGTGCCGCCAGGAAGTCGAAGTCGCGCCCGACGAGTACCAGCGCGAACATCGAGGCGAGACCGACGGCGAACACGACCCACGGGCGGTGGCGACGGAACAGCAGAGCGACCGCGCACAGGACGGCAAGGGCGAGTGGCACCGCGAACGAGGCGGCGGATGTCGGTGGCCCGCTCCGCTGGGCGAACGACGACCCGACCGCTCCGAGCAGGTAGAACCCGGCTATGAGGGAATCCACGAGCCAGGGGTGCCGTGCCCAGAACTGCCGGATGACGCCCGGCGGCTTCGGCAGACGCAGATCTCCCTCGGCGGACGAAGCCGGCCCGCCGAGGGAGAGGTCGTGTTGCGTCATGGTTGGGACTTTACGCGTCCCGGCGCTTGAGGAGGATCGCCCCCGCTGCCAGCGAGACGATCGCCCATCCGGCGACGACGAGCACCTGCTGCCAGGTGTCCAGCGGGCTGTCGCCGGCGAAGCCTCGGAGCCCGAACGACGAGAGCCCGGCGTTCATCATCAGGTACGGCGCCCAGTCGTGCATCCACTGCAGCGGAGCGATCGTGAACACGATCGGAAGGAGCAGGATCGCGCCGAGCGCTGCGGCGATGCCGCCGGCGCTCGCTCGAAGGACCGCGCCGAGACCGAGCGCGAAGACCGAGACGATCGCGAGGTAGAGCGCGCTGCCGAGGATGGGCATGATCACATCGCCGTCGAACGTCGCGCTGAAACCCTTCGATCCGAGGATCGGCGAGGCGACGAAGAACGCGATGGTGGATGCGATGGCCCCGACCACGAACGAGGAGACGAACAGCACAACGGCCTTCGCCCAGAGTGCGGGCAGGCGGCGGGGAACCGCAGTGAGGGTGGAGCGGATCATCCCCGTGGTGTACTCGCCGCTGATGACCAGCACCCCGAGCACTGCGATCACCAGCTGCCCGAAGAACACCCCGAACAGCGACGCATTCAGGACGATCTGCTGCTGCTGGGCTGCGGGCACGAAGCCGTGCCCCGCGGGGATGCCGAGGCTGATCAGGAACGCGAGGCCGACGGACACGACGATGACGATCGCGAACGACCAGACCGTCGAACGGAGGGTGCGCAGCTTGATCCATTCCGACCGCAGTACGCGCGGGAAAGTGATCGCGCCCGTGCCGGCCGAACGACCATAGGTGAGAGTTGCAGTGGTCATCGGGAGATCTCCGTCCGGTATTCGACGTCGTCCTGCGTCAGGGCGAGGTAGGCCTCTTCGAGGGAGGCGTTGATGGGAGTGAGCTCGTGCAGGATGATTCCGGCCTGCGCCGCCGCTTCGCCGACCTGGGCGGCGGTGAGACCGCCGACTTCGAAGAGTTGCGCCTCCAGGCCCGTGATGGTCACATCCGGACCCGCGACGAGGTTCGCGAGCTGCTCAGGATGCGGGGTGCGCACGCGCACTGCGTTGCGGGTCGCGCCGGTCAGGATGTCTTGGACCGGTGCATCCGCCAGGATGCGTCCGCGCCCCAGCACGATGATGTGGTCGGCGGTCTGCGCCATCTCGCTCATCAGGTGCGACGAGAGGAACACCGTGCGGCCCTCTGCTGCGAGCTGGCGGGCGAACTGGCGAACCCACAGCACGCCTTCCGGATCGAGGCCGTTGACCGGCTCGTCCAGGATGAGCGTGGCCGGGTCGCCGAGCATGGCGGCCGCGATACCCAGCCGCTGCCCCATCCCGAGTGAGAAGCCGCCGACCCGCTTGCCTGCGACAGCCTCGAGGCCGGTCATCGCGATCACCTCGTGCACGCGCTTCGTCGGGATGCCGTGCGTGGCGGCCATGGCGAGCAGGTGGTTGTACGCCGTGCGACCGGTGTGGACAGCCTTGGCGTCGAGGAGCGCACCCACCTCGTGGAGGGGCGCGCGGTGGTCCACGTAGCGCTTGCCGTTGACGAGCGCGGTTCCGTGGGTCGGGCGGTCGAGGCCCACGATCATGCGCATCGTGGTCGACTTGCCCGCGCCGTTCGGCCCGAGGAAGCCGGTCACCTTTCCGGGCTGCACTGTTGCGCTGATGTCGTTGACGGCGGTTTTCGCGCCGTACGTCTTGGTCAGTCGTTCGAGTTGGATCATGTCTCGAGCCTAGGAAGCACGGGACCCGCCGCGAATCCGCCGTTGGGCCCGTCTTGGCCGCTGCCGCGGTGGTACCGCAGTACCACCGCATTCGCCGTCCGAGCCCCCCGAAGCGAGCGAAAGGGCCAGGTTCCGCGGGTCGGGCTGGGAGCCGACCGACGGAACCTGACCCTTCGTCAGGCGGAGACCGCTAGGAGGCGTCTTTCGCCTGTGCGGCGAGCGCACGGTCGACGCCGGCGAGGTTCTCGACGACCAGGCGGCGAAGCGCTGCCGGCTCCGGGTTGGCGTCGAGCCAGGCCCTCGTGGCGTCGCGCAGCTCGACGTTCGCCAGCGGGGCCGGGTACATGCCGGCCACCAGGTACTCCGCGATCTTGTAGGTTCGCGACGTCCAGATGTCCTGCAGCGACTCGAAGTACGGGCGGATGAACGCGGCCAGCACGTTCTTGTCCGCCGCGCGCTGGAAGCCGAGGCCGGTGAACCGCACGATCGTGTTCGGCAGTGCATCCGAGGCGAACACCGAGTCCCAGGCGGCCTGCTTGCCGTCAGCGGTGGGGATCGAGGCGGCCGCCTGCGCGGCGAACTGCGCGCCGTTCGCCGTGTTGTCCGCTGCGAGCGCCGCGTCGATCTCCGCCGTGCCGGCCTTGCCGCCCGCTGCCAGCGCGATGAGGAGCTCCCACGCCAGGTCGGTGTCGATCTCGAGGCCGTCGAGCTTCGTCGAGCCGTCGCGCAGGGCGGCCACCGTGGCGAGCTGCTCCTCGGTCGAAGCGAGCGCTGCGAAGAACTTCACGAACTGGAACTGCGCGTCGCTTCCGGCCTCCGCCTGCTCGGCCAGCGTCCACAGGGCGGACGCGGCCTCCTCGGCGGTGGCCTTCTGGCGCTCGGGCGCGACATACGCGCCGGCGGCCAGCACGAGCTGGTTGAGCGTGGTGCGCACGGTCGTCGACTCGGTCTCCGAGGCGATGTTGCCCAGAACGAGGCGCACGTAGTCGCTGGCCTTCGTCTCGGCGTCACGGGTTGCATCCCAGACGGCTCCCCAGACCAGCGAGCGGGCCAGCGGGCTCTCGATCTTGGCGAGGTGCTCGATCGCGACCGCGAGCGATTCGTCGTCGAGGCGGATCTTGGCGTAGGCCAGGTCGTCGTCGTTGATCAGCACGAGGTCGGGGCGCTGGAGTCCGACGAGTTCGGCGACGTCCGTGCGCTCACCGTCGACGTCGAGTTCGATGCGGTGGTCACGCACGAGGCTGTGCTCACCGTTTCCGGCGTCGACCAGGTTGTAGAAACCGATGGCGAGGCGGTGCGGGCGGATGGTGGGGTAGTCGGGCGCCGCGGACTGCAGCACCGAGAAGGCGGTGATGACGCCATCCGCATCCACCTCGAGCTCGGGGCGGAGCGTGTTCACGCCCGCCGTCTCGAGCCACTTCTTCGACCACTCGGTGAGGTCGCGGCCGCTCGTCGCCTCGAGCTGCACGAGCAGGTCGCGCAGTTCGGTGTTGCCGTGCGCGTTCTCCTTGAAGTAAGCGCCCACGCCGGCGAGGAAGTCGTCCTGGCCGACCCAGGCCACGAGCTGTTTGAGCACCGAGGCGCCCTTGGCGTAGGTGATGCCGTCGAAGTTGACCTGCACGTCCTCGAGGTCGTTGATGGTCGCGACGATCGGGTGGGTCGACGGCAGCTGGTCCTGGCGGTAGGCCCAGCTCTTCTCCATCGCCGCGAACGTGGTCCACGCTTCGTGCCACTCGGTGGCCTCGGCGGTGGCGAGCGTCGACGCGTACTCAGCGAACGACTCGTTGAGCCACAGGTCGTTCCACCACTTCATGGTCACCAGGTCGCCGAACCACATGTGGGCGAGCTCGTGCAGGATCGTGACGACGCGGCGTTCCTTGATCGCGTCGGTCACCTTCGAACGGAACACGTACGTCTCGGTGAAGGTCACCGCTCCCGCGTTCTCCATGGCGCCCGCATTGAACTCGGGCACGAACAGCTGGTCGTACTTCTCGAACGGGTACGCGTAGTCGAACTTCTCCTCATAGAAGGCGAAGCCTTCGCGCGTCTTCTCGAAGATGTAGTCGGCGTCGAGGTACTCGGCGAGGCTCTTGCGGGCGAAGACACCGAGGGGGATGGTGCGGCCGTCGCGGCTGGTGAGCTCGCTGTGGACCGATTCGTACGGTCCCGCGACGAGGGCGGTGATGTACGAGGAGATGACGGGGGATGCGGCGAACGTCCAGGTCTTCGCACCGTCGTGGGCGTCGACCGGCTCCGGGGTGGGGGAGTTGCTGACGACCTGCCAGTGCCCGGGAGCGGTCACCGTGAACTGGAAGGTCGCCTTCAGGTCGGGCTGCTCGAACACCGCGAACATGCGGCGGGAATCCGGGACCTCGAACTGGCTGTAGAGGTACACCTCGCCGTCGACCGGGTCGACGAAACGGTGCAGGCCCTCACCGGTGTTGGTGTAGATCGCGTCGGCGACGACGGTGAGCTCGTTCTCGACCTGGAGCCCGTCGAGCTGGATGCGCACGCCGTCGCTGACCGCGGCTGGGTCGAGCGCGACGCCGTTGAGGGTCACCGAGTGCACCGTGCGGGTGATCGCGTCGATGAACGTCGAGGCACCGTCGGCGGCACCGAAGCGGACGGTCGTCGTGCTGCGGAACGTCTCCGGTCCGGTCGTCAGGTCGAGATCGACCTCGTAGTTGTAGGTGCGGATGAGCGCAGCGCGCTCCTGTGCTTCGACACGGGTGAGGTTCTCTCCGGGCAACGCTGACTCCTTCGGTATGCGCTTGTGGCGTGGGGATGGATCCAACACACCACCCTATGCGACACGCACACCACCGCGGTCGGCGGGTTGCGCCGACCGTTCGGCCCTCCCAGGGATCAGGCGACGAAGGGCGACCCGACCGGCTCCCGCACCCTCGACCCGACGGGCTGCTCGAGCAGGATGAAACGCTTGCTGACCTCGATCGTGGAGATCAGGAGCGAGCGGAGACGTTCATCCCTGTCCTCGACGAACGCGTGCGCGATCCCGTCGACAGCGCTGAGCACCAGTGCCTGGGTCTGACGGGGCGTCGTCGAATCCGGCAGCTTGGTCTGGTACCGGCCGAGGAATTCACGAGCCCAGGACTCCGCGCCCGGTGCGGCGTGGAGGGCCTCCGCGATCGGAGCCTCCGTTCCGTTCGGTGCCCCGCCCATCCGGGTGAGCACGGCGTCGCAGACGATCGCTCCGACCGCCAGCGAATCCTGACGGGCCTCCGAGGCGATGGGAAGCGCAGCCGACGCGACGTGCAGCGCGATGATGATCTCGAGCCGTGGGTCGGTGGTCGTCAGGCCGATCACCGACGGGATGAGCGGCGCCAGCGTGTTGCGCGCCTTGTTCGAGATCGTGTCGTTCACCGCCCGCGCGAGATTGGCAAGGCCCGGGTGGGTGCAGGACGGATGATCGCTCCAGCGTTCGCCGGCCAGGTAGGAGGCGAACTCCATGAAGCACGCACCCCGGCGGGGGTTGCGGTGCTTTCCGGCGGAGAGGATGGGAACGAGTACTTCTGGAACCGATGAAGTTGGCATCTGGCGCCTCCGCGCAAATCGACCGTTGTATCCGACTCTGCTCCTTGTGGGCTCGAAGATCAATGGTCTCCTGCTGTGAACCCGCCCGATCGTGACGGTGGCCCCTCATAAACTGGTCGAATGCGCATCCACATCGCCACCGACCATGCCGGTCTCGACTTCAGCACGCACCTCAAACAGCACCTCGCCGACGCCGGTCACGAGGTGGTCGACCACGGGCCCACCGAGTACGACCCCGTCGACGACTACCCGGCGTTCTGCATCAATGCGGCCAAGGGGGTCGTCATCGACCAGCAGGCGGGCGTCCAGGCCCTCGGCGTCGTCTTCGGCGGGTCGGGCAACGGCGAGCAGATCGCGGCGAACAAGGTGCACGGCGTGCGCGCAGCCCTGGTCTGGAACCTCAGCACAGCTGAGCTCGCCCGGCAGCACAACGACGCGAACGTCATCTCCATCGGCGCCCGCCAGCACACGATCGAGGAGGCGACCGGGTTCATCGACGCGTTCATCGCGGAGCCGTTCTCGTTCGAAGAACGCCACGTGCGCCGCATCGCTCAACTCGCCGAATACGAGGCGACCGGCACCATCGCAGGCAAGCACGTCGACGCCTAGAGGAGCTGCCGATGCCTGAGGGTCACTCCGTCCACCGCATCGCCCGGCAGTTCGCGCAGAACTTCGTCGGGCGTCGCATCGCCGTGTCGTCTCCGCAGGGGCGCTTCGCCGAGGGCGCTGCGCTGATCGACGGCCGAACGATGACCGACGCGAAGGCCGTCGGCAAGCAGATGTTCCTCGAGTTCGACAACGGGCTCTGGCTGCGCATCCACCTCGGGATCTACGGTGCATGGGACTTCGCGGGCGAGATCTCGATAGACCCGACCATCGCATCCGCCAACGGCCGCATGGGCCAGACGAACCAGCGGGGCACGGTGCTCGACAGCGCGGGGGAGAACTCGCTGCACAGCATCGGGGCGCCGCGGCGCACCCGGTTGCGGATGGCAGAGTCGGAGAAGCTCGAAGACGAGATCACCGAGTTTCCGCCCGAGCCGATCGGACAGGTGAGAGTGCGGCTGCTGACGGACACGGCCGTCGCCGACCTGCGTGGTCCGACGGCGTGCGAGGTGCTCGACCCCGCCCAGGTCGATGCGGTGATCGCCAAGCTCGGGCCCGACCCGCTCAACGACGACAGCCCCGAGGCCGAGGCGCGATTCGTCACCGGGGTGCGGCGCAAGCAGACCGCGATCGCGCTGCTGCTGATGGACCAGAGCGTGGTGAGCGGCATCGGCAACGTGTACCGGGCGGAGATGCTGTTCCGGGCGCGCCTGAACCCGCACACGCCGGGCAGACAGGTCACCGAGGAGGCGGCGAGAGCGCTCTGGCGCGACTGGGTCACGCTGCTGCGGATCGGGTTCGAGACCGGCCAGATGATGACCATGGACGACCTCGACGACGAGTCCTACCGCAAAGCGATGGCATCGCGCGACGACCGCCACTGGGTGTACAAGCGCGAGGGACTTCCGTGCCGTGTCTGCGGAACCCACATCGTGATGGAACTTCTGGGCGGCCGCAAGCTTTATTGGTGTCCCGTCGACCAGAATTGATCCATGCGCCAGAATCCCAGCTTCGTCCTCGCCGATCCCGAAGAGATCGCGCGGGTCATCCGCGAGAACCCGTGGGCGACGATCGTCAGCAATACGTCCGACGGTCTCGTCGCATCCCACTATCCCGTCCTCATCGACGAGTCGCGCGAGGAGCTGTCGCTCGTCACCCACGTCGGGCGCCCCGACGAACAGCTGCACGAACTGGGGCAGCACGAGGTGCTCTTCATCATCCAGGGTCCGCACGGCTACATCTCGCCGGGCTGGTACGACCCGAAGCCCGCGGTGCCCACGTGGAACTTCATCGTCGTGCACCTCAGCGGCGTCCCCGAGATCCTGAGCGACGAGGAGAACCTCGAGGTGCTCGCGTCGCTCGTCGACCACTTCGAAGACCGGATGCCCGAACCGCGACGCATGCGCGGAACCCCCGAGAATTCCGAATACGCCGAACGCATCTCGAGCGGCACGGTCGGCGTGCGCCTGACCCCGACCCGTATCGTGGCGAAGTCGAAGATGAGCCAGAACCGACAGCCGGAGACGGTGGACCGAATCATCTCGGAACTCGAGGGCGACGGGCCATACTCGAGCGGGGGACTTGCTGCCGAGATGCGACGCGTGCGCGACCGCATGCGCCGATGAGCCTCGCGCTCCGCGGCGCGCGACTGCCTGAGCACGACGGGCTCGTCGACATCATCATCGACGACGGCCGGATCGTGTCGATCGCGCCGACCGGCCACAGCATTCCCGGTTCGGCCGAGCACCTGTCGGTCGACGGACGCTGGATCGTGCCCGGGCTCTGGGACAACCACGTGCACTTCACACAGTGGGCGCGCACCTCACGACGCATCGATGTCTCGGGTGCGGGGTCGGCTGCAGACGCCGCCCGCGTCGTCGCCGCCGCTGCCGCGGATCGCCGTGGCGACGAGATCCTCGTCGGTTTCGGCTACCACCCGGCGCGCTGGGCGGACCAGCCGACAAGGCAGCTCCTCGACGACGTGGCCGGAAACCGGCCGGTCGTGCTCATAGCGGGGGATCTCCACGCCTGCTGGCTGAACGCGGCGGCGGCAGCGAGATTCGCTCCGGGGTCGGACGCGGCGGTGCTGCGGGAGGACGACGCCTTCGCCGTGATCGCGGCTCTCGAATCGCTCGGAGGCTCGGAGCGCGAAACGGATGCGTGGGCACACGAGGCGGCCGAGCGTGCCGCGGAGCGCGGCATCGTGGGGGTCGTCGACCTCGAGATGGCGTGGAACCGCGACGTGTGGCTGCGCCGGATCCACGACGGGAACGACAGCCTGCGGGTCGAGTTCGGCATCTACACGCGCGACCTCGGGCGCGCGATCGACCTCGGCCTCCGCACGGGCTCCGCGATAGACGGAGGTTCGGGACTGCTCACCGTGGGCCCGTTCAAGATCATCACCGATGGATCGCTGAACACGCGCACGGCGTACTGCTTCGACAGCTACCCGGTTTCCGCCGGGGACGCGTATCCGCACGGCATCCTCACGGTGCCGACCGACGAGCTCGTCGCGCTCATGAGGCTGGCCCATGAGGCCGGCATCGAACCCGCCGTGCACGCGATCGGAGACCACGCGAACACCCTTGCGCTCGACGCGTTCGAAGCGGTGGGCTGCGGAGGGCGGATCGAGCACGCGCAGCTGTTGGCCTCCACCGACATCGCCCGCTTCGCGCGCCTGGGTGTCATCGCGAGCGTCCAGCCCGAACACGCGATGGACGACCGGGATGTCGCGGATGAGCTCTGGGCCGGACGCTCGCACCGTGCTTTTCCGCTCGCAGCCCTCCACGCCGCCGGGGTGACGCTGGCACTCGGGTCGGATGCGCCGGTCGCGCCCCTCGATCCGTGGGCGTCGATCGCGTCGGCCGTCGCACGCACCCGCGGCGATCGTGAACCGTGGCATCCGGAGAACGCGGTGTCGCGCGAGGTGGCGCTCAGCGCATCCGTCCGCACCTCCGTCGCCGTCGGCGAAGTCGCGGACCTGGCGATCGTTGAACGCGACCCGCTCGCGTGCACGCTGGCCGAACTGCGGCGGATGCCCGTAGCCGCGACCCTGCTCGGCGGACGCTTCACACACCGCGCCCTGGGCTGACTGTCTCCGCCCGGCCGAGCATCGCTCACTTGGCAGAAGGTGCCGTTATCAGCGGGGCTGAAACAGCAATTTGTGCCAAGTGGGCGATCCTCTCGCGCCCGCGCGGACCGGCAGGTGGCCTTAACGGCGAGAGGGCCGCCCGAAGGCGACCCTCTCGAACCGTACCGGGCTACTCGCTGATGTGCGCGAAGAGGAACCAGCGGTCCTTGTCGAGGCCGCGGGCGATCTCGATCGCGACATCCTGGCTGGTCTGGTCGAGCTCGTCGAGCTCGACGACGGCCGTGTTCACGGAGGCGAGCGCAGCATCCAGCTGGGCGATCATCTCTGCGATCGTGTCGTTCGACTGCCGGAAGCCCGCGGTGAGCGGCGCCGTGGAGGTCTTGGCCGCGACGGTCGCGAGGCGCGCGTCGACCGGCAGGCCCAACGCCACGATGCGCTCGGCGGCCGTGTCGGCCCACCCCTGCGCGTGGGCGACGATGGTGTCGAGGAGCTCGTGCACCCCGACGAAGTTGGCGCCGCGCACATGCCAGTGCGCCTGCTTGCCGTTGACCACGATCGCGGTCAGGTCGACGACGACAGGGCTCAGGAACTGCGCGACCCCGGCAGCGACGTCCGGGTTGGAAACACTCTGGGGAACAGTGACGGTCTCAGTCATGTGGCGTCCTTTCGTTGCTTCCCAACGGTACGCGCCGGTGAATATTCCGCAAGCAAGCTGAGGCTGCGCTAAGTCACCGTCGAGGGGCCCGAGGGTTAACCCCCGAACCGATTCGGAGGGGAGCCCGGTTCGCACGCGCCGCCCGACTCGCGAGGCTTGAACCATGTCCATCCAATCGGCTACAGCAACCCACCCATCTGACACTCTGGATGCTGTGAGCAGCATCCGACCACAGCAACCGTCCCGCCGCGGCTACGGCGAGCTCTGGCGCGGTGTTCCTCGCGAACTCGGGTTCCTTATACTCACCATGCCTATCGCCTACGTCGCGTTCAGCGTGCTGAACGGCGTTCTCTGGGCCGGCGTCGGCACACTCATCATCTACATCGGGGTGTTCCTCGTCGCGGGCTCGCTGTACATCGCCCGCGGGTTCGGGACCCTCGAACTCGTTCGTCTCCGCTGGTCGGGTCAGCCCGAGATCCGCGAGCCGGACTGGAACCCGGGCGGCAAGCCGATGACCTTCTGGCGCGGCGTCTTCGGCCCGTATGCGAACGGGCACTACTGGCTCTACCTTCTGCACGCCATGGTGATCAACCCGATCATCAGCATGATCAGCTGGGTCTTGACCGTCGTGTGGGTGTCTGTCGGCCTCGGCGGCGTCACCTACTGGTTCTGGAGCCGCTTCCTCCCGCATCCCGACAGCCAGATCTACCTCTCGAAGGTGATCTACGAATGGATGTTCCCCGGCTCCGTCGCGCCGTTCAATCCGGTCGTCGGCGAGAACGTCATGGAGTTCGTCCTGGGTGTGATCCTGCTCGTCACGCTGCCGTTCATCACCCACAGCATGACGCTCATGCACCAGGTCGTCGCCCGTGGAGTGCTCGGGCAGTGGCGCTCGGAGTCGCTCCAGCGCGAGGTCGCCGACCTCTCCGCGTCGCGCGGTGCGGCGGTCGTCGCCGAGGACCAGTCGCTGCGACGCCTGGAACGCGACCTGCACGACGGACCGCAGCAGCGTCTCATCCGACTCCAGATGGATCTCGCCAGCGCCGAGCGCAAGCTCGACAGCGATCCCGAGTCTGCGCGCGCGATCATCGCCGAGGCCGGCCAGCAGGCCCAGGACACCCTCGACGAGCTTCGCGCCCTCTCGCGGGGCTTTGCGCCACCCATCCTCCAGGACCGTGGGCTCTCGGCCGCTCTCGACTCCATGGTCGCTCGTAGCACCGTTCCCGTCCTGTTCGAGAACGGCCTTGTACCCGACCTGCGCCTGCCGTCGGAGATCGAGCGCAGTGCCTATTTCATCGCCGCCGAACTCCTGACCAACGTGTCGCGGCATTCGGGTGCGAGCTCTGCACGACTGCATGTGGATGTGTCCACGGACCCGGCCGGAACCCGGATGCTCGACCTCTGGGTCACAGACAACGGGCACGGGGGAGCGACACTCACCTCGGGTCACGGGCTGGCCGGGCTCGAAGAGCGCACGCACGGGCTGCGCGGCGACCTGGTGATCGACAGCCCAGCGGGCGGTCCGTCGCGGATCGGCGTGCGGATCCCGGTCCCCGAGGCGCCCACCGACTGAGCAATATGCTGGGGGGATGCCTGCGCATCCCCCCGCTTTGCGCGTCGTGGTGGCCGACGATTCGGTGCTGCTTCGCGAGGGCCTTGTACGCCTCTTCGACGAGGCCGGCTTCGAGACCGTCGGCGCGTACGGCGACGCGGAGGCCCTGCTCGCCGGGATCGCTGAGGCAGCACCGGACGTCGCCGTGCTCGACGTGCGGATGCCGCCGACGTTCCGGGATGAGGGCGTCCGTGCGGCGATCCGGTTGCGTTCCGAGCATCCGGGCATCGGCGTGCTGCTGCTCAGCCAGTACGTCGAGGGGACGTACGCACAGGAGCTGCTTTCGGCCGGCAGCGGCGGGATGGGTTACCTGCTGAAGGACCGCATCGCTTCGCTCGACGAGTTGAAGGATGCGATCACCCGCGTCGCCGACGGCGGCACCGTGCTCGATCCGCAGGTCGTGCGCGAGCTGCTCGTCCGGCGCACGGATCCGCTGGAGTCGCTCACCCCGCGCGAGGGCGAAGTGCTGCAGCTGATGGCGGAGGGACGCACCAACGCCGGCATCTCTGCTCGCCTGGTCATCGGCGTCGGAGCGGTCGAGAAGAACGTGACCGCGATCTTCCAGAAACTCGGGCTCGAGGACTCCGGAGACGACCACCGCCGGGTCCTCGCGGTGCTCGCGTTCCTGCAGCGCTGAGCGCCTCCCCTGTCCTGGGGTGGGACCAGCTGTAGTCCTCCCTTTTTGGCGCTGTCGGACCGTTTGCGCTCTCGATACGCTCCCCGTATGGGTCTCTTCTCCAGGCGTGCGCCAGTGCCGTCGACCGGCGACCCTGCGGACGACGAGCTGTACGCGTTGATCGCCCGGAAGAGCGATATCCGCGCGCCTCGCCACTGGGTGCACTACCTCTATTTCCGGGACGAGAGCGGAGCGCGTGCCGCCTGCGCCGCGGCCGTCGACCACGGATGGGTGCTCCAGCGGGTCGGTGCCCCCGCCGTCGGCGAGGAGTGGATCGTCATCGCCGAGCGTCGGGATGCCGTCGTCACCCCGGAGGCCATCCGCGATGCGCGCGCGTTCTTCGGCGGGCTCGCTGCGTCCATCCGCGGCGGCGAATACGACGGCTGGGAGGCCAGCCTCTGAGCGCTGCTGTTCTTACAGCGGGGGCACGGGGAAGTGCGTCAGCAGCTGCCGGCTGACCAGATTGACCGTGTTCGCCAGCGTCTGCTCGGTGACCTGGGCCACAACAGGAATGTCACGCACGGTCCACAGGGTCAGCGCCGACGCCCACGCCGCGTCCCGCGCGCGATCCATCGAGAAGCTGGTCACAATGTCGGCCAGCGGCGACAGCGGCGCTCCGTACTGCACGACCGTCTTGTCGAGGAACTCCTGGCGGATGGGCCGCACCAGTTCGGCCAGAACGTCGTTGATGCGGTCGAAGTCGGCGTGGATCGTGCCCGACTCTGGGTCGCGGTTGCGCTCCCGGCAGGTCTCGACCACGGCGACCGCGAGATCGTGGTTGATGTGCGCGTTCATGCCGGCGAGTGCGTACTGGATGGGGAACAGGCCGGATGCCCGAGCTTCGACGAGCGGCGCCCACGCTCTCGCGACCGGCTTGAACGCCGCGATCGCCGCTGGCACCTGCAGGAAGATGTCCGCGAAGGCGACATCGAGAGCCTCCGTGAACGGCGGGTCCTGGAAGACCCCCTCCGTCACCCGTTGTGCGACGAGGCCCGTCACCTGGCGGTAGACGTCGACGAAGACCGCGATGCCATCGGATGCTGCGAGCGGCGCACGCACCGCATCCAGTTCGCCGACGACAGCATCGATCACGGCCGACGATTCCGGGGGAGTCATGCCCGACCCGCGGGCTTCTGGGACATGAGTGCATGCTGCCACGAATCGCGTCTCTGCAGAAGAGTGGATGCTGGACGCAACGCGGAGCCGGACGCTACGGTTTCCCTGTGTCCACCCAACCCGCCAAGCCCGAGAGCGCGCACCTCGGCGACGTCGTCGCCACCGTCCTGCTGATCGTCGGCTCGATCGGCCTCGGCATCGGGCTGTTCTTCGGCGTGTTCCTCTGGGACACCACCGGTACGCACGCGATCGGGTTCTTCCTCGGGGTGTTCGCTCCGCCGGTGTTCACCGTCCTCGGCGTCATCGGCGGGATCGTAGCGCTGGTCCGCCGGCGCCTCGCGTTCGTCTACCCGCTCGCGGGCATCCTGCTGAGCCTGCTCTCCTGGTGGATCGCGCAGTCGATCGCGACGTCGTAGCGGCATAATTCGGCGGCCTCATCCCCCAGTTGTTGGGACGCGGCCTTCTGTGATTCCGCGTGATTACGCGGGCTGTCAACTTCTGTGAGGTCCTCATGAAATATGGGACCGCCTCCTATGCGTAAGATCGCCCCGACGTCCCTGTTGCAGGGGTGCGTGGTGGTGGGCTGTGGCACGGGTATTCCCCGCAAACGCCGAAAGACATTCGTGAGATGAGGGTTGCGTGAGTGCGCGGAATCGATGGGTTCTTCGAATTTCAGCCCTCGTCTTTTCTGCCCTTGTGACCGTGTCGCTGGTGCGCGCGGCCCCGAACACAGCATCCTGGCTTGTGCCCCAATTGCTCGGTCTTGGCACTGGTCTCGTCCTCCTTTTCGGAGTCGCGTTTGTCATCGTTTCCATCTCCGCTCGGCGCAGGGTTCTTGTGCAGCGAGCTCATCCAGATTCGCTCTTAGTCGGGTTCTCGGGCCGCGATGACACGATGCTCGCAATCTCGCTAGGGAACCAGTACTCAGGCTTACGCGCAGGGTCTTATGTACTCGAGGTCCGTTCCGACGCTTTGCTTGTTTGGGGTGGCGTCGGCGACCCCAATCTGGTGACGAAGATTCCCAAAGGCGTAATACTCGACGTACTCCCGAGTGTGTCCAAGATTGGCCTTCGCAGGATCGGCAAGCTGAACATCCGAGTCCGCACTCAAACGGGTCATCAGGACATTCCGATCTACCCGGTCGGAGTTGGATGGGGAAGCCTGTTTATCGTTCCCCGAACGGCTCAGGCGGTTATCGGAGCTCGGATTATCCAAAAACTAAGGCTTGAGGAACGTAAGCCCGCCTGATCTGCTCGCCACGTGGTGCGGTAGCCATTTGCGTGATCCCTTTCGCTCAAAGATGTCCACCTCGGTCCACATGGACTGTCTCGAAAGGGCTTGAACTCGCTCACCTTCGGTACCCCGAAATCGCGGAGATTCTTGGGAGGGGATGACGGGAATCGACTCCGCGTAATCAGTTTGGAAGTTTGGTGGGGCCGCGTGGCTGGATGTCGCCTACCGCCATCTTCCGCGGATCTCGGCCCCGTTGTTTGGCTGGATGTGGCTCGATGTGGCAAACATAGGGGGCACGATAGTGGGCACGGGAGCGAGCCCGCCCATGATGTCGGCGGCGTCGCGCGTGCGGTTTTCGAGCGGGTACACGTAGGTGAACGGCGGCCTCGTGGCTCGAGCGCAAGTGGTCCTGGTTCGGCTGGCTGCTCGTCGTCGCCCGCAAGCCGGGCTACGACCGTAAACACTCCGCCGAGTAGCGATGTCCTGTCTCCGCCAACACCGTTGCACCGAACCGAATTGCGACTGCCGCTCGACGTGTGACTCGTGCCATTACAAGCACGTGCCGCCCGTTCCGGCGACGGCTCCAGCTCCGCCCCGTGAATAGATAGTTAGCCCCTCCCTCGGCCACTCACGGCCGGGGGGGCTACTCGTGCGTTAGGGAGGGGCAAGCTAGTCGACGTCAACGCCCGGCTCGTCATCATCACCCCGGGGGTGGTCGAGGAAGATGATATTGCCGAGCTGATCTCGCTCTTCGCGGCCGCGGAGCAAGAGGCGCGCGCGGACCAGGAGGTCGGCCGCGGCGAGGGTGCGCGCGTGATCATCGACCTCATCGCCGGTCCCCAGATATTCGCGAGACCAGGTGGAGACTCCGGCCCACGAATAGAGAGACCAACCATCGCCAGAGAGCGGAGTCGGGAAGCCGCCGGGGCCACGCTGCCCATTCGCCAGGAGCCGCACGCTCTCATATGACCGGCCGAGGCGCTCGGCAACCGTTTTGAGAGAGACCAGGTCGTCGTCCTCGATCGCGGTCACGGTGAATCCGGCCCGATCGGCGTCGAGCACTACACTCACGATCGCGTCATCGAGTGTCGCAGCATCGCGGGCGACGTGGAGCAGCCCTCGGCCGCCCGAGACCTCGGGAGTTGTGTCATCGAGACCGACATCAAAGATACGGTCAAAGTCGTCGTCACTCGGCGCACGATCGAGGATGACGGTAAATGTGTGAGTGCTCATGACCTGCCCCTTCTAGTGGTTGTGTTTGATAGCGAACTTGGCGATCGCCTCGGCTAGATATTGCGGAACCCTCGGCGTTGACCAGATGGCGAGGGTGGCTCCGCAAGCTATGCATCGGATGACGCCCCAACGGTGGCCGTTGTGGATCTCGATGACAGTGAACTTCCTACGGGGTAGCTCAAAGATCGCGTCCGCTATCTCCTTCTTGGGGTGACGCCCCTTGCTGACCACGTGACGAGCCTAGACCTAGTGTTGTGACTACACAACACCCGCTGACGTAGCGACTTGTGGGGGCGTCCTCAAAGAAATTAGGGGGCACGGCCGAGCGGGAAGATCGGCGCGAGGCCAGTGTTCATATGGAGGGGATGACGGGAATCGAACCCGCGTAATCAGTTTGGAAGACTGAGGCTCTACCATTGAGCTACATCCCCGCGCCGGCTCAGCCGGGCACCCGAACATCGTAGTACAGGTTCGCTGGGCGCCCCGACCACCGCACCGAGCGGGTCAGCGGGCTCCATGCCAGTGCAGTAGACTTGCGCGTGGTCTTTCGCCCCCGACGGGTTCGTTCGCGTCGCGGAAACGGACCGGGCGGGTTGAGGTCGACGAACCCGGGGCGTAGCTCAGCTTGGCTAGAGCGCCCGCTTTGGGAGCGGGAGGTCGCAGGTTCGAATCCTGTCGCCCCGACCAACCTCATAACCTCCGCAGAGACCATCGTTCAACTATCAGGAGAACCCAACACGTGAAGACCACGGTCGAAAAGCTCAGCCCCACACGCGCGAAGCTCACCATCTCGGTGACGCCGGAGGAGCTGAAGCCCAGCATCACCCACGCCTACGGGCACATCGCCGAGCAGGTCAACATCCCCGGCTTCCGCAAGGGCAAGGTTCCGCCGCCCATCATCGACCAGCGCGTCGGCAAGGCTGCCGTCCTGGAGCACGCGGTCAACGAGGGTCTCGACGGGTTCTACCGCCAGGCTGTCGAAGAGAACGACCTGCGCCCGCTGGGCCGCCCCGAGGCGGACATCACCGAGTGGCCGAACGAGAAGGACTTCTCCGGCGACCTGCTGCTGACCATCGAGGTCGACGTGCGCCCCGAGATCGCCCTTCCCGACTACAACGACGTCGCCATCACGGTCGACGCGGCCGAGGTCAGCGTCGACGACGTCGAAGAGGAGCTCGACCGCCTGCGCAGCCGTTTCGGCACGCTCGTCACGGTCGACCGCCCGGCGAAGTCCGGCGACTTCGCGCAGATCGACCTGGTCGCCGTCATCGGTGACGAAGAGGTCGACACCGCCAACAGCATCTCCTACGAGATCGGTTCCGGCGAGCTCATCGAGGGCATCGACGAGGCGCTCGACTCGCTGAGCGCAGGGGAGACCACCACATTCCAGGCCCCGCTCATGGGCGGAGACCACGAGGGTGAGAACGCTCAGATCACCGTCACGCTCACGGCCGTCAAGGAGCGCGAGCTTCCCGAGGCCGATGACGACTTCGCGCAGATCGCGAGCGAGTTCGACACGATCGGCGAACTGCGCAGCAGCCTGCGCGGCCAGGTCGAGCGCTCGAAGACCTTCGGTCAGGGTGCGGATGCACGCAACCAGCTCGTCGAGAAACTCCTCGCGCTGGTCGAGGTGCCGGTTCCCGAGAAGCTCGTCGAAGACGAGGTGCACCGTCACCTCGAGAGCGAGAACCGCCTCGAGGACGACGTGCACCGCGCCGAGGTCACCGAGTCGAGCGAGCGCACCTTCAAGACGCAGATCCTCCTCGACGAGATCGCCCAGGCCGAGAGCGTCAAGGTCAGCCAGGACGAACTGACCCAGTACCTGATCCAGGGCGCGGCGCAGTACGGCATGGAGCCCAACGAGTTCGTCCAGGTGCTCAGCGAGAACGGCCAGATCCCGTCGATGGTCGGAGAGGTCGCCCGCAACAAAGCGCTCGCCATCGTCCTCGGTCGCGCGAACGTGACCGACTCGAACGGCAACAAGGTCGACCTCGCCGAGTTCACCGCCGTGGACAACGGCGACGAAGACGGCGAAGACATCTTCGAAGAGGTCGTCGAGACCGCAGAAGCAGCAGAGGCCGAAGAAGCCGCTGAAGAGGCGGCCGAGAAGCCGGCCAAGAAGTCGAAGAAGAAGTAGAGCACCGCACAGAACGGGCCGGACGTCGAACGATGTCCGGC
The DNA here is from genome assembly GCF_055231915.1 of Leifsonia sp. Ger2509. NCBI lineage: Bacteria > Bacillati > Actinomycetota > Actinomycetes > Micrococcales > Microbacteriaceae > Leifsonia > Leifsonia sp. Ger2509. The sequence goes on from NZ_JBUYVB010000003.1 coordinate 37,276, forward strand.
CCGTTCTGCATCTGCGGCGGAGCGAAGGACAGACGATGAACGACTGGGATGCGCGGGTCGACGCTGTCTGGGCGCAGGCGGATGCGCTCGGCGAGGCCGCTGTTCTCGAACGCATCGACGCCCTCGCCGGAGAACGGCCGGAGGACGACGCCCGCGCCATCTTCGAAATGGCGGGCGCCCGTGACTACGCGGGCGACGAGGCGGATGCGGAACCCCGCTACCGGCGCGCCCTCGCCCTGGGACTCGCCGAGCCGCACCGTGCCCAGGCGGTCATCCAACTGGCCAGCACCCTCCGCAACCTCGGACGCCCCGACGAAAGCGTCGCACTGCTGCGAGGCGAGCTGGACGAGCATCCCGACCACGACCTGGCGGACGCGATGCGCGCGTTCCTCGCGCTCGCGCTCGTCAGTCGAGGGGATGCCGTGGCCGGCGCATCCGCCGCCCTCACGGCGCTCGCACCCCACCTCCCGCTCTACAGCCGCGCGGTCGCCGGCTACGCATCCGAACTCACGGCGCGCTGACCTGCCCACGGCACTGTGCCTGTTTCGGTTCGACGTCGCCAGATCGGCGCGCTTGCACGGCGCGCTGATCTGCCCACGGCGAACAGACCGGATTCCGTGTGTTGGCTCCTATAGATTCGATTCCGAAGCGACAAGGAAATGGAGCGAGACATGGCCGAATCGGGCATGCAACCGAGTGTTTTTGACCGACTCTTGAAGGACCGCATCATCTGGCTCGGGTCGGAGGTGCGTGACGAGAACGCCAACGAGATCGCAGCGAAGCTGCTCCTGCTCGCCGCCGAGGACTCCAAGCGAGACATCTACCTCTACATCAACTCGCCCGGTGGCTCGATCACCGCAGGCATGGCGATCTACGACACGATGCAGTTCGTCCCCAACGACATCGTCACCGTGGGCATCGGCATGGCCGCGTCGATGGGCCAGCTTCTGCTGACCGCGGGGACCAAGGGCAAGCGGTACATCACCCCGAACGCGCGCGTGTTGCTGCACCAGCCGCACGGTGGCTTCGGCGGAACCGCCAGCGACATCCAGACGCAGGCGGCGCTCATCCTCGACATGAAGAAGCGCCTCGCCGAGATCACCGCAGCCCAGACGGGCAAGTCGGTCGAGCAGATCAACGCCGACGGTGACCGCGACCGTTGGTTCACCGCCCAGGAGGCCCTCGAGTACGGCTTCGTGGACCACATCCGCGAGACCGCAACCGAGGTCGTCGGCGGCGGCGGCACGGACGTCAAGTAGACCACCGGAAGGAACAGGAAAGAACATGAACATCCCCACTTTCGGCGGACAGGCGTTCAACGGAGTCCAGGCTCCGGGGTCGCGGTACATCCTGCCGAGCTTCGAGGAGCGCACGGCCTACGGCTACAAGCGCCAGGACCCCTACGCGAAGCTCTTCGAGGACCGCATCATCTTCCTCGGCGTACAGGTCGACGACGCTTCGGCTGACGACATCATGGCCCAGCTCCTCGTGCTCGAGAGCCAGGACCCCGACCGCGACATCGTCATGTACATCAACTCACCGGGCGGCTCGTTCACCGCGATGACCGCGATCTACGACACGATGCAGTACATCCGGCCGCACATCCAGACGGTCGTCCTCGGCCAGGCGGCGTCCGCAGCAGCCGTGCTGACCGCGGCAGGCACGCCGGGCAAGCGTCTCGCACTGCCGAACGCGCGCATCCTCATCCACCAGCCCGCCGTCGGCGAGGCCGGACAGGGGCAGGCGTCGGATATCGAGATCCAGGCCAACGAGATCATGCGCATGCGCACCTGGCTGGAGGAGACGCTCGCGCGTCATTCCAACCGTTCGCAGGAGCAGGTGAACAAGGACATCGACCGCGACAAGATCCTGTCGGCCGAGGAAGCACTCGAATACGGTCTCATCGACCAGGTGCTGACCAGCCGCAAGACTCTTCCGGCTCTCGTCAAATAGCGACATCTGCGGAAACGGCGCGTCACCCTCGGGCGGCGCGCCGTTTCGCTTCGACGATTGCGCGCTCGATGTCGCTCGCACAGGCTAGGCTCGAAGAAAGTACCCAAGGAGGAGGGTGACGGATGGCTCGCATAGGGGAAAGCGCCGATCTGCTCAAGTGTTCCTTCTGTGGCAAGAGCCAGAAGCAGGTCCAGCAGCTCATCGCCGGTCCAGGCGTCTACATCTGCGATGAGTGCGTGGAACTCTGCAACGAGATCATCGAAGAACGGCTCGCAGAGGCCGGCGAAGAAGCCACCAGCGAGTTCGACCTTCCCAAGCCGAAAGAGATCTTCGGCTTCCTCGAGGAGTACGTGATCGGGCAGGAGGCTGCCAAGCGCGCCCTCGCCGTCGCCGTCTACAACCACTACAAGCGCGTTCGCGCGAGGTCCACGATCACCTCGGCCGACACGATCGACGACATCGAGATCGCGAAGAGCAACATCCTCCTCATCGGCCCGACCGGCTGCGGCAAGACCTATCTCGCGCAGACGCTCGCCAAGCGTCTCAATGTTCCGTTCGCCGTGGCCGACGCGACAGCGCTCACCGAGGCGGGCTACGTCGGCGAAGACGTCGAGAACATCCTCCTCAAGCTCATCCAGGCCGCTGACTACGACGTCAAGCGGGCCGAGACCGGCATCATCTACATCGACGAGGTCGACAAGATCGCCCGCAAGGCCGAGAACCCCTCGATCACCCGTGACGTGTCCGGTGAGGGCGTCCAGCAGGCGCTCCTCAAGATCCTCGAGGGCACGGTCGCCTCGGTGCCGCCCCAGGGCGGCCGCAAGCACCCGCACCAGGAGTTCATCCAGATCGACACGACGAACGTTCTGTTCATCGTCGCCGGCGCGTTCGCCGGGCTCGAAGACATCATCTCCCAGCGCGCAGGCAAGAAAGGCATCGGCTTCGGCGCCCCGCTGCACAGCAAGGGTGACGATATGAACCTCTTCAGCGAGGTTCTTCCCGAAGACCTGCACAAGTTCGGCCTCATCCCCGAATTCATCGGACGGCTTCCGGTCGTCACGACGGTGACCCCGCTCGACCAGGATGCACTCATGCAGATCCTGACCGAGCCGAAGAACGCGCTCGTGCGGCAGTATCAGCGCATGTTCGAACTCGACGGCGTCGAACTCGACTTCGAGCCCTCGGCCCTCGAGGCTATCGCCGACCTGGCCGTGCTGCGCAAGACCGGTGCTCGCGGACTCCGCGCGATCATGGAAGAGGTGCTCGGGCCGATCATGTTCGAGGTCCCCTCGAGCAGCGAAGTCGCGCGTGTCGTCGTCACCCGTGAGGCCGTGCTCGAGAACGCGGCACCGACGATCGTCCCTCACCGCCCGCGTCGCGAAGAGAAATCCGCCTAAGCAGCGAGCTGTTCACGCTCCTGACGGGCTTCACGCTCCTGACGGGGGCGACGCCGGCGTGCTCGGTGCTTTCGGGCCGGGGGCAGGAACCACCGGCAGGCTGATACGCATCTCGGGCGCACGCGACACCATCAACCAGGTCGGCAGCACCACCAGGCACAGCAGTGGAAGAACGGCGATCGAACCGGTCACTGCGACACCGACGAAGATGGCGATCCACCCATCCCGTGCGATCACCAGCGTCACACCGAGGATGCCGCAGCCGACCGCCACCGCCATCGGGACGGATGGCACCACTGCGTTCGCGAGAACGCCAACGGCGGCTCCGATGAACACGGCCGGGAAGATCCGACCGCCGCGGAAGCCGGCCGACGCGGCAACCACCAGCGCGATCAGCTTCACAATGACGATCATCGCCAGCTGCCACGCCGAATAATTCGTGCGCGTCTGGATCAGCTCACTCATCTGCGACAAGCCCTTGAACAGGGTGATCGGCCCGCCGATCGCGCCGAGGACACCGAGCACCATGCCACCGAGCGTGATGTAGATGGCCGGATTGCCGATCGCGTGGAAGAGGCGGTGAACCAGCGGGAACAGGTAGACGGCCACAAGACCGATGAGGGTTGCGACGACTCCGATCACGACGCCCGACACGAGGTCGATCGCGTGGACCGTCGTGTACGCGGGCATCGGGACGGTGAACTTCGGATGCTGGAGCAGCGTCATCGTCAGGGAACCGGCCGCGGCGGACACCAGGGGGAGGAACAGGCGATCCCAGAGGGCTCCCCCCGTCTTCAGGGCGGCGACGATGCCAGTGAAGACCAGTGCCGCGGCGACCGGTGTGCCGAAGAGCGCGCCGATCGTGCCCGCCGCCGTGATCAGGACGATCAGCTGCGAGGGGACTCGCGGCCAGAGCCGTGCCACGAGCGCCACCAACAGGGCGGTGTTGATGGCGATGATCGGGTTCTCGGGTCCGAGACTGACGCCACCGGCCAGAGCCAGGACGGTAGCCAGTGCGAGAGACGGCAGGACGGCCAGCTTGAGCGGTGGCCCGATCAGTTCGGTCGTCGCCGAATCGGGGCCCGCATGACCCGGCACCAACCAGACCACGAGGCCGACGGCGAGTCCGGTGACGCTGAGGACGCCGAAGATCCACCAGCCCGATGACGGGTCCACCCCGATGGTTTTCGGGAGGTCCGTCCAGACGCCCTTGTCGATGACGTCCGCCACCCAGTCGAGCGCGAACAGCACGAGGGCCGAGGCGACGCCGACGATCACGGCGGGGACCGAGAGCCGGACAAGGGTGCGGATGGTCGGAATGTCTGTCGGTGCCGGCTGATCTGTCATGGTGCCCCATCCATCCGCGTTGCCTCTGTCGCCCTCCGGCCGGTCAGCCGTCGAGTCCGCGCCGTTTCAGGAGCGGCTCGATCACCGCATCCCGTCCCCGGAAGTCCCGGTAGGCCTCGAGCGGATCCTTCGATCCGCCGACACCGAGCAGCCGCGACCTGAACCGGTCGCCGTTGTCGCGGGTCAGACCGCCGTTCTCCTTGAACCACTCAACGGTATCGGCGTCGAGCACTTCACTCCAGATGTACGAGTAATAGCCCGCGTCGTAGCCGCCCGAGAAGGTATGCGCGAAGTACGTGCTCGCGTACCGTGTCGGGACGGCCGGGTTGTCGAGTCCGATCTTCGCGAGCGCATCCGCTTCGAATGCCGCGACGTCGGCGACCGCGTCGTCGGCGGTGATCGTGTGCCAGGCCTGGTCGAGCAGCGCAGCAGCGAGATATTCGCTCGTCTTGAAGCCTTCGTTGAAGGAGGACGACGCGTTCAGCTTGTCGACGAGTTCGTGCGGCATGCGCTCGCCGGTCTCGAAGTGCACCGCGTAGTTCTCGAGGATCTCGGGCCAGAGCATCCACATCTCGTTTACCTGGCTCGGGAACTCGACGAAATCGCGGAAGACGTTCGTGCCGGCGAACTTCGGGAAGGTGACGTGCGCGAACAGCCCGTGCAGCGCGTGGCCGAATTCGTGGAACAGCGTGTTCGTCTCGTCGTAGGTGAGCAGCGTGGGCTCGCCGGCGGCAGGCTTCGGCACGTTCAGGTTGTTGACGACGATGGTCGGGTTGCCCAGCAGTTCGGACTGCGAGATGAGGGGGTTCATCCAGGCGCCGCCCCGCTTCGAGTCGCGCGTGTAGAGGTCGAGGATGTAGAGGCCGAGCGGCGAGCCGTCTTCGTTCGTCACCTCGAAGACCCTGGCGTCCGGGTGGTAGGCGACGAGGTCGGGGCGTTCGGCGAAAGTGATGCCGTACAGGCGGGTCGCGGCATAGAAGACGCCGTCGCGGAGCACACGTTCGGCTTCGAAGTACGGACGCATCGCAGCGACGTCCACGTCGTACTTCGCCTGGCGCACCTTCTCGGTGTAGTGCGCCCAGTCCCAGCTGGCGAGAGCGAAGTCATTGCCGATCTGCTCCTGCAGGTCGGCCTGTTCAGCGCGAGCGTTGCGTGCCGCCGCCGGTGCGAGCCGCCCCAGCATGTCGGCGACCGCCTCCGGGTTCTTCGCCGTCTGGTCCGCCGTGACATACGCCGCGTGGGTCGCGAACCCGAGCAGGCGTGCGCGTTCCGCACGCAGCCGTGTGATCTCCAGAACGAGCTCCCGGTTGTCGTTGTCACCGCCGCGGATGCCGCGCGACCGCGAGGCGGACATGATGCGTTCGCGCAGGCCGCGGTGCGTCAGCCCAGCGAGGAACGGGTGCCCGGTGGGGAGGACGAGGGTGATGACGTACTTTCCTTCGAGGCCGCGTTCGCGGGCCGCCTCGGCGGCGGCAGAGATCTCGCCCTCGGCCAGGCCGTCGAGCTCCGCGACGTCGTCGACGACGATGGCGAGGTCATTGGTGTCGGCGAGCAGGTTCTTCTCGAAACGGGTGGTGAGCGTGGACAGGCGCTGGTTGTACTCCTTGAGCCGACCCTTGTCGTCGTCGCTCAGCCCGGCGCCCGCGAGGGTGAACTCGGCGAAGTAGCGGCGGACGAGGTAGGCCGACTCGTCGTCGAGGCCGAGTGTTCCGAGCTGGTCGTGGATCGCCGAGATGCGTGCGTAAAGTGCCGGGTCGAGCTTGATCGCGTCGTCGTGGGCGGCGAACAGGGGCGCGATCTCCTCTTCGAGAGCGTTTGTGAAATCGGTGCTGTCGGAGGAGCTCTTGTTGTAGAACACCTCCGCGACGCGCAGCAGGAGCCGGCCGCTCTTCTCGAGGGGCACCATCGTGTTGTCGAAGCTCGGCGGCTCCGCCTGCGCGGTGATGGAGCGGACCTCGGCCAACTGATCTTCGAAGCCCCGCTCGAATGCCGGCCGGTAGTGCTCGTCGCGGATGTCGGCGAAGGGCGGCAACTGGTAGGGAAGTGAACTCGGAGTGAAGAATGGGTTGGTCGAATCTGCCATTGCCCCAGCCTAGAACCGCGCGTGCCTACGATGTGGCTATGGCAACCCAGGAGCGTTACACCCACGGCCACCATGAGAGCGTCCTCCGCTCGCACACCTGGCGCACGGTCGAGAACTCGGCGGCCTACCTGATCCCTCACCTGAGGCACGGGCTGGCCGTCCTCGACGTCGGGAGCGGACCAGGGACGATCACGCTCGACCTCGGCCGCCGCGTAGCGCCGGGTGCGGTGGTCGGCGTGGACACGTCTCCGGGGATCGTCGCGCATGCCACCGGACTCGCCGAGGACAACGGCCTGAAGAACGTGCGTTTCGAGGTCGGCGACGCCTACCGCCTCGATTTCGACGATGATTCGTTCGACGTGGTCCACGCGCACCAGGTGCTCCAGCACATGGCCGATCCTGTCGCGGTGCTGAGCGAATTCCGTCGTGTGACGAAACCGGGTGGGATCGTCGCCGCCCGCGACGTCGACTGGGGCGGGACCATCTGGGCACCGATGCTTCCCGGATTGAACGACTGGATGCGCATCAGCCAGGCGGTGCAGCGTGCGAACGGGGGAGACCCGTTCGCCGGACGCCACCTGAAGGGGTGGGCGCTCGAAGCCGGATTCCTGGAGGTCATGAGTTCCGCGTCCGTCTGGTGTTTCGCATCCGACGCCGACCGCGAATGGTGGGGCGAGTCGTGGAGTGTTCGTTCCATCGAGTCGGACTTCGCCGCCCATGCGATCGAGACCGGCCTGGCCGACCTGTCGACCATGAGGCGGATCTCGGATGCATGGCTGGCGTGGGCGGCCGCGACGGACGGCTGGTACGCGATGCCGCACGGGGAGATCATCGCCACGGCGTAGCAGTCCGGATGCGCGGAGGTCAAAGTGCAAACGTTTCGTTGCAAACGCAGCATTGCAAAGTGCTAATTGCAAAGAAAGGCTTGCAAAGAACTCTTTGCAGGCTTAGCCTGTTGCTATGAGCACCGCGGATGAGACCCCGAAGGCCAGCGATCGTTTCAAGCCGCTGGGCATGGAGGCGCTGCGAGCGCTCGCGCACCCGTTGCGGGTGCACATCATGAACGAACTGTCCGACTTCGGGCCGCTGACCGCTAGCGGACTGGCGTCCCGCCTGGGGGAGTCGAGCGGTGCCACCAGCTATCACCTGCGCCAGCTCGCGAAGCACAACATCATCCGCGAGGTCGAGGGCAAGGGGTCGGCACGCGAACGGTGGTGGGAGATGTCGCCCGGCGGCGTCACCATCGGTACGCCGGAGATCCTCGAAACGCCGGCCGGCCGCGAAGCGACAGAACTGGTCTCCCGCGAGTGGCAGTACAACAACGGGCGTCGGCTCACGGCCTTCATGCGCTACGGGATCGACAAGCTCGGGATGGACTGGATGGAGGCCTCATCGCTCTCCACCGCCCACCTGAAGCTGACCAAGGAGCAGCTCAAGGCGTTCGGTGAGGAATACCAGGACCTTCTCGCGACCCTCACGGCGAAGTACCGTGGCCAGGAGACGCCGGGTGCTCGCCGCACGCAGATCCAGTTCAATGCTTTCCCCCTGATCGACGAGACCGGTGAGGACGACGTCACTGAGGTCGACGTTACTGAGGTCGACGTCGTCGACGACGAAGCCGGTGACGGCGAATGACCGCCCCGGTCCTCACTGCGAAGCTGAAGCGCACGCCGTTCAGTGCGGGCTTCAACCGGCTCTGGAGCGCGGCGATCGCCAGCAACCTGGCCGACGGGATCGGGCGCACCGCTGTTCCGCTGATCGCGACGACGTTGACCCGCGACCCCGCACTCATCGCCGGGCTCACGGCCGTCACGTTCCTGCCCTGGCTCATCTTCGGCATCCCAGCCGGCGTGCTCCTCGACCGGGTGGACCGGCGGATCGCCATGGCGATCGCCAACACCATCCGCTTCGCTGTCGCCGCGCTGCTCTCGGTGCTGATCGCGACGGACCAGCTGACGATCTGGTGGCTCTACGCGTGCGTACTGCTGTTCGGGATGGGCGAGACCGTCTTCGACAATGCCACGACGACCGTGGTGCCGAGCCTCGTCACCCGTGACCAGCTCGATCGGGCGAACGGCCGGATGCAGTCGGCGGAGATCGTTGTTCAGAACTTCATCGCGACGCCCATCGCGGGCTTCCTCTTCGCCGTGGCGATCGGCCTGCCGATCTGGCTGACCGGCAGCGGATTCCTCGTCGCGGGGCTCCTCGCGCTGGCGATCCCTGCTGCGGCCGCGAGGGGGTACACGGCGGGCCGCGCTGGCACCGGTGGAGAGGGCGACACGCCGCGGCCGTCGTTCGGCGCCGTCGTATCCTTCCTGCTCCACCAGCGGTTCCTCCGCAACATGATCGTGCTCACCTCGGTGACGGCCTCCGCCCTCGCCTTCGCCCAGGGGAGCGTCGTGCTCCTGCTGCTGCAGACCTTCTCGGTACCCGCCGCCGCGATCGGCGTGGTGACGGCGGCCGTGGGCGCTGGCGCCCTCGTCGGCGCCCTCACCTCGAGCATCTTCGTCGAACGATTCGGGCGAGGCCGCGTGATGTTCGGCGCCACACTTGTCGGAGGCGCCGGACTCCTCGGCGTCGGCCTGACGTCGAACGTCTACCTGGCGATCGGCTCCTACGCGATCGGCGCCTTCGGTGTCGCCGTGTGGAATGTGCCGTGGGGCGCCCTCCGTCAGGCCATCGTGCCGTCCGACATGCTCGGTCGCGCGATGGGCATCATCAGGACGATCGGGTGGGGACTCACTCCGATCGCCACGATCCTGGGCGGATTCGTCGCCCGGATCGACCTCAGGCTGCCGTTCGTCATCGGCGGTGCCGTCGTCGTCGTGCTCGCGTTCAGCGCAGTACGGCTCCTGCTCTCCGCCGGCACCCAGGTGCCGGAACACGTGAACGAAACGGAAGCGAACGCATCATGACCGTCATCCCGTATTCCACAGCCGCACACCCTCGTGCGACCACTCCGACGCGACTCGACCGCCTTCTCATCAGCGCGGGCACGGCCATCGCCATCTGGGGAATCCGCAGGGCCGAGCGTCGCAGCATCCCGGTCTTCGCCGACCAGGCGGCCGCATTCGAGAACCGTCGCGACTCGGCTGCGTGGAACCTCCCGATGCTGCCACGATGACTCCGCGGCGATGCCCCGCCGGCGCGGTCAGTCTCGGTCGAACTCGTCGGGCTCTGACTCGACTGGCTGCGTGATCGTCGCGGAATCCTCGGTGGGGTTGTAGCGGATGACCGTGCCGTCATCGAGCTCGACGACCGGTCTCCCTTCGAGCCAGGTCAGGGTCCACCGCCAGGTCGCAGTGTCGACATCGAGGGCGACCAGCTCTTCTTCGACCGTCGAAACGGCGTAGGCCACCACCTCGGGAAGGGACTCCGGAGACTGGCTTCCGACCGGCCAGCGAGTGCCGAGCTGCATGATCTACAGTTCGATCTCGTACGTCACCCAGGCCGTGCGGCTGCCGAGCTCGTCGTACAAATGGATGGCGGTCTCGTTGTCGGGGGCGGTGATCCATTGGACGACACCGAGGTTGCGCTCCTGGGCGATACCTTTTACCGCCTCGATCAGCGCCTTGCCTGCGCCGTGGCCGCGCACGGGCTCGTCGACGTAGAGGTCGTCGAGAAACAGGCCACGATCCGTTTCGAGCGGGCGGGTGAACTCCCGATAGTGTGCGAGCCCGACCAGCTGGCTGCCGTCATCCGCCTCGTCGTCGACGGCGACCAGCGCGCTCTCCTCGTGCCCGGGGTCGATCAGCCAGCTCCACAGGAGAAGTGCCTTCTCATCGGTGAGAGCGGTCTCGTAGAACGCGGCATACTTCTCGTACAGGCCGAGCCAGGCGAAGAAATCGCCTTCTGCAGCCGGTCGAACCGTTATCGACATTGGTGCCTCCTGTCGCCAGACCCCGCAGGCTGAGAGTCGTTACTGCTCTCGACCCTATCGCGCGGGCACACCCATGGTCGATGTTTGAGACGGTGAGGTTTCAGCGCAGGTCACGGAACGAGATCGTAGGTGACCCACTCGGTCTTCTCGGCGACACGGTCGTAGAGGCGCTGCGCATCGGCGTTGTCGGCGGCGGTGATCCAGCGCACGACCGAGAGCCCCTCGTCGCGGGCGCGGGTCTTCAGGGTCTCGAAGATCGCGGTGGCCGCGCCCTCGCCGCGTGCATCCGGTGTGACGAAAAGGTCGTCGAGGAACAGTCCGCGACTTCCTGCGAGCGGCCGGGAGAACACGCGCACGTGGGCGAGGCCGATCGGCTCGCCGTCGTCGTTGAGCGCGAAATAGGCCTCGAGCTCGTGCGTCGGGTCCGACAGCCAGCTCCAGACGAGCACCGCCTTCTCATCGGTCAGCGGCGTCTCGTAGAACTCGCCGTAGCCGCTGTAAAGGTCAAGCCAGGTGAAGAACTCACCGTCGTCGACGCGGCGCACGGTCGTTGTCATCGGGCCTCCTCGGTCTGGGGGATGGGCGCAAGCAGGATATCGGTCACCACGAGTGCATCGGCGGATTCGAAGCGCACGTCGGCGATTCGTCCGACGGCCTTGAGATCGTCGGCGGCCAGCCGGAGGGCGGCGATCGCCTCGTCGGGGCCGGCGATGACGGCGCTGTCGACCAGGGTCTTCTGCGATGCCTTGGCGTCGGTCTTCGCGCGTCGGATGCTGGTGAGCGCTTCGCTCGCGAACGACAGCACACCGGACTGGTCAGACCACTCTCCCGTGACTTCGGCAGCCGTCGGCCAGGCCGCGTGGTGCACCGAACCGTCGTTGAACCACGACCACGCCTCTTCGGTCGCGAACGGCGCGACAGGGGCGAACAGGCGCAGCAGTGACGAGAGTGCCGTGCGGAGGGCAACGACCGCGGAGACTTGCGCGGGCCCGGCCGTCGAATATGCGCGCTCCTTGACCAGCTCGAGGTAGTCGTCGCAGAACGCCCAGAAGAAGGTCTCGGTCTGCTCGAGCGCCCGCGCGTGGTCGTAGCCGTCCAGCGCGTCGGTCGCGTCGGCGACGACGGCGGCGAGCTGTTGGAGCATGCTGCGGTCGAGCGGCTGGGTCACGAGGCCGAGGTCGTCTGAGTCCGGAGCCTCGAAGCCGAGAATGAACTTCGCCGCGTTGAGGATCTTGATCGCCAGTCGCCGCCCGATCTTGATCTGGGTCGGGTTCTGGGGGTCGAAGGCCGCGTCGGTCCCGAGTCGGCTGGAGGCAGCCCAGTAGCGGACCGCATCCGAGCCGTGCTGTTCCAGGATGTCGAGCGGGGTCACGACGTTCCCCTTGGACTTCGACATCTTCTTGCGGTCGGGGTCGACGATGAAGCCCGAGATCGCCGCGTGGGCCCACGGCGCGACGCCCTGTTCGAGCTGCGAGCGGAGCACGGTCGAGAACAGCCAGGTGCGGATGATGTCCTGGGCCTGCGGACGCAGGTCGAACGGGTAGACGGCGGAGAACAAGGCCTCGTCGCGCATCCAGCCGCCGGCCAGCTGCGGAGTCAGCGAGGAGGTCATCCAGGTGTCCATGACGTCGTGCTCGCCGACGAAGCCGCCGGGCTGGTCGCGCTGGCTCTCGTCGAAGCCGGGGGCGGCATCCGACGACGGGTCCACCGGGAGGCTCTCGGTCGACGGCAGGATCGGCTGGTCGAAGACCGGGTTGCCGTCCGCGTCGAGCGGGTACCAGACCGGGATGGGCACTCCGAAGAAGCGCTGGCGCGAGATGAGCCAGTCGCCGGAGAGACCGCCCACCCAGTTCTCGTAGCGCACGCGCATGAACTCGGGGTGCCAGTGGAGCTCCTTCCCGAGCTCGATCAGCCGGGCACGCAGCTCTTCGTCGCGGGCGCCGTTCTTCACGTACCACTGGCGGGTCGAGACGATCTCGAGCGGCTTGTCGCCCTTCTCGAAGAACTTCACGGGGTGGGTGATCTGGCGCGGGTCGCCGATGAGGTCGCCCGACTCCTTCAGGAGTTCGACGACGGCCTGCTTGGCGGAGAAGATGGTCTTGCCCGCCAGCTGCCCGTACGCCGCCTTGCCCGAATCGGTGGTGATCGCATCCGGGGCCTCGGACACGATACGGCCGTCGAATCCGATGATCGCGCGGTTCGGAAGGTCGAGCTCGCGCCACCACACCACATCCGTGATGTCGCCGAAGGTGCAGATCATCGCGATTCCGGTGCCCTTGTCGGGCTGGGCGAGGTGGTGAGCGAGCACAGGCACCTCGACGCCGAACACGGGCGTCGTGACGGTGGTGCCGAAGAGCGGCTGGTAGCGCTCGTCGTCCGGATGCGCGACCAGCGCCACGCAGGCGGGCAGGAGCTCGGGGCGGGTCGTCTCGACGAACACGGGGCCTGCGGCCCTATGGAACGAGACCCGGTGGTAGGTGCCAGGCTGCTCACGGTCTTCGAGTTCCGCCTGCGCGACCGCGGTGCGGAATGTCACGTCCCAGAGGGTCGGGGCCATGGCCTGGTAGGCCTCGCCGCGCTCGATGTTGCGCAGGAACGCGAGCTGGGAGGTGTGCAGGGACTCGGTGCCGATCGTGCGATAGGTCTGCGACCAGTCGACCGAGAGGCCGAGCGAACGCCAGAGGGCCTCGAACTGCTTCTCGTCTTCGACGGTGAGCCGCTCGCAGAGCTCGATGAAGTTGCGGCGTGAGACCGGCAGCTGGTCGGCGGCCTTGGAGCTCTTGTTGTCGCCCCCTTCGAAGGGCGGCGTGAAGGCGGCGTCATAGGGCAGCGACGGGTCGCAGCGCACGCCGTAGTAGTTCTGCACGCGCCGCTCGGTCGGGAGGCCGTTGTCGTCCCAGCCCATCGGGTAGAAGACGTGCTGGCCACGCATCCGGTGGTAGCGCGCCACGATGTCGGTGTGTGTGTAGCTGAACACGTGCCCGATGTGGAGGGACCCCGACGCCGTGGGCGGGGGAGTGTCGATCGAGTAGATGCACGCCCGGTCCGTTGCTGCCAGGGCACCCGCTCGGTCGAAGAGGTAGGCGCCGTCGGACTGCCAGCGGCCGCCCCATTTGGCTTCGAGCCCTTCGAGGGCGGGCTTGTCTGGCACTGGGGTGGCGGCGCTCATTGCATCTCCGAATCGATATGTGCGGCACCGTGTCAATGGTGGGGTGCCTGAGTGTGCGGTGATTAAAGGGTACCGGACGCTCAGGGGCGCACGCCGAGAGTGCCCGCTCCGCACGAGAGTGCCCTGTACAACAGGCACGCTCGCCCGCAACGGGCACTCTGCTCGGACTGGTCGGTCGGCTACGCGGTGGCAGGCGTGGCCGCGGCCGATGTCTCGGCGGGCGCAGGGAGCGGCAGCTCGTCGATGATCGGCTTGCGCCGGGCGGCGAGTGCCGCCGAGACCAGCGTGATCACGGACATGAGAGCGAGGATGAGACCGGGGTGCCACCAGGCGTTCCCGGTGGCGTGGCCGAGCGTGAGGGTGATGGCCGGGATGAACGCGGTCAGCAGCGCTGCGATGCTGTAGGCCACTGAGAGTGCGCTGTACCGGTTGCGGCTCGGGAAGAGGTCGGACATCAGGCCCCCGAGACCGGCCCAGGAGAGGGTCGGGAGAATGCCGCCGATGATCATGGTCCCGACGAGGATGGGGAACGTCGCGAACTGCAGGAACCAGTACATGGGGAATGTGATGAGGAGCGTTCCGACGGCTCCGATCGCCACGACGCGGGCGGACCCGATGCGGTTGGCCCACACTCCGAACAAGGGGATGGTCACCAGTTGCAGGAGACCGCCGATCGTCGTCGCGATCAGCAGGTCGTTGAAGCTGAAGCCCAGCGTGCTCGTGCCGTAGTTGACCATGTAGGTGTTCATCAGCGAGTACGAGCCGATCCCGAGGACCGCCGCTCCGATCGCGATGACGAACGGGATGGCCGAGTTGCGGAGCACGTCCGCCAGCGGGAACCGGTCGCGGCTGTTGGTCGCCACCAGGTTCTTGAAGACCGGCGTCTCGTCGATCGACCAGCGGAGGTAGAGCGACACGAGCAGGAGCGGAATGGCGGTGAGGAACGGGATGCGCCAGCCCCATTCGGCGATCTGAGCCTGCGTGAGCATGAGCGGCAGGGCGATGAACACGACCGCGCTCAGGATGGAGCCCACCGGGGATCCCAGCTGCGGGAGCGACGCATAGAATCCGCGGCGCTTCGGGTTCGCGTACTCGGTCGCGAGAAGGATCGATCCGCCCCACTCCCCGCCGAGCGACAGTCCCTGGATGAGCCTCAGGAGGACGAGCGCGATCGCTCCGAACCAGCCCGCGACAGCATAGGTGGGCAGCAGCCCGACGAGTCCGGTGCTCACGCCCATGATGGTGATCGTGATGAGCAGCGTCGCCCGACGACCGATGCGGTCGCCGAGGTGCCCGAAGACGATGGCGCCGACCGGACGGATGACGAACCCGGCGGCGATCGTGAGGAACGCCGCGAGGACTCCGCCGAAGGTGCCGAGCGGCGCGAAGAACAGCGGCCCCACGAAGAAGGCGCTGAAGTAGGCGAAGAGGTAGAAATCGTACGATTCGAGCGAAGTGCCCACGAACGACGCGATCGTGACGCGTCGGGCGGTGCCGGGGGTGATCCCTGGACGATCGGTCTCGCTGAAGGTCAGGGTGTCGGATGAACTCACGAACGGTCCTTTGTCTGTTGTCGCTTGTGGCGGTCTTAGTATTTGGATCGGGTCCAATAATAGGCGTGAGGGGGAACGCATGTGTGCAGCCGAACATTCCCGCATTCCTCGCGCCGGCACAGGACGGCCGCGGGCATCCTCCCGGGCCATGCTCGCCGAGGCGGCCGCCGAACTCTTCCTCGAGCAGACCTACGCTGGAACGACCGTGGACCAGATCGCGCAGCGGGCCGGCGTGAGCCGGAACACCTTCTTCAACTACTTCCCGGCGAAGAGCGACGTGCTCTGGTACGAGGTCGACGACAGTCTGCGCAGTTTCGGAGAGATCCTCGCATCCGTCCCCGCTGAGGTACCGGTGATGTCGGCCGTGCGCAGTGCGATCCTGGCGCTCGCGGGCGACTTCAGCCCGGCGAGGGTCCCGATCGCCCTGACCCAGTTCGACCTGATGGGCACCAGTGCCGAGCTCGAGTCTTCGGCGCTGGCACGGTTCACGGCCGTCGTGCGCCAGCTCAGCGGCGACATCGCGCGGCGGCTCAGGATGGGGCCGGGCGCTCTCCAACCGCAGGCGATCGCGACCGCCGTCATCGGTGCCGCGGTCGCGGCGGCCGGGGTGTGGGCGCGCGCCGGCGTTCACCGCGGCGCACTCACGCCCTACGTCGCCGATGCCATCACTCCGGTGTGCTCCGGATACCAGGGGATGCTCGATCGCCAGGCGGCGACCAGCTAGAATCGAAGGCACAGACGTCGACCCGGCCATCACCGGTGAGTCTTCGGAAGAACGGCGCAGCACCTCGCGCCCAGTAGAACCGAACGGGGCTGGCCCGTCACAGCCAACGAACAAGCGGTCGCGCCTGCCGAAGAAGGCAGTCGCGGCAAGCGGGGTGGTACCGCGACTCGCGCCTCGAGCGCCTGGCGTCCTCGTGCAGACACAGAACCTGCCCAGGAGTGAAATGCCGTACCCCAAGTCGAACCCCGGCGACCAGCAGTCAGACGACGCCGCCCGCGGCGTCACGCCGTCGCCGAACTTTCCCGAGATCGAGACCGAGGTCCTCGACTTCTGGAAGAAGGACGGCACCTTCCGCGCATCCATCGACAACCGGGCGGATGCGCCGGAGTGGGTCTTCTACGACGGCCCGCCGTTCGCCAACGGGCTGCCGCACTACGGCCACCTTCTGACGGGCTACGCCAAGGATGTCTTTCCTCGGTTCGAGACGATGCGCGGCCGCAAGGTGGAGCGACGCTTCGGCTGGGACACCCACGGACTGCCCGCCGAGCTCGAGGCGGAACGGCAGCTCGGCATCACCGACAAGAGCCAGATCGAAGAGATGGGCATCGCGGTCTTCAACCAGGCGGCCCGCGACTCCGTGCTGCGGTACACGCGCGAGTGGCGCGAGTACGTGACCCGGCAGGCGCGCTGGGTCGACTTCGACGACGATTACAAGACCCTCGATGTGAACTACATGGAGTCGGTCATCTGGGCGTTCAAGCAGCTGCACGGCAAAGGGCTCGCCTACGAGGGCTACCGGGTGCTGCCCTACTGCTGGCGCGACCAGACGCCGCTGTCCAACCACGAACTGCGCATGGACGACGACGTCTACAAGATGCGCCAGGACCAGACCGTCACAGTGACCTTCCCGCTCGTCGGCGAGAAGGCGGAGGCGCTCGGCCTGACCGCTGTGCGTGCGCTGGCATGGACGACGACGCCGTGGACGCTTCCGACGAACCTGGCGCTGGTGGTCGGCCCGGACATCCAGTACGCGGTCGTTCCGGCAGGACCGAACGGCGCGGCCGACGGCACCGGCGGCCCCGAGCACGAGGACTTCGGCGCGGAGTACCTCCTGGCCGTCGACCTCGTCGGCAACTACGCGAAGGACCTCGGTTACGCCTCGGCGGCGGATGCGCTGGCCGCGATCAACCGGCGTATCCTCGGCTCCGAGCTCGAAGGCGTCCACTACGACAGGCTGTGGGACTACTACGCGGATGTGTCGACGTTCGGCACGCAGAACGCCTGGCAGATCCTCGTCGACGACTACGTCACGACCGAAGACGGCACCGGCATCGTGCACCAGGCCCCCGCTTACGGTGAAGACGACCAGCGCGTCTGCGAGGCGGCGGGCATCCCCGTCATCATCTCCGTCGACGACGGCGCGCGCTTCCTGCCCGTCGTCGAAGACGTCGCGGGACTCCAGGTGTTCGAGGCGAACAAGCCCCTCACCAAACTGCTCCGCGAAAGCGGCCGTCTGCTACGGCAGGCGAGCTATGAGCACTCGTATCCGCACTGCTGGCGGTGCCGCAATCCGTTGATCTACAAGGCGGTGTCGAGCTGGTTCGTGCGTGTCTCCGACATCCGCGACCGGATGGGCGAGCTGAACCAGGAGATCACCTGGGTGCCCGAGAACGTCAAGGACGGCCAGTTCGGCAAGTGGGTGGGCAACGCCCGCGACTGGTCGATCTCGCGCAACCGGTACTGGGGCTCGCCCATCCCGGTGTGGAAGAGCGACGACCCGGCATACCCGCGCGTCGACGTCTACGGGTCGCTGGCGGAGCTCGAAGCCGATTTCGGCACGGTTCCGGTCGGTGCAGACGGCCAGCCCGACCTGCATCGCCCCTACATCGATGAGCTGACCCGGCCGAACCCCGATGACCCGACGGGCCGCTCGACGATGCGCCGCATCCCCGACGTGCTCGACGTCTGGTTCGACTCCGGGTCGATGCCGTTCGCCCAGGCGCACTACCCGTTCGAGAACCACGACTGGTTCGACTCGCACAACCCGGCGGACTTCATCGTCGAGTACATCGGGCAGACCCGCGGCTGGTTCTACCTGCTGCACGTGCTCTCGACCGCGCTGTTCGACCGCCCGGCGTTCAAGAACGTCATCAGCCACGGCATCGTCCTCGGCAACGATGGGCAGAAGATGTCGAAATCGCTGCGCAACTATCCGGATGTCAACGAGGTCTTCGACCGCGACGGCTCGGATGCGATGCGGTGGTTCCTGATGGCCAGCCCGGTGCTGCGCGGCGGCAACCTCGTCGTCACCGAGGAGGGCATCCGCGAAGGCGTGCGCCAGGTGCTCCTTCCCCTCTGGAGCACGTGGTACTTCTTCTCGCTCTACGCCAATGCGAGCCGCGGTGCCGGTGCTGACGGCTACGAGGCGGTCTGGCGCACGGATTCCACTGATGTCCTCGACCGGTACCTGCTGGCGAAGACGCGCGACCTGGTCGAGGAGGTCACGAACGACCTCGAGGCGCTCGACAGCACGCTGGCGGCGGCGAAGCTCCGCGACTTCGCGGATGTGCTCACCAACTGGTACGTTCGCCGGTCGCGAGACCGCTTCTGGACCGGCGTCGTGGACGACGGGGAGAACAGCGAGGCGTTCGACACCCTGTACACCGTGCTCGAGACGTTCGCGCGCGTCGCGGCCCCGCTCCTCCCACTCGTCACCGAGCGGATCTGGCAGGGGCTCACGGGCGGCCGGAGCGTGCATCTGACCGACTGGCCGGATGCCGGGCTCTTCCCGGCGGACGGCGCGCTCGTCGACGCCATGGACCGCATCCGTGCGATCAGTTCGACGGTGCTGTCGCTCCGCAAGCAGGCAGGGCTCCGTGTGCGACTTCCGCTCGCTCGGCTCACCGTCGTCGCTCACCATGCCGGGGCGCTCGTCCCGTTCGAGTCGATCCTGCGCGACGAGCTCAACGTGAAGGCCGTCGACCTGGTGGAGGTGCAGGAGTCCAGCGCAGCCGACTACGGCATCACCAGCAAACTCACGGTGAACGCCCGCGCTGCCGGGCCGAGGCTCGGCAAGGACGTCCAGCGGGTCATCCAGTCCGCGCGAACCGGCGACTGGTCGGAGATCGACGGAGTCGTGACGGCCGGAGGCATCGAACTCGTGGAGGGCGAATACGACCTGGTGCTCGAGACGACTCAGGCCGACGGGCAGACCGGGACGGCACTCGCTCTTCTCCCGAGCGGCGGCTTCGTGCTCCTCGACACGGCGACAACACCGGAGCTGGAAGCCGAAGGGCTCGCGCGCGACGTCATCCGTGCCGTGCAGGACACGCGACGGGCCGCCGGGCTCGACGTGAGCGACCGCATCCGCCTCGACCTCGTCTTCTTCGACGGCGCGGATGCTGCGGCAATCCTGCGTGCATCCGATGTCGACATCGCGTCGGAGACCCTCGCGCTCGAGACGACGGTGAGTCGGCCGGAGACGCACCCATCGATCGACGGGTTCGCGCGCCAGATTCCGTCGGAGTGGCTCGCGAGCGTCGTCGAGCACGACGCGGCCTTCTACCAGGACTTCACCGCCGGCCAGTTCGCAAATGCGGGCCGCTTCATCGTGGCGGTCACCCGATGGGACGGGAGTATCGATGTCTGACGACGAGGACTTCACCGCCGCGGGAGACGCGGTCTACCAGGCGTTGCTCGAGCGACTCGGGGAGGCGAGCCCGCAGCCGCGACTAACCGCGACCAGGCGCGCCGTCGAACTGCTCGGGGATCCCCAGCGGGCGTACCCGATCATCCACGTGACCGGGACCAACGGCAAGACGAGCACGAGCAGGATCGCCGAGAGCATCCTGCGCGCCTACGGGTTGCGCACCGGTCTGTTCACGAGCCCGCACCTGATTCGCTTCAACGAACGGATCATGATCGACGGCCAGCCCATCAGTGACGAGGCTCTCGCGCGCAACTGGGACGACATCCAGCCCTACCTGCAGATCGTCGACAGCGAACTCGAGACGGCCGGCGAACTGCCGTTGACCTTCTTCGAGGCGATGACGGTGCTCGCATTCGCGTGCTTCGCGGACGCCCCTGTGGACGTAGCGGTCATCGAGGTGGGCATGGGCGGCGAGTGGGATTCGACGAACGTCGGCGACGGGCAGGTCGCAGTGTTCACACCCATCTCCCTCGATCACACCAACCGGCTCGGCAGCACGATCGCGGCGATCGCCCGCACGAAGTCGGGAATCATCAAGCCGGCCGCCGATGTTGTGAGTGCGGCCCAGCCGGCCGATGCCCTCCGCGAACTGGAGAAGGCTGCCGAACTCACCGAGTCGACGCTGGCCGTGCAGCCTGCCGCGTTCGAGGTCGTCAATACCGCTGTGGCCGTCGGAGGTCAGCTGGTGACGATCCGCGGGCGCGCCGCGACGTACAACGAGATCTTCCTTCCGCTCTACGGCGATCACCAGGCTCAGAACGCTGCGGTCGCCGTCGCGGCCGTCGAGACGTTCCTCGGGCGCGGCACGATGCCCTTGAACACCGAGCTCGTCGAGGAGGGCCTGGCGGAGGCCACCTCGCCCGGGCGACTCCAGCTCATCGGGATCGAACCGACCGTGCTCGTGGACGCCGCACACAACCCGAGCGGCGCCGCGACACTGGCGGCCGCGCTGCGCACCTACTTCGACTTCGACGAGATCGCGTTCGTGATCGGCGTGCTCGCCGACAAGGACGCGGTCGGTATCATCCGCGAGCTCGCGCCGCTGGCGACGCGGTTCCACGTGACGCAGTCCGGCTCCGAGCGAGCGATCGACCACGAGGTCCTCGGCGACCTGGTGCTCGCCGCCACGAACGCGGAGGCCACGTACGTCTTCTCCGAGCTCGATGACGCGATCGAACGGGCCAGGGACTGGGCCGCGGAGTCGCCTCGGAGGGCCGTCGTCGTGACCGGGTCGATCACCCTCGTCGGCGATGCAATGGCGATCGCCACCGAACGCGACTGGAAGACGGCTTCGTGAGCGACGCACCCGAGACCCCCGGCGCATCCGACGTGCCCGGCGCAGATGCGACCGGAGCTGAGATCGCGCCGGCCCCGCGGCGCGCCCGGCGCACCCGCACCGTGCGGGAGACCCTCGGATCCATCGTCCTCGGCTTCGAGATCATCATCGTGTTCCTCGGCGCCCTCGTGCTGTTCGGGCTCAAGAGCTTGCCGGCGCCGGTTGCACTGGGCGGGGGAGCGGCGCTCGTCGTTCTGATGATCGTCGCCGTGACGCTCCTTCGGTACCCCGTCGGCATCATCCTCGGGTGGGCGGTCCAGTTCATCGTGATCGCCGCCGGATTCCTCGTCCCCGCCTTCTTCATCGTGGGGGCGATCTTCACGGCGATGTGGACATACTGCATGATCGTCGGCGCCAGGCTGGACCGGCAGGACCGTCTCGCCCGCGAAGCCGCTCGGACCGCTACGCCGCGCGACGACCTCGACACCGACAACGAATCCCACCGCGGAACGGAGAAACCAGAATGACCACCACCATCGAAGAGACCCTCGTACTCGTGAAGCCCGACGGCGTCGCGCGCAACCTGACCGGCGAGATCCTCCGCAGGATCGAGGCGAAGGGATACGCGCTCGTCGACATCCGGATGCTCCAGGCCGACCGCGAACTGCTCGCCAAGCACTACGAGGAGCACGAGGGCAAGCCGTTCTACGAGCCGCTCGTCGAATTCATGGAGAGTGGACCGATCGTGGCGATTCGTCTCGCGGGCAATCGGGTGATCGAGGGCTTCCGTTCGCTGGCAGGCGCCACCGACCCGACGACCGCGCTGCCGGGCACGATCCGCGGCGACCTCGCCCGCGACTGGGGGCTGCGCGTGCAGCAGAACCTCGTCCACGGAAGCGACTCGCCGGAGTCCGCGGAGAGGGAGCTGGCGCTCTGGTTCTAGAACCGATGAAGCGCAGCTTCATCGGCGCTGGCGTCGCGGAATCGCCATGCGATTCTTTCAGCTCCAGCGCGGGGCTTGCGCTCTGGTTCTAAGGGAGAACCGGACCTCGCCGCACGTGTTCCGTCTCCCCGCACTGAGTAGACCTCGTGCGGTGACACGGAACACGTGCGGCGAGGCGGTTTAGGCGGAGAGGTCAGAGGCGGTGCAGCCAGTCGAGCTGCACCTGGGCGATGACCGCCACGATGATGTAACACACGAGTGTGATGAGCGGAACCCAGCCGTACCATGCTGCAGCGATCCGCCGGACGGATGCCGGAACGGGTATATTGCCCGTCTTGAGGTTGTAGAGGGTCACCAGCCAGAACGTGGGTATGGTGACCGACCAGGTGAGCATGCACCACGGGCACAGCACGAAGAGCTGGTAGATGCTCGTGTAGATCAGGAAGATCACCAGGGCGAGCGCCAGCACCACGCCGAGGTTGAACAGCATCCAGTACCAGCGTGCGAAGCGGCCACCGGCGAGGATACCGACGCCGACCGCGATGGTCGCCGTCCACCCGGCGATACCGAGGATGGGATTGGGGAAGCCCAGGAGCGAACCCTGCCACGCCTCCAGGTTCTTGCTGCATCCGACGAGCACGCTGATGTTGCACGAGAGCTGGGCGTTCGGGTTCGCGAGCACCGCGAACTTGTCGAGTGTGAGCTGGAACGCCGCCCAGAAGCCGATGAGGCCCATGACTATGAGAGAGACGGCGAGGACAGTCGGGCGTTTGGCTGGCTCAGTCTGGGACACGCTGAAATTATGACATATCACTCTGCGTGTCATCGGGCCGTGCGCACGGACCCGAGTGGGGTCGTGCGATAATTGGAGGGAAGTCTCCCGGGCCGCGCCCGGAGGGGCGCCAAAGAAGGCTTTTTGGGCGTTGATTCGCCCAGCAGTGGTCGGTCAGAGTGACCGGCAGTCAGACATTGAGACAGTGTGATCAGAGCCAAGAGCCGGTCGCACGTGTAAAGGATTGGCGGAACGGCGCGCAGCGTGGTTTCCGCTCTGGAGAGTACCCGGGCAGGTGGCGCGGTCGCCCACCCGGTTGAGGAGTGCACCAGAGATGGTGGAAAACGAAAATACCGAGAACACGCAGACAAACGGGGCGGATGCATCCGCCGAGACGGGATCGAGGAAGCGCACGCGACTCTTCGGGGCACGCAAGTCGTCGAAGAAGACTTCGACCTCGCCGGACGAAGCCCAGCCTGTGACGACCGAGCCGGCGGCCGCCGCCGCGTCACCCGTCAAGGAGCCCACCTCGGCGGCGGGCACGCGCACCGGCGGCACCATAGCCGAACCGCCGACCGCTGCGGACACCCGCGGCGTGGACGAGGCGCAGGAGGAACCTTCGGAGCCGGAGCAGGCGATTCAGGCGGCGCCTGCGGCCCCGCAGCGCCCTGCTACCGCGATCCTCTTCCAGGCCCCCGACATCAAGCCCCTGCCCCCGCTGCCGCGGAGCGTCCGCGATGAGGGCGAGGAGCCCAGCACGGTGCGCCGTCGCGCCCGACGTCGCCCCGGCGACGAGAGCCGGCCCGGTTCGGACGATCCAGCGAACACCGTCGTCAAGGTCCGCGCCCCGCGCGAACCCGAGCTGATCACCGAACCGCAGCGTGTCAAGGGCTCGACCCGTCTCGAGGCCAAGAAGCAGCGCCGTCGTGACGGACGGGACGCGGGCCGCCGCCGTCCGGTCATCACCGAAGCCGAGTTCCTTGCTCGTCGCGAGTCCGTCGATCGCCAGATGATCGTCCGCTCGAAGAACGGCCGGATCCAGATCGGGGTCCTCGAAGACAAGGTGCTCGTCGAGCACTACGTCGCGCGCTCGCAGGAAGCATCACTGATCGGGAATGTCTACCTCGGACGCGTGCAGAACGTGCTGCCGAGCATGGAGGCCGCGTTCGTCGACATCGGGCGGGGCCGCAACGCAGTGCTCTATTCCGGTGAAGTCGACTGGGATGCGGCGGAGACCGGCAACCAGCCGCGCCGTATCGAGCTCGCTCTGAAGCCAGGCGACCGCGTGCTCGTGCAGGTCACCAAGGACCCCGTCGGCCACAAAGGTGCACGCCTGACGAGCCAGGTCTCGCTTCCCGGTCGTTACCTCGTCTACGTGCCGAACGGCTCGATGAACGGCATCAGCCGCAAGCTGCCGGACACCGAGCGCGCTCGCCTCAAGAAGATCCTGAAGGATGTCCTTCCCGAGAACGTCGGCGTCATCGTGCGCACGGCGGCCGAAGGTGCGACCGAGGAGCAGCTGACGCTCGACGTCAACCGCCTCACGGCGCAGTGGGCGGACATCAGCAAGCAGGTCGAGACGGTCCAGGCGCCGGCGCTGCTCCACAGCGAGCCCGACCTCCTGATCAAGATCGTGCGGGATGTCTTCAACGAGGACTTCCAGAAGCTGATCATCGCGGGCGACGAAGCGAAACAGACCATCGAGAGCTATCTGCGCCAGGTCGCCCCCGACCTCCTCGACCGCGTCGAGCCGTACACCGGAGACCGCGATGCGTTCGACGAGTACCGCATCAGCGAGCAGATCGAGAAGGCGCTCGACCGCAAGGTCTGGCTTCCGTCCGGCGGCTCGCTCGTCATCGACCGGACTGAGGCGATGACGGTCGTCGACGTGAACACCGGCAAGTTCGTCGGATCCGGCGGCAACCTCGAAGAGACGGTCACGAAGAACAACCTCGAGGCCGCAGAAGAGATCGTCCGCCAGCTCCGCCTACGCGACATCGGCGGAATCATCGTGGTCGACTTCATCGACATGGTCCTCGAGACCAACCGCGACCTCGTGCTGCGACGACTGATCGAGTGCCTCAGCCGCGACCGCACGAAGCACCAGGTGGCGGAGGTCACGTCGCTCGGTCTCGTCCAGATGACCCGCAAGAAGCTCGGCCTCGGCCTGCTCGAGACGTTCAGCGAGCCGTGCGAGGTCTGCGCGGGCCGCGGAGTCATCGTGCATCACGATCCCGTTGTGAAGCACCGTCCGGCGCAGCAGGCGCCGACCGAGCGTCGCCGCGGTCGTGGCGGCCAGGGCGGACAGCAGAACACGGGAGGCGCTTCGGCTCCGTCGACCACGAACGGTGCGACCCACGCCATCACCGACGATGCGAAGAACGCCCTCGCCCAGATCGCCGCGAGCACGATCCTCGCCCACGCTCATGAGGAGCAGGGCGCGGAGCAGGCGGGCACGAACCAGGCCGCCACGCAGGACGGTGCGGAACCCGTGCACGGCAAGCACGTCGCAGCGACTGTCGACGAGGCTCCGGCCGGGCCGGACGCCATCACAGAGACGGCTGCGGCGCCTGCCGAGCCCGTGGCCATCCTCGATATCCCCGTCGCACCCGCGCCGAAGACGAACCGACGCGTGAAGACCAAGGAAGCCGAGCAGCTGCTCGACTCCGTTCTCGATGCCCTGCCCCAGCCCAAGCAGCCCGGCCAGGGTCGCAGCCGCAACCGCCGGGTCACCACCGCATCCCTGTCGGGCGGGGTCATCGCGCCCGAGGTCACGCGCACCGAGTCGGAGGACTGACCCTAGTCCTGCGTGCGCCTGCGGGCTTCGCGTTCCTTAGCCGGGATGCGGAGCCCGCTGGCCCGCAGCCTCCGCACGAGGTCTTTGCCGCTGACCGCGGTCGCTCCGGCAGCGACGAGCTGGTCGTACCGCTCGGCGGGCACGTCGTAATGATCGAGGTCGAAAGCCCGGGAGCGGATGCCGTTCGCCTCGGCGAAATCGTGCAATTCTGTCAACGACGAATCGCTCACCAGATGCGACCAGAGCGTGCCGTGCGCCGGCCACACCGGGGGATCGATCAGCACCGTCATAGGATGATTGTAGGAACCGGTCGTGCCGGGATGAGTGGGCTACAGCCCGCGCCGCGCCGCGAATTGACCGGGGAAGACCCATCAGGTAAAGTTGACCGTTGGTGTGTGTTGGGCGTAGCCCGCACGTTTGCCATGGTTTTCTGAGAGGTGGAGCGCCGAAAGGGCGGCTCCATTCTCCCCAGTGACTCCCTGAAGAATAAGTAGGAACTGCAGCAGCAGCTTTTCGAAGCGCGGGTGCGGATCCCCAGAGAAAAGGTACGTAAAAGTGGTTTACGCAGTTGTGCGCGCCGGTGGTCGGCAGGAAAAGGTCGAGGTCGGCACCATCGTGACGATGGACCGCATCAAGGCCGACAAGGACGGCAACGTCGAGCTGGCTGCTGTGCTGCTTGTTGACGGTGACAAGATCACCTCCGACGCGAAGTCGCTCGCCAAGGTGAAGGTCACCGCAGAGGTCCTCGGCGACCTTCGCGGCCCGAAGATCGTCATCCAGAAGTTCAAGAACAAGACCGGCTACAAGAAGCGCCAGGGCCACCGTCAGGAGCTCACGCGCGTCAAGATCACCGGCATCGCGTAGCGCCGACCCAAGGCTTAGGAGAAGAAGCAGATGGCACACAAAAAGGGAGCGAGCTCCACTCGCAACGGCCGTGACTCGAACGCCCAGCGCCTCGGCGTGAAGCGCTTCGGTGGCCAGGTCGTCAGCGCCGGCGAGATCATCGTCCGCCAGCGCGGCACGCACTTCCACCCCGGCGTGAACGTCGGCCGTGGCGGAGACGACACCCTGTTCGCCCTCGCCGCCGGTGCGGTCGAGTTCGGCAACAAGGGCGGCCGCAAGGTCGTCAACATCGTGGTCGACGCCTAACACGCACCAGACACACACGGCTTTTCGGATGGGCGAGCTTCGGCTCGCCCATCCGTGTTTGAGCACCTCGGCGAATCCCCGCCACGCAGTACCGTAGTCCCTAACAACAAGCGCACCTGGAGTATCGATGGCAACGTTCGTGGATCACGTGACGTTGCACCTCCGCGCCGGCAACGGCGGCAACGGGTGTGTCTCGGTCCGTCGCGAGAAGTTCAAGCCGCTGGCGGGTCCCGACGGCGGCAACGGCGGCAACGGTGGCGACATCGTGCTCGTCGCCGACCCGCAGGTGACCACACTGCTCGGGTACCATCGCAACCCCCACCGGTCGTCGGACAACGGCGGTTTCGGCATGGGCGATCACCGCAGCGGTCACACCGGTGAAGAGCTCGAACTGCCCGTTCCGCTCGGCACCGTCGTGAAGGATGTCGACGGCAACGAGCTCGTCGACATGAACGAGCCGGGGATGCGCTTCGTCGTGGCTCCCGGAGGCCAGGGCGGCCTCGGCAACGCTGCGCTCGCATCGACCAAGCGCAAGGCACCCGGATTCGCCCTTCTCGGCACTCCGGGGTGGGAGGGCGATGTCAACCTCGAATTGAAGACGGTCGCGGACATCGCGCTCGTCGGCTATCCGTCCGCCGGAAAGTCCAGCCTCGTCGCGGCCATCTCCGCTGCGAAGCCGAAGATCGCCGATTATCCCTTCACGACCCTGCACCCGAACCTCGGCGTCGTCCAGGCGGGAGAGGTCCGCTACACGGTGGCGGATGTCCCCGGTCTCATCGAAGGCGCCAGCGAGGGCAAGGGACTCGGTCTCGAATTCCTGCGCCATGTCGAGCGCTGCAGCGCACTGCTTCACGTGCTCGACTGCGCAACGCTCGAGCCGGGACGCGATCCGCTCAGCGATCTCGACGTCATCCTCGCCGAACTGGCCGCGTATCCGGTGCCGGACGGCCAGGTGCCGCTTCTGGAGCGCCCCCAGCTCATCGCGCTGAACAAGATCGACGTTCCTGACGGGCGCGAGCTCGCCGACTTCGTTCGGCCTGAACTCGAGTCGCGCGGGTACCGCGTCTTCGAGATCTCGACCGTGAGCCACGAGGGCCTGCGTCCGCTGTCGTTCGCGCTCGCGGAGGTCGTCGAGAAGGCCCGCGCTGAGGCGGCCGCCGCCGAACTGGTCAGGCCGCGCATCGTCATCCGCCCGAAGGCCGTCGACGAGGGCGGGTTCGTCGTGCGTGTCGAGGGTGGATCGTTCGGAAACGTCTACCGCATCCTCGGTGCCAAACCGGAGCGTTGGGTCGCCCAGACCGACTTCGCGAACGACGAGGCGGTTGGCTTCCTCGCGGACCGACTCGCCAAACTCGGGGTCGAGGACGAACTCTTCAAGGCCGGTGCCGTTGCAGGGTCGACCGTCGTGATCGGGCACGACAACGGCGTGGTCTTCGACTGGGAGCCGACCCTGACCTCGACCGCCGAGCTCATGACCGCTCCACGCGGTACGGATGCGCGCCTCGACGCCAACCACCGGCCGACGCGCAACCAGCGACGCGAGGAGTACTTCGAGCGAATGGATGCGAAGGCCGAGGCGCGCGCGGAGTTGGTGCGCGAGCGCGAGGCCGGACTCTGGAACGACGACGAAGGTTTCGAGATCTCACGTGAGGAGACCGATCCGGAATGACGATCGCGGATCGCAGCCAGGTTCCCGCCGCGAGACGCGTCGTCGTGAAGGTGGGCTCTTCGTCCATCAGCGGTGACAACGCGGGACAGATCGCCCCGCTCGTCGATGCCCTCGCCGAGGCGCACGGCCGGGGAACGCAGGTCATCCTGGTCTCCTCCGGTGCTATCGCGACCGGCATCCCGTATCTTGCTCTCGATTCCCGACCGACCGACCTCGCCACCCAGCAGGCCGCAGCGGCCGTCGGCCAGAACGTCCTGATCTACCGCTACCAGGACAGCCTCGACCGGTACGACATCGTCGCGGGGCAGGTGCTGCTGACGGCAGGGGATCTCGAGAATCCGACGCACCGCAGCAACGCGCAGCGCGCGATGGAACGATTGCTGGACCTGCGCATCCTGCCCATCGTGAACGAGAACGACACGGTCGCCACGCATGAGATCCGGTTCGGCGACAACGACCGGCTGGCAGCTCTCGTGGCGCTGCTCGTCAAAGCCGACCTGCTGGTCCTGCTCTCCGATGTGGATGCCCTCTACACGAAGCCGCCGCAGGATCCCGGAGCCGAGCGCATCGAGGAGGTCGCGTTCGACGATGCACTCGAAGGCGTCGTGATCGGGTCGACCGGCCTGTCCGGAGTCGGCACGGGCGGCGCGCTGACGAAGGTCTCCGCAGCGCGTCAGGCCGCGGAGGAAGGCACGGCGGTCATCCTCACGGCCACGACCCTCGTCACTGAAGCGCTCCGCGGGGAACGCGTCGGCACCTGGTTCGCCCCCGCGCCGTAGGTTCCACCCTTCCATTAAGCTGGGCTCATGCCCGAGACCACGCTGGACCGCGCAACCCTCTTCGACAAACTGACGGCTGCCAAGTCGGCCTCGATCGTGCTCGCCACGGCGACCACAGCGCGGAAGGATGCGGCACTGTCCGCGATCGCATCCGGAATCCGTCGATCTGCACAGAGCATCCTCGAGGCGAACGAACTCGACCTCGCGAACGGTCGCGAGAACGGCCTGTCCGCCGGCCTCATCGACCGCCTGACGCTGACCGATGCGCGCCTCGAAGGCCTGGCGGATGCCGTCGAACAGATCGTCGGGCTCACCGATCCCGTGGGCCAGGCGGTCCGGGGGAGCGCATTGCCCAACGGAGTGAAGATCACCCAGGTACGCGTGCCGTTCGGCGTGGTCGGCGCGATCTACGAGGCGCGGCCCAATGTGACGGTGGACATCGCGGCGCTCGCCCTCAAGAGCGGCAATGCCGTCGTGCTGCGCGGCGGCAGCGCTGCGATCAACACGAACCGCGTTCTCGTCGATGTGATCCAGTCGGCACTCGCCGGGTCCGGCCTGCCTGCGGAATCGGTTCAGACCATCGACGAGTTCGGGCGCGACGGCGCGACCGAGCTCATGAAGGCCCGCGGCCTCGTCGACGTGCTCATCCCGCGGGGGAGTGCGGAACTCATCTCCACGGTCGTCCTGGAGTCGAAGATCCCCGTCATCGAGACCGGTGCGGGTGTGGTGCACATCTTCCTCGACGAATCGGCCCGTGAGGACTGGGCGGTCGAGATCGTGCACAACGCCAAGGTGCAGCGGCCGAGCGTGTGCAATTCCGTCGAGACGGTTCTCGTCCACTCGGCGGCGGCAGATCGGCTCCTGCCCGCGGTGGCGCGACGCCTGGTCGACGCGGGTGTGACCATCCACGCCGACGAGCGCTCGCGCGCCCTCCTCCCGTTCGCTGTCAGAGCTGTCGATGAGGACTGGTCGACCGAGCATATGAGCCTCGACGTGACGGTCAAAGTGGTCGACTCGATCGATGAGGCCATGGCGCACATCCGCCGCTATTCGACGCAGCACACCGAATCGATCATCACCAACGATCTGCAGAACGCGGAACGATTCCTCGCCGAAGTGGATTCGGCGGTCGTGATGGTCAACGCCTCCACCAGATTCAGCGACGGAGGCGAATTCGGCTTCGGCGCCGAAGTCGGGATCTCGACGCAGAAGCTGCACGCCCGCGGTCCGATGGGCCTCCCAGAGCTCACCAGTACCAAATGGGTCGTGCGCGGCTCAGGTCAGACCAGGGCCTGAGCCACCGCTGACACGCTGCTGGGTGGCCGCTTTGCGAGGACCGGAAGCGTTGGCGCACTAGACTGTGGGATGGCGTTCGCGCCGAGGAAAGGAAGCACCCGATATGTCATTCGCGACGGCCATTGCGGCCCAGACTGAGTCCACGACAGAGCTCTTCATGCCGCCGTGGGGGTTCGGCCTCACCGCCATAGTCATCTTCGCCGTCCTGGGTTTCGTCATCTGGACCTACCGTGACGTCGCCAACCGTCACAGCCACCGGACGGGCCCGCACGCCGCCGAGCACGCGACGGCGCCGGGTGCGACCCACCACGGCACGGGGCACCCCACCGAGTCCGGGCACTGAACCCGGATCGCATGACACTGCCGGAGAAGCGCCGCCCACGCATCGGCGTGATGGGTGGAACGTTCGATCCGATCCATCACGGGCACCTCGTCGCAGCGAGCGAGGTCGCCCAATCGTTCGACCTGGACGAGGTCATCTTCGTGCCGACCGGGCATCCCTGGCAGAAGGGCGACGTCTCGCCCGGCGAGCACCGCTATCTGATGACGGTCATCGCGACCGCGTCGAATCCGCGCTTCACGGTCAGTCGGGTCGACATCGATCGCGAAGGGCCGACCTACACGATCGACACCCTGAGCGACATCCACCGCGCCCATCCTGAAGCCGAACTGTTCTTCATCACGGGTGCCGACGCGATCGCTCAGATCCTCAGTTGGCGCGACGTCAACGAGCTCTGGGCGCTCGCTCATTTCGTGGCTGTGAGTCGCCCGGGACATGACCTGACCATTTCAGGATTGCCGAACCAGGACGTAAGCTTGTTGGAGGTTCCGGCCTTGGCAATCTCGTCAACGGACTGCCGGAGCCGGGTGAGCAGGGGATTCCCTGTCTGGTATCTCGTACCCGACGGTGTTGTTCAGTACATCTCCAAACACCATCTGTATCGGAGTGTGGCATGACTTTGTGGCAAGACCAGCCGCCACAGACACGGCGACAGGCCCGCGAACAGGAGCGCCTGAAGGCTCCCGAAGAGAATGCGCCGGCCTCGTCCCGTCGGGCGGCCACCGTTGAACCGACCCCGGCCGGTGAGATCCCGGCCGTGACCACCCCCTTCGTCTTCGCGTCCGGTCGCGACGCTGCAGAGGCCGAATCGCAGGGAGACTCGGCTCCATTCGGCGCATCGAGTGCGCCCCCGGCACGGCCGAACCTGCCGACCTACGGCACCTCGTTCGACTCTCTGCTTGCCCAGCCGGCGCCCACTCAGAACGAGCCGGACTCGGGGCCGCAGCAGTCGCCGCTCTTCCGCGAAACCCCGGCGGCCGACGCCGTCGAGCCGGTCACCACGCCGGTCGCGCTTGTTCCTGCATCCGAACTCCCTTCGGCTCCCGCGATGACCACGCCGGCGTTGGACGAGTCCGACTCTTGGGTGCCGGAGCGCACCCTCACCCGCCGGGAACTTCGCGCGATGCTCCAGGCTCAGGAAGCGAACCAGTTCGCGGGCGGCCGTACGGACGGGGCAGTCGACGCTGCGTCGCCCGATGGACTTCCATCCACCCAACCGTCGGACGACACCCCCGTCGTCGCAGACCCGCTTGCGGCCCTGTTCGCCCAGAATCCGCCGGAAGCAGAACCTGAGGCGGCCCCGGCGACCGCCGCAGCTCCTCCGATCGCTGGGAGCCCAACGGCTGCCACGGCGTGGCCGTTCGCGCCTCTGACGCCGACGAACTCCGCCCCCGACGCGGCTTCCGAACCGCCGGTCGAGCCGGCACCCGAAGAGAACGTGAGCTTCGGAATCCCGCTTGCTCAGCCGCCCGCACCCGTTCAGCCGGTCGAGTCGATGCAGCCGCCTGCGTATGTGCCTGCATCGGCGACGCCCGCTCCTGTGGCTCCTGTTCAGGATGCACAAGGTAACGCGAACGGCGAGGAGCGCCAGCCCTACCAGCCACCGGTCGGTCATTGGTCGACGGCGGGCGAACTGGACGACAAGAACCAGCAGTTCGACCAGATCCTGTCGCGCAGCGTCGGGGCATCCGGTGCAGCGACGACGACGAACGCGCTCATCCTGCCGGTCGTTCCCTCCGCGCCCGACGCGACGGGACCGCTGACGAGCACGGGAGAGATCCTGGTGACAGGGTCGATCGACCTGCCGCGCGGACTCGGTTCGACTGGCCAGCATCCGGACCGCTTCGACACGTCGGACATGGACCGCATGTTCGAACAGGACGAGAACGAGTTCAACACCTCCGACGTGGCTCCGATCCGGGCATCTCGCGCGGTCAGCACGCACACGTCGACCCGCGGGGTCATCACTCCGCCCAAGAAGCGCGGTGGCCGTCTCCCCGTCGTTTTGTCCATCACGGCGGCGGTCCTCGCCATCGGGGTCGTTGGACTCCTGGTCGCCGGCTACATCCTGAAGGTCTTCTGATCATTTCCCTCATCTGTTCCGCAGTCCTGGTGGCACACGCGTGACCGCCTCCGATCGTTCCATCGAGATCCTGCAGGTCGCTGCACGCGCCGCGGACTCGAAGGGCGGCGACGATCTGGTCGCGCTCGACGTGTCCAACCCGCTGCCGCTCGCCGACATCTTCCTGCTCGTCACCGGCCGCTCCGAGCGCAACGTCGTCGCCATTGCGAGCGAGGTCGAAGACAAACTCAACGAGGCGGGCGTCAAGACGCTCCGTCGCGAAGGCAAAGCCGAGGGCCGGTGGATCCTCCTCGACTTCGGAGACCTCGTCGTGCACGTGTTCCACGAAGAGGACCGCATGTACTACGCGCTCGAACGGCTCTGGAAGGACTGCCCGGTCGTCCCACTCGAACTGCCGGTCCACGAGTCGGCCGAATAGCCGATCGGCACGCTCGCCGCGCTGCTCAGTTTTTGCGTGCGCGCCGAATGTAGTAGTCTGAGGAGGTTGTTTCCGAGAGATCGAAAACAGCGTCTGGGTCTGTGGCGCAGCTGGTAGCGCACCTGCATGGCATGCAGGGGGTCAGGGGTTCGAGTCCCCTCAGATCCACCAAAATCCCCTGATCAAACTCCATTTTGGTCAGGGGTTTTTCGCGCTTGTTGGGCACGTTCGTGCCCTGCCGATGCGCTCATCCCCTGCGCACCGACGACGCGATTCCGAGTGCGAAATCTCGGACCGCGATGCCGGTCCGGCGATTCGGCACCAGAAAACGTGAGGCCACGCCCGCCCCGCGCTGAAAGTGCCGGACGCGCCGGCGATGTGTTTTCTCGTAGGCGGCGAAGGCTGGGTCGTGGTCGTCTGCGAACGCAGCCAGCGCATCCGCGAGCGTCTTGCCCGCGACGATCGCGTTGCTGGATCCCTCGCCGAGGAGCGAGAGGCAGTCGGCGGCATCGCCGAGCAGGGCGATGCGTCCCCTCGACCAACGGGGAACGGTGATTCGGGTCACGGCGTCGAAATAGACGTCGTCCGCAGCGCGCCACCGGTCCAGCATGGCCGGCGCCAGCCACCCGGCGCCGGCGTATGCCTTCTCCACCATCCTGCGGCCCGCGTGGAGGTCCCGGTAGTCGAACGTGCCGGAGTGGCGGAAGATGAAGGCGGCCCCTGGTCGTCCGCCCGCCGGGTGTATGGCCAGCAGCCGCCCGGGCTCGTTGTAGAGCAGCACCCGGGTGGGGTCGGCGATGTCGACATCGGTCCGCACGGTGCCGATGAAGAGGCCGAACGGTCGCGCGTAGTCCGCCTCGCGCCCGAAGACGAGCCGCCGGACGTTCGAGTGGAGGCCGTCGGCGCCGAACACGAGGTCGAAGCGTGCCGGTCGCCCGCGTTGGAACTGCACGTCGACTCCAGAGGCGTCCTGGTCGAGCGTGGTGATCGAGTCGTCCTCGATGATGCGGACCTCGTCTTGCGCGGCACCCAACAGTGCCGCGGCGAGATCCGCCCGCGCGACCTCGACGTCGGGCGGTCCGTCCGGCGGTGACGGCCGCTGGGTGCGGATGGTCGCTTTCACGTGGCCGTCGCGATCGACGAAGGCTGCGCGATCCACTCGGGTGTCCGCCGCACGCAGACGCGACTCGAGGCCCATATCGCGTGCGATGATCGCAGCGTCTCCACGCACATCCACCGGGTTGCCGCTCGAGCGACTGGACCCGGACTTCTCGACGATGGTGACAGCCCATCCTGTTCGGGCGAGCCAGAAGGCGAGGGATGCCCCCGCGATGCCCGCGCCGGAGATGAGCGCATTCTTCGTCGTCATCGTGTTCTTTCGTAGGTCAGCGGAGGTCTTCGAACTGTTCACGTTCCTGATCACCGTTGAACCACTTCGCGATGACCCGGATGCAGTCAGGCGCGTTCGGATCGCGGCGCACCGTGAACGTGGTTCGTTCCCCGTGGGCGAGGTCGAATGGTGGAGCATCAGCGGCCGTGATCCACTGGTTGTCGTCTTCGATCTCGGTCCGGAGCCAGAGGAGTTGCCACGAGCCGGTGTTGTTCGTCACCGTCCAGAGCTTGTTGCCGTCGGCGTCGGGGGCGGATTCGAACATCCACGGTTTCGCGAGCGCCGCTTGTTTCTCGAGCGTCGTCGCGATCCGTTGCTGGGCCTTCGCGGAGTCCTTCGCGCTGCTTGCAGCGAGTCTCGAGGCTTCGAGCGCATCCATCTTGAAGGTGTTCGCCTCGTCGCGCGCGCCACGCGCGTCGACCGCCTGAAGGATCGCGACGGCGGCTGCGATTCCGGCGACGAGGAGGATCCCCAGATTGATCCAGTTGGACGTGTCCATGGTCGGCTCGCTCTCCCGTGCTGCATCCACGCCGATCGATTGCTCGGTCGTTGCCTGTCTAGCCCTCGACGGACCTGTTGCACAAGGCTGGGATGGATGCCAGGGTCAGCCGGATCCGCAGGCGATGAGGCGGATGTCGCAGCCCGCGCCCAGGCTAGCGGGTCTCGACGAAGGGATCTCGATCGCTCACGATGCGGAGGCTCACTTCCCCGAAGGCCGGGATGTGGAGCTCCGCCGAGGATTCCAGCACACCGGCCTCGGTGGTCCGTTCGAGCACGTCGACAGCGCACAGCGTTCCCCGGGCACTCAGGGCATCGAGCGGCACCTTCACGGTCTTCGACATCATGTTCCTGAGCCGGAGAATCAGGCCGTCACCGAACGTCGCGACCTTCAGGTGCGCCTCGATCCCTGGCACATCCGGAACCGGGAACAGGGTCCCCGACTCGGCGCCGGTCGGTTTGTAGTCGCGCAGCACGATCGGCGCAACGCACTCCTCGAGCGCGAACCGGTTGGCCTCCGCGTTGTCGCAACTGCCGGCGTGCGTCGTGAACCGGTAGCGCAGGGGGATCTGACCCTCCTGGCTCGCCTTGAAGTTCACCATCCAGTGGTTGTTCAGTGCCCATGACACGAGGGCCGGGCGCTCCGGCTCGACCCGGTCGCCGACCACATTGGTGGTGATGCCACCCAGCTGCATGAGCGGTGCATCGAGAGCGGCGACGGTCACTCCGCGGGTCCCGTCGCTCACATCCGTCCAGCGCCGCGTCGGGTACCAGTCGAACACGGAGCCGGGGACCTGGTCGTCGTTGGGCCGGACAGGGGTCCCGTTGAGGTCGACAATGTACTCGTGCCCGTCGAGCTGCACCGGGAAGAGGATGTAGACCGATTCGGGGTTCGTCTGCGGTTCCTTGTCCAGCATCCAGTCGACGTGGAGCGTGCTGGTCTGCGTCGGCAGGCTGATGCGGCAGGTGCCACCACGGATTCCTCGTGCGGTGATGGCGAGGTCGATGATCGCGCTACCCGCCTCGATGCGGGCGGGGGAGAGTTCGACCGTCGAGACTCCCTGGCGATCGAACGGAGGGTTCTTCACCCAGTGCCCGAAGTCCCAGTCGCTGAAGTCATTCACGAACAGGGCGTCGCGCCCCGACGGGCTGTCGACCGTCTCGTGGAGGTAGCTGCCGAACCCGCCGAGCTCATTCGAGTCCGCGAACTCGTGGGAGAGCTGTTTGTCGTACCAGGACGAGATCCGTCCCGTGCCCGGATCGACCTCGACGCGGTAGAACTCGTTCTCGATCACGGTGCCCTCGGCGACGAGATCGTCGGACTCCGCGTGCCTCGAGGGGTGGATGAACGCGAAACCGGATCCGGGAACCGTCAGCCTGACCGTCGCGATGTCAGTGGTCGGCGGGCCGCCCCACGGGACCTCGCGCGGGAAGAAGCTCTCCAGCATGCCCGCGGGCGCACCTCCCGCGCGGAACTCGGGCACCTCGACGTTGACCGTCCGCTCGAACGGCAGGGTGTTGAAAACGAGCAGTTCGCTGTCTTCCTCCGTCGGGTAGGCGCGATCGCTTCCCAGATCGCCGAGGTCGAACCGTCCCTCGGTCGCGCGGTCGGCATGGGCATCGGCCAGCTGACGGGCGGATCGGGTGAGCATGTCGTGCGACTCCATCGCCGCCTGGTAGGCGAAACCCGCCTTGCGGTTCCACTGGGCCCGGGTGAACAGCGAATCCGGCGCATCGATGCTCGAGAACCCGCCCCACGTGTGCTCATCGAACAGGGACATCGCTTCGTAGGTCTTCTCGACCAGTTCTTTTCCGAACTGGGGCGTTCGACCGCTCGCGACGACCCACGCGGCGAGGACTTCGGCGGACGCGAGGATTTCGTGCGACGCGCGGTTGATGCCGGTCTCGTATGCGCTCGAGGCGGCCCCGTCGGACCACCAGTCGGTCCAGTCGCCGCGGACCGTCGGAAGGGCGTCCGTACCGTGCAGTTCGAGTTCCTGGCGGAACAGGCGCGGCGTGCTGAACTCGATCCGCGGTTGGCGTCCGCGGTCGTTCCACTCCCGCACGAAGTCGGCGATGCGAACGTCGGGCGGTCCGTTGTCGACGCGCATCGGGTGGGTTGATTCCACGTAGAGGAAGTCATAGGGGAACGTATCGGACTCCTCGAGGGCGTCGAGGTAGTACGGGAGGGACTCGTCGACGAAGCGCCAGTCTCCGAGTTTCGCCTGACTCCGCCCGAACAGGTAGTGGAAGCCGTTCCAGGTCAGCAACCGGCCACCTGCAGGACCCTCCCACCAGAATGCGCCGGGGAACGGTCGCGGAGCGCGGCCACGCGATTGGTTGATGGCCATCGTGAGGAAGTCGATGCCGATCGACGGCAGGAGGTCGGCGAAGATCCAGCTCACTCCGTTGACATCGTCCTGCATGGCCGTCTCTACGTCGATGCCCATATCCTCGCGGAGAACGCGGACCGGATAGAGGCTCCGGCGCATCTGCTCCGGCGACAGCAGGGGAGTGAGGTTGTACTGCATCGCGGCGACGTCGATAGCGCCGCGCTCCTGCCAGTACCGGAATCGCTCGACCTCGCCGGGCCCGGCCTCTTTCAGGTAGCGCACGAGGGGACCGGTGACTTCGCAGACCCAGCGATACTGGCTCGCCGGTTCTCGGGATGAGGTCGCCTCGATGAGATCGAGGGCGTCGCGGACGAATTCCCCGTGCTGGCGGAAGCAGACATCCTGATAGTCGTTGAATCCGATGTCGTGGTGCGTATGGTTCGCCACGAGGAGCCGTTTGATCTGAGCCATCACATCTTCCTTGATCGACAGCCGGAGCGAGTCCGCAGCCAGGTCGTCCGGTGTTGGTAACGATCCCAACGAGCTGAGGTTAGCAGATTGCCCCGTCGCACGGCGATGCACTAGCCTGAGCCGTGACCATGCCAGAACCGTCCGCAACTCACGCGCTCGAGAACCCGGTGTGGTCATCGCTGACCGGAGCGCACTCGTCGCTGGCGCGCATCCACGGCGACGCTCGCATCTACGACCCGCAGGTCGCGCTCTTCGGCGGAATGCCGACCGAGCCCACCGCGGCGGAGTGGACGGACCTGGCCGCTCTGCTCGGTGCGGAGAGCGGTGTGCTGCTCGTCGGAAGCAGCATCCGCCTGCCGGACGGCTGGAAGGCGCTCCGGATTCTCGAAGGCATCCAGTTCGTCGAGTCGGGGGCCGAGGGAGCCTGGGCTGACGATATCGTCGCGCTCGGCGAGGAGGATGCGGCAGAGATGCTCGCACTGGCCGAGCGCACGAAGCCCGGTCCCTTCCTGCTCGGCACCGTGCAATTCGGCGGATACGTGGGGATCCGGGATGGCGGCCGGCTCGTCGCGATGGCAGGGCGACGCATGAATCCGCACGGCTGGATCGAGGTGAGCGCCGTCTGTACCGACGAGGGATATCGTGGGCGGGGGATGGGCGCACGCCTCGTCCGCGCGGTCGTCGACGGAATCCACGGCGACGGACAGCGTGCCTTCTTACACGTCGAGAAGGGGAATGACGGAGCGGTCGCGCTCTACCGCAGACTCGGCTTCGAGCCCCGTCGCGACATGACCTTCGTGTTCGCCAGCCCGGGCGGCTGACGACTGCGCATGACCGACCCTGACCGATCCGCGTCAACCGCGAAGGCCGGCGAGGGAGTCCCACCTGCATACGCGACCGCCTATGACGCGATTGCTGGAGTAAACTCTGCCTGACCGGGCGTTCTGACTGTCCTTTGCGAAGTCTGCGATAACCGGATGGTTTCAGTTGTGTGTTTAACAGGCAATACATGACGGTGGTCGAATATAGTGCTCGCGATGTGTCGATAGACACGCGTCGCGGTTCCCGCGGCACAGCAGCCCACGAGGAAAAGTGAGATGAGCGACGACGCGCCCCAGCGGAGGCGGCGATCCAACGGGTCCCCGTCCATCCGCCATGGCCGCCTGCACAAGCGCAGGCCGTTCGCGACGATCGCCAAAGTACTGGTCGCGACGCTCGGAGTGCTGATCGTGAGCGGCGGGTCCATCGCTGCGATCGCGGCGTGGGATGTCGCCCGCACCATCAAGCCGGGGGTGCACCTCGCATTGGCGCCGGGCAAGACCGCTGTGCCGATCCCGAGCATCGGAGCCATTGCGGGCGGCGTCAACCTCCTGCTCACCGGCACGGACACCCGAAGTGGCCAGGGCGGTGCTTTCAACACCGCGGATGAGCTCGACGCGAGTTCAGGGGCGGGGAACAACGATGTGACGATGCTGCTCCACATCGCCCAGAACCACCAGAGCGTCACCGTCGTGAGCTTTCCGCGCGACCTGATGATCCCCATCCCGGAGTGCCCGTCGCCGAACGGCGGCACGTACTCGTCGGTGGACAAAGCGATGATGAACACGACCCTCTCGCGCGGCGGGCTGTCGTGCGTGGTGCTCACCATCGAGAAGCTCACCGGTGTATCGATCCCCTTCGCGGCCGAGATCAGCTTCGACGGTGTGAGCGCGATGTCGAACGCGGTCGGGGGAGTGACGGTCTGCCTGGCGAGCCCGGTGGTGGACAAATACACGAATCCGCCGCTCGACCTGGCCGCGGGGCAGCAGACGCTCGTCGGCCCGGTGGCCCTCTCCTTCCTGCGCAGCCGCCATGGCGTCGGCGATGGAAGCGATCTCGGGCGCATCAGCAACCAGCAGGTCTTCCTGTCGGCGCTCGCACGCAAGATCGTCGGCGGTGGGGTCCTCGCCAATCCGTTCCAGTTGTATCCGCTCGCCAAGGCCGCAGCGACCAACATGACGCTCTCGGACACGCTGACGAACCCGACCACGATGGTGCAGATCGCCCTCGCGCTCAAGGACACCGGTCTCGACAAGATGACCTTCGTCCAGTACCCGACGATCTCGGACCCCGACAACGTGAACCGGGTCATTCCTCAGAGCTACGCCGCTCAGATCCTCGACGATGCGCTCGTGCAGGACCAGCCCATCCAGCTCACCGGAACGCCCGGGCGTGCCGCGGAGCTCGCCCCGACCGTTCCGACGCCCACGCCGTCGCCGAGCGGGCCGACAGCCCCGGCAACGCCGGGCGCGACGACGACGCCCGCTCCGGCGGCGACCCCCACTTCGACCCCGGCGCCGTCCGGTCCGGCTCCCGTGGTGCTGCCGCCTTCCATCACAGGGCAGACCGCGATCCAGCAGACGTGCACCAAGGGGAACGGCTGAGAGAGGCGAACCCGCGGATCACGCAGCCAGCGGAGCCGTCACCAGGAAGTGCCAGCCCAGCCACCACCAGAACAGCACGATCGTCACCCTCGCAGCACGATCCTGCATGACACCGTCGAGCAGCTCGCCGAAGCTCGCCAGGCGGGACTCCTCGCGACGCGAGGTCAGCACCAGGACCAGCATGGCGACGCCGCAGGCGACGAATCCTGCGATGGTGACGATCCGGCTCATGCGGCCCTCCCGCGTTTGATCAGCGCATAGCCGCCGGCGAGCCAGAGCGCGATGAGCACGGCCCGTCCTATCGGTGAGGCGACGATCGGATCGATGAGGTCGGAGAGCGGCGGGAAGGCGTATTCGGCCGCCAGCGACGGTCGGCTCATGAAATAGGCGCCGATCTCCCAAGCCGCACTGGTGACCGCGATGACGGACCACGCGACCGCGGCGCGGCGCACCGCATCGGGACGGGCCCGAGGCGCCGGGACCCCGGGCTGTGGCCAGACGATCGGCATGAGCGCGACGCCGATCGCCACGACGACGACCGTGTCGACGCCTCCGTAGAGCGGAGCGAGCGCGAGCGCGAGAAGCAGCACCGCCATCAGCACCACCAGGAGAATCCGCCGGGGGTGCCGTTCGCGGTTCAGGATGCGGAGTCGAAGCCAGCCGAACGCATCCGCGGCGACCACCAGGGCACCGCCGAGGAAGATCAGCCCGTCGACGGGAGCACCGCGGAACACGTGGAAAGCCCCGGTGAGCGAGAGGATAACGACCCAGGCGACGCGCGTGGATGTTGCGGACCGCGTGCCGACCTGTTCGGCGCGTTCCGACTCAGCTGGTCGATCCATTGCCATGGCGAAACCCAGCGTACGCTCGATCCGGCTGGGTGCGGGCTTCCGCTCGGTCCCATACCGGCCGTACGTTCACTGGGAGGACGGCGCGGAGGTTCAGAGCGCGGTCGACTGACCCGCGAGCGCGAGCATGACGACGTCGATGAGTGCGCAGGCCATGATCAGCCGCATGAGGATCCGCGTGGTGTTGGTCCGCGTCACGAGGACCACGCCGACGATCGCGATCGCGAGGCCGATGACGAGACCGGCCAGCAGGACCGGTCCGGGATGAGGTCCAGGGCCGAAGGTCAGGATGACCGTTGCGATCGCCACGCAGGCGAACGCGGTGTAGCCGGACGCTCGTTCCCCGAGCCGATGGGGAAGACCTCGGACTCCGGTGTCGCGGTCGTCTGCCAGATCGGGAAGCACGTTGGTGAAGTGCGCGGCGATGCCGAGGAGCGCGCCGACGACGATCACCCACGGCGCCGGCCACTGCGGAACCGGCAGACCGAGGGTCGCGACCGCGGGGAGCAGCCCGAAACTCACCGCATACGGGAGCACGGAGACGGGCGTGTTCTTGAGACCGAGATTGTACGCCCAGCCCATGGCGACGGCGATGATGTGCGTGATTCCGGCGAGCGGCCCGAGCAGGAACGAGAGAACGACCATGACGGCTGCTGCGACGAACGCCGCAGCGCGCACGACAGTCACGGCGACGGCGCCTTGTGCGGCAGGTTTGTCGGGGCGGTGGACCGCGGCGTCGCGACCGGCGTCGATCCAGTCGTTCGACCATCCGATCGACAGCTGGCCGGCCAGCACGGCCGCCATGAGGAGGATGAGCCGCGCGGGTTGGTACGCGAGACCGAAACCGAGGACGCCGGCGACCGCGGTGACCACGACGGTCGGACCCGGGTGGCTGGCGAGCAGCAGGGATCGGACCGTTTTCGGCATGGTCACATGCTAGTGACAACCAAGCTGTAAAGAACTTGCGTGATCTTGCAACGAATTGCGTATGATCGAGACATGTCGAAGCGTCTGGCCGAGGTGGCTCGCAAAGTCGGAGTGAGCGAAGCGACCGTGAGCCGCGTGCTCAACGAGAAGCCGGGCGTCTCCGACGCCACGAGGGAGGCAGTGCTCACCGCACTCGACATCCTCGGCTACGAACGCCCGAGCAAGCTCCGCGGCGAGAGGGCTCGGCTGGTCGGCCTCGTGCTGCCGGAGTTGCAGAACCCGATCTTTCCCGC
The DNA here is from genome assembly GCF_055231915.1 of Leifsonia sp. Ger2509. Lineage (NCBI taxonomy): Bacteria > Bacillati > Actinomycetota > Actinomycetes > Micrococcales > Microbacteriaceae > Leifsonia > Leifsonia sp. Ger2509. Next base: position 79,796 of record NZ_JBUYVB010000003.1, read on the forward strand.
ATTCGCCGAAGTGATCGGCGGCGCGCTCGCGCAGAACGGCTACACGCCGGTGCTCTGCACACAGACCGCGGGCGGGATCTCCGAGGCCGACTATGTGGAGCTGCTCCTGCAGCAGCAGGTCTCCGGGGTGGTCTTCGTGGGCGGCGCGTATGCGCAGCGGGATGCCTCGCACGACCACTACGCACGGCTGACAGACCTCCATCTACCGACGGTGCTGGTGAACGCGCCGGTGGATGACCTGGAGTTCGCGACCGTCTCCTGCGACGACGCGGTCGCCACCGAACAGGCGCTGAATCACCTGCGGCAGCTCGGTCACGAGCGGATCGGGCTCCTCCTCGGGCCGCGCGACCACGTGCCGTCGCAGCGCAAGCTCGCGGCCGCGAAGCGGGTGGTCGCCGGCTGGGGGCTGCCGTTCCAGGACGAGCTCGTGGTCCACTCGCTCTACTCGCTCGAAGCGGGGCAGGCGGCCGCCACGCGACTCCTGGCTGCCGGGGTCACGGCGATCGTCTGCGCCAGCGATCCGATGGCGCTCGGCGCCATTCGCGCCGTGCGGAGGGCGGGGCTCTCTGTGCCCGGCGATGTCTCCGTCATCGGCTACGACGACTCGGCTCTGATGAACTGCACGGAGCCGCCGCTCACGACGGTCCGGCAGCCCATCGAGCCCATGGGACGCACGATCATCGAGCTGCTCCTGCGACAGATCTCGAGTGATTCGGCCACCTCGGATGAACTCTTCTTCGAGCCCGAGCTGGTCGTCCGGGGGTCGACCGGGCCCGTGCGCGTGGGCTGATTCGCCCGCAACGCAACGCAAAAGTACGCAAATAACTTACGTACTGTTTAGTTCTTGCATCAATTTGTCGATAACGCTACGTTTGCGTTCGACGACGGCGCCGGATGGTTCGACGCGGTCGCACCGACCGAACGAACCCGTCGACCCGGCACTCGTAGCCCGAGCATCCGGAGCCGCCCGATTGACAAGGACTCCGAGTGGATCTTCCCGTGCTCGACGCCCAGCCGGAGTCTCCAGCGTCCGCAGGCGCGGCGCAGACCGCGATCGCGCGGACGGCCGTGCCGTCGCAGAACGACCCGCTCTGGTGGCGAAGCGCGGTGATCTACCAGATCTATATCCGGAGCTTCGCGGACGGAAACGGCGACGGCATCGGCGACCTGGCCGGGGTCCGCAAGCATCTCGGCTACCTCCGCGACCTCGGAGTCGACGCCATCTGGTTCACGCCGTGGTACGAGTCCCCGCTCGCCGACGGCGGCTACGACGTTGCCGACTATCGCACCATCAACCCGGCATTCGGACAGCTCGCCGAAGCGGAAGCGCTGATCCAGGAGGCGCTGCAGTTCGGCATCCGCACGGTCATCGACGTGGTGCCGAACCACATCTCCGACCAGCACCCCTGGTTCCAGGCGGCGCTGGCTGCCGGCCCAGGCTCGCCAGAGCGCGAGCGATTCTGGTTCCGCCGCGGCGGAGGTCCGGACGGTGACCGGATGCCCACCCACTGGGTCTCCAACTTCTCCGGGGAGACCTGGACGCAGACCACCGACCCCGACGGCACCCCCGGCGAGTGGTACCTGCACCTCTTCACGCCCCAGCAGCCCGACCTGAACTGGAATCATCCCGACGTCCGTGCCGAACACGAGGCGATCCTCCGTTTCTGGTTCGACCGCGGGGTCGCCGGAGTGCGCATCGACTCGGCGGCACTGCTCGTCAAGGACCCGACGCTGCCGGAGGTGCCGCAGGATCCCGGTCCGGGCGAGCATCCGAACCAGGACCGTGACGAACTCCACGACATCTACCGGAGCTGGCGCGCCATCGCAGACTCCTACCCGGGCACCCGTGTGCTCGTCGGAGAGATCTGGCTCCCCGACATCGAACGGTTCGCCATGTACCTGCGGCCCGATGAACTCCACACGGCGTTCAACTTCGACTTCCTCGCGCGGCCCTGGAACGCCGCAGAGCTGCGCGCATCCATCGACCAGACGCTGGCAGCCCATGCACCGGTCCATGCGCCATCGACGTGGGTACTCTCCAACCACGATGTGACCAGACCCGTCACCCGGTACGGTCGCGAGGACACGTCGTTCGCCTTCCTGAAGAAAAGGGTCGGGACGCCCACGGACCTCGCCGTCGGTGAGCGGCGCGCGCGTGCGGCCGCCCTGCTCACGGCAGCGCTGCCCGGGTCTCTCTATATCTACCAGGGCGACGAACTGGGTCTGCCCGAGGTCGAGGACCTCCCGGCTGACCGCCTCGAAGACCCGATGCACTTCCGGTCGGGCGGGGTCGACCCCGGGCGCGACGGATGCCGGGTGCCGCTGCCGTGGCGCGGCATCCAGCCTCCCTTCGGCTTCAGCCCGGCCGGCGCATCCGACGAACCGTGGCTTCCGCAGCCGGAATCGTGGGCGCACCTCACCGTCGAGGCGCAGCAGAGCGACCCGGCGTCCATGCTCTGGCTCTACCGGCAGGCCCTGCGCATCCGCCGCAAGACCGACGGGCTCGGCGATGGTCCGCTCAGCTGGCGTGGCAGCGCCGATGACGTGCTCGTATTCGCTCGTGGCGACCGCTTCGTGAACGTCACCAATCTCTCGGATGCGCCGGTCGCGCTGCCGGAGCACACGGCCATCCTGCTCAGCAGCAGTCCACTCCAGCACGGACTCCTGCCCCCGGACTCCACGGCGTGGCTACGAACACAGCACGAGCCGCCGGAGCGCGCCGCGGAACCCCGCCGCGGCGCACAACGCACCAACCAGCGATGACAAACCACATCAGCAATACAACACATTCTGAAAGGAACCGACAATGAGGTCACCAAGAACGGTCGCTGCAGTCGCTGCGATCACACTCGCCGGCGTCGGCCTGCTGGCCGGCTGCTCGAGCTCGGGCAGTGGCGGCAGCAACGACGGCAAGGTGCACATCACCGTTGCTAGCCTGATCCCCGGCAGCGACAAGTCCGCATTCAAGGCGTTCGACGACCGCGTGAAGGAGTTCGAGAAGGCGAACCCCGACATCGTGGTCACGTCGAAGGAGTACCAGTGGACGGGCCCCACGTTCGCCACGCAGCTCGCCGGCGGAACGCTGCCGGATGTGTTCAACGTGCCCTTCACCGACTCGCAGTCGCTGCTGCAGGCGGGCCAGCTCGCGGACATCACGGCTGAAGTGAACAAACTTCCGTACGCGGACAAGTTCAACGAGAACATCCTCGCCGTGGCCAAGAGCGGCGACAAGATCTACGGCATCCCGTACGGCCCCTACGCGATGGGACTGTCGTACAATCGCGACCTCTTCCAGAAGGCGGGGCTCGACCCGAACAAGCCGCCGACGACCTGGGACGAAGTCCGCCAGGACGCGAAGATCATCTCGCAGAAGCTTCCCGGCGTCGCCGGCTACATGCAGATGACCAAGGGAAACACCGGTGGATGGGAACTGACCACCTCGGTCTACACCCGTGGAGGGCGGATGGAGACCGTCAGCGACGGCAAGACGAAGGTCACCACCAACAATCCGCAGACGAAGGAAGCGCTGCAGTTCCTGCACGACATGCGCTGGGAGGACAATTCGGTCGGGCACAACTTCCTGCTCGACTGGAGCGGCATCAACCAGGCCTTCGGCGCCGGGCAGCTCGCGATGTACCCGAGCGGCTCCGACGTGCTGACCTCGCTCGTGCAGCAGGACCACGTCGACCCGAAGAACTACGGACTGACGATCCTCCCGGTGGCCGACTCCAGCGACGCCGGCGTGCTCGTCGGCGGCAACGTCGCAGCGGTGAGCCCGAAGTCGTCGGATGCGCAGCGCGCGGCCGCCGTCAAGTGGATCGACTTCTACTACATGCAGAAGCTGCTCAACCAGGAACAGGCCGTGGCCGACGCGAAGGTGCTGGCTGCGTCCAACCAGCCGGTCGGGGTCCCGACTTTGCCGGTGTTCGACAAGGCGACGTACGACCAGACACTGTCGTGGATCAAGGACGAAGTGAACATCCCGCTCGAGAACGTGGCGCCGTTCACCGACAAGATCTTCGACGCGAACCTCGTGCCTGAGCCCAACAAGCACACGCAGGAGCTCTACGGGGCGCTCGACTCGGTGGTCCAGGCCGTCCTCACCGACAAGAACGCGGACATCGACAAGCTCCTCACCACCGTCGACACCAACATCCAGGCGTTGGTCGACGCAGACAAGTAACCGGTCGCTGCGAGGCTGGCGGGGCGCACGACGCTCCGCCAGCCTTCAGCCGCTTTCGGCGAACCCTGCACCGAACAGAGAAAAGGCACACCCATGACAGCCATCGACCGGCCGAGAACCACCTCGCGCGGAGTCGGAAGACGCCGAACCCCCGTCACCTGGCTGCGAGGGGGCGGCCTCAGCAGTCTCGTCTTCCTCCTGCCGATGCTCCTGATCTTCGGCGTCTTCTCGTGGTACCCGATCGTCCGGGCGATCATCATGAGCTTCCAGCACACGAACCTCGTCTCGGCTCCGACCTGGGTCGGCTGGGACAATTTCGTCCAGGTCGTCAACGACCCGCTCTTCTGGACCGCGGTCGGCAACACGGCCTGGTTCGCGCTCCTCGCGCTCATCCTCGGCTATCCCGTGCCCCTGATCGCGGCCGTCCTGATGAGCGAGGTCAAGCGGGCGAAGGGCCTCTACAGTGCGCTGGCGTACCTTCCCGTCGTGGTGCCGCCGGTCGTCGCCGTGCTCCTCTGGAAGTTCTTCTACGACGCGAGCCCGACCGGTGTCTTCAACACGATCCTCGGCTGGGTCGGGATACCGCCTCAGCCGTGGATCCAGGATGCGACCCAGGCGATGCCGTCGCTCGTCGTCGAGGCGACGTGGGCGGCCGCGGGCGGGACCATCATCATCTATCTCGCGGCTCTCACCGGAGTGTCACCCGAACTGTACGACGCGGCGGAGGTGGACGGCGCCAGCATCTGGAAGAAGATCTGGCACGTGACGCTGCCGCAGCTGCGCGCCATCCTGCTCATCACCCTCATCCTGCAGATCATCGGCACCGCACAGGTGTTCCTCGAACCGTTCCTGTTCACCTCTGGCGGTCCGGTCAACGCGACGGTGACCATCCTGCTCCTCATCTACCGCTACGCGTTCCAGAACAGTCTCGGCGGGAACTACGGGGCCGCGACGGCACTGAGTCTGATGCTCGCCGTCTTCCTCGCGGTCCTGTCCCTCGTGTACTTCCGCCTCACCAAGTCCTGGAGCCAGAATTGACGACCTCGACCGATTTCACGCCCGAGGTCATGAACCTGATGACCGACGAGCTCGGGAGTTCAGGGATCGCGGGAGGACCCCCACGCCCTCCGCGCCGTAAGCGACGCGTGAGGCGGGTGCAGGAGAGCACGGAACGCGGCATCCTTTCGCCGTCCGACTGGCGCAGCCGCAGCACGCGCTGGACCAACCAGACCCTTCATATCGTGCTGCTCGTCGTCCTCATCATTGTCGGCCTCGGCCCCCTGCTCTGGCTGGCCAAGTCGGCGATCACCCCGACCGTCGACACGCTCAAGACGCCGATGGCGCTGTTCCCGCACGGTGCAGACTGGTCGATCGTCGCGACGGCATGGTCGACCGTGCACATCGATGTCCAGTTCGTGAACACGATCTGGGTCGCCGCGGGCTCGTGGGTGTGCCAGATCGTCGTCGCCACGACCGCCGGCTACGCGCTGAGCGTGCTGCGGCCGAAATACGGCACCGTGATCTACGGACTGGTCCTCGGGACGCTGTTCGTGCCTGCGGTCGTGCTCCTCGTGCCGCTCTACCTGACGATCCTGAACCCGCCGCTGCTGGGTACGTCGCTCATCAACACGTTCTGGGCGGTGTGGTTGCCGGCCGGCGCGAACGCGTTCAACGTCGTCCTCGTCAAGCGGTTCTTCGACAACCTGCCTCGCGAGGTGTTCGAGGCCGCGCGCACCGACGGGGCCGGCCCGTTCCGCCTGTTCTGGTCGATCGTGCTGCCGATGTCGAAGCCGATCCTCGGGGTCGTCTCCGTGTTCGCGATCATCGCCGCATGGAAGGACTACCTCTGGCCCATGCTCGTCCTCCAGGACCCGGCCATCCAGCCGCTCTCGGTCCGCCTGCCGAATCTGCAGGCGGCGATCGAGCTCGACGTGTATCTCGCCGCTCTCGCCATCTCTACGCTCATCCCGATCGGGCTGTTCCTCGTCTTCCAGGGGCTGTTCCTCCGCAGCGCCGGGCTCGGCGGTGCCGTTAAGGGGTGATCCGGTGACCCGCCTATCCGCAGGTTCCGTCCGGGGAGCGCAGTTACCATCGGACGATGCCAGCGCATCCGACCTTCCCAGTGCTCCGCAGGCGCGTCCAGCGCGCTGCGGCGATCCTGGCTGTCGCCGGGCTGATGCTCGCCGGATGCGCATCGTCAGGCGTAGCCGGCCCCGAGCAGACCACGTCGCCGACCTCGTCGAGCTCGCCCCAACGGTCAGCGCCGAATCCGATCGAGGCGTACGCGGACGCCCGCCTCGCGTCGATGACTCTCCGGCAGAAGGTGGCGAGCCTTCTCATGCTTCACCGTCCCGGTGTCGACGGCGCGGCCCTGCGCGCGTTCGTCGACGGCTACGGGCTGGGCGGGCTCATCCTGATGGGCGACAACATCCCGCCGGGGATGCCGGCGCTCCGGGCGGAGACGAAAGCCATCAGCGCCGATCCCGGTCTTCCGGTGCTCACGGCAACGGACGAGGAGGGCGGCATCGTCAGGCGGCTGCCCGAGGACACGGCGCCGGGTCCTGAGCAGTTGAGGGCCGAGCCACCGGAGGCGACCCGCGCTGCCTTCGCGAGCCGCGCCGCACTGCTGAAGGATGCCGGTATCTCCATCGATTTCGGGACGGTCGCCGATGTCACCGCCGATCCGAATTCGTTCATCTTCGACCGGGTGCTCGGGACCACCCCGGCCGATGCCAGCAGTCGGGTTGCGGCGTCCGTGGCCGGCCAGACGGGCGCGGTACTCTCGACGCTCAAGCACTTTCCGGGGCACGGCGAGGTCGACGCCGACTCGCACCTGACCATCCCGACGACCCCCGTCTCGCTTGCCCAGTGGCGGGAACGCGACGAGCCCTCCTTCGCGGCGGGGGTGCGCAGCGGGGCCGACATCGTCATGTTCGGGCATCTCGTCTACAGCGCGGTGGACAGCGCACCGGCGTCTCTCTCGGGTGCGTGGCATCGCATCCTCTCCGACGAGACCGGGTTCGATGGCGTGACGATCACCGACGACCTGCGGATGCTCCAGGATTCGGGTGTGCCGCAATACCAGGACCCGGGGGAGAATGCGGTTCGTGCGCTGGTGGCAGGGAACACGATGCTGCTGTTCGTCCTCGGGGCGGACGCCGGCGAGGACGGCGTCGATCCGGGCCATGTGATCGACTCCGTGGTCGCGGCGGTGGACACGGGGCGGATTCCCCTCGCGCAAATCGACGCGGATGCGCGGAAACTGCTCGAACTGCGCCGATCTCTCGCGGTCCGCGGCGACTGATCCGAAGAAATTCGGCGAATTCGGAATAAGCCCGCGATCTATGCGCTTGCATAGATCGGACGAGAAAGTCCGACACTCCCACCGAGTCAACCACAGGAGATCACTATGTCCGAAAACGTCACCATTCCCGGATACAAGGCCGGCACCTGGACCATCGACCCCTCGCACAGCGAGGTCGGCTTCAGCATCCGCCACCTCATGATCAGCAAGGTCAAGGGTGTGTTCGAGAACTTCGACGCGACCTTCGTGACCGCCGAGAACCCGCTCGAGTCGTCCGTGAGCGCCAAGGCCGAGGTCGCTTCGGTGAACACGAAGGACAAGAACCGCGACGCGCACCTGCGGACCGGCGACTTCTTCCTCGCTGAGGAGCACCCGACCATCGACTTCGTCTCGACCGGAGTCCGCGTCGAGGGCGGCGACTTCCTCGTCGACGGCGACCTGACGATCAAGGGCGTCACCAAGCCGGTCACCTTCGACTTCGACTTCGGTGGGTTCGGCCAGGACCCGTACGGCAACTACAAGGCGGGCGCGACCGCCAAGACCGAGATCAACCGCGAGGACTTCGGCCTCACCTACAATGCCGCCCTCGAGACGGGCGGCATGCTGCTCGGCGACAAGGTCACGATCACGCTGGAGCTCCAGGCGGTCCTCGCCCAGGACTAGTCCTCCGCATTACACTTCTTCTCTCAGGGGTCCCGCACTTTCGGGGCCCCTGAGTTCGTCTCAGGAGGCGTCGTCGCCGGTGATCTCGTCGTGGATGCGGCGCAGATCCTCGACGAGCGAACCGATGAGCACCCAATGCCGGGAGTTGGGTGCCGCGACCGATAAGGGAGCGGTGAGCACGGGGATATCGGCGGTGACCGTGTCCGGCTCCGACGGCACGTCGCCCGGCTCCCTCGACAGCAGCCTGAGGTCGTGCGACGCCCGGTTGAGCTCATCGGCGATCGCTTGCACGGTCGGCTCCCGCGAGATGCTGTCGTCGTAACGGTCGTGGAAGGCGCGCGTCATGCCCAACGTGCGGGTGATCACTGGACCGAGCCGGCGGAAGAATGCGTCGACTGCGTCGAGATCCCGCCGGTGGCGCGATTGGCGGGGATTCAGGGTGAGGCTCTCACGCGCCTGTTCCAGGGCCGCCTCCGATTTCGCCTGCATCGGCCGCAGCAGCCGAGCCGTGATGAGCAGTTCGTCCAGCAGAGCCTGCGACTGCGGCGTGGTCAACGCCGCTGCGAGCCGGTCGAGTGTCGCGGCGGCCTCGTTTCCGAGACCGTTGACCGACGTTCGCGCAGGCCCGATGAGTACAGGAGGGACGATCGCGATGTTCACGATGACGCCGATGATGGCCCCGATCACCGTCTCGATGATGCGGACGAAGGCGTACCCAGGCGAGGCCGCGCCGATCGCCAGCACCAGCATCGCCGTGATCGGCACCTGGTTCGCGGTGCCCGGCGTGAGCTTAAGCGCCCACGAGAGGAAGATCGCCGCCACGACGGCGAGGAGAACGATCCAGCTCGTCGTGCCGAACAGGAGCCCGACAGCATAGGCGATCGCCACTCCGACGATGACGCCGATGCTGCGCTCGATGGCGCGCCCGATCGACTGGTTGACGCTCGGCTGCACGACCAGGAGGGCCGCGATCGCGGCGAAGATCGGCAACTGCGTCGGCAGGAACGCGCCGGCGATGAGCCACGCGAGGATCATGGCGACGGCCGTCTTCGCCACCTGGAGCAGAGGGATGCGCGCCGATGCTCGCAGGTTCGTTGGCAGTCGCACGACTCAAGGCTACTTCGGTGCTGCGACCTCCCCGCGCAGCCCGAGGAATCGGCCGTAGCGGCGGACACTCGTCGCAACGCCGGACGTCTCGGTCGCCGTGAACCGGTCGAACGGCTCGGCCTCGATCGCGACGCGCGAGCCGTTGGCGGCGCGCCGCCAGGTTCCGGCGACACGACCCCGGGAGAGGACGAGCGGTTTGAAGATGCCGTTCAAGCCCGGGACCACCCGCTCGGCGAACTCCGGCGCGAGCACAGGGCTGCGATCCTGATAGCCGAGGAGGTACTCGTCGAAACCGGGCAGCAGGTGGACCGCTCGGCGCGCAGGCGGTGCCGAATCCGCGAGCTCCGTCGTCATCCAGTAGGTCGTCGCGTCGATGTCGAACGACGTGAGCCGATCACGGATCAGCGCGAGCCCGGTCTTCGCACCCGCCATCGTCCCCTTCGTCCACCAGACGTAGTCCTTGAGCGTCGCCGGGCCGTGCCCGACCAGGTAGCGCAGCAGGAACTCCGCGTGCGCCTCATCCTCGTCGAGCTGCCGCTGGTCGGGAGCCCACTCCGCCAGGAGGACGAGCGACTGCTGGGTGCCGTGAGGCGGCCCCCAGCAGAGCACTCCGGTCTGCGACAGATAGTAGATGAGGTGGTACCCGCGCTGTCCGGTGGTACGGATGCGGTGGCTCTCCCACAGCTCCATCAGCTCGGTTCGGCCGAGCGCGCGCCCTCCCTCCAGGTCCTTCACCACGACGTCGCGCGCGTGTGCGAAATCGGCCTCCTCGAGCTCGAGCTGCCGGTGACGGAGCGTGAGGCCGGCGAGCATCCGCCGCGTCGTGAGGCTCAGCATCCACCCGAGCTCCCGGGCCGGGACGAAATGCAGGGTCCCGCGCATCGGCCAGGAGCGCACGATCTCGCCCCGCTCGAGCGCGCCGATGACATCGGCCTGCGTCACACCGAGGGAACGGACTCCGAGCGCCCAACAGGCCGCCGCGAAGTCCTGCGCCTGCACTGCGAGCATCCGCTCGGCGACGGCGGTCGGTGATTCGAGCGGGTCGGTCAGGGCCTGGGCGGCCTGACGGAATCGGAGAAGGTCGGCGTACCCGGCGTGCGTCGGCATGGCATCAGTATGCCGGGCACCGCCGACACCGGTGCTGCGTCAGGTCAGGATGCCGAGCTCGCTGAGCTGATCGCTGAGCCCTGCGCCGTCGGGGGAGTACACCCACGGAACGCCGCTCGTCTCCGAGTGCTTCTCGGCCTTGGAACGGCCACCGGCCAGGACGGCCTCACCTGTCGAGAGCTGCCGGATCGCGACGGCGGAGACGCTCTCGGGATGTTTCGTCGTGAACTCGCCGTAGATGATCTCGTCGTGCTGCCCGTCGTCGCCGACCAGAAGCCAGCGCAGGCCGGGGAACTCGCTCGCCAGCCTCACCAGGCTGGACTCCTTGTGCTCGCGACCGCTCCGGAACCAGCGGTCGTGAGTCGGACCCCAGTCGGTCAGCAGCAGCGCGCCGGCGGGGAACAGGTTCCGGGAGAGGAAACGCTTGATCGTCGGCGCGACGTTCCAGGCGCCGGTCGACAGGTAGATGACGGGCGTCCCCGGGTGGGTTGCTGCGAGTCGCTCGAGAAGCACCGCCATCCCCGGTGTCGGCACGCGGGCGTGCTCGTCGAGGACGAAGGTGTTCCAGAAGGCCAGGAGGGGGCGTGGGAGGGCGGTGACCATCACGGTGTCGTCGATGTCGGAGATGACGCCGAACCTCGCGGACGGGTCGACGATGAAGACGGGCGACTCGACGGCGCCTCTGGAATCCGCCGTGTACATGCGGACGGTGTGCCATCCCGGCGTGAGCTGGACAGGGATGACGGTGTCGATGACCCCGCCGCGGTCGGGCCGGACCTCGTGCGTCATCCCCTCGATCTCGATGGAGACCGTCACATCGTTGACGGGGACGCTGATGAACGACCGCCAGCCCCGGATGCTCTCCTCGCGCCTGCGGTTCGCGCGCTCCGCCCGGCTACCGGGGCGCGGTTCGCCCGCGAGGACGACACGCCCGAGGATGCGCGCCCAGGTGGGTGCGCCGTAACCGGTGTACGGAAGAACCGTGGAGAGAAAACCACGCTTGCGCGCGCGCTTCGCACGAAAATCATGGAAGGCGTCCTCGATGCGCGCGGCGCGATGCATGATGGGCTCGACGCTCGCGCCGCGATTCACGGGTGAACGGGCCATATGTGCCAGTTTCTCATGAACGGGCCGGCTTTCCGGACGCGGCGGCGGGCGCGAAGTGCTCCGACTCCGGCCACCTTCCTGCGGCGCGCCACAAGCTTTACAGCAAAAATGAGGGATTCCCGGTTTATGATCCAATCAACGCGACGGCCCACCCGTCGCAGGGCTGGGGACCCGTAGCGCCGTATTGTGGACATGCAGGAAAGAAGGAGTTGCCCTAGTGCCCATCAATGATCTCGCGACCAGCCAGAGCCAGTCGGGAGTACCTCTCGTTCGTACCGAGCCCATCCAGGAGCGCAGTGCAGCGCGAATCGATGCGCTCCTCGATGCGGCGGCCGACGTCGTCGACGAGATCGGATTCGACCGTCTCACGACCGCGATGGTGGCGGAGCGGGCGGATGCGTCCATCGGAACCGTCTACCGATACTTCCCCGACCGGATCGTTCTCCTCCAGGCGTTGCGCGACCGGGCGTTGCAGCGCTATCGCAACGCGGTTGTGGACCGGATCCACAAGGCATCGCCCGACCACTGGTGGGACGCGATGGAGTGCGCCATCGACGCGTTCGTCGATATGTTCCGCACCGAGCCTGGCTTCCGCATCATCCGGTTCACCGACGCGCAGCGCCAGGCCGCACCGGCCGAGCCAGGATTCGTCGACGACTTCTTCGCGCACCGGTTCGCGGACATCCTCGCTGAGGAGTTCGGGCTGCCTGCGGGGGAACAGCTAAACTTCCGGCTCGAAGTCGCCGTCGAGATCGCTGATTCGCTGATCACGCGGGCTTTCCTTCTCGATCCGAAGGGGGACGAGCGGTTCATCGACGAAGCACGCGTGGTCATCCGTGAATACCTCGCGAAGCGCTACGACGAGAGCGCGGTCTCCTGAGTCGGTCCTGATCACACGCGATACGGCGGGAATGTCGGTGGCCTGCGGCAGCGTTTCTCCTGAAGACACGCGCGGCGAGACGGTCTGTGATAGCTGAAGATCATCTTCACAAATTGCAATCCGTCTTTGCCAAACGCTCCGAATGGTGTTTGGGTTGAACATCTGGCACGTGTTGATCCGAAGACTTCTCGAGGAATGAGCCGCAAAGATGATCGAGTTCCGATCGGTGACCAAGCAGTTCCCCGACGGGACTGTGGCGGTCCGTGACTTCTCGCTCGTCATCCCTTCGCGCAAGATCACGGTGCTGGTCGGCTCGTCCGGCAGCGGCAAGACGACGATCCTCCGCATGATCAACCGCATGGTCGACCCTACGAGCGGCACGATCGAGATCGACGGCGAAGACATCTCGACGCTCGCGCCCGTTCACCTGCGGCGCGGCATCGGTTACGTGATGCAGAACTCCGGCCTTCTCCCGCACCGCAAAGTCGTCGACAATATTGCGACCGTCCCTCTGCTGCGCGGTGTCAAGAAGCGCGTCGCCCGCGAGAACGCACTCGGCCTGATGGACACTGTCGGGCTCGACCGCTCTCTCGCCGACAAATACCCCAGCCAGCTCTCGGGCGGCCAGCAGCAACGTGTCGGAGTTGCGCGCGGCCTTGCGGTCGATCCGAACATCCTGCTGATGGATGAGCCGTTCGGCGCGGTCGACCCGATCGTTCGCGACGACCTGCAGCAGGAGCTCCTCCACCTGCAGCGCGAACTCGACAAGACGGTCGTCTTCGTGACCCACGACATCGACGAGGCGTTCCTGCTCGGCGAGCAGGTGGTCATCTTCCGCACAGGCGGAATCGTGGCGCAGAAGGGCACCCCGGCCGAGATCCTCAGTAATCCCGCCGACGACTTCGTCGCGACGTTCGTCGGCGCCGAACGGGGCAAGCGGGCGCTCCACATCGAGCAGACGCCGGCCGGCGAAGTGTTGGTCGACAGCGACGGACGCACAGCAGGCGTGCTCTCCGGCGCATCCACCCACGAAGCAAAGGCCGTGACCCTTCAGGGCGCGGGTGCTCCGGCGCAGGGTGAGGAAGCGCCGTGAGCTGGTTGTGGTCGAATTTCGGCCTCATCGACTACGGCCAGGTCTGGCAGCTCACCGTCGCCCATATCGGTCTGAGCATTCCGCCGATCGTCTTCGGCTTCCTCATCTCGCTTCCGATCGGCTGGGTGGCCAACCGGTACCACGCGACCAGGGGCACCCTCCTGACCATCGGCGGCATTCTCTACACGATCCCGTCCCTCCCGCTCTTCATCGCCATGCCTTCCCTGATCGGCACGAAGATCCTGAACCCGGTCAACGTGATCGTCGCGCTCACCATCTACGCGCTGGCGCTGATGGTGCGAACGACGGCCGACGCGCTCGGATCGGTTCCCGGCGACGTTCTGCAATCGGCGACGGCTGTCGGATTCTCGGCGTGGCGCCGATTCTGGACCGTCGAACTGCCGCTGGCCGGCCCCGTGCTGCTGGCCGGCCTCCGTGTGGTCTCGGTGAGTACCGTCAGCCTTGTGAGTGTCGGCTCCCTGATCGGCGTCAACAACCTCGGCAACCTCTTCATCGACGGGTACCAGCGGTCCTTCCCCGAAGAAGTCGTGGTCGGCATCCTCGCGGTGATGGCGATTGCTTTCGTGTTCGACGGCATTCTCCTTCTCGCCGGTCGCTTCCTGATGCCGTGGACCCGGATCGACCGCCGCGGCCGCCGGGCCGCCCGCCGACAGCAGCTGAGGCTGGTGACGGAAGCATGATCAACTTCGTCGCCGCTTTCGCCTGGCTGGGAGACCCGGCCCACTGGGTCGGGCCCGACGGGATTCCGACACGGATGTGGGAGCACATCTGGTATTCCGGCCTGACCCTGCTCATCGCGGCCGTCATCGCCATCCCGATCGGGCTCGCCATCGGGCACACGGGGCGCGGTCGCGGGATCGCTGTCTCGATCTCCGGCGCGCTACGCGCGATCCCCACGCTCGGACTGGTCGTCTTCCTCGCACTCGAGCTCGGCGGCCTCGACATCACGTCGCCCCTAATCGCCCTCACCATCCTCGCGATCCCGCCGGTGCTCGCCGGGGCGTACGCCGGCGTCGATGCGGTGGACAAGGGCACGGTCGATGCCGCGCGCGCAATGGGCATGACCGAATTCCAGATCCTCGGCAAGGTCGAACTGCCGCTCGCGCTCCCGCTCATGATCGGGGGACTCCGGTCCGCGATGCTCCAGGTCATCGCCACGTGGACTGTCGCAGCATTCCTGCCCGTCGGCGGTCTCGGCCGATACCTGATCGACGGACTGTCCGTTCGCGCATACGACGAGATGCTCGCGGGGTCGATCCTGGTCGTGGTCCTCGCGCTCATCACCGACGGGGTCTTCGCGATCATCCAGCGCCTCGTCGTCCCACGCGGGGTCATCGTCTCCCGCGTCGCAGATGTCCGTGTGAAGACCTCGCGTCCTCGCGCGGTGGTAGGTGTGCCCATCCAGGAAAGCACCACCGAGTAGAGAAAGAGAATAGGAAGAATCATGTTTGCATCAAGAAGAGGCCGCATCGCCGCAGGCGTGCTCGCCGCGGGGGCGTTGCTCGCCCTCAGCGCCTGCTCGTCCGGTAATGCGCTTGACAGCGGCAGCACCTCCTCGAGCTCCGCTGGCACCATCACGGTCGGATCCGCAGCGTTCGGCGAATCCCAGATCGTCGCCGAGATCTACGCCCAGGCCCTCGAGGCGAAGGGGGTCAAGGTCAACCGCAATCTCAGCATCGGCCAGCGCGATGTCTACCTCGCAGCGCTCAAGGACGGGTCGATCGACCTGATTCCGGAGTACAGCGGAAATCTGCTCCAGTTCTACGACAAGACGGCCACGGCGCAGTCCAGTGACGACGTGTTTGCGGCGCTCAAGACGGCACTCCCGGCCGGTTTCGAGGTCCTCGACCAGTCGCAGGCGCAGGACGCCGACTCGTACAACGTGACCAAGGCGTTCTCCGACAAATACAACGTCAAGAGCCTCGCCGATCTTGCGGCCGCGAAGGTTGCGCTCACCGTCGCAGGCAACCCTGAGTTCGCAACGCGGCCATACGGGATTCCCGGGCTGAAGAGCCAGTACGGCGTGACGGCCGCGCTCAAGCCGATCAACGACAGCGGCGGCCCCGCCACCGTCGCCGCGCTGAAGGATGGGTCCGTGCAGCTGGCCGACATCTACACGACGACGCCCGCCATCAAGGACAACGGCTTCGTGACGCTCGCTGACCCGAAGCACATGATCCTCGCCCAGAACGTGCTGCCGCTGATCAACTCGAAGAAGGTGACCAGCACGGTCAAGGACGTCCTGAACAAGGTGTCCGCGGCCCTGACCACCGCTGACCTGATCGAACTGAACAGCGAGAACCAGGGTGCCCAGAAGGTCTCCCCGGCCGACGCAGCGAAGAAGTGGCTCAGCGACCACAACCTCAGCTGATCGTTCGAACGGCGCAGGCGGCGATCCGGACCATGCGGGTCGCCGCCTGCGATTCGCATGGTCTACTCGGCCGACTCGGGCCGCAGCCGCCGGATCAGCATCCGGAAGTATTCGAGAGCGCCAGCCATGTCGGCGGTCTCGTCGAGCATCCACTGCACCTGCATGCCGTCGGCGACCGCGATCGTGAGCCGCGCCACTTCGCGGGCGTCCAGCGTGGGGTCGAACTCGCCGGTCTCCTGAGCGCCCGCGATGTACCGGGCGAGCTCATCGATGAAGAACTGGTAGCGCTGGACGAAGTAGTCGTGGCCCGGATGGCCATCGTCAGCGGCTTCCGCTGAGATCGTCGCGTAGAGGTGCACGAGGCCGGGAACTTCGGCGTTATGGCGCATCGCGTCGATGATCCCCTGGAAGGGGTCGCTGCGGTCGACCGACGAATTCAGGTCGGCTTCGTCGCGTTTGCGGAGCACTTCGGCGAAGAGCTCCTCTTTCGAACTGAAGTGGTGCAGGAGTCCTGCCTGGCTGAGTCCGACCGCTTCGGCGATCTCCCGGAGAGACGCCCGGCGGTAGCCGCGCTCGGCGAACACCTCGAGGGCGGTCGTCAGGATCTCCTCGCGCTTGGCGAGGCCCTTGGCGTACGGCCCTTTCTTCGGCATGGACACGATGGTACTGGCATCCTGACACCCGGTCGATTGGCCGCGACTGTGCGAGCGTTGCTAGGTTGGAGGAGGGCGCCACAAGCGCCCGCCTCCACAGGAATGACCATCCTGCCCGGAAGCTCTGTCGATGATGCGGCCGAGATTCGGTCGCGTTCCTGAGGAGTGCGGTGTGAACGATGCATTGGACGCCCTGCTGCTGGCTCGCTGGCAGTTCGGCCTGACCACCATCTACCATTTTCTGTTCGTTCCGATCACGATCGGGATGGCCTCGACGGTGGCCATCTTCCAGACCGCCTGGTACCGCACCGGCAAGGTGCACTACCTGCAGTTGACGCATTTCTTCGGCAAGATCTTCCTGATCAACTTCGCGATGGGTGTCGTGACCGGGATCGTCCAGGAGTTCCAGTTCGGTATGAACTGGTCCAGCTACTCGCGCTTCGTCGGCGACGTCTTCGGCGCGCCGCTCGCGCTCGAGGGGATTCTCGCCTTCTTCCTCGAAGCGACGTTCATCGGCCTGTGGATCTTCGGCTGGAACCGGTTGCCGCGTGGCCTTCACCTCGCCACCATCTGGGCGACCGCCATCGGTTCGATCCTCTCTGCCTACTTCATCATCGCCGCCAACGCGTTCATGCAGTGGCCCGTCGGCTTCACTCTCAACCGGTCGCGGGGCCGCGCCGAGCTGACCGACATCTGGGCCCTGCTGACGAACAAGGTCGCGCTGGCCGCCTTCCCGCACACGCTCGTCGCGTGCTTCATGGTGGCGGCCGGACTCGTGATCACGGTCGCGGCGTGGCATCTGTCCCGCGGCCGCAACGTCGACACCATGCGCCCCGCGCTCAGGTTCGGGCTGTGGACGATGGTCGTAGCCGGTGTCCTGACTGTGCTCACCGGGGACCAACTGGCACTGGTGATGGTCGAGACGCAACCCATGAAGATGGCGGCCGCAGAGGCGCTCTACCACACGGCAACCGGCGCGGATGCCTCGTTCTCGATCTTCACGTGGGGCACGCCGGACGGCGTCCATGAACTGTTCTCGATCCGCATCCCGTACCTGTTGTCGTTCCTCTCGACCCACACGTTCGATGGCACCGTCGAAGGGATCAACCAGCTGCAGGCGCAGTACGTCCAGCTCTACGGGCCGGGCGACTACACCCCGATCATCTGGGTCACGTACTGGGCGTTCCGCTGGATGATCGGCCTCGGTCTCCTGCACGTCGCGGTCGCGATCGGTGGCCTGTGGGTGACACGGAAGGGCCGTTCCCCACAACGCGTCTGGATCTGGAAAGTGGCCATCTGGGCGTTCCCGCTGTCTCTCGGCGCCATGATCATGGGCTGGGTCTTCACGGAGATGGGCCGTCAACCGTGGATCGTCTTCAGTCTGATGAAGACGAGCGACGGGGTCTCGCCGAATGTGACAGGCCTCACCGTGCTCATCTCGCTCATCGCGTTCACGCTGATCTACGGAATCCTCGCGGTCGTCGAGTTCCGGCTGATCAAACGGGCGGCGCAGAAGGGTCCCGATCCGATCGAGGATCACACAGACGAATCGGGCGAGATCGCCCCGCTGGCAACGGTGTACTAGGAGCGCGTGATGGATCTGACAATTCTCTGGTTCTGGATCGTCGCCGGTCTCTTCGTCGGCTACTTCGTCCTCGACGGTTTCGATTTCGGCGTCGGGATGGCCCTGCCCTTCCTCGGAAAGGACGACGTCGATCGACGCGTGATGATCAACACGATCGGACCCGTCTGGGATCTCAACGAGACCTGGGTGATCGTGGCCGGCGCCTGCCTCTTCGCGGCGTTCCCGGAGTGGTATGCGACGTTGTTCAGCGGGTTCTACCTGGCCCTCCTGCTCATCCTCCTCGCCCTGATCGTCCGCGGGGTCTCGTTCGAGTACCGTCACCAGCGGCCGGACTCGCGGTGGAAGGCGTGGTTCGACGGGATGATCATCGTGGGGTCGGCGGTTCCCGCTCTCCTCTGGGGTGTCGCCTTCGCCAACATCGTGCAGGGGGTCGCGCTCGACGCGCACCACAACTACACGGGTACCCTCTTCGACCTTCTCAACCCGTACGCTCTGCTCGGCGGCCTGACGACGCTTCTGCTGTTCTTCACCCACGGAGTGGTCTTCATCTCCCTGAAGACCGAGGGCGACATCCGGCGACGCGCCACCAAGCTGGCCGGCCGCGCAGGGCTCCTCGCGATCGTCGTCGCGGCCGCCTTCCTGCTGTGGACGGGCATTGCGCACCCGAGTGTCGCATTCGTGATCCTCGCGCTCCTCGCCGCCGTGTCCCTCGTCCTCGCGTGGGTGGCCAATCTGCGCGGTGCGGAGGGCGTGTCGTTCCTCTTCATGGCGCTGACGATCGCTCTCGCGGTGGTCTCGCTGTTCGCGAATCTGTTCCCGAACGTCATGCCGGCGACGGATCCCGCCAACAGTCTGACGATCGCGAACGCGTCGAGCACGCCGTACACCCTCACGGTGATGAGCTGGACGGCGTTGATCTTCCTGCCGCTGGTGATCCTGTACCAGAGCTGGACGTATTGGACGTTCCGCAAACGGCTGTCCCGGACGAGCATCCCGTCCGACCACACGGAGACCGTGGCCGGCTGAGCACATGCGACCTCTTGATCGGCGGCTTCTCGCCTACGCGTCGGCGGCGCGCACCATGCTCGCCGCCGGCGCCCTCCTCGCGCTCGCGCAGGCGGCCTGCATCGTCGCGTTCGCGTGGCTCGTCACGCAGGTGGTGGTGCGCGCGATCGCGGGTGATGGCGTCGACGAACTCAGTGGCCCGCTTGCCGCTCTCGTGGCGGTCGTCGTGGTGCGCGGCCTGGTTCTCTGGCTGGCCGACCGCACGGCGAGCAGGGGCGGCGCGGAATCGATCCGCCAGCTGCGCACAGCACTGCTCGCCGCGATCGGTCGACTGGGCCCGTCGTGGCTGGCGTCGCGAAGCACAGCAGAAGTGACGCTGACCGTCGGTCGTGGTCTCGAGGCCCTCGACGGATACTTCGGCCGCTATCTTCCCCAACTGGTCATGACAGCGGTGGCGACGCCGCTCATCGTCGTGGTCATGCTGGTCAGCGATCCGTTGAGCGGCGTGATCGTCATCGTGACGCTTCCTCTGATCCCGCTGTTCATGGTGCTGGTGGGATGGGCGACGCAGAGCGCCCAGCAGCGCCAGTGGGAGACGCTCGGCAGACTCTCGCGTGCGTTCCTCGACATCGTCAACGGCCTATCCACCCTCAAGCTTTTCGGACGACAACACCGGCAGGCCGGTCGGATCAGGGCCATCAGCGAGGAGTATCGCGTGCGGACCATGAAGGTCCTGCGCGTCTCGTTCCTCAGTGGATTCGTCCTGGAGCTCGGGGCCAGCCTGGCGGTCGCGATCGTGGCGGTCGAGGTCGGGCTGCGCCTGCTGTCCGGCGACCTGAACCTCGCCGTCGGCCTCTTCGTCCTCCTCCTGGCGCCGGAGGCTTTCCTTCCGGTACGCGGCATCGGCACCAGCTATCACGCAGCGACCGAGGGAATCGCCGCCGCGGAGAGCGCCTTCTCCATTCTCGACGAGGACCGCGCAGCGGGCGCGGGGGATGCGCGCCGGGTGCCGTGGGTGGACGGGTCCCTGACGCCTGGAACGGTGGTCATGGATGCGGTCTCGATCGACTACGGGGGCACAACAGGAGTGCGCGCCTTCGGAGCTCGATTCGAACCGGGCACCGTGACCGTCCTGGCCGGCCCGAGCGGTGCAGGCAAGTCGAGCCTGGTCGCCGCCCTGCTCGGCTTCACGCCGTTCGAGGGGGACATCCGTCTCGGCGCGGATGCGCATCCCGCCGCCGGAGCGGACACGCGCCGGCTGATCGCGTGGTCCGGGCAACGGCCGGGTCTCGTAGGGGGGACAGTCGCCGACAACGTGTCGCTCGGGACCGACCAGTACAGCGACGAGCGCGTCACTGCGGCTTTGAGGGCGGCTGCTGCAGAAGAGATCTCACCGTCGACAGTGCTGGGGGTCGGTGGAACGGGGCTGTCGGGCGGGCAGGCCCAGCGCGTCGCCATCGCACGCGCGATCCACCGGATGATCGAGCGCGACTGTCCTGTGCTCGTGCTCGACGAGCCGACATCCGCTCTCGATGATCCGACCGAAGCGCGCCTCATCCTCCGACTCCGGGAGTTCGCGGCCGAGGGGCGCACGGTCATCGTCGTCAGTCACCGAGCGGCCGTGATCGCGGCGGCCCACGCCGTCGTTCCGGTGGGGGAGCTGACCCATGCCTGACGCACGCGTCCGCTCCATCCTGCGCGGGTCGCAGCCTCCCTTGCGGAGGTTCTGGCCCGCTGTCGCCCTGGGTGTCCTCAGCGCAGGTTCGGCGGTCGCCCTGCTGGCTGTCTCTGCGTGGCTTATCACCCGCGCATCCGAACAGCCGTCCCTGATCTACATCTCGGTCGCCGTCGTCGGCGTCAGGGCCTTCGCGCTCGGGCGGGCGTTCTTCCGTTACCTCGAACGGCTCGTCGGGCACGATGCCGCGTTCCACCAGCTCGCGACCATCCGCGCGGGTATGGTCGACGCGCTCGTGCCCCTCGCTCCGGACGGTCTGGGCACCACGCGACGCGGGGAACTCCTCTCGGCCCTGGCCGATGACGTGGATGAACTCCAGAACCGGTCGCTGCGGGTGGTGCAGCCGCTGGTCACCGCGGGAACCATCTCGATCGTGACCGTCGTCGGGGTCGCGATCCTGCTCCCGGTCGCCGGCGTCGTCCTCGCCGTGGCGCTGCTCCTCGCCGGCCTCCTCGGCACCCTCGTCAACGGGTCACTGGCCTCCACGGCCGAACGGAGGCTGTCGCCCCTGCGTGCGGAGCTCAACGATCGCGTTCTCGAGCTGATGACCAACCTCCCGGTGCTCGCAGCGTTCGGCGCGCTCACCGCCTCGACCGATTCGGCCCATGCGGCAGGCGTGCGGCTCACCCGCGCCACCCGCTCGCGTGCGTCGGGAGCTGCACTGACGGCCGGGGTCGTGTCCGTGCTCGCGGGCGGGGCCACGGTCGGCGCCCTCCTCGTGGGCGTCCCTGCGCTCGGCGCGCACACGATCGACGCGCCGACCCTCGCCGTGCTCGCCCTCGTGCCGCTCGCGATCTTCGACATCTTCGCTGCGGTACCGCTCGCGCTCAGTGCGCGTCGGCAGGTCATGGCGAGCGCCGCGCGCATCGCGCAGACGGTGCCCGAGGTGGTTCCGGCGGGCATCCCGGTGGATGGGCCACAGCCCACGCCGCTCGAAGCACTCTCCGACGACGAACCCGTCCTCGTGCTCGACGGAGTCTCGGCGCACTGGCCCGGCGAGAAGCCTGACGTCCTCAGCGGCGTCAGCCTCGAACTCGCCCGGGGCGAACGACTGGTGATCGAGGGGCCGACGGGTTCAGGCAAGACGGCGCTGGCCCACGTGCTCACCCGTTTCATCGACTACAGCGGCAGCTACCGCCTCGGTGGTGTCGAGGCGCGCGACCTGGCACAGGACGACGTCCGAACGATCGTCGGACTGTGCGAACAGCAGCCGTACCTCTTCGACTCGGACATCCGGCAGAACCTGCTCTTCGCGCGGGATACCGCGACCGACCCCGAGCTCGAAGCGGTGCTCGCGCGCGTCGGGCTGGACAGCTGGTTGCGCGAACGCGGCGGTCTGGATGCGCGGGTGGGTGAGAGCGGAGCCCTCGTGTCCGGCGGCCAGGCGCAGCGCATCGCGCTCGCCAGGGCGCTCCTCGCCGATGTCTCCGTGCTGATCGCCGACGAACCGACGGCCAACGTGGACGTGGATGTCGCCGACCGGATCGTACGCGACATCGTCACGGTTGCCGCGGAGTCGGGGACCGCGGTCATCCTGATCTCGCACGTTGCCGTTGCGGCGGATCTCATCGACCGGCGGGTCCGGATTGAGCACGGCCTGCTGGAGCAGCTCAGTCCAGAGGACGCGCCAGCGCCGTGAGCCGAGGGCGCCAGCGAACGGCCTGATGTCCGCCGGCGTCGACGGCGGGACCGTCGATCCAGCCCTCGACCACTCGGATACCGTGCAGCGCATTGACGGCCCACACCTCGCAGCCGGTGAGCTCATCCGGTGTCGCCTCCTCCTCCGCGACCTGGGCACCGGTCGCGGAGGCGATGGTGAGGATCGAGCGGGCGGTGACGCTGGGGATGCGCGACAGCCGGGCAGGGGGAACCATCAGCGTGTCGCCGCGCCACCACAGGAGGCTGCTCGTCGATCCCTCCGACACGAGGCCGTCGTCGAGGATCACCGCTTCGCGCGCCCCGGACCGCTGGGCTTCCTGGCGCAGACGCAGCATGGACTCCAGGTCGGGTCCCTTGACCGTGGGCTCAGTGCGCGGGTCCGGTCCGTGATGGGTCGCTACGACCACCGATCGCTGGAGTTCGGGTGCGGACCGAAGCCGGAAGTGGAGGCCGAAGGAACCTTCGTGCGACGAGACCTCCAGCCTCGGGAACCAGTAGGCTTCGCGCGGAACGAGCTGGAGCGCAGAGCTGTAGAAGGCGTCGAGTTCGCGTTCATCCGGGTACCCGCGCAGCATGGCCGACTCGATGAATCGGCTCCGATGGACGCCGATCGCGAGCGCGCGACCGTCGCGCACGAGAAACGAGTCGGCGACCTCGAGACGGGAGGCGAAGAGCTCGCAGTCCTCGAGGAGGCGGAGCGACCCGGCGTGCCAGTCGAAGATGGCGGAGATCTCGCTCATGATCGCGGTCCTCCTTCCGTTCGTGTTCTCGCCGCTCGCCGGTGGGCCGAGCCGCTCTAGGCTAGTACGGTGGCCACCCGGATCCTGCGATTTGCGCTCGACGAATGGCTGGAGCCCGAGGACGTCTTCCTCAGCGTCTTCGCGAAGGAACCGTTTGCCGTGTGGCTGGATGCGGGTGCGGATGCCGAGACGGGCGTGTCCGTGATCGCGGCGGCCACCGAAGGCTCGCTGTTCGCGACCGCCTCGGTGGTGGACGGCACGGTCTCCGTCGGGCGCCCGGGGCAGCCCGCAGAGACGAGCCCCGGCGACCTCCTGGCCGTTCTCGCCGAGTCGCTGCGCGAGTTCGACGATCTCGTCGCACGCCATCCGCAGGCGACCGAGTTCAGCCTCGGCTGGCTCGGCTGGCTCGGGTACGAGTACGGCGCGGCGGCCAACGGCATACCGGTCTCGCCGACGCGCATCCCCGACGCTGCGATGCTGTTCGTCGAACGCGCCATCGTGTTCGACCACTCCGCGCGGTCGGTGGAACTGATCGCGCTCGACCGCGGCGGGGCAGCGGAGTGGGCACGCGGACTGCGTCAGTCGCTCCGCGCATCCACCGGGCCTCTGCGCGACGCGGACACCCCGCCGACCGGGCCACGGTCTGTAGGGGGGCGACTGCGGTGGCGACACGACAACACCCGCTACCTGGAGCTGATCGGCGCATGCCAGGAGGCGATCCGCCGGGGGGACGCCTACCAGCTGTGCCTGACGAACGAAGCGACGATCGAAACGGCGGTCGACCCGGTCGAGGTGTATCGCCGGCTGCGCGCGTCGAGCCCGACCCATCACGGCGGGCTCGTCCGGTTCGGTGACGTCGCCCTCCTGAGCGCATCGCCCGAACAGTTCCTCTCGATCACGCCCGGCCGGCGCATCCGCACGAAACCGATCAAAGGAACACGGCCGCGTGGCGCGACCGTCTCGCGCGATCTCGACCTCCGCGCGGAGCTCGAAGCGAGCGACAAGGAGCGCGCGGAGAACGTCATGATCGTCGACCTGATGCGCAACGATCTGGGGCGCGTCTGCGTCGTCGGATCGGTGGAGGTGCACCACCTTCTCGCCGTGGAGAGCTACGCCCAGGTCCACCAGTTGGTCAGCACGGTCGAGGGCGTCCTCGCGGCGGGCAAAGGTCCTCTCGATGCTGTCGCTGTGTGCTTCCCCGCCGGTTCGATGACCGGAGCGCCCAAGATCAGCGCCATGCGCATCCTTCACGACCTCGAGCGCGGTCCGCGCGGGGTCTATTCAGGATGCTTCGGCTACCTGAGCCTCGACGGAAGCGTCGATCTCGCGATGGTCATCCGCAGTATCGTGGTCGAACCGGAGCGCGTGTCGATCGGGGCAGGTGGCGGGATCACGGCGCTTTCGGTACCGCTGGAGGAGCTCGACGAGGTCGCGGTCAAGGCATCGGCGCTCATCGCTGCGCTGCGACTGTGAGGTTCCGTGCAACAAACGGCGGCCGCCGAACGTTTAGTACCCTTGACGATGGGCGTCGCCCGCTGGTGAATGCGGGCCACCTTCAGCGTCGACGGGCCCATCAACACGATGATTGAGAGTTACGTGGCACACGAGCACGATTCAGCCAGCGCGCCGACCGACGGCGCGCAGTACGACTTCGCCGCGATCCAGGAGAAGTGGCTTCCAGTCTGGGACGAACTGAAGCCGTTCGCGACCGACGACCCTGCCGACAAGCGTCCGCGCAAATATGTGCTCGACATGTTCCCGTACCCGTCGGGCGACCTCCACATGGGCCACGCCGAGGCCTACGCGCTGGGCGATGTCATCGCCCGCTACTGGCGACAGCAGGGCTTCAACGTGCTGCACCCGATCGGCTGGGACTCATTCGGCCTCCCGGCAGAGAACGCGGCCATCAAGCGCGGCCTCGACCCCAACGGGTGGACGAACGACAACATCGCTCAGCAGAAGGCGAGCATGCGCCGTTATGCGCCCAGCTTCGACTGGGATCGCGTGCTGCAGACCAGCGACCCGTCGTACTATCGCTGGAACCAGTGGCTCTTCCTGAAGCTGTACGAGAAGGGCCTGGCGTACCGCAAGGCGAGCCAGGTCAACTGGTGTCCCTTCGACCAGACGGTGCTCGCGAACGAGCAGGTCGTCAACGGCCGGTGCGAACGCTGCGACAACCTGGTCACCAAGAAGAAGCTGACACAGTGGTATTTCCGCATCACCGATTACGGTGACCGGCTGCTCGACGACCTGAACCAGCTCGAGGGTGCCTGGCCGAGCAAGGTCATCAGCATGCAGCGCAACTGGATCGGCCGCTCGATGGGTGCCGACGTCGAGTTCGCGATCGAGGGCCGCGACGAGCCGGTCACGGTGTACACGACGCGCCCCGACACGCTCTACGGCGCGACCTTCATGGTGGTCGCGCCGGATTCCGACCTGGCTGCAGAGCTGGTGACGGATGCGCCGGCCAAGGTCAAGGAACGGTTCGACACCTACCTGGAGACAGTGCGGGGCACGACCGAGATGGACCGTCTGGCATCCGACCGGGAGAAGACCGGAGTCTTCCTCGAACGGCATGCCATCAACCCTCTGAACGGCGAGCGGCTGCCGATCTGGGCCGCCGACTACGTGCTCAGCGACTACGGACACGGCGCGATCATGGCGGTTCCCGCCCACGACCAGCGCGACCTGGATTTCGCCCGTGCCTTCGATCTTCCGGTGCGCGTCGTCGTCGACACCAACCAGCCCGTAACGGGCGCCATCCCCGTCATCCACACCGACCCGGAGACGGGCGAGGCCATCCTGCCCGACGACTTCCCACCGCTGAACCCGGCGGAGACGGGGATCGCGCTGACCGGTGAAGGGCGCCTCATCAACTCGGGGCCTTTCGACGGCCTGAGCAAGTCGAACGCCATCCGTCGCGTCACCGAGGCACTGCAGGCGAGTTCGCTCGGCCGCTCGGCGAAGAACTTCCGCCTGCGTGATTGGCTGATCTCCCGCCAGCGGTACTGGGGCACGCCCATCCCGATCATCCACTGCGTGGAGTGCGGCGAGGTTCCCGTGCCCGAAGCGGAGCTGCCCGTCCTGCTTCCCCCGGCAGACGGACTCGACCTGCAGCCCAAGGGCACCAGCCCGCTCGGTGCTGCAGAGGAATGGGTGAACGTCGCCTGCCCGAGCTGTGGCGGGGCGGCCAAGCGCGACACCGACACGATGGACACCTTCGTCGACAGCTCGTGGTACTTCCTGCGCTATCTGTCGGTCGGGGATGACACCCGGGCGTTCGACCCTGCCGAAGCCGAGAAGTGGGCGCCCGTCGACCAGTACGTGGGCGGGGTGACCCATGCCATCCTGCACCTGCTGTACGCCCGGTTCATCACCAAGGTGCTGTTCGATCTGGGCTACCTGAGCTTCACGGAGCCGTTCACGGCCCTGCTCAACCAGGGGCAGGTGCTCATGGACGGGTCGTCAATGAGCAAGTCCCGCGGCAACCTGGTCAAGCTCTCCGACCAGCTCGACGAGCACGGCGTGGACGCGGTGCGTCTGACGATGGCGTTCGCCGGGCCACCGGAGGACAACATCGACTGGGCCGACGTCTCGCCTGCCGGCGGTGCGAAGTTCCTGGCACGGGCCTGGCGGGTCGCGAACGACGTGACGAGTTCACCCGACGTGCTCTGGAAGGATGGCGATGCGTCGCTGCGGCGCGTGACGCATCGGTTCCTGGCGGATGCACCCGGGCTGATCGAGGCGTTCAAGTTCAATGTGGTGGTGGCCAGGCTCATGGAGCTCGTGAACGCCACGCGCAAGGTGATCGACACCGGCGCGGGTGCGGGAGATCCCGCTGTCCGCGAGGCGGCGGAGGTCGCGGCCATGGCGCTGAACATCTACGCGCCTTACACGGCAGAAGACATGTGGGCGACTCTCGGTTACGAGCCGTCCGTCGCGCTCGCCCAGTGGCGCAAACCCGATCCGAACCTGTTGGTCGAGGATGCGGTGACAGCGGTGGTGCAGGTGGACGGCAAGGTCCGCGACCGCGTCGAGGTCTCACCGAAGATCTCGACCGAGGAACTCGAAGCGCTCGCCCGGTCGTCGGCGGCGGTCGTGCGCTCGGTCGGCGATCGGGAGATCGTGAACGTCATCGTCCGTGCTCCGCGACTGGTGAACATCGCTACCCGCCCGGTCGGCTGAGCCGGTTAGCGAGTCCTCCCCAGTGCCGGCGGTTGGCGTCGATTCCACAATCGGCTGGCCGTCGGCACCGCGGTCATCACGCGGACCGTAGCGTTCAGGTGTGCGACATCGAGCCGACAGCGGACTGAGCGACCTCGCTTCAGAGGCCCGCCCCGGGCGCGGGGCGCGCATCCGCATCGGGGTCGGAGCGGGTGTCGTCCTCCTGTTGGTGGCGATGGTTGTCGCCGTCCTCGTGACGACCTTTGCACCACGCGGAGGGGTTCGCGACCTCGCCGGTGTACCGGCGGCGGCTTTCGCGACGCCGTCGGTCGCTCCTTCGACGCGTGGCGGAGGCGCCGCTCAATCGTCCGCACCTGTTCTGCTCGTCCATGTGCTCGGTGCGGTGCAGAAGCCGGGGATCGTTGAACTGCGGCCGGGGTCGCGCGTCGTCGACGCGATTGCGTCAGCGGGCGGACTCACCGGGGACGCGAACGCGGCCGGAGTGAACCTCGCGCGTCCTGTCTCCGATGGTGAGCAACTGGTCGTTCCGCGAGAGGGGGAGACGATCGCGCCCGCGGGCCCCAGCGGTGGCGGAGCGGCGGCTCCGGGCGGTGCGGCGGGTGCGCCCGTGAGCCTGAATCGTGCATCCGTGACCGAATTGCAGGCGCTTCCGCGGATAGGCCCGGCCCTCGCGCAGCGTATCGTCGACTGGCGCGAGGCGAACGGCCCCTTCACCGTCCCCGCAGACCTGATGAAGGTGAGCGGGATCGGGCAGACGCTCTTCGACGGGCTCAAAGACCTGATCACCGTATGAGGGTCGATCTTCGCCTCGTCGTGCCGGCGGCCGTGGGTTGGTTGGCTTCGCTGATCCTGGTATTCGTCCCGGGTGCTGCCGTCGTCGTCCTGATGGGTGCCTGGCTGCTGGCGGTCCTGCTCGTGGCGGGTGCGGTCGTGCTCCCGCGGCTTCGGGTCGCGGGGCGGGCCTCCGCCCTCTCCGTGATCGTGGTGGCGCTTCTGGCGACAGTGATTGTGGTCCACCTCCCCGCGCGTGCACCGCACTCCCTCGTGACGGCGGCCGAGCAGGGCCGAACGGTCGATCTTCTGGTGAGGCTCGACTCTGCTCCGAGCAGAACCGGTGGCGGTCAAGGCCTTCCGGATCGGTGGCGGCTCGTCGGGACTGCCGTGGGAGTCGACGACGGCGGGCGTGAAGTGGGGGTGAACGTGCCGATCGTCGTCTTCGCGAGCGCCGACTCGGGGGACCTTGCCGGCATCGGATTCGGCGACACCGTCGCCGTCACGGGCCTGCCGCGCTCGACGCAGCAGGGCGACCGGGCAGCGTTCCTCGTCAGCTCGAAGGAGGCTCCGTCGCTCACCGATGAAGCGCCATGGTGGGTGTCCTGGACCGACGGTCTCCGTGCGAGTTTCAGTTCTGCGGCTTCCCGGCTTCCCGGTGACGGTGGCCACCTGCTTCCGGGCCTCGCGATCGGCGATGTGAGCGCTGTCGGCGCGGAGCTCGACGCAGCGATGAAGACCAGCTCGCTCAGCCACGTCACCGCTGTCTCTGGCTCGAACTGCGCGCTCGTCACGGGCCTCGCGTTCGCACTCGCCGCGGCTGCGGGCGCGGGGCGACGCCTCCGCGTGGTGTTTGCGGTCGGCGCCCTCGCAGGTTTCGTCATCCTCGTGACGCCCGACTCCAGCGTCGTGAGGGCCGCGATCATGTCCACGATCGTTCTCTGCGCGCTCGCCTCCGGTCGGCCGTCCCGAGGGCTGCCTGCGCTCGGGCTCGCGGTGATCGTGCTCCTCCTGCTGGACCCGTGGAAGGCCGTTGATTTCGGCTTCGCGCTCTCGGTGCTCGCAACCGGGGGCCTCCTGCTCCTGGCGGGGCCTCTGGCAGCAGCGCTCTCCCGATGGATGCCCTCGGGGCTGGCGATGATCATCGCGATCCCGCTCGCCGCACAGCTCGCCTGCCAGCCCGTGCTCATCCTCTTGGACGAGTCGCTTCCCCTCTACGGAGTTCCGGCCAATGTGCTCATCGAGCCGGCGGCGCCCGTGGCCACCATCCTGGGGCTCGGGGCATGTCTGCTTCTTCCGATCCTTCCCGTCGTCGGCGTCGCGCTCTCGTGGCTGGCGTGGTTGCCGGCCGAATGGATCGCGCGGGTCGCGCTCACCGTCGAACAGCTCCCGGCCAACAGGCTGCCCTGGATCGGAGGAGCCGCGGGTCTCGTACTCGCGGCCGTGGTGCTGGCGCTCGTCTGCATCCGGGTCGCAGCGCCGAGAAGCCGTGGCACGGCGTGGTTGTCCGTCGTTGCGACCGTGGGACTCGTCGGCGGCATCGGCGTCTATGCCGGTTCCGTCACTGGTGTGCAGGTGGGAGACAAGCTCGCCCTGCCCGCGGACTGGCAGATCGCGGCGTGCGACGTCGGGCAGGGCGACGCGCTGCTCGTGCGCGACGGCGAGCATCATGCTCTCATCGACGTCGGCCGCCATCCGGAGGCGGTCGGCGCGTGCCTTGAGCGATTCGGCATCGCCAGGCTGGACCTGCTCGTACTGACCCACTTCGACGTCGACCACTCCGGCGGGCTCGCTGCCGTCGTGGGGCGTGTCGACCGGGCGGTCGTCGGACGTGCGGTCGCGCCCGGCGAAGAGGGCGCGCTCGACCGGTTGCGCCAGGGCGGCGCGGTCGTCGAGCAAGGGATGACCGGGGTCGGCGGCGGTCTCGGCGACCTGGTTTGGAACGTCGTGTGGCCCGTCGGCGGGGGAGACCCCGCCGACCTGCCCAGTGGCAACCCTGGAAGTGTCACCGTCGAGTTCGAAGGAAGGGGCATCCGGTCGATCTTCCTCGGAGATCTGGGTGAGAAGGCACAGGACGCGCTGCTCGCGACCGGGGCGGTGCGGCCCGTCGACGTCGTGAAGGTCGCGCATCACGGATCGGCCGACCAGTCGCCGCGCCTCTACGAGCAGTTGGCGGCACAGGTGGGACTGATCTCCGTGGGCGCTGACAACAACTACGGCCACCCGACGCGGTCCCTGCTGGGGCTGCTCGCCCGTGACGGCACGAGTGCACTCCGCACCGACCGTCAGGGCGTCCTGGTGGTCTCGCCGCCGAGCGGAGGTGATGCCCTTCGGGTGTGGACGGACCGCGCGGGCGATGACGGAGGCGGCACCTATGCTGGAACGGACGAAGGAGGATCGTGGCGGCACGAAGCACGGGAAGCGCCCGCGGCGGCAGGGCGACAGCGGGCGCCGGCCGGGCGGCGGCGGCAGCGATTCCGCAGGTCGCGTGGAACGCCATCCGCCCGAAACCGGTGGTCCTCGTCTCCGGCACCGAGGGGTTCCTCGCCGACCGCGCCATCCGCTCGCTCCGCGACCAGCTCAAGACCGAGGACCCGAGCCTCGAAATCAGCGATCTCGCAGCCAATGACTACGCGCCGGGAGAGTTGATCTCGCTCGCCAGCCCGTCGCTGTTCGGCGAGCCCCGACTGATCCGCGTCGACGCGGTCGAGAAGTGCAGCGACGTCTTCCTGGACGAGATGCTCGGCTATCTCGCCGACCCGGCCGACGAAACCGTCGTCGTTCTCCGGCATGCCGGAGGTGTGCGCGGCAAGAAGCTGCTCGACGCGATCCGCTCCGGTACGGGCGGTGGCATCGAGGTGGTCTGCACGGAGCTCAAGCGAGACTCGGACAAATACGACTTCGCCCAGGCGGAGTTCGCTGCCGCTGGCAAGAAGATCTCCGCGGGCGCCCTGCGAGCGATAACGTCGGCGTTCACCGACGATCTCGCCGAACTCGCGGCGGCATGCCAGCAGCTCATCTCCGACATCGGAGCGGAGGTCACCGAAGCGACCGTCGACAAGTACTACAGCGGGCGGGTCGAGACCAACGCGTTCCAGGTCGCTGATGCGGCCATCGCAGGCCGCCACGGCGAGGCTCTCGTGACCCTGAGGCACGCACTCGCTTCGGGTGCCGACCCGGTCCCGATGGTCGCAGCGTTCGCGGTCAAGGTGCGCACCATGGCCAAACTGTCCGGCGTGCGGGGCAGCTCCGGGCAGCTCGCGTCGCAGTTCGGCCTTGCCCCGTGGCAGGTCGATCGCGCTCAGCGCGACCTGCGGGGGTGGACCGACGAAGGGCTCGGGCGCTGCATCGAGGTTCTCGCCGAGACCGATGCGAGTGTGAAGGGCGGAGGACGCGATCCGGTGTTTGCACTCGAGCGGATGATCCGCATCGTCAGCGCGCGAGGTCGCGCCTGACGCGCGTGCCTCAGCCGCCGGTCGACCGTGACAGCTGCGGTCGGTGAGGGGTGTGCCTGGCGCGCTCGACCGTGGCTGACCCTCTCGGCGGCCGGGTGCAGGCGTACACGCCACGGGGCCAGCTTACGCGCGACGGCAATGCGAAAGGGCCCCCGTCTTTCGACGGAGGCCCTTTCGCACAATGCCCCGGCGGGCACTGAGGAGACTTAGAGGCTTGCGACCTGCTTGGCGATGGCCGACTTGCGGTTCGCAGCCTGGTTCTTGTGAAGGACGCCCTTGCTGGCAGCCTTGTCGAGCTTCTTGGTAGCGACCTTCAGCGACGCGGTCGCCTTGTCTTTGTCGCCGGCCGCGATGGCTTCGCGCGTTGCGCGAACTGCCGTCTTGACCTCGCTCTTGACCGCCTTGTTGCGCTCCTGAGCCTTCTTGTTGGTGCCGATGCGCTTGATCTGCGACTTGATGTTTGCCACGAGTGGTTGAGTTCTTTCGTTCGATGTGAGTTACGGATGTGCCGCTCAGCGAGAGAGGGCGCCTTGCGGCAAGATCGTGCGGATTGAACCCACACGCAAGCCAACAGACAACGTTACCAGCAGGATGCCGTTCCCGGCAATTTGGGGCGTGCGGGTCTCCGAGGTCGAGGCCGGAATCCAGCCAACACCGTGTGAACGCTCTGTGAACGTCTACGTAGGGCGTCGTAGGCTCAACGCAT
Source organism: Leifsonia sp. Ger2509 (assembly GCF_055231915.1). NCBI lineage: Bacteria > Bacillati > Actinomycetota > Actinomycetes > Micrococcales > Microbacteriaceae > Leifsonia > Leifsonia sp. Ger2509. Next base: position 112,126 of record NZ_JBUYVB010000003.1, read on the forward strand.
GAAGACTGCCCCCGCATCCGTCGCCATCGTCAACGCCTATCTCGTGCCGATCGCCGGGGATCCGGTCGAAGGGGGGACGGTCCTCATCCAAGCGGGACGCATCACGGCGGTCGGCCGTGACGTCGCCATCCCCGCCGACATCGACGTCGTCGACGCGAGCGGCAAGTGGGTGCTCCCCGGTTTCATCGAATCGCACGGCCACGTCGGCATCGCCGAGGAGGCGAACGGGCCTGCGGGCGACGACACCAACGAGCTGACCGCACCGAACACTGCGGCGGTCCGCGCCATCGATGCCATCAACATCGACGACGAGGGCTTCCGGGATGCGCTGGCGGGCGGGATCACCTCCGTCGTCGTCAAGCCAGGCTCCGGCAACCCGATCGGTGGCCAGACGGTCGCGATCAAGACCTGGGGCGGCCGGACCATCGATGAACAGGTGATCAGCGATTCCGTGAGTGTGAAGTCGGCGCTGGGGGAGAATCCGAAACGGGTGTACGGAGGGAAGGACAAGACGCCGAGCACGCGCCTCGGCGTCGCCCTCATCATCCGCCAGGCGTTCGTCGAAGCGCAGGACTACATCGCGACGCGTGACGCAGCCCTGCAGGACGGCAAGCCGTACACGCGCGACCTCGCGAAGGAGACCCTGGCGAGGGTGCTGGAGGGCGAGCTCGCGTGGGATCAGCACACGCACCGTCACGACGACATCGCCACGGCCATCCGCCTCGCCGACGAGTTCGGCTACCGCCTCGTCATCAACCATGGCACCGAAGGGCACAAGCTGGCCGATGTGCTGGCCGAGCGGGACATCCCGGTGATCTTCGGGCCCCTGTTCACGTCCCGTTCGAAGGTGGAGTTGCGTGACCGCGCCATCAGCAACCTTGCGACGCTCGCAGCGGCCGGAGTCCGTGTCGCCATCACGACCGACCACCCGGTCGTGCCGATCAACTTCCTCGTGCACCAGGCGTCCCTCGCGGTGAAGGAAGGGCTGCCGCGGGACACCGCGCTGCAGGCCCTCACCGTGAACCCGGCGTCCTTCCTGCGGCTCGACGACCGGGTCGGCTCGCTCACTCCCGGACTGGACGGCGACGTTGTCGTCTGGTCGGGCGATCCGCTCGATGTGAACTCGCGCGCTGAGCGCGTCTTCATCGAGGGCGCCGAGGTGTACCGCTGGGAGGACGGGGCCGGCCACGTCGTCGAGCGCTCGGAGCGTTTCTCGGCCTGACGCGCATCCGCTGTGCCGGGCCGCGTCGTGCGACGGCGCCGGGACATGGGAGAATTGGCGCACAATGTCACCACGAGCTCTGAAGGCCCTCGAGCCCGCCGCGACCGATCCGGCGTCCATCCGCAATTTCTGCATCATCGCCCACATCGACCACGGCAAGTCCACGCTGGCCGACCGGATGCTCCAGATCACCGGTGTGGTCAGCGACCGCGACATGCGCGCCCAGTACCTGGACCGCATGGACATCGAGCGCGAGCGCGGAATCACCATCAAGAGCCAGGCGGTGCGGATGCCGTGGCAGGTGGACTCCGGAACGTACGCCCTGAACATGATCGACACTCCGGGTCACGTCGACTTCACCTACGAAGTGTCGCGTTCGCTCGCCGCGTGCGAGGGTGCGATCCTGCTGGTGGATGCGGCGCAGGGCATCGAAGCCCAGACGCTCGCGAACCTCTATCTCGCTCTCGAGAACGACCTCACGATCATCCCGGTGCTCAACAAGATCGACCTTCCTGCGGCCGACCCCGAGAAGTACGCGGCAGAACTCGCGTCGCTCATCGGCGGCAAGCCGGAGGACGTGCTGCGCGTATCCGGCAAAACGGGGATGGGCGTGGAGGAACTCCTCGACCGGGTCGTCGAGCTCATCCCGGCCCCCGTCGGCGACGCGAAAGCACCCGCCAGGGCGATGATCTTCGACTCCGTGTACGACAGCTACCGCGGTGTCGTGACGTACGTGCGCATGGTCGACGGCCAGCTCTCGCCGCGCGAACGCATCCAGATGATGTCGACCAGGGCGACGCACGAGATCCTCGAGATCGGTGTCAGCTCCCCAGAACCGACGCCCAGCAAGGGTCTCGGCGTCGGCGAGGTCGGCTACCTGATCACCGGGGTGAAGGATGTGCGCCAGTCGAAGGTCGGTGACACGATCACGACGGCGTCGAAGCCGGCCACCCAGGCCCTGGCCGGGTACACCGAGCCCAAGCCCATGGTCTTCTCGGGGCTGTACCCGATCGACGGCAGCGACTACCCGGAACTGCGGGAGGCGCTGGACAAGCTGAAACTGTCGGATGCGGCGCTCGTCTACGAGCCGGAGACCTCGGTCGCGCTCGGATTCGGGTTCCGCTGCGGATTCCTCGGCCTGCTGCACCTCGAGATCGTGACCGAACGGCTCGAGCGCGAGTTCGGACTCGACCTCATCACGACGGCTCCGAGCGTGATCTACGAGGTCACGACCGAGGACAAGAAGACGATCACCGTCACGAACCCGAGCGAGTTCCCCGGCGGCAAGATCGCCAAAGTCGAGGAGCCGATGGTGAAGGCTGCGATCCTCGCGCCCAAGGACTACGTCGGCGTCATCATGGAGCTCTGCCAGAGCCGTCGCGGTTCCCTTCTCGGCATGGAGTACCTCGGTGAGGACCGCGTCGAGATCCGCTACACGATGCCGCTCGGCGAGATCGTCTTCGACTTCTTCGACCAGCTGAAGAGCCGGACCGCAGGCTACGCATCCCTCGACTACGAGCCGGCCGGCGAGCAGGAGGCCGACCTGGTCAAGGTCGACATCCTGTTGCAGGGCGAGCAGGTGGATGCGTTCAGCGCGATCGTCCACCGCGACAAGGCGTACGCCTATGGTGTGCTGATGACCGGCCGTCTGCGCGAGCTGATCCCGCGCCAGCAGTTCGAGGTGCCCATCCAGGCTGCGATCGGTGCGCGGATCATCGCGCGCGAGAGCATCCGGGCGATGCGCAAGGACGTCCTGGCGAAATGCTACGGCGGTGACATCACCCGCAAGCGCAAGCTCCTCGAGAAGCAGAAGGAGGGCAAGAAGCGCATGAAGATGGTGGGTCGGGTCGAGGTCCCGCAGGAGGCGTTCATCGCCGCGCTGAGCGGCGACGTCGAGAAGAAGGACAAGAAGTAGGTCAGTCCTCCGCGCGGCGGTACGAACTGACAACCGCTCGGGACTGGACGGCACGGGACTCGGCGAGCGTGCGGCTCAGGGCCGCGCGAGGCCCGCGGCGACGGCCGCGAGGATCGCGTGTCGCTGCGCCGGGGATGCGGAACCCGCGTCGACGACGACCAGCGCGTGGTCGACATAGCCTTCGGTCCAGCATCCCTGTCCGGAAGCGCGAAGGCAGATGTCACGAGCCGCGTTCACACCGGCGATCGTCACCGGCACCGGCGTCGAAGCGACCGTTGTGTAGATGATGGGGGCGCTACCGTCCGCTCCCTGCACGATTGCAACGTTGATCCCGTCCTGCGATCCGCAGTGCATCGCGCCCGACTGGTGAACTGCGGCGCGGAAGACTTCGTCATATGCGTCGGTGTAGTCGAGGGTCATACCGGCGTATGGGTCCGTGACTACCGTGAAACCGGGGACCACCGTCCGGATGCTGCTCTGGATCGCGGTGCAGTCGCGCATGGAACTCCAGCGCGAAGACGGAAGGGCTTGCGCTGACACGAGCGATCCTGCCTCGTCGAGCGCGGTGATCGTCGACCGGACGGCCGACTCCAGTTGCGCCCGCATCCCCGGCGCGGTCGCAGTGGAGACATCCGACTGCGAAAGGTGGGCCGACACCCAGGTCGACCCGGCGAGTGCTTGGATCTCGCACCATTCGCCGTCGCCATGTTTGCAGCCGCCTACGGATCGCGTACCGAGAGCCAGGCCGTCGAAGGTCGCGATGTCATAGCTGTTGGAGCCCGTGAATGTCTGGAACGACGCCGCCGCATCGGGGAGCACGGCGACACTCAGCATGTGAGTATCCGACATCCAGACGCAGGTGAAGTAGCCGGCCTGGATCGCGGACAGCAGCGTGGTCGCCGACGGCGGATTGATCGGGCTCATGAACTCCGCGCGCGCGCTCGGCAGGGCGCCCGCGCTCGGCGGCGCGACCCTGTAGTCGACTGGCGCCGACAGGACCAGCTTCGGATCGACCGCGTTCACAGTGGCCGACGGCACCATGGATTCGCAGGTGGGATACGTCTGGACCGGCGTGGGACTGGGGGTGGGAGTCGTGGATGGGGCGACTGCGGCAGCGACGGTGTGCGCGGGCGGCGGAGGCTGGGTGCATCCACTCAACGCAAGCGCGACTGCAACTGCGATGGCGCTGATGGCGACGGCTGCCCGAACCTGGCCCGCACGAATCGTCATCTCGCTCCTCGATCTGGTTGGCCAACGCTAATGGAGCATCGAACCGCGGCCCCATCCCGTCCTACCCCCCAATGCGGGGGGCATCACCTGGTGGGCGTCACACACCCGAGACTCTCGTAAAGTTGACGCATGCGCCGCTCCACGTTCACCGACCAGCCCGTCACGTACGGTGCTGTCGGAGGGACGCAGGCCGCTGACCTGCTCTACTACCCGCCGAAGGGCTACCGCCCCATGATCCGTGAGGCGCGGCTCGGCTCCGGCGAAGAGCGTTTCCAGGCGGCCGCCGCATCGCTCATGACCTGGGGTGTGCAGCGCGGGAGCGGTATCAAGGTAACGGATGCGCGCGAGGGCACCGGCGTCCAGTACGAGGGCGTGATCTTCAATCCGGACGGCACGCCGGCCAAACTTCAGGAGCACCGGCAGTCGGAGGCGGTCTTCGCCGAGGACGGTTCCCCGTACATCGTCAACGGGATGACCGCCGTGTTGAAGATCCCGTTCTGGCCCTTCCACGTCTCCGCACCGGTCCGCGTCGTGTATGTGATCGACGAGCAGAACCGCGTCGGCTTCGCGTACGGAACCCTGCACGGACATCCGGAGAGCGGCGAGGAGGCGTTCATCGTCGAGCACCGTGACGACGGTTCGGTCTGGTTCGTGGTGCGTGCCCTGGGCCGCCCGGCGAACGGCTTCTACCGCGCGACGTATCCGATCCTCCGGCTCGTCCAGCGGCACTATACGAACAAATACATGCGTTCACTCCTGCCCGCCAGGGCGGCGTAGCGGATGCCGAGCGCGCTTCCTCTCGGCGATCCGGCGCCCGCCGACGGCCTTCTGCCCGGGTCCGCGGCAGTCGGCGCAGCGGAACGCAACTTCGGCGTCTACCTGCATGTGCCGTTCTGCCGGGTGCGCTGCGGCTATTGCGACTTCAACACCTACACGGCCACAGAGCTGCGCGGAGTCTCCCAGAGCGACTATGCAGTTCACGCCGTGCACGAGGTCGCATTCGCGCAGCGTGTTCTCGAAACCAGCGGCGTCGCCGCGCGTCCGGTCTCGACCGTGTTCTTCGGGGGCGGGACTCCGACCATGCTCCCGTCGACCGACCTCACGGCCATGCTCGGTGCGGTGCGGGAGGCCTGGGACCTCGCGGCGGGTGCCGAGGTGACGACGGAGGCGAACCCGGACTCGGTAGACGCCGAGTACCTGCGCCGGCTTGCCGACGGCGGTTTCACCCGCGTCTCCTTCGGGATGCAGTCCGCGGTTCCGCACGTGCTCGCCACCCTGGAGCGCACCCACGACCCCGAGCGCGTCCCGCTCGTCGTGGAGTGGGCGCGCGACGCCGGCCTCCAGGTCAGCCTCGACCTCATCTATGGCACACCGGGGGAGACTCTCGACGACTGGGAGCGCTCGCTCGACTCCGCGATCGCCTGCCGCCCCGACCACCTTTCGGCCTATTCGCTGATCGTCGAACCGGGCACGAAGCTTTCCAGGCAGATCCGGTCCGGTGCCGTTCCGGAGCCCGACGAAGACCTCCAGGCCGACATGTACGAGGCGGCGGATGCGCGCCTCGTCTCGGCAGGCTACGACTGGTATGAGGTCAGCAACTGGGCCACGGATGAGGCGCACCGCTCCCGGCACAACCTCGCGTACTGGCAGGGTCACGACTGGTGGGGTGTCGGCCCCGGGGCCCACAGCCATGTCGGCGGCGTGCGCTGGTGGAACGTGAAGCACCCGTCCGCCTACGCGGGCCGGATCGCAGCGGATGAATCCCCGGCGGCCGGTCGCGAGACGCTCGACCCGGAGACGCAGCGTGTCGAGCGCGTGCTGCTGCTGACGCGCATCCGTGACGGTCTCGCGACCAGCGAGCTCGACGCCGACGGCCGGCGCGAGGTCGCGGGCCTCATCGCGGATGAGCTCATCGACGCGAAAGCCGCCCTGCGCGGGTCAGTCGAACTGACACTGCGCGGGCGGCTCCTGGCCGACGCGGTCGTGCGCCGGCTTCTCGCGAACAGCTAGCTGACGAAGCGGATCGCGATCGGGTAGACGTACGGCTGACCTGCGTTCGCCCTCACCGCGGCGATGATGCTGAACACGATGTTCACCACCCAGACCGCGAGAAGAATGAGCAGGCCGATCCCGACGACGAGGAGCACCCAGCCGACCACGTACGCGATCGCGAGCGTGATCTGGAAGTTCAGGGCTGTCGCCGTGTGCTCGCGCACGAACGGTCCACGGTCCTTGAGGACGAGGTAGCCGATCAGCGCTGGGATGAAGTTGAAGAAGATACCACCGATGTGGACCAGCGTCGCCCAGAGCCGTTCGTCGGCCGGGTTCATCTGCGGCGTCGGCTGGTACGGCTGGGCAGGCGGTGGCGTTGCGTCAGACATCATTTCTCCTTGGGTGCCCGAGGGTGGGCGCTCGATTGACAGCCCCACCCTAGGGCACAGCGTCGGCGTGGCCGCGGAGGCGGCGGCTACTTGATGAAACGGAAGTTGAACGGGTAACGGTAGGTGCCGCCGCCGTTGACTCTCACGAATCCCAGGATCGAGAACACCAGGTTCACGATGTAGAGGACCCAGGGGATCAGGAGCGAGAACACGAACGAGATCGGCCAGGCGGGCGTCGCCAGCAGGATCGACCCGAGGATCCCCGAGACGAGCCAGACGAGGATCCAGGTGATCTGCCAGTTCAGTGCTTCCTTGGACTCCTGGCGAGTGAGCGCCCCCCGGTCTTTGAAGACCAGGAAGATGATCAGCGACGGGAGGAACCAGAGGATGCCGCCGAGGTGGGCGAACGACGCCCACTGCTTGTCCTCAGCAGCGGTGAGCGGCGCGCCCGGGGCGGCAGCAGCGTACGGCTGCTGCGGAGGGACGCCGGCGGGCTGGGGCGGCACGTTCGCGTACGGCTGCTGCGGCGGCACGGGCTGCTGCGGCGGAACCGGCTGCTGGGGCGGGACTCCCGAGCCTGTCGGGTCGACGGGAGGTTGGTTGGGGTCGGTCATGATCGGTGCCTTTCATTCCAGTGGAACTCAACGGACCTGCTCGGTAGGCGCGTGCACCTTTCGATGTGATCGATCCGGGCGATCGTGCGAACTCATGCATAAGCTACTGCCGTGAAACTGCCGGGTGCAATGATTCGATGGCGTGTCGAAGCGATATGATTAGCACTCAGGCTAAACGAGTGCTAACAGGTCGGTGTCAGGGAGGCGACGAGAAGATGGTGTCGGATCGGAGCCTCGAGGTTCTCCGCGTGATCGTGCAGGACTACGTGGCGTCGCGCGAGCCCGTCGGGTCGAAGAGCATCGTCGAGCGCCACGCGTTCGGTGTGTCCGCAGCGACGATCCGCAACGACATGGCCGCGCTCGAAGACGAGGAGCTGATCGTCGCGCCGCACACGTCCTCCGGCCGGGTCCCCACCGACAAGGGGTACCGGGTCTTCGTCGACCAGCTCGCCGATCTGAAGCCGCTCAGCCATGCTCAGCGCCAGGCCATCGAGGTCTTCCTCGGGCAGTCCGTCGACCTCGACGACGTGCTCGCTCGCACGGTCCGCCTGCTCTCGCAGCTGACCCACCAGGTCGCGCTCGTGCAGTATCCGTCGGTCTCACGGTCGCGCATCCGCCACATCGAGTTCGTCGCGCTCGCACCCCAGCGGCTCCTGAGCGTGCTCATCACGGACTCAGGCGCCGTCGAGCAGCGCGTGATCGAGGTTCCCCGCGAACTCGATGATGAGCGCATCGCACAGGTGCGGACGGCCGTGAACTCCGCGACCGCCGGGCTGACGCTCGCCGAGGCCGCGGCGCGCCTTCGCGCACTCGCTGGGAATAGCGGTGAGCCCGGTCATGACGTGATCGCACCGGTCGCTAAGACCGTCGTCGAGCAGATCGAGGCGAACCGGCAGGACAAGCTGCTGATGGCGGGCGCCGCCAACCTGGTGCGCACCGAGCACGACTTCACCGGAAGCATCTATCCGGTGCTGGAGGCGATCGAGGAGCAGGTCATCCTGCTCCGTCTCTTCGGTGAGATGGCGACCGACCAGCACGGCGTGTCCGTCTCGATCGGACGGGAGAACGCGCCTTTCGGCCTCGCTGAGACGAGCGTTCTCACCAGCGGCTACACGTCGGCCACCTCCGGCATCGCCAGGCTCGGCGTGCTCGGCCCGACCCGCATGGACTATTCGAACAACATGGCGGCCGTCCGTGCCGTCGCCCGATACCTCTCCCGACTGCTCGGCGAGAACTAGCAATCGACAGTTAAGGAACTGCCTACGTGGCTGACCACTACGAAGTACTCGGCGTCGACCGCGACGCCACCCCCGATGAGATCAAGAAGGCCTACCGTCGTCTGGCACGGGAACTCCACCCCGATGTGAACCCGAGCCCCGAGGCGTCCGAGCGGTTCAAGCTCGTCACCCACGCCTACGACGTGCTGAGTGACCCCCAGCAGCGGGAGCAGTACGACCTCGGGCCGCAGGCCGGTTTCCCCGGTGCCGGCGGCTTCGGGAACTTCGGCGACATCTTCGAGACGTTCTTCGGAGGTGGCGGAGGCGGAGGCCGCGGTCCCAAGTCGCGGCGCGAGCGTGGCCAGGATGCGCTCCTGCGCGTCGAGGTGGATCTCGACGAGATCATCTTCGGCACCCACCGCGACCTGGAGGTCGACACGGCGATCGTCTGCGAGACCTGCAACGGGTCGTGCTGCCAGCCCGGCACGGCGCCTGTGACCTGCGACATCTGCCACGGGTCCGGGAGCATCCAGCGCTCGGTGCGCTCCCTGCTCGGCAACGTGATGACCTCGAGCCCGTGCGGCACCTGCCGGGGGTTCGGCACCGTCATCGTCACGCCGTGCGTGACCTGCCAGGGCCAGGGCCGGGTACGCGCCAGGCGTACGGTGCCGGTCGACATCCCCGCGGGCGTGGACACGGGGCTGCGCCTGCAGATGCCCGGAAGCGGCGAGGCCGGTCCGGCAGGCGGACCGAACGGCGACCTGTACCTCGAGATCAAGGTGAAGCACCACGATGTCTTCAGCCGCGACGGGGACGACCTCCTGTGCACGCTCGAAGTGGCGATGACGGATGCGATCCTCGGCACGCACGCGAAGGTCCGGGCTCTCGACGGCGACATCGAGATCGAATTGAAAGCCGGCGTGCAGAGCGCCGACATCATCACGGTGAAGGACCGCGGCATCACGCACCTGAGGGGAAGCGGGCGCGGCGATCTCCGGGTGGGCATCCAGGTCGTCACCCCGACGAAGCTCGATCACAAGGAGCGTGAGCTGATCAAGCAGTTCGCGTCGACCCACAAGCAGGAGGCACCAAACCTGGCGCGCTTCCAGCAAGGCCTCTTCGCGAAGCTCCGCGACCGCTTCCTCAACGTCTGAGCATCGTGTGAGCTCCCTCTACCTACGCGAAGACCTCGTGTCGACGTCGGCCGGCGAGCGGCTCTCGATCGTCGGCGCCGAGGCGAAGCACGCGGCGACGGTGAACCGCACGCGGCCGGGAGAGGTGGTTGCGATCGGGAACGGTCGCGGGTTGACGGCGACCGGACCGGTGATCGCGGCGACCCCATTCGAGCTGACGATCGAGGTGCAGTCGGTCGAGCAGGTCGGTCGGCCGACCCCGCTGGTCACGCTTGCCCAGGCGCTGGCGAAGGGCGACCGCGACGAACTGGCCGTGCAGGCCTCGACCGAGCTCGGCATCGACGCGGTGATCCCGTGGGCCGCGGACCGCTCGGTCTCGCGGTGGGACGGACCCAAGGTGGCGAAGGGCCGCGACCGCTGGAACGCGATCGCGCGCGAGGCGGCCAAGCAGTCCATCCGCCCCTGGCTGCCCGAGGTGGGCTCACTGCTGACGTCGAAGCAGCTCCCTGCGCTGGCGTCGACAGCGCGGATGCTCGTCCTCGAGCCGACGGCGGAGACTCCGCTCACGGCGATCCGACCGGACGGCCGGGACATCGTCGTCGTCGTCGGGCCGGAGGGCGGCCTGTCGGACGCCGAGCTGCACCGGTTCGCCGAGGCCGGGGCCGAACTCGTGCGTCTCGGCGAGACCGTGCTGCGGACCTCGACCGCCGGTCCCGCATCGATCGCCGTACTGAACGCCGCGCTCGGGCGCTGGTGATCCCTCCGATCGCTGGCGCGAAACCCTTAAGATAGACCTATGGCAACGGACGAGCGTTCGATCTTCACGCGCATCATCGCGGGCGAGATCCCGGCCGACGTCGTGTTCGACAGCGAGCGCATCATCGCGTTCCGCGACATCGCACCCAAGGCGCCGGTCCATCTGCTCGTCGTTCCCAAGACCGAGCGGTACCGCGATGTGGTCGAGCTCGCCGCGAGCGACCCTGACCTTCTCGCAGAGTTGGTCGCGACGGCGAACACGCTCGCCGAACAGCACAGCAACGGCGAGTTCCGGCTGGTGTTCAACACCGGTGCCACCGCCGGCCAGACGATCTTCCACGTTCACGCACACGTGCTCGGCGGACAGCTCGAGGAAGGAACCCTTGCCCAGTAGCGACTACCCGTCCCCCGAAGGCCAGGCCGAAGCGCGCCTGCACATCGACGGTGTCGCCATGGTGCGCCTTCTCGGCCCCCAGGACCGATTGCTGACGACGATCGAGCGCCAGTACCCGATGGTCAGCGTGCACGTGCGCGGCAACGAGATCACCCTTTCCGGCGACCCGGCGCAGGTCGACGCCGCCCGACGACTCATGGAGGAACTACTCGTCATGGTGAAGAACGGCCAGGAGATCAGCCCGGCCGAGGTCACGAGTTCGGCCAAGATGCTGAGCTCCGACCTCAACCTCAGTCCCGCGGATGTGCTGAGCCAGGCCATCCTTACTGCACGCGGCAAGAGCATCCGGCCGAAGACGCTCGGGCAGAAGCAGTACGTCGATGCGATCGACCACAACACGATCGTCTTCGGTATCGGCCCCGCGGGCACCGGCAAGACCTACCTCGCGATGGCGAAGGCCGTTCAGGCGCTGCAGCGCAAAGAGGTCAGCCGCATCATCCTGACCCGTCCGGCGGTCGAGGCCGGCGAGCGGCTGGGCTACCTGCCCGGTACCCTCACCGACAAGATCGACCCGTACCTGCGGCCGCTATACGACGCGCTGAACGAGATGATGGACCCGGAACTGGTGCCGAAACTGCTCGCCGCTGGGACCATCGAGGTGGCCCCGCTCGCCTACATGCGCGGACGCACCCTGAACGACTCGTTCATCATCCTCGACGAGGCGCAGAACACCACGCCCGAGCAGATGAAGATGTTCCTCACCCGGCTCGGGTTCGGTTCGCGCATGGTCGTGACGGGCGACATCACCCAGATCGACCTGCCCACGGCGGCGAGCGGGCTGCGGCTCGTGACCCGCGTGCTGAAGGACATCGACGACATCCACTTCTCCCGACTCACCAGTGACGACGTCGTGCGCCACACGCTCGTCGGACGCATCGTCGACGCCTACACGGTCTACGACGAGCAGAAGCAGGCGCTTCACTACGAACGAGAGCAGGCGGCGGAGTTCGCCAACCGTGCGGAGCGCCGTTCGGGCATTCCCCGCGACCGCCTGCCGAAGAGACGATAAGGGCCCAGCGTGAGCATCGAAGTCAACAACGAATCCGCGATCCCGGTCGACGAGGCCGCGCTGCAGCGCCTGTCCGCGTACGCGCTCGACGCGATGCACGTCCATCCGGATGCGGAGCTCGCGATCGTGCTGGTCGACGAGGCGGCCATGGAACAGCTCCACGTGCAGTGGATGGACGAGCCGGGACCCACGGACGTGCTCAGTTTTCCGATGGACGAGCTGCGACCCGGCACGGAAGACCAGCCCACTCCGGCCGGGCTCCTCGGCGACATCGTGCTCTGCCCGCAGGTGGCCCAGGCCCAGGCGGAGACTGCCGGCCACAGCATGATGGACGAACTCCTGCTGCTCACGACGCACGGCATCCTGCACCTGCTCGGATTCGATCACGCGGAGCCGGAGGAGGAGAAGGAGATGTTCGGCATCCAGCGCGACATCCTCATCGGCTTCTCCATGCACGAACGACGACGATAGGGGCGCGGATGCTCGTCGCTGTCTTCTTCATCGTCGCCTTCCTGCTCGTGGCGTTCGGTGGCCTCATGGCTGCGGTCGACGCGGCCATCTCGGTGCAATCGCGAGCGGACATCGCTGATCTGGCGGAGGGTTCGCGGTCGAGGCGGTCGCTCCTCGCGATCGCGGCGGACCCTGGCGCACACTTCAACGCCATCAACTTCATGCGGATCATCGCCGAGACCACGGCGGCGGTCCTGGTGACCCTCGCGTTCTCGATGATCTTCGAGCAGTGGTGGCTCACCCTGCTGCTCGCCGCGCTCATCATGACGGGCGTCTCCTTCGTGCTGGTCGGCGCCAGCCCGCGCAGTGTCGGCCGCGCCAATTCGAAGGTTCTGCTCCGGCTCACCGCTCCGCTCGTTCACTTCATCCGCGTGCTGCTGGGGCCGATCGCGAACGGACTCGTCGCACTCGGCAATCGCGTGACGCCCGGCCGGGCGAGGTCGGCCACGGTCGCGTCGGAGGAGCAGCTCCTCAGCATCGTCGACGAGGCGACGGAGCTCGACGTTCTCGAGGAGGACGATCGTGAGCTCATCCATTCGATCTTCGAGTTCAACGAGACGGTCGTGCGCGAGGTGATGATCCCGCGCACCGACATGGTCACCATCGACACCGCCGCCGGACTCGGCACGGCGATGGGGCTCTTCCTCAGCAAGGGCGTGTCGCGGGTGCCGGTCATCGACGGCGACCCCGACGAGGTCGTCGGCGTGCTCTACCTGCGCGATGTGGCGAAGCTCAGCTTCGAGAGTCCGCTCGGTGTCGACGAGGTGACGATGGGGGACCTCGCGCGCCCCGCGCTCTTCGTGCCCGAGTCGAAGAAGGCCGACCAGCTGCTGCGGCAGATGCAGCTCGAATCCAACCATCTCGCGATGGTGGTGGACGAGTACGGCGGAATAGCGGGCCTCGTGACGCTGGAGGACCTCATCGAGGAACTGGTCGGTGACATCTCCGACGAATACGACCGCGAAGTCGAGCTCGTCGAGGTGGTCGGAGAGGGGCGGTACCGGGTCAGCGCGCGCCTCCCGGTCGACGAGCTCGGCGAACTCTTCGGGCTCGAACTCGACGACGAGGATGTGGACACCGTCGGCGGGCTGTTCGCCAAAGCGCTCGGCCGGCTGCCGGGGCCGGGATCCGTGGTGACGACGAGCGGACTTCACTTCACGGCCGACCGCACAGAGGGCCGGCGCAAACGTCTCAGCACCGTGCTCGTCGAACGCGACGCCGCACTGATCAACGCGCAGGATGCGCTTCTGAAGGAGAACGAACCATGAACGACTACCACGCCGGCTTCGTCTCCTTCGTCGGACGGCCCAACGTCGGCAAGTCGACGCTCACCAACGCGCTCGTCGGCGAGAAGGTCGCCATCACCAGCTCCAAGCCGCAGACGACCCGTCGCGCGATCCGGGGGATAGTGCACCAGAAGAACGGGCAGCTGATCCTGGTCGACACACCGGGCATCCACCGGCCGCGAACCCTGCTCGGCGAGCGTCTCAACTCGCTCGTGCAGTCGACCCTCGGCGATGTCGACGTCATCGGCATGTGCGTGCCGGCGAATGAGAAGATCGGGCCCGGTGACCGTTTCATCAACGAGCAGCTGGACGAGTACCCGCGGGCGAAGAAGATCGCCATCGTGACGAAGATCGACGCCGCAAGCCGGACCGCGACGGCCGAGCAGCTCCTTGCGATCTCTGCATTGCGCGACTGGGAGGCGATCGTGCCGATCTCGGCGACCAGCCGCATCCAGCTGGACACGCTGACGAGTGAGCTCGTACGCCTGCTGCCGCTGTCGCCGCCGCTCTATCCCGACGACGCGATCACCGACGAGGGTCTCGAAGACCGCATCGCCGAGTACATCCGCGAAGCCGTCCTCGAAGGCGTCGACGACGAGCTTCCCCACTCGCTCGCGGTGACCATCGACGACATCGTCGAACGGGACGACAAGGACCTCGTCGAGGTGTACGCCAACCTGTTCGTCGAGCGTGACAGCCAGAAGGCGATCATCATCGGCAAGGGCGGCAGCCGCATCCGCGACATCGGAGCCCAGGCCAGGCCGGCGATCGAGAAGCTGGTCGGACAGCACGTGTTCCTGTCGATCCGCGTCAAGGTGGCCAAGGACTGGCAGCGCGACCCGAAACAGCTCGGTCGCCTCGGATTCTGACGGAACGTACATCTCGAGGATGAATTCGAACGCCTCGACGGGGCCGAAGAAGGCGAATGCCGCGACGGACGCCTCCGGCGCGCCGTACGGTGGAGGGATGTTCGACCGTTTCGTGGCCTTGCGCTGGGTGCTGGAGCCAGCCGTGGCGGTCGTTCTGCTCCTGTCCTGGCTCCTCTTCGGCTCGGTGACGGAGGTCCAGAGCGCCGTCGCCGTCTCCTTCTTCTGCGGTGCTGTGGCGCTCTCGCGGATCGCGCCCGGGGTGGCGCTGGCGCTGACGTGGTGCGCAGCCCTGATCTCGCTGGTCGGGTCCTCGGTCGTTGCTTCGGCTTCCGGATGGATCGCCTACAGCGCGGTGTTGCTGACGCTCTTCGGCGTCGCGGCGCACGGCAGGCGCGTAGTCCTCTGGCTGGCCTTCGCCAGCGCCCCGCTGCTCGGTTTCGGCGGTGCGATCGTGCTCGGCAGGAGGAACTCGATCGCTTTCCCGCATTTCGGTCCCTCGATCGGAGGGATCTATGCGAGCGACGGTGTCACCGTCCTTCTTCTCTGGCTGGTGCTCACCGCGGGCCTCTCCATCGGGTGGTTCGTCGGATACTTGGTCGCGCGGCAGCGGGTGAGTACACAGACGGGCGGCGCCTCGGTGCTGGTCTGGCTCGCGCAGTCCGGCGGTGCGCCGGTGGGCGCGCCCGGCCCGGATTCAGGGATGCTCGTTCGTCGCCTGACGAGCCGGCAACTGCTCGCCGATGTGTCGATCGCGGTCGTCTTCGCACTCGGGTGCGCTGTCGCGGGCGGCAGCAGCCCGAGACCCTGGATCCTGGTCACGGTCGGATTCACTGTCGCGGTGGCGCTCCGCCGGATCTCTCCCGCCGTCGCCCTCGCCGTCGCCTGGATCGCAGCGATCGTCCAGATGACCGCGGGTCTCGGCGTCCAGTTCAGCGATGTCGGCGTGCTCATCGTCCTCTATGCGACTGCCGCGTACGGCGATCGAATCGTCCGCTGGGCCGGCCTCGTCTCGGCCGGTGTGGGGGCCGTGGTCGCCGCGTTGTATCTTTCGGTCAGTTCGGCTCTGGAGACCGGCTATTTCAACCTGGTCTCCGGCCGGATCGCCGCACTGGCGCTCCAATTCGCCTTCCTGTTCGTCGTCTCCGCGACCGTCCTCGGGCTCTCGTGGGTGCTCGGTCTCCTGGTGCGCACGTGGCGCGCATCCATCGCGAGCAGGCGCGCGCAAGCGCAGGCCGAGGTCGAGCGACTGCGCGCCCAGGAGGACGTGGTCGTCGAGCAGGAGCGCACGCGGATCGCCCGCGACATGCACGACGTGGTCGCGCACTCGCTCGCGGTGGTCATCGCCCAGGCCGACGGCGCGCGATACGCACGAGCTACCGACCCGGATGCGGTCGATGAGGCCCTGACGACCATTGCGGCAACCGCACGCGAAGCTCTCGGCGACGTGCGCCTCCTCCTCGGCGAGCTGCGGCACGCGGAGGGCGAGGGTCCGCAGCCGAGCCTCGCCGACCTGGACCGTCTCATCGACCAGCTGCGCGCCTCCGGGCTCCCGGTCGAGTTCAACCGGACAGGCGATGAGGTGCCACTCGGGTCCGCCCACCAGATCGCCGTCTACCGCATCGTGCAGGAGGCGCTGACGAACGCCCTGCGGCATGGCGACACCAGCAGGACTGCGACCGTCGACCTGGTCGGCGAACCGAACGGAGTGACGATCACGGTGACGAATGCAGTGGGCGACCCAGAGACAGTGGACCTTCACCCGCAGCGTGTCGGCCACGGGCTTCCCGGGATGCGCGAACGGGCTGTCCTCTCCGGCGGTTGGCTGACGGCCGAGCCGCGGGGCGACCGCTTCGTGGTCACGGCGTTCCTGCCGATGCCGTCGGCCGTGCGCCAGGGAGGGGCCGCATGACCGGGGAGCGCATCCGCGTGGCACTCGTCGACGACCAGGCACTGTTCCGGGCAGGCATCCGGATGCTCGTATCCTCGCAGCCCGATCTCGCGTTCGCCGGCGAGGCGGCCAACGGGCGCGAAGGTGTGGGCCTCGTTCGGGATGCGCGCCCCGACGTCGTTCTCATGGACATCCGGATGCCCGTGATGGATGGCATCGCGTCCACGTCCGCGATCATCGAGGCGGCCGAGCACGACGGCTTTCCACCGCCCAGGATCATCGTGCTCACGACCTTCGATCTCGATGAAGCGGCCGCCCGCGCCATCCGGGTGGGGGCGAGCGGCTTCGTTCTCAAGGATGCGGAGCCCGAGTTCCTCCTGGCCGCGATCCGCACGGTGCATGCGGGCAGCGCTGTGATCGCCGCGGGTGCCACGCGCGAGCTCTTCCAGTTCTTCTCGGCGGCACAACCGTCGAAACGCCGGCCGGAGTCCTTCGGCTCCCTGACCGCACGGGAGCGCGAGATCTTCATCCTCGCGGCGCGGGGCCTGAGCAATTCCGAGATCGCGTCATCCGAATACCTGAGCGAGGCGACCGTCAAGACGCACATCAGCCGGATCCTCGGAAAGCTCGGCCTGCGCGACCGCGTCCAGCTCGTCGTGTTCGCCTTCGAGCACGGGCTGAACTCGTGGGAATCATCCTGACGATGTAGGCGGTGTCGCCCCTGCGCCCGATTCGGTCTGCGGCCCCGCGACCGTACCGTCGGAGCATGGACATCGACACCACCGAAACCGGCCTCGTCGCGCGCGTCGCGAACGCCACCAAATCGTACGGAGCCGGCGCAGGCAGCGTCCACGCGCTCGACGACGTCTCGATCGGAATCCGCGCGGGCGAATTCACCGCGATCATGGGCCCGAGCGGGTCGGGCAAGTCGACGTTGATGCACGTGATGGCAGGCCTCGACACGGTGAGCGGGGGGCGCGTGTGGCTGGGCGACACGGAGATCACGGCGCTGGGGGATGCGCAGCTCACTGTTCTGCGCAGGCGTCGCGTCGGTTTCGTGTTCCAGTCGTTCAACCTCGTTCCGACCCTCGACGTCTCCGGGAACATCCTGCTGCCGTTCGAGCTCGACGGCCGGAAGCCGACCGCCGAGGAACGGGCCTGGATCGACCACCTGATCGACTCGCTCGGCCTCGGCGATCGGCTCACGCACAGGCCGCACGAGCTCTCCGGCGGGCAGCAGCAGCGCGTGGCGATCGCGCGAGCGCTCGGAACCCGGCCCGACCTCATCTTCGCGGACGAACCCACCGGCAACCTCGACTCCCGCACCGGCCGGGAGGTGCTCGCGCTGCTCGCCGCCGCCAGTGTCAGCTACGGGCAGAGCATCGCGATGGTCACGCACGACCCCATCGCCGCGAGTTACGCAGACCGGATCGTCTTCCTCGCCGACGGTCGCGTCGCCGATGAGCGGACACGCTCGACGCCGGAAGAGATCTCGGCGTACATGCTCGGCATGGAGCAGCGGGCATGAGCGGCGCGATGACCGCGGTGCGCACGAACGCGCGCGAACACAGGGCGAGCATCCTGGTCTCGGCCCTGAGCTCCGCCTTCGGGGTGATGCTCCTCGCTGCGACCGGGGTCCTTGCAGCGTACGTATCGAAGGACGAGGTCGGGCGGCACGGCGCCGTGCAGGCCGCACTGTCGATCGTGGCCGGCGTCTTCATCGTCATCGCGGTGTACGTCGGAGCGATCGTGACGACGAACACGTTCGCGACGATCGTGGCCGGACGCACGCGCACCATCGCGCTCCTGCGTCTCATCGGATCGAGCTCCCGGGCCCAGCGGCGCGCGGTGGCAGGCGAAGGGCTCGTGGTCGGCGTCATCGGAGCGATCGGGGGAGCGGTGATCGGTGTCACCCTCACGATCGTCGCCGTGCGTCTCTTCGTTGCGCTCGGCACCCTGCCCGACCTCGCGTATCCGCTCATCGAGCCTGCCTACTTCCTGCCCGTCGTCGTGGTCGTGCTCACGACGTGGCTCGCGTCGTGGGTGGGCAGCCGGCGCGTTCTCTCGGTGACCGCGATCCAGGCGATCGGAGCCGCCCAGGAGCCGACGGGCGACGAGCTCCGCCGCAAGCCCGTTCGCAACGGTGTGGCGTTCGTCCTGATCGGCATCGGGTTCGTGCTCCTCGCCGGAGGCGTCGCGCTCGGGATCGTCAGCTCACTGGGCGTGCTCGTCGGCCTGGTGGGCGGTGTCCTCTCGTTCACCGGTCTCGTGCTGGCCGCACACCTGTTCATGCCGTCGGTCCTGCGCGGCGTCGGGTTGCTGTTCGGCCGTTCGGCGCCGGCGCGCCTGGCCGCGGCGAACGCCGTGCGCAACCCCGAGCGGAGCACGCGGACGACCATCGGCCTCGTGATCGGGGTGACCCTCATCACGATGTTCGTCGTCGCCGCTTCGTCGTACCAGCAGATGATCGCCCGTGCAGCGCAGAGCGATCCCCAGCTCTACCAGGGCGTCGACAGCGTCCTGTCGGTGACGATGATCGTCTTCTCGGTGCTCGTCGGCTTCTCCGCAGTGATCGCCGCGATCGGAGTCGTCAACAACCTGTCGCTCAGCGTGCTCCAACGCACGAGGGAGCTGGGGTTGCTCCGGGCGCTCGGCTTCAGCTCCGGCCAGGTGCGCAGGCTGATCCTCTCTGAGAGCGCCCAGCTGACGATCGCCGCGGTCATCGCCGGACTCGTTCTGGGCGTCGTCTACGGGTGGGCCGGCGCCCAGTCGCTTCTCGGCTCGATTCCGGGTGGCGGATTCGTGCCCCCCGTCGTCCCGTGGGAGCTGCTCGTGGGTGCCGCCGCCGGTGCCGCCGGGCTCGCTGTCGTCGCATCCGTCGCGCCGACCCGCCGGGCGACCGGGGTGTCGCCGGTCGTTGCGCTCGCCATCGACTGAAGGGTTTCGCAGACTCCTGACCGGGGCTCGCCGAAGGGGGTTCGGCGGGTCTCGGTCGGGTTCATGAAAGTCCCGGAAATCCGCGGGATTCCGCCCGTGCTCCGCGCGTCCAGGTCGCGCTTTCTTCCGCGTGGATTCTTGTTTGCTTGGAGTTGGCTGGGCGCGCCTTATGCAGCGGCTTGCCATCAGCTGCAAGGCCGATAATGAGTTCGCACTACGAGGAAGGAACATCGGTTGGGCCTGCACTGGATCATGACGCTACGGATCGATCAGCGACCCTTCCTGACGACGATCGACCTCGTCGCGGCGGCGTTCGTCGTCTATCTGCTGGTACGCAGGCCGACGATCCGCTTGATTGCGACCACGCTCATCGCCGTGGCCGCGGGCGCCGTCCTGGGGCTTGTGGTCTGCTGGGTCCTCGTTGACGAGATCGACTTCTTCGGCGTCGACCTGAGCGCCATCACCCGGATGTGGGTAGCGCTCGCCTTCGCGGGGATAGCTCTCGTCGTCGTCAACCTCTGGGGCGCCCGCTGGTGGCGCAAGGTCATCGCAGTGGCGGCTGTGCCGGTCCTCGTGATCACCGCTGCGGCAGGGATCAACGCGGATTTCGGCGCCTACCGCAACCTCAACGACGCCGTGGGTGTCAACCCGTACAAGGTGATCAGCGTGGGTCGGGTGAGCCACCCGCTGCACACGTCGTCGATACCGACCCTCGCCTCGTGGACGCCGCCGGCGAAACTGGCGAAGACCGGGCGGATCTCGTCCGTAGAGATCCCGCCGACCGTCTCCAACTTCCCGGCCAGGCCGGCGACCATCTACCTGCCGCCCGCCGCCCTTGCGGCCAACCCGCCCGCGTTGCCGGTCCTGCTCACGATGGCCGGTCAGCCCGGCCAGCCCTCCGACATGTTCACCGCCGGTCACTTGGGCACGATCATGGACACCTACGCTGCAGCGCACAGAGGGATAGCCCCGATCGTCGTCGAAGTCGACCAGCTGAGCAACCCCGAGCACAACCCGATGTGCGTCGACGGGCCGCTGGGCAACTCGGCGACGTACATCCTGACCGACGTGGTGCACTGGATCAAAGCCCATTTCCGTGTGATCACGACACCCAACGCGTGGGGGATCAGCGGATTCTCGCAGGGCGGAACCTGCACGGTCCAGTTCGCCGCCGGTCACCCGAACATCTTCGGCACTGCGCTCGCCATCTCGAGCGAACTCGGCCCCACGGTGGGACACGACACCGTCCAGAAGGGCTTCGGTGGATCGGCAGCCAAGGCCGAGGCGGCGCAGCCGAGATCGTTGTTCGCGGCGCACGCACCCTTCAGGAACAGCCTGATCGTCTTCGCGTACGGCCAGGACGATGCCCGCTACACCGCCTTCGCGCAGGCCCTCGAGCGCTCGGCGAAGAGCGCCGGAGTGACCACCGCGACGCTCGTCTCGCCAGGCACGGCGCACGACTGGAACACCGTGAGATACGCGCTGCGGGTCGGGATCCCGATGATCCTCCCGCATCTGGGGCTGGCCCCATGACCGGGCCGGCACCGCGCGAAGCGGCGACAAGGGAGACGGACCTCCGGCGGCTGCAGGGCCCCGCTGCGTGGGCGGCACGCGCCGTCATCGGCCGCCCCTTCACCACCGCGGTCGTCCTCAGCGTCCTGACGCTCGCGCTGCTGACCGGCCCGCTGCACGGTCCGACCGGCGGTGCCCGCTCCTGGATCGGCACCGGATTCGAACCGGTCGTCGAGAACGGCCGCTGGTGGACGCCCATCACGAGCGTCTTCTTCACCGGCGGACTCGTCGAACTGCTCACGGTTCTCGTCGCTGCGGCCCTGTTGCTCGGCTGGGCCGAACGTCTGCTCGGGTCGGCGAGGACAGCTCTCGCCTTCATAGCTACCACTGTCGTCGGCACCTTCGCCGGGATCGGGCTGCAGGCGCTCGGAGCCCGCGGAAACGAACTGTGGGCGCACGGGGTCATCGAATTCGTGACCCTGGACCCGCTGACCGCGATCGGAGGGACGATAGCGACGGCCAGTGCCTTCGCGAGTGTCCTGTGGCGCCGTCGCATCCGCGTCGTCACCCTGCTCGTCTCGGTGATGTTCCTTCTCTACTCCGGGCAGCCGTCGGACATGTACCGTCTGCTGGCGGTGCTCGCCGGCATCGGGCTCGGTGTGCTCCTCCACGACGGCCGCGTCTCGCGCACCTGGATCCGCAGCTCCCACCATGAGGTCCGGGTGCTGCTTGCGTCGACGGTCGTGATCACGGCGTTCGGGCCGGTGATCGCGCTCCTGTCGAAGTCGCGGTTCGGGCCGCTCGCGCCGATCGGGCTCCTCTTCAGCAACGACGTGCCCGCCCCCGGCGATGTCGTCGACCGCTGCCAGGCGTTCGCCGTCACTCAGGCGTGCGTGCGCGACGTCACACTGGAGCGGATCAACGGGCTCGGCCCCATCCTCGTCTCGGTGCTTCCCCTCCTCGTCCTGGTCGTAGCTGCTTACGGGCTGCTGCGCGGGCGGCGGTTCGGTGTCTGGCTCGCCGCCGCCGTCAACCTCCTGTTGTCGGCGCTGGCGGCGATCTACTTCGGGCTGCTCCCGCTGCCGGGCGCGACCTCCCCGCGGATCACCGGTCGTTACGCGGAGCTCACGATCGAGCTCGCCGTCTCCGCCGTGCTCCCGCTCGCGATCGCCGTCATCCTCATCGCTCTGCGACGTCACTTTCCTGTGCAGGCCTCACCGCATCTCGTGCGCCGGTACGTCCTCACGGTCCTCGTCGCCGGCGTCGCGCTGGCCGGCCTCTACGTCCTTGTGGGCTGGATGCTGCGTGAGACCGGCTTCACCCGGCCGGTCGGCGTCGACGACCTGCTCAACGATGTCTTCGAGCGGTTCATCCCGGTCAGCTTCCTGCGTCGTGAACCGGCGGGCTACCTGCCCACTTCGCCGCTCGGAACCATCGTCTACCACAATGTCGGCACGCTGTTCTGGCTCATCGTCATCGGCGCCGCCATCCCGGTGATGCGCAACGACGCGACCCGCAACCGCGGCGGGGATGTCGAGCGGGCGCGCACGATGCTCACGCGCGGCGGCGACGCGATCTCGTTCATGTCGACATGGCCCGGCAACTCCTACTGGTTCGACCCGGTCGACGAGGTGGCGGTCGCCTACCGCGTGATCGGGAGGATCGCACTGACGACGGGCGGCCCGTTCGGTGCGGCGCCCGGCCACGACACGCTCGGCCGCTTCGCGCGATTCTGCGACGACCACGGGTGGGTGCCCGTGTTCTACAGCATCGACGCGGCCACGCGTGCCCGGTTCCAATCGATGGGCTGGGAGACGATGGTCGTGGCGGAGGAGACGGTGCTTCGCCCTCAGCAGTGGGACATGACCGGCAAGAAGTGGCAGGACGTCCGGTCGTCGATCAACCGGGCGCAGCGCGCCGGGATCCGCGCGGAATGGACGACGTACTCCGAGTTACCGCTGGCGACGGCCAACCAGCTGTCGGAGATCTCAGAGCAGTGGATCGCTGAGAAGGACCTTCCCGAAATGGGCTTCACGCTCGGCGGACTCGACGAACTCCACGATCCTGACGTACGGCTGATGCTCGCGATCGGCGAGGACGGCCGGGTCGAAGGCGTGACCAGCTGGCTGCCTCATTATCGGGACGGCGAGGTCGTCGGCTGGACGCTCGACTTCATGCGCCGCCGCCCCGGCAGCATCAATGGAGTCATGGAGTTCCTGATCGCTGAGGCGGCCATCCGGATGCGCGACGACGGGGTCGAGACCATGAGCCTGTCCGCCGCGCCGCTCGCACACACGGCTCGCCCGGGCGACGCCGACCGGTCGGTGATGGATCGCGTGCTCGGCTTCATCAGCGCCTCGCTGGAACCGGTCTACGGCTTCCGCTCCCTGCTCGCGTTCAAGCGCAAGTTCCAGCCGGAGTACCATCCGCTGATCATGGCTTTTCCCGATCCGGTCGCGCTCCCGGCGATCGGCGTCGCGCTGGTCAGGGCGTACCTTCCCGGCATTTCGGTGGGCCAGGCCGCGAGCCTCGCGCGGGGCCGCGCATGACGCACGCCTCCGCAGGTGGTACCGTTGACTTTGTGTACGGTCTGCTCCTCCTTAGCTGCCGCGACGAGTCCTAATCTGAGGCCTCACTCGTCGCGGAGTCTGTCGTCGGCTCAATTCCATTCGCGAGGAGAACAGAGACCATGAAGAACAATCAGGCGCCGAGCGCCATGCCGATCCACAAGTACGTGCCGTATCACCAGCAGTTCGCGGTGAAACTGCCGGACCGCACCTGGCCGGATGCAACGATCACGAAAGCCCCGCGCTGGTGCGCGGTCGACCTCCGCGACGGCAACCAGGCCCTCATCGACCCGATGAGTCCCGAACGCAAGCGCATCATGTTCGACCTGCTGGTCCGGATGGGCTACAAGGAGATCGAGGTCGGCTTCCCGAGCGCGAGCCAGACCGACTTCGACTTCGTGCGCAGCCTCATCGAAGAGGACGTGATCCCCGACGATGTGACCATCCAAGTCCTGACACAGGCACGCGATCACCTGATCAAGCGCACCTACGAGTCGCTGGTCGGCGCTAAGCAGGCCATCGTCCATCTCTACAACTCGACGAGCGTGCTGCAGCGCGACGTGGTGTTCCGCACCGACAAGCAGGGGATCATCGACATCGCCCTGCACGGGGCGCGCATCTGCCGCGAGATGGAGTCGATTGTGCCGGGCACCACGATCTTCTACGAGTACTCGCCCGAAAGCTACACCGGAACGGAACTCGAGTTCGCCGTCGACATCTGCAACCAGGTGCTCGAGGTCTTCGAACCGACCCCGGAGCGCAAGGTCATCATCAATCTGCCGTCCACGGTCGAGATGGCGACGCCGAACGTGTACGCGGACTCGATCGAGTGGATGTCGCGTCGTCTCGCGCACCGTGAGAACGTCATCCTGTCCCTGCATCCGCACAACGACCGCGGAACCGCGATCGCAGCCGCGGAGCTGGGCTACATGGCCGGCGCGGACCGCATCGAAGGGTGCCTGTTCGGCAACGGCGAGCGTACCGGCAACGTCGACCTGGTCGCCCTCGGGATCAACCTGTTCACGCAGGGCATCGACCCGCAGATCGACTTCAGCGACATCGACGCGGTGAAGCGCACCGCTGAGCACTGCAACCAGCTGCCCGTGCACGAGCGCAGCCCGTGGGCGGGCGACCTGGTCTTCACAGCTTTCAGCGGATCGCACCAGGACGCGATCAAGAAGGGCTTCGAGGCGATGGCCGCCGACGCCGATGCGCAGGGCAAGAGCGTCGATGAGTTGCTGTGGGCCGTTCCCTACCTGCCCATCGACCCGAAAGACTTGGGCCGGAGCTACGAGGCGGTCATCCGCGTCAATTCGCAGTCCGGCAAGGGCGGCGTCGCCTACCTGCTCAAGACCGACCACGCTCTCGACCTGCCGCGCAAGCTGCAGATCGAGTTCTCGGGGGTCGTGCAGGCGAAGACCGACGCGGAGGGCGGCGAAGTCACCAGCGAGCAGATCTGGGAGATCTTCCAGGACGAGTACCTGCCGGCGCCGATCCATGATGCCGTGAACAAATGGGGCCGGTTCGAGCTCGCGAGCATGAGCACGTCGAGCGACCTGAGCGGAAGCGTCGAGCTGACCGTGACCCTGCGCGACGGCGACACGGTCGCCAAGGCGGTCGGCACCGGGAACGGCCCTATCGCAGCCTTCCTCGACATCCTCAACCACCGCGGTGTGGACGTGCACCTCTACGACTACTCGCAGCACACGCTGTCGGCGAGCGAGTCGGCGTATGCGGCCGCCTACGTCGAGCTCGAGGTCGACGGCCGCCGCCTGTGGGGCGTCGGGATCGACGCTGACACGTCGACCGCGTCCCTCAAGGCCGTCGTCTCGGCGGTGAACCGGGCCGTCCGTTTCGAGACGCCCGCCTTCGCCGACTCCGAGCCGGTCCACGCCTAGCCCCAGCAGTCCCAGAACAGGGTTCTTCCCCTCCGCGATCCGCGAGCAGGAAGGACCCTGTTCTCGTCGTCCTACTGGTCGGGGTTGGAGATGCGGTAGCGGGGCGCGCGGCGCGGCCAGCGCGGTCGCGGGATGCGGCTGAGTGTCCGCTGCTCGGGAAGGCTCCAGCCGAATCGCACGGCAAGTAGGCGGATGACCGTGGTGACGACCACGCAGACGATCGCAGCCACACCGATCGGCACGTGGAGGTCGACAAGGATGACGAGAGCGGCCGTGCCTGCGCCGGCCGCCACCGCGTAGAGCGACCCGACGTGCATGAGGGCGATCGGCAGCGTCAGCAGCACGTCGCGCAGGATCGACCCGCCGACGGCAGACACCACGCCGACGAAGAGAGCCGGAACCTCCGGCAGGCCCAGCGACAGGGCCTTCGTCGCGCCGATCGCCCCGAACAGCCCGATCGTCAACGCGTCGAGGAAGGTGATCAGCGGGTCCAGCCGCCGGAAGACCCGGGCGAGCAGCATTCCGAGCAGGGCCGCGACCACGGTGATCGGGAGGTACCAGTTCGTCGCGAGCGCCACGGGGGCAGTGACCAGGAGGATATCGCGCAGGAGACCGCCGCCGACACCGGTCGCGACGCCGATGATCGCGACGCCGAGCAGGTCGAGCCGCCTGTCCCGGAAACCGGAGGCGAACATCGCACCCTGGAGCGAGCCCACACCCACGGCCACGAGGTCCGCCCACAGTGGGATCGTGAAGACCGTTGCGCTCATAGCTCACTTTGTAGCATGCGCGGCACCCCCGCTCTGTCAGGCGGGCGGGGGATACTGGGAGGGTGCCCGTTTATCGTGATGAAGCCGTCGTGCTGCGCACCCACAAGCTGGGCGAAGCCGACCGCATCGTCACGATGCTCACCCGCCAGCACGGCAAGGTCCGCGCTGTCGCGAAAGGCGTGCGGCGCACGGCATCCAAGTTCGGAGCGCGCCTCGAACCGTTCATGGTCGCCGATGTGCAACTCTACGAAGGCCGCAGCCTCGACGTGATCACCCAGGCCGAATCGATCGGTTCGTACGGCGCGGCGATCGCCGACGATTATGCGAGCTACACCGCTGCGAACGCGATGGTCGAGACGGCCGACCGCGTGACGGAGGCCGAAGGGTCGCTCCAGCAGTACCTGCTTCTCGTCGGGGCGCTCCGCTCGCTCGCGCGCAAGGAGCACGGTGCGGCGCTCACGCTCGACTCCTACCTGCTCCGCTCCCTGTCGATGGCCGGATGGGCGCCGAGCTTCCTGGACTGCTCGCGGTGCGGTGCGCCTGGGCCGCATTCGGCGATCGTCGTGCAGCTCGGCGGGGTCGTGTGCGACAACTGTGCACCTCAGGGCGCGCCGCGCCTCGACGTGGAGACCGTCGCCCTCCTCGGTGCGTTGCTGACGGGGGACTGGGACCAGGCGGAGTCAGCGGGCGATGCGACCCGTTCGAAGGCCAGTGGGGTGGTCGCCGCGTACACCCAATGGCATCTGGAGCGCGGGCTGCGCTCCCTCCAGCACGTCTCGCGGGAACGTCGCGACGGCGACGCGCCGACCGAGACCGAATCCACTGCATCCAGCGCATCCCAGGGGAGCCGATGACGCCGAAACCGTACACGCACAAAGACGCTGTCGAGTTCCGGCCGCTCGACTGGACGGGGGTCTACCCACCCGATGTTCCGCAGGCCGCGGTGCCCGACCACGTCGCGATCGTGATGGACGGCAACGGACGCTGGGCGAACGCGCGGGGCCTCACCCGGATCGAAGGGCATCGCGCGGGGGAGGCGTCGCTGCTGGATGTGGTGGCCGGCGCCATCCAGATCGGCGTGAAGCACCTCAGCGTGTACGCGTTCTCGACCGAGAACTGGAAGCGGTCGCCCGACGAGGTGCGCTTCCTCATGGGGTTCAACCGCGAGGTGCTCCACCGCCGGCGCGACCAACTCAACGAGTGGGGCGTCCGCGTCCGGTGGGCCGGCCGCAAGCCCCGGCTGTGGTCGTCGGTGATCAAGGAACTCCAGTTCGCCGAACGGCTCACGGCCGACAACGACGTGCTCACCCTCACGATGTGCGTGAACTACGGCGGACGCACGGAGGTGGCGGATGCGGTCCGTGCGATCGCGCAGGATGTCTCGTCGGGCCGCCTCAAACCATCCGCCATCACCGAACGCACCATCCAGCGACACCTGTACACGCCCGATCTGCCCGACGTCGACCTTTTCGTCCGGAGCTCGGGGGAGCAGCGTACGAGCAACTTCATGCTCTGGCAGAGCGCGTACGCCGAGATGGTCTTCCTCGACACGCTGTGGCCCGACTTCTCGCGCGCCGACCTCTGGAACGCGATCGAACTGTACGCCGGACGCAACCGCAGGTTCGGCGGCGCGGTCGATGCGCCGTCCGTCTGACACGACGGATGCCGGCCCGGTCTTCTTCCGACGGAAAGTTGCGGGAATGAAACTTTCTGCGGCCGGGTTGCTCTTCTCGTGAGTGAACCCATCAAAGTAGACATCTGGTCCGACATCGCCTGCCCGTGGTGCTACATCGGCAAGCGCAAGTTCGAAGCGGGAACCGGCCTCTTCGCCGGTACGGGCGATGACCGCGGCGTAATCGTCGAGTACCACAGCTTCGAACTCTCGCCTGATACACCGGTCGACTTCGACGGCAGTGAGATCGACTTCCTCTCCGGCCACAAGGGGATCCCCGCGGCCCAGGTGCAGCCGATGCTCGAACGTGTGTCCGGTATCGCATCGTCCGTCGGGCTCGACTATGACTTCGACAATCTCAAGCACACGAACACGGTGAAAGCCCACGAGCTGCTCCACTACGCGAAGGCCAACGGCAAACAGCTGGAACTGTCGGAGAAGCTGTTCAGCGCATACTTCGTCGAAGGCCGCCACGTCGGACGCATCCCCGAACTCGCCGACCTCGCCGCTGAGGTCGGGCTCGACCGCGACGATGTCGTGCGCGCCCTGGAGTCCGAGGAATTCCTGTCGGACGTCCGAGCCGACCAGTCGCTGGCCGCAGAATACGGCATCCAGGGCGTCCCCTTCTTCGTGATCGATGGGCGCTACGGCGTGTCCGGGGCACAGGATGCGCAGACGTTCGCCCAGGTCCTCGAACAGGTCTGGACGGAGAAGGCCGCGGTGACCGCGTGAGCGGCGCGGATGCGGCCCCCACGACGCCCCCACCCCTTGCTCCTGCCGCGTTCTCGCTGACCATTCTCGGGGACCCGTCTGCCGCCGCCTGTGACGGCGACGTCTGCGCCCTCCCCTAGCCGACTCACAAAAGGGTCAACTTTCGCTAGTCGCGAGCCCGACGACGAGCGGAAGTTGGCCCCTGTGCGCGCCCGGAGGGCCGCATCTACCCGCGCGACGGCGATCGTGGCACCGTTCCCCAGGTGCGAGCTGTTGACGCGGACCGTGCGCCAGCCGAGTTCATCGAGCATCCACAGACGATCGATGTCGCGATCGAATTGTTCCTTCACGGTCCGGTGATGGTCGCCGTCGTACTCGACGACCACGCGGTGCTCGCGGAAGACCAGGTCGCACATGGCCACGAATTCTCCGAACGCATCGGACACGATCCCGTTCACTTCTGGCTGGGGGAGCTGGGCGCGGTGCAGTGCAAGGCGCAGCCGGGTCTCCATCGGCGAATCCGTTCCCGGGCTCGCAAGCTGGATGGCCTTTCGCGCAATGCCTGCTCCCGGGCGGTTCCCCATACCCTCCGCCGCCCGGAGCAACTCCTCGTGGCTTGACAGCGGCTGCTTCCGACGGAGCAACCCGTCAGCGGCGACGACGAGATCGTCCACGGTCAGCATCGACGCGAGTTCGCGCCACGTCTCTTCCGGCGTTGTCAGCCGGATGCCGCGGTGTCCGATGACGAGCTCGGGCGCGATCGTGAGTCTGTGACCTCGCACGCCCGCGCGTCTCAGTGCACGTCCGGGCGCGATCGTCGCGACATGCACGATCGCCCCCTGTTCGAGCCGTCGGGGGAGCGGGACACCCCAGAGGAGCGCGGCGGTGCTGTGACTGAAGAAGTGGTGGTCGCCCATCCGCCGGCTCAGCGCCCGGCACCGGTCGACAAGAGTCGCGGCAGAGTGGGGCAGGCGCGTTCCCCAGAACGGCGCGGTCAGATCGGATGCGCGCAGCCGTGATTTCGGCAGGCCGGCGCAGCCCGCTTCGGATACCGAGAATCCACGATCCCGGAATTCGGCAGGGAGCGCGCTGCGACGAGTCATCCGTCTATGTTCACGCAGCGTCGGGATCCGCGCCGGATACTGTCCACAGGCGCCCCGTCGCGTCAGATGGGACAGATTCAGCCGGTACCCCGCCGCGCGACTAGGGAATCTTGACCCCTCTGTCGTACGGGGCTGCCCGGCAGGGCTACTCGGGGTCGGAGATGTCGGCGACGGTGGCGTCGAACGAAGCGATCAGAGCATCCGCGTCGACGAAGAGGGAGTATCCGTGGGCACCGGCACCCATCGCCACTTCGTGGCCGGCGATCGAGCTGTCGGCGTACACCGGCCAGACGTTGGTGCTCCCGAAAGGCGTGATGGTGCCGCGCTCGAACCCTGTCGCCTCGAGTGCTACGGCCGCATCCGGCAGCTGCAGCTTGTTCACGCCGACGAGGGCGCGCAGTTTCGGCCACGAGATCTTTCGACCGCCGGGAACCAGTGCGAAGAGGAAGGTGCCGTCGCTGCGTTTGACGACAAGCGTCTTGACGATCCCCGACGGGGGGAGCCCGAGGAGTGCTGCGGCTTCCTCGAGACTGCGGGCGGCCGGGCGCTCGGTGATCCGGATGGGCACCCCTCGAGCGGCCGCATCGGCCTCAGCCCGCGCGCGGCCGTTGACGACCGGCTCGCTCGATCCTTCCACAGCCTGAACGTCCTGAGTCATTTACGCCGCCGCTTTCTGGGACAATTGAATGAGATGCCTTCCACTGCAACGATAAGCCCCGCACCCCAGCTGACCATCGGTCCGCTGACCCTCGACGTACCCGTCGTCCTCGCCCCGATGGCCGGAATCACGAACACGGCATTCCGTCGTCTCTGCCGCGAGTTCGGCGCGGGCCTCTACGTGAGCGAGATGATCACCTCTCGTGCCCTGGTCGAGCGCACCCCCGAGTCGATGCGCCTGATCACACACCACGAATCGGAGACCCCCCGATCGATCCAGCTCTACGGCGTCGATCCCAAGACGGTCGCCGAAGCCGTGACGATGCTTGTTGCCGAAGACCGGGCCGATCACATCGACCTCAATTTCGGCTGCCCGGTTCCGAAAGTCACGCGCAAGGGCGGAGGCGCGGCGCTGCCGTGGAAGCTCGGGCTCTTCCGTGAGATCCTCGAAGGAGCCGTTCGTGCGGCCGGCCCGATTCCCCTGACGGTGAAGATGCGCAAGGGAATCGACAGCGATCATCTGACCTACCTCGAAGCGGCCAGAGCCGCCGAGGGAGCGGGCGTCGCGTCCATCGCACTGCACGCGAGGACGGCCGCCGAGTTCTACTCGGGACACGCCGACTGGTCGGCGATCGCGAAGCTCAAAGAGACGATCACAGGCACACCTGTTCTCGGCAACGGCGACATCTGGTCGTCGGCCGACGCGATCCGAATGGTCGAAGAGACCGGATGCGACGGCGTGGTCGTCGGGCGCGGCTGCCTGGGGCGTCCGTGGCTCTTCGGTGATCTGGCCGCCGCGTTCCGTGCCCGATCGGGTGAGCTCGATCCCGACGTCGCGGCCGCCATCCAGGCGCACCCCACGCTCGGGCAGGTGGCGGCAACCTTCCGGCGGCATGCGGAACTGCTCGTGGAGTTCTTCGACAGTGAAGAGCGCGGGTGCCGCGACATCCGCAAGCACGTCGCCTGGTACTTCAAGGGCTATCCCGTCGGCGGAGACCTCCGGGCGAGCCTCGCCACGGTCGACACCCTCCAGCATCTCGATGACCTGCTGGCAACCCTCGACTGGGACCAGCCATACCCGGGCGAGGGCGCAGAAGGCCCGCGCGGACGCGCGGGCACGCCGAAGAATCCCTCGCTTCCCGATGGCTGGCTGGCCAGCCGGGAACTCGACGGATATCAGAAGGTCGAACTGGCCGAAGCCGAACTGAACAACAGTGGGGGGTAGCCGGTGATCGAGACTCGCAATGCCGAGCCCGTATCGCCGGCCTATGGGCCGGAAGACCGCGAGCGCTGGCTCCCTGAGCAGCACTCCAGCCGTCGAAGCGACTTCGCGCGCGACCGCGCCCGACTCCTTCATTCATCCGCGCTGAGACGCCTCGCGGCGAAGACCCAGGTGCTCAGCCCCACGGCGGGCCTCGACTTCGCTCGCAACAGACTCACCCATTCCCTCGAGGTCGCCCAGGTAGGTCGCGAGCTCGCCACCAGCCTCGGGCTCGATCCCGACATCGTCGACACGGCGTGTCTCGCCCACGACATCGGCCATCCGCCCTTCGGGCACAACGGTGAGCGCGCGCTCAACCAATGGGCCGCAGACATCGGCGGGTTCGAAGGCAACGCGCAGACCCTCCGCCTTCTCACGCGGCTCGAACCGAAAGTGTTCGGCGACGACGGCAACGCCTATGGGCTCAACCTGACTCGCGCCAGTCTCGACGCGAGTTGCAAGTATCCGTGGCCGGCATCATCCTCTGTCGCCGACCCGAGCGGTCGCGCCAAATTCGGGTTCTACCCCGACGACCTCCCGGCATTCGCTTGGATGCGCGGAAACGCCCCGGAACGCGTCCGCTGCATCGAGGCGCAGGTCATGGACCTCTCCGACGACATCGCCTACTCGGTGCACGACTTCGAAGATGCGGTCGTCAACGGCTACATCGACGTCCAGTCGCTCGGTCGCCGGGTCGATCATGACGAACTCGTCGCCTCCATGTACGAATGGATCGGCGGCGAATTCAGCCACGACGAGCTGATCGCTGCATTCGACCGGCTCGACACGCTCGATGTGTGGCTCGACGGCTGGGATTCCAGTCGACGTGCCCAGGCGAGGCTCAAAAACCTCACCAGCCAGTTGATCGGACGGTTCGCCGGCGCCGCGACGCGGGCCACCCGCGAAGCCGCGGCAAGCGAGAGCCTCATCCGATTCGGCGCGAACGTCGTCGTTCCCCCCGAGATCCAGGCGGAGATCGCCGTTCTGAAAGGCATCGTCGCTACGTTCGTCATGTCGCGGAACACGCGCCAGCCGATCTACGCGCAGCAGCGACAGGTGCTGTCGACACTCGCCGATGTCCTGCTCGCAAGTGGTCCGCGCGAACTCGATCCCGGATTCGCCGAAGACTGGGACGCTGCGGCCGACGACTCAGCGCGTAAGCGCGTGGTCGTCGATCAGGTCGCGAGCCTCACCGACCAGTCCGCGCTTGCATGGTACGAACGGCTGGTACAGCATTAGCGTTCGGTCCCGAAGTGTGGGGCCTTGTGCCTCAGGGCACTCTGCTGGATGCTGAGAACGAAGGCCAACGGGAGGAAACGATGAGCGCGCCACAACCGCCGACGAATGGCGACGAGCCCACCACGGGCGCGGAAGCCACGGACGGCAGCGCGCCGACACCGGCCGAGACCGTACCCGAACCAGTCCGGCCGACGGCGGCCAAGGCGCCGCCTGCGAAGGCGACGCCGGCCAAGGGAACGCCGGCCAAGGGAACCCCGGCCAAGGCAGCACCGCGCAAGGCCGCGCCACGCAAGGCGACAGCGGGCACCGCGACTCCCCGCAGGGTCGTCACGACCTCCGATACAGCGCAGAACACTGGAAGTCCCCAAGGCGCTGAGGCCGTCCCCGCCGCAGGAACCGTGCCTGCACCCGAGACCGCACCTGCCGTCCCGACTACGGAAGCCGTCCCTGAACCGGAGACCGCGGAGACCCAGGTACTGCCCGCCATGGAGCAGACCGAAGTGCTTGCCGCTGCAGTCCCCGTCGTGACCGTTGCAGCCTCATCGTCGACATCGCCCGGAACAGCGTCTGCACCGGAAGCTGCAGCGCAACCCGGCTCGGAGCAGGCACCCCCCGTTCCCGAGCCGTCACCCGAAGCCGAACCGGCCTTCGCGACGGAGCCGCCTGCCGCTCATCAGGCAGCCCCGCCCGCCCGTTCGATCACGGAAGTGTTCGCCGACCGGCTCGACAACGACGGCTTCTTCTCCGCACTGTTCGACTTCACGTTCACCCGGTACGTGACGCGAAAACTGGCCGGGCCGGTCTATGTGGTCGGCCTCGTACTCATCGCGCTGAGCACGATCCTCGCGCTCATCTACTGGCTCGGCCAGGCGATCGCGACGCACAGCTTCCTCGGTGCATTCGTGTTCCTCTTCGGCCTCATCATCACGGTCGTCGGAAGCGCGCTCGCCATCCTGCTTCTCCGCGTGGCGATCGAGGTCTTCGTCGCCGTCGTCGCGATCGCCGAGAACACCCGGCCACGACGAAAGCAGGGTCCCTGACCACCTCATCCGCGCGGCCGGCGATGTCACCGCGCTCAGTAGAATCAGACTATGGCCGGCCGAATTCGACAGAGTGACATCGAAGAGGTCAAAGCCAGGACCAACATCGCCGACATCGTCGGGGACTACGTCAGCCTCCGGCCCGCCGGAGTGGGTTCCCTCAAAGGTCTCTGCCCGTTCCACGACGAACGCAGCCCAAGCTTCCACGTGCGGCCCCAGGTCGGCATGTACCACTGCTTCGGTTGCGGGGAAAGCGGCGACGTCTACTCCTTCCTCCAGAAGATGGACCACGTCAGCTTCACGGAAGCCGTCGAGCGTCTCGCCGGCCGGGTCGGCCTCACCCTTCACTATGAGGATGGGGGCGCAGCACCCGAACAGGGCAACCGCGCGCGCATCCTGGCAGCCAACACGGCTGCTGAAGAGTTCTTCACCCAGAAGCTCGCAGCACCCGAAGCGGACGTCGGGCGCCGCTTCCTCGGCGAACGCGGTTTCGATGCCGCAGCGGCAGCGCACTTCGGCATCGGGTTCGCCCCCAAGAGCTGGGATGAACTGACCAAACATCTGCGAGGGCGCGGCTTCAGCCAGGACGAACTGGCGGCAGCGGGCCTCGTGTCCGCCGGAGATCGCGGCGTCTACGACCGGTTCCGCGGAAGGCTGGTGTGGCCCATCCGCGACGTGACCGGCCAGACCATCGGCTTCGGTGCCCGCAAACTCCTCGACGACGACAACGGTCCGAAATACCTGAACACCCCCGAGACGCCGGTGTACCACAAGGCGCAGGTCCTCTACGGTCTCGACCTCGCCAAGCGCGAGATCGCCCGCAGCCACCAGGTCGTCGTGGTCGAGGGCTACACCGACGTCATGGCCTGCCACCTCGCGGGCATAACGACAGCCGTCGCGACCTGCGGCACCTCCTTCGGCGTCGACCACATCAAGGTGCTTCGCCGCGTTCTCGGAGACGACAGCGGTCTGGGCGAAGTCGTGTTCACGTTCGACCCGGATGCGGCCGGCCAGAAGGCAGCGATGCGCGCCTTCAGCGAAGAGCAGCGTTTCGCCGCCCAGACCTACGTCGCGGTCGGCCCGGAAGGCCTCGACCCCTGCGACCTGCGCCTGACGAAAGGCGACGACGCCGTCCGGCGCATGATCGACTCGAAGAAGCCCATGTTCGAGTTCATGATCAAGCAGGTGCTGACGCAGTACAACCTGGACACCGTCGAGGGCCGGGTGGCTGCCCTGCGTTCGGCCGCGCCCGTCGTCTCCGACATCCGCGACCCGTCTCTGCGGCCGGGGTACACCCGGGAGCTCGCACGGATGCTCGGAATGGAGCTCTCCGAGGTCTCCCGCGCCGTCACGGCTGCTCGTTCGAGCAGCGCGCCGGCCGGAGCGCATTCGAGTGACGGAGCTCGTCAGGCGCATTCGAGCGCCCAGCGCGGGGCAGGGGATGCGCGTTCCACGGCGCTCGCGCAACCCGCACCGGCCGACGGACCGTCGCTCGTGTCGCTCCCGACCGACCACGCGACGCGGCTCGAACGCGACGCGTTGATGGCGATCCTCCAGTACCCGTCGATGGTCGGCGTCGATCTGACCCGACGCGCCACGCAGACCGCATTCGCGAACCAGAGCCTCGCCGTCGTGCGGGACGGCATCGCGACCACCCTCGACTCCTTCGACTCGCCGGATTGGCTGGCCCGCGTGGTGCAGGAAGTGCCCGCTCCGTTCGCGACGCTTGTAACAGAGCTGGGCGTCGCACCGATCCCCGAACGCTCGGAGAAGGAGTTGGCCGCCTATGTGCGCGGAGTTACGAGCTCGTTGATCGAGCGGGATCTGCTCCGGCGCAAAGCCGATCTTCTCGGTCGTCTGCAGCGTGCCGACCCCGAGCAGCGCGAGGCCTACACTGAACTCCAGCGCGAGCTCGTACAGATCGAAGCGGACAGACGCAAGTTGCGCGACGAATAATTGCGTGCGCGTACCGATCTCGCTACGAATCGCCGAAACGGTTCGAACAGACGCTGATTCTGTGTTATCAAGAATCAACGCAGTCCGGCGGTGCGCACAGCGCTGCCCACCGGGCTGGCTGACCCCACACCAGGAAGAGGTACTCGCAAAATGAGATCCGCCCACACGAGCGGCAGACGCATTCTGGCCGTGACCGCCGCATTCGCGGCGACGGCCATCGTGCTCGCAGGTTGCTCCGGAAATGCGAACAACTCGAGCTCCGGCAGCTCTGGAACGCTCACCATCGGTACGACCGACAAGATCACGTCGATCGACCCCGCAGGCTCGTACGACAACGGTTCCTTCGCCGTGATGAACCAGGTGTACCCGTTCCTGTTGAACACCCCCTACGGCAGCCCGGACGTCAAGCCCGACATCGCCGTGTCCGCAAGTTTCACCTCGCCGACCGAGTACACCGTCAAACTGAAGCCCGGACTGAAGTTCGCGAACGGCCACGACCTGACGTCGTCCGACGTGAAGTTCACGTTCGACCGCCAGCTGAAGATCAACGACCCCAATGGCCCCGCCTCGCTGCTCGCCAACCTGGCCAGCACCGACGCCGTCGACCCCACCACGGTCGTCTTCCACCTCAAGGTGCCGAACGACCAGACCTTCGCCCAGGTGCTCTCGAGCCCGGCCGGCCCCATCGTCGACGAGCAGGTCTTCTCGCCTGACAAGGTCACACCCGACAACGACATCGTCAAGGGTGAGCCGTTCGCGGGCCAGTACTCGATCACGAGCTACACGGTCAACAGCCTGATCGCCTACAAGGCGAACCCCGGTTACCAGGGTCTCCTCGGCAAGGCTGCCACCGACAAGATCAACGTCAAGTACTACACCGACGCGTCGAACATGAAGCTCGACATCCAGAAGGGCGGCATCGACGTCGCGACCCGCGCCCTGTCGGCCACCGACATCGCGAGCCTGCGTACCGACAAGAACGTCAAGGTCGTCGACGGCCCCGGTGGCGAGATCCGCTACATCGTCTTCAACTTCAACTCGATGCCGTACGGCGCCAAGACAGCACAGGCCGACCCGAAGAAGGCACTCGCCGTCCGCCAGGCGGCAGCCGACCTCGTCGACCGCGCAGCGATCGCCAAGCAGGTGTTCAAGGACACCTACACCCCGCTGTACTCGTACGTGCCCAACGGCCTGACCGGCGCCACCACGGTTCTCAAGGACCTCTACGGTGACGGCAACGGTGGCCCCAGCCTCGACAAGGCGAAGGCCGTGCTCCAGGCTGCCGGTGTGGCTACGCCGATCACGTTGAACCTGCAGTACACGACCGAGCACTACGGGCCGTCCTCGTCTGACGAGTACGCCCAGATCAAGGACCAGCTCGAGCAGGGCGGTCTCTTCAAGGTCAACCTGCAGTCGACCGAGTACGTGCAGTACAGCAAGGACCGTGTCAAGGACATCTACCCGGCCTACCAGCTCGGTTGGTTCCCGGACTACTCCGACGCCGACAACTACCTGTCGCCGTTCTTCCAGAAGGACAACTTCCTCGCGAACCACTACGACAACCCGGCCGTGCAGTCGCTGATCACCCAGCAGCTGGGCACGACCGACAAGGCGGAGCGCACGAAGCTGATCCAGGAGATCCAGGCGAAGGTCGGTGCCGACCTGTCGACGCTGCCGCTGCTGCAGGGGTCCCAGGTCGTCGTCGTCGGCAAGAACGTGTCCGGCGCCGACAAGACGCTGGACGCTTCGTTCAAGTTCCGCTACGCGGCTCTGTCCAAGGGCTAGGACCACCAGAGGATAGAATCACCTCACCGTGACAAGGGGCGGCTCGCGCCAGCGGGCCGCCCCTTGTCGGCGGATCTCTCCACGATTGGTAGTTATGACAGCGACTGTCACCGGCCCTGCGGCCGCGGCGCCTTCGAGCCCGGAAATCAAGCAGAAACGTCGACGATCAGGGGGTGGTCTCGCGCGCTACATCGTCGTTCGCGCGCTGCTCATCATCCCCACGATCTTCATCCTCGTCACCGTGGTCTTCTTCATCATGCGGGCCACCGGCGACCCCATCACGGCCGCCCTCGGCGGCAAGCTCCCACCAGCAGAACTCGCACAACGCATCCATGAGGCCGGCTACGATCGGCCGCTCATCGTCCAGTACTTCGAGTACCTCGGACAGGTTTTCACCGGCAACTTCGGCACCACGCTGAGCGATAACCAGCCGGTGATCCAGGTGCTCCTGAGGTATGGCGCGGCGACGCTCGAACTCGCGTTCTATGCCCTCATCGTCGCCTTTATCGTCGGCATTCCGCTCGGGATGGTCGCCGCCTACTTCCGGGACAAAGGACGGGATGCGAGCCTCCGGGTGTTCGCGATCCTCTGTTACGCCACGCCAGTGTTCTTCGCCGGACTACTCCTGAAACTGATCTTCTCGATCTGGCTCAACTGGCTTCCGGTCGCTGGACGGGCTTCGACCAGTTCGGAACTCGAACTGCAGACCTT
The DNA here is from genome assembly GCF_055231915.1 of Leifsonia sp. Ger2509. Lineage (NCBI taxonomy): Bacteria > Bacillati > Actinomycetota > Actinomycetes > Micrococcales > Microbacteriaceae > Leifsonia > Leifsonia sp. Ger2509. The sequence continues at coordinate 150,429 of NZ_JBUYVB010000003.1, forward strand.
GCCGACGAAAACGGGCATCTACCTGATCGACGCGTTCCAGACCGGAGACCCCGCGGTGGTCAGCGATGTTCTGCTCCACGCGATCCTTCCTGCGATCACCCTCGGGCTGTTGACAGCCGGCATCTTCTTGCGCCTGGTGCGCACCAATGTGATCGGCACCCTGTCGACGGATTATGTGGATGCCGCGCGCTCACGCGGTGTCAGCGAATACCGGCTGGTCCGTCGTCACGCGTACCGGCCCGCCCTCGTCCCGATCATTACGGTGATCGGCTTGCAGATCGCGATCCTGCTCGGCGGCGCCGTGCTGACCGAGACCACATTCGAGTGGAGGGGCCTCGGTTTCCAGCTCGTCCAGTACCTGAACGCCCGCGACTTCGTCGCCGTGCAGGGAATGGTGGCGCTCCTTGCCGTGATCGTAGCTCTCACGAACTTCGTGGTCGACGTGATCGCCGCCCTGATCGACCCGAGAGTGAGGTACTGAGATGGCAAAGCGCAGCATCTGGGGCCGCCTGCCCGTCGTCCATCAGCTCCGCCAGTCGGTAGGGCTGCAGCGCGGGATGCTCGTCGTCGGACTCGTCATCACCGCCATCTTCGTGCTCGTGGCGATCTTCGCACCGCTGATCGCGCCCTACGGGTTCGCACAACTGCGCGACGCACACGGCCCGTTCGGTTCCCAGCAGCCTCCGAGCCCGGCTCACATCTGGGGCACGACTGTCGGCGGGTACGACGTGTACTCCCGTGTGCTCTACGGCGCACAGCCCTCGATCCTGGTGGTGATCGTCGCGGTCATCCTCTCGATCTTCATCGGTGTCGCCCTCGGTCTCGTCTCCGGCTACTTCGGCGGCTGGCTCGACCGGGTGCTCGTCGTCATCCTCGACGCGATCTACGCCTTCCCGTCGCTGCTCCTGGCGCTCGTCGTCGCGATCGCGATCAGCGGTGGGCAGTCGAGTCTGTGGGGCGGGATCATGGCTGCGGCCATCTCGATCACCGTCGTCTACATCCCCCAGTATTTCCGGGTGATCCGATCGGAGGCCGTTCGGATCAAGGCCGAGGCATACGTCGAGTCGGCGAAGGTGATCGGCGCGAGCAACGGGCGGATCATGTTCCGGCACGTCTTCCGCAATTCGACCCGCACCCTGCCACTGATCTTCACGCTGAACTCGTCCGAGGCGATCCTGACCCTCGCGGGTCTCGGCTTCCTCGGTTTCGGCATCGAGCCGACGGCTGCGGCCGAGTGGGGTTACGACCTGAGCAAATCGGTGTCGGATGTGACGAGCGGCATCTGGTGGACCGCGCTCTTCCCGGGTCTCGCGATCGTCATCTCAGTCCTGGGCATCACCCTCGTGGGCGAGAGCCTGAACGACCTGGCCGACCCGCGACTGCGTGGTCGCCGCTCCGTCGCCAAAGCGGCAGGAGAGGTCGCAGAGACCTCGGTCGTACCGGGCGGAACGCTCACAGCGGGCCCCGGTGGTCTGGACGGGCTCGAAGACGGCGAAAGTTTCGACGAACACGGAATCGAGGTGCGGTCATGACCGACATCGTTCAGATCACGGACCTCGCGGTCTCGTTCTCGACCGACGCTGGGGCGATCAAGGCGGTCGACAACGTCACTCTGCGCGTCGCGCCGGGCGAGGTGCTCGCGATCGTCGGAGAGAGCGGAAGCGGCAAGACCGTCACCGCGAAGACGATTCTCGGTCTTCTCCCGGAGACGGCCACAGCGTCGGGTGCTGTCATCCTGCGCAGCCGCGACGGAGGTACAGAGGCTGACATCGTGCGTCTCACCAAGCGCCAGCTCCGCGAGGTGCGCGGCAATGACGTCGCGATGGTGTTCCAGGAGCCGTCGACGGCGCTCAACCCGGTCTACACCGTCGGGTGGCAGATCGAGGAGGGCCTCAAGGCTCACGGGAAGCTCACGAAGGCCGAAGCGCGCGCGAAGGCGATCGAGATCCTCGGCCGTGTCGGCATCCCCGACCCCGAACTGCGCTACAAGTACTACCCGCACCAGTTCTCGGGGGGCCAGAAGCAGCGCGTCGTCATCGCAATGGCGCTCGTGCTGAACCCGGGGCTGATCGTTGCAGACGAGCCGACCACAGCGCTGGATGTCACCGTCCAGGCCGAGATCCTCGACCTGCTCCGCCGGTGCCGCGACGAGTTCGGTGCTGCGATCGTGCTCATCACCCACAATATGGGTGTGGTCGCCGACCTCGCCGACCGTGTGGCGGTGATGTACCAGGGCAAGGTCGTGGAAGAGGCGGATGTGAAGACGCTGTTCTCGGCGCCGAAGGATCCGTACACGCAGCGGCTCCTCGCATCTGTCCCTCACGTCGGTCAGGCGTCGCTGCAGACGAAGGAACGCGCGGCGACCCGCCACGAGGGCTGGGACGATGCGAAGCCGGTCGTCAAGGCCACCGACCTGCGCATCCAGTATCCAGGTCGGATGGGCCGGCCGGGCTTCGTCGCCGTCGACGGGGTGAGCCTCCAGATCCGGGCGGGCGAAGTACTCGGTCTCGTGGGCGAGAGCGGCTCGGGCAAGACGACGATCGGGCGCGCCATCGGCGGCCTGACCCGCGTGACCGGCGGCTCGCTCGAGGTGCTGGGAATCGAGATGAACGGCGTCTCGGAGCGGCGGTTCAAGAAGGTTCGAAGCGACATCGGCTTCGTCTTCCAGGATCCCGCATCGAGCTTCAACCCGCTGCTGACCATCGCGGAATGCGTCGCTGAGCCCCTTGTCGTGCACGGCCGGGCATCCAACCCCGCTGCCGCGCGCGCTCGCGTGAACGACCTGCTCGAGGCCGTTCAGCTGCCGCGCGCCTACGGCGACCGGTTCCCGCACGAGCTGAGCGGTGGCCAGCGCCAGCGCGCCAGTCTCGCCCGCGCGCTCGCACTCGAGCCGACCCTGCTCATCGCCGACGAACCGACGTCCGCCCTCGACGTGTCCGTGCAGGCGCGGGTGCTGGAGCTCTTCGCGGAGCTGCAGAAGGAGTTCGGGTTCGCATCCCTGTTCATCAGTCACGACCTCGCGGTCGTCGACCTGCTGGCCGACCGGATCGCGGTGCTCCACCGTGGCAAGCTGGTCGAAGAGGGAACCGGCGAGCAAGTGCTGGGTGCGCCCCAGGACCCGTACACGCAGCGTCTCCTGGCGTCTCTTCCGGTGCCGAATCCGGTCGAACAGGCCGAGCGCCGGGCTGCGCTGCGCGCGTTGAAGGAGCAAAGCGCCTAGGGTCGAACTGTGAGTCCCGTTCCTGCGATCGTCGTCAGCGACCTGTCGGTCGAGTATCCAGCCAGAGGGCCGAGCGCGGCGCATGTCGCACTTCGTGGTGTCAGCCTCCGGGTGGAGCCCGGCGAGATCCTGGGCGTCCTCGGCGAGACCGGGTCGGGCAAGTCGACGCTCGCCCGTGTGCTCTCCGGCCGCGGGATTCCGAAGCGCGCGACGGACCCGGGCCCGAGGATCACCGGCGGGGATGCGACGGTGCTCGGCCATTCGCTCCGGCGGGCGCGAAAGCGGGACATCGCCGAGATCACCTTCCACGTCGGCTTTCTGGAGCAGGAGGCGGCGAACACCCTTGAACCGACCCTGACGGTCGCCGAGAACGTGGCTCTGCCGATCTTCGAGCGCGATCACGGCTACAGCAGGCGGGCTGCGGGGGAGCGGGCGGCGACGATGCTCGACACGGTCCACCTGCCGCTCAGTGTTCTCAACAAGTATCCGTACGAGCTGAGCTCGGGGCAGCGACAGCGGGTCGCGCTGGCTCGCGCGCTCGTCCTCGGCCCGTCCGTTCTGGTCGCCGACGAGCCCACCGCGGGCATCGACGCGACAGTGCGGGATGCCGTCATCGACCTTCTCGGGCAGCTTCGGGAGCACCGGGGGTTCGCGGCGATCGTCGTCAGTCACGATCTCGCGATCCTGCGCCGGGTGACGACCAACTCCGCCGTTCTGCACGAAGGACGGGTCGTCGGCTACGGGCCGATCGACGATGTGCTGGCGGCACCGGAGCATCCCTTCGTCGCCGGCCTCGCGACCGCGCTCAAACCACCGCAGAAACGCACCGAACGCCGGCCGCAGAAGGTGGCAGGCGCCCCCGCTCGAACGATGGAAGGCCACGCATGACACCGCACCCCCGCAGACAGGGCCAGCATCGCGCCGTCGTCGCGGAGGAGGGAACCGTGCTGCCTGCAGACGAACGGCCCGAACCGGGTCCGATCGCGGTGCTCCCGCGTGCGAGCCAGCTGTTCGTGGACGCGGTCGCCGCGGGCGGCGGGACGGTCGCCGAACTCTCCGAGGACACCCGCGGCCTGATCTGGCTGTCGTACACGGCGGAGGGCGAATTGCGAGAGGCGCTGAAGGCGCATCCGGGGGTCGGCTGGGTGCAGCTGCCCTACGCCGGCGTGGATGCGTTCGCCGATGTCCTGGCCACGGAGTCGCGTGCCGGACTCATCTGGACCAGCGCCAAGGGCGCGTACGCTGAGCCCGTCGCCGAGCACGCACTCGCGTTGGCGCTCGCGCTGCTCCGTGTGCTCCCGAAGCGCGTCGTCGCGACCAGCTGGAGTACCGTGCCCGAGGGCCGGTCGCTGTACGGGTTGAACGTGGTCATCATCGGTGCGGGAGGCATCGCGCTGGAGCTGATGCGGCTGCTCGAGCCGTTCGACGTGGAGGTCACCATCGTCCGGCGGTCGGCGGAAGCGGTCGTCGGGGCAAGCCGTACCGTGCAGGCCGACCAGTTGGCGGAGGTCCTGCCCGACGCCGACATCGTGGTCGTCGCGGCCGCGCTCACCGGGGGCACGCGGCAACTCATCGGCTCGCCCGAGTTCGAGGCGATGAAGGAATCGGCCTACCTCATCAACATCGCACGCGGTGGGCTCGTCGACACCGACGCGCTGGTGGATGCTCTTGCCCGCGGGAAGATCGCCGGCGCCGGTATCGATGTCACCGATCCGGAGCCGCTCCCGGACGGTCACCCGCTGTGGGACGAGCCGCGTTGCCTGATCACCCCGCACTCGGCGGATACTCCGGAGATGACGGCGCCGTTGCTGGCCGAGCGCATCCGCGTCAATGTCGAGGCGTTTCTCGGCGGAGGACGCTTCGTGGGCATCGTCGACCCGGCCGCGGGCTACTGAAACAGCGGGTGAACGGCGTGCGACGCGCGCGGAGGTCTGCGGCGATTTTGCGCACCCGAAACCTTTGATAAAGTAGCTACGCTGTTCAAGCATTCCTCGATAGCTCAATTGGCAGAGCAGCCGGCTGTTAACCGGCAGGTTCTTGGTTCGAGTCCAAGTCGGGGAGCTGAGGCCCGGAGACTCCACTCTTCGGGCCTTCTTCTTTTCCCGTACTCCCACGGGAGTACCACCGGTCGAGCCCCCGAGCCGATTACACGCTCAGGGTCGCTGGTTAGCATGGGTGGATGGCCCCACGCCCGACAGACGCCCGCTGGCCGGACTCTGCCGGGCCGCCGCAGGGCTGGCAGGGGCGCAGGCCGCCGGGGGCCCGCTGGATCCCCGTCGTCGTCGCGCTGGTCTTCCAGCTACCCGGTGTCGCGATCGCCCTCCACGAGTGGTCGAGCACCGCCCTCGTCGTCGCGATGCTGGTGGCCCTCGCTTCGACTTTCCTTCTCCTTCTCGCACGTTCGCATCCCGGCCCCGTCGTCGTCGCGATCGGCGCTCTCTGCACGCCGGCGATCGCGTTGGGCGCCGGCCCGCCGTTCGCAGCCGTCCCGCTGGCGTTCGCCATCGTGATAGCGGCCGCGCGCGGTGCACGTGCGTGGGCGTGGGGGACTGTCGCCGGACTCGCCGTTCTCGGCCCGCTCACCGCGTACCTGGTCTCGGGGACGACGCTGGCCACCATCCGCCCGCTGATCACGGCGCTCGTCCTGTCCCTGCTGGTCGGAGTCGGCGAGGCCATACGCAACCGTCGCGAACGCTACCGGGAGATGTCACGACAGGTGGCCGCCCGTCGCGTGTCCGCAGCGGAGGCGGAACGGGTCCGAATCGCGCGCGAGCTTCACGATGTGCTCGCGCACTCGCTCTCGCAGATCAGCGTTCAGGCTGGTGTCGGCCTCCACCTTTTCGACACGCAGCCCGACAAGGCGAAGGAGGCGCTTGCGGCGATCAAGACGACCAGCGGCCAGGCGCTGGAAGAGGTGCGCGGGGTACTCGGCTTCCTGCGCACCGAAGACGAGCAGGCGGCCCGGTCTCCGGAGCCCGATCTCGCGCGCATCCCGATCCTCGTCGCCACCTACACCCGCGCCGGTCTCGCCGTCTCGTACGAGAACACCCTCACCTCCACTCCGGGACCGGCGGTGCAGCTCGCCCTCTTTCGCATCGTGCAGGAGTCCCTCACCAACGTGGGCAGGCATGCGCAGGCGTCGAACGTGAGCATCCGGCTGGGTGAGGAGGGGCGCGACTACGTGCTCACCGTCACCGATGACGGCAGAGGCATCGGCGGGACCGCCGGCGAGAAGGGCGGCGGACTGCTCGGGATGCGCGAACGGGCAGAGCTCCTCGGCGGACGGTTCGAGGCCGCCGACCTGCCAGGCGGCGGTTTCCGTGTCAGCGCGAGCATCCCCATCCGCACCGTCGCCCAGCCCGCTGAGGGCGGGCAGCGATGATCCGCGTGCTGCTCGCGGACGATCAGCACCTGGTGCGTGCCGGATTCCGCGCGCTTCTCGATGCAGAGCCGGACATCGATGTCGTCGCCGAGGCGTCGACCGGGCGCGAAGCCGTCGACCTCGCGCGCACGACACGACCGGACGTGGTGCTCATGGACATCCGGATGCCCGACGGCGACGGACTCTGGGCGACCGAACAGATCGTCGGCGACCCCGAGCTCGCGTCGACCCACATCGTCATCGTCACCACCTTCGAGCTCGACGAGTACGTGGCCCAGGCCATCCGGGCGGGAGCCAGCGGCTTCCTCGTGAAGGACACCGAGCCGGTCGACCTTCTCCGCGCGGTGCGGGTCGCCGCCGCAGGCGACGCCCTGCTCTCCCCGGGTGTCACCAAGCGGCTGCTCGAACGCGTCGCGACCGGCCTCAAGCCCCTTCCGGAGACGACGGCGCTGGCAACGCTCACCGACCGCGAGCGCGAGGTCCTCGCCCTGGTCGGTCGCGGCCTCACGAACACGGAGATCGGGGAGGAGCTGTTCCTCAGCCCCTTGACGGCGAAGACGCACGTCTCCCGGATCATGACCAAGCTGGATGCGCGCGACCGCGTCCACCTCGTCGTCGTGGCGTACGAGACCGGGCTCGTCCAGCCGGGCTGGCAGTAGCGCGGGGCGCCGGCTGCTCCCGGGGGAGTAGTCGGATTCACTCCGGCGAGCGGATTCGCGTCGGGCCCTGCGTGGCGAAGCTGGTGTCATCGATTCGCACACCGCGGATCCACACCCAACCGATTGGATCGCCACCATGTTCACATCACTCGCCGCCCAGGCGGCCGTCGTCTGCGGGACCCCGTGGGTCGGTTTCGGCTTCGGGTGGTGGTTCTTCCTCATCCCGCTCTTCTGGATCGGTCTGTTCTTCCTGATCTTCGGCCTGGTCGGACGCCGCTGGCGCCGTGCGTCGGCAGCCGGGTACGGACCCGGTCGCGGCTGGAGCCAAGGGTCGCAGGCAGCCGAGCGGACGCTCGCCGAACGCTACGCCCAGGGCGACATCGATGAGGCCGAGTACCGCGCACGCCTCGAAGTGCTGAGGGCGAACCGCCAGAACGGTTCCTGACGCACTGCGTAGACTCCCTCTGGGCCGCACGCTGAGCAGGCGGCCCAGAGGGAGTTCTATGTTCGGCACGTCGAACGGCTGGTTCGCGGTCATCACGCTTGCCGCACTGGTCGCGGTCGTCGTGTTCCTGGTGCTGTGGCTGCTGGCCCGCTCAGCGGGGCGCAGGCGAGGCGACGCGCGCTCCGAGTCGGAATGGACACGCATCGATCGTGAGCTGGAACTCGCCGAACAGGCGGGCCGGATGCGCATCGTCCGCGAGCTTCAGGATGTCGCCATCCAGTCGGTGGCCCGTCTCGTCACGCAAGCCGAGGGCATCCGCTACGCCGCCGAGTCTGACCCGTCGGCGGCTGCCCGGTCCGCGGCGTCGCTCGAGTCGCACGCACGGGATGCGCTGGCCGACATGCGGCGTGTGCAGTCCGTGATGCACGAGGGCGAGGCGGTCTCGGTTCCGCAGCCGAGCCTCCACTCGGCCCGCGACCTCTTCCGGGTGATGCGCGAGGCCGGGCTCCAGGTCACCTTCACCGAGGCCGGCGACCGTTTCGAGTTGCGCCCGGGGGCGGAGCTCGCGGTGTTCCGCATTCTTCAGGGCACGCTCGAGAACGCTCTCAAGCACGGCGGCGCAGGGACGGATGTGCGGGTCGGGTTCGGGTGGACCGGCGACGGCCTGCAGGTCACGGTCGACGACGACGGCATCCGGGCGGCCGCACGGCGTGCCGGGCTCGACAGCGAGCAGGTGGCAGCGGCTACGCAGTACACGATCGATGAGGACCTGAAGGCGCTCACCGAGTCGATCTCGGGTGCGGGGATCACCGAGATGAGGGAGCGCGCCGAGCTGTTCGGCGGCATCCTCACCGCGCGTACGGTGCCGGGCGTCGGGTTCTCCGTCTCCGTCGTCTTCCCTGCGCTGCGCTTCCACAACGGTGTCCACGGAGTGAACCTGGGTCGTTGACGCGTCGGTCCGTTGACCCGTTGGCCCGCTGACGCAGGCACGCCGGGACGCGCCGGCGGTGGTCAGTCCTCGAGGTGGTCGATGCCCGGCGTCCAGCTGAGGCCGGGGACGCCCCAGCTGTTGCGACGGGATGCTTTGGCGGCCGCCTTCGCGTGCGGGTGCTCGAGCCGGTCGACGTAGATCACGCCGTCGAGGTGGTCGAACTCGTGCTGGAAGATGCGCGCCAGCCAGCCGTCGGCGCGGATCTCGAACGGCGTGCCGTCGGGATCGACCGCGTGCAGGATGGCGCTCTGTGCGCGGACGAGGGGAAAGCGCTCACCCGGAAACGAGAGGCAGCCTTCCGAATCGGCGTCCTCGTCGGGGGCGCCGGTCGGCAGCGTGCTGATCCAGAGCACCGGGTTGATCGCGACACCCCGATGGAGCACGGCGTCGTCATCGGTCCAGCCGAACACGAACAGGCGAAGCGGAATGCCGACCTGCGGCGCTGCCAGGCCGACGCCGGGCGCCTCATCCATTGTCTGGAACATGTCGTCGACGAGGGTTCGCAGCGTGTCGTCGAAATCGGTGACGGGGGAGGCGGGCGTGTGAAGCACGGGGTCTCCGGAGATCCGGATCGGAAGGACGGCCATTCAGCAAGAATATCGACACGAAACTAGGTATGGTCGTGGGGTGAGCGTGGACTTGGCGGATGCGGTGGGGCAGCTCGCCCTTGAACCCAAACAGTTCCTCGGCATCCCCATCGCCCTCATCGGCGCCTGCTTCCTCTCCGTCGGTGCGCAGCTCCAGCACCACGGTGTCGCGAAGGTCGAGGCGAGCGAACCCGACATGGCCGGCGGCGGCCTCAGCGGGCGGCAGCTCCTCCTCCTGCTCCGGCGACCGTCGTGGGTGATCGGCACGCTGATGCTCGGGCTGGCGATCGTCTTCCAGCTGGTCAGCCTGTTCCTCTCGCCGCTGATCGTCGTCCAGCCGCTCGGTGCCGTCGCCCTCGTGATCACCGCGATCCTGAACGCCCGCGTCAGCCACGTCAAGCTCAACCGCAGCTCGGTCATCGCCATCAGTCTCTGTGTAGGGGGTGTGGCCGCCTTCGTGCTGCTGGCGGCGTTCTTCGCCCGGGAGCTTCCGGTTACCGACCGCGACCTCATCCTGATCCTGATCATCCTGGCGATCGTCCTCGTCGTGTTCGCGCTGCTCTTCGTCTTCCTGCGTGCGCGCTTCAAGGCGCTCATGTACATCGTCGGAGCCGGCGTCCTCTACGGCTTCGTCGCCACCCTGGCCAAGGTCGTGATCGCCCGGCTCGTGCAGCGCGACTTCGACGGCCTGCTGGTGCTGTGCATCATCGCCCTGCTGGCGGCGGCTGCGCTGGGCGCATACTTCGTGCAGAACGCGTACTCCGCGGGCCCGCCCGACCTCGTCATCGCGGGGCTCACTGTCATCGACCCTGTGGTGGCCGTCACCATCGGAATCGTCATCCTGGGCGAGGCGTCCCTGGCGCCGCTGTGGGTCGGAATCGGCTTTGTCATCACCGGAGCGGTGGCGATCTACGGCGTCTTCCTGCTGGCGAAATACCACCCGCAGTCCGTCGACGCGACGCCGACACTGGAGGCGGTCGTCGCCCCGGTTACCGACAGGGCAGCCCAGTCCGGCTTAGACTAGGCCAGTGAATCAGCCACCCGGCAGCAGTCGGCCGGTGGCGAAACAGGCGCCGGATCTTGGTTCCCGGCCACAAACGTAGGGATCACTCCACTTGTCCGATTCGAACGGTTCGCATGAATCCGTGCCCACCGGTTCACCTTCGGGAACGAAGAAACCCCTGAAGGTGCTGATCGGTGCCGACACGTTCGCGCCGGATGTCAACGGAGCAGCCCGTTTCGCCGAGCGCCTCGCCTCCGGCCTGGTCGCGCGCGGCCACGAGGTGCACATCGTCGCACCGGCGGCTTCGCGCAAGCACGGAACCTGGACCGAAGAGTACGAGGGCGAGACCGTGACGGCCCACCGCCTCTACAGCTGGCGCTGGTACCCGCACGACTGGCTCCGCTTCGCGCTGCCGTGGCGCATCAAGCAGAACAGCGCGCGCGTGCTCGACGAAGTGAAGCCGGATGTGGTCCACTTCCAGTCGCACATCGTGGTCGGGCGCGGGCTGTCGATCGAGGCGGAGAAGCGCGGGATCCGCATCATCGGGACCAACCACTTCATGCCCGAGAACATGCTCGAGTTCACCCTGCTCCCGAAGTGGATCCAGGAGTGGGCGATCGGCCTGGCATGGAAGGCCGCGCGTCGTACCTTCGGCCGCGCCGAAGCCGTCACGACGCCGACACGCAAAGCTGCGGACTTCCTCGAGAAGTTCACCGGTCTGCGCGGCGTGCACGCGATCTCGTGCGGCATCGACGCGCACAACTACACCCCGGACTTCACTCCGCGAACCGAGAACCGCATCCTGTTCGTCGGCCGGGTGACCGGCGAGAAGCAGATCGACGTGCTGCTGAAGGCGATCACCCTCCTTCCCGCCTCGCTGGATGCCAAGCTCGAGATCGTCGGAGGCGGGGACCAGTTCAAGAACCTCCAGCATCTCGCCGAGCAGCTCGGAATCGCTGACCGCGTCAGCTTCGCCGGCTATCTGACGGATGAGGAACTGCGGCAGGCGTACACGCGGGCGACCGTCTTCGCGATGCCGTCGATCGCGGAACTGCAGTCCATCGCCACGATGGAGGCCATGGCCTCCGCGCTCCCGGTGGTCGCGGCGAACGCGATGGCGCTCCCGCACCTCGTACACGACGGCGAGAACGGATACCTGTTCGAGCCGGGCAACGCGCAAGCACTCGCGGACCGCATCGAGCGCATCCTCATGATGCCGCAGGACGAACTGGATGTGCTGAAGAACGCGTCCCTCACGATCGTCTCGGCGCACGACATCCAGCGCACGCTCTCCACATTCGAAAGCCTGTATCGTGGTGAGGCGGTGGCCGACCCGGTGACGGATGCGGCCCCGCCGGTGACGACGAAAGAGTAGTCGTCCCAGGGGCGGTAGCTCAGCTGGTTAGAGCATCGGACTCATAATCCGCCGGTCACGGGTTCAAGTCCCGTCCGCCCTACTGTCCCGTCGGCTCGTCCCCACCAGTTCGGGATGGACCGTCCAGCTCGCCCTGACGGGATACTCCCGATGTGGCAGCCATACGGCTGAACGCTCCGGGTTGTGGCGCCTGGGTCGGCTGAGGACTAGCCTTCATGCCACGGGCCGTCGCGGCCTCGAAGGGGTGATCCGATGGCATCGAACGGCCGGGCGCGGGTGATCGTGCGCGATGGTCCGTGGGGGTTCGTATTCCTCCTGGCCTACATCGGCGCCGCTGTCTACTTCGTCTCGGCGTCCGACGGTTCCTTCTGGGGCGTCGTCCTCGGTCTGCTCGAGGCGATCGTGTGGCCTGCATACGTCGTGTATCACGTCCTCGTCCTCCTGGGCGCGTAACCGCCCGTCGCAGCAAGCGCGAGATGAGGCGTGAGCGTGTCCGGCGTCGGATGCGGGGGCGCTCGACCGCGGGGCCCTAGACTCAGGCGACACTCGACCCGCCTGACAGAAAGAGCGCTATGCCCGACCTGACGGCACCCGATCTCAACGACCCGTTCGCACCGCCCCCGGTCCGTGCGCCCGCCCCGGCGGAGGACGAGCGCGTGCGCACGAAACTGGGCCGTAGGGCGATGATCATGGCGATTGCGGTGTGCGCCTTCTCGATCCTGATGTCGCTGCTCGTCGGGCTCTTCGGCACGACGGTGTATACCTACGGCACCGCGACGTCAGCCGGCTTCCGCGCCGTGCCGAACGCCACGGCGTTCGGTTTCCAGGCCTTCGTCGGTACGGTCTTCGGCACGTGGGCCGTCGTCCAGGGAATCGTGGCGACGGCGAAGAATCGCGGTCGCGCATTCGGCGTCGCGGCGATCGTGGTGGGCGCATCCGCCCCGTTCGTCAGCCTCATTGTCTGGCTGGTCCTCGGCAGCGCCTTCGGTCACCACGTCGGCCTGTAGGGCCGGCTCAGGGCGTGCCGCTCACGAGCTCCGTCGCAGCGTCGGCGAACGACGGGAACGGCCCGAATCCGAGGGGCGCGCCGCCGGTCGGCAGGTCCTGGGGGTAGGCGACGTAGCCGCCGTCCTCTTTGATGATCTGGCCGACGCTCTCGGTGCCGTACGGCGTATTGCGAACGATCGACCAGGTCTCCGCCTCGCTCACTTCGCAGAAGTAGTCCCTACCGTCAAAGGTCGTCGTCCACTGCTCTTCGGTGCTCACGGGCTAACCATATTCGACACTCCGCAACGGGCGAAAGGTGGCCGCATCCCGGATGCCGTATTACCGTGGGGAGTGCGACGAGTCGCCCGAAGGCTCACCAGCATTGACAAGATGGCCGATTCCGGCCGCCGACAACACTGGTTCTGAAGGGCAATCCGATGCGTCCACTCCTGCGTACCGCTGTGACCGGGATGGCGGTGCTCGCCGTGATAGCGGGGGTCGCCACCGGCGTGACGCAGCCCGCGAGCGCGTCGGCGGAGTCGACACCGACGGCGTCGGTCACGCCGGCACCGGCCGTGACCGCGACCACCGCTCCGGCCCCTGCACCGAGCCCGTCACCTGCACCCGCTCCCTCGCCTGCACCATCCGCACCCGCGACTCCGAGCCCGGCCGCAACGAGCCTGCAGCCCGATCCGGTCACCCCGGACCCGTCGCTGACGACGATGAACGCGGCCGGCAACCACAGCATGGGTTCGACGGTCCAGGAGTTCGAAGGGGTCCCGGCCCCCAAGGTGTCGACCAGGATGGCCGAACCCCTGGCGACTGCTGCAGCCGCAGGCACGCCGCCGGGGGTTCCCGGCCTCGACGTGAGCGGCTGGCAGGTTCTCAACGCATCCAACTGGGCCACCATCCGCGCCAACGGCGCCCGTTTCGTGTATGCGAAGGCGACCGAGGCCACCGATTACACGAGCAGTCAGTTCGCCGAGCAGTACAACGATTCGTTCGCAGCGGGCCTCGCCCACGGGGCGTACCATTTCGCCACGCCGAACACGTCGTCGGGGGCCGCCCAGGCGAACTGGTTCATGGCGCATGGCGGTGCCGGAACCAATGACGGCCGCACGATGCCGCCACTGCTCGACATCGAGTACAACCCGTACGGGGCCACCTGCTACGGCCTGAGCCAGGCGGCGATGGTGGCGTGGATCCACGACTTCATCAACACGATCCACAACAGGATCGGGCGCTGGGCGGCGATCTATTCGACGACGAACTGGTGGACATCCTGCACGGGCAACAGCAACCAGTTCGCTGCGGACCCGCTCTTCATCGCGCGGTACCCGAACAGCATCTCCGAGGGCGCCGGCACGCTTCCGGCCGGTTGGGGCAGCTACACCCTCTGGCAGTACGCGGATGCCGGCACCTTCCCCGGGGACCAGGACGTCTTCAACGGCAGCGGCACGGCGCTCTCCGCGTATGCCCTCGGTTCGAGCATCGTGCGAACCGTGGCGAATTCGACGGTCTACCTGATCTCCGGGGCGAACAAGTACCCCATTCCGAGTGCGGCGATCCTCGCAGCGCTCGCTCCGCTGGGAAAGGTCGCCTACGTCTCCCAGGGATTCCTCGACACGTTGGCGACTCAGCAGATCGTCACTCGCATCCTCCGCGCGCCGGGCGGCACGATCTATTTCGTCGACTCCGGGCTCAAACTGCCGTTCGGCTCGTGCGCGCAGGTCGTGGACTACGGCGGCAGTTGCGGCCCGAGCGGCTACGCACAGGTGTCGGATGGGCAGATCGCCGCGTACGTGACCGGTGCGGCCGTCGGGCCCGTCATCAACACGAAATCGGCGGGACGTTACTCGATCAGTGGGGGCAAACGCCACGAGATCCTCGACTCCGCGTCGCTCACCGCGTCGGGTGTTCCGGCGTCCCCGGCCAACACCCTGTCGAACGACTCCGTGACCTACTTGCCGTTCGGTGCGCCGATCGTGCGCGACAGCGTCTATGTCGCGCGGACCGGAACGGCGTCGTACTACCTGCTGGCGGGCGGTCGCAAGTACGCCGTCGACGCGGGGGCCGTTGCCCTGTCCGGTAGCGCGTCACGCAAGGCTGGTACTTTGCAGGCCGGGAGCCTGGCAAACATCACGTCGTCGGCCAAGCCCTTCGTGGGCGCGATGCAGCCGTCAGGGAGCTCGACGGTCTCGGTGCTCGGCACCGGCGGCGCCTACACGTGGGCGCACGGTGTCGGGGGAGCATCCTTCACGCCCGCGACCGTCTCGCAGGCGTTCGTGGATTCGTATACGGCGAAGGGGGCCATCGCGCCCGGTACGGCGATCAAGTCCGCAACCGGCGCGACGGTCTACCTCACGATGCCGACCGAGGTGCTCCCGGTCGGAGCGTGGGATTCGCTCGTCGCCCTGTCCGGCGGCAAGACACCGACCATCCTGACCATTCCGCAGGCGGTGGTCGCCTCCCTGAAGTTCGGGCCCGTCGCCCTCACGGCCGGCGCCCTCGTCCGGACACCGCAGAACGCGACCGTCTACCTCGTCAACGGCGTGACGAACAAGGTCGCGTTCAGCGACCTGATCTACCCGTACCAGGCCGGCATCACGAAGCTTACGTACACGACCCAGATGCGCCTCGACGCCTACCCGACGGCGCCGACGCGGCTCGTCTTCGGAATCACCTGCGGGTCGCAGTCGTATTTCAGCGCGGGCGGCTCCGTCCACGCGATCAGCGCATCCCTCCTGCCGGAGTACCCGATCGCGTTCGTTCCGCTCGACACGTTCACCTGTGCGCTGCTCCACAAGGGCACGTCGGCGACAGCGTTCATGCGGACGCCCAACGGTTCGATCTACTATCTCGAAGCAGGAAAGAAGCGGCCGATCAGCAGCCTCGCCCGCTACCAGCAGCTCGCCTCTGGAAAGGGCGGCTACCTCAACGTCACGCAGAAATTCGCGAACCTGATCCCTACCGGCGCGAAGATCTGATCGCCGGCCCGCCCTCGGCCGGACCCGCGGCGACGGTCAGGTCGACGGGACGATCGGCTGCACCGTCAGCAGCTGGATGTCCGAGTTGTCGCACGCCTGGAGCGTCGTCATCGGGACGAAAGCCGACGTCGGCGACTCGGGCGGCGCGACACGGAAGCCGTCCGGGGTCACGACGGTGCAGCCGGAGAAGTTCTGGGCGACTGCGACGCGCAGCAGGGCGGTCGCGGCCTGCCCGGGCTGGAGCGTCTGCAGCGTGGGCGAGGTCGTCGTGTCATGGTTTGCGGAGGGGCCGATCTGGGTCCCGTTGCCTTTCCCGACGAAGGACACCGCTGGATACCCGTTGAGTGTGCAGGCGACGCTGCCCTTGTTCGTGAAGATGATCGGCACGTAGCGGCTTCCCGCAGCCCCCTGGGTCTCGCCGAGCGAGATCGTCAGAACGGAGAGCGCACAGGTGGCGGTGCCGCTCGTCGTGGTCGGCGTCGGCGTCGGCGTCGGGCTCGGCGTCGGGCTCGGCGTCGGTGTCCCCGAGGGGGTCGGACTCGGTGTCGGCGTCGGCGATGCGTTAGCGGTGGCCACGAGCCAGATGATGATTCCGATGAGAGCCGCCACGGCCACGCTCAGGATGACGATGGCGATCGTGCGCCCACGGGTCGCGGGCTTCTTGCTTCCCGGGCCGCCGCCGGTCGAATCGAACTCAGCCATCATCCCGCCGTTCCGTCGCCTGACACGGGATGAGCCCACCCCGCTCCTCTGTCAGTATGGTGCCCAACCGCAGTGCAACGCACGAAGCGGCCCGCGATGTCGCGGTTCACCCTCTGGTCCCGACCGCCTCGGCCAGGGCGTCGAGCACGGCGACCTGGCCCGCGACGACCTTGTCGCGGGCGATCTCGAGGGGGAACCAACGCGCGTCGTCGATCTCGGGGAACTCCTGCTGGCGCCCTGAGCGAGGAGGCCACTCGAGCAGGAAGGTGTTGCTGACGACGGTCGCGGGGGAGAAGTCGGTCTCTGCGATGAATGCGATGACGGTCTTCCCGGATGACTGGCGGAACTCGCCCAGCTTCTCGTACGTCGTCTCCGGGGCCGGCGAACCGATCTCTTCGAGGAACTCGCGCCTGGCAGTGCGCAGCTCGTCACCCTCGTCGCCGTCATCGACGAGCCCTTTCGGAATCGACCACGCCCGGTCGTCCTTGTTCGCCCAGTACGGCCCACCCATGTGCGCGATCCACACCTCGATGTCCTCTCCCGGCCGTCGGCGGTAGAGCAGGATGCCAGCACTGCGAACGGATGCCTTCCGGCTCATGCCGAGCGCTTCTCGAGGAGCTCGTGCAGCTGTTCGATCTGGGCGGAGAGCTCCCTGATCTGACCGCGCGTCGCCGTGCGGGCGTGGTCCTCGGTCAGAACGACGCGCTCGACGATCCACGAGGCGAGTGTGGCGGTCACGACACCGAGCATGGCGATCCCGCCCACCATGAGCCCGACGGCGATGAGGCGACCTGTCTCGGTGATCGGGGCGAAGTCGCCGTAGCCGACCGTGGTGATGGTCACGAACGCCCACCACAGAGCGTTGCCGAAGGTGGTGATGGTCGCGCCGGGCGCGTGCCGCTCGCTGTCGAGCACGGCCAGGGCGGCTGTGAACACGAGGAGGCTGGCGGCGCCCGCGACGTAGATGGCGACTCGTCCCCGGAAGGCGCTGCCGGCGGTCTTCTGCAGCACCGCGAGGATGGTCACCAGTCGAAGCAGGCGCAGCGGACGCAGCATCGGCAGGACGACGATGGCGAGGTCGAACAGATGGGTGTAGAACCATCGCCAGCGTTCGCGCGCCAATGAGAGGTTCACGACGTAGTCGAGGAGGAAGACGCCCCACGTCGTCCAGATGATCACCTCGGCCACCATGGCTTCGGGGCCCTGGAGGTCCGCTATCACCTCCCACGCGTATGTCGCGAGGAAGATCGCGGCCACGATCGCGAGTGGCCACTCGGTCAATTGCTGCCAGCGTGCTTGGGTCATGGCGGAACTCTAGATCACTCGCCGACTGAAGCGTTACGCGGTTGGTCGGCCGCCGCGCCGACCGGAATCCGGACGACTAACGTAGGAAGAGTGAATTCGGGCGATGCATGGGTGGAAGGCCCGAACGGCGAGCGGTATTGGGGGCGTTTCGGCGCAGCCGGCCTGCTGGTGCTCGACCGCTACCGTGGCGTCCTCCTGCAGCACCGCGCCGAATGGAGTCATCACGGTGGAACCTGGGGTCTTCCCGGAGGTGCGAGGCACGAGGGCGAGTCCGCCGTCGAAGGCGCGCTGCGCGAAGCGGCGGAGGAGGCGGATGTTCCGCCCGGCGTCCTGCAGGTGCTCTTCACGAGCGTGTTCGATCTCGGATTCTGGTCGTACACGACGGTCGTCGTCGCGGCGACCGCGCGCTTCGAGCCCCACATCGTGGATGTCGAGAGCATCGAACTGCGGTGGGTCCCGGTCGGCGAGGTGACGGAGCTGCCGCTGCATCCCGGCTTCGGCGCATCGTGGCCGGAGCTACGTGCCCGCATCGCCAGCCTGTCGGACTGAGGACCCGGGCGCCCATCGGCCTCAGGAAGCGAGGGGCGTGCCGTACGCGTTCCGCGGCGTCAGCAGCTGGCGCGGCACGTCGATGAACCCGGGGACGCTTCCGAAGTAGCCGGCATTGCCCGGGTAGCTCGCATGGCCCGGGAAGTTCGGAGCGCCGGGATAACCGGGGTCGACGTGATACGTCGGTTCGAGTCGCCAGAGCAGGCGGTTCTCCACGACCGTTCCGAGGTAGGTGCCATCGCGAGTGGCGACGTCGTCGTTCGACCAGGCGAACCATCCGATCCATTCGCCGTCGGGATCGAACAGGTAGCGCCCGTCGTAATCGGTGCGAAATCCTACGAAAGCGCCCTTGCTGTCGTACAGGTACACTGTCATCGTCGTCGCCTCCCGCGAGTGGTCCGAATTGAAGTGAATTATCCTCACTTTTGTCGTTCGCCGCAACGGATGTGCGCAACGGGATGTCCGCGGCAGGCCGCACAATGGATCAGTGCACATCGTCCTCACCCGCCTCCCCGCCGAGCGCACCGTCGCCATCGAGCTGGACGATGACGGCACCGAGGTCGGCACCCATGAGATCGAGGCAAGCGGGCTGAGCCGCTTCGTGGCCGCCGCTGAGGCGCAGCGCCCGCGATGGGTGTGGAACGACACACGAGCGTGGTACCCGGGGCTGCTGGCGGATGGCGTGCGCATCGACCGGTGCGTGGACCTGGCGCTCAGCCACCGCATCCTGCGCCTGTCGACCCTGAGCGCGCGGTCGGCCTTGGCGCTCGCGCCCCCGAGCGTGTGGGATGCGCTCCCTGTGCTCGACGAGGCACCGGAGGCGTCGGCCGCACTGTTCGACCTCGACGCCGACCTCGCCGAGCCGGCCGCAGACGCGGACCGGGCATCCACGCTGGCGGAGTTCCGCCTGCAGCAGGATGCGGTCAGCACCAGCCCGGAACCCGGCCGGCTCCGCCTGCTGCTCGCGGCCGAGTCCGCCGGCGCGCTCATCGCGGCCGAGATGCAGTTCGCCGGGCTGCCGTGGCGCACCGACAAGCACGATGCGCTGTTGTCCGAACTCCTCGGCGCCCGGCCCCTGGCCGGCACCCGCCCGGCGAAGCTCGAGGCATTGGCGGGACGCGTGCGAGATGCCCTCGACGCACCGTCGCTCAACCCGGACAGCCAGGCCGACCTGCTCCGGGCCCTCCGCCGTGCGGGCCTCGTCGTCACGTCGACGCGCTCCTGGGAACTCAAGAAGATCGACCATCCGGCGATGGGCGCCCTCCTCGAATACAAGAAGCTCTCGCGACTGGTGAGCGCCAACGGCTGGACCTGGATGGACAGCTGGATCCGCGACGGTCGGTTCCATCCCGACTACATACCCGGCGGGGTCGTCACGGGGCGCTGGGCGACACGGGGAGGCGGCGCGCTCCAGCTCCCTCGTCAGGTTCGGGGAGCGGTCGTCGCAGATCCCGGCTGGAAGCTGGTCGTCGCTGATGCAGCCCAGCTCGAGCCGCGAATCCTGACCGGAATGTCCGGCGACACGGCGATGGCCGAGGCCGGCCGGGGCAAAGACCTCTACGAGGGGATCGTGGCGTCCGGTGCGGTCGACGAACGCGCGCACGCAAAGGTCGCGATGCTCGGCGCGATGTACGGGTCGACCACAGGGGAGAGCGGGCGCCTCATGCCGCGTCTCGCCCGGGCGTTCCCGCGGGCGATCCGCCTCGTCGAGGATGCGGCGCGGGCCGGCGAACGCGGCGACGTGGTCACCTCCAGGCTCGGCCGGAGCTCACCGCGCCCGGGGGCGGCGTGGCTCCAGACGCAGGGGAGCGCATCCGCACCCGACTCGACGGATGCCGATGAGCGCCGCGCACGGAGCCAGGCGCGCGACTGGGGCCGCTTCACGCGCAACTTCGTGGTCCAGGCCAGCGCGGCCGAGTGGGCACTGTGCTGGATGGCGGAACTGCGCAAGAGGCTCATTGCGATGACGCCGCCGGGAGCGCGGCTCGAGGACGGCCCGCACCTCGTCTACTTTCTCCACGACGAGGTGATCGTGCACGCGCCCGACGACGTCGCGGAGATCGTGGCCACGACGGTCGCGGAGGCTGCCCGCGAGGCCGGACGACTGCTCTTCGGGGCGTTCCCGGTGGAGTTCCCGGTGACCGCCGCAGTGGTAGAGACCTACGCGGAAGCGAAGTAGGCAATAAACCTGTGTCGAATGTGGTTGGCGCAGGAGACGTGAAAGAGGATGGACACCATGACTGAGACCGCAACCGCACCTGCAGACCCCCGTGACGTGCTCGCCACCTACCACAGCCGTCGCGAGCAGGCCGTGACAGCGCCCAAGGGCAACCTGGCGCTCGTGAACACGCAGTGGATCACCGGAGACCCTGAGGCGCCCGCACAGAGCGTGTGGGGCGTTCCCGGCCTGTGGGCGCCGCTGCCTGCGGGGCAGTCCGGGCTGCGGCTCACCGCGGGAGCGGCGGACGGCATCGTGGTCGACGGTCAACTCGTGGACGGCGATGTCGTTGTCCGCGGCAAAGACGACGCCAGCCCGAGCGAGATCGTCTTCAGTGAGACCGTGACCGGTTTCGTGATCGCGAGTGAGGAAGGCGAATACGCTCTGCGCGTGTGGGATGCGAACTCCGAGGCCATCCAGGAGTTCGGATCGATCGACGCGTTCGACTACAACCCGGACTGGGTGATCCAGGCGAGCTTCACGCCCGTCGAGGGCGGGATGACAGTCGGCTTCGAGCACCTGAAAGACGACGGCAAGACTCGCGACATGGTCATCCCCGGTGAGATCCGTTTCGAGAAGGACGGGGTCGAATACAGTCTCGCCGCCTTCAAGGCCGGTCGCGCCCTGCAGCTGGTGTTCTCCGACGCGACGAACGGGGACTCGACCTACTCGGTGGGGCGCTTCCTCTTCCTCGCACCGCATCCGGATGGCACGGTCACGCTCGACTTCAACCTTGCGGTTCTGCCGCCCTGCGCCTTCAGCTACAACTTCAACTGCCCGCTCCCGCCGAAGCAGAACCGTTTCGCCGTGAAGATCGAGGCCGGCGAGAAGAACGTGCTGAACAAGGCAGGAGAGCTGCTGCACTGAGCGCGGCTCAGCCCTCCGGTGCGGTCTCCGCGACCGGAGGCCGTCCGCGCCGGGGCCGCTCCGTGCTGCGTTCCTGGTACAGGATCGCCGGGTCGTCGGTAAGTGCGCGCGCGACCTCGTCGAGCCACTCGATCGCGGCCCGTGCGCCGAGGCACGCGGCCCGGTTCGCTGCGAGGACCGCGCGCGTGTCGGCATCGTGGTCGAGCTCGCGGATCTTCTCCGAGAACGAACCCCGGTAGTCGGCGATGACCTGGAGCGCATCCGCGTCGACGAGGGAGGCGGCGACCAGCACCTGGTCCTGCATCTCATCCCAGTCCGGGCGGGTGTCGACGGGGCCGCGGGTCAGCCAGGTGAGAGCCTGCTCGCGCCCATCGTCCGTCAGGGCGTAGAGGGGAAGACCGTCATCGGTCGCGCCCGCGGATTCCACAAGGCCCTGGTCGGTCAGCCGGTCGAGTGTCGAATACACCTGGCCGGCGTTCAGTTGCCGGCGGTGCGCGGCCCGGGAGAGGAACTCGGACTGCAATTGCGAGCCGTACGCCGGCCCGAGGGTGAGCAGCGCGAGAAAAGCGTTCTGCACAGACATCGAGCGGCCTCCTTTATCTCTACCGAGCATGCTATTACGTGTGCCGGTCCGAACCGCCGAATCACAATCTTGTAACTCCACGCGCTTGTACGGCATAATTCAACCAGGCCGCTTCGGCGGGACAATTTCACACAGGTGCTACAGGCATCCGTTCACTGGTCGTTGGGGAAGACGTACCAAACCGAACGGAGGACACCATGGCAGCACCAACAGCTCGGGGAGTGCTTTTCGTGCACTCCTCTCCTGGCGCGCTCTGCCCGCACATCGAATGGGCGGCAGGTCGCGCAATGGGTCGTGCCGTCAACTTCACGTGGGAGGCGCAGCCCGTCCTGAAGGGCGCCCACCGAACCGAGTTCTACTGGGAGGGTCCGCAGGGCACAGGGGCCGCCATCGCATCCGCTCTGCGCGGCTGGGAGCATCTGCGCTACGAGGTGACGGAAGACCCGGGCCCGGGCTTCGACGGCGCGCGCTGGATGCACACGCCCGACCTCGGCATCTTCTTCGCTCAGACCGACACGGCCGGGAATACCGTCATCCCGGAAGACCGGGTGCGGTACGCGATGGAAGTCGCCGGCAGCGACGCGCGTGAACTGCACCGCGAGCTCCGGCTGGCGCTCGGCCAGGCCTGGGACGACGAACTCGAACCGTTCCGGCACGCCAGCGATGTGACGCCTGTCGTCTGGCTGCACAAAGTGGGCTGACGCCACAACAGCTCCCACCAGCGGGCAGGATCAGGCACACGCGCTGCCGCCCGGGGGTGGTGAACGAAGAATCCCCGACTGGACACCCGGTCGGGGATTCTTCATGAAGTGCTCGCGGTGGGTAACACTCGGGATTGCGAAGCGAGGGGCGCTCGCGGGCGGCCGAAGCGCAGCCACGCTGCGCCGCAGGAGCGGCGGCGCAGCCACGAGACGCAGCTCAGACGGAACGGAACGCGACGACGGCGTTGTGGCCGCCGAAGCCGAACGAGTTGCTGATCGCGAGCAGGTCGCCGTCGCCGAGCGGACGCGGGGACGTCACGACATCGAGGGGGATGTCGGGGTCCTGCTCGACGAGGTTGATCGTCGGTGGAGCCACGCGCTCGTGCAGCGCCATGACGGTGAAAAAGGCCTCGATCGCCCCCGCGCCACCCAGGAGGTGACCGGTGGAAGCCTTCGTCGCCGACACGGGGATGCCGTGCAGGGCTTCGCCGAACACGCGCAGCAGTGCGTTGTACTCAGCGATATCGCCGACCGGCGTGCTCGTCGCGTGGGCGTTGATGTGGCTCACGTCGGAGAGCGTCGCACCCGAGTTCTTGATGGCCGCGATCATGGCACGAGCCGCAGCCGACCCCTCGGGGTCCGGAGCCGTGATGTGGTAGGCGTCACTGGTGACGGCGCCGCCGACGAGCTCCGCGTA
The DNA here is from genome assembly GCF_055231915.1 of Leifsonia sp. Ger2509. Lineage (NCBI taxonomy): Bacteria > Bacillati > Actinomycetota > Actinomycetes > Micrococcales > Microbacteriaceae > Leifsonia > Leifsonia sp. Ger2509. The sequence continues at coordinate 173,687 of NZ_JBUYVB010000003.1, forward strand.
GATCTTCGCCCCGCGGGCCTTGGCGTGCTCCTCGGTCTCGAGGACGAGGGCGGCAGCGCCTTCGCCGAGCACGAAGCCGTCGCGCGAGACGTCGTACGGGCGCGAGGCGGTCTCGGGGGAGTCGTTGCGCTTGGAAAGCGCCTGCATGGCCGCGAACGACGCGATCGGCAGGGGGTGGATGGCAGCTTCCGAGCCACCGGCGATGACGACATCGGCGAGGCCCTGCTGCAGGTGGTCGTAAGCGTTGGCGATCGACTCCGTGCTCGACGCGCACGCCGAGACGACGGTGCGGATGCCGGCGCGCGCGTGCAGGTCCATCCCGATCGCGGCCCCAGGACCGTTCGGCATGAGCATGGGCACCGTCATGGGGAGCACGCGGCGAGGCCCGCGCTCGCGCAGGGTGTCCCACGCGTCGAGAAGGGTCCAGACCCCTCCGATGCCGGTCGCCCAGTCGATGGCGAGACGCTCGGGTTCCACATCCGGGGCTCCCGCATCCGCCCACGCCTCGCGGCCCGCTATAAGGGCGAACTGGCTGGACGGGTCGAGTCGCTTGATCTCGTGGCGTTCGAGCACATCGGCAGCCGCGACCTTGGCCTGGGCTGCGAACGTCACGGGCAGCTGGGTCTGCTCGACCCAGTCGTGCTCGAGCGTCGAAGCGCCGGACTCGCCGGCGAGCAGAGCCCTCCACGATTCAGCGGCAGTGCCACCGAGCGGCGACGCTGCGCCCACGCCCGTGACGACGATCTTCTTGGTCATAACGGCAACTCTCCGTATTCACATGCAAAACCGTGTGCGACTGGCTCGCAGACGGCAACGGACGAGGGCCGACCCGGACAGATGTCGGGTCGGCCGCCCGTACGTGTGGTTCTAGTCCTGCGCCTTGACGATGAACTCGACGGCGTCGCCGACGGTCTTGAGGTTCTTGACCTCTTCGTCCGGGATCTTCACATCGAACTTGTCCTCGGCGTTGACGACGATGGTCATCATCGAGATGGAGTCGATGTCGAGGTCGTCGGTGAACGACTTGTCCAGCTCAACCGTGTCGGTTGCAATGCCGGTCTCGTCGTTGATGAGTTCGGCCAGGCCGGCAAGAACTTCTTCGGTGGACAATGCCATTGTTTTTCTCCTTGAGGGGTGTCGTTTGACCGTTGACAAGTTTAGGGCAGCACGACGACTTGCGCGCCGAACACGAGGCCTGCGCCGAATCCGATCTGCAGGGCGAGTCCGCCACTGAGCTCGGGGTGCTCTTCGAGCAGCCGGTGGGTTGCGAGGGGGATCGATGCCGCGGAGGTGTTCCCGGTCGTCTCGATGTCGCGGGCGATGACGACGGTCTCTGGAAGCTTGAGCTGCTTGGCGAACTCGTCGATGATCCGCATGTTCGCCTGATGGGGAATGAACGCGGCGAGCTGGTCCGGGGCGACTCCGGCAGCATCCAGCGCCTGCTTGGCGACTTTGGCCATGTCCCAGACAGCCCAGCGGAAGACCGTCTGGCCTTCCTGGCGGAGTGTCGGCCAGGGGGTCTCGCCGTCGCGGAACTCGGTGAGCGTGCCGTTCATCCCGACCGCGTCGGCTTTCGAGCCGTCGGAGCCCCACACCGTCTTGGAGATGCCGGGGAACTCGCTGGGGCCGACGACGACAGCGCCTGCGCCGTCGCCGAGCAGGAACGAGATGGTGCGGTCGGTGGGCTCGACGACGTCGGAGAGCTTCTCTGCGCCGATGACGAGGGCGTAGTGGGCGACGCCGGTGCGGATGAGGGCGTCGGCCTGCGCGATCGCGTAGGCATAGCCCGCACACGCGGCGTTCATGTCGTAAGCCGCCGCAGGGTTCGCGCCGACGCGGTCGGCGACGACCGCAGCCATCGATGGGGTCTGCCGAGCGTTGCTGATCGTGGCGATGATCACCGCGTCGATCAGCTGCGGGTCGACGCCGGACTTGGCGATCGCTTCCTTGGCGGCCTCGGTGGCGAGGTCGACTGCCGCCACGTCATGGCTGGCGCGCGTGCGCGTGACGATGCCGGTGCGCTGGCGGATCCACTCATCCGAGGAATTGATCGGGCCGACGAGGTCGTCGTTGGGCACGACGAGGTCGCCGCGCGACGCACCGATGCTGAGGATGCGCGTGTACTGCGGGCCGTGGGACTGCTGGAGGGTCGGGTGGTTCATGGTTGTGCTTCCGTCCTTCTCAGGCCTGCTGGTCGAGCAGCTCGAATGCTGCGGGGAGGTCGTCGGGCGTCTTGATGGCGACCGCCGGAATGCCTTTCAGGCCGCGCTTGGCGAGCCCGACGAGGGCACCGGCCGGTGCGACCTCGATGAGGCCGGTGACGCCGGCGGATGCGAACGATTCCATGCACAGATCCCAGCGCACCGGTGACGAGACCTGTCCGACGAGAAGGTCGACGAACGCCTGGCCGGACTCGACGCGCGAACCGTCGCGGTTGGTCCAGATCGGAAGCGTGGGGTCGGCAGCGGTGAGCGTCGCCGCGAATGCGGTGAGGTGGTCGACCGCGGGCTGCATGTAGCGGGTGTGGAAGGCGCCGGCGACCTGAAGCGGGATGACCCGGGCGCGGGCGGGCGGGTTCTCGCCGAGCTGCGCGAGCGCGTCGAGGGCGCCGGCCACGACGATCTGGCCACCGCCGTTGAAGTTCGCCGGGTAGAGGCCGAGGGCGTCGAGTTGCTCCAGCAGTTCGGTCTCGTCCGCGCCGATCACGGCGCTCATGCCCGAAGGGGTCTCGGCTGCTGCGCGCGCCATGGCGGCGCCCCGCTCACGCACGAAGGCGACCGCATCCGTCTCGCCCAGGATGCCGGCACCGGCCGCAGCCGTCAGCTCACCGACCGAGTGCCCGGCGATGCCGCCGACGCGCTCGCGCCGTCCGTCGGCGAGGAGCGCGGAGAGTGTCAGGAGGCCGGCGGCAACGATGAGAGGCTGGGCGACGGCCGTGTCGCGGATGGTGTCGGCGTCGCTGACGGTGCCATGGGCGACCAGGTCGATCCCGACCGCATCCGAGATGCCGGTGAGTTGGTCGCGGAAGGTGGACTCTGCGATCCACGGGGTCAGGAATCCGGGAGTCTGGGAGCCCTGGCCCGGGCACACGATCACAATCACCGTACTAGTCTGCCAATCCGCCGCCGTGCGGCTGTGTCGAACGCCTACGAAGTATTCGCCGAAACCTGTGTCGATGTCGACAAAAGGGCTGCTTCAGCGCCGCGCTCCATGCTAGTCGCCTGTGCCACCCCGGCCACGAGTTGGCTGTTGTTGCCGGGTGCAGCCGCATTGAAACAGCAACGACTGCCAACTCGACGACCAACCAGTGATGCCGTCGGTCAGCGTCGCGGCGAGTCGGGCTCGGCGATCGAGCCGACGATGAGCGCCGCCTGCAGGATGAGCGCCTCGCGCGCCCCGGTCGCATCCCAGCCGATCACCTCGGAGACCCGTTTGAGCCGGTAGCGCACCGTGTTCGGGTGAACGAAGAGTTCGCGCGCCGTCGCCTCCAGCGACCGTCCGTTGTCGAGGTAGCACCACAGCGTCGTCAGCAACTCGGTCGAGTGCGACTGCAGCGGGCGGTAGATGCGGTTGATGAGAGTCGCGCGGGCGAGGCCGTCTCCGGCCAGTGCGCGCTCGGGCAGCAGGTCATCCGCGTGCACCGGGCGTGGGCAGTTGCGCCACGCCTTGGCCACCGCGAAGCCGGCGAGGGCGGCCTTGGCGCTCTTCGAGGCATCCACCAGCGTCGGGACTTCGTGGCCGAGCACCAGATGTCCCGCACCGAAGCCGGGCTCGAGCTGGGTCGCGATCTCCATGAAACTGACGAGCGGCGTGGCCCCGATGGCGTCGTCGGGCGTCGAGTTGCTGGGCCAGGCGCGGCCGATGACGAGCACCAGGCGGCTTCCCTGGACGCCGATGAGGACATCCGCCGACATGTGGCGCGCCGTCCGCCGCAGCTGGTCGACATCCAGCATCTTGGGCGCCGTGCCGACGAGCACGCTGACCTCGCCGTGGCCGTGCCAACCGAGGGCGGCGATACGGCTCGGAAGCTCGTCGTCGTACTCGCCCGTGAGGATCGAGTCGACCACGAGGGCTTCCAGGCGTGCATCCCACAGACCCCGCGCCTCTGCGGCGCGGGCGTAGACGTCGGCCGCGCCGAACGCGATCTCCCTCGAATAGAGGAGGATCGCCTCACGCAGGTCCTCGCCGCCGTTCTTCACGCGGTCCTCGACCACCTCCACGGTGACCTTGATGAGCTGCAGCGTTTGCTGGAGGCTCACGGACCGCAGGAGTTCGCGGGGCGCTGCACCGAACACGTCAGCCGCGATCCACGGCGTCGACCGGGGATCGTCGAACCACGAGATGAACGACGAAATACCGGCCTGGGCGACCAGCCCGACCGCGGACCGCCGCCCAGGGGGCATGTCGCGGTACCACGGCAGGGTGTCTTCGAGGCGTTTCAGCGTCGCTGTCGCGAGCTCACCGGAGATCTTGCGAAGCCAGGTGAGCGTCTCTTCCTTCGTCTTAGGCACTGGTGCCCGGCCCGGTGTCAGCTCTCGCCGCCGGCGGTTCCGGTGGTGCCGGCGTTGACATCGTGCAGTCGGTACTTCTCGATGGCCCGGATGGGCGCGCTCGGGTCGACCTGTCCGCGGGAGGCGAGCAGTTCGAGCGTGCGAACCACGAGCGACGGGCCGTCGATCTTGAAGAACCGACGTGCCGCTGCGCGCGTGTCGGAGAAGCCGAAGTCGTCGGCGCCGAGCGTGGCGAACTCGCCGGGCACGAACGGGCGGATCTGGTCGGGTACGGCGTGCATGAAGTCGGAGACGGCGACGAAGGGTCCGTGCGCGCCCGACAGCTTGCTCGTCACATACGGGATGTGGCGTTCCTGGTCCGGATAGAGGAAGTTGTGCTCCTCGGCGGCCAGACCGTCGCGACGCAGCTCCGACCATGAGGTGACGGACCACACGTCGGCGGACACACCCCAGTCCTGCGCGAGCAGATGCTGGGCCTCGAGCGCCCACGGCACCGAGACGCCGGACGCGAGCAGCTGGGCCTTGGGGCCGGCGACATCGCCTTCGCGGAGCCGGTAGATTCCGCGCACCACTCCGTCGACATCCAGACCATCCGGCTCGGCGGGCTGCACGTGCGGCTCGTTGTAGACCGTCAGGTAGTACATGACGTTCGGGTCCGGATGGGTCTCGCCGTACATCCGGTCCAGGCCGCTGCGGACGATGTGGCCGATCTCGTAACCGTATGCCGGGTCGTAGGCGACGACAGCGGGATTGGTCGATGCGAGCAGCAGCGAGTGGCCGTCGGCGTGCTGCAAGCCCTCACCGGTCAGCGTGGTGCGGCCGGCGGTCGCGCCGATCATGAAGCCGCGCGCCATCTGGTCGCCCGCAGCCCACATCGCGTCGCCGGTGCGCTGGAACCCGAACATCGAGTAGAAAACGTAGACCGGGATGAGCGGCTCGCCCTGCGTCGAATACGACGTGCCGACCGCGGTGAACGCCGCGAGCGCGCCGGCCTCGTTGATGCCGACGTGGATGATCTGGCCCTGCGGGCTCTCCTTGTAGGCGAGGAGCAGTTCGCGGTCGACCGAGGTGTAGTGCTGGCCGTTCGGGTTGTAGATCTTCGCGTTCGGGAAGAACGCGTCCATGCCGAACGTGCGGGCCTCGTCGGGGATGATCGGCACGATACGGTGGCCGAAGTCCTTGGCGCGCAGCAGGTCCTTGAGCAGGCGGACGAACGCCATCGTGGTGGCGATCTCCTGCGTTCCGGAACCCTTCTTGGCGATCGCGTACGCCGAGTCGTCGGGCAGCGACACGTGCGTGTGGTTGGTCCGACGCTCGGGGATGTAGCCGCCGAGGGCGCGACGCCGCTCGTGCAGGTACTGGATGGCCTCGTCCTGCTCGCCGGGGTTGTAGTACGGCGGCAGGTACGGGTTCTCCTCGAGCTGCGCATCCGTGATCGGGATACGCATGCTGTCGCGGAAGGTCTTCAGGTTGTCGAGCGTCATCTTCTTCATCTGGTGGGTCGCGTTGCGCCCCTCGAAGCTCGGGCCGAGGCCGTAGCCCTTGACCGTCTTCGCGATGATGACCGTGGGCTGGCCCTTGTGCTCGCTGGCCGCCTTGAACGCTGCATAGACCTTGCGGTAGTCGTGGCCGCCGCGCTTCAGGTTCCAGAGCTGGTCGTCCGTGTAGTCCTCGACCAGCTTGCGCGTGCGCTCGTCGCGACCGAAGAAGTTCTCGCGCACGTATGCGCCGTTCTCCGCTTTGTAGGTCTGGTAGTCGCCGTCGGGCGTGACGTTCATCAGGTTCAGGAGCGCGCCGTCCGTGTCGCGGGCGAGCAGTTCATCCCATTCGCGACCCCAGACGACCTTGATGACGTTCCAGCCGGCGCCGCGGAAGAAGCTCTCGAGCTCCTGGATGATCTTGCCGTTGCCGCGCACCGGACCGTCGAGCCGCTGCAGGTTGGCGTTGATGACGAAGGTCAGGTTGTCGAGGCCCTCGTTGGCCGCGACCTGGAGCTGGCCGCGGCTCTCGACCTCGTCCATCTCGCCGTCGCCGAGGAACGCCCAGACGTGCTGGTCGCTCGCATCCTTGATGCCGCGGTTCGTCAGGTAGCGGTTGAGCTGTGCCTGGTAGATCGCGTTGATCGGGCCGAGCCCCATCGAGACCGTCGGGAACTGCCAGAACTCCGGCATGAGGCGCGGGTGCGGGTACGACGAGAGGCCGTTCGGCGCGTGGGACTTCTCCTGGCGGAACCCGTCGAGCTGGTCTGCGCTGAGCCGTCCCTCGAGGAACGCGCGGGCATAGGTACCGGGGGAGGCGTGGCCCTGGATGAAGATCTGGTCCCCGCCACCGGGGTGGTCGTGCCCGCGGAAGAAGTGGTTGAAGCCGACCTCGTACAGTGCCGCGCTCGACGCGTAGGTCGAGATGTGGCCGCCGACGGCGATACCGGGGCGCTGCGCGCGGTGCACAAGAATGGCGGCGTTCCAGCGGATCCACGCGCGGTAGCGGCGCTCGATCTCTTCGTCGCCGGGGAACTCGGGCTCGTTCTCGGGAGAGATCGTGTTGATGTAGTCCGTCGTCGGGACCATCGGCACGCCCAGGTGCAGTTCTTTGGAGCGCTTGAGCAGGCTCAGGATCACGTCGCGTGCGCGCTGATGTCCCTGGGCTGCAACCAGTGCGTCGAGGGATTCCTGCCATTCGGCGGTCTCCTCCGGGTCCGAATCGATGTGATTCACCGAGTACGGGTCCTGGTCGTTGACAGTCACTCTCGACCTCTTTCTTGTGTCCGATAGATCGTGTGCGGGGTGCATCGCTGTCGGATTACGACAGGAAGGAGGCACCATCTGTCAGCCTAGCCACTCTTCGAGGCTCCCGCGGACCGCCCGCTTCGCTGTCCCGGCGGACAGGTCTAAGCTGTGTGATCGTGCGTTCGAGGGCTCCGGCCCGAACCCACGGGACGAGCACCGACAGGAGAGCACCATGGCACTGGAGAACGACACCCAGGCACCCGACTTCGAGCTGGTCAACCAGTTCGGTGAGACCTTCCGGCTGAGCGACCACCGCGGCAGGCGTTCGGTCGCTCTCGTCTTCTTCCCGCTGGCGTTCTCGGGCACCTGCACCGGTGAGCTCTGCGAGCTGCGCGACAACCTGGCGCTGTTCACGAGCCACGATGTCGAGCTCGTCGGCATCTCCGTCGACTCGAAATACTCGCTGCGCGTGTGGGCAGAGCAGGAGAAGTACGACTTCACACTCCTCGCCGACTTCTGGCCGCACGGCCAGGTCGCCAAGGAGTACGGCGTCTTCCTGCCGGAGAAGGGCTTCGCGAACCGCGCGACATTCCTCATCGACGAGGCGGGCATCATCCGCGCCAGCTTCATCACGGCGCCCGGCGAAGCACGTTCGCTGGATGCGTATCGCGCTGCACTCGAGGAGCTGCCGGCCCACGTCGGCTGACGGAGGGTTCGCGCCCGGTATCATAGACTCGTCGCCCAGGCGATGAGGGCCTTTAGCTCAGCTGGTAGAGCGCCACGTTTACACCGTGGATGTCATCGGTTCGATCCCGGTAGGGCCCACCACAGAGTTTCACAGCGTTCCACTCAGCGAGCCGCTGCTATCGTGTGCAACCGTGACTGCAGTCGATAACGGGACCGTGACGGCGGTGCCGCGACCCCGGAGACTGTCCGCGGACCGCTTCCGCCCGGAGGTCCAGGGCATGCGCGCGATCGCCGTCCTCGCCGTGGTGCTCTACCACTTGTGGCCCGCCAGGCTCACGGGCGGCTACATCGGGGTCGACATCTTCTTCGTCATCTCCGGGTACCTGATCAGCTCCCACCTCATGCGCGAACTGACCGCCACCGGGCGCATCCGTCTGGCGAGCTTCTGGGGCCGCCGCATCCGTCGCCTCCTCCCGGTGGCGCTCTTCGTGCTCGCCGTCTCCCTCATCGCTGTCTACCTCTGGGTGCCGGCCACACTGTGGGAACCGACCGCCCGCCATGTCGCCGGCAGCGCCTTCTACGTGGAGAACTGGCTTCTCGCAGGTGACGCCGTCGACTATTCGGCCATGCACACCGGTTCCACTGTGGCGACCCACTACTGGTCCCTGTCGGTCGAGGAACAGTTCTACGTCTTCTGGCCGCTGATCCTTCTTGCGCTGTTCTGGTTCGCCCCCCGGATCGCACGACGGTTTACCCGTCCCCGTGTCGCAGGCGGTGTCGGGTCGCCGACGAGGATGATGGTGGTCGGGCTGGGCGTTGTTGCTGCCTTCTCGCTCGCGTACTCCATCTTCATCACGGCGACGGATTCCGCAGCGGCCTACTTCGTGACTCCGGCTCGCGTCTGGGAGTTCGCAATCGGCGCGCTCGTCGCGCTCATCCTCTCCGACCGCGTCTTCGGCGGCCTCGTCCCGGCCGTGCTGTCATGGCTCGGCCTGGGGATGATCGCCCTCGCGCTGTTCACGTTCGACTCGAGCACCCCGTTCCCCGGGTACACCGCCCTCCTCCCCGTCGTCGGAACCGCCCTGCTCCTCGCCTTCTGCCGGGCGGGCAGCCGCTTCGGTCCAGGCCGGCTGCTGAGCCTTCGGCCGGCCTCCTTCGTCGGCGATGTGTCCTACGGGATGTATCTCTGGCACTGGCCTCCGATCGTCGTGGTGCCCTTCATCCTCGGCCACGACCTGGGCACGCTGAGCAAGGTCGTCGTGCTCCTCGCGTCGGTCGGTCTCGCGTGGGTGACGAAGGTGCTCCTCGAAGACCCGCTTCGAAAGGGACGCCTGATCAGGACCACGCGGCGGGCGTACCTGTTCGCTGCCTGCGGCATGGTGACCGTCGGCGCGCTCTGCCTCGGTCTGGCGCTGGTACCCACGGGCGGCGTGCCTCTCGACGCAGCGGCTCGAGCCCAGCCGTGCTACGGACCGGGCGCTCTCAATCCGTCCAACCGGTGCCCGTCTGTGGTCGGAACCAAGCCCGCAGACCCGACGCCGGCAGACGTGGCGAAGCAGAACACCCAACCCGAATTCCGCGGGTGCCTCGCGGACTTCTCCGGATCCGACCTCACCTCGTGCAGTCTGGGCACCACGTCGCGGAACTCGGTCGCCACAGTGGCGATCGTCGGTGATTCGCACGCAGCGGCCTGGTTCCCCGCCATGCAGGCACTTGCCCGCGAACACCACTGGCGCGTGGAGACGTTCGCAAAGGCCTCCTGTCCTGTCACGTTCGCGACCCGCGTGCTTCCGAATGAGACCACGGATGCCAACGAGCAGTCGTGCGACGCCTGGGTCGCGCGCCTCAACTCCCGCCTGATCGCCGATCGGGCCATCTCGATGGTCTTCACAGCCTCGTATTCGTCGGCGTACACCTTCACGTCGCTGCCGGGTCACACGATGGCTGACCCTGCCACAGAGGGCTTCACGGCCGTCTGGAAGGGCTGGAAGGCCTCCGGCAAGAAGGTGATCGTCTTCGATGACGTCCCTCGAACCAACGGCGACCCGGTCCCGACCTGCATCGCGGCGCATCCCGGGGACCCGATGAAGTGTGCCGTGCCCGTCGCGCAGGCGATACCAGCGAACATGTACATCTCGCGTGCGGCGCACAGCATGGCTGCGCACGGAGTGACCGAGATCACCCTGCGCAAGCAGTTCTGCGATGAGACGTGGTGCTACCCGCAGGTCGGCTCGATGCTCGTCTACCGCGATATCTCGCACCTGAGCGCCGAGTACGCGCGGGCACTCGTCCCGTATATCGACGCGCAGCTGTAGCCGACCCTGTCGGTGGCCGGAGGTACGCTCGGAGAATGGGCACCGGGACGCTTCAGGACGGTCGCGTGATCGAGGTCGTGAGTGCTGTGGGGCACTACGACGGCTTCTTCGAGGTGGTAGGCGTCAAGAAGCCGGGCGGCGGCGGATGCTGGTGCATGAGCTACAGGGACACCCGCCTGGACAACGTGGAGCGGCCGCTCTACATGGAGGACGAATGCTCGCGTGAGCCGGGTCCTGGCGTTCTCGCCTATGTGGATGGCGTTCCTGCGGGGTGGTGTTCGATCGCCCCGCGCTCGAGTTACCGGCGCCTGATGCATTCGCGGACGATCCAGTTCCTCGACGAACGGGACGCCTGGGCCGCGGTCTGCTTTGTGGTTCGCCCGAAATTCCGGGGTCAGGGCCTCATGAACGTTCTCCTCGAGGGCGCAGTGGATCACGCTCGTGAGCACGGCGCCGACGTCGTCGAAGGCTACCCGGTGGAGTCGGATACGCCCGGCAGGGTCGACGTCCTGTCCGGGTACGTCGGGACCACGAGGCTCTTCCAACGCGCCGGCTTCGAGCGGGCGGCCGAGACCACGGCCCACAGCGGTGGCCGAGTGCGCTGGATCATGCGCAAGGAGCTCGCCTGACACCCGCCGGTCGCCGAACGCGTCAGGCCTCCGCTTCGAGCAGCTCCTTGAGTCTCCGGTAACTGACCGGAGCGCCCTTCCGGGCCGCGGCCCGGACCATCGGCAGCAGCGCGACGCCCATCCCGTGGCCCTCGAAGGACAGCGCGAAGGTGACGCGCGATCCTGCTCCACCGTTGGTCGGCTCGATCGTCACCGTCATGTTCGGCCGGATCGGACCATCGACGCCGCGCACGACCCACCGGCTCGGCACCTCGACCTCGACGACCTCTTGCGTCATGGTGCGGTCGGCCGGCCCGATCCTCCGTGTCGTACTGAACTGGGAACCCACCGTGGAGGGCGTTCCTGTGACGATCCGCGCGTCGATCACATCCGACTGCCACACGCTGAAGGTGCTCGGTTCGGTGGCGTAGGCGAAGACGTCCGATGGGCTCCGCGCGATCTCGATGGTGAAGACTTCATCGTCGCTCATGGCGGCAGCCTAAGCTCTTTCGAGTGAAACGTGCGATCGTCCTGGGCGGCAATGGAGTTCTCGGCCGGGCGATAGCGCTCCGCCTGGTGGCGCAGGGCTGGTCCGTCGACGTGACGGGCCGCGATCCGTCGCGCTTTCCTTCCGAGCTGGGCGATGCCGGAGTGCGGTTCCTTCGATCCGAACGTCGCGACGCGGCCGACCTGTCCGCTGCGATCGGTTCCGGCGCCGACCTGCTCGTCGACGGAGTCTGCTATACCGCGGCCGACGCGCACCTGCTGCTTCCGCACCTCGACGGCATTCGCTCGACGGTCATGCTGTCGAGCAAGGCCGTCTACGTCGACCGCGAGGGACGCCACGTCAACTCGGATGAGCGTCCCCGGTTCGACGAACCGATCAGTGAGGGCGACCCGACCATGCGCCCGGGGAACGGCGAGTATCGCTCGCGTGAGGGCTACGGAGCGAACAAGGTCGCCGCCGAGCGCGTGTTTCTGGACAGCGGATGGCCGGTGACGGTGATCCGGGCATCCAAGGTCCACGGGGCGGGCGCGGCGAACCCGCGGGAGTGGATGTTCGTCAAGCGCGTGCTCGACCGCCGCCCCGCCGTGTTCCTGGCGCACGGTGGTCGCGGCGGCGACCACACCACGGCGGCGGCGAACACGGCAGCGCTGGTCGAGACTGTCGCCGCGAATCCGGGGGCGCGCATCCTGAACAGCGCCGATCCGGATGCGCCGAATGCTCTCGCCATCGCCCGCGCCATCGCCGGCCACTTCGGACACGACTGGCAGGAGATCCTGCTGCCCGACGATGCGGACCCGGCCCTCGGTGCGCACCCCTGGGACTTCGTCCCGCCGATCGTGCTCGACACCAGCGCATCCCTCGACCTCGGCTACCGGCCGGTCGGAACGTTCGCCCAGACCGTCGGAGCGGAACTCGATTGGCTGACCGCATCGGAAGCGAACCGCCCGGGCCCATCCGACGACCACTTCGAACAGCTCACCGACTACACCCTCGAGGACCGCTACCTCCACGGTTCCCGGTGAGCCCGGATTGCTGCCCTGCGTCGGGCGCATCGGTCCGGTGTAGTATCGCCAAGTCCGGTCGCGAACACCGCGGGGATCTCACTGGCGATGCCGGCCGGCTGACGCGAGACGACTTCGATCGGGGAACATGACCACTGGCAGCGCTGCGACCCACAACCTGGCCCTCGAACCGGCGACCGAGCCGGATGGCGAATTCGGGCCGAGCGGCGGTGACGGCGCCACGCCACGATCGTGGCCGAACACCCACCACCGCCCCGATGTGGTCATCCGCAAAGGCGTTGCGCGGCTGGTCAACGAGCATCTCACGCCGCACCAGGCGCTGGTCGAGGACCTCCTCTTCATCGGTGATGCCCTGACCGCTGCGGGCATCGAGTATCTGCTCGTCCGCGGGAACGACGAGCGACCGGTGATCGCTGTCGACCAGTCGCTCAAGGGGAGGATCGAGTCGGCCCTGGCGCGCGCCTGCGCCGACGAACCGCTGTATTCGCGGACCATCGATGCGAAGGCCACGCCGGTCCTCCTCGCCGACGGGAGGCTGTCCTCGAAGCGCAAAGCCAGGATCTTCCGGCTCTACCGCCCACGCATCGTCCCGGTCGGCGGTCTGAGCTACGGTGCGTCGACCGGCGTCGAACTGCAGCTGTGGAGATTCGGCGACGACGTCATCGATTGCCCCGTCGAGAACTCGCTGACGCGGCGGCTCCTGCCGCGATCGGAGGCCATCAGGACGACTGTCGAGCTGTACGGACGCAGTTGGCTGACATTCCGCGGGATGTTCGACCCGCACGCGTCGGACGTCCGCTTCGACATCGACATCGTCTTCTCCTGGGTCGACGGCACCGACATCGAGTTCCAGCGCCAGCGCGCCAAGCGGATGAAGAGCTACGTGGTCGGCGAAGGCGACGACTCCGAGGCCCGGTACCGCCAGATCGACGAGCTCAAGTACGCGCTGCGCTCGGTCTACCTGTTCGCGCCATGGGTGCGTCGCATCTTCATCGTGACGGATTCGCCGCGTCCGTCGTGGCTGGACGAGCATCCGTCGGTCACGATCGTGCGCAGCGAGGAGTTCTTCAGCGACCAGAGCGCCCTGCCCACCCACAATTCGCAGGCCGTCGAAAGCCAGCTGCAGCACATCCCGGGTCTCAGCGAACACTTCCTCTACTCGAATGACGACATGTTCTTCGGCCGCCCGGTGCAACCGAGCATGTTCTTCTCGCCCGGCGGCGTCACCAAGTTCATCGAGGCGACGACGCGCATCGGGCTCGGGGAGTCGGACCCGGCGCGCAGCGGTTTCGAGAACGCCGCACGCGTCAATCGCCGACTGCTGGGGGAACGATTCGGCGTCGTCATCACCCGGCACCTCGAACACGCGGCCACACCCCTGCGCAAGAGTGTGCTGCTCGAACTCGAACGGGAGTTCGCCGAGGACTTCGAGCGGACCCAGCACAGCGCCTTCCGCGCGGCGACAGACATCTCGGTGACGAACTCGCTGTACCACTATTACGCGCTCATCACCGGGCGAGCCGTTCAGCAGGAGGCGGCCCGCGTCCGCTACGTGGACACGACCGCGCGCGCCCAGCTCGCGTCGCTGCCGGGGATGCTCAAAGAACGCTCGTACGACTTCTTCTGCCTCAACGACGGCAGTTTTCCCGAGGTCTCCGCAGAGGAGCGGGCCGCCCTGGTGCTCGATTTCCTCGAGAAGTATTTCCCGATCGCGGCACCGTGGGAGAAGCCGGCTCCCTGAGGCGGCGGTTCCTGGAGCAGCTCAGACGCCGGCGAGGATGCCGATCGGCGTCGTCGGAGGTTCGCTCGTCGACGTCCCGGCCCTGGTCGGAACGGGGACGGCCGGGATCGCGGGCGGGATGGAGATGTTCGACCGGCGCAGCAGTTCGGCGGACTCCTCGGCCGTCACGTACGACACGGTCGGGTAGTGGCCGATCGGCACGACGGAATGCAGCACCGTCGAACCGTAGACGTGCACGAGGTTGAACGCCTGGGCGCCATCCCTGCCCCGAGTCCCGCCGACCGGGACGTTGAGGTCCTGGGTGTAGCAGGTCGCGGATGCGACGGAGACCGGGATGCCCGCGAAGGTCGCGTTGGTCGAGTAGTGGAGGTGCCCGCCGATGATGCTGCGCACATCCGAGCCCTCCAGGACCTCGGCGAGTGCTGCCTGGTCCCGGAGCTCGACGGAGACAGCGAGGTCGAGCAGGCTCGGGACAGGCGGATGGTGCATCGCGAGGATCGTTCCGTGCGGTGCAGGGATGGCGAGCTCCTCGGCGAGCCAGTCGAGTTGCGCGCTCGTGACCTCGCCGTAGTGCTCGCCGGGCACGGTCGAGTCCAGGGCGATGACCCGGAGGCCGTTCACGTCGTGGACGCGGTCGATGGTCGCCATCGACGGTGCGAGGTCCAGCAGTTCCGCGCGGAATGCCGCCCGGTTGTCGTGGTTGCCCATCACCCAGATGAGCTGGGCTCCCAGCCGGTCGGCGACCGGTTCGACGATCGACCGCAGCTTCGCGTACGCTGCCGGGTCGCCCTTGTCGGCCAGGTCGCCTGTGAAGACAAGGGCCTCGGGCCGCGCGCCCGCCCGCTCGAACTCGTCGAAGATCTCCCGGAGGTGGGAGTCCGCGTCGACAGCGTCGTACAGCAGTTCGTCACCGTTGATCAGGTGGGTGTCGCTCAGATGAACCAGGAAATGACTGGGACGAGGGTACTCCGCGATGCGTGCCAGCGCCGGCGTGCTCATGGGTCCATCCCACCAGCACAATCTGAACGGAACGTGGACAATGCGCGGCGCGTTGGAAAAGTCCGTGGCATTCGCGCCCTGCTCGCTCAGGTTCGAGGAGCGGGGAGATCGAGGTTCCAGTGACGCGACACCGTGAGGGCGTACTCGTCCCCCTCGTCTGCGTGTTCGGAAGGACCCCGCGAGATGAAGAAGCGGGAGATGACGCGCTGGCTGCCTTCCGCGTCGCTGTACAGCACGTCAACGACGAAGGAGTCCTCCTCGGCGAGATGGCGCCGGATGCGCTTGGAGAACTCCGTCTCCGGGTCGCGGATGGCGATCTGACAGAATCCGGGGTCGCTCGTCGGCACGTAGATGTCGCGGCTCAGCCGGTAGAACTCCGACGGGTCCGCGTGCTCTGACCGAGCATCGTCCGGGATGTACCAGCCGTGCAGCACCGCCAGTCCGCTCCCGACGTTGCGGAGCGAGAGCACGGCATAGACCGCGCTGTCGGTGATCTCGACCGAGGCGCGGCCACCGTGGACGACGACCCACTTTCCCTCGAGGTAACGCACCTTCTGCGCGGGGTCGCTCCAGTTGGACGGGAGGAGGATCGGACGCAGGCCTTCGAGCAGCGCACGCTCGGCGCTGCGGGCCGACCGGTTCGCCGAGCGGGTGGCGAAGAATGTCGCGACGGCGAGGAGGGTGGTTCCGAGCGCCGTGGCGAGGTTCGAGACCAGGACCCAGTCGATCATCCGACGCCCTCCCTGCGGGCGCGCCGGTGGCGCCCGACCTGCGTGAGTTGCATAGTTCTTGACTATGAAGATAGACGACGTGGTGGACCTGTCCGTAGCGGTCGGGCTGGCCACCCAGGTGTATCCCGGAGATCCCGTCGTGGAGTTCGCCGTGCACTCGACGATCGAGCGCGACGGCTTCAACCTGCTGGCCGTGCACCTGGGCTCGCAGACCGGCACACACGTCGACGCGCCGTTCCATATGGTCGGAACCGCAGCGCGGATCGACGCAGTCCCGTTCGACCGGTTCGTGGGGACAGGGGTGATCGTGGACGCGACGGGCCTCGGCCCACGCGGACGGATCACCTGGAAGCACGTTGAGCCGGTCCTGCACCTGATCGCACCGGGCAGCATCGTGCTGCTGAAGACCGGTTGGAGCGCGCACTACGGCACGCCCGCCTACTTCGAGAATCCGTTCCTCGACGCCGATGCCTGTCGGCGGCTGATCGACAGGGGTGTGCGGACCTTCGGTATCGACGCCGGGAACATCGATGAGACTCCCGACCCTGCGCATCCGGGCGAAGGGTTCCCCGTCCACCACCTCATCGCGGGAGTCGAGGGGATCATCTGCGAGAACCTCACCAACCTCGACGCGGTCGACTTCGACGAGCCGTTCATCAGCCTGCTCCCGATCCGCCTCGAGGGCGCGGATGGAGCGCCTGTCCGCGCGGTGGCGCTGCGGATGCGCGGCTGAGCGGTCTCGATGACCTCAGCGCGCGAGCAGCGCCTCGGTCTCGGCGAGCAGCACAGCAGTGCTGAACCCGTCGAGCGCGGTCTGCAGCTCGTCGAGTGCAGGAAAGGTGGGAGCTATGCGGATATTGCGGTCGCGCGTGTCGTCACCGTACGGGAACGTGGCTCCGGCCGGGGTGACGGCGATGCCCGCCTGGCCCGCGAGTTCGACCGAACGGCGTGCGCATCCATCGGCCACGTCGAGACTCACGAAGTAGCCGCCGGCCGGTTTGGTCCACATTCCCGCGCCGAACGGCGCCAGGCGCTGCCGGAAGATCGTGTCGACCGCGTCGAACTTGGGTGCGAGGATCGCGCGGTGACGCGCCATGTGCGCCTCGACTCCCGCTTCGTCGCCGAGCAGCTGCACATGGCGCAGTTGGTTGATCTTGTCGGGTCCGATGGTCTGGACCGACATGTTGCGCACAATCCAGTCGATGTTCGCCTGCGAGCTGCCGAAGAAGGCGACGCCCGAGCCCGGGTACGTGATTTTCGACGTCGATGCGAAGATCAGCGGGCGGTTGGGGTGGCCGGCCTCGGCGGCCAGGGCGAGGACATCGATCGGCTCGGGGCGCGCATCCGTCAGATGGTGAACCGCGTACGCGTTGTCCCAGAAGAGCCGGAAGTCGGGCGCGGCCGGTGCGGACACGAGCTCACGGACGATCCGCTCGCTGTAGACGACCCCCGACGGGTTCGAGTAGACCGGGACGCACCACATTCCCTTGATGGTCGGGTCGGTGGCCAGGAGGCTCCTCACGACTTCCGCATCCGGGCCCTCGCCGGTCATCGGCACCGCGATGAGCCGGATGCCGTACCGTTCGCAGATCGCGAAGTGCCGGTCATAGCCGGGCACCGGGGCGAGGAACGTGACGGTGTCCTCGTTCGACCACGGCCGCACGCCGTCCGGAACGCCGTGCAGCAGCGCCTGGACGATGACATCGTGCATCAGGTTGAGGCTCGAGTTGCCGAGCGCGAGAAGCCGGCCGGCCGGTACGCGCAGGGGACCGGCGAAGATCGACCTGAGCTCCGGGATGCCGAGCGGTCCGCCATAGTTGCGCAGGTCCGTCCCCGCCTGGTCGCGGTAGTTCCCCTCGCCAGGGAGCGACAGCAGATCGCCGGAGAGGTCGAGTTGCTCGGCCGACGGCTTGCCGCGCGTCAGATCGAGCTTCAGCCCACGGGCCACGAGCGCGTCGTACCGCGCCTGGAAGTCGGCGTGCAGGGCGCGGAGCTCGTCGCGGTTGCGTTCGGTCAGTGGGATGCCTGATGCTGCGTTCGCTGCTGTCACGCTCCGATCGTAGCCTCAGGCGGCGTCGCACGCCTCCGTCGATCCGGCCGGGATCGCGCGACCTCCGCGCTATCGTCAGGCGCGCGCCGCTGCGGAAACGGCGCCGCTCTGTGCGACCATCGGCACGTGGCAACAGTGGAACAACCGGTCCGCGGGCGATCGCGGCTCCGGATGAGCATCGCTTTCGTCCTGGGCATCGTCGTGGCTTTCCTCACGGCGACGGTGACGTCGTGGACCTACGCGCTCGTAGCGGGCTGGGCTGTCGCGTGCATCGTCTACACCGTCTGGGTCTGGGCGGTCGTCTGGGGTTACGACCCCGACGACACGAAGGCACACGCGCTCCGCGAGGATCCGGGTCGAGGGCTGTCGAATGTGCTCCTGCTGGTCGCGAGCGTGGCGAGCGTCGTCGCCATCGTGGTCATCCTGGTGCAGGCGCACCTGTTCCACGGCTTCGAGCGCGGCATCCTCGCGGTCCTCGCTGTCGTGAGCGTCGCGCTGTCGTGGATCCTTGTGCACACGCTCTACATGCTGCGCTACGCCCAGTTGTACTTCGAAGACGATTCGCGGCCGATCGACTTCAACGAGAAGGCGACGCCGCAGTACAGCGACTTCGCCTACCTGTCGTTCACCCTCGGAATGACCTTCCAGGTCTCCGACACCAACGTGTCCAGTGTGCGCGTCCGCAAGGCGGTCCTGCGGCACACCTTGCTCTCCTACGTCTTCGGCACTGTGATCCTGGCGACGACCATCAACCTCGTCGCCGGGTTGACGGCCTAGGTCGTGGGCGCGGTCCGCTCGTAGCGCACGAACCGGTAGCGGAGCCCGGTACGGGAGACGTGCCAGCCGGACGCGGGATCCAGCGCAGTCTCAAACCATCCGTCGCCGATTGCCGGAGCGACGGTGTCGCCGTCGACGTCGAGATCGATCAGGGTGACCTCGAGGCGGTCCGCACGGTCGATCGCCGACGCGTAGAGCTGGGCGCCGCCGATAACCCAGATGGTTACGTTCGGGCCGGTACCGGATGCCGTGATCGCCTCAGCGAGGGAGTGCGCGGTGACCGCCCCGTCCGCCGTCCAGCCCGGCTGGCGGGTGACCACGATGTTTCTGCGGCCGGGGAGCGGCCGGAATCGTTCCGGAAGAGACTCCCAGGTGCGCCTGCCCATGAGGACGGCCGCGTCGCCGGTGACGCTGCGGAAATGTGCGAGGTCTTCGGGGAGGTGCCACGGCATCGTCCCGTCCGCTCCGATCACGCCGCCGTGGGCCTCCGCCCAGATGAGCCCGACGCTCACACTGCGACCGCGGCGCGGATGGCCGGGTGGTGCTGGTAGTCCTCGACGACGAAGTCCTCGAACCGGTACTCGAAGATGCTGTCGGGGCGTCTCTGGATGCGGAGCCGCGGCGCGGGGAAGGGCTCGCGGGACAACTGCTCGGTGACCTGGTCGACGTGGTTGTCGTAGATGTGGCAGTCACCGCCGGTCCAGATGAATTCACCCGGCTCGAGCCCGACCTGCTGGGCGACCATCATCGTGAGCAGGGCGTAACTGGCGATGTTGAAGGGTACGCCGAGGAAGAGATCGGCGCTGCGCTGGTAGAGCTGGCACGACAGCCTGCCCTCGGCGACGTAGAACTGGAAGAACGCATGACAAGGAGCCAGGGCCATGTTCGGGATCTCTGCGACGTTCCACGCCGAGACGATGATCCGCCGCGAATCCGGGTCGGTGCGGAGGGTCTCGATGACCTGGCTGATCTGATCGATGTGGCTCCCGTCGGGCGTCGGCCAGGAACGCCACTGGACGCCGTATACCGGACCGAGCTCACCATCCTCGTCTGCCCACTCGTCCCAGATCGTCACGCCGTTCTCGCGCAGCCAGCCGACGTTGCTCTCACCGCGGAGGAACCACAGCAGCTCGTAGGCGATCGACTTGAAGTGCACGCGCTTGGTGGTGATGAGAGGGAATCCGTCGGCGAGATCGAACCGCAGTTGGCGGCCGAACACGCTGCGCGTCCCGGTGCCGGTCCGATCGGATTTGGGGGAGCCGTTCGCGAGAGTGTCGCGGAGCAGGTCTTCATACGGGGTGGGGATCGTCGCGCTCATCGTGTCGATGCTACGACCTAGGACGCCCTGACGCGCGGATGCCCCCCGGACTGGCGTCAGGCGGAGCCGCATGCGCGCGGAAAACGGGCAGTGAACCGGCTCCACAGCCAGTGGGCGTCGCTAGGCTTTTGACATGGGCAGCGATGAGGTCGGTGACGACGCCCCCGTCGTGTACGAGCCCGGCCGGAGGCGGGCGACGTACACCCCACCGGTGCGCCGCAAACCGCTCGACCCGGCTGACGACAGCGGCGAAGACCCTGGGCGCGCGGAGGAACCGGTCGAGCCCGTCGAGCCGGTCGGGCCTGTCCACGACGATGACGAGCTCGCCAGCGCGCTCGAGAAGCAGGTCTCCGGATTGACGATCGGCACGCCTGTCGTTCCTGTCGTTCCTGCCTCGAAGCCTCCGGAGTCGGACTCTGTCATCCTGACCGACGACCAGGTCGTCAAACTCATCGACGACGACATCGCCTCCCACGGTGACACCCTGAGCGCGATCGAGAAGCTCGAAGAGGTGCTGGCGGTGCGGGCGGCGACGATGGCCATCCCGATCCAGCTGCCTGCTCCACAGGACGGTCAGGAGTCATCGTCCGACAGTGAGCCGCAGGCCGATGCAGAGCCGGAGGCCGCATCCGAGCCGGGGGCCGCATCCGAGCCGGACGCCGAGGTGTCCGAGCAGCCGTCAGAACGGCCACCGGAACATCAGTCGGCGCCCGCGATCGAGGAACCGAGCGCTCCGATTTCCACCGAGCCGACTTTCACCGAGCCGACTTCCGCCGAACCGACCGCTCCGGCCGCCGTCGCCTCATCGACGAGCTTCGACGACGTCCTCAATCCGAATGAGCCGGACTCGCCTGAACCGCAGCCAGAACCGACGTTCAGCAGCTGGATCGCCCCGGTGGCGATTGCGACGGGCGTGATGCCGGTGATCCGTCAGCCTTCACCGCCGGCTGAGCCTGACTTTCCGCTCGGGGCGAATGAGCCGCTCGATCGCGTTCCGTTGCCGGACGTCGAGGCTGAGCCTGGGGAGGAACAAGGGCCTCAGGGCGACGCAGAGCCTCAGGGGGAGCCAGGGCCGCAGGGGGAGCCAGGGCAGGAGACGCAGCCTCCGAGGGAGGCGGAGGAGGAGTCCGTCGGCGTCGACGACGTCGCGAAGCTCCCACCCTTGAGCGTCGACTCGGTTCCGCTGCCGATCGCTGAGGCGACCATCACCCAGAGCCAGACAGTGGTCCCCGGTGGGATCGACGCCGATGTCGAAGACGATGCCGACGACATCAGGCTATCCGCGGCGTCAGCGGCTGTACTGGCTCCGATGGCCAGTCCTCGCGTCGGTCCGGACGAGCACGTTCTCTTCGACGGAGAGCCCGTCGCCCAACCCGTCTTCGAGCCCGAGCGGGAGTCGCTCGAAGCGACCCCGCTCGATCGGCGGGTCGGTCAAGCCGCCCGTATGTTCTGGCTCTGGTTCGGCGCGACGTCCTCCCTCGTGAGTGTCGGCGTCGGAGCGCTTCTCTTCACGTTCGGGCTGAGTCTTCGGCAGATGACCGTCTCAGCGCTCATCGGGGTGGCGCTGTCGTTCCTGCCGCTGGGGCTCGGCACTCTCGCCGGGAAGTGGAGCGGCCAGCCGACCATGGTGGTGTCCCGCGCTACGTTCGGGATCAAGGGGAACGTCGTTCCAGCCGTCCTCGCGCTCATCACCCGGCTATTCTGGGGGGCTGTGCTGCTCTGGCTGGTCGCGACCGCCGTCGCCTCGCTCTTCACCTCGCTGGGAGTGGTGGTCGACCCGATCGTCACGACCGCGGGTGCACTCCTGGTCGCGATCGCTCTCGCCGCCATCATCGCGTACTTCGGTTACGCTCTGGTCGCGCGCGTCCAGCTGATCGTCACGATCGCCTCTGCTGTGCTCATCGCCGGGATGATCGTGGTCACCTGGCGCTCGATCCATTTCGGCGTCGCGCTCGCGCAACCCGACGCCGTCTGGCTCAAGGTGGTCACCGGCGCTGTCCTGGTCTTCAGCTACCTCGGACTGGCCTGGGCGAACAGCAGCGCAGAGTTGGCTCGCTATCAACGCCGTCGGGCATCCGGCGCGGCCTCGATGCTCTGGGCGACGTTCGGCGCCGCCCTTCCGCCGTTCGTGCTGATCTCCTACGGAGGACTGCTCGCCGCTTCCCAACCGGGACTCGCGGCCGATCTGGCCCACAACCCGGTACGGGCCTTCACCCAGCTCGGTCTGCCGGTCTGGTACCCGGTTCCTCTCCTTCTCGCGGTCGTCGTCAGCCTCGTCTCGGCGATCGTCCTCAACATCTACTCCGGCGGCTTCAGCCTGCTGTCGCTCGGCATCCGGCTCGAGCGGCGCTGGAGCGTGCTTGTGGTGGCTGCCGGCATCGCTGTGGTCGGCACGATACTGCTGACCGTCGTCCCCGACTTCACCGGCGTCCTCGGGCTGCCGACCACGCTGGCGGTCCCCGTGGCGGCCTGGGCCGGACTGTTCGCCGCCGAGATGATGATCCGGACCCGGCGATTCCACCCCGAATCGCTCGTGCGCAGCGGCGGCGTCTACCCGGACTGGCGGTGGCTCAACCTGGCCATGCTCGTCGTCGCGACGGTCATCGGACTGGGGCTCGTCCGTTCGAGCATGCCCTGGCTCCACTGGGAGGGCTTCCTCTACAGGCTGGTCGGGGTGGACCCCGACGGTGACCTCGGGATGAGCAACATCGGCGTGCTCGTGGCGCTCGGTCTCGGACTTATCACGCCCCTGGTCGCAGGCATCCCGGCGGTCCGGCGCCAAGAGCGCTGAATGAATCCGGGCCGGTGCGACCGGGGGAGCAGCAAGTAGGCTCTACCCGTGTCCCATACTCTTGCCGACGTACGCGAAGCCGTCGAGAAGCTCTGGCCGATGTCCGGTGCGGAGAGCTGGGACGCGCCGGGGCTGATCTCCGGTGACCCGGCCGAGACGATCGAGACGGTCATCCTCGCGGTCGACGCTGTCGCCGACACCGTCGATGAGGCCGTCGAGGCCAACGCGGACCTGCTGCTCGTGCACCATCCGCTCCTGCTTCGGGGTGTGACGAGCGTCGCCGAAGACCGGTACAAGGGCGCATTGCTGGCGAAGCTCATCCGCGCGAACTGCGCCCTCCTGGCCGCGCACACGAACGCTGACGTGGTCTCCGACGGGGTCTCCGCCGTCATCGCCGAACGGCTCGGCCTGCACGACACCGCCCCGATCCTTCCGGGGGCGGACAGCGCGACCGGCATCGGCCGGGTCGGAACCCTGCCAGAGCCGATCTCCCTCGGTCACCTCGCTCGCGAACTGGCCGAGCTCCTTCCCGCGACCGCCGGAGGCGTGCGGGTCGCGGGTGACTACAACCAGCCGGTCGAGCGGGTGGCGCTCTGCGGGGGAGCCGGCGACTCGCTGCTCTCGACGGACGCGGTGACCGGCTCCGACGTCTACATCACTGCGGACCTGCGTCACCATCCGGCATCCGAAGCGCGTGAGCAGGCGCGGATCGGCGGCGGCCCCGCCCTGATCGACGTCTCCCACTGGGCGAGCGAATGGCTGTGGCTCGAGACGGCGGCACGACAGCTCAGCGACGCGCTGCCCGGCCTCGTCGTGATCGTCAGCGATGCGCGAACGGACCCCTGGGACTTCGTAGTCGTCCAGTGAGCGCAACCCGCACCAGCACCAGCACCAGCACCAGCACAACCGAAACACGATCGAAGGTCAAGAACCCGTGAAAGCCAGCCCCGCCGACCAGAACGAACTGCTCCGACTCCAGACGGCAGACACGCGGCTCCAGCAATTGCAGCACGCTGAGGCGAACCTGCCCCAGACCTCGGAGCTCGCCGCGCTCGCGCCAGAGGTCGACGCGATCCGGTCGCGGTGGATCGCACGGACGGGAGAGCTGGATGACGCGCGGACGGAACTCAAGCGGGCCGAATCGGATGTCGAGGTCGTGGAGGCGCGCATCGAACGCGATTCCGGCCGGCTTCAGCACACGTCGTCCGTCAAGGACGTCCAGGCGCTGGAAACGGAGCTGTCTGCGCTTCGCAAGCGCCGCAGCGATCTCGAAGAGATCGAGCTGACGGTCATGGAGCGGATCGAAGAACTCGAAGCCGTCGTCAACGACATCGACGAAGAACGCTCGGTGCTCGCGGCGCGCGTCGATGGACTCGAAGCAGCCAGGGCGGATGAGAAAGGCAAGCTCGACGCGCAGCGCGCCGCCCTGGCGAAAGACCGGGCGGCGATCGCGGGCGCCCTCCCCGCCGACCTCGTCGAGCTGTACGAGAAGCAGCGCGCGCGTTACGGGATCGGTGCTGCGCTCCTCGTGCGCGGGGTGTCGATGGGCAGCAATGTGAAGCTCACCGAATCCGACCTGGCGGTGATCCGGCGTGCGGCCCCTGACGAGGTCGTGCTCTGCCCCGACAGCAGCGCCATCCTCATCCGAAACGAGGAATCGGGCCTGTAACGCGCATCCGCTCGCGCTGCGAAGCGAAACCGGACCGGTAGGATCGAAGCGAATGGGCCGGCAAGACGGTCGCGTCGGTCCGCTTCGGCGGGCCGCCGAGGAACGTCCGGGCTCCACAGAGCAGGGCGGTGGGTAACACCCACCCGGGGCAACCCGCGAGACAGTGCCACAGAGAACAGACCGCCGCACGCCTTCGGGCGATGCGGTAAGGGTGAAACGGTGGTGTAAGAGACCACCAGCGGCCGGGGTGACCCGGCCGGCTCGGTAAACCTCGCCCGGAGCAAGGTCAGACAGGGAACGTTGAGGCTGCTCGCCGAGTTCCCGGGTAGACCGCTGGAGGGCTGCGGCAACGCAGCTCCGAGATAGATGGCCGTCCACGGCGCGTATGCGCCCGGACAGAACCCGGCGTAATAGCCGGCCCATTCACCTTCGGTGGTTGGGCCGGCTATTCCCGTTTGCTGGCGCGCCGCCGCCTCTGCGGTGCGAGCGGCCCATTCACCTTCGGTGCCTGCGCCGGCTATTCCCGTTTGCTGGCGCGCCGCCGCCTCTGCGGCGCGAGCGGCCCATTCACCTTCGGTGGTTGGGCCGGCTATAAGTGCCTGCTGTCGCGCCGCCGCTTCGCACCATGCCGGCCCATGCTCCTCGGGGCTCGCGCGATTGGTTGTCAGTCGGGGTCGGGCACGAAACGGTAGCCCATGCCGGGCTCGGTCAGCAGGTAGCGCGGCCGCGACGGCTCCGGTTCGAGCTTCTTGCGCAGCTGGGCGAGGTAGAGGCGCAGATAGCCGGTGTCGCTGGTGTACTGGGGTCCCCACACTTCGGTGAGAAGTGACTGCCGCGTGACCAGCCGGCGCGGATTCCGAAGGAGCACCTCGAGGATCTGCCATTCCGTCGGCGTGAGGCGCACCGCCTCCGTGCCCGTCGCGGTGGTCCGTTCGACCTGGCGTGCTGCGAGGTCGACCGTGATCGGGCCGAACGTCACGACCGGTTCGTCGGCGACGGTCGGCGACCGCCTGGTCACTGCCCGGATGCGCGCAAGCAGTTCATCGGCGGCGAACGGCTTGGTCACGTAGTCGTCGGCTCCCGCATCCAGAGCGTCCACTTTGTCGGTCGACCCCGTGCGGCCGGACACGACGAGGATCGGCACCTGCGTCCATCCGCGGAGGCCCTCGATCACTTCGATGCCGTTCAGTTCCGGCATCCCGAGGTCGAGGATCACCAGTTCAGGATGGTGCTCCACGGCCTGGTTGAGCGCCTCAGCACCGGTCCGCGCAACCGTCACCTCGTATCCCCGGGCCGTCAGCATGATGCGCAATGCCCGGAGGATCTGGGGATCGTCGTCGGCGATCAATATTCTCATCGTGGCTCATCCGCATCGACTGCCGGGGAGCCGTCTTCACGAGCGACGGGCAGCGATACCACCATGGTCAGACCGCCGCCCGGTGTGTCTTCGGTGTCGAGCGTTCCGCCCATCCCTTCGACGAATCCTTTCGAGAGGGCCAGCCCGAGCCCCACCCCTGTCGTGTTGTCCGTGTCTCCCAGCCGCTGGAACGGGACGAAGACCGCATCGCGACGGCTCTCCGGGATTCCCGGTCCATGATCGATGATGCGGACCTCCACCCGCCCGCCGAATTCGCTCGCGCCGAACACCGGCCGCGATCCCGCAGGGCTGAACCGGATGGCGTTGGTGAGCAGGTTCACGAGGACCCGTTGCAGCAGGACGGCGTCGGCCAGGACAGGCGGGAGTTCGGCCGGGAGGTCGAGCTCGACATCGGCGGGGCCGAGGCCAAGCTCGTCGAGCACCGGCGGCATGAGGTCATCGATGTCGGCAGGCGCCAGCGAAACAGCGAGAACCCCCGCCTCCAGTCTGCTCACATCCAGCAGGTTGGTGACGAGGTCCGCCAGGCTCCGAAGGCTTTCTTCGGCGGTCTCCAGGAGCGCGTCCCGATCATCCTCGGACCATGCGACATCGGTCGAGCGGAGGGACGTGACGGCCGCGGTTGCTGCAGCGAGCGGACGGCGCAGATCGTGGCCGACAGCCGCGAGGAGCGCGCTGCGTACGCGATCGGCTTCCGCAAGCGGTGCCAACTCGCTCGCCGTCGCAGCCAGCTCCCGATGTTCGAGCGCCGCATCCAGCTGACTGACGATCACGGAGAGCAGGCGCCGATCGGCTGCGGGGAGATCTCGGCCCGATAGCTCGAGGCTGCCGCGGTCGCCGACCGGGATCGAGTGGGTGTGGCTCTCGTCGGCCGGCTCGCCCTCGGAATAGATCACTTCGCCGTGGGAAAGCAGGCGAACGCCGGCCAGCCCGAACGCCTCGCGCGTGCGGGTGACGAGTTCCTTCAGGGCATCCTCTCCCCGGATCACTCCGCTGGCGACGGTGGCGAGCAGTTCCGCTTCGGCTGCCGCGCGTTGTGCCGCCCGGCTGCGGCGCGCCGCCTGGTCGACGACAAGGCTCACGAGCGCGGCGATGACGAGGAAGAGCAGCAGTGCGAGCAGATGCAACGGCTCACTGATGGTGATCGTGTACAGGGGCTCGACGAAGAAATAGTCGAGGGTGATGCCGGACAGCAATGCTGCGAACAGAGCCGGCCAGATGCCGCCGACCAACGCGACGAGGACGACGAGCAGCTGGTAGCAGAGAACATCCGCCGTCATCGATTCGGGCGTGCGAAGCGAGACCAGGAGCAGGGTCAGCAGGGGGCCGCCGATGAGGGCGAGAGCGAAACCGTTGACGCGTCTGCGTATGGTGAGACCGCCACCGAGGCGGGGGAGGGCGAAGCCACCGCCGGCCGCCGGATGCGACACGATGTGCACGTCGATGTCACCGGACTCGCGGATGACCGTCGATCCGATCCCAGGACCGGTCAGCAGGGCTCCCAGCCGGCTCCGCCTGCTCACCCCGATGACGAGCTGTGTGGCGTTGGATGCGCGCGCGAAGTCGACGAGTGCCCTCGGGATGTCGTCGCCGACGACCTGGTGATAGCTGCCGCCCAGCTCTTCGACGAGCGACCGCTGTGCCGTGAGCGCGCCGGGGCTGCCCTCGCGCAGTCCGTCCTGGCTGGTGACATGGACGGCGAAGAGCTCGCCGCCGGACGACCGTGCGGCGATGCGTGCCCCGCGGCGGATCAGGGTCTCGCCTTCGCGTCCCCCGGTCAGCGCGACGACGACCCGCTCCCGTGCCTCCCAGGTGCGCTCGATCCCGTGCTCCGCCCGGTACTGCTGGAGGGCGCTGTCGACCTCGTCGGCAAGCCAGAGGAGTGCCAGCTCGCGGAGGGCGGTCAGGTTGCCGAGCCGGAAGTAGTTGGACAGCGCAGCGTCGATCCGGGTCGCCGGGTAGACCTCGCCATCGGACAGCCTGGTTCGCAACGCCTCGGGGGCAAGGTCGACCAGCTCGATCTGGTCTGCGGCGCGCACCACCGCGTCCGGGATCGTTTCGCGCTGGGGTACCCCGGTGATCTGTTCGACGACGTCGTTGAGAGACTCGATGTGCTGGATGTTCACCGTCGACATGACGTCGATGCCGGCGTCGAGCATCGCTTCGACATCCTGCCACCGCTTCTGGTTGACGGATCCGGGTGCGTTGGTGTGGGCGAGTTCGTCGACCAGTGCCAGCTGCGGCCGACGGGCGAGGACCCCATCGAGGTCGAGTTCGGTGAGCTCGATCCCGCGATGCGCCACGAGCTGGCGGGGCACGACTTCGAGACCAGCGAGCAGCGAAGCGGTGGCGGAGCGGCCGTGCGTCTCGACGACCGCGACGACGACATCTTTGCCGAGTCCGCTGAGGCGATGACCTTCTTCGAGCATGGCGAACGTCTTGCCGACGCCCGGTGCTGCGCCCAGCATGACCCGAAGCCGTCCACGGCTCATCCGGACTCCGGCACTAGGGGGCGCCGGGACCTGCCAGCGCGGCCGCCCCGAGGATGCCCGCATTGTTGCGGTGCACGGCAGGGACCATCGGCGTCTTCAGGTCGAGAAGCGGCATGAATTCCTGGTAGTTCTTCGAGACTCCACCGCCGACGATGAACAGGTCGGGGG
This sequence comes from Leifsonia sp. Ger2509, assembly GCF_055231915.1. NCBI lineage: Bacteria > Bacillati > Actinomycetota > Actinomycetes > Micrococcales > Microbacteriaceae > Leifsonia > Leifsonia sp. Ger2509. The sequence goes on from NZ_JBUYVB010000003.1 coordinate 202,175, forward strand.
TGAACAGGAACTCGACGTGGGAGTAGTAGCGCTGCAGGCGTTTCGCCCAGCTCGCCCAACTGAGGTCCTCGCGTTCCTTGGCCGCGTACGAGGCGCGCGACTCGGCATCCGCGCCATCGATCTCGAGGTGGCCGAGTTCCGCGTTCGGGATGAGGACGCCGTTGTAGATCAGCGCCGACCCGATGCCCGTTCCGAGGGTCGTCAGGATGATGAGACCCTGCTTGTCTCTGGCTGCACCGAACCGGGACTCCGCATACCCCGCCGCGTCTGCATCGTTCACGAAGTGGATGTCGCGTCCGATCGCCGACTCGAAGAGCTTTTCCGCCTCCAGACCGATCCATTTCTTGGACACGTTGGCGGCGGACATCGTGATGCCGTGTTTGACGATCGCAGGGAAAGTGACACCGACGGGCGCGGACGGGTCCTGGGCGGCCAGCCGGAACACGATCTCCTTCGTCGTTTCGACGATGTCGTCCGGCTTGCCTCCCTCGGGCGTCGGGAGCTTCACCCGGTCGCTGATGAGTTCGCCGGTCGTCAGGTCGACGAGTCCCCCTTTGATCCCCGTTCCGCCGATGTCGATCCCGATTGCGGTCGTCTGCGAGCCCATACCCGAAAATCTACTCTCTAGGCCAGCGTGAGGACGTCGGCGCCCCGTTCGGTGACGACGAGGGTGTGCTCGAACTGCGCCGTGATGCTCTTGTCACGCGTTGTGACCGTCCAGTCATCGGCCCAGATGTCCCATTCGTGAGTGCCGAGGGTCAGCATCGGCTCGATGGTGAACACCATCCCGACCTGCATCTCGGTGTCGTAGACGGGCGCCGAGTCGTAGTGGGGGATGATCAGGCCCGAGTGGAACGAGGCGCCAACACCGTGTCCGGTGAAGTCCCGGACGACCCCATAGCCGAAGCGCTTGGCGTACGACTCGATCGCCCGGCCGACGACGTTCACCTGGCGACCGGGCGCGACCGCCTTGATGCCACGGTTGAGCGCTTCCCTGGTTCGCTCGACGAGGTGGCCAACCGCCTCGGATGCGGTGCCGGCGATGAAGGTCTGGTTGCTGTCGCCGTGGAACCCGTTCTTGAATGCGGTGATGTCGATGTTGACGATGTCTCCGTCGTCGAGCACGGTGTCGTCGGGGATGCCATGGCAGATGACCTCGTTCACCGACGTGCAGATCGATTTCGGGTAGCCGCGGTAGCCGAGGGTCGACGGGTAGGCGCCGTTCGCGATGAGGAACTCATGTCCGATCGCGTCGAGTTCGTCGGTCGTGATGCCGGGGCTCACGGCGGCTCCGACGAGTTCGATCGCCTCTGCCGCGATGCGCCCGGACTCCCGGATCAGTTCGATCTCGCCCGGGCTGTATACGTCGCCGCGGGTGGACGGCGTCGGCCCCGGGCGCCCGACGTATTCCGGCCGCGGAATGCTCGCGGGAACGGCCCGCGTCGGGGAGACGAGGCCGGGAACAAGATGACCGGCGGAATCCTTGGGCATAGGATCAAGCTTATGACCGCCGAGAACAACCACGGCATCACCCAGGATGCCGAACATCGCTACTGGTACAACATGAAGACGGGCGCGGTGGAACAGGGTTTCATCTCGCCCTCACCGGACCGCGTCGGGCCGTTCGACACCCGCGTCGAGGCGGAGCACGCCCTCGAGAAGCTCCGCGAGAACAGCGCGAAGTGGGCCGAAGAGGACGCCCGCGAGGATCGCTAGCGCTGGCGTCGCCGGCGGGCCTTCGGACTATTCGTAGGAGTGCTCGGGCCCGGGGTACGTGCCACCTTCGACGTCGGCCTTGAACGCGGCCGCAGCGTTCGAGAGAACGCCTTTGAGGTCCGCGTACTGCTTCACGAATTTGGGGATGCGCCCGGTGCTGAAGCCTGCCCAGTCGGTCCAGACGAGCAGCTGGCCGTCCACGTGGGGTCCGGCGCCGACACCGATGGTCGGGATGCGCAACTCGGCGGTCACGCGTGCGGCCACCTCCGCCGGCACCATCTCCATGACGACCGCGAAGGCTCCCGCATCCTCCACGGCATGAGCATCCGCGAGCAACTGCTCCGCGCCCGCGCCCCGGCCCTGGATGATGTGCCCCCCCAGCCCGTGCTCGCTCTGCGGCGTGAAGCCGATGTGCGCCATCACCGGGATGCCCGCGTCGACGATGCGTCCGATCTGTTCGGCGCTCCTCACGCCTCCCTCGAGCTTGACGGCGTGCGCGCCCGTCTCCTTCATGAAGCGGATGGCCGTGTGGAGCGCCTCCAGGGCACCGGTCTCGTACGATCCGAATGGCATGTCGGCGATCACGAAGGCGCGCTTCACCGAGCCCGCGACCGCACGTGTGAGCGGAATCAGCTCGTCGATCGTCACAGGAAGTGTCGTCTCGTAACCGAGGACGTTGTTGCCCGCCGAGTCGCCCACCAGAAGGAAGTCGATGCCCGCCGCGTCGAAGATCTGTGCCGTGAGCTGGTCGTAGCTGGTGAGACCGGTGATCTTGATGCCCTGGTCTTTCGCGGCCTGGAAATGCCTCGTGCGCACCCGCTTCAGATCGGGGAACGATGGACCCGGTGAGAGCTCTGACATGCGCTCAGTCTAACGATCCACAGGTGCCGCGGTTCGGCACGATTCCGGGCCCGCAACCAGTAACCTAGGAGGGCTGACGAAAGGGGCAGGATGGACAAGCAGCGCGACTTCGTTCTTCGCACGATCGAGGAACGTGGCATCAAGTTCGTGCGGCTGTGGTTCACCGATGTCGTCGGCACACTGAAGTCCGTCGCGATTGCACCGGCGGAGGTCGAGGGGGCATTCGCCGAGGGCCTCGGGTTCGACGGCTCCGCGATCGAGGGCCTGACGCGGGCGTTCGAGTCCGATCTCCTCGCGCATCCCGACCCCACGACGTTCCAGATTCTTCCCTGGCGCGGCGAGGTCGACCCTACGGCCCGAATGTTCTGCGACATCACGACTCCCGACGGCCAGCCGTCGGTGTCGGATCCCCGCAACGTCCTTAAGCGGACGCTCGAGAAAGCCGCAGATCGCGGGTTCACGTTCTATACGCACCCCGAGATCGAGTTCTACCTGCTCAAGTCGTCCCAGTTCGGGCCGGAGGGGCCCGACCCCGTGGACTCGGCGGGCTACTTCGACAACGTGCCGGGAGGCACCGCACACGACTTCCGCCGGCGCTCGGTGCGCATGCTCGAAGACCTGGGCATCTCCGTCGAGTTCAGCCACCACGAGGCGGGCCCTGGCCAGAACGAGATCGACCTCCGGTACGCGGATGCGCTGACGACGGCCGACAACATCATGACGTTCCGCACGGTGATCAAGGAGGTGGCGATCGAGCAGGGCGTGTACGCGACCTTCATGCCGAAGCCGTTGTCCGGACAGCCCGGGTCGGGAATGCACACGCACATGTCGCTCTTCGAGGGCGACACCAACGCCTTCTTCGAAGCGGGCGCCGAATACCAGCTCTCGAAGATCGGGCGCCAGTTCATCGCCGGTCTCCTGCGTCACGCGCCGGAGATCACGGCCGTGACGAACCAGTTCGTCAATTCGTACAAGCGCCTCTGGGGCGGCGACGAGGCCCCGAGTTTCGTCTGCTGGGGTCACAACAACCGTTCCGCCCTCGTTCGCGTTCCGCTCTATAAGCCGAACAAGGGCCAGAGCTCCCGCGTCGAATACCGCGCGATCGATTCTGCGGCCAACCCCTACCTGTCGTTCTCCCTCATGCTCGCCGCCGGGCTGAAGGGCATCGAACAAGGCTACGAGCTTCCGCCAGAGGCCGAGAACAACGTCTGGGCCCTCAGCGACGCCGAGCGGCGGGCCCTCGGCTACAACCAACTCCCGGCCAGCCTCGACCACGCCATCCAGCTGATGGAAGAGTCAGAACTGGTGGCCGAGACGCTGGGCGAGCAGGTCTTCAATTACGTTCTGCTCAACAAACGGCAGGAATGGCATGCCTACCGTGCGCAGGTGACGCCGTACGAGCTTCGAACGAACCTCGAAATCCTGTAACACCCTCTTCCGGCACTCAGTTCGATGAAGCGCGAACAGCTCACCCTGACCTCGCTGGCGCGGGCCGGCTTCGTCGATCTGAGCAAAGCAGGGGAGCGCCTCGAGGAGCTGTCCCGACTCTCGGGGCTTCCGAGCGAGACGCTGCTCGAGAACGTCGCGGTATCGGCTGAGCCGGATGCCGCGCTCAACGAGGCGCTAACGCTTCTGCGTCGGGTGCCCGACACTGTCCGCCCGTTCTTCGAACGCTCCTCCGACGCCCAGCGCATCCTCCGTGTCATCGGTGCGTCGAGCGGACTCGCCGAGTTCTTTGTGAGGCAGCCCGGCGAGTTGGCGTGCCTGGCCCGGCCCGTCGAGGCGCTGCCGTCGGCCGACGAACTCCGCGCGGACCTGCTTCGCGCGGTCGGCGCTTCAGAGGGATTCGCTGACGTCGTCGACGAGGAGGCCTGGACGCGACTGCGCGTGCGTTACCGGCGGAGGCTCGCCCAGATCGCGAGCTACGACCTCGAACAGGCTGACCCGGTCGACGGACTCGATGCGGTCGCAGCTACCCTGTCCGACCTTGCGGCTGCGGCGATCGACGCCTCGCTCACAGTCGCCCGCCGCATGTCGAGCGGTTCCGGCCCGGGCCGGTTCCCCGAGGCCGAAGTCCGTGCCACCCGGTTCGCGGTGATCGGGATGGGCAAGGCCGGCGCCCGCGAGCTCAACTATGTCAGCGACGTTGACGTGATCTTCGTCGCCGACGGCGACGACGAGGCCGGGCTGTCCTCGGGCCGCGCAGTCGACATAGCGACCAGGCTCGCCGTCGTCACGATGCGCGGAGTCGACGCTCCGGCACTCGAGCCGGGCCTGTGGGAAGTCGATCCGAACCTCCGTCCGGAAGGCAAGGACGGCGCGCTCGTGCGCACTCTCGAGTCCCACGTCGCCTATTACGACCGGTGGGCGAAGGGCTGGGAGTTCCAGGCGCTGCTGAAGGCGCGTCCTCTCGCCGGAGACGCAGGTCTCGGCGATCGTTACATCGCCGCGCTCGCTCCGAAGGTCTGGGCGAGTGCGTCGCGCGAGAACTTCGTCGAGTCCGTTCAGCGGATGCGCGAACGCGTCACAGACCACATCCCTGACGACGAGGTGGAGTACCAGCTCAAGCTCGGGCCCGGAGGACTGCGCGACATCGAGTTCACTGTGCAGCTGCTGCAGCTCGTTCACGGCCAGCTCGACGATCGGGTGCGTCAAGCCGGCACCCTCCCCGCACTGTCGGCCCTGGCGGCGCAGGGGTATATCGGGCGGGTGGAGTCGGCCGACTTCTCGCGCGACTACCGTACGCTGCGCCTGATGGAGCACCGGCTACAGCTCCGGTACCTGCGGCGCACGCATCTGATGCCACGGGACGAAGGCGACGTGCGCGTTCTGGCACGTGCCACGGGTCTCGCTTCCGGGGCTGGGGAGCTCGAGGAGCGGTGGCTTGCGATCAAACACCGAGTCCGCGGACTGCACGAGCGGCTCTTCTACCGTCCATTGCTGAGCGCGGTCGCAGCCCTTCCGAATGAAGAGCTCAACCTGACCAGTGCGCAGGCCGAAGCTCGCCTTGCCGCCATCGGGTTCCGCGATCCACGGGGCGCCCTGGTGCATATCGGCGCCCTCACCGGTGGTGTCTCACGGCGCGCAGCGATCCAGCGCACGCTGATCCCTGTCCTGCTTCAGTGGTTCGCCGATGGGGCCGACCCGGATTACGGGCTGCTCACATTCCGACGCCTCAGTGAGGACCTCGGCTCCACCCACTGGTTCCTCCGGATGCTTCGCGACGCATCGGGAGCCGCGCAGCGACTCACGCGCGTGCTGTCCGGTTCCCGGTTCGCTGGAGAGCTGCTCGGCGGCATCCCCGAGTCCGTGGCCTGGCTGGAGTCGGAGGAGGAGCTCCGGCCGAGGCCCGCTGTTCTCCTCCATGAGGAGACCAGGGCCATCCTCGCGCGCCACTCCTCAGCGGAGGCGGCGGCCGCCGCCTTGAGGGCTGCGCGGAGACGCGAGATTCTGCGCCTGGCGTTCTCGGCCATCCTGGGCTTCTGCACTGTCGACGAGCTTGCTCAGGGCCTCACCGACATCACCGAGAACGTCATCGCCGGCGTCCTCGAAGCGATCCGACAGGAACGCGCGGACGGCAGAAGCATCGAGTTCGCCGTGATCGGCATGGGGCGGTTCGGCGGCCGCGAACTCGGTTTCGGTTCGGATGCTGACGTCGTCTATGTCTTCCGCGCCACTGGATCCGACCTCGACGCGGCACACACCACGGCGAAGGCGTTCGTCAGCGAGCTCGGCCGCCTCACCGAGGACAATCGGCTGCCCCTCGACCTCGACATCGGTCTCCGCCCCGAAGGCAAGAACGGGCCATCCGTTCGTTCCCTCGACTCGTATCGGGCGTACTACGAGCGCTGGTCCCTCACCTGGGAGGCGCAGGCGCTGCTGCGTGCCCGGAGCGTGGCCGGGGACGCGGCGCTCCTCGACGACTTCACCGCCCTCGCCGACGAGGTGCGCTATCCCGTGGCGATCAGTGAGCAAGCGGTCCGCGAAGTCCGTCGGATCAAGGCCCGCGTGGAGAACGAGAGGCTTCCGCAGGGAGCAGATCCAACACGGCACCTCAAACTCGGACGAGGATCGCTGAGCGATGTCGAATGGTTCGTGCAACTCATCCAGCTCGAGCACGCCGCCGAGATCCCCGCTCTTCGCACCACGTCGACGCTCGAGGCTCTGGCTGTGGCAGCACGATCCGAGCTGGTTCCGGACGCAGACGCCGAGCGGCTCCGCGATGCGTGGATCTTCGCATCGCGCGCCCGATCGGCAATGACCCTCTGGTCGAACAAGACGGCGGATGTGCTTCCGGTCGACAGGGTGCAGCTCGACGGCGTCGCCCGCCTTCTCGAGTACCCGCCAGGCTCCGCCAGCGCACTGGAGCAGGACTACCTCGCGGTGACGCGCCGGGCCAGGGCTGTCTTCGAGCGCTCCTTCTACGGGAAAGTGGATCGCCCCACACCATCGACGGCGTGATGAGGACTCTCGCCGTCGGCGCACCACCCCGGATAGAGTGCGGACATGACTTACGTGATCTCGTTCGAGGGCCGGCCTGACCACGACGCGCGAGTGGTGGACACCCTTCCACGTCTCGTGATCTTCCCCGACGGCATGATCTACGACCCGCCGTTGGACCTTCCGGAAGAGGACGCGAGCGAAGACCAGCCCGTGACCTTCGTCCTCAGACCGCTCGACCCCGACGCAGCGACCCCGCCCGTGCTGCCGCTTGATTCGGGGTCGACCACCGAGTGGAAGACCGCTGACGCCACGTACACCCTGACCCAGGTGGATGGCGACACGATGACCGTAACGGTCGACGGCGACGCGGACTACGAGGTGCTGATCACCCGCACCGGCGAGTTCTACGACATCCAGTCGAACTCCGAGGACGGCACGTTCACGGGCACAGCCCAGAACTGGGAGGAGATCCTGGTGAACTTCCTGGGGCTGCCGCGCAAAGCCTGACAACGCGAGGCCCCGGGCAGGAATCCTGACCGGGGCCTCGCGTTTCGTCAGTGCGACTACACGCCGTAGTAGAGCTCGTACTCGAACGGGTGCGGACGCTGCGCGAGCGGCTTGATCTCCTTCTCGCGCTTGTAGTCGATCCACGTCTCGATGAGTTCCGGGGTGAACACGTTGCCTGCGAGCAGGAAGTCGTGGTCGGCCTCAAGAGCGTCGAGCACCTCGGCGAGGGTCCCGGGCACCTGCGGGATGCTCTTGGCCTCCTCGGGCGGCAGTTCGTAGAGGTCCTTGTCGACCGGCTCGTGCGGCTCGATGCGGTTCTTGATTCCGTCGAGGCCTGCCATGAGCTGAGCGGCGAAGGCGAGGTAGGGGTTGCCCGATGCATCCGGTGCGCGGAACTCGATGCGCTTCGCCTTCGGGTTCGTGCCCGTGATCGGAATACGGATCGATGCGGAGCGGTTGCCCGCCGAGTAGACCAGGTTGACCGGCGCCTCGAAGCCCGGGACGAGACGGTGGTAGGAGTTCACCGTCGGGTTCGTGAAGGCGAGGACCGCAGGCGCGTGGGCGAGAAGGCCGCCGATGTACCAGCGGGCGATGTCCGACAGGCCGCCGTAGCCGGCCTCGTCGTAGAAGAGGGGCTTGCCGTCGTTCCACAGGGACTGGTGGGTGTGCATCCCGGAGCCGTTGTCGCCGAACAGCGGCTTCGGCATGAACGTCGCCGTCTTGCCCCACTGGTTCGCCGTGTTCTTGACGATGTACTTGAACTTCAGGATGTCGTCCGCCGCGTGCACCATCGTGTCGAAGCGGTAGTTGATTTCGGCCTGTCCGCCGGTGCCCACCTCGTGGTGTGCGCGCTCGAGGATCAGTCCGGCGTCGATCAGTTTCAGCGAAATGTCGTCACGCAGGTCCGCCTGCTTGTCCACGGGGCTGACCGGGAAGTACCCGCCCTTGAACGGGGTCTTGTTGGCGAGGTTTCCGCCCTCTTCCTCGCGGCCGGAGTTCCAGGCGCCTTCTTCAGAGTCCACCGAGTAGAAGCTCGAGTTCTGCTTCACCTCGTAACGGACATCGTCGAAGATGTAGAACTCGGCCTCCGGGGCGAAGAACGCCGTGTCCGCGATCCCCGTGGAGGCCAGGTACTTCTCGGCCTTCTTCGCGACCTGACGAGGGTCCTTCGCGTAGATCTCGCCGTTGCGCGGGTTGTAGATGTCGAACACCATGATCAGGGTGCGCTCGACACGGAACGGGTCGATGTAGGCGGTGGAGACGTCGGGGATGAGCTGCATGTCCGACTCGTGGATCGACGCGAAACCGCGGATGGACGAGCCGTCGAACAACTGGCCGACAGAGAAGAACTCTTCATCAACGGTCGAGGCGGGGATGTTGAAGTGCTGCTGGACACCGGGAAGGTCGGTGAAGCGGATATCGAGGAACTTGACGTCAGTGTCCTTGATGAACTTGAGCACCTCGGAAGAATCACGGAACATACGGAGGACTCCCAATGGCTTGGAACGGGACAGACCGCACCTGCGGCCCGCTCTCTGAGGGTAGGGGGAGGTGGTTTCCCTGCGGTGTCGCTAATGTTTCGAACATGTTACGCCTGCCCATGCCCGGTAAACTCAGGGGGTGCCAAGCCAGAACACCCAGCCCGCCCGCTTCGGGGACATGGCTCCCAGCCGTTTTCCGGGGGAGCGTCTCGGTTTCCCCGATGAGGGACGCGGGTCTGTCGCCCGCCCTGGCAGGCGCATCATCGCCCTGGTGATCGACTGGGGACTCGCCATCCTCGTGGGTCTGCCCTTCTTCCACAACGACGCGTGGGCGAATCTCGGCATCTTCGTCCTGATGCAGATCGTGTTCATCCCGACGATCGGCGGCAGCGTCGGACACCGGCTGTTGGGTCTGCGTGTCGTCGCCCTCAAGGGCGGCTGGATCGGCGTGTGGCGCCCGGTCGTGCGCACACTGCTTCTCGCGCTCGTGGTGCCTGCCCTGGTGTGGGATTCGGACCAGCGAGGATTCCACGACAAGATCGCCGGAACGGTTCTGCTCCGGCTCTGACACCCAGTTGCGGATGCGCGTCAGCGGGAGCGCTGCGGGCGCACCTTGAGCGGGTCGACGCCCTTCGGGATCGGCATCGGGCTTCCGAGCGAGCTCAGCCGGTTGCTGATGGCCATGACCTCCGCCTTGGTCAGCGTCGGCTTGATGCGCGTGAGAGCTCGGGGAACCTTGTGCAGCGGTACGGAGTCGGCGTCGGGTCCGACACTGATGGTGGTCAGCGGCACGTTGGGAAGCACGCGCGTCACACGACGGCGCTCCTCGTCGACCATGCGTGACGTCCGCGACTTGGGGCCTTCGCTGATGAGCACGACGCCTCCACGCCCTACCGCGCGATAGACCGCGTCGTGGGTCTTGCCGTTGACGGCCACCGGCATCTCAGAACCGCGCCAGCTCTTGCGCAGGGAACTCCGCAGCACGGCGCCGACGGCACCCGGTTGGCCCTCGATCTGCGAGTACGCTGCGCGTTCCGCGCGTCGACCCAGGATGATCAGCGCGAGCAGCACACCCGCCAGCACGCCGGCGACGATCCACAGCACCATGGTGAAGACGCTGCCGTCGGACAGGAAGATCGCAAGGAGGATGCCGGCGATGATCGGCAGGGCGAAACCGCCGACGATGTAGAGCAGCGCCCGCGAGTCGTAGCGACGGGTCATCTGGAAGACCTGCCACATCTGCTTGAGACGGCCTGGTTCCTTCGTCGCGGACGTGTCCTTGCTGCGTGCCATGATGTCTAGGATACCGACTCGATCGGGCGTATCGTGACCGCGTTCGCGCTCAGGAGACGGCCTGCGCGAAGCCGAGCGACGCATCCGCCAGATGCCGGAGGCCCTCCGGCACTTCGCGGCCCTTTGCCAGCATCGACTGCGCCCACAGACGGCCTGCGCGGTACGACGACCGGACGAGCGGACCTGCGAGTACGCCGAGAAAACCGATCGCCTCTGCTTCGTGCTTCAGCTCGACGAATTCCTCCGGGTGTACCCAGCGCGCAACCGGCAGGTGCCGCGGGCTCGGACGCAGGTACTGCGTGATCGTGATGATGTCGGTCCCCGCATCGTGGAGGTCCTGAAGCGCCTGGCTGACCTCGGCGCGCTCTTCACCCATGCCGAGGATGAGGTTGGATTTCGTGATCAGGCCGGCGTCCCGCCCCTGCGTGATCACATCGAGGGAACGGTCGTAGCGGAAGGCGGGCCGGATGCGCTTGAAGATGCGTGGGACGGTCTCGACGTTGTGGGCGAAGACTTCGGGATGAGCGCTGAAGACCTCACCGAGGTAGTCCGGGTTTCCCGAGAAATCGGGGACGAGGATCTCGACCCCGGTACCCGGGCTCTGGCGGTGGATCTCCCGGATGGTCTCCGCGTACAGCCAGGATCCCTCGTCCGCCAGGTCGTCCCGGGCCACGCCGGTGACGGTGGCGTACCGAAGGTTCATCTGCGCGACGGACTCCGCGACCCGGCGGGGCTCATCCGTGTCGTACTCGGCGGGTTTGCCCGTGTCGATCTGGCAGAAGTCGCATCGCCTCGTGCACTGCGAGCCGCCGATCAGGAAGGTGGCCTCGCGGTCCTCCCAGCACTCGTAGATGTTCGGGCAGCCGGCCTCCTGGCACACCGTGTGGAGTTCCTCGCTCTTGACGAGTGCCTGCAACTGGCGGAACTCCGGTCCCATCCTGGCTTTCGTCTTGATCCACTCCGGTTTGCGCTCGATGGGTGTCTGCGCATTGCGCACCTCGAGCCGGAGCATCCGACGTCCGTCCGGGGCCGCCGTCATGCGACGGTCTCCAGTTCCGCGCCGCCGAAGACGCGCGCGAACGCCTCCTCGACGAGCGGTACGACGTCGGTGGGCGTCACCGATCGTCCGAGCACCTCGGAGATCGACGTCACCCCGGCGTCTCGGATCCCGCAGGCGACGATGTGCTCATAGGCCTCGAAGCCGTTCGAGCAGTTCAGCGCGAAGCCGTGCATCGTCACCCCTTCGGCGACGCGGATGCCGATCGCCGCGATCTTGCGGTCCGGTCCGTCCCCGACGATCCACACGCCCGACCGTCCTTCGACCTGGACGCCCGGAACGCCGAGCGTCGCGAGCACGTCTATGAGCAGGCCCTCGAGCCGGCGCACGTAGCCCACGACGTCGATCGGTTCGGCGAGGTGCAGGATCGGGTAGCCGACGAGCTGACCTGGCCCGTGCCACGTGATCTTGCCGCCGCGGTCGACGTCGATGACGGGCGTGCCGTCCGTCGGGCGCTCGGAGTGCTCGGTGCGTTTGCCCGCGGTGTACACGGACGGGTGCTCGAGAAGGATGACGGTGTCTGGCGCCCGGCCCGCAACGACGGCAGCGTGAAGATCGCGCTGCTGCTGAAGGGCCTCGAGATACGGCACGGAGTTGGCGCTTAGCCCCGTGGCGACGAAGTCGATCACCGACTCAGTCTAAGTGCATCCATGAGTCATTGCTGAGTAAATGGACTGAGTACAACAATTCTGTCACCTGGGTCTCGGGACTCGTTCACACGCTTGGCGCGAAGGCTGTTGTCCACTGTTCCGTTCCCATTGCACGACGCGGCCGAACTCGTGGACTGGAGTGGAGGGATGAGAGCACGTCGGCGCAAGCGGGAAGCACAGGATACGGAGACCCGGCTGGAAGCCCGCGTCGATTCTGTGGCGGTCAGGGCAGGGCTGCGGGTCCTTCGCGACCTCGGTGACGGAGGGACATCCCGCGTATCGCTCGTCGTGCCGCACGACACGGACCCATACGGTCCGCTCGACACCGCTCGGGCCGCTTTGAAGGTGGCCCGTTTCGATGCACAGGATGCTCGACCGGCACGCGAGGACAGGGTGCTGGCCGCCGCCAGGTCGCCGCACATCGTGGCCCTGCTGAGCGTTCCCGAGCCGGGGACATCGACGCTCCTGCTCGAGCACCTCCCCGGCGGTACCCTGGCCGAACTCCTGCTCCGGAGGCAGTTCCTCCGTGTCGGGGAAGCGGCCACGATTCTGATCTCCGTGATGCGTGCGCTTCGGGCGTTCCACGAGGCGGGGTATGCGCACGGATCCCTCTCAGCGTCGAAAGTCATGTTCGCGGCCGATGGCAGGCCGGTGGTGATCGGCCTGTCGCATGCGGTGCCGCTCGGAGGCGCAGGCATCGGCGCGACAGGACCGTCGGCAGGAGCGCGCAGCGTGCCCGACACGGATGGGTTCCAGGAGATCGTGCGCCTCCTCAGCCAGGCTGTCGGCGATCCGGTGATCGTCTCCGGAGCGGGGGAACTGGCGGGCATGGCGCGAGCGACGCTTCCTGACGCGATGGATGCCGCCGGCTGGGATCGGCTCGAGGCCCGGATGTTCGGTATTGCGCGACCGGAACCAGTGCTGCTCGCGACCTCACCTGTGGAGTTCGGGCAGCCTCGAGTCCGGGAATCCGACGACAGTGGTGGCGCGCCTACCCGGCGGACTGTAGCCGGGTTGGGGCGCTCGCTGCTCGGGCGACTCTCAGATGGCGAGGTGTGGCGCCGGCTTCGCGAGAAGCGGAAGCTCGTCGGCTATTCGGCGGGGTGCATTGCTCTCGCGGTCGCGGTCGTCCTCGTCGCGGTCAACGAACCGCAGACGGGCGGGCAGGCGCTCTCCACCGCAGACCGCACTGCCTCGACTGACCAGAGGGCCACGATGGCGTCCTCCAGCGCTGTCGACTTACCCGAGCCGACTCGCGGCGACACCGAGCCTGGCGCAACCGTTGCTGCTCCCGCGGACGACCCTGTCGATGCCGGGGCGCAGCTTCTCCGAGCCCGACTGTCGTGTTTCTCAGCCCCGACGAACGCACCGGACTGCCTCGAAGCGGTTCTCCAGCCGGGGTCGGCGATCGACCAGGCCGACCGTGCAGCCCTCCGTGCCGGTGCGCCCGACGGCGCCGCGCGCAGGCGTGACTATAGCGACTACGAGCTGTCCCTCGTCGAGCGGATGGGAGACGCCGCGCTCCTCGCGCTGACACCTCGAGCTCCCGGCGAGAAGACAGAGCCTTCCGCAAAGTCGAAACCGGCCTCGCTCCTGATCGTCAGGGGCGAGGCCGGTTGGAGGCTACGAGAGCTCTTCGAGAACTAGACCGGAACTAGATTCCGAGGTTCGCTTCGAATGCGCCGCCCTCGAGGCGGTTCTTCACCGCGACCAGGAAGCGTGCAGCGTCGGCGCCGTCGACGATGCGGTGATCGTACGAAAGAGCCAGGTAGACGATCGAGCGGATCGCGATCGAGTCCGAGCCATCGGCGGTAACGACGACCGGCTTCTTGGAGACGATGCCCGTTCCGAGGATCGCGACCTGCGGAAGGAACACCACCGGCGTGTCGAACAGCGCGCCGCGGGAGCCCGTGTTCGTCAGCGTGAAGGTCCCACCGGCCAGCTCATCCGGCTTGAGCCGGTTCTCGCGCGTCCGCTCGGCGAGGTCGGCGATCTCGCGGGCGAGACCGGCGATGTCGAGGTCGCCGGCGTTGCGGACGACCGGCGTGAGGAGGCCACGCTCGGTGTCGACCGCTATCGAGATGTTCTCGTGGTCGGGGTAGACGATCGAATCACCGTCGATGGTCGCGTTGATGACCGGGTATGCCTTCAGCGCCTCGGCTGCTGCGAGTCCGAAGAACGGGAGGAAGGAGAGCTTCACCCCCGTCTTCGCCACGAAGTCGGCCTTCACGCGGTCGCGGAGCGCAGCCACCTTGGTCACATCGACCTCGACCACGGTGGTCAGCTGGGCCGACGACTGCATGGAGAGCACGGCGCGCTCTGCGACGACCTTGCGCAGGCGGGACATCGGCTGCGTCGTGCCGCGGAGCGGAGAGACCTCCACTGCGGCGGGCGCAGCTGCAGAAGCTTCCGTCGCGGGAGCCGCAGGGGCTCCGGCGTCGAGAATGTCCTGCTTGCGGATACGACCGCCGACACCGGTACCCGTGACGTTCGAGAGGTCCACACCCTGCTGGTTGGCCAGTTTGCGGACGATCGGGGTGACGTAGCCGGACCCGACGTGCGAGCCCGTCGGCGCTGCGGCCGGAGCAGTCGCTGCGACGGGAGCCTCAACCGGGGCGGCCTCGGCTGCCGGGGCGGCAGCAACAGGCTCGGGAGCGGCGACGGGCTCGGCAGGCGCGGCAGAGACCGCAGTAACTGGGGCCGGTGCGGCGACGGGTTCAGCAGGCGCCGCAGGAGCCTCGGCCACGGGTGGCTGGGCCGATTCTTCGGCAACGGCGGGCGCAGCTTGTGCCGCAGGAGCCTCGGCGACCGGCGCCACAGCCTCGGGCGCAGCTGGTGCCGCAGGTGCCTCCGGAGCGGCCTCTGGCGCAGGAGCCTCAGCCGGCACAGCCTCGGCAGCGGGCGCTTGAGCAGGAGCGGCCTCGGTGGCAGGTGCCGCCGGAGCCTCGCCTCCGCCGGATCCGTCGCCGATCGTGACGAGCGCAGTGCCGACCTCGACGGTCTCGTCCTCCTGCACGAGGATCGCCTCGATCACACCTGCCACAGGGGAGGGGATCTCGGTGTCGACCTTGTCGGTCGATACCTCGAGCAGGGGCTCGTCGACCTCGACACGGTCCCCTACGTTCTTCAACCAGCGGGTGACCGTGCCTTCCGTGACACTCTCACCGAGTGCCGGGAGGCTGACGGATTCGCTCATGACGTTGTCTCCTTCAAAACCAATTCTCGTTCAGTAGCTTATTGCAGGTCCTGCGCTCGAGGCGCGGGATTACAGGGTGTGGAGCGGCTTGCCCGCGAGGTACAGGAACGCCTCGCCGAGAGACTCGTTCTGCGTGGGGTGCGCGTGAACCAGCGGGGCGATGTCCTCGGGGTATGCCTCCCAGTTCACGGCGAGCTGGGCTTCGCCGATGAGCTCGCCGACGCGGGCGCCGATCATGTGCACTCCGACGACAGGGCCGTCGTTGACGCGCACGACCTTCACCGAACCGGAGGTTCCGATGATCTCGCTCTTGCCGTTGCCGGCGAGGCTGTAGTCGTAGCTCGACACGTTGTCCGCGCCGTACTGCTCGACAGCACGTGCTTCGCTCAGTCCCACGCTCGCGACCTCGGGGTCGCAGTACGTGACCTTCGGGATGTTCACGTCGGGGATGACGACAGGGTTGAGACCCGCGATCTCCTCGGCGACGAAGATTCCCTGCTGGAAGCCGCGGTGTGCGAGCTGCAGGCCGGGGACGATGTCGCCGACTGCGTAGACACCCGGGATGTTCGTGGCGAGGCGCTCGTTCGTGATGACGAACCCGCGGTCCATCGTGACGCCGACCTCTTCGTAGCCGAGGTTGGCCGTCGACGGGCCACGGCCCACTGCTACGAGCAGGAGCTCGGCTTCGACCGTGTCGCCGTTCTCCAGAGTGACGACGACGCCGTCATCGTTCTGGGTGACGCCCTGGAACCGCACGCCGAGCCGGAAGTCGATTCCCCTGCGGCGGAATGCGCGCTCGAGCGACTTGCTGATGGCCTCGTCCTCGTTCGGGACGAGGTGCGGCAGGGCCTCGATGATGGACACCTCTGCGCCGAACGACTTCCAGACGCTCGCGAACTCGACGCCGATGACGCCGCCGCCGAGCACGGCGACCTTCTTCGGCACGAAGTCGAGCTCGAGCGCCTGCTCGCTCGTGATCACGCGGCCGCCGATCTCAAGACCGGGAAGCGAGCGCGAGTACGAGCCCGTCGCGAGGATGACGTTCTTTCCGACGATGGTGTCCTCGCCGACCTGGACGGTGGTGGGCGAGATCAACCGGCCGGTGCCTTCGATGACCGTGATGCCACGAGCCTTGACCAGGCCCTGGAGCCCCTTGTACTTCTTGGCGACGATGCTCTCGCGGTACGTCGTCACGCCGGCGATGTCGATGCCCTCGAACGTCGTGTTGATCCCGTACTTGGAGGACTCACGCGAGTAATCGGCGACCTCGGCCGCGTGAAGCAGGGCCTTGGTGGGGATGCAACCCCGGTGTAGACAGGTGCCTCCGACCTTGTCCTTCTCGATCATGCCAACGGTGAAACCGAGCTCGCTCGCGCGCAATGCTGCCGCGTAGCCTCCGCTCCCACCGCCGAGCACCACAATGTCAAAGTTCTGCTCAGACACCCAGCTACTCCCTCGCGCATCAGGATTCGTGACACGACCCTGCCCGGAAGTGGTAACTCGAGGGCAGGCGTTGAAAGGCAAGAATTTCTTGCCTCTACGACCTTACTACTGTCGCGAAAAGTCCTCGGCCAGACGGATGAGCGCGCGTACGCTGACGGCGGACGGACCCTTGCCGGTGAAACCGTACGGCGCCGACGGACCCTTCGCGGGCCCGGCGATGTCGAGGTGCGCCCACGGGATGCGCGCAGCATCGTCGCCTTCACCGTTGGTCCCCACGAACTCCTGGAGGAACACGCCGGCCAGCAGCGCACCACCCGCCGTGTTGCCCGGATTCGCATTGGCGATGTCGGCGATATCGGAGTTGATCGTCGCGCGCAGCTCGCCGGGAAGCGGCATCGGCCAGAACAGTTCGCCGGTGGCGGCAGAGGCGTCGACGACGCGGCCGACGAAGTCGTCGTCGCCCATGACGGCGGCGTAGCGCGTGCCGAGGGCGACCATGGCGGCGCCGGTCAGGGTCGCGACATCCACGATGGCGTCCGGGTGCTCTTCACTCGCAGCCACGAGGCCGTCCGCCATCACCAGGCGGCCTTCGGCGTCGGTGTTCAGCACCTCCACCGTCTTGCCGCCGCGGATACGCAGCACGTCGTTCGGGCGGATCGCGGTGCCGGACGGCATGTTCTCCGCGATGCAGAGCCACGCGGTGACCCGCACCGGCAGTGCGAGCCGGGCTGCCGCCAGCGTGACCGCGAGGACGGTGGCCGCACCGGTCATGTCGTACTTCATGCCGACCATCCCGGTCGGCGGCTTCAGCGACAGGCCGCCTGTGTCGAAGGTGATGCCTTTGCCCACGAGGGCGAGATGCTTTCGTGCGCCTGATGGTGCATACGCGACCTTGACGAGCCGAGGTCCCCGGCTCGAACCCTGCCCCACACCGAGGATGCCTCCGAAGCCCTCTGCCTCCAGAGCGTCCTCATCCCAGATCGTCACGTCGACCGGGAGGCCGGTGCTGCTCTCCTGCGCCGCCTGCGCGAGCGACGCGGGATACAGGTCGAGTGGGGGAGTGTTCACCAGGTCCTTGACGAGGGCGACGGCCTCGGCGACTGCCGTCCCGTGCGCGACCAGGGCATCCCCATCCGTCACCGACCCCACGAGCGTCACGGACGAGACCGGTTCCTTCACCGTGGCGGCCGACGACACCCGGTAGGCGGTGAACGAGTACGTCCCCAGGGCAGCCCCCTCCAGCAGCGCACCCGCTTCGGCGTCTCCTCCGAATGGGATGGCGATCGCTACGCGCCTGAAGCCGGCGAGCTGGCGGATGGCAGACCCGGCCGCGTACCGCAACGCATCCTCGTTGGGCTCGGCGGGCATCCCGATCACTGCGACCGGGGCTTCGCCGGCGCTACGCGGAAGGCGGACGAGCTCGTCCTTCCCTCCGCCGAAGCCGATCGCGTCGAGCTGGCCGGCAATGGCTTCGAAACCGGATGCCGCGACCACCGCCGCGGACCCGTTCGTGACCGTCGCGCCGATCACCACCACATCGATGTCGCTGCTGGAGGGGAGGGATGCGGAGAAGGCGAGGGCTGGCACAGTCATGGTTCGAATGTAGTCGCTGCACGGTGTTCGCTCTCGGCGTGCGCCCTGCCGGGCGGTTCCCGGCAATGCTCAAGCAGCCGCCGTTTAGAGTTGAATCATGCAGGACCCAGCCGACCTCTACGAACTCAATCCGGACCTCCGCGAGGTCCCGGAGGGGTTGAACCTGATCGCGGGCCTGACCGGTTTCGCCGACGCAGGGGCGGGCGTCACCCAGCTGGGCACCTATCTTCTCGGCACGCTCGACCACGAGGTGGTTGCGACCTTCGACGCTGACATCCTCCTCGACTACCGGGCCCGGCGCCCCACGATCTACTTCGACCAGGATCACCTCACCGACTATGAGCCGGCGACGCTGAAGCTCTACCTCGCATATGACGAGCTCCGCCAGCCGTTCCTTCTCCTCACCGGGTTCGAACCCGATTTCCAGTGGGAGCGGTTCAGCAGGGCGGTCCTCGGCCTGATCGATTCGCTGAAGGTCAAGGGCGTCACGTGGGTGCACTCCATCCCGATGCCGGTTCCGCACACGCGGCCGATCGGCGTGACGGTCAGTGGGAACCGGGCCGACCTGATCGATGCGATGTCGATCTGGAAACCGCACACGCAGGTCCCGGCGAATGCCCTTCATCTCGTCGAGTACCGTCTCCAGCAGTTGGCCTACCCGATCGCGGGTTTCATCCTCCTCATCCCGCACTACCTGGCCGACACCGAATATCCGGCAGCGGCCATCACCGCACTCGAGAGCATCAGCGCCGCGACCGGCCTGATCTTCCCCACCGATCGCTTGCGCCAGGAGGATCGCGACTTCGTCGCCAACATCGACGAGCAGGTCGCCTCCAATCCGGAGCTCGGCCGGCTGGTCGGCGCGCTCGAGGAACGGCACGACAGCTATATGCAGGACACGCAGCTCCGGTCCCCGCTGACCGACGAGGACGGCGAGCTGCCGTCGGCCGACGAGATCGCCCAGGAGCTCGAGAACTTCCTCGCCTTCCGTCGCCACGGCGACGACGAGAACGGTCAGTCGCGCTAGCAGGATGGACGACTCGTCCTTTCTCGATGCCGCCCGCACAGCCTACGATACGGTCGCGGTCGACTACGCGGAGCTCCTGAAGGACGAGCTGGCGGTCAAGCCCTGGGACCGTGCGATGCTCGCGACCTTCGCCGAACTCGTGCTCGCCGACGGCGGCGGGCCGGTCGCGGACCTCGGGTGCGGTCCTGGGCGGATCACCGCGCACCTGCACGGTCTCGGCCTCGACGCCTTCGGTGTCGACCTGTCGCCCGGCATGGTCGCGGTGGCCCGCGCCGCGCATCCCGACCTCCGGTTCGACGTGGGTACGATGACGGCTCTCGAACGGGATACCGGGTCGCTCGCCGGAGCGGTGGCGTGGTACTCGATCATCCACACGCCGCCTCCTGAGCTTCTGGTCGTCTTCGAGGAGTTCGCACGCGTCCTCGCTCCCGGCGGCCGCATCCTCCTTGCCTTCCAGGTCGGCGACGAGCGGCGGCGGATCGAGCACGCGTACGGTCACGCGATCAGCCTGGACGCGTGGCGGCTGTCGCCCGAGTCCGTCACTGGGCTCCTGGCCCACGCGGGACTCACGGTGGATGCGCGTCTCGTCAGAGAACCCGACGCGAGTGAGAGGGTCCCGCAGGCGTTCATCGTCGCGCGCAAGCGGTGAGCGACGTACCCTGCTCGCTCGGCATACTAGCCTTCTAAGAGTGAACTCGCGACGGTCCTGGCTGATCTTCGCGGTGGGGGTGTTCGGCTATCTGGTCGCTGTCATGCAGCGCACCACCATCGGTGTCGCCGGTGTTGCGGCCACCGAGCGTTTCCACAGCACGGCATCCGTCCTGTCGACGCTTGCTGTGGTGCAGCTGATCGTCTATGCGGCGATGCAGATTCCGGTGGGTGTCCTGATCGACCGGGTCGGGTCGCGCTGGCTGATGACGGTCGGCACTGTGCTGATGATCGCGGGCCAGGTCACGGTCGCCCTGGCGCCGACGATCGGCATCGCCGTCATCGGGCGCATCCTGGTCGGTGCCGGCGACGCGACGATCTTCACCTCCCTCATCCGCCTCACGAGTTCGTGGTTCACCGGGCGCCTCGTGCCGCAGCTCTCCCAGTGGATCGGCAACATCGGCCAGCTGGGCCAGGTTTTGTCGGCTATCCCGTTCGCGCTGATCCTCCACCAGTCCGGGTGGACGACCGCGTTCCTCAGTGCCGCGTCCCTGTCCGTTGTCGCACTCGTCGGGATCGTCGCCGTCATCACCGATCGGCCCGTCGGTTCCCGCGAGGGGCCGCGCCCGGCCACATGGGGGGAGTCCATCCGGCTGCTCCGTGTCAGCCTCCAGCGGCCGGGCACGCAGCTCGGCTTCTGGTCGCATTTCGTGACCCAGTCCTCCGGCACCGTCTTCAGTCTCATGTGGGGTTTTCCTTTCATGGTCTACGGTCTGGGGATCGATCCCGGCGTGGCGGCCGGCCTCCTCATCGTCATGGTCGTCGCAGGACTCATCTCCGGCCCGATCCTCGGTCTGCTCACTGCGCGCTTCCCGCTGAGGAGAAGCAACCTCGTCCTCGCCATCGTCGCGATGATGGGTCTCGCCTGGGCCACCGTTCTGCTCTGGCCGGGGCCGCCGCCGTTCTGGCTTCTCATCCTGCTGCTCGTTGCCATCGGCATCGGGGGACCGGGCTCGCTCATCGGCTTCGACTTCGCCAGGACCTCAAATCCGCTGCACAGCCTCGGATCGGCCAACGGAATCGTCAATGTCGGGGGATTCCTCGCCAGCTTCGTGATGATGTTCCTCATCGGTGTGACGCTCGACCTCGAGAACGATCTTCATGTCGCGGCCGGTCAGCCGTCGGACCTCTATGCGCTGGATTCGTTCCGGTGGGCGTTCGCCATCCAGTACGTGATCATCGGCATCGGGGTCGTCTTCCTCGTCCGTGCCCGGCGACGGACGCGGCGCAGACTCGCCCAGGAAGAAGGAATAGAAGTGGGGCCTCTCTGGGTTGAACTGAGTGAAGCGTGGAGGCGGCGCAGGCGTGAGGCCTGAGTGGCCGTGGCAGGGGGCTCACTCAAAGCGTGCAATAATTGATGATCGGACCCGTTCATATCCTGGGCGCGACGCATCTTCGATCGTCGCGAAAACGCCTGGGACTTGACATGGGTCTTAGTAATGTCCGCATGCAACCTGAGCCAGGCAGTGCTGTACGAGTGCGAACCCGTCTCCGCTTGGTATGAAAGGTGTTCACATGGCAACCCGACCAGCAAAGACCGTTGAAGCGGATGCGTCCACGGACGCGACCGCAGCGGCGGTGAAGCCGGCCCTCAAGCCGGCCGCGACGAGCAAGGCCGCGACCGCCAAGAGCGGAACGAAGACGACCGCGAAGCCGGTGGCGAAGGCGACCCCGGCCGCCGAGACGAAGCCGAAGAAGCGCGCGAACGCGAAGGCCTCTTCCGATGAAGAAGAGGTCGAGCTCGACGATGCAGTCGTCGAGATCGACGAGTCCGACGATGTCGAGGTCGAGGAGACCGTCGACCCCAAGGCGGAGACGGATGACGCGGAGGCGGAGTCCGGCGACGACGACGACGAGAAGCCGGCGTCTCCGGAGGAGCCGCTTCCCACCGGAGCGCTCGTCCTGCGCGCCGTCGACGAAGACGATGACATCCCCGTCTATTCGGCGGCGATCACGGGAGCCACGGCCGACCCGGTCAAGGACTATCTGAAGCAGATCGGAAAGGTTGCGCTTCTGAACGCGGCCGAAGAGGTCGAGCTGGCGATGCGTATCGAGGCCGGACTGTTCGCCGAGGACAAGCTCGCGAACACGCCGAACATCCCCAAAGAGCTGGAGCGCGAGCTCCGGTGGGTGGCCCGTGACGGCCAGCGGGCGAAGAGTCACCTGCTCGGGGCGAACCTCCGTCTGGTCGTGTCGCTGGCAAAGCGGTACACCGGCCGTGGAATGCAGTTCCTCGACCTGATCCAGGAAGGCAACCTGGGCCTCATCCGTGCCGTCGAGAAGTTCGACTACACCAAGGGCTTCAAGTTCTCCACGTATGCGACGTGGTGGATCCGACAGGCCATCACACGCGCCATGGCGGACCAGGCCCGCACCATCCGTATCCCTGTCCACATGGTCGAGGTCATCAACAAGCTCGCCCGTGTCCAGCGCCAGATGCTGCAGGACCTCGGTCGCGAACCGACGCCTGAGGAGCTCAGCCGCGAGCTCGACATGACGCCCGAGAAGGTCATCGAGGTCCAGAAGTACGGTCGCGAGCCCATTTCGCTGCACACACCCCTCGGCGAGGACGGCGACAGTGAGTTCGGCGACCTGATCGAGGACACCGAGGCGGTCGTCCCTGCAGACGCTGTGGGCTTCACCATGCTGCAGAAGCAGCTGGAGAGCCTCCTCGACTCGCTCTCCGAGCGCGAGGCCGGCGTGATCCGGATGCGTTTCGGGCTGGGCGACGGGATGCCGAAGACGCTCGACCAGATCGGTGACACGTTCGGCGTGACGCGCGAGCGCATCCGCCAGATCGAGTCGAAGACGATGGCGAAGCTCCGCCACCCGTCCCGCTCGCAGTCGCTCCGCGACTACCTCGAGTAGGCAACCGGGTGCGGTACAGGCTGGCGGTTCTCGCCGGTCGTCTCGCTCGCTGGGTGCTGCGGCTCCGAGGGGGCGGCTCTGCCGTCCCCGGCAGGGTCGCGCTCGCGATCGCCCCGCGTTTCCTGGAGCGGTCGATGACCCGGCTTCCATTGGGAGTGCTCTTCGTGAGCGGCTCGAACGGCAAATCGACGACCACGAACATGCTGACCGGGATCCTGCGCGAACACGGCCTCGACGTCTTCACCAATCCTTCGGGGGGCAATCTCCCGCAGGGGATCGCGTCTGCACTGCTGGCGTCGGTCCCTCTCGACGGATATGTCCGGGGCGATGTCGCGGTGATCGAGGTCGACGAGGCATATGGCGTCGATCTGGCGACGATCCTCAAGCCGCGTGGCACGCTGCTGCTGAACGTCCAGATCGACCAGCTGAACCGCTTCTTCGAGCCCGCACGGGTCGTCGGGATGCTTCGGTCGATCGCTGACACCACCTCCGAGTTCGTCGTGGTGAACGCAGACGATGACAGTCTCCGTGGCGTCGGTGCAGAACTGGCCGCGCAGGGTCGCGACGTGACCGCGTTCGGTGTCACCCCATCCCTCATCGCCGCTTCGCCGAACGGCCTGGCGAACGTCGAGGACTTCACCGGCAACACGAGCGACGCGCTTCCCCCGTCCCGCGTCGTCGTCGGCGCGCTCGACGCGCGCACCGCGCGGCTCGAGGTCGACGGTGCGCCGCTGGACGTAGCGCTTCCGGCGCGCGGTCTGCACTATGCGGTGGATGCTGCCGGTGCTACGGCGACGGCCCTCCGCGTGCTCGGCGACCGCTTCTCGGCCGAAGCCACCGCCCGGGCGATGACAGTGCTGCGCACGGTCTACGGCCGCGGGGAGACCCTGCTGGTGGGCGAAGAGGACGTCGAGATCATCATGATGAAGAACCCGCCGAGCCTGCAGCTCAACCTCGACTATCTCTCCGAGCCTCCGGAGCAGGTGTTCGTCGCCGTCGACGAGGGCACCCCCGATCCGTCATGGGTGTACGACATCGACCTGTCGTCGATCACCCACGTCGATGTCGTCTCCGGCACGAAGGCGTGGCAGTTCGCGACACGTTTCGCGTACGCCGGGATCCCGGTGACCGCGGTCCTCCCCGAACTCAGGCCGGCTCTCAAGGCTTTCCTCGACCTGCCCAAGCCGACGCGCGGCACGAAGACGATGATCGTGAACTACGAGCAGATGATGCTCATCCGCAAGCAGCTCGGCTTCCTCGAGTTGGAGGGAAGCGCGTGACGGCGCCGCTGAACATCCTGCACCTGTATCCGCGTGAGCTCGGGATCAACGGCGACGCCGGGAACGTCACGGCACTCGTGAAGCGTGCGGCATGGCGCGGGATCGACGCCACGGTGACAAGCCACGATCTCGGCGACGACCTCGCAACCGCTGTCGACATCGTCCACATCGGTAGTGGCCCGCTGTCGTCGCAGCGCATCGTGCACGACGATTTGCTCCGGATCGCACCCGCGCTGCGTGAGATCGCCGCCTCCGGCGTTCCGTTCCTCGCTGTGGCCGGCGGCTGGCAGCTGCTGGGACACCAGCTCGTGACGACGGACGGCGAGACCCTCGCGGGGGCGGGGGTCTTCCCCTCACGCGCCACGCTCGGCACCCAGCGCCACGTGGGCGAGATCGTGATCGAGTCCGACGACACAACGCTGGCCGGCTTCGAGAACCATTCCGCGACGACAGTGCTCGATGAGGGGGCCGTCCCGCTCGGGATCGTCGTCGAAGGGTTTGGGAACGGCGCGGATGCGGCCGGTCGGCGCATCGAGGGAATCAGGATGGGCGAATCCGTCGGCACACACCTTCATGGGCCGCTCCTGCCGATGAATCCGGCTATCGCCGACCGGATGCTCGCGGCGGCACTCGCGTTGCGGGGCGACAAGATGCCTCCGCCGACCTCGAGGGAGCTGTCGACCGCCGACGGTTTCGCGGCGAATGCGCGGCGTGCGATCGTCCAGAGGACCGGCGCCAGAACGACTGCCTGACAGCCGTCAGCCCACGTAGACCCGCGTCACGCGCGGCATGACTCCGGTGACGAGCTCATCGCCGATCGTCTTGGCCCAGTCCGCCCAGGTCTCGGCCGTCGGTTCGCCGTCCCGTCCTGGGCCGAAGACGACAGCGGTGTCCCCGATGCGGACACGATCGTTGCCGACGTCGATGACGGTGCTGTCGACCTCGACCTCGACGATGGGCCTGCGCACCCCGTTCACCAGCACCGACGCCTTGGCCATCCCCAGCGTCGGGACGCCATCGGCGAAGCCGATTCCGATGCGCGCACGGGTGCTGCCGTCCACGTGGATGCTGGTCACCGCTGCCTCGAGCCGCATCACCGGCACGAGTCCGAGCTCGGTTCCCGACGTGTCGTCGAACGGGGAGATCCCATAGGCGGCGATTCCGAATCGGACGAGATCGAACCGGGCCTCCGGCATCCGGATGCCCGCAGAGCTGGCTGCAAGGTGAAGGATCTCGAATTCGGCACCCCGCGCCTCCGCCACGGCGACCGCCGCAAGGAATTCCGCCAATGCGGCTTCGTCGTCGGCGATGGATGCGTCGGCCAGGTGGGACCACGCTGCGCGCACCCGTACGACCCCCGCGTCCTGTAGCGCGAGGGCGGCGTCGACGAGGCCTGGCCAGTCCTCACGACTCGCACCATTGCGGCTGAGCCCCGTGTCCACCTTCAGATGGATCACCGCGGGGCGGTTGGCCGCGGCCATCTCGATCGCGTCGAGCTGCCAGCGAGCGGAGATCCCGAGCTCGATGTCGGCCTCGATTGCCGCCTGGAAGTCCGTCTCCGGGCCGTGGAGCCAGGCGAGAAGCGGAACCGTGATGCCCGCGTCACGGAGCCGGAGGCCTGCCGGAATCTCCAGGACGGCGAGCGATGTGGCCCCGGCCTCCAGCCCGGCTCGCGCGATCGGCACGAGACCGTGCCCGTACGCGTCAGCCTTGACGGCGAGCATCACCTCGGACGGGTGTGCGAGCTCCGCGAGGTGCGCCACGTTGTGACGAAGAGCCGCCAGGTCGATGAGGGCGCGGGGGAACGGCGCGTCAGCGGGTGCATCGGTCATGAGTAGATCCGTTCGATCCGTGCGCCGAGCCCGCTCACGATGACCGCGGCGGCGATGCCCGTCGCATCGGCCCACTCGGAGAGCGAGGGCTCTCCGTTCCCCGGGTCGCCGAAGAGGACGGCCTCTTCTCCGACCTCGGCCGAGTTGCCTTTCAGGTCGACGACGAACTGGTCCATGGCGATGCGCCCGGTCACCCGTCCGACGAAATCGCCGATCCCGACGGGCGCCCGGTTGGATGCGACCCGCGGGATTCCGTCCGCGAATCCCAGGGCGACGAGGGCGAGCGTCGTGGGCCGCTCGGTGCGGTAGGTGTAGCCGTACGAGACTCCGCGGTCGGCAGGGACGTTCTTCACCGCGATCACCTCGCCGACGAGGCGGAAGGTGGTTCTCGATGAGGCGGCGCCGAACCCGTACGGCGCGTGGGCGGCGACTGCCGTACCAGTACCCGCCGGCGGAGAGACGGTCGCTGTGATGCCGTCGGCCGCGAGAGCCCGCACGTCCGCAGCGCGAGAAACCAGGAAGGCGCTGCCGCCGGCCTCGGCCAGTGCACGTGCGACAGCGACGAGGCCGTGCCCGTAGGCATCGGCCCGCAGATCGATCAGTGCCCGCTCAGGCGACGCTGAAAGTCGATCGAAATTCTCGACGAGAGCCGAGAGGTCGACGAACGCCTTCCTGCGCACACCTGACGACACCGATCGGACTCCTCGAGTAGGTCAGCTAGTTTAACGACTCAGCCACCTTATCGATCCTGACAGGGCCGATGGGACTACGCGCGCTGCTCCTCGAACAGGCGAGCGGTCTCGTCGTGCCAGCTGTGGGCGATCTCGGACAGCTTTTCCTGGTGCTTCTTGCCGTGGTGGGCGCAGAAGAGGAGTTCGCCGTTGTTCACGACAACGCGGATGTACGCCTGAGCGCCGCAGCTGTCGCACCGGTCGGCCGCCGTGAGTTGCGGCCCGCCGGCGAGCTCGTCAACCGCACCGTTCTCCGTGGTGATCGTCGACATGTGATGCTCCTCTCAATCCGAACCGTTCAACTCGGTATGTCTATAGAACCACGTTCACCTGAGAGAAACGAGGCGGACGCTGGGTATTTCGCTCAACGCGTAGCCCCCCTCCCGGTGGGTGTCGGTGGCGTATCGTGCCCGCCGCTGTCAGTACGCTTGACGTTGGCAAGGCGTTCAGAGCACGGGCGCCGCAACGTGCAAGGAGCGTTCGTGTCGAGCTCAGACTATTCAGCCAGGCATCTCTCCGTTCTGGAGGGTCTGGAGGCGGTGCGGAAACGTCCCGGAATGTATATCGGTTCGACCGACTCCCGGGGACTCATGCACTGCCTCTGGGAGATCATCGACAACTCGGTGGACGAAGCGCTCGCCGGTCACGGCAGCCACATCGAGGTCATCCTCCACCCCGACGACAGCGTCGAGGTGCGCGACTCCGCTCGCGGCATCCCGGTCGACATCGAACCGAAGACCGGGTTGAGCGGTGTCGAAGTGGTGTTCACCAAGCTTCACGCCGGCGGCAAATTCGGCTCAGGGTCGTATGCGGCCTCGGGCGGCCTGCACGGCGTCGGCGCGTCCGTGGTCAACGCCCTCTCCGAGCGACTCGACGTCGAAGTCGACCGCGATGGCAAGACCTGGGCGATGTCGTTCCACCGCGGCGAGCCGGGAGTCTTCGCCGATCACGGGCCTGCCACGCCGGATGCGCCGTTCACGCCGTTCGAGAAGGGCAGCGAGCTCCGCGTGGTCGGAAAGGTGGCGAGAGGCGTCACCGGAACGCGCATCCGCTACTGGGCCGACCGACAGATCTTCACCCGCGGAGCCGAATTCCAGGGCGACGACCTTCTCGGTCGTGCCCGGCAGACGGCATTCCTCGTACCGGGACTCACCCTGACGATCGCCGACCGTCGCGGCGAGCAGCCCGTCGACACGACGTTCAGCTACCAGGGCGGGATCTCGGAGTTCGTCGACTTCCTCGCTCCCGACAGCCCCCTTACCGAGACGTGGCGTCTCACCGGCGAGGGCCAGTTCACCGAGACGGTCCCCGTGCTCTCCGAATCGGGAGCGATGATGCCGACCGAGCTGCGCCGCGACTGCCAGGTGGACATAGCGCTGCGCTGGGGAACCGGCTACGACACCGTGATGAAGAGCTTCGTCAACATCATCGCGACGCCGAAGGGTGGCAGCCACCAGCTCGGCTTCGACCAGGGCATGCTCAAGTTCCTGCGCCAGCAGGTCGAGCAGAACGCCCGCCGCCTCAAGGTCGGCACCGACAAGCTGGAGAAGGACGACGTTCTTGCGGGGCTGACCGCGGTGCTGACGGTCCGGCTTCCCGAGCCGCAGTTCGAGGGTCAGACCAAGGAGGTCCTGGGCACCCCTGCGGTGCGCGCCATCGTCGCGCAGGTGGTCACCAAGGCGATGAGCGAACGCTTCACCTCGAGCAAACGCGATGACAAAGCCCAGTCCGCCCTCCTGCTCGACAAGGTCGTCGCCGAGATGAAGTCCCGGATCTCGGCGCGCGCCCACAAGGAGACCCAGCGCCGCAAGAACGCGCTCGAGACCTCATCCCTGCCCGCGAAGCTCGTGGACTGCCGTTCCAGCGATGTCGCCAACAGCGAACTCTTCATCGTCGAGGGCGACTCCGCGCTCGGCACCGCACGGCGCGCCCGCGACAGCGAGTACCAGGCGCTCCTGCCGATCCGCGGCAAGATCCTGAACGTGCAGAAGGCGTCCGTCTCGGACATGCTCTCGAACGCCGAGTGCGCTTCCATCATCCAAGTGATCGGCGCGGGCTCCGGACGCAGCTTCGAGCTCGCATCCGCCCGCTACGGCAAAATCATCATCATGAGCGACGCGGATGTCGACGGGGCCCACATCCGCACACTGCTCCTGACGCTCTTCTTCCGCTACATGCGGCCGATGATCGAGGAAGGCCGCGTCTTCGCAGCCGTGCCGCCGCTCCACCGCGTCGTCGTGATGAATCCGGGATCGAAGCCGAACGAGACGATCTACACCTACTCGGAGGCGGAACTCCAGGGCGTCCTCGCCGGCCTCAAGCGCACCAACAAGCGCTACCAGGAGCCGATCCAGCGCTACAAGGGGCTGGGTGAGATGGACGCGGACCAGCTCGCGACGACGACGATGGACCGGACCCACCGGACGCTCCGACGGGTGCGCGTTCCCGACGCAGAACAGGCGGCCCGCGTGTTCGAGCTGCTGATGGGAAATGACGTCGCACCGCGCAAGGACTTCATCATCGCCGGATCCGGGGACCTCTCGCGCTCACGCATCGACGTCTGATCCGGCGCGCCAGGGCGGCCATCAGCCGAGCTGGCGGCCCACGCTTCCGACGACCGCGTCAAGTGCCGCGCCGGAGCCGTCGCGTCGTGCACCGCCCTGCGGGAGCGTGCGTGCGGCGCCATCCGGTGCCACCGCCAGAGCGGGACCGCGTCCGACCCATGCCACAGCGAGTTCGCTCTCACCCTTGAGGAAACGGTGCGACCGCACCCCGCCGGTCGCTCGACCCTTGGCCGGGAACTCGGCGAAATCACTCACCTTGGCGCTGCCGGGATCCGTGCCGAGCAGCGTCTCCGTGCTGGTCGCGATCGTGACCACGACCGCGTCGTCGCGCTCTGCTGCCCGGATGGCCGAGAAGGAGAGGACACGCGCATTCGCAGCGAGGTTGATGCCTGCCATGCCACCGGCGGCGCGCCCTTGGGGACGGACCGTGGATGACGGGAAGCGGAGAAGCTGCGAATCGGAGGCGACGAAGACGAGCTCGTCCGAGTCGGCTCCCTGAACCGCTCCCACCACCTCGTCGCCGGGCTTCAACGCGATGATCTCGAACTCCGGCTTGCTCGCCCAGTCACCGGCCGTCACCCGTTTGACGACGCCCTGGCGCGTGCCGAGCGCGATGCACTCGTCGGAGGTGAGCGAGACCACTGCGAGGATCCGCTCCTTCCGGTCCGCCAGTGCGAGATAGTCTGCGACGCGCACACCTGCGGCGAGCTGGATCGAGTTCGCCGGCACCGCGGGCAGGTCGACGGGGGAGAACCGGATCAGCCGGCCCTTCGAGGTCACGGCACCGATCTCTGTGCGGCTGGTCGTGTCCAGGCTGGACAGCAGTGCGTCGTGCTTGCTGCGTCGAGCGGGCGCCTGGATGCGGTCGAGGCCGCCCTCGTCGTCCAGCTGCTGGTCGACGCGCACGATCTTCCCGGTGGTGCTGAGCAGCACGCGGCACGGAGTATCAGCGACCTCGAGCACGACGGGCTTGCCGCGCGAGGTGGTCGTGGCGATCGACGGTCGCGCCTCGGTCAGCAGAGTGCGCCGTGGTGTCCCGAACTTCTCCGCGACCTGCTCGAGCTCGTCGGAGACCAACTGCTCGATACGTGCGCGGCTGCCGAGGAGTTCCTCGAGTTCGGCGATCTCGGCACGCAACTGCTCCTGCTCGGTCTCCAGCTCGATGCGCGAGAACCGGGTCAGTCGACGCAGCCGGAGCTCCAGGATGTAGTCCGCCTGCAGCGTGCTCAGGTCGAAGACATCCATCAGCCGGGTTCTGGCCTGTTCGGTGTCATCGCTCGTGCGGATGACCTGGATCACCTCGTCGATGTCCAGGATCGCGATCAGGAGGCCCTCCACGAGGTGCAGGCGTTCCTGCCGACGGGCCAGGCGGTACTGCGATCGGCGCGTCACCACGCTGATGCGATGGTCGAGGTAGACGCGGAGCAGCTCGCGCAGCCCCAGCGTCTGCGGTCCGCCGTCGACGAGCGCAACGTTGTTGATACTGAAGCCGTCTTCGAGCGGGGTGTGCCGGTAGAGCTGTTCGAGCACCGCCTCCGGACTGAAACCGGTCTTGATGCCGATCACGAGCCGGAGCCCGCGCGTGCGGTCGCTGAGGTCGGTGACGTCGGAGATCCCGCTCAGCTTCTTGGAGTTGACGCCGTCCTTGATCTTCTCGATGACCTTTTCGGGCCCGACCAGATAGGGGAGTTCGGTGACGACGAGTCCGCTCTTACGCGCGGTGATGCTCTCGACGCTGACCTTCGCCCGGGTCTTGAAGCTGCCGCGGCCGGTCGCGTACGCATCCCGCACGCCCGCCAGACCGACGATCGTGCCGCCGGCCGGCAGATCGGGCCCCGGCACGTACTCCATCAACTCGTCGAGGGATGCGTCCGGGTTCGCGAGCAGGTGACGGGCGGCCCCGACGACCTCGACGAGGTTGTGGGGCGCCATGTTGGTCGCCATGCCGACCGCGATCCCGCTGGCACCGTTGACCAGCAGGTTCGGGAAGGCCGCAGGCAGCACGTCCGGCTGCATGAGCTGGTTGTCATAGTTGGGGACGAAGTCGACGACGTCCTCGTCGAGGTCTTCCGTGAGAGCAAGGGCGGCCGCAGCGAGGCGGGCTTCGGTGTACCGAGGAGCGGCGGGCCCGTCGTCGAGCGATCCGAAGTTCCCGTGACCGTCGATCAGCGGAACGCGCAGGGTGAAGTCCTGGGCCATGCGTACGAGCGCGTCGTAGATCGCACTGTCGCCGTGCGGGTGCAGCTTTCCCATCACCTCGCCGGTCACACGCGCCGACTTCACATGTCCGCGATCGGGACGCAGCCCCATTTCGGTCATCTGGTAGAGGATGCGCCGCTGAACCGGCTTCAGCCCGTCGCGGGCGTCGGGGAGGGCCCGCGAGTAGATCACCGAGTATGCGTATTCGAGGAACGAGCCCTGCATCTCGGTCGTCACGTCGACGTCTTCGATTCGTTCCGTCGCCGGAGCTGGTGTGGGGTCGTTCGTCGGATTCATGCGTGCAATCTGGGAGGCGTGCTGGGGGCACCGGAGGGACGTTTCACTACTGCCTGCCTCGCTCGTCTATGACAAACTGGGCCGGATGCCCCCCATGCTACCGGCCGCCTTCACGACTCGGCTGAGCCTTGCCGCTGTTCTCCCAAGTTCGGTGGATGCTCTCCTCGGCGCGGAGAATCAGCTCGGTCTGCGGTCGGTGGAGCGTGTCGTCGTCGTCGTGGTCGACGGGCTCGGCGCCGCGTCCCTGCGCACACGAGCGGGTCACGCCCGGTTCCTGGCGCCGCAGCTCACGAAGCAGTCCACGATCGACTCGGGTTTTCCCACGACGACGGCCGCGGCCCTCGCCACCCTCTGTACGGGAACGACGCCCGGGACCCACGGGCTGGTCGGATATCGCGTGCTGGACACCGCATCCGACCGCATGGTGAACCAGCTCAACGGCTGGGACGACCGGCTCGATCCTGCAACGTGGCAGCGGAGCGAGACGGTGTTCGAGCGGGCCGAACGGGCGGGCATCCGCACCTTCGCGATCGGACAGCCGCGCTACAGCGACTCCGGGTTCACCCACGCCGTGCTCCGGGGTGCCGAGTACATCCCCGGCAGGCACGTGGCCGACCGGTTCGAGGCTGCACGACGCATCCTGCGATCACCGGCGCCGAGCCTGACCTATCTCTATGTGAGCGAGCTCGACACGGTCGCGCACGCGTCCGGGTGGGAGTCGCCGGCATGGACAGCGGAACTGGAGGATGTGGACGGCGAGGTGTCGAGGCTGGCCGGCACGCTGGGCCGCTCCGACGGCATCCTCGTGACCGCCGACCACGGCGTGATCGACGTTCCCCACACGGCGCACGTGCTCTTCGACACGGCGCCCGAGCTCGTCGATGGCGTCGAGTACGTGGGTGGTGAGCCCCGGTGCCTCCAGCTCTATCTCGCAGAGCGGTCCGCGCGGGCCGCCGATCGCCTGGCTGAGGCCTGGCGGGACGTGGAAGGCGAGCGCGCCTGGATCGCCACCCGAGAGGAAGCGATCGAGGCTGGATGGTTCGGGGGAGCGGTCGCCGACGAGGTGCTGCCCCGCATCGGCGACGTGATCGTCGCAGCACGCCGCCGGATCGCCTACTACGACTCGCGCGACCCGGCGCAGTCCGGCCGGAACATGATCGGCCAGCACGGCTCGCTCACACCGGAGGAGACCCGGGTCCCGCTGATCCGGCTCGGCGCCTTCGCCTGACCGGGCGGGTCAGGCCAGATCGTCGTCCGTACGGGCGCCGAAGACGATCTCGTCCCAGCTCGGCATCGACGCGCGGCCCTTCTTGCCGAGCCGCTGCTGCGGGCCGGTGTTCGATGGAGTGCTCGACGGCGCGGGCGGGTCCTGGAGCTCCGGCGCCGTGAACGGGATCTCTTCCAGCTCGTCGAGCGGAACATCGACGATGCGGATGCCCTGCTCCTTCGGTGGCGTCTCGGCCTTCTCTTCGAAACTGGCGGCCTCACGCTCGCCACGGCGACGGCGGAGCGCTTCGAGGAGGTCGGCCGTCTGGTGGACGTCCTTGGGCTGATCGTCGTCTGACCGCTTGATGGCGGAGATCGCGATCGAGTTGTTCGCGGACGGGATCGTGCGGCTGTACGCGACCGGCTCGAACGGAGCCGCGTCGGGACCGAGCAGATCGGTCGGCGTCTCATGGAACGTGAACGCGCCGCTGTCGAACCGCGAGTCGTCCGGTTCGGAGGAGTGCGGGGCGACGGCGCGCAGGCGCGGGATGAGCGCTCCCTTCAGCTCGCCCTGCTGCGAGAGCGTCGTGGCCTCGGAGTTGAGTGGCGCCAGCGTGTGCTTGCGGGCGTCGTATCCCCAGCGCGCATCGTGGTCGATCTGGTCGGCGGTGAACTCCAGCTTGATGATCCAGCCGGTCTCCGCATCCTTCCAGCTCGCCCAGCGCTCACCGACGACGCCGAGCGACGCGAGGCGGTCGCGGATGACGGCGCCGAACGTCGCGCCCTCGCCGAGCGGATCGACGTCTGCGGTCGTGTGGACCGGCACGCTCAGCGCGGAAGCGACGATGTGCTCGCGTTCGGCGACGATCGGACCCTCGAATCGCTGGATGTACTCCAACGACGCACCGGTGACCGCGGCCACATCCTCAGCGGACATGCCCGATCGGATGTGCGCCTGCACTTCGCGGGGCGACAACTTGGGAGCGGTCGACGCCACTTCGGCCTTGCGCTGGCGAAGCCTGGACTGCAGCACTTCGTCGATGGCGATGCGGAACCGCTCACCGTCGTCGCTCGCGGCGAGCAGTGCACCGTTCTCGACTCCGATGACCTTTAAATCCTGCATGATGAAATGCCTTCCCAGCTCTCCACGTACGTCGCAAGAATGCCACGTCGTACCCCCGTTTCCGGGGAATAACCGTGGCGTGCCGGAAGTTGATCACCGAGCAGTGTCAGTGAACTACGTGAGCGGTTTGCTATTCCCTGCGGTTTGATGCAAACTATGGCCGCCGATTGCGAAAAATCGGTCGTTTATACGAGAAGTGGATGGGCATGGCAACGGATTACGACGCACCGCGGAAGACCGAAGACGACTCGGAGTCGATCGAGGCCCTCAAGGAGCGTGTCCCGGACAAGATGTCCGGAGTTGTCGACGTTGACGATGCGGACAACCCTGGTGGTTTCGAACTCCCCGGCGCGGATCTCTCCGACCTCGACCTCGATGTCGTCGTCCTTCCTCCGCAGGCAGACGAATTCACCTGTGTGAACTGTTTCCTTGTGAAGCACCGCTCGCAGATCGATCACGAGACGAAGCTCGGACCGATCT
The DNA here is from genome assembly GCF_055231915.1 of Leifsonia sp. Ger2509. Classification (NCBI taxonomy): domain Bacteria; kingdom Bacillati; phylum Actinomycetota; class Actinomycetes; order Micrococcales; family Microbacteriaceae; genus Leifsonia; species Leifsonia sp. Ger2509. Next base: position 236,730 of record NZ_JBUYVB010000003.1, read on the forward strand.
GCGTGGAGTGCGCAGCCTAGGAGGCAGCGCTCGCAGCCGCGAGTCGACCTTCATCGAGAGCCCGGACCAGCTGGTCCGGGCTTCTTGTCGAGATCAGCCAGTAGGGCGCGGGATCCTGCGGGTCGAGCACGGGCACCTTGACGACGGGTTTCACCCAGCCACGGATCAGGAGCCAGGCGCGTGCATCCAGGCGCTGGCCGCGCTCCAGGACGGCAGCATCCGGGCCGTAGCCGGTCGGCTCGCCCACGAGGGTGAGCGGGATGCTCGCACGGCCGGCGAAGAGTTCACTGTCGGTGACCCGGATGACCGGCGAGGACGCGATCAGCATGGCGACGCAGCCGCCGTAGAGCACGATCGCCGTGATGATGCCGGCGACCATCGAGATGGGGGCGAACACGAGGATGCTCGCGGGAATGACGAGGGCTGTGGAGACGTACAGCCAGGGAGCGGCCCAGAGCCGTTCACGATAGAGAACCATGGCTCTATTCGATCAGACTTCTGCACTACCCTCGACACGTGACCGATACCGTTGACATCCCGATCGTCGCAGACCGCGTGCCGGCCTATGCCCACCCCGGCGACGCGGGAGCCGATCTCTGCGCAGCCGAAGCCGTGACCCTCGGGCCCGGCGAGCGCGCGACCGTGCCGACGGGGGTGTCCATCGCCCTTCCAGACGGCTTCGCCGGCTTCGTGGTGCCGCGCAGCGGACTCGCGGCCCGGCACGGGATCACGATCGTCAATTCACCCGGGACCGTGGATGCTGGATATCGCGGCGAGATCCGGGTCACGATACTGAACACAGACAGGTCGATGCCGTACGATATCGCCGTCGGCGACCGGATCGCCCAGTTGATCGTGATGCCGGTGACCCGGGTGCGGTTCGTGCCCGTCGACAGCCTTCCGGAGAGCCGCCGCGGAACAGCGGGATTCGGTTCGACCGGTTACAGCACGGAGCCGAGGGTCGCCGTGCCGCACGAAGACAGCGTCAAGTCAGGAGAACCAGCGTGACCGACACGAGCAGCACCGACCCCGTGAGCTGGGAGAAGTCGGCGCCGGCGGATCGTGAGACGGAAGGGCCGCTCGATGAGAGCGAGGCCAACCCCGTCCGTCCGTATGTGGATCTCGGGGGCGTGAAGATCCTTCCGCGCGAGGGCCTGCACCTTCGTCTCGAGGTCGAGGAGGAGACGCAGCGTGTCGTCGCCGTCGGTCTCGACTACGCGAACTCGACGCTGCAGGTCCAGCCCTTCGCGGCTCCGCGCTCCAGCGGACTGTGGCACGAGATCCGCGAGCAGATCGCCGAGCAGGTCGACCGCCAGGGTGGTCGCACCTCGGTGCGCGACGGCGTCTTCGGTCCGGAACTCGTTGCCGAGATCCCCGTCGCGTCGACCGAGGGTCCTGGTGGGGAGACGCGTGTGGCGCGATTCGTCGGAGTGGACGGTCCCCGCTGGTTCCTCCGCGGTGTGATCGCAGGGGACGCGGCCGTCAAGCCGGATGCCGCCGCGCTCGTGGAAGACCTGTTCCGCAGCATCGTCGTCGTTCGCGGGACCGTCCCGATGCCCCCGCGCGACCTGATCCCGCTCCGGATGCCCTCCGCGCCGGCCGCCGGCGACGGAACGCTTCCCGTTTGAGCCGGCAGAGCATGTCCAGCAGCGGTGAACCGTCCGGCCCGAACGACGACGAGGCCGGTGTGCCGAGCGCCATCGGTGAGGGACTCGCGAACGCGGCGCGCAAGTCAGGCATCGGCCAGCTGGCCGAGAGTGATGCCTCGACCGGGGCCGCGCTGCTCGGCGCGCTCGGTGGGGTGCGCGGACTCCTGGAGACCGTCCTCCCCGGGCTCGTCTTCCTCATTCTCTTCACCTTCACGGCGAACGTGCCGCTCTCGCTCGGCGCATCCGTGCTCGTCGCCGTCGTCTTCACGGCCGTCCGCATCATCGGCAAGACGCCGGTCACGCAGGCCGTCGCCGGCTTGATCGGTGTCGGCGCGTCGGCGATCCTCGCGCTCATCACCGGCCGTGGCGAAGACAACTTCCTCTTCGGGATCGGTCTCAACCTCCTCTACGGGGCTGCGCTGCTGATCTCGATGCTCGTGCGCTGGCCTCTGATCGGGCTGGCGTCCGGGTACCTCATGGGCGACGGCGTGGCCTGGCGCAAGGACCGTAAGAAGTTCCGCATCATGCAGGCGCTCACGTTCCTCTGGTTCCTCCTGTTCGCCGCCCGGCTCGTCGTCGAGCTGCCGCTGTACCTCGCCCACACCGACGCTGCGACCACCGGGCTCGGCATCGCGAAGCTGCTGATGGGAGTTCCGCTCTACGCTCCACTGCTGCTCGTGACCTGGTTCGTCGTCCGCGGGCTCTACGGAGTCGGGGATTCGACGAAAGGCGAGGCGAAGCCCGAACCCGCCGGCCCCGACCGGCCAGAGTCGAACGGGACCTGAGGCCCCGTGACGTACGCGCGTACAGGGGAGGGACTGACCCGCGCGGAAGTGGCCGAGCGCCACGCCAGCGGACGCGGCAATGCGGTGACGCAGCCGACGTCGCGCTCGATCTCGGAGATCCTCCGGGAGAACGTCTTCACACTCTTCAACGGCATCCTCACTGTGTGCTTCGTCGCAGTGATCATCCTGGGCGACCTACGCGACGGGTTCTTCTACGGGGTCGTCGTCGTCAACGCGCTCATCGGCATCGTGCAGGAACTGCGCGCGAAGCTGGTACTCGATCGCGCGGCGCTGCTGGCGGCCCCGGAGAGCCGGGTGAAGCGCGACGGCGCCGTCGAGACCGTCGCGCTGGCTGATGTGGTTCTGGACGACCTGCTCGTCCTGAGGCCCGGAGACCAGATCCCGGCGGACGCGGTCGTGGTCGAGAGCAACGGTCTCGGACTCGACGAGTCGCTCTTGACCGGCGAGGCCGACCCGGTCCTCAAGGACGCCGACGACCAGCTGCTGAGCGGCTCGCACGTCGTGAGCGGCACCGGCTACGCGACGGTGACCGCGGTCGGCGCCGACTCGTACGCGAGCAGGCTGACCGCCGAGATCCGCAAGCATTCGCTCGTCCGGTCGGAACTGCGCGATGCCACCAACCGCATCCTGGTCTACCTGTCCTGGATCCTCGGGCCTGTCATCGTCATCACCATCATCGGCCGGGTACTCACGTACGGGGGCTTCGCGACCCTCGGCCAGAATGGACGCTGGCGCCGCGCCCTGCTCGACGCGGTCGCGAGTGTGGTCGGGATGATCCCGGAGGGTCTCGTGCTGCTGACGAGTCTCGCCTTCGGGGTGGCCGCCATCCAGCTGGCCGCACGCAAGGTGCTCGTGCAGGAACTTGCAGCCGTCGAGGTACTGGCCCGCGTCGACGTGCTCTGCCTGGACAAGACCGGCACGCTCACGACCGGCGAACTGGCGTTCGACCGGATCGAGTCGCTGGGGGATGCGGTCCCGCAGCGGGACGCGGAGGTCGCCCTTGCAGCGTTCGGTGCCGACGACGCGGGGAATGCGACGGCGGGCATCCTCTCACGGCACTTCCAGTCCGAGGCGCTCGTCGTCGAGCGACGCATTCCGTTCAGTTCGGCGACGAAGTTCAGCGGAGTCGTGTTCTCGGACAACGGCGAGCGGTCGTCGTGGTTGCTTGGCGCTCCGGAGCGGCTGCTGGGGGAGCATCCGGATGAGCTGGCCTGCGCGAATGCGATCGCGGCGACCGGCCAGCGGACGCTCGTCCTCGTGCGCGCTCTCGACCCACTTCCGACCGAGGCCCGCGCGACGATCAGAGGCGTGCGGGTCGAGCCGGCCCAGCTGGTCGTGTTCGAGGAGTCGGTGCGCCCGGCGGCGCGAGCGACGCTCGGCTACTTCCGCACGCAGGCCGTGCGTGTCGTCGTCATGTCGGGCGACAACCCGGTGACCGTCTCGGCGATCGCCCGGACCCTGGACCTGGACGGCGAAGCGGTCGACGCGTCGACGCTCCACGGGGACGCGGAGCTCGCCGCCGCGCTCCAGACCTCCGATATCTTCGGCCGGGTCAGCCCCGAACAGAAGCGCACGGCCGTCGGAATCCTGCGCGACATGGGCCGGACCGTCGCGATGACCGGAGACGGTGTCAACGACGCAATGGCTATCAAAGATGCGGACCTCGGCATCGCTATGGGCACAGCCACAGCGGCGACCAAGGCCGTCTCCCGGCTCGTGCTGCTCGACAACCGCTTCGACCGGCTTCCGGACATCCTCGCCTTCGGGCGGCGTGTCATCGCCAACGTCGAAAGGGTGTCGAACCTCTTCCTCGCCAAGACCGTGTATGGAATCCTCCTCGCCCTGGTGAGCGCCGTGATGCTGTGGCCCTTCCCGTTCCTGCCGAGGCAGCTCACCCTGGTCTCGTCGCTGGCGATCGGCATCCCGTCCTTCGTGCTCGCGCTCGCCCCCAACCGGCGCATCTACACGCCGGGGGTTCTGCGGCGCATCCTGGCGTATTCGATCCCGACAGGAGCGATCGCAGCGACGGCGTGCGTCGTCGCTTACGTGCCTCTCTACCGGACCATCCCTCTCCACGAAGCGCGGAGCATCACGACGGTCACCCTCTTCTGCGTCTCCGTGTGGATCCTCTGCGTGCTGGCCAGGCCGCTCAGCTGGCCGCGCCTCGCACTCCTGGCCGGAGTCGTCGCGGCGATGATCCTCGTGTGCGTGCTGCCCGGACTGAGCGAGTTCTTCATGATGCGAATCTCGCCGTCGCCGGAGCTGTTGTGGGGGATCGCGGTGGGCGTGGTGGGCGCCGCGGGAATCGAAGTGTTCTACCGCTTCGCACGGCGTCGCGGTCTCGTCTTCGACCGCGAGTGATCGCAGGCCGCTGTGCTAGATTTATCTTGACGTCAAGATAAATTGCGGAGCGAACGGATGCCGGAAGCGGGCTCGCGACTTAGGCTAGCCTTGCTGGAAACCCGCTTTGTTCGACCACGAATATTGATCACGATGGCCGGCTTTTTCCATGCCTGCCGATGAAGGAGAGGGCAACGTGTCTGCGGTAAACAGCTTTGGAGCAAAGGACACCCTCCGGGTCGGTTCGACGGACTACGAAGTCTTCAGAATCGACACCGTCCCGGGGTATGAGAAGCTCCCGTTCAGCCTCAAGGTCCTCCTCGAGAACCTGCTTCGCACCGAAGACGGTGCGAACATCACGGCCGAGCACATCAACGCCCTCGGGGGATGGGATCCGATGGCGGAGCCCGACACCGAGATCCAGTTCACGCCGGCGCGCGTCATCATGCAGGACTTCACCGGCGTCCCGTGCATCGTCGATCTCGCGACCATGCGCGAAGCGGTCTCCGCGCTCGGCGGCGACCCCCGCAGGATCAACCCGCTCGCTCCCGCCGAGATGGTCATCGACCACTCGGTCATCGCCGATCTCTTCGGCACGGAGGACGCGCTGGAGCGCAACACCGACATCGAGTACGAGCGCAACGGTGAGCGCTACCAGTTCCTCCGCTGGGGCCAGACCGCGTTCGACGACTTCAAGGTCGTTCCGCCGGGAACCGGCATCGTCCACCAGGTCAACATCGAATACCTGGCCCGCGTCACGATGACGCGGCAGGTCGGCGGTGCGCTCCAGGCCTACCCCGACACGTGTGTCGGCACCGACTCGCACACCACCATGGTCAACGGCCTCGGTGTGCTCGGCTGGGGTGTCGGCGGGATCGAGGCGGAAGCCGCGATGCTGGGCCAGCCCGTCTCCATGCTCATCCCCAAGGTCGTCGGCTTCAAGCTCACCGGCGCCATCCCGACGGGCGTGACGGCCACCGATGTCGTCCTCACGATCACCCAGATGCTCCGCAAGCACGGCGTCGTCGGCAAGTTCGTCGAGTTCTACGGAGCCGGCGTCGCGGAGGTCCCACTCGCGAACCGCGCGACGATCGGCAACATGAGCCCCGAGTTCGGCTCGACGGCGGCGATGTTCCCCATCGACGAGGTCACCCTCGAGTACCTGCGTCTCACCGGCCGCAGCGAAGAGCAGATCGCGCTCGTCGAGCAGTACTCGAAGCTCCAGTCACTGTGGCACGACGCGTCGATCGAGCCGGTCTTCAGCGAGTACCTCGAGCTCGACCTCGGCACGGTCGTGCCCTCGATCGCCGGCCCGAAGCGCCCTCAGGACCGCATCGTCCTCGCGCACGCGAAGGACCAGTTCGAAAAGGACCTCGTCGACTACGCCGACGTCGACCACGATCTCGTGGACCTGACGATCTCGGAGTCGTTCCCGGCGTCCGACCCTGGCGAGCTCAGCCCGCTGGACACCAACAGCACCCACGTGCACCACCACCACAGCCACGCGCCGAAGTCGGCGTCCAGCCCGACCCCGGTCACCATCGCCGAGACCGGAACGTCGTTCACGCTCGACCACGGCGCCGTCGCGATCGCCGCCATCACCTCGTGCACGAACACGTCGAACCCGTCGGTGATGCTCGCGGCCGGCCTGCTGGCCCGCAACGCCGCGAAGAAGGGCCTGAAGACCAAGCCGTGGGTCAAGACCACCCTGGCACCCGGGTCGAAGGTCGTCACCGATTACTACGAGAAAGCGGGCCTCACCAGCTATCTCGAAGAACTCGGCTTCTACACGGTCGGCTACGGGTGCACGACGTGCATCGGCAACTCCGGACCGCTGATCGATGAGATCTCGCAGGCCGTGAACCAGAACGACCTCGCGGTCACTGCGGTCCTCTCGGGCAACCGCAACTTCGAAGGCCGCATCAACCCCGACGTGAAGATGAACTACCTGGCCAGCCCGCCGCTGGTGATCGCATACGCCCTGGCCGGGTCGATGAACTTCGACTTCGAGGTGGATGCGCTCGGCACCGACCAGGACGGCAACGACGTCTTCCTCAAAGACATCTGGCCCGACGCGGCCGAGGTCCAGGAGACCATCGACTCATCGATCAACGAAGGCATGTTCACCCACGAATACGCGAGCGTGTTCGAGGGCGACGACCGCTGGAAGTCGCTGCCGACCCCGACCGGCTCGGTGTTCGAGTGGGACGAGAAGTCGACCTACGTGCGCAAGCCTCCGTACTTCGACGGCATGACGCTGGAGACGACTCCGGTCAGCGACATCCAGGGTGCACGCGTCCTTGCGAAACTCGGCGATTCGGTCACCACGGACCACATCAGTCCCGCCGGAAACATCAAGGCAGACAGCCCCGCCGGCAAGTACCTCGCTGAGCACGGAATCGACCGCAAGGACTACAACTCCTACGGTTCGCGCCGCGGCAACCACGAGGTCATGATCCGCGGCACCTTCGCGAACATCCGACTCAAGAACCAGCTCCTCGACGGTGTCGAGGGCGGGTACACCAGGGACTTCACGCAGGGGGGCGGACCGCAGTCGTTCATCTACGACGCGTCGCAGAACTACCAGGCGCAGGGCACTCCGCTCGTCATCCTCGGTGGCAAGGAGTACGGTTCCGGGTCGTCCCGCGACTGGGCGGCGAAGGGCACCAGCCTCCTCGGAGTGCGCGCGGTCATCACGGAGAGCTTCGAGCGCATCCACCGGTCCAATCTGATCGGGATGGGCGTGGTCCCGCTCCAGTTCCCCGCGGGCGAGACCTGGGCATCCCTCGGGCTCGACGGTACCGAGTCGATCAGCATCACCGGTCTCGAGGAGCTCAACGAGGGGACGACCCCGAAGACGGTCCACGTCGTCGCCGAGCCCACCTCCGACTCGCCCGAAGGCAAGCAGACGATCGAGTTCGACGCCGTCGTTCGCATCGACACACCGGGAGAAGCCGACTACTACCGCAACGGCGGCATTCTCCAGTACGTGCTGCGAAGCCTGGTGGCCTGACCGCATCCGGTTGATCGAGTGCCGCCGCGGCGGCCGGTACGTCCACCCAGCGTGGCGGACCCGGCCGAAACGGCGGCACTCGGCTTTTCCGGTGCGTGCACGCCTAAACTCGAAACCATGAGTATCCTCGAGACCATCTCCGGTCCCCGTGACCTGGACGCTCTGTCCAAGAAGCAACTCGTTCAGCTCGCCGCCGAGATCAGGGAGTTCCTGATCTCCAATGTCGCGAAGACCGGGGGACACCTGGGGCCCAACCTCGGTGTCGTCGAGTCCACCATCGCCATCCACCGCGTCTTCGACTCACCGCGCGACGCCATCGTGTTCGACACCGGCCACCAGGCCTATGTGCATAAGCTGCTGACCGGCCGGCAGGACTTCAGCATGCTGCGCCAGCGTGGCGGCCTCGCGGGCTATCCGCAGCGCTCGGAGTCCGTCCACGACATCGTCGAGAGCTCCCACGCCTCCAGTTCGCTCTCGTGGGCGGACGGCATCTCTCGCGCCTTCTCGATGACGGGGCAGGACGATCGCCACGTCGTCGCCATGGTCGGCGACGGCGCCCTCACCGGGGGTATGACCTGGGAGGCGCTCAACAACATCACCGACGACAACACGCGCCGGCTGATCATCATCGTGAACGACAACGGGCGGTCGTACGCGCCCACCATCGGCGGAATGGCGCGCTTCCTCAACACCGTGCGCACGCGCCGCTCCTACCGCAACCTGTATCTCACCAGCCGCAAGGCGTTCGACCGGCTCGGTACGCCCGGCCGGTCCCTGTACCGGGGCGTTCGCGGCGGCCTCCACGGGTTCCTCAGCCGCTTCTGGAACAACGAGGCGCTCTACTCCAACCTCGACATCAAGTACATCGGCCCTGTGCAGGGGCATGACATCGAGGCCATGGAAGAAGCTCTTCGCCAGGCGAAGAACTATGGCGCGCCCGTGATCGTGCACATGATCACGCAGAAGGGACGCGGCTACGAGCCGGCTATGCGCGACGCCGCCGACCAGTTCCACGCCGTCGGCCAGATCGACCCGGAGACGGGCGAGTCGATCGAAAGTTCGAGCAAGCAGTCGTGGACCAGCGTCTTCGCCGACGAGATCGTGAGACTCGCCGAACGGAACCCCCGCATCGTGGGCATCACCGCTGCGATGCTGCGCCCCACCGGCCTCCACAAATTCGCCGAGCGGTTCCCGAATCGCGTCCACGACGTCGGCATCGCCGAACAGCACGCCGCGACGAGCGCAGCCGGCCTCGCCTTCGGCGGCCTCCATCCCGTCGTCGCGATCTATGCCACCTTCATGAACCGTGCGTTCGACCAGGTGCTCATGGACGTCGCCCTCCACAGGGCGGGGGTGACCTTCGTGCTCGACCGGGCCGGAGTCACCGGCCCGGATGGGCCCAGCCACCACGGGATCTGGGACCTCGCGATCCTCCAGGTCGTGCCGAACATCCGCCTCGCCGCGCCCCGCGACGGCACCCGTTTCCGTGAAGAACTCGCTGAGGCGGTCGCCGTGGACGACGCACCGACCGTGCTCCGCTTCCCCAAGGGCAGCGTCAGCCCCGACATCGAGGCCGAACGCCGCACGGCGGACGGAGTGGATGTGCTGCGGGAGGCGCCGCACAAGGACGTGCTGCTCGTGACGGTGGGACCGATGGCCGATCTCGGCCTCAAAGTGGCCGAGCGCCTCGCAGCCCAGGGGATCGGCGCCACTGTCGTCGACCCGCGCTGGGTCGTACCCGTGCCTCGATCGATCCTGACGCTGGCCGCCGAACATCGCATCGTCGTGACGATCGAGGACGGCATCCGTGTCGGCGGGATCGGCACGCGTGTGCGCCAGGATCTTCGCGAGGCCGGCATCGACACCGCCGTGGATGAGCTCGGGTTGCCGGACGAATTCCTCGATCACGCGAGCCGCGAACAGATCCTCGAAGATGCGGGTCTCACTCCCCAGAAGATTGCCCGCGACCTTGTCGCCCAGGTGCTCGGGAGCAAAGTGCCGGTCGCCCGTCCCCTCCCCATCGAAGCCAGTGACGGCCATGAGGTCCGCCAGCGCAAGGCTGACGAGAAGCGGCTCTGAAGCTCCTCGCTCCTCGCTCTAGGCGGAGGCGAGGACGATCGGCCGGTACGGCTTGACGGCCTCTCAGGACTGGAACTCCAGGATCGCCGGGTTCACGATCTCGCCTTCCCTGATCTCGATGGCGCGCCGTATGGTGTCGTCGGCCATCCATGACTCGGCTCCGCCCATGACCGTGCGCAGGAAAGGCGTGACTGCTTCGCCGATCTCCCAGGTGGCGGAATCCCACAGGTACGACGGGCTGTGGTCGACCGCGTAGTAGCGCACATGATCGCCGACCTCGAACACGGGATCGCGGAACGTCGTCGGCCTCGCCCAGCTGAAGCCCATTCCCTCATCGCAGGAGACGTCGACGATGAGGCTTCCCGGTGCGAACGCGTCGAGGTCGGACTCGTCGAGATAGTTCAGCGGAGCGTTCGGGTCCTGCAGCGTGCAGTTGACGACGATGTCCGCTTCGGCGAGGAAGGGGGCGAGGGGCACGCGCCCGTGCTCGGTGATCACGTGACTGAGGTGGGGTGCGATCTCATCGTGGTCGAACTGGACGATATGCACGGAGTGGATGGGGGAGCCGACAGCCGCGACGTCGCGGTTGGTGAGCACCTGCACGTCGTGCACACCGTGTGCGTTGAGTGCCGTGACGGCCCCGCGGGCGGTCGCGCCGAATCCGATGACGACGGCCTTCAGCCGGCGACCGTAGTCTCCCGTGAGCCCCACGACCTCGAGGGCGTGCAGCACAGAGCAGTAACCGGCGAGCTCGTTGTTCTTGTGGAAGACGTGAAGGCCGAAGCTCCCGCTGCGAGTCCAGTGGTTCATCGCCTCGAATGCGATGAGCGTGAGACTCTTGTCGATCGCCAGCTGCGTCATCTCCCGGTCCTGGACGCAGTGCGGCCAACCCCAGAGGATCTGCCCGTCTCTCAGATCGCGGAGGTCACTGTGCTGCGGCTTAGGCAGCAGGATCACATCCGACGCGGCGATCACGTCTTCACGCGAGACGATCGCCCCGACGAACGGGCGCAGCTGATCATCCGAGAGGCCGAACCGGAGCCCGTACCCGTTCTCGAGAGTGATGCTGGACCGCAGGTCCTCGTCGATCCGGTCGAGACGTGTCGGGTGAAGCGGGAGGCGCCGTTCGTCCGGCTTCCGGGAATCAGCGAGAACGCCGACAGTCAGTCTCTTGTCGAAACTGATAGCGTCGAAGAACTGTACGTCGTCTGGATGATCCATGGTGGCTCCCTCGATGGGCGCCACGGTGGCTCCGTGCTCGGAACTCTATGCCCCGAAGCTGTGGGGCTCAGGTGAGCCGGTAGACGTGCTCGACCGCTCCGCCGTCGAACGGGGTGGTGCTGACGAGCGCGAGCGGTGACGAAGGCCGGGCGACAGGCAGCAGGTTTTTGCCGGAGCCGACCAGTATCGGCATGATCGTCACCCGCAGTTCGTCGAGCAGGCCCGCGTCGGCGAACTGGGCAGCCACGTTGCCGCCGCCGACGACCCACACGTTGCGGTCGCCCGCTGCGCTTCGCACTTCCGCGTCGAGCTGGGCGATCTCGCCCGCCCAGAACACGAGTTGTGCGCCTTCGACGACCGGCAGCTCCCTGTGGGTGAGGACCCAAGTCGGGATGCCCGGGTACGGCCACTGGAGATTCGGCTGGTCGAGCAGGAACTGGTAGGTCGTCGCACCCATCACGAGCGCGCCGATCCCGGCGTAGAACGCGTCGTAGCTCTGTTGGAAGGTCGCGAACCCGAACTGCTCGAGCCATTCGATGCGATCGTCGGCATCCGCGATGAATCCGTCGATGGACGATGCGACGTAGTACTGGGTGAGTGCCATGGCCCGCACGCTACCAGCGACGACCGACGGAGGCATCCGTTTGACTTTGAGTGCACTCTAAGTTCTATCGTGGCTGGATGACCACAACACCGGCGGCGATGTCCATCTCCGATGTCGCCGCGCTCACGGGCCTCTCGACCCACACCCTGCGGTACTACGAGCGCGAGGGCCTGATGCTCACACCCGTCGACCGCGCGTCGTCCACGCATCGCCGCTACACCGAGGCCGACCTCAACTGGGTCGTCTTCCTCACCAAGCTGCGGCTCACCGCGATGCCGATCGCACGGATGCGCGACTATGTCGAACTGGCCCGTCGCGGTGACGACACGACCGCCGAGCGCCTCGAGCTGCTGCTGATCCACCGCATGAACGTGGTGCGGCAACTGGATGAGATGAAGAAGAGCCTCGCCGCCATCGACTACAAGATCTCCCTCTACAAGGAAAAGGTGAATGCATGAAGAAGATCACATTAGGAACCGACCGCCTCGAGGTCTCGCGCCTCGGTCTGGGCTGCATGGGGATGTCGGCGTTCTACACCGGAGCAGGCACGGATGAGGCCGGCTCCATCGCGACGATCCACCGCGCCCTGGAGCTGGGCGTCACGTTCTTCGACACGGCGGAGATCTACGGCCCGTACACGAACGAGGAGCTGTTGGCGAAAGCTTTCGCAGGAAAGCGCGACCAGGTCGTCATCGCGACGAAGTTCGGCACCATCCTTCACCGGTCGACGAACGAACGCGGTCTCGACGGGAGCCCGGAGAACGTTCGACTCTCGGTCGAAGGTTCCCTGAAGCGGCTCAACACGGACTACATCGACCTGTACTACCAGCACCGGATGGACCCGGATACGCCGATCGAGGACACCGTCGGGGCGCTCAGCGAGCTGATCGGCGAGGGCAAGATCCGGCACTACGGACTCTCCGAAGCCGCACCCGAGACCATTCGGCGCGCGAACGCCGTGCATCCGGTGACGGCGCTCCAGACCGAGTATTCGTTGTGGTCGCGCGATGTCGAGCAGGACATCCTGCCGACGGTCCGTGAGCTCGGGATCGGCTTCGTGCCGTACTCGCCGCTCGGGCGCGGCTTCCTGACGGGGTCGATCCGCTCGCTCGACCAACTCGACGAAAGCGACTTCCGTCGCTTCAGCCCGCGTTTCGAAGGCGACAACCTGGAGGCGAACATCCGCATCGTCGAGCAGGTGGATGCCGTCGCGAGCGAAGTCGGCGCGACCCCGGGCCAGGTCGCACTCGCCTGGCTGCTGGCGCAGGGCGACGACATCGCGCCCATCCCCGGAACGCGTCGCGTCGCGAACCTGGAGCAGAACGTCGCGGCGGATGCTCTCGAACTTTCGGATGCGCACCTCGCGGCCCTCGACGCCGTCGCAGCTCCGGTCGGTGACCGCTACGCCGATATGACGCCGCTCAACCGCTGAACGGCCACGAAGGGGCGGGCACTCGATGCAGTGCCCGCCCCTTCGCATGTTGCAGTGTCGCTATGAAACGCCTGTGATCGTCGGGTGGTGGAACGTGTCGCCGAAGACCCGCTCGCTCGCACCGACACGGTCGAGATACGGCGTGATCCCGCCCATCTGGAACGGGAAGCCAGCACCGAGGATCATGCAGAGATCGATGTCCTCCGCGGCGTGGACGACGTCGTCTTCGAGCATCCGGTGGATCTCGTCGGCCAGGCCGTCCTCGAGGCGCGAAAGGATCTGATCCTTCGTCCACGGCGTGGTCCCGCCGGAGACGATCTTCGCTGCGCCCTTGTCGATGCCCTTGATCCTGCCCTTGGAGTCCTTCTCGAGCAGCGTGCCGTACTCGGCGAGCTTGTGCAGGTTCTCGCTCTGGTAGAACCGGTCGGGGAACGCGGCGTGATGCGTGTCGAGCACGTGCGCACCGACCTTCAGCCCGACCAGGTCGAGCAGCGCCGACGGGGCCATCGGCAGGCCGAGCGGTGCAAACCCTTCGTCCACGACGTCGAACGGCGTGCCGTCGTCCACGGCGTGCATCGCCTCGCCGAGCACCTTCGCCAGCACGCGGTTCACGACGAATCCTGGCGTGTCCGCCGTGATGACCGCATTCTTACGGAGTTTCGCCGCGGTGACCATCGCGGTCGACAGCGTGGCGTCATCGGTGTTGGGGGTCTTGACGACCTCGATGAGCGGCATCACCGCGACCGGCGTGAAGAAGTGGAATCCGACGAGACGCTCGGGGTGCTTCAGCCGCGCGCCGATCTGCTCGACCGACAGGGACGAGGTGTTCGTGGCCAGAACGGCCTCCGGTGAGACATACTCCTCGAACTCGGCGAAGACATCCTGCTTCACCGAGAGCTCCTCGAACACGGCCTCGATCACCCAGTCGGCGTCAGCGAACAGGGAGCGATCCGTGGTCCCCGTGACGAGGGCGCGGAGACGGTTGGCCTCGTCGGGAGAGATGCGCCCCTTATCGAGGAGCTTCGCGATCTCATCGTGGATGTAGGCGACTCCCTTGTCGACGCGCGCCTGATCGAGGTCGGTGATGACCACCGGCACCCGCAGGCGCCGCACGAACAGTAGTGCGAACTGGCTGGCCATGTAGCCCGCGCCGATGACGCCGACCTTGGTCACCGGCTTCGCCAGCGCCTTGTCGGGTGCGCCCGCAGGGCGCTTGGCGCGCTTCTGCACCAAGTTGAAGGCGTAGATGCTGGCCTGGAACTGGTCGCCGGAGATGAGCTCAGCGAGAGCTGCGTCCTCGCGCTCGAAGCCGTCATCCTTCGTGCCGCTCTTGGCGGCCTTGAGCAGGTCGAGGGCGACATACGGTGACTTCGGGATGCTGCCGATCCGGCTCTCGAGCATCTTGCGGGCGATACCGATCGCGGCATCCCACTTGACGAGGCGCTCGACCTTCCCAGGAACGTTCGGCCGCTTCACTTCGATCTCGCCTGAGATGACGCCGTCGGCCCAGCGGATCGAGTCCTCGAGGAAGTTCGCCGAGTCGAAGATCGCGTCGGCGATGCCGAGTTCGAAGACCTCGTCGGCTTTGAGAACGCGGTTCTGCTTGAGCGGGTTCTCGATGATGACCTTGAGCGCGTTCTCGATGCCGATCAGGTTGGGCAGGATGTACGCACCGCCCCAGCCGGGGATGAGGCCGAGGAACACCTCGGGTAGCGCGAACGCCGCGGTCGAGCGGTCGATGGTGCGGTAGTCGGCATTGAGACCGATCTCCACGCCGCCACCGAGCGCGAGGCCGTTGGTGAAGACGAACGACGGCACGCCGAACTGCGACTGCTTGCCGAGCACGTAGTGGCCGAGCTGGGGGAGGAGCTTCGCGACCTCCTTGCTCGGCAGGTCTCCGACCTTGCTCAGGTCGGCGCCGGCGGCGAGGATGAACGGCTTGCCCGTCACCGCGACGCCGTGGATCTCGCCGCGTTTCGCGCGCTCGGTGAGAGCGTCGAACGTCGCGTTGAGTTCGAGGAACGTCGCGGGCCCGAGCGTGTTCGGCCGCGTGTGGTCGCGGCCGTTGTCGAGCGTGACGAGGGCGAGGGTCTTCCCGCCGCGCAGCGGTACGTCGCGCACGAACGAGTGCGTGACGACTTCATCGGGGTCGATGTCCAGCAGCGGGGTGAAGTCGATCTTCGAGTAGTCGGTCATTGACGGCTACGCCTTTCCGTTCCAGTTCGGGTTTTCCCAGATGACAGAGCCGCCCTGGCCGAGTCCGATGCACATGGCGGTCAGCCCGTAGCGCACCTCGGGGTGCTCGGCGAACTGGGCTGCGAGCTGGATCATGAGGCGGACCCCGGAGGCCGCGAGCGGGTGGCCGATCGCGATGGCGCCGCCCCACTTGTTGACGCGGGGGTCCTCGTCGTCGATGCCGAAGTGGTCGAGGAGCGAGAGCACCTGGATGGCGAACGCTTCGTTGAGCTCGAACAGGCCGATGTCGTCGATGGTGAGTCCGGCCCTTCGGAGCGCCTTCTCGGTCGACGGAACCGGCCCGATGCCCATGATCTCGGGTTCGACCCCGGCGAAGGCGAAGCTCACCATGCGCATCTTGGGGGAGAGGCCGAGTTCCTTCACCGCGTCGCCGGACGCGAGGAGGCTCGCGGTCGCGCCGTCGGTCAGCGGCGACGCATTGCCGGCGGTCACCCGGCCGTGCGCGCGGAACGGGGTCTTCAGGGTGGCGAGACCATCCATCGTGGTCTGGGGGCGCATCCCCTCGTCTTCGGTCGCCAGACCCCAGCCGGCTTCACTGCGGATGGCGATGGGAACCAGATCGGGCTGGATCTTGCCGGCCGCGTAGGCCGCTGCCACCTTCTGCTGGCTGTGCATCGCGAACCGGTCGGCCCGCTCCTTGGTGAGCTCGGGGAACCGGTCGTGGATGCGCTCAGCGGTCATGCCCATGTTGAGTGCGTCCTCGCTCACCAGACGCTCGGCGAGGAAGCGCGGGTTGGGGTCCGCCCCGAACCCCATCGGATGCCGGCCCATGTGCTCGACGCCGCCGGCGATGGCGAGGTCGTACTGGCCGAAGCCGATGCCGGCGCCGAGGGTGGTCACACTGGTCATCGCACCGGCGCACATGCGGTCGATGGCGAACCCGGGAACGGACTTGGGCAGTCCGGCCAGAAGCGCGGCGGTGCGGCCGAGGGTGAGACCCTGGTCGCCCTGCTGGGTCGTCGCTGCGATGGCCACATCGTCGATCCGGTCCTTGGGAACCGACGGGTTCCGTTCCATGAGGCCGATGATCGCCTTGACCACCAGATCGTCGGCCCTGGTGTTCCAGTACTGCCCTTTTTCGCCGGCCCGTCCGAACGGAGTACGGACTCCGTCGACGAAGACGACTTCAGCTCTTTCGGCCACAATGCCTCCCACTTGTCACAGTCGGCTTCGATCCTATGGTCGGCCCTGCGGGGGAAAGAATCGTTTGCCTGAACCTACGAATCGGCTTCGGCAGCGTCGTCGGTCTTTTGGCTGGCTTCCACAAACGACTGCGCGATCATCTGTGCGGTCGCCTCAATCTGCCACGGTCTGGCACCCAATTCGGCCAGCGCGGCACCGATCGCCGACGGCGTGGGATCGGCCGGCGGCGACCACGCCACCCGCCGCAGCGACTCGGGGGTGAGCAGGTTCTCCACCGGGATCGCGACCCGCTCGGACAACTCTGCGATGGCCGCGCGCGCCGCCTTCAGGCGCACATCCGCCTCGGGGTTGCGGTCAGCCCAGGCGCGAGGCGGAGGAAGGCTCTCGCCGTTGCCTCGCATCACCGGAAGATCGTTCGTCGTCCGGCCCGCCTCTATCGCGGCCCACCAACGGTCGAGTTCGGTGCGGCTGGCCCGGCCGTTGAACTCCCGCAGTGCGGCAAGGGCGCGCTTGCTCTCCGGCATGGCACGTGCAGCGGCCGTGAGCGACGCATCGGGAACGAGACGGCCGGGCGCCACGTCGGTCGTTCGCGCCAGCTCGTCGCGGGCGAGCCAGAGTTCGCGTGCGACGGCGAGATTGCGGAGACCACGGATGGAGTGGACGCCTGAGAGACGTCGCCACGGCTCCGCGCGAGCGGGCTTCAGGTCGCGCGCGAGTTCGTCGTCGAACTCCTGGGCGGCGATCTCGGACTTCCCCGCTTCGGCGAGCATGGCGGCCATCGCGTCTCGAAGGTCGGGAAGAAGCTCGACATCGAGGGCAGCGTAGTTCAACCACGGCTCCGGAAGCGGCCGCGTCGACCAGTCGGCGGCGGAATGCTCCTTCGCCAGATGCACGCCGAGGAGCTCTTCCACGACAGTGCCGAGCCCGACGCGCGGCATGCCGAGCAGGCGGGCAGCGAGCTCGGTGTCGAAGATGTGGACGGGATCGAGCCCCACTTCCCGCAGGCAGGCCAGATCCTGGGTCGCAGCGTGGAGCACCCACTCGTCGTCGACGATGGCGGCGTTCAGTTCGTCGAAGCGGCCGACGGCGGGCGGGTCGAACAGGAATGTGCCCGCTCCGCGGCGGAACACCTGGATGAGGTAGGCGCGCTGCGAGTAGCGGAACCCGGATGCGCGTTCGGCGTCGACCGCGACCGGGCCGTCGCCGTGCGCGATCGCCTCGGTCGCTTCGAGGTAGGCCCCGCGGGAATCGATGACGGTATGGTCAGCCACGATTCGCCCGTCGGGTGGAGAGGAGGCTCACGCCCTCTCCCGTCGGCGGCAACCCGGCAAGCATGCAGAGCAGTTCGCCCCAGCCTTCGACGTGGGCGGCCACGTCGTGCTCGAGCGGGGTCCAGGATGCGCGCAGTTCGATCTGCGAACCGTCTCCCTGTTTGGCCAGTTCGCCGAAACCGGTCGAGATGATCTTGGTGGCCGTTCCGGATGCCGCGGTGTATTTCGCCCCCCGGGCGTCGAGCGCGTCGACCAGCCAGGACCACGCCACGTCCGCCAGGAACGGGTCGAGTCCGATCTCCGTCTCCAGGGGGGCCTGCGCGAAGCAGACCACCCGGAATCGGCCGCCCCAGGCTTCGGGCTCCTCCGGGTCGTACAACAGGATGAACCGGCCGGTACCCAGGTCGGAGTCGCTGCCGTGGCGCGCCGGCCGCACATCCGCCGCGAGCGCGATCGCGTGGGGGGCGAGCTGCCCTGGCGCTGGAATCTCGGTGATGACCAGTTCTGGCCGCGCCTTTGCCCTGCGAATCGCCTCCAACGCCGCAGTGAACTCCGCTGGAATGCCCGGCGTTGAGGGTGAAGTCGACACGTACGAAGACTAGAGTTCGTAAGCGTTGCGCGAGCGAAGGCACGCCGCTGCGACGGAGGGAGGCAGAGGACGTGGCCGGTGGAAACGGACGTGCGAAGTTCCTCTGGAGTGCAGCGGGCGTTGCGGGCCTCTTCGGCCTCGCCGGACTCGCGTTCGCCGGCTACGCGATGGCGCGGGTGGCGCGTACGGTCGTCGTTCCTGTCCGCAAGCGACCGCAGAACCAGCGGATCGTCGACGTCGACATCGACGCAGGGACCGTGACGCTCGCCGAGACCCCGGATGCACTGGTCGCTGGCCGATACGGGCTCTGGTTCGACGACGACAGCGGCTATGCCCGCGTCGGCGGTGTGGTCGAACGCGCAGGCGGAACCGTGACCCGCACTGTGCACGACGTAGCCTTCGGCGACCTTCGCCCGACCAGCCGGGCCCGCCTCAGCGGCTGGTACTACCTTGCGCCCGAGGACCTCGGGTTCGATGTCGAGAGCGTGGAGATCGAGACAACGCTCGGGCAGACGCCGGCGTGGCACATCCCGACGGGTGGGAAGGATGCCGACCAGGACCGCTGGGTGATCCAGGTGCACGGGTGGGGTGCTGCGCGGCAGGAGGGCCTGCGTGCCGTCCCCGTGTTCCGCGCATCCGGATATTCGTCGCTGCTGATCTCCTACCGCAACGACCCGGACGCTCCGGCGAGCGAGGACAAGCGCTACGGGCTGGGCGGTACGGAATGGCTCGACGTCGAGGCCGCCATCCAGTTCGCCCGCGATCGCGGCGCGAAGTCGATCGTCCTCATGGGCTGGTCGATGGGTGGGGCGGTGGTGCTCCAGACCATCACGCGCTCGCCGTCGATCGACCTGATCACCGGGCTGGTGCTGGACTCGCCGGTCATCGACTGGATCGACACGCTCGAGTACCAGGCACGGCTGATGAAGCTCCCTCCGCTCATCACGCTGGGCGCGCTGAGGATCATCGGTTCCGGATGGGGCGCACCGATCACCGGCCAGGGTGCCGCGATCGACTTCGCCAGCATGGACTTCGTCGCCCGCGCGGCCGACCTCAGCCTCCCGATGCTGGTGCTGCACAGCGACGACGACGGGTTCGTGCCGTCAACGAGTTCGCGCGCACTCGCGATCGCCCGACCGGACATCGTCACCTTCGTGCCGTTCGAGAACGCTCTGCACACGAAACTCTGGAACTACGACGAAGAGCGCTGGCGCCGGTCGATCGCCGAATGGCTGACCGCGCACGTCAATGACGGTAGCCGCACGCGCGAGCGCTCGGTCTGACCTCGCCGGGTCAGGCTGCTGCGAGCTTTTCGCGCACCTGGCGCTTGGTGCGCCCGAGAAGCGCGGACATGCCTCGGATGCGCAGCGGCGACACGGCCTGGGTGAGGCCGAGCATCTGCGGGTAGTCGTCGGGCACAGCGAGCACCTCGTCGGCCGTCAACCCGGCGAGACCCTGGGCCAGGATGGACGCGAAACCGCGCGTCGTCGGCGACTCGCGCGGCGCCGTCGCGAACAGGTGGACGATATCGTGCTCGTCGACCTCGACGAAGATGAACACCGGCGACTGGCACTCCACGACCCTCTCGAAGAGGTCGGGGTGATCCTGGTAGCGCTCCGGAAGTTCGGGCAGCTCGTTCGAGAACTCCAGCAGCAGCTGGAGGCGATCGGGTTGCTCGAGAGCCAGGAAGTCTTCCCGGATCTCCGCAAGGGCAGGGGCGAGTGTCACGTCGGTCATCGGCTCCATCTTCTCTCAACAACCTGAACGCCACGGGGCAGGCGGTTCTTCCCGGGGGACGAACCGCCTGCGCCGGAATCGTCAGCGCGCCGGGACCTCACCGCGCTCGGTGCCCTGGACGACGGGTACGCGCACCGCGCTGCCCCACTCCGTCCAGGAGCCGTCGTAGTTGCGCACGTTCTCGAAGCCGAGGAGGTGGGTGAGGACGAACCACGTGTGGCTCGACCGTTCGCCGATGCGGCAGTAGGCGATCACGTCGTCGCCCTCGACGAGGCCGGCCTCGCCCTTGTAGATCGCGTCGAGCTCGCTGCGGGACTTGAAGGTCGCATCCGGAGCGGCAGCGCGCGCCCACGGAACGGACGCGGCCGACGGGATGTGCCCGGCACGGAGGGCGCCCTCCGTGGGGTAGCCGGGGATCTCCGTGCGCTCACCGCTGTACTCCTCGGGGGAGCGCACGTCGATGAGCGGCTTGCCGAGATGGGCGAGGACGTCGTCCTTGAAGGCGCGGACGGTCGTGTCGTCGCGCTCGACGACCGGATACTCGGCAGGCGCCGGGGAGGGGACCTCGGTCGTGATCGCGCGTCCCTCGGCGATCCACTTGTCGCGGCCGCCGTTGAGCAGCCGGACGTCCTGGTGGCCGAACAGCGTGAAGATCCACAGAGCGTATGCGGCCCACCAGTTGTTCTTGTCTCCGTAGATGACGACGGTCGAGTCCCGGGCGATGCCCTTCGAGCCAACCAGCCGCGCGAAAGCCTCGCTGCCGACGAAATCGCGCTCCACCGGGTCGTTGAGATCGGTGTGCCAGTCGATCTTGACCGAGCCGGGGATGTGCCCGGTGTCGTAGAGGAGCACATCCTCGTCGGACTCGACGACCACGAGGCCGGGAGCGCCGAGATGCTCCTGGAGCCACTCGGTGCTGACGAGACGCTCGGGGTGGGCGTAGTCGGCGAAGGACGGGGACGAATCGGCCTCGATGGCCATGAGCTACCTCCTGCTGGCGCCTCGTGGGCGCGGAAACAATCGTGTCGGGTCGGTTTAGGCTTGAGGCCGGACTCCACTCACGAACCTACGCATTAGGCTACGCGGCGCAGATGGGTCCTGTAAGACTTCGACACAAAGGTGCCCAGCCCAATGACTCTCGAACAGACCGGTGCCGTCGTGCGCCTCACCGAGCGCACGCCGTCGATCACCGGCGCCGAGATCGCGGCCGAACTGGTACCGCCGCCTCAGTTCGCGCACGCGACGTTCGAGTCCTACCGGCCCGACCACGATTATCCGTCCCAGGCCGCAGCCGTCGACAAGCTGAAGACCTTCGCGAAGGCGTGGGAGCCGGCACGGCCCGCCGGCTTCTTCAGCCGCAGCCGCAAGCGCATCGAGACGAGGCCGGGCGCCTACCTCGACGGCGGGTTCGGTGTCGGGAAGACCCACCTGCTCGCGGCCCTGTGGCACGAGGCCCCAGGCCGCAAGTACTTCGGGACATTCATCGAGTACACCGCGCTGGTCGGCGCACTCGGCTACGCCGGGGCCGTCAAACTGCTCAGCGGTTCGACACTGATCTGCATCGACGAGTTCGAGCTCGACGATCCGGGCGACACGATGATGATGACCAGGATGCTGTCGGAGCTGGTCGCATCCGGCACCCGTATCGCAGCGACGTCCAACACACCGCCGAACGCCCTCGGTGAGGGCCGGTTCGCCGCCAGCGACTTCCTGCGCGAGATCCAGGCGCTCTCGGGCCACTTCGAGACCATCAGGATCGATGGTCTCGACTACCGTCGCCGCGACACGGAGGGCCGGGCGCTGACGGTCGAGCCCGACGCGTACGAGAAGACGATCGCCGCGCTCGCGTCGCGCGGCGAAGCGGTCACCAGCGATCCGTTCGACGAGCTCGTCGCCCACCTCGCCACCGTGCACCCCTCGAAGTACATCAAGATGATCGCGGGCATCGACGTGATCGGACTCTCCGATGTCGCGGTGCTCCACGACCAGATGGCCGCCTTGCGTCTGGTCGCATTCATCGACCGCGTATACGACGCCGAGATCCCGATCGTCCAGACCGGCGTCCCGCTCAACACCGTCTTCGACGACGACATGCTCGGCGGCGGCTACCGAAAGAAATACCTGCGGTCGGTCTCCCGGATGATCGCGCTGACCACGGGCGAGCTCCCACCTCACGACGACGAGGCCTGAAACACGATGTTTACACGCACCACGCAGCCGTAACACTCGCGAAACACGCGGGCCCATCCACCGAAACCTCTCACCGCGAAACTGACCACACCCCGAAAACGCGCCACACCTGATTGCGTCGACCGGGACATCGTGTGCAATCACTAGAGAGGTAGACCATTCGTATGTTGCTACATTCAGCAGCGGCCTATGACGCCCAGACAGCAGTCAACTCCCTTTGGCTCCTCGTCGCGGCCGCGCTCGTTCTGATCATGACCCCCGGAGTCGCCTTCTTCTACGGCGGCATGGTCCGCGCCAAGAGCGTCATCAGCATGATGATGATGAGCTTCGGCGCGATGGCCATCGTCGGCGTCCTGTGGGTGCTGTACGGCTACGGGCTCTCCTTCGGTCCCGCATCCATCCCTCACGTCCTCGGCACGCCCGACTGGGGCCTGATGAGCCTCATGGGCAAGGACGGCGTGACCCCCGACCTCAACGGCCTCGCCTTCGCCGGGTTCCAGGCGACCTTCGCGATCATCACCGTCGCCCTGATCTCGGGTGCGATCGCCGACCGCGCGAAGTTCGGCGCGTGGATGGTGTTCGCGGCCGTGTGGGTGACGGTCGTCTACTTCCCGGTCGCCTTCTGGGTCTTCAACCTCAAGGATGGCTGGATCGCGACCATCCTCCACGTGAACGACTTCGCAGGTGGCACCGCCGTCCATATCAACGCTGGTGCCGCAGGTCTCGCGCTGGCGTTGGTGCTCGGGAAACGCGTCGGCTTCCAGAAGGGGATGGCCAAGCCGCACAACGTTCCTCTCACGCTCCTCGGCGCAGCACTCCTGTGGTTCGGCTGGTTCGGCTTCAACTCCGGTTCTGAGGCTGCCGTCGACGGTGTCGCCGCGATCGCCTGGATCAACACGCTGGCCGCTCCGGCAGCTGCGACCCTCGGCTGGCTGATCGTCGAGAAGATCAAGGACGGCAAGCCGACATCGATCGGTGCGGCATCCGGTGCGGTCGCGGGTCTCGTCGCGATCACCCCGGCCTGTAACATCCTGACCCCGTTCTGGGCGATCGTCCTCGGCCTGCTCGCCGGCGCGGTCTGCGCCATCGCGATCGACCTGAAGTTCAAGCTCGGCTTCGACGACTCGCTCGACGTGGTCGGGATCCACCTCATCGGCGGTCTCCTCGGAACGCTCTACATCGGCATCTTCGGCCTGACCCACGTTGACGGCGACGCCACGAAGCCGTACTCGAGCCTCCTGTACGGCGGCAGCTTCCAGCAGCTCGGCGTCCAGGCTGTCGGTGCCTTCTCGGTGATGATCTACTCCTTCGTCCTGGCGTACGCCATCGGCTGGGTCATCCAGAAGACGATGGGCTTCCGCATCAAGAACGAAGACGAGCTGGCCGGCGTCGACACCGTGGTCCACGGTGAAGAGGGCTACGCGCTCGAGAACGCCTGATCCTCTCACGCACCAGCGAGCGGGGCGTCGCCTTCGGGCGGCGCCCCGCTCGCGTGTGCGGTGAGGCGCGGAAGGACGGCCCAGTAGCCTATGACCGTCCCCACACACGTCAGGAAGGGTCCATGGACGCAGCTGCCCAGGTGGATGCTCTCCTTCTGCTGGTCTCCGGCGCCCTCGTCTTCGTCGTCGTCCCCGGGTTCGCACTGCTCTACGGCGGGATGGTCAGCAGCGCAGGTGCGTCGTCGGCCATCCGCGCCACACTGGTCGGCGCGGGCATCGCGGGTGTGCTGTTCGTCATCGGGGGATACGGGATGCTCTTCGGCGCCCCCCTCATCCCTCACGTTCTCGGCGTTCCCGGCACGGTCCCGGCCGACGCGTTCGCCCTCGCGCGCGCCTGCTACGCGGGCGCTGTGTGCATCCTCGCGGTCGCCATCGTCGCCTCGGCGGTCGCGCCGCGCGTGACCCTGCGCGGGTGGACGGTGTTCGCCGTCATCTGGGTGGTCGTCGTGTACTTTCCCGTCGGGTACGCGATCTTCGACCTGGCAGACGGGTGGGCGTCGGCCGGGTTCGGGGTGATCGACTTCGGCGGTGCGATTCCGGTGAGCGTTGCTGCTGCGGCCGGTGCTGCCGGCATCCTTCTCGTCTGCGGCAGGCAGCCCGTGCACGAGGTCCGATCGAGCCGCAACGTGCCGGTCATGGCCGTCGGAGGAGCGCTCGTTTGGTTCGGGTGGTTCGGGCTCACCATCGGAAGTGAGGGGTCCGTCGACGGGTTCACGGCGCTGATCTGGGTGAACACGCTCACCGCCTCCGCCGCCTCGACGATCGCATGGGTGACGGTCGACCGCATCATGATGCGGCGACCGACGGTGGCCAGCGCCGTCTGCGGTGCGGTCGCCGGCCTGATAGCCATCACGCCGGCATCCGGGATCATCACCACGGGATGGTCCCTGCTGCTCGGCGCGCTCTCCGGGATCGCCTGCGCTGTGATCGTCGACGTCGCCGCACGGGCGCGGTTCGGCACTCCGATGGTCGTGGTCGTCATCCACCTCGTCGCCAGTGTCGTGGGCCTGCTGTTCGTCGGGCTGTTCGCAAACGGCGCAGGGATGGTCTACAGCGGCAACTTCGACCAGCTCGGCGTGCAGGTACTGGCGGCTCTGATCGTGGCGCTGTGGTCGTTCCTCGTCTCGTGGGGTGCCGCCTACGGGATCCAGCGCACGATCGGACTCACGGCCACGAGGCACATTTCGTGGCGCGACGATGTGCCTGTCGTGTCCGAGGACAGCACGGTGGACGCGGGGGACTAGCTGTCCGAGCTCATGTCAGGGGGCCATGTCGTGAAGCCGGAGGGGTGGTGCGGTCGGCGTTCAGGCCTGGCCAGCCTCCGCCAGGGCTTCGGCGACCGCCTGCTCGACGGTGAGCTCCCTGCCCTCCGTGATGGCGGCATCCAGCCGACCTCCGGATCCGGCGGCGCTGAGTTGATCCAGGTACGCCTGGTGGAAGGTGAACATCGGACCGTTGTGGAGGCCGCTGCGTTCCCGGAGTGCCCGCGCGGCGCCGGCGAGGCGTCCCGCACGGTCGACGTCGCCGGACAGCGCAGCGACCGCGACCATCCCCTCCAGTCCGTACGCGAGCCCTTCGACATGGCCGAGGCTCGCCGAAACCCTGACACTGAGCGCGAAATCCGCGCGGGCATCCTCGACGGATCCGAGCTTCAGCTGGGTCCAGCCCAGATGGTACGAGGCGATCCGCTCCCCGACGGCGTCGCCGGTGCGCTGGGTGATGGCAAGGCTCTTCTCGAAACGGTCGAGCGCCTCGGGAAGCTTCTGCTCGAGCAGGGCGACGCGCCCGAGAAGCACGAGCGCCATCGACTCGCCCCACTGGCTCCCCGAACCGCGGAAGAGAGCCAGGCTGGTCTCCATGACTTCGCGTGCACGCACAGTGTTCGGCTTCTCGCCTGCCATGAGGGCGAGTGCGAGCGAGATCCGGGTCAGGGCTTCGCCGTCAGGGTCCCGGGTCTCGTGGAACAACTCCGCGCTCGTGGTCAGGTCCGCCGCAACACTGCCGTCCGGGTCGCGCCAGAACATGATCGTGCGGCTGAAGTAGAGCGCGATCGCTCGTGTGTGGTCGGAGAGCTGATCGCCCGACCGCAGGGCAAGATCCATCCAGGTGCGGACCTCGCCGAGCAGGCCCGACACCCACCAATAGAGGTACAGGCTGAACGCCAGCACAGCCGCGCGATCCCAGTCCCGGGAGTCGAGAAGGAACCGCTCGGCAGCCCGGAGGTTCTCCCGCTCCTCGCCGAGCCTCTGCATCCACTCGCGCTGCCGCTCGCCTTTGAGTTCATCCTCGATGCGCTCTGCCCAGTCGATGAAGAATCGCGCGTGTGCATCCCTCACCTCGGCCAGCGCGCCGCTCGCGGCCAGGCGTTCGCGGGCGTACTCGCGGACGATCGCCTGCATGCCGAACCGAGGCCGATCGGCGCTGACCGCCTGGCTCACGAGACTGCTGTCGACCAGGGCCGTGAGATCGGTGAGGACGTCACCGACCGCATCCGGGTCGGGGTCGCAGCCGACGGCCTCGGCCGCCTCCAGCGAGAAGCCCCCATCGAACACGCCGAGGCGGTCGAGCAGTCGCCGTTGCGTGTCGTCGAGGAGTTGAGTACTCCACTCGATCGTCCGACGCAGAGTCTGCTGGCGCTCGGGGAGGTCCCGCGAACCCGAGACGAGCACGCTGAGTTGCCGGTCCAGGCGCTCGAGCAGTTCTGTCGGCGACAGAACGCGCACACGAGCGGCGGCGAGTTCGATGGCCAGCGGCATTCCGTCCACCGCAGCGCAGACACCGGCAATGGCCATCGCGTTGTCCTGGGTCAGCTCGAAGTCGGGTTTGACCGCTCGCGCGCGCTCGATGAAGAGATTGACCGACGATTCCTCAGCGAGTGGACCGACCTCGTAGCTGTGCTCCGCACTCACCCGCAGCAGCACCCGGCTGGTGACGATCATGGCCACGTCTGGTGCGGCCGCGAGCAGCGAGGTCAGCATCGGCGACGCGTCGAGCACCTGTTCGAAATTGTCGACCACGAGGAGCATGTGCCGGTCGTGCAAAGCCGTGACGAGGTTGTCCATGATGGGAGCGTCGCCGGTGTCGCGGACCCCGATCGCCTGCGCGATCGCGTGCAGGACGCGCTGTGGATCCGGTACAGCCGAGAGGTCGACGAAGGCGACACCGTCCTCGTAGATGTGCGAGACCGTGCTCCCGGCGGCGATCGCCAGTCGGCTCTTCCCGATGCCGCCGGGACCGGTCAGCGTGACGAGGCGGGCGCCTGCATCGAGCATCCGGCCGATCTCGGCGATGTCGGCATCCCGCCCGATGAGTTCGGTCAGCGCCATGGGAAGGCGGACGGGCTCCGCCGCGCGGTCGGCGTCTTCGAGCACGACGGCCGCGAGTCGCGCCCGGGACTGCTCGAACCGTTCCGCGAGCATCGTCGCGAGATCGGCCTCGATGAGCCGGCCGATCTCCTTGGGCGACTCGAAGTATGTGTAGGCGGCCAGGTCGTCATGACGGATGCGGTCGAGGAGGGCCGCCAGTCGCGGCTCGCGGTCATCCGCCGGCGTCTTCACATACAGGAGCCGGGGAACCTCGGCGGGGCACAGGTTGTACTCGTCTTCGAGACCCGAGACCTCCTCGTCGGGGGCGATCCATCCGTAGCGCTCCCAGTACAGGCCGATGAAGACGTCGCTCTGGTCGAGGTAGGCACGGTAGAGCTCGCGCGGGGGATGGGGGCTGGCACCGAGTTCGAACATGACCGGCGCAAGGTGCAGGCGCTCGATCGCCGCTCGCGCCGCGCGTCGTTCGGGGGCGAGTTCCTGCAGGGTTGAACTGACGAAGATCCGCAGCCGCTGATCCGGCGTGCGGATAACATGAGCGCTCCTCATGTGTGCATTCTGTTGCTGTTGAGGGCAATAGTCCAGTGATGGACAGACTGGTCAGCGCAGATTTTTTCTGGTGGGCGATACCGGACTCGAACCGATGACCTCTTCCGTGTGAAGGAAGCGCGCTACCAACTGCGCCAATCGCCCGTTCGCAAGCCGTGTGCCGGCTGCGAGTCTCGATACTAGCCGACGGGGGATGGTGAACGCACATTGACGCCGGAACTCCACCGCCGTACCCCCGACGACACGCGCGGAATACGTAACACGACCGCGTCAGTTTGAGAATCGATTGAAGTATCGCTACAGTTTCAAAGCACGCAGAAATGCGAGCAATGCGGATGTGGCGCAGTGGTAGCGCATCACCTTGCCAAGGTGAGGGTCGCGAGTTCGAATCTCGTCATCCGCTCGAGTACAGCCCGATCGCAAGATCGGCTGCTCATGGTGGACAGCCCGATGTATTGAGGTTTGGCCGACACGGTGGATTGGCCGAGAGGCGAGGCAGCGGCCTGCAAAGCCGTATACACGGGTTCGAATCCCGTATCCACCTCCAAC
This sequence comes from Leifsonia sp. Ger2509, assembly GCF_055231915.1. Taxonomy (NCBI): domain Bacteria; kingdom Bacillati; phylum Actinomycetota; class Actinomycetes; order Micrococcales; family Microbacteriaceae; genus Leifsonia; species Leifsonia sp. Ger2509. The sequence continues at coordinate 264,980 of NZ_JBUYVB010000003.1, forward strand.
CTGATGCAGAAACGCAACAGGCTTGGGCGATTGGCGCAGCGGTAGCGCGCTTCCCTGACACGGAAGAGGTCACTGGTTCGATCCCAGTATCGCCCACAGACGAAGCCCTGGCAGACGCCGGGGCTTCTGTCGTTCTCGCGACTCCGTCGCAACACCCCTTGGGTGCCCTTGAGTTTCATTAGACTTGGCCGCACGCAGCTACGGCCAGGAGATATTGCTCACATGCCTTATTCCACACGGTTGATACGGGCGGTGCGATCGCGGAGACCGGCCTACGAGGTGATGTGGCGCAACTATCGCCGCGACGTGTTCATCAACGGGCTGGCGATGAGCGGCCTGGTGCCGTTGCCGCTGCGAAACCCCCTGCTCAGGCTGTTCGGTCTGGACATAGCGCCGAAGGCGATCGTTCTACCGGGCAGCTGGTTCGGATCGAGACGAGTCCGGATCGGAATGGGCAGCTTCATCGGGCGAGGGTGCTATTTCGATTCTCTGGAGTGGATCACGATCGGAGAGCGTTGCGACCTCGCCGCGGAGGTGGCACTGATCACCAGTAGCCATGAGATCGCCGGACCCAGACGTCGCGCCGGGAGATCGACGCCCGGGCCGATCGTCATCGGTGACGGAGCATGGCTCGGCGCCCGAGTCACGGTGCTGCCCGGCGTTACGATCGGGGCCGGGGCGGTCATCGGCGCCGGTTCTTTGGTCACCAGCGACTGCGAGCCGAACGCTTTGTACCTGGGCAGCCCGGCTCGTTTCGTACGCGCGCTGTAGGAGACTCCTGCATCACGGTGCCGGTGGCTCGCTGGTTAATAGCCCGATTCGCCACTACTACAGTTGAAGAATCCAATCGACGACTCTAGGAGTGGAACAAGGTGGCTGACGGCTTCGAGCTCTTCACCGATCGTTCCGTTGTCGCAATGCGCGTCAACGGCCAGCTGAAGGACCTCGCTACGCAGGTCACGTCCACCGACACGGTCGAGCCCGTCACGATCGACTCGCCCGACGGTCTGAGCATCCTGCGCCACTCGGCTGCCCATGTGCTCGCGCAGGCCGTCCAGTCGATCAACCCCGAGGCCAAGCTTGGGATCGGGCCGCCCATCACCGACGGCTTCTACTACGACTTCGATGTCGCGCAGGCCTTCACGCCTGAAGACCTGAAGGCGCTCGACAAGGAGATGGCCCGGATCATCCGCACGGGTCAGCGTTTCGTGCGACGCGTTGTGACCGACGACGAGGCGCGAGCCGAACTCGCCGGCGAACCGTACAAGCTTGAGCTGATCGGGCTCAAGGGCGGCGCCCTGCCCGGCGACACTGCGGCGTTCGACGCCGAGGAGAGCGTCGAGGTCGGTGGCGGCGAGCTCACGATCTACGACAATGTCGATCCGCGGACCGGCGAGACCGTGTGGAAAGACCTCTGCCGCGGCCCCCACCTGCCCAACACCCGGATGATCGGCAACGGCTACGCGCTCACCCGCCTCGCGGCCGCGTACTGGCGCGGCTCGGAGAAGAACCAGCAGCTCCAGCGCGTCTACGGCACCGCGTGGCCGACCAAGGACGAGCTGCGCGCCTACCAGACCCGCATGGAGGAGGCGGCGAAGCGCGACCACCGCAAGCTCGGTGCCGAACTCGATCTCTTCAGCTTTCCCGAAGAGATCGGTTCGGGTCTCGCGGTGTTCCACCCCAAGGGCGGCATCATCCGCAACGAGATCGAGAACTACATGCGCGAGCGCCTCATCGCGAACGACTACGAGCTCGTCAATACGCCGCACATCACCAAGGCGCACCTCTACGAGATCAGCCAGCACCTCAACTGGTATCGCGAGGGCATGTTCCCGCCGATGCACCTCGACCAGGAGGTCGACGCCGACGGCAACGTGACCCGTCAGGGCCAGGACTACTACCTGAAGCCCATGAACTGCCCGATGCACAACCTGATCTTCCGCGCGCGAGGGCGCAGCTATCGCGAGCTGCCCCTGCGTCTCGCGGAGTTCGGCACCGTGTACCGGTACGAGAAGAGCGGAACCCTGTCCGGGCTGACCCGTGTGCGCGGGCTCACCCAGGACGACGCGCACATCTACGTCGCCGACGACCAGATCAAGGACGAGGTCGCGCGCCAGCTCGAGTTCGTGCTCGAGACCCTGCGTGGTTACGGCCTCACCGACTTCTATCTCGAGCTCTCGACGAAGGATCCGGAGAAGTACGTCGGATCGGATGAGAGCTGGGAGCAGGCCACCGAGACGCTGCGCGAAGTCGCCATCGAGTCGGGGCTCGAGCTCGTGGACGATCCGGGCGGAGCGGCGTTCTACGGGCCGAAGATCAGCGTGCAGGCCCGCGACGCCATCGGCCGCACCTGGCAGCTGTCCACCGTGCAGCTCGACTTCAACCAGCCGGAGCTCTTCGAACTCGAGTACAACGCGGCCGACGGGACCCGCAAGCAGCCGGCGATGATCCACCGGGCGCTGCTCGGTTCCATCGAGCGCTTCTTCGCCATCCTTCTCGAGCACTACGCGGGAGCTTTCCCCGTCTGGCTGTCGCCTGTGCAGGTGGTCGGAATCCCGGTTGCGGATGCGTACGGGCCGTTCCTCGACGACGTGATCGCTCGCCTCAAGGCGCGCGGCGTGCGGGCGGAGGTAGACCACTCCGACGACCGGATGCAGAAGAAGATCCGCACCCACACGAAGGCCAAGGTGCCGTATCAGCTCATCGTCGGCGAAGAGGATGCTGCCGCAGGCACTGTCAGCTTCCGGTTCCGCGACGGCAGCCAGCGCAATGGCGTGACCGTCGACGACGCCGTCGAGCGGATCGTCGCCTCGATCGCGTCGCGCGAGCAGGTCACCACGGCGTGGGTCGAGTGACACTCGACGACGCGAGCCACCTGGTCGGCGTGCCCGACGAGTTCCAGCGGCTCTGGACGCCGCACCGCATGGTGTACATCGAGAACAACCAGCAGCCGACGCAGGACGAATGCCCGTTCTGCCATGCTCCGAAGATGAGCGACGAGGACGCACTCATCGTGGCGCGCGGACGCCACGCCTACGTGCTCCTCAACCTGTTCCCGTACAACAGCGGTCACCTGCTGGTCTGCCCGTACCGCCATTTTGCGATGTACGACGAGGCGACGCCGGAGGAGGTCGCCGAGATCGGCAGCATGACGCAGACTGCGATGCGCGTCATCACCCAGGTCTCGCGCAACGACGGCTTCAACATCGGAATGAACCAGGGTGCGGTGGCCGGGGCCGGGATCGCGGGGCACCTGCACCAGCATGTCGTCCCCCGTTGGGCGCAGGACGCCAACTTCCTGCCGATCATCGCGAAGACGAAAGCACTTCCGCAGCTGCTCGGGGACGTGCGTGCGGCGATCGCGGCGGCATGGCCGTCTCAGCCCGACGAGTAGAATCGTGACAGCGTAGTTCCCGCCGCAGCGGCGCTGGAACGGATTGACGTGCCGCGCGAGGCAGCGGCACCAAGAGAGGACACAGTGAGCGACACAACCACCGCCGAACAGTTCGGTTCGAGCCGCGTCAAGCGCGGGCTGGCCGAGATGTTGAAGGGCGGCGTCATCATGGACGTCGTGACGCCCGAGCAGGCGCGCATCGCAGAAGATGCCGGTGCCGTGGCCGTCATGGCCCTCGAGCGGGTTCCGGCCGATATCCGGTCGCAGGGCGGCGTGGCGCGCATGAGCGACCCCGATCTGATCGAGGCGATCATCGCCGAGGTATCCATTCCCGTGATGGCGAAGGCCCGCATCGGCCACTTCGTCGAGGCACAGGTGCTCCAGGCGCTCGACGTCGACTACATCGACGAGTCCGAGGTGCTCAGCCCGGCAGACTACGTCAACCACATCGACAAGTGGGGCTTCACCGTCCCCTTCGTCTGCGGTGCGACCAACCTGGGTGAGGCGCTCCGCCGCATCAACGAGGGCGCAGCGATGATCCGTTCCAAGGGCGAAGCCGGAACCGGTGACGTGTCGGAGGCGACCAAGCACATCCGCAAGATCAGGTCGGAGATCGCCGGCCTGAGCTCGATGAGCAAGGACGAGCTGTACGTCGCCGCAAAAGAACTTCAGGCTCCGTACGACCTCGTGGTCGAGGTCGCCGAGACCGGCAAGCTTCCCGTGGTGCTCTTCACCGCCGGCGGTGTCGCGACCCCGGCAGACGCCGCGATGATGATGCAGCTCGGCGCCGACGGCGTCTTCGTCGGGTCGGGCATCTTCAAGTCGGGCAACCCCGCGCAGCGTGCGGCTGCCGTCGTCAAGGCGACGACGTTCTACGACGACCCGTCGGTGATCGCCGAGGTCTCGCGTGGACTGGGTGAGGCGATGGTGGGCATCAACGTGTCCGACCTGGCCGCTCCGCACCGCCTCGCAGAGCGTGGCTGGTAGGCCGGACGCGCCGACGGCGCCGCGTGTGGGAGTGCTCGCACTCCAGGGCGATTTCCGGGAGCACATCTCGGTGCTCGGCGGACTGGGGGCGGATGCCGTCCCCGTCCGTCGTGCATCCGAACTCGAGTCCGTCGAGGGCCTGGTGATCCCCGGCGGAGAGTCCAGCGTGATGGACAAGCTGGCGCGGACTTTCGGCCTGGCACAGCCGCTGAAGGATGCGATCGCCGCCGGCCTTCCCGTCTACGGCACGTGCGCTGGCCTGATCATGCTGGCCGACACCATCCTCGACGCCATCCGGGGGCAGGAGACGCTGGGCGGTCTCGACGTGGTGGTGCGACGCAACGCGTTCGGCTCGCAGCTCGACTCTTTCGAGACCGACCTCGACATCCCCGCGGTCGGCGACGAGCCGATGCATGCCGTGTTCATCCGGGCGCCGATCGTCGAGAGCGTCGGTCCTGCGGCGACGCCGCTCGCCTCGCTCGCCGACGGGCGTGTCGTCGCGGTGGAGCAGGGCAACCTCATCGGAACCTCGTTCCATCCGGAGATGACCGGCGACACGCGTTTCCACGAGTACTTCCTGCGCCGCGTCAGCGAACGGGCGGCTTGAGCGCTCGCTCGCGTCCTACAATGGACAGGATCTTCAGAAGTAGTTAGGGAGCAACGTGTCCGGGCATTCCAAATGGGCGACCACCAAGCACAAGAAGGCCGTGATCGACCAGCGTCGTGCGAAGTCGTTCGCAAAGCTGATCAAGAACATCGAGGTCGCAGCTAAGATCGGTGGCGCCGATCTCTCGGGTAACCCGACCCTTGTCGACGCGGTGCAGAAGGCCAAGAAGACGTCCGTCCCGAACGACAACATCGATCGTGCCATCAAACGCGGCGCCGGCCTCACCGGTGAGAGCATCGACTACACGACCATCATGTACGAGGGCTACGGCCCCAACGGTGTCGCCCTTCTCATCGAGTGCCTCACCGACAACAAGAACCGTGCAGCTGCAGACGTCCGCACCGCGATGACGCGCAACGGCGGAACGATGGCAGACCCTGGCAGCGTCGCGTACAACTTCCACCGCAAGGGCGTGATCGTCGTTCCGCAGGCCGACGGTGTCTCCGAAGACGACGTTCTTCTTGCGGTGCTCGACGCCGGCGCCGAGGAGGTCACCGCTCGCGAAGAGGGCTTCGAAGTGCTGACCGACCCCTCCGCGCTGGTGGCGACACGGACCGCACTCCAGGAGTCGGGCATCGACTACGACTCGGCGGACGTCGAGTTCGTCGCCTCGATCCAGGTCGAGGGCGACGCCGAGACGGCCCGTAAGGTCTTCCGCCTCATCGACGCACTCGAGGACTCGGACGACGTGCAGAACGTGTACACCAACCTCGATCTGTCGGCCGAGGTCCAGGCCGAGCTCGAGGCAGAGTAGAACCCGGCCGATGCCGCTCCGCGTGCTCGGCATCGACCCAGGGCTGACCCGCTGCGGTGTCGGGATCGTCGACGTCGAGCCCAACCGCACCGCACGACTGGTCGAGGTGCTTGTCATCCGTACCCCGCCGACGATGCCGCTCGAGGAACGGCTGCTCGCGGTCGGTGACGGGATCGCCGAACTGCTCGATCGGCACTTGCCCCAAGCGGTCGCTATCGAGCGCGTCTTCGCGCAGCACAATCTCAGGACGGTGATGGGCACAGCGCAGGTCAGTGGCGTGGCACTCCACGCGGCCGCCAAACGCGGGCTCCCGGTCGCCCTGCACACGCCGAGCGAGGTGAAGGCGGCGATCACCGGATACGGTTCGGCCGACAAGAAGCAGGTGCAGGCGATGGTCGCTCGGATCCTCGGGCTCGCCGAGGTGCCGAAGCCGGCTGATGCCGCGGATGCGCTGGCTATCGCGATCTGCCATGCGTGGCGGGGGAGCGGTGCACAGCCAGCGGCCTCGGCATCCGGTGCCACGTCGACACTGACGCCTGCGCAGGCTGCATGGCACGCCGCGGAGCGTTCCAGCCGGGCGTCGGCGGTGCCCCGTAGGCTGGCGAAGTGATTTCATCCCTTCGCGGCACCGTCCTCGCGATCAGCGGCGGCTCGATCGTGATCGAGGTCGGCGGCGTCGGTTTCTCGATCCAGGTCACGCCGGACCACGCGCTGTCGCTCCGCATCGGAGACGAGGCCATGGTGCTCACGTCGCTGATCGTCCGCGAGGATGCCCTCTCTCTGTTCGGTTTCGCCGATGCGGAACAGCTCCAGGTGTTCGACCTCCTCACCGGGGTGTCCGGAGTCGGGCCCAAGTCCGCGATCGGAGTCCTCTCCGTGCTCTCGCCGGAGCAGATCGCCGAAGCCGTGACGGCTGAGGACGATGCGCCGTTCCGCAAGGTCTCCGGCATCGGGCCGAAGACGGCCAAGCTGATCGTCGTTTCCCTCTCGGGCAAGCTGGCCGTCACCCGGCGTGCTCCCCGACCCGCCGCGGCGACGCCCCCATCCTCTCTGGGCGACAGCGTCCTGATCGCACTCGTTGGCCTCGGCTGGCCGGAGAAGACAGCATCCGATGCGATCGCCGAGGCAGTCGCGGAGACAGACGAGTCCGCCCGTGACACGGTCCAGTCCCTGCTGCGCGTCACGCTGGCCAGGCTTGGCCCGGGGCAGACTGCAGCACGGAGATGACCGTGGCCGACAACGATCTGACCGCTCCCGAGCTCGAGTCCGAATCCGAGCTCGCGTTCGAAGGCGCACTCCGCCCGCGCTCGCTCGCCGAGTTCGTCGGGCAGGCAAAAGTCCGCGGCCAGCTCCAGCTGCTTCTCACGGCGGCGAAGATGCAGGACCGTACTGCCGACCACATCCTTCTGGCCGGGCCCCCGGGACTGGGCAAGACGACGCTCGCAATGATCGTCGCGCACGAGAGCGGTCGTCCGTTGCGGATGTCGAGCGGTCCCGCGATCCAGCATGCCGGCGACCTGGCGGCACTGCTGTCTTCGCTCACTCCTGGCGAGGTGCTCTTCATCGATGAGATCCATCGGATGGCTCGGTCAGCGGAAGAGATGCTCTACCTCGCGATGGAGGATTTCCGGATCGACATCATGGTGGGCAAAGGCGCCGGCGCCACGTCGATCCCGCTCGATCTGGCCCCCTTCACCCTGGTCGGTGCGACGACGCGCTCGGGTCTCCTGCCCAACCCGCTCCGCGACCGGTTCGGCTTCACCGCCCATCTCGAGTTCTACGACGAGTCCGAGCTCGCCCAGGTGCTCACGAGGGCCGCCGTCATGCTCGATTTCGAGATCGACGGCGAGGCGCTGGCCGAGATCGCGGGCCGCTGCCGGGGAACCCCGCGCATCGCCAACCGGCTGCTCCGGCGCGTCAGAGATTTCGCGCTGGTGCACGGGGGAGCGGCGGATGTCGAGGCCGTGCGATCCGCCCTCGAACTCTATGACGTCGACCCGCTCGGGCTCGACCGTCTCGACCGAGCCGTGCTGCAGGCGATCCTCGAACGTTTCGACGGTGGTCCGGTCGGCCTCAACACGCTTGCTGTCTCGGTGGGCGAGGAGGCCGAGACGATCGAGTCCGTGGTCGAACCGTTCCTCGTGCGGATCGGTCTCCTGTCCCGCACACCGCGCGGACGAGTGGCGACTCCAGCCGCTTGGCGACACTTCGGCGCAGCGCACTCACAGCAACCATCCCTCATGGATGACCTATAATTCAAGCTGGCCCATCGGCCACTCACAATCAAGCAGGGCGTTTCTTCGTGAGACGCTCTCTGGAAGGCCCCAAACTTTTCATGGATCCGTTAACTATTGTCATGCTGGTCGTCCTGGCCGGCCTGGTGTTCTTCATGTTCCGCAACAGCCGCAAGCGGCAGCGCGACGCGGCTGCTCTTCGCGAGAAGATCGTCCCCGGTGCCGAGGTCATGCTGAACTTCGGCGTCTACGGCAAGCTGCTCTCGATCGACGAAGAAGAGAACCAGGCCCTCGTCGAGACAACCCCGGGCACCATCCTCAAGGTGCACCGCCAGGTGATCGCCCGGGTCGTCGAGCCCAAGGAGCTCGAGCCCGAGGTCGAGGCGTCGACCGAGCCGGAGCTGAACGAAGACCACGCCATTCCCCTCACCGAGCCTGAGTTCGGCGAGCGGATCGACGACGTGGCCAAGAAGCCCGGCGCGAAGAGCGACGACTGACCCCATTCCCAGGTGTGCCCACGTCTACTGAGGCGTGGGCACGCGCGTAGAAAGCTGAGTTCGTAGGTGGCAAAGTCGACCCCGGTCAAAAAAGCATGGCGTTCGTTGAGTTGGCTTGGAGCCATCATCGTCGTGCTGCTCGTCACCCTTATCGCGGGTGTCGTGTTCAGCAATGCGACCGTGATCCCGAAGCTCGCGCTCGACCTCGAGGGCGGGACGCAGATCATCCTCGCGCCGCAGCTGGCCAACGGGCAGCAGGTGCAGCAGCAGCAGCTCGACCAGGCCGTCTCGATCATCCGTCAGCGCATCGACGCGTCCGGAATCTCCGAGGCCGAGATCAGCACCGAGGGCTCCAAGAACATCGTCGTCTCCCTGCCTGGAACCCCTGACGAAGCGACCCTCAACCGGATCAAGTCGAGCGCCAAGCTCGACTTCCGGCCGGTGCTGGTCGCCGGTGCGCCCACGAACACGGTGGTCGGCGCCGATGGCAAGTCCACGCCCGCGCCGAGCCCGGCACCCAACCTGCAGTCGACACCGTCCACGAAGCCGACGAACGGCAGCGACAAGGCGTGGGTCACGCCCGCGCTGCAGGCGCAGTACGACGCATTCTCGTGCTCGTCCGATGCGGCGAAGAGCACCAACGTCGCACCGGCGGACAAGCCGCTCATCACCTGTGACGACAAGGGCACGACCAAGTACATCCTCGGTCCGGTCGAGGTCCGCGGCGAAGACATCAAGGATGCGTCGAGCGGCCTCGTGCAGAGCTCCAGCGGCGTCAGCACCGGCCAGTGGGGCGTCAACATCGTCTTCAACGACGCCGGCACCAAGGCGTTCGCCGACGTGACCACGCGACTCAATGCCCTGACCGGTGCTCAGAACCAGTTCGCGATCGTGCTGGACGGGAAGGTCATCTCGGCTCCTGCGACGCAGGCCGCGATCACCGACGGTCGCCCCCAGATCACGGGCAGCTTCGACCAGACCTCGGCGAAGACCCTCGCCGACCAGCTGAAGTTCGGCGCCCTGCCGTTCAGCTTCCAGGTGCAGAGCCAGGACACGATCTCGGCGACGTTGGGTTCCTCGCAGCTCCTCAGTGGTCTGATCGCCGGCCTCATCGGCCTGATCCTGGTCATGATCTACACGCTCTTCCAGTACCGGCTGCTCGGTCTCGTGACGATCACCTCGCTCGGTGTGGCAGCGCTCCTGACCTACCTCACGATCTCGCTGCTCTCGTGGCACTACGGCTACCGGCTCTCACTCGCCGGCGTGGCGGGCCTGATCGTGGCCATCGGTTTCACCGCCGACTCGTTCATCGTCTACTTCGAGCGAATCCGTGATGAACTCCGCGACGGACGTGGACTCGAGTCCGCGGTCGAGGCGGGCTGGAAGCGCGCTCAGCGAACGATCTACGCCTCGAAGGCCACAAACCTCCTAGCAGCAGTCGTGCTGTACGTGCTCGCGGCGGCGAACGTGCGCGGTTTCGCGTTCACCCTCGGTCTCACGACGATCATCGACGTTCTCGTGGTCGTACTCTTCACACACCCCACTCTGCAGTTGCTCGCCAAGACGAAGTTCTTCAACAGCGGCAGTTCGTGGAGCGGGCTCGATCCTGACGCTCTGGGCGCGGTCTACCGCGGTGCAGCGCAGTTCCGCGCGCCATCCGCGGCAGTCAGCGCGGGGAAAGCGGCCTCGAGCAGCAAGGAGGCCGCCAAGCGACAGACGATCGCCGAGCGCAAGGCCGCCGAACTGGTCTCGGCGAGCTCGGGCAGCAGTACGGATCGATCGAAAGACGGGAAGGACTCCTGATGGCCGCCAGCCGCCTCACACGGTTCGGAAACGACCTCTACACCGGCGCTCGCTCGTTCGATTTCGTCGGCAAGCGCAAGATCTGGTACACGATCGCCATCGTGATGGTGATCGCGTCCATTCTCATCCCCGTGCTCAAGGGCGGGTTCAACTTCGGCATCGAGTTCCGCGGTGGATCGCAGTTCCAGATCACGAATGTGCACACCACGTCGCAGACTCCCGCACAGGACGCCGTCGCGGGCGTCGTTCCTGACGCAGTGGTGCACGTCACCAGTGTCAACAACAACGCCGTGCGAGTGCAGACGGATCAGCTCACCGCCGACCAGAGCCGTCAGGTGGCGGACGCACTGGCCAAGGCCTACAACGTGCCTTCGACCGAGGTCGCCTCGTCGTTCATCGGCCCGACCTGGGGTGCGGATGTGACCCAGCAGTCGATCCAGGGCCTGGTCGTGTTCCTGCTCCTCGCGTTCGTCGCGATGGCGTTGTACTTCAGAACCTGGAAAATGTCGGCCTCGGCGATCATCTCGCTGTTCCATGACCTCATCATCACGGCGGGCATCTACGCCCTCGTCGGGTTCGAGATCACCCCGGCGACGATGATCGGCTTCCTGACCATCCTCGGCTACTCGCTGTATGACACGGTCGTGGTGTTCGACAAGGTGCGGGAGAACACCCGCGAAGAGCTGGAACTGACGCGCCGCACCTTCCCTGAGGCGGTGAACCTCGCGGTCAACCAGACGCTGGTGCGCTCGATCAACACGGCTGTCGTGGCGGTCCTCCCCGTCGCGTCCATCCTCTTCATCGGCGCCTTCGCACTGGGGGCCGACACGCTCCGCGACATCTCCCTCGCACTGCTCATCGGAATCATCGTCGGCACGTACTCGACGATCTTCCTCGCGGCTCCGATGTATTCGCAGTTCCGCGAGGGCGAGGCCGCGATCAAGAAGCACGACGCCAAGGTGCGTGCGGCCCGGCCGAAGGCAGCTGCCGCCGCTGCGCCCGTCCCCGTCGCCGCCAAGTAGCGTGGAATAAGGAGTTCGCGTGCACGGTTCTCATCTCGACGGATACGAGGTGAGAACCGTGCGCGCAGCGCTCCCGCTGGTCTTCGAAGCGAGCCGCACCCGCGGTAGCCGCGATAATGGAAGACGGGAGGCACGCTGATGGTCGACACGACAACGCCGCAGAGTGCTTCGCTGCGCCGTCTCGTCCCGCGCATCTTCTCCCGGGCCCAGCCCGCGGGCGCCGTCGACACTCTGATCCGCACCCTCCGGATGCACCATCCCAAAGCGGATCTTTCCCTGGTGGAGCGTGCATACGCGGTCGCAGAGAAGGCGCACTCGGGCCAGAAGCGTCGCAGCGGTGAACCGTACATCACCCACCCGGTAGCGGTAGCACAGATCCTCGCCGATCTCGGCATCGGCTCGAAGACCATCGCGGCGGCACTTCTGCACGACACCGTCGAAGACACCGAGTACACACTCGACGAACTGCGTGATGCGTTCGGCGACGAGATCGCGATGCTCGTCGACGGCGTCACCAAGCTCGACAAGGTCAAATACGGCGACAGCGCGCAGGCGGAGACTGTCCGCAAGATGATCGTCGCAATGTCGAAAGACATCCGGGTCCTGATCATCAAGCTCGCCGATCGTCTCCACAACGCTCGCACCTGGGGTTTCGTCCCCGCCGAGTCCGCGACGCGCAAGGCCACGGAGACCCTCGAGATCTATGCGCCGCTCGCTCACCGCCTGGGGATCCAGGCCATCAAATGGGAGCTTGAAGACCTCTCGTTCGCCGTGCTGTACCCCAAGCTCTACGCCGAGATCGAGAGCCTGGTGCGGCAGCGTTCGCCGGAACGCGAACGCCTCGTCCAGCACGTCATCGACGCGATCAATGACGATCTGAAATCGGCACGAATCCGCGGCAAGGTCGTCGGGCGACCGAAGCAGTACTACTCGATCTACCAGAAGATGGTGGTGCGTGGTCGCGAGTTCGACGAGATCTACGACCTGGTGGGTATCCGCGTGCTGGTGAATTCGGTGCGCGACTGCTACGCCGTTCTCGGTCAGATCCACGCCCGCTGGACGCCGATGCCCGGCCGGTTCAAGGACTACATCGCAACCCCCAAATTCAACCTCTACCAGTCCCTGCACACGACGGTCATCGGCCCGGAGGGTCGTGCCGTCGAGATCCAGATCCGCACGGAGGAGATGCACCAGCGCGCCGAGTTCGGTGTTGCGGCGCACTGGAAGTACAAGGAGCAGGTCAACGGCAAGAGCTCCGGCCCGTCCGGAAGGGTCGACACCGACCTCGCCTGGCTCGCTCACCTGTCGGATTGGCAGGCGGAGACAGCGGACCCGAGCGAGTTCCTCGATTCCCTGCGGTTCGAGATCGGTGCGAAAGAGGTCTACGTCTTCACTCCGAAGGGTCGCGTCATCGGCCTGCCGACGGGAGCGACACCCGTCGACTTCGCATACGCCGTGCACACCGAGGTCGGGCACCGCACGATGGGCGCAAAGGTCAATGGGCGTCTCGTTCCTCTGGAGAGCACCCTCACCACGGGAGACGTCGTCGAGGTCTTCACGTCCAAGAACCCCGACTCGGGTCCGAGCCAGGACTGGCTGAACTTCGTCAAGAGCCCGCGCGCCCGCAACAAGATCCGCCAGTGGTTCACCAAGGAGCGGCGCGACGAAGCCATCGAGCAGGGCAAGGATGCGATTGCGCGCGCCATGCGTAAGCAGAACCTCCCGCTTCAGAAGCTGATGACGCAGGACTCGCTGGCCGAAGTCGCAGCGCAGCTTCGCTACGAGGACGTCTCGGCGCTGTACGCGGCCGTGGGCGAGGGCCACGTCTCGACGCAGTCCGTCATCGAGAAGGTCGTGGCGTCCCTCCAGACGGAGGCCGAAGGCGATGCCGGCGAGATCGAGTTGCCGGTCAAAGGTCGGTCGCGTCAGCTGCGGAACAGCGATTCCGGCGTTCTTGTGCGCGGTGCGCCCGACATCCTGGTCAAACTTGCCAAGTGCTGCACGCCGGTGCCCGGTGATCCTATCGTCGGCTTCATCACCCGCGGAGCTGGCGTATCGGTCCACCAGGCGAGCTGCCACAACGTTCAGTCCCTCCTCCAGGAGCCCGAGCGCATGATCGACGTCGAGTGGGCGCCGAGTTCGAAGAGCGTCTTCCTCGTCCAGATCCAGGTGGAGGCTCTCGACCGGTCCGGTCTCTTGTCGGACGTGACCCGTGTGCTCTCCGAGCATCACGTGAACATCCTGTCAGCGACGGTCACTACGTCGAGCGACCGCCTGGCGCTCAGCCGGTTCGTTTTCGAGATGGGTGACACCACGCACCTTGATCGTGTGCTCAACGCCGTGCGCAGGATCGATGCCGTCTACGACGTCTACCGCGTCAGCGCCGGCTGACCCGTACGCATCCTGATCGAATTCCTGCCCGCGGGAAAGGCATTCGAGCGTTCGACGAGGGATATTCGGGCAAGCGCCCGGCGGACGCCCGGATAGCGAGGCTGCGCACGGATGCGTTCGCGACACGCCCCTACCCCGACACCCCCGAGCTGGAGGACTGCAAGCACCTCGAGCGCGTCGCACGCACCGAACGGCTCGCGCGTGCGGAGCAGGTCGATCGCCGTTCGCAGGTACGAGGTCACGCGCAGCGGACCGACCCGCACGATGTCGACCGGATCGATCCTGCATTCGCGGAACTCGAATCGGGGGGACGAATGCGGGGTCGTCCTGCTGGCGATATCGGTGCACAGCTGATGCCGGAACGGCGCACGAGAACGCACTCCGTGGACCCACAGTGCAGAGGATCGCTCCACGATCATCCGCGAAGGAACGAGCTGCGCGAGCGCGGCCGCGCGCAGGTCGCTGTTGTCGGGCTCATCGACCGGCGAGAACCACTCGTCGACCGCGAAGACTTCGCCATCGATCCGGGCAGCGCGAAGCTCCGCAGAAGGCAGGTCGTGGTCGCTCAAGAGCCGTTGGAGAAGTCGCGTCACACAACCAGTCTGCTGACCACGTGCCGGCGATCGGCCGACCAGCCGGCAGCCTGTGCGGAACCGCCACCTGTGAACAGTTACGCGGCGCCTGCTATTTCAGGGCGTCGAGCCAGACCTTGCGTGCGTCGAGCGCTTCCTGGGCTGCAGCGACCTTTGCTTTGTCTCCGCTGGCCTTGGCTTCTTCGAGCTCGGATTCGAGCTTGGTGATCGCCGCCGTGAGCTGGCTCGCGAGACCTTCGGATCGAGCCTTCTTCTCGGGATTGTTGCGCTGCCAGTGGTCGTCCTCGAGCTTGCGCACCGCAGCCTCGACCCGGCGAAGCCGTTCTTCGACGACCTTCACCTGGTCGCGCGGAACCTTGCCGATCTCATCCCAGCGTCGCTGGATGGAACTGAGCTTGGCGCGCGCCGACTCACGGTCGGTCGCTGTCAGCAGCGGCTCCGCTTCGGTCAGGAGTTCGAGCTTCGCTTCGAGGTTCGCCGAGAACTCCTCGTTCTCACGAGCATCCACTTCGGATTTCGCCGAATAGATCGCATCCCCGGCGGCCTTGAATCGCGCCCAGAGCGCATCGTCGTTCCGCTTGCCTGCGCGGCCCGCCAGCTTCCACGCCTCGAGGAGTTCACGGTAGGCGGGAACGCCATCGGCTCCCCGCGGTATGAGCGCTTCGGCCTCTTCGATCAGCTGCGTCTTGCGGGCACGGACGTCGCGGTGCTGGTTGTCGAGCTCGGCGAAGAACGCCTTGCGGTTGTGCTCGATCGTCGCGCGCGCGGCGCGGAATCGCTTCCACAGCTCGTTGGCTTCGTTCTTCGGAAGACGCGGCCCGTCGTGCTGGTGGGCCTGCCAGCGAACGAAGAGCGAGTCGAGTGTGGCCGTGGTCTGCTTCCACTGGGTCTTGGCAGGGTCCTCGGCCGCAAGAGCCTCCGCCGCCACGACGATCTCCGTACGCTCGGCGATCGCGGCATCCACCGCGGCACGGGCTTCGGCGGTCTGCTGCTCCGTCAACTCCTCGACGGTGCCCCCCAGCTTTGCGAGGCGCTGCTGGAGCGACGCGAGATCGCCGACTGCGTTGGCCCCGGCGACGTGTTCGCTGAGGGTCGCGACAGCCTTGGCGATATCAGCGGCAGGTGCTCCGCGACGTGCGCGCTGTTCGAGCAGCGTGACCTGACCGGCCAGATCCGTGTATTTGCGTTCGAAGTAGGCGAGCGCCTCCTCCGGAGTTCCGTCGGGGTACTGCCCGACCTCCCTCTCGCCTTCGCCTTCGCGAACGAAGACGGCGCCGGTCTCATCGACGCGACCCCACGGTTGCTGATCAGTTGTAGCCAAGAGCCTCACCTTGCTGACGACGACGGCCAGGACGACCGCCTCACACTGCGTTTTAGCCTATTGCACCCGTCCGGGGACGTGCAGGGGTCCTTACTGAACCGTTATCCCGTTGATCGTCGTCGTGACGTTGGGCTTACCATCCTTCGCGCCGCCCTGGACGCCCTTGTCGGCCACCTGGGTGATGAGCTGGTCGAGGCCGCTCGTGACCTTGCCGATGACCGTGTAGCCACCCGCTGAGTCTGAGGGGATGGTCGAGTTCTTGTAGACGATGAAGAACTGGCTGCCCTGGCTGTTGCCGTCGTTGCTCGAACGCGCCATCGCGAGTGTGCCTGCAGGGTAGATGTTGTCGGCAGGTGCGTTCTCGACGGGTCCGTACGTGTATCCCGGGCCGCCAGAGCCGTCACCCTTCGGATCGCCGCACTGGAGCACATAGATACCCGACGTGGTCAAGCGATGGCAGGTCAGGCCGTTGTAGAAGCCCTTCTGGCTCAGAGCGATAGTGGAGGAGACCGCCTGGGGCGCCTTGGCACCGTCGAGAGTGATCGCGAGCGGGATGCTGTTGATCGTCATCGTGCCGGTCCACTGGCGGTTTGCGGCGAGAGTCTTCGGCGGCAGCGTGTACGCGGCGGCAGATGCTGACGGCGACGGGCTGGCGACCGGCTTGCCCGGCCCGCTGTTGAAGTACAGCAGCTGGGTGAGCACGGCGAGAACGACGACGACGAGCACGCCGATGCCGGCGAGCCAGTTATCGCGCACCCGGCGCTTGGCCTTTGCCTCGTGGACGGTCTGGCGCGCCTGGTAGGCCCTCAGCCGCTCGCGCGCCTGGCGCGCTTCGCGGTCGTTCTGCTTGTTCGGTGCCACGTGAAATCCTCCGAGGGGGCGCGCCGTCGTGCGGGGGGGAGTCTTCGGTCGACGCGCCACAGCGCTGGACCTCAGATGAACTTTATGCGACCGAGCTATGACGGCCAAATGCGGCCGTGGATCGTGGCGTCAGGCGTGTCGGCGGAAGCAACTAGCCTTGACCCATGGTCGATGCGCAGCCGGGGCTCCGAAGCGGAGCGACTCCGCTCGCCGTCCGCATGCGACCGAAGAGTCTCGACGAGGTCGCCGGGCAGAGACATCTGCTGACTCCCGGGTCTCCGCTGGTGAGCCTCGCATCAGACACGACGGGCGAGCGCGGCTCGGTCTCCGTCATCCTGTGGGGTCCGCCGGGCACGGGAAAGACCACGCTGGCCCAGGCGATCGCCCATTCTTCCGGCCGTCGGTTCGTCGAGTTGTCAGCCGTATCCGCCGGGGTGCGCGACGTTCGGCAGGTTATGGACGAAGCCCTCTCCACGCGCGACCTCTACGGCATCTCGACCGTGCTGTTCCTCGACGAGATCCACCGCTTCACGAAGGCCCAGCAGGACGCATTGCTGCCCGGTGTCGAGAACGGCTGGGTCATCCTCGTGGCGGCCACCACGGAGAATCCGTCGTTCTCGGTGATCTCGCCGTTGCTCTCACGCTCGCTCCTCCTCACGCTCGAAACGCTTAGCGACGACGACCTGGGAACTGTCGTCGATCGCGCCGTCACCGATGAGCGCGGCCTGGGCGATCACTTCGTCCTCGAGGCGGATGCGCGGGCAGCGATCATCCGGCTCGCGTCCGGCGATGCACGACGTGCCCTGACCGCTCTCGAAGCAGCGTCCGTGTCAGCAGCGACGTCGACGCCCGCGACCTCATCGGAGAAGCCGGTCATCACGGCGGAGCTCGTCGCGCTGGCGGTGGACCGCGCGCTCCTGCGCTACGACCGCAACGGCGACGAGCACTACGACGTGATCAGCGCCTTCATCAAGTCGGTGCGCGGCTCCGACGTCGACGCCTCCCTCCACTACCTCGCGCGCATGATCGAGGCGGGGGAGGACCCACGATTCATCGCCAGGCGCATCATCGTGCTCGCATCCGAAGACATCGGGATGGCAGACCCCCAGTCGCTGGTGATCGCGGTGGCCGCAGCGGATGCGGTGCAGCTGATCGGGATGCCGGAGGGGCGCATCCCGCTCGCCCAGGCAGTCGTGCACCTGGCGACGGCTCCGAAGTCCAATGCCGCATACATGGCCCTCGACAAAGCGATCGCCGACGTTCGGGCCGGAACGATGGGACGGGTCCCCAAGCACTTGCGAGATGCGCACTATCCCGGTGCGAAACGACTCGGCCACGGCAAGGGCTACAAGTACCCACACGACGACGAACTCGGTGTCCTGCAGCAGCAGTATCTTCCGAACGAACTCAAGAACGCCGTCTACTACGAGCCGACAGAGCACGGTAATGAACGCGACGTCTCCGCTCGGCTCGCCAAGCTCCGCCGCATCGTGCGCGGACGCTGACGGCGATCTGCTAGAATCGACCAGCCTAGAAGCGGGTGTCGCGTGCGGCTGCGTCGACATACGTTCTCGAAGGGAAAGGCCCAGTAGCCGGGCTTCCCTGGCAGCATCCCTCTAATACTGCAGGACGATCCTGTGTGCCTGCATTCACACCGTTAGAGAGACAACCGAAAGGAACTCGTGTCTACCAAGTCACGTACCCGTAGCAAGACCCGCCTGTCGCGGTCGCTGGGCATCGCCCTGACCCCGAAGGCCGCCAAGTACCTCGAGAAGCGTCCGTACGCTCCCGGCGAGCATGGCCGCACCAAGCGCAAGGCCGACTCCGACTACGCCGTTCGTCTGCGCGAGAAGCAGCGTCTGCGCGCGCAGTACGGCATCCGTGAGAAGCAGCTCCGCATCGCGTTCGAAGAGGCCCGTCGCACCCAGGGCCTGACCGGTGAGAACCTGGTCGAGCTCCTCGAGATGCGTCTGGACGCTCTCGTGCTCCGTGCCGGCTTCGCCCGCACGACCGCACAGGCCCGCCAGATGGTCGTGCACCGTCACATCCTCGTCGACGGAAAGCTCGTCGACCGTCCGTCGTTCCGTGTCAAGCCGGGTCAGCTGATCCACGTCAAGGCGCGCAGCGAGGGCACCGAGCCCTTCCAGGTCGCGGCTGCCGGCGGTCACGTCGATGTCCTGCCCAAGACTCCGGCCTACCTCGAGGTCGAGCTCGACAAGCTTCACGCGCGCCTGGTGCGTCGCCCGAAGCGTGCCGAGGTTCCGGTCACGTGCGAGGTCCAGCTCGTCGTCGAGTACTACGCAGCTCGATAACTTGCGTCTACGCTAGGGAGCGGGTCACCTCGGGGTGGCCCGCTTCATGCGTTTAGGACGGGCGATCCCGTAATATGCCGTTGGCGGAATGGATGGTGGACTCGTGACCGGTGGCGACATCGCAGGGCTCATCGCGGCGGTGGTCTTCGCCGTCCTCGTGGGGTTCATCGCCCTGCCGCTGGTCAAACTCGGGCGCGTGCTCGACGAGACCCGCTCGGCCATCAAGGACGCGAGCGACGGGCTCACTCCGATCCTCGAGGAGACCGCGACGACGATCCAGGAGACCAATAAGCAGCTCGCCCGGGTTGACGTGATCACCAAGAACGTTGCAGATGTCACGGGCAACGTCTCTGCGCTCGTGGCGCTGTTCGCTGCGACGGTGGGCGGTCCGCTCATCAAGCTCGCCGGATTCAGCGCGGCGGTCCGGGCCGCTTTCCGGGCGACTGCGGGTGCAGGCAAAGGTGCTCCGGCTGATTCCACAGCTCGTCCCGGCTCCCGGCAGAAGCGCGGAAGCACGCACTAAACTGACCCGAGGCGTTCCGTTCGCGAACGACGCCTCATTCACCAGGGAGTAAATCACCATGAAGAGTTTTCTGTGGCTCGTCGTCGGCATAGCGATCGGTTTCGCCGTGGCGCACAAGGTCAATGAAACCCCTCAGGGCAAGCAGTTCTTCTCCGAGCTCGACAAGAAAGCACGCGACTTCGGGGAGGCCGTCTCCGACGGTTACCGCAAGCGCGAGGCCGAACTGCGCTCCGCGATCGAAGACGCCGAGGCCTAGTCCGGCCCCTCGACCCTGCCCACCCCCTTCTACCTACCGGAACCCATGCAGACTGCCGAAATCCACAGGCGCTGGCTCGATTTCTTCGCTGCCCGCGGCCACACCGTCGTTCCTTCCGCTTCGCTGGTCAGCGACGACCCATCGCTGCTCTTCACCGTTGCAGGCATGGTCCCTTTCGTTCCCTACCTGACCGGGCTCGTCCCCGCGCCGTTCCCGCGCGCGACGAGCGTTCAGAAGTGCATCCGGACGAACGACATCGAAGAGGTCGGCAAGACACCGCGCCACGGCACGTTCTTCCAGATGTGCGGCAACTTCTCGTTCGGCGACTACTTCAAAGAACAGGCGATCACCTACGCGTGGGAGCTCCTGACCGCGAGTGAGGCCGACGGCGGCCTGGGCTTCGAGCCCAAGGATCTCTGGGTCACCGTCTACGAAGACGACGACGAAGCCCGAGAGATCTGGCGCCGTATCGCCGGGCTGCCCGACGAGCGCATCCAGGGCCTCGGCAAGGACACGAACTACTGGTCGACCGGGCAGCCCGGTCCGGCGGGTCCGTGCTCCGAGATCTTCTTCGACCGCGGGCCTGCATACGGCATCGATGGTGGACCTGCGACGGACGACGACCGCTACGTCGAGATCTGGAACCTGGTCTTCATGCAGTACCTGCGTGGCGAGGGAACCGGCAAGGCCGATTTCGATATCCTCGGCGACCTTCCACGAAAGAACATCGACACGGGCATGGGCCTCGAGCGCGTCGCGTTCCTCAAACAGGGCGTCGAGAACATGTACGAGATCGACCAGGTTCGGCCCGTGCTGGATCGTGCCGCCGACCTGGCAGGTAAGACCTACGGCGCCGTTCACGAGGACGATGTGCGGCTCCGCGTCATCGCCGACCACGTGCGCAGCGCCCTCATGCTCATGTCCGACGGCGTCACGCCGTCGAACGAGGGTCGCGGCTACATCCTGCGCCGACTTCTCCGGCGCACAGTGCGGTCGATGCGACTGCTGGGCGTCGAGACCGCGACGTTCCCCGAGCTGTTCGCCACCTCGCGAAATGCGATGGCTGCCGCCTACCCCGAGGTCGCTTCAGACTTCACGCGTATCTCGCGGTTGGCCTTCGCAGAAGAGGAAGCATTCCTGCGTACGCTCACAAGCGGTACAGGCATCCTCGACACCGCAGTCGCGAACACCCAGCGCGCTGGCAAGTCGGAGCTCGCGGGTGACACGGCGTTCCTCCTGCACGACACCTACGGCTTCCCGATCGACCTGACTCTGGAGATGGCCGAGGAGGCGGGGCTTAGCGTCGACCGTAAGGCGTTCGACTCGCTCATGGCCGGCCAGCGCGCTCGTGCGAAGGCGGATGCGAAGGCGAAGAAGACCGCGCTGGCAGACCTCTCGGTCTACAGCACATTCCGTTCGCTCGGTGAGACCGTCTTCACCGGCTATACCGAGCTCGAGACGGAGTCGACAGTGCTCGGGCTGATCGTGGACGGCGAGTCCGTGCGCTCGGCCGCTGCCGGCCAGGTCGCCGAGGTCATCCTCGGAGCCACCGCGCTGTACGCGGAATCCGGCGGCCAGGATGCCGACGCCGGGCTCATCGTCGGCCCCGGCTACGAACTCGAGGTCCTCGACGTCCAGAAGCCCGTGAAGGGTCTGATCAGTCACACCGTCCAGGTGCGGAGCGGCGAGGTCGGTGTCGGGTCGCCGGCGACCAGCGTCGTCGACCGGGATTACCGTCGGGGTGCTCGACAGGCGCACTCGGGCACGCACATCATCCACGCGGCCCTCCGGCAGGTGCTCGGCCCCAACGCTCACCAGTCCGGGTCGTACAACAAGGCGGGCTATCTGAGACTCGACTTCTCGTGGAACCAGGGCCTCTCGGCCGACACGCGCTCCGAGATCGAAGAGATCTCGAACAACGCGATCCGCGACAACCTCGAGGTGGTCACACGCGAGATGCCCCTCGCGCAGGCGAAGTCGTTGGGTGCCATGGCCCTCTTCGGCGAGAAGTACGGGGAGACGGTGCGTGTCGTCGACATCGGCGGCCCATGGTCGCGCGAGCTCTGCGCCGGAACGCACGTCGTCTCGAGCGCCGAGATCGGAATGATCAACCTCGTGAGCGAGTCTTCGGTCGGTTCGACGAATCGGCGGGTCGAATCACTGGTCGGTATCGAAGCGTTCCGTGATCTCGCCGCCGAGCGAGCGATCGTGTCGCAGCTCTCCGGAAGCCTGAAGACCCCGCGGGAGCAACTGCCCGAAAAGATCGCCGACCTGGTCGCGAGCCTGAAAACGGCGGAGAAGCGGATCGCCGCCTTCGAGGCGCGAGCCGTGCTCGACAAGGTTCCGGCCCTCCTCGACTCTGCTGCGCACCACGGTCCCGTGCGCCTCGTCGCCCAGGACGCGGGCAAGCTCAATTCGAGCGACGATCTGCGCCTGCTCGTCACCACGGTGCGCGAACGCCTCGGATCCGATGCGGCCGTCATCGCCCTGGCCGCGGAGATCGCCGAGAAGCCGGTCGTCATCGTCGCGACGAACCAGGCGGCACGCGATGCCGGTGTCAAGGCCGGTGCCCTCGCGCGCGTCGCCGCGGGTGTTCTCGGAGGCGGCGGAGGCGGCAAGGACGACCTCGCCCAGGGCGGCGGCGCCGATCCCCATGCCATCCCTGCAGCCCTCGCTGCCGTGACCCAGGCGATAGCGGGATAGGGGCCTCAGTGCGGTCAGGCGTGCGTGTCGGCATCGACGTCGGCAAGGTTCGGATCGGCGTGAGCCGCTCCGACCTCCATGGCATGCTCGCCACGCCGGTCGAGACGGTCGCTCGCTCCGAGGATGGTGCGGATCGCCTGAGGATCGCAGGGATTGTGACTGAACTCGGAGCTTTCGAGGTTATCGTCGGACTTCCGCTCGCACTTTCTGGCGCTCACACTGCATCCACCGGCGATGCGGTCGATTTCGCCAGAACGCTGGCGACCGACCTTGAAGCCGACGTGCGGCTGGTCGACGAGAGGTTGTCGACGGTGTCCGCCCACGCGGCACTCCGGGCGTCGGGCAAGAACTCGAAAAGTGCACGGCCGGTGGTCGACCAGGTCGCTGCCACCATCATTCTGCAGCACGCCCTCGATGCGGAGCGTGCCGCGGGTCGTCCGCCGGGCACCCTCGTCGAACCGAACATTGGAATCTAGCGTGTCGCACAATCCTCCTACGCCTGGGCACAGTGGCCCGGTCGCGCCGGATGACGGCGCCCGCGACGAACTCGACGCGTTCGACGCGCTGTTCCAATCCGATGCCGGTGATGCGCCCGAGATCGCGGCTGCGCCGCCCGCCGGCCAGCCCCTCACCCGCCGGGAGGCACGCGAGGCCGAAGCCCGGCGCGCGCGTGCCGGGGTGGACATGTCAGACCGTGAGGCGACCCCGCTCGCTCCGCCAGAGACGATGCCCGCGCAGCACCACGAATCCCCGCTCGCATGGCGCCAGCAGCACTACGTCTCGCACCAGAAGCCCAGCAAGAAGAAGCGGAGCCTGAAGCCGCTGTGGGTCACCATCGTCGTCCTGGCCGTCCTGGGAGGGCTGGCGGGAACCGCCTACGCGATCTTCCAGCCCCAGGTCGCGAAGATCATCGCGAGCTTCGAGCCGAACGACTACACAGGGTCAGGAACGGGCGAGGTGCTGATCACGATCAAGAGCGGGGACAACGGCTCCGATATCGCGACGACGCTGCAGAAGGGCGGCGTCACCAAGACGTTCGACGCGTTCTACAGCCTCCTTCTGAAGCAGCATCCTGAGCCGGTGTTCCAGCCGGGCGCATACCGCCTCGCGAAACAGATGAGCGCGCAGGCGGCCCTGACGATGCTCGAGGATCCGAAATCGCGTGTCGACCAAACGGCGGTCATCCCCGAGGGCACGGCCGAGAAGGACATCCTCCCTCTACTCGCCGATGCGACGAAGCTCCCGCTCGCCGACCTGCAGAAGGCGGCCGCCGATGTCGCGAGTTACGGCGTTCCCGCTGAGGCGAAGACGCTCGAAGGATTCCTCTTTCCGGCCACCTACAAGTTCACGCCGGGCACGAGCGCGCACGACGTGATCAAGACACTCGTCGACCGCAGCTTCACGGCCCTCGACGATGCCGGCGTCGCACCGGCAAACCGCTGGAAGACGGTCGTGCTCGCCTCGATCGTCCAGCGTGAGGCAGGGCTCGCCCCCGACTACCCCAAAGTCTCCCGTGTGTTCCTGAACCGGCTCGCACAGGGCTGGAAGCTGCAGTCGGACGCGACGGTCGCCTATGGGACCGGACACACGGATACGGTGACGACGACCGACGCGGAACGTGCGGATGCCTCCAACCCGTACAACACGTACGTCCACGAGGGACTGCCGGTGGGGCCGATCTCCAACCCCGGCGACCTGGCGATCAACGCAGCACTTCACCCGGCGGCCGGAACGTGGATGTATTTCGTCACCTGGAACCTCAAGACCGGTGAGACGATCTTCTCGACCACGCAGGCACAACACGACGCTGCCGTCGAGAAATGGCAGCAATGGATGAGGGACAACCCCGGGTATGGATAGCAACAGCGACAAGCCGGCCGACACCGTGACGCCCGTTGCGCACGGCCCCGCGGCGGATGAGAGCATCGACGAACTCGTGGAAGCGGACATCGTTGCCGAGGTGAGCGAATTCGAAGAGGTCGAGGTACTCGACGACGAGGCCGAAGGCGTCGCGTCCGTCGCGGTCGGCGAGGACGCTGCCGACGATGGTGCCGAACCGGCCGAACTCGACGAAGCCGAAGAACTCGAAGCCGAGCTCGAAGCACCGGCGGATGACGAACTCGCCGCCGCCCGCCGGCTCGCCGTGCTGGGGTCGCCGATCGCGCACTCCAAGTCACCGGTCCTTCACGCAGCCGCATACGCGGCCCTGGGGCTGGACTGGACCTACGAGGCCGTCGAGGTCACCGAGGAGGCGCTGCCCGGGTTCATCGACGCGTGCGCCCGCGATGCCGAGTGGCGCGGCCTGTCCCTGACGATGCCGCTCAAGCAGGCCGTCATCCCCATCCTCAACGACGTCGACCGGGTCGCGACGACCACCGGCGCGGCGAACACCGTGCTCTTCGACGAGTCGGAGTCGGCGGTCGCCGCGCTCGACGGCGACGAGGCAACAGCGGCCGTCGACGAACACGACGTCACGGACGAACACGACGGCACCTCCGTGGTGATCCGCGGGTTCAACACGGATGTCGCGGGCATCGTCCGCGCCCTCGCAGCATCCGGACTCACCACCGCCCGCTACGTGCTCATCCTCGGCGGTGGCGCGACAGCCGCATCCGCGATGGTCGCCGCTGCGGAACTCGGCGCGGAGAAGGTGGTTGTCGCCGCCCGCTCGCTGGAGCGGAGCATCTGGCTGGAGCCCCTCGCGCACTCACTCGGACTGATGATCCAGATCCGCTCGCTCGGTCAGGCCGACCGCACACTCGATGTGCCGGACCTCGTCGTCAGCACGCTCCCTGCCGGCGCGGCGAACGAGATTCTCTTCACCGACTCGACGCGCCGCCGCGCTACACTGCTCGACGTCTCATACGACCCCTGGCCGAGCTCGCTCGCACAGGCCTGGACAGCGGTGGGCGGAAGCGTCGTCTCCGGGCTCGCAATGCTCACGCACCAGGCACTTCTCCAGGTCAGGATCTTCGTCGGGGGCGATCCGCTCCAGCCGCTCGAGAACGAAGAAGAGGTGCTCGCAGCGATGCTCGAGGCCGTCGGGATCGATGCGACCGGCCAGCCCCTCGAGCGGACCGACGAGGACGAGCAGTAGCGTCGCGCCGCTGCGCCGGACCGGAATTCCGGGCGCATCCGCTGTGCCAGAATCGATACCATGCTTCGTTGGCTGACCGCCGGAGAGTCTCACGGCCCGGAACTCATCGCAATCCTCGAGGGCCTGCCCGCCGGCGTGCCCGTGGCGCTCGATGGCATCCGGGCCGACCTTGCCCGCCGCAAGCTCGGCTACGGCCGTGGCGCCCGGATGAAGTTCGAGCAGGACGAACTCGCGCTCTCCGGAGGCGTGCGGCACGGTTACAGCCTCGGCAGCCCCGTCGCTGTCCGCATCGGGAACACCGAGTGGCCGAAATGGGTCGACGTGATGAGCCCGGAGCCAGTGGACCCCGCACAGCTCTCCGGCGGGCGGGGCGCACCGCTCACCCGGCCGCGGCCCGGCCACGCCGACCTCGTCGGGATGCAGAAGTACGGTTTCGACGAGGCCCGTCCGGTCCTGGAGCGTGCGAGCGCACGCGAGACCGCCGCACGGGTCGCGCTCGGCGCCGTCGCCCGGTCGTTCCTCGAGCAGCTGGGCATCACCCTCGTCAGCCACACGCTGGCGATCGGTCCGATCCGTGTCCCTGAG
Source organism: Leifsonia sp. Ger2509 (assembly GCF_055231915.1). NCBI lineage: Bacteria > Bacillati > Actinomycetota > Actinomycetes > Micrococcales > Microbacteriaceae > Leifsonia > Leifsonia sp. Ger2509. Next base: position 290,980 of record NZ_JBUYVB010000003.1, read on the forward strand.
GACACTCCGCTCCCGCTGCCGTCCGACGTCGCGGCCCTGGACGCGGATCCGCTTCGTTGCTTCGACCCGGAGACCTCCGAACGGATGGTCGCAGAAGTCGATGATGCGCACAAGGAAGGCGACACCCTCGGCGGCGTCGTCGAGGTCCTCGCGTACGGACTGCCGCCCGGCTTGGGCTCGCACGTGCACTGGGACCGCCGACTCGACTCGCAGCTCGCTGCAGCCCTCATGGGGATCCAGGCGATCAAGGGAGTCGAGGTCGGCGATGGCTTCCTCACGACGACCCGTCGCGGCTCGCAGGCGCACGACGAGCTCGTGCAGGCCGGGGGAGAGATCACCCGGACCAGCGACAAAGCGGGCGGAACCGAAGGCGGAATGAGCACCGGGACGGTCCTGCGGGTCCGGGCGGGAATGAAGCCGATCGCCACCGTTCCGCACGCGCTCCGGACGGTCGACGTCGCGACCAGCGAGGCGGCGCCCGCACACCACCAGCGCTCCGACGTCTGTGCGGTTCCGGCGGCCGGCGTCGTCGCGGAGGCGATGGTCGCCCTCGTTCTCGCCAACTCCGTCATCGAGAAGTTCGGAGGAGATTCGGTCGCCGAGACGAGCCGCAATCTCGCTGCCTACCTCGACGCGATCCCGGCCAATCTCGCGACGGCGCGCCTGTCGGCACCGTACGCTCCGTGACCGTCGTCCTCATCGGTCCGCCTGCGGCCGGCAAGACCAGGATCGGCAAGCGACTGGCGGTCCGGTTGGGGCGAGCGTTCATCGACACCGACCATGAGATCGTCGCCGAACATGGTCCCATACCCCAGATCTTCGCCGAGTTCGGGGAACCGTACTTCCGGGGACTGGAGCGCGAGGCCGTCGCCCGTGCGCTGAGCGCCCACGCCGTCGTCTCGCTCGGCGGGGGTGCCGTGCTGGATCCGGAGACACGCGCGGACCTCGCGGCCGCCTCCGTCATCCTGCTCACCGTGAGCCCCGAGGCCGTAGCAGCCCGGATCGGTAACGCGAAGCGGCCGCTCGTGACCGATATCGCCTCGTGGCAGGCGCTCGTGGACAGCAGGGCCGAGTTGTACGCATCCCTCGCCGACTACACCATCGACACGTCGACGCGTCCGCTCGACGCCGTCGTCGAAGACATCGCCCGCTGGGTGGAAGGAATCCGATGACCGAACCACTCGACAGCGCCACGGAGATCATCGTCCCGGGGGAACATCCATATCCCGTCCTGGTCGGCCGTGGGCTCCTGAGCTCGCTGGGCGTCCATCTGGGTCCCGGCGTGCAGAAGGTCCTGATCGTGCATCCGCCGACGCTGGGCGCGGCCGCCGCGGAGTTGCGCGAATCCCTGATCGGGGAGTACGAAGTGCTGCTGGCCGAGATCCCCGACGCCGAGGCCGGCAAGCGGGTCGAGGTGGCGGCGTTCTGCTGGCAGGTGCTCGGGCAGGCCGACTTCACCCGCTCGGATGCGGTCATCGGCTTCGGCGGCGGCGCGGTCACCGATCTGGCCGGTTTCGTCGCCGCGACCTGGCTGCGCGGGGTGCGCCTCGTGCAGGTGCCCACGACCCTTCTCGGCATGGTGGATGCGTCGGTCGGCGGCAAGACCGGCATCAACACCGCCGAGGGCAAGAACCTGGTCGGGTCGTTCTACGCTCCTGCCGCGGTCGTTGCCGATCTCGACACTCTCGATTCGCTGTCGCGCAACGAGATCCTCGCCGGCTTCGCCGAGGTGGTGAAATGCGGCTTCATCGCCGACCCTGAGATCCTCGACATCATCGAAGCGGATGTGGACCGTGCGACGGATCCGCGCGCTCCCGAGTTCCGCCGGCTCGTCGAACTCTCGATCGGCATCAAGGCGCGGGTCGTCGGCGAGGACTTCACCGAGAGCGGACTTCGCGAGATCCTCAACTACGGTCACACGCTGGGCCACGCGATCGAGCACGCGGAACGGTACCAGTGGCGTCACGGCGCCGCGGTCGCCGTCGGCATGATGTTCGCGGCGGAACTCGCCCGCCTGAGCGGACGGCTCTCGGACGAGGTCGCCGACCGCCACAAGCGCATCCTCGAATCCCTGAGCCTGCCGGTGACCTACCCGCTCGGGCGCTGGCAGACCCTGCTGGCAACGATGCAGCGGGACAAGAAGGCCCGTGGCAGCATGCTGCGATTCATCGTGCTCGACGACGTCGCACGCCCGACGGTGCTCGCCGGTCCGGACGCCAGCCTCCTCTTCGCCGCATACCAGGAGATCGGCTCCTGACGATGACGGAACGCACTGTCGCGCAGAAGCTGCAGATCAAGCCGGGCGACACGGTCGCAGTGGTCGGGGCATCGGATGGCGACGCGGCCCGGCCCGGCGCACTGCCGGATGGCGCCGAGTTCTCGCGCGGGTCCGCAGCGGAAGCGGCCGTCGTGATCGTCTTCGTGACCAGCAGGGCCGAGCTCCTGGAGCGTTTCGCCTCGGAGCTGCCCGGCCTCGAACCGGCCCGCGCCGTCTGGTTCTGCTATCCGAAGGCGAACAGGGTCGACCTGAACCGTGACACGATCATCCGCGAGTCGCCCGCGTTCGGCTGGCGGCCGAACAGCAACGTCGCCGTCGACGACACGTGGTCCGCGGTGCGTGTGCGTCCGCTCGCCCCCGGCGAAGCGCCAGTAGGCTGATTCGCCATGAGCACAGTCCTCGTCCTGAACGGACCGAACCTCGGCCGCCTCGGCACCCGGGAGCCCGAGATCTACGGTTCCGCGACACTCGATGACCTGCGGTCTCTTCTCGCGTCGGATGCGCCGGAGCTCACCATCGACCTGCGCCAGACGGATGATGAAGGGCTGATGCTGGGCTGGCTGCACGCTGCTGTCGACGAACGGACGCCCGTCATCCTGAACGCCGGAGCGTGGACGCATTACTCGTATGCGCTGCAGGACGCGGTCTCGATGGTCTCGAAGGCCGGGATCACCGTGGTCGAGGTTCACATCTCGAACCCGCACGCGCGCGAGGAATTCCGGCACACCAGTGTGCTGAGCCCGGTCGTGACGGGCGTGATCGCAGGCTTCGGTTTCGAGTCGTACCGCCTCGCACTCGCCTTTATTCGCCGAAACCCGGTCTGACAACTAGAATCTCTTGTGGTCGCCGGGCATCCGGCACCCACCGTGGGCCAGGGTCCATCGTCGGCTGCCGGCGTTCGTGTCGCCGCCGGCCCACCTCACGCTTCCTCAATCGATCGGAATACTCTCGCATGGCTTCAACCGCTGACATCCGGAACGGCGTCGTCCTCAACATGGACGGCCAGCTGTGGACGGTGATCGAGTTCCAGCACGTCAAGCCCGGCAAGGGCGGTGCGTTCGTGCGCACCAAGCTGAAGAACGTCACCAGCGGCAAGACCGTCGACCGTACCTTCAACGCCGGCGCGAAGATCGAGACCGCCAACGTCGACCGCCGCGACTTCCAGTACCTGTACCAGGACGGTGACGGCTACGTGTTCATGGACGTCTCCGACTACAACCAGCTCACCGTCTCCGGCGTCGTCGTCGGCGATGCCTCGAACTTCATGCTCGAGAACCAGTCGGTCACCGTCGCGCTGCACGACGGCGAGCCGCTCTACGTCGAGCTGCCCGCCTCCGTGACCCTCGAGATCACCTACACCGAGCCCGGCCTCCAGGGCGACCGCTCGACCGGCGGCACGAAGCCTGCCACCGTCGAGACCGGCTACCAGATCCAGGTGCCGCTCTTTCTCGAGACCGGTACCAAGGTCAAGGTCGACACGCGCACCGGGGACTACCTCGGCCGCGTCAACGACTGACCGCGAACGCGATGAGTGCACGGACGAAGGCGCGCAAGCGAGCGCTCGATGTGTTGTACGGTGCGGACCTGCGCCAGATCCCGCTGAACCAGGCGCTCGCCACCGAAGCCGAGCGTGCGGCCAGCGAGCCGCAGCGTGAGGCCTCCTGGCTCTACGCCAGGGAGATCGTCGACGGCGTCATCGACAACGGTGACGAGATCGACGAACTGATCGAGACGTATGCGCAGGGCTGGACCCTTGCGCGCATGCCGGTGGTGGACCGCGCGATCCTCCGGATCGGCGTCTGGGAGGTCGTGTTCAACGACGAGGTCCCTGACGGCGTCGCGATCTCCGAGGCCGTCGAGTCCGCCACGGTGCTCTCGACCGATGACTCGGCCGGGTTCATCAACGGACTGCTCGCGAAGATCGCCCAGACCAAATCGGCTTAGCCGACCGCGATCCGAACCGGAGGAGACGCATCCGCATGGCCCGACGCCGCAACCGGCTCACCCGCTCTCTGGCGGCGGTCGGCGGCGCGCTGCTCGTCGTCACCATCGGCGTCGGCATCGCCGGCTGCTCGACGGCCGCCGGCACGCCCACCTCCACAGTTCCCGTGCCGACCGGCACGAGCGGTGCGGTTCGGTTCGACGACGGCTACATCCGGGCCGGCAGCGGAGCGAAGACCGTCGACGTCTACTTCGATCCGCTGTGCCCGTACTGCCAGGAGTTCGAGCTGACGAACGGCCCCACGCTGGCGAAAGAGGTCGCCGCCGGCAGCATCAGCCTGCGGTTGCACCCGCTCACCTTCCTCGACCCGTCGTCGCACGGCACGGCGTATTCGAGCCGGGCCGCCGCCGCGCTGACCTGCGTCGCCGAGTCGGCGCCCGATTCGACAATCGACTACCTCACTGCGCTGTACAAGAACCAGCCCAAGGAGGGCAGCGACGGCCTCACGGACAAGAAGCTAATGTCCATGGCCACCGCACTCGGGGTACCGGACATCTCGTCGTGCGTCGCCACTGGAGCGAACCAGGCGTGGGCGCAGTCCATCACCCGCCATGCGCTCGCTGGCCCGATCAAGGATGCCGACATCACGCAGATCAAGGGCACTCCCACCGTGCTGGTCAACGGCATCTCGTACAGCGGGAGCATCACGGACGACACAGCGTTCTCCGCGTTCCTCGAGGCACACTGACACGATCCCGCCCGACCCACTATGCTCGTTCGAGGTAGACATCCTTTAAGAGCCGTCCTGTGAGGCGGGAAAGGGGGTCGGCATGACGGTGCGCACTGTGCTCCAGCAGGCTGACATCACCCGGGCGTTGACTCGGATCTCTCACGAGATCCTGGAGTCCAACCGGGGGAGACGCGATCTCGTGATCCTCGGAATCCCGACACGTGGTGTCGCGCTCGCGCGCCGGATCGCGGAATCCATCGAGCGGATCGAACCCGGCACGGGGGAGTCCATTGTCGGCGCCCTTGACGTGACGATGTACCGGGACGACCTGTCGCGCAATCCCACCAGAGCTCCATCTCCCACCTCGTTGCCCGGCCCGATCGACGGAAAGACGGTCGTCCTGGTCGACGACGTGCTGTTCTCCGGCCGGACCATCCGTGCAGCCCTCGACGCCCTGAGCGACCTCGGGCGGCCACGTGCGGTACGCCTCGCGGTCCTGATCGATCGGGGTCACCGTGAGCTGCCCATCCGAGCGGACTTCGTCGGCAAGAACCTTCCCAGCGCAGCCTCCGAGCGCATCAACGTGCGCCTGGCCGAGGTCGACGGCGACGAATTCGTGACCATCGATTCACCCGACGACACCGGGGAGGCCCGCGCATGAGGCATCTTCTGTCCACTAAGGGGCTCGGTCGCGAGGACGCGATCCGGCTCCTCGACGTCGCCGAGGACATGGCGGATGTGCAGGGCCGCGAAGTCAAGAAGCTCCCGACCCTGCGCGGCAAGACCGTCGTAAACCTGTTCTTCGAGGACTCGACGCGCACGCGCATCTCGTTCGAAGCAGCCGCCAAGCGGCTGTCTGCCGACGTCATCAACTTCAGCGCGAAGGGCTCGAGCGTCTCGAAGGGCGAGAGCCTGAAGGACACCGCGCAGACCCTGGCCGCCATGGGGGCGGATGCCGTGGTCGTACGCCACCACAGTTCGGGCGCTCCGCTCACGCTGGCGTCGAGCGGCTGGATCGATGCCGGCATCATCAACGCCGGCGACGGGACGCACGAGCATCCGACCCAGGCGCTCCTCGATGCGTTCACGATGCGCCGGCGGCTGCACGGCACGGCATCGCGAGGGCATGACCTCGACGGCGTGACAGTCACGATCGTCGGCGACATCCTCCACTCACGCGTCGCGCGGTCGAACGTGTGGCTTCTGAAGACGCTCGGAGCCCGGGTGACGCTCGTCGCCCCGCCGACCCTCCTCCCGGTCGATGTGAGCGGCTGGCCCGCTGCGATCGGGTTCGATCTCGACGAAGCCATCGACGCGGGCCGACCCGACGTCATGATGATGCTGCGCATCCAGGCCGAACGGATGAACGCGGCATTCTTCCCGAACAGCCGCGAGTACGCGCGCCGCTGGGGCCTCGACGACGAGCGGCTGGCACGCCTGCGCCCCGATAGCATTGTGATGCACCCCGGCCCGATGAACAGGGGCCTGGAGATCTCGGCCGCTGCTGCGGACTCACCGCAGTCGACCGTCAGGGAACAGGTAGCGAACGGGGTGTCTGTGAGGATGGCCGCGCTGTACCTCCTGCTGTCCGGAGATCGGGAGGACTCGTAAATGGGAACTGACAACGCACGCGCTCGCCACCTCATCCGCGGCGCGACACTCGCTGATGGCTCCACGACCGATCTGCTCGTCGAGAACGGGCGGATCGCCGCATCCGGCACCGGCGTGAGCGCCGCAGGTGCGACGGTCGTCGACGCCGCCGGACTGCTCGCGCTTCCCGGCCTGGTGGACCTGCACACGCACCTGCGCGAGCCGGGGTTCGAGCAGAGCGAGACCGTGCTCACCGGCACCCGGGCAGCCGCGGCCGGAGGGTTCACCGCGGTGTTCGCCATGGCGAACACCTCGCCCGTCGCGGATACCGCCGGCGTCGTGGAGCAGGTCCTCTCACTCGGCGACCGGGCAGGCTACGCGACCGTCCGCCCGATCGGAGCCGTGACGGTCGGCCTCGAGGGCCAGCGGCTGGCCGAGCTCGGAGCGATGGCGGACTCCCGCGCACGGGTGAGAGTCTTCTCCGACGATGGCAAGTGCGTCTCGGATCCGCTCCTCATGCGGCGCGCACTCGAATATGTGAAGGCTTTCGACGGTGTGATCGCGCAGCACGCCCAGGAGCCGCGCCTGACCGAGGGCGCCCAGATGAACGAGGGCGCACTGTCCGGTGAACTCGGCCTCACCGGCTGGCCGGCCGTCGCCGAGGAGTCGATCATCGCCCGCGATGTCCTGCTCGCCGAGCACGTGGGCTCCCGACTGCACGTCTGTCACGTCTCCACCGCCGGTTCGGTCGACGTCGTCCGCTGGGCGAAAGCGCGGGGCATCGACGTCACGGCCGAGGTGACCCCGCACCACCTCCTGCTCACCGAGGAGCTGGCCGCCGGCTATGACGCCCGCTTCAAGGTCAACCCGCCCCTGCGCCGCCGCGAGGACGTCGAAGCACTCCGTGCCGGACTCGCGGACGGCACGATCGACATCGTGGCGACGGATCACGCACCGCACCCCGTGGAGTCCAAAGACTGCGAGTGGGATGCGGCGGCGTTCGGGATGGTCGGCCTCGAGTCCGCGCTCTCCGTCGTCCACGCCGCGGTCGTCCAGAACGGTCTCCTCGACTGGACGGATGTCGCGCGTGTCCTCTCCGCGGCACCGGCGGCGATCGGCCGGTTCTCCGGCCAGGGAGGCCCACTGGTCGAGGGCGCCATCGCCGACTTCCTCCTGTACGACCCGCAGGCGACCCGGAGCTTCTCCACCGCCGACCTCACGGGCAAGGGTGTCAACTCGCCCTACCTCGCCATGGAACTCCCTGGCCGCGTGGTCGCGACGTTCCACTCCGGCTATCCGACCGTCCTCGACGGCGTGGTGCGCCCGGCGGACGAAGTCGCCGCTTCCGCAGCACTCAAGACCGGAGGGATCGATGGATAGGCTCGGCCCCACGCTCGTCGCGGTTCTCGTGGCGGCACTCGTTCTGTTCCTGATGGTCTACACCTGGCGGAGGCGCGCGAAGCGCGACGCGGGCCTCGGCTCCGGCTATGTGCCCGAGGGTGAGACAGCGCTCCCGACCCTCGAGATCGAGACGCTCTACGTCGCGACGACGGTCCACGACAAACCGCTCGAGCGACTCGTCATGCCCGATCTCGGCTTCCGGGGACGCGCTGCGGTCACTGTCGCCCCGGATGGGCTCACCCTGGCCATCACGGGCGCCCGCGCGGTCTTCGTGCGCTCATCCGCTCTCCTCGGCATCGGTCTCGCAACCTGGGCGATCGACCGGGTGGTCGAGACGGACGGCCTCGTCTGGATCGCCTGGACGACCAGCGGCGGCGCGAGCGTCGACAGCTACCTCCGGGTCATCGACCCGGCCGAACGGGCGTCGCTCATCGGCGCAGTGAAAGAGATCCTGCCGGCTCCGGCGCCGGGGCAGTCGCCTGCCGCGCCCGAGAGCACAGGCACAGAGCAGACCAACGAAAGGGAGGTGTGAGGTGGCTGGTTTCGAATCCGCGGTCCTCGTCCTCGAGGACGGCAAACGATATGTCGGGCGTGCCTACGGCGCGGTGGGTCGTACCCTCGGCGAAGCGGTCTTCGCCACGGGCATGACCGGGTACCAGGAGACGCTCACCGACCCGTCGTACGCGGGCCAGATCGTCCTCATGACGGCGCCGCACATCGGCAACACCGGAACCAACGACGAGGACATGGAGTCGCGGCGCATCTGGGTCTCCGGCTATATCGTGCGCGAACCGTCGCGGATCGTCTCGAACTTCCGTGCGACGCGGAGCCTCGATGACGATCTGGTCGCGCAGGGGGTCGTCGGCATCAGCGGGATCGACACCCGCGCCGTCACCCGCCACATCCGCTCTGCGGGCGCCATGCGGTCGGGGATCTTCTCCGGCTCCGACTTCGACCTGAGCGACGGCGAGCAGCTCGACCTCGTACGCGGCGGGACGGAGATGGCGGGTCTCAACCTCTCGGCCGAGGTCTCGACGCCCGAACCGTTCACTGTGCCGGCGGTCGGCGAGCGGATCGGATCGGTGGCGGTCCTCGATCTCGGCGTCAAGACCTCCACGCTCAACTACCTCGCTGCTCGCGGGTTCGAGGTGCACGTGCTGCCCCAGATGGTGTCAGCGGGGAACGTGCTCGACCTGAATCCCGATGCGCTGTTCTTCTCGAACGGTCCCGGCGACCCGAGCGCATCCGATCGTCACGTCGCCCTCCTGCAGGAGGTCCTTCGCGCTGGGGTGCCGTATTTCGGAATCTGCTTCGGGAACCAGCTTCTCGGGCGGGCGCTCGGGTTCGGAACGTACAAGCTCCCGTTCGGGCACCGTGGAATCAACCAGCCCGTTCTGGACAAGTCCACGGGACGTGTCGAGATCACCTCGCAGAATCACGGATTCGCCGTCGACGCCCCGATCGAGGGCGTCATCGAGTCTCCGGCGGGCTTCGGCCGGGTCGAGGTCAGCCACTTCAGCCTCAACGACAACGTCGTCGAGGGCCTGAACTGCCTCGACCTCAACGCGTTCAGCGTCCAGTACCACCCCGAGGCGGCCGCCGGACCGCACGACGCCAACTACCTGTTCGACAGGTTCAGGGACATGGTCCTGAGCACCAAGGGAGACGCGAAGTAATGCCACGCAGGGAAGACATCAAGAGCGTCCTGGTCATCGGCTCCGGGCCGATCGTCATCGGGCAGGCGTGCGAATTCGACTACTCGGGAACGCAGGCCTGCCGTGTCCTGCGCGAGGAGGGGGTGCGCGTCATCCTGGTCAACTCGAACCCGGCGACGATCATGACCGACCCGGACTTCGCCGACGCGACCTACGTCGAGCCGATCACCTGGCAGGTCATCGAGACGATCATCGCCAAGGAACGGCCGGATGCGATCCTGCCGACCCTGGGCGGCCAGACCGCGCTCAACGCGGCCATCCAGCTGCACGAGCACGGCATCCTCGAGAAGTACGATGTCGAGCTCATCGGCGCCAAGTTCGAAGCGATCCAGAAGGGCGAGGATCGCCAGATCTTCAAAGACCTGGTGATCGAGGCCGGCGCAGAGGTCGCGCGCTCGTACATCGCGCACACGGTCGAGGAGGCGGTCGGTTTCGCCGAGGATCTCGGCTATCCGCTTGTCGTGCGCCCCTCGTTCACGATGGGCGGCCTCGGCTCGGGATTCGCCTACACCGAGCAGGAGCTGCGGCGGATCGTCGGCGATGGGATCCACCAGAGCCCGACCAGCGAGGTGCTGCTCGAGGAGTCGATCCTGGGCTGGAAGGAATACGAGCTCGAGCTGATGCGGGACACGGCCGACAACACGGTCGTCGTCTGCTCGATCGAGAACGTCGACCCGGTCGGCGTGCACACCGGCGACTCGATCACGGTCGCGCCGGCGCTCACGCTGACCGACCGCGAGTACCAGAAGCTGCGTGACATCGGTATCGACATCATCCGCGCCGTCGGCGTCGACACCGGCGGCTGCAACATCCAGTTCGCCGTCGACCCTGCGAACGGCCGCGTCATCGTGATCGAGATGAACCCCAGGGTCTCCCGCTCCTCGGCGCTGGCTTCGAAGGCGACCGGCTTCCCGATCGCGAAGATCGCAGCCAAGCTCGCAATCGGCTACCGCCTCGACGAGATCCCGAATGACATCACGCGCGTCACGCCCGCGAGCTTCGAGCCCACTCTCGACTACGTGGTGGTCAAGGTCCCGCGGTTCGCCTTCGAGAAGTTCCCGGCTGCCGACCCGACCTTGACGACCACGATGAAATCCGTGGGCGAGGCGATGGCCATCGGCCGCAACTACGCGAGCGCACTCCAGAAGGCCCTGCGCTCCCTCGAGAAGCGCGGCTCGTCGTTCCACTGGGGAGCGGAGGAGCGCACGCTGGAGCAGCTGCTCGAGTCGATCGCCACGCCCACCGACGGCCGCATCGTCGACGTGCAGCAGGCGCTCCGCCTCGGTGCGACGATAGAGCAGGTCTTCGAGGCTACGAAGATCGACCCGTGGTTCATCGATCAGATCGTGCTCATCAACGACATCGCCGAACTGGTCCGCACCGCCGAGACCCTCGACACCGACACGCTGCGGTACGCCAAGGACCACGGGTTCTCGGATGCGCAGATCGGCCAGCTCCGCGGCTTCGGCGAAGCGGATGTGCGCGAGATCCGTCACATCCTCGACGTCCGTCCCGTATACAAGACCGTCGACACCTGCGCCGGCGAGTTCCCTGCGCTCACGCCGTACCACTACTCGAGCTACGATTTGGAGACCGAGGTCGAGCCGAGCGATCGCCGCAAGGTCGTCATCCTCGGTTCAGGGCCCAACCGCATCGGCCAGGGCGTGGAGTTCGACTACTCGTGCGTGCACGCGTCGTTCGCGCTCTCCGCGGCCGGGTTCGAGACGATCATGATCAACTGCAACCCGGAGACCGTCTCAACCGACTACGACACGAGCGACCGCCTCTACTTCGAGCCGCTGACCCTCGAGGACGTGCTCGAGGTCATCCATGCGGAGAGCCAGACCGGTGAACTGGTGGGCGTGGTCGTCCAGCTCGGCGGCCAGACTGCGCTCGGCCTCGCCAAGGGGCTCAAGGCGGCCGGGGTGCCCATCCTCGGCACCACACCGGAAGCCATCGACCTCGCGGAGGAGCGCGGACTGTTCTCCGAGATCCTCGAGAACGCCGGACTCCTGGCACCCAGGAACGGCACGGCGCACGACTACGCCGGCGCCGTCACGGTCGCCGACCAGATCGGCTACCCGGTGCTCGTCCGCCCGAGCTTCGTGCTCGGCGGCCGTGGGATGGAGATCGTCTACGACAGCCCATCGCTCGCGGACTACTTCGAGCGCGTCGCGAACCAGGGGATCGTCGGCCCCGCCCATCCACTCCTGGTCGACCGCTTCCTCGACGACGCCATCGAGATCGACGTCGACGCGCTCTACGACGGCGAGACGCTGTACATCGGCGGCGTCATGGAGCACATCGAAGAGGCGGGCATCCACTCCGGTGACTCAAGCTGCACACTCCCGCCCGTGACCCTCGGGCGCCAGGAGATCGACCGCGTCCGCGATGCGACCCTGAAGATCGCGGAAGGCATCGGCGTGCGGGGCTTGCTGAACGTGCAGTTCGCGATCGGCGCCGGCGTGCTCTACGTGCTCGAAGCCAACCCGCGGGCGTCGCGCACGGTGCCCTTCGTCTCGAAGGCGCTCGGCATCCCGTTGGCGAAGGCCGCCTCCAGAATCATGGTGGGGGAGACCGTCGCCGAGCTGATCGCCGAGGGACTGCTGCCCGTGCAGGACGGATCCGTCATCCCGATGGACTCACCGGTCGCGGTCAAGGAGGCCGTGCTGCCGTTCAAGCGGTTCCGGACCCGCGAAGGCCAGATCGTCGACTCGGTGCTCGGGCCGGAGATGCGCTCGACCGGCGAGGTCATGGGAATCGACAAGGACTTCCCGCGGGCGTTCGCGAAGAGCCAGTCCGCAGCCTATGGCGGGATGCCGCTCGGCGGCACGGCGTTCGTCTCCGTCTCCGATCGCGACAAGCGCTCGATCATCCTGCCGGTGCTGCGCCTGCAGCAACTCGGTTTCGACATCCTCGCGACCGAGGGCACGGCCGAGGTGCTGAACCGCAACGGCATCGCTGCAGGTGTCGTCCGGAAGTTCAGCGACGCACCCGACGGTGAAGCGCCGTCGATCGTCGACCTGATCAACCGCAACGAAGTGGATGTCGTGATCAACACGCCGAGCGGCCGCTCGGCCCGCGCGGACGGTTACGAGATCCGCGCTGCGGCCGTCGCCGGTGACAAGCCCTTGTTCACGACGATCGCCGAACTCAGCGCCGCCGTCGCGTCGATCGACGCCATCCGCGAAGGCTTCGAGGTGCGATCGCTGCAGCAGTACGCACTGGACCGGGCGGAGCGCGCGTGACCGCTGGAGCGACCTCGTTCGGAGACCGGCTGGCGTCGGTCTTCGACGAGTTCGGCCGCCTCTGCGTCGGCATCGATCCGCACGTGCACCTGCTGCGCGCGTGGGGGCTCGACGAGTCCGGTTCCGGAACACGCGAGTTCGGGCTGCGCGTCGTGGACGCTGTCGCCGGCCGCGCGGGCATCGTGAAGCCGCAGGTGGCCTTCTTCGAGCGGTACGGTGCGGCAGGCTATGCCGCACTCGAAGATGTCCTCGCAGCGGCACGCGCTGCGGGCATCCTCGTCATCGCGGACGCCAAACGCGGCGACATCGGCACGAGCGTCGAGGCTTACGGCGAGGCGTGGCTCACCCCGGGCGCGCCACTCGAAGCGGATGCGATGACCATCTCCGCGTTCCAGGGCGTCGGCTCGATCGCGGCGCCGATGGAACTGGCCGAGGCCAACGGCAAAGGCCTGTTCGTCCTGGCGGCGACCTCGAACCCGGAAGCGGAATCGATCCAGCGGGCCGTCGTCCCTGTGGAGAACGCCAGCGGACCGACGGTCTCCCGTGCCATCATCGATGGTGTGAAGGCGTTCAACGAGTCCCAGTCGGCGCATCCCTTCGGCTCCATCGGTGTCGTCCTCGGAGCGACCCTCGATCTCGCGCGATACGGCATCGACACAGCCGCTGCCGCCGGGGTCAATCCACCACCGGTGCTCGCTCCCGGTTTCGGCCATCAGGGCGCGAAGCTGTCGGATGCGCGCGCGCGCTTCGGCTCGTACGCCTCAGCGACCATCGTCAGCGAGTCCCGCGCGATCCTGTCCGCGGGTCCTGACCGCGTCGGCCAGGTGGTCGCAGAACGCGCCGGGCTCGTCCGCGCCGAACTGGGGTCCGATCGTGGCTGAGCGCAGCAATCGCCCGACCCCGCCCGACGTCGATCGCGTGGCCGCTTCACGCGCGGCGATCGCGGCGCGTCGTGCCCGCGCGGCCGTCAAGACCACCATCGCCAACGGTGAGATCTCGTCGCTGACCGTTCTCGACAAGTCCGCTGAGGAGCCGGAGGGCACGGAAGGCCGCCTCCGGGTAACCGAGTTCCTGCTCAGCGTTCCGGCGATCGGCACGACCAAGATGCACGAGGCGCTCGAACGGCTGGCGATCTCCCCGGCCAAGCGTCTCGGTGGTCTGGGCAAGCACCAGCGTGTGCGATTGCGCGAGTACCTGGTCGACCGGGAGGCCGCCAACCACGGGCGGCGCCCCAACCGACTCGTCGTGCTCGCCGGCCCGACCGCAGTGGGCAAGGGCAGCGTCGCCGGCTTCATCCGCGAGAACTATCCCGACGTCCTCCTCTCGGTGTCGGCGACGACGCGACCGCCCCGTCCGGGCGAAGTCCAGGGCGTCAACTACTACTTCGTCGACGACGCCGAGTTCGACCGCATGATCGCGGCCGGTGAGCTCCTCGAGTGGGCGACCGTCCACAACGCCTCCCGCTATGGCACGCCACGTGCGCCGATCGAGCGGGCGCTCGACTCCGGGCGCAGCGTCCTGCTCGAGATCGACCTGCAGGGCGCGCGCAACGTCCGGTCCGCGATGCCGGAGGCCCGGCTCATCTTCCTGCTGCCGCCCACGTGGGAAGAACTCGTGCGCAGGCTGATCGGCCGGGGCACCGAGGACTCCGCGGAACAGCAGCGTCGACTCGAGACGGCGAAGGTCGAACTGGCCGCCCAGGACGAGTTCGACTACCGGGTCGTGAACAGCGACGTGGCCGAGGCGGCTCGCGAGGTCGTAGACTTGATGAAGATCCGCACGGCGCCGTCGCGCGCATAGCCGTCGCCGCGTCCGGCCGAGACGCCTCGCTGTGCGCGTCTCACAGCGTCCGTCGATCGACGACCAGACCTCTACCAAGGAGCAGCACACGTATGGCAACCAACCTCAAAGGCATCATCGACCCGCCGATCGACGATGTGCTCGCCAAAGTCGAATCCAAGTACGCACTGGTGATCTTCGCATCCAAGCGGGCACGCCAGATCAACGACTACTACGCCGACCTCCACGAAGGCAGCCTCTTCGACAACGTCGGGCCGCTCGTCGACTCGACCATCGACGACAAGCCGCTCTCCGTTGCGCTTCACGAGATCAACGAGGACAAGCTGGTCATCAAGCCGATCGTCGAGTAGCGGCGTCGACGGGCCGACCGGAGAGGCCCTCATCCTGAGCCGTTCGATTTCCTGAGGGGATGCCGCTGTGAGCACTCGACTGACCATCGTCGTCGGAGTAACCGGCGGCATCGCCGCGTACAAGGCCGTCAGCGTCATCCGAGGCCTCGTCCTTGAGGGCCATTCGGTGCATGTCGTGGCGACGGAGGCGGCACTCCGTTTCGTCGGCAGGCCGACACTCGAGGCCATCAGCCGCAACCCGGTCGCGACCGACCTCTACGAAGGCGTGGCCGAGGTGCGGCACGTCGCCATCGGCCAGTCCGCCGATCTCATCGTCATAGCGCCTGCCACGGCCAACACCATCGCCAAGCTGGCGGTCGGGCTCGCCGACGATCTTCTCGGCAACACCGTCCTCGCAAGCACGGCTCCGCTCGTCATCGCTCCGGCGATGCACACCGAGATGTGGCAGAACCCGGCCACGGTGGCGAACATCGCCACGTTGAGGGAACGCGGGGTGATCGTCGTCGGGCCCGCCGTCGGCCAACTCACCGGCAGGGACTCGGGGACGGGTCGCATGGAGGAGCCCGCCACCATCGTGCACGCGGCCCTCGCCGCCGTCGGGCGTGAGACCACGCCATCCGAGAGCGCTCCGGCCATCGCGTCCGCAGCCGCTGCCCAGCCGGCAGCCGTCGTGTCGCTCACCGAACGGCGCCGGGCGGGCGAGTTCATCCGGCCGACGCGTGGCGGAGACGACCTCGCCGGCCGGCGCATCGTCATCACGGCGGGCGGCACTCGTGAGCCGCTCGACCCTGTCCGGTTCCTCGGCAATCGCTCGAGCGGCCGGCAGGGCATCGCCCTCGCCGTCGCCGCGAAGGCCCGTGGTGCCGATGTCACACTCATCGCAGCGCATCTCGAAGTCCCGCCGCCGGAGGGCGTCCAACTGATCGAGGTCGGAACGGCGAACGAGCTCCGTGATGCCGTCACCGAGGCCGCCCGAACGGCCGACATCGTCGTGATGGCGGCCGCCGTCGCCGACTATCGACCGGCCGAAGTGAGGTCGGACAAGATCAAGAAGTCCGACGTCGGCGACCGGCTGACTCTTGAGCTCGTTGCGAACCCCGACATCCTCGCCGGACTCGCCGCCGCCAAGCGGGAAGGCCAGACGGTCGTCGGCTTCGCAGCCGAGACCGAGCAGGACCCGTCGGCGCTGGTCGAGCTCGGCCGCAACAAGCTCCAGGCCAAGGGATCCGATTTCCTCATCCTCAACCACGTCGGCTGGTCACACGGCTTCGCCACAGAAAGCAATGAGGTCGTCGTGCTGAAAAGAGGCGGCGATATAGTGATGGAGGCCTCCGGCACCAAGCTGTCGGTGGCCGATCGTATCCTCGACGTCATCGCCTAACGCAAACCAGATGTGGATGGGCCCGAACATGGGACAACTATGACTGAACTGCGCCTCTTCACCTCCGAATCGGTCACCGAAGGCCACCCGGACAAGATCTGCGACCAGATCTCGGACAGCATCCTCGACGCC
This sequence comes from Leifsonia sp. Ger2509, assembly GCF_055231915.1. NCBI lineage: Bacteria > Bacillati > Actinomycetota > Actinomycetes > Micrococcales > Microbacteriaceae > Leifsonia > Leifsonia sp. Ger2509. The sequence continues at coordinate 307,547 of NZ_JBUYVB010000003.1, forward strand.
CTCCTCACCGAGGACCCTGCGAGCAGGGTCGCCGTCGAGACACTAGTGACGACGGGGCTCGTGCACGTCGCCGGTGAGGTGACGACGAGCGGGTACGTCGACATCCCGACCCTGGTGCGCGACCGCATCGTCGACATCGGCTACAACTCGTCCGAAGTGAGCTTCGACGGGCGCTCCTGCGGCGTCTCGGTCTCGATCGGCGCCCAGTCGCCGGACATCGCGCAGGGCGTCGACAACGCCCTCGAATCCCGCGCCGAGCAGAGCGGGGACGACCTTGACCGCCAGGGCGCCGGTGACCAGGGCATCATGTTCGGCTACGCCACCACGGAGACCCCCCAGTACATGCCACTGCCGATCTGGCTGGCACACCGCCTCGCCGAGCGCCTCGCCGAGGTCCGCAAAGACGGCACACTCGACTATCTCCGCCCCGACGGCAAGACCCAGGTGACGGTGGGCTACGAAGGCTTCGTGCCCAAGACGGTGCAGACCGTCGTGCTCTCGACGCAGCATGCACCGAGCATCGGCTCCGAGACGCTGCAGGCCGAAGTCATCGAAGAGGTCATCAATCCCGTCCTGCACGGCGCCGGCCTCGACTCCTCGCACGTTCGCACGCTCATCAACCCGACCGGCCGTTTCGAGATCGGCGGCCCGAAGGGCGACGCCGGTCTCACCGGCCGCAAGATCATCGTCGACACGTACGGCGGCGCCAGCCGGCACGGCGGGGGAGCATTCAGCGGAAAGGACCCGTCGAAGGTGGACCGCTCGGCCGCCTACGCGATGCGCTGGGTCGCCAAGAACGCCGTCGCCGCAGGTTTCGCCGACCGGCTCGAACTGCAGGTCGCCTACGCGATCGGCAAGGCGGCTCCGGTCGGGCTCTACGTCGAGACCTTCGGAACGGGCGTCCTCCCTGACGAGCGGATCATCAGGGCGATCCGCGAGGTCTTCGACCTGAGGCCGGCAGCGATCATCCGCTCGCTCGACCTTCTTCGTCCGATCTACGCGCAGACGGCGACGTACGGACACTTCGGCCGTGAGCTTCCCGACTTCACCTGGGAGCGGCTCGACAAGGTCGACGACCTGCGCTCCGCCGCGGGACTGTAGGCGTGACGGCGGCAGGCAGGGTCGCCCGCGTACTGATCGACTCGGCGCTGCCCCAACTCGATCATCTCTTCGACTACCGGGTGCCCGAAGCACTCCTGGCGGATGCTGCCCCGGGTGTCCGCGTCAAGGTCCCGTTGCGCACGGCGGGGCGCATCGCGGACGGCTACCTGATCGAGTTCCCCGATGAGGAGTTCGAGGGGACGCTCAGCGACATCGACGCGGTCGTCTCTCCGGTACCGGTGCTGTCGCCGGAGGTGTGGGCACTCGCCCGCAGGGTCGCCGACCGCAGCGCAGGCACGGCCAACGATGTCGTCAGGCTGGCGGTCCCCGGCCGCCAGGTGCGCGTCGAGAAGACCTGGCTCGCGACACGCAGTGAAGAGAGCCCGGCCAGCGTGCCTTTCGCTGCGCCGGCCGTTCGCGGCTACGAAGCCGGTCGCATCGAGAGCGCGGTGGCTGACGGTCAGCGAATCGCCCTCCAGGCCCGGCCTCAACTCGCCGAGCTTCCCGACGGCTCGTGGGTCGGCGAGTGGGCGGTCACCCTGGCGACAGCTGCGGCGGTCTGCTGGTCCGCCGGTCGCTCCTCGATCGTCGTCGTTCCCGACTATCGTGACCAGGATCAACTCGCTGCCGCACTCGGGGCGATCGTACCGCCCGAGGCAGTGGTACGGGCGGATGCTCGCCAGTCCAACCCGGAGCGGTATCGCGCGTTCCTCGCCGCCCTGTCATCGCCCCGGATCGTGATCGGCAACCGGTCCGCCGTCTACGCCCCTGCATCCGACCTGGGCCTCCTGGCGGTCTGGGATGACGGGGATCCGCTGCACGCCGAGCCGCTCAGCCCGTACGTGCATGCGCGGGACGCGGCGCTCGTCCGGCAGGAGCTGCAAGGATGCGCGCTCATCTTCGCGGCGCACAGCCGGAGCGTGGAGGTGCAGCGTCTCGTCGAAGTCGGCTGGCTGCTCGACGTCGCGCCGGACCGCGCGATCAGCCCGAAGGTGGTCCCGACCGCGAACCAGGCCGCGAACGATGCGGCGGTCCGTGCGGCGCGCATCCCTTCGACAGCCTGGCAGACGGCCAGATCGGCGCTGGAGTCCGGACCTGTGCTCGTCCAGGTGGCTCGGCCGGGTTACGCGCCACTGCTCGCCTGCGCGAACTGCAACCAGGCTGCCCGCTGCAATCGGTGCGAGGGCCCCCTCGGGCAGGCCCGCTCCGGGGCGACCCCGGCGTGCGGCTGGTGCGGCGCCCTCGCCACGGACTGGCGGTGCGAGAACTGCGAGCACGCACGGTTCCGCATGGTGACCGTCGGTGCAGGCCGCACGGCCGAAGAACTGGGCCGCGCGTTTCCCGGGGTTCGGATCGTGGTCGCCGACGGCGAGCATCCACTGCAGACCATCGGATCGGCTCCGGCCTTGATCGTCGCAACGCGGGGTGCCGAGCCGATCGCGGCCGGCGGGTACCACGCGATCCTCCTCCTCGACGGCGAGCGGATGCTCGCACGCGAGACGCTGCGCGTGACCGAGGACTGCATGCGCTGGTGGTCGAACGCCGCGGCGCTGGCCGCGCCGGGCGCATCGACAGTGCTCGTCGGGGTGGGCGGAGTGCTCGCGCGCGACCTCGCCACGTGGCGCCAGGTCGACTTCGCGCGGCAGGAGCTGGTCGACAGGCGTGCGCTCCGTTTTCCGCCTGCGGTACGGCTCGCTTCCCTCACCGGTTCCGCGGACGTCGTCGACGAGGCAGCGGCAGCGGTCGACCCTGCTCTTCTCATCGATGTTCTCGGCCCAGCCCCGCTCGCCGAAGGAAATGTGCGGACCATCCTCCGGTTCGACTACGCCCACGGAGCAGCGGTCGCCGCCGCAGTGCGCGCCGCGATCGTGCGGAACGCCACCCGCCGCCGCCGCGCGCCCGCGGGCAAGGGCGGCTTCCGGCCGGCGCCGGCGCTCAGAGTGCGCTTCGACGATCCCGAGATCGGGTAGCCGGGTTCGCCGACCATGCTGCTCGCCCGAGTCTCGCCAGACGCCGCAGCCGGTTCGCGCATCCCCGCCGGCTGCGAGAGACTGGATCGATGAACCGCAGAACCTTGACGACCGCATTCCGGGTCGGGCACGCATGAGGCTGGTCTTCGCCGGCACTCCGGCCGTCGCCGTCCCCGCGCTGAACGAGCTCGCCGACGGGCCCCATGAGATCGCCACCGTCATCACACGCGAGGATGCTGCGGTCGGCCGCAAACGCATCCTGACGCCGTCGCCGGTCGCGAGCGCCTCGCAGGAGCTCCGCCTGCCGACGATCAAGGCCAACCGGCTCGACGCCTCCGTGACCGGACGCATCGCGGAGCTGCGACCGGATCTCGGTGTCATCGTCGCCTACGGGGGACTGGTGCGCGAGCCACTCCTCTCCCTGCCGCACCACGGGTGGATCAACCTGCACTTCTCGCTCCTCCCGCGCTGGCGGGGCGCGGCACCGGTCCAGCACGCCGTGATCGCAGGTGATGCCGTCACCGGCGCATCCGTCTTCCAGCTCGTCCCCGAGCTCGATGCCGGGGCCGTCTTCGCCGAGGTCACCCGCGCGATCGGACCTGCCGAGACATCCGGTGACGTCCTGGACGCCCTGGCCGGCATCGGAGCGCATCTTCTCGCGGCGACGGTGGATGCGATCGCAGACGGCACTGCACACGCCTCCCCGCAGGCCGGCAACCCGACGCTGGCACCCAAGCTGACGATCGACGACGCCCGGATCGATATGTCGAGTGCCGCCCCGACCGCGTTCGATCGCATCCGTGGCGTGACACCGGAGCCCGGTGCGTTCGTGATGCTCGGCGACCAGCGGTTCAAGATCCTCGAAGCGGTCCTCGCTCCCCAAGAAGCGCCTCTGGCTCCAGGGCGACCGGCACTCGTGGACAAGCGCGTTCTGGTTGGCACCGGAACCCATCCGCTCGAACTCGTCACGGTGCAGCCCGCCGGAAAGCGGCCGATGCCCGCCGCGGACTGGTGGCGCGGTCTCGCGGACACCGCGGAGGTCGTCCTCGCATGAGCGAACGAAGCCCACGCGTCCAGCCCGCGAGACGGGTCGCCTACGACGTCATCGCCGCCGTGCGCGAATCGGATGCCTACGCCAACCTGCTCCTTCCCGCGCGCATCGCCCGCGCATCCCTCGATTCAGCGGATGCGGGGCTCGCGACCGAGCTGACGTACGGCACCCTGCGGATGCAGGGCTACTACGACCGCGTCATCGCGCGCGCTGCCGGGCGGCCGATCGACCGTATCGACCCGCCCATCCTGGACGTGCTGCGACTCGGCACCCACCAGCTGCTCTCCATGCGCGTCGCTACGCACGCCGCGGTCGACGAGTCGGTATCGCTCGCCCGGATGGTCGGATCGCGGTCCGCGACCGGCTTCACCAACGGAGTGCTGCGGGAGATCAGCCGGCACACTCCCGACGAGTGGCGGGAGCGGATCGTCTCGGCTGCGTCCAGTGCAGACGACGAGCTCGCCGCCGTCCACTCGCATCCGGTCTGGGTCGTGCGCGCGCTGCGACGCGCCCTGGAGGCGGAAGGCCGAGGGGAAGAGCTCGAAGAGCTGCTGAGCGCGGACAACTCTGCTCCGCGCGTCAACCTGATCGCCCTTCCCGGCCTCGCCGACGTGCCCTACGACGCCGCCGTCGACCGGTTCTCGCCGTTCGGCTTCACCTCCGGAGGCGGCGACCCGCAAGGGATCGTGGAGGAGCACGATGGCCGCGTCCGGGTGCAGGACGAGGGCTCGCAGCTCGCCGCACTGGCAATGAGCCGGGCCCGTGACATCGCGGAAGGCGAGGTGTGGCTCGACCTGTGCGCCGGTCCCGGCGGGAAGGCTGCGCTCCTCGCAGCCGAGGCCCGTGCGGGGGGCGCGACCCTGATCGCGAACGAACTCGTCCCGGTCCGCGCCGATCTGGTCCGCCGCGCCCTGGCCGCCGTTCCGGAGTCCGTGGAGGTCTGGGAACGCGACGGCACGACCATCGGCGAATCCGACACTGAGCGCTTCGACCGCATCCTGCTCGACGCGCCATGCACGGGCCTCGGCGCGCTGCGTCGCCGGCCCGAGGCCCGCTGGCGCAAGACCCCGCGCGACGTCGCCGACCTGACGAAGCTCCAGGCGGAACTTCTCGACAGTGCCTTCGCCGCGCTCAAGCCGGGCGGCGTGCTCGCGTACGTGACCTGCTCGCCGCACATCGCCGAGACGCGGCTGTCCGTGTCGGATGCCCTGGGGCGGTGGGGCGACGCGGCCGAGGCGCTCGAAACCGCGACTGTGCTCCAGGAACTCACGGTCGAGCGCCTCGACCTCGCCGGCGACCCGACCCAGGTGCAGCTGTGGCCGCATCGCCATGGAACGGACGCGATGTTCATCGCCCTGCTGACGAAACGTCCCGCGACCTGAGCGGTGCACGGTGTGCGCTTCACTAGGCTGAAAGGCATGCCCGCCCGGATCAACCCCAGCATCCTCGCCGCCGATTTCGTCAACATGGAGCGCGATCTGGGAAAGATCGCGACGGCGGACCTGGTGCATGTGGACGTGATGGACAACCATTTCGTGCCCAACCTGACCTTCGGACCGCAGATGGTGGGGCGCATCCAGGACGTCTCGGCAATTCCGCTCGACGTGCACCTGATGATCAGCGACCCCGAGCGGTGGGCGCCGGGCTACGCGGAGCTGGGCGCGTATTCGGTGACGTTCCACGCGGAGGCTGCCACCGACCCGGTCGGACTGGCCCGCCGGCTTCGTTCGATGGGCGCCCGTGCGGGGATCGCGCTGAAGCCGGGAACCGCGGCTGACGACTACCTCGAACTGCTTCCCGAGTTCGACCAGGTCCTGGTCATGACGGTCGAGCCGGGGTTCGGCGGCCAGAGCTTCATGCCGGAGACGATGCCGAAACTCCGGCAACTGCGTTCGGTGGTCGCGGAGCGCGGCCTCGACGTCTGGCTCCAGGTCGACGGAGGCATCACCGAGGAGACCATCGTCACGGCCGCCCAGGCCGGAGCCGACACCTTCGTCGCCGGCTCCAGCGTCTTCCGCGCCGACGACCCCGCCGCGCAGATCAGCCTGCTGCGCGATACCGCGGCCGCACACCTCTGACGAGGGCGCGTGCCTTCCGAGCGCTCATCCCCACCGGGCGGTCGCCCTCACCGGGAACCGATAGCCTGTACTGGTGAAAACCTTCGACGACCTCTTCGCCGAGCTCAACGACAAGGCCACCAGCCGGCCCGCCGGTTCGGGAACCGTCCGTGAGCTCGATGCGGGCGTGCACGCGATCGGCAAGAAGATCGTCGAAGAAGCCGCCGAGGTCTGGATGGCCGCCGAGTACGAGACCGACGACCGCACAGCGGAAGAGATCTCGCAGCTGCTCTATCACCTCCAGGTGCTCATGCTGGCGAAGGGGCTCACCACGGCAGACGTGTACCGACATCTGTGACCCGTTCACACACCGTCGAATTCACTGACCCCGAAGGCCTGTCCATGCTCAAGATCGCCGTCCCCAACAAAGGTTCCCTGTCCGAGACCGCGGCCCAGATGCTGCACGAGGCCGGCTACGTCGGCCGCCGCGACCCCAAGGAGCTGATCGTCGCCGACCCCCGCAACGGCGTCGAGTTCTTCTACCTGCGTCCGCGCGACATCGCAACGTATGTCGGGTCCGGAGCTCTCGACGTCGGCATCACCGGACGCGACCTCCTTCTCGACTCCGGGTCGGCGGCGGCCGAGATCGCGGCGCTCGATTTCGCGGCGTCGACGTTCCGGTTCGCCGGCCCGACCGGTGTCTTCACCGATCTCGAAGACCTCGCCGACAAGCGGGTCGCCACCAGCTACCCTGGCCTCGTCGGCGACTTCCTCGCCGCCAACGGCGTCACGGCCGACCTGATCCGTCTCGATGGAGCAGTCGAGTCCGCCGTGCGGCTCGGCGTGGCGGATGCGGTGGCCGATGTCGTCGAGACCGGCTCCACGCTACGCAAACAGGGTCTCGAGATCTTCGGGCCCGTCATCCTCGAATCCGAAGCGGTGCTGATCTCCTCACCGACGAACGCCTCGGGCATCGACACTCTGCTCCGACGACTCCAGGGCGTCATGGTCGCCCGCCAGTTCGTGCTCATCGACTACGACCTGCCCGCACGCCTGCTCGAGCAGGCTGTCGCACTGACCCCCGGAATCGAGTCGCCGACGGTCTCCCCGCTGCGCGACCCGGAATGGGTGGCCGTTCGAGCGATGGTCAAACGCGACAGCACGAACCACGTCATGGACGACCTGTACGAGCTCGGCGCCCGGGCCATTCTGGTCACGCCCATACACGCTGCGCGGATCTGACATGTCGCTCGCGGTGAGGGTCATCCCGTGCCTCGACGTCGCCGACGGCCGGGTCGTCAAGGGCGTCAACTTCCAGAACCTGCGCGATGCGGGCGATCCGGTAGCACTCGCGCGCTCCTACTACGAACAGGGCGCCGACGAGCTCACGTTCCTCGATGTGACCGCCACTGTCGACAACCGGTCGACCACCTACGATGTCGTGCGGGCGACGGCCGAACAGGTCTTCATCCCGCTCACGGTCGGCGGGGGAGTCCGCAGCACCGACGATGTTGCGCGCCTGCTCGGCAGCGGGGCGGACAAGGTCGGCGTGAACAGTGCCGCCATCGCGCGTCCCGCGCTGGTCGCCGAGATCGCCGACCGGTTCGGTGCGCAGGTGCTGGTGCTCTCGCTCGACGTCAAGCGATCGGCCGCCACCCCATCCGGTTTCGTGGTGACGACCCACGGCGGTCGAACCGAGACCACGCTGGACGCGCTCGATTGGGCGGCGAAGGCGATCGAGCTTGGGGCTGGGGAACTTCTGGTCAACTCGATCGACGCCGACGGCACCAAGGCCGGCTTCGACCTGGAGCTCATCGGACTGATGCGCGCAATCAGCTCCGTGCCCGTGATCGCTTCGGGCGGCGCCGGCGCGGTCACCGATTTCGTCCCCGCGATCGCTGCCGGAGCGGACGCCGTTCTCGCGGCGAGCGTCTTCCACTCGGGAGAGATGACCGTCGGGGACGTCAAGCGCGAACTCGTGCAGGCAGGAATGGAGGTCCGCTCGTGACCGGATCCGTGGATCGCGCGATCATCGACAGGGTCGCCTTCAACCGCGACGGCCTGGTGCCGGCGATCATCCAGCAGTGGGACTCCGGCGAGGTGCTCATGATGGGGTGGATGGACGAGGAAGCGCTGCGGCGGACCCTCACCGAGGGCCGAGTCACGTTCTGGTCGCGGTCCCGCGGCGAGTACTGGCGCAAGGGGGACACATCCGGCAACGCGCAGTATGTGAAGGGCGCGGCCCTCGACTGCGATGGAGATACCCTGTTGGTGAAGGTGGAGCAGATCGGCGTCGCCTGCCACACCGGCACCCGCACCTGCTTCGACGGCGACCAGCTCGCGCCCGTCGTTGGAAACGCACCGACCGATTCCTGACACCTTTCGCCCCGGGAGACCCCGCATGACCACCGCAACCGGCTCGCTGTCAGCGACTGGCTCGACCACGGCCGACGACTTCCAGGCCCTCCTGTCCGCCCACCGGGTGGTTCCCGTCGTCCGCGAGCTCTTCGCCGACGGCGAGACCCCCGTCGGCATCTACCGCAAGCTCGCCGCGGGCCGGCCGGGCACCTTCCTGCTCGAGTCCGCGGAGCAGGGCGGGATCTGGTCGCGGTTCTCCTTCGTCGGCGTCTCCTCCTTCGGGGTGCTCACCCAGGACGGCGACGACGTCCGCTGGCTCGACTACGGCGTCTCTCGCGAACGCGCACTCGGCACGAGCGAAACGGTCGCGCCGCTGGTGGCACTTGCGCACCTGTACGAGCGGTGGCAGACGCCGAGGGTCGAGGGACTTCCACCGCTCACCGGCGGACTCGTGGGGTTCATCGGATGGGAGGCCATCCGCCAGATCGAGCGCCTGCCGAACCAGCCGGTCGCCGATTTCAGCGTTCCCGGCCAAGCGCTCTGCTTCGCGGCGGATGTGGTCGCCATCGACCACCGCTACGGTACGGTCAAGCTCATCGCGAACGTCCTCAACGACGGCGTCGACGACCCCGCTGCACTCTGGGCGCAGGCGCAGGAGCGGCTGGATGCGATGCAGGCCGGTCTCGCGAAGCCCGCGGAGGCGTGGCTCGCCGAGGTCGACCTGTCGACTCCGGCACATCCGGTGTCGCGCACAGAACGGGACGACTTCCTCGCCTCGGTCGTCACCGCCAAACAGCACATCCACGACGGCGACGTCTTCCAGGTCGTCATCTCGCAGCGGTTCGAGCTCGACTGCCCCGCGCATCCGCTCGACGTCTACCGCGTGCTCCGCAGCCTGAACCCCAGCCCGTACATGTACCTGTTGTCGCTCGAGCGCCCGGACGGCGGAGAGTACTCGATCGTCGGGAGCTCGCCGGAGGCGCTGTTCAAAGTGCAGAACGGGCGCGCTTTCACGCATCCGATCGCCGGGTCGAAGCCGCGCGGCGCCACGCCGGAGGAGGACCTCGAACTCGAGACCATACTTCTCGGCGACGACAAGGAGCGCGCGGAGCACCTGATGCTCGTCGACCTCGCCCGCAATGACCTGCTGAAGGTCTGCGCCGCGGGCTCGGTCGAGGTCACCGAGTTCATGCGCATCGAGCGGTTCAGCCACATCATGCACATCGTCTCGTCCGTCGAGGGCGATCTGCTTCCGGGAGCGACCGCCATCGACGTCTTCCGCGCGACCTTCCCCGCCGGCACGCTCTCCGGCGCTCCGAAACCGCGGGCACTCGAGATCATCGACGAGCTCGAGCCCGCACAACGCGGCGTCTACGGCGGTGTGATCGGCTACTTCGGATTCGCGGGCGACGCCGACCTCGCCATCGCGATCCGCACGGCGACGATCATGGACGGGGTGGCGCGCGTCCAGGCGGGCGGTGGGCTCGTGGCCGACTCCGATCCGGTGAGCGAATTCCAGGAGTCCCAGAACAAGGCGGCGGCGCCACTGCGTGCCGTGGCCGTCGCAAACGCCATGCGACGGGTGAAGTGATCGATGTGACCGAAGAAGTGTCGAGCGACGAACGGCAGGCGGGGAACCGCCGGGCCAAATACACGACGATGCTTGCGATCGTGGTGGGCGCAGGCCTCGCGCTCCTGGCCTCGACCCAGCCGTGGATCACCGTCCATCTCGCGTCGGCGGCGAATCACGCGGGTGACGTCGTCGTCCAGGGGTCTGCGGCCGCTCCCGCGCTCACTGCTCTCTCGCTTGCTGGTCTTGCCCTCGCGGCCGCGCTGGCCATCGCGGGTCCCGTGGTCCGGATCGTGCTCGCCGTGCTCGGCATCCTGATCGCCGTCTCCGTCGTGCTGTCCGCCGGCATCGCACTCGGCGACCCCGTGCGAGCAGCTGCTGCGGCGATCACGAGCGCCTCCGGCGTTTCCGGGGGCAGCTCGGTCGCCCGCCTCGCTGAAAGCGTCGACGTGTCCGTGTGGCCGTGGGTCGCCATCGCGGGTGGGGCGGTGATCGCCGTGGCGAGCGTCGCGGTGATCGTGAGCTCCCGGCGCTGGCCGGGGGCGTCGCGCCGCTATCAGGCTGTCCGGTTCGAGGACGCGGACGGTCTGCGCGCCGAGCTCCCCGAAACCGACCGGGACAGTGCGCCGGATGCCCCCGCCGCGGCCGAACCGGCAGCATCCGACGCGGCCGGCGAAGGAGCTCCGCTCGATCGCGACGCGGCGATCGACAGCTGGGACGAGCTCAGCCGGGGAGAGGATCCCACGCGCTGAGGCTGCGCGACGGGGGTCCCCGGCTTCGCTAGACTTGACCTGAGCCATCCAGAACATCGTGCGCCGCCACAACACGGCGCACCCGACACGCGGGAGTTTCATGAGCACGGAGTCAGTGGAGCCAGGGCACGGGCACTCACCGGCAGCCTGGACAGCCGTCATCATCATGCTCATCGCCTTCGCGATCGGCACCGTGGCGTTCTTCCTCGACCTTCCCTTCCTCGTCTGGGGTGCTGCCGGCCTTCTCGTCGTCGGTCTCATCGTCGGCTGGATCATGGCGCGCGCCGGCTACGGTGTCAACGGCGACAAATACACCCCGAAAGAACACTGACGCGTGCTCTCCGACCTCGTCGCCGGAGCGCTTGCCGATGCTGAACGTCGACGGGCCGAGCGGCCGCTCGGTGTCGTCGAGGCCGCAGCGCACGAACGTTCTGCCGCACTCGACGCCCTGACCGCTCTCCAGCCCGCTGAACGCGTCAAGATCATCGCCGAAGTGAAGCGGGCGAGTCCCTCGCGCGGACCACTCGCGGAGATCTCCGATCCGGCCTCGCTGGCCGTCTCCTACGAGACGGGCGGTGCCAGCGCCATCAGCGTCCTGACCGAGGAGCGGCGATTCAAAGGATCGCTCGCCGATCTCGAAGCCGTGCGTGCGAGCGTCAGCGTCCCGGTCCTCCGCAAAGACTTCATCGCCGAGCCGTACCAGGTGTTCGAGGCACGGGCGGCCGGGGCCGATATCGTGCTCCTCATCGTCGCCGCACTCGACCAGGCCACTCTCCAGGCGCTTTTCGACCTGTCGACGGCGCTCGGCATGACCACGCTGGTCGAGACCCATTCTGCCGACGAAGTCAGCCGCGCTCTCGACATCGGGGCGAATCTCGTCGGCGTCAACGCCCGCAACCTGTCGACGTTCGAGCTGGATCGCGACCTCTTCGGTACGCTCGCCGACCAGATCCCGTCCGGTGTCATCCGAGTCGCTGAGTCCGCCGTCAAGACGGCCGCTGATGTGGCCCATTACCGCGCGGGAGGCGCGGACGTGGTGCTCGTCGGCGAAGCACTGGTCACGAGCGACCCGGTCGCGACTCTCGAAGAATTCCTGGTGGTCTGAATGTCCCTCCGCAGTGAAACCGGCCCGTACTTCGGCGACTTCGGAGGACGTTTCGTCCCCGAATCGCTCGTCGCCGCCCTCGACGAGCTCTCGGCCGCGTGGGAGGAGGCGAAGAGCGACCCCGCGTTCGCCCGGGAGCTCGACGTCCTGAACCGCACGTACACCGGCCGGCCCTCGCTGATCACCGAGGTGCCTCGGTTTGCCGAGCACGCCGGCGGGGCCAGGATCATCCTGAAGCGTGAAGACCTGAACCATACCGGATCGCACAAGATCAACAACGTGCTCGGCCAGGCCATCCTGACCAAGCGCATCGGCAAGACGCGCGTGATCGCGGAGACCGGCGCCGGCCAGCACGGCGTTGCCACGGCGACGGCCGCTGCACTCTTCGGCATGGAGTGCGTGATCTACATGGGCGAGGTCGACACCGAGCGCCAGGCACTCAACGTGGCCAGGATGCGGCTGCTCGGAGCCGAGGTCGTCTCCGTGAAGACCGGCTCGCGCACGCTCAAAGACGCTATCAACGAAGCGATGCGCGACTGGGTGACCAACGTCGAGAACACCAACTACATCTTCGGGACGGTCGCGGGTCCCCATCCGTTCCCCGCGATGGTGCGCGATCTCCAGAAGATCATCGGCGAAGAGGCCCGCGAGCAGGTTCTCGAGCTCACCGGCCGCCTCCCGGACGCGGTCGCTGCGTGCGTCGGAGGCGGCTCCAACGCAATCGGGATCTTCCACGCCTTCCTCGACGACCCCGACGTCGCCCTCTTCGGCTTCGAAGCCGGGGGAGAGGGTGCCGAGACACCGCGACACGCGGCCACCATAACGAAAGGCCGTCCCGGGGTCCTCCACGGTGCACGCAGCATGCTGCTGCAAGACGAAGACGGCCAGACGATCGAATCGCACTCGATCTCCGCGGGGCTCGACTACCCGGGCGTCGGTCCGGAGCACGCCTGGCTGGCGAGCATCGGCCGCGCCCAGTACCGGCCGGTGACGGATGCCGCCGCGATGGATGCGCTCCGCCTGCTCAGCCGCACCGAGGGCATCATTCCGGCGATCGAGTCCTCCCACGCCCTCGCCGGTGCCCTCGAACTCGGCCGTCAGCTGGGGCCTGCGGCGATCATCCTCGTGAACCTCAGCGGTCGCGGCGACAAAGATATGGAAACCGCCGGAAAGTACTTCGGCCTCCTCGACGAGAATGCGGTCCAGTCGTGAGCCCGGTCGCAACGAGCAGGGTCGAGGCCACGATCGCCCGCCGCAACGCCGAGGCGAAGGGCGCACTCGTCGGCTACCTGCCTGCGGGGTTCCCCAGCCTCGACGCGAGCATCGACGCCGCTGTCGCGCTGGCCGAGAACGGCGTCGACATCATCGAACTCGGCCTGCCGTACTCCGACCCGGTGATGGACGGCCCGGTCATCCAGCAGGCCACCCAGACGGCCTTGGCCGGCGGGTTCCGCCTGCGCGACGGCTTCACCGCCGTGCGGGAGATCACGGCGCGTGTCGATGTGCCCGTGCTGCTGATGACGTACTGGAACCCTGTGCTCCAGTACGGCGTGGACCGGTTCGCCGACGACCTCGTCGCGGCCGGGGGAGCGGGTCTCATCACCCCCGATCTCATTCCGGACGAGGGTTCCGCATGGATCGGGGCGTCCGACCGCACTGGCCTCGATCGTGTCTTCCTGGCTGCTCCGTCATCGACGGATGCCCGGCTGAAGCAGGCGGTCGCGACGAGCCGCGGGTTCGTGTATGCCGTGTCCACCATGGGGATCACCGGCGCGCGCGCCGACGTCGACACGGCCGCCAGAACGCTCGTGGGCCGGCTTCGGGATGCCGGTGCGACGAGCACGTGCGTGGGTCTCGGAATCTCGACCGCGGCGCAGGTGTCCGAAGTCCTCGACTACGCGGATGGAGCGATCGTCGGTTCTGCGCTGGTGAAGGCCCTCGCCGAGGGCGGCGTCGAGCACGTCGGAGCGGTCGCTGCGGAGCTGGCCGCCGGAACCCGCACAGCCAAATAGACTAAGTTGACCGTGGCGCGGGTGCGCCGGATCGCCGCTCTCGGTGGCGAAGACAAGAAAAGCACGAAAGGTGAGTCATCGGGTGTTTGCGGTGTTGAGCAGCTTGCATGCGAGCATTCCGAGCCCGGATCCGTCGTGGGCCTCCTTCACGATCGGCCCGTTCACGATCCGCACGTACGCGTTGTGCATCCTCGCCGGTATCGTGCTGGCCACCATCTGGACCTCGCGCCGCCTGACCAAGCGTGGTGCAGAGCCGGGCGTCGTACTCGACGTGATCCTGTGGGCCGTGCCACTCGGCATCATCTTCGCCCGGGCCTATCACGTCTTCACGCACCCGGCCGACTACTTCTACTCCGGCGCCGACCTCTGGAAGACGCTTTTCATCTGGGAGGGCGGGAACGCCATCTTCGGCGCCCTCATCGGTGGCGCGGTGGGTGCGTACATCGGCTGCCGCATCTCGGGGCTGCGTTTCTGGTCGTTCGCCGACGCTCTCGCGCCCGCACTGCTGCTGGCGCAGGCGGCGGGCCGGCTGGGCAACTACTTCAACCACGAGCTCTTCGGCCTGCCGACGAACCTGCCGTGGGGGCTCGAGATCGAGTCGAGCAATCCCGCATTCCCGGCGGGCCTTCCCGACGGCACGCTCTTCCAGCCGCTGTTCCTCTACGAGATCATCTGGAACGTCATCGGCATCTTCGTACTGCTCTGGCTGGAGCGCCGATTCCGCCTGCGCTGGGGCAAGCTGTTCGCCTCCTACCTCATCTGGTACGGCGTCGGCCGCTCCTACCTCGAGTCGATCCGCATCGACCCGAGCGAGTACTCGTTCCTCGGTATCCCCTTCAACGTGTGGGCCGCATTCGGGGCCATCGTGCTGGGCGTCATCATCTTCATCGTTCAGTCGCGCCGCCACCCGGGACTGGAGCCGAGCGTGTACAGACAGGGTCGCGAATGGCACAGGCCCGATGCTGAGGTAGACTCTGACGACACCGATTCGGACGACGAGGATCAGGGCGACGACGCCGTTGAGACCGAGCAGCCGGGCGCAGCCAAGGCCACAAGCACAATAGGCTCCGCGTCGTAATCCGGTGCCCAAGGCCCAGGCAATCCCGAAAGCATCTTCCTGACCGCCAGCCCCCACTGCCCGCACAGGGCCTGCCGGGTCGCGGTTCCCACCTTCACGGGCCGACGGCGTCCCACCTCAGCAACTCTTCACGTGAGGACGGTCGATGATGGCGCAACAGCCCTCCCTCCCCGGCTCAGGCACGCAGTCCGGCTTCAGTTCGGTTCCCGCACGGCAGGGTCTCTACGATCCCGCCTTCGAGAAGGACGCCTGCGGCCTCGCCATGGTGGCGACGCTGCGCGGTACGGCCGGGCACGACATCATCGATGCGGCGCTCGATGCACTGCGCAACCTCGAGCACCGCGGTGCCGTGGGGTCCGACGCCGGTACCGGTGACGGCGCCGGCATCATCACGCAGATCCCGGACGCCTTCCTTCGTGCCGTCGCCGGCCTCGAGCTCCCGCAGGTCGGGCGATACGCGGTCGGCAACGCCTTCCTTCCTTCTGAGTCCGGGGCGCGCGCGGCTGTCAAGGCGGCCATCGAGGCGATCGCCGTCGAGGAGGAGCTGGAAGTCCTCGGCTGGCGCGAGGTTCCCGTCCGTCCCGATGAGATCGGAACGCTCGCCCGCGACGCGATGCCTGCGATCGAACAACTGTTCGTCTCGAGCACGCGGATCGGCGAATCCGGTGCCCCCGTGGGCGGCATCCTGCTCGACCGCCAGACGTTCAGGGCCCGCAAGCGTGTCGAACGCGAGCTCGACGTCTACTTCTCTTCGCTGTCGAGCCGCACCCTGGTCTACAAGGGCATGGTCACGACGCTGCAGCTCGAGCCGTTCTATCCCGACCTGTCCGACCAGCGGTTCGCCTCGAAGCTCGCCCTCGTCCACTCGCGCTACTCCACGAACACCTTCCCGTCGTGGCCGCTCGCGCAGCCTTTCCGCATGATCGCGCACAACGGCGAGATCAATACGGTGCAGGGAAACCGCAACTGGATGCGCGCACGCCAATCCCAGCTCGAGAGCGACCTGCTCGGCGATCTGGGGCCCATCCTGCCGATCGTGACGCCCGGTGCGAGCGACTCGGCCTCGTTCGACGAGGTGGTCGAACTGCTGACACTCTCGGGGCGCTCGCTCCCGCACGCCGTCATCATGATGGTGCCGGAGGCGTGGGAGAACCAGACGGAGATCGATCCGGTCCGCCGCGACTTCTACGAGTACCACTCGATGCTCATGGAGCCGTGGGACGGCCCGGCGGCGATCGTCTTCACCGACGGATCCCTCGTCGGCGCAACACTCGACCGCAACGGCCTGCGTCCCGGACGCTACGTCATCACCGGGGACGGCCTGGTCGTCCTGGCCAGCGAGATCGGTGTCCTCGACATCGACCCGAGCCGCGTCGTGCGCAAGGGTCGCCTGCGTCCGGGAAAGATGTTCCTCGTCGATACGGTCGCCGGCCGCCTGATCGAAGACGACGAGATCAAGGCCGAGCTCGCCGCGAGCGAGCCGTTCGGCGAGTGGCTCGAGCAGGGCCGGATCAACCTCAAGGACCTTCCGGACCGTGAGCACATCGTTCACACGCCCGCCTCGGTCACCCGTCGCCAGCGCACCTTCGGCTACACCGAAGAAGAGGTGCGCGTCCTTCTGACTCCGATGGCGAAGACCGGCGCGGAGCCGCTCGGCGCTATGGGCTCCGACACCCCGGTGGCCGTGCTCTCCGAGCGGCCGCGCCTGCTGTTCGACTATTTCACCCAGCAGTTCGCACAGGTCACCAACCCGCCGCTCGACTCGATCCGCGAAGAGGTCGTCACCTCTCTCAAGCTGGGCCTCGGCCCCGAGCGCAACCTGCTCAGCGCAGGCCCCGAGCATGCCCGCCAGGTCGTCCTCGACTTCCCGGTCATCGACAATGACGAGCTCGCCAAGATCCAGCACATCGACCCGCACGCCGGCAGCAGGCTGACGACGACGCTCAAGGGGCTGTACCGGGCGGATGCGGGCCCCGACGCCATGCAGAAGCGCATCGCCGAGCTCTGCGACGAGGTCGACGAGGCGATCGAGGCGGGCGCGCAGTTCATCGTGCTGAGCGACCGCGACTCGAACCGGGACCTGGCGCCCATCCCGTCGCTCCTCATGCTCGCCGGCGTGCACCACCACCTCATCCGCACCGAGAACCGGATGAAGGTCGGCATCATCGTCGAAGCCGGTGACGTGCGCGAGGTCCACCACGTCGCCCTCCTGATCGGCTACGGCGCCTCCGCGATCAACCCGTACCTCGCGATGGAGAGCTGCGAAGAACTGGTGCGCAGCGGAATGATCACCGGGGTCACCCCGGAGAAGGCCGTCAGGAACGTGATCAAGGCGCTCGGCAAGGGCGTGCTGAAGATCATGTCCAAGATGGGAATCTCGACGGTCTCGTCCTATGCGGCTGCCCAGGCGTTCGAGGCCGTCGGCCTGAGCCAGGAGTTCGTGGACAAGTACTTCACAGGAACCACCAGCAAGCTGGGCGGCGTCGGCATCGAGGTCATCGCCGCGGAGAACCTCGCGCGGCATGCGAGCGCCTACCCGCTCGACGGCGCGACGATCGCCCACGAGCGCCTCGCGACCGGTGGCGAGTACCAGTGGCGTCGCGACGGTTCGCCGCACCTGTTCAGCCCCGAGACGGTGTTCCGCCTGCAGCACTCGACGCGGACCCGCCGCTACGACGTCTTCCGCGAGTACACGCAACTCGTCGACGAGCAGGCGGAGAGCCTGATGACCCTGCGCGGCATGTTCAAGCTGCAGACCGGGGTCCGACCGCCGGTACCGCTCGACGAGGTCGAACCGATCGAGTCGGTCGTGAAACGCTTCTCCACCGGAGCGATGAGCTACGGCTCCATCTCGAAGGAAGCGCACGAGACGCTCGCGATCGCCATGAACAGCATCGGCGCGAAGTCGAACACCGGTGAGGGCGGCGAAGATCTGGACCGCCTGCTCGACCCGGAGCGCCGCAGCGCGATCAAGCAGGTCGCATCCGGTCGCTTCGGCGTCACGAGCATGTACCTCACGCACTCCGACGACATCCAGATCAAGCTCGCCCAGGGAGCCAAGCCCGGTGAGGGCGGGCAGCTGCCGCCGACCAAGGTCTACCCGTGGATCGCGCGCACCCGCCATGCGACCGCTGGCGTCGGCCTCATCTCGCCGCCGCCCCACCACGACATCTACTCGATCGAAGACCTCAAACAGCTGATCTTCGACCTCAAGCGCGCCAACCCGAACGCCCGCGTGCACGTCAAGCTCGTCAGCGAGTCCGGCATCGGCGCGGTCGCCGCGGGTGTCGCCAAGGCGCTCGCGGATGTCGTGCTCGTCTCCGGTCACGATGGCGGAACGGGCGCGAGCCCGGTCAACAGCCTCAAGCACGCCGGAACTCCGTGGGAACTCGGCCTCGCCGAGACCCAGCAGACGCTGATGCTCAACGGGATGCGCGACCGCGTGGTCGTGCAGGTCGACGGCCAGCTCAAGACCGGCCGGGACGTCATCGTCGGCGCCTTGCTGGGCGCAGAGGAATTCGGTTTCGCCACTGCTCCTCTGGTCGTCTCCGGCTGCGTCATGATGCGTGTCTGCCACTTGGACACCTGCCCGGTCGGCGTCGCCACCCAGAACCCCGAACTCCGTTCCCGGTTCTCCGGCAAGCCCGAATTCGTGGTGAACTTCTTCGAGTTCATCGCCCAGGAGGTCCGCGAGTACCTTGCCGAGCTGGGCTTCCGCAGCATCGACGAAGCGATCGGGCACCACGAGCTCCTCGACGTCAACGGCGCGATCGAGCACTGGAAGGCATCCGGGCTCGACCTCGCGCCCATCCTCGTCGGCCCGGACTTCCCCGAGGACGCTCCGCGGAAGAACGCGCGCCAGCAGGACCACGAACTCGACAAGCACTTCGACAACCAGCTGATCGCGCGCAGCGCCAGCGTGCTCGAGGCGGGAGGGCACATCGAGATCGAGCTGCCCATCCGCAACACCGAGCGCGCCGTCGGCACCATGCTCGGTCACGAGGTGACGGTCCGCCACGGTGAGAACGGGCTGCCGAGCGGGTCGATCGACATCACGCTCACCGGTTCGGCCGGACAGTCGCTCGGCGCATTCCTGCCCTCAGGGATCACGATCCGGCTCGAGGGCGACTCAAACGACTACGTCGGCAAGGGGCTCTCCGGCGGCCAGATCGTGCTGCGACCGGACCGCAACAGCGTCTTCGCGGCGGAGCGTAACGTCATCGCCGGAAACGTCATCGGCTACGGAGCGACCCAGGGCAGCATGTTCATCCGCGGCATCGTGGGGGAGCGGTTCCTGGTGCGCAACTCGGGTGCGACCGCCGTCGTCGAAGGCGTGGGAGACCACGCGCTCGAGTACATGACCGGCGGGCTCGCGCTGATCCTGGGCGGCACCGGCCGCAACCTGGGCGCGGGGATGTCCGGTGGAACGGCGTACGTCTACCAGCTCAAGCGCGAACGGGTGAACCGGGATGCGCTGGACTCGGGCGAGCTCGAACTGCTGCCTCTCGGAAGCGCCGATGTCGAGATCGTGCGCGATCTTCTCGAACGGCATGTCGCCGAGACCGGCTCGACCCTCGCATCCAAACTTCTCGACGACTTCGACGACACCGTGGCGAAGTTCGTCAAGGTCCTGCCGCGGGACTACGCCGCGGTTCTCGAAATGCGACAGAACGCCGTGGACGAGGGGCTGGACCCCGACGGCGATGTCGTCTGGAACCGAATCCTGGAGGTGACCGGTGGCTGATCCGAAGGGCTTCCTCAAAGTCACGGAGCGCGAGCTCCCCAAGCGTCGCCCGGTCTCCGTGCGCCTGATGGACTGGAAAGAGGTCTACGAGGCGGGCGATCCGGCGGAACTCCGGCGACAGGCCGGGCGCTGCATGGACTGCGGCATCCCGTTCTGCCACCAGGGCTGCCCCCTCGGCAACCTGATTCCGGAATGGAACGACCTGATGTGGCGGGGCGAGGGCCGCCAGGCGATCGAACGCCTGCACGCGACCAACAACTTCCCCGAATTCACCGGCAGGCTGTGCCCCGCTCCGTGCGAGTCCTCGTGCGTGCTCGGCATCAACCAGCCGGCCGTCACGATCAAGCAGGTCGAGGTCTCGATCATCGACCAGGCCTGGCAGAACGGCTGGGTCCAGCCGCATCCGCCGGAGCGCCTCACCGGCAAGACGGTCGCGGTCGTCGGCTCTGGCCCAGCGGGCCTCGCCGCGGCACAGCAGCTGACGCGTGCCGGGCACACCGTCGCCGTGTATGAGCGCGACGACCGCATCGGCGGCCTGCTGCGATACGGCATTCCGGACTTCAAAATGGAGAAGAAGCACCTCGAGTCGCGTCTCAACCAGATGATGGCCGAGGGCACCCGCTTCCGCGCCGGAGTGAACATCGGCGTCGACATCACCTGGGACGAACTGCGCGCGCGGTACGACGCCGTCGTGATCGCAACGGGTGCGATGGTTCCGCGGGACCTCCCGATCCCGGGGCGCGACCTCAGCGGCGTGCATTTCGCGATGGAGTACCTCGTCCAGCAGAACAAGGTGGGCGCCGGTGACAGCGTCCCGGACCAGATCACCGCAGAGGGCAAGCACGTCGTCGTCCTCGGCGGCGGCGACACCGGAGCGGACTGCATCGGCACGGCCCACCGTCAGGGCGCGGCCTCCGTGACCAACCTCGCCATCGGCAAGCAGCCGCCGAACGAGCGGCCGGCCCACCAGCCGTGGCCCATCACACCCACGCTCTTCGAGGTGCAGACAGCGCACGAAGAGGGCGGTCGCCGCGAGTACCTCGCATCCACCGTCGAGTTCCTCGCGAACGACTTCGGCGAGGTGCGCGCCATCCGCGTCGCGGAGACCGAGTACCTCGACGGACGACGGGTTCCCAAGGCGGGCACGGAGCGGGAGATCCCGGCCGACCTCGTCCTTCTGGCGCTCGGATTCACGGGCCCGGAGCCCGAAGATCTCGGCAACCAGCTGGAGATCCCGTTCGACGGCCGCGGCAACGTCGAGCGCGACGGGGACTACCAGACCAGCCAGCCGGGCGTCTTCGTCGCCGGCGACGCAGGTCGCGGCCAGTCGCTGATCGTCTGGGCCATCGCGGAGGGACGCGCAGCGGCGTCCGCCGTCGACCGCTATCTTGAAGGAGAGACGCAGTTGCCCTTCCCGGTGAAGCCGACCGACCGCGGCATCCTCGTCTGAGACCACGAACCATCGCGCGGCACTGCCGCACGCCCCGAACCAACACGAATCGAGCGCCGCGCGCGGCGCAGAATCACGGAGCAAAAGGAAGAAATGAGACGGGCAAAAATCGTCGCGACCCTCGGGCCGGCGACATCGAGCTATGAGAACATCCGCGCGATCATCGACGCGGGTGTGGATGTGGCTCGCATGAACCTGAGCCACGGAAGCTACGACGTGCATGAAGCCGTCTACGCGAATGTGCGGCGCGCAACGGAGGACTCCGGACGTGCGGTCGCAGTGATGGTCGACCTGCAGGGCCCGAAGATCCGCCTGGGCAAGTTCGAGGCGGGCCCCTACGAATTGGCCGAGGGCGACATCTTCCGCATCACGACCGAGGACCTGATCGGTACGAAGGAGCTCTCTTCGACGACCTTCAAGGGGTTGCCGAACGACGTGAATCCCGGTGATTTCCTGCTGATCGACGACGGCAAGGTCAAGGTGCGCGTGCTCGAGACCGACGGAACCGTCGTCACCACCGAGGTGGTCGTCGCCGGCCCCATCTCGAACAACAAGGGCATCAACCTCCCCGGTGTCGCGGTCAACGTGCCTGCGCTCTCGGAGAAGGACGAAGCCGATCTCCGCTGGGCCCTCAAGCTCGGCGCGGATCTCATCGCCCTCTCCTTCGTGCGCAACGCTGCCGACATCGAGCGCGTGCACGAGATCATGGCGGAGGAGGGTCGCAAGATCCCCGTCATCGCCAAGATCGAGAAGCCGCAGGCGGTCGAGCACCTCGAAGAGATCGTGGAGGCCTTCGACGCCATCATGGTCGCGCGCGGCGACCTCGGTGTCGAGCTTCCGCTCGAGGCCGTGCCGATCGTCCAGAAGCGTGCCGTCGAACTCGCGCGCCGCATGGCGAAGCCGGTCATCGTCGCCACGCAGATGCTCGAGTCGATGATCTCGAGCCCTGTTCCGACCCGTGCAGAGACCTCGGATGTCGCGAACGCGGTTCTCGACGGCGCGGATGCCGTCATGCTGAGCGGTGAGACCAGCGTCGGCGAGTACCCCGTGATCACGGTGCAGACGATGGCCCGCATCGTCACCTCGACCGAGGAGCACGGCCTGGACCGCATCGCTCCGCTCGGCACCAAGCCGCGCACGCAGAGCGGTGCCATCACGCTCGCCGCCGTCGAGGTCGCCGACTTCGTGGAGGCCAAGTACCTCTGCGTCTTCACCGAATCGGGCGACTCCGCCCGCCGCATGTCGCGTCTGCGCAACGGCATCCCGATCCTCGCCTTCACGCCCGATCCGGCAATCCGCCGTCGCATGGCGCTGTTCTGGGGCGTCGAATCGTTCGTCGTCGACCGCGTCACCCACACCGACCAGATGGTCGCCCAGGTCGATGAGGTTCTCAAGGCGAACGGTCGCGCGACCGACACCGAGAAGGTCATCATCATCTCGGGTTCCCCTCCCGGAATCCCCGGCACGACCAACGACCTCCGTGTTCACAAGGTCGGGGACGTGCTCTAAGCAACCCACCACGAACGGCCCGCGACATCATCCGTCGCGGGCCGTTCGCGTTCCGCTACGCTGACGGGCGTGGCCGCAGACGAGTCCGGACCCATCGCGGGCGCCGCCGCGGATGCGCGGGGCGCTCGGGAACGCCGCCACGCCAGCTGGCTGGAACTCTTCTTCGACCTGGTGTTCGTCGGGTTCGTCGGCCAGTTGGCACTCCGTCTGCACGGCGACCCGACGGCGGGGGATTTCGCCGTGTTCGTTCTTCTGTTCTTCCCTGCCTGGTGGCTGTGGATCGACGTCCTGCTGACCGCGAACCTGTTCGGCCGCCGCGCATCGGGTGCGATGTGGGTCGTCATGATCCCCATCATGTTCGCGGTCGGAGTCATGGCCGCAGCCGTGTCCGGTGACTTCGCAGACCGGGCCTGGGCATTCGGGGCCGCGAATGCGCTCGCGCGGCTCCTGATCCTGCCGGTCTGGCTCATCGCAGCGCGCAAGAAGCACCTCGAATGGTGGCGGCCCACCGTCTACAACGGCCTGACCGCGGTGCTGTGGGGCGTCTCGGCACTCTTCCCGATTCCGTGGATGTATGTCGTCTGGGTGGTCGCGATGGCGATCGAGCTGGCCCTCTCCTACGGCGTCGCCCGCAGATCGGACTGGTTGAGCGGCGCCATCGACATCGAGCACATGGCCGAGCGCATCGGGCTGTTCGTCGTGATCGTCTTCGGCGAGTCGATCCTCACGCTGATCGTCGTGGCCTCCGAGCACTGGAACCTCGCGGCGGCGATCACGACCGTCTTCGGGTTCGGGGCGGTCGCCCTTCTCGCCTGGTCTTTCTTCACCTACGGCGCGGAGCTCGCCGAACGATCGTGGCGCGAGCTCAACGCCAGAGGCGACATCGCTGCGCTGCGCGACACGGCGACCTACCTTCCCTTCTTCCTCGTGATCGGCATCGTGTCGATGGCGGCAGGCCTGGGCACCGCTGTCGCCGACGCGACCGTGCCCCTCCCGACGGGCGCCGCCGTCGCTCTCTGCGGCGGGATCGCATTGTTCTACGCGACGAACGGCGCCGTTTCCCTCCGCTACGGCCAGCGGCTCAGGCGGGTGCTGGCCTGGGCGCTGCCGGGCGTCGCCGTTCCGCTCGCGCTGATCGTCGTCTCCGGCTTCGTCAGCGCACTCGCCCTGGTCGCCGTGCTGGCCGTCTTCCTGGCCGTGCTCGTGAGCACGGCGCGGTTCCGCCGCACCGAGGCCGACGAACGCGGGACCGAAGCCGAAGCCGTCTGACCGCGGCTACTCGGCGCTGCTGATGATGGTGCCGATTCCCAGCACACCCAGGATGGCCGCGGACACACGTTCGAGCACCGTGGCCACGCGGGGTCGACGGAGCCAGAGCACGGCTCGTGCCGCAACGATCGACACGACGGCGAGATACACCAGCGCCACCACGGCATCGATCGCCCCGAGCAGCATGGTGCTTCCCACCGAAGCGGAGCCCGCCGGGATGAACTGCGGCGCGACCGCGAGGAAGAAGAGCCCGACCTTGGGGTTGAGCATGGTCGACAGCATCCCGGCGAGCAGACTGGAATGGATGCGCGCCCGCGGCATTGCCGGTTCGTCACCCTTCACACCCGCCCGCCGGCTCGCGAGGAACGCGCTGACACCGAGGTACACGAGATAGAGGCCGCCGATGATCTTCACCACGCGGTAGGCCTCGGCCGACTGCTCGAGTAGAGCGGCGAGTCCGAACGCCACGGCGCCGGCCCAGACCATCGACCCGATCGCCGAACCGACGGACGCTGCGACGCCGGCGCGCACGCGCACCAGGCTGTAGCGGAGCACCAGGAAGGTGTCAGGACCGGGAGTCACCGCCAGCAGAACGCAGAGCCCGGTGAAGGCCAGGATCGAGGGGAGCGCCATCGGGCCAGTCTAGACGGACCCTCAGCGCCGGAGAACTCAGGACGTCCCGCTCAGGTCAGCCCTTCCGCGGTGGTCTCGAGGTCGGATTGCGGATGCTCGCGCTGGGTCGCGATCGTCACTCCCGCGGCGAGACACACGACGACGATCCCCACGACCTGGACGGGGGTGAACGTCTCCCCGAGGATGAGCACCCCGAAGATCGCGGCGATCACCGGGCCGAAGCTCGTGATGATCGCGTACAGGCGCGGGGGGATGCGGCGCAGGATGAACGTGTCCAGGCTGTAGGGGATCGCGGACGACAGCACCCCGGCGGTCACGAGGAGCCCGATGACGCGCAGGTCGAGCTGGGAGTAGTCGACGACGATCAGGGCGATCGGAAGGAGGATGGCCGTCGCGACCACACTGGCGACGCTCAGGCCTTCGAGCCCGGGCAATCCGACCGCCACCCGCCGGGTGAGGAGGATGTAGGCCGCCCACGACGCGGCTGCGGTGAGGGCGAACACGACGCCGAGTACGTCGATCGTGCCCGTGGTCCCGGTGAGCAGCACGACACCGGCCGCGGCGACGATCGCGCACGCGATGTCGAGCAGGCGCCGCGACCCCGCCAGAGCCAGAGCGAAAGGCCCGAGGAACTCGATGGTCGCCGCGATCCCGAGGCCGAGGCGGCCGACGGCCTCGTAGAACGTCAGGTTCATGGTGGCGAGCACCACGCCGAGAGCGAGCGCCGGCCAGAGGCGACGCCAGGTCAGTTCGTGGCGCCTCGGCCGGTAGAACGGCAGCACAGCGACAGCGGTGATGACCTGCCGCACCGCAACGACGACGACGGCACCGACGACCGGGATGAGAAGGCCGGCCACCGCCGACCCGAAGTTGATGCTGACCTCGGTCGCGACCTGGGTGCCCGCCCCGATCAGGCGGTCGCGTTTCGAGTTCACCCGACGAGCCTACGGGGCGGCGGGACCCGCCGGAAACCATGTGTCGACGAGGCGTCCGGCGTCAGGAGTCGAGCTCGAGTCGCATGATCGCACGCGTCGCCGACGGCCGGCGGATGAGCGTGAAGCCCCCGGACTCGAACAGCGACACGGTGCCGTGGTACCTCTCGGATGCCGTCAGCGATGGACGCACGCCAGGATCGACGGGGTAACCCTCCACGACACGGGCACCGTTCTCCTTGGCGTGCTTCACGGCGCCCTTCAGCAGCGCGCCCGCGACTCCGCGGCGACGGTGGTCGTGCCGCACGACGAAGCAGGTCACAGCCCACAGATCGGCGACCGGGTCGCCGTCGACCCGCTTCGTGATGGGAGAGCGCGCGAGGACCGGGTAGGCCGTGTACGGCTCGACAGCCGACCATCCGGCCGGTTCGTCGTCGAGCCACGCGATGACGCCCGCGGTGGGCGATCCCGATGTCTGCTCGTGCAGGGCTTCGCGCAGGTCCTCGCGCGGGTTCTCACGGAACTGGGCCCCACTGAGTTTGAACCACTGGCACCAGCATCCGGCCTGATCGCCCGGCGGGGCGAACACACTCAGGAGATCGGGCCAGGTTTCAGCCGTGGCGGGTGCGATGCGCATCGTCGCTGATGTCATGCGACCACGCTACCGGCGAGTACCGACAACCGGAGGAGGCTCAATGGCCGTCGCATCGGAAACTCATCCGGAACGGAACACCGGACGGATTGCGCGCCGCGGCCCCGTTCCTAGGATGGAAGCACCCCGAGTCATCCCGCCCGTGCCGCCAGCGGCGCCGTCACCGCAAGGAAGGACTTCGTGAACCACACCGACGCATCCGCCGGCCCCTGGGCCCGCCGAGCACGAACCGAGCTCACCTCTGAAACCCTCGACCAGCTGGATGCGTGGTGGCGTGCCGCCAACTACCTGTCCGTCGGCCAGATCTACCTCCTCGACAATCCGCTGCTGCGGGAACCGCTCACCCGTGACCACATCAAGCCGCGCCTCCTCGGGCACTGGGGCACGACTCCGGGACTCAACTTCGTCTACGCGCACCTCAACCGGGCGATCCGCGAACGCGCGCTGAATACGATCTACATCGCCGGACCCGGCCACGGCGGTCCCGGGATGGTCGCCAACGCCTACCTCGACGGCACGTACAGCGAGATCTACAACCGGATCGACCACACCGAAGACGGGCTCCGCCGGCTGTTCCGGCAGTTCTCGTTCCCGGGCGGCATCCCCAGCCACGCGGCACCGGAGACGCCCGGCTCCATCCACGAGGGCGGAGAGCTCGGCTATTCCCTGTCGCACGCGTTCGGCGCTGCGTTCGACAATCCCGACCTGCTGGTCGCGGCCGTGGTCGGCGACGGCGAGGCGGAGACCGGCCCCCTCGCGACCGCCTGGCATTCGAACAAGTTCCTCGATCCCGCGCAGGACGGGGTCGTCCTGCCGATCCTGCACCTCAACGGCTACAAGATCGCGAATCCAACGGTGCTGGCCCGCATCCCGGAAGCCGAGCTTCTCGAGTTGATGCGCGGGTACGGCTACGCACCGTATCTCGTCTCCGGGGGGTTCGACGGTGAGGATCCCCGCGCGGTGCACACCCGCATGGCGGCGACACTCGACGACATCCTGGACCGGATCGCAGACATCAAGGCGGCGGCCGCCGACGGCACCCTTACGGATCGCCCGGCGTGGCCCATGCTGATCCTGCGCACACCGAAAGGCTGGACCTGTCCGAAGGAGATCGACGGGCACCCTGCCGAGAACAATTGGCGGGCGCATCAGGTTCCGCTCGCCGATGCCAGGGACACCGAGGCCCACACGCGGCTTCTGCACGACTGGATGGAGTCCTACCGCCCAGGCGAGCTCTTCGACGACGCCGGTGCGGCACGTCCGATCGTCACGGCCCTCGCGCCGGAGGGCGAGCAGCGGATGAGCGCCAATCCCGTCGCGAACGGCGGCCTGCTGCGGCGGGACCTGCGCCTGCCCGACTTCCGCGAGTATGCGGTCGACGTCCCGTCGCCCGGCGGATCGGTGAGCGAGGCGACGAAGGTGCTCGGCGAGTGGCTTCGCGATGTCATCAGGGACAACCCGGACAATTTCCGGATCTTCGGACCCGACGAGACCGCATCCAATCGCCTCAGCGCGGTCTTCGAACGGACCGACAAGCAGTGGAACGCCGAACTCTGGCCGATCGACGCTGACAATCACCTCGCCCGCGCCGGACGGGTGCTCGAAGTGTTGAGCGAACACCAGTGCCAGGGCTGGCTGGAAGGCTACCTGCTCACCGGGCGGCACGGCATCATCAACTCGTACGAGGCGTTCGTGCACATCGTCGACTCGATGTTCAACCAGCACGCCAAGTGGCTGAAATCCTCGCGGCAGATCCCGTGGCGGCGGCCGGTCTCTTCGCTGAACTACCTGCTGAGCTCCCATGTCTGGCGGCAGGACCACAACGGTGCCTCGCACCAGGATCCTGGCTTCATCGATCACGTCGTCAACAAGAAGGCCGACGTCGTACGCGTGTACCTGCCCTTCGACGCGAACACCCTCCTGTCGACCTACGACCACTGCCTGCGCTCCGTCGACTACGTCAAC
Organism: Leifsonia sp. Ger2509; assembly: GCF_055231915.1. Taxonomy (NCBI): domain Bacteria; kingdom Bacillati; phylum Actinomycetota; class Actinomycetes; order Micrococcales; family Microbacteriaceae; genus Leifsonia; species Leifsonia sp. Ger2509. The sequence continues at coordinate 335,755 of NZ_JBUYVB010000003.1, forward strand.
GTGGTCGTCGCCGGAAAGCAGCCGGCCCCCAACTGGCTGACGATGGACGAGGCGATCGAGCACTGCACGCGCGGGATCGGCCTGTTCGACTGGGCAGGCACGGAGGTGCACGGTGAGGAACCGGACGCCGTCCTCGCGGCGGCCGGGGACATCCCGACACTCGAGGTGCTCGCCGCGGCCAAGATCCTGCGCGAGCGGATACCCTCACTGCGCGTGCGGGTGGTCAACGTCGTGGACCTGATGCGCCTGCAGACGGAGGGCGAGCATCCGCACGGCCTCAGCGACCGCGAATACGACGCCATCTTCACGACGGACAAGCCGGTGATCTTCGCGTACCACGGCTATCCGTGGCTCATCCATCGTCTGACCTATCGTCGTGCCGGACACGACAACCTGCACGTGCGCGGCTACAAGGAGGAGGGCACGACGACCACCCCGTTCGACATGGTGATGCTCAACGACCTGGACCGTTACCACCTGGTCATCGACGTGCTCGACCGAGTGCCGGGGCTCGGCGCCCGCGAGGGAGCGTTCCGCCAGGAGATGCAGGATGCCCGGCTCCGAGCCCGCCAGTACACGCGGGAACACGGGGAGGACATCCCCGAGGTGGCCGAGTGGTCATGGTCCGACGGGGCCGGTCCCGGCCGGCTGGACGACACCGGCGGCGACAACATCTAGCAGAGGGATGAGTGAGGGTGCCTGTTGACCCGAACAACAGGCACCCTCAACGTGCATCATTCTTCCTGAACCGCGCTCCGTTTCCCGTGAGATCGGGCGCGCGTCGCGATGTCACGGTCGAGCGCCCCGGTGCTCATCGGAGCGGCGGAGTCGTCACGGGGTCCACGGGTGTCAGCGTCGGGATCTTCGCGGTCCGGCCGTCTCCCGACGAGCGCCCCGTGAGCCGGCGCCCGATCCACGGGAGAACGTATTCGCGATAGTAGGTGACGGTGTTCCGCGAACGCGGGCCCGCCGGAGCGTTCGCGACCTCCTCGACACCCCACTCGGCGGGCACCGGCACACCGAGTGCCGTGAGAACGTTGCTGGCCACGCGGGCATGACCCAGCGCGTTAAGGTGCAGTTTGTCGCTCGACCAGTACCGGATATCGCCCAGGCCCTCATCGGCCCAGTTGTCGACGAACGTCATGTTCGCGCGCGGGAACAGCACCCGGACCGCGGCATCGAGCTCGTCGCCGCGCTTGCGCATCACCGCACCGAGCGGAAGATGCCTGCTCGGGTTCGCTCCGCTCAGCATCAGCATATGGATGCCCGCCTCGGTGACCGTGTTCGCCGCCGTCTCCAGCATGGTCACCACGCTCTGCATAGAGACCTTCGGCCGCATGATGTCGTTCCCGCCGCCGTTGAGGCTGATCATCTGGGGCAGCTGGGCGATCGCCGGCGAGAGCTGCTCGGCCAGGAGCGGCGCGAGCTTGCGGCCGCGGATCGCAAGGTTCGCGTACAGCACCGGCTCCGGCGAGGCCGCGGCGAGGCCGATCGCGACGAAGTCCGCCCAGCCGCGGGTCCGGCCGTCGGGGAGCTCGTCGCCGACCCCCTCGGTGAAGCTGTCGCCGATCGCGATGTAACTACTGAACATGAGGTTCACGCTACCGCCCTGCGACCGTGGCGGATGCTCAGCCGAGCAGCGCGATCCAGCTGCGCAGGTGCTCCACGGTGACGCCGCTGTACCCGGCTGACGCCGCGAAGGCGTCGCGGACCGCATCCGTCTGGGTAACCAGCGCCGCCTCGCCGTCGTCCGCGAAGGTGAACTGCGACCCTCCGGCGACCTCCGGGGAATCGGTCTCGACTCCGATCGTGAACGGCTTGCCCGACGCCGAGACCGCGTCGGCCGCCGGCCGGGCGAGAGCGACGATGCCGTCTGGCCCGTCCGCGTGGTCGGCGAAGGCGACGATCGCGACCGTGTCGAGCGAGGGGAGAAGGGCGTCGAGGACGCTGCCGTCGGCTGACGGAACGGTCGCCAGCCACCACGGCAGGTCGGCGCCGAGCTGCAGGGGGCCTGCGGCCTCTCGCGCTGCGTGGAGCAGGGCGACGAATTCGGGAGTGATAGTGGCGAAGTCGGGATGCGCCTGACCGGCCCACGGCTCGATATCGAGTTGCACCGCGTCGAAGTCCGCGGCATCCCGGGCGTCGGCGATCCATTGCGCGACGAGGGACGGGTTCGACAGCCAGGATGTGTCTCCGCCGAGTGCGGACACCCGCACTCCCACCGCGTGGAGGGCATCCACCGACGCGGACAGCCACGACGCGATCGCACCCTGGTTCGCCGCCCACGGCACGGAAAGGTAGACCGACGTCAGGCCGTGCTCCTGTGCGAAGGACGCGAGTGCCGCCGGCGCGAGCTCTGCCTGGCCCAGCCCGCGGTTGTCTGCGGCAGGGTCCACCGCGTTGCCCCACGCCCACATGCTCGTGATGGCTGATGCATCGGAGGCGTGCGCCGCCGTCTCGTCGGCGTTCGCGGGCGTAGCGGTCATGAACAGTGCTCCCGTCCCGCCGAGCCCCGCGACGAACGCGGTGACGGCGACCACAGCGAGCCGCCGAAGGGAGACCGTGGCGATGCCCGGAGTTCGCGCCATATGTCCCTCATCACTCGGGCCGCGCAACCCTCGGAGGGTGCGCGGATGCCGGTGCTGCGCTTCGGGACGTCAGCGAAAACGGTGGTTCGGGGTAAGACCTCTATCATGCCCTATCGCGGCATCAGCCGAGAGCCGGCTTGATGTCTCGGTTGATCGATTCGAGGATGCGCGCATTGAAGTCGACACCGAGCTGGTTGGGCACGGTGACGAGGACGGTGTCCGCCAGCTGCACTGCCTCGTCAGCAGCGAGCTCGGCGGCGATGACGTCGGGCTCTCCGACGAAGCTGCGGCCGAAGCGCGCCAGGCCACCGTCCAGGTGGCCGACCTGGTCGCGCGACTCGGCAGCCCCGCGCGCACCGAAGTACCGGCGGGTCTCGTCGTCGATGATCGGGATGACGCTGCGGCTGACAGAGATCCGGGGCTCTCGCTCGTGACCGGCCGCCGTCCACGCATCCCGGAACATCCGGATCTGCTCGGCCTGCAGTTGGTCGAAGGGGACCCCCGTGTCCTCGGTCAGCAGGGTAGAACTCATCAGGTTCATGCCCTGCTCGGCCGTCCACACGGCCGTGGCCCTGGTTCCTGCACCCCACCAGATGCGGTCGGCGAGCCCGGGGGAGCGCGGTTCGATCGCCAGCGGCTGCTCCACCCCCGTCATCTGCGGGTTCGACATCACCAGCCCGGCGCCGTCGATGGCTGCGCGGAACAGGTCGGTGTGCCTGCGCGCCATGTCCGCATCGGACTCGTCGTCACCGGGGACGAACCCGAACGCCTCGTAGCCGTGCATCGCCGTCTCCGGTGACCCGCGGCTCACGCCCAGCTGAAGTCTGCCGTCGCTGATCAGGTCCGCGGCCGCAGCATCCTCCGCCATGTAGAGCGGGTTCTCGTACCGCATATCGATCACCGCAGTGCCCAGCTCGATCCGGTCGGTGCGTGCGCCCATCGCAGCGAGCAGAGGGAACGGTGACGCGAGCTGGCGTGCGAAATGGTGCACGCGCACGAACGCGCCGTCCAACCCGAGCTCCTCGGCGGCGACCGCGAGCTCGATGGTCTGCACGAGGGCGTCGCGGGCTGTTCGCGCGACCGAGCCCGGAATGGGCTGCCAGTGGCCGAAGGAGAGGAATCCGATACGTTTCACGATGGTGGCAGCGTATTCGCCTCTTCCTGTATTCCGCACCCGAAACTCACATCGACTTTGCATCCAGCGGATGATGTTCCGGATGCACGGCAGGCGTACCCTCGAAAGAGATCGGCTTGTTGGAGGACTCATGTCTGGACGTGCGTGGCTGCGGTGGCTTCCGGCCGTCGCTGTGCCTGCGGTGATCGCCGCCGGTGCGGTAATCATTCCGATGCAGGCCGGCGCCGCGGTGAATCTCCCCGCGAAGACGCCGAGCGAGCTGCTCGCCCTCGTGGCCAACAGCAAAGTCGAGGCGTTCTCGGGCACCGTCGACCAGACATCGAACCTCGGCCTGCCGCAGTTGCCGACCACGGGACCCGGCTCCGATTCGAGCCAGGCGCAGATCCTCGACCTCGTGACGGCATCGCACACGGCGCGTGTGTACGCTGACGGCCCGACGAAGCAGCGCGTCCAGGTCATGGATTCGCTTGCCGAGCGCGACGCGATCCGAAACGGCACGGATGCCTGGCTGTACCAGTCGAAGGACAACTCCGTCACGCACCTCTCGCTGCCGGCGAAGACTGCGAACGAGCCGTCAACGCAAGAGGGAGTCGTGACCCCGGCCGAGATCGCCGACAAGCTGCTCAGCACGATCGACCCGTCGACGACGGTCACCCTGGGTGACAACCAGTCTGTCGCGGGCCGTAATGCCTACGAACTCATCCTCACGCCGAAGACCTCGGCCACCCTGGTGGGTTCCGTCGCCATCGCGGTCGACGCGGAGACGGGACTCCCGCTCCAGGTCGTCGTCGACGCGCGCGGCCAGCACGACCCGGCCTTCACCGTCGGCTTCTCGTCCATCGACCTCTCGACCCCGTCGGCGAGCATGTTCACCTTCACGCCGCCGGCCGGTGCCACCGTCAAGCAGCAGGCGCTGCCGGCGAAGCCGACGGCACCGAAGCAGGAGGCGGGCCACCCCAAGCCGACCGTGACCGGTTCGGGCTGGGATGCAGTGGTCGAGCTGACCGTCGGGTCGATCCCCTCGTCCGTGACGAACAACCCCCTGTACGGCGAGTTGACCACACCGGTCGCCGGGGGCCGGGCCCTCTCCACGTCGCTCGTCTCTGTGCTGATCACCGACGACGGCCGGGTGTTCGCCGGGGCTGTTCCGGTCTCCAGCCTCGAAGCTGCGGCCGCGAAGTGACGGGCGCCCGCCGGTGACAGACGGCGTCCCGTTCGCCGCGACGGCGATCGAGACGGTCGGATTGACCAAGCGATTCGGCTCGCATACAGCGGTCGACGGCATCGGTCTGTCGGTGCCGCGCGGATCGGTCTTCGGCTTCCTCGGTCCGAACGGCTCGGGGAAGACGACGACCATCCGCATGCTCCTCGGGCTCGCAGCGGCCTCAGCCGGTGAGATCCGGGTGCTCGGCGAAGAGATGCCCCGCAAAGGCATGGACGTGCTGCCACGGGTCGGCGCACTGGTCGAAGGCCCCGCGTTCTACCCGTTTCTCTCCGGCGCGGCCAACCTCGCCCGGCTGGATTCGGCGAACCGTCACGCGCCCGCGCGCAGCCGCCGGGACCGGGTCGCCCTCTCCCTCGAGCGTGTCGGACTGTCCCACGCCGCGCGCAAGCGGGTGAAGGCCTACTCGCTGGGGATGAAGCAACGGCTGGGCCTTGCGAACGCACTCCTCACGCCGCGTGACCTGCTGGTGCTGGACGAGCCGACCAACGGGCTCGACCCGCAGGGCACACGGGAGGTGCGCAACCTCATCCGATCGCTCGCCGAAGGGGGAACGACGGTCTTCGTGTCCAGCCATCTCCTCGCCGAGATCGAGCAGATCTGCACCCATGCAGCGATCATGAGCAACGGCGCGCTGGTCGCGCAGGGCACGCTCGCCGAGCTTCGCCGGGCGGGCAGCCCGCGCGTCGAGGTCCGCACGCCGGATGCCGATGCGACCCGCCGTGTGCTCGCCTCCCTGGGCCTCGTGGTCGACGACACTGACGCGGATGCCGACCCGACCCGGTCCGACACCTCCCGCGACGCGGTGGTCACCGCGACGACGGCCGCGACGATCGTGCCCGAGGAGATCGTCGCTTCACTCGTCGGCGCGGGGGTGCGCATCCGCGGCTTCAGTGTCGCCAGCGCGAGCCTCGAGGAACGTTTCGTCGCGCTCACCGGCGAGGGGTTCGACGTTGCCGAGTGACGCCGTGGTCGCAGCCGCGCCGGAGACCGCCGAGCGCTCGGGCACAGGGTGGAGCCTGCTCGGTTCGGAGATCTCCGTACTGTTCCGCCGGTGGCGCACCTGGGCCCTCCTGGCCGCCCTGGCCGGGGTGCCGATCCTCATCGCCGTTGCCGTGCGGATCAGGGAGAACGGCGCGAACTCCGGCCGCGGACCCCAGTTCCTCAACGAGATCACGCACAACGGCATCTTCGTCACCTTCACGGCGCTGGTCGTCTGCGTACCCCTCTTCCTCCCGCTGACGATCGGCGTGGTCGCCGGTGACACCATCGCAGGGGAGGCGTCCCACGGCACGCTGCGCTACCTGCTCGTCGGGCCGGCCGGACGCGTTCGCCTACTGATCGTGAAATACATCGGCGCGGCCGCGTTCTGCATCGCCGGAACCCTCGTCGTCATCGTGGCGGGGGTGCTCATCGGGGCGGCTCTGTTCCCGATCGGTCCCGTTCCGCTCCTGTCAGGCGACACCGTGAGCATGGGCGACGCGCTGGTGCGCCTCCTGCTCGTCGCCGCCTACGTGACCGTCTCGCTGCTCGGGCTCTCGGCCATCGGCCTGTTCATCTCGACGCTGACCGACGTCCCGGTGGGCGCGATGGCAGCAACGATCGTCCTGTCGATCGCATCAGAAGTGCTCGACTCGCTGCCGCAGGTCGATTGGCTCCACCCCTGGCTGTTCAGCCACTACTGGCTGGGGTTCGCAGACATGCTCCGGCAGCCGCTCTCGTGGGAGTCGTTCGGTCAGAACGCTCTGCTCCAGCTCGGCTACATCCTGGTGTTCGGCGCGCTCGCCTTCGGCCGGTTCACGACGAAGGACATCCTGTCCTAGACGCCGTGTCCCGTCCTACTCGTTAGCGTTCTGCTGCTGGAGCCAGACGAGGATCTCCGTCGCCACATCGCGCCAGCCGTGGTCGATGACGAGCGAGTGGCCGCGGCCGTGGAACTTCGTGAGGTCGGTCACCGCGTTCGACTCCCGGTACTGCTTGAGAGTCGCCTCGGTCGTCACATCGGGAACCGTGTGATCCTTCGTCCCCGACACGAGCAGGAGCGGTCCGCGGTCCTCGTTGCCGGTATCGACCTTCGCCTGCGAGTGGACCCGGAAGTTCGCGGATGCCGCCTCGAACAGTGGGCGCGCCGGTGACGGGATGGTCCAGGCGTCGAACAGTTCCTTCGACTCTTCGTCGCTCAGCTCATTGCCGAAGCCGAACTTGAACTCCTTCTCGGTGAGCGACACCGCCCGCTTCAGGTTCGCCGGGTTGCCGAGGCCGGGCAGGCCCGCCTTCAGCTGCGCGAGCGGGAGCGGGAGCACACCCTTGATCTGCGCCGGGTCGATCGCGACCCCTGCGTTCCCGTAACCCTGCCCGATCAGTTTCTCCGTGATCAGTCCGCCGAACGAGTGGCCGATGATGACCGGCGGCTCCTCGAGCGCCTCGATGATCGCCGCGTAGTGCCCGGTGACGTCATCGATGCTCTTGTCGGCCACCGCATCCGGGTTCGCACGAGCTCCCTCGACGGTGTCGGCCTCGCCCGGCCAGCCCGGGGCGACCGGGTCGTAGCCTTCGTTTCGGAAGAACTCGATCCACGGGTTCCAGCTGGTGGCGTGAAGCCACAGACCGTGGATGAAGACGACGGGCTGACCTGCCATGTGCGTTGACCTTTCACCGGGCACCGACCTGCGGCGCATTCGACCGAGCGGAGTGGATCAGCGTGAAAGTCGGCGATAGCGTGCAGCGACCGACCCCGCCACGGCTCAGGCTATGCCCCCAGGTGGGTGGCGATCAACGGTCTGTTACGGTGGGCGCATGTTTGACTGGCTCTGCGCCGCCTGCGCTGTCGAATACCCGCCCGGCGAACATCCGCCGGACGAGTGCCCGATCTGCCTGGATGAACGCCAGTACGTGCCGTTGTCGGGCCAGGCCTGGACATCGCTGCAGCGCTTGGGGGAGCAGGGGGCCACCGTCGAGATCGCGGAGGCCGAGCCCGATCTCTACGTCGTGAGCACCACGCCGGAGACGGGAATCGGCCAGCACGCGAAACTGCTTCGCACGAGCGAAGGCAACCTCCTGTGGGATCCGACCGGTTTCGTCGACGAGGCCGCGGCGGAGACGGTGCGGGCGCTGGGCGGCGCCCGTTTCGTCGTAGCGAGCCATCCGCACATGTTCGGCGCGCAGAGCACCTGGGCTCGGCTGCTGGACGCGACCATCCTGGTCGCAGAGGCCGACCGCGGCTGGGTGCAGCGCGAGGACCCGCGCATCCGCACCTTCTCGGGCGACATCGACCTCCTTCCCGGGGTGACGCTCAGGACGATCGGCGGGCACTTCCCCGGCAGCGCCATCGTGCACTGGGCGCAGGGGGCCGAGGGCCGTGGCGTCGTGCTCGCGGGCGACACGTTCTTCCCTGGGCCGTCCGGCCGCTGGGTCACGTTCATGCGCAGCTTTCCGAACGCGATCCCGATGTCGGCGACCGTGGTCGGCCGCGTCGCGGGCGCCGTGACCGCACGGCCCTTCGATCGCGCATACGGCAATTTCGGCAACCGGATCATGTCGGATGCGCGGGGCGCGGTCCAGCGCTCGGCCGACCGGTACATCGCCTGGGTCAGCGGCGCGAACGACCACCTCACCTGAGCGACACGGCATAGGGATCGGACGCGTGCGTCGCATCCCGTACCATGTGCGGGGTGGTGTCCGAGAGGGATGTTCGACTGGCCGAAGGCCGAACGGTGCGCGTCTACGACACCGGAGCGACCGGATCCGATGCGGTCGTCTGGTTCCACGGTTCGCCGCAGACCGGCGCGCTCCTCGAGCCGCTTCTCGATGCCGCGTCGGCACGGCGCATCCGCCTGCTCTCGTATGCGCGCCCGGGCTATCGCGGCTCCACCCGCGTGCCCGGCCGCGACGTCGGGTCGGCCGCAGTCGATGTCGCCGGCTTCGCCGATGCGATCGGGCTGGGGGAGTTCGCCGTGATGGGCGCATCCGGCGGGGGACCGCACGCTCTCGCCTGCGCTGCGTTGCTGCCCGGCCGCGTGCCAGCAGCGGTCACCTTCGCTTCTCTCGCACCGTTCGATGCGGACATCGACTGGTTCGCCGGCATGGCGGCGGACGGCGCGTCCCTCCGCGCCGCCGCGGAGGGTACGGATGCACGCACCACGTTCGAGGAGACCGCCGAGTTCGACCTCGCGAGCTTCAACGACCGCGACTACGCCACCCTCGCCGGCTCCTGGAGATCGCTCGGAAGGGATGTGGCGGTCGCGTCCGGCGACGGGCCTGACGGACTGATCACCGACGATCTCGCCTTCGTCCGGCCGTGGGGCTTCCCCGTCGAAGCCATCACCGCTCCCGTTCTCGTCGCGCAGGGCGGGGACGATCGCGTCGTGCCTCCTTCCCACGCCGAGTGGCTGGTCCGCAGTCTCGCGGATGCGGAACTGTGGCTGCGCCCACGCGACGGGCACATCGCGATTCTCGAGACGGTGGCGGTCGCGTTCGACTGGCTGCTGGCGCACGCGCGCTGATCCGGGGTCAGGCGTCCGGGGTCGGATCGAGTTCGATCGTGGCGAGCACCTCACGGCCGCCGGGGGATGACCGGGGCGCCATGTCGACGAGGGCCACCTGCGCGAGTGTCAGGACGTCGCCTTTCACGGCACGCCGGTCACCTTTCATCGTGATGTGCGGCCGATACGGTCCCGGCTGAAACGCGCGATCGCTCGACGGCACGGCCAAGGGGTGGAGGGCGGTGCTCAGGGCACGGTGGAGGCCGCTGAGGCGCGCATCGTCCTCGACCAACGTCACCGGCACGTCGTGCCGTCGCCCGAACAGCGCATCGCCCCCGGCGGTCACCTCCATGGATGCGACGCCCGCCGTGATCTCCGCAATGGCCCGCGCGAGGTCGTCGATCGTGGCATGCGTGCTGAACGGAGGGACGACCGTCACATGGAGGGGCCAGTCCCGCACGACGAACCGCGCACCGGGGTGAAGGGGCTCCAGCGGGATGACGACCACGACCCGGGACATGTGCCGAGTTTAAGCTGCGAAGGTCCGAAGGCTCCCCGCACGCCGTTCCCAGTTCGAGCGGCGAGAGTGATCTTCTGATCTCTGGCGTGAAGAACGGGGACTCACGTAACGATGACCTCGCCGACGATCCACAGCAGCAGTCGCGCCGCACCGAGCCAGCTGCACGAGCTCCGCGAGTTCTTCGCCGCGCATTCGTCCGCATCCCTCGCCATGCTCGCTGTGGTCTCCGCCATCGCAGCCTGGCTGCGCATCCCCGTCGTCGCGCGCAACACGCTCTGGGCGGAGGACGGCCGCAACTTCCTGCAGGACGCCGTAAACCACGGGCCGCTCACCTCGCTCACCATCCCGTACGCCGGCTATCTGCACACCATCCCTCGACTTCTCGCGGCGTTCACCGTCACCGTCGTTCCCGTGCCACAGTGGGCGGATGTGATGACCGCCGGCTCCTGCATCGTCGCCGGAATCCTTGCAGCAGTGGTCTTCGCCTGCACGCGCGACGTCGTCCCGTGGCTGCCGGCGCGAATCCTGACAGCCGGTCTCACCGTGCTCGCCCCGCTCGCTCCGCGCGAGGTGCTCGGCGACGCGGCGAACGTCCACTCGCTCGTGCTGTGGACCGTGTTCTGGATGCTCCTCTGCACACCGCGGACACGCGCCGGATCGCTCATCCTCGGCGTCGTCGCGTTCCTGGGCGCCGCGACGGAGATCCAGTGCCTCCTCCTTCTTCCCCTGGCGTTCCTCCGCTGGCGCGACCGGCGCCGGTGGCCGGTCTACGCGGGACTCGCCGTCGGGCTCGCGATGCAACTCGTCGTGACCCTGCTCTGGCCCCGGCGCGGCTCTGGGCATCCGCCGATCGAGACGTTGTCGATCGCATACGGCTACCTGATCAACGCGGTGATGCCCGTCGTGACGCCGGAGAACGCTATCGGACCGGCGCTCGTCGCGACCGGTCCGCTCATCGGCTTCGCCGTCCTCGCCGTCGTGGCCGGCGCGCTCGTCTCTGTGTTGGTCCGCGGAGACCTTCTGCAGCGGATCACCGGATGCGCCCTCGTCGCCGGATCGATAGGCATCTACACGATCGCGGTCGTGACCAACCCCAACACCTTCTACGACTACGCACGCTTCGACCGCGACGAACTCGCGCGGGTGTGGCTCGCCCGGTACGGGGTCGTGCCGTCGATGATGCTCCTGGCGGTCGTCATTCTCGCGGTCTCGATCGCCGTCTCACGGCGCGCGGACCGACCGGAACCGACCCAGCGTGGCGACCGCCTCACCGCGGCGACCCGTCGTCTTCTCGGCGACCACCGGAGACTCGCCGGAGGTATCGCGCTGGGAGTCGTCGCGGCGATGCTGATCGTGCAGTTCATCCCGCAGGACACGAGACGCTCATCCGGCCCGCAATGGTCGGCGCAGGTGACGGCGGCCGCACGCGCCTGCGAGCGGCTGCCGTCCGATCACGTGTTCCATCTGAGCGAGACCATCGACTGGCACGTCTGGTTGACGTGCCGCACGCTCGACGGGTAGACGCAGACGCCGCGGCTCAGCCGAGCGCCTTCAGGTCGGCCTGCAGGGCGGCCTGGTCGAAGCCCTCGAGGGACTTGCCGCCGGTGAGCATCTCCTTCGACAGGTAGGCGATGCCCTCGTCCATGTACGTCGCCAGGAAGTCGGGTGTCATGGGGTGCACCTTGCCCCAGCTGACGATGAGGAAGTTCGTGCCGTCGAACCCGACGAGCGGAATGTAGTGGCCTCCCTCGATCTTCGCTCCCTTCACGACCGACCACGGCTCTCCCTTGTTGAACTGGTCCATCGCGGAGTCCGGGAACTTGACGCCGATGCCGACCGCTCCGAAGAGATACGCCGCCTGTTTCGCATTGTCGACGTTGCCGACCGGGAGCGCGAGGTAGGCCGCCACCTTGTGCCGTTTACCGTTGGCGTCGATCACGCCCGTCTTGCGGCGGTAGGAGGCCGCGACCGCCATGTCGGTGCCTTGGTCGCTGTTCGGGTCGTCCGGGGTGAACCCGGTGACCTTCGAATAGTCCGACAGCACCGTCTGGTCGGTGAACGAGTACGGATGCTTAGCCTCGTCACCCCACAGCATCGTCTCGTGGGCGGCGCCTGCCCACACGCAGTCTCCGTACTTGTCGTTGCCGAGCATCCCGATCGGCCCGGATGAGTAGAGACCCTGGTGCCCGAACACCGGCGGCACGGGCGGCAGCTTCGTCTCGTCGAGGAAAGCCGAGAAGGTGAACGAGACAGCACCCTCGCGTGCGGGCAGTTTGCCCAGTTTGAAATCAGCCATTGTCATGCTCCTTCGATTCGCGTCAGGCGAGCGCCCCTCGCACTCGCACGCGTCACGATCCCGATCGGGAGGGAGTGAACAGCTGTCTGCTGCGGCGCCGCGTCTGCCGAGCACCGCACCTGTTGCTCACGTATTCGGCATCAGATGACATACCCAGTCTGCCACTGCGAGGCGGAGTTCAGTGAGGAATTCTCGACGAATCTGACGCGGCCGCGTCGGGTCGTGGGTTGTGCCGGTGGTGGGACTCGAACCCACACGCCCTCTCGGACAAAGCATTTTGAGTGCTCCGCGTCTGCCATTCCGCCACACCGGCGCACAACAACGCCACTCAGAATACCGTAGGCTTTTGCTCGTGACCGACCAAGAAACCGCCCCTGTCGTCCCTCGCCGCGTGGTCGTAGCGGAGGACGAGTCGCTGATCCGCCTCGACATCGTCGAGATCCTCCGAGACAACGGCTTCGAGGTCGTGGGAGAGGCCGGAGACGGCGAGACGGCGGTGGCACTCGCGACCGAGCTGCGCCCCGACCTGGTCATCATGGACGTGAAGATGCCGCAGCTCGACGGCATCTCGGCGGCCGAGCGACTCTCCAAGGGGCACATCGCGCCCGTCGTGCTCCTCACCGCATTCAGCCAGAAGGAGCTCGTCGAGCGCGCGACCGAGGCCGGAGCTCTGGCCTACGTGGTCAAGCCGTTCACTCCGAACGACCTGCTGCCGGCGATCGAGATCGCTCTGGCGCGTTACGCCCAGATCATCGCCCTCGAAGCCGAGGTCTCCGACATGGTCGAGCGCTTCGAGACCCGCAAGCTGGTCGACCGCGCGAAGGGCCTGCTGAACGAGAAGATGGGACTCACGGAGCCCGAGGCCTTCCGCTGGATCCAGAAGGCGTCGATGGACCGCCGCCTCACGATGCACGATGTCGCGCAGGCGATCATCGAGCAGCTCGCCGCCAAGAAGTAGCGGGCCGGGTTCAGAGGTCCTTGATCAAGTTCGTGATGCGGATGGTCGAGCAGCGCCTGCCCTGATCGTCGGTGACCGCGATCTCGTGGGTCGTCAGCGTGCGCCCGAGGTGGATCGGAGTGCACACGCCGGTCACCCATCCGCTGGTGGCCGACCGGGTGTGCGTCGCGTTGATCTCGATGCCGACGGCGAGTCGGCCCGGGCCCGCCCAGAGGTTCGCCGCGGAAGACCCGAGCGACTCGCCGAGGACCACGTAGGCGCCTCCGTGCAGCAGGTCCGCGGGCTGGGTGTTTCCCTCGACCGGCATGCGGGCGACGGCACGCTCCACGGTGAATTCCAGGATCTCGATGCCCATCTTCTCGGCGAGGGCGCCGAGCCCGCGCTCCTTCACATAAGCGAGCGCATCCAGCGTCATATCGCCCTTTCCTCCGTCGCCAGCAGTGTCACAGGCGCCTTGTAGGCTTGCCTGGTGTCAGACTCCGAAAAGCCTACCCTTCTCGTCATCGACGGCCATTCGCTGGCATTCCGGGCGTTCTATGCTCTCCCCGTCGACAGCTTCGTGAACCGTGAGGGCCAGCACACGAACGCCATCCACGGGTTCATCTCGATGCTCATCGTGCTGCTCGCCGACCGCAAGCCGACCCACATCGCCGTGGCGTTCGACCTGTCGCGGTACTCCTTCCGCACCCGCGAGTACCCGGAGTACAAGGGCACAAGGAACGAGACGCCTCCTGAGTTCGCCGGCCAGATCCCTCTCCTCGAAGAGGCACTGCACGCGATGAACGTCACGACCGTGACGAAAGAGGACTACGAGGCGGACGACATCCTCGCCACGCTCGCCGCGAAGGGCGTGGCCGACGGCTATCGCGTGCTGCTCGTGTCGGGTGACCGCGACACGATCCAGCTCGTCAACGACGACGTCACTCTGCTCTACCCGAACGTTCGCGGGGTCTCCGAGCTCAAGGTGTACGACCCCGCCGCCGTTCGAGAGAAGTACGGCATCGAGCCCGCGCAGTATCCGGAGATCGCGGCCCTCGTCGGCGAGTCCAGCGACAACCTGACCGGCATCGACAAGGTCGGCGAGAAGACCGCGGTCAAATGGGTGCAGCAGTACGGAACCGTCGACGAGATCGTCGCGCACGCCGACGAGATCAAGGGTGTCGTCGGCGAGAAGCTGCGCGAGCAGAAAGAGAACGCCCTCCGCAACCGTCGCCTCAACAGGCTCGTCGACGATCTCGATCTTCCCGTCGAGCCCGGAGATCTCGAACGCCGCCCGATCAACGAGCAGGCCGTCCGCGACATCTTCGGCAGGCTCCAGTTCAAGACGCTTCTCGAGCGGCTCCTGAAGACCGCCGCTGCGGAAGGTCAGCTCGAAGGCTCGGTGGCCGACGGAGTCAGCACCGGCGCGACCTCGATCCCTGCTGTGCGGACCATGCTCGACGAGGAGCTCGCGCTCTGGCTGTCCAGGGCATCCGCCGACGGCAAGCCGGTCGGAGTGCAGGTCGAACGGGGTCATCTGGGGATCACCGGATTCGGCCTCGCGACCGCCGACGACACCGTGTACGTTCCGTGGGCCGCGGGCCGGCCCGACTACACAGCGCTCGAAGAATGGCTCGCAAGCAGCGCGCCGAAATACTTCTTCCACGCGAAGCCGCAGTTCAAGGCGCTGAGCCGCGCCGGCTTCGTCGTCGACGGGCTCGCGTTCGACACCCGTCTCGCGGGCTGGCTGCTCAAGCCCGGTGGTGGACCGCAGACGCTCGCCGACCAGGTCTACGACGTGCTGGGCGAGTCGCTGCCGCAGTCCGACCCCAACCAGCTCGTGCCCCTCACGGAGCCGGTGAGCGCCGCCACCGAAGCGTGGTACGTGCTGCGCATCGCTGCCGCACAATCCATCGCGATCGACGCGGGCTCCCGCCGCGTTCTCGACGAGATCGAGTTGCCGCTCGTCGCCGTACTCGCCGAGATGGAACTCACAGGCGTCACGGTCAACGCCGATGTGCTCGCCCGGTTGCGCGGCCAGCTCACCGACAAGGCCAACGACTATGCGGCCCGCGCCTACGCCGAGATCGGCCACGAGGTCAATCTCGGATCTCCCAAGCAACTCCAGCAGGTTCTCTTCGAAGAACTCCAGATGCCGAAGACGCGGTCGACGAAGACCGGTTACTCGACCGACGCGGCCTCCCTCGCCGACCTGCAGGAGCAGAACCCGCATCCCTTCCTCGGGCTGCTGCTGCAGCACAGGGATGCCTCGAAACTGCGCCAGATCATCGAGACGCTGGAACGTGGAGTCGAGTCGGACGGCCGCATCCACACCACGTACGACCAGACGGGCACCACGACCGGCCGCATCTCGTCCAACGACCCGAACCTCCAGAACATCCCGGTCCGCACCGAAGAGGGTCGCGAGATCCGGTCGGCGTTCGAACACGGAGAAGGCTTCGAGAGCCTGCTCACCGCGGACTACTCGCAGATCGAGATGCGCATCATGGCGCACCTCTCCGAAGACGCCGGCCTGATCGAGGCGTTCCAGTCCGGCGAAGACCTGCATCGCTTCGTCGGCGCGCGGATCTTCGGGGTGACGCCCTCCGACGTCACGCCCGCCATGCGCACCAAGGTCAAGGCGATGTCGTACGGGCTGGCCTACGGACTGAGCGCGTTCGGACTCTCGAAGCAGTTGCGCATCGAGACGGCCGAAGCCCGCCAGCTGATGGCCGACTATTTCACGCGGTTCGGCGCCGTGCGCGACTACCTGCGCAACGTGGTCGAACAGGCTCGCGTGGACGGCTACACCGAGACGATCTTCGGCCGTCGCCGCCCATTCGCCGATCTCACAAGCACGAACCGCGTGCTGCGCGACAACGCCGAGCGCGCCGCGCTCAACGCGCCGATCCAGGGATCCGCCGCCGACATCCTCAAGATCGCGATGCTCAACATCTCGGCAGATCTCATCGACCAGAAGCTCAACTCGCGCATGCTGCTCCAGGTGCACGACGAACTCATCTTCGAAGTCTCGCCGGGGGAGTGGGATGCGCTGGAAGCGATCGTCCGCCACCGCATGGCGACCGCTGCCGAGCTCCGGGTACCGCTCGACGTGCAGGTCGGCCGAGGAGCCAACTGGGACGACGCGGCGCACTGATCTCCGGCCGTCGCGGAGCGCGCCCGCCCCTTATAGGGTCGGAGTATGACGAACGCAGAGAAGCGAACCCCCACTCCCATCGACACGATCGCTGAAGAGTGGGTCGACACCCAGCTGGAATTGTTCCCCGAATACCACGTCTACCTCGGCCGACCCGGCCGTGAAGGCGAATACGCCGACTACTCTCCCGCGGGAGCCGAGCGCGCCACGGAGGCCGCGAAACGTACTCTCGCCGCCATCCGGTCGACGGAGCCGGTCGACGACATCGACCGCGTCACCAAGATGGACCTCGCCCGCGAACTCGAACTCGACATCGAGAAGCACGACGCCGGTTTCGACCAGCGCGACCTCAACGTCATCGCCTCGCCCGCGCAGGGCCTCCGCGAGATCTTCGACCTGGTCCCGACCGACAGCGAACAGGACTGGGTGAACGTCGCCAAGCGCCTGAACAACCTCCCCGCCGCGATGGACGGCTACATCGAGACGCTGCGCTCCGGAATCGCCGGCAACAACGTCGCCGCCATCCGACAGGTCCGCGAAGTCGCCGCCCAGGTCGGAAAGCAGACGGCCGCGAACGGATTCTTCTTCGAGTTCACGGAAGGCGCCAAGCCTGCTGAAGGCGAACTGCCCGCATCCCTCGCCGCCGACCTGGCCGCCGGCGCCCGCGCCTCCGCAGAGGCGTACGGCAAGCTGCAGGCGTTCCTCACCGATGAGCTCGCCCAGCACGCCCCGGAGAAGGACGCCGTCGGGCGCGAGCACTACGCCCTCGCCTCCCGCTACTTCCTCGGCGCCACGGTCGACCTCGACGAGACCTATGAGTGGGGCATCGAAGAACTCGCTCGCATGGTTGCCGAACAGGAGTCGATCGCCCGCGAGATCAAGCCCGGAGCGTCGGTTCGTGAGGCGATCGCCTTCCTCGACCAGGACGCCAGCCGCAAACTGCACGGCACGGACGCGCTCCAGAAGTGGATGCAGGCGACCAGCGACCGGGCGATCGAAGAACTCGGGAAGTCCCATTTCGACATCCCCACCGAGATCCGTCGCCTCGAATGCATGATCGCGCCGACCCAGGAAGGCGGCATCTACTACACCTCGCCGACCGACGACTTCTCGCGGGCTGGGCGGATGTGGTGGAGCGTCCCCGAGGGCGTCACCGAGTTCGACACCTGGCGTGAGCTGACCACCGTCTACCACGAGGGCGTTCCCGGCCACCACCTGCAGATCGCCCAGGCGGTCTACAACAAGGCCCAGCTGAACACCTGGCGCCGAAACGCCGGGACCTCCGGCCACGCTGAAGGCTGGGCACTGTACGCCGAACGGCTGATGGAGCAGCTCGGCTACCTCGACGACCCGGCCGACCGGCTCGGGATGCTCGACGGCCAGCGGATGCGCGCAGCCCGAGTCGTGCTCGACATCGGCGTGCACCTCGAGAAGCAACTGCCCGACGGTTCGGGTCCCTGGACCGGCGACTACGCCTTCGGGTTCCTCGGCGACAACGTCAACATGAACGAAGGGTTCGTTCGCTTCGAGGTGAACCGCTACCTCGGCTGGCCGGGCCAGGCACCGTCGTACAAGATCGGCCAGCGCATCTGGGAGCAGCTCCGCGACGAGTACGCCCGCCGCGAGGGCGCAGCGTTCGACATCAAGGCCTTCCACAAGAAGGCGCTCGACATCGGCGGCGTCGGCCTCGACACCCTGAAGTCCGCACTCCTCGACTGAGGTGTGGTCCGTCGCGACGGACCGCCGGCCGCCCGTCGGTGGCCCGTCGCGACCGGGTTGCCGCAACCCGTGGCATCCAGCTAAGCTGGACTGTCACCTTCGTGACGTCCTATCCGCCTGCCTTTCGCGGAACCACATACAGCACCACCCCGCGAACGGCCTGAACTATGTCCATACTGGAGCACTTACTACATGACAATCGCAACGACCGACAAGGCGCCGAAGCAGGTCGCCGTCAACGACATCGGATCTGCTGAAGACTTTCTCGCCGCGGTCGAAAAGACGCTGAAGTTCTTCAACGACGGAGACCTCATCGAGGGTACCGTCGTCAAGATCGACCGCGACGAGGTCCTCCTCGACGTCGGCTACAAGACCGAGGGTGTCATCCCCTCCCGCGAACTTTCCATCAAGCACGATGTGGACCCGACCGAGGTCGTCCAGGTCGGCGACACCGTCGAGGCGCTCGTTCTCCAGAAGGAGGACAAGGAAGGCCGCCTCATCCTGTCGAAGAAGCGTGCTCAGTACGAGCGCGCGTGGGGCGACGTCGAGAAGATCAAGGATGCCGACGGAGTCGTCACCGGCACCGTCATCGAGGTCGTCAAGGGCGGTCTCATCGTCGACATCGGCCTCCGTGGCTTCCTTCCGGCTTCGCTCATCGAGCTGCGCCGCGTCCGCGACCTCACGCCGTACCTCGGCCAGGAGATCGAGGCGAAGATCCTCGAGCTCGACAAGAACCGCAACAACGTGGTCCTGTCGCGCCGTGCGCTGCTGGAGCAGACACAGTCCGAGAGCCGCACGACGTTCCTGAACAACCTCCAGAAGGGCCAGGTCCGCAAGGGCGTCGTCTCGTCGATCGTCAACTTCGGTGCGTTCGTCGACCTCGGCGGCGTCGACGGTCTCGTCCACGTCTCGGAGCTCTCGTGGAAGCACATCGAGCACGCTTCCGAGGTCGTCGAGGTCGGCCAGGAGGTCACCGTCGAGATCCTCGAAGTCGACCTGGACCGCGAGCGCGTCTCGCTGTCGCTCAAGGCGACCCAGGAGGACCCGTGGCAGGTCTTCGCCCGCACCCACGCCATCGGCCAGGTCGCACCGGGCAAGGTCACGAAGCTCGTTCCGTTCGGTGCGTTCGTTCGTGTCGCAGACGGCATCGAGGGCCTCGTTCACATCTCGGAGCTGTCGGGTAAGCACGTCGAGCTCGCCGAGCAGGTCGTCTCCGTCGGCGACGAGGTGTTCGTCAAGGTCATCGACATCGACCTCGAGCGTCGCCGCATCTCGCTCTCGCTCAAGCAGGCGAACGAGGGCGTCGACCCCGAAGGCACCGAGTTCGACCCGGCGCTCTACGGCATGCTCACGGAGTACGACGACCAGGGCAACTACAAGTACCCTGAGGGCTTCGACCCCGAGACGAACGAATGGCGCGAAGGCTTCGAGGCCCAGCGCGAGAAGTGGGAGCAGGAATACGCTGCAGCCCAGGCTCGCTGGGAGGCCCACAAGAAGCAGGTCGCGAAGGGTCTCGAAGAGGCCGCTGCCGAAGGCGCTGCTGCGTCCGGTGGTTCGACGTTCTCGACCGAGACCGCTTCGGCCGGAACCCTCGCAGACGACGAGTCGCTCGCGGCTCTCCGCGAGAAGCTCTCGAGCAACTCCTAAGCAGTTCATCACCGGAACGGCCGGGTCCTTCGGGGCCCGGCCGTTCCGGCGTCAAGGGCGTTCTCGACTCGAGCGTGCCCGTTCCGGTCGAGCGTGAGCGTCACGCGAGTCACCCTCGACCGCACTTGTCACCCTCGCGCCCCGGCATCGGTCGGTCCCTCCAGCCGGCCCTAGCATGGAGACGTGCAGCTGATTGGACTCACCGGCGGAATAGCGTCCGGAAAATCGACGGTGGCCAGACTCCTCGCCGAGCGCGGGGCTGTCGTGGTGGACGCCGACCGGATCGCGCGTGAGGTCGTCGAGCCGGGCAGTCCAGCCCTGGCCGAGATCGCGGAGGCCTTCGGGGGCGGCGTCCTCAACGCGGACGGCAGTCTCGACCGGGCCGCTCTGGGCGCGATCGTCTTCAGCGACGAATCGTCCCGCCTCCGTCTGAACGCGATCACGCATCCGGCGGTGCTCCGTCGCTCGACGGAGCGTTTCGAGGATGCGCGCTGCGCGGATCCGGATGCCGTGGTCGTCTACGACGTTCCGCTGCTGGTGGAGTCCGCGAACGACTATCCATTCGATCTGGTTGTCGTGGCCCACGCCGATGCGGCCACGCGCATCCGCCGACTCGTCGAACTCCGGGGGATGGGTGAGGATGAGGCCACCCGGCGCATACGCTCCCAGGCATCCGACGAGGAGCGTCTCGCCATCGCCGACGTCATCATCGACACCGACGGCAGCCTCGAGCACACCCGCGAGCAGGCGGACAGACTGTGGGAACGGCTCGCCGCCGGCTGAGCCGGCGACAAAGGCGTCGCGTACTTTCGCCCTGAGCGCACACCGGTCCCGATGTCGGCGGCCCTCCCTAGACTTGAAGCATGGAAACGACTCGCGCCGTCCGCCCGTTCGAGGTCATCAGCGAGTACACACCGAGCGGAGACCAGCCGCAGGCTATCGCTGAGCTCACGGCGCGGATCAACGCCGGCGAGACCGATGTCGTGCTTCTGGGCGCCACCGGCACCGGCAAGTCGGCGACGACGGCGTGGCTGATCGAAGCCGTGCAGCGGCCGACCCTCGTCCTCGCGCACAACAAGACCCTCGCCGCCCAGCTCGCGAACGAGTTCCGCGAACTCCTCCCGAACAACGCGGTCGAATACTTCGTCTCGTATTACGACTACTACCAGCCGGAGGCCTACGTTCCGCAGACGGACACTTTCATCGAGAAGGATTCGTCGATCAATGCCGAAGTGGAGCGTCTGCGGCACTCGACGACCAATTCGCTGCTCAGCCGGCGTGATGTCGTCGTCGTCTCCACCGTCTCGTGCATCTACGGCCTGGGTGCGGCCGAGGAATACCTGGGGGCGATGGCGGCGCTCCAGGTCGGAGACAATGTCGGGCGCGACGCCCTGATCCGCAAGTTCGTCGGAATGCAGTACGAGCGCAACGACGTCGACTTCTCGCGCGGCAAGTTCCGGGTGCGCGGCGACACCATCGAGATCATCCCGGTCTACGAGGAGCACGCCGTGCGCATCGAGCTCTTCGGAGACGAGATCGAGGCGCTCTATGCGCTGCATCCGCTGACCGGCGAGATCATCAACCGCATGGATGCCGTGTCCGTCTTCCCCGCGACGCACTATGCCGCGAGCCCCGCGACCATGCAGCGGGCCATCGGCACGATCCAGACCGAACTGCACGATCGACTGATCGAGCTGGAGCGAGAGGGCAAGCTGCTCGAGGCCCAGCGACTACGTATGCGCACCAGCTTCGACATCGAGATGATGGAGCAGATCGGGTTCTGCTCGGGCATCGAGAACTATTCGCGGCACATCGACGGAAGGCAGCCGGGCGAGGCGCCGAACTGCCTGCTCGACTACTTCCCCGACGATTTCCTCGTCGTCATCGACGAGTCGCATGTGACAGTGCCGCAGATCGGTGCGATGTACGAGGGCGACTCGTCGCGCAAACGAACGCTGGTCGAGCACGGGTTCCGGCTTCCGAGCGCGCTCGACAACCGCCCGCTGAAGTGGAACGAGTTCTCCGAGCGGGTCGGCCAGACGGTCTACCTCTCGGCCACCCCGGGGCGCTATGAGATGGGGATCGCCGACGGTGTGGTCGAGCAGATCATCCGTCCGACCGGGCTGATCGATCCCGAGATCGTCGTGAAGCCCACCAAGGGGCAGATCGATGACCTCCTCGAAGAGATCCGGCTCCGGGCCGAGCGCAATGAGCGTGTGCTCGTGACGACGCTCACCAAGAAGATGGCCGAAGAGCTCACCGACTTCCTCGCCGAGGCGGGCGTGCGGGTGCGTTACCTGCACTCCGATGTCGACACCCTGCGCCGCGTCGAACTCCTTACCGAGCTGAGGGCGGGGGTCTATGACGTGCTGGTCGGCATCAACCTGCTGCGCGAAGGTCTCGACCTTCCCGAAGTCTCCCTCGTCGCCATCCTCGACGCCGACAAGGAGGGCTTCCTGCGCTCGTCGACCTCGCTCATCCAGACCATCGGCCGCGCCGCCCGCAACGTGTCGGGGCAGGTGCACATGTACGCAGACGTACTGACCGACTCGATGAAACAGGCGATCGAGGAGACCACGCGGCGGCGCGAGAAGCAGGTCGAATACAACACCGCCCACGGGATCGACCCGACGCCGCTGCGCAAGCGCATCGCCGACATCACCGATGTGCTGGCGCGTGAAGAGGCCGACACCGCTGCCATGCTGGCCGGCCGCGAGCAGCGCAGGAAGAGCCCCGTTCCGAACCTACGACGCGAGGGCATCGCGGCGGCCGGCGCGAACGAACTCGAGTCGCTGATCGCCGACCTCAACGAACAGATGCTCCAGGCCGCCGGTGAACTCAAGTTCGAACTCGCGGCGCGGTTGCGCGATGAGCTCTCCGACCTGAAACACGACCTGCGTCAGATGGAGAAAGCCGGACATCTGGGTTGATTCGGACTGCGGCGGTACGGTGAACGAATGAGCATCGTGGCCGCGCCGGCCCGCGCGGTCGGCGGTCCAGGCGAGTGAGGCGACACGGATGAAGAAGCGAACCGTGCTCGCCCTGTGCGTGGTGCTCGGCATCACCCTCGTCGGCGGGATCCTCCTGCAGGGACCGGCCACGTTCACCGGCATCCGCTGGGTGCCCGAGTTCAGCCAACCCACCGTCTCGCCACAACCCGGTCCGGAGCATACAGCGGGCACCGACCTCCAGAACAACTCTCAGTTGAAGCCATTCGTCATCGACGGGACACCGCTGCTGTGGCTCGCGATCGCGGCCCTTCTCGTCCTCGCGGGGCTCCTGCTCGGCCGGCTGCTCCGTCGCCGGCAGGCGCTCGGCAGGCCGCTCGACAGTGCTCGGCTGCTCGACGCCGGGCCGGTGTCCGAGCAGGAGCCTCCATCGGCGCCCGACGCCCCGGCACTCCAGCGCGGCTTCGACCGCGCGCTGAGCACCCTCGACGAGGATCGGGAGCCGCGCGACGCGATCGAGCGTGCCTGGCTCGGCCTTCAGGAGGCCGCCGAGGAGTCCGGAGTCCAGCGGAGGGCCGCCGAAACGCCCGCCGAATTCACCCAGCGCGTCCTCGCGCGCGTCCACGCAGACGATGACGCGGCGCGCACGCTCCTCCGGCTCTACCTGCGGGTGCGGTTCGGCGACACCCCGGTCACAGACCAGGACATCGCAGTCGCCCGGCGTTCGCTCGAACGCCTCGCCGCGTCGTGGGGTTCCGCGCCCGGCGCAGAGAGCCCGCTCGGCTCAGGCGGGAGCGCCGGATGACCGTTCAGGAACCGCGACGTGTGCTGCTGCGACCGCCCCTCCGCGGTCGGCTCGTCATCTGCTCGACGATCGGAGCCGGAGTCGGGGTGATCGCCTGGTACTTCGGCATGGATGTCGCCCATGCCGTCGCGCTCGGTCTCGTCGTCGCCACTGTCGCCGTTGTGCTCGGCGCGGTCCCCGAACACCGCCCGGCCGAATGGATTCGGGACCGTGAACCCGCCGAGAGCGGAATCCGGCGGGACGTGAGCCACCTCTCCTGGTCGCTCCATTCCCGATCGGGCGCGATCGCGGTCTCGGCCCATCGGCGTCTGCGCGACCTGGCGCGAGCGACGCTCGCCCGGCACGACCTGGATCTCGACGATCCTGCCGACGCTGCAGGGATCGTGCGCGCTCTGGGCCGGGAGGGGTGGGAAACCGTCCGCCCGGGCGAGCGCGCCCTCCCGCGGCTCGCTGCCGTCGAAACGACGCTCGACGCGCTGGCCGCCCTCGACGCCGGCGACCCAGCACCGTCACCGTCACCGTCACCGTCACCGTCACCGAGGAGCATTGATGATCGCTGACCCCGAAACGACCGAACTGCCGCATCCGCTGACCGTTCGGGAGGTGGCGACCCTGGCCGAGGCGATTCTCGACCGGGTGTCGACGGTAGTGGTCGGAATGCGCGAGCCGCTGGAGCTGGCCCTGGCGACCATCCTCGCTGGTGGTCACGTGCTCTTCGAGGACGTACCCGGACTCGGCAAGACCCTGGCCGCCCGCAGTCTCGCAACGGCGATCGGGCTCGAGTTCCGGCGTCTCCAATGCACGCCGGACCTCCTGCCCGCCGACATCACGGGCTCATTCGTCTATGCGCCGGCCGAGGCCGACTTCGTGTTCCGTCCGGGCCCGGTCTTCACGGGTCTCTTCCTCGCCGACGAGATCAACCGGACATCGCCGAAGACCCAGTCAGCCCTGCTCGAGGCGATGGCGGAGGGCCAGGTGACTGTCGAGGGGCGCAGCTTCCCACTACCGGTGCCGTTCCACGTGATCGCCACCTCGAACCCCATCGAGTACGAGGGCACCTACGCGCTTCCGGAGGCGCAGCTCGACCGGTTCATGGTGCGCCTCGCGGTCGGCTACCCGGATGCGCACGGCGAGAGCCGCGTACTGCTCGCGCGGATCGCCCGCCACCAGGAGCGTGCCCCGATCGAACCCGTCGTGACCGCTGAGACGCTCCGTGCGATGCAGGCAGGGGTGGAGCACGTGGATGTCGACCCGGACATCGCAGCCTATTGCGTCGCCCTCGCGGCCGCGACCCGCCACCATCGGTCCGTCCAGGTCGGAGCATCCCCCCGTGGATCGCAGAGCCTGCTCCTCGTGGCGCGGGCCAAGGCGGTCATGGATGGTCGTGACTTCGTCATCCCGGACGACGTGAAGGCGGTCGCGGTGCCCGTGCTGGCCCACCGGCTGTCGCTGACCGTGCAGGCATGGACCGGGGGAGTTCAGGCCACGCAGATCGTGGCCGAACTCGTCAACACCGTCGCGGGGCCGCCGGTCGTCGGAACCCGCACCCCCGGATCCGTCGCGGACTGATCGTGGACGAGCACGCTCCCGGCACCGCATCCACCGCATCCGACCCCCCGCCGAGCGCGTCCAGTCACGGGTGGTCGATGAGCGCATCCGTGACCGCCGGCGTCGTCGTCGCACTGCTCTGCATCGGGATGGCCCTGGCCGTCTCGAACGTCGAGCTCGCCCTGGTCGGCCTCCCGCTCGCCCTCGCCGCAGCGGTCGCCTGGGACCGACGCCCCGCATCCCGCACTCTCTCCTCGTTCACGTCGACCACGAGACGCGGAACCGATCGGACGACACTCGACTACACGGTCGGAGTCACGGCCGCCGCGCGCCTCGACGCCGTGCACGTGCGCCTGCGGACTCTCGGGTCCTCACAGCGCGACTACATCGTGGCACCGGACACTGCGGCCGCACTTCCGGGGACGATCGCGGTCATCCACTCCGGTCCTCAGCGATTCGTCGAGACCCGGTACCGGCTGGTCGGCGCCGATGCATCGTTCCTGTCCGATCCGACCCTGCCGCTGTTCTCCGAACGTGTCGTCGAGCCTCCGTACACAGCCCCCAGGAGCCTGCCGTTGCCGGAACGCCTCACTGGGCTCACTGGGCCGCACACCTCCTCGCGTCCGGGCGACGGCGGCGAATTCCGCGACATCGATCGGTTCACCAGCGGCGACCGGATGCGCCGGATCGACTGGAGAGCGACGGCACGACGGGCGCAGGCACCGGGCGAGCTGTATGTGCGGCGGACGACGGCGACCTCGGATGCGGCCATCCTGATCGTCCTGGACAGCAGGGACGACGTGACGGACGGCGTGGCCGAATGGAGCAGCGGTGCACCGCGCAACAGGGGGATCAGCTCCCTGGACCTCGCCAGAGAGGGTGCGAGCTCCCTGGCGGCAGGCTACGTCCGCGCGGGTGACCGGGTCGGTTTCCACGACCTCGCCACGGGAACCCGTGCCCTTCGGCCGGGCGCGGGAGCGCGCCATCTCTACCGGGTGCTCGACGCGATCGCCCGGACCCGCCCGTCCGGCTACGCCTCCGACCGCGTGCGCGCTCCCCAGGTCGTCCCCGGCGCGGAGATCGTGGTCTTCTCGACCTTCCTCGACGACGAGGCCGCGCATCTCGCCCTCCTCTGGAGAGCATCCGGACATCGCGTCATCGGTGTCGACTCCCTCCCCGACCCGGTGACGACCGGGCTGATCCGCCGCGAGCTGGTCGCGTTCCGCATCGTGATGATGGAACGCGAGGAGCGGCTGCACCGACTGGGCGCTGCGGGGATCGACGTCGTCCGCTGGCAGCGTTCGGCCGACCGGCCCGACCGAGAAGCCCTGCTGCGCATCCTGAGCCGGCCGAGGCGGATCCGATGAGCGCCGACCCGACGGGGGCCGGGCGCCCGACTGTCCGCCAACCGGACGGAGAACCGGAGATCGGCCTCCACGTTCCCGCGTGGACTCTGCGTGGCCTCTTCTTCCTCCTCGCCGCGACACTCGGGATCGTCGAAGGGACCTCCGCGTTCTGGAGCGGCGTAGTGATCGTGCTCGCCGCAGCAGCCGTCGTCATGCCCCGCTGGATGACGGCATGGGTGATGCTCGTGGTTCTGGCCGGCACGGTGCTCACGCGGCACCCCGACCCTCTGGACTGGCACCCGTACGTGCTCGTCGCCGGGGTGCACGCCGCCCACGTCCTCGCGTCCTGGATGCTCGTCTCGTCGCCCCGTACCCGCGTCCAACTGAAGGCGATGGCGCCATCCGTTGTCCGGTTCGTCGCGATCCAGGTCCCGTTCCAGTTGTTCATCGCTGCGGCACTCTGGGTCGCCGCTGCGAGCACGGCCGGTGGCTCGCTGCCCGCGATCGCCGTGGTCGCCGCGGGGGCGCTGGTCGCGCTCGCGCTCGTGCTCCTCGGCCCCCTCCTGCGGGAACGACGGCCCTGATCGGCCGGATGTCAGAGGGGTGACTTAGACTCGCCGCGTACAGACGCGCAGCGCCACAAGGGAGCGCTACAATCGAAGATATGTTCGAACCGATGCGGCGGGGGCGGGCCGCACCGGCAGGGCGACTGTCGCCGAGAGCGAACGCGGGCCGTCCCGCTTCACGAATAGCGGAGAATTGATCGAGTGAGTATCAACCAGGTGACCGGATCCCACCTCAGCGTGCGGGGCGCACGAGTGCACAATCTGCACAACGTCGACCTCGAGATTCCGAGGGATTCGCTCGTCGTCTTCACGGGTCTTTCGGGCTCGGGCAAGTCGTCGCTCGCCTTCGACACGATCTTCGCAGAGGGCCAGCGCCGCTATGTCGAGTCGCTCTCCGCATACGCGCGACAGTTCCTCGGACAGGTCGATCGCCCCGACGTCGACTTCATCGAGGGGCTGAGCCCGGCCGTCTCCATCGACCAGAAGTCGACCAACCGCAACCCCCGGTCGACCGTCGGCACCATCACGGAGATCTACGACTACATGCGGCTGCTGTGGGCGCGCATCGGCGTGCCGCACTGTCCCGTGTGCGGTGAGCCGATCCAGCGCCAGACCGTTCAGCAGATCGCCGATCAGCTCATGGAACTCGAGACCGGCACGCGGTACCAGATCCTCAGTCCCGTCGTCTCGCAGAAGAAGGGCGAGTTCGTCGACCTGTTCAAGGAGCTCGCAGCAGGTGGCTACTCGCGTGCGCTCGTCGACGGCGAGCAGATCCAGCTCAGCGACCCGCCCACGCTGAAGAAGCAGTACAAGCACGACATCTCGGTCGTGGTCGACCGTCTGGTCGCCGGCCCCGACATCCTGAGCCGCCTGACCGACTCCCTCGAGACCGCTTTGCGCCTCACGGACGGTCTCGTGCAGGTCAACTTCGTCGACCTCGAGGGGCCCGCCGCCTGGCGTTCGTTCAGCGAGAAGCTCTCCTGCCCCAACGGACACGCCATCCAGCTCACCGAGATCGAGCCGCGCACGTTCTCGTTCAACGCCCCGTTCGGCGCCTGCCCGGAATGCTCCGGTCTCGGTACACGCATGTCGGTCGACGAGGCACTGCTGCTCGCCGATGACGACCTCAGCATCGCCGAGGGCGTCATCGTCCCCTGGACGACCCAGGGCAAGGGACTCTTCAACTATTACGAGAAACTCCTCGATGGTCTGGCACGCGACCTCGGTTTCTCGCTGAACACACCGTGGCGCGATCTGAGCGAAGACGTCCGCAACGCCGTGATGCGCGGAGACAACTTCGAAGTGAAGGTGCGGTGGAAGAACCGCTACGGCCGCGAGATGAGCTACACCTCCGGGTTCGAAGGCGTCGTGCCATACATCGAACGCCAGTACATCCAGGCCGACACCGACACCCAGCGCGCGCGCTGGGCGGAATACCTGCGCGAAGTCCCGTGTCCCGTATGCAACGGCAAGCGGCTCAAACCGGAGGTCCTCGCAGTCCTCATCCACGGCGCGAGCATCGCTGACGCGTCCGAGCTGAGCCTCACCGACGCACGTTCGTTCATGGACAAACTCCACCTCACCGACCGCGAGACGACGATCGCCGCGCAGGTGCTGCGCGAGATCAAGGTCCGGCTTGACTTCCTCATCCAGGTCGGCCTCAACTACCTGAACCTGTCGCGCGCGGCCGCGACGCTCTCCGGGGGCGAGGCGCAGCGCATCCGTCTGGCCACCCAGATCGGATCGGGTCTCACCGGCGTCCTGTACGTGCTCGACGAGCCGAGCATCGGCCTGCACCAGCGCGACAACCGACGTCTCATCGAGACGCTCGTCGCGCTCCGTGATCTCGGCAACACACTGATCGTGGTCGAGCACGACGAGGACACCATCCGCACGGCCGACTGGATCGTCGACATCGGGCCTGGCGCGGGTGTCAACGGCGGCCACGTGATCCACTCCGGGTCGTACGACGAGCTCCTGGCGAACACGCGATCGCTGACCGGCGACTACCTCGCCGGCCGCAAAGAGATCGAGACGCCGACCACCCGGCGCCCGATCGACCGCGACCGGATGATCACGGTGGTCGGAGCGGAGGCGAACAACCTGAAGAAGGTGACGGTCGACTTTCCGCTCGGCACGTTCATCGCCGTCACGGGAGTGAGCGGATCGGGCAAATCGTCGCTGGTGAACGACATCCTCTACCGGGTGCTCGCCAACCGGCTCAACGGGGCTCGCAAGCTCCCCGGCAAGCACGGCAAGGTCACCGGGCTCGACAATCTCGACAAGGTCATCCACGTCGACCAGGCGCCCATCGGGCGCACCCCCCGGTCGAACCCGGCCACGTACACCGGAGTCTTCGACCGCATCCGCACCCTCTTCTCGGAAACGCTCGAGGCGAAGGCACGCGGCTACCTTCCCGGCCGCTTCTCGTTCAACGTCAAGGGCGGCCGCTGCGAGGCCTGCTCCGGCGACGGCACGATCAAGATCGAGATGAACTTCCTCCCCGACGTGTACGTCGCGTGCGAAGTCTGTGGGGGAGCGCGCTACAACCGCGACACCCTCTCGGTGCACTACAAGGGCAAGAACATCGCGGAAGTCCTCGACATGCCGATCACCGAGGCAGCCGAGTTCTTCCGGCCCATCTCGGCGATCCACCGCTACCTCCAGACGCTCGTCGATGTCGGCCTCGGTTACGTGCGACTCGGGCAGAGCGCGACGACCCTGTCAGGCGGCGAAGCGCAGCGTGTCAAGCT
Organism: Leifsonia sp. Ger2509; assembly: GCF_055231915.1. Lineage (NCBI taxonomy): Bacteria > Bacillati > Actinomycetota > Actinomycetes > Micrococcales > Microbacteriaceae > Leifsonia > Leifsonia sp. Ger2509. The sequence continues at coordinate 365,423 of NZ_JBUYVB010000003.1, forward strand.
CGCGACCGAGCTGCAGCGGCGCTCGAACGGCCGGAGCGTATACGTGCTCGACGAGCCCACGACCGGCCTCCACTTCGAAGACGTGCGCAAACTCCTGCTCGTGCTCAACGGCCTCCTCGACAAGGGGAACACCGTCATCGTGATCGAGCACAACCTCGACGTGATCAAGTCGGCCGACTGGGTGATCGACCTCGGTCCCGAGGGCGGCGCGGGCGGCGGCCAGGTCATCGCCACCGGCACTCCGGAGCAGGTCGCCGAGACACCGGGGAGCCACACCGGCATCTTCCTGAAAGAGATCCTTCCGGCGATCGAGCGCGCCAAGGGCGCTGCGTAGGTACCGGCGTGGCCGATACCGTCAGCTACCGGCCGAAGGCCGGTGAGATCCCGACGCAGCCGGGTGTATACCGCTTCCGCGACGCGAACCGGCGCGTTCTCTACGTCGGCAAAGCGAAGAACCTGCGCGCCCGGCTGAGCAACTATTTCGCTCCGCTGCGCAATCTGCACGACCGCACTCGCAAGATGGTCACCACCGCCGCATCCGTCGAGTGGACCGTCGTCGCCACCGAGTTCGAGGCGCTGCAACTCGAATACACCTGGATCAAAGAGTTCAACCCGCCGTTCAACGTGCAGTTCCGGGACGACAAGACGTACCCGTACCTCGCGGTGACCCTCGGAGAAGATGTGCCGCGTGTCACCGTGACGCGCAACCGCAACATCAAGGACGCCCGCTACTTCGGTCCGTACACGAAGGTCTGGGCGATCCGTGACACCGTCGACCTCATGCTCAAGGCGTTCCCGATGCGCAGCTGCTCTGACGGCGTGTACCGCCGGGCGGAGCTCACCGGCCGACCGTGCCTGCTGGGCGACATCGGCAAGTGCGCAGCCCCGTGCGTCGGGCGGGTGAGCAAAGACGAGCATCGCGCGATCGCCGAGGACTTCGTGTCCTTCATGGCCGGAAACGACACGCGATACATCCGCGCCCTGACCGAGCAGATGAAGGCGGCGGCAAGCACCCAGGACTACGAATCCGCTGCACGCCACCGAGACGCCATCCAGGCCCTCGAGGCCGCGATGTCGAAGACGGCAGTCGTCCTGCCCGAGGGTGTCGACGCCGACTTCTTCGGAATCGCCCACGACGAGCTCGCCGCCGCCGTGCAGCAGTTCATCGTGCGCGGCGGCCGGATCCGGGGTGTGCGCAGCTGGGTGGTCGACAAAGAACTCGACGTCGAGCTCGGCGAACTCGTCGAGATCGTGCTCCAGAACGCGTACGAAGGCGACTCAGCGCCGCCGCGGGAGATCCTGGTGCCCGAACTGCCGGAGGACGCCGCCGAACTCGAGCTGTGGCTGACCGCCCGGCGGCAGGAGACCGGCGACCCCGGGGCATCGCGCGGAGCCCTCACCGGCAAGGTCGGCATCCGGGTGGCGCAGCGCGGCGACAAGGCAGCGCTGGCGCAGACCGTCGAGATGAACGCGAAGAACGCGCTGATCCTCTACAAGACGCGACGGAGCTCGGACTTCGTCGCGCGCTCGAAGGCGCTCGGCGACATCAGGGACGCCCTCGGCATGGATGACGCCCCTCTTCGCATGGAGTGCTACGACGTGTCGCACCTCAGCGGCACGAACATCGTCGCGTCGATGGTCGTGTTCGAAGACGGCCTGCCGCGCAAAGACCAGTACCGCCGCTTCAGCATCCCCGAATCGACCGACGACACTGAGTCGATCTACCAGGTCATCACCCGGCGGCTCGCGTACCTCCGGCCCGGCAGCACCGAAGCCGGCGATGCGTCGGAGGCCGCAGACATCCAGGATCGCGAGCTCGACGAGACGCTGACCGATCTCGACTCCGGCAACGACGGGCTCGACGCCAACGCGCTCGGCGACACCGAGACCGGCTCCGATGCCGCAGAGCCCGATCCACTCGACGACGAGCTGGCCGCCGCGGCGGAGAAGCGCCGTGCGCGGTTCTCCTACCCACCGAACCTGCTCATCGTGGACGGAGGCCAGCCGCAGGTCGCAGCCGCCGCGCGTGCTCTCGAGGAGTCAGGTGTCCGGGGCATCCAGCTCGCCGGAATCGCGAAGCGTCTCGAAGAGATCTGGCTGCCGGACTCCGACTACCCGGTCATCCTTCCGCGCAACAGCGATGCGCTCTTCCTGATCCAGCGGATCCGTGACGAGGCCCACCGCTTCGCGATCACCTATCAGCGTTCCCGCCGCAAACGGGACATCAGCTCGGTACTCGCCGAGATCCCCGGGCTCGGGCCGTCGCGCGTCAAAGAACTGCTCAAACATTTCGGCTCCGTCGCCCAGCTCAAGAAGGCGACGCCGGAGGAGATCGCCGGGGTGAAAGGCATCGGACCCTCCCTAGCTGGGGCCATCCATGATCGCCTCGGCAGTCGATAGGCTGGAGGCACACCGACCGAGCGGAGGCGCGACGCCCATGACCACCGAAAACGAGCAGCAGGAAGTGCTGATCGTAACCGGAATGTCGGGCGCTGGTCGGTCCACCGTGGCCAACGCGCTCGAAGATCTCGACTGGTACGTCGTCGACAACCTGCCTCCGCAGATGCTCCGGCCCCTGATCGAGCTGGCGAGCAGGGCAGGCTCCACCCTGCCGCGCATCGCCGCCGTCGTCGACGTCCGCGGTCGCAACTTCTTCGCCGACCTCCAGGACATGGTCCAGAGCCTGCGCGACGGCACCAAGGTGAGGGTGCTCTTCCTCGAGGCGACCGATGCTGCGCTCGTCCGGCGATTCGAAGCCGTGCGTCGCCCCCACCCCCTGCAGGGCGGCGGCACCATCCTCGACGGCATCACCGCCGAGCGGACCCGGTTGCGCGAGATCCGGGAGTCCGCCGACATGATCGTCGACACCTCAGACCTGAACATCCACCAGCTCGCGACGAACATCACCGAGACCTTTGCGGCGGAAGACACAGCAGGTGTCCAGGCGACCGTGATGAGCTTCGGCTTCAAATACGGTCTCCCGCCCGACGCCGACCTCGTCTCCGACGCGCGCTTCCTCCCCAATCCCTTCTGGATCCCGGAGCTGCGGTCGCTGACCGGGCAAGACGAAGCAGTGCGCGACTACGTCCTCGGCCAGCCAGGAGCACGCGAATTCATCGACTCGTACGTGGATGCTCTCACCCCGGTCCTCGCCGGCTACCAGCGCGAGAACAAACGGCACGCCACGATCGCGGTAGGCTGCACGGGGGGAAAGCACCGTTCCGTGGCGATAGCCGAAGAGCTCGTCACGCGCCTGCAGAGCCTCCCGGGGGTCGCCGTGAGCGCCAAGCATCGCGACCTCGGCCGTGAGTGAACCCGGCACGACAATCCCGGCCTGACGGCCGGCACACAGACATACTCGTTCGCGACAGCGATCGACGCGACAGATAGGACATCGATTGGCTCTCACCGCCGACGTCAAAGACGAACTCTCGAAGGTCGAGGTCAGCAAGAACTCGGTCCGTGCCGCAGAACTCGCGACCATTCTGCGCTTCTCCGGTGGTCTGCACCTGATCTCCGGGCGCATCGCCGTCGAGAGCGAACTCGACACCCCCGAGCTCGCGCGGCGGGTGCGCAAAGACCTCGCCGAGCTCTACGGAGTCCGCAGTGAAGTCTCGGTCATCTCGGCCTCGGGGCTCCGCAGGACCAGCCAGTACCTGGTCCGCGTTCTCGACGGGGGTGAGACCCTGGCGCGCCAGACCGGCCTTCTCGACGCACGGCGCCGCCCCATCCGCGGCCTTCCGAATCGTCTGACGACAGGCTCCCGCGAAGAGCTCGCGGCCGTCTGGCGCGGCGCGTTCCTCGCCCACGGGTCCCTCACCGACCCGGGCCGGTCCGCCGCCCTCGAGGTGACCTGCCCCGGCAACGAGTCCGCAATGGCTCTCGTCGGTGCGGCCGGACGACTCGGGATCGCAGCGAAGGCACGTGAGGTGCGCGGCGTGCACCGGGTGGTCATCCGCGACGGGGACGCGATCAGCGCGATGCTCGTGCACATGGGGGCGACTGGCACCGTCCAGAGCTGGGAGCAGCTGCGCCAGCGCCGCGAGGTCCGTGCGACCGCCAACCGCCTCGTGAATTTCGACGACGCGAACCTGCGCCGGTCCGCCCAGGCAGCCGTCGCCGCGTGCGCCCGCGTCGAGCGCGCACTGGAGATCCTCGGCGACGACGTGCCGGAGCACCTGCGCTACGCGGGCGAGCTGCGTCTCAACTTCCGCGACTCCAGTCTCGATGAGCTCGGCCATCACGCCGACCCGCCGATGACGAAGGACGCCGTCGCCGGCCGCATCCGCCGCCTCCTCGCGATGGCCGACAAGCGTGCCGTCGACCTCGGAGTGCCGGGCACGGAGGCGAACCTCCCCGCCGATCTCGACGAAGTCTGACCGACGCACCATCACCCTGCGATGACAAGGGGTGAAAGCTTCAGGTTCTGCCGTCGCTCGGGCTCACTAGACTGGAAAAGTCGCTCGAAAGCCGCCGCGAACGATCGTGTGCGGCAACGAAATGAGGAGATGAGTAATGGCTGACTACACGCTCGCAGACCTTCCGTACGACTATTCGGCGCTCGAGCCGAACATCAGCGGTCGGATCATGGAGCTGCACCACGACAAGCACCACAAAGCCTACGTCGACGGTGCGAACACCGCCCTCGCCAAGCTCGCCGAAGCACGCGACGCCGAGGACCTCACCTATGTGAACAAGCTCCAGAAGGACCTCGCGTTCAACCTCGCCGGCCACGTGAATCACACGGTGTTCTGGAACAACCTGTCGCCCGACGGCGGCGACAAGCCCGGCGGCGAGCTGGGCGCTGCGATCGACGAGTTCTTCGGTTCGTTCGACAAGTTCCGTGCGCACTTCACCGCATCCGCGCTGGGCATCCAGGGGTCAGGATGGTCGATCCTCGCGTGGGACTCGCTGGGCCAGAAGCTGATCATCGAACAGCTCTACGACCACCAGGGCAACCTGGCCGCCGCGACCATCCCGCTGCTCCTGCTCGACATGTGGGAGCACGCGTTCTACCTCGACTACGTGAACGTCAAGGCCGACTACGTCAAGGCGTTCTGGAACATCACCAACTGGGCCGACGTGGATCTGCGCTTCCGGGCAGCGCGCGAAAAGACCGCAGGGCTGCTGCTACTGTCATAACCGGGAAAGGTGTCCCGGGTGGTCACCGCCCGGGACGCCGCCGTCCGCATTCATCCCACATACATGCGCCGCACGGCGCCCTCAGTAACAGGAGTCATCTGTGTCCGTAAAGATCGGAATCAACGGGTTCGGCCGCATTGGTCGTAACTACCTGCGAGCGGCTCTCGCCAAGGGAAGCGACCTCGAAATCGTCGCCGTCAACGACCTCACCGACAACAAGGCCCTCGCACACCTCCTGAAGTACGACTCCATCACCGGGCGCCTCGACGCGACGGTCGAGCTCGACGGCGACAACATCGTCGTCAACGGCAAGCCGATCAAGGTCCTCGAGGAACGCGACCCCGCGAACCTTCCCTGGGGCGAACTCGGTGTCGAGATCGTGATCGAGTCGACCGGTCGCTTCACGAAGGCGTCGGATGCCCGCAAGCACATCGAGGGCGGCGCGAAGAAGGTCATCATCTCGGCCCCCGCGACCGACGAGGATGCGACGTTCGTCATCGGTGTCAACGAGCACGAATACGACCCGGCGAACCACCACATCATCTCGAACGCCTCCTGCACCACGAACTGCCTCGCGCCGCTCGCGAAGGTCTTCAATGACGAGTTCGGCATCGAGCGCGGCCTGATGACGACGGTGCACGCGTACACCGCCGACCAGAACCTGCAGGACGGCCCGCACAGCGACCTCCGCCGTGCGCGCGCCGCCGCCATCAACATCGTCCCCACCTCGACCGGCGCCGCGAAGGCGATCGGCCTGGTGCTGCCGGAGCTGAAGGGCAAGCTCGACGGCTTCGCGCTGCGCGTGCCGGTCCCGACCGGCTCGATCACCGACCTCACCGTCACCGCATCCCGGCCGGTCACCGTCGACGAGGTCAAAGCAGCGTACAAGGCCGCCGCCGAGGGCCCCCTCAAGGGCATCCTCAAGTACACCGAAGACGAGATCGTCTCGAGCGACATCGTCAGCGACCCTCACTCGTCGATCTTCGACGCGGGGCTGCTGCGCGTGCTCGGCGACCAGGTCAAGCTGTCCTCGTGGTACGACAACGAGTGGGGCTACTCGAACCGCCTGGTCGACCTCACCGAGTACGTCGCAGAGCGCCTCTAACACCAGGGAACCGACGTGACGCTTCGCACATTGGATTCACTCGGTTCGCTCGCCGGAAAGCGCGTCATCGTCCGCTGTGATCTGAACGTTCCCCTCAAGGACGGTCAAATCACGGACGATGGCCGTGTGCGAGCGTCGATTCCCACGCTGAACGCCCTGATCAACCAGGGTGCCAGGGTCGTCGTGGTCTCACACCTCGGCCGACCCGAAGGCGCACCGGACTCCCGGTACAGCCTCGCTCCCGTCGCACAGCGCCTGTGCGAGCTCCTCGGCAAGCCGGTGACCTTCGCCAGGGACACCGTCGGCGGAGCCGCTCACGAGGCTGTCGACGGCCTTGAGGACGGCGATGTCGCGCTGCTCGAGAACCTCCGCTTCAACCCCGGCGAGACGAGCAAGGACGAGACGGAGCGCGAAGCGTTCGCGGCCAGGCTCGCCGAGTTCGGCGACGCCTTCGTAAGCGACGGCTTCGGGGTCGTGCACCGCAAGCAGGCGAGCGTTTACGAGCTCGCGAAGCTGCTCCCGAGCGCAGCAGGGCAGCTGATCGCCACCGAGCTCGACGTGCTCGATCGGCTCACGGAGAATCCGGAGCGGCCGTATGTGGTCGTTCTCGGAGGGTCCAAGGTCTCCGACAAGCTGGGCGTGATCGGTCACCTGCTTCCGCGCGTGAACTCCCTGCTCATCGGCGGCGGAATGCTGTTCACCTTCCTCGCAGCCCTCGGGCACAAGGTGGGTGCCAGCCTCCTCGAGGCCGACCAGATCGAGACGGTCAAGGGCTACCTCGAACAGGCGCAGAAGCTCGGCGTCGAGATCGTGCTCCCGCGCGATGTCGTCGTCGCATCGAAATTCGGCGCTGACGCCGAACATGTCGTGCGCCCGGTCGACGGCATCGAGGACACTGAGTGGGGCGCATCCGGCCTCGGTCTCGACATCGGGCCTTCGACCTCGGAGTTGTTCGCGGAGTACATCCGCGCCGGTCGCACGGTCTTCTGGAACGGCCCCATGGGCGTCTTCGAGCTCGCGCCGTTCGCGGCAGGGACGAAAGCGATCGCGCAGGCTCTCACCGAGATCGACGGCCTCGGCGTCGTCGGCGGGGGAGACTCGGCGGCCGCCGTTCGCGCGCTCGGATTCAGCGATGACCAGTTCGGTCACATTTCTACTGGTGGCGGGGCGAGTCTCGAATTCCTCGAAGGCAAGCACCTGCCCGGCCTGGAGGTCCTCGGATGGCAGCAGTGAGTTCGACCATGCGGCGTACCCCGCTGATCGCGGGCAACTGGAAGATGAACCTCGATCACCTGCAGGCGATCGCATTCGTCCAGAAGCTGGCGTGGACGTTGAAGGACGCCTCGCACGACTTCAACACCGTCGAGGTCGCCGTCTTCCCTCCGTTCACCGACCTTCGGAGTGTGCAGACCTTGGTCTCGGCCGACAAACTCCCGCTCGCATTCGGAGCGCAGGATGTCTCGGTGCACGAGTCGGGTGCATACACCGGCGAGATCTCCGCGCACTTTCTGTCGAAACTGGAATGCCGCTACGTCATCATCGGCCACTCCGAGCGGCGTACCCTCCACAACGAGTCGGATGAGCAGGTCGCCGGCAAGGTCGCTGCGGCTCTTGCGCAGGGCCTCGCGCCGATCATCTGCGTCGGAGAGACGGCCGAGGACCTCGAGAAGCACGGGCCGAGCGCCATTCCGGTCGCACAGCTGCGTGCATCACTGGCGCTCGTCTCGACGGCAGCGGACATCGTCATTGCCTACGAGCCCGTGTGGGCCATCGGCTCCGGCCAGGCGGCGACGCCCGAGCAGGCCGAACAGGTCGCTGCGGCTCTGCGTGCGGTGCTGGTGGAAGCCCTCGGTGAGGATGTCGCGGCCAAGACGCGCATCCTTTACGGCGGTTCCGTGAAGTCCGGGAACATCGCGAGCTTCATGCGGGAACCCAACGTCGACGGGGCTCTCGTCGGTGGGGCGAGCCTCGATGTGGACGAGTTCGCGGCCATTGTGCGGTACCAGAAGCACGTCGGTCTGTGACACCTGCGGTTATACTGGTCTGTGGTCTTCCCGGGCGCTGAGCCCGGACGTTCCCCGAAAGGTTTCTCGTGCAAATTCTCCAGGTCGTCCTGCAGGTGCTGCTAGGTATCACCAGCCTGCTGCTGACCCTGCTCATCCTTCTGCACAAGGGTCGTGGCGGCGGTCTGTCCGACATGTTCGGCGGCGGCGTCACCTCCAACCTCGGAGCATCAGGAGTTGCCGAACGCAACCTCAATCGCATCACCGTGATCCTCGGACTGATCTGGATCACGTGCATCGTCGTACTCGGACTCATCACCAAGTTCGATACTGGCGCCTGACCACAGCACATCGGCCTGCGGGCCAGAGGAGGAACAATGGCATCCGGTGGAAGCGCAATTCGGGGCTCGCGCGTAGGCGCCGGCCCCATGGGGGAGCAGGACCGCGGCTACCACGCTGAGCGTATCTCCGTCTCGTATTGGGACGCCCTGGGCAATGAGACGGTCCGCCATTTCGCGGCGAACCTGCCCGACGACGAGATCCCCGACATCATCGACTCGCCGTCGTCTGGTCTTCCTGCCGGCCGCGACAAGGACAATCCGCCGTCGGTGGCGAAGCTCGAGCCGTACAAGACACACCTTGCTTACGTGAAAGAGCGTCGCACCGAGGACGAGGCCGAGCAGCTGCTCGAAGACGCCCTGACCCAGCTTCGCGCGCGTCGCGGAAAGCTCAGCGCAACCAACTAGCGTTCACGAAGAAAGCCCCGCCGAATTTCCGGTCGGGGCTTTTCTCGTTCGGACGGCGGGGTCAGTAACTGGGTGCGATCAGGTTCGCGGGAACCTCCGCCGCCGCGTCCTGGTCCACGAAGAACACGGTCCGCTTGCGCCCCTTGGCGCCGGCGACAGGGACTTCCGTATAGCTCGCCCCCGCCAGAGCAAGGCCGAGCGCCGACGCTTTGTCTTCGCCGGCCAGCACCAGCCAGATGCGATCGGATGAGTTCAATACCGGACGGGTGAGGCTGAGACGCTCCGGCGGCGGCTTGGGGGAGTCGCGCACCGCCACGACGGTGGCCTCGGTCTCCCTGATGCCCGCGCGGTCGGGGAACAGCGACGCGATATGGCCGTCGGGACCCACGCCGAGGAATGTGATGTCGAACCGGGGATAGCGCATTCCCTCGGTCGCATATGCCGCGAGCTCGTCCGCGTAGGCCGAGGCGGCCGCGTCCACGTCGTCGAGTTCGTCCGAGGCCGCGAACGGATGGATGTTCCCGGCAGGAACTGCGATGTTGTCGAGGAGCGCCTGTCGGGCCTGAAGTTCGTTGCGATCCTCGGACGATTTCGGAACCCAGCGCTCGTCGCCCCACCAGAAATGCACCTTCGACCAGTCGACGCTGTCGCGCGCGGGAGAGTCGTTGACCGCCTGGAGGACGCCGATACCGACGGTGCCGCCGGTGAGCACGATGTTCGCCGCACCGAGGTCGTCGATGATGTCGACGGTCTTCGTCAGGAAGCGCGCGGCGACGGAGCCGGTGAGAGCCTGCTTGTCCGGGTGGACGAGCACCCGTCGTTCGTTCGTCATCGCGTCGCGCCCACTCCTTCGTCGGCGGCCTCAAGCTCTTCGAGGCCCTTGGTGATCACCTCGCCGTACAGGTCGTCGGGGTCCAGCCTACGCAGTTCCTCCGCGAGACAGTCACGGAGGTTGCGGCGTGGCAGCGAAAGATCGTGGGTCGGCTGGCCGGGCTCCGAGAGTCGGGCGACATCGGGAATCTCTCGCTCGAGCTCGATGATCCCGGATGCACGGCCCAGGCGGACCCCGTGAATTCCGCTCGAACCGGTGGCACGCGAGGTCAGGTCGTGCTGGACGGGCACCTGCAACTGGAGGCGGAGCCACGCCGCGAGAAGCACCGTGGACGGCGAGTCGGCTGCGCCCGCGACCTCGACCGACTCGATGCTCTCGAAGGGCGGCTGGTCGAGCACTGCAGCGAGCTGCGCCCGCCACAGGGTGAGACGGGTCCAGGCGAAGTCGGTGTCGCCTGGCTTGTAGGTACGGGAGAGGTGGCGGAGCGCCTCGTGCGGATCGGGCTGCGCGGAAGCATCCGTGATCCGCCGCGTCGCGATGCGGCCGAGCGGGGACGCGGAGACGACCTCAGGAGCGGCTCCCGGCCACCAGGCGACGACGGGAGCATCGGGAAGGAGCAGGCCCGTGACCAGGCCCTCTTCGTCGCTGGCGGTCTCACCGTATGCGCGCAGAACGATGACCTCGCTCGCACCGGCGTCGCCGCCGACACGGATCTGCGCGTCGAGCCGGCCCTCGGACTCGGCCGGCGTGACATGGTTGGGGTCCTCCGTCGAGACGACGATGACGCGCATCGGATGCTCACGCGACGCATCGTTGGCGGCCTCGATCGCTTCCTCCTCCTGGCCGAGGTGCGTTGCGATGACGAGGGTGAGGACACGGCCGAGGGCGACCGCGCCGCCCTCCTCACGAATCTTGACGAGGGCCTTCGAGACTTTGCTCGTCGTGGTGGCGGGAAGGTCGACGATCATGGGCGTCTCCAGGTTCGGCCGTCGCGAGCGAGCAGCTCATCGGCGGAGCTCGGGCCCCAGGTTCCGGGGCGGTACTGTTCCGGCGGACCCTGGGTCGCCCAGTACTCTTCGATCGGGTCGAGGATCTTCCAGGAGAGTTCGACTTCTTCGTGGCGAGGGAAGAGCGGCGGGTCGCCGAGGAGCACGTCGAGGATGAGCCGCTCGTACGCTTCGGGGCTGGCCTCGGTGAACGCGTGTCCGTAGCCGAAGTCCATGCTCACATCGCGCACCTGCATGCCGGCGCCGGGGACTTTCGAGCCGAAGCGGATCGTCACCCCTTCGTCGGGCTGGACGCGGATCACGAGCGCGTTCTGACCGAGAGCGGACGTCTGGCTCTCGGCGAACAGTTGCTGCGGCGCCCGCTTGAAGACGACGGCGATCTCGGTCACGCGACGCCCAAGGCGCTTTCCGGCGCGGAGGTAGAAGGGCACTCCCGCCCAGCGGCGCGTTCCGATCCCGAGCTTCATGGCCGCGTAGGTCTCTGTGGTCGACTCCGGGTTCATCCCGTCCTCCTCGAGGAAGCCGACGACCTTCTCACCGCCCTGCCACCCACCCGAGTACTGGCCTCGTGCCGTTGCCGTGCTGAGGTCCTCCGGCAGCCGGACGGCCGCGAGGACCTTCTCCTTCTCTGCTCGGAGGTCCGCAGCGTCGAAGGAGATCGGCTCCTCCATCGCAGTGAGGGCGAGAAGCTGCAGCAGGTGGTTCTGGATGACGTCGCGAGCGGCGCCGATTCCGTCGTAATAGCCGGCCCGGCCGCCCACGCCGATGTCTTCCGCCATCGTGATCTGCACGTGGTCGACGTAGTTGGCATTCCAGATCGGCTCGTACAACTCGTTGGCGAAACGGAGCGCCAGGATGTTCTGGACCGTCTCTTTGCCGAGGTAGTGGTCGATGCGGAAGACCGAGTCCGGTGGGAACACCGACTCCACGACACTGTTCAGCTCGCGGGCCGTTTTCAGGTCGCTGCCGAACGGCTTCTCGATGACCACGCGCCGCCAATGCCCGGGCTCCTGGGTCGCCAGCCCGGACCGGCTGAGCTGCTCCGTCACCAGGGGAAACGCCTTCGGCGGGATCGACAGGTAGAACGCGTGGTTGCCCATCGTCCCGCGCTCGACGTCGAGTTTCTCGACGGTCTCCCGCAGTCTTTCGAAAGCGGACTCGTCGTCGAACTCACCGGAGACGAATCGGATGCCCTGAGCGAGCTGTTGCCAGACGTCGTCCTGGAACGGCGTGCGCGAATACTGCTTCACCGCGTCGTAGACGACCTTCTCGAAATCCTGGTCCTCCCAGTCGCGACGGGCGAACCCGACGAGCGAGAAGCCCGGAGGGAGGAGCCCCCGGTTGGCGAGGTCGTAGACCGCCGGCATCAGCTTCTTGCGCGACAGGTCGCCCGTCACACCGAAGATGATGAGGCTGCTGGGGCCGGCGATGCGATTGAGTCGCTTGTCGTACGGCACCCGCAGCGGGTTGAACTCCGGGGTGATTTCCACCGGGGACATTGAGCTCCTTGTTTCGCGTTGACGCGCTAGTTGACCGCGTCGAAGAGAGGCACGAGGTTCGCCTCCGGATCGGTGAGGTTGAGGGTGAGGACCGGACGCCCGTGCTCTGCGAGCACGCTCGCGTCGCCGTTCGCCTGAGCCTGGATCAGCTGCCCGAAGGTGAACGGCCGGTCGGGGATCTCGAGGTCCTCCGGTGCGTTCTCGGTGATCTGGAGGAAGACGCCCACGGCCGGGCCACCCTTGTGGAACTGGCCCGTCGAGTGCAGGAAGCGCGGCCCCCAGCCGAACGTGACCGGCCGGCCGGCTTTGGCCGCGAGCAGGTCGCGCAGTCCTTCGAGCTGGGGGAGCGCGACGCGGTCGACGTAGGCCTGGACCGACACGTAGCCGTCCGGTCCGAGCTGCGCGAGCAGCGCATCCACCACGCCGGAGAGCGTGCCGGCACCCGCGACGACGACCTCGGATCCGCGGACCTCGATGCCGTCCGCCACGAAGGACGGACTGGTCGGCTCCGGCCGGTTGTCGAGGAGACCGCGGGCTGCGATCTTCGCCGACTCCACGTCGGGCTGGTCGAACGGGTTGATGCCCAGAATACGACCAGCGACCGCCGTGGCGTACTCCCAGACGAGGAACTGCGCTCCGAGGCTCCCCGAAACGAGGATCTCGCCGTGGTGACGGTCGGAGGGGAACAGGTGGTGCGCCTCAGCGTTGTCGACGATGCGGACGACCTGGAGGTCTGGCAGGTTCGCCGAGAGTTCCGGGGCCAGCTTGTCGAGGACGACCGGGAGGATGCCGGTACCCTGCTTGCCGGTGGACTCGGCGATCAGCTGCTCGGCCCAGTCGGGCAGGCCGATGATGTGCGTGCCGTCGGAGATGAGTCCGAGCTTGTCCTTCAGCGGTTTGCTTCCCGCGATCGCGGCGGCGAGGATGAGCCCAGGGTTGGTGGGGTCGTCGATCGCGAGCTCGAGTGAGATCGTCTCCGCCTCTTCGAGCAGTTCTTCGATGTCGACACCGGCGAGCCCGGACGGGACCAGCCCGAACGCCGTCAGTGCCGAATAACGGCCTCCGACGTTGGGATCCGCGTTGAACACGCGGTAACCGGCCTCGCGCGCCGCGCCGTCGAGGGGTGAGCCCGGGTCGGTCACGACGATGATCCGCTCGCGCGGGTCGATGCCCGCATCACGGAACGCCTTCTCGAAGACCCGGCGCTGGCTGTCCGTCTCCAGCGTCGACCCCGACTTGCTGGAGACAACGAGAGCCGTGGCCTCGAGACGCTCGGAAAGTGCGGCGAGGACCTGGCCGGGAGCCGTCGAGTCGAGGATGGTCAGCTCGACGGCGGCGGTCTGCGCGATCACCTCGGGCGCGAGCGACGAACCGCCCATGCCCGCGAGGACGATCCGGTCGACGCCCTTGGCACGCAGTTCGTCGCGCAGCGCGACGATTTCGGGCACGAGCGGGCGCGAGATCGCGACGGACTCGGTCCAGCCGAGGCGCTTGGACGCCTCGTCCTCCGCATCCGGACCCCACAGCCCTGCGTCCTGGGCGGTGATCCCCGACGCGACGAGGTCGGCCACGAGCTGGGGGAGGGCGGCCTTGACCGCCGCCTCTGCTGCCCCGGAGACGTGGACCTTGAAGCTCATTTCGCGGCCTCGAGCGCGGCGGTCACGGTGTCGAGCAGTTCGTTCCAGGAGACGACGAACTTGTCGACGCCCTCCTTCTCGAGAAGCGCGGTGACCTCGTCGTAGGAGACGCCCAGGTTCTCGATGGCCTTCAGGACCTCGGCGGCCTCTGCGTAGGACCCGGTCACGGTGTCGCCCGTGATCACGCCGTGGTCGAACGTCGCGTCGAGAGTCTTCTCCGGCATCGTGTTGACGACGCCCGGCGCGACCAGCTGCGTCACGTAGAGGGTGTCGGGGAGGCTCGGGTCCTTGACGCCCGTCGACGCCCACAGCGGCCGCTGCAGGTTCGCCCCTGCGGCGAGGAGCGACTTGGCGCGGTCGGTCGCGAAAGCCTCTTCGAAGGCCTGGTAGGCGAGTTGAGCGTTCGCGACTCCGGCCTTGCTCTTGAGGGCGAGCGCTTCATCCGTACCGATGGCGACGAGTCGCTTGTCGATCTCCGTGTCGACCCGCGAGACGAAGAACGATGCGACCGACTGGATGCCCGACAGGTCGATCCCGGCGGCCTTCGCCGTCTCAAGACCGGTGAGGTACGCGTCGATGACCTGACGGTAGCGCTCGAGGCTGAAGATCAGCGTGACGTTGACGCTGATGCCTGCACCGATGGTCTCCGCGATGGCCTCGATGCCCTCGACCGTAGCGGGGATCTTGATGAGGACGTTGGGCTTGTCGACCTTGGCGGCGAGCTTCTTCGCCTCCGCGATCGTTCCGGCCGCGTCGTGGGCCAGTCCGGGCTCGACCTCGATCGAGACACGGCCATCGACGCCATTCGTCGCCTCGAAGATCGAGTGGAAGATGTCGCTCGCGTCGGCGACATCGTCGGTCGTGATCTCGAAGACAGCGTCGACGACGCCCGTGCCGGCCTGCGCGAGCTCGCGCACCTGCTCGTCGTACGCGTCGCCCTTGGAGAGAGCCGTCGCGAAGATGGTGGGGTTCGTGGTGACGCCGACGACGTTCTTCTCATCGATCAGCTTCTGCAACCCGCCCGACTGGATGCGCTCGCGTGAGAGGTCGTCGAGCCAGATGCTGACTCCGGCTTCGGAGAGCTGGGCGGTGGGTGTTGCGTCTGTCATGTCTTCTCTTCTCTTCTCTTCAGTGTGACGTTCTGGCCGGGCCTCAGAGGGACCCGAGCGATTCCTTGGCTGCCGCGACGGCGTGCTCGGTCGTCATGCCGAACTCGCGGAACAGGGTCTTGTAGTCGGCGGATGCGCCGAAGTGCTCGATCGACACGCTCCGACCGTGGTCGCCGACGTACTTGCGCCACGTGAGGTCGAGACCGGCCTCGATGGAGACGCGCGCCTTGACGGACGCCGGGAGGACGGATGCGCGGTACTCGTCGCTCTGCTCTTCGAACCATTCGAGGCTGGGAGCGGAGACGACGCGGGCGTTGATGCCCTCGGCGCGGAGCGCCTCGCGCGCATCCACCGCGATCTGCACCTCGGAGCCGGTCGCGATGAAGATCACGTCGGGCGTGCCGCCGGGCGCCTCCGCAAGGACGTATGCGCCCTTGGCGACGTTCTTCGCCGAAGCGAAGGTGTCACCGGTCGCGTCTCCTTCGCCACGGGCGAAGACCGGGATGTTCTGGCGGGTGAGCGCGATGCCTGCCGGACCCTGGCGGCGTTCGAGGATCGTCTTCCAGGCCCAGGCGACCTCGTTCGCGTCGCCGGGACGGACGACGTCGAGGTGCGGGATGGCGCGCAGGGTCGCGAGCTGCTCGATCGGCTGGTGGGTCGGTCCGTCTTCGCCGAGCGCGACGGAGTCGTGGGTCCAGACGAAGATCGACGGCACGCGCATGAGCGCCGACAGCCGGACGGCCGGCCGCATGTAGTCGCTGAAGATCAGGAACGTGCCGCCGAACACGCGGGTGGGGCCGTGCAGCACGATGCCGTTGATGATCGCCGCCATCGCGTGCTCGCGAATGCCGAAGTGCAGCACCCGGCCGTACGGGTTGCCCGTCCACTCATGCGTGGAGCGCTCGGCCGGGACGAACGAGGCCGCGCCTTCGATGGTGGTGTTGTTGGACTCCGCGAGGTCGGCCGAACCGCCCCACAGCTCGGGCATCAGCGGCGCGATCGCGTTGATGACCTTGCCGCTCGCTGCACGCGTCGAGACGTCCTTGCCGGCCTCGAACACCGGAAGCGCGGCTTCGACACCCTCGGGCAGCTCGCCCTTCAGCAGCCGCTCGAGCAGTGCCTTGCGCTCGGGGTTGGCATCCGCCCAGGCCTCGAACGCCACATCCCATTCGGCATGCGCCGCGAGACCGCGATCGACCGCCTTGCGCGTGTGCTCGATGACCTCGGGGTCGACGTCGAACGTCTTCTCGGGGTCGAACCCGAGGACCTTCTTGACGGCGGCCAGTTCGTCCGCGCCCAGCGCCGAACCGTGGATCTTTCCGGTGTTCTGCTTCTTCGGGCTCGGCCAGCCGATGATCGTCTTCAGGATGATCAGAGAGGGCTTGTCGGTGACCGCCTGGGCGGCGAGGATCGCGTCGTGGAGTGCGACGACGTCTTCGCTGTAGACGCCGGACTTCTTCCAGTCGACGACCTGGACATGCCAGTGGTACGCCTCGTAGCGCGCCTTCACGTCCTCGGTGAACGCGATGTTCGTGTCGTCCTCGATCGAGATCTGGTTGCTGTCGTAGATCGCGATGAGGTTGCCGAGCTCCTGGTGGCCGGCGAGCGACGACGCCTCGGAGCTCACGCCTTCCTGCAGGTCGCCGTCACCGGCGATCACGTAGACGAAGTGGTCGAACGGGCTGGTGCCGGGCTCCGCCTCGGGATCGAACAGACCGCGCTCGAAGCGGCTGGCGTACGCGAAGCCGACCGCGGACGAGATGCCCTGGCCGAGCGGGCCGGTCGTGATCTCAACGCCGTCGGTGTGGCCGTACTCCGGGTGGCCCGGCGTCAGCGAGCCCCAGGTGCGAAGCGCCTCGAGGTCGGTGAGCTTCAGCCCGTCGCCGGCGAAGTAGAGCTGGATGTACTGGGTCAGCGAGCTGTGACCCGCGGAGAGGATGAACCGGTCGCGCCCGAGCCAGTCGTGGTCCTGCGGGTCGCGCTTCATCACCTTCTGGAACAGCAGGTAGGCGGCCGGCGCCAGGCTCATGGCGGTGCCGGGATGCCCGTTGCCGACTTTCTCAACCGCATCCGCTGCGAGGACGCGCGCGGTGTCTACCGCCTTGTTGTCGATGGGATCCCATTGCAGAGCTGCCACGTGAAAACTGACCCTTCGTAGAGAGGGTGACGGGCCGTCATGTCCCGCACCGATTGAGGTAGTGCGCGCCGCGGACGTCTTCGGCACCTGACGCGTGCACCCGTGCGAGACCTACAAAGAGGACCGGGGGTGAAGGCGCTTCGGCTGGCGAGCATCTCCAAGTATAGGTAACACGCGCGAAACGTGACATGTTCCCGTAACGTACGTGCGCCACTCGGGTCGGCCGCGCGACGACGATGCCATAGAATCGTGTGGGGATTCGAGCGTTAGAGGAGCAATGGACGTCGCTGTAGAGAGCCGAGTAGACCCGGGTCGAATCGGCGCACGGCGCAAGCTCCAGGCCTATCTCGCCCTTACGAAGCCCCGCGTGGTCGAACTGCTGCTCGTCGTCACCGTCCCGACCATGATCCTCGCCCAGAACGGCATCCCCAACCTGCTGCTGGTGCTCGCCACCGTCCTCGGCGGGGCGATGAGCGCTGGGGCTGCCGGCGCCTTCAACTGCTACTTCGATCGCGACATCGACCGCGTGATGAACCGCACCAAGAACCGTCCGCTGGTCACCGGGGAGCTCTCGGACCGTGAAGCACTCGTCTTCGCCTGGGGCCTCGGCGTGGCCTCCATCCTCGTGCTCGGCTTCCTCGCCAACTGGCTGGCCGCCGCACTGTCCCTCGTCGCGATCCTGCTGTACGTCGTCTTCTACACGCTCATCCTGAAGCGCCGGACCCCGCAGAACATCGTCTGGGGCGGCGTCGCGGGCTGCATGCCCGTGCTCATCGGCTGGGCCGCCGTGACCGGGTCGCTCGCCTGGGCACCGTTCATCCTGTTCTTCATCATCTTCCTGTGGACACCACCGCACTACTGGCCGCTGTCCATGAAGTACCGCGACGACTACAAGTCCGCAGGCGTGCCCATGCTCGCGGTCGTCCGCGGCCGCGCGGTCGTCGGGCTCCAGGTGATCCTCTACGCGTGGGCCACGGTCGCCTGCTCCCTGCTCCTCATCCCTGTGGCGCACATGGGCGTCCTGTACACCGCTGTCGCCGTCGGCACCGGCGGCTGGTTCATCTACGAATCGCACCGCCTCTACAGTCTCGCGATCCGGCACGAGGTCGTCTCGCCGATGCGCGTGTTCCACGGCTCGATCGCCTACCTGACGCTGCTCTTCCTGGCGATCGCGATCGACCCGCTGCTGCCGTTCTGAGCCGTCCCGGCCCGCAGGGCTGGTCGTGTTCCCTCGCCGGACCGTAGTCTTGGCGCATGACGGTCACGCTTCGCACGGAGCGGCTGGTTCTCGACGCCCCCGAGCGGTCCGACGTCGACACGATCCTCGAATTGTGCCAGGACCCCGAGATCCATCGCTGGGTTCCGCTGCCGTCCCCGTACGAGCGGTCGAACGCCGAGTTCTTCGTCGACAGCTATGTGCCGCACGGACTCGCGAGCGGGGCGTACGAGACCTGGGCGATCCGCACGTCTGCCGACCCTGCCCTCATCGGCGCAATCGAACTCCGTCGTGACGTCGCGGAACGCTCCGCATCGATCGGATGCTGGCTGGGAATGCCCTCGCGTGGGCACGGCTACATGAAGGAAGCCGCGGCCGGGGTCGTCGACTACGCACTGAGCCCGGCCGGGCCCGGATACACGCGCCTGCGCTGGGAGGGGCTCATCGGCAACGTCGCGAGCATGCGGATCGCGACCTCGCTCGGATTCGTGATCGAGCCGGGCGTCGGACGCACCACCGAATTCCGTGGAGAGCAGCGGCCGGCGTGGCTGGGCGTGCTGGTGGCGTCGCCCGCGTCCGGCAGGCACGCCTGACGACTGCGATCACGGGAATCGGCCAGGTGGCGGCCGGTTACGATGGAGTGTGCAAACCCCGCTCGCTTACCTGGCCGCGCGCTACACCCTCGGACCGCGATCGCTTCGGTGGGCGACCACCGCGGCGCTGGTCGTCAGCATCATCATCGTGTTCAGCGGGGGAGTCGTGCGTGTCACCGGCTCAGGGCTCGGCTGCCCGACGTGGCCGAGCTGCGAAGTCGGATCGCTGACACCGACGCCGGCCCTCGGCATCCACGCGATCATCGAGTTCTCGAACCGGATGATGACGGGCGTTCTCTGCGCAGCCGTTGCGTGGGTCATCATTGCCGCCAGGCTGCAGAAGCCGCGCAACCGCACCATGACCCGCCTGGCATGGTCGCAGTTCTGGCTCGTCGTCGCGAACGCGATCGCCGGGGGAATCACCGTCTTGACCGCCCTCAACCCGTATATCGTCGCCTTCCATTTCGTCATGGCCATCGCCCTCCTGACCACGACCGCGCTCACCTGGCATCGCGCCCACCTGAGCGAGACCGCAACGGTGTCGATTCCTCGCTACGCACGCGTGCTCAGCTACACGCTTCTCGCCGTCACGCTCCTGCTGATCCTCGTCGGCACGCTCGTGTCGGGTTCCGGGCCGCATTCCGGCGACTCGGCCGAGGTTCCGCGGATGACGTTCGACTGGTTGAACATCACGATCGTGCACGCCGTTCTCGGCACGGCGACACTGGCACTCGCTATCACACTCCTCGCCGTTCTGGCTCGCATCCCCGACGCGCGGCTCGCCCGCCGCCGCACATTCACGTTCATCGTCGTGCTGCTCCTGCAGGCCGGGATCGGCGTCGTCCAGTCTGTGACCGGCCTGCCGGATGCGCTGGTCGCCCTGCACCTGCTCGGTGCGGCTCTCGTCTGGGTGGGCGTCCTGCGGGTCGTGCTCGACGTCAACCCCGGGCTCTTTCCGACCGTCTCGATCGCACGTGCCGAAGCAGAGCCCTCACTGTCAATTCGGTGACACTTCGACGTCTGCTGTGAGCCTGCCTGTAGAATGAAGTGTTCGTGACGCGCGCCCTCAGGCGCCGGGGCAGCGTCGCCCGTGTCCTCGAATATTTTAGGTACGCACACCAGCCACTCGCACAATCGTGAACCGCCGAAGCGACGCATGTCGTCGAGGTGGGGAATGAGCCGGAATGACAGCCGGTTACGTGTGGTAGGAAACGAGGTAGAAATGTCAGACATCCTGATCGACCGCCCCGAACTCAACAGCCTCGGGCAGTACGAGTTCGGCTGGGCCGATTCCGACGTTGCAGGCGCATCCGCCCGCCGTGGGATCTCGCCGGAGGTGGTCGCCGACATCTCGCACCTCAAGAACGAGCCGGAGTGGATGCTGCAGCGCCGCCTCAAGGCTCTCCAGCTCTTCGAACGCAAGCCGATGCCCACCTGGGGCGCGGACCTGTCGGAGATCGACTTCGACAACATCAAATACTTCGTGCGGTCGACCGAGAAGCAGGCCCAGACCTGGGAAGACCTGCCCGATGACATCAAGAACACCTACGAGAAGCTCGGCATCCCCGAGGCCGAGCGGCAGCGTCTCGTCGCCGGCGTCGCTGCCCAGTACGAGTCGGAGGTGGTCTACCACCAGATCAACGCGGAGCTCGAAGCCCAGGGCGTGATCTTCATGGACACCGACACGGCCCTCCGCGAGCACCCCGAGTTCTTCGAGGAGTACTTCGGCACGGTCATCCCGAGCGGCGACAACAAGTTCGCCGCGCTGAACTCCGCCGTGTGGTCCGGTGGCTCGTTCGTCTATGTGCCGCCCGGAGTGCACGTCGACATTCCGCTCCAGGCCTACTTCCGCATCAACACCGAGAACATGGGCCAGTTCGAGCGCACGCTGATCATCGCCGACGAGGGCAGCTATGTGCACTACATCGAGGGCTGCACGGCCCCGATCTACAAGTCGGACTCCCTGCACTCCGCCGTCGTCGAGATCATCGTGAAGAAGAACGCCCGCGTGCGCTACACCACGATCCAGAACTGGTCGAACAACGTCTACAACCTGGTCACGAAGCGTGCGACGGCTGCCGAAGGCGCGACCATGGAGTGGATCGACGGAAACATCGGGTCCAAGGTCACCATGAAGTACCCGTCGATCTACTTGATGGGCGAGCACGCGAAGGGCGAGACGCTGTCGGTCGCGTTCGCGGGTCCCGGGCAGCATCAGGACGCCGGCGCGAAGATGATCCACATGGCCCCGTACACCCAGTCGTCGATCGTCTCCAAGTCGATCGCCCGTGGGGGAGGCCGCGCCGGCTACCGCGGTGAAGTGCGTGTCGACCAGAACGCCCACCACGCCGCCAACACCGTGCGCTGCGATGCGCTCCTCGTCGACACCATCTCGCGTTCCGACACCTATCCCTCCATCGACATCCGTGTCGACGACGTGCAGCTTGGGCACGAGGCGACCGTGTCGCGCGTGAGCGAGGAGCAGTTGTTCTACCTGATGTCGCGCGGAATGCCGGAAGACGAGGCGATGGCGATGATCGTGCGCGGCTTCATCGAGCCGATCGCGCGCGAGCTTCCCATGGAATACGCACTCGAACTCAACAAGCTCATCGAAATGGGCATGGAAGGATCCGTCGGCTAAATGAGCACGGCAACAACACCGACGCCCACCACCGCGGCCACCGGCCCCACATCTGAACAGCACGGAATCAAGAAGCACTCCGACGGAGGATGGGGACTGGTCCCCATCCAGACCCGATCCGAGCGGTTCCATTCGACGAACGTCGAGGATTTCCCGGCCATCACCGGTCGTGAAGCGACCTGGAAGTACACACCCGTCGCGCGTATCGCCGAGCTGACCTCGAGCGAGCTCGACGGCTCGCCCTACGATGTCTCCACGACCGATACCGACGGCGTGAGCATCGCCTGGGTCGGTCGCGACGACGCGCGCATCGGCGTGGCCGGCTCGCCCGAGGAGCGAGCATCCGCCAACGCGTGGACCAGTTTCGAGAAGGCCCTCGTGATCTCGGTGACCGGTGAGGACGATAAGGAGTTCACTCTCACCCGCGCTGGGCTCGGCGAGAAGGCTCGTGGCGCCCACACCATCGTCGAGGCCGCACCGTTCAGCCGTGCGACGCTCATCCTCCAGAACACCGGGCCCGCCCACCTGACGGAGAACGTCGAGATCGTGCTCGGCGAATCCGCAGCGCTCACCGTCGTGAGCGTGCAGGAATGGGATGACGACGCACTCCACGTCGCCACGCACTTCGCCTCTGTCGGGCGGGATGCGCGGCTGAAGCACATCGCGGTGACGCTCGGCGGCAGTGTCGTCCGGCTCAATCCGGCCGCCCACCTCGTCGGCGCCGGCTCGGACGCCGAACTGCTCGGCGCGTACTTCGCGGATGCTGGGCAGCACCTCGAACAGCAGGTCTACGTCTTCCACGACGCACCCCACACGCGCAGCCGCGTCACCTACAAGGGAGCGCTGCAGGGCGAGGGCGCGCGCACGGTCTGGGTGGGCGACGTGCTCATCGGCCCGAAGGCCGTCGGCACAGACACCTACGAGCAGAACCGGAACCTCGTGCTCACCGACGGCGCGCGCGCAGACTCCGTGCCCAACCTCGAGATCGAGACCGGGGACATCCTCGGCGCCGGTCACGCGAGTGCGACGGGCCGGTTCGACGACGAGCAGCTGTTCTACCTGCAGTCCCGCGGCATCACGGAAGACGAAGCGCGTCGCCTCGTCGTCCGGGGTTTCCTCGCCGAGATCGTGCAGCGGATCGGGTCGCCCGCTCTGCAGGAGCGCCTCACGGCCGCGATCGAAGCCGAGCTCACTGCACTCACGCCGCCGCAGGACGCCGGCGCACAGGCTCTCACCGCGGAGGAGAAGTAGTGGGCACGAGGGTCTGCTCGATGGACGAGCTCGTCGAGAACCAGGCGATCCGCGTCGTCATCGATGCAATTCCGATCGCGATCGTCAAGGACTCGTCCGGAGCGGTGCACGCGATCGGGGACACCTGTACGCACGGCGAGATCTCCCTCTCCGAAGGCTTCGTCGAAGACGAGACGCTCGAATGCTGGGCCCACGGCTCGCAGTTCTCGCTCGTCACGGGCAAACCCCTGAACCTGCCGGCGTACGAGCCGGTTCCCGTCTATCCGGTCGAGCTGATCGACGGAGACGTCTACATCGACCCGACCGTAACGAAAGAGATTTAGAAGCACATGTCAGTTCTTGAGATCCGCGACCTCCACGTCACCGTCGAGACGGAGCAGGGCACGAAGCCCATCCTCAACGGTGTCGACCTGACCATCCGCGAAGGCGAGATCCACGCCATCATGGGTCCTAACGGCTCGGGCAAATCGACGCTCGCCTACACGATCGCCGGGCATCCCAAGTACAAGGTGACCAAGGGCACGATCACACTCGACGGCGAAGACGTCCTGGCGATGACCGTGGACCAGCGTGCTCGCGCCGGTCTGTTCCTCGCAATGCAGTACCCGGTCGAGATCCCGGGTGTCACCAACCAGAACTTCCTCCGCACCGCGAAGACCGCGATCGACGGCGAGGCTCCGCCCATCCGCGGCTGGGTCAAAGAGGTCCGCGAGACGATGACGAAGCTGCGCATGGACACCTCCTTCGCCGAGCGCAATGTCAACGAAGGATTCTCGGGCGGCGAGAAGAAGCGCAACGAGATCCTCCAGCTCGAGCTTCTCAAGCCCAAGTTCGCCGTACTCGACGAGACCGACTCCGGACTCGACGTCGACGCCCTCAAGGTCGTCTCCGAAGGCGTGAACCGCGCCAAGGAGAACACGGGTCTCGGCATCATGCTGATCACCCACTACACGCGCATCCTCCGCTACATCACGCCGGACTTCGTGCACGTGTTCGTCGCGGGCCGCGTCGCTGAGGAGGGCGGTCCCGAGCTGGCCGACCGCCTCGAAGAGGAAGGCTACGACCGGTTCACCGAGACGCCGGAGCCCGCCGTCGAAACCGATGTGCCCGCTCCAGCGGAAGCGTAGGCTGGCGATATGGTCACCACCCTGAGCCCGGAGCTCTTCGACCAGGTCGAAGAAGCCCTGAAAGACGTGGTCGACCCCGAGCTCGGGGTCAACGTCGTCGACCTCGGCCTGATCTACGACCTGGGCTGGGACGACGAGAACAACGCGCTCGTCATCTCGATGACCCTGACGAGTGCCGGCTGCCCGCTCACCGACGTTCTCGAGGAGCAGACCGCGGAATCACTCGACGGGATCGTCGAGGCGTTCCGGATCAACTGGGTCTGGATGCCGCCGTGGGGTCCGGAACGGATCACCGACGACGGCCGCGACATGATGCGCGCCATCGGCTTCGCGATCTGACCCGTGATCGTTCGCGTTCGGTGAAGAGCCGAGTGCGAGCAGCCGAGTGCGTGGACGATGGCCTGCCTGCGCCCGGTACGACCGCAGTGGGCCCGGTGCGTTTCCGTCGCTCGTGCACGTCCGGACCGGCAGAGGCCGGAGTCCGAATGCAGTCGACCGTAGAAGTCTCACGGAGAACGTGCGGGGACTTCGAAATATACTTGCAGGTACACCCCTACCCCCTGTCGTGGTTTCACGACGAAAGAATGGACGACTTCTGTGCTCAGTGTGCACGACCTTGAGCTCAGAGTAGGAGCCAGACTTCTGATGCAAGGAGTCGACTTCCGCGTTGCGGACGGCGACAAGATCGGGCTCGTCGGTCGCAACGGCGCCGGCAAGACGACGCTCACCAAGGTGCTGGCAGGGGAGAGCCTTCCCACCGGAGGACGCGTCGACCGCAGCGAAGAGATCGGCTACCTGCCGCAGGATCCCCGCTCGGGCAACCCGGAAGACCTCGCACGCACGCGCATCCTCGACGCACGCGGACTCGGCAGCATCGTGCTCGGCATGCAGCAGTCCACGCACGACATGGCCAGCGACGACCCCGCCGTCAGCGCTGCCGCGATGAAGAAGTACGGGCGGCTCGAGGAGCAGTTCCACATGCTCGGCGGCTACGCGGCGGAGGCAGAGGCCGCATCCATCGCCAGCAACCTGAACCTGCCCGATCGCATCCTCGACCAGCAGCTGAAGACCCTCTCCGGGGGTCAGCGACGTCGCATCGAGCTCGCGCGCATCCTGTTCTCGGACGCCCGCACGATGATCCTCGACGAGCCGACGAACCACCTCGACGCGGACTCCGTCATCTGGCTGCGCGAGTTCCTGAAGAGCTACACCGGAGGCTTCATCGTGATCAGCCACGATGTCGAACTCGTCGGAGAGACCGTCAACCGTGTGTTCTACCTGGATGCGAACCGCCAGGTCATCGACATCTACAACATGGGCTGGAAGAACTACCAGCGGCAGCGCGCAGCCGACGAGGAACGTCGCAAGAAGGAGCGCGCCAACGCAGAGAAGAAGGCAGGCGCGCTTCAGCTCCAGGCTGCGAAGTTCGGCGCCAAGGCGACCAAGGCCGCCGCGGCGCACCAGATGGTCGCGCGCGCTGAGAAGCTTCTCGCGGGGCTCGAGGAGGTGCGCTCTGTCGACCGGGTCGCCAAGCTCCGCTTCCCGACGCCGGCACCCTGTGGGCGCACTCCGCTGCAGGCGAGCGACCTGTCGAAGAGCTACGGATCACTCGAGATCTTCGCAGCCGTCGATCTGGCCATCGATCGCGGCTCCAAAGTCGTCGTGCTCGGACTGAACGGCGCGGGCAAGACCACGCTCCTTCGGATGCTCGCAGGAGTCGACCGGCCGGACACCGGGCAGATCGAACCCGGACACGGCCTGCGGATCGGCTACTACGCGCAGGAGCACGAGACCATCGACGTCAAAGCATCCGTGCTGCAGAACATGATGTCGTCGTCGCCGAACCTCACCGAGACCGAAGCGCGACGCGTGCTCGGATCGTTCCTGTTCACCGGCGACGACTCGCACAAGCCCGCCGGGGTGCTCTCGGGCGGCGAGAAGACCCGTCTAGCGCTCGCGATGATCGTCGTCTCGGGTGCGAACGTGCTGCTGCTCGACGAGCCCACGAACAACCTCGACCCGGCGAGCCGCGACGAGATCCTCGACGCTCTGGCCCACTACGAAGGCGCGGTCGTGCTCGTGAGCCACGACGAGGGCGCCGTCGAAGCGCTCAACCCTGAACGGGTCCTCATCATGCCCGATGGCGTCGAGGACCACTGGAACAAGGACTACCTCGACCTGATCTCGCTGGCTTAGCCGTTCAGCTGGAGCGTTCGAGCAGGTCGTCCTCGATCTCGGCATCCGTGCGCGCCCTCAGAGACTTGCGACGTTCCCGATCGGCCGCACGCGCCTGTTCGGCCGGGTCATCCTCGTTGAGCTTGCGGTACTCGGTACGCAAGGCGTAGCCGAGTCCGAAGAATCCGATCAGCGCGAAGATGATCCACTGGATCATGTACGACCAGTGCAGGCCCTCATCCTGGGTAGGCGCGGCTGTCACCGTCGATGCCGGTGCGGATGCCGGGGATGGATCCTGAGAATCGAGCAGTCCGTATGCCGCCGTGTAGACGTCCCCGCCGATCCGTGTGCGGATGTCCGGCAGCTCGATCGTCGCCACCTGGTTTCCGACACCCGAACGCCCATCCAGTCGCGGCTCGCCCGGCTTCAGCCGTGCGATGACCGTGACCTGGCCGCCAGGGGCGGCCGGAACGCTGTCGGGCGCATCCGTGCGGGTCCCCGTGGGGACCCATCCGCGATCCACGATGAACAGGGAACCATCGGCCAGCCGGAGCGGCGTGAGGACCTCGAAACCTGGGGTGCTGTCGAGCGGCCGGTTGCGGACGAGGAGTTCGTCATCCGTCACATACGTGCCGGTCATGCTGACGCGCTTCCACTCCTGGCTCCTCGAGAACGACGTGAGGGTGGGCAGCACCTGCTGGAGCGGAACCGGCTGCGAGTTGAAGTTGGCGTCGAGGAGCGCGTTCGCTGCCGCGGCCTCCTTGCTCCGCGCGAGCTGCCAGGCGGAGAGCCCGCCGCAGGCGATCGCGAACACGATCGCGAATGCGATGTACCCGAGCCAGCGGCGGGAGAACGCGAACCTCCAGCCCTTCACGAAGCCGCTCCGCCCACGCCGGTCGGTTCGATCGCGACAACCTGCAGGGGGAACTCCCGCGCAGCGAGGAACTCACGCAGGAAATCAACGTGCTCCGCGCACGCGAGCCAGACCTTCACACGATCCTCCGTGTGGATCTTCGGGTTGCGCCACTCGATGCGCCACACGGCCGTCTCGCGGCAGTTCGCGCGCGAGCACGTCAGCGCCTCCGGTTCACCGAACCCGATCACGTGCCATGCTCCCTCCGCCCGCCTTCGCCTTCGTCGTCTTCGCCTTCGTCTTCGTCGACCGCGCCATCGCCTCGGTCGCCCGAACGCGCATCCGCGCCCGAACGTGCATCCGACCCCGCATCCGCACCCGGCGAAGAGACCGGAGGCGTCATGGGAATGATATTGCCCGGTCGCTGAACATCCACTCGACGGGGGTCGGCCCCGACATTGGCGATCACCACGGCGAAATAGGGCAGGAGCACCGCGCCGATCGCCGGGATGACCGCCCACCAGCCCGGCACGAACAGGATCGAGATGATGCAGAGCACACGGATGCCCATCGCCACCGAGTACTTGATCATCCGGCGACGTCGCTCCTCGTCAGGCGAGAGCGGAAGGTTCGTGATCGACTGTTGCTGCTTCATGTCCGTTACCGGTGCCGCGAATCGGGCCCGATCCGTCCCCTCAAGCCTACGTCCAACCCAGACCATAAACTGGTACGCGTTGTCAGGCACACGGCCTGCACACAGGAGAGGATCCCGGATGACAACCCCACGCACAGTGCTCGTGACCGGCGGAAACCGCGGCATCGGTTTCGCGATCGCCGAGGAGTTCCTGGCGCAGGGTCACCGCGTCGCCGTGACCGCCCGCTCAGGCGAGGGACCGGAGGGAAGCCTCACCGTCCGCGCGGATGTGACGGACACCGCCGGCGTCGACGCCGCGTTCGCCGAGGTCGAGGAGAAGCTCGGCCCCGTCGAGGTCGTCATCGCGAACGCGGGGATCACCCGCGACACCCTCCTCATGCGCATGACCGAAGAGGACTTCGACACCGTCGTCGACACGAACCTGGGCGGCTCCTTCCGTGTGATCAAGCGCGCGTCGAAGAACATGCTCAAAGCGCGCTATGGCCGCATCGTGCTCATCTCGAGCGTGGTCGGCCTCCTCGGATCCGCAGGACAGGTCAACTACGCCGCGTCGAAGGCCGGGCTCGTCGGCATGGCGAGGTCGATCACGCGAGAGCTCGGGGCGCGCGGGATCACGGCGAACGTCGTTGCGCCCGGCTTCATCGAGACCGACATGACGGCCGCGCTGCCGGAGACGCAGCAGGCGGAGTACAAGCGAAGCATCCCGGCCGGGCGTTTCGCGACGCCGAACGAAGTCGCCAAGGTCGTCGCCTGGGTCGCAGGGGACGACGCCGCCTACATCTCAGGCGCGGTGATCCCCGTCGACGGCGGGCTCGGGATGGGGCACTGACGCTGGAGCTGAAAGGATTGCACCGCGATCCCGCGACGCCAGTCCCGAGGCAGCTGCGCTGACGAGGCTAGCCCCGCAGGCCGAGCAACCCGAGCACCTGCGACAGGTCCTGACGGTCGACGACGACGTTCGCTTCGGCACGCACACGCGGCTTCGCGTTGAACGCGACCGATAAAGCGGCTGCCGCCATCATCCTGAGATCGTTGGCACCGTCCCCGACTGCGATCGTGCGGGTCAGGGGGATGCGGGCTGCCGCCGCCCACTCGAGGAGCGCATCCGCCTTGGCCTGCGCATCGACGATCGCACCGACCAGCCCACCGGTGAGCACTCCGTCGGAGACCTCGAGCCGGTTGGCTCGCCAATGGTCGAGGCCGAGCCGGTGACCCAGCCCGTCGAGGACTTCGTGGAAGCCGCCCGAGACCACACCGACAGCGCCGCCAGCAGCGCGCACACCGCTGACGAGGTCCGAGACGCCGTCAGTCACGCGGACCCGTTCGCCCACGTGCTCGAACACCTCGATCCGTAACCCGGCCAGGGTCTTCACCCGTTCCCGGAGGCTCGCTTCGAAATCGAGTTCGCCGCGCATCGCCCGGTCGGTGATCTCGGCGACCTCCGTGCGGGAGCCCGCCTCCTCGGCGAGCAATTCGATCACCTCGTCGTGGATGAGGGTCGAATCCGCGTCGAGCACCACGAGGAATCGGGGCGAGCCGGCGGTCTGTTCAGTTGCGGCGCTGGGCACGCCCGGGGCGCTGAGCGCGGTGGAACGCTGCGTCATGGAACGACGTGTACTCCCTTGCCGACGACGGTGATGCCGGACTCGGTCACGGTGAAGCCCCGAGCGCGGTCGCGAGCGGGGTCGACGCCGATGGACGCACCGGCGGCCACGACCACATCCTTGTCGAGGATAGCGCGGCCGACGAAAGCGTTCGGTTCGATGACGGCCCGCTCGAAGACGACGGAATCGACGACGTGCGCGCCAGACTCGATCTTCGCCCACGGCCCGAGAACGCTGCGCTCGAGATGCGCCCCGGAGATCACGCTTCCGAGCGACACGATCGAGTCGATCGTCACCCCGAGCGACCCACGGCCGTCGCGGACCAGCTTCGCCGGGGGAGAGTTCAGCTGCTGGCTGAAGATCGGCCACCAGCGGTTGTAGAGGTTGAACACCGGTAGCGCGGAGATGAGGTCCTGGTGGGCCTCGAAGAACGACTCGATGGTCCCGACATCCCGCCAGTAGTAGCGGTCGCGGTCGGTCGAACCCGGAACGTCGTTTCGGTTGAAGTCGTACACGCCGGCCTCGCCGCGGTGGACGAAGTCGGGGATGATGTCACCACCCATGTCGTGGTTCGAGTCCGGGCGGTCGCCGTCGCGGATGACCGCCTCGATCAGCGCATCCGCGTCGAAGACGTAGTTGCCCATCGACGCGAGCACCTCGTTCGGCGAATCCGGAAGCCCGACAGGGTCCGTGGGCTTCTCACGGAACGCACCGATGCGGTCCGGATGCTTCGGGTCGACCTCGATCACGCCGAACTGGTCGGCGAGACCGATGGGCTGGCGGATCGCCGCAACCGTCGCCGGAGCACCCGACTCGATGTGGGCATCGATCATCTGGGCGAAGTCCATGCGGTAGACGTGATCGGCGCCGACGACGACCACGATGTCGGGCTTCTCGTCGCGCAGGAGATTGAGGCTCTGCAGGATCGCGTCCGCCGAGCCGCTGAACCAGCGCTTGCCCAGCCGCTGCTGAGCCGGAACGGACGCGATGTACGAGTTCAGCATCCCGTCGAGACGCCAGGTCTGCGACACGTGGCGGTCGAGGCTGTGGGACTTGTACTGGGTGAGCACGACGACCTGGCGGAGGTTGGAGTTGATCAGGTTCGACAGCGCGAAGTCGATCAATCGGTACTGCCCGCCGAACGGCACGGCCGGCTTGGCGCGATCGGCAGTGAGGGGCATCAGCCGCTTCCCTTCGCCACCAGCAAGGACGATGCCGAAGATCTTTGTGCCAGCCATGGGTCAAGAGTAGAGGCAACCTCCCGGCTGTACTAGCGTTCAGGTCATGCGAGTCGATCTGCTCACCCGTGAATATCCGCCGGAGATCTACGGGGGTGCTGGGGTGCACGTCGCAGAGCTCGTGCGAGCACTCCGGGTCGACACCGAGGTGGTCGTGCGCTGCTTCGGAGCCCCGCGCGATGAACCCGACACCTACGCGTACGGCGTGCCTCAGGAGCTCGCAGGCGCCAACGGCGCGATCACGACGCTCGGCGTCGACCTGCGGATGGCGCAGGACGCGGGCGGTGCCGACATCGTGCACTCGCACACCTGGTACGCGAACGCGGCAGGGCAACTCGCATCCCTGCTGCACGGTATCCCGCACGTGATCACGGCCCACAGCCTGGAGCCGCTGCGACCCTGGAAGGCCGAGCAGCTGGGTGGCGGCTACCGGGTCTCGAGCTGGATCGAACGCTCGGCGTTCGAGTCGGCGGATGCGGTCATCGCCGTCAGTGACGGCATGCGACGCGACATGCTGCGCAGCTACCCCGCCCTTGACCCCGACAAGGTGAAGGTCGTCTACAACGGCATCGACCTGGAACGATGGAAGCCGCTGGAAGACGACGACCTCGCCCGGTCGCTGGGGGTGGACCCGGATCGTCCGGCAGTGGTGTTCGTCGGACGGATCACCCGCCAGAAGGGCCTCCCGTACCTTCTGCGTGCCGCGCGCCTCCTGCCCGCGGATGTGCAGGTCGTACTCTGCGCCGGCGCCCCTGACACCCCGGAGATCATGGCCGAAGTCACCCGGGGCGTGGAAGCCCTCCAGGCCGAACGCGCCGGGGTCGTGTGGCTGGACCGGTTGCTCAGCCAGACGGAACTGCGTGCAGTACTCACCGCATCCACCGTTTTCGTCTGCCCGTCGATCTACGAACCGCTCGGAATCGTGAACCTCGAGGCGATGGCCTGCGGCCTGCCGGTCGTGGGGACGGCCACCGGCGGCATCCCCGAAGTCATCGTCGAGGGAGTGACCGGTCGCCTCGTGCCCATCGACCAGCTCCAGGACGGCACGGGAACGCCGACCGATCCGGATGCGTTCGTGGCAGAACTCGCGGCCGCACTCATCGAGGTGCTCGGGGACCGTGACCGGGCTGCGCTCATGGGCAGCGCGGGCCGGCTGCGCGCCGAAACAGCGTTCAGCTGGAGCTCCATCGCCGAGCAGACACGAGAGATCTACCGGTCGCTTCTCGCCTGAGAACGCCCGGTAGGCTAGAACCATGGCCAGCGTTCTCAAGCTCACTGATGTGTCCATCGTCCGCGACGAGAATACGATTCTCGACAGTGTGAACTGGACCGTCGAGCCGGACGAGCGGTGGGTGATCCTCGGTCCGAACGGCGCAGGAAAGACCACTCTCCTGCAGATCGCCGCGGCCGCATTGCACCCCACGAGCGGCAAGGCCGACGTGCTGGGGGAGAGGCTCGGCAAGAGCGACCTGGCAGAGCTCCGTCCCAGGATCGGGTTCGCCTCGAGCGCGATGGCACGACGCATTCCCCGCAACGAGACCGTGCTCGATGTGGTCATGACGGCCGCCTACGCGGTCACCGGGCGCTGGAACGAAGAGTACGAGGAGATCGACGAACGTCGCGCGCACCGCGTACTCAACGAATGGAACCTCGGCCACCTCGCGGAGCGGGCGTTCGGAACGCTCAGCGACGGTGAGCAGAAGCGGGTCCAGATCGCGCGCGCAGTCATGACCGACCCGGAGATCCTCCTGCTCGACGAACCGGCCGCCAGTCTCGACCTCGGCGGACGCGAGGAACTGCTGCAGTTGCTCGGCGGATTCGCGAGCGACCCGCGGTCGCCCGCGATCGTGATGGTCACGCATCACGTCGAGGAGATTCCGCTCGGGTTCCGCAACGCCCTCCTTCTCCGCACCGGCGGCATCGTCGCCCAGGGGACCATCGACAATGTGATCACCTCCGAGAAGCTGAGCGACACGTTCGGCCTCGGCATCGAACTCACCGAGTCCGACGGGCGCTTCAGCGCACGAGCGTCGGTCGCGGCGGAGTCCTGAACCATCTGCTAAACTCGATAGCTGGCCCACGAGCCACCATGCTTCTCGCCCCGCGCGACACACGTGCAGCGCAGCGGGCAAGACACCCTAATCACTAAGTAACAAGGAAGTCCTGATGAAGACTGACATTCACCCCGAGTACGCTCCGGTGGTTTTCCGCGACCTGGCCTCGGGTGCGACGTTCCTTACCCGTTCCACGGTGACGAGCGACAAGACCATCGAGTGGGAAGACGGCAACACCTATCCGGTGATCGACGTCGAGATCTCGTCCGAGTCGCACCCGTTCTACACGGGCAAGCAGCGCATCCTCGACTCGGCCGGCCGTGTCGAGAAGTTCAACTCGCGCTACAAGGGCTTCGGCAAGTAACCACCTGCCATCGAAAAGGCGACCGGCTCCGGCCGGTCGCCTTTTCGTGCGTACTGCGGTATCCCGGTGAACGGCGGCTGCGCAGGCGACGGCAGGCTGCGCGCACGCGGACGGGAACGCCAATCGCACCCGAATGGCGCCGGCGTACCCATGGCCCCCGGCGTCAGCGGACGGGCCACGCGCCCGACGTGGTGAACAGCGGGTTGTGCTCGCGGCGCATGTAGGCCTGGAAGTCCTCGGCCTGCTCCTGGCACCACTGCACCTGGCGGAGGTGCAATTCGGCGGCCTCCAGGGCAAGCTCTTCGGTGTGGACCCGGGCGAGTGCCTGAGCGACCCGGCCCGCGGCGATCGCGTCGGCGCCCGCGTCGTGCGCGTCGGTCAGGTCGACGCCGTAGAACAGCGCGGTCAGTTCGAGGGTGCGCTTGCCTTTGCGGTACTTGTCGACCGCCCTATCGATCACGAGCGGGTCGATGATCGGTGCGGGCGCACTTAGCGGCTGGATGCCGTAGCGGAGCGCTTCCCGGTTCAGCAGGGTGAAGTCGTATGGCGCGTTGTAAGCGACGACGGGCGTGCCCCGTTCGAACACGGCCCGAAGGGCGAAGACGATCTGCGCTACTGCCTCGGCCGCGGGTAGTCCGCGGGTGCGAGCATGCTCCGTGGTGATACCGTGCACCGCCGTCGCTTCCACCGGGATCTCCACACCGGGATCGACGAGCCAGTCATTGCGTTCGACGACCACGCCCTCGGAGTTCAGGAGCCCGACATGGGCTGACACGATCCGGGAGGTCTCGACGTCGATTCCCGTGGTCTCGAGATCGAATACGCCCAGTTCTTCGTGCCAGTTGCTCATAGTCCAAGGCTAGGCGAGACCACTGTCACTGCCCGCCGGCACACGCGGGAGGCGCTCAGGTCAGGCACGCGTGGTCGGCTCGATGTGCAGCCAGTAGAAGTTCTGGGTCCCGAGGGTCAGGCTGAAGCGCCCGTCATCTGCGACCGTCGGGAACTCGCCGCCGCCGAACAGGTCGTACAGCCGGGAACCGGCGAACTCCGGCGCTTCCAGCGTCACCGCGACAGGATTGTGCGCGAAGCTGAAGACACAGAGCACATCTTCGGGCAGATCGCCGAAGTGCGTGCCGCTGCCCGCATACGAACGGATGAACGCGAGAACGGACTCGTGATCTGTCTGCAGGACACGGATCGATCCGAGCCCGAAAACCGGGTGCGCCTTGCGCACGTGGATGACGTTCCGGATCCAGTGCAGCAGTGACCGGGACTGGGCGAGCTGCGCTTCGACATTGATCTGGTTGTAGTGGTAGACCAGCGACTGCACGACCGGGAGGAAGATCTTCCCCGGGTCCGCCGTCGAGAACCCGGCGTTGCGGTCCGGCGTCCACTGCATCGGGGTTCGCGAGCTGTCACGGTCGGGCAGCCAGATGTTGTCGCCCATCCCGATCTCGTCGCCGTAATACAGGAACGGGCTCCCCGGCAAGGAGAACAGCAATGCGTGCGCGAGCTCCAGCTCGGCCCGCGAGTTGTCGAGCAGCGGGGCCAGGCGGCGACGGATGCCGATGTTGGCGCGCATCCGCGGGTCGTACGCGTACCAGCCGTACATCGCCTGCCGGTACTCCTCGCTGACCATCTCGAGCGTCAGCTCGTCATGGTTACGCAGGAACACGCCCCAGCCGGCGCCCTCGGGGATGTCCGTCGTCTCGGACAGCACCCGCACGAGCTCACCGGCCTGCTGCGACCGCAGCGAGTAGAAGATGCGCGGCATCACCGGGAAGTCGAACGCCATATGGCATTCCGGCTCGTCCTCGGTGCCGAAGAAGGCTGCGACCTCGCGCGGCCACTGGTTTGCCTCCGCGATCATGACCCGCCCGGGATAGTCGTGGTCGACCATCGCCCGCAGCCGCTTGATGAACTCGTGCGTCGGGGGCTCGCCTTCGCCGTTTCCTTCGTCCGACTCGTAGAGGTAGGGGATCGCATCCAGCCGGAAGCCGTCGACACCCATGTCGAGCCAATACCGGATGATGTCGAAGATGGCCTCGTGCACGGCCGGGTTCTCGAAGTTGAGGTCGGGCTGGTGCGAGAAGAAGCGGTGGAAATAGAACTGACGGCGCTCCGAATCGAACGCCCAGTTGGAGTCCTCGGTGTCGACGAAGATGATGCGGATGTCAGGCCACTTGTCGTCCGTGTCGTTCCAGACGTAGAAGTCGCCATACGGCCCTTCCGGGTCCGAGCGCGACTGCTGGAACCATTCGTGCTGGTCCGACGTGTGGTTCAGGGGAAGGTCGATGATCACGCGCATGTTCCGCTCGTGCGCCTTCGTCACCAGGTCTTTGAACTCGTCGATCGTTCCGAACTCGGGAAGGATCGTACGGAAGTCCGACACGTCGTAGCCGCCGTCCCGCAGGGGAGACGTGAAGAAGGGCGGGATCCAGAGCGCGTCGATCCCCAGCCACTGCAGGTAGTCGAGCTTCGACGTGAGCCCCTGGAGGTCACCGGAGCCGTCACCGTTGCTGTCCACGAACGAGCGGATCATCACCTCGTAGAAGACGGAGCGGCGATACCACTGGGGGTCGAGTGTGAGTCCTGGCAACGTGATGGGCGCGGTGAAGCTCACGATTCTCCTTCCGGGGCCGTGGCCTTCTGCAAGCGGTTACAACCGTTCGAGTCTAGGTCTTAGTACCGGGGCCCTGTCTAGTGCGCGCCTGTACAGGGGCTGGGGATGTCCGGAGTGCGCTGCCCGGCTGCCTAAACTTGAGCCTGATGTCCGCTTCCTCACCCTACGACGACCGTCTCGGCCGCATTCCCGTGCGCGCATCCGAGGTCACCGTCCTCGGGAGCATCACCCGCTACTGGGACTACGGCGACCCGTCCGCCGCCACCTCCATCGTGCTCGTGCACGGCTTCCGTGGCGACCACCACGGACTGGAACCGGTCGTCGCTCATCTCGAGGGCTTCCGCTTGATCTCGCCAGACCTTCCCGGATTCGGAGAGTCCGAACCCCTGAGGGACGCACACCACGACATCGACGGCTATGGCCGCTGGCTGCGTGCGTTCGTCGAGCAACTGGGCCTGAGCGGCCGTGTCGTGATCCTCGGCCATTCATTCGGGTCGATCGTCGTCTCCGCCGCCCTCGCCGCGCCGACACCGGAGCACTCCCTGAGACCCGACGACGTCGTCCTCGTCAACCCGATCGCCGCTCCAGCGCTCAAGGGCCCGCGCGGGATCCTCACTCGCCTCGCGGTGTTCTACTACTGGCTCGCCTCCGTCCTGCCGGAGAGGCTCGGATTCGCTCTGCTGCGCAACGGACTCATCGTCCGCGTGATGAGCGTGACCATGGCGAAGACCGATGACAAGACCCTGCGCCGCTGGATCCACGACCAGCACGACCGCTACTTCAGCGCGTTCTCCGACCGGCGCGTCGTGCTCGAGGCCTTCCGCGCATCCGTCAGCAACGACGTGAGCGAATTCGCTCCGCGCATCCCGGAACGCACCCTGCTGATCGCTGCGGACAAAGACGACATCACACCGGTCGCAGCCCAGGAGCGGTTGGTGAAGCTGTTCCCCGATGCGCGCCTGCACGTCATCGCGGATGTCGGGCACCTCATCCACTACGAGGTCCCCGCCGACGCCGCCGAGCAGATCACCGCATTCCTCGCCCAGCCGACCGCGGACGGTGCCCGATGAAGATCGTCTTCGACTGCCGCTACACCCGCATCGGGCGCCACGACGGAATCAGCCGGTACACCGCCGGCATCGTCACCGCGCTCGCGAAGCGGCATCCCGTAACGATGCTGGTCAGCGACCACCGCCAGCTGGAGATGCTCCCCGACCTGCCGTGGGAGCTGATCAGCGCACCCACCAGTGCGCGCGAACCGTTCGTGGCCCACCAGGTGAACCGGCTCAAGCCGGACGTCGTGTTCACTCCGATGCAGACGATGGGCGGCTGGGGGCGCGACTACCGGCTCGTGCTCACCGTCCACGATCTCATCTACTACCGCAACCGCACGCCACCGCGGGACCTCGCGTGGCCGATTCGTCTCCTGTGGCGCCTCTACCACCTCGCCTGGTGGCCGCAGCGGATGCTGCTGAACCGGTCGGATGCCGTCGTGACGGTCTCGCAGACCACCAAGGACCTGATCACAGAGCATCACCTGACCCGACGGCCGATCTCCGTCGTCATGAACGCGGCAGACGTCCCCGGCGCCGCCCACGCGGATCCCACCGTGCGATCGGCACCCGTGTCGAAGAGCCTGGTGTACATGGGCTCGTTCATGCCGTACAAGAACGTGGACACGCTGGTCCGTGCCGTCGCGAAGCTCCCCGACTACGAACTGCACCTGATGAGCCGGATCGACGAGCGGGAACGCGAGCGCCTCACCGCCCTCGCGCCGGCGGCGCGGATCGTGTTCCACAACGGTGCGAGCGACGAGGACTACAGGAACGCGCTCCGGAACGCCACGGCGCTCGTGACCGCATCCCTCGACGAAGGGTTCGGCATCCCACTGGTGGAGTCGATGACCGTGGGGACACCCGTCGTCGTCAGCGAGATCCCGATCTTCCGCGAGATCGGGGGAGACGCAGCCCTCTACTTCGAGCCGGAATCCGCCGACGAACTGGTCGCGCGAATCCGCGACCTCGAAGCCCCCGGCGTGTGGGCCGAACGCTCGGCACAGTCAGAGAGGGAGGCCTCCCGATTCACCTGGGATGCGTCGGCGGAACACCTGCTGACCGTCCTGACCGCGGCGGCCGCGCGCTCGAGGCGCCGCTTGAGCTGAACGGGCGGAACCGCTCGCCCGGACTATCTGAACCCGCCTAGAGCACCGACGCGGTGAAGAGGTCGCGCTCCTCGAGGCCGACGTTGAACCGATCGAGTTCCAGCCGTCCGTCGCGGAAGACGAACGTGTGCACGGAACCGTTCGGGATGACCTCACCCGGGCCCGGGAGGGCGTGATCGGTGACATGTCGCACGAGCGACGAGATCACCCCGCCATGGCTGACGACGATCAGCGACTCGCCATCGTGATGCTGGGCGAGATCGACGAGCGCCGGGAGAGCGCGCTCGACGACCGCCTCTCGGCTCTCGCGGCCGGGAACCGCCGTCCCCTCCGGCCAGCGGGCGAGGATCTCGGGACCGGTCAAACCCTCGGCCTCCCCATAGCGTCGCTCCGCGATCCCGGCGAGGTCGGTGGGCTCGCCGAGTTCGACATGGGCCGCGATGATGCTCGCCGTCTCGCGTGCCCGACTCAGCGGGCTGGTGTAGATCGCATCCCACGTTCCCGCGGCGAGCGCGCGACCCGTCGCATCCGCCTGCGCGCGCCCTGTCGAGTTCAGCGGTACATCGGTCGAACCCTGGATGCGTCTGGCGAGGTTCCAGTCCGTCTGGCCGTGGCGCACAAGAGACAGTCTGGTCACAGGCATCCCTTTCCAGGGACGGCACACCCGGCCGCATCGCCTCCGCGGGTGCGGACCGGATGCACGTCCAGTGCGATCAGGCGGTGAGCCGGGCGGAGAGCTCCACGAGTGTCTCCGTCGTCCCTGCATCCAGCTTAACCGTCGCGCGCGTGTCGCCCTTGGTGCTGCCACGATTCACGATGACGATCGGGATGCGCCTGCGCCTCGCCTGTTCGAGGAGGCGGATGCCCGAATTGACCACCAGGGAGGACCCGGCGATGAGAAGCGCATCCGACCGTTGCACCAGCGCGCTGGCCTCACGGAACTTCTCCGCGGGAACGAACTCGCCGAAGAAGACCACGTCGGGCTTCAGGCGGCCGCCGCACACTGTGCAGTCCGGGACCACGAACGCATCGATGTCGGTCACGATCGCGTCGCCGTCCGGAGCGATCTCCACAGCATCCGGCTGACCGAGCCAGGGGTTGGCATCTTCGATGCGCAGCGCAATGCTCTCGCGGGCGAAGATCTGGCCGCAGTTCAGGCACAGGACCCGATCCATCGCGCCGTGCAGGTCGACGACCTTGCGCGAGCCGGCCCGTGTGTGGAGACCGTCGACGTTCTGGGTGATCACCCCGGTCAGCACACCACCCGCCTCGAGCTGTGCCAGAGCGCGATGGCCCGCATTCGGCTCGGCGGCACGGAACCGCCGGTAGCCGAGGTGGCTTCCCGCCCAGTATCGCTTGCGATGCGCGTCGCTCGCGAGGAACTGCTGGAACGTCATCGGGGTGCGCTGGGGTGCGCCCTCACCCCGATAATCGGGGATTCCGGAATCCGTGCTGACACCGGCGCCGGTGAGCACCGCGAAAGTCCGCGCGCCGAGTATCTCCACGGCACGATCCAGGTCGCTTCCGACCTGGGCGTCCGGCTCGGTCGCCACTGCAGCCATCCCCACCTCCGGATCCGGAGCGCTGAAAAACGCACCGCACATCCTGAGTGTAAACACACGAGTTTTCCGGTTTGTTTCCGGCAACTGGCAATCTAGGAGCGCGACCCCCACAGGAAAGGCGGCACCCGCAGTGCTCATCAGGCGGATCAGCGACCTGGACGACCCGGCGCTCGGCGACTACTCACGTCTGACCGATGTGGCGCTGCGGCGCGTGAGCGAACCGGCGGGCGGCCTGTACATCGCGGAATCGACGAAAGTGATAACCCGTGCTCTGGCAGCCGGGCATCGTCCCCGATCCGTGCTGCTGCAGGAACAATGGCTCGCCGATGTCGAGCCCCTCCTCGCGGACTTCCCCGATGTTCCCGTGTTCGTCGGCGACAGCGCGCTGCTGGAACGGCTGACCGGCTATCATCTCCACCGGGGTGCGCTGGCCGCGATGCATCGTCCGCAACTCCCGGACCCGCGCGACCTGCTCCGGGCCGCGACCCGTGTCGTCGTGCTCGAGGACATCGTCGACCACACCAACGTCGGGGCGATCTTCCGGAGCGTCGCAGGCCTCGGCGCCGATGCTGTCCTCGTCACTCCGCGCTGCGCCGACCCCCTGTATCGACGCAGTGTGCGGGTCAGCATGGGCACGGTGCTGCAGGTGCCCTGGACCCGCCTGCCCGAGTGGGATGAAGCAGCACCGATCCTTCATGACGCCGGCTTCACCATCGCCGCACTCGCCCTCGCGTCGGATGCGGTATCGCTGGACTCCTTCGCGGCGGCGCCGCCGGAGCGCGTCGCACTCGTCCTCGGATCGGAAGGGGACGGCCTCAGCCGTCACGCGCTCCGCGCTGCGGACACGGTGGTGACCATCCCGATGCTGCACGGCGTCGACTCGCTGAACGTCGCATCCGCCAGCGCTGTAGCGCTCTGGGCGCTCCGCGACGGCTGACGGTCGACCGGTTCGCGACCCTCGGGGGGCTTTCAGGGCATCCACTGGAAGCTCGCATTATGATCTAACGCGTGCCAGACCAGCCACGCCGTGAGACGCGCGAATCGACCAAGCGTCGAACGTACCGTCGGCGTCGCATCGCGGTCTTCGGGATCCTCGGGCTGCTTCTGGTCAGCGTGATGTACGTGACAGGCTCCCTCGTGGCGCCCATGCCAGCGACAGCTGCCGTCACCGAACACGAGACCTCGATCGCGCAGCCCACGGCCCAGCTGTCCTGGCCCGGTTTCGGCGCGAGCGCGATCACCGCACTGGACTATCCGGGCGTCTCGGAGTTCCACGGAACCGACGCGAGCCTTCCGATCGCCAGCATGACCAAGACGATCACCGCGCTCGTCGTCCTCGCGAAGAAGCCCCTCACAGCAGGCGACGACGGTCCGAGCATCCGCTTCACCGACGCCGACGTCGCCGTGTGGAACGAAGTCGTCGCACAAGGCGGCTCGTGGGCCCCTGTCGTGTCCGGCACGTCGATGAGTGAGAAGCAGGCTCTCGAAGCGATGCTCCTCCCATCCGCCAACAACTACGCGATCTCACTGGCCACCTGGGCATACGGGAGCGTCGCTTCCTACCTCAAAGCCGCGAAAGCCTGGCTGGCAGCGCACAACCTGAGCGGGACGAAGGTCGTCGACGCGAGCGGCCTGGACCCGGGCAGCCGCAGCACGACCAAAGACCTGATCGCGATCGGTAAGCTCGTTCTCGCCGACCCGGTCCTGCCGTCGATCGTTGCGACGAAGGAAGCGACTCTCCCGGGCGCAGGCCTCCAGGAGAACACCAACGTGCTGCTCGGGGTCGACGGGATCGACGGGATCAAGACCGGGAACACCGACCAGGCCGGTAACTGCCTCATGTTCTCCGCCGAGGTCGCCGTCGGCTCCAGCAAGGTGCGGGTGCTCGGTGTGGTCGTCGGCGCACCGACGCACGACCAGCTCTGGGCGGCCGTGAAGACACTCCTCACGAGCATGCAGAACGGCTTCCACGAAGTCGACGTCGCCACCGACGGACAGGTCTTCGGAACCTACACGACCGTGTGGGGCGCGAGATCGAAACTCGTCGCCACCTCGACCAAGACCTTCCTCGTCTGGTCCGACACCCCGGTGACCGTGTCCATCCAGACGCGGCCGGTGCAGGTCGGCGCCGCGGGCGACGTGGTCGGGGAAGTCGCCTTCACACTCAACGGCAAGACCGAGACAGCGCAGCTCGCCCTCAAATCGAAGCTGCCCGATCCGGGGTTCTGGTGGCGCCTGGCCCACCCGGGCGGGCTGGGAGCCTGACCGGGGCTCAGTCGCCGGGATAACCGGGGAAAACGAACGGTGCGGCTTCTGGTCTCTTCGGCAGGATGTGATCGCCCGACGATTGGTGCCGGATCCGGCGGATCACCCACGGAACCAGGTACTCGCGAGCCCATGACAGGTCCTCGGACCGGGCCTGCCGCCAGGTGCGCTCGGGAAGCGGCTCCGGCTCCAGCGGCTGCAGGTCGTTCTCGACGTTGAGCGCCGACAACACCATGCGCGCGACCGTGTGGTGGCCGAGCGGCGCGAGATGCAAGCGGTCCGGTGCCCACATCCGCGCATCCTGGATCTCCGTCAGCGACCACTGGTCGGCGACGATGCAGTCGTAGCGAGCCGCGACAGCGCGAACATTCTCGTTGTAGATCGCCACCTTGCCGCGGATGCCGCGGAACACGGACGAGAAGCCGACATCGACGCCGGTGAACACGACGACCGTCGCCCCGTCAGTCGTCAGGCGCCCTACGGCGACGTCGAGCAGTGCGGCGATCTGATCGGGGTCGGTGCCGGGCCGGATGACGTCATTGCCGCCGGCGGAGATGGTCACGAGATCCGGGTGCAAGGCGAGCGCGGGCTCCACCTGCTCGTCGAGGATCTGTTTGATCAGCTTGCCCCGCACGGCCAGATTGGCGTAGGCGAAATCCTCGGTCTGA
Organism: Leifsonia sp. Ger2509; assembly: GCF_055231915.1. Lineage (NCBI taxonomy): Bacteria > Bacillati > Actinomycetota > Actinomycetes > Micrococcales > Microbacteriaceae > Leifsonia > Leifsonia sp. Ger2509. Next base: position 407,690 of record NZ_JBUYVB010000003.1, read on the forward strand.
CTGCTGAGCACCTCGGCGACGCGATCGGCCCATCCACGGTGACCCCCAGGGCTGCCGGACTCCGGATCACCGATGCCTTCGGTGAAGGAGTCGCCGATCGCGACATAGCGGGACCAGGGATGCTGCCGTTCGGCCATACGTCCATTCTGCACGCGATCGGCGTCACGGACGTTCCGTGCCATCGCGCCCTGACGCTTCCGCATCGTCAGCAGCGGTGAGACGTGCGATCGCATCCGCATTGGTTCCATACGTCGTCGTGTCCGCATCCAGACCGAACTCCGCAAGGATCCGCGCGAAATCGGGCCGCACCCGGGAGAAACCGAACGTGAGTCCGCGGTCACGTACCCACTCCTTGGTCGCGGCAACACTCTCCGCCCCGGTCACATCGATGTCCGTGATCGATTCGCAGTCGATCACGACGTGCCGGACCTCCTCGCGCGCATCCGTCACGGCCGACTGCACTGCATCCTTGAACGCCGACGCGTTCGCGAAGAAGACCTGGGCGGCGAAACGGATCACGAGGATGCCCGGGGCGGTCACCGCTCCTGGAGGCTGGACCGGCATCAGCGCTCCCTCGGGGACGCCCTGGGCGTTCAGCACGTCGGTCGCGGGGTCGGCCGCCCGCTTGGCCAGGTTCACGAGGGCGAGCACGAAAGCGATCAGGATGCCCTGAATCGGGCCGATCAGAAGCGAGGTCAGAAAACACACCGCCGCCACCGCGAACTCGAACTTGCGCACCCGCCAGAGCTCGGCCATCTCACCGAACCCGAGCAACGGCACCACCGCGACCGTGATGATCGCGCCGATCGCAGGCGAAGGGATGTGCTCGAGCACGCTCGTGCCGAAGACGACGAGCAGGAAGGTCACGACTGCAGTCACCAGCGCGGGGACCTGCGTGCGGGAGCCGGACTGATCCATCGCCGCGGTACGCGATGTCGACGACCCCATCGTGAATGCTCCTGTCGCGCCGGCTGCGATGTTCGCGGCGCCGAAAGCGAAGAGGTCGCGGTTGAGGTTCACGGGGTAGTCACGTTTCGCCGCGTACGCGCGCGAGACCAGCAGCCCCTCGCCCATCGCGACGATCGTCAGTGCTGCCGCGCTCGGGACCAGAGCCAACCAGGTGGCCCACGGGATGATCGGCCAGGTCAGGTGCGGTGGACCCGCCTGGACGGTGCCCAGGACGGCTACGCCGGCACCCTCGAGATCGAGTGCCCACGTGGCGATCGTGGCGGCGGCCAGCGCCACCAGCGCCCACGGGACGCGGGGGAGCAGCCTGCGGCCGGCGAGGATGATCGCAACGGAGACCGCCGAGATCAGTACCGACCAGATGTTCAGTGTGGGCAGCCTCGTGAAGAACTGACCCAGCTTGACGAGAAAATCCTCTCCCGACTCGATCTTCACGCCCAGCATCTTGGCGACCTGGTCGAGCAGGATGTCGAGCGCGAGCCCGCCGACGAAGCCGGTCAGAATCGGCTTCGAGAGGAAGTTGGCGAGGAATCCGAGCTTGAAGAAAGCGCAGGCCAGGAACATGACCCCGCCGATGATCGCCTGGGCCAGGGCGAGGGTCGCATAGTCCTTGCCGCCGGCGACGGCCAAACCACCCAGGCTGGAGGCGACGAGCGCGGAAGCGGCGGCGTCCGGGGATGCGACGAGCTGTCGTGACGACGCGGCGAGCGCCCAGATCGCGGCCGGCACGATGAGCGCGTACAGGCCGGCGGTCGGCGGAAGTCCAGCGATCTGGGCGTAGCCGAGGTTCACGGGCAGCGCGATCGCGAGGAGTGTGACACCGGCGAGGATCTCACGCAGGAGATCGTGACGAGTCAAGCCCGGCAGAAGGGCCCGCGGCCGAGTCGCTGGTCGGGTCCGGACCTCATCGCTCATGATCCGACCTCCCGATCGAACGCCCGTTGGGTGCGAGCCTAGTGGCGCGCGCCTCCCACCCACCAGCGTGGTGCGAGCGGGTCGACTGCACCTGCTGCTTTACTGCGGTCATGGACAAGATCGCGAGCTTCTTCCAGGATGCGAGCCTGTCGGGGTGGGACCTCCTCTTCGCAGTCCTCTCACTGGCAGCAGGGTTCGTCTTCGGCTCCCTCGCGAAGAAGGCCGTGCTGACGATCGGGCGAACCTGGCCGAATTTGAGCAGTGCACTGATCGGGCTCATCGCACGCGTCACCAAGTACCTGGTCGTCCTGCTCGGTGTCGGCGTCGCTCTCGCCTTCCTTGGCGCGAATCTCCAGCCGCTCATCGTCACCGTCATCATCGTGGGGACGATCGCCGCTCTCGCCCTGCGCGACGTCGCCGGTAATTTCGGTTCCGCGATCATCCTCCAGTCTCGGCGTCCGATCGATGTGGGAGACACCGTCGAGATCCTGGGGCATGTCGGGACGGTGCAAGACCTGAACGCCCGCGCTGTCATCATCCACACGGCGGATGGGAAGAGCATTCACATTCCCAACTCGTCCGTTCTCGACAACCCGCTGATCAACCGGAGCGAACTCGGCGGAGTCCGAGCGAGCATCCAGGTCGGGATGCTGACGACCGAGCCGTTCGAGACGATCTCCGTCCTGCTTGCGGGTGCGGTTGCCGCGGCCGAAGGTGTGCAGGACAAGCCGGTTCACGTGCGGGCGACGCATATCGCGAGGGACAGCATGGCATGCGCTGTCGATTTCTGGCACGACCCGGCAAACGGTCCTCACGCATCCTCAGCCGCGCTCGTGTCGGTGACGGGTGCGCTGAGAAAGGCCGGAATCGCAGCCACCACGACGTCGGCGGACAAAGTGGACCCAGTCTCTCCACAGCCAGCCGCCTGAGTCGGAAGGTGTCGGTGGGAGCCGGTAAATTGGTTCCAAGTGGATACACCGACCTTGCCCCCGACACCCGAACGCGAGGGTGCGCATGTCGGTACCTTCGCGGCGGAACATCTGTCGCCATCGTTCCCCGAGCGCGCTGCGTGGGGAACGGCGAGCAAACTCCGTGCGTGGCAGGCGGAAGCACTCGACGCCTACTTCGTCCATCAGCCGCGGGACTTCCTCGCGGCCGCGACACCGGGCGCGGGCAAGACCACGTTCGCTCTCCGGCTCGCGACGGAACTGCTCGCTCGACGGGTGGTCGAGCGCGTGACGGTCGTGGCACCGACCGAACACCTCAAGCGACAGTGGGCCGAAGCGGCCGAACGCGTGGGCATCCGCCTCGACCCGACCTTCAGGAACGCTGACGGGCGCTACGGCCGGCACTACAAAGGTGTTGCGGTCACCTACGCTCAGGTCGCCATGCGACCCAGCCTGCATCGCGACATCACCGACTCGTATCGCACCCTTGTGATCCTCGACGAGGTCCACCACGGAGGTGACGCTCTCAGCTGGGGTGACGGGATCCGTGAGGCGTTCGAAACCGCCACCAGACGGCTCGCGCTCACAGGGACGCCGTTCCGGTCGGACACCGCACCCATTCCGTTCGTCACGTACCTCCCCGACCGTCAGGGCATCCGCACCTCGCAGACCGATTACAACTACGGGTATGGCCGCGCCCTCGAAGACGGCGTCGTGCGACCGGTCATCTTCATGATCTACGCGGGTCACATGCGGTGGCGGACCAAAGCGGGGGATGAGATGGAGGCCCGGCTCGGCGAAGGCAACACGAAAGACATTACGTCGCAAGCCTGGCGTACGGCACTCGACCCCAAAGGAGAGTGGATACCCGCCGTCCTGAACGCCGCGAACCGCCGGCTCACCGAAGTGCGCAACTCGATCCCGGATGCGGGTGGTCTGGTGATCGCAACCGACCACTACACCGCGCGCGCTTACGCCGACATCCTGCGACAGCTCACGGGCGAGCCGGTCACGGTGGTCCTCTCCGACGAGAAGGAGGCCAGCGACCGCATCGAAGAATTTTCGAAAGGGACCTCACGCTGGATGGTCGCCGTGCGCATGGTGTCCGAGGGCGTCGACGTTCCGCGGCTGTCGGTCGGCGTGTACGCGACCAGCGCATCCACACCGCTCTTCTTCGCGCAAGCGATCGGACGGTTCGTGCGTGCCAGGCGCCGCGGTGAGACCGCTTCGGTCTTCCTTCCGAACGTGCCGATGCTCATGAGTCTCGCGGCCCAGCTCGAACTCGAGCGCGACCACGCCCTCGACCGCATCCGCACCGGAGACGAAGAAGGCGACCTCTACAACCCCGAAGACGCGATGGTCGCAGAAGCCAACCGCGACGATAAGGCGTCCGACCGACTCCAGGACCTTTTCGCGTTCGAGGCGCTCGCGTCCGAAGCGAACTTCGATCGAGTGCTCTACGACGGGGCCGAATTCGGCAGCTATGCCGTGCCCGGCAGCGACGAAGAGCACGACTTCATCGGGCTGCCCGGCATCCTCGAACCTGACCAGGTCCACGAACTCCTCACCCAGCGTCAGGCACGACAAGCCCGGCGCGGCTCGTCACGTCCCCAGCACGGCGGTAGTGCCGAGAACGCAGCGCATCCTCCAGCGCCGCTGTACCGCAACCTCAAAGAGCAGCGAAGCCTGCTCAACAGCCTCGTCGGCCTCTACGCGAAGAACACCGGCGAAGCGCACGGACTGGTGCACGCAGAACTGCGGCGGGTGTGCGGGGGTCCGGCGGTGGCGCAGGCGAGCGTCACGCAACTCCAGGCACGAATCGACTTCCTTCGGCGACGTCTCGGCTCATAGGTCCGGAACCGCCGGTCGCTGGTTCTAGGCTTCTGCTATGAGCGCAGAGAACGGAATCCACGACGACGAGCCGCACCGCGAAGGACTCGCACAGCGACTCAACTGGCTGAGGGCCGGGGTGCTCGGCGCGAACGACGGCATCGTGTCCGTGGCCGCTATCGTCGTCGGTGTCGCCGGTGCGACGAGCGCCATCGCGCCCATCCTGACTGCCGGCCTTGCCGGACTCGTCGGTGGCGCCGTGTCGATGGCACTCGGCGAATACGTTTCGGTCAGCAGCCAGCGCGACAGTGAACATGCCCTCATCGAGAAAGAGAAACGCGAACTCGCAGAGATGCCGGAAGAAGAGTTCGAAGAACTCGCGGGACTGTACGAGGCGAAAGGTCTCACCAAGGCAACGGCACGGCAGGTCGCGCTCGAACTCACCGAGCACGACGTCCTCGCGGCCCACCTGTCGGCGGAACTCAACATCGACCAGGACGATGTGGTCAGTCCATGGCATGCGGCAATCGCATCCGCTGTCGCGTTCACCATCGGCGGGATCCTGCCGTTGCTGTCGATCCTGCTGCTGCCCGCTTCTATCCGCATCATCGTCACGTTCGTGGTCGTGCTGATCGCACTCGCGATCACCGGGTATGTCGCGGCATACATCGGGGGAAGCTCGCGTGGCCGGGCAATGCTCAGGGTCGTCATCGGTGGCGCCCTCGCACTGGTCGCGACATTCCTCATCGGCTCTCTTCTGGGCACGACAGGTGTCGTCTGACCGCGAGGATAAGGTGACCCGCCTGGCCTGTTTTCTTTCGCTCAGCGGAAGTCGCGTGAACTCGTCCGGATCCCCGTAGTGAGCGTCTCCAGCCGATCCGCGATCACATTGACTACGCCTTCCTCGGATCGTTCGAGCATCCCACGGATGATCATCGCCGGAGCTTCTCGCGCCACCCGCCGGTAACGGTTCCAGACCCCCACCGGGCACACGACGTTGACGAGCCCTGTCTCATCTTCGAGGTTGAGGAAGGTCACCCCGCCCGCGGTCGCGGGGCGCTGCCGGTGGGTGACAACACCACCCACTTCGATGCGGCGGCCCGATTCCGCTCCCATCAGCTGTTCGGCTCGGTACACCCCACGGTCGCTCAGCTGCTGCCGAAGGAACCGGATGGGATGGTCGTCGGTCGAGATTCCTGTCGCCCACAGGTCGGACGCGAGCTGTTCCGGCGCTGTGAGCATCGGAAGCAGGGGAGGCTGCACAGTTATCGTCGTCCCGTTCAGGTAATCGGGCTTCTCCTGTGCCGCATTGCCCGCCTCCCAGATCGCCTGCCGCCTGGTGAATCCCAGCGTGTCGAACGCTCCCGCGGTCGCGAGGGCCTCCAGCTGTGCCACATTCAGCCCCACCCGGCGCACCAGGTCGCCGAGGTCGTGATACGCGCCGCCGGTGGTTCGTTCGGCAACGATCCGCTCAGCGAGTTTCTCACCGATCGACGTGACCCCTGCGAGTCCCAGTCGTACCGCGAAACCGGCATCCCTCCGATGCACGCCGTGGTCCAACGGAACCGTGCGATCGAACGGAGCGATCGGCGGCTGGTCGGGATCGACGCAGGAATCCGAACCGGTGACGGCAGTGGCGGGTGACCCGTCGGGCGCCGGTTCACGCTGAGCGATCGGTTCCAGCACCGGGAACACGTCCGACCGCAGGATGTCCGGGCGCAGCACTTCCACGCCGTGCCTGCGCGCATCCGCTGTCAGCGTTCGCGGCGAGTAGAAGCCCATCGGCTGCGCGCGAAGCAACGCTGCCAGGAACGCACCCGGATAGTGCAACTTCATCCAGGAGCTCACATACACGAGCAGGGCGAAACTGATCGCGTGGCTTTCCGCGAAACCGAAGTTCGCGAACGCTTCGATCTTGCCGTAGATCGCGTCCGCATCCTCAGCCGTGATGCCGTTACCGGCCATCCCCGTGTACAGCTTCTCCCGCAGTGAGCCGATCTTCTCCTGACCCCGTTTGGACCCCATCGCCCGACGGAGCAGGTCGGCGTCTTCTGCCGTGCAGTCTCCGACAGCGACCGCCATCTGCATCAGCTGCTCCTGGAACAGCGGAACACCGAGGGTGCGTTCGAGCACCGGTTCGAGGGACGGATGCAGGTAGGTCACCTTCTCTTTACCGAGTTTGCGACGAATGTACGGATGCACGGCGCCGCCCTGGATCGGCCCGGGCCGGATGAGTGCGATCTCGATGACCAGATCGTAGAACTCGCGGGGCTGCAACCGGGGGAGCGTTCCGATCTGCGCTCGGCTCTCGACCTGGAACACCCCGATCGAGTCTGCCCGGCACAGCATGTCGTAGACGCCCTGCTCCTCCTTCGGGATCGTGTCGAGCGTCCAGTGCTCGTCCATGGCGGATGCGATGGTCTTCATCGAGTAGTCGAGAGCGCTGAGCATCCCGAGTCCGAGAAGGTCGAACTTGACCAGACCCATCCATGCGCAGTCGTCTTTGTCCCATTGCAGTACCGTGCGATTCTCCATGCGGGCGTGCTCGATGGGGCACACCTCGCCGACAGGGCGATCGGTGAGCACCATCCCGCCCGAATGGATGCCCAGATGCCGGGGGAACCGCAGCACCTGCTGCGCCAGTCCGACGACACTGTCAGGGATGTCGTGGTCGACACTGGTCTGCACCGACCCCCACGAATCGATCTGCTTCGACCAACCGTCCTGCTGTCCCGGACTGTAGCCGAGTGCTTTCGCCATGTCGCGCACGGCGTTCTTCGGTCGATACGTGATCACGTTGGCCACCTGCGCTGCATTGAGCCGTCCGTAGCGCCGGTAGACGTACTGGATGACCTCTTCACGACGGTCCGAGTCGAAATCCACGTCGATGTCGGGCTCCTCCTCGCGCATGCTCGAAAGGAAGCGCTCGAACGGAAGGTTGTATTTGATCGAGTCGACCGCTGTGATGTCGAGCAGGTAGCAGACCGCCGAGTTCGCTGCCGACCCACGACCCTGACAGAGGATGCCCTGTTCGCGCGCATATTTCACGATGTCGTAGACGATGAGGAAATAGCCGGGGAAGTCCTTCGCCTCGATCACGTCGAGCTCTCGCTGTATCCGTTCCCGTTTCGCGTTGTTCTTCGTCGAATCGAGGTCGGGATATTTCCGTGCCGCGCCGCGCCAGGTCAGTTCACGCAGCCAGCTCATCGGGGTGTGGCCTTCTGGCACATCCTGTTTCGGAAGCTTCGGACGCGCGCTTCGCAACCGGAACGACAGCTCGTCCGCAATCTCCACCGTGCGTTCGACCGCTCCGGGGTAGCGGGCGAAACGCGTCGCCATTTCGCGTCCGCTGCGCAAGTGCGCACCATCGGATGCGGGCAGCCAACCGTCCATCTCGTCGAGACTCCTGCGGGCGCGCACCGAGGCGAGAGCGGAAGCCAGCGGGTATTGGGCAGGTGTCGCGTAGTGGACGTTGTTGGTCGCCACCACTGACAGCCCGTGCCTGGCAGCGATCTCCGCCAGCGCATCGTTGTGGGTGCTGTCGAGCGGGTTGCCCTGGTCGAAGAGCTCCACAAGCACGTTTTCGCTACCGAACCGCTCCACGAGCTTCATCACCTCCCGTTCGGCCGCTGCAGCATCCAGTGCCGGGCTGCGAACATCGCCACCGAGGACGGTGTCTCCCCGAACGCCAGCCCGACCGCCGGCAGCCGACCACGGAAGACCACCCGCGAGCGCCTGCCGGACTGTTCCTTTCCTGCAGCCGGTCAGCACCATCCATTCGCCGCCGGCACGGCCGGCCAGATCGTCGAGGTCGTAGACCGGGCGACCTTTCTCGGTCCCCGCAAGCTGTCCTGCCGTCAGTGCCCCGGCCAGACGGTGGTACCCCTCCTCCTGCCTGGCCAGCACGACCAGATGGCTGCCTTCGGGATCGGCCTCACCGTTCTGCGGTTTGCTCAGTTCCAGTGACAGTTCCGCCCCGAACACCGTCTTCACCCGGTTGAATCCCTCAGCGGCCTCAGCAAGGTGCACGATGCCGTACAACCCGTCGTGGTCTGTCAGCGCCAGCGCGTGGAGTCGCAGTCTGGTGGCCTCTTCGAGGAGTTCTTCGGGCGAGCTCGCCCCGTCGAGGAAACTGAAGTTGGAGTGGGCATGGAGTTCCGCATACGGCACGTGATCCGCATCCGGTTGGTCGTCGTCCGGAAGTTCCGGGGGGAGATACGGTTCCCGTTTGCGTGACCATGCCGGACTGTCGCCGCCGTCACCGTCATGCGGGGGTCCACCGGTGCGACGGGTGTCTGACAGCCGCCGTTCGAATTCCGCCCACGGGATCGGGGGATTGTTCCAGCCCATCATTCACCGCCGTTCCGGAATGTTGTGCTCTCAGTCATAGCGAGCCTCCGCGGACCATTCCTTGTCGTCGAGGATGAGCAACCAGGCCGTGCCGTCTGCGTCGACCACCTGGAATCGCTGGATGCTGCGGTGCTGGCGCGCATCCCACCACCGTTCGAGGATGGGCCACGGACCGGCCCACGCACTGACCCCGCGTGCGTCACCGCGGGATCCCGTGTCCGAGAACAACGCCACCTGTGCCGAAACCGTGCCGCGTTCGTCTACGCGAATCGGTTCGCCCTCGGAGGAGAACACTCCGACCCTGCGGCGTGTTTCGAACACTGTCGCGGGGGCAGGTGCAGGCAGGCTTCCCGGCCACGGCTGTTTCGCACCGGCCGCACCGGTCGCCCTGTCTCCCCAGGGAACCAGCTGCCGGCGTTCGGCCAGAATGCGCCCTCCACCGATCGTGGCGGTGAGCACAGCGTCATGGCCGAGCATGCTCTGCACCCGGGACAGACCGTGGTGGATCCGTTCGTCCGCACCACCACCCCACAGTCCCTCTTCGTGGTGGCCGATGTCGTCCACGCTTTCCGGAGACACGCGCACCCGGACGATGGGCGATCCGAGCCCGCTGTCGATCGCTCCGCTTCCCTGGAGTTGCCAACGCACCCGGTCGACCACATCTGTCACGCTGAACAGACGTGGATGCAGCCAGGTGCGTTCGCTGACCTGACCGGCCTCGGCGGTCACTTCGATGCGGATGGATGTGCACACCAGACCTGCTTTCGTGAGTCCAGCGATGAAGGTGTCGGCTGTCGCACGGAACGCGAAGGTGACCTGGTCGATGCGGTCAAGAGGCGGTTCGAATTCGATCGCGCGGTCCAGCTGTTTCGGCGGTGTGCGCGGTACCACCCCTGCACTGTCCAGACCGCTGGCCAGCAGATGGCTGCGTGCCCCCTGCTCGCCGAACCGTTCGCGCACATCCGTGGTGTCGAGTTCGGCAAGGTCGCCCAGCGTGTGGATGCCCAGGCGCCGGAACAGTGCCGTCAGTTCCGTCTGGGGGAGAAGTGAGACAGGAAGCGGTGCCAGGAAGGCAGGGGACTGTCCAGCGGGAATGATGCGGATCGCGTCGCCCCCCGTACTCCTGGCTGCCAGCTCTGCAGCGAACGGTCCGTCTGCGATGCCCACCCGGGCACCGGTGATGTCGAATCCTTCGAGACAGCGGAGGATCTCTGCCGCCGCCAGCTCCTCACTGCCGTAGTAACGGCTCGGCCCCCTGGCCCGGAGCACGCATGTTCCCGGACGCACCAGCTGCACGCCGGGCATGATCTCTTCGATTGCCGCAAGGACGGGTTCGAACGCCCGCGCGTCGAGGATGGGGTCGTAGGGGAACACGAGCAGTTGCGTGCACCTCGCCTGGGCTTCGCGGACGCGCAGCCCACGTTTGACTCCTTCCGCTCGTGCAGCTGGCGAGCAGGCGAAGACGAGGTTGCGTTCCACGAGGGCGACAGGAATGTCGTCTGCGAGCTCCTGGGCGTGCATCGTGGCTATGACCGGCCAATCCGGGCACCACAGCACGATCGCCCTTGTAACGGCGGGCATGTCAACCCACCGCTTCCCATGTCACAGCTGTCAGGACCTGCGTACGTGGGTGCATTTCGGCTTCTGCCGATCGGAAGTGTTCGCCCGGATCAGGCAGCCAGAGCTGTGCACTGCGTGAGGCACCCATACCGCCACGCGCTGTCGCAGTGACCGTGACCCGACGTGAAGAGAGGTAGCCGTTGCCTGAGCCGAGCCCTTGCCATCCGCTGTTGGTGATGCTGAGTTTCGCTTCGGCCTGCGGCCAGTCACCGATCACGATCAGAGTCGCGTCGCGTTGCCGAAGTCGTGCGCTCAGACGCGCGACATCGCCGTCTTTGGCCCGCTCAGGGGGTGCGACGACAACGACTGTCAGCACGTCGACCACAGCCGCCGTGACCGTGAGCCACTGATCACCGGGGTGCGGGACGAGCACGAGTCTTTCCAGATCGATGCCGAACCGACCGGCCGCCTCTGCGCCGAAATCCGGCATTCCGACCACACCGCACCATGCGCCGGCGGCCGAAGGACCGGCCAGCAGTGCCATCAGAAGTGTCGTGGAACCCTGCACGGAGTATGCGGCCCCCGAACGCAGGGCGCCACCGGGGAGAAGATCGGCGATAGCGGGATGGGTCTGCAGGTTTCTGGTCTCGAGTTTCGTCGCCTGCATCTGCCGGATCCGGGCCTGCAGATCACTCACCTGGGCGAGGTCGGGCCCCGGTGCGGTGAGAACGGCGGCGGGTGATGACACTCTTCAATTTTCGAACATATGTTCGAAGAACGCAAATGGTTTAACTCCTGTGGTGAGCCTTGCCCACCGGTCATGGTGGCACCGGACCGGGGACCCTTACGCGTCCACCGCGGCGAGGGGTACGGGATGGGTCGAGATGCGCCGGTGGAACGAACCAGGGCACGTTATCGAGCACCCGAACATCCCAGCCGTCCTGATGGACACGGTGGTGGTGATGCGAACACAGCAGGACGCCGTTGCCCAGATCTGTAGAACCCGCGTCACGGTCCCACCAGCGAATGTGATGGGCCTGCGTGTACGAAAGCGGATGCGGACAGCCCGTCCAGGCGCACCCGCCATCCCTCTCAGCCAGGGCTTGTTTCTGCGCGAGACTGAACAGGCGCTGCCTCCGGCCGAGATCGAGGACCTCGCTCTCGCCACCCAATACGGCCGGGATGAGGTGCGCCTCCGGCGCGAGCCGACGCGTCGTGCCAGCACTGACGGGGGTGGCGACTTCGTCGATCGCGGCGGTCCCGAGGCCGGCGCGAAGATGGGAGAGCGCGACGCGCACGATCATCGTGACCGGTGCGCGCGACGCATCCCGATCGCATCCGGCCCGATGCCGGAAGACTTCGACGGCCGCGTCCGAGCGGAGCTGGACGAGGCTTCGGGGCTCCGGCATCCCGGGGTCGCGTCGATCGCGCTGCTCAGCGCTGACGTATGCGGTGATCTGGGGGAGTACATGTCCGGCGGACTCAGCGTCCAGGAACCAGTCGAGGTGGGTCATCCCCTCGCGCGTGGTGGTGATCGAGAGGGAGCGGCGCCGTCGCAGGATCTGCTCTCGCGGTTCCGTACCGTCCGCATCGAGTTGATCGCGCACCTGCACTGCCAGCCGTCGCATCTGCTCGACCGTGAGACCAGGGGCGTGCTCGATCAGGACCCGCTCGCCGACACCGCGTTGCTCGACGGTACAGCCGGGGCCGGTCTTCTCCAGTTCGCGGCTGATCGCGGCGGCCTGGTCAACGGACACACGAGGAAGCGAAGCACCGCGACATCGCCGGTCTGGTCATCACTTGTGTCGTTCCCCGGGTCACGGACATCACCGAACAGTGCAGCGGCCACGTCGGGGAATTCCGGGGGCGCGTCCTCACCCGCTAGCGTCTGCCGGGCCGCCGCTTCCATGGCACGCAACTCATCGAGCACAGCAACAGCAGCATCGAGGTCGCAAGCCGCGGTAACTGACATGCCTCCACCCAATCGGGCGTTGCCCCCCGACCATCGACCAGGAGACACACTCGTGCACAACTCCGCCCTGTGGAAAGAACCAGAACCCCTGCGCGCACGAATAGCATCCGCGCACAAAAAAAGAGCCGGGTCCGAAGACCCGGCTCTCAAGAGTTCAGAAACCCACTCAGTGAGCTCAGATGGGGCGGATGTTCTCCGCCTGCAGGCCCTTGGGGCCCTGCGTCACCTCGAACTCGACCTTCTGGTTCTCGTCGAGCGAGCGGTAGCCCGAGCTCGCGATGGCGGAGTAGTGCGCGAAGACATCTGCGCTTCCGTCATCGGGAGCAATGAAGCCGAAGCCCTTTTCTGCGTTGAACCACTTGACCGTACCTGTTGCCATGACAAACTCCTCCAGGAGCGTTTAATTGACCTCGAAAGCCGAGGCCTCGGCCGCGTGTTGTAAGCCTGCTCCTGAAAGGATCGCAACGTTCCGGGGGTCCGGTACGCAACCGCTCCATACATGCAAAACACAACGACTTACCCTAAGCCTACTCACAGGGCGCTGCGAATCCACCCTACGCGCCAGTTTTCATTGTCCGGCTGTTGCCAAATCGTTAGGCGCGTCAGTCGCTCGTGACGAAGTCGATCAGCTGTTCCACGCGTCCGAGAAGCTCGGGTTCGAGGTCGGCATACGACCTCACGGTGCCGAGGATTCGCTTCCAGGCGCGCGCAATATCCGCCTGTTCTGCGTGCGGCCAACCGAGCGCATCGCAGATGCCGTGCTTCCATTCGATGGTCCGCGGAATGACGGGCCACGCATTCAGCCCGAGCCGCTCCGGCTTCACCGACTGCCACACATCGACGTAGGGATGTCCGACGACGAGCACGTTCTTCCCGTACGGACCGCGCGCGACCTGCTCCGCGATCCTGCTCTCCTTCGAGCCCGGGACGAGGTGGTCGACCAGCACGCCGATCCGCCGTCCCGCGCCTGGCGCGAAGTCGCGCACGATCTCGTCGAGGTGATCCACGCCTTCGAGGTATTCGACGACGACGCCTTCGACCCGGAGGTCGTCACCCCACACTTTTTCGACGAGTTCAGCATCGTGCCGGCCTTCGACGAAGATGCGGCTCGCCCTGGCGACGCGTGCGGGCGCGTCGCCGACCCGGAAGGAACCGGATGCGGTCCGCGCGCGTGTTCCCGCATCCGCCGCCCTGGGGACGACGAGCGTGACGGCCTCCCCATCGATCAGAAACCCGCTGCCGAGCGGGAACACCCGCTTCTTCCCGAAGTAGTCTTCGAGTTCGACGGTCGCGTTCTCAATCCGCGTGACTGCTCCACAGAACCCGCTCGCTGCATCTTCGACGACGAGGTCACGCACGGCTTCGACGTCGGGAACGGGCTTCTGGCCGGCGGTCTTCCATCCGGATGCGAGCACATCGGAGCTGTAGCGGTCATACGTCACCCGGCGAGCGTAGTTCGCACGGTCGGGGAGCGCAGAAATGGCACGCGGTCAGTCGAAGATCCGCACGAGATTCCAGCTCCGTCGTGTGTCGTCGTGCCGAACGTCGAAGACGTGCGCTTCGCCCCAGTCACTCGTCGCCTGGAACCTCCACCCGCCGATCCGGCGGGGGACACTGCCGATCCCGTATTCATTGGGTTCGAATGGTCGCCACCATTCGCAGGTGTCCGCCCAGACCGTCGGGGTGTCGGTGACGAGGTACGGTGTCGACCGCCACACGATCCGCTCGGGCACGCCGTCATCGGTCGTCCACACGGTGACGGCCTCATCGATCTCCGCCATGTCCATTCGCCCCTTCTCGCGGATTCGAACGTATGTTCGAATGTCTCGAGTGTAGGTCCGGAGAGGGGTTGATGGAAAGCCCGGTCGACCGTGTATCCATGTTGCAACGGGGTCCACAATTACTTCATGAGCGACTTCACCGATCCGTCGGAATCCCGGTTCCGCTTGAGCAACGCCGAACGCGACCAGGCGGTCGCATCCCTCGAAGGGCACAGGAGGGATGGCCGGCTCACCGACTCGGAGCTTGCCACGCGGACGGCGGCCGCCCGGGCCGCAGTCACCAGAGGAGACCTCGCACCGCTGTTCGCCGACCTTCCCGGTGCGCTTCCTGCTTCGAACGCGACTCGAACGTTCACCCCCTCCAGCGACGCCTCACACGACCGGGACTGGGACCGCTATGGCGGGGGATCGCCGGCACGGTGGCGCGTCGTGTGGACAGCGATCATCCCTTTCATCGCACTGATCCTGTTCTTCCTGACGAGCGCGCTGTGGGGTTTCGCGTACAGCTGGCTGTGGTTCCTCCTGATCCCGGTGGTCGCGATCATCGCCTACGCGGACGGCGGCCAGGGTCACGACCGCAACCGGAACCGCGACCGCTGACCTGACCGCGCTCGGGTCAGCGAACTCCGTCGAGCACGGGTCGACATGTCCCGCGCACCGAGCGATACTGAGCGCCGTCGCCCGTCGCCCGGCACCCGTCACCCCAGGGTCGTCCCGAACAGCAGGCCGAGCAGGTAGGTCGCGGCGGCGGCGCCGTAGCCGATCCCGAGCTGGCGCAGAGCGCGGCGCAGGGGCGGCCCGCCGGACAGCAGCCCGACGACCGCACCGGTCGACAGGAGCACGATTCCGACGAGCGCCGCAGCGACGAGGACCGCGGTCGTACCCTGCAGACCGAACAGGTAGGGGAGCACCGGAACGAGCGCACCGGATGCGAAGAAGCAGAAGCTCGAGATCGCCGCACTCCACGCGGTCCCGATCGTTTCGTGCGCGTCGACGGTCTCCTCGTCCGCGGATCCGGCGTCCGGATCGACGGTGAAGTCGCGGAGGACTTCCGTCGCGTGCGCGGCCGCCTCGTCGGCGCCCATTCCGCGCGCCCGGTAGACCAGTGTGAGCTCGTTCGCGTCGACGTCGAGGTCGGGAAGTGCTGTGCGCGTCTGGGGATTCGGTGTGGATGCTTCGAGCAGTTCCCGCTGCGACCGGACGGAGACGTATTCCCCGGCTCCCATCGACAGTGCGCCCGCGAGAAGCCCGGACAGTCCGGTGAGGAGCACGACATGGGTGGGGACGCCGCTCGCGCTGATTCCGAGGACGAGTGCGAGGTTGCTGACCAGGCCGTCGTTGGCGCCGAAGACGGCGGCCCGGAAGGTGCCGGAGAGGCGGTTTCGTCCCCGTGCGGCCAGCGCACGCACGACCTCTTCGTGGATCTGTTCGTCCGCAGCCATCGAGGCGGTCGCATCCGAGTCGGCGGCGTATGGCGAACGGGCTTCCGCCCGCTGGGCGAGAGCCAGCACGAAGACCGACCCGAATCGGCGGGCGAGGAAGCCGAGGATCCGCGTGCGGAGATCGCCACGCAGCGGTTTACCGGCGCGGTCGCCCAGTAGGGCGAGCCAGTGCGCTTCGTGCCGGCCTTCGGCCTCGGCGAGAGCGAGCAGGATGTCCTTCTCCTCTCCACTGCGCCGTCCGGCGAGGTCCCGGTAGACGGCGGCCTCCGCGCGTTCGTCAGCGAGGTACTGGCGCCACCGTTTGATATCGCCGGCGCTCGGTTCACGTGGGGGAGCGGCGGACGGGTTGGCCGGTGTGGTCTGTGGGTTCATGTCGTTCCTTCGGTCTCGACCGAAGCACGGTGGGTCCGACGCTTCGGCCATAGCAAGAGGACGCGTTTCGCGTCGTCGATTGTTGTGTGGCCGAAGGTCTCGTTCGCCCGATTCGCGGGTGGTGCACCGGGCTGTCACAGCCAGTATGTCGACACACCGCCGCCGGATTCTCGCGGAACCGGCAGGAACTACTCCCCTTCTCGTCCCATTCTACCGGACGGAGCGGACGCGGCTTCGGCGGCCCGCACGAACCGGTCGCCCCACGATCGGGCACGGTCGGCGAATCCGGGTGGCGAGATCACCGTAAAGTCCGCGTCGACCACGCCGAGGGCGAACAGGGCCCAGTCGTAGCCGTCCGACGTCATCCGCGAGCGGGTCGTGTTCTGGTCGACCGGTTCGGACCGCGCCCATTGGCCGATCGCGGCATCGACATGGGCGATCGGCGCCTGGATCAGGACGTCGATCTCAACCGGCTCCGGCGCAAGGCTGCCGAGTGATTCACGAACGAACGCGGCCGCGTCCTCTGCCGGAAGGCTGCGCGGCCGGAAGCGCGATCCTGTCTGGTGCGGTTCGCTGACCCGGTCAAGTCGGAAGCTGCGCCAATCGAACCTGGTCAGGTCGTAGGCGACCAGGTACCAACGCCGCCCGACGGAGACGAGCCGGTGCGGTTCCACCCGCCGCCGACTGGCTTGTCCGTCACGGGCGACGTAGGCGAACTCGAGGCGTTCCTCGTCGCGACAGGCCTGTGCGACGGCTGTGAGCACATCCTGGTCGACGGTCGGGCCGGGGCGGAGGGTTCCCACCATCGTGACGGACCTGAGCGCATCCACACGCCTGCGGAGCCTCGGGGGCATCACTTGCACGACCTTGGTGAGCGCACGCACGGAAGCGTCTTCGATTCCCGCAATGCCTCCCTGGGCCGCGGTGCGCAGCCCGACGGCGAGCGCGACGGCTTCCTCGTCATCGACCACGAGAGGGGGAAGGGACGCTCCCGCGGCGAGCTGGTACCCGCCGTCGACGCCCCGTGACGCATCGACCGGGTAGCCGAGCTCCCGCAGTCGGTCGACGTCCCGGCGGAGCGTGCGTACGGATACTTCGAGCCTCTCGGCGAGCTCCGGACCCGGCCAATAGCGATGGGTCTGCAGCAGCGAGAGCAGTTGCAACGTGCGCGATCCGGTGGTGGCCATGCGTCCAGTCTGACGTCGATTGCGGCCAGCAATTGGCCGCAATCGGATCCTACCGCCGCTAGTGGATCACGGTCCCGACACTTCCGAGCCCGCCGTCCCGCGGCGTCGCCTCGAGCGCGTGCGCACCGGGGCGCGACAGCGTCAGCACGGCCCCGGTGATGTACGGGCTCTTCTCGAGCTCACGCTCGATGGCGTCGAGCTCTGCCGCGACGTCCGATTCCGGGTCATCGCCCGAGAGGTCCACCGCGGCGACGAGGTCGAACTGCTCCGGTCCGACGAATTCGAGGTGCAGGTAGGTCACCTTCTCGATCTCGTCGCGCTCGAGCAGTGCTGCGAGAACGGTGTCGGTGATCGCATCCGATGCGGGCTCACCGATGAGGAAACGCCGGTTGCGGTCGATGAGGATGATCGCCACGACGCCGAGGAGGATCCCGACCAGGATCGAGCCGACCGCGTCGAACACCGCGTTGCCCGTCAGCTGGTGGGTGAGCACGCCGGCGAAGGCGATCACGAGACCGATGAGTGCTGCGGCATCTTCCGCGAAGACGGCACGCAGGGTGGTGTTGGATGTGACGAGCACGTGCTCGAGCGTCCCGGCCCCGCGTGCACCGGCCATCCGCCTGGCCTGAAGGTACGACTGGGCGAACGAGATCCCCTCGAAGACGAACGAGACAGCGAGCACGACGTAGGCGATGCCGAAATTGCTGCCGGGCACGGTGCTGGTGAGCTCGGCGATGCCGTGCATGATCGAGAAGACGGCACCGGCGGTGAAAAGGCCGAAAGCCGCGATCAGCGACCACACGTACGCTTCGCGTCCGTAGCCGACCGGATGCGCGGAATCCCGCGGTCGTGCCGACCTCCGCTCGGCCAGCAGCAGGAAGATCTCGTTCCCCGCATCCGCCCACGAGTGCGCCGATTCGGCGACCATCGACGCGGAGCCGGTCACGATGGCCGCGATGGTCTTCGCAGCGGCGACGAGCACATTCGCGCCGAACGCAATTATCACGGTGCGCAGGCTCCCCGCCTGGCGCTTGCCGGTGACCTGATCGGGCGCTGCAGTCATGTCGCACACAGTAGCCCCACGCCCCGACTCGTGCGACGCGCCCGGAGCGAACAGGGCTTCCCTCCGCCAGCAACTAACCTGAGGACATGTCAGCTACCTGGGTGCGGACCGCGCTCGTCGTCGAGGATCACGCGCTGATGCGCGCGCTCGTCTCGGATGCGCTCACGCACGCAGGTTTCGAGGTTCATGCACGTTCGTCGGCGGCCGCTGCCGTCGCGGACTTCGACCGGATCGATCCGGATGTGCTGATCACGGACGTCGAGCTGGGGGAGCGCCCGAACGGACTCGAGTTGGCAACGATCCTCCACGCCAGGGCTCCGCACACCGCGGTGGTCTTCCTGACGAACCACCCCCGTGCCGCCGCGTGGACCGGCCCAACGGGCATCCCCGGCGCCTCGTTCATCAACAAGTCGGCGATCGGATCGGTCGACGAACTCGTGGAGGTCGTCGAGGCGACGCTCGCCGAGCGGCCGGTCACCGTGGACGCCGAGCATTCCGAGGCCGAGAAGCTCATCGGAGCACTCAGCAGGACCCAGCTCGACACGCTCCGTCGCATCGCGCTCGGCTGGTCGAACATGGAGATCGCACGCCAGCGAGAGACGAGCGTGCGCGCCCTGGAACGCACGGTCACGCGGACCTACGAGGCGCTGGGCCTCGCCAACGACACATCGATGACGCCGCGGGTCGCAGCGACGAACATGTACGTCCGCGTCTTCGGCGTCCCGACGGACGCGGAGGAGACGGCACCGGAGCAGCACTCGGCATGACGGGTCGCTATCCCTGGATCGCGCGAGCCTTCGGTGACAACGCGATCACGATCTGGTCGTGGCTGCTGACCCTGCCGTTCGCCGTGACGGTGATGGCTGGATACGAGTTCCTCCGGGCCGGGCAGCCCGCGGATCGCGCGTTCCTGGTCGCCCTGGTCGCCCATCTGCTTCTCGGGGGCGTCCTGCTCGTGTCGCGGCTCACGATCCTGCGACCGGGGCGGGGCCGCCATCGCGCCATGACCACACTGCTCCTCTTCGCGGCGATCGGTGTGGCGCGCCCGCTTCTTGCGGTCTCGCTCGCGCCGCTGCTGGGGATCGAGGTCACACAGGGTGACGTGATCTCCCGGGTCACGATCAACGTGGTGAGCGCGATCGTGATGCTGCCGCTCATCGCGGTGGTGGTCGACGTCCTCCGTGAGCACGGCGAGGTCCAGCGACGGCTGATCGCAGCGCGGACCGCCGTCGAGAAGCGCCGGGCGGATGCGGACAGCCAGGTCGACGGGCTCCGTCTGGAATTCGCCGCGACCGTCTCCGACCGGATCGACGCGGCGATGAGCGCCGCCGGCCGCGACCTCGCCGCGGCGGACGCGGCCCTGCTGCTGCGGAGGATCTCCGACGATGTCGTGCGTCCGATGAGCCACGAGCTGTTCCGGGATGCGGAATCGGCGGATGCGGGGAACCCCGGCCCGACGTCGAGTGGTATCGATGCCGAGGCGGACCTCGATCCGGGACGTCCTGTCCGCATCGGTGTTCGATTCCGTCGCATTGCAGGTGGGCTCCAACCCGATCCTCCGATCGTGATCACGCTCGTCTACCTGATCCTGGTCTTCCCGCACTTCCTCACAACGTACGGGCTCGCTGTGACCGTCATCCAGACGCCTGTCATCGGCGGCATCTACCTCGCAGGCAATGCCGCAACATACGCCGTCGGTTCGCGCATCCAGCCAGCGGTGTGGAGGATCCTCGCGATCGTCGCCTGTTACACCGGCGTGGCCGTCCTCGCGGCGCTGCAGAACGCCACTGCACTCCACATCTTCGGCTACGCAGCCGAGTTCTACTGGGCCGAAGTCGCAAGCTACCCGTTCGTCGCAGTCACGATCGCGGTCATCCGCTCGGTCTCCGTCCAGCTGCACGCCGACGAGGATGCCCTTGCCGCGTCTCTTCGCGAGCGTGTCCGGCTCGCGAGCCGTTCGCAGCGCCGCCTCGCGGATATGCGCCTCCGTCTCTCCCACGTGCTGCACGCGACAGTCCAGGCCGAGCTGATCGCGGCATCGCTCGGACTGCGCGCTTCGACCGACGGAAGGGGAACTCTGGGCGTCGAGGGCGCATCCGTGGTCGTTGCGAGGACTGTCGCGGATGTCAAACGCGAGCTGTTCTCGGCCGCAGCCGGGCCCACGCTGTCCGCCCGGAAGACGGTTGAAGGAATCCTGTCGCTGTGGGGGACGGCCCTGCGAATCGATGTGGAAGCCACCAGCGCGGTCTGGACTGCCCTCGACGAGGATCCCGCACGCGCCGCTGCCGTCGTCGACGCGCTCTCGGAAGGACTCACGAACGCTGTACGCCACGGTCGCGGGGACGCGGTGTCGGTGGGCCTTCGTCACGACGCACTGAGAGACGCCGTGGTGGTCGAGCTCCGTTCGGAGGGAACCCTCGCTGATAACCGGCACACAGAGGGTGGCATCGGTCTTGCGACTCTTCGCCGAACCGCGTCGGATGTGAGCATCCACACGGAGGACGAGCAGGTCGTCCTCACCGTCGTTCTCGCCTGAACCCCAACCTTCCTGGCAGGTGAACGGACAGCTCGGCCTCGGCGTCGGCACCTCGCGCTGTGTGTCGCATCAACCGACCATCGGCGCGTCCGCGTCGGTGGTCCTTTGTAGCCTCGAAGAGAACACCGGGGCCGCCATCTTCACGACCCGAACGTGAAGAGCCGGCCTCGGATTCTTTCTGTGCGAGCGTCGCAGGGGGATGCCCACAGAACAAATGCCCCGATCAGTCGACCGGGGCATTTGTTCTGTTACTACTGTCTCAACACAGTGTGTCCGAGGGGGGACTTGAACCCCCACGCCCTATACGGGCACTAGCACCTCAAGCTAGCGCGTCTGCCATTTCCGCCACCCGGACAGGTGAATCAGCCGCTGACGAATCAGCCGCCGACGTAAGACCTTAGCACGAAAATCGGCGCCCGTTCGTCGCGGTGGTGGGCCCCCGGACGGCACCGATAGCGTTGGGGCATGATGAGCGCGACCGACGACCCGACACTCGACGAAACGGCGATCATCGCCCGCGACCTGATCCGCTTCGACACGACGAACTACGGCGAGGGCCGGTCGAACGGCGAGAGCGAAGCGGCGGCCTATGTCGCGGCCAGGCTGGAGGCGATCGGTCTCCGGACGCAGTCGTTCGATTCCGATCCGGGGCGCACGAGCGTCGTGGCACGGGTCGAGGGCCGCGATCGGTCGAAGCCTGCGCTCGTCGTGCACGGCCACCTCGATGTCGTGCCTGCAGACCCGCGCAACTGGACGGTCGACCCGTTCGGCGGAGTCATCAAAGACGGGATGCTGTGGGGACGCGGCGCGGTCGACATGAAGAACATGGACGCGATGATCATCGCCGCACTCGGTGACATCCTCGGCTCGGGTCGGCAGCCGGCCCGCGACCTGGTGGTCGCGTTCTTCGCCGACGAGGAGGACGGTGGCCGTCGAGGATCGCACCACCTCGTCGAGCACCACCCCGAGCTGTTCGCGGGCGCCACAGAGGCGATCAGCGAAGTCGGCGGATACTCGATCGAGCTCGACGGCCGCCGCGCCTACCTGATGCAGACAGGGGAGAAGTCGCTCGTGTGGATCAAGCTGGTCGCGCGGGGGCGCGCGGCTCACGGATCCCGTCTCATCCGTGACAATGCGATCACGAGGCTCGCCGAAGCCGTGGTCGCGATCGGACGCAGACAGTGGCCGATCCAGCTCACGGCGACGACGACGCAGCTTCTCGCGGAGCTCGCGCGACTGCTCGACGTCGACCCTGAGCGCGTCGGGCCGGACGAGCTGGTGCTCCGCACGGGCACCGCATCCGGCTTCATCCTGGCCACGCTGCGCACGACGACGAACCCGACGCTGCTCAACGCGGGTTACAAGCACAACGTGATCCCGGACACTGCTGAGGCACTCATCGACATCAGGACGCTCCCCGGCGAGGAGGACGTTGTGCTCGACCAGGTGCGTGACCTCGTCGGACCCGAGATCGAGATC
Organism: Leifsonia sp. Ger2509; assembly: GCF_055231915.1. Lineage (NCBI taxonomy): Bacteria > Bacillati > Actinomycetota > Actinomycetes > Micrococcales > Microbacteriaceae > Leifsonia > Leifsonia sp. Ger2509. The sequence continues at coordinate 430,090 of NZ_JBUYVB010000003.1, forward strand.
CAGGTCATGCACAGGGATGTCGGCCTGGAGGCGGCCTTCGACGGTCCGCTCATCGACGCCATCGTCGACACACTCGACGCCCACGACCCCGGTGCACCGGTGCTTCCGTACCTGCTGTCGGGCGGCACCGACAACAAGGCACTCAGCCTGATCGGCATCACCGGCTACGGGTTCGCGCCCCTTCGACTGCCACCGGAACTCGATTTTCCGGGGATGTTCCACGGCGTCGACGAGCGTGTGCCACTCGACGCGCTAGTGTTTGGCAGGACCGTCCTCCGGGACCTCCTCCTGAACTACTGAGCACAGCATCACGCCGCGCCTGCCTCGGAAAGACGCACATGAATTTCATCAACGCCCTGATCCTCGGTTTCGTGCAGGGACTCACCGAGTTCCTTCCCGTATCGTCGAGCGCGCACATCCGCATCGTCGGTGAGCTCCTCGGCACGGGCGCGGACCCGGGTGCACGGTTCACCGCGATCATCCAGCTGGGCACCGAGACCGCGGTGCTCATCTACTTCTGGAAGGACATCGTCCGGATCGTGAGCCGGTGGTTCCGGTCGCTGTTCGGGCGCGTGCCACGTGACGATCCGGATGCGCGGATGGGCTGGCTGGTCATCGTGGGCTCCATCCCGATCGTCGTTCTCGGCGTCCTCTTCCAGAACCAGATCGAGACGACGCTCCGCTCCCTCTGGATCGTGGCGGCAACGCTCATCATCTTCGGCATCCTGCTCGGAGTCGCCGACGCCGTGGGGGCGAAGACGCGGCGCCTGAAGGAACTCACCTGGGGTCACGGCATCATCTTCGGGTTCGCGCAGGCACTCGCGCTGATCCCCGGCGTGTCCCGGTCGGGCGGAACGATCACCGCTGGTCTGTTCATGGGCTACCAGCGTCGCGCTGCCGCCCGGTACTCGTTCCTGCTCGCACTGCCTGCGGTGTTCGGCAGCGGCTTCTTCCAGCTGTACAAGTCAATCAAGGAGCCCTGCGTCGCCGCGGCCACCAATTGCACGCCCGAGGTGTTCGGGCCGCTCGAGACGGCTGCCGCGACCGTGGTGGCCTTCGCCGTCGGCCTGCTGGTCATCGCGTTCTTCATGGGCTACATCTCACGACACAGCTTCCTGCCCTTCGTGATCTACCGCATCGTCGTCGGAGTGCTGCTGATCGTGCTGCTCTCGACGGGCGTGCTGGCCGCCTAGACACCTTCCGAGCGCGGGACGAGGCGATTCGCCAGGGCCGCACCCGGGGGACCCTCAACTGCGCCAGGGTTCGTCCGGGCGACCGCCGGCCTGGCCGTCGCGCCCGTCGCCGCGCCGACGCAGGTAGCGCTCGAACTCCTGCGCGATCGCTTCACCGCTGGCTTCCGGCGAGTCGACGGTGTCGCGCGCCTGCTCGAGCTGCTGGATGTACTGGGCCATCTCGTCGTCATCGGCGGCGAGCGCGTCGATGCCCGCCTCCCAGGCTGCGGCCTCTTCGACGAGGTTGCCGCGGGGGATCGTGACGTCGACGAGCTCTTCGAGTTTGTCGATCAGGGCGAGCATCGCCTTCGGACTCGGCGCGTTGTGCACGTAGTGGGGGACCGAGGCCCAGATGGAGACGGTAGGGATGCCGACGGCTTCCGCGCCTTCGGCGATCGCGCTCAGGATGCCGACCGGGCCTTCGTAGGTCGACCGCTCGATCTGCAGCTCGCTTCGCACGGCCGCGTTCTCGCTGGAGGCGAAGATGGAGATGGGCCTGGTGTGCGGGACGTCGGCGAGCATCGCGCCGAGGAAGACGATCGCAGTGATGTCCGCGGCGAGCGCGGCGTCGAGGATCTCCGCGGTGAAGCTCTTCCAGCTGCGCGAAGGCTCCGTGCCGAGCAGCAGGTAGATGTTGCCGACGTTGTTGCCGCTGACCTGGAGGTTCGCATCGTCCGCGAGTCCCGGGGCCGTCTCGCCGGGGCGGACGGGGCCGTACATCACCGCGGAGGGCCACTCCAGCCGGCGTCGACCGTCGTCGTCGGTGACGACGGTCGGCCGGTTGAACTGGAAGTCGAAGTAGAGCTCTGGATCGACCTCGGCGATGGGCACGACCTCGAGGACGTCCTGGAGGGTCCTGACCGCTCCGCTCGCTGCCTCTCCTGCGTCGTTCCACCCCTCGAACGCAACGACCAGCAGCCGGCCGCCGAGGAAGTTCATGCCCTGTGCCACTATCCAGGTACCCCGTTCCGTCGCGGCGACCGTGCGGCCGCCATCCTTCAAGGATAGGCCCGGGGCGCCCGGACTAGACTTGGACCCCGTGACCTCCCTGACTCCACCCTCCCTCCCCGCTGCCGTTCTCTGGGATATGGATGGGACCCTCGTCGACACCGAGCCGTACTGGATGGCGGCAGAAGTCGAACTCGTGGCGTCGTTCGGGCAGGTCTGGACCCATGACGACGGGCTCGCCCTCGTCGGCCAGGGCCTGTGGATATCCGCCGACATCCTGAGGTCGCGCGGTGTTGACCTGGAACCCGACGAGATCGTCTCACGGCTGACCGACCGCGTCCAGAACCAGCTCAAAGAGGTCGGTGTGCCGTGGCGGCCGGGCGCGAGGGAGTTGCTCGCGGAGTGTCGCGAACGCGGTGTCCCGACGGCCCTGGTCACGATGTCGGTCCGCCGTATGGCCGAGCAGGTCGTGTCGAGCATCCCCTTCGATGCCTTCGATGTCGTGGTGAGCGGTGACGAGGTCGCCGAACCCAAGCCGCATCCGGAGGCCTACCTGAAAGCGGCGGAACTGCTCGGTGTCGATCCGCGCCAGTGCGTCGCGATCGAGGATTCGGTGGCAGGACTGGCGTCGGCCGTCGCCTCAGGAGCCACCACGATCGGGGTCCCACACATCATTCCGCTCCCGGACACCGACGAGCACGTCCTCTGGACGACGCTTGCGGGTCGCACGGTCGACGACCTCGTCGAACTGGCGACGGCCCGGACGGCCGCGCTGTGAACGCGTCGGAGCTCCCGCAGAGCAGCGGTCCGTTCCGCGCGGGCGATCGCGTGCAGCTGACGGGCCCCAAGGGCAAGCTGAACACCATCACGCTGGAGCCCGGCAAGGTCTTCCATACGCACCGGGGCGTGCTGGCGCACGATGCGATCATCGGGCTTCCCGACGGATCGGTCGTCACGAACAATGTCGGCGTCGAGCATCTGGCGCTGCGCCCGCTCCTCAACGACTTCGTCATGTCGATGCCGCGCGGAGCCGCGATCATCTATCCGAAGGACGCGGCACAGATCCTCGCCCTCGCGGACATCTTCCCCGGTGCGACCGTGGTGGAGGCCGGAGTCGGATCGGGCGCGCTGTCGTTGTGGCTGCTGCGAGCGATCGGCCCGGCAGGCACGCTGCGGTCGTTCGAGCGCCGCGACGAGTTCGCGGAGGTCGCGCGCGGGAACGTCGCGACGTTCCTGGGACGCGACCCCGACAACTGGTCGGTCACGGTCGGCGACCTCCAGGACACCCTCCCGCAGACGGTTCCCGCCGAGTCGGTAGACCGGGTCGTGCTCGACATGCTCGCCCCCTGGGAGTGCCTGGATGCGGTCACGGAGGCGCTGAAGCCCGGCGGGGTCGTGCTCTGCTACGTCGCCACGGTCACCCAGCTGTCGCGCGTCGCCGAGGCGATCCGCGCATCCGGGCAGTACACGCACCCGCAGTCGAACGAGACGATGGTCCGCGGCTGGCACGTCGAAGGACTGGCGGTGCGCCCCGACCACCGGATGATCGGCCACACCGGGTTCCTGGTCACCGCCCGTCGGCTGGCTCCCGGAACGATTCTGCCCGAGCTCAAGCGCCGCCCGTCGAAGAGCGACTACAGCGACGAAGATGTCGAAGCCTGGACGCCCGGGGCGCTCGGCGAACGGCAGGTCAGCCCGAAGAGCCTGCGCAAGCGGGTGCGCGCGGCCGGCACGGGAGCCGAGCTCTCGAAAGCGCGAAACCTTGCAGGGGATGCCGGCCACGCCGGCTCCTCCCAGCCCGGCTCCGAGGTCGAGACCGGCGCGGACACGGGCGCGCAGGGCGCACCTGACTCCATCAACTAGCATGGGATGCCGGAGGCCAGCCCTCCCCGCTCCCGTCGATCGCACCGAAAGAGGACTCGTGCACCGCGCATCCGCTCTGTTCGTAGCCGCAGGACTGCTCCTTGTCACGCTCACGGCGTGCTCGTCCGACCCGAACGCCAACTGCGACACGGCGCTGAAGTCGGGGAGTGCCTCCGACGTCGTCCACGTCTCCGGCAAGTTCGGCGAGCACCCGATGGTCACGTTCCCCACCCCGGTTCGCACGTCGACGTCGCAGCGGACCACCGTGATCGAGGGCACCGGCCCGGCGATCCACAAAGGCCAGCAGGTCGTCGTCGACTTCATGATCTACAACGGCACGGACGGCAAGCTGCTTCAGACGACGCAGTACGGCGGGTCCTCCGGGTCCTCCCTCGTGGTCGGCCAGACGATCCCCGGTCTCGACAAGGGCCTGCAGTGCGCGACGGTCGGATCCCGGCTCGCCATCGCGGTCTCCCCGAAGGACGGACTCGGCTCGAGCGCCTCGAGCGCAGGTGTCAAACCGACCGACACGGTCGTGATCGTGGTCGACGTGAACAAAGCTTACCTCCCGGCCGCGAACGGCACACCGCAGGCGGGCCGGCCCGGCCTCCCGACCGTCGTCATCGCCCCGGGCGGGCGCCCGGGCGTCACCGTGCCGACCATCGCACCGCCGACCTCGCTCGAAGTCGCTGTCAACAAGCAGGGCGATGGCAAGACCGTCACGAAGTCCGACACCGTGGTGATCCACTACACCGGCGTGCTCTGGAAGGAGCGCACGGTCTTCGACAGCACGTGGGACACGGGCACTCCGGCCACCCTGCAGATGTCGTCGGGCCAGACGGCCTCCGGCACCTCGCTTCCCCGCGGGCTCGTCGAGGGCCTCGTGGGTCAGAAGGTCGGCTCTCAGGTGACGATCATCGTTCCGCCGAGCAAGGCGTTCGGCGCCCAGGGCAGTGGACCGGTGCCGCAGAACGCGACGCTGGTCTATGTCGTCGACATCCTCGGCATCGTCTAGCCGATTCCGCGTCCCTGGCCGCCCGCGGCCTTAGGATGAAGGGGTGCCTTCCTCGTCTTCCTCGCGTCCGCGCGTGCCGGTCGAAGAACGCCTCTTCAGCCTCGTGCTCGCCCTGCTCGCCACCGAGACAGGACTGACGAAGAGCGAGATCCTGTCGACCGTGCAGGGGTATCGCCAGCGCTATTCGTCGTCGGGCGACAACGCCAGTCTCGAGCGTCAGTTCGAGCGCGACAAAGACGACATCCGCGAACTCGGCGTTCCACTCGAAACGGTCGAGTCCCCGGGTGACGCGGGCAACAACCAGACCCTGCGCTACCGCATTCCGAAAGGCGCATACGACCTCCCGCCCGACGTGGTGTTCTCTGCGGAGGAGATCACTCTGCTGGGACTGGCAGCGACGGTCTGGCGGGAGGGTTCCCTCTCGGCGGAGTCCCGCCGAGCGATCATGAAGCTCCGCTCGCTCGGGGTCGAGTCCGACGAGCCCATCCTGGGCTACGCGCCACGGCTGAGGGTCCGCGAAAGCGCCTTCGAGCCGCTGAGCGTCGCGCTCGAACGCCGCACGATCGTGCGGTTCCCGTACCTGAAGCCCGGCGAGTCCGCATCCAGGCTCCGCACGGTCGCACCGCTCGCACTCATCCAGCACCAGGGCCGGTGGCACCTCCACGGCACCGACCAGGACGCGAACGGACCGCGAACGTTCCTCCTGTCGCGCATGGTCGGACCGGTCACGCCCACGAACCGCACGTTCGAGCCTGTCGGCACCGACTTCGCGGCTCACGCGCTCGACGAACTCGAACGGATCTGGCGGAGCAACCGCGCCGAGATCGAGGTGGTGCCCGATTCCGATGCGGCGACCAGGTTGAACAAGCGTTACGGCGGCGCGCCGGGCAACACGCGACTGTCGGTGAACTACTCGGACCTGAACATCATCGCGGATGAGCTCGCCAGCTACGGCCCGGAGATCGTCGTTCTGTCCCCACCGCACCTGCGCGAGCGGGTCAGGGCCCGACTGGCCGCGACGGTCGCGGCTCACGCTGATGCCCACACCGGCGCCGCCGCGCGCGGCGACAGGAGCGCCGCCGCCGAGGGGGGATCCGATGGCTGACCGTCGCCGGCCGATGCAGGCGCAGGACAAGCTCGCCTTCCTCCTCGCACTCGTGCCGTACCTGATGGATCGGGACCGCGTCAGCGTTTCGGAGGCGGCGGAGCACTTCGGCGTCGAGAAGTCCCAACTCCGCGAGGCCGTCCGCCTGATCGCTGTCTCGGGCGTGCCGGGGGAGACCAGCTCCTACCAGCACGGCGACCTCTTCGACATCGCTTGGGACGACTTCGAAGAGAACGACCAGATCGTGCTGACCCACCTGGTCGCGATCGACGATTCTCCACGGTTCTCGGCGCGGGAGGCCGCGGCCCTGATCGCCGGGCTCCAGTACCTGTCCGCTCTTCCGGAGAACGCGGACCGGGATGTGATCGGCTCGCTGATGGCGAAACTGGCGCGCGGTGCATCCGCGGTCCCGAGCCAGGTGGCCGTGGCCGGGTCGGAGACCGACGAGTCCCTCCAACTGATCCGCGACGCCGTCGCCGACGGCACGCAACTCGAGTTCGTCTACCTCAACTCGCGCGGCGAACACGAACGCCGCCGGGTCGATCCGCTGCGCATCGAGTCCGTGGATCAGGACTGGTACCTGCGCGGCTGGTGCCACCTGCGCAAGGCGATCCGGACGTTCCGCCTCGACCGCATCAGCGACCTCCACGCGACGGATGAGCCGATCACATACCGGCCCGCCGATGTCACGCTGCCGGAGACGTTGTTCGAGGGCTCGCCGGACGACCTCATCGTCGATATCCAGGTCTCGGCCTCGGCCCTGCCGCTCATCGCGGACTACATCCCCGAGGGCGCCGACCTCGCCGACGACGGCACGTTCGTGCGCACCAACGTCAGGGTCGCCCATTACCACGGCCTCAAACGGCTCGTCGGCGGCCTGTCCGGGATGGTGACAGTCCTGGGGCCCCCCGAAGCCCGTGCCGCCGTCGCCGAGTGGGCGGCAGCGGGAGCAGCCCGTTACGAATGACTCCGCCCACTCGCATGGCGCGTGTCCCGTAGACTCGCTGGCATGCCGTGGTGGTCCTGGGTCGTCATCTGGGTGGTGCTGGTTCTCGCACTGCTCGGGATGCTCGTTCTGTTCGGCGTAAGCCTGTTCCGTAAATCGATGGCCGCCCTCGACGAACTGGGACGGCTCGCCGACAAAACGGAGGTGCTCCAGCGGCGTGCCGAGGAACTCGGCGAGGAACGCCTCGCACCCGCGGTCTTCGCGGACGCCGGAGAGCTTCGGGCGGCGCGCGAGCAGGATCTCTATGACCGTGAGCGCCGTCGGCAAGCTCGCAGGGATTCACTGGTGAAGCGGGGTAAACTTCTCGTAAAAGCGGATCCGCAACAGTTTTCGCATCTGACCAGAAGGACCTGATTCCATGTTCGGCAATCTCACTGGATGGCACCTGCTCATCATCCTCGCCGTCATCCTGCTGCTGTTCGGTGCGCCGAAGCTTCCCGGACTCGCGAAGAGCCTCGGCCAGTCCATGCGAATCTTCCGCGGCGAGGTCAAGGCGATGAAGGACGACGACGCCGCAGCCGGCACCACGACGGCTACCGATGGCACCGCCACCCCCACCGACGCTTCCGTCCCGCGTCCCGCTTCGACCTCGACCGAGCCGCACCCGAAACCCTAGGTCGTGGCCTCCTCCGTCAAGCGAGGCAAGAACCGCGAAGGCCGCATGACGTTCGGCGAGCACTTCGTCGAGCTTCGCAAACGTCTTTTCCGTTCGGCACTGGGACTTCTGGCCGGGTCGATCGCTGGGTGGTTTCTGGCTGGTTGGGTCCTCGACGCGCTGCGCGAGCCGATCGTGCAGATCGCGAAGCAGCAGGGTCGGCTCGCCGAACTGAACTACGACAACATCACGGGTGCGTTCGACCTGAAGATGCAGATCGCCGTGACGATCGGGATCGTCATCTCGAGTCCGATCTGGCTCTATCAGTTGTGGGCGTTCCTCGTTCCGGCGCTCAACCGAAAGGAGCTCAAGTACGGTCTGGGCTTCTTCTTCACAGCGGTTCCTCTGTTCTTCGCCGGGTGTGCGGCCGGCTGGTTCGTGGTTCCGCACATCGTGCAGTTGCTGACGAGCTTCGCGCCCAGCCAGGACACCGCGTTCATCCAGGCGAAGGACTATTTCGACTTCGTCCTGAAACTGGTGGTCGCGATCGGCGTGGCCTTCGTGCTCCCGGTCTTCCTCGTCCTCCTCAACTTCGTGGGCGTGCTGAGCGCGAAATCGATCATGCGGTCGTGGCGCTGGGCGCTGCTGGTGATCATCCTCTTCACAGCGATCGCTACGCCGTCGGCCGACATCGTCTCGATGTTCCTTCTCGCCATCCCGATGGTCCTGCTCTATTTCGCAGCCGCAGGCGTGTCCTGGCTGCACGACCGGCGGGTCGCGCGCGCTGCGATACGCCTCGAATCCGAGCTCGCCACCTGATCGGACCGGCGAGGCGTTCCCCGCAGGCCGGCCGCCATCCGGAAGGGGCACCTAAGCTGGGATCGTGACCGACCAGCTCTCCCCGGCCGAGCGTTACGCTGCGTCGCGGACGCGCGCCACGCTGCCGAAGCTCGAAGCGTTCCGCGACCGGCTGCGATTCGAACTCGACCCCTTCCAGCGGGAGGCGTGCGCGAGCCTGGAGAACGGACGCAGCGTGCTCGTCGCCGCTCCGACCGGCGCGGGCAAGACGATCGTCGCCGAGTTCGCCGTGTTCCTCGCGATGCAGGAGCCGCACGAGAAGGTGTTCTACACCGCGCCGATGAAGGCCCTGAGCAACCAGAAGTTCCAGGAACTCGTCGGCGAGTACGGGCCGGAGAGCGTCGGGCTGCTGACCGGGGACACGAACATCAACTCGCACGCCAGGATCGTCGTGATGACAACGGAGGTCCTGCGCAACATGCTTTACGCGGACTCCGATCTGCTGACCGATCTCGCGTATGTCGTCATGGACGAAGTGCACTATCTCGCCGACCGGTTCAGGGGGGCCGTGTGGGAGGAGGTCATCATCCATCTCCCGCAGTCCGTGCGCATGGTGTCGCTGAGCGCGACAGTGTCGAACGCGGAGGAGTTCGGCGACTGGCTGCAGGCGGTCCGCGGAGAGACGGATGTCGTGGTCTCCGAGGAGCGCCCGGTGCCGCTCGAGCAGCACATCCTGATGCGCACGAAGCTCATCGACCTCTTCGATTCGTCCGGCCTGGCCGCGACGAATCGTGTGAATCCGGAACTCGTGCAGATGGCCAGGTACGGCGGGCGCACGCTGAGCTCGCGGCAGATGAAGGATGTGGGCCGCTACCACTCGAGGGGAGGCCGCCCGGAGTCATTCAGGATGGACCGCGCCGACCTCGTCGATCTGCTTCAGGAACGCAACCTCCTTCCCGCGATCTTCTTCATCTTCAGCCGGGTAGGCTGCGACCAGGCGGTTCGCCAGGTGCTGCGGGCGGGCGTTCGGCTGACCGAGGCGCACGAACGCGACGAAATCCGGGCGATCGTGGAGGAACGCTGCCGCACGCTGCTCGACGAGGACCTCGCGGTCCTCGGCTACTGGGAGTGGCTCGAAGGTCTCGAACGCGGGGTGGCAGCGCACCACGCCGGTCTGCTTCCTGCCTTCAAGGAGGTCGTCGAGGAACTCTTCCGCCGCAAGCTCGTCAAGGTCGTCTTCGCCACGGAGACCCTGGCCCTCGGAATCAACATGCCGGCGCGCACCGTAGTGCTCGAGAAGCTCGAGAAGTTCAACGGCGAGGCTCGTGTTCCGATCACCCCGGGGGAGTATACCCAGCTGACCGGCCGCGCGGGTCGCCGCGGAATCGACGTCGAGGGGCACTCGGTCATCCAGTGGCAGGACGGGCTGGACCCGCAGTCCGTCGCGTCGCTCGCATCCCGCCGAAGCTACCCGCTCAACTCGAGTTTTCGGCCGACCTACAACATGGCCGTCAACCTCATCGATCAGTTCGGCCGCGAGCGAACGCGTGAGATCCTCGAGTCGTCGTTCGCCCAGTTCCAGGCGGACCGCGCGGTCGTCGATCTGGCCCGCAAAGTGCGCCAGCAGGAGGAGTCGCTCGCCGGCTACGAGCAGGCGATGAGTTGCCACCTCGGCGACTTCCGCGAGTATTCGGCGATCCGACGCCAGCTCAGTGACCTGGAGCGGCAGGGAGCGCGCCTCGACGGGATGAGCCGGGGAGAGCGGGAGAAGCGCCAGCGCCAGCTGAACGCGCTTCGCAAGCGGATGAAGGACCATCCGTGTCACCGCTGCCCCGAGCGCGAGCAGCACGCGCGTTGGGCGGAACGGTGGTGGAAGCTGAAGCGGGAGACGGATGCGCTCAGTCAGCAGATCCGTTCCCGCACGGGCGCGGTCGCGAAGGTCTTCGATCGCGTCACCGACGTTCTCGTCGATCGCGGCTATCTCAGCATCGACGATGACGGCGGAACGTCACTGACCGTGCATGGCGCGACGCTGAAGCGGATCTACGGCGAGCGGGACCTGCTCGTCGCCGAGTGCCTCCGCCGCAACGTGTGGAACCAGCTCGACGCTCCGAGTCTTGCTGCGATGGCGTGCGCCCTCGTCTTCGAACCGCGGCGCGATGAAGGGCTGGTCTCCGACCGTTACCTGCCCAAGGGCGCGTTCCGCCCGGCGCTGGAGAAGACCACCGAACTCTGGAGCATCCTCGACGACCTCGAGCGCGACCACCGTCTGCCGGGCAGCGAGCCGATCTCGACCGGCCTGTCGCTGGCGATGCACGGCTGGGCCCGTGGGGGAAGTCTCAACAAGGTCCTCGAGGATGCGGACATGGCTGCCGGCGACTTCGTGCGCTGGACGAAGCAGACGATCGATCTTCTCGACCAGTTGTCCCTGGTCGCCCAGGGACCTGTCGGCCGCACCGCACGCCAGGCGCTCGAGTCGATCCGCCGCGGCATCGTGGCGTACTCATCCGTTGCCTAGGCGGCTATCGGCGCGCACCCACACGCATGCCCTAAGCTCTCACGACGTGAGTCCTGCCCTTCGTGCGCCGCTGCCCCTGTGGCTGGCGTTGATCGTCGCTGCCGGTGCAGGACCCGTGCTCGATGCAGGGTTCCCCGACCGCGACTGGTGGCCGCTGGCGTTCGTCGGTGTCGCGATGATCCTCTGGAGCCTGCGGGGGCGGAGCACGCGTAGCTCCCTCCTGGTCGGCTTCGTCGCGGGAGTCTCGTTCTATCTCTTCCACGTGCAATGGACGGCGCTCTACCTGGGACCCGTGCCCTGGATCGCGCTCTCGGTCCTAGAAGCGCTGTTCTTCGCCCTCGGCTCCCTTCTGATCACGCTGGCCTACCGCTGGGTCCCTGTCGCCTGGCCATCGAAGCTCGGCAGGCTGGGGCTCCTCCCAGTCGTCGTGGCCGGGCTCTGGACCGCCCGCGAATTTCTCGTCGGCAACTGGCCGTACGGCGGCTTCTCCTGGGGGCGCGTTGCGGAGTCGCAGTCGCAGAGTCCGTTCGCACCGCTGGTCGCGTGGTTCGGGATGTCCGGTCTCACGTTCGTCATCGTGTGGCTGGTGGCGCTGGCACTGGAGTGCGTCTTCACGGCGGATGTCCGCCGGGCCTGGCGGGTCTCCTTCGCCGTCGGTGCGATAGCCCTCGTGCTGGTCATTCCTGCGTGGCCGGCGACGACGCACGGGACGACCAGGATCGCTGCGGTCCAAGGCAACGGTCCCGCCGGCTACTTCGACGACGCTGCCCCTGGGGACGTGATGGCGACCCAGGTATCCGCCACGGAGAAGATCATCGACGAAAAGGCCGACATGGTCGTCTGGCCCGAGGGCGCGGCCGACATCGACCCCACGCGGGACCAGGACTCGGCGAACACGATCGACGATCTCGCTACGCGGATGAACGCGCCGTTCGTCGTCGGTACGATCACCTATCGCAACCGCGAGTACTTCAACACGTCGCTCCTGTGGGAGCCGGGCAAGGGCGTCACCGACTACTACGACAAGAAGCACCCGGTGCCGTTCGGCGAGTACGTGCCGGACCGCGCGTTCTGGCGGATGTTCGCGCCCTCGCTGATCGACCTGATCGGCCGCGACTACACCCCGGGCACCCGCGACAACGTGTTCGACATCAACGGAGTGAAAGCCGGTATCTCGATCTGCTTCGACATCGTGGACGACCAATTGCTCACGGACATGATGAACGGCGGGGCGCAGGTCATCCTCGCGCAGACCAACAACGCGGACTTCGGACGCACGGATGAGAACGTGCAGCAGCTCGCGATCGCCCGGCTCCGCGCAATCGAGGCCGGCCGCTCGCTCGTGAACATCTCGACCGTCGGGAGCAGCCAGATCATCGACCCGTCGGGCCGCACGATCGCGAGCATCCCCGCGTACCAGGCCGGCTCGATGATCTCCGACGTGCCGCTCGGCACGTCGACGACGCCGGCGACGCTCCTCAGCCGCGGGATCGAGGTGCTCGTCTCGGGGCTGGGCCTCGCGGCCCTGGTCATCGCGTTCTTCGCGGTGCGGACCAGACGCACCGGACGCTTGCGATCGACGAACGGGATCGCGACCCCGGACACGGAAAAAGCCGCCTCACACGCGGTGTGAAGCGGCTTCGTCGGTCAGGCGAGCAGTGCTCGACGCGTCATGCGCCGATCTTGTGCTCGCCACGGCGTGCGCGCAGGTAGGTGAGACGCTCCTCGAGCAGCTCTTCGAGCTCGGCGCGGGTCCGGCGCTCGAGCAGCATGTCCCAGTGGCTTCGGGGGGTCTTCGAGTCAGAACGGTCGACGACCACGGGCTCGTTGCCGACGAGCAGGATCGCTTCGTGGCCGCAGTGCTTGCACTCCCACGTCTCCGGCGCTTCGGCCTCAGCCGAGAAGATGACCTCGGACTCCTTGCCGCACTGTGCGCACAGGTAGGTGTAACGGGAACGCGGGGAGTAGACGACGCCTTCTTCGCTCTGTAAGCTCTGGGCGCCAAGTCTCATTCCGCGCAAACTGCGATCTGCCATTGTGTGGTCTCCTTCTCGCGATGCATCCTCAGTTATAAACCGTCAAGCTGGGTTTTCTCTTTCCGTTTGCGAGTTCTTCCCAGCAGGCTCTCAGATACGCGAGTCCACGACCCCTTTCAGCAGGTCGCAGCGATCGGTGACGATGCCGTCGACACCGAGATCGAGAAGGCGATTCATGTCGGCAGGATCGTTCACCGTCCAGACGTGGACTTCGCGTCCTGCGGCGTGGATCGCATCCACGAAGCGCCGGGTGACGACCCTGAACCGCCCGGATCTCTCGGGCACCTGGACGGCGACGAGACCATCCAGCGACCGCCGGACGACAGGAGCGATTCCCAGCTTTCCTCCGAGGACGGAGGCGAGGACCCGGCTGACAGAGGCACTGCTCGCGACGCCGGGGAGGGCATCCGCCGTGCGCCGCCTGCGGGCCTCGTCGAACGAGGTGATGAGCACGCGCCGGGTCGCGCGGGCGGCTCGGATGGCTGCGACGGCTGGTTTCTCGGCCTCGTCGACCTTGATGTCGATGTTGAAACGCGCCTGGGGAAACGTGTCGAGAGCGTCGGCGAGCGAGACGAAACTCTGCCCGGCACCCAGGTCGATCCGGCGGAGCTCGGACATCCGCAGCTGGCCGACGGCGACGTCGCGGTCGACCACGCGTTTCAGATCCGGATCGTGACTGATCACGGCGACGCCGTCGGCACTCGCGTGAACATCCGTCTCGAGGTGCGTCGCGCCCGCGTTCAATGCGGAGAGGAAGGCGAGCAGAGTGTTCTCGGGCGCCGTGAGCGCGAGACCGCGGTGGGCGATCACCCGGGGATACGACGTGGAGAAGAAGTCGCCCTCGTATCCCTGGAGCTGCGGACGAGACGGGCTAGGCATCCGTTCCGGACGCCCCGGGCGCCGCGGTCTCCGGCGATGCCGGTGTCGATGGAGCGCTCGGAGTAGCAGGTACCGGTGCCGCCGATGCCGGGGGAGCCGCGAGGGACGACATGGCCGGCGGTGCAGGCGGCGCCGGGTCCGGTCCTGCGCCCCCCTTCTCGCCGAACGCCTTGCCGATGCCCTGGAGCGCCTCGGTCAGCTCGCTGGGGATGATCCACAGCTTGTTCGCGGCGCCCTCGGCCAGCTTGGGAAGCGTCTGCAGGTACTGGTAGGCGAGCAGCAGGTTGTCCGGCCGACCCTCGTGGATCGCGCCGAACACGGTGGTAATCGCCTTCGCCTCGCCCTCCGCCTTCAGGACAGCCGCTTTGGCGTAACCCTCAGCACTGAGGATCGCGGCCTGCCGCAGGCCTTCGGCGTTGAGGATCTCGGACTGCTTGTTTCCTTCGGCCGTGAGGATCACCGCGCGCCGGTCACGCTCGGCGCGCATCTGCTTCTCCATCGAGTCCTGGATCGAGATGGGGGGATCGATCGCTTTCAGCTCGACGCGCGATACTCGGATGCCCCATTTGCCGGTGGCTTCGTCGAGGACGATACGCAGCTGGCCGTTGATCTCATCGCGCGAGGTCAGTGCTTCCTCGAGGTTGAGTCCGCCGACCACGTTACGGAGCGTCGTCGTGGTGAGCTGTTCGACGGCGCCCAGGTAGTTGGCGATCTCGTAGGTCGCGGCCCGTGCATCCGTGACCTGGAAGTAGACGACGGTGTCGATCGAGACGACCAGGTTGTCCTCGGTGATCACCGGCTGCGGCGGGAACGAGACGACTTGCTCACGCATGTCGAGCAGCGGGCGGACCCGGTCGACGAAGGGCACGACGATGTTCAGCCCGGGCAGAAGGGTCTTGTGGTACTTGCCCAGCCGCTCGACGACCCCTGCAGTCGCCTGGGGGATGATCCGGATCGACCTGAACAGCGCAACCAGCACGAAGATCGCGATGACCGCAACGACCACGAACACCACGATCTGAACCACGAATTGGGTGGCGTTGCTCAATGGACGCTCCTTTCAGCAGGTGCGACGACGGCCGTCGCCCCTTCTATTGCTACGACGGTGACGTGCTGACCGGGGACGACATCCGGCGTCCCCGGGGCGGTGCGGGCCGTCCAGGTCTCGCCGACGGCGAGCTTCACCTGGCCACCGGCGGGGGTGACGGTCGAGACGACCGTTCCCGACATTCCGATCAGCGCATCCACCAGCGTCTTCGCCGGATCTCCGCCGCGCTTCAGCACGCGGAGGAGCGGAGGCCTGATGGTGAAGATGAGGAGGACGCTCAGCACGGCGGCGATGATGAGCTGAAGCCACCATTGCGCGCCGAAAAGGCCACTGATCAGGCCGCCGACGCTGCCGATCGCCAGCATGAGGAAGACGAGATCGACGGTGAGCATCTCGATGATCACGAAGATCAGGATGAGAACGAGCCAGACGATCCAGGTGTATTCGTCCATCAGCGCTCCCTTCTACGGATGATCCGACGCTATCAGTTCCGGAGGCGCGGAGACGGAACCCACTTGGTAGTCTCAGGGAGGAAAATCCCGCCATCGCGGGCAGTCGTTCGATCCCTAGGAGTGCTCCGTGTCCAACCCGCTCGCCCCCGGCTCCCTCGACGGCAGACGCGTCCTGGTCACAGGCTCGTCCCGCGGGATCGGCGCCGACACCGTGCGCTACTTCGCCGAGGCCGGCGCACGCGTCGTCATCAACTTCCGCAACAAGGAAGCCCGAGCGGTGAAGCTCGCCGACGCGATCCGCGAGGCCGGCGGAACCGCGGTCACGGTCGGTGCGGATCTGACCGATGCCGCATCCGTCGCCGCCATGTTCCAGACCGTCGAGGACGAGCTCGGCGGCCTCGACATCCTGGTGCTCAACGCGTCGGGAGGCATGGAGTCCGGCATGGCCGCCGACTACGCGATGCAGCTCAACCGCGACGCGCAGGTGAACGTGCTGACCGCGGCCCTTCCGCTGCTCGGGGCAGGATCGCGCATCGTCTTCGTCACGAGCCACCAGGCGCACTTCATCCGTACGACGCCGACGATGCCCGAGTACGAGCCCGTCGCGCTCAGCAAGCGGGCCGGCGAGGATGCGCTGCGCGCGCTCATTCCGTCGCTCACTGAGAAGGGTGTCGAATTCGTCGTCGTCTCGGGCGACATGATCGAGGGCACCATCACGGCCACGCTGCTCGAGCGGGCGAACCCCGGCGCGATCAGCGCACGCAAGGACGCGGCGGGCAAGCTCTACAACGTCGGCGAGTTCGCCGCGGAGGTCGCATCGGCGGCGGTCGACCCCGTGCCGGAATCGCACACCCGCTACGTCGGCGACACCTCCGATTTCGTGCCGGTGGATGATGAAAGCAACTGATCTCGACCTGCTCACCGGGGTCTCGGCCCCGACCATCCACCCGAACGGCGGGCGCGCGGTCGTGTCGGTGACTCGTCCGGACCTCGGAGCCGACGCCTATGTCGGTCAGCTCTGGACGGTGCAGCTGACCGGGCACGCCGCGCCGAAGCGGTTCACGCGAGGATTCCGCGACACGGCGCCGAAGTTCTCGCCGGACGGAAGGCTTCTCGCGTTCCTGCGCGCGCCCGCCAAGGGTGCGGCCCAGCTCTACGTGGTGGATGCGGCCGGCGGCGAACCCGTCGCCGTCACCGACCGCAAGCTCGGTGTCAGTGAGTTCGCGTGGGCGCCGGACGGGCGGCAGCTCGCCTTCGTCAGCCGGGTTCCGGAGGCCGGGCGATACGGAACCGTGGAGGGCATCGATCCGGCTGCAGAATCACCGAGGCATTTCACGACACTGAAATATCAGTCCAACGGAATCGGTTACATCACGGATCGGCGGGCCCATGTGTTCCTCGTGGCAGTGCCCGACGTCTGGGGCGAGCCGGTCGTCCAGCCTGCCCCGACCGCGGAGGGCGCCCCGGCCGTCGCGCCCGCGGTGGTGGAGCCCACGCAACTGACGACGGGGGAGTGGGACGACTCGTCGATCGACTTCTCGCCGGATGGTCGAACGGTGACCTTCGTCTCTGCCCGTCACAGGAGCGCGGACGACGACCTCCGATCGGACGTCTACGCGCTCCGCCTCGATGGGAGGGGAGCGGAGCCGAAGAACCTGACGGGGGAGTACGGCGATTGGTCCATGCTTGATGCGGCATATGGACTCAACGGCGCACTCTACTTCACTGCGCAGGACGTCGGTCCGACGGGCCGTGACTTCGTTGCGCGGAACGGCGCTCTCTTTATCATCGACCCCGATGGCGGAGCGCCGCGACGGCTGACCGACCCGGAGACACTCGATTTCACGGAGTCAGACATCATCGCCTACGAAGACGATTCCGTCCTCGTGCGCGACCGCAGCCGAGGCGCGCTCCGCCTCCTTGCGGTGAACCAGGCGGGGGAGGTGCGGGAGCTCACCGATCGGAGTCGCGAGATCACCGGTGCCGCCGCAGCTGGAGACACGCTCGTCGTGAGCTTCGCCGACGCCTCGACGAACGGCGATGTGGCCGTCGTCGACGGCAACGGGTCACTGCGCAAGCTCACCGATTTCTCGGCACGGCTGCGCGCGAGCGGAGTCCTGGCCGCTCGTGAACTGACGGTGACCGCCCGCGACGGATACAAGATCCACGGCTGGGTGGTCGCACCGGAGGGCGATGGTCCACATCCGGTTCTCCTGAACATCCACGGCGGTCCGTTCGCCCAGTACTCCGTTCGCGTCTTCGACGAAGCGCAGGTGTATGCAGACGCGGGCTACGCGGTGGTGATGTGCAACCCGCGCGGTTCTGCCGGGTACGGCCAGGAGCACGGCCGCGTCATCCGCCAGAAGATGGGCACCGTCGACCTCACGGATGTTCTCGACTTTCTCGAGGGTGCGCTGGACGAGAACTCGTCGTTCGATCGGGGGCGTCTCGGGATCATGGGCGGCTCGTACGGCGGGTACCTCACCGCATGGGCGACCTCGCACGACCACCGTTTCGCAGCGGCGATCGTCGAGCGTGGCTATCTCGATCCGGAGGCGTTCATCGGCACGAGCGACATCGGCAGCTTCTTCAGCGACGAGTACACCGGAACCGACGTGGAGCGGATGCGCGCACAGAGTCCGCAGGCCCACGTCGACGTGGTGCAGACCCCGACGCTCGTCCTGCACTCGTCCAGCGATCTGCGCTGCCCACTCGGCCAGGCCGAACGGTACTACGCAACGCTGAAACGCAGGGGAGTGGCCGCCGAGCTTCTGGTGTTCCCCGGAGAGGACCACGAGCTGAGCCGCAGCGGGCGGCCGCGCCACCGTCGCGAACGGTTCGACGCCATCCTCGACTGGTGGGCGCGGTACCTGCCCAGTTCGTCGAACGCGGGCTGAATCCTTCTTCCTCGTTCATGATGAAGGCCCCGGTCGCTGCGACCGGGGCCTTCATCATGAACGAGCGCTACTTGGCGGCCAGTTCCTTGAGTGCCGCACGCCCGAAGGTGAAGGCGCGAACGATACCGACGACACCGAGGACGATCAGGATGATCGCCGTGATGAGCACGAGCCAGAACGCCGACCACCCGGGGATGATCAGCACGACGATACCGGCGACGACACTCACGATGCCGAAGGTGATCGCCCAGCCGCGTGACGCAGCACGACCCGATTCCGCGAGTGCCATCACACCCTCGATGATCCAGCCGATGCCGATGATGGCGACGATCAGGATCAGCAGGGTCGCCGCCGCGGTCTCCGAGTTCTTGATCGCGATGACGCCGGCGATGAGCAGCAGAAGTCCGAACAGGATGTCGAGTGTACGGTGTCCGCCACTGATGCCGCGGCTGAAAATGCCGAGAGCGAGACGCACGATACCGGCGATCACGAAGTAGATACCCAGGAAGATGGCGAGAACGGACAACGTGCGGTCCGGCCAGAAGAGCAACACGATTCCGAAGACGAGGGCGATGATGCCGCTGACGGCGAAGGCCGCTCGGATCCCGTTGATGGCGGAACGGGTCAGGTTTCTCTCGTCGAGATCGAAGTAGCTCGGTTCGGCGTCCAGAGGATCAACAGATGTCATGAGAAGCACCTTTCTCTGCGAGCCGTGCGGCTCGACTGCATGTAACGCTGACGATAGCGCTGTCTTACACAGGTTGCACTCAGTTTCGCGCGTGTTACGAGAACGGCCGGGCCGGGCCGCTTCTTAGCGGCGCGTAGCCGCTCGCGCGTGCACGCGTAACCGCTCCGTGCGCACGCCGATCCTCAGAGGTCATGGCCCCGAGCCGAGGCGGCGGGATGGCACAGTTGCGTGGTCCGTCTCGCGAGACGCTTGCCCTCCGACCTGAAACGAGATCCGATGTCCGCCACACAGCCTCTGCCGCCCACCTCCGAGCACGAGGGAGTCGGCACCCCGCCGCCCGCACCGCCGGGTCCTCCGCGTCGCCCCTCGACCTTCAACCCGCTCGCGCTCACATCCTTCATCTGCTCGTTCTTCATCAGTCTCGCCGGGATCGTCTGCGGGCACATTGCTCTCGCTCAGATCAAGCGAACAGGGGAGAGAGGCCGGGGCTTCGCTCTGGCCGGAATCATCATCGGCTACACGACCCTGGCGGCCGCTATCTCCATCACGATCGCTATCGTCGGACTGAGCGTTCTCGGCGCGGTCTCCGAGGCATCGAACGGTTCTCACCCGCGCTCCAGCGTGAGTAAGTCCGACTCCTTCGGAGCTACGACGAAGGAATGCGCGACGGCGGCCCTCGCAGTGGCCAACCTGACATCGACGCTCAGCTCGCTGTCGACGTCGATCGTCGACGCGCCCAAGACCGGGAAGATGGCGATCGACGATGCGTTCGAGAAGTTCAGTTCCGACACCAGCGACATCGTGTTCCTCGATGTCGAGAGTCTCAAGGCCGACCTCGGCGATCTCCGCGACGATCTGGCCGACTACGTGTCAGACGACCCTGCCGACCGGGACCCGTTCTTGCTGAACCTCGACCTCAAGAACGTCCAGCACGACATCGAGGACCTCGCATCGACGTGCCGTTGAGCGGATGTGGGCACCATCTCCTGCGGCAATCGCTCCAGCCGGGCGTTGCGCTGATAATGCACATTATGTCAAGTAAGCGTCATCCCGTCCCTCCTGACCTCACACTGCGGCGGGGAGGACGTCGAGCTCGGCACCCGGCGTCGATGGGTCGAATCCGTGCTCAGCGAGCCATCGAATCGCCAGCAGACTTCGGACCGACCACCAAGCCCGTATCGATTCGCGGTCGACACTTGCGCCGTAGCCGGATATCACGTCACCGAGATGCTCCTCGTGCCCGAGTGTCAGCGTCGCGATATCGAAGAGAGCCTCTCCCCTGCCCGCCTCGGACCAATCAATAACACCGGTTATTTCATCGTTCTCTGTGAAGACATGTGTCAGTTGCAGGTCTCCGTGCATGAACACTGGCACTGTCGGATGGAGCACAGCTTCAGCGATCCGACGGTTTCGGGTCACCATCTCGGGCGGAAGCGTTCCGGTCGCGACGAGGAGCTCGCATTCTGCGTCGAGGCGCGACTCGAGATCGACGAGACTGTGTCCGGGCCAGGTCGGAAGTGGTTCTTCATGGAGGCGGCGAACAGCTGCGCCCGCAGCGAACCACGCGGCAGACGACGCTGGCGAGGCTACACCGAGGCGCCCCAGCGCTTCGCCCGGAACCGCCGAGAGCGCGAGCACGGACGGCTTCTGCCACAGAACGCGCGGCGTGGGGATCGGTGACAGCCCGATCGCCGCAACCTCGCGGTCGATATTCGCCTGGTCGGAGTCGACCTTCAGGAAGACATCGCCGACACGCAACGTCGCGCGTGCCCGGTGCGCGACGATGATCTCGACGTCTTCCACGCAGCAATCCTTGCAGGTCACTCTGCGGCTCGCGCGATCCCGCCTGCTCGTCGATCCCCGCGGCGTGCGCGGCGAGCATGCCGTCGTGGCGGCGACCGGGAAGTGGTTGCTTGTCGCGGAGCCGGGTCAACCGTCCAGGCGTTCCCCCACCCTGCGCACTTCAGGCTTCACGGAGCGGCCGGCGGAATGAATATCTTCTCGATAGGTTTCGCGAACAGACGTGAGATGCGAAACGCCAGCGGGAGCGACGGATCGTACCTTCCCGTCTCGAGCGCGACGACCGTCTGACGCGAAACGTCGAGGTGTTCGGCGAGAACCGCCTGCGTCCATCCCCGCGCTTCGCGTTCAGAACGGATCAGGTTCTCCATCAGGCGCTGGGGGCGCCGGCCGCGAGGTTGGTGACCTCCCACGCCACGATCCCGACGACGGCCACAGCCCATCCCCCATTGGGCACGTCGAGCCCGGCGGAACTGAGGGTGCCCAGAGTGATGGCTGTGACCATCGAGACGGCGAAGCCCACGGCCAGTCCGGGAAAGAACAGCTTCACCTGGTATTCGTCCATCTGACGTACGCGGATCACGATGGCGATTACGATCCACACGATGGGAAGCAGCGGCAGGACCGCCCAGAGGAGACGCCACGGGCCCGCCTCCCGACCGAGCGCGTAGAGCGCGACGTTGGCGAGGAGGAAGCATGCTGCCCCCACCAACATCTGCACGCGGAACACCCGCCTGCGCAGAAGTTCGATCCGTGATTCTCCGCCCGAGTCAAGGTCGCTTGTCATTCCTCGATCGTAAGCTGTGAGCAGTGGCGAGTCAAGGACGCTTGACACCCAGCGAACGACGGACGCTCAGCCCACCTCGACGACGACGACTTCCACGCCGGCCGCGCGCAGTTGCTCGAGTTCGACCGGATCCGCTGTGCTGTCCGTGATCAGCATGGCCACCTGGGCGATGTCGGCGATCGGCGCGAGCGCGACCGCGCCGATCTTCGATCCGTCCGCGACGACGACGGTGCGCTGCGCCTTCGCGACCATCGCGCGGTTGGTCCGCGCCTCGGTCTCGTCGTAAGTCGTCACGCCGCTCGTCGAATTGATGCCATCCGCGCCGAGGATGGCCGTGCCCACGTTGACGGCGTTGAATGTGCTCTCTGCCAATGCTCCGACGAGCTCCAGCGACTGCGGGCGCAGGAAGCCGCCGGTCATCACGACGCGCACTCCCGCGTACGCGGAGAGCAGATTGGCGATGGTCAGGGAGTTCGTCACGACAGCGATGTCGCGGTGATTGGCCAGAGCGCGGGCCACGCTCGCGGTCGTCGTGCCGCCGCTCAGCGCGATCACGTGACGTTCCGACGGAAGCCTCTGCACCATCGCCCTCGCGATTGCGCGTTTCGCCTCCTGGAACCGCGTGTCACGCAGAGCCACAGGGATCTCGCGACCGCGCTCGAGGGCAGACACTCCCCCGTGGGTTCTCACGATCAAGTGCTGGTCGGCGAGATCGGACAGGTCTCGCCGAGCCGTCGCGGCTGAGATGCCCAGCGTTTCCGAGAGCTCGGCCAGGCTGATCGATCCGCGCTCCGAGACGAGGTCGAGGATCTCGACCATGCGCTGGGCGCGACGTCCCGATGTGACGTGGGCGATCAGGGATTGGGCGGCAGGAGCATCCAAAACGAGTCCTTTCGGCGAGTCGATAGCAAATCAATCAATCAATGTGATCACTTTATCTGCAATTCGCTCATTTCGTTGCGCGGAGTAGACAGAGTATCGCAAAATCGCACCATGCCCCAGATTGTTTTCCTCGGCGCCGGGAGCGTCGTGTTCACCCGCCAACTCCTCGCCGATCTGTTCCGGTTCGACGACTTGCCCCCACTGCGTATCGTCCTGCACGACATCGACAGCGAACGCCTGGAGGTCGCCCGCGGAACAGCCGAGCAGGTCGCGGCGCGCTTCGGCCGCACGGCGGAGATCGTCGCGACTCTCGACCGCCGCGTGGCGCTGACGGGCGCGGACTTCGTGATCAACATGATCCAGGTCGGCGGAATCGCAGCGACCCGGGTCGACCTGGAGGTTCCCGCTGCGGCGGGCCTCCTGCAGACCATCGGTGACACGACCGGCGTCGGCGGCGTCTTCCGCGGCCTGCGCACGTTCCCCGTCCTGTCCGGCATCGCCGCCGACATGCTCGAACTGTGCCCCGAAGCGTGGTTCCTCAACTACACCAATCCGATGGCGATGAACGTCTGGTGGATGTCCGTCGTCGCTCCTCAGATCAAGACCGTCGGCCTGTGCCACAGCGTCTACTGGACGGTCCATGACCTCTGCGAGCTGATCGGCGTACCGATGGAGGGCACGCATTACCGCGCGGCAGGCGTCAACCATCAGGCCTGGCTTGTCGAATGGTCGCGCGACGGCGAAGACCTCTACCCGCGACTGCGCGAAGCGATCGAGCGCGATCCAGAACTCCGTCGCCGCGTGCGCGTCGAGATCTTCAACCGGATCGGGTTCTACCCGACCGAGACGAGCGAGCACTCCTCCGAGTACCTCTCCTGGTTCCTCCGCTCCCCCGAGCAGATCGAGAAGTTCCGCCTTCGCCCGCTCGAGTACATCGGCATCTCCGAAGAGAACGTCGCCGAGTTCGAGCACGCCAAAGCGGCCCTCGCCGCCGGCGAACTCCTGGAACTCGAGGACGGCGCAGCCGAGTATGCGCCGCAGGTCATCCACTCGATCCTCACCGGAACCGAGCGCATCATCCACGCCAACGTCGTCAACCACGGGCTCATCGACAACCTCCCGGAGGGCGCGGTGGTGGAGGTTCCGAGCCTTGTCGACGCAAAGGGCGTGCAAGCACTGCCGTTCGGTGCCATCCCTACCCAGGGGGCCGCACTGAACCGCGTCTACCTCTCGGTCGCCGAGCTCACGATCGAGGCCGCTCGCACCGGCGACCCGGAGCTCGTGCGGCGCGCTGTCCTCAGCGACCCGAACGCGGCGTCCTCGCTCACTCCCGAGCAGATCTGGGATCTCTGCAAGGAGCTCACTTCGAGACACGCCGCCCTCCTGCCCAGCGCGCTCGGCGGCACGCTCGAGCAGTCCGCGCGGTGACGCTCGCACGGACGAACGAGCTGGTCTCGGCGGCAGCGGCAGCGCACGGGGGGCTCGCGGCCTTCAACGTGCTCTCGCTCGACCACGCGGAGGCTGTTGCGGCCGGCGCTGCCTCGGCCGGGTCTCCTGCCCTCATCCAGCTCAGCCAGAACGCCATCGTCTTCCGCGGTGCGCCTGAGCCCCTGCTGGCAGCGTGCCGCGAGATCGCGCATGCCTCCCCGACCCTGCTCGGCATCCACCTCGATCACATCGAGGATCGCGGACTCGTCTCCCGCGTACTCGCACGGTCGGCCGAGTTCGGGATCGGTTCGATCATGTTCGACGCTTCCAAGCTGGACTATGCGGACAACGTCGCCGCCACCCGCGCGGTCGTCGCGCAGGCCCGGGATGCCGGGGTGTGGGTGGAGGCCGAGCTCGGCGAGATCGGGGGCAAGGACGGCGCGCACGCACCCGGAGTACGCACTGATCCGGACGACGCCGCGGCGTTCGTCGAAGCGACGGGCGTCGATGGGCTCGCGGTCGCCGTGGGGAGTTCGCATGCGATGCTCGACCGCTCTGCAGAGCTCGACCTGGGCCTCATCGAGCGGCTGGCCGCCGTGGTGCCCGTCCCTCTCGTCCTCCACGGCTCCTCCGGTGTCGCTGACGACGTGATCGCCGCAGCGATCGCGGCGGGGATCCGCAAGGTTAACGTCGGCACCGCACTCAACATCGCGTACACGGCGTCACTGCGGGATGCGCTGACTTCGCATCCGGACGCGGTCGATCCGCGTCGCTACACGCAGGACGCGCGCACGGCGATGGCGGACCTGGTGGCCCGATTCTGCGCGGTCGTGAACCGATCGTCGTGACGCACGAAGCACCCACTCTGCAATAAACGATCAAGCGGAGTGAGCGATATGGACACTTTCGTTGTCAAACGCTCACTCTGCGCGAATGATGAATCCAACGCGCAGCGGAGAGCGCTGCGCCGCTGAAAACAAACAGGAGCACCACGTGACACTGACTTCCCGCGAAATCGCCAGCCAGCCGGCCATCTGGCGCGAGGCACTCGAGACCCGCGCGGAGCTCGCGGCCGAACTCTTCACGCTTCCGGGCGAGCGGATGCTCGTGCTGGGCTGCGGAACATCGGCCTTCATGGCCGAATCGTTCGCGACTCTGCGAGAGCAGGCCGGCTTCGGCATGACCGACGCGGCATACGCATCCGAGCCGTGGACCTGGCGCGATTACGACACCGTCCTCGTGCTCAGCCGCTCAGGGACCACCACGGAGGCCATCGAGGCGCTCGACGCGCTGCCCGCCGGCGTCCGCACCATCGCTGTCACGGGCGTCGCCGACTCCCCCATCGCCGAGCGGGTCGACGCCGTCCTGCTTCTCGACTTCGCCGACGAGGAGTCCGTCGTGCAGACGCGCTTCCCGACCACGTTCCTGCTGCTCGCCCGCTCGGCGTTCGGGGAGAACGTGCAGGGCCTTCCAGCCGCCGCCGAAGCGGTCCTTTCACGGCCCCTCGACCTCGACATCTCGGACCTGAGTCACTTCGTCTATCTCGGCAGCGGCTGGACCTACGGGCTGGCGCAGGAGGCGGCCCTCAAGATCCGTGAGGCAGCGCAGGCATGGGCGGAGTCGTACCCGATGCTCGACTACCGGCACGGTCCCCTTGCGGTCGCAGACGGCCGTTCGATCGTCTGGATCATCGGCCGCGCAGAGCCGACCCTCGTGGCCGACATCGAGCGCACCGGCGCCACTGTGCGAGTCGGCACGTCCGATCCCCTGATCGAACTCGCCCAGGCGCAACGGCTCGCGGTTGCGATCGCCGAACGAAGCGGACTCGATCCCGATGCCCCCCGGCACCTGACGCGTTCGATCGTACTCGGCTAACCCCCAGCCACCGGCATTGCAGAATATCAGACACCAGCAGTAACCCGAGAAGAGGAACCAAAGATGTTGACTCCACTCCGTAAGCGCGTGCTCCGCGCCTCGAGCGTCGTGGCCGCCGCGACTGTGCTCGTCGCACTCGCCGGCTGCAGCGGCTCGCAGGGCGCGACCACGCTCGACCCCAAGGCCAAGGTCCAGATCGAGGTCTGGTCCGGGCAGAGCGATGCCGCCGAGAAGGCGATCGAGGCCCTGGCGAAGGAGTTCGAGAAGCTGCACCCCAACGTCACCGTGGACCTGTCCCCCGGCGCGTCCTCGACGGACCAGCTGCTGCAGAAGCTCTCCGCCGGATTCGCTGGCGACCAGTACCCCGATGTCTCCTACGCCTTCGGTTCCTGGGCCGGACAGCTCGAGGCATCGGGCCGAACGCTCGACATCTCGAACGACGTGAAGAAGCCCGATGTGAAATGGGACGAGTTCACCGCGGCGGCGCGCGGGACCGCCCAGCCGTCCGGCAAGAAGGTCATCGGCTTTCCGGCGGTCGTCGACAACATCGGCCTGCTGTACAACAAGACACTCTTCGACAAGGCGGGCCTCGCCTACCCCACCGCCGACTGGACGTGGGACGACTTCCGCAACGCTGCCAAGAAGCTCACCGACCCTGCGAACCACATCTACGGCTACGGATACTCCGTCTCCGGCAGCGAGGAGACGACCTGGCAGTTCTGGCCGCACCTCTGGCAGAACGGCGGCGCCATCCTGAACAGCGCCGGCACGAAGTCGCAGTTCGCCTCGCCCGAGGGCACTGCCGCCCTCACCTTCCTGCGCTCCATGGCGGTCGACGACAAGAGCGTCTATCTCGACCAGACCGACGAGAAATTCGGCCAGCTCTTCGTCAGCAACCGGATCGGGATGATCACCTCCGGGCCGTGGGAGCTGTCGGATCTCAAGACAGGCGGCACGAAGTACGGCGTCGTCCAGCTTCCCGGCACGAAGGGCGACCACCAGACCGTGTCCGGCCCCGACATCTGGGCGCTGTTCGATCACCACGACAAGAACCGAGCGTACTGGGCCACCCAGTTCGCCCAGTGGCTGACCTCCGATGCACAGGATGCACGCTTCAACGTCGCTCTGGGCAACCTGCCCCTTCGCTCGTCTGAGGCGTCGTCCGAAGCGGTCAAGCAGGAGACCGCGCAGTTCCCGGGCTACGACGTGTTCGTCGCCAACTCCCAGAACGTCAAGCAGACACGCCCGACCAGCAAGGGATACGCTGCGCTCTCGGTCGCGATCGGCAAGTCGATCTCCTACGTACTGCAGGGCCAGGGCGAACCGAAGTCCTCGCTCGAGCAGGCGGCGAAGACGGCTGACGCCGGTCTCAGCAAGTAGCAGCGGGACGAGGACCAGCCATGGCTGACATGACCTCCGACGCAGTCGGTCTAAAGAGGACACCGGATGCGACGCGCTCGCGCGGCGTCAAACGCCGCCAGGGGGTGATGTCCGCCCTCACGGGGTGGGGATTCGTGGCTCCGGCCACGGTGATCATTCTCGGCCTGTCGATCTTCCCCGCCCTGTGGGCCTTTGTGCTCTCGTTCCAGAGCTGGGACGGGTTCAGCGAACCGACGTGGGTCGGGGGCCAGAACTATGCGGATCTGGTCGGCGATGCGGACTTCTGGAACGCGGTCGGAAACACCGCCGGGTTCACCCTGCTCTTCGTGCCCGCGTCGGTGCTTCTCGGGCTCTTCCTCGCGGTCGCGCTGAACCGGCGCATCCGCTGGATGGGCTTCTACCGCACGGCGATCTTCGTCCCGTTCGTCGCCTCCGCGGCATCGACGGGCATCCTCTCCACGTACTTGTTCAGCCCGCAGTTCGGGCTGGTCAACAACGTGCTCCGCGTGCTCGGCCTGCCGCAACAGGGCTGGCTGGACGACCCGCACCAGGCGATGCTCGTCATCGCGATCATGTCGCTCTGGGGTTCGGCGGCGTTCACGACCGTGATCTACCTCGCCGCGTTGCAGGATGTTCCGTCCGATCTCATCGAAGCCGCCCGCATCGACGGCGCGAACCGCTGGCAGACCTTCTGGCGGATCGTCTGGCCGCAGTTGGCGCCGGTGACCGTCTTCGTGGTGATCTGGCAGACGATCGAGGCCATCCAGCTCTTCGACCTCGTATACACGACCACCCGCGGCGGCCCGCTGGATGCGACGAAGACGATCGTCTATTTCCTGTACGACAAGGCGTTCCACGCACTCCAGTTCGGCTACGGGTCCGCCGCAGCATACGTTCTGTTCGCGGTCACGCTGCTCATCACGATCGGCGTCGTCGTGTTCTCACGGCGCCGGGGTTCGGAGGCTTTCTGATGGCTACGGTTCTCGACGAGGTCTCCGGGGCTTCCCTGACCGTCGCGAAGGAGGTCGGCGCCGGTGCTGGCCGGCGGAAGCAGCGGGTGAGCGGATGGCACTTCGTGCTCTTCCCGATCGCCATCCTGTTCCTGGTCCCTTTCGTGCAGATGCTGCTCGCATCGTTCTCGCCCGCGAAGGACCTGGTAGCCTTTCCGCCACCGTTCATCCCGTCGCGGCTGACGCTCGATGGCTACGTGAGGCTGTTCGGCCAGACCGACATCCTCCTGTGGCTGGGCAACACGGTCATCGTGTCCGCGACCGCGATCGTGTCGAACATCGTGCTCTGCTCGCTCGCCGGATACGGTTTCGCACGCCTCAAGTTCGCCGGCCGCAACTTCGGCTTCCTGATGATCCTCGCAACCATCATGATCCCGACACAGCTGCTGATGATCCCCACGTACATCCTGTTCGCGAAGCTCGGACTGCTCAACGGGCTCGGCGCGGCGATCGTGCCGTGGCTGGCGACCGCTTTCGGGATCTTCCTGATGCGACAGTTCTTCCTCTCCCTGCCCGCTGAGCTCGAAGAGGCCGGAGCGATCGACGGCTGCAACCGCTGGCAGGTCTTCTTCCGGATCGTCCTGCCGCTGGCGCGACCCGCGATCGCGACCCTCGCGATCTTCACCCTGCTGGGCGCGTGGAACGATCTGGTCTGGCCGCTCATCGCGATCAACAACCAGCAGGCGTTCACGCTCCAGCTCGGGATCGCGAACTTCCAGGGGATGCACCAGACCGACTGGAGCCTGATCATGGCCGGCAACGTCGTCGCGACCATGCCACTCATCCTGTTCTTCCTCTTCGCGCAGCGGCAGTTCATCGCGACGATGACCTTCTCGGGCCTGAAGGGATGAGCGGAATCGACGTCCTCGTGGTCGGGGACGCCAATCCCGACCTGCTGCTCAGCGGCGACACTGTTCCCCGATTCGGGCAGGCGGAGCAGCTGCTCGATGCGGCCGACCTGGTGCTCGGGGGCAGCGCAGCGATCGTCGCGTGCGGACTCGCCCGCCTGGGTGTGCACACCGCCCTGGCCGGAGTGGTCGGAGACGACCGGTTCGGAGCCGTGGTGCTCGACCGGCTCCTCGCCGAGGGCGTCGACGTCTCCGCGATCGGCACCGACCCGCACGCCCCCACGGGACTCTCGGTCGTGCTCTGCCAGCCCCACGATCGCGCCATCCTGACTCTGCCGGGAACGATCCCTGCGCTCACCGTCGACGCTGTGCGGGAGGCCTGGATGCGCCTCCAGCCCCGGCACGTGCACGTCGCCTCGTACTTCCTGCAACCGGCGCTCGCCGACGCATTGCCCGCGTTGCTGGAGGAGTTCTCAGCGCACGGGACGACGGTCAGCCTCGACACGAACTGGGACCCGGCCGAACGATGGTCCGGTCTCGACGAGATGCTGCGCCGAGTGGACGTCTTTCTGCCCAACCGTGAGGAGGCCATCGCGATCGCATCAGCGGTGACGGGTCGCCGTGTCGACGATCTGGATGCTGCGGGGTCGGCGCTTTCGGCACTCGGCTGCCGCGTGGTCGTGAAGGCGGGCGCCGACGGAGGCCTGGCCTTCGAGGGCGGCGCACGGGTCGCCGCCGCTCCCGGTTTGGTGGTCGACGTCGTGGACACGACCGGTGCGGGCGACAGTTTCGACGCCGGCTACCTGGCGGCGTACCTCGACACCGATGGCGAAGAAAGCGATCGTCTGCGCTGGGCCGCTGTGGCCGGATCGCTCTCGGTTCGCGGACGCGGGGGCACCGGGGCACAGGCCACGCGCGCCGAGCTGGTGGACAACGCGGTGAGCGGCGTCGGGTCCGGCAGGGCTTGACCCCACCGGACCCGTCCGGGCTGATTCGGCGGTCGCCGGGCTAGTAGCTCGCCGTGCCTGCTACCGCCGCAACGGAGACGAGGAAGAAGAAGGCGATCACGGCGACGATCGTGGAGGCGATTCCTGCGTAACCGATCGCCAGCCCGGCGATCGCGAAGCCCCGGCCGTTCTCACCCGTCCGCTTGATCTGGCTGAGCGCAATGTGACCGCAGATGACTCCGGCGAGCCCGACGACGAACGACGTGGCGAAAGCAACGATCGCAAGGGTGTTGGTCGAGCGTTCGGCAACGGCAGGCTGATAGTTCGTGGACAAAAAGGCTCTCCTTGTTCGGCACCGATGTGGTGTGAGTGGAGTACCAATTCTGAGAGCGACCTGCAGGTCGTAGGCGTGGGATGCATGAGAAATGTGTGGCAGACGATGTGATCTCCGTGCGTTTCCCTCAGCCCGGTACGTGAAAGGATGCCCACAATGAGCCGCCGATCGAGCGCGTCTGTCGCGATCGGTCTACTGGACGGGAGATTCCCAGGCGAAGCCGTCCGGGTCGACGAACGGGCCGGCATCGCTTCCGATGACGAGTCGATGTGAACCGGTCCTCTCGGGGGCGACCCCCGCATCCTTGGCGAGAGCCCGACGCCCGTACAGCCCCAGGCCGATGGGACTCGACGGAAGGGAGAACTCCACGTATTTGCCGAAGCTCTTGCCGATGGCGAGGCCACGATCGACATAGAACTCCTTGCTCGCGCCGACGTCCTCGGCTGCCAGAAGGAGGACGATCTGATCGACATCGAGCGTGGCCGGACCGGTGTCCTTCTTCGCCGATGTCGCGACCTTCCAGATCGAGCCGTCCGGAGACTGCACCACTCCGCCGTAACCCCACAGGGACTTCGACACCGGCTTGAGTGTCGTGGCACCGGCCGTGACAGCGGAGTCGATCAGACCGCTGACAATCGACGGCTGGGACACGATGAGCGACAACGTGAAGCCGCGGAAGCCGGTCGTATCGGATTCCGCGGGCGTCACGCGCACACGGGAGCCGAGTCCGAACGCGTCGGAATAGAACTGTGCTGCGGCGGCGGGGTCAGCCGTTTCGAGGCTGACGTATTCGATGGATGTCATGCGAACGACGCTATTGCCCGCCCTGCACATCCTGCTTCTCGATTCCTGCTCGATCGTGTCCGCGCCTCGGCACCGGGCACTGGAACCATTCGTGGCGCGCGAGTAGCGTCGGGCTATGGCAGAGCAGATCTCGGATGCAGAATTCTCCGCCGCCGACGGCGTGGCCGACTGGCGCGCACTCTACTGGGGGGCAAAGACTCTTTACGAGACCGGGGACTTCGCCACGGGTGCCCGGTTCGTCGCGGCGATCGCCGACGAAGCAGACGCGGTCGGGCACGCGCCCCTCATCGACCTACGACCCGACACCGTCACGATCCAGGTCATCACGCCGGGCGTGGGCCTCAGCGATCTCGACCTCGCTCTCGCACAGCGGATCTCGGAGATCGCCTCGACTCTCGGTCTCACCGCGGACCCGTCCGCCGTCCAGCAGATGCAACTCGCCTTCGATTGCGCGGTGCCATCGGCCGTGATGCCGTTCTGGCAGGCGGCACTCGGCTACGTTCCCATCGGGCCACAGGACATGATCGAACCGAACCTCGTGGGCCCGACCGTGTGGTTCCAGGAAAAGGAGCACATCCCGCCGCGCAACCGAATCCACATCGATGTCTCGGTGCCGCACGACCAGGCCCAGGCACGGGTCGATGCCGTGCTCGCGGCCGGCGGCCGCCTCCTCGGCGACCGTTATGCTCCCGCCTGGTGGTCGCTCATCGACCCCGAAGGGAATGTGGTCGACATCGCAACGTGGCAGGGCCGCGACTGACCTGCGGCCCGGGGCGCCTGCGGATCCTCTCAGGTCGAGCGACCGGATGGCGCCGACGGATTAGATTGTCGAGCATGAGCCGGCGTGCCGCCTTCGCGAGCGCCTTGCTCGTGCTCGCTGCCGCCCTCGCTGCCTGTACGAGCGCAGGCGCGCCGACCCGGTCGGCGGGCTCGATCTCCTCCCCGGCGCCGCGGGTTTCGGGAGGGACGTCGACGCCGACGCCGACCGCCTCCCAGCCGCTGCAGCACGTGGTCATCATCGTCGACGAGAACAAGACGGCCACCTCGATCATCGGGAACAGTGCCGCGCCGTTCCTCAACAGCCTCGCCGCGGAGTACGCAACCGCGTACGGGTACTCGGGAGTCTCGCATCCCAGTCTTCCGAACTACCTCGCGCTGACGAGCGGGACGACAGGAGGAATCACGACCGACTGCAATCCGCCGGGAGGATCCTGCCTGGTGACGGGGCCGAACATCGCCCAGGCGCTCGACCGGACGCACCGCACCTGGAAGATGTACGCCGAAAGCATGCCGACCCCGTGCTCTGTCGCCAACACGACCGTGTATGCAGTGAAGCACATCCCTTTCCTCTACTTCCCGAGCGTCACCAACGATCCGTCGTACTGCGCCGCACACGTCGTCCGGTTTTCGCAGCTCGCTGCGGACCTGACGACGACGGACTCATTGCCGAACTATTCGTTCATCAGTCCCAACCTCTGCAACGACATGCACAACTGCTCGATCGCCACAGGTGACACGTGGCTGGCCGCAGAGGTACCGAGCATTCTCCACTCCCCCGCGTTCACCCGGCAGCGCTCGCTGCTCGTCGTCACATTCGACGAAGGTGACTCCGCAGACAATGTGGTCGCCTGCGTGTTCGCGGGCCCGGCAGCGGCACTCCATGCGAAATCGACATCGCCGTTCAACCACTACTCTCTGCTTCGCACGATCGAAGTCGAATGGGGCCTCCCGTCGATGACGACGAATGACGCCGACGCATCGCCCATGACGCCCCTTCTTCGCTGAACACAGTTGGCGCGAATGCGGTATCCAGACAGCTTCGCCTGCCATCCGACGATCCTGCCGATCGGTCTCGAATTCCTCGGGGTTGCTGAGCGCGGCGCACCCGGCCTTGTGCCCACCAAGCCGTGGTGAAAGACTCGAAAAGACGCCCAGCTCATTCCGGCATGGGCGTCATCGGGGTTGGTGGATGGTTCACCGATGTCACACACGCGCAGAGACAGCCGAGAAGGCCTGACGAGTCCACGACGGGGGTATCCTCGCCGCGCGGGAGTGGTCTGCGCCATCGCGTCCCTCTGCCTGCTCGGATTCGCTGATCCCTCCGTCGCCAGCGCACCCTGCCCGCCACCGGATGTCTCGCCGACTGCGACCGCCGAGCCGGGCAAGACCCCTACGCCTACGCCCACGCCGACGCCGACCCCGTCCGCCGGCACCGATCAGACTGGGGGCAGCTGCGAACCGGCAACACCTCCGTCGGGCGGCCCTCAGCCCACGCCCACCCCCGACCCTACAAACCCGTCGCCGAAGCCCACCCCCGACCCTACAAACCCGTCGCCGAAGCCCACCCCCACGCCCGACCCAACGCCGACCACCGGTCCGACCCCCACTCCCACGCCGACGCCGACGCCCACCCCGACGCCGACACCCACACCGACGCCTACTCCCACGCCGGCATCGCACAAGCCTGCGGACGACGAACCGACAACGCCCGACGCCTCCGCACCGCAGACACCGGCGCCGTCGGGCTCGGGTGCCGCGCTGAGCGCCTTGGCCGCCCAGTTAGAAGCCGAGTTGGCTGCCAGCAGCACACAGCTCGCTCAGGCTCGGGCGACGTATGCGAGCGCCTCCGCCGAGTATCAGGCCACGAAGAGCGAATTCGACCAGGCCGATCAACTTGCGACAAGCACAGAGAAGAGTGCAGAGGCGGCTGAGCAGACCGCGAGGTCGTCTGCGCGGCTTCTGCTGCGTGCGGTGCGCGACGGAGGCAACCCTCTCGTCTCTACAGACCCGCTCGCCGCGATATTCGGGGGCAGCGGCGGCAACCTCCTGCAGCGCCTCGGCTCCCTCGATCAGCTTGCGAGGGCGAGCGCTTCGCCGACGGAGTTGGCGGCCCGCGCTGAGCACGATGCCGTCGTAGCACGCGGACTACGCACACAGGCGGACAAGGCGAAGGATGCTGTCGGCGCGATTCCTGTCGGGAGCAGCCAGCAGGCCGTTGCCACGGCTTCGGCGGCGGTCGATTCGGCCGAGGCGAGTGTGGCGTCCGTGCAACTGCAGGTCGCGTCCACCGGAACGGTGACCCGGTTTCCCAGCTTCATCGACGACGGCAGACTCGGAAAAGCCGCCTGGGTCGATCCGCTGCATGGAGAGATCACAGATGTGTACGGCCCGCGGCCATCGCGACCGCTCGGTACCGGGCCGTTCCACTACGGTGACGACATCGCGGCTGCGTGCTCGAGCTGGATCGTCGCGGCCTCGGCGGGAACCGTCGAAGCGACCGGCCCGAACGGTACATACGGCAACTGGGTGATGATCAACCACGGGCACGGCGTGCAGACCGTCTACGCACATATCGAGAACGGTGGCACCCTCGTCCACGTGGGTGAAGCCGTGGTCGCCGGTCAGCCGATCGCTCTCGTCGGCTCGACCGGCGCATCCACGGGCTGTCACCTGCACTTCGAGGTGCGGATCGACGGACAACGCATCGATCCGCAGCCTTTCCTCGCCGCCCGCGGCGTCATCGTCGGCAGCTAGCCTGACGTCGGGCTGCGAGCGGCTTCCGTCGCTGTGTTCCTGCCTTACGGTCGCGGTCCGGCGATGTTCACCAGCCACGCGACGCCGAACTTGTCGGTGACCATCCCGAAGCTATCACCCCAGGAAGCCTTCTCGAGGGGCTGGGTGATCGTTCCGTCGACGACGAGCTTCTCCCAGTACCCGCGCAACTCGGCCTCGTCATCGCCGCTCAGGGAGACGGAGAAGTTGTCGCCGGGGGTGTAGTCCATGCGGTTGGGAGTATCAGCGCCCATCAGGACCAGACCGCTCGGCGTGGTCAGCTGACCATGCATGATCTTGTCCTTCTCGGCAGGATCGTCGCTCGCCTGAAAGTCGCCGAACGTGCTGAGGTTGAGTTCACCGCCGAAGACCGTCTGGTAGAACTCCATCGCCTGTTTCGCGTTGTCGCGGAAGCTGATGTAGGGATTCAGAAGCGTGGGCATTTGGGGGCCTCCTTGTTCATCGAATTGGGATCAGGCTACCGACGACCGCTGACATGCGCACCGGTCGATTCGGCACCCCGGAATCGTCCCGTTCGCACGTCAGGGACGGCCCGGTACGCGTCGACGATCAGGGAGCCCCGGATCTCGCTGAGCCGATCGAGCAGCCTGGTGAGCAGCAGGTCGGAAACACCGGAAGCTGTGAGATCGAATGGGCCGATCGGCTGCAGTTTCCCGCACCGTATTCGAACGACCTCCCAACCGACCGCCCGCAGAAGTCTGTCCTTGCGCCGGTCGGACAGCTCACGGCGACCGACATGCTCGAGACCGTCGCGGCCTGTGGTGTCGTATTCGATTGCGACCTTCAATTCGTCGATGACGACATCCGGCCAGACCTCGATGTGGGTGTAGAAGGGCTTCGCCACCTTGACGGCGTTCAGGGTGAGGTCGACGGCGAGTACCTGACCGAGCCGCTGCCGAAGCCCGGCCTCGGCCGCTGAAGCGGGTTGAGGGGCCCACGGGCTCACGAACGCTTCACCCACTGCGTACGTGTCCGCTGCTGCGGCCGCGTGGCGACAAGTCGGGCATCCCCTCCCCCGAAGGACAGAGTCGATCCTCGCCTCGAACGACGGATGTCCGCGGGGGCACAGCCACGAGTAGCGCCGATCGACGCGCGTCTCGGTCTCCAGCTCGGCTCGGCGTCCGGGCGCCGCCTGTTGTGCGAGTTGCGCCCGCGTGCGGCCCGCCTGGGCGAGCCGCACGCACAGGGCGCACCGTTCGCTCGGCTCCGGCGCGCCGATTGCGCGCGGATCGCGTGGATGACCACAGGCGAAAGCAGGGACGGGCTCACGCACGACTCCGAGCGGTGCACGACGACGCTGGGCCAGGACTGCACACTCGGGGCACCAGGTCGATCGGCGGCGCGAGCCGCCCGGTCTGCTGCGCTGCTCCTCGGGCGTCGCCGCGAATCGATGACCGCTGTCGCACTCCCAGACGAGGTAGACATCCGCGCCTGGTGGCACCTGGCTCAGGACGATGCCCGAGTTCAGGTCGGGGTGGTATTGCCGGATGAGCGTCGGGTAGCGCTCCCAGTCGACGCGATATGTACCGACCGCGTAGGGAACGGACGTTCCTTTGGTCCACTGGCGCCGTGTCCACCACTGCTGCACGCTCTCCGGCACGACCGTTCCTCCCTCGAAGGCTCCGCACCCTCCGAAGGCACTGTACGACGGGCCGCCGTCATCCGGCGAAGATCACCGGCTGCCGTGCCGCCCACGGCATCACCTGCTCGAGTTGGGCGGCGACCTGCAGAAGCAGGTCTTCGCGGCCGAGCGGCGCGACGAGCTGTACGCCGATCGGCAGGCCGGAGTGCGACTCGCCGAGGGGCAGGCTGATGGCCGGATTCCCTGAGACGTTGAAGGCCGCGGTGAACGGTCCGTAGTCGAGGATGCGCTCGAGCCAGGTCCGTGCCGTCCAGCGCGGGTCATCGTAGTCGAGCGTGCCGTGGCCGAGAGGGAGCTCCGTCGTCACCGGGGTCAGCAGCAGATCGAGGTTCTCGAACACACGCTCGACGGCCGCGGTGACACGGTGCTGCGCGTCCGCGAATCCGTCGAGGTCCGTACCCGTCATCCCTGCGGATTCTGCGACGATCGCCCGCGAGACCGCTTCCATCTTCCGGAAGTCCGGTTGGCGTGGCGCACCGAGGAGGGCACGCCCGGCGGCGTGCACTGCGAGGAGCTCGGCCTCCACGACAGCGCGCTGGTCGACCGCCGGCGCGGCCTCCGAGAGGTCATGGCCGATCCAGGCGAGCGCATCCGCCGCACTCCGCGCAACATCGGCGATCTCGGCGTCCACTGCGGTCTGCGACCACGTCGCCGTGGTGAAGCCGATCCGCAATCGACCCGCGTCGACCCGGATGAGCTCGCTGTACGGCCGGGAAGGCGGAGCGAGGGTCGCGCCCGACGCCGCCACCGCATCCAGCAGCACGGCGGAGTCCCGCACCGTGCGACTGAGCGCGAAGTCGACGCCCATGGGCGCGCCGCGTTGCAGGTCGGGCCCGGCGGTCGTCCGGCCCCGGCTCGGTTTGAGGCCGACGACACCGCAGCACGCTGCCGGGATCCGGATCGATCCTGCCCCGTCGCTCCCGTGCGCGATCGGCACAGCGCCCGCCGCCACCAGTGCTGCTGCTCCTCCGCTCGAGCCACCCGGGCCACGCCCGAGGTTCCAGGGGTTGCGCGTCACGCCGTGCAGCCGCGATTCGGTCGCGAAGTTCAGGCTCAGTTCGGGTGCGCACGTCTGCCCGAGGGCAGCGAGACCGGCGCGGCGAAAGCGTCGCATCAGCTCGTGGTCCTGGTCGGCGACGCCCCGGATTGCGCGACTGCCGTAGGCGAACGAGACGCCGCGCGCGAACGGCCCGCTGTCCTTGATCACGAACGGCACGCCCGCGAACGGGCCGCCGGGCTCGTACGCGAGCGACGACTCGAAGAGCGGCTGCGATAGAGCGCCGAGATCCTCGTCGACCGTGCGGAGCGCATCCCGTGCTGCGGCCTCGACGTCCCGCTGGCTCACCTGCCCGTCCCTGATCAGCTGTCGAAGACCGACAGCGTCGAAACGCGCGTATTCGACGTCGTACAGGGTGCCTCCAGGAGAACGTGGTCTCTCCAGTCTGGCATCCGGCTGGCGTAGGCTCGCAGCAGTCGTCGAAGGAGACTCTCAGATGCGCATCCAGGACTCGGTCGCGCTGGTCACCGGGGCGAATCGCGGGCTCGGTCGCGCGTTCGCGTCCGCGCTGATCGACGCGGGCGCTCGGATCGTCTATGCCGGAGTCCGCGACCTCTCATCGGTCGCCGACCCCCGCCTCATCCCCGTGCAACTCGACGTCACCGACCCCGCGCAGGTCGAGGCCGCTGCCGAACGGTGCGGCGATGTCCAGATCCTGGTCAATAACGCGGGCGTCATGCGCACGAGTCCCTTCATCGCGGCCCCGGACTCGGACGGCGCACGGGACGAGATGGAGGTCAACTATTTCGGGATGCTGGCCCTGTGTCGCGCGTTCGCCCCGGTTCTCGAACGCAACGGCGGCGGCGCGATCGTCAACATGCTCTCGGCGGCGAGTTGGGTCACCCCGGCGGCCACAGGTTCGTACGCAGCGTCGAAGGCGGCGGCCTGGGCATTGACGAACGGCGTGCGCGTCGAGCTCCGCAGCCAGGGAACCCTCGTGGTCGCGGTGCACGCCGGGTTCATCGACACAGAGATGGCCGAGCGAGTGCATGTCGCGAAGCTCGACCCGGACGACGTGGCTCGCATGACGATGGATGCTCTGCGGTCCGATACCGAAGAACTGCTCGCCGACGACGAGACACGCGCCATCAAAGCGGCCCTGCCGAACGCGCTGGAGGCGCTGTACCCTCCGATCCAGGCGCGGTGGGATGAACGTCATCCCCACCGGACCTCCTAGACGGCCGGTCGGGAGCCGCGAAGCGCCGCGACCTTCTTCTTGAGGAAGACCATCGGCAGGAAGAACGTCGCGAGAGACGTCACCAGCCAGACGACCATGGTCGCGAGCACCCAGGTCTGCCATCCGGTGATGCTCAGCCCGCCCGCGAAGAGCGACGCGATCACCAGCGCCACGAAGGTCGAGACCAGGCCGACGCCGCCGAGGAACGCGCGAGCGTGCTGCGCAGCCACCTTGGCGATGAAGGGCGCCAGGACGCCCTGGACGATGGCGAAGACGACGATCGTGATCAGGAAGCCTTCGGCGGTGAGCCCGAAACCGGGCAGCAGCCACGCAGCTGCGAGCAGACCGAGAGCGGCAGCGACCAGGAAGATCGCGATTCGGATGAGCAGACGGACCATGCTGCTCATTCTGTCCGAGCACACACCCGTTGTCACCGATTCCCGCGAGACCGATCCCGGCTTCCGGAAGTCATGCCCGGAGCTACGCGGTGCCCGCCTCGAGATCCGCGACCGTCTTCTCGATGCGGCGCCGGCGGGTGTCGTCCGCCTTCGCGGCGTCGATCGCCATCACGAGCCTCCGCTTGTTGCTGTAGTTGAGCGCGTCGTACGCGGTGCGGGAGCCCGGATTCGCTGCTAGGGCTTCGGCGAAGTCGGCGGGCACCTCGACCTCGCGGGGTGCGGTGTCCAA
Organism: Leifsonia sp. Ger2509; assembly: GCF_055231915.1. Lineage (NCBI taxonomy): Bacteria > Bacillati > Actinomycetota > Actinomycetes > Micrococcales > Microbacteriaceae > Leifsonia > Leifsonia sp. Ger2509. The sequence goes on from NZ_JBUYVB010000003.1 coordinate 469,401, forward strand.
CTCGAGGTCGACCTCGATCGTGTCACCGGCGGCGACGCCGGTCTTCTGCCGAACCTCTGCGCTGAGCCCCAGGAGGTAGCGGCCGCCCATGGACGCGACGCTGCTGCGATACGTGAACCCGTTGATGGTCACGCTCACGGGTGGACGGCACCCACCCCCGAGCTGCTCGACGACGGATGCAGGCACCTCGACCCCCGTCGCCGTCTTGCCGTGCGCTTCCACTGTGGCCCGGATCTTCATCTCACGATCTCCTCTCGGCTCCCGGTAGCCGACGCCTACGCGTCGCCGAACCCGGACTCCACCAGTTCTGCCAGCGCGTTGACGGCGGCTTCGCCCCCCAAGTCCGTGCTCGCGATCTCCGCGGAGGCTCCGACGTTCAACCCGAGCGACATGATTCCGAGAAGGCTCCGCGCGTCCTTGCCGTTGACGGTGACCTTCGCGTCGAAGGTGTTCGCAAGTTTGACGAACTCCGCCGCCGGCCGGGCGTGAAGTCCGTCCTTGTTGCGCAGGGTCACCTCGCGCACGAAGCGCACCGTGGACGCCGGTGCGGCGCCCGAATCGCCACCTGCCGCTGAGGCGCGGCTCGGGTCCAGCCCCTCCCACGCTTGCCTGGCCCCCTCCGCAGCAGCGACGACGGCGGCGAAGTCAGCGCGGGTCTCCGCTGCCACGGCGGCAGCGACTCCCGCTTCGACGAACGGCGCATCCACGATGGCGATGTGCGACTGACGGCTGTCCGGAAGCTGGTCGTGCACAGTCTCCGCGATCATCAGCGCGGAGCCGAGGTCGCTCAGCACGACCACGCCTGCGCCCGTATCGGCTTCATCGATCGCCTCAGTGACCTTCACGAAACTGGTGCCCACGCCTCCGTCGTCCGTGCCGCCGGCCGCGACAAGCGCGACCGACGGAGCCATCTGGCCCGCGACCTGGACGATGCCGCGTGCCAGGTCGGCACTGTGCGAGACGAAGACGATGCCCACCCTGGCCGCGTCTTCGTCAGTCATCGCTCGCCACCGTGGCCGCAGCGCGCAGGATGATCGCGGTCGATTCGGCACCCGGGTCGCGATGCCCGGCTGAGCGCTCGCCGAGATAGCTCGCCCGCCCCTTCCGGGCGACCAGCGGTTCGGTGGCGACGGCTCCCGCTTCGGCGGCCGCCGCCGCTGCATCGAGGATGGCACCCGTGGACACCCCCTCCGCAGCAGCGGACCGGGCCGCGTCGACACCCGGCGTCCACGCATCGACCATCGTCTTGTCGCCGAGTTCCGCTTTGCCTCGGGAGACGATCCCGTCGCGCGCGGCCGTCAACATGGAGACCACGACTGCTCCGTCGAGTTCACCGGAGTCGCCGACCGGCTCCGCCGCCTTCAGGAACGCCGTTCCGTAGAGCGGCCCGGATGCGCCGCCCACCGTCGAGATGAGCGTCATCGCGACGGAGCGCAGCGCGGCCGCCGGTGTCGCATCTTCCGGGAGTGCAGCGAGGGCAGTGACGGCGGCGGAGAGACCGCGATCCATGTTCTCTCCGTGGTCGCCGTCGCCGATCTCCCTGTCGAGGTGGTTCAGCATCGCCTTGTTCTCGGCGATCGCTGCCGCCGATGCTCCGATCCATGCCACGACCCATCTCGTGTCCAGCTTCATGCCGCCACTCCCTTCGTGTCTGCAACGCTCATCGTTTCTGCGCCGGCCGCTCAGACGCCCCAGCGGAGCGCAGGGGTGTTCACCGGGGCGTCCCAGAGGGCGGTCAGTTCGTCGTCGAGCTTGAGCACCGTGATCGACACGCCCTGCATCTCCAGGGAGGTCACAAGGCTGCCGACGAGCGAACGCTCCAACGCGATGCCGCGCTCGTCGAGGATCTCGGCGGCACGGCGGAACACGATGTACAGCTCGGACTGCGGGGTTCCGCCCATCCCGTTGACGAAGAGGAGGACCTTGTCGCCGGATGCGAAAGGAAGGTCATCGAGGATGGCCGACATGAGACGGTCGGTCAGCGAGTCCGCGGACTCCAGCTTGATGCGTTCGCGCCCCGGCTCGCCGTGGATGCCCACACCGAACTCGATCTCGTCGTCGGCGAGTTCGAAGCCCGGCTCGCCCGCGTGCGGGACGGTCCCTGCGGCGAGAGCGAGCCCCATCGACCGGACCTGACCGTTGACCTTCTCGGCGATCGCTGTCACGGTTTCGAGGTCGTCACCGCGCTCAGCAGCGGCGCCCGCGATCTTCTCGACGAGTACTGTTCCGGCAACGCCACGCCGCCCTGCTGTATAGAGGGAGTCCTGCACGGCGACGTCGTCGTTGATGACGACGGAGCGCACCGTGACCCCCTCTGCCCCGGCCAGATCGGCAGCGGTCTCGAAGTTCAGAACGTCGCCCGTGTAGTTCTTGACGATGTGGAGGACGCCTGCACCTCCGTCGGCCGCCTTGGTCGCACCGACGATGGGCATCGGCGTCGGCGAGGTGAAGACTTCGCCGGGGACAGCCGCGTCGAGCATGCCACGACCGACGAAACCGGCGTGCAGGGGCTCGTGCCCGCTGCCACCGCCGCTGACGAGGCCGACCTTGCCCTGGACAGCACCGCCGGCTCTCGAGACGAACCGCGGATCATGGGACACCGTGACGATGTCGGCGTGCGCTCGGGCGAACCCATCGAGGGTCTCGTCCACGACGTCGGGGACGTCGTTGATGAGCTTCTTCATTGAAACCCTGCCTTTCAGCGTGTGGCCGCGACCCATTCTTCGAGCTTCGAGGCGGCCGCCCCGGAGTCGATCGCCTGGGCGGCGACAGCCATTTTCGAACGGAACCGATCCAGGATGGCATCCTGGACCCTCGACGGGTCGGCTGCGAGCTCGTACGATACGAGCCCCGCCGCCGCGTTGAGCAATACGATGTCGCGCACCGGACCTTCCTGTCCGGCGAGCACGGCACGGACGACGTCGGCGTTGTGGGCCGCGTCGCCTCCGAGGAGGTCGGAGATCGTCGCCCGTGGGATGCCGAGGTCCCTCGGGTCGATGTCGTGTTCGGTGACCAGGCCGCGTGAGACCTCCCACACGTGGCTGTGCCCTGTGGTCGACAGCTCGTCGAGCCCGTCGTCGCCGCGGAAGACGAGGGCCGTCGCACCACGCGTCTGGAAGACTCCGACGATGAGCGGCACCCGGTCGAGGTGGGCGACGCCGACCGCGGATGCCTCCGGGCGCGCCGGATTGCAGAGCGGGCCGAGGAAGTTGAAGACGGTCGGGATGCCGAGCTCAGCACGCGCGGGCCCCGCGTTGGCGAATCCGGGATGGAATGCGGATGCGAACGCGAACGTGATCCCGGTGCGCTCGAAGACCTCTGCCACCTTCTCGGCGGACAGCCCGAGGTCGATGCCCAGCGCCGCGAGCACATCCGACGAGCCGGACGACGAACTCGCCGCGCGGTTGCCGTGCTTGATCACGGGCACGCCTGCAGCTGCGGCGACGATGGCCGCAGTGGTGGAGACGTTGACAGTGCCGAAGCGATCGCCCCCGGTTCCCACGATGTCGAGGGCCATCGGATCGATGGGAAGCGGGATGGCGTGCTCGAGGATCGCGTCGCGGAAACCGACGATCTCGTCGACCGTCTCGCCCTTCGCGCGGAGCGCCACGAGGAATCCGGCCAGCTGGGCGCTCGTCGCCTTGCCGGTCATGACCTGCTCCATCGCCCATGCCGCGTTGGCGACACTCAGGTCTTCTCCACCGAGAAGTGACGTGAGGATGGACGACCAGCTCGGAGATTCCGTCATACAGCGATCCTACTGAGGCGGCGCACTGCTGTGATCAACCGCATTGGGGCCTGCGAACTAAGGCAAGCCTAACCGGAAAAAGGGTCCAGACAGGCCCGATGAATGAGAAAACCCCGACTCCTTTTCGGCCATAATGGAACAGTGACGAGCACCTCAATATCTCCTACGGCGAGTGCGCCCTCAATCAACCGGCCCAACGTCGTGGCCGTCGGCACCATTGTCTGGCTTGGCAGTGAGGTCATGTTCTTCGCGGGGCTCTTCGCGATCTACTTCACGCTGCGCTCGACATCGCCGGCGCTGTGGGCCGCCGAGACTGCGCACCTCAACATTCCGTACTCGCTGACGAACACGATCATCCTCGTTTCGAGCTCGTTCACGTGCCAGTTCGGCGTCTTCGCAGCCGAGCGCCTCCAGCCCCGCTCCACCGGCTGGAGGCCCAGTCAGTGGGGCATGGTCGAGTGGTTCACGCTCACGTACGCCCTCGGCGCCGTCTTCGTCGCCGGTCAGATCATGGAGTACGCCACGCTCGTCAGTGAGGGCATCTCCCTCAGCTCCAATTCGTATGGCTCGGCGTTCTATCTCACCACCGGCTTCCACGGTCTGCACGTCACCGGTGGTCTCATCGCCTTCCTTCTCGTCATCGGCCGCGCCTTCGCGGTTAAGACCTTCGGGCACAAAGAAGCGACGAGCGCCATCGTCGTTTCGTACTACTGGCACTTCGTCGACGTCGTCTGGATCGGGCTCTTCCTGGTCATCTACGTTCTCAAATAGGAATCAGGAGCAGACCTCACCACCATGCGCGCAAAAACGCACACACCTGCCGGACCTCGTCGGCAGACCCGCAAGGCCGGGCGCAGGCACCCGCTGGCCACGATCGCACTGATCGCGATCGGACTGGGTCTGACCGGTGGAGCCTACGCGGCGTTCAACACCTCGACGGCCTCGGCTGAGCCGACCGTAGCGTCGCAGGAGTCCGTCGACCAGGGCAAGAAGCTCTTCCAGGCCAACTGCGCCACCTGTCACGGTCTGAACGCGACCGGAACGACCAACGGTCCGAGCCTCATCGGCGTCGGCGCAGCGGCGGTCGACTTCCAGGTCGGCACCGGTCGCATGCCGATGGCGATGCAGGGCCCACAGGCCCAGGAGAAGCCGGTGCAGTTCACCGAGGCCGACATCAAGGCGCTCGCCGACTACGTCGCCTCGCTCGCCCCGGGGCCGGCGATCCCCGACGAGTCACTGCTTCAGGGCAACGGCAATGCAGCGAACGGCGGTGAGCTCTTCCGCGTCAACTGCGCGATGTGCCACAACGTCGCCGGCGCGGGCGGTGCTCTCACCGAGGGCAAGTACGCACCGTCGCTGAAGGGCGTCAGCGCGCAGCACATCTACGAGGCCATGGTCACCGGCCCGCAGAACATGCCCGTGTTCAACGACCTGAACATCTCGCCGCAAGGCAAGGCCGACATCATCACGTACCTCAAGTACATCGAGAAGAACCAGTCCCCCGGCGGCTTCGAGCTCGGTTCGCTCGGCCCGGTGGCAGAGGGCCTCTTCCTCTGGATCTTCGGAGTCGGCGCCGTCATCGCGCTGACCGTATGGATCACGGCGAAGTCTAACTAGCCGGTACTTGACATGACACAGCGCACGAAGGAGAACAATGGCACAGGACGATAACGGCGGACACGAGCTGACACCTGCCAGCTCGTCGGCCGTCGAAGTCCACAGGGATGGTGACCCCGGCACCGCGGTCATCCTCAGCGACCGTGTGGAGAACCCGGGCTTCCCGCCGCACCGCATGCGGGTCACCGACATCGACCCGAAGAAGGCTCGTCGGGCCGAGCGGGTGATCTACACGCTCTTCTACCTGTCCATCGCAGGCAGCGTCTGGGCGATCGCCGCATACATGGCGTTCCCGATCGAAGACAACGACCCTGGGTCCGTTCACCTGAACAACATGTTCATCGGCCTCGGGATCGCGCTCGCTCTGCTCGCCATCGGCATCGGCGCCGTCCACTGGGGCAAGGCGCTCATGCACGAGCGCGAGGGCATCGACCTCCGCCACTCCACGCGAGGCAAGGAGCAGACGACCGAGCGCGCTGCGGAGATCCTCCGCATCGCCGACGAGGAGTCCGGATTCAACCGGCGCACGCTCATCCGCAACAGCCTCATCGGCGCACTCGTGGTCTTCCCACTCCCCGCTGTCGTCCTGTTCCGCGGTCTCGCACCGCAGAATGAGAACCCCGTCACCCTTCTCTCCCACACCATGTGGAAGAAGGGCACCCGCCTGACGCGCGACCCATCGGGCACGCCCATCAAGGCCGCCGACGTCACCCTCGGTTCCGCATTCCACGTCATCCCCGAGGGACTCAACGAACGTGAGGACGCACTCGAGCAGAAGGCCAAGGCGGCCGTACTGCTCATGCGCCTCAAGCCGGAAGACCTCCACGTCTCCCCCGCCCGCAAGGACTGGAACTACGACGGCATCGTCGCGTACTCCAAGATCTGCACCCATGTCGGCTGCCCGGTTGCACTGTACGAGCAGCAGACCCACCACTTGCTGTGCCCGTGCCACCAGTCGCAGTTCGACATCACGCACGAGGCCGAAGTGATCTTCGGACCCGCCAAGCGGCCGCTTCCGCAGCTGCCGATCACGATCGACTCCGAGGGTTACCTCATTGCACGCAGTGACTTCACCGAGCCTGTAGGGCCGAGCTTCTGGGAGCGCAGTTGACCACGTCAGCAGCCGCATCGTCTGCGGCACATTTCGAAGGCCCCACGACGGCCACCCCTGCGAAGAAGGGCGGCTTCACCGCCGCCGCGGCGAACTACATCGAGGACCGCACCAGCATCTCCGGCGCGGTCAAGGAGTTCGGGCGCAAGATCTTCCCCGACCACTGGTCGTTCCTCCTCGGCGAGGTCGCGCTCTACAGCTTCATCGTCATCCTGCTGACGGGAACGTTCCTGACGTTCTTCTTCCAGGCTTCGATGGCCGAGGTCGTCTACAACGGCTCGTATGTACCGCTCAAGGGCGTCTCGATGTCCGCAGCCATGTCGAGCACGCTCAACATCTCGTTCGAGATTCGCGGCGGCCTGCTCATGCGCCAGATCCACCACTGGGCAGCTCTGCTGTTCGTGGCCGCGATCGGCCTGCACATGCTCCGCATCTTCTTCACGGGCGCATTCCGCAAACCCCGCGAGCTCAACTGGGTCATCGGCTTCACGCTGTTCATCCTGGCGATGGCCGAAGGCTTCACCGGTTACTCGCTCCCCGACGACCTGCTCTCGGGCAACGGCCTGCGCATCATCGATGGGCTGGTCAAGGGCATCCCGGTCATCGGAACCTGGACCTCGTTCCTGCTGTTCGGCGGTGAGTTCCCCGGAACGGCGATCGTCGGCCGTCTCTACACGCTGCATATCCTGCTCCTGCCTGCGTTGGTGGTCGCGTTCATCGGGCTGCATCTGGTGTTCGTCGTGATCCACAAGCACACCCAGTACGCGGCACCGGGTCGAACCGAAGGCAACGTCGTCGGCTACCCGGTCCTTCCGGTCTACGCGGCCAAGGCCGGCGGGTTCTTCTTCATCATCTTCGGTGTCATCGCCCTGATCGCATCGCTGTTCACGATCAACCCGATCTGGAACTACGGTCCATACGACCCGTCGCCCGTCTCCGCAGGAACGCAGCCGGACTGGTACATCGGATTCGCCGACGGCGCCCTGCGATTGATACCACCGGGCTGGGAGTTCGTCTGGCTCAACCGAACGTGGTCGTTCAACATCATCGTCCCGCTCGTGGCCATCGGCATCTTCATCGTGCTGGTGATGTTCTACCCGTTCATCGAAGCCTGGATCACCGGCGACAAGCGTGAGCACCACCTGCTCGACCGTCCACGGAACGCGGCGACGCGCACTGCGATCGGGGCGGCCGGTGTCACGTTCTACGCGGCCCTGTGGGCTGCCGCGAGCTCGGACATCATCGCGACGCACTTCAAGGTGACGATGGAAGGAGTGATCCACACCATCCAGGCCATGGCGGTCCTCGGCCCGTTCATCGCCTACTTCATCACGAAGCGCGTGTGCATCGCCCTTCAGAAGAAGGACCGCTCGATCGCTCTCCACGGCTTCGAGTCCGGTCGTATCGTCAAGCTCCCCGGTGGCGAGTTCATCGAGGTTCACGAGCCCCTCGACGAGTACGAGCGCTGGCGTCTGGTCAGCTTCGACACCTACGAGCCGCTGATGATCCGTCCGAACAAGCAGGGGAAGATCACCCTCGGAACGCGGATGCGGTCCGGGCTCTCGCGGTGGTTCTTCGAAGACCGGATCCTGCCTCCGACCAAGGGCGAGCTCGAGTCCAGTTCGGGCCACCACTGACCTGTCGAACTGCGCGAATGCGCCGGCTGCGATCTCAATCGCACCGGCGCATTCGTCGTTCAACGCTGGTCGCGCGTGGGAGGAGACCGGATGTCCGCTGAGACGCTCGCAGAGTGGCTCCTCTGCCCGGTGTGCAACGAACCGCTGACAGCCACCTCAGTGACCGTTCTGGGCTGCGTGAACGGCCACCGGCATGACATCAACAAGCGCGGTTATGTGACCCTTATCGGTCCCCGGTCGCATGTCGTCGGCGACACCGCCGCGATGTTGGATGCCCGTGCGCGCGTGCTCGAGCGAGGAACCTATCGACCGATCGTCGAAGCGATCACTGCGATCCTCACCGCGACCACGACCACGACCACGGCGCCACGCCGCATCGTCGACGCGGGCGCTGGGACCGGCTACTACCTGCGTTCCGTTCTCGCGAGCTCGCCGGAGGCCAGAGGCCTGGCACTGGACCTCTCCCCTGCCGCCATTGCGCGAGCAGTACGCGATTCAGCATCGATCGATGGAGTCGTTGCCGACACCTGGCAGCCGCTGCCGATTCGCGACGGGATCGCCGATATCATCCTGAACGTCTTCGCTCCGCGCAACCTGCCCGAATTCCACCGCATCCTCGCGCCTGGCGGCCTGCTCGCCGTGGTCGTACCCCGATCGGAGCACCTGCAGGAACTCCGCAAGGCTGGGCGACTGCTCGGTGTGCCGACGGAAAAAGCACGAACGCTCCTTGATTCGACCAGCGCCCTCTTCACCCTTGCGGGCAGCTCCGAGGTCGTGTTCGACATTCCATACGAGCTGGCGCTCGCGGACGCGCTTGTTGCGATGGGACCGTCGGCCCATCACGTCCTGGCCGCGGGCTCGGAAACAAGGAGCGCCGCAGAGGTCGCTGCGATCGCCGGTTCGACCGTCACTGCGGCCGTCGACGTTCTCGCTTTCAAACCGCGCTGACACGCGGGACGGACTTAACGGAATCGAGGTGCGAGTCCGCGGCCGCCGAGTTAAGCTCGACGATCCTGGGCCCGCACCTCGTACCGTGCGACTGACGATCAGCGCGCGAAGTATCCGCGATAGTACTCGTAGGTCCAGCCGACCAGGCAGACGATGGTGAATGCCACCCCGATGTAGGCGATCCAGAATCCGACCGCCAGTCCGAGAACCACAAGACCTGCGCCGAATGCGAGTGCGATCGGCCACCAGCTCCACGGGCTGAAGTGCCCGAGCTCGGGATCACCGTCATCCACGTTCGCATCCAGGCGGTCCTCAGGCAGCTCTCCACCCTGCGACGAGTGCGACCGGCCGATGTAGAAGGCGAGGAACGATCCCAGGATCGTGCTCAGCGTGAGCGCGACGGTGCCGACCCACTCAACCTTGCCGTAATACAGCAGGCTCCAGACGGTATAGAGGGCGGCCGAGAGGAAGAAGAACCCGGCGAGGATCCAGAACAAGTTCGCGTTTGCCCTCATGTCACTTCACCTTCTCGCTGTCGAGGTCGTACAGGGGGGCGTCCGGCGCGTCTTTTCCGGCCCCGATCCCGAGCGGGATACCCGCCTCCGGATGGTTGAGGTCGAACGCCGGCGATTCGCTGCGGATGCGGGGAATCGAGGTGAAGTTGTGCCGGGGCGGCGGGCAGCTGGTCGCCCACTCGAGCGATCGTCCGTAGCCCCACGGGTCGTTCACCGTCACGCGCGGAGCGTTGCGAGCCGTCAGATACACGTTCACGAAGAACGGGATCATCGAGACGGCGAGGATTCCAGCGCCGATACTCGATACCTGGTTCATCCAGGTGAAGCCGTCCTGGGGCAGGTAGGTCGCGTACCGTCGCGGCATACCGATGACGCCGAGCCAGTGCTGGATCAGGAACGTGGTGTGGAAGCCGATGAAGAGCAACCAGAAGTGCCACTTGCCGAGTCGGTCGTTGAGCATCTTGCCGGTCCACTTCGGCCACCAGAAGTAGAAACCAGAGAACATCGCGAAGACGACGGTCCCGAAGACGACGTAGTGGAAGTGGGCCACGACGAAGTAGGTGTCGGACACGTGGAAGTCGAGCGGCGGCGAGGCCAGGATCACTCCGGTGAGACCACCGAACGTGAACGTGATGAGGAACCCGATCGCCCAGAGCATCGGCGACTCGAACGTGATTGAGCCACGCCACATCGTTCCGATCCAGTTGAAGATCTTCACACCCGTCGGCACCGCGATGAGCATCGTCATCAGCGAGAAGAACGGGAGCAGGACCGACCCGGTCACGTACATGTGGTGAGCCCACACGGTGACGGAGAGGGCGGCGATGGATATCGTCGCGTAGATCAGGGTCTTGTATCCGAAGATCGGCTTGCGGCTGAAGACAGGGAACACCTCTGAAACGATGCCGAAGAACGGCAGGGCGATGATGTACACCTCAGGATGTCCGAAGAACCAGAACAGGTGCTGCCAGAGCAGCACACCGCCATTGGCCGCGTCATAGATGTGCGCGTCGAAGACGCGGTCGGCTGCGAGGGCGAAGAGCGCGGCAGCGAGGACCGGGAACGCCATGAGCACGAGGATCGAGGTGACGAGGGCGTTCCAGGTGAAGATCGGCATGCGGAACATCGTCATGCCCGGGGCCCGCATGGTGATGATCGTCGTGATGAAGTTCACAGCACCGAGGATCGTTCCGAAACCGGAGAGGCCGAGGCCGAGCACCCAGAGGTTGCCGCCCACCCCGGGCGAGAACGTCGTGCTGTTCAGTGGCGCGTAAGCGAACCATCCGAACGAAGCCGCACCCTGCGGGGTCAGGAATCCCGCGACGGCGATGAGCGAACCGAAACTGTAGAACCAGTACGCAAGCGCGTTCAACCGCGGGAAGGCGACGTCGGGCGCGCCGATCTGGAGCGGCATCAGTGCGTTCACGAATCCGGCGAAGAGCGGCGTCGCGAACATCAGGAGCATGATCGTGCCGTGCATGGTGAACAGCTGGTTGTACTGTTCTTTCGTCTGGACGACCTGGAGGCCGGGTTCGAAGAGCTGGGCGCGGATGATCAGCGCCATCACGCCACCGATGAGGAAGTACAGGAACGAGGTCACCAGGTACAGGTAACCGATCGTCTTGTGGTCGGTCGAGGTGATGTAGCTGACCAGGAGGTTGCCCTTGCGCTCCACCTTGCCGGCATTGAACGCCTGAGTGGCTTTGGGGAGCGGGGTCGCCGTCGATGCGGGAGCGGGTGCTGTCGTCGTAGTCATGGATGCCCCTACTGGTTTACCTTCGGCGCGGTGGTGCCGGGCAGGTTGTTGTTGCGGTCGTACTCGATGCCGAGCTGGCCTTCGTATCCCTTGTCACGCAGGGACTGGATGTGCGCGTCGTACTCTGCCTGCGGGACGATCTTCAGGTTGAAGAGCATCGCCGAGTGATACTCGCCGCAGAGCTCCGCGCACTTTCCGACGAACGTTCCCGTACGGCTGGTCGTGCTGAAGTACATGTAGTTCGTCTTGCCCGGGATGACGTCTTTCTTGTAGAGCATCGCCGGTACCCAGAACGAGTGGATCACGTCGCGCGAGTCGAGGATGATCGTGACCGTCTTGTTCTCGGGGAGATAGAGCGTCGGGATCTTGCTCTCCTCGACGGTTCCCGGCGTCGAGCTCGCGTCGTCGGGCTGGGCCTGGATTCCCGGGTCGTAGACGTTCTCGTTGACGTAGTTGAAGTCCCATGCCCACTGCTTGGCGAGGACGTGGATCTTGATGTCGGGATTTGCGTACGGCTGCTCGATTGCTTCCTGGTCGCGCGCCGTGAACGCGAAGAAACCGAGGACGAGGATCAGCGGGACGATCGTGTAGAAGATCTCGATCGGCATGTTGTAGCGCAACTGCGCGGGAAGGCCGGTCTGTCCCTTGCGGCGGCGATAGACGATGACCGCCCAGATCACGAGGCCCCAGACGATCACACCCACGACCAGCAGCACGATCCAGCTCGTCACCCAGAGGCCGCTGATGCGCTCTGTGTGGTTCGTCACGGGTGGCTGTCCGGCCTGGAAGCCGGGCAGGAATCCGTGGAGCTGGGCTTCGGTGCACCCTGCCAGTACGAATGCAAGTGTCGCTGCGATCGGAATAGCAGCCCATCGGAGACGACGATTGTGACGCACCGGTGACCTTTCGAGAGACTCGTGAACAGTTCAGAAGCAACTGTATTGACCGTATCTACCCTACTCCGAGACACACGCCGGAATGAACCAGAATGGGCCGCCCCGAAGGACGGCCCTGACCGGATTCTTGTGGTATTGCGGACTCAGTGGAAAGAGTCTCCGCAGGCGCAGCTTCCCGATGCATTCGGGTTGTCGATGGTGAACCCCTGCTTCTGGATCGTGTCCTCGAAGTCGATCGTCGCGCCATCGAGGTACGGCACGCTCATCTTGTCGACGATGACCTCGACGCCGTCGAAGTCCACTGTCGCGTCTCCGTCGAGCATGCGCTCGTCGAAGTACAGCTGGTAGATGAGGCCGGAGCATCCGCCGGGCTGCACCGCGACGCGCAGGCGGAGGTCATCACGGCCCTCCTGCTCGAGCAGGCTCCGCACCTTGCCGGCGGCCGTGTCCGTGAGGCCCACGCCGTGGGCTCGGGTCTCAGCGAGTGTCGTGTCGGTCATAGCGCTCCTGACGAGTTGTGAAGGGTGTCGATCGAAATCTACCGAGATTCTACGTCGGAAAACTCGAAAGTCGCCGTGATCATTCCGTCGTGCGCCGATCCAGCCGCGAAAGCAGGAGCGCTTCGGTCAGCACTGCCCGCTTGAACACGCCCAGGTGCAGCGACTCGTTGGGGCTGTGCGCACGCGAATCCGGATCCTCGACCCCGGTGACGAGGATCTGCGCGCCGGGAAAGACGCGCACGAGATCTGCGATGAAGGGGATGGAGCCGCCGACGCCCATCTCGACCGGATCGGCGCCCCACGCATCCGCCATCGCCCGCTTGGCCTCCGCCACAGCCCAGCCGGACGTGTCCACCAGGAACGGGTCGCCGAGGTCCACATCGTCGATCTCGATGTGCGCTCCGAACGGTGCGTTCGCGCGCAGGTGGCGTTCGAGAGCGGCGTAGGCGTCCGACGCCTTCTGCCCGGGCGCGATCCGCGCGCTGATGCGGACCGCCACCGACGGCGCCAGGGTGTTGGACGCGTTGGCCACGCTGGGTGCGTCGATGCCGGTGACCGTGATCGACGGCTTCGACCAGATGCGGCTCAGAATCGTACCCGATCCCACAGGGGTGACTCCGTCCAGGAGGGCGGCCTCGTGGCGGAGCTGCTTCTCGTCGTATGCCGGCGTCTCGCCGTCGTGCTCCGCCAGGCCGTCGACGCCGACCGAACCGTCCGGCGCGTGCAGCGTCGACAGCAGCCGGATCATGGCGAGCATCGCATCCGGGACCGCGCCCCCGAACATGCCGGAATGCGACGCGTGGCCGAGCGTCTTGACGGTCAGGCGGAATGTGACGTTCCCGCGCAGGCCGACGGTGAGTGCGGGGGTGTCGAGATCCCAGTTGTCGGAATCGGCCACGACGATCACGTCGGCCGCCAAAGCGTCGCGGTTCAGTTCGAGGAAGTTCGCGAACGACCGGGAGCCGAACTCCTCCTCCCCCTCGATGAACACGGCGAGACCGAGGTCGAAATCGTCGCCGTGCGCCTCGAGCAGGGCGCGGACCGACGCGACGTGCGCCATGACACCGGCTTTGTCGTCGGCCGCGCCCCGCCCGTAGAGGCGGTCACCGCGCACGGTCGGCTCGAACGGCGACGTCTCCCAGTCCTCGCCACGGCCGGGCGGCTGCACGTCGTGGTGTGCGTAAAGCAGGACTGTCGGGCGCCCGTTTCGGGCTGCACGCGTCGCGAGGATGGCCGGCTGACCGAGCTCGGGGCCATCGCCGATCGGCGCCTGGGCCACGCGCACCGCTTCGAAGGCTCCCGTCCCCTCGAGCAGCGCTGCCACGGCACGCGCGCTCGACACGACGTTCTCCGCGTCGAACGCCGCCCACGAGACCGATGGGATGCGGACGAGGTTCGAGAGGTCGGCGATCGTCGACGGGATGCCGCCCTCGACCGCAGCTCGCACCCGCGCCTCGAGGGCGGCCGGATCGGCGCCGTTCGTTCCCGGCGTAGTCGGCTGTGGATCATTCGTCTGTGGGGGGTTCATCATGCAGGTAATCTTAAGCGGACACCGATCGAGGGCTTACCGTGGCAAAACGAGACACAACGCCGGGCACGACCGCTCCGGCGAACCAGCCGGTCCAGGAGACCGCAGAAGAGACAGCGGCACGGATCGCGGGCAAGGGAGCCCCGACACCGACCCGCCGCCAGCAGGAGGCGGCACGCAAGCGCCCCCTCGTGCCGAACGACCGCAAAGAGGCCGCCCGCCAGGCGCGCATCAAGACGTCCGAGGCCCGTGAGCGCGCCCGCGTCGGCATGGCGGCCGGTGACGACAAGTACCTCACGGTCCGCGACCGCGGTCCTCAGCGACGCTACGTGCGCGACTTCGTCGATGCACGCTTCAATATCGGCGAATTCATGATCCCGGTCATGCTGCTCGTCATCGTGCTGACGTTCTTCCCGCAGCGCGACGTCCAGCTGTACGGCATCATCGCGCTCTGGGCGTTCTTCATCATCGCCGTACTGGACTGCTTCTTCCTCGGGTTCATGGTCCGCAGGCGTCTCGGCGCCAAGTTCGGTGCCTCGAAGGTCGAGAAGGGCGTGCGCTGGTACGCAGCGATGCGCGCACTGCAGCTGCGTGTCATCCGTCTGCCGAAGCCGCAGGTCAAGCGCGGACAGTACCCCAGCTGACCGTGACGATCGTCGCTGCTGCGGACGGCTCTGCCCTCGGTAATCCCGGTCCCGCCGGATGGGCGTGGTACGTCGACGACTCCACCTGGGCGGCCGGCGGCTGGCCGCACGGCACGAACAACCAGGGTGAGTTGATGGCGGTCATCGACCTGCTCGATGCGACCGCGCATCTCGACGACGACCTGCGCATCCTGTGCGACAGCCAGTACGTGATCAATGCCGTCACGAAGTGGATCCCGGGGTGGAAGAGCCGCGGCTGGCGCAAAGCGGACGGCAAACCCGTGCTCAACCGGGAGCTCCTCGAGCGGCTCGACCGCGCGACGATCGGGAGGACGTATACCTTCGAGTGGGTGAAGGGCCACGCCGGTCATGAGCTGAACGAAGCAGCGGATGTGCGGGCACGCGCGGTAGCGACCGCCTACCAGAACGGGTCACCGATTCCGATCGGACCGGGATGGCCGGGGCGCGGAGGCGAGGCACACGCTGGAACCGGGGCCCATCCTGGCACGACCACGCCTGCGGGGTTCGGGGCCGCCGAAACCGGCCCCGAAGTGCCCGCCGCCGCCAAAGCCACGACCACCCAGCTGGACCTTTTCGGCGACGAGGAGTTCATCGCGGCTCCCGACGATCGGGACCAGGTGGTTCTCCTCGAACGCGAACTGCTCGACCCGGCCGTGCGAGCGGATTCGTCGCGCACCGCGGCCATCCTGCACGCCGATTTCGAAGAGATCGGGAGCTCCGGGCGTCTCTGGAGCCGCGACGCTATCGTCAACGAACTCACGGGTCAGGAAACAGAACGTGTCGACTTCGAGCTTCTCGGGAGCGAGCAGGTGGCCACGGATGCGATACTGCTGACCGCGCGGACGTCCGACTCGCGCGGCTCCGCCCTGCGCAGCTCCCTCTGGGTCCGCGTCGACGGACGCTGGCGCCTGCGCTTCCACCAGGGCACTCCGGAAGCCTGAACAGCACGATCGGGCCCAATGGACTCGTCGGCTCAGCGGTCGACGGCGCCGCGGTTGGCGTCGAGGTCACGGTGGGCGACGAGGCCACGGTTGATCTGGCGCGCCCAGAGCGGCCCACGGTACAGGAATGCCGTGTAGCCCTGAACGAGGGTTGCTCCGGCAGCGAGCCGTTCCACGACGTCGGCGGCGGTCTCCACTCCCCCGACGGAGATCACGCAGAGTTCGGCTGGGACGATGGATCGGATCAGGCGCAGCACTTCGAGGGACCGCGGGGCGAGCGGTGCACCGGAGAGACCGCCTGCGCCGGCCGCTTCGACGACGGCCGCGTCCGTGCGCAAGCCATCACGCGAGATCGTCGTGTTCGTGGCGATGATCCCGTCCAGCCCGATCCGCACGACCAGGCCGGCGATCTTCTCGACCTGGTCGTCGGTGAGGTCGGGGGCGATCTTCACCAGAAGGGGAACGCGCACGGCTACCGCCTTGACCTCCGAGAGCAGCGGCTCCAGCTGTTCGAGCTCCTGGAGACCGCGCAGTCCTGGTGTGTTGGGCGAACTGACGTTGACCACGAGGTAGTCGGCCACCGGCGCGAGTGCACGTGCGCTCGCCAGGTAGTCTTCGGTGGCATCGTCGACGGCGACGACCCGGCTCTTCCCGATGTTCACGCCGAGAACGGGGCGATCAGTTCTCCGCGCCGTCTTGCTCAGACGATCGGCCGCCGCTGACGCTCCCCCGTTGTTGAAGCCCATCCGGTTGATGACAGCCCGGTCCGGGATGAGCCGGAACAACCGTGGCTTCTCGTTCCCCGGCTGGGCGATCGCGGTGATCGTGCCCACCTCGACATGGCCGAAACCGAGCTGGCCGAGCCCGACGACCGCCTTGCCGTCTTTGTCGAATCCGGCGGCGACACCGAACGGCGAGTCGAACTCGAGTCCGAGGGTGTTCGTCTTCAGCGATGGATCCGGGCGCGTGAAACGGCGCACCAGCCGTCCGAATCCGAGGGTGGGCAACGCCTGGATCACGACGAATGCCAGATGGTGTGCTCGCTCGGGATCGAGCTTCGACAGGACGAGGGAGAAGAGTGTGCGATACATGCCTGTGTCAGCGTACCGGGACCCGGAGCGAGTGGCTCAGTTGGAAGCGTCGACGCGCTCGGATCCGTGCTCGACACGTAGCTGAGTGATCGCATCCTCGAAATCGTCGAGCGAATCGAACCCCTGGTACACGCTCGCGAATCGCAGGTACGCCACCTCGTCGAGTTCCCGCAGCGGCGGCAGGATGGCCAGTCCGATGTCGTTCGCGTCGATCTGGGACGCGCCGGTCGACCGGATGGTCTCCTCGACTTTCTGGGCCAGCACGGCGAGGTCCGAGTCGGTCACCGGTCGCCCCTGGCAGGCCTTTCGGACGCCGCTCACGATCTTCTCCCGGCTGAACGGCTCTGCCACTCCGCTGCGCTTGATCACGCTCAGGCTGGCCGTCTCGGTCGTGCTGAATCGCCGGCCGCATTCGGGACACTGCCGGCGGCGGCGGATCGACATCCCGTCGTCGCTCGTGCGTGAGTCGATGACTCGGGAGTCCGGATGACGGCAGAAAGGGCAGAACATGGTGCTCGAATCCTAACCGAGTTCGCTTCTCATCCGCCGACGGCGGTGCAGGTCTAGTGGTCCGCCCGGAAGCGGGCGGTGACCGCCTCGCCATGGGCCGGGAGGTCTTCTGCACCAGACAGGGCGACGATGCGCTGTGCCACCACGCCGAGCGCATCCTTGTCGTAGCGGATCACCTGCTGGGGTCGAAGGAACGTATACGCCCCGAGCCCGGGTGAGAACCGCGCCTGTCCGCCGGTCGGCAGCACGTGGTTCGAGCCGGCGAGATAGTCACCGAGGCTCACCGGCGAGTGCGCTCCGATGAAGATCGCACCGGCGTTCTCGATCTGCGAGAGTACAGCCTCGGGTTCCGCCGTCTGGATCTCGAGGTGTTCGGGTCCGTACGCGTTGCTGAAGACCGCCGCGGCCGCCAGGTCGTCCACGAGGACGATCGCCGACTGGGGACCGGACAAGGCGGTCGCAACCCGTTCGGAGTGCCGCGTAGTCGCAACGAGGCGCTCGAGTTCGCGCATGACCTGGTCAGCGAGGGCTGGACTGTCGGTGGCGAGAACCGCCGCCGCCGCCTCATCGTGTTCGGCCTGGCTTACGAGGTCTGCGGCCACGAGGGTCGCATCGGCGGTCTCGTCTGCGATGACCAGGATCTCGGTCGTGCCCGCCTCCGAGTCGATGCCGGCCTGGCCGCGCACCACCCGCTTCGCTGCGGCGACATAGATATTGCCGGGACCCGTGATGACCTGGACAGGATCGAGGCCGATGTCCGCGACTCCGTATGCGAGCGCACCGATCGCTCCCGCACCACCCATGGCGTAGACCTCGTCGATGCCGAGCAGTCCGGCCGCGCCGAGGATGGTCGGATGCACAGCGCCGCCGAACGCGCGCTGCGGCGGACTCGCGAGGGCGATCGAACCGACGCCGGCGACCTGGGCCGGCACTGCGTTCATGATCACGCTGGACGGATAGACGGCTTTGCCGCCCGGCACGTACAACCCGGCGCGGGCCACGGGCTGCCACCGCTGCACGATGGAGGCACCGGGACCGATCGTCGTCGTCGCCTCTGCGGGGACCTGAGCGGCGGTGGCCCGACGGACGCGGACGATCGCTTCTTCGAGCGCCTCCCGGACATCCGCCGGAAGCGCCCGGACCGCTGCCTCGATCTCCGTGGCCGGCACGCGAATCGTGTTCGCACGGCCGCCGTCGAACTTCTCGGCCTGCTCGTCGAGTGCCTCGCGGCCGCGGGCCCGAACGTCGTCGATGAGGTCGGTCGCGACATGCAGTGCAACACTGACATCGACGGCAGGCCGCGGCACCAGACTGGTGAAGTCGGCGCAATTAGGCTGGATTCCGCGAAGATCGATGGTCTGCATCATGGCCCGTCAAGCCTATCCGTTCCGGCCTTCGTGCCCCGTTCCCTCCACAGGCAAGGAATAACCATGAGGCACCGACTGCTTCGTGCATGTGTATGAACAGCTTCGCGCTCCCCGACAACAGGCTGCCCTCCGACCGGGTGGAGCCCGACGTCACCCCTGACCTGGCGGCCTTCCGGCAGAGCTTCCGACGGCATGCGGCGGGCGTCGCGATCATCACAGCGCTCGATACCCACGGAAACCCTGTCGGGTTCACGGCGACCTCCCTGGCTTCGCTGGCGGCCGTGCCGCCGCTTGCCACATTCAACATCGCCAGGAGCGCGTCCAGCTGGCCCGCTCTCGCCGAGACCGATCGACTGGTCATCCACACGCTCGGCGTGCGCAACCGTGCCGTAGCCCAGAAGCTCTCCGCCGAGAACACCCAGCGCTTCGTCGGCGACCACTGGTATCCGGGACCGCACGGTCTCCCGATCATCAAGGATGTGACGAGCTGGATGATCGGCAGGATCGTCGAGCGCTTCCCGGTGCACACGAACGCCGTCGTCGTCGTTCAGATCGAGCAGGGCGAGCTCGGCGAAGACGACTCACCACTGCTGTACCACGAGCGAACGTATTTCGCGCCCGGCGAGCCTGCCTGACGGTGCCGCGATAGGTGTCGGCTCAGCTCAGGCAGTTGGGTCCGAGCAGACCTTTCAGCTCGCCGTAGAGATCTGCGCTCACCGACACCGGGTACGGCACCTCGAACACCCGGGCCGTCTGGCCCTTGATCAGCCTGAGCCGCACTTCGTTCTTGCCGGCATGCCTGATGAGGACGTCGTTCAGCGCTTTGACCGTGTCCGTCGTCGCCCGCTGGTCGGGCAGCGAGATCACGAGGGGTCCTGAGCCCAGGCTCTGCCCCAGGTCGGGCGTGAACAGGCTGAAGGCGTGCAGGTTCATGCCGTCGTCGCGCATGCTGACGCGACCGCGGATGACGACGATCGAGTCTCCGATGAGCGCCGGTGCGAACTCCTGGTACGCCTTGCCCATGAACATGACGGTCATCTCGCCGCCGAAGTCCTCGACCTGGATCATGCCGTACTGGTTGCCGGAGTTCTTCGCCGTGCGGTGCTGCACCGAGGTGACCAGGCCGGCGATCGTCACCGTCTCGCCGTCCTGGGTCGATTCCGAAGCGATGAGGTCGGCGATGCCCGTACTGGCGTGCTTCGCGAGCTGGAGTTCGAGACCGGCGAGCGGATGGTCGGACACGTACAGTCCGAGCATCTCGCGTTCGAAAGCGAGCTTGTCCCGTTTCGCCCATTCCGGCCGGTCGGGCACGCGCTCGTGTACCTCGTCGAACTCGAACATCCCGGCGAAGAGGTCGACCTGCCCGTTCGCCTCGTTTCGCTTGAGGCTGACCGCAGATTCGACGGCGTCTTCGTGGATCTCGACGAGCGCGCGCCTCGTTGCACCTAGTGAGTCGAAGGCACCCGCCTTGATCAGGGATTCCATCGTGCGCTTGTTGGCGACGTGGATGGGAACCTTGGCCAGGAAGTCGTGGAACGACTCGAAACGGCCCTTCGCCTCACGCGCCGCGCGGATGCCGTCGACGACGTTCGTGCCCACGTTGCGGACCGCCCCGAGGCCGAAGCGGATGTCGGACCCGACAGCGGCGAAGAATCCGATCGATTCGTTCACATCGGGTGGCAGCACTTTGATGCCCATCCGGCGGCACTCGTTGAGATAGATGGCCATCTTGTCTTTGGAGTCGCCGACACTGGTGAGCAGAGCAGCCATGTACTCCGCGGGGTAGTGCGCCTTGAGATAGGCGGTCCAGTACGAGACGACTCCGTACGCGGCGGAGTGCGCTTTGTTGAAGGCGTAGTCGGAGAACGGGAGGAGGATCTCCCAGAGCTTGCCGACGGCATCCATCGAGTAGCCGTTCGCCTGCATTCCGGAAGCGAAGCCCTCGAACTGCTTGTCGAGCTCCGACTTCTTCTTCTTGCCCATCGCGCGGCGGAGGATGTCCGCCTGGCCGAGCGAAAATCCAGCGACCTTCTGCGCGATCGCCATCACCTGCTCCTGGTAGATGATCAGGCCGTAGCTGGTCGAGAGGATCTCGGCGAGGGGCTCTGCGAGCTCGGGATGGATCGGCGTGATCTCCTGCAGGTGGTTCTTGCGCAGGGCATAGTTGGTGTGCGAGTTCGCGCCCATCGGGCCCGGCCGGTACAGGGCGATCAGCGCGGAGATGTCTTCGAAGTTGTCCGGCTTCATCAGGCGCAGCAGGGACCTCATCGGGCCGCCGTCCAGCTGGAACACGCCGAGGGTGTCTCCCCGCGAGAGCAGGTCGTATGCCGCGCGATCGTCGAGTTCCAGCTCTTCGAGCACCGGGCGGATGCCGCGGTTGGCCTCGATGTTGTCGAGCGCATCGTTGATGATCGTGAGGTTGCGCAACCCCAGGAAGTCCATCTTGATGAGGCCGAGCGATTCGCAGGCCGGGTAGTCGAACTGCGTGACGATCTGCCCGTCCTGCTCCCGCTTCATGATCGGGATGATGTCGATGAGCGGATCGGAGGACATGATCACGCCCGCGGCGTGCACGCCCCACTGGCGCTTCAGGTTCTCGAGACCGAGCGCCGTGTCGAACACGGTCTTCGCCTCGGCGTCCATCTCGACGACACTGCGGATGTCGGCGGCCTCTTTGTAGCGCGGATGTTCGCGGTCGAAGATGCCCGTGAGTGGGATGTCCTTGCCCATGACGGGCGGTGGCATCGCTTTGGTGAGTTTCTCGCCCATCCCGAACGGGAACCCCAGCACGCGGGACGAGTCCTTCAGTGCCTGCTTGGCTTTGATCGTGCCGTAGGTCACGATCTGCGCGACGCGCTCCTCGCCGTACTTCTCCGTAACGTATTTGATGACTTCACCGCGACGGCGGTCGTCGAAGTCGACGTCGAAGTCGGGCATCGACACGCGGTCGGGGTTGAGGAACCGCTCGAAGATCAGGCCATGACGAAGCGGGTCGAGATCGGTGATCTTCATGGCGTACGCCGCCATCGAGCCTGCACCGGATCCACGACCCGGTCCAACCCGGATTCCATTGCGCTTGGACCAGTTGATGAAGTCGGCGACCACCAGGAAGTAGCCGGGGAAACCCATCTGCGAGATCACGCCGATCTCGTAGTCGGCCTGCTTGCGGACCTCCTCCGGGATGCCCGCGGGGTACCGCTCGTGAAGTCCGGTCTCGACTTCCTTGATGAACCAGGTCTCCTCCGTCTCGCCCGCCGGAACCGGGAAGCGCGGCATGTAGTTCGCGGAGGTGTTGAACTTCACGTCGCAGCGCTCGGCGATCAGGAGGGTGTTGTCGCAGGCCTCCGGGTAGTCGCGGAAGAGCTGGCGCATCTGCGCAGCGGACTTGAGATAGAACTCCTCGGAGTCGAACTTGAAACGGTTCGGGTCGTCGAGCGTCGAGCCCGACTGCACGCAGAGCAGCGCTGCATGGCTGGTCGAGTCGTGCGCGTGCGTGTAGTGGAGGTCGTTCGTGGCGACCAGAGGCAGGTCGAGCTCCTTCGCCAGACGGATCAGGTCACTCATGATGCGCCGCTCGATGCCGAGACCGTGGTCCATGATCTCGCAGAAGAAGTTCTCTTTGCCGAAGATGTCGCGGAACTCCGCTGCGGCCTTCTTCGCTTCGTCGTACTGCCCGAGCCGGAGCCTCGTCTGCACCTCACCACTCGGGCAGCCGGTCGTCGCGATCAGCCCGTCGGAGTACTGGTTCAGCAGCTCGCGATCCATGCGCGGCTTGAAGTAGTAGCCCTCGATCGAGGCGCGGGATGACAACCGGAAGAGGTTGTGCATGCCCTGCGTGGTCGCCGAGAGGAGGGTCATGTGCGTGTAGGAGCCGGCGCCGGACACGTCGTCTTCACCGCCGTCGCCCCAGCGGACACGTGTTCGATCCTGCCTCGCCGTACCCGGTGTCAGATAGGCCTCCGTGCCGATGATCGGCTTGATGCCGGCGTCGGTCGCGGTCTTCCAGAAGTCGAACGCGCCGAAGACGTTGCCGTGGTCGGTGATCGCGACGGCAGGCATCCCCTGCTCGACGGCCGCGTCGATCAGAGGCTTGACGCGCGCGGCCCCGTCGAGCATCGAATACTCGCTGTGGACGTGCAGGTGAACGAACGAGTCGCCGCTTGATGGCACTGTTTCTCCGTCTGGCGATGGTGGTGGATGTCTAGCCTAATTGTCGCGGAGGACATCGAGCGCGTGTTGGAGATCGGCCGGATAGTCGGTTGTGAAACTCACCCACACGCCCGTGGATGGATGGTTGAACGCGAGCTGGACGGCATGAAGCCACTGCCGGGTGAGCCCCAGCCTGGCGGACAGCGTCGGATCAGCTCCGTACATCGAGTCGCCCACGCACGGATGGCGTTGCGCAGCCATGTGGACGCGGATCTGATGCGTCCGGCCGGTCTCCAGATGGATCTCGAGCAGACTCGCTGCCGGGAACGCTTCGATCGTCTCGTAGTGGGTTACGGACGGCTTGCCGTCGGCGATGACCGCGAACTTCCAGTCGGACCGCGGGTGCCGCCCGATCGGCGCGTCGATCGTGCCGGCGAGCGGATCGGGGTGTCCCTGCACGACAGCGTGGTAGATCTTCTCAACCTGGCGGTCGTGGAACGCCTTCTTGAGTGCCGTATACGCTCGCTCGGACTTCGCCACGACCATCAGTCCGCTCGTGCCTGCGTCGAGCCTGTGAACGATCCCCGCGCGCTCGGCTGCGCCTGACGTGGAGATGCGGAAGCCTGCGGCGGCGAGGGCCCCGAGGACGGTCGGCCCGGTCCACCCGACTGACGGATGCGCTGCGACACCGACGGGCTTGTCGATCACCACGAAGTCGTCGTCGTCGTAGACCACCGTGAGTTCGGGTACCGCGATCGGCACGATGACCGCTTCGGTCCGCGGCTCCCAGACCACCTCGAGCCAGCTGCCGGCGCGCAGCCGATCGGACTTGCCGGCGACCGAACCGTCGAGGGTGACTCCCCCGGCCTCGGCGATCTCCGCGGCGAAGCTGCGCGAGAATCCGAGGAGCTTCGCGATGCCCGCGTCGACGCGTGTGCCGTCGAGGCCGTCCGGAAGCGGGAGGCTTCGTGACTCCATAGCGGCCTACGCTGCGTCGGAGCGCGACTCCGGGCTGAGCGGTGTCTCGCCGTCGGGGCTGCCGGAGTCGGATGTGGCGCTCACACCGCCGTCGACGGCAGATGCCGTTCCCGAGCCCCCGCCGTGACCGTGGTGGGACCCGTCGAGTCCGACACCGCGGATGGTGAGGATGATGAACAGCACCATGCTCGAGACGATCGCGACGTCGGCCATGTTGAAGATCGCCGGCAGGAGCGGGATCTGGATGAAGTCGACCACGTGCCCGATGCCGAACCCTGGCTCGCGCAGGAGCCGGTCGGTCAGGTTTCCGAGAAGACCGCCGAGGAGCAGCCCGAACAGGACAGCCCATGCGACGGACTTGATCTTGGGGGCGTACCAGATCACGAAGATCAGCACGCCCACGCCGACGATGGAGAAGATCCAGGTGGACCCGCTCCCGATGGAGAAAGCCGCACCCGAATTCTTCACGAAACGGAACTGAAGGAGTTGACCCAGCACCTGGATCTGCTCGTCTTCGACGAGGTTCTTGACGACGAGGAACTTCGTGATCTGGTCGATCGCATACACGCACAGTGCGACGATGGCCAGAACGACGAGCGCCCGAACGCTGACCTTCGCCCTGGCGCTAGCCTCCAAAGCCCTGGAACGTCGGTGGCTGCGGAGCCGACTCCTGCGAGCCATCCGCCGCGGGAAGCGCGGTGGCCGGAGCCGAGGCTACGACGGGTACCTGCCCGGAGGCCGACGACTGGCTCGCCGAAGCCGGCGCCGCGTAGCTGCCGGTGCCCGAGACGCTCGACGTCTCGAGGTCGCGCAGCTGGCCCTCGATGTAGTTCCGGAGCTGCTGGCGGTATTCGCGCTCGAACGTGCGGAGCTCGTCGATGCGGTGCTCGAGGAGCGCGCGCTCCTGGTCGAGCTGGCTGATCTGGGCGCGCTGCTTGGACTCCGCCTCTGCGACGACCCGTGCGGCGGTGGCGTGGCCTTCGGCGATCAGCGCGTCGCGCTTCTCGATGCCCTCCCGCACGTGTTCTTCGTGCAGGCGACGAGCCAGCTGGAGGAGGTTGTTGGTGCTCGACGGGTCGACCGCGTTCGCGTCGACTGGAGTCGGCGCGGCGTACGCGGGAGCAGCAGGGGCGGCGGCGGCGACGACCGGTGCCGCAACGGTGGCCGGCTCGGGAGCCGCAGGGGTGGCCTGTGCGGCCTGTGCCCCACTGCGCTGGAGCTCGGCGATGCGCGAGTCGCTCGCGACGAGGCGCTGCTTCAGCTCCTCGTTCTCCTGGTTGAGCCGACGGAGCTCGACGACGACCTCGTCGAGAAAGTCGTCGACCTCGTCCTGGTCGTAGCCCTCACGGAACTTCGTCGGTTGGAAACGCTTGTTGACTACATCTTCCGGAGTCAGCGCCATGTCAAGCCACCTTAGATCTTGAAATGCGAACAGAAATCGTGTTCAGCCAACGCTAGCAAAGTCGAACCGAGGTCCGCACGCCGCACGACACGCCAGCGTCGGCTTCGACCAACACTACAGCCCGGCTCCGCGCGCAACGCCGAGCGACCGCGCCGAAATCCACATCAGATCGGCGAAGCGCCGCCCGACCTCAGCGGAACAGGACGGTGACGTAGAGACCGATGATGACGACCAGCATCGTGAGACTCCACCCGAAGTCGATCGCCACCGGACCCATCGACAACGGCGGGATCAGCTTGCGGAAGAACTTGATGGGCGGATCGGTGGCCACGTACATGGATTCAGCGAGGACGAGTCCGAAGCCGTGAGGCCGCCACGAGCGGCTGAAGGCCCGCACAAGGTCGACGACGAACCGTGCCCACAGAAGGAAGAAATAGAGCAGCAGGAGGTAATAGACGATGCTCGCGAGGATGGAGACGACAGAGGACACGAGTTAAGTATGAGGGAGCGCGCGCGAAGGCCGGTCATCGACCGGTCTGCGTGAGACCGCTCCGCTCAGCCCTGGGCGAAGAAGGAGGCTTCGACCTCGGCGTCCTGGCCGCCGTGCTCGCCCGAGACGACCACGTGGGACGGCGAGAGCAGGAACACCTTCGCGGTCACGCGTTCGATCTTGCCGTACAGACCCTGCGAGAGGCCACTGGCGAAGTCGATGAGGCGACGCGCGTCGCTTTCGCTCATCTGGGACAGGTTGATGATGACGGGGATGCCCTCGCGGAAGGACTCGGCGATGACCTGGGCATCGCGGTACTGGCGGGGGTGGACCGTGAGGATCTCGTTCATTTCTTGGACCGTCGCATTCCGTGCGGAGTTCGACTTGCGCAGCGGCGTCACCGGTGCGCGACCGGGCGCAGGGGCGACCGGAGCGGGATGGGGAACGGGTGCGACAGGAGACGGATGCGCCTGGGGCTGGTGCTGCTGCACCGGCTGCTCGTCGTACTCGAGCTCTTCGTCGGCCAGGCCGAGGTAGACCATCGTCTTCTTCAGCGGGTTGGTCATCGCATCCTCCGTGTAAACCTTCGCGCGTGTGAACCGGGTCGATGCGCTGCCGCATCGGACGGAACCTTCTCTTCGAGATTAACCGTGGTCCGGCCGTTTCCCGGTAATGGCGGTGCCAATGCGAAGGTGTGTCGCCCCTTCGGCGATCGCTGCCGCGAAATCCTGGCTCATCCCCGCTGAGATCGCCGTCGCCGCCGGCGCGAGGAGCCGGACCCGGTCGGATGCGCTTCGCACCCGGGCGAACGCCGCGCGCGGGTCCTCGTCCACGGGGGCAACGGCCATCACGCCCAGCAGGCGGAGGCCCGACGTCTCGAGCACATGCTCCACCAGGTGCTCCAGCTCGGCGTCCGCGATCCCGCCCCTGGCGGGATCCCGCGTCAGGTTGAGCTGGACGAAGCAGTCGATCGTGGATTCCTCGGAGCGGAGCGCATCGACGAGTGCGCCGCGATCGATCGAATGGATGACTTTCGCGTACGACCGCACCTGGCGTGCCTTCTTGCTCTGCAACTGCCCGACGAAATGCCAGGTCAGCGGCAGGTCGGAGAGTTCCGCGGCCTTGGCCTGCGCTTCCTGGTGGCGGTTCTCGCCGACATCCGTCACGCCCAGCGCGGCGAGCTCGCGCACCAGCGAGGCCGGATGGAACTTGGTCACGACGATGGTGGTCAGCTCCTCCGGGTCGCGTCCGGCAGCGCGGGCGGCATCCGCGATGCTTCGACGCGCTGCGGCGAGCCGCTCCGCGAGAGCGCTACTTGAGGAAGTCGGGGATGTCGAGGTCGTCATTCTCGTCGTCGAAGGCGGGGTCGATGGGGGCCGCATCTGCGACGGGACTCTCGGCGGCTGACCAGGCGGTGGCAGGGGCAGGGATGTCCACCGGGTCGAGCGCCTGGGTGTCGGGAAGCTCTGAGCCCGCAGCTCCCGAGGCGACGAAGGTCGTACGCCGGGCATCGGCGCCCGGACGGCCGCCGCCGGGCTCGCCGCCGTCGAAGCCGGCTGCGATGACGGTCACCCGCACTTCGTCGCCGAGGGTGTCGTCGATCACCGCGCCGAAGATGATGTTCGCCTCGGGGTGCACTGCTTCCTGGACGAGCCGTGCAGCGTCGTTGATCTCGAAGATACCGAGGTTCGAGCCACCCTGGATGGACAGCAGCACACCGTGAGCACCGTCGATGCTCGCTTCGAGCAACGGGGATGCGACGGCCAGCTCTGCGGCCTTGATGGCGCGGTCGGCTCCACGCGACGACCCGATGCCCATGAGGGCCGAGCCTGCGCCCTGCATGACCGACTTGACGTCGGCGAAGTCGAGGTTGATGAGTCCGGGAGTCGTGATGAGGTCGGTGATGCCCTGGACACCGGCGAGGAGCACCTGGTCGGCAGTGGAGAACGCCTCCAGCATGCTGATGCCGCGGTCGCTGATCTCGAGGAGGCGGTCGTTGGGAACGACGATGAGGGTGTCGACTTCTTCTTTGAGTCGGACGACGCCTGCCTCGGCCTGCTCCGAACGCCTCTTGCCTTCGAAGCCGAACGGTTTGGTCACCACACCGATTGTCAGCGCACCGATCGATTTCGCGATCCGGGCGACGACGGGCGCGCCGCCGGTGCCGGTTCCGCCGCCCTCGCCCGCGGTCACGAAGACCATGTCGGCACCGGCCAGCGCCTCTTCGATCTCTTCGGCGTGGTCTTCGGCCGCGCGACGGCCGACCTCGGGGTCCGCCCCGGCGCCGAGCCCGCGGGTGATCTCGCGGCCGACGTCGAGCTTGACGTCGGCGTCGCTCATCAGGAGTGCCTGGGCGTCGGTATTGATGGCGATGAACTCGACGCCGCGAAGCCCGAGTTCGATCATCCGGTTGACGGCGTTAACGCCGCCACCGCCAATGCCGACGACCTTGATCACGGCGAGGTAGTTCTGGTTTGATGTCACGTCCGGCCTCCGCTGGGAACCTTCAACCTCAAGTCGAGGCTTAAAGTTATGCTCAGTATGCAATTCCTGATTCGACGTTAGGTGTCGCCCGCCCACGCCCGGGTAGGCGCCCCGCGTGTCGCCAAAGTCCAGTGTGCACTGAGCGCCTGATCACTTCCTGACGACGCTGTGCGGCGACGACACATCGAAGACGCTGCCGGAGGTCGCGCCCGCCGATTTCATGATCGCCGCGAGATCGGCGGCCTTGAGCTCCGACTGGTCGGAACTCCCCCACACGACCTTCGCACCGCTCCCGAGCATTGTGAACGTCACGTCGTCCTTCGTGGCGGCCGTGATCGTATCGACGGTGCTGAGCACGTTCGCCGGAAGCGCCTGCAACACAGCCACGGCCGCATCGAAGCCGCTCTGCGCATCCGGGCTGCCGGAGGCACCCGAAGCACGGATGATCGGATAACCCGCCGGACGCGTGGCGCCCTGGCTGATGGTGACCTTGGCGGCGTCCACGAGCCGGTACGCCTTCCCGTCGGTGATGACGCCGACCGGGACCCGCTCGACGATCCGCACGACCAGCGTGCTCGGCGGGTGGCTCTCCGTGCTGTAACTGCGGATCAGCGGGAAGGCGGCCAGGTCGGCCCGGACCGCAGTGAAGTCGACCAGCGGGAGCGGCCGGCCCAGCTGGTCCTTCAGGGTAGCGGCGACCGCGGCGGCCTTGATCCGGCTGGTCCCCTCCACATCGATCGTGCGCAGCGCCATCAGCGGGGAGAACGCCGTGATCGTGACGGCGACCACGAGGAAAGCCGCCGTGCCCGCAGCGCCGATCCACATCATCCGCCGCCGTCGCGAACGTTTGGTGAACCGGCGCACCTCGCCGCGCTCGACACGGGCCCGGTCTTTGCGCGCCCGGCGCAGGGCACTTCGGATCTCGCGATTCGAGGGTGCGCGATCCGGGCCGTCCGCTTCGCCGCGACGTCGTGGCTCGGCGGTCTCTGTCGCCGTGGGAGATGTGCTCGTCGATGCAGCCCCGGGCGTCGACTCGGCGGACGTCGAGGCCGGCTCGCCGGCACCCCGCGGAGACGCCGACGCGCTGCGAGCAGTCGCCTTGGGGCCGACCAGCGGGATCGGCTCGGTGATGAGCCGGTCATCCGCTGGTGAGTGACCGGTCGGCGTGTTCGACTGTGGCGTCGCCTTCGGCGGGCGCGACGAACCGGATGCGCGGGCTGTCGCGGTGCGCGGAGGCACGGACGGCGGCAGCGGCGGCCGGTCGAAACCTTGGGGACGCTTCATGCCGAGCGGGTCAGCCGCGGACGCGCCGCAGCGAATCGAGCAACTGGGGAACGATGCGGTAGACGTCCCCGCAGCCGAGGGTGATCACGAAATCTCCGTCGCGGGCGATCTCGGCGGTGTGGTCTGCCGCGTCCTGCCAGTCGGCGATGAAGGCGACATGCTCCGGATGCTCGAACCGTTCGGACACGAGCGCACCGGTCACGCCGGGCTCCGGATCCTCCCGCGCGCCGTAGACATCGAGCACGATCGTCTCGTCGGCGTACTGCTCGAGCGTCGCCGCGAACTCCTGCGCGAACAGGCGTGTCCGGCTGTACAGGTGGGGCTGGTGGACCGCGATGATCCGGCCCTCTCCGACGACGGTGCGCGCAGCGGACAATGCAGCGGCGACCTCTGTCGGGTGATGCGCGTAGTCGTCGTAGACACTGACGCCGCCCACCGTTCCGTGCAGTTCGAACCGGCGCTCGGTCCCCCCGAAGGTCGCGATGGCATCGAGCGAGGCCGCCGGATCGAACCCGAGGCCAGCAAGAACGGCGAAAGCGCCGGCAGCATTGATCGCGTTGTGGCGGCCGGGGATGCGAAGCCTCGCGCTGTACTCGGAGCCTTCATAGGCGAGCGTGAAGGCGACCGGACCGTCGGTGACGATCGAGTGGACCCGCACATCCGCATCCGCCGCCTCCCCGAAGGTGATGATGCGCTTGTCCGTCAGCCTCGACGTGACGTGCACGGCGCCCGGATCGTCGGAGGACACGACCACGAGCTCGCTGGACGCCTGCGCGAAGGTGACGAACGCCTGCTCGAACGCCTCGAGCGAACCGTAGTGGTCGAGGTGGTCGGGGTCGACGTTCGTGATCAGGGCGACGGCCGTCTCGTAGAGCAGGAAGCTGCCGTCCGACTCGTCGGCCTCGACGACGAAGAGCTCCCCGTCGCCGGTCGCGGAGCTGACGCCCAGCGATTCGATGACGCCCCCGTTGACGAAGCTCGGGTCCTCGCCGATGCCGAGCAGTCCCGTGATGATCATGCCGGTCGAGGTCGTCTTGCCGTGAGCGCCGGCGACCGCGATGAGCCGCTTGTGGTGGATCAGCCAGGCGAGCGCCTGGGACCGGTGGAGCACCGGCAGTCCCTTCTCAGTGGCGAGAACGTATTCGGGGTTGTCCAGCCAGAGCGCACCCGTGACGACGAGGGTGTCCGCGTCGCCGACGTTCGCCGCGTCGTGGCCGATCGTGATCGTCGCGCCCAGGTCGCGGAGGGCGTGCACGTTCGACGAGTCGCGCACGTCGGAACCCGTCACCGTGTATCCCGCCTCGAGGAACAGGCGGGCGATCCCGCTCATCCCCGATCCTCCGATGCCCACGAAGTGCAGAGCGCCGAGGTCGTCGGGGATGGTCATGGTCAGGTCGGGCTTGATCACGTGTATTGCTTTCCTTCTCGGTTCACTTCTCGGTTCGACCGGCCGCTCTCACGGCACCCTCCAGTATGACGCTACGCTCCCGGGAGCGAAGAGTGGATGAGCGACACCATGCGGTCTGAACCGTCCCGCACGCCGACACTCGCAGCCCGCTCCCCCATCGCCGTCATGCGTCCATGATCGCGAAGCAGAGGGATGAGCCGCTCGTCGACCCATTCAGGCAGGAACCGGGCATCGTCGACGAGTATTCCGCCGTCAGCCCCGACCACGCCCGCGGCGTTGAAACGTTGCTCGCCGTTGCCGACCGGGAACGGCACGTAGACCGCCGGGATGCCGAGGGCCGCGAACTCGCAGACCGTTGCGGCGCCAGCACGGGCGACCGCGACGTCCGCGATCGCGAGGGCGAGGTCCATGCGGTCGCAGTAGTCGAGCAGGCGGTAATGCTCCATCCCCGGGTCGGTCAGCTCACCGCGACCCCCCTGGATGTGCAGCACCTGGTAGCCCGCCTCGACCAGTCGGGCGGCACGATCGAAGACGGTCTGGTTGATGCGTCGCGCGCCCAGCGATCCGCCGGTCACCAGCAGCGTCGGACGACCGACGTCGAGCCCGAACTCTGCGGCAGCAGCGGGCCGCGCCGCCGCGCGGTCGAGCTCTTCGATCTCGACACGCAGGGGCATCCCGACGAAGCGAGCGTGCGGCAGCCGTGTGCCCTCGAACGCGACACCGACGAAGGGGGTGTATCGCGCGCCCAGGCGGTTGGCGAGGCCCGGCCGCGCGTTCGCCTCGTGCAGCACCTGGGGGATGCGCGCCTTGCGGGCCGCCGAATACGCGGGCGCCGCCGCATAGCCGCCGAAGCCGACCACGACGTCGATGTCCCGCTCGTCCAGCAGGGCGACGACGCGCGCGATCGAGCGTCGGTACTCCGCGGGGAAACGCGCTGCCGCGACATTCGGCCGTCGAGGGAACGGCAGCCGAGGGATGGTGGCCAGCTCGTAACCTCGCTCTGGCACCAGTCGCGCCTCGAGGCCTTCCGCCGTGCCGAGCACGAGGACGTTCGCTGCAGGGTCATCGCGTCGGAGCCGGTCGGCGACGGCGAGCAGCGGATTGACATGGCCGGCGGTACCGCCGCCGGCGAGCAGGTAGTTCGTCATGCGCGCGGTGAGATCCCGCGTGCGGCACGTTCGTTCTCGCGACTGGTCTCCCGAGCGAAGGAAAGGACGATGCCGATTGCGATCATGGAACTGATCATCGCAGTTCCACCTGCGGAGATCAGGGGAAGGGGAACGCCCAGGACGGGTATCACCCCGAGCACGACGCCGATGTTCACGAACGCCTGCGCGATCAGCCACACCAGGATCGCCGCCGTCGTGATCTTGGCGAACGGGTCGCTGCTCGCATGGATGATTCGGAGGAACGTGATCGCCAGCAGCACGAACAGGATGAGCACCACCAGTGCGCCGATCAGGCCGAGCTCCTCCCCGATGATCGCGAAGATGAAGTCGGTGTCCGCCGCCGGCAGCCAGGACCACTTGGAGTGCGAGTTGCCCAGGCCGACACCGAAGACCCCTCCGGAGGCCAGGGCGTAGAAGCCGTTGTTGATCTGCCACGTCACATCGGGGTTGGCGGCGCTATGACCCCCGAAGAACGCCATGATGCGGCCGACACGGCTCTTGCTGGAGAACGCGACGAGGAGCGCGACACCCGAGATCACGATGCTGCCGAACGCGAGGTGACGGAGTTTGACGCCGGCGAAGAAGAGTGCACCGAGGACGATGCCCGCCATGATCACGGTCGTCCCGAGGTCACCGCCGATGGTCACGAGGAAGATCGCACCGCCGGCGACAGGGACGACCGGGATGACCAGGTGCTTCCAGTTGTCGAGGAGGTCCCGCTTGCGCGCGAGCACGACACCGAGCCACACCACGAGGGCGACCTTGATCGCCTCGGACGGCTGGCCTGCGAATCCGCCGATGCGGAGCCAGTTGCGGTTGCCGCCGATCTCGACGCCGAGCGGCGTGACCAGCACGAGCAGCTGAAGGAAGCAGGCGAGTCCGAGGAACACCCAGACGGTCTTCTTCCAGAACGCGGTCGGGAGTCGCGAGACCAGCAGCATCAACGGCAGGCCGACAAGGGCATAGATCCCCTGCGACCAGAAGCGCGAGAAGAAGTTGTCCGTGTCGGTGTGCGACTCGACGGACGACGACGAGAGCACCATCACGAGCCCGAACACGACCATGAACAGGGTGATGCCGAGGAGCATGAAGTAGTTCGCGGATTCGGCCTGGAAGACACGCCCGAGCGAGATGCGGGCGGACGTTCCGGCAGCATCCTCGCGCTCCTGGCCGTGGCTGCGCTCTGGCTCATGCGGCGTCTGGCGTGGAACCGGCCGACCGACGCCGGCCACCCGGGGAGCGCGCACGCTGCGGGGTGGGTTCGTCATCCGGTCACCTGCTTTCTGGCGGACGTGGCTGTCGCGCGTGGTCGTCTCCCAACCGGAAGACTAGAGGCAGCGACGGCCCTTCCAGCGCAGACCCGGCGAGCAGTCGTGATTTCACAGGACCGCGCTCCACGGAGGGTGCGCTGCCGCGACCGTCAGTCGTCCGTTTCGTCGCCCAGGAGATCGTTGACGGCCTGCTGGAAATGACGACCGCGTTCCGCGTAGTCCGTGAACTGGTCCATGGATGCGGCCGCGGGCGCCAGCAGAACAGTGTCTCCCGGCTGCGCCGCATCCGCTGCGAACCGGACCGCCGCGCGCATCACCTCGGCCGGCGCATCCGCTTCGACCTCGAAGACCGGGAGGTCGGGCGCGTGGCGGCGCAACGCATCCCGGAGCTGGTCGCGCTCCACGCCGATGAGAACGGCCGCACGCAGGTGATCGGCGTGGCCTTTCACCAGCTCTTCGACCTCGACACCCTTGAGCAGTCCGCCGGCCACCCACACGACCGACCGGAACGCCCGCAGCGAGGCGTCTGCCGCGTGCGGGTTGGTCGCCTTCGAGTCGTCCACCCAGCTGATGCCGCCTTCGATCCGGATCAGCTCGATCCGGTGCGCGTCGAGCCGGAAGGCGGTGAGCACTTCGCGGATGACGCCGGGCTCGACACCGTACGACCGCGCGAGCGCGCTGGCGGCCAGCACATTCGCCACGACGTGCGGCGCGGCGAGGCCCGCCTCACGAAGGTCGTCGAGGGTGGTCAGCTCGATGGCGCTGGTGAAGCGGTCCTCGAGGAACGCACGATCGCAGAGGATGCCGTCGACGACCCCGAAACCGCTGGGACCCGGCACATCCAGGCCGAAGCTGATCGCGCGCGCGCCCTCGATCACTTCGGCCTGCTCGACCATCAGCTCCGTGGCGGGGTCGGCGCGGTTATAGACACACGCCGTCTGGGTGTTGTCGAACACCTTCGCCTTGGCAGCCCGGTAGGCATCGAAAGAGCCGTGCCAATCGAGGTGGTCGTCGGCGATGTTCAGGCAGGCGCTCGAGAAGGGAGAGAGCTCGCCACCGGGATTGCGGTTGATCCAGTGCAGCTGATAGCTGGAGAGTTCGACCACCAGGACATCGAAACCCTGCGGATCGCGGATCGCGTCAAGCACCGGGATTCCGATGTTCCCGCACGGCGCCGCGCGGAACCCAGCTGCCGCGAGCATCGTCGCGGTGAGCTGCACCGTGGTCGTCTTGCCGTTCGTTCCGGTGACCGTGATCCAGTCGGCAGGCTCCCCCACCTTGTCGCGCAACCGCCAGGCGAGTTCGACGTCGCCCCAGAGCGGAATCGCCCGGAGCTCCGCCCAGCGCAGCAGCGGGTGGTCGTAGTGGAAGCCGGGCGAGACGACGATCAGCTCGGGGTCGAACTCGAGAAGCCGCGGGGGCGGATCGGCGAGGTCGGGGTCCTCGACCAGCTCGGCACCGATGACGCTGAGGAGCATCGCGCGCTCCTCGTCCGCCTTGGCCGCCACCACCAGCACGCTCGCACCCAGCTCGGTCAGGGTGTCGGCGACCGAAAAGCCGGTGACACCGATCCCGAGGACGGCGACCCGGAGGCCCGACCAGTCCGATCGCCAGCTCGTCAGTCCCGCGAGCCGGTCCTCCGGTGATTCCGACGGATGCGGCGAAGACGCGTCGGTCATCGCGCGAGCCACTCGAGGTAGAACGAGCCGACGCCGGCGGCGACCAGCAGTCCGCCGATGATCCAGAACCGGACGACGACCGTGATCTCAGCCCACCCCTTCAATTCGAAGTGATGGTGGATCGGACTCATCAGGAAGATGCGTTTACCGTGCGTCAGCTTGAAGTAGAGGCGCTGCACGATCACCGACCCGGCCTCGATCACGAAAAGACCGCCGATCAGGAGCAGCAGCAGTTCGGTGTGGCTGAGGATAGCCAGGGCGGCGACCGCTCCCCCGAGCGCGAGCGAACCGGTGTCGCCGAGGAAGATCTGCGCCGGCGACGTGTTCCACCACAGGAAGCCCACGATGGCGCCGACGATCGCTGTCGCGATGATGGCCAGGTCGAACGGGTCGCGCACGTCGTAGCACTTGTAGATGTTCGCCGGATCGATCTTGCTCGTGAAGCACGACTGGATCGACTGCCAGAAACCAATGATGATGTACGAGCCGAGCGCCAGGATGGATGCTCCTGCCGCAAGACCGTCCAGTCCGTCGGTGACGTTCACGCCGTTCGAGGTGGCGGTCACGATGAAGTTGATCCACAAGAGGTACAGGCCGTACGCCAGGATGACGCCGATCACGCCGAACCGGGTGAGGGACATGAAATCGATCGGGATGTCCCGGATGAGCGACACGCTCGTCGAGGCGGGGGTCACTCCGTTCTCGGGGAAGTTGATGGCGAGGATGGCGAAGACCGTGGCGACCACGACCTGCCCGGCAACCTTCGCCCAGCCCCCGAGACCGAGACTGCGCTGGTTGCGGGTCTTCAGGAAGTCGTCGATGAAGCCGACCACCCCGAGTCCCACCATCATGAACAGCACGAGGAGGGCCGAGACGCTCGTCACATCACCGGTGATGATCAGGGCCGTGAAATAGCCGAACAGCGTGCCGAGGATGATGATGATGCCACCCATGGTGGCGGTCCCGCGCTTGGCGTGGTGGCTCTTCGGACCGTCGTCGCGGATGAACTGGCCCCACTGCAGGCGGCGGAAGAGCCGGATGAAGAGGGGGGTCAGGAAGAGGGTGAAAGCCATCGACAGGGCACCGGACGTCAGGAGAGCTCTCACGAGAACAATTCTCCCAGTCGATCGCCCAGAAACCGGAGGCCGGCCGAGTTGGAGGACTTCACCAGGACGGTGTCGCCCGGTTTCAGGGCGGATGCGAGGTGCTCGTAGGCCTCGTCCGGCGTGTCGAAATAGAGGGACTCGCCATCCCACGATCCCTCGTTGATCGTCGAGATGTGCATCCGCCGCGCTGCAGGTCCGACGACCACGAGCTGCCCGATGTTCAACCGGACGGCGAGGAGACCGATGCGGTCGTGCTCCTCACCGGAGAAGTCCCCGAGCTCGCTCATCTCGCCGAGAACGGCGACGGTGCGCTCGCCGGGACCGGCGATCTGGGCGAGCGTCTTCAGCGCTGCAGCCATCGAATCCGGGCTGGCGTTGTAGGCGTCGTTGATGATCGACACGCCACGAGCGCCGCCCATCACCTCCATGCGCCAACGCTCCGCCCGCTGGACGGACTCCAGCGCCGAGACGATGTCGTCGATCCCGACGCCGAGCGTGTGGGCTGAGGCCGCCGCGGCAAGGGCGTTCATCACATGGTGCTCGCCGAGCACTCGGAAAGTGACGGGGCGCTCGATGGTGCCGGACCCGGAATCCGCGGCTGCACCCTCGGTGGGAAGCACGAGGGTGAACGTGGTTCCCTGCGCACTGGACACCACATCCGTGGCGCGGACGTCCGCGCGCGGGTCGAGCCCGAACCACAGGACGCGCGCCTGCGTCTTGTCCGCCATGGAAGCCACTCGCGGGTCGTCGAGGTTGAGGATCGCCACATCGGTCGGAAGAAGGTCGGTGACCATCTCGGTCTTCGCCCGAAGGGTCGCCTCGATCCCGCCGAACTCGCCGGCGTGGGCGAGCCCGACCTTGAGCACGACCCCGATGTCCGGGCGTGCCATGCGGATCAGGCGGCTGATCTCGCCGATACCGCTGGCGCCCATCTCTGCGACCAGGAACTCCGTCTCGTCCGTGACCTCGAGCATCGTGACGGGCGCGCCCACCTCGTTATTGAACGAGGCTCGTGGCGCTATGGTCGGCCCGACCCGTTCAAGGATCGCGCGCAGCAGGTTCTTCGTCGTGGTCTTGCCGTTCGAGCCGGTGATGCCGACGATCTTCAGAAGCCCCTTCGCCCTCACCCTGGCGATGACCGCGGTCGCGAGGGCGCCGAGAGCGACGACCGTGTCGTCCACGACCAGTTGCGGCACAGGCAGGTCGAGTTCGTGGTCGACGATGATCAGGGCGGCGCCGTTCTCGACGGCCTGTGGTGCGAACAGATGGCCGTCGGTGAATTCACCGGGCTTGGCGAAGAACAGGGAGCCCGGGGTCACATCCCGGGAATCCGTGTGCGAGAGACCGGACACCGGCGTGGCCGGCGTCGCGCCGGTCGAGCCGACGACGAGCCTGCCTGCCGTCGCTTCTGCGATCTCTCCGAGGGTGAGCTCGATCATCTACAGCCACCCCGCTTCGCGCAGAGCGAGCTTGGCGTCCTCACGCGCGGAGTACGGGATCCTCTCCCCCGCGACCTCCTGGTAGTCCTCGTGCCCGGGCCCCGCATAGAGCACGACATCGCCTTCACCCGCGAGTGACAGCGCCTTGCGGAACGCTGCGCGCGGGTCAGGCACTTCGTAGAGTTCGAGGTCGGGCACCGCGTGGCGCGCGCCCTCCAGCAGGGCAGCGCGGATGGTCGCGGGATCCTCGAAACGCGGGTGGAAGTCGGTGATGACCACGGCATCCGAACCGCGCGCAGCGATCGCACCCATGTCGGTGCGCTTCGTCGTGTCGCGGTCGCCGTCTGCCCCGAACACCATGACGATCCTGCCGTCGGTGACCTTGCGGAGTGCACCCAGAGTGGAGAGGAACGCGTCGGGGCTGTGGCCGTAGTCGATGAAGACGACCGGGCCGGAATCCCCGGAGATGCGCTCCGCGCGGCCAGGGATAAACGCGTCGATTCCGCCGTCGCGGTCGAGAGCCTGGGCGATGGCGCCGAGGTCGTAGCCCGACTCGACGAGCATGACGATCGCGATGGCGGCGTTCGCGGCCATGTACCAGCCGAGGAGCGGGACCCTCGTCTGCAGGTGGCGCCCATCCGGTCCCTCGAGCACGAACTCGGTGTAGTCGACGCTCTCATCGACGACGGTCATGGTCCACTCCGCGTCTGCACCCGCCGAACTCGACAGAGTGGTGACCGGGATGCGCGACCGCTCGACGAGCGTCCGGCCCCAGTCGGAGTCCACCGTAACGACGCCGCGACGCGCGCGATCGGGCTGGAAGAGTTCGAGCTTCGCTGCGAAATAGTCGTCCATCGCCGTGTAGTCGTCGAGGTGGTCATGGCTCAGGTTGGTGAAGCCGACCACGTCGAACACGATGCCGTCGACGCGGTGGCGGGTGAGCGCTTGGGCGGAGACCTCGATCGCGACGGCACGGACCGCTTCTTCGCGCATCCTGGCCAGCAGAGCGTGCAACTCGCTCGCCTCCGGGGTGGTCAGCTTGCTTGAGATCGCAGTGGTGCCGATGCGCCGTTCGGCCGTCGAGCTGAGCCCCGAGACGACACCGAGCTGGCCCAGGATGGCGTTCAGCAGATACACGACGCTGGTCTTGCCGTTCGTGCCCGTGACGCCGAACAGGGTGGCCGTGTTCTCGTCCGTGCGGTAGATCCACGCGGAGACCGCGCCGAGAGCTGCTCGAGCATCCTGCGTGACGATGATCGGCAGACCGGATTCAGCTGCGATGGCGGCACCCTCCTCGTCGGTCAGCACAGCGACCGCCCCTGCCGCCGCGGCCGCCGAAGCGAACCGCGCACCGTGAGCGTTCTTGCCCGGCACGCCGACGTACAGGTCGCCGGGCTCGACCGAGCCCGAACTGAGGGCGACGCCGGTGACCTCGACAGCGTCGAGTTCACCGCGGCATTCGAGCCCGAATTCCGCCACGAGTTGTGCGAGCGGTCGGGCGACGGGATGCTCCGGGCGCAGTGTTGAGGGCGCCGATCCTGTCACGGGGCTCACTTTCAGTAGTACGGGGAGTAGTTCGCGGGGGCGGTCGTCGAGGGCTTGACGCGGAACGTCTTCAGCACCTGGCTCATGATCGTTTTGAACAGTGGCGCCGCTGCTGCCGACGAAGTAATCGTAGTCGGGTACCCGATGTTGACCGAAACGACGTATTGCGGATCGTCGACCGGCGCGACGCCCATAACAGACACGTAGTAGCTCGGCAAGTACCCGCCTCGTCCGTCCGGCTGCTGGGCCGTGCCGGTCTTCGCAGCCACCCGGTAGCCGGGGATGTTGAGCTGTTTGGAGAGCTCGCCCTGCTGCACCACCGACTCCATCATCCCCAGTGTCTGCTGCGATGCCGACCGGGAGATCACCTGGGTCGTCTTGGGCTTCGGAACGTCGGTCATCGTGCCGTCGGCCTGCTTGCATCCGTCGATGAGCTGGAGCGGAATGCGCTTGCCGCCGTTCGCAAGCGCCTGGTATGCGCTCACCATCTGGATCTGCGTCGCCGAAACACCCTGGCCGAACATCGTCGCGTACTTCGTCTGGTCGTCCCACGAGCTGACCGGGTGCAGGATGCCCGAGGACTCACCCGG
The DNA here is from genome assembly GCF_055231915.1 of Leifsonia sp. Ger2509. Classification (NCBI taxonomy): domain Bacteria; kingdom Bacillati; phylum Actinomycetota; class Actinomycetes; order Micrococcales; family Microbacteriaceae; genus Leifsonia; species Leifsonia sp. Ger2509. The sequence continues at coordinate 509,225 of NZ_JBUYVB010000003.1, forward strand.
GAAATCGATTCCCGTGTCCTGCCCGATGCCGTACGCCTTCAGGTAGTCGTAGCGGACCGTGTCGTCCATCTTGCTGCCGAGGATCGACATACCGGTGTTCGAGGACATCATGAGCACACCGGTCAGGGTGAGCCGCTCCGTGTCGTGGAATCCCGAGTCATGCAGGTCGGCGCCGTGGCCGGAGACGAAGTGGTAGGGGGCGAGGACCTGCGACTCGGGTGTCGCCTTGCCGTTGTCGATGAGGGCGGATGCAGTGAGCGCCTTGAACGTGGAGCCCGGCTCGTACGGGGTGGTGAACGGCAGCGCACCCCAGTAGTTCGACGGCGTCCCGTCGACATTGTTGGGATCAACGGAAGGATATTGGGCCACCGTGCGAATCTTGCCGGTCTTGACCTCGGCCACCGTCACGAAGCCGAACTTCGCGCCGAGCGAGGGCACCACCTCGGCGAGCTCCTGTTGTGCGAACCACTGGAGGTCCTGGTCGATCGTAGTGACCAGTCGCCCGCCGTTCTTCGCAGGCTTCTCGACGACCGTGCTTCCGGGGATGGCCACACCGTCCGCACCGAGCTGCGACGTCTCTTTGCCGTTCTGGCCGGCCAGGCACGCGTTCTGGCTCAACTCGAGACCGGCCTGCGCCTGGCCCTCTCCGCTGACGAACCCGATGAGGTTGCCCGCTACCGCCCCGCCGGGGTAGGTGCGTGACGGCGTCTTCGTGAAGCTGAGCCATGGGATGTTCAACTTGTCGAGCTGATCGAACATGGTCACATCCATGCCCGACTTCACGAGGGCGTACTTGGACTGCGGGTCGGACTTGAGCGCGTTCTGGATGAGCGCGAGGATCGCTGGGCCGCCCTTGCCTGTGATGCGCCCGATGTCATTGACAGCCTTCGTCACCGTGGACTGCCCATCCTGCTTCGCCGCCTCGTTCGCGTCGAACGGCGAGAGCGCGGCCGTGTAGCGCCAGACGCTCCCCGCCAGGGTGTTGCCCGCCTCGTCGACGATGTCGCCGCGGATGCCGTAGAGCGGCTGCGAATAGGACTTGGCGTTCACCGACTCCCGCTGCAACTCGTCGGCCCGCACCACCTGGATATCCACCAGCTTGCCGCCGAGTACCCCGACGGTCACGATGATGGCTGCGACGGTGACGGCGGTCCGCCGGCGCATCGACTTGCGGGTCATCACTGTGCTGGTCGTCCTTCCGTCAGCGCGTCAGCGGTCCATCTCGCCTGTGCCTCCGGCTCGGAACCGGTCGGCTCGGAGTCAGTGCGTCACCGGCGTGGCCAGCGCTCCGTTCAACGGTAAGGTCGTCGGCGCGGCGTGCGTGGCAGGCACGCTCGGGCGTGCCGGATTCACAGCCTTCGCCGCCTTCGCCGGTGCGACGTGCTGGTTCACGAGCGGAACGCCCACCAGGAGCGCGTTCGGAACCAGGTTGCCCTGTCCGCCGGTGACCGTTCCTGCCGCCGACGACGCCGACGCCGGCGCACCCAGGATGGCCCCGTCTGAGAGCCGGAGGTAGGCCGGGCTGCTGTTGCTCACCATGCCGAGAGCGTTCGCGCTGGCCGCGAGATATTGCGGCGAGGCCAGGCGGTCCAGGTCTTCCGATGCCGCCTGGTAGTCGCGCTGCAGCTGCTTCTGGCTGCCCTGGAGGGAGTTGAGCTGGTACGCGCCCTGCGAGATCGTGATGCTCAGCAGGAGCTGCGCGATGACGATCCCGAGAAGTGTCGCGACGGCCACGATCGCGTAGACCGTGCGGGGGCGGGCGCGACGCTGGCCGCGCGTCGAGACGACCTCGAGGTGGCTCGTGTGCTCCTCATCGTGCGTGAGAGGAGCGGTTCGACCGATCCAGAGCGCCCGACGGTCTTCGGCCACGTTCGTGCTCATGAGCCCCTCCTCACACGTTCGGCCGCACGCAGGCGGACCGGAGTCGCCCGCGGGTTGGCCGCTTTCTCGTCGTCGTCCGCGAGCTCGGCGCCGCGGATCAGCAGTTTCAGTTCAGGTCGGTGCTCCGGGAGTTCGACCGGAAGGCCGGCAGGGGCGCTCGAGGTCGACTTCGCCTGGAACACGCGCTTGACGATGCGGTCCTCGAGCGACTGGTAGGCCTCGACGACGATCCGGCCGCCGACGGAGAGCGCGTCGATCGCGGCCGGGATGGCACGCTCGAGCACAGCCAGTTCCTGGTTCACCTCGATGCGCAACGCTTGGAACACGCGCTTCGCCGGGTGCCCCTGGCGCTGGACGGCGACTGGAGTCGCCTGCGTGATCACGTCGACCAGCTGGGCCGAGCGGACGAAGGGATGCTCCTGTCGAGCCTCGACGATGCGGTGCGCGTAACGCTGGGCCAGCTTCTCCTCGCCGTAGTCGCGGAAGATGCGCCGCAGGTCCGCTTCGCTGTAGGTCGCGAGGATCGTCTCGGCCGTGAGCTCGCTCGTCGAATCCATGCGCATGTCGAGCGGGGCATCCTTCGAGTAGGAGAAGCCTCTGTCGACCCGATCCAGCTGGAGGGATGAGACACCCAGGTCGAACAGGATTCCGTCGATCTCGTCGAACCCGAGCTCGTGCACGGCATCCGCGATCCCGTCGTAGACCGTGTGAACCAGGTGGACGCGGTCGCCGAAGCGGCTCAGTCGCTCCCCCGCGATCGAGAGCGCCTCCGGGTCCCGGTCGAGTCCCACGAGGACAAGCTCCGGAAAGCGCTCGAGGAACGCCTCCGAGTGTCCGCCCATACCGAGCGTGGCATCGACGAAGACGGCGCCGGGCTTGCGGAGGGCGGGGGCGAGCAGCTGCACGCAGCGCTCGAGGAGCACTGGCGTGTGCAGGCGGTCCGCGGGAGTGTTGTCAGTCATGGCATCCGGTGCTGCTCCTGGTTCCTGATCCCCATCCATTCCGACCTGGCACCGGGGAAGTGTGTCAGGGCGGCGAATGGCTGGGAGTCGGGCGCCAGGCGCTAGAAGAGTCCCGGGATCACCTCCTCCGTCGTGTTGGCGAACGAGGCTTCCTGTTCTGCGAGGTAGGTCTCCCACGCCTCTGCATCCCAGATCTCGGCGCGACTGCCGGCGCCGATCACGACGAGCTCGCGGTCGAGTCCGGCGTAGCTGCGGAGCGACTGCGGAACCGTGACCCGGTTCTGCTTGTCCGGCGTCTCCGCGCTCGCACCGGACAGGAACACGCGCAGGTAGTCACGCGCCTGCTTGCTGGTGACGGGCGCCTGCCGGATCTTCTCGTGCAGCGACTCGAACTCGCGCTGGCTGAAGACGTAGACGCAGTGCTCCTGGCCGCGGGTCATGACGATGCCGGAGGCGAGCTCATCCCGGAATTTGGCCGGCAGGATGATGCGCCCCTTTTCGTCGAGCTTAGGAGAGTACGTGCCAAGGAACATCGGCTTCTCCCCCCACTCTTCCGGCCAAGGTTGCGGTGTGCCTCCACTTTACTCCACTACCATCCACGATTCAATGAAATACGCTCAGTTAGCCCCACATTGGGGTCATTCCGCCTTGAAAAATCAGGGAACTGAGCGGTGGAGGGAAATGGAGGACCCGGGAGTTCGCGCGTGGTCTCCGGGCACAAAAAAAGGGCCGATCCGAAGATCGACCCAGATTGTGTTCCGCCGGTGGGGGCGAGTGGAGGGGGCGGCTAGTTGTGGCCGTCCTGCCGCTTGTCCCACCTGTCGTTGAGTTTGTCCATGAAGCCCGGCTGCGCCGACCCGGTGCCGCCGTTGCGGTTCGCCGTTCGGTCGGTGACGTCTTCCGGCGCCGTCGCACCTCGCCGGGGCGGGGCGATTGCCAGGAGCACACCGGCGAACATCAGGACGAAGCCCAGCACCCCGACGATCGGCACCTGGATGAACACACCGGTGATGAGCACACCGACACCGACCACCGCGAGCAGGATGCCGAGGACGATCGACCGGTATGCCGGCCGACCACGTCGGGCGCCTACCGTGGCGACGAAGTCTGCATCGTTGTGATAGAGGCTGCGCTCCATCTCTTCGAGGAGGCGCTGCTCGTGTTCTGAGAGCGGCATCCAGGTCCCCCTCTGCTCGGGTTCGACGCGTTGTGAAGCTGATTCTAACCCCGCTGGGGTAGCTAGGCTAGGCGTGTGGGAGAAAGCATACGATTCGTCGACATGGTGCAGTCCAGAATCGATGAGTTCCTCGACACCCGCTCCCCCATTCTCGTCTCGATCGGGGCTGAACTCTCCCCGATCCAAGCGTTCTCTCGGGACTTTCTCAGCGGCGGAAAGCGGTTCCGGGCGCTGTTCTGCTACTGGGGCTGGCAGAGCACCCGCTCGCTCGGCTCCGACCCCGGTTCCGCCCTCATCGAGTCGACCGGTGCGCTCGCTCCCGTGGTCTCGGCTGCGAGCGCGCTGGAGCTCTTCCACGCGGCGGCACTCGTCCACGACGACATCATCGACAACTCGGACACCCGTCGTGGTTCCCCGGCCGCCCATCGTCGTTTCGAGGCGCTCCACCGTGACGGAGGCTGGACAGGAAGTCCTTCCGATTTCGGTTCCGGCGCGGCCCTGCTCCTCGGCGACCTGCTCCTCAGCTGGAGTGACGAGCTCTTCGACGAAGGCCTCCAGGAGCTTCCCAGCGCTTCGCGTCGTCGAGCCGCCCGCGCGGAATTCAACCGGATGCGCATCGAAGTGACCGCCGGCCAGTACCTCGACATCCTCGAGGAGCGCGCCTGGAACACCCAGGACGAAGAAGAGCACCTCTCCCGCGCTGAGCGGGTCATCGTCTACAAATCTGCGAAGTACAGCGTGGAGGCGCCCCTCGTGATCGGCGCACAGCTCGCCGGTGCGACCGTCGGGCAGATCGACTCCCTGCGGAGCTTCGGTCTTCCGCTCGGAATCGCATACCAGCTGCGGGATGACCTCCTCGGAGTGTTCGGGGTCGCGTCCGTCACCGGCAAGCCGAGCGGCGACGACCTGCGCGAGGGCAAACGCACAGTGCTCATCGCCCTGGCGCGGAAGGCCTTGTCGAACGGGCAGCGTCGCATTCTCGACGAACTGCTCGGCGATCCCGGGCTCACCGCACAGCAGGTCGACATGCTGCAGCGCACCATCCGTGAGAGCGGCGCGGTCGATGCCATCGAAGGCATGATCACGGAGAACGTCGAGCGCGCCATCGCGGCCGTCGACACAGCACCGCTCGGCGAACAGGCGCGCACGCAGCTGCGCGAACTCGCGACCACGGTCACCCGCCGCGACTACTGACAGCCGCGTCAGGGCTCGAGTTCGCCACTCAGGCCAGGGCCTGAGCGACCCGCCTCACTTCCGCCTTGCGTCCGGCCCGCAGTGCGTCGATGGGCGCGACGCCGAGGGTGTCGTCGTACTCGAGCAGCCAGGCGACCGCTTGGTCATCGTTGAAACCGTCATCGCCGAGGACGATGAGTGTCCCGCGGAGTTCGGTCAGCGGCTCGTCGTCCTTGAGGAAGTCCGCGGGGACCTTGAGCACGCCGTCGACGCGTACGGCCGCAAGGTGCCGGTCTTCGATGAGCCTGCGAACCCGGCTGACGGACAGGCCCAGGCGTTCGACGAGATCGGGGATGGTCAGCCACTCTCGGGCGGCGGATTGCTCGGTCACCCTCCTAGAGTGCCACGCTCGGCGCCTGCTGACGAACGCCCGCGTTTGTTACGATTGCGTAAACTCAAATCACAATAGCCACACTAATTGACTCCTTATACATTGTGTGTCAGCGTTGAAGACCGACGAGGCGAACGGACGGGGGTCACGATGTCGGCATTTCACGCCGCGTCCGATGGACCGGCAGACTCTGGACACGCGGAGAGCGCAGACGGGCCGCGCCACGCCGCCTCACGCCAGGGGCGCCGATCCGCGCGCACAGTGCTGGCCACTGTGCCCATCGCGATCGTGAGTTCACTTGCGATGACGCTGAGCCTGGTCACGCCCGCGCAGGCCTCCACGCCAGTGAAACGCGAGAGCGACCGGTCGAAGGTCAGGTCCCCGGATGCGCCCGGCACTGGCACGGGATCCGTCACCTCGAGGATCGCGCCGAAGGATGCCACGTCAGCGCCTCGATTCGCAGCGACCGCCGTTCCCTCGCGCTACACCGTCGCGTCCGGCGACACCGTGAGCGGCATCGCCGGGCGATACGGCTTGTCGACGGCGAGCGTGCTCGCCCTCAACGGACTGAGCTGGAAAAGTCTCATCTTCCCCGGCCAGGTGCTGGCGCTCGTCGGGTCACCGGCATCCGCCCCGAAGCGCGCAGCCCCCGTCACCCACAGGCCGACGGTCGCGCGACATGTCGTCGTCGCCGGCGACACGATCAGCGGCATCGCCCAGGCGCACGGTGTCCCCACCCAGTCGGTGCTCTCGGCCAACGGCCTCGATCGCTCGAGCCTCATCTTCCCCGGGCAGACGATCACCATCCCACTCGGCCTCGCCGCCGCATCCCACGACGTCCCGGTTTCCCGTCCCGCACCGCACTCGCCCGCCGCCCGGCCGACCCCGGCCCCCGCCGCCCCGTCACCGGCACCGACGCCGGGCGAGGTCATCGCGATGACCGACGAGATGCGTGCCAATGCGGCGATCATCGTCTCCGTCGGCCGCCGCGACGGCGTCGACGACTACGGGCTCGTGATCGCCCTCGCCGCCGCAGCGCAGGAGTCGGGCCTCCGCAACGTGCACTACGGGGACCGCGACTCGCTCGGCATCTTCCAGCAGCGCCCGAGCACCGGTTGGGGAACTCCCGCGCAGGTCATGGACCCCTACCGGGCAGCGCTTGCCTTCTTCGGCGGCCCCAACAACCCGAACCCGGGTCGCACGCGCGGACTCCTTGACATCCACGGCTGGCGTTCCATGACCGTCGCCCAAGCGGCGCAGGCCGTCCAGCTCTCCGCCTTCCCGAATGCGTACGCGAAGTGGGAGACGTCCGCTCGCGCCTGGGTCACCGAGCTGCGCTGACGCCGTCTTCTGCCCCGCGTTCACGGTGTTTTGTCCGGTTCGCGAGCATCCCCTTCCTTAGACTCGGATGGTGACCACCAGCCAGACCGACCCGATGATCGGCCGTCTCATCGACGGTCGCTATCAGGTGCGCTCACGGATCGCCCGAGGGGGCATGGCGACGGTCTACCTGGCCACCGACCTGCGCCTCGAGCGCCGGGTCGCGATCAAGGTCATGCACGGTCACCTCGCCGACGACAACACGTTCAAGAGCCGTTTCGTTCAGGAGGCACGCTCGGCCGCACGGCTCGCGCATCCGAACGTCGTGAACGTTTTCGACCAGGGCCAGGACTCGGACATGGCGTACCTGGTGATGGAGTACCTGCCGGGGATCACCCTGCGGGACCTGCTGAAGGACTACGGCAAGCTCACCCCCGAGCAGACCATCGACATCATGGAGGCGGTGCTCAGCGGCCTCGCTGCCGCCCACAAGGCCGGCATCGTGCACCGCGACCTCAAACCGGAGAACGTCCTGCTCGCTGACGACGGCCGCATCAAGATCGGCGACTTCGGGCTCGCCCGTGCGGCCTCGGCGAACACCGCCACCGGTCAGGCGCTTCTCGGCACCATCGCTTATCTCTCCCCCGAGCTCGTGACCCGCGGCGTCGCCGATGCCCGCAGCGACATCTATGCACTCGGCATCATGATGTACGAGATGCTCACCGGCGAGCAGCCTTTCCAGGGCGAGCAGCCCATGCAGATCGCATACCAGCACGCCAACGACACCGTGCCTACTCCGAGCAGCAAGAATCCGGCGGTGCCGCCGGAGCTCGACGAGATCGTGCTCTGGGCGACGGCCAAAGACCCCGACCATCGGCCCAAGGACGCACGGGAGATGCTCGATCGCGTCATCGAAGCGGAGAAGTCGATCCGGGGCGAGACGGCGCCGTTCCAGTCCACGATGGTGATGCCGCCTGCCCTCGTCGCAGGCACCGCTGACTCGGACACGCAGATCATCAACCCGGCCATCCGCCAGCAGGTCGCCTCGTCGACACCCGACAACGTCACCCGCCTCACCCAGACCGCCCAGAAGCGGCGTGCCCGCGGCTGGTGGCTCTTCATCCTGCTGCTGCTTCTTGCAGGCGTCGCCGGCGGCACCGGCTGGTATTTCGGTTCGGGTCCCGGCTCCATGGTCGCGATCCCCAATGTCTCCTCGAAATCCCCGGATGCAGCGGCCACCGCCCTGAAGGACGTCGGCTTCGAGACGAAGCAGGGCACCGCGTACAGCACGACCATCGGGAAAGGACTGGTCGCGAGCACCGACCCGGCGGCGGGTACGCATGCCAATCGCGGCAGCATCGTCACGATCAACGTGTCGCAGGGACCGCAGCCGATCCAGGTGCCGAAGCTTGCCGGTCTCACCCAGGACGCGGCGATCGAGCAGATCACCGGGCTGAAAGCGGTCGTCGGAACCGTCGACAAACAGTTCAATTCGGATGTGGCGAACGGCACCGTCATCTCCGCCTCGTCGGCCGATGGCAAGGATCTGTCGAACGGCGGTCCCTACTTCCAGGGCATGAAGGTGAACCTCGTGGTCTCCGTCGGTGCGATACCGAGCGTCAAGGGGGCATCGGTCGCCGATGCGACGGCGAAGCTCGCGGCGGTCGGGCTGCACACCACGCCAGGGCCGCAATCGTACAGCGACACGGTCCCGAAGGATGCGGTCATCTCGGCCAACCCTCAGAAGGACGGCCCTGTTCGCCCAGGCGACACGCTCGCCCTGGAGGTGTCTCGGGGACCTGCGCCGGTCCCCGTGCCCAACGTGGTCGGCCAGACCTGGGACGTCGCGAAGAAGGCCCTGCAGGACGCAGGGTTCCAGCTGAAGTACAACGCTCTCGCAGACGTGGCGCCCGCCGCGTTCGTCGTGTCGAAGACCACCCCTGACGCTGGAACGCAAGCGCCCAAAGGCTCCGCGGTGACCGTCAACTTCGCGGGCTTCTGACCTGCGAAGCAGTCGCGGCTACGAGTTGCGGCCGCCCAGCTCTTCGGCGACGAGGAACGCCAGCTCCAGCGACTGCATGTGGTTCAGGCGCGGGTCGCAGAGGGACTCGTAGCGGGTGGCGAGGGTCGCCTCGTCGATCTGCTCGGAGCCGCCCAGACATTCGGTGACGTCGTCGCCCGTCAGTTCGACGTGGATGCCGCCCGGGTTCGTTCCTGCCGCCCTGTGGGCTTCGAAGAAGCCCTTGACCTCATCGACGACATCGTCGAAGCGACGCGTCTTGTAGCCGTTCGGCGTGGTCAGTCCGTTGCCGTGCATCGGATCGGTCACCCAGAGCGGATTGGCGTCGCTCGCTTTCACCGCTTCGAGAAGCGGCGGGAGTGCGTCCCGGATCGTGCCCGCGCCCATCCGCGTGATGAAGGTCAGGCGACCCGGCTCGCGTTCGGGGTCGAGCTTGTCGATGAGTCGCAGCATGTCGTCGATGCTCGTGCTGGGCCCGAGCTTGACGCCGATCGGGTTGCGAACCCTCGAGAGGAAGTCGACATGAGCGCCGTCGAGGTCGCGCGTGCGCTCACCGATCCAGATGAAATGGGCCGACGTGTTGTACGGAGTGCCGGTGCGGGAGTCGATGCGCGTCATCGGGCGCTCGTAGTCCATGAGCAGTCCCTCATGGCTGGAGTAGAACTCCACGCGCTTCAGTTCGTCGAAGTCGGCGCCTGCCGCCTCCATGAACTTGATGGCCCGGTCGATCTCGCCCGCCAGGCCCTCGTAGCGCTGGTTCGCCGGGTTCGCTGCGAATCCGCGATTCCAGCTGTGCACCTGGCGCAGGTCGGCGAAACCACCCTGGGTGAACGCGCGGATGAGGTTCAGGGTGGATGCGGCGGTGTGGTACCCCTTCACCAGCCGGCTCGGGTCCGCGGCCCGCGATTCGGGCGTGAAGTCGTAGCCGTTGACGATGTCGCCCCGGTAGGCGGGGAGGGTCACTCCGCCGCGTGTCTCGGTGTCGCTCGAGCGCGGCTTGGCGAACTGGCCAGCCATGCGCCCCATCTTGACGACGGGCACGGAAGCGCCGTAGGTCAGCACGACCGCCATCTGCAGCACGGTCTTGACCCGGTTGCGGATCTGATCGGCCGTCGCGCCGGCGAAGGTCTCGGCGCAGTCACCGCCCTGCAGCAGGAATGCCTTGCCCTCTGCCGCGCGCGCAAGCCGTTCGCGGAGTTGGTCCACCTCACCGGCGAAGACCAGCGGTGGCAGCGTTGCGATCTCGGCGGATGCGGCACGCACCGCCTCGAGGTCGGGCCAGTGCGGCTGCTGCTTGATCTCGAGGCCGCGCCAATAGTCCAGCCCGGCAATCACAGACTCGTCAGCCATTACGACGGGTTCGGTGGTGTCTAGCACTGGACTTCCGCTTCGTGATCGTGGGCGCGGCTACGGCCGTTCGCCTCGGGGTGGCAGGAAGGCGCCGAACGGAGTCGGCGCCGTGCCCCGAGCCTATCGCGAAAGCGTGCCCCGCTTTTCTTTCACGCTCGTCGCGTAGACGTCGACGTACTCCTGCTCGCTGAGCGCATGCAGTTCGTACATGATCTCGTCGGTCACCGACCGGAGGATGAACCGGTCGCCTTCCATCCCTTCGAAGCGCGAGAAGTCGAGCGGCTCGCCGAAGATCAGCCCGATCCGCCCGATCTTGGGGATGCGCCGGCCGATCGGCATGATCTTCTCCGTGTCGATCATGGCCACCGGAACGACCGGCACCTCGCCTTCGAGGATCATTCGGGCGACCCCGGTGCGCCCTCGGTAGAGCTTGCCGTCGGGGCTGCGCGTGCCCTCAGGATAGATGCCGAGCATCTTGTCCCGCGCAAGCACGGCGAGCCCCGAGTTCAGGGAGTCCTCCGACGCTTTGCCGCCCGACCGGTCGATCGGCAGCTGACCGGTCGCGAGCATGAAATTGCGGGTCATCCAGCCTTTGAAACCCTTGCGTGTGAAGTACTCGCTCTTCGCGAGGAACGACACGCGACGGTCGACGATCAGCGGAAGGAAGATCGAATCGATGAACGAGAGGTGGTTGCTCGCAAGGATAACCGCGCCCGTCTTGGGCACCTTCTCCAGGCCGACGACCCACGGTCGGAAGATGCCCTTCAGCAGCGGACCTGCGATCAGGTGCTTCATGATCCAGTAGAACATGGGCGCGTAACTCTCCTCGACGAGTGAGCCTCAGCCTAACGCTGCGCAGCGTGCAGGCGCGCGAGATCCGCGGCTCCGACGACCCCCGCATCATTCACCAGCTCGGCGATGCGGAACTCGGGCTCCGGATGGTATCCCCGCGCCGGCAGGTTCTCGAGGTACGCGAGGCGGATCGGTTCAAGGAGCAGGTCGCCGGCCTGCGCCACACCGCCGCCGAACACGAAGAGCTGCGGATCGAGCACCGCGCCGAGGCTGGCGCAGGCCTGGCCGAGCCAGTCGCCGAGCTGCCGCAGCGCCGCGATCGCGCCGGGGTCGCCGTCGAGGATCAGCCTGCTGATGTCCTTGCCCTTGAGGGCGCCCTTGCGCGCACGGACATCGGCGAGTGCCTGTCCGATCCCGCCCGCGTCGGCCAGTTCACCGGCGAAGCGCTCGAGCGCACGCCCGGAACCGTATTGTTCGATGCAGCCGTGGGCGCCGCATCCGCACGGAAGTCCGTTCGGGACGACCCGCATGTGGCCGACTTCTGCGCCGGCCCCGAAGCCGCCACGGAAAAGGCGGTCGTTGCTGACGATCGCGCCGCCGACTCCGGTGCCGATGGTGAGGATGACCATGTCGCTGACGAGGCGACCTGCGCCGTAACGGAACTCCGCCCATCCGGCAGCGTTCGCATCGTTCTCGATGATGATGGGGATGTCGAGGCGCGCTTCGAGCTTCTCGCGGAAGGGCTCGTGCCGCCAGTTGATGTTCGGCGCGTAGTAGACGATCGACTGGGCCGCATCGATGAAACCGGCGGCTGCCACCCCGGCCGCCACGATCTCCTCCGGTCCGTCTGACAGCCGCTCGATCATCTCGACGACGGCGGTCTCGATCTCCTCCGGCTGACCGGCGGTCGTCGGCCGGCGGTCCTCACGGACGATCGCTCCGAACTCGTCGACGACGGCCCCCGCGATCTTCGTCCCACCGATGTCGATACCGATCGAATGCACAGACGGGCGCCTTTCTCGAAGGTGGGAGTGAGTGACTCGGATGTGGGGTACCAGGGCTCAAGAGGTCGCTACCCGCACCATCTAGAGTGTAGTTAACCAATTTGCCGATGGCCATTTGGTGCGAAACCCACAACTGCACTGGTCGCGCCGTGGCCTCCACCGGTACCGAAGGAGTTACCTGTGCAACAGTTCGATGTACCCGCCGTCGTCCCGGCCGATCCCGAGGCGAACGCCACCGACCTACTGATCGACCGGGTTGCGGCGACACCGGATGCTGCACTCTTCGCCATCCCGAAGAACGGCGGCTGGCAGGACGTCACGTCGGCGGAGTTCCTCCGCCAGGTCATCGCACTCTCGAAGGGTCTCGTCGCGTCCGGCATCCAGCCGGGCGACAAGATCGGCCTGATGTGCAAGACACGCTACGAGTGGACGCTCATCGATTTCGCAACCTGGTTCGCCGGGGCCGTGCTCGTCCCCGTCTACGAGACATCGTCGCCGACGCAGGTGCACTGGAACCTGAGCGACTCGGGTGCGATCGCCGTGATCCTCGAGACCGCCGACCACTTCGCGAAGTTCGACGAGGTGCACCCGGAACTGCCGCTGATCGGAAACGTGTGGCAGATCGACCTGGGTGACCTGGACAAGCTTGCCGCTGCGGGCGTCGACGTCCCCGACGCCGAGATCGAGCGACGCCGCAACCTGGCGCGCGGCGAGGACATCGCCACTCTTATCTACACGTCCGGTTCCACCGGACGGCCCAAGGGATGCGTGCTCACCCATTCGAACTTCGTCGAGCTGTCCCGCAACGCCGCGGTCGCCCTCCGCGATGTGCTGGATGCGCCGGGCGCATCCACTCTCCTCTTCATCACGACCGCCCACGTCTTCGCGCGTTTCATCGCCGTGCTGAGCGTGCACGCGGGCGTGAAGGTCGGACACCAGCCGGACACCCGCCAGCTGCTTCCCTCGCTCGCGTCGTTCAAGCCGACATTCCTCCTCGCGGTGCCTCGTGTGTTCGAGAAGGTCTACAACTCCGCCGAGCAGAAGGCCGAGGCCGGCGGGCGGGGCAAGATCTTCCGCCAGGCCGCAGAGGTCGCGGTCGAGCACTCGAAGGCGGTCGAGGCCGGCGGCAGGATCCCGCTCGGTCTGCGCCTGCGGTTCGCCCTGTTCGACCGGCTCGTCTACAGCAAGCTCCGGGATGCAATGGGCGGCCGGGTGAAGTACGCCGTGTCGGGCTCCGCCCCGCTGGGCGCCCACCTCGGCCACTTCTTCCACAGTCTCGGCATCAAGATCCTCGAAGGCTACGGCCTCACGGAGACGACGGCCCCCGCAACGGTGAACCTCGCGACCAGGTTCAAGATCGGCACGGTCGGGCCCGCACTGCCGGGTGTTTCTGTGCGCCTGGCCGACGACGGTGAGATCCAGGTCAAGGGTGTCGACGTGTTCAAGGAGTACTGGAAGAACCCGGAGGCGACCGCCGCGGCGTTCGAGGACGGCTGGTTCAAGACCGGCGACCTCGGCAGCTTCGATGCCGACGGCTTCCTCACGATCACCGGCCGCAAGAAGGAGATCATCGTCACGGCGGGCGGCAAGAACGTCTCCCCCGCGGCGCTCGAGGACCCGATCCGGGCGAACCCGCTGGTCAGCCAGGTGATCGTCGTCGGCGACCAGAAGCCGTTCATCGCGGCCCTCGTCACCCTCGACCCGGAAATGCTGCCCGCGTGGCTCGCGAACAACGGCGAGGACAAGGAGCTCACGCTGAGGGAGGCGTCGGTGAACCCAGCCGTTCTGGCGGAGATCCAGCGGGCGGTCGACGTGGCGAACACCCATGTCTCGCGGGCCGAGTCCATCCGCAAGTTCGTGGTGCTCTCGACAGAGCTCAGTGAGTCGAGCGGTCACCTGACGCCGAAGCTCAGCATCAAGCGCCACGTCATCCTCGAAGACTTCGCCGACGTCGTTGACGGGATCTACAGCGGTTCGCCCGCCACACAGGGCATCTCGCTCTCGCACTGACCCGCTCGCCCGGGTCAGGTAGATCGAGCACAGGAAAATGGGCCTTATGCGTTCGGCATAAGGCCCATTTTCCTGTGCTCGGTGGGGTTCGAGGACGCCCGGGTTAGACCGCGTCGCGCCAGGAGTGCGCGGGCGCGTAACCGAGGACACGTCGCGCCTTGTCGATCGAGAGGAGGGTGTCGTTGAGGCCGAGATCGCCCTTCACCGGCACGCCGGGGAACACCTCCGAGACGAGGTCGACGTTCGGACGACTCATCACGGTGTCGGCGGCGGCGATGATGAAGCGGTGGAAGCCGGTCGCATCCCAGTCGAGGGACCGACGCACGGCCTGCGCGCCGTCGCGACCGTCGATGTACCCCCACAGGTTCCACTTGCGCAGCATGGGGTCGTCATCGAACGACGGGAATTCGGCGTAGTCCGAATCATCCATCACGTTCGAGAACCGCAGCGCGACGATCTTGAGCTCCGGGTCCCAGCGCACCAGTTCGATGGCCATCTGCTCTTCGAGGTGCTTCACCAGGGAATACGTGCTCTCCGGGCGTGCAGGATAGTCCTCGTCGACCGGGATGTACGGCGGCGGCACGTCGAACGGCAGGCCGAGGACGGTCTCGCTCGACGCGTACACGATGTTGCGGATGCCCGCCCTGCGCGCCGCCTGGAACACGTTGTAGGTGACGCGGATGTTGTTGTGGAACGTCGCCGCGTCACCCAGGATGCCCGGAGCGGGGATGGCGGCGAGATGCACGATGGCGTCGAAGCCGTCATGCTTGTCGTCGACGCCGAGTATCGCATCGAGCGTCTGCCCGAAATCGGTCAGATCGACTTTGACGAACCCCGGACCACGCTCCCCTGCCGTGTCGAGATTGATGACCTCGTTGCCTTCGGCCGCGAGAGTGCGCACGACGGTGCGCCCCAATTTTCCTGATCCACCGGTAACCGCGATGCGCATGGACCCAGTCTAGGTAGTGGTCAGAACCACTCGCTCTCGCGAACCTGCTTCATCGCCTCGCGACGGCTCTCCTTGTCGAGCCTGTCGAGGTAGAGCGTGCCGTTCAGATGGTCGGTCTCGTGCTGCAGAGCCTGAGCCATCACCCCGGTGCCCGAGAGTTCGATGCTCTTGCCCTCCAGGTCGGTCCCGGTGACCCTGGCGAACGGATAGCGCATCGTCGGAAACCACAGGCCGGGAACCGACAGGCACCCTTCGTCGACGAGCTCCGGTTCGCCCGAGACCTCGACGAGCTCGGGATTGATGATGTACCCGACCTCCCCGTCGATGTTGTAGCTGAACGCCCGCAGGTTCACCCCGATCTGGGGCGCGGCCACACCGGCACGGCCGGGCGGCAGCACGCTGTCGATCAGGTCTTCGACGAGTCCGCGCACGCCGGCGTCGACAGTCTTGACCGGGTCCGACACCGTCTTCAGCACGGGATCTCCGAACAGGCGGATCTGACGTTCTGTCACGAATCTTCCTTCGTTGTCACAGGGCCTCCTCGGCCTTCAGCAGGGCGTTCTCGACGACTTCGCTCGCGGCCGGGTGCGGCCAGTACTGTCCCCGGGCGAGTCCGCGAACCGACATCCCGAAGCTCGCAGCCTGCACGAGGGGCTGGATCAGGATGCTTGCCTCCGGACCGATGATGTGAGCGCCGAGGATCTCACCGGTCTCCCGCTCGACCACGAGGGTGCAGAAACCGGTCTCGTCCTCGGTCGCCCAGCCGTAGGCTGTGTGGCGGTAGTCCTGGGTGACGGCGACGGCGTCGATGCCGTCGGCCAGCGCATCCGCTTCCGTCAGCCCGAAATGAGCGATCTGCGGCATGCTGAAGATCGCTGCAGGGATCGGACCCGGGTCGCCGCCGATCGGCGCGTCCGGGTGCAGGATGTTGTGGGCCACCACGCGCGCTTCATGATTCGCGACGTGCTTGAGTTTCGTCGCCGAGCTGATGTCGCCGAGCGCGTAGAGGCCGGCCACGGGCGCGCCGCGGCTGAGCATCCGCTGCCTGCTGTCGACGACCAGGCGTCCGTCGCTGTACAGGTCGAAGCCCGCTGCCGACGCAGCGAGCGTGTCCGTGTTCGGAGTGCGGCCCTGCGCCACCAAAACGAGCTCGGTCTCGACCTGACGGCCGGACTCGAGCGTCACGACAAGATGATCGCCGACGCGGTCGATCGCCTCGACGAGCTCCTCGGTGAGGAGCCGCCAGCGCCGGGCGGCGCTCTCGGTGAAGCGTTCCGCGACGGCGACGTCGAGGCGGGTGAGCAGCCGCTCCGACCGTGTGACGACCGTGACCTCGACACCGAACGACGAGAAGATGTGGGCGAACTCGACTGCGACCGGGCCGCCGCCGACGATGACCAGCGATTCGGGCAACGATTCGATGCGCATGACCTCGTCGGAATCGAGGATGGCGGGATCTGGATCGTACGACGCGAGAAGCGGTCGCGGCCTGGACCCTGCGGCGACGACGATGCGGTCCGAGTGGAGGCGCACTCCGCTGGCGCTCATGAGCGTGTGCTGGTCCTCGAAGCCGAACGTCTCGCGGAAGACGGTCACGTTCGGCGAGGTGGCGTCGCGGAAGAGCAGGCCGGCCTCGGAGACTGCGTCGGTGCGGGAGAAGATCCGGTCCCGCACGCGCGCCCAGTCGACAGGGTCGACGGATGCGCTCAGTCCCAGACGCGAACCGGCCTCGGCGGCCGCCGCCACATCGGCGACGTGCGCGAACATCTTGCTCGGAATCGACGCAGCGTTGAGGCTGGCACCCCCGAAATGCTCCCCATCATCGATCAGCGCCACCGACCAGTGGGCGAATTCGGGCCCGACCAGGGCGTTGCCGGAACCTGCACCGACGACGATCAGATCGAAGGTGCGCGCATCCGCCCCGTCGCCTGGGGCAGGCTCAGGAGCCACGGTTGGCGGGCAGACCTTCGACCACGAGGGCCGCGAGCGCGCGGGCGGCGTCCTTCGTCAACGGTTTCAGATCTTTGTACGAGACCACGGAGCCGGCTGCGAGCTGCGGGTCGTACGGGATGCGCACGATCTCGCGCACGCGCGAACGGAAATGCGACTCGATCTCGTCGAGTTTGACCAGGTTGGTGCCCTGGGTCGCCGTGTTGAGGGCGACGATGGCATTGCGCACGAGGTCGCCGTAACCGTTGGCCTCCAGCCAGGTCAGCGTCTCGGACGCGAGCCGTGCCTCGTCGACGCTGCCGCCCGAGACGATGACCAGCGAGTCCGCGCGCTGCAGGGTCGCGCGCATGACGGAGTGCACGATGCCGGTGCCGCAGTCGGTCAGCACGATCGAGTAGAAGCGCGCCGCCAGATCGGCGACGACGTTGTAGTCGTTCTCGTCGAACGCTTCGGACAGCAGAGGGTCGGTGTCGGAGGCGAGGATGTCGAGGCGCGTCTCGTCGCGCGAGACCAGGGCGGAGAAGTCGGTGAAGCCGGTGATGCTCGGTGCCTTGTGCACGACATCGCGCACCGTCGCGCGGGTCTGTTTGGTCACTCGCTCGGACAGCGTGCCGCGGTCGGGATTGGCGTCGACGGCGATGATCCGGTCCTCGCGCGCATCGGCGAGTGCCATGCCGAGCAGGGTCGTGACGGTGGTCTTGCCGACACCGCCCTTGCGCGTGAGCACGGGGACGAAGCGCGTTCCGCCTTCGAACTGCTTCTGGATGCGGTGGTCGAGCTCCTTGCGCGCCCGCACCTTGGCGGAGTCGCCCAGGTTCACCGTGTGGAACGTGATCGCGTAGACGAACCGGTTCCAGCCGCCCTCGGGGGCCGGACGGGTCTTGCGGTTCACTTCGAGGAGGCGGTCGGCAGTGAGCATGGCCGCGGGCTCCGGCTGCGTCGAGTGCTCGCCCCGGAGACGGTCACGACGGGACTGGGAGAACTGCTCCGCGTGCTGGACGGACTCCGAGCCGTCGGCAACGGTTGCGGTGGGGCCCGTGGTGACGCGCGGTGTGACGATGGCCATCGACATCGTCGTCGGCTCGCTCGCGTTGACGAAACCAGGGTCGACCGGTACGTCGTCGATCGAAACCGCGATCTCGTCCTCGGGGATCTCGGGGCTGGGCGCCGGCGGGAGATCGACGACGATGCTCAGGCTCTCCGGAAGCGTGACCGCGAGGTCAGTGCCTTCGTCGGGAAGGAGTTCACCGTGGAACTCCTCCGCCGCATCCGTCGAATCGGATTCGAGGACCTGACCTTGCGCATCGCGCTTCTCCGGCTTTTCTGCCACGTGAACAGTCTCCTTCAATCGTCACAGTCCGTGACTCAGTTTAGCGTGGAGGCCGATCACGCCCCGTCGGGCGGTTCAGACGAGGGGCGTGATGACGACGAGGAGGTCCCCGGCGTCCACCTGCTGAGTCTTCGGGATCGCGAGCCGTTCGATGGTTCCCGCGATCGGCGCAGTGATGGCCGCCTCCATCTTCATGGCCTCGATCGACGCGACGGCCTGTCCGGCAGCGACCACGTCTCCGATGGCGACCTGAAGCGTGACGACGCCCGAGAACGGCGCCGCGACCTGGCCGGGCTTCGCGCTGTCCGCCTTCTCGGCCGCCTTCGCCTCCACCGTGATGCCGCGGTCGCGCACGAACACGGGCCTGAGCTGCCCGTTGAGCGTGGTCATGACCGTGCGCATCCCCTTGTCGTCGGCCTCGCCGATCGCCTCGAGGCCGATGTACAGGCGCACGCCCTTGTCGATCTCGATGACGTGCTCCGTGCCCTGCTTGAGGCCGTACAGGTAGTCGATCGTGTCGACGACGGAGAGATCGCCGAACAGCTCGCGGATCTGCTCGAAGATGCGGGTCGGAGCCGGGAAGAGCAGCCGGTTGAGGGTCGCGCGACGCTCGGCGCTCGAGCCGTTCAGCGCCGCCGCGTCGGCTTCGCTGAGGTCTTCGACGCCCACCTTGACGGTCTTGCCCTCGAGCACCTTGCTGCGGAACGGCTCCGGCCATCCACCCGGCAACTCTCCGAGTTCGCCCGCCATGAACCCGACGACCGAATCGGGCACGTCGTAGTTCTGCGGGTTCTCGGCGAAATCGTCCGGGTCGGCGTGGACGGCGGCGAGGTGAAGCGCCAGGTCGCCGACGACCTTCGACGACGGGGTGACCTTCGGGATTCGCCCGAGGATGCGGTTGGCCGCCGCGTACATGTCCTCGACCAGTTCGAAATCCTCGGCTAGTCCGAGAGCCTTCGCCTGCTGGCGCAGGTTGGACAGCTGGCCGCCGGGGATCTCGTGTTTGTAGACGCGCCCCGTCGGGCCCGGGAGGCCGGACTCGAACGGGCGGTACACCTGGCGGACGGCCTCCCAGTACGGCTCGAGATCGCTGACGGCCGCCAGCGAGAGCCCCGTGTCACGCTCCGTGTGGGCGAGGGCCGCGACGAGGGCAGATGCGGAGGGCTGGCTGGTCGTGCCGGCCATCGGCGCGCTGGCCACATCCACCGCATCCGCACCGGCACGGCTCGCCGCGAGAAGCGTCGCGAGCTGGCCACCCGGAGTGTCGTGGGTGTGCACGTGCACGGGCAGGTCGAACTTCTCGCGGAAGGCGGAGACGAGCTTCTCGGCGGCTGCGGGGCGCAGCAGCCCGGCCATGTCCTTGATGGCGAGGATGTGCGCACCGGAGGCGACGATCTGCTCCGCGAGGCGGAGGTAGTAGTCGAGCGTGTAGAGGTCTTCGTTCGGGTCGAGCAGGTCGCCGGTGTAGCAGACGGCGACCTCGGCGATGGCCGTGCCGGTCGAGAGCACGGATTCGATGGCCGGACGCATCTGCGAGACGTCGTTGAGCGCGTCGAAGATACGGAAGATGTCCACACCGGTGGCTGCGGCCTCGCGCACGAACGCATCCGTGACCTGAGTCGGGTACGGCGTGTACCCGACGGTGTTGCGGCCGCGGAGCAGCATCTGGATATTGATGTTCGGCAGCGCCTCGCGCAGGGCGGCCAGACGGTCCCACGGGTCCTCGCCGAGGAACCGCAGTGCGACGTCGTAGGTGGCGCCGCCCCACGCCTCGATCGAGAGGAGCTCGGGAGTGAGCCTGGCAACGTACGGCGCGACAGCGAGCAGGTCACGGGTGCGCACTCGCGTGGCCAGCAGCGACTGGTGCGCGTCGCGGAAGGTCGTCTCAGTGACGGCGAGAGCGGTCTGCGCGCGCAGGTCCCGCGCGAACCCGGCAGGGCCGAGCTCGAGCAGCCGCTGGCGCGATCCGGCCGGCGCGGGCGCGCTCAGGTCGATCTTCGGGAGCTTGTCCTCCGGCTCCGCCGTCTCGGGGCGGGCACCGTTGGGCAGGTTGACCGTGACGTCGGCCAGCCAGTTGAGCAACTTCGTGCCGCGGTCCTTCGACTCGCGGCCGCGGAAGAGCTCCGGCCTTTCCTCGATGAACGACGTGCTGACGTTGCCCTCGATGAAGTCGGGGTCGTCGAGGACTGCCTGCAGGAACGGGATGTTCGTGGACACGCCGCGGATGCGGAACTCGGCCAGCGCACGACGGGCGCGGCTCACCGCGGCCCCGAAATCACGACCACGGCAGGTCAGCTTCGCGAGCATCGAGTCGAAGTGAGGGCTGATCTGGGCGCCTGGGTTGATCGTGCCGCCGTCGAGCCGGATGCCGCCGCCGCCGGGCGAACGGTAGGTCGTGATTTTGCCGGTGTCGGGCCGGAAACCGGCCGTCGGGTCCTCCGTCGTGATGCGGCACTGCAGCGCGGCGCCGCGGATGTGCACGGTCTCCTGACTGAGACCCAGGTCGTCGAGGGTCTCCCCCGCCGCGATACGCATCTGGGATTGGACGAGGTCGACGTCGGTGATCTCCTCGGTGACCGTGTGCTCGACCTGGATGCGCGGGTTCATCTCGATGAACACGTGCTCGCCCGCGCGGTCCCCCGCAGTGTCGAGCAGGAATTCCACGGTGCCGGCGTTGACGTAGCCGATAGACTTCGCGAACGCGACGGCGTCGCGGTACAGGGCCTGGCGCGTCTCCTCGTCGAGGTTCGGTGCCGGGGCGATCTCGATCACCTTCTGGTGGCGGCGCTGCACCGAGCAGTCGCGCTCGAACAAGTGCATGGTGTTACCGGATGCGTCGGCGAGGATCTGCACCTCGATGTGACGCGGGCGCAGAACGGCCTGCTCGAGGAACATCGTGGGGTCGCCGAAGGCGCTGTCCGCTTCGCGCATGGCCTCTTCGAGTGCGCCGCGGAGATCATCCTTCGTGTTGACGCGGCGCATGCCGCGACCGCCACCGCCTGCGACGGCCTTGGCGAAGATGGGGAACCCGATGTCGTCGGCCTGCGAGATCAGCAGGTCAATGTCCTTCGACGGAGGAGTCGACCTGAGCACGGGCACACCGGCGGCGATCGCGTGCTCCTTCGCGGTCACCTTGTTGCCCGCCATCTCGAGAACGCGCGGGGGCGGACCGATGAAGGTGATGCCGGCTTCGCTCGCAGCCTCGGCCAGGTCGGGGTTCTCGGAGAGGAAGCCATAGCCCGGGTAGATCGCGTCGGCGCCGCACTCCTTGGCGACCCGGATGATCTCCTTCACATCGAGGTAGGCGCGCACCGGGTGCCCGGGCTCCCCGATCTGGTACGCCTCGTCGGCCTTGAGCCTGTGCATGGAATTCCGGTCCTCGTACGGGAAGACGGCCACCGTCTGGGCGCCCAGTTCGTAGGCGGCCCGGAACGCCCGGATTGCGATTTCACCGCGATTGGCAACGAGGATCTTGCGGAACATAGGGACCTTTCGAGCAGGGGGCACGCCACACAGCAAACGGTTAGGTTCTCTAAGACTAGTGAAGGTAACGTAGCTACTTGTGCACGTACTCAGCGTTAGTTCCCTCAAAGGTGGTGTCGGTAAGACAACGGTGACGCTGGGCCTCGCTTCCGCGGCGTTCGCGAAAGGTTTGCGCACACTCGTCGTCGACCTGGACCCGCAGTCCGATGTCTCGACCGGCATGGACATCTCTGTCGCCGGTCACCTCAACGTCGCCGATGTGCTCGCATCGCCGAAAGAGAAGATCGTGCGCGCGGCCATCGCTCCGAGCGGCTGGACCAAGGGCCGCACAGGCAAGATCGACGTCATGATCGGGTCGCCGTCGGCGATCAACTTCGACGGGCCGCACCCGAGCATCCGCGACATCTGGAAGCTCGAAGAGGCCCTCGCGAATGTCGAACACGACTACGACCTCGTGCTGATCGACTGCGCACCATCGCTCAACGCGCTCACGCGCACGGCTTGGGCGGCCAGCGACCGCGTGACAGTGGTTACCGAGCCCGGACTGTTCTCCGTGGCCGCCGCCGACCGTGCGCTGCGCGCAATCGAAGAGATCCGCCGGGGCCTGTCTCCGCGACTGCAGCCGCTGGGCATCATCGTCAACCGGGCGCGCGTCCAGTCGCTCGAGCACCAGTTCCGCATCAAGGAGCTCCGCGACATGTTCGGGCCCCTCGTGCTGAGCCCGCAGCTGCCCGAGCGCACCTCGCTCCAGCAGGCGCAGGGCGCGGCGAAGCCCCTCCACGTCTGGCCGGGCGAGAGCGCACAGGAGATGGCGCACAACTTCGACCTGCTGCTCGAGCGTGTGCTGCGCACCGCGCGCATCGGAGAGTACGCGAACCAGGCTTAGTCGGCCTCACTGCGCGAACTGTGCCCTGCGCTCAGGCGCAACTAGAGCAAAGTCTTTGTCGGCGGCAGCCCGCCGAGCACTCAGGATGCTTTGACGGCGCGACGAGCCGCGAGCTCGTCCATCTGGTCGACCGATTGGGTGTCGAGTTCGACCAGGCTGCTCTCGACCTCGCGGAGGACTTTGCCGACCGCGATGCCGAACACGCCCTGCCCGCGGCTGACCAGGTCGATGACCTCGTCGTTCGACGTGCACAGGTAGACGCTCGCACCGTCGCTCATGAGCGTGGTCTGGGCCAGATCGTTGACGCCCGCCTCGCGGAGCTGGTTGACGGCGGTGCGGATCTGCTGCAGCGAGATCCCGGTGTCGAGGAGGCGCTTCACGAGCTTGAGGACGAGGATGTCACGGAACCCGTAGAGACGCTGCGATCCGGAGCCGGCGGCCCCGCGCACGGTGGGCTCGACGAGCCCCGTCCGTGCCCAGTAGTCGAGCTGGCGGTAGCTGATGCCGGCCGCACGCGCCGCGACGGCACCGCGATACCCGGACGTGTCATCCATCTCGGGGAGACCGTCGGTGAACAGCAGGCCGAGGTCGTACTTGGGCGAGTCGTTGTTTCGACTGAGTTCACTCATTCGTTTGCCTCTCACCCAGAACTGGACCGCGCCGGTTCGACGGCGCTTCAACCACGGTACCCATGCTCAGGGTCGCTATCAATGACATTCGGCGAAACAAGCCCGGCGTGTCGAAGTCGGTCACGGGCCGAGCCGGCCGAGTGCCGAGCGGATGAGGCTGTCGCGCACCACATCGAGCTGGGCCGCGATCTCCCTGGCGAGCTCCGCGGCCTGCGCGCGGCCCGACACATCGTTGCGTCTCACGATCGGCACCAGCGCGCTCTCGATCAGCCCGAGCTCACGCTCCGCCGCCGCCCGGAAGCCGCGCAGGTGCCGCGGTTCGATGCCGCATTTCTGCAGTTCGACGAGGGCTTTGAGCACGCCGAACGAGTCTTCGCCGTACACCTCCGCCGGCACGATCAGAGAAGCGGACACCGCGTCCTGCAGAAGCGCGTTCGATGCCCCGGCCTCGCGCAGCAGGTCGGCCTTCTTGAAGCGACGGCCGGTGGCGAGCATGGAAGGCCCGGATGCGCTCGCCGCGCCCGGCATCGCGGGCGACAGCCCGGCATCCAGCTCGTCGAGATAGGTGCGGATCACCTTCAGCGGCAGGTAGTGGTCGCGCTGCATCCCGAGGATGATGCGCAAACGCTCGACGTCGGCAGGTGAGAACTTGCGGTAGCCGGATGCGGTGCGCGCGGGCGACACGAGCCCGCGCTCCTCGAGGAAGCGCAGCTTGGACGACGACAGGTCGGGGAACTCGGGGGTCAGGTGCGCGAGGACCTGACCGATGCTGAGCAAGGCCGACCCAGCGGTACGAGCCTGAGCGGCTTGCCGCGCCACTAGGGTGCGTCTCCCGCTGTGAGGCGTGCGGAACGCATCTAGCTTGACGCCGGAGCGGCGAGGTCGTGCCTGGAAGCGTAGAAGGTGAGGCGGAACTTGCCGATCTGCACCTCTGCGGTGTCGGAGAGGAGGGCGGCTTCGATCCGGACGCCGTCGTAGTAGGTGCCGTTGAGCGAGCCGAGGTCTTTGACCTCGAAAACCGTGCCCCGACGGGTGAACTCGGCGTGACGTCGCGAAACCGTCACATCGTCGAGGAAGATGTCGGCGTCGGGGTGGCGGCCCGCCGTGGTCACATCGGCGTCGAGGAGGAAGCGCGCACCGGTGTTCGGGCCACGTCGCACGATGAGCAGCGCAGAGCCTGACGGCAGCGCTGCGATCGCCTCCTGCTCTTCGATGGACACGTCTCCGTCGACCGGGTACATCTGCGAGACGAACTCCTCGCCGAAGCGTGCTGTCGTATCCTCATTACCCCGAGACGCGTCGCGCAGGGGGTTCTCGGGCTTGTTCTCCGGCTTGTTCTCCGGCTTGTTCTCCGGTTCGTTCATTTCATCAGGCACCGTCGACCTCCTCTCCTTCCAGCGTATCGGATGGTCCGGACCCGGCACGGGCGGGAATCCGTATTACTCGGCGAGTTTCGCCGATGTAGACGATTCCGGCCCACCAGTACAGGAATGCGCCCCAGAGTGCGAACGCCCATCCGAGAGGCAACGATATCGGTGCGAACGCATCGAACGCCTCCCCCAACATGAGGAGGGGTAGGGCCACGAAAAGACAGAAGGTCGCGACCTTTCCGAGATGGTGCACCGGCAGAGGGCCGAAGCCGTGATTGGCGAGGATGACGCCGAGCACGGCCAGCATGATGTCACGTGCGAGGATGACCGCGACCAGCCACCAGGGGAGCACGTCGCGCCATGCCAGGCCGATCAGGGCCGCGAAGATGTAGAGCCGGTCGGCCGCGGGATCGAGCAGCTGTCCGAGCCGCGAGACCTGGTTCAGGCGACGCGCGAGGTACCCGTCGAGGAAATCGGTGATGCTCGAGACGATGAGCACCAGCAGGGCCAGGGCGTCCTCGCCGGCGATGATGAACCCGAGGAAGACCGGAACGAGTGCCAGGCGGAAGAAGCTCAGGATATTCGGCAGCGTGAACACCCGCGAGCTCACCTGGGTCACACCGTTTCCTTCCACAGCCTTCGAGTCTAGTAATCCCGGCGCCGACTAGGATTCAGCCGTGGACCCTGTTCTCGTGTGCCTTTGGATTCTCGCCGCCGCCTGCGCCCTGACCTGGATCCTGTCGCTGGCGACCGGCGAACATTCCTGGGTCGACCGCATCTGGTCCATCGTGCCCGTCGTCTACGTCTGGGTGTTCGCGGGCGCGGCGGGCCTCGCGGATGCGCGGCTCAACCTGGTGGCGGCCCTCGTGACCCTCTGGGGCATCCGGCTCACCTTCAATTTCGCCCGCAAGGGCGGCTATGCCCCGGGCGGTGAGGATTACCGCTGGGAGACCCTGCGCGGCCGCATGGCGGCGTGGCAGTTCGCCGTGTTCAACCTGTTCTTCATCGTGATCTACCAGAACATCCTGCTCCTGCTGATCACGCTGCCGGCCTGGACCGCCTTCCAGCACCGGAGCCCTCTCGGCGTCCTCGATGTCCTCGCCGTGATCGTGTTCCTGGCGTTCCTGGTCGGGGAGACCGTCGCCGACCAGCAGCAGTGGAACTTCCAGACCTGGAAGAAGGCGGAGACCGCCGCAGGGAGGACACCGCGTCCCCGGTTCGTCCAGACCGGACTGTTCCGCTTTTCGCGTCACCCCAACTTCTTCTTCGAGCAAGCCCAGTGGTGGGTGGTGTTCCTCTTCGGTGCGATCGCGGCCGGATCCCTGCTGCAGTGGACCGTGATCGGTGCCGTGCTGCTGACGGCGCTGTTCGTCGGGTCGACGGTCTTCACCGAGAGCATCACCCTGTCGCGCTATCCCGAATACGCCGAGTACCAGCGCACGACGTCGCCGGTCGTCCCGTGGCCCCGCCGCGGCACGCGCGATGCCGTCACCGCTCGGTGACCACGCCCTGGGTGGTGATGACGGATGGGCGACGCCGCGGCTTCGGGAAGGCCGCACGCATGTGATCGGAGTCGAGGAAGTCGGCGACCCCGATCAGGATGAGGCTGAAGAGGATCTGCTCGGTCACCATCCAGAGCGGATACAAGCCGGGGATCGCCGCGATCACCAGCGTGACGACCGGGAAGATCTTGCTGAAGAGGCGCAGCCGCGAGTACGCCCAGTAGTAGCCGCCCTGGGCTCGCCAGGCGAAGTAGAACAGCGTCAGGGTCATTCCGAGGACGACGGCGGAGCGCATCCACACCGCCCACTGGACGGGATGACCGCCCAGCTGGAGCACCAGGGCCACCACGACCGCGGCGAGCCCGAGGACGAACTCCGCAACGAGCAGCCAGGTGATGACGACGAAGGCGCGCCGGGTGCGCGGATCGTCGCGCGCTTCCGCCGGGATCGTGTACTCGGCATGGCGGCCGCCGGCGATCCGATCGAGCCCGGCCAGCAAGGTTCTCATGCGTCGACGATAACCCGCGCGACATGCGGAAACCTGACTGCGAACGCTCGGTCGAGCGCGTAGCTTTGAAAGATGTCGTGCATCCGTTTCAACACCCCGGCCCAGCGGCAGGCCATGCGTGCGCACGCGCCCGTGATGCTCACGCCGGAGGAGGCCGCTGCCCTGCACCCGTCTCCCCTGGTCACCGAGAGCAAGCTCCACCGCCTGCGGCTGCTCGCGGTCCACGAGAACCCGAAGATCCGCGAGTCGGTGGCGAGCAGTTACAACACGCCGGACGACGTCTTCCTCGCGCTCGCATCCGATCCGGATGAGGGCGTCAGGTCGTGCCTCGCCCGGAACGAGGCGACGCCCTGCGATGTGCTCCGGATGCTTGCCGCCGACCGGTCCGAGACGGTCCGCGGGTGGGTCGCGGTCAACTATTTCGTTCCCGGGGATGTGATGGAGCGACTGGCCGACGACCCGTCCCGCACGGTGCGAAGTCTCGTGAAGTGGAAGTCGCAGCTGGCCGACGCACGATGAGCGGGCAGGTCTCCGCGACTGTGCGGGTGGACAGCTGGGTCTGGGCGGTGCGCCTGACGAAGACCCGATCGCTTGCCGCGGCCGCGTGCCGTGGTGGACATGTCAGGGTGAACGGGGACAAGGCGAAGCCTGCCCAGGCCGTTCGCATCGGCGACGAAGTGCGGGTCCGCGAAGGAGGCGTCGAGCGGATCGTCATCGTGCGTCGGTTGATCGTCAAACGGGTGGGCGCATCCGTTGCGGTCGAGTGCTTCGACGACCTGACCCCGAAGCCGGTCACGCCGGTGGAAGTGCCGGCCGCAGTGGTCCGGGAGCGCGGCGCCGGACGCCCGACGAAACGCGATCGGCGCGTGCTCGACCGCCTGCGGGGTCACGGCGCGTGACCGGGACGGCGCGGGCGCGGGTCGGAATCTCCGGCTGGACGTACGCCCCCTGGCGCTCGACGTTCTATCCGAAGGGTCTCCCCCACAAGGACGAGTTGCGTTTCGTGGCGGAGCGACTGGACTCGATCGAACTCAATGGAAGCTTCTACGCGCTGCAGCGGCCGTCGAGCTACCGGCGCTGGGCCGAAGAGACGCCGGCCGATTTCGTGTTCTCGATCAAGGGCGGTCGCTATGTCACGCACATCCGCCGCCTGAAGGAGCCCAAGGAGGCGCTCAGCAGCTTCTTCGCATCCGGTCTGCTTACGCTCGGCGACAAGCTCGGGCCCCTGCTCTGGCAGTTGCCGCCGAACCTGCAGTTCGAGAGCGGGCTGATCGAGGGGTTCTTCACGGCGCTCCCGCGCACGACACTCGAGGCCGCCGCGCTCGGCCGGACATCGACGCTCGACGAAGAGCGCACCTGGACCGCGGTGACGATCGACCGACCTCTCCGTCATGCGATGGAGGTGCGGCACGACAGCTTCGTCGACGAGCGCTTCCTCGCGCTCGCGCGAAGCCACAGCATCGCGATCGTCGTCGCGGACACCGCCGGGCGCTGGCCGCTGATGCGGGAGGTCACGTCGGACTTCCAGTACCTTCGCCTCCACGGCGACGAGGAGCTCTACGCGAGCGGTTACACACCCGAGTCCCTCGATGCGTGGGCGCACGACATCTCGGGCTGGGTGAGCGGAGCGGCCTGCCCAGACGGCGTCGGGCGCGATGTCTACGTCTACTTCGACAACGATATGAAGGTCAGGGCTCCCTACGACGCCATGAGCCTGCGGGAACGACTGGCGCGCTGAGCCGGTCAGTCCTGCAGCACGGAGAGCACGTTGCCCGCAGGGTCGCGGAACCAGGCGATGTCGGGCCCCTGGCCGACAGCCTTGCCGCGCGCGATGCCCTTCTCATCCGTGGGGAACGATCCGTCGTCGTAGATCTTCGTCACGACGCCTCTCGAGTTCAGCTCGTCGACCGCGGCGTCGATGTCCTCCACGACGAAGTTGAGGATCGTGAAGCTCGCGGGCTGGTGGTCTTGCTTCGGGTAGATGAAGACGGTCGCGCCGCCAGGGAGGGTGAGGTCGATGTTGCCCATCGCCCCGTCCTTGGCGTCGAGGCCGAGGGTCTCGCCGTAGAACGCTTTGGCGGCCGGGATGTCGTCGACGCTGAATCCGCTGAAGCTGTTGACCGGTGCAAACATGGAGTGCTCCTTCGCCGGCGGTCTCGTCACCGCCGTCACCCACGCTACCCCCGGGTCGGCTCCGGCGGTTCAGACGAAGCGGATCCCCTCGATGAGCCGCGTGCGCAGGTCGAAGACGCGGTCGACGCTCTGCCGCTCGGCCCCGGACGCACCGTTGCGCAGGACCTGGGGAAGAAGGGAGCGGCGGATGAGCAACGAACCGGCGAGGCGCCCCCGCTGGACGCGGTCGTACGGAACGTCGAGTGCGCCGTCGGGCACCACGACGATCAGCCCGGTGAACCGAACCCCGACGGAGCGCGAGAACGTCTTGGCGTCACGATGGAGCTCGTGGAACGGCTCCTCGTCGCCGGCGAGCCCGGCCCCGACGATCTCGCCTTTGGAGAGTTTGACCTCGGAGCCCCAGTCCTCGCTGCGCACGGCGAACAGCCCGGCCGGGCCGAGCACGATGTGATCGAGCTTGGAGTCCGACTTGGGATGGACGGCGACGTCGTTCCAGATGGTGAAGCCGATGCCCAGGCCGGAGACCGCCCTTGCCGTCGCTTCTTCGGCGAGGGCCTTGGCCAGAAGCGCTCGGATCTCACGGGGCGCTGATCGCACGAGCGCCGGGTCATACGGGTCGGACAGTTCCCTGCCGCGTCCAACCCATTCGCGCATGAGACGCAGGTAGTGCTCGCGGGCCTGGCCGCCCGGGTGGCCGTAGGTTCGGGCGCGAACCGCGGTGCCGTGCGGCGTCGGCGCGGCGAAGGTCGCACTGAAGCCGTGTCCGGCTGTGCCGCCCGAGGTCGCAGCCGCCGCATCCTGGATGCTCTCCCCGCGGTCGAACGCGGCCCTGTCGGTCGGGTCCCCGACGAGCTCCCACGCACGCTGCACCTCGGTGAACCGCACGGCGCTTCCTCCGGTGTCCGGATGCGTCTGCCTGAGCAGGCGGCGGTAGGCGCGACGCAACTCGTCATGGCTCACCGTCGCGCTCACACCGAGCACCTCGTACGGTGTCGGCGACGCGGGGCTCTCACTCATGCTGCGTGCGGGTCCTTCGTATTCGTCGGCGGCTGTTCGCTCGCTCATGACGATACCGAACGGCGGCTCCAAGTCCGCTTACAACCGGCTGTGACGGATTTCTATTGCGGACAGAAAATGACCGCAATGCTGCCTAGGCTCGAATCAGAGAGTACGACGGATCGCGAACGATCTGCGATCCCCCACCGAGAGAAGGAATGCCATGAACTGGAAGATCGAACTCATCTTCGTCCCCGTCACCGATGTGGATCGCGCGAAGGCCTTCTACGTCGACCAGGTCGGCTTCAACGCCGACTTCGACCAGACCGTGAGCGACGAGGTGCGCTTCGTCCAGCTCACTCCCCCGGGCTCCGCCTGCTCGATCGCCTTCGGTCGCGGCCTCAGCGACATGGAGCCGGGCTCGCAGCGCGGTATCCAGGTGGTCATCCCGAACGCCGAAGAGGCCCGGGCACACCTCGTCGCGAACGGTGTCGACGCCAGCGACGTCGACCAGCAGCCCTGGGGCAACTTCGTGACCTTCTCCGACCCGGATGGAAACCGCTGGACCCTGCAGGAACTCGTTCCGCGGTCTTGACAGCGCAGCGCTGAGCTGTATATTTGCCGTATAGGTTATAGAACCGATTGGTTATAGATATGGCAGACCAGCTCAGCGCCGTCTTCTCGGCTCTCGCCGACCCGACCCGGCGTGAGATCCTCCTCCGGCTGATGGACGGCGACGCGAACGTCGCGGCACTCGCCGAGCCCTTCGCCGTCAGCCAGCCAGCCATATCCAAACACCTCAAGGTGCTCGAAGGCGCCGGGCTCGTCACGCGTACCAGAGTCGCTACCTCGCGCCTCAGCCACCTTGAGGCGGCGCCGCTGAAGGAGGCGACGATGTGGATGGAGCGCTACAGGCGGTTCTGGAACTCCAGCTTCGACAAGCTCGATACAGCCCTTGCCGAATACCAGGCGCGGGAGAAAGCTGTCGACGACGACAGCAACAACGAAGGGGAAGGTGCGGAACGATGACCGACAGCAGACCGAGTGGAGTCGCCGATACCGACGTCTACATCAGCCGGGCGTTCGAGGCGCCACGGGAACTCGTCTTCCGCTTCTTCACGCAGCCGGAACAGTTGGCGACCTGGTTCGGGCCGACAGGCTTCTCGGTGCCACTCGACACGATCGTCGTCGAACCCTACGTCGGGGGCCGGTGGGAACTCGCCATGGTCGACGATGCGCAGGGCGGCTCCTTTCCGATGCGCGCGACGATCGTCGAATTCGTGGAGCCGGAGCTGATCGTGATCGAGGGGTCCGCCGAGACAGGAATGGGCGCCCTCGACGCGGTGACCCTGCGCATCCAGTTCCACGACCACGGTGACCGTACGCGGATCACGCTCCACCAGGGTCCCTTCGACCCGGAGATGCTGCACGCCACCGAGGCCGGCTGGCTCCAATCGTTCGACAAGATCGACAGGATCCTCGCCGCGGGAGCGGTACCGGAGACGGGAGAGCACCGATGACGGAGCAGACAGCCCTGCAGACGGAGACGGTCGCATCCGCCGACGGGACGACGATTGCGTTCGAACGCGTCGGGAACGGTCCCGCCGTGGTTCTGGTCGACGGCGCGCTGTGCCACCGCGCATTCGGCCCGTCCCGCCCGCTCGCGGCGGCACTCGCGGACCGGTACACCGTCTTCGCCTACGACCGGCGCGGCCGGGGCGACAGCGGCGACACGCTGCCGTACAGTCCCGAGCGCGAGGTCGAGGACCTGCAGGCCGTCCTGGGCGCCGCCGGCGGTGATCCCTATGTCTACGGCATCTCTTCGGGCGCCGGCCTCTCGCTGGAGGCGGCGGCGCGGGGCGTGCGGATGCGCAAGCTCGCGACCTACGAGGCACCGTACGTCGCGGCGCGATGGAAAGACCCGTCGGTGGACCATCTCGCCCACATGAACGCGCTCATCGCCGAGGACAAACGCGGTGCCGCGGTGAGCTACTTCCTCGTCACGATGGTCGGCGCGCCGGCATTCGTCCCGGTGATGATGCGCGCGATGCCGAAAGTGTGGAACCAGATGAAGGCGGTCGCACCGACGCTCCGCTACGACCTTCAGGTCATGGGCTCCTTCACGGCACCCGTCGAGAGGTTCGCCGCGATACCGGTGCCGACGCTGGTGATGGTCGGCGGCAAGGCGCCGGGTCCGATGCGCGACGCACAGGATGCGGTCGCCGCCGCGATCCCCGGATCCCGTTTCGCCGTGCTCGACGGGCAGACGCACCAGGTGTCGGAGAAGGCGATCGCACCCCGGCTCGTGTCATTCTTCACGGAGTGAGCACCGCGAACCAGATCAGGAGCAGCGTGACGACGAACCCACACGCGTAATTGATCCAGAGGAAGCGGCGCCAGCCTCCGTTCGCGGCGGCGGAGTCGGCATCCGTAACCGACCAGTACGGCGCGGCGGCCAGCATGTACGGGACCGCCAGCGCGGACGCGAGCGGTCCGGGCCAGGCCGTCACGAGCATCGTGAGTCCGGCGAGTGCCCACGCGACGATGGCGAACCGCACCGTGCGCCGGGCGCCGAGCACGGTCGCGATGGAAGCGAGGCCGCCTGCACGGTCGGGCACGACATCCTGAACCGCACCGAAGGCATGGCTGCCGATTCCCCAGAGGAAGAAGGCGACCAGAACCGCCCACAACTGCGGGGTGAAGACGGCGCCGGCCAGCACGAGACCGTAGAAGGCCGGACTCACGAAATGGGTGCTCGAGGTCATCGAGTCGAGGAACGGGACCTCCTTGAACCGCAATCCGGGAACCGAATATGCGAGAAGCGCGAACAGGCTGACGGCGAGGACGAGCCACGACGCAGGCGGCCCCACGAGAACCAGCCAGACGAGGAACGGAACGTTGGTCGCCGCTGCCGCGATCAGCACTCTGCGATGGAGCCGCCGATCCAGCACGGCGCCTTCGACCCCGCCCTTGCGCGGGTTGTGCTGGTCGGACTCGAGATCGAAGACATCGTTGATCCCGTAGAGGGCCACGTTGTACGGAATCAGGAAATAGAGCGTGCCGACGATGAGCGTCGCGTCGACCTTCCCGGTCGTCAGCAGGTAGGCGGCCCCGAAAGGGAACGCTGAATTGATCCAGCTGAGCGGGCGTGAGGTCAGCAGGAGCTGTCGCGCGACATGCAGGGTCGCTGTGTCGGTCACTCGGCGCTCCTTCTTCGGAACAGGAGCCACAGCGCAGGCAGGAGGATGAGGGCCGCCACGGGGTACGCGAGGTCCCAGGCCGGCATGAGTCCGACCGTCGGTCCCGACACGGCGCGATCTGCATAGCGCATGAGACCTGCGGCGATCATCAGGTTGTCGAAGACGACCGTGAGCAGGATGAGCACGGCACCGGCGATCGCGACGGGGCCGGACCAGCGTCGGATGAGCGCTCGGCGATCTCGTACGGCGGCCAGCGCGCCGGCCAGCACGACCAGGGCGATCGCGAGGAAGGCGGAGGACAGAAGCGCGTACGTCACCGCCGCCGCCTGACATCGAGAATCCGCCGCACGCCCAAGACCAGGTTCATCGTGAGGTAGCAGAGGAAGGCGAGGAAGAAGAGCTCCTCGATCGGGAACTCGGGCGCCACCAGCACGCCGGTGCTGATCGGGGACGCGCCGCGCTCGAAGATGCCGAGCGCGATACCGGCCAGATCCCAGACGACGAAGAACACCAGGCCGATCGTCGCCACCACCGTCGCACGCCACGCATCGCGCCAGAAGAAGAGACGGAAACGCCGGTCGAGCAGGGTCATGCAGCCCAGGGCGCCCACGAGGAATACGAGATAGAGGATGCTCACAGCGGCTCCGCCAGCGGTCCCGACGACCGGTCGCCACGCAGCCGCTTGACCACGAGCTCCGCGCTGATGAGGCACATCGGCAGGCCGATTCCGGGAACGGTGCTTCCGCCCGCGTAGTAGAGACCGGCGACTCGCGCTGAGAAGTTGCGGCCCCGGAAGAACGCGCTCTGCCGCAGCGTGTGGGCGGGTCCGAGGGCACCGCCCTTCCACGCGTTCAGGTCGCGTTCGAAATCGGCCGGGCCGATCGTGCGCCGCACGACGATCCTTCGGCGCAGATCGGGGATGCCGGCCCACCGTGCCACCTGTTCGATGGCCGCGTCGGCGATGGCCTCCACCTGCGGCGATCCGCTGCCGTCGAGACCGCCGTGGCCGATGGCGACAGCGGCGGGCACGGGTACCAGCACGAAGAGGTTCTCGGCACCCTCCGGGGCGACGAGGGCGTCGGTGGCGCTGGGGCGGCAGACGTACAGCGAGGCGGGATCGGGCACGGAGGAGGGATCTCCGAAGATCCGGCCGAAGTCTCCCTTCCAGTCCGCGGTGAAGAAGAGGCTGTGGTGGGCCAGGGCGGGAAGCTCACCGGTCACGCCCAGAAGTACGAGGACAGCGCCGGGCCCGGAGATGCGCGCATCCCACCAGCGCTGCGGATATGTGCGGAGCTCCGGTGGCAGCAGCACCGTCTCGGTGTGGTGCAGGTCGGCCGCCGAGACGACGATGTCGGCCGGGATGCGCCGCGTGCCGGAAGCATCGGAGACCTCGACCCCGGTAACGCGCGGTCGGTCGTCGCCGACCTTCGCGACGACGGATGCGATCGCTGTCGCACGTGTCCCCGTCACGATCTGCGCGCCCTCCCGGCGCGCAAGCTGCTCCATCCGCTCCATGAGCGCTGCGAATCCGCCCCGCGGATAGAGAACGCCGTCCTCGAGATCGAGATGGCTCATCAAGTGATACATGCTGGGCGCGTCGAACGGAGATGTGCCGAGGAAGACAGCCGGGTAGCCGAGCACCTGCTGGAGCCTCCGGTCGTGGACGAAGCGCCGGATGAACGCGTCGAGCGGCTGCAGCAGCAGGCGAGCGAGCCGTGGAGAACGGCCGAGCACAGCAGGCGCCAGCAGGGGCCGGAACGAGTCGAACGTGTTGTACAGGAAGCGGTCGACGGCCATCCGGTACGTCTCCCGCGCGCTCCGCAGATAGCGGTCGAGGGCCGCTCCTGCGCCGGGCTCGAGGCGCTCGAATGCCGCGAGATTCGCACGACGATCTGCGGCGATGTCGAGAGGTTCGATCTCGTCTTCGAAGAAGACGCGGTAGCCGGGGTCGAGCCGCACGAGATCGAGCTGTTCGCTCGCACTCGTGCCTAGCAGGCGGAAGAAATGATCGAAGACCTCCGGCATCAGGTACCACGACGGGCCGGTGTCGAACCGGAACCCGTCGCGTTCCCAGGAACCCGCACGGCCGCCGATCTCGGCACGCGCCTCGACCACCGTCACCCGGTAGCCCTCGCGTCCGAGGAGCGCCGCGGTCGCAAGGCCGGCTATCCCCGCACCGATCACGACGACCCGCACAGCCTCCTGACGGACGGCGACCGTCACCGCACTCCCCCGCCCCACCCGGCGGTGGCGCGGACCAGGATGGCCAGCTTGGTCCGGGTGGGCACACGCACGCGTGTCACCACGAGGGACCGTGCGGGCGTCGCACGGAGGCGGTCGCTCAGTTCGGCGAACAGCCCGTAGGCCGCGACGATCGCGCGGCGACAGGTGTCCGGCAGCTCGGGGATCGCCTCTGCCGCCGCATCGAGATCGGCGTCGATGTCGGCGACGACCTCGAGCTTCTGGCGCTCCGTCAGCTGAGAGGGATCGATGCCGGGAAAATAGTTGCGGCCGAGCTCCGCCCAGTCCACCGCCAGGTCGCGGAGGAAGTTGATCTTCTGGAAGGCCGCCCCGAGCCGGCGCGCTCCTGACTCGAGTCGTGCCCGGCGGGCATCGTCGATCAGCTGTTCATCGAGGAAAGCGCGCAGGCACATCAGGCCGATCACTTCGGCGGAGCCGTAGATGTACGCCGCCAGTTCGTCGGCCGAGAAGTCCACAGGGCTCAGGTCGCGCCGCATGGACTGGAAGAACGGCGCTGTGAGGGAGGACCCGATCCCGATCCGCCGCGCGGTCGTCGCGAACGCGTGGACGACCAGGTTGGTGCTGTACCCCGTGCGCATCGCCCGCTCGGTCTCCGCCTCCAGGGCGTCAAGGAGCTCCCGCTGCCCCGCGAGGTCGAGCCCAGCCTGCCCTGCAGCGCCGTCGACGATCTCGTCGGCGATCCGCACGAGCGCGTAGATGTCCTCGACGAGCGGCCGCACCGTTGGTGCGAGCAGCCGGGTGGCCATCCCGAACGACGTCGAATACTCGTGGATGACCTGCGCGGAACTGGCGTGAGCTGCCCGGCGGTAGAGGGCGAGATCGGTCGGGCTACCGGGCGCGGTGCGCGCAACAGCCGTGTCCTCGCGGGTCATGCGATCCTCCCGACGCAGCTCTCGGCGAACTCTGCGAGTTGCAGGGCGAGCGCGGCGGGGACTGCCGCGCCGAGCGCTGCGATCGCATCGCGAACGTAGTCGGAGACGAGCGATTCAACGAAGTCCCGAGCCCCGCAGCGCTCAAGGAGGGATCGAACTGCGGCCGCGTCGTCCTGGCTCAGGTCGGGACGACCGAGCAGCAGCTCGATGTCCGGCCACGCCTCCGTCCCTCTGGCGTAGGCGATGATCGGCGTCTCCTTGCCTTCGCGTAGGTCGCCGCTGGCGCTCTTGCCCGTGACCGCCTCCACACCGAAGGTGCCGAGAAGGTCGTCGCCGAGCTGGAACGCAATGCCGAGGAGCCTGCCATAGTCCGCCAGCGCGGCGAGGCAACCGGCATCCGCTCCGGCCAGGAGAGCTCCCGCGACGAGTGGCGCTTCGAACGAATACGCCGCCGTCTTGCGCTCCGTCATCGCGAGCACGTCGGTCAGCCGCGCATCGCTCATCCCGATGCTGAAGGACACGTCCGCAAGCTCCCCGGCGGCCGTCACGAAGACGCCCCGGTCGAACACATCCAGCACGGCCGTCCTCACGGAATGGTCGACGTCGAGCCTGGCGACCAATGATTGCGCGAAGTGGATGAGCAGATCACCGGCGAGGATCGCTGCGGTCCGCCCCCACTGGTCGGCTTCGGTGTCGCCGAGCGACCGGCGCCGGGCATCCCGGCCGAATTCGCCGACGAGGTTCGGCACTCCGCGACGGATCTCGTCACCGTCGATCACGTCGTCGTGCAGGAGAAATGCCGTGTGCAGCAGCTCGAACGCAACTGCCAGATCGACGGCCCCCGCCGTGTCGACACCGCCGAGCCCCTGGTGAGAGATGAGGACGAGCGCGGGGCGCGTGCGTTTGCCGCCGCCGCTCGCGCGGGACGCCGCCCGCCAGAGGTGCTCGTATTCGCTGCCATACCCGACCGCTCCGGCCACCTGGACAGCGAAGAATTCCTGGATGCGCCGCTCGACGTCGATCATCAGATCGAGACGCTCGGCCGACGACTCCGTCCGGGTCTGCATGGTCGTCACCGTTCCTTTAGCTAGCCAAGTTAGTAAATAACTTAGCACGCTTCTTGCCGATGCAATAGGATGTTTCCATGGCATCCGGACGAGACGACGCGCGGCGGATCTCCGGTTCGCTGCTCGACCCGCGTGTGATCGATCCGCGGCAGGAATTGGTCACCCACGACGACCTCAACGAGAAGGAACTCCAGCAGGTCGTCGACGTCCTGACGGCGATCCGGGACTGGCGGGAGGCCGAACAGCGCCTCAACTTCGCGTCCCGCACGCACATGAAGCTCAACGAGACCGACATGAAGGCGCTGCGCTACATCATCGCCTCGATGAACCAGGGCGTCGATGTCACCGCGGGCGCTCTCGCCGAGCACCTCCATGTCTCGACCGCATCCACCAC
Source organism: Leifsonia sp. Ger2509 (assembly GCF_055231915.1). NCBI lineage: Bacteria > Bacillati > Actinomycetota > Actinomycetes > Micrococcales > Microbacteriaceae > Leifsonia > Leifsonia sp. Ger2509. The sequence goes on from NZ_JBUYVB010000003.1 coordinate 546,836, forward strand.
CAAACTCCTCGACCGGCTCGAACACGCCGGCCACATCGCCCGTCGCGCCCACCCCACCGACCGACGCGTCATCACGATCGCGATCACCGATGAGACCCACGAAGAGGTCCGCCGCACGGTCGGGCGCCAGCACGCCCGTCGGTTCGAGGTCGCGAAGAAGCTCACACCCGCCGAGCGGGACGTGGTCATTCGCTTTCTCACCGAACTGAGCGCGATCGCCGACCCGCCGGCGGAAGCGTAGTTCCGGCCGCGAGAAAGTCGGCAGAGGGGATTGACAATTTGGGCCGACCCTGCATCCCCACAAGAAATGCATGTACGACGATGTGGTGTTGTAGTTTCTCAGCATGGGCAAGCTCATTTACGGCACGACGACCGAGATCGGATTCGAGGACCGCGTCCTCGCGCACCTTCAGATCGTCATCGGCCTGAAGCTCCGGCGCAAAGAAGGCTTCTTCTTCTCGTGGCGAGACGAGCAGAGCGTCGGTGACGGCCGCAGCGCGATCTGGATCGACCCCGCCATTCCCCTGCTCTTCCGGTACAACGGCGGCCGGCAGCCCAAGATCAACAAGGAATGGCTCGAAGCCCTCACGCTGTCGTCGAACAGCGCCCAAGGGCTCCAGCTCACCGAAGAGATCGGGGCCCTCGGACGCGACGAGGCGAGCGCCGAGATCACTTCGCAACGCCGATAATCTCAACTCTGGGCAAACACTCGGTTGTCCTTCTGCGCTGACGCGCCTAGCGTGGGTTCTGGCGCCGGACGGCGGCGCTGGTAGCAGCAGGAAAGCGAGGCTGAGTTCATGGCAGCCACAGACCCCGGAACCCCTGGTTCCGGGACTCCCGAGGACGCAACGCCCACGACCGCGCCCGCAGGCGGAGCCACGGCCGACACCGACGAGACCAACGGTGATCGTCCCGGCGACATCCCCTTCGACCAGGCCACTGCGGAGCACGAGAACCCACACCTGGCCTGAGACCTGGCGACGGCACTTCGTGCGGCACCCGGTCGGGCGTCACGCCGTCAAGCGAGATACTCGCGCAGTTCGGGACACCGGAGTCGTTCGAGGCTGCGCGTCTCGAGTTGACGTACACGCTCGCGGGTGATTCCGTAGAGCTCCCCGACCTCGTCGAGGGTCAGCGGCTTGTGTCCGTCGAGACCGAACCGCAGCCGCACGACCCGCGCATCCCTCGGCGGGAGGGTGTTCAGCCGCTTCTCGAGGTCGTCGTGCCGGAACGACAACTCGACCGCCTCCGGAGGACCAGGAAAGTCGTCGTCCTCGATGAGGTCGCCGAGTTCCGCGCCGTCGTTCTCACCGACCGGCACCGCGAGCGAGACGGTCTCCGAATTGCTCCGCTCGAGCTTGCGGACCTGGTCGGGGTGGAGGTTGGAGGCCTCGGACAGTTCAGCGAGCGTGGGAGTGCGGCCGAGCTCACCGCCGAGGTCGCGGCGGATGCGGTCGAGCTTGTCGATCTTCTCCACCGTGTGCACAGGGATGCGGATCATCCGCGCCGTGTCCGCGATGCCTCGAAGGATCGACTGGCGGATCCACCACGTCGCGTAGGTCGAGAACTTGTTCCCGGTGCGGTGGTCGAATTTCTCGACCGCGCGAACCAGCCCGAGATTCCCTTCCTGGATGAGATCCATGACCGGCAGGCCGCGTCCTGCATAGCGTTTGGCGATGCTCACGACGAGGCGCAGGTTGGATTCGATGAAGCGGTCGAAAGCCTTACGGCCGTCTTCGGCGAGCCAGATGAGCTCACGACGCTGTGCGGGCGTCAGGCCGGTACGGGTGAGCAGGCGCTCGTCGGCGAGGACGCCCACTTCGATGCGTTTTGCGAGAGAGACTTCCTCTTCGGCCGTCAGCAACCGTGTGCGGCCGATGGAATTGAGATAGTCGCGAACCGGATCAGTCGTTACTTCGAGGGCAGTCATGGCGGTCTCCGTCGTGTTCTCTTGTCGTGGTCGGGTACAGTCGGGCACCCGGGCCACGCCAAGGCTAAACATGCGGATACGTCCCCCGAAAGGGGTTGACATCGTGCTCGCCGATCGGCTAGGGGCCACCACGACGCGGATGTACTGTCAACCCCTGACGGCGGCCGGGCGACGATCGTACGTTCATCACGTGACTACCGATGCGACGAAGCTCAAGACGATCACCACCCTCATCCCGGCGCGCCTGGACCGGCTCCCCTGGTCCCGTTTCCACTGGCTCGTCGTCGTCGGCCTCGGCACCGTCTGGATACTCGACGGTCTCGAAGTCACGATCGTCGGCGCGGTCGGGAGCCGTCTCACAGAGCCCTCCAGCGGCCTCGGACTCACGACCGCGCAGGTCGGTCTCGCCGCGGCGATCTATGTTGCAGGGGCCTGCACCGGGTCCCTCGTCTTCGGCTATCTCACAGACCGATTCGGCCGAAAGCGCCTCTTCATCATCACGCTCGGCCTCTACCTGCTGGCGACAGTGGCGACCGCTTTCTCGTTCACGCCGATCGTGTTCTTCATCTGCCGGTTCTTCACCGGCGCGGGCATCGGCGGCGAGTATGCGGCCATCAACTCGGCGATCGACGAGCTGATCCCGGCCCGCCGTCGCGGAACCGTCGACCTCGCCATCAACGGCTCGTACTGGCTCGGTACGGCGTTCGGAGCCGTGCTGACGGTGTTCCTGCTCGACACGAGCATCTTCCCGCCGGAGCTGGGCTGGCGGCTCGCGTTCGGTCTCGGCGCCGTGCTGGGCCTGGTCATTCTGCTGGTCCGGCGCAACGTTCCTGAGTCGCCGCGGTGGATGTTCATCCACGGCCACGACCAGGATGCGGAGAAGCTGGTCACCGAGATCGAGCACGACATCGAGGAGCAGACGGAGCAGCGACTCCCCGAGGTCACGGACGACAAGGCCATCGAGATCCGGCAGCGAAGGTCCACCGGGTTCGGCGAGATCGCACGCGTCGGGTTCACCCAGTATCCGAAGCGGGTCGTGCTCGGCCTGTCGCTGTTCATCGGCCAGGCCTTCCTCTACAACGCCGTCTTCTTCACGTACGCGCTCGTGCTCACCAAGCTCCTCCACGTTCCTGCCGACGTCGCGCCCTGGTCGCTCGTGCCGATCGCGATCGGCAACCTGCTCGGTCCGATCGCACTCGGTCACTTCTTCGACTCGCTCGGCCGTCGACTGATGATCTCGGCCTCCTACATCGGGTCGGGCGTCTTGCTGGTCGGAACCGCGATGCTGTTCTCGGCGGGAGCGCTCGACGCGTTCTGGCTCACGGTCTGCTGGATGGTCGTCTTCTTCTTCGCGTCAGCGGGTGCGAGCGCTGCCTACCTCACCGTGAGCGAGATCTTCCCGATGGAGACCAGGGCGATGGCGATCGCCTTCTTCTTCGCGATCGGCACGGGAATCGGCGGCATCACCGGCCCCATCCTCTTCGGGCAGCTGATCAACGGCGGCATCCAGGCGGTCGCGATCGGCTACTACATCGGTGCAGGCCTCATGATCGCCGCGGGTCTCGTCGAGGTCTTCCTCGGTGTCGATGCGGAACGCAAGACGCTCGAGGACATCGCCGAGCCGCTCTCGAAATCCAGCCCGGAAGGCTGACGATCGGTGTCGGCTCAGCCGATCAGTTCCAGCAGCGCCGGCTCCGGTGCACGGCCGCCCGAGACATCGATGAGCTCACCCGAACGGTAACGGTCGAAGACCCTCGGATCGATGTAGCTGTTGCGGGCGATGGCCGGCGTGTTGCCGAGAGCGGCGGCGGTCTCGGCAACGGCCGATGTCATCCGCTTCTTCCGCTGAGAGTCCGTGCCTGCCGTGCCCAGCTGCGCGAGCGCTTCTGCCGCAACGATGGTGCCGTGGAGGGTACGGAAGTCCTTGGCGGTGAACTCGCCTCCGGCCGCAGCCCTGATGTACTCGTTCAAGTCGGCGGGGCGGATGTTGTGCCAGCGCGTGTCGCGCCACGACAGGAGTCGCGAACGGGGACCGCGCTCCTCCACGATCTCGCCGAGAACGCGCGCGACATCGGAATCCGTGATCGTCGAGATCCACCGTTGTGCGCTCTTCGCCGGAAAGGTCAGTGTCACCTCGTCGCCCGCGATCGTCGCGTGCCGGCAGAGGAGGGTCGTGAGGCCGCGGCTTCCGTTGGCGTGCAGGTACTCCTCGCTTCCGATCCGCAGCGAGCCCAAGTCGATGATCCGGAACGCGGCGGCGTGGATACGGTCGCTGCCCAGACCGTCGACGCGCAGGTCGCGGGTCACGCGCCTGCGGGCCGCGGGGAGTGTCCCGGCGAGCTGCAGTGCGCGGTCGAACTTGATGCGGTCCTGACGCCGCCGCCACGACTCGTGGTAGAGGTACTGCCGCCGCCCGGCCTGGTCGGTGCCGACGGCCTGGATGTGCCCGTTGGCTTCCGCGCAGATCCAGACATCGGTCCAGGCTGGCGGGATGACGAGCGAGCGGATGCGCTCCAGCTCGCGCTCGTCGACGATCGGGTTGCCGGCCTCGTCGACGTACCGCGGGCCCGTGCGCGACGAGAGACGACGGTATCCGGGTCCTGCCGGGTCGCTGTGCCGGAGGCGGGTCACGCCGGCTTGCGCTTCTTGCCCGCAGCGGCCTTCGCAGGCTTCTTGGATGCGCGGCTCCGGTCGACGCTGCGCTGCAGCGCCTCCATCAGGTCGATGACCTCGCCTCCGCCCGCCTGCTTCTCGGCCTCCTCGCCGAAGGTCTCGGCCGTGTCGACGGCGTCGCCCCGTTCGAGCTTGGCGTCGATGAGCTTGCGCAGCTCCTCCTGGTATTCGTCCGCGTACTTCTCGGGCGCGAAGTCGCCGGCGAAGCTCTCCATCAGCGCATTCGAGAGGTCGAGCTCGCGTTCGGTCAGGCGCGTGCGCTCTTCGAGCGCAGGGAAGTTGGCTTCGCGCACCTCGTCGTCCCAGAGCAGCGTCTGGAGCATCAGCACATCGCCGTGCACGCGAAGCGCTCCGAGGCGCGTCTTCTGCCGGAGCGCGAACAGGACGACCGCCGTGCGGTCCGCATCCTCGAGAGTCCTGCGCAGCAGCGTGTAGGCCTTCACCGACTTCGAGTCGGGTTCGAGATAGTAGCTGCGGTCGAACATGATCGGGTCGATCTGGTCGCTGGGCACGAACTCGACGACGTCGATCTCGCGACTGCGCTCGGCGGGCAACGACGCGAGATCCTCGTCGGTGAGGATGATGGTCTTGTCCCCCGCCTCGTACGCTTTCGCGATGTGCTCGTAGGGGATGATCTTGCCGTCGATCTCGCAGCGGCGCTGATAGCGGATGCGCCCTCCATCGGCATCGTGCACCTGGTGCAGCTGCACGTCGTGATCCTCCGTCGCGCTGTACACCTTGACCGGTACGTTCACGAGTCCGAAGGTGATGGCGCCCGTCCAAATGGCCCTCATGGCACCTATTCCACCACTGATCGGCCCTATTTCAACCTTTACTTGACGTTTTGGCCCGGCGTAGCGTTGTGCGCACGGCGACCCCGACGGACGGACGAGGACGGAATGGCGACCACAGACACCGAGATCGTCGACATCGACGGCCACCGGCTGAAGCTCACCAACCTCGACAAGGTCATGTATCCGGCCACCGGGACGACCAAGGCCGAGGTCATCCACTACTACGCCACAGTCGCGGACGTCATGCTCCCCCACACCCGCGGACGGCCGGCGACGCGCAAACGCTGGGTTCACGGAGTCGGCACCGAAGACGACCCGGGCGAAGTGTTCTTCCAGAAGAACCTGGACTCCTCCGCGCCCGACTGGCTGCACCGCGGGACGATCTCGCACAAGACCAGCACCAACACCTATCCGCTGGTCGACGATCGGGCCACCCTGGTCTGGCTCGCCCAAATCGCCTCGCTCGAGATCCACGTGCCCCAGTGGCGGTTCGGCCGCAACGGACAGCCGAAGAATCCCGATCGCCTGGTGCTGGACCTCGACCCCGGCGAGGGCGTGACACTCGCGGAGTGCGCCGAGGTCGCCCGCTTCGCCCGCGACATCCTCACCGACATGGGGCTCGACCCGTTCCCGGTCACGAGCGGCAGCAAGGGAATCCACCTGTATGCCGCGCTCGACGGCAGCCAGAATTCGGAGGCGGTCTCCGCCGTCGCCCACGAACTCGCGCGTGCGCTCGAAGCCGATCACCCCGATCTGGTGGTCAGTGACATGAAACGGGCCATCCGCTCCGGCAAGGTGTTCGTCGACTGGAGCCAGAACAACGCCGCCAAGACGACCATCGCTCCGTATTCGCTCCGTGGGCGTCTGCATCCGACGGTCGCGGCGCCGCGTACCTGGAAGGAGCTCGCGTCGAAGGACCTCGCGCATCTCGACTTCGAGGAGGTCCTCCGCCGGGTGAAGAAACGCGGCGACCCACTCGGCGAGTTGTCTGCTGCCGAGCTCGACGACCCGCACGCAGCAGCGGCGGACCGCCTCACGACGTATCGCAGCAAGCGCGACGCCTCGAAGACGCCGGAGCCGGTGCCGGATGCGGTCCCGCATTCGACGACCGGTCGGACGTTCGTCATCCAGGAGCACCACGCGCGGCGGCTGCACTGGGACTTCCGACTCGAGCACGAGGGGGTGCTCGTCAGCTGGGCGCTCCCCAAAGGCGTCCCGACCGACACCGGCACCAACCACCTGGCCGTGCACGTCGAGGACCACCCTTTGGAATACGGGGCGTTCGAGGGAGACATTCCGCACGGGGAATACGGCGCAGGGCATGTGGACATCTGGGATGCCGGCGACTACGACGTCGAGAAGTGGCGCGACGGCAAGGAGGTCATCGTCACGCTGCACGGATCGCATGGAGGCGGTCTCGACGGCGACAAGCGGTTCGCGCTCATCCACACCGGCGGCGAGGGCAAAGCCGACCAGAACTGGCTGATCCACCTGATGAAGCCCGCCGACGAGAAGGACGCCAAGCCGCGGAGCGCCGCCTCAGCGACCAAACGGGAGCCGGTCTCGTCGGCCCCACGTGCACCCGCGTCGACCATCGCGCCGATGCTCGCGACGCTCGGCAGCGCCGCGGACATCTTCGACGAATCGGACTGGGCGTTCGAGATGAAATGGGACGGCATCCGCGCCATCGCCACGGTGGACGAGAGTGGGTTGCATCTCACGAGCCGCAACGGGATCGACCAGACGGTGAGCTATCCGGAGCTTGAGCAGCTGGTCGAGCTCGTCGGCGACCATACCGCCGTGCTCGACGGCGAGATCGTCACGCTCGACGCCTCCGGCCGCCCCGACTTCGGGTTGTTGCAGACGCGCATGAAGCTCACACGCCCCCACGAGGTGGAAGCGGCGATGAAGCGGGCGCCGGCGCATTTCATGCTCTTCGATCTGCTCGAACTCGACGGGACCACGCTCCTGAAGAAGCCCTACGACGAGAGACGGGACGCGCTGCAGAAGCTGGTGCGGCCGCGCAAGGGAAGCAGCATCCAGGTTCCGCCGGCGTTCGCCGGGGACCTCGCCCACGCTGTCGCCAGCAGCAAGGAGCTCGGCCTCGAAGGCGTCATGGCGAAGGAGCGCGATGGCACGTATTCGGCCGGGCGCCGGTCGCGCACCTGGATCAAGATCAAGAACCATCGCGACCTCGAGATCGTCATTGCGGGGTGGCGCCCGGGCAACGGACGACGCGCGAACACGGTCGGCTCGCTGCTGCTCGGCTTCCCCGACGGTGACGGCTTGCGCTACGTCGGCCGCGTCGGCACCGGGTTCACGGATGCGGAACTCGACGACCTGATGAAGCTCCTGCGACCTCGGGCTCGCAAGACGCCACCGGTGTCGGATGTACCGTCGCTGGATGCACGTGACGCTCACTGGGTGCGGCCCGACCTGGTCGGAGAGGTCGAGTTCGCGGAGTGGACGCCGACGCGGCGGCTGCGGCAGCCGTCGTGGCGAGGCCTGAGGCCCGACAAGACGGTCGCGGAGATCAACACCGCGGAGGCATAGGCGTCACGCCGATCCCTGCCTACTCGGCTGCCCGAAGCGGAATGAGGAACGCCTAAACCGCTGTGGAACACGCCCAAATCGGGCTCTCCCACGCCCATGGTTGCCCGGGCCCTGATTACCTGATCGACGGGCCGTGGCACCGTGCCGCGGCATCACAGAGCAGTGCTTGGGATAGCAATGAAAACACTCGGAAAGACAGCTTCCGTAGCCGGCATCGTCGCCGCACTCGTCCTCGGCGGAGGGGTCGCCGCGAACGCCACGACGTCCTACCCGGAGGGCGGGACATGGAACTACGGCGTTCGCTGGGTCGGCGGTAGCAACGAGCAGGTGTACTCGGAGTATCTGCACAACACCAGACGCCACAAAGCATCCGCATGCGCTACCTCCGGGTGTGCGAAGACCGACTGGATAGATCCACGAAAGCCAGCGAATGCCTCACGTTCAGCAGGCAGCTTTGGCAATACGGCATATTACGACGTCCAGTGAGGGCGACCACCCGAGCGCTCTGCGTCTTCGTCGGGCTCACATGCCTCTGGGGGTGCACAACGACTGAAGCGCGTACCGTTCCAGGATTTGAAGGGCCGTGGGCATCCGAGTTCGCTGAACTCTATGCCGACGCAAAGTCTGACTTCATTCGACAAGCGCTCGAAGACGGCAAGATTAGTGATCAAGAGTACGCGGAAATGACGGACCGATACCGATCGTGCATGACGTCGGCCGGCCTCACATTTACAGAATCCAATTCGGAAGGCCTGTCCGAATACACGTTCTCCCCTTCTCTCGGGCCAGACCGTGCCCATGCGGCAGAGAGTCGCTGTTCGGATGAGTCCGGTGAGTTCCCGATTGGGTACCTGTATAAGACCGTCCGAGCGAACCCCGAGCGGCTCGACGACGACACCATCATGACTGCGTGTTTCATCAGGAAGGGCGTGGTCCCGCCTGACTATGACGTCACTCAGTACGCAAGAGAAAACGAAGTGGGCCACTTCTCCTTTGACGATTCGGAGTCGGGGCGAGTGGCGTACAGAGAGTGCGCGACTGACCCGCTAGGGCTGGTCTATGGGCAGTAGGAAGGACCGCCCAATGCGGACTCGCACGCGGCGCCGAAGAATCGGAACATTGGGGATCATCCCAGCTGTTGCCGTGCTCATCGGCTGCGCGACCGACGGTCCGCAGGGCCCCGAGAAGGACGATAATATTCCGACCTTTTCGGGGCCCTGGGCCGCAGAGTTCAGAGAACACTACCTGGAGGCCACATCCGACTTCGTCCGTGGTGTGCTCGAGGACGGAACCATAACGGACCAGGAGCAGGCGGAGATGACCGATAAGTTCCGGCGCTGTCTCGCGGCGGCGGGCGTGACGTTCACCGAGTTCAAGCCCGACGGAGGGATGGAGACCACATTCTCACCGTCGCTCGGACCGGACAAGGCGCACGCGGCAGAAGTGCGGTGCTCCAGAGAGGCAGGCGAAGACCTGATCTCATCCCTCTATTTCTGGATCAAGAAGAATCCGGAAAACCTTGACGACGACGCGATCATGGCCGCATGCCTTGTGGAGAGTGGCGAAGTCCCTGGAACGTACACGCATGACGATTATCGTCGCGACCTCGACACGGGAGCCTTTTCGATTGTGAACGAATCGAGCCTGGTCAAGGCGTACGACGACTGTGCTTCGGACCCGCTTGGACTGATCAATGGGCGATAACTCGAATCGTCGCCCGCAAGCGCGCTCGTGGACTGCGGGGCTCGTGGGCGCAGTGGCTGCGCTGGCGCTCGGTGCAGCGGGGACTGCGATCTACCTTGCGCCTTCATCGCCGGGCGTTCTCAGTCCAGCACGGGACGCATCGACGGCACCGGTGATCGCATCGACGTTCAGTGACGAACGATCGGTTGAACTTGAGATCTCCCGCCAGCCGGATGTCCCCGTGACGGCACCGCGAAGCGGGCGGATCACTCGCTCGGACTGCCGTGTCGGGGCTGAGATCGCGTCCGGTACCTCGCTGCTGTCCATCGACGGTCAGCCGATGCTCACCCTGTCGACATCCATACCGCTCTGGCGCGACCTGGCGCCCGGTGACCGCGGCGACGACGTTCGGGCGCTGCAAACCGAACTGACGCGGCTCGGCCATACCGTCGACGTCGATGGCGTCATGGGAAAATCCACGGCCTCGGCCCTCGCGGCCGCATTCCGCGACATCGGGAGCACCACGGATTCGACGCCCGGAACACCGCTGTCGCGCATCGTCTGGATCCCGTCGCCGACAGCGACGCTCTCCGCGTGCGACGCGTCTGCCGGTACGACGGTCGATCAGGGAGCTCCCGTCTCGCATCTGGCCGGGTCGATCTCGCAGGCCGCCATCCGAGCATGGCCGACCGATCTGGTCGCCGGTGACCGGGTCGTCACCGTGTTGGATACGAAGATCCCGGTCACGACTGACGGCGAACTGGTCGGCGAAGCCCTGGGCATCCTGACAGCGAGCGCTGGTTCACGAGCACTTCAGCCCGGCGAAGAGAACCCGAGCATCAGCGTGAGCCTGGCTCTCACCTCGCCCATCGCTGTGGCGGTGGTGCCACCGAGTTCCGTCTACGGCGTCGTCGCGTCCCAGGGGTGCGTGAGGTCCGGCGGCACGAGCATCCCCGTCACGGTGGCCGGATCGCAACTCGGACAAACGTTCGTCCTCTTTGAGGGGCGAACGCACCCGACAGTCGTGGACATCGCGCCGAGGAAGAAGCCGTCATGTCGGTGACGCTGGAGAATGTGGGGCACAAGTTCCCGGGCCGACCCTGGCTGTTCCGGGGGCTCGACGCGACGCTTGTCCCCGGTCACGTCTACGCTTTGACCGGCCCATCCGGGTCGGGCAAAAGCACCCTCCTCAGCATCCTTGCCGGCTGGACCCATCCGACCGAAGGCGAAGTGACGACGGACACGGCAACGACGGTGAGCTGGGTGTTCCAGAACCCGCACGGCGTCGCCCGACGCAGCGCAGTCGACCACGTCGCCCTTCCCTATCTCGCTCACGGTTACGCGCCGACCGAAGCGGACGAGCGAGCAATCGAACTGCTCCGGCGTTTCGGACTCGACCAGGTCGCCGAGCGCCCCTTTCGGGAGCTGTCGGGCGGTGAAGCCCAGCGGTTGATGCTCGCACGCGGGATCGCCGGCCGGCGGAGCATCCTTCTCGTCGACGAACCGACCGCTCAGCTCGACCCGTCGACCGCCGGCACTGTGAACGAAGCGATCGCCCTGACCGCCGACGCGGACACCATCGTCGTAGTGGCCACCCACGACGCCCGGACACGGGATGCCTGCACCGACCACATCGACCTCGGCGCGCTCGCCTCGTCGGCGTCGAGGGATCGCGGATGAAGGCGCAGGCGATCGTTCGCGAGTCCTGGAGGAACATCCGCTCTGGCACGACCCGGACGCTCACGTTCGCATTCGCACTGTGCGTCGTGGCCGTGACTCTTCTCTGTGCGGACCAACTCGCCATCCGGCAGATCGTCGAGGACGCGAACCGGTTCCGCACGTCCGGCGCGTCGACGCTGACACTCGCCGCCGAAGGGAACATTGAGGGCAGCGCCTGCGAGTCACTGAACTCGATCGATGGGGTCACTGCGGCCGGAGCGGTGCGGAACCGAGAGCCCGGAATACGCGCCTCGGCGTTGCCGAGTTCGCCGATCGCCGTCAAAGAGGTGACCGCTGGCTTCGCGCGCCTCCTGACGAACCAGCCGGTGCATGGCGTGGGTGTCATCTTGTCATCCGACGCCGCGGAGACGTTGGGGCGCAGCACGGGTGACATCCTCGAGACGACCAGCGGAGCGACAAAGGTCGCGGGGACGTACGACTACCCCGATGACGGCCGACGGCTTGGGTACGGCTACGCGGCTCTCATCGTCACGTCGACGGACCGAGCCTTCGATGAATGCTGGGTCGACGTCTGGCCGGCGATGCCGAACCTCGCCTCCGTCCTCCTGACCACTCTCAAGCCGTCGGCCACGACCGGCGAGACCAAACCCGTGCTCGGCCAGCTCAACGCCAGCCTCGGCACGAGCTTCGACGGCCAGCGACGCCTCGACGATCGGATCACGCGGTTCACAGTTCCCGCCGCATTCGTGGCCAGCGCAACGCTCGGTCTCCTCGCTGTCAGGCTGAGACGGATGGAATTCGCCTCGAGTCTCCACTGCGGGGTACGTCGAAGTGGCCTCGCAGCCACGGTCAGCCTCGAAACGACGAGCTGGGTCGTGCCCGTCCTGTGCGTCTGCGCTGCAGCCGCCGCACTGTTCGCCGCAACCGGCAATCCTGAGGACGTCATGTCCACGCTGGTGTCGGGCCTCCGTATTCCGTTGGCCGCGCTGTGTGGTGTCGCCGCCGGCACGACCGTTGCGTTGTCATTGACGCGTGAGAAGCACCTGTTCCGGTACTTCAAAGAGCGCTGAGGCCGCAGCGACCCTAGTCGGTGAGCAGCCGCAGGGCGACGAGCGGGCACAGCGCAACGGCCTCGTCCGCCGCCTCGAGATCCGCCGCCCGGATCGGGATGTCGCTGCGCGCCGAGGCATCGCCGCCGCGCGCGACCGGGTAACCCCACTCGTCCCGGGTGATGACGCGCGGCAAGAGCTCGGCGCACAGTCCGCGCCCATCGCAGGCGGTCCAGTCGATGTGCAGTCGTGTTCCGGCCATCTCACATCCTCCTCAGCCGGCAGCCCGTGTGCAGCGGCCATGAAGGTGCGCCTGGACATCGTCATGGAAGGTTACGAGCGCACTCCGTACGAGACGCGCTGAGCCGTCGGGATGGTGGCAGGCGCCGCGGCCCGTGACGGAGTCGGCGAGACGGATGGCGTCCGCCACCGCGTCGCGCTTGACACGCCCGGCGGCCAGTCCGGACATCCGCTGAGCGAGCGCCGGGAGACCGAACATGCACGGTCCGCACTGCTGTGCGGACTCGGCTGCCAGGTACTCCACGATGTCGGCTGTCGCCGCGAGTCCGCACCGGTTGCGGCCCAATACGACGAGCACCCCCGCACCGGGCGACGCGCCGGCAGGGGCGAGTCCGGCGACCGAGATCGGCAGGTCGAGCTGGTCCCCCCGCAACCACGTGCCGTGATAGCCGCCGACGAGCACGGCGGAGGCGCTCGCGCGGTCGACACCCGCCGCGGCGAGCACATCCCGCACCCGCGTGTCGCCGGCGATCTCGAAGACGCCTTCGCGCCCCACATCCCCCGACACCGTCACGAGTCGGGTTCCCGGGTCGCGGGCGGTTCCCGCAGAGCGGAACCAGTCCGCTCCGTGCCGTGCGACCAGCGCGACATGGGCGAGCGTCTCGACATTGTGCACGAGAGTGGGGCGCTTGCGCAGACCGCTCTCGCTGAGTCGGCGCACATGATCGCGGGGACGGGCATCGTCGTTCTCGATCGAGTTGACGACCGCCGACGCCTCACCCGAGATGAACGTGTCGGGCGCGGCGACGAGGGTGATCCCGCGCGCGTCGCGTCGTTCGGCGACCGCCGCGCTCACGGTCTCCAGGCTCGCCGGCGACGCATAGACGTACAGCCGCGAGGTCCCGAGCGCGGCGCCCGCGGCGAGCAGACCGTCGATGACGAGGTGGGGGGCGTTCTTCAGGAGCACCGCATCCTTCCAACTGCGCGGCTCTCCTTCGGCACCGTTGGCGATCACCGTCGCCGATCCTGCGAAGGCGCGTTCGCCCGCGGCCGCCGCGGTGGCATCGAATTTCCGCCAGGCGGCGAACCCGGCGCCGCCGCGGCCGGTCAGCCCGGACCGCTCCAGCTCGCGCTGCAGAGGCAGGGCGGCACCTCGCGGGTCGAATGCCCCGTGTGCGCGGAGATGGGTCGAGTAGTCTGCGCCGGCTCCGGCGGCGAAGAGACGGTTCAGGTCCACGGGCACCTCGTCCTGGAGTCCGACGCGCGGGTTGTCGTCGACGATGGTCACGAGAGGGTCTCCTGCCGGGTTCGGGCGGTCTCGCCGAAGCGCGCCGAGACGCGCCAGATCACGGCGGCGAGCACCAGTGCGGATGCGACGACGGAGAAGAGGATGAACCATCCGCTCGTACCGTTGGTTCCGTTTCCGATCGAGTGAAGGACCGCGATCGGCCACATGGCGTAGGTGAACCAGTGCACGAACCGGAACGTGCGGACACCGATCCGGCGACGCAGCAGGCCCGTGACCACGATCGCGATCACGAGGTCGAAGGCGACCGTGCCGAGACCCTGCCAGAACGGCTTGAACGCGCCGAGGAACGGCACCACGGTGTCCGCGATGGTCAGCTTCGAGAACGGATCGAGAATGAGGGTGCCCACGTGGAGCACGAGGAAGATCGATGCGAGCAGTGCGACGTTACGGTGCACGAGCGCCACGGAGAACCGCGGCATCCCGGGCAGCGGACGCCCGGACCGGTTGGTGATGCCCAGCAGCACCGAGACGGTGAACAGGCCGAGCGCGATGAGACCGCTGGCGCGGCCGAAGGCCCAGAGCGCCTCATCCATGGTGGACCTCCGAGAGGGTTCGGGCAGCGAAACGAGGTGCGGCGGAGGCGGTGTGTTCGGGGTCCGCGGGCCAGCCGCCGGTGATGACGACGCGACCGGCCTGGTCGATGAGGCGCGCATCCGCGCCCATCCTGCCCAGCCAGGTGGGTGCATCCGCCCCCCGCACGATCGCGGCCGTGCTCAGCGCGTTGGCGCGCAGGCACGACGATGCCGCGACCGTCGCGCTGCGCCAGACCGGGTCGACCGGGAGTCCGAACCGCGGGTCGAGGATGTGGTGTCGTGGGATCCCGGACTGGCTCCAGCGCCGTTTGCGCGTGCTGGACGTCGCCATGGCGTTACGCGCGGGAAGGGCGACCTGCTGGGCGGGATCCGCAGGGGTGTCCTGCACCAGGATCTCCCAGCTGCCACCTACGGCGGGTCCCGCGGTCGCGATGTCGCCCCCGAGCGAGATGAGCACGCCGCAGCCCAGTTCGGTCGCGATGCGCTCGGCGATGCGGTCGGCGGCGAACGCTTTGGCCGAAGCTCCCAGGTCGAGTCGCACCTCGTCGGGAAGGGTCAGGCGATTCCCGTCGAGGCCGACACCTCGCCAGCCGGGACGGCGTGCCGGCACCGTCGCCACCGTGAACGGGCGGTTCACCGGCGACGGTTCCAGACGGGCGAGGTCGCGGTCGTAGCCGAGCGCGAGCAGATCGTTCCCGAGCGTCGGATCTACGGCCCCGTCCGTGAGCGCTGCGGCCCACAATCCGGCACGGATGAGGTCGGCGAGGAGGGGACTCACCCGCATGGACGCACCCGAGCGGGGCACGGACTGCACCCGTGAGAGTTCAGAGTCGTCGCGAAACCGGCTGCAGGCCAGCCCGACAGCATCGGTGGTTTCGCGCGCGATGCGCTCGGCCCGCGCCAGAACGCTCGGCTTGGTCACGACGAGGTGGGCGGTCGTGCTCCAGAGATCCCAGTCGGCGGTGGCAGCACTCATGTCACGACCCCGAGGACTGGCCCTGGGACGGGCCGCCCTGGCTCTGGCCGACCGATGAGGAACCGGACGAGCTGGTTCCTGACGACGAGGAGGAACCCGACGATGAGGAACCGGTGCCGGTCGACAACGAGTCGGAGCCGGTCGACGAGTCGTCCGACGAGGACGAGCCCGTCGACGAATCATCCGACGACGAATGGGAGGTCCCGGACCCTGAGGTCGACGATCCTGTGGACGCCGTCGACTGCGAACCCGAGAACAGCACGACCGACGTGATGCCTGCTGCGGCCAGGCTCGAAAGCCCGACGAACGCCGTCACCCGTGCCGCTGTGCGCTTGCCTGCTGAGCGAGTATCCATGTCTTCCACCTCCGGGGTCGAGTGTTCTCCTGTTGATGAATCGACTTTCGGACATCGGCGTCCAAGCACCCTGAGCGTTACCCATCATTTGTCTAGGACCCGGTGGCGGAGCGCTTCGCGGATGAGGGCCGTCGCAGCGTAGGATTCTCGCTGTGAGCCACGCAGAGATCGCACCGACCCAGCAGACCATCGAGATCGTCGAAGACGACGAAGTGGGCGGACTCGTCCGCAGCCTCAGCGCTGAACTGCCGAGCGCCCTGGGCAACCTGCTCGCCACACTGGTCGTGCTGGCGACACTTGTCTTCGGCGTCTGGAGCCTCGTCGCCACCTGGACCTACCAGCCGCAGAACGCACTCCCCCTGTTCCAGGTCTCCATCGCCGCGACGGTCGTGGCCCTCAACGCCCTCTACGCACGCCGCACGTTCAGCTACGTGATCACGCTCATCGGAGCGATCCTCTGGCTCTGGGTATCCGTCACACCCTTCCTGCCGTTCTTCATGGTCGTGCTGCAGGCCGTCACCGTGACGATCATGCTCGCCGGTGTCGTGTTCTCGGTCGCTGCGGTGGCGCTCAGCAAGAAGCCCCGATTCTGAGCGGCCGGATCCGCGACCGAAGCGACGACGCGGAGCCGCTCGAACCGCACGCACCACCCGCAGGGCCGGATGGCCCGACACTGTCCCGAAGGCGCCATTTCGTCGACCTCTCGCCGCTGAAGGAATCCCCGGCGTTCGCGCGCCTGTGGGTCGGAGGCGCCATCTCCGGCATCGGCGGCCAGATGACGATCGTGGCCGTCGGCCTGCAGATCTTCGCCATTACGGGTTCGACCCTCGCCGTCTCCCTCGTGGCGCTGTTCGCACTGCCGCCGATGGTCGTCTTCGGCCTGTACGGCGGTGTGCTCGCCGATGCATTCGACCGGCGGACCGTCGCACTCGTGTCCGCGATCCTCGCGTGGACCTCGACCGCAGGGATCGCCGTCTTCGCCTGGCTCGACATCCGCGTCGTCTGGCCGCTCTACGTTCTCACGACGATCAACGCGGTCGCGGCCACCGTGATCGGCAGCACGCGGCAGGCGATCACGCCCCGCCTGCTGCCGAACCGGCTGCTCCCCGCCGCCAGCGCGCTCAGCGGCATCAGTATGGGCGTCATGGTGACGGTGGGCCCCGCGCTCGCAGGCCTCCTGGTCGCTACCGTCGGCATCCCGTGGACCTACACGATCGACGTCGTCCTGTTCACGGCGGCGTTCCTCGGGATCTTCACCCTTCCCCGCATCATCCCGGAAGGCGAGCGGCAGAGCGCTGGGCTCGAATCGGTGATGTTCGGGTTGCGATTCCTGAAGTCGGCTCCGAACATCCGTATGACGTTCATCCTGGACATCATCGCCATGACCTTCGGGCAGCCCCGCGCCCTGTTCCCGGCGGTCGGAGCGTTGCTCATCGGCGGCGGGCCGGTGACCGTGGGCATCCTGACGGCCGCCGGCGCGGTCGGTACGCTCGTCTGCAGTGTGTTCTCCGGCCGCATCGGGCATGTGCGTTGGCAGGGACGGGCAGTCGGGCGGTCAATCATGGCGTACGGAGGCTGCATCCTCGGGTTCGGCATCGTGCTCGCGGTCGTGGCCTTCGGCAACAAGGGCGGCGCTGTCGGCCAGAACATCGCGGACGCCAACCTGCCCGCCCTGGTGATCGCTTCGGTGTTCCTGGCCGGATCGGGCGCCGCCGACAATGTGAGCGCCATCTTCCGCACCACGATCCTGCAAGCCTCGGTTCCGGACGTGATGCGCGGCCGCCTGCAGGGCATCTTCACGGTCGTCGTCGCCGGCGGTCCGCGCCTCGGTGACCTGTACGTCGGCGTCCTCGCGCTGACCGGCGTGCTCTGGTTCCCGCCGCTGCTCGGTGGTCTCGTCATCATCGTGGCGGTCGGCGTGATCGTGCGCGTCCAGCGCAGTTTCCGCCACTACGACGCCCTCTCCCCCACCCCCTGAGGCTCCCGCCGCGCGCGCGTGTCATTCGCCGGTCGGTGCGATCCGTTTCGCAAGCCACGGATAGTCGATCACGAGGCCGTCATCGTCGACGGTGAGGTCGGCCATGAACGAACGGTTGGCGCTCTCGTACCGCACGAGCGCGGAGTCCTCCCCCGCGTCGAACGGCCGGATTCCGCGGTAGACCTGGTCGCTGCGGATGACCTGCAGGGACGGCAGATCGACCCACGCCATGACCAGCGGAGTCTCGGTTCCTGCAGCGTCGAGGAGCCCCAGCCGCAGGATCGGCATCGAGTTCGTCACCGGGCACAGAGCGAGATCGCAGTCCAGGGCGCCCTCGATCGACGCGGCATCCACGATGCCGGGCGCGGGAAGGCCGGCGTCGCCGTCCAGCTCGACCTCGAAGCGCCAGCGGCCGGACGGCTCGCGAATGAGGGTGAGGTGACGCCACCAGCCGTGGCCGGTGACTCCGACCTCGAGACGTTCGGTCACCCATCCAGGACCCGTTTCGAGCGACCAGCTCGTCGTGTAGTCGGCGGCGCGCGAGGTGCCGAGCGCGCTGAAGCGGTCGGCCGCGAGCGTGATCGTGGCGGCTTCGAGCCGGTCGGGGTCCTCGTCGCCGTGCCAGGCGACGAATCGTGTGCGTTCCGGGTTCGTACTCACGGGCCCCTCCTCTGGTCGCTCGGTCCGCTCGACACGCTACGCGCATCCCCCGACGCTCCCAACAGGAGTCGAGCCCGGGAAAAATCCGCGATTCGGGCGAATCAGGCGGACTTTTCCCGGGCTCAATGAGTTCACGCGACCGGCTCGACGTAGCGGCCGACAGGGCGCAGCCGCAGCGGCCGCTCCCGGAATTCGGCGAGAGCGTGCGCGATCCAGCCGACCGAGCGCGCTGTCGCGAAGATCACTTCGCCGGCGTCGGCCTGCATGCCGGTCGCGAGTGTGAGGGCGGCCAGCGCGAAGTCGACGTTCGGATGCGCCCCCGTGCGCGCCAAGATCACCCGCGCCGTCCGCTGCGCCGCCTCGAGCACGGGCTGTGCTCCCTCGATGTCGGCGAGCATCCCCAGGATTGCGCGGGCCCGTGGATCGATACCGGAGTAGAGCGGCTGCCCGAACCCGGGAACGGCTCCGCCGCGCGCGGCGACCGTGTCCGCGACGACGCGCTCCGGGGTCTCACCAGCGACGATGCGCGCGAGCATCCGGGCCGCCTCGACACTCGCGTTGCCATGGAGCAGCGAGTCCAGTGCGCCGAGACCGGCTGTGACGAGGGCGTACACGTTGGCACGGGCCGATGCGGCAGCACGCGCGGCCAGCGTCGAGATGGACATGTCGTGGTCGATGAGGAGGATGAGGGCGCCGTTGAGGGCCGCGATGCCGGCTGGCTGCACTGGATGTGCAGAGAGTTTCGACCAGAGCACGTCGGCGAGGCGGGAATCGCGTGGACCCGATGCCGCGCCGAACGCCGAGGCGGGGACAGGACCTGCGTCGGGAAGCACGGCCACCATCCCCGCGACGAGCGCTTCGCCCGCCGGGACGACGTCGGCCGGGTCGAGCGAATGGCGAAGGGGATCGAGAGCTGCGAGCGTCGTGACGGCCACCTGCTGTCGGTCCCGGAGTGTGGCGGAGGCGGGCATCGCATCCGTGACAGAACGCGCCCGCGCGACCGCCTCCGGATGCGCGCGGAATCGCGCATCCGGATCGTCGACACCGGTGAGCAGCCAGTGGGCGACCTGTTCGAATGGCTCGTGCGCCGCGAGCTCGGTCGCATCGCGGCCACGGTAGAAGAGCTGGTCGTCCTCGATCAGGGCGAGGTCGGTCTCGACGACCATGAGCGGCCGTCCGTCGGAGTGGCCGTGTATCCCCTGACTCACTGCGGGCGTGGTGCGTGGTCGGCGCGCTGCTGCGAACCGTTCCACCTCGAGGGGGTCGAAGGCCGAGCCGTGCGGTCCTCGTGTGCGGCCGAGGCGTCCGCGCGCGACATACGCGTAGAGGGTCTCGAGCTTTACTCCGAGCCGCGCGGCCGTCTGCTCGGCCGTCAGCGTCGGCAGGTCCGTCTCGGTCATAGCGTCCTCCAGGTTGATCGAATCAACGTTGACGTGCGCTTAGAGCAATATCAGACTGACGATAGCACCAACGGAGACAAGGGAGACGGCGATGCTCACCACCGACCGCATGGACGACACGCTCATCGAGGTGCCCCGAGGACTCACCAACGTCGTCGCCGCAGAGACCGCGCTCGGCGACGTGCGCGGACACGAAGGCTTTTACCACTACCGGCAGTACTCGGCCGTGGAACTCGCGAGCTCGCGCACGTTCGAGGAGGCCTGGTACCTGCTGCTATTCGGCGAACTGCCGTCGCGCGCCCAGCTGGAGGCGTTCCGGCGGCGCGTGGCCGCGGCGCGGTCGATTCCGGATGCGGTGAGCGCGATGCTTCCCTCGATCTCGCACGTCACAGGCTCGGATGCGCTGGCGGGGCTGCGGATCGCGCTCGGTGCGTTGGCGGCAGCGGACGGTATCCGTCCGCTTTTCGACACGTCCGCGGATGCGCGGGCCGACGCGGCCATCCGGATCGCAGCGGTCACTCCCCCGGTCCTCGCCGCCCTCCACCGGCTGGGTCGCGGCGAACGCGTCCTCCCATCACGGCGCGACCTCGGACACGTGGCGAATTACCTGTACCTGCTGTCGGGCACGGTCCCGGATGCGCGCACCGAGCATGCGATCAGCGCCTACATGACGGCCGCGATCGACCACGGCTTCAACGCCTCCACCTTCACGGCGCGGGTGATCGCCTCAACCGGGGCAGACCTGGGATCGGCGGTCGTCGGGGCGATCGGATCCCTGTCCGGCCCGTTGCACGGGGGCGCACCCAGCCGGGCGCTCGACACGCTCGATGCGATCGGGACCCCCGACCGGATCGACGAGTGGGTGACGGATGCCGTGCTGTCCGGCGACCGGATCATGGGGTTCGGGCATCCGGTGTACCGCACGGAAGATCCGCGATCGCGGATGCTCCGATCGATCGCACTCGGCTTCGGAGGCGAGCGGGTGGCCTTCGCGACCGCCGTCGAATCCCGGGTGCTCGCGCTCCTGGCCGAGCTCAAACCCGGGCGGGAGCTGCACACGAACGTCGAGTTCTACGCTGCGGTCGTGATGGAGCTCTGCGGGATTCCGCGGGAGATGTTCACGCCGACGTTCGCGGCGGCGCGTGTCGTCGGCTGGACGGCGCACATCCTCGAGCAGGCGGCCGAGGGAAAGATCATCCGGCCGTCGTCGCGGTACGTCGGGCCGCCCGCTCACCCGCCGGCTGGGTCCGCGCCGGCCGCGCCGGTGCCTGCCGCGCCGGCGCCTGCGCCGGGCGATCGAGCGTGACACGTGCGGTCGAGCGTGAACGGTACGCCTGACCCGCTCGGCCGGAAGTGACGCTCTCGGCCTCGCGGCACCCGCGCGAACGTACACGCGAAGAGTGTCAGACGTCGACTGGGTCGAGGCGTCCGCCCGCGATGTCGGCATGGATCCTGGTGCCCTCGAACGCGCGGTCGCCCTCGTCGACGCGCGTGGGGCATCCGCCCAGCTCTGCGTCCTTCGCGACGGTCAGGTCGTGCTCGACAGGAACTTCGGATGCGCGTCCGACGCCCTGTTCTGGACCTTCTCGGTCAGCAAACCGTTCGTCGCCCTGGCCGTGCACCTGCTCGCCGAACGGAGACAACTCGCCCTCGACGACCCGGTTGCGCTGCAGTGGCCGGCATTCGAGCGCAACGGGAAAGAACGGATCACCCTCCGGCACGTGCTCACCCATCGCGCGGGCATCCCGTTCTCCAGCGGTGGCCTCCTGGGGGATGTCGCTGCCATGGCCGACTGGGACCGGTCGATCGCACTCGCCGAGAACGCCACGCCCTGGTGGCCGGCGGGCCGGGTCGTGGGATACCACATCCTGTCGTACGGGTTCGTGCTCGGCGAGGTCATGGAGCGCGTCTCCGGGATGCCCGTGCGCGCCTTCGTCGAGGCCAACCTGCTCGCGCCCCTCGGGCTGAGCGACATTCAGCTCGGGTTGACCGACGACGGCTGGCCGCGGCATGTGCCGCTGCGCGAACAGGTGATGACCGACCGAGTGCGGCGCGTCGTCTTCAATCGGCGAATCGTGCGACAGGCAGTGATCCCGGCGGCGAGCATCTCGGCGCCCGCGGGGGCCGTCGCGCCCTTCTACCGAATGCTGCTGGGCGGCGGCGAGCTGGACGATGTGCGGGTGCTTGCGGCCGGGACGATCGAGGAGGCGAGGCGCGTGTCGAGCGACGGCGAGGTCGACCAGCTGATGCATCATCCGGTGCGGTGGGCGCACGGCTTCCAGCTCGGCGGCCCCACGGGTGTGCGGCGACCGACCGGGACCCACGCGGACCTGCGGACGTTCGGTCACAACGGCAGCAGCATCTGCAATACGTGGGCCGATCCGGGGCGCGGCCTGGTGTTCGTCTACCTGACGAACCTGGCGGCGCCGCGGCGCGCAGCCCTCCGCCACAACTCCGACCTGGCGGACACGCTGCTCGACGGGTGCCGCTGACTCAAGCGCCGAGCGTCGCCGTAACCGCCGAGCGTCGCCGCCCGCGCCGAGAATCGCCGGCGTACGGGCGATTCTCGGCGGTAGCGGCGACACTCGACGGCGCGGCCTCGACTCAGTCGGCGAGCTCGTCGGTGGCGGCGCGGCCCGCCGCCGTCGCACGGTCGAGGAAGTCGGCGAGCACCGCGAGCTGCGCTTCGTCGTAGCCGTCGAGGATTCCGTCCACCGAGCCGTTCATCCCGGAGTAGAGCCGGAAGAGCTCACCCGTCCGGTCGGGCAGTGCACGCACCTGGACGGCCCGGCGATCGGTCGCGTCGCGCTCGCGCACGATCCAGCCGTTCTTCTCCAGGCGGTCGAGGATCCCCGTGATCGTCGCCGGGTGGAGTCCCGCACGACGGGCGAGTTCGCTGGGGCTCATCGGTCCGTGCATCGCGATGACGTCCAGGCAGTCGAGGTCGACGTCCCGCAGGTCGACGCGCGAGCCGACCTGGTGGTTGAGGAGCGAGATCTGGTTGTTGAACTCGCGCATCGTGAGCTTGATCGCGGTCGCCATTCGTCGCCGCCGGCGCGTATCGTCCGCATCCCCATTTATTTTGGTTTCCATATGATACCTTTTTCGTATTGTACGGCGAACTGAGGAGGACACGTTGAACATAGTCGTTTTCGGCGCAAATGGGGGTACCGGGCGTCTCGTGGTGCGTCAGGCGCTGGATGCCGGACACACCGTCACGGCCATTACCCGCCATCCCGACGCCTTCCCGATCGCCTACGAGAACCTGTCCGTGCTCGCGACCGATGTGCACGACCCGCATGCGGTCGATCGTGCCGTCGCCGATCACGACGCGGTGCTGTCGGCGCTGGGCGTTCCCTACGGACGCAAACCCATCAGCGTCTACTCCGTGGGGATCGCGAACATCATCGCCGCGATGGACCGGCACGGCATCCAGCGCCTGGTCTGCGTGAGTTCCAGCGCAACGGATCCGGCGACCCGCTACCACGACACGGGCGGCGGCTTCTTCTTCGAGAAGGTCCTGAAGCCGTTCATCACGAAGACGCTGGGCAAGGAGCTGTACGCGGACATGCTCCGGATGGAGCACCTCGTGCAGCAGAGCGACCTCGCGTTCACGATCGTGCGTCCCTCCGGGCTGTTCGAGACGCCGCAGGTGACCGACTACATCGACGCCGAGATCGAGCTCCCCGAGCGGTTCACCTCCCGTGCCGACCTCGCCGCGTTCATGCTCCGCCTCGCTTCGGGAGACGAGTACGTCCGGACCTGCGCCGCAGTCGCGACCGTCTCGACGCATCCCCGCGTCATCGACCTCCTGCGCCAGGAGGCCTTTTCGCGCTGAACCTGCGGTCGAGTCCGGGAAAAGTCCGCCGATTCGCGACAATCAGGCGGACTTTTCCCGGACTCGACGGGCTCGGGGCGCGGGTCAGCCGGGGATGGAGACGCGCTTCGGCAGAGCGAACACGAGGAGGAACGCCACCACACTGAACGCGGCGCTGACCGCGAGAGCGTTGGCTGCCGCCGTCACGAACCCGTCGGCGACGGCTTGCGGGGTGTGAGCGGTAATGGTCAGTGTTCCGAAGAGCACGGAGCCGATGATCGCGATCCCAATGGCGCTTCCGATGCGCTGCATCACGCTGATGACACCGCTGGCCGAGCCCGCCTCGGATCGATCGACCGTGGCGACGATGAACTGGGCGTTCGGCGCGATGAACAGGCCGTTGCCGAAGCCGGCGATGAACAGCGGGGCGAGGAGATCCCAGTTGGTGAGGTCGGCCGCGTCGACGATCAGGAGCACCAGCCAGACCCACACGAGTCCGATCACCACGAGCGCCGTGCCGATGATGAGCACCGTGCGCCCTAGTTGTCTCGAGAGCCTGTCGCTGAGGGCCGCGCCGATGATGCTGCCGATCGCGAAGGGGATCGACACGAGGCCGGACTCGAGGGCGGTGTGCCCGAGGCCCGCCTGCCAGAGCAACGAGATCGTGAAGAAGATGCTGGTGAACGCTGCGAAGTACACGAGGGCGAGCACGACGCCGCCGGTGAACTGAGGGTGGCTGAACAGGTGCGGAGGAACCAGGGGCGATCCGTCCGCCTTCGCGACCCGGAGCTCCCAGAACGCGAACGCACCGATCAGGAGGACGCCGGCGGCGAGGGTCACATAGGTCCAGAGCGGCCAGCCCTGGTCCTGGCCTTCGATGAGCGGCACCAGGATCGCGATGAGCCCGCCCGAGAGCAGTACCAGTCCGAACCAGTCGGTGCCGGTGCGGCCGTGGCCCTCTTTGCCAGCCGGAAGAAGGATGGCGGCCGCGATCAGGGCGACCACACCGATCGGGAGGTTGACCCAGAACACCAGGCGCCAGCCGTTCTCGTTTCCGAACGCCTGGATGATCAGGCCGCCGACGATCGGGCCGAGCGCGGTCGAGACACCGATCACGGCGCCCATGATCGCGAACGCCTTGCCGCGGACCTGCGGGACGAAGAGCAACTGGATCATGGCGGTGACCGCGGGGACGAAGATACCGCCGGCGAGACCCTGGACGACACGCGAGACGATCAGCTGCAGGTCGTTCTGCGCGAGACCGCAGAAGAGGCTTGCGACTGTGAAGAGCGCGAGGCCGGTGAAGAAGACCCATTTGTGCCCGATGCGGTCGCCGACACGCCCGGACGGGATCAGCGCGAGACCGAACGCGAGCGCATAGCCCGAGATGATCCAGGAGAGCGTAGCTTCGGAGGCGTTGAGGCTCGTGCGGATCGTCGGAAGGGCGACGTTCACGATGGTGGTGTCGAGCAATGCCATGAACATGCCGACCATGAGCACGATCAGGGCGTTCCAGGCGCGCCGCGGGACGACCGGCGCGGGTGGTCGTCCGCTTGCCGCGGCCGGGGTGGATGCGCTGCCCGGCGCGGATGTGTCGGTCTCGGTCAGAACACCGGCCGGAGCCGCCGGGTCAGCCGCAGCGCCGGCTTCCGTGGCCGAATCCACGGGGGCTGCGTGAGCGCCCACGTGCGGTTCGGGGTTCGCGCCGTCGGGCACGACGTCGGGTAGCGCGTGCGCTCCCGCGTGAGCACCGTGGTGTGGTTCGGCGGGATGTTCGAGGTCGCGCTGGGTTGGTTCGTTCGGTGGCGTTTCAGACATGGTCAGTGGTCCTTTCGGGCGCGTTCGTCCGTGATGATGTCCGGAAGTTGTGCGAGGAGTTCGGTGTGCCATCCCACTTCGGCGCGCAGGCGGTCCGTCTTGTGGCTCATGACGAACTTCTCGGCTTTGGTCAGGTACTTTTCGACGTGGTTGAGATGCGATTCCGAGTCGGCGATCATCGCCTCCAGCGCGCGGATGCGCGACCGGATCGTTTCGGGCAGCAGATCGAGGCTCGCGCTGTCGAGTTTCGTGAAGGCGAGATCGAACGGGTCCGGCTTGAGAACGATTGCGCGGAGGCCGTCGAAACGCATCCCCCGGAGGGATTCGCGACCCGCTTCGCTGATCTGCCAGACTTGCCGTTCCGGGTAGGCGCCTTCGCGTTCTGTCCGCTCCTCGGCGATGAGCCCTTCGCTCGCCAGTCGTTTGATGGCGCCGTAGAGCGCACCGACGGTGATGTCGGTCCAGAGGTTCACATGTTCCTGCTCGGCAAGCAACCTGAGCTGGTGGCCGTGCATCGGGCCGCGCTCCTCAAGCGAGCCCAGAATGAACAGACGGATAGATGACACGCGACTACTCTCGCACGACTAGTCCTTCACGTCAATCGCTGTGTGTGCGTGTCGGGGATGTCGCGGACATTGCCGTTGGGGTCTCCCCGACGGCACCGGTCACGGGTTGTTTTGGGCGTTGAAGCCTCCGTCGTCGAACTTTTCGTCATTGACGAAGCCTCCGCCGGAGGCGTTGAGCGCGATGTTGTATGCGGTCTGTTCGCGCTCTTCTTCGGTGTCGGTGGTGCCGTCTTCGTAGTCCCTGACGATGTCGTCGCCGTCGGCGATGGGTTCGCCGTCCCATTCGTATTCGCCGTCGTGGTGGCCATGCTTGCGTGTCATGGTCGAAGGGTACGCGCGGTCATGACACACGGCCATCCCCCGTCGGGTGAACTTTCGCCTGTGCTGTCCCGGGTGTGGGCGGCAGTTTTCAGCGGGTGAAGGGAACCGCGACGTCGCAGACATGATCGTCGGGGCCGGCGGTCTCGACATCGACGAGGAGGATCTCTCGCGGCGCCATGGACGGCGTGTAGCCGTGGTGGGTTAGCCACCCGTAGACCTCGTCGTAGATGCCGAGGATCGCAGGGTACTCGTACTGAGTTTTGGTGATGCGCAGGTACGCCTCTTCGCGGGCCGGTTCCACGAGGAGGATGGTCGGCTCGGCGATATCGGACGCGGCGATCTCGCCGATGACAGGCATCGCGTTCTGCACGTCCCCGTCCTCGTCGTCGCTAACCGGTCCGTGGAAGATGGTGGTACACGGGCCCGCGACGCCGCCGAGTTCTGTCGCAATGCGGTTGAGGCGTTCGGTGGATGCACGGCGGAAGTCGGCGAGTTCGCGGGTGCCGACGTGTCGCCGTTCGCTGATGTAGGTGGTCGCTTCTGTGGTGCGGGTCTGGACAGCCATAGCCGTGCTCCTTCGCGTTGTCTCATTCTCCCGCTGTTGGACGTCACGCGGCCAGGCAACTTCTCAATGTGCAACCGCGCTATCACGGACGAGCATGCCCTCCGGCGTTTCAGGGACAGGTCCCGGCCAGGGTCCGAGATGTGTCCGCACGATCTGAGGGGGGATATACACGAAGGGCGCGTCGGGACGGCTCGGAAAGCTCCAGCCTGCGTCCTTGAAAGCCTGCTCGAGTTCCTCGTTTGGCGTTTCCTGTATCTCGAAGGCTAGGTCCCTGTTGGGCTCCTCAACGTGCACGGACCAGCCGATGCGGACCATAAACTCGGCCAGGTCTGGCATTTTGGCTACCTTATAGCCGGGGACAAGCTTCACTGAGACTAGGGTGCCCGCGTCACGGTGGAACCCGCTATAACTGCCACCCACGACGATGATCGCGTCTGCAATTCCATCGACGCCACGAGCCTGGGTAAGCGCACTTTCCTCGGTCTGGCCACCAAGTCGTCCCGGCGAGCATCCCGCAGTCAGCAACACGATGGCAAATGATAGCGCTGCTAGAAATCGGGGTCGGTTGCTTTTCACGTCACTCTCTCTGCCTGGTCTTGGCGTAATAGTCGACTACCTCCAGATGTCCCGTGAAGAATTTGACGAGCTCTGGATCGAAATTCAACTCGGGGTTCGCGACGGCCGCTCGCGCGTAACGATCGAGGTCATGTGCTTGGTCGGGTCGAATCGTGCCCCCTGGGTTCTCGGTCGCCAAGGCAAATGCATCACGGCGGACAGTGGTCCATGTCGATGGATTCGGCGTCCCGTCGAGGGTCGGGACCGCGTCCTGAGCTGCCTCGAAAGCAAGCACGCCGACATCATCAGGGATACCGATCAAGCCGATCGGCGAGCCCGCGGTGACGACGTTGCGAATGTTGTATCCCGTGTCGTCCGCTGCGAGCGCTGCCGCCGTGATTCCGCCCAGACTGAATCCCGTGAGAAGAATGGGCGGCCCCCCGGGCCCGGATGGGATCCCGCTTTCCCTCATCGCTTCGAGCACGACGCGAGCGAGTTCCGTCTGACTGCCCACCAACATGGCATGGAGATCAGCCGTAAGGTCATTGGGGGCAAGTCCTCGCCACGGAAGAGCCGCCTGGGTGCTCGGGATCTGCACCGTGTAGCCCGTGATGCGCCCCAGATCGTCGGTGCAGGTGATGACGCGTATCGTCGCAAACTGGTCCTTGCCTATGTCATCGATTTGGCGGCCACTCGCAAAGAGTGACGCAATATCGGAGGGCAATATCCGACCGTTGACATCCACCTCGAGACCATCGCCTCTCCCGTAGATTGCGCTCGAACTCATTGCGGCGCGATCGTTTGCAAGCCGTGCAAGTCCGTCCTCGCTCAGCCCGGAGGGGCCGAGCTCGGCCTCGTCGTCGACGAACCAGCCCAGGTTGTTGCCGCACGCGATCAGTCCCCGCACGAGGTCGTCGTAGAACGGCCCTGCCTTCCCCAATGACGACTCCATCCGCAGGACAGTCCGCGCGAAGACATCGTTCATCGAGAAGGCTTTCCCTGTGTTCGTGCCGAACAAGGCAGCGAAGAGTGCCCCGCTGCCGATGAGCCACATCGGGTCCTCCGCGAAGTCATCGATCGTCTTCTGCAGCCCCGGGCCGAGCGAGTCGACGAGCTCGTCCCCGAGGCCACCGATGAACGAGTCGACAGCCAGACCGAGGGCCAAGACGACCGAACCGAGCAGAACACCAGCCGAACCGAGGGTGACGATACCCGCGTTCGCAGCGTCCACATCCTGCGCGATCGTCAACCCCAAGGCACTGCCCGCGAGACTGAGGTTCGTCACCCCGATGGCAAGGGCCTCGTCAGCAAGGTGGTAGGTCGAGACCACCGTGGCCGAGATGGTGACCAAGGCTTCAGCAGCACCGGTCTGGATGACGAGCTTGCTCATGGCGACCGCGACAGCGGTCGCGACCTGCGCGCCGGTCACCGGCGACAACGGTAGCGATGCGGCGAAGTCCGGATCGCCGCCGATCCTACCCAGAACACCGACGCACGACCGCAGGTACTCCGTGTGCACCTGGATCGACGTAGTCATTCGATCGACATCGTCGAAGGCGACGGTGAGGACCTCACGCGACATCGCGGATCCTTCGAAGTCCTGCCACAAGCTCAAGCAGGTCTGCGCGGAGAAGCGAGCGGGAGACCTTGGCAAGGCGCATCCGTCCGCTCTCAGCCAGCGACTTTCCGGAAACCGGGAACTCGCCGGGGACCACTGTCATCGAAATCCACCCGTCGTCGCCGCGGAACCAGTCGCCCATGTACAGGCATCGTGCGTCCTTGTCGAGCAATTCGAGGTGGAATCCCGCGTCCATCTGACGCGTCAGTCCTGACATGAGCTCGACATCGGCCCCGACCTCGGCTCCTGTCGAGAGGGACGCAAGGAAGGCTTGGTCCCCCTCCCGGATCGCCTTGACGATCGCTCGCGATTCGACGAGGCCGAGAGTGGTCGATCTCGGAGGTGTCTTCTGGGCGGACGAGTTGTCGGCGACGAGTTCGAGCAGGTGCTTCGCGAGCTCGCCCAGGTACATGAAAGTGACGACGATCCGGGTGTTGCAGCCGCCTGCCTCGGTACCTCGCGGCTGAATCCGGCGAAGGCCCGCGCAGGCACCCCGATTGACACTGATCAACTCGCGCGATTCATCCCGTGGGCTCCACGCGAAGACACGGATGGCGCTCTCCGCCACTCCGTGGAGCGAGAGCGCGAACAGCAGCGCCGGGGCCACCCCATCCTCGTCGGTGTCCAGGTGGCTGATGACCAGCCCTCGCTCCTTCAAGGAGGCGCGCCCCGCCGTGATCGCCGCCATGACTTCGGCCTCATCGTCGGCGTTGACCCCGCCGAGGTCGCTGACCCCGTACCCTGCAGGCAGAACGAGTTCGGGAACGAGTTCGCATACGGCGCGAAGCTCGTCCGTGGACAGTTCGAATCTCCAGCTATCAGCCATTACTACGCCCACCCTCTGTGCTCGAACAGCCGTCTGAAATCGAGCCAGTCCTTCGACCCGCCAACAGGTGCGTTCCTGCCTGCCGAAGCGATCGCCTGCTCGACACCCTCGACAGCACCTTCTGTGAGGTCACGGACCGCCCGAGCTGCGGCATTCAGGCGCGCCGTGACCCACTCCTGTGCGTCTGAGATCGCACGCTTCGTCGCTTCGACCGTCGACGCGTGACGCTCGAGCGCGCCGGCAGCGTCGTGCAGCGCGGCCGCCTGCGAGCCGAGATCGCCCGCTAGTGCGCGCAACCGGTCGCGGAACGCGTCGGCGGCGGGCGACCGCCACATCATCCCCTCTCCCTGGCGCGCCAATGCACGTCCACGCTCGTTCAGTTCGTCTGCGATATCTCGGAGCGATTTCGCCCGCGCTCGTACCGTGACCATCTCGCCATACATGAATTGATTCCTTCGAGTACGCGGATTTCGGCGCGATCAGCGGCCGAGACGCGCGGCCAGGCTGGCATCGACCTCTTGGAGCGTGTGAGCTGTCGTCCTGAGGAACTGTGCAAGATCGTCGAGGCCGCCGATGGTGTTCTGCGCTCCCGACGTGAACCGGTTGTACGCATCGGCGAATGCGCCCGACGATTTGTCGGTCGTGAAGCCGGCTGCGGTGAGCGCACCGATCTGGGACTGCAGCTTCGTCAGGGTCGAACTGATCTCGTCGCGACCGGCCACGAGACGCTCTGCATTGCTGTTGATCTCCTGGTACGAGACGTTGATATTGGACATGATCTCCCCTTGTGCATTTTGTGTGTTGAAAGAGACAGAAAATACATGCCCCGCCCGGCATGCTCTGACCCCTCGAGTCTAGGAAGCCCGCGTCGACAGGGTCCAGCGTTTCGGGCCCCTGTGGACGGTTACAAAAGCCTTGCAAGTGTTTCTTTACGCTTGCTAGGCACCGAGAGGCTCGGTGAGCGCGACCTGGACCCGCTCATGCCTCCCCGCGGATACGAGGATTCCCCGGCCGACGGGAAAGTCGGACCGGCGGATGCGCGGGAACTGCACCCGGAAGATCGCCATCCCGTCGCCTTCGTCGGGTTGGAGGACGATGCCGGATCTCGCAGCCTTCAGCTGGGCGTGGATCGCCCACGCTCCCGGCCCGGTCACGGTGTCGGTCTCGACGATGAGGGAGACATCCGCCCTGCGGGCCATCCCCATGAGGCGGGCAACAGCAGCGTCGGCCGCCAAGCCCTCGAAGTTCCCGACGTCCTCGATGACAATGACCGCGTCGGCCGGACCGCCCTCTGCGAATGACGCAGCGAGGTGCTCAGCCAGTGCGCAAGCCGATTCCGGTGACGCCGAGGCACGCCACCAGTCCACCTCATTCCGGATCTCTCCCGCACGGACGGCGAGCAGATAGAACTCGGCTTCCGGCCGAGCTGCCCGCGTGTTCCGGAGGATCGTGCGCATCGTCGATGTGCGCCCCGAACCGAGCGGACCGGTGACGACGAAGATCCCCCGGAGTGCGATCGCCGCTGCGCTCAAGGTCTCGTGCCCGAGACCGACGACGATGCCTCCGTCGACGGTCGATGGCAGGTCGTCGGCGCGGATCACGGCAGGGAGCCGCGCGATCGGCGGGGCTGCGGACACGTCCTGAAGTTCACCGGCAAGCGCAGCGATCCACCCACCGTGTCGAACCTCGTCGACATCTCCATCGGGTACCGCGACCTGGACCTCGTGACCGGCGACCAGCCCGCGCCCGGGGACCGCATCCTGCAGCACACCCGAGGCGACACCCGCGGCGGCGTACTCGCCCTCCCCCGCCAACCGCAGGACGATTGTCGTCTGAATGTTCGCCTGGATCGAGGTGGGAATCGCCGAAGGCCGGTCGGCTGCGAGAACGAAGCCGATGCCGAGGCGGCGGCCGAGTCCGATGAGCCTCACCACAT
Organism: Leifsonia sp. Ger2509; assembly: GCF_055231915.1. Lineage (NCBI taxonomy): Bacteria > Bacillati > Actinomycetota > Actinomycetes > Micrococcales > Microbacteriaceae > Leifsonia > Leifsonia sp. Ger2509. The sequence goes on from NZ_JBUYVB010000003.1 coordinate 578,671, forward strand.
CGTCGAACAGCGAGTCGGCGGTGCGGAACTCGTAGTCGGTTCGCAGGGCGCCCATTCCGTCGATCAGGACGAGGACGCCCGGCTCGGCCGTTCCGGTCAGCCTTCGGAAGTCGTCGAGGGATGCCGCACCGACAGCCTCGAAGCGCTCCGCGCGGTCACGGGCGACTGTCTCGAGCATCCCGATCAACCGCGTCAGTCGCTCTTCGTCGTCCCCCGGGATGATCGACCCGACCGTCGGAAGCCGTTCGAGCGTGTGGAGCCCACCACCTGCAAAGTCGAGCCCGTAGATCCACACGGGTTCCACATCCGCTCGGCGCGAGGCCGCGAAGGCGATGCTGCAGAGCAGGGTCGTCTTCCCCGAGCCGCTGGTTCCGAGGACCGCAAGGACGCCCTCGCGAGCCGGATCGACGACGAACGAGCGCTGCCCCTGCGACTCCGGCGCATCGACCAACCCGATGGCCAGGCCCTCGCCGGCGCCGGACTCCAGCGACTCCATCGCCAGCACATCCGGCAGTTCGTCGAGCCACGGTCGTCGCGGGGTGGCTACCCCGCACTCCTCGGCAGCACGCGCGATAGCCCCAACGAATCTCCGGCTGTCCGGAGGCCCGGTGCGCGCGGGCGGCGAGCCGCCACCCGGCCACGGTGCCGAGCGTCCGAAACCGAGATCGCCCACATCGATCTCCGAACCGCTTCTATCGTCATCCGTCACGCCGCCGACGAACGCGGACTGGAAGTCGAGCACGCGTCCGGGGCCCAGTTTCGCCGCAGCCCGTCCGGGCACAGAGGGGTCGAAGTGCGCAGCACTGTCGATACCGAGCACATCGACGCTGTCGGCTTCATCCGCGACCCGAAGGGCGACCCGAAGGTTCGTGTTCGCCCTCAGGCTCTCGGTGATGACGCCCGCCGGTCGCTGGGTCGCCATGATGATGTGAAGCCCGAGCGATCGTCCACGCTGGGCAACGTCGACGACGCCGCTGACGAACTCGGGAACGTCGGTGGCGAGGGCAGCGAACTCGTCGATGACGATGACGAGGTTGGGAGGCGCATCCGTGTCAGAACGGCGTTCGAGCGTCTCGAGGTCTTTGGCGCCGGCTCTGTTCAGGAGCTCTTCGCGGAACCGGAGCTCGGCCTTCAGCGAGGTCAGCGCCCGCCGGACGAGGCGCGGGGTCAGGTCGGTGACGAGACCGACCGTGTGCGGAAGGTCGACACAGTCGGCGAACGCGCTTCCGCCCTTGTAGTCGACGAGGAGGAAGGTGAGTCGATCTGGTGAGTATTCGGTCGCCAGGGCGAGAATCCAGCTCTGCAGGAATTCGCTCTTGCCCGAACCTGTGGTTCCGCCCACGAGAGCATGGGGTCCGTGCGCCCGGAGATCGAGGTGCTGGGGGCCGCCGACGCCCTGGCCGACGAGCGCGCGGATTCCGCCGGACTCCCGCGGGGCGCCCCGCGACCACGAGCTCATGATGCTGTCGGTTTTGCGCCAGCGTCGGATGACCGCGCCCGGATCGCTCGCCGCGGCACCATCCAGAAGGTCGAGCAGACAGACGCGTCGCGGGAGATCGGATTCGTCGAGAACGTGAGCGCCGGTGTCTTCTACCGGCGCGAGTGAGCGGGCTGCCTGCTGGGCGCTGCAGACGTCCAGGTACTCGACGGCAGAAAGCAGGATCCGGCGCCCCGTGCGGACGTAGCCGACGGTGGAACGACCGGATGAGTCGACGTCGACGAACGTGCGGCAGGCGACCGGCAGGGCTGCAGCATTCGCGGCCACCCACAGAAAGAACACTCCGTAATCGGGCCCGCGCTCCGCGACGGCGACCAGGCGCGCGCGATCGACCGAATCGTCCGCGCAGACGATGGCGACGACGACGGGTGTGGTGGGCAGCCGGCTGACCGCAGCACCGTGCGCGGCGTCGAGGAGGAGGTCCTCGTCGAGCCTGGAGCGAACGGCCGCGCGCGTGCCGGCACCTGCTACCCGCCTGGACTCGATCAACTCCTCCAGCTGGGCCAGCACCCGATTCGCCGACTCGATCTCGGCTGTGAGACTGCCACGCATCAGCGGAGTGTGAGGAGAGTCGACGTGAGGCAACCATTCCAGCCATGACCACTCCTCGGCTGCGCCTTCAGCGATGAATGCAACGATCGCGAGGTCGGCGGGCGAGTGCAGTCCGATGAGTTGCATCACGATGGCGCGTGCGACGTCTGCGGCGCGACCGCTCGCTCCTGCGATACCGATCGCCCCCGCCCGTTCAAGATTCTCGACGACCGGAAGCCCGTCGAGTTCGGCGTATTGGTCGGCGAGAGCTGCGAGTTCATCCCAGTCGCCCGGCGCCGAATCCCGTCGGGCAGGGAGGGCGATCACGCTGCGGGTCGGAAGTCGTCCCACGCCGAAACGTACCTCGAGAAAAGTCGCGTGCTCGGGCTTCCTGGTCCACAGCACAGGCGAACGGGACCGGATGGCATCCATCACCTCCGCCGTCGATGGGGACTCGACAACGCGGCCGGCCCGCTCGCGCTCACGTTCGAGCGTCAATTCCTCGCGCATCGCGGCTACGGAACCGGTGAATCGCGCCATCGAATCACGCTTCTTCCGACGGTTCTGGATGCGATTGTCGACCCAGGTTCCGATCATGATGACGGGTGAGAGGGCGATGAAGAGCAGACTCATGAGCTGTTGGGTGGCCACGAAGAGCGCAACACCCATACCGAGCGGGGCGACCATCGCGAGGAGCGGGAACCGGGGTCGGTCAACCGGGCCCGGCGGCTCGGGAAGCGCAAAGGACTTTCCGCGGTACACGGTCTCCACCCGGGGTGACCGGCTGAACGGGATGGCACCCGCGTTCTCGGATGCCCCGTCACGCGGGCCATGCGTCGATCGCATTCCGTCCGGATGCGGTACCCAGCGCAACTCGTCGTCTCCGATTCGGATGCGTGACCCGGACGTCAGAACTGCGCGGAGGGTTCGCCGACCATCCACCTCGATGCCGTTCGCAGACTCGAGATCGGCGATGACGACGGTCTCACCCGCACTGACACTCGCGTGTCGCCGAGAGACGAGACCGTCGGCGAGCCGGACGTCGGCCGCGGGATCGCGTCCGATGACGGTCACTCCGGCCGTGACCGCGTACCGTCTGCCCGTGTCCGGCCCCGCCACAACGTGAAACGCACCGGCGATCGCGCGCCCATTCGCGACGCCCTGCCCCGTCGCCGGCAGGTGAACGATCTCGATCGTGGATCCGGATCGCAGCCCGGATTCGTGCACTGTCAGAAGCGGGCTGAGTTGCTGGGTGTGCGGGACGCCCGGGAAATCGACCCGAAGCGAGACCCGAGACCCGTTCGGGTCCGTCGCAGCGGTTCGTTCCGGATCGGCACGCAGCAGGTAGCCGGCGAGCTCACCCACAGTCGCCGTCACGTCTACGGTCGCCTCGATGTCTCGGGTGGTTCCACCCGGGTGTCTCAGTGACAGTTTGAGCCGCAAATCGTTCCCCCCAGCGCTCTGCATTCGAGCGTAGAAGAATCGCGGATCGACCGTTCCGGGGTGTGGATAACCCGTTACTCGACGAGCCGGATGAACGCACTCAACTCGGCGACGCCCTCGGGCCTGATCGGCAGATATTCCGTCAGCTCGGGCGAATGGACGAGGAACGCGGCCCATTTGGCACGCGAGATCGCGACGTTGAGCCGGTTCTTCATGATGAGGAATGACATTCCGCGCGGCACGTCGGCTGCCGATGACGCGGCGAGCGAGATGATCGCAACCGCAGCCTCCTGGCCCTGGAACTTGTCCACCGTCCCGACCCGCACCGCGCCGAGGCCGGCCTGCTCCAGCGCGTCATGCACCATCGCCAGCTGGGCGTTGTACGGGGTGACGACGATCACGTCCGTCACGCTCAGTGGCTCTTCGAACCGTCCCGTCGAGGGGTCGGTCCAGGCTCTGCCGAGAACCGTGCGAACCAGCTCGACGACGGCTGCGGCTTCCTCGGGCGATTCCGTCGCGTTGCCCCAGTGCTCGATCGGGACGACGTGCAGCCCGGGTTCGACTCCATCGAGTAACCGTTCCGACGCTTCGAGCTGCGAGCTCAGCTTGCCTTCGTAGGAGAGCCGCGAGACCGGCACGGTCAGCGCCGGGTGCATGCGACGGCTTTCGGCGAGGAAGTAGCCGAGCTCGGGCGGGAGCACGTCGTGGCCTTCGCTCACCCAGCCGAGCGCCGACTGGTCGACCGGTTCCGGATGCGTTCCCTGGCTGACCTGCGGCAACTGCTGCGGATCGCCGAGGAGGAGGAGGTTCCGTGCGGCGACGCTTGCAGAGATCGTCGATGCGAGCGAGTACTGCCCGGCTTCGTCGACGACGAGCAGGTCGAGACTTTTGCGTGGGATGCGCGCAGCGTTGGCGAAGTCCCAGCCGGTGCCCCCGACCACGTATCCGATGTCGCGGCGCTCAAGCCCGAAGATCAGCTGCCCATCTTTGTCGAGCTCAGTGTATTGGTGCGAACCGCCCCCGGCATCCGCCTTCGGCACCTTGCCGACGAGTCGAGGGTCGAGCCCCGCACGCACGATCGCGTCGAGAAGATGCTCGACAACGGAGTGGGATTGCGCGACGACGCCGACCTTCCAGCGGTGCTTGGTGACGAGCTCGGCGATCACGTGCGCGCCGAGGTAGGTCTTTCCCGTGCCGGGGGGCCCCTGCACCGCGAGGTAGGAGCGGTCGAGCCCGAGCAGACTGCCGACGACGGATGGCACCAGGTCAGGACCGGGTGGAGGGAGCGCGCCGGTGCGGGTCCGGGGCGGGACGCGCCGCAGGATGTCGACCATCGGGTCGCGGGGCCATGTCGGGCCGGAGATCTCGGTCTGCGCCGCCAGCAGCGCGCTCCCCCATTCGTCGATGGCCTCGATCAGCCGAACCGCTCGTGGCGGGCTGGCCGGAGTGATGGCGACAGGAAGCACCGTATACGGCGCCACGTCACGGTTCAGCGTCTCCTCGATGAGGAGCGATCCGTCGTCCTCGACCTCGATCACGCGCACGGATTTGTACGTTCGCGCACCGGGTTCGGGCGACGGATTCTCGAACGGTCCCGGGTAGTCGTAGAGAACGTACGGTCCGGCCTGGTCGCTCGCTTTGACGTTCGACCCGGGCCCCCACTGCCCGCGCAGCGACAGCACGCGCCGGTCGGAGCGCTGCCCGTCTTCGCGGTGCCAGTCGCGCACGACGGCGGCCCCCTCGACGATCAGGGCGTCCCGCGTGTCACCCCATTCGTCGAGGGGCTGCACGAGGCGGGTGAAGTGTTCCTGCCAGAACGTCTTGTTCTCGCGGCGGTGGTAGTCGATCGCTGCCGCTGCGAACGCCAGGGCGCGCTGGTCGGATGTGCGGTCCGGGTCGAGCGGATTGCCGGCCAGCGCGAGCAGCCCGTCGCGAATCGGCGAGGGTCCCAGGTCGTTGTCGGGTTTCTCGGGCGCCAGCTCACCGACAGGGATGCCCACGCGCGCCGCCTGCCCGAGAAGGTAGTCGCGGAGTCGGAGTGTGGACACGCAGTCGTACCGGTTGTAGTCGGCGATGGAGTCGAGCATCCGCTGCCCTTCGGCGACCTCGCCCGTCGCGATGAGGTCGCGGGCCTCCGCGTATTCGGTGATCGACGCTGCGGCGTTCTGCACGTCGCCTTGCCGTATCCGGTCGCCCATGTAGAGGGGCTCGAGCTTCTTGATCGAGTACGACCGGGAACCGACGCGCAGCGCCTTGCGGACGATCGGATAGAGGTCGACGAGCACATTTTCGCGGAGGAGCTGGTCGACCTCGTCTTCGCCGACGCCGTGACGGGCGGCGAGGGTGAGCAGGTGGGTCCGCTCGTAGGCGGCGTAGTGATAGACGTGCAGATCGGGATACTGCCGGCGGCGCTCGCCGAGCCAGTCGAGGAATGCGCGCAGGGCCTCGCGCTCCTCGCCGAAGTCATGCGCCCAGAACGCCGTGAATTCCTCGTGGACATCGATCGAGCCGAAGAGGTAGTCGAGCCCCCAGCGCTCGCCCGCGCCCTCGGTGTAGAGGGGGTCGCCCTCGAAGTCGAAGAAGATGTCGCCGGGACTCGGGGTGGGGAGGACGGCGAGAGCGGATGCGTCGTGGACGACCACGGGTGGCGGCGCGTCCGGGAGCGCATCCCGTTGGAGCCGCGCCTGCAGCGTGAGGGAGGCGAGTGTCCCATCCGCGATGCCGGGGACGCTCGTGAGCTCGGTGGCCGCGAGATCGTCGATGGTCAGGATGCTCACAGCGGCCAGGCGGGCGCGCTGTGTCACGCGCATCCCCGCCACCAGCAGGACGTCGCGGGTCGCCTGGATCTCCGCATCGCAGTCGTCGCAGTGGCCGCAGACGGCGTAGCGCGGATCGCCCCATTGCACCGCCTGCGTGTCCTCGAGGCGTTCCTGCACGATGCGCAGGAGGCGTTGCCGGCGTTTGCGGTAGACCGGCGCGATGTCGTCGAGGCGGTGAATACTGATCGTGCCGTCGCCGAGCAGCAGCTCGACCGTGGGTGCGACGCGGACTCCGAGCTGTTCGAGCTGCTGCGCGTATGCGGCGAGCTGGAGGAGCGCCGTCACCCGTGCACTGCGCGCGAGCTTGGTGTCCTGCACCTGGTAGCTGCCATCGGGCTGCCGCACGATGAAGTCGGCGAAACCGAGGAAGCTGCCGTCGAAGAAGGTCGCCTGGAAGACGACCTCGGCCTGGCCGTCGAAGGCTTGGCGCGTGTTCGCGACGGCCTGTCCGAGGCTGTCGGCCGTCAGCGGACTCTCCGGGCGCGGAATCTCAACGGTGCCGGCGCCGTGCTCCATCCTGTACCGGGCGAGGACGCGGGCCTCGTGTTCGTCGCCGAGCCGGCTCGTGCGCACATACATCGGGTCTTCGGGAACGTCGAGCTTGTCGATCCGCCCCAGCTTCGCGTCGAGCTTGCGCAGGAAAGCGAACTCGCACTTCGACGCCTCGGTGAGGTCGGACGCGCTCGTGACGACGCTGCCGTCGAGTATGAACACGCGACCCCCTTTCGCTGCGGCGGTATCCGCTGGATCGAGCGTATCGGGAGGGGGTGACACGGCGGCGTGGCTACGATCATCGGTGTGCGGTCAGAGAACAGGTGGACGATTCGGCTTCGGGTCGAACGAGTCCTGTCCGCTGTGACGAAGACCATCCTCGGAATCATGGTGTTCATCCGATAACAAGGGTCAACGGGCGAAATCGCGTTGCACGAGACCCGGTAATCCGGCCCCGCCCGTGATACGTCTCCTCCTTCCCAAACCGCCGCTCCCGCGCCATCATCGAAACAGCACTTCTTGAGCAACACTCATTGCTGAGGACGACGCGGAAGAGGGCATCATGGGGGAACCGACCCGCGACAAGGCGGACGATACAGACCACACGGGCGACCATGTAGACCACGGATCACCCAAAGCGACCGAATCTCCGGCAGTCCGCGCCCACGCCGCAGCGCAGGTCCACGCCGCCGCCCAGGCGCACACACACGGCGAGAAGCCCAGGTCCCGGAAACCACTTCCACCGCACAACACGCCGCCGGTCCGTCTCCCCGACCGTCGGCTCCTGCGCACCTACGCCTTCGACCCGATGTCCACCCGGCTCTCCGGGCGCTTTCTCACGCTCGATATCCCCTTCGAACGCGGCCTCGACCCGGGGCCGTCCGGCGAACTCATCCAGGTGATCGACTACGACGCCGCACACGACGTCTGGTACCGGCCGGTCGACCTGAACGATCCCTCGATCCTCGCGCAGAGCGGGCTGACACCCTCGGAGTCCGATCCGCGCACCCACCAGCAGGTGGTGTACGCCGTCGCGATGAGCGTCATCGAGCGGTTCGAGAGGTTCGGTGGGCGGCGATTCCGCTGGCGGGGCGGGCGCGAGTTGCGGATCGTGCCCCACGCCTTCGAGGATCGCAATGCGTTCTTCGACCCGGAACGGCGAGCCGTGCTGTTCGGTTTCTACCGTGCCGACGAACGCGACCCGGGGTCGAACCTTCCCGGCCAGGTGATGTTCACCTGTCTCAGTGTCGATGTGGTCGCTCACGAGGTGACGCACGCGATCGTGCACCGCATCCGCAAGTACTTCTCCGAGGCGACGAACCCCGACGTGTTCGCCTGGCATGAAGCCTTCGCCGACCTGGTCGCCCTGTTCCACCATTTCCTGTTCCCCGAGGTCGTGTCCGAGGCGGTCGCCAACTCGCGCGGCGAACTGAAGAAGGGCTCCGCGCTGCTCGACCTCGCGCTGGAGTTCGGAGAGTCCACCGGCCGAGGCGCAGCCCTCCGCTCCGCTCTCGGCTCGCCGCGCACCCCGAAGCAGTTCCTCAACGCCACCGAGCCGCACGAACGCGGATCCTGTTTCGTCGCCGCGGTCTTCGACGCATACCTCGACACGTATATCGACCAGATCGCGGACCTTCGGCGCATCGCGACGGGCGGCACCGGCGTGCTGCCTCCGGGCGCTCTGCCTCCCGATCTGGTGAAACGCGTCACCATCGAAGCGATCCGCAACGCGGACAGGCTGCTCGGGATGGTCGTGCGCGCCTTCGAATACCTTCCGGTGGTCGATGTGACCTTCGGGGATGTGGTGCGCGGCATCGTCACAGCCGACCGTGCGCTGTACCCCGATGACAAACTCCACCTGCGCACGAATCTCGTCGAGGCCCTGCGGCGGCGCGGCATATACCCGCCGGCCGTCTCCTCGCTCGCCGAGTCGTCGCTGGTCTGGCCGACTCCCCCGGCGCCGCTCAGCCTGACCGCCAGCGACCACAAGGTCGATCTGGCACCGCTGATCGAGGACGCCACCCGCAACCTCGACACCTCCGGCGAGGCGTCGACGATGGTGACCAGTGCCGCGGAGGACGATCCGGACGACCTGACGATGGATGCGCCGCCCGAGCCTCCGTCGGCAGAACACAACTCGTCGACCGCCGTCGACCTGCTCGCGTGGGGAAAGGCGCACGCCCACGAACTGGGTCTCGACCCCGAACTGAAACTCGAGCTGGTCGGAGTCCACGCGGTCTACGTCCAGGCTTCCGATCTCCAGCCGCGCCCGATCGTGGTCGCGCAGTTCGCCCAACGCCACGAGGAGCTCGAGGACCAGTCGCTGCCCCGCAACAAGAGGGTACCCATCCGCTCGGGAACCACGGTGATAGCTCGCGTCGACGGCGAGGTCGTGCACATCGTGCTCAAGCCGCTTCCACTCACAAAACCGGAGGTGCTCGACGACCCCGACGCGTTCGGCTACAGTCCGTTCGGGGATGCGGTGCGCGCCTTCGCGCAGTCCTGCAACGAGATCGGGAAGAAACGCGCCAAGGCACTTCAGAACTGGAGCGATCAGGTCACGTCGGCGGATGCGCTGGCCGCCTGGACCGACCAGCCCTCCCAGCTGCGCCTCACGTTCGCGCAACTGCACGCGGACCAGGAGCTCCACTCGCTGCTCGCCGCGAAATCCGCGGCTGAGCGCAGGCGACGGCACGGCCACGGCCGTCGCCGGCAGGGGGCCGATCATGTCTGAGACGACCGTGTCGGTGCGGATGTACAACGTCGGCTTCGGCGACTGCTTCGTCGTGACCGTGAGCCGCGGCGACCAGGTGTGGCGGATGCTCGTCGATTGCGGCGTCCACAGCCAGGGGCGCGCGAAAGTGGATGGCGTCTCGCGCCCGATCGGAGAGGTGGTCAAGGCGGTCATCGCCGATCTGGCCGCCGTCATGCCGGCAGGCTCTCCCCCGCGATTCGACGTCGTCGTCGCCACCCACCACCACCAGGATCACATCACCGGGTTCGCCGTGCCGGACTGGGAGGCGGTGCAGGTCGGCACGGTCCTCATCCCGTTCGTCGAGAACCCTGCGGACAAGGATGCGCAGGCGCTCCGCAACTCGCTGGTCTCGACGGCCACCAAGCTGAACGGGATCATCGAGGCGACGGCCAAGCGCAAGGAGAAGAACGGTGGCGGCTTCACGGATGCGCTCTCGCTCGCGAACTCGTTCGCGATCAACTCGATGGGCAACGCAGCCGCGACCGACCGGTTGCTTCACCAGAACGGCAGCCACTTCCTCGAACCGACCCACGACATCTTCTTCGCACCCGATCGTGACCCGGCGAAGAACGTGATCGCGACCCCGATCGACGGCGTGACCATCCACATCCTCGGACCGTCGCGCGACCCGAAGCAGCTGTCGCTGATGAACCCGCCGGCCTCCGCAGAATGGCTGCAGCTCGACCCGGACCAGGGGCTGGAGGATGACGACACTCCCGCGCTGTTCCCGGCGATCTATGTCGTGCCGGACGACGAACTCGACGAGATCCCCGAGGAGCTGACACGAGCGCGCCCCTCGCTCCGCCTGTCCCAGCTGGCGACGAGCGACGAGGCCCTGCTCGGGGCGGCCGCGGTACTGGAACGCTCCGTCAACAACACGAGTGTGTACTTCGTGCTCGACGTTGCAGGGACGCGGCTGCTGTTCGTGGGCGACTCGCAGGAAGGCGCGTGGGAGCATGTGCTGGGCGATCCCGCGTCGCGCGAGCTGGTGAGCAACGTCGCCTTCTACAAGATCGGGCACCACGGCTCGCACAATGCGACGCCGAAGCCGTTCGTCGAATCGGTGCTGGGCGACGGCGCGTACGCGATGCTCCCGTGGGGCCTCGTCAAGAAGTGGGCGGACACGATTCCGAAGGCTGAACTGCTCACCGCCCTCGCGGACCACAAGACGCACGTGATCCGCGCGGATGCGCCCGTCGCCGAAACACCGCAGATCGAGGTGGGGCCGAATCAGCTCTGGAGCCAGGTGACTTTCACGATCCCGTAGGGGCGGCCGGCGCGGATGCGGCCGGTGCCGTCGCGGCCGGCACGGACGCGGGCTGCGTCGACGCGGCCTCGCCGGGCAATGGCGTCAGCGTCTCCCAGGTCGGGTCCGCCCATTGGATGCTCGGCGTGAGCCGCGGCACATAACCCGACGCTCCCTCGATCCGTGCGCGCACGCTCGAGTGGAGCACGGCGTCCGCCGGGATCGGTCGCGTGCGGTCGACGAAGATCTTGTACACCCACGGGTTCTTGTGGATGATCCCGTTGATGTTGTCGCCAGTGACCGTGCACGACTTCGCGTATGCAGCGGGCTCCACCAGCATCCCCTCTTCGATCGCACCTTCGACGATCCACTTCAGCGACACGGTCGACAGGCGCGGGTCATCGGGGAAGGTTCCCCCGACATCCGTGTGGACGCCGGCGAACCAGACCTCCTCGAGCTTCGAATCGTCGGTCGGGGTCACAAGGTATTCACGGAACGGCCGACGCTTCTCGTCGATCGACACCGCGTGCCTCACCCGCGCGTCATTCACCAGCTTGCGCGTGTACGGCCACTTGATGTCCCATTTCAGGATGCCCGCCGCCTTCACCGTGTCGAACGCACCGAGATAGGTGACCGGCACGGTCGTGCGCCCTCCCGTGACCTTGCGGGAGAAGTTGGCCGTGAATTCGTCGATGTCTGCCCAGTGGTCTTTGTCGTCCCCGCGTCGGCGTGCGAACTCGGCGACCGCGTACGGCACGAGGTTCTCCGACCCCGGATAGAGGAGCCCGATGGTCCGGAGCATCCCCGACAAAGCGCGGGCTGTGTATGCTCCGCGGCTGAACCCGAACAGGAAGATGCGATCGCCGGGATTCCACTCCTGCATGAGCCAGGTGTACGCCTCCCCCAGGTTCTGCCGAAGGCCGTTGCCGAAGGCGAGGCCGCCGACACGCGAGAGGCCGCGTGCGATCGCGCCCCAGGACGCGGCGGATGCGAACGTACCGACGCCGGGATCGTAGTAGGCGATCTGCTTGGCCGGATCGCTCAGGTCGAGCATCGAGAAGACTTTGATGACGTTCGAGTCGCCGGTCGCGCGCGGCTGTGCGCCTGTTCCGTCAAGACAGATCACCAGGTTCTTGCCCATCGGACACCTCCGCACGTCGCCGTGAAGCTCGGTTGGGTTACACGGTAGCGGTGCGGCACCGCGGTGGCTAGAGGTATCGCTCGGGGTGCTTGCTGGGCCAGATGTACGGCAGGTCGGGCGGCACCCCGGGAAACAGCGGGGCGTAGTGGGCGGGGTCTTTGCGGATCAAGTTCGACTGGTGACTGCGATGCAGTTCGACGTCGCCGATCCAGCGCGGGAGCTCGAGTTGGTCCTCCTCGGCGGTGTCCACCTCGGGCGCGAACGGGAGGACCTGCTCCCGAACGGTGTCGGGGCGGCCCTGGGCGATCCATTCATCCGTCATCACCAGCGTGTATTTGGCGAGCGCCGGCACGTAGCCGCGCCACATGTTCGTCGCCGGATGGTTCTGCCACCCGTAGGTCGGGATCGTCACCGCCCGCAGGAGCTGAAGCCCCTCCACGCGCTGCTTGCCGAGCCGCGCGCGGTCGAGGACTCGCGCACTCTCGCGGAACGACGGATATGGGAGGAAGGTCTGCATCACCGGCCAGAGTACGCGCAACCACCGACGGCAGGATGCGCGGGTCAGCCGAACGTGTCGAGCACGACCCGTAAGGCGAGACCTGCGAGCGGGATGGTGAAGGCGAAGACGATGCCGAAGACCAACCCGGTGAGCGCTGGACCGAGCCCTCGATAGGCGCGCACTCGAAAGAAGCTCACCGCTGCGTAGAGGATCGCCATTATCGCGATGCCCGTGCCGATCAGGGACAGCGCGACGGCGATCCAGCCGAGCACACCGAAGGGCGACACGCGCCAGGCGAGGTCGGCGCACACCACGGTGATCACGAACAGGATGGCGGCGGCCGCACCGCAATTGAGGCTGCGGTAGGCGAGCACATTGCGCAGCCGGCCTGTGCCGACCACCCCCGTCGCGGCACCCGGTCGCATCGGCTGATAGTCGTCGTCACTGTGAGCGATGGCATCGGGCTCGACGTCCGGCGCGATGATCTCGGACACCGAGTTCCCGGCCTCCCGCGTGTGCTCGCTCCAGGTCGCCCCGGTCCACCAGCGCTCGCCGAACGGTCCGGTCGGGTCGGGGTACCAGCCGGCTTCAGGAGCGCGGGCGTCGGTCATGCATAGGCCTTTCGATCGCAGTGCATCCACAGGCTAGTGAGCCGTCCATCCGCGTCACGAGCCCCAGAGCGCGGGCCAGTCACGCCGAAGCGCCGCTGTCGAGGTACTCCTTGACCCGGTTCATCATGCGGATGTTCTCCCTGACGGTCGTCCTCACGACGATGGGATGGAGGGCCGCGAGAAACCCGCTCGTCGCGATCTCGCCGGTTCGCACGACGCGCGTCCCGCCCTCGATCGGCACGAGCTCGTAGCTGATCGTGATGGCGAGGTGGCCGTCCGACCGGGCCTGGTGGAAGACGAGCAGGTGATCCGGTTCGTATTCGAGAACGGTTCCGTGGAGTTCCATGCCCTGGATCTCGTCCGTATAGGTCGTGCCCTTGGCGATCGGATCCTCGGAGATCCGAACGGTGGCGTGGTAGGTGTTCGACGGGTCGAGCCAGTCCGAGAATCCCGGCAGGTCGGCGAGCAGGGCGAAGACCGCGCTCGGCGGCCGCGCGACGTCGGTCGTGATCGTCCGGGTGGACTTCATGCCTCAGCTTTCGCTGGATGGTCCCAGGTCTGCCGACCCGACGTAGCGGTAGAGCACCCGCCCGCCCGGCTCCCATCGCCCTTTCTCGAGCGTGAACTCCGCGGCGAGGTTGTCCGCACCGTACGTTCCGATGTCGCGGATGACCTTCGCGGGCTCTCCCCCGGACAGCGATTCGATCGACTCCCGGTAGATCGTCCCGTCGGGGTTCACGAGCACCGCCGTGTAGTGGCTGGATGCGCGCAACTCGCCGACCGGATACCAGTCGCGATGATCGATCTGCACCATGGCGGTCGGGTCCAGGTCGCTCCGGGGTCGCACACCGGTGGCCAGCCCGTCGACCCAGCGTTCGCCGTCGTTGTAGCTGTACAGGTTGCCGATGGGGGCTTCGAAGTCCTCGTCGTCGCAGTCGGGAGCGTTGAGGTGCGCGAGCGGGCTGGTCATGTGGCCGATGGTACTGCCGTCGGGCGAGCCGCGAAAGGGCGGAGCCTCAAGGAGGCGGACCCGTCAGCCGTTCTTCGCGGCAGCCTTCGCCGCCCGCTTGAACTCGCGCACCCGCGTCAGCGACTCCGGGTCGACGATGTCGGCGACCGAGCGATACGAGCCGGTCTCGCTGTACGGAGCCGCCGCGTCCTGCCAGCCGGGAGCGGACAGTCCGTACTGTTTGCCGAGCAACGCCAGGAAGATCTTCGCCTTCTGGTCGCCGAACCCGGGAAGCGCCTTCAGCCGCGCGAACACCTCGGCACCGTCGGGATCGCCCTGCGTCCAGATGGCAGACGCATCCCCGCCCCAGTCGGCGACGAGCGCCGCGCACAGGGATTGGATGCGCCCGGCCATGGAGCCGGGGAACCGGTGCACCGACGGTGGCTGCTTCATGACGGCGAGGAACGCGTCGGGGTCGTAGGACGCGAGCGTCGCCGCGTCGAGCCCGCCCATCCGGTCGCGCAGTTTCGCAGGGCCGGAGAACGCCGTCTCCATGGGGATCTGCTGGTCGAGCAGCATGCCGATGAGCAGAGCGAGCGGGTCTGCTGACAGGAGGGCGTCCGCCTCGGCGTCGCCGGTGATGTGAAGGTCGTGGGCCATCCATCCATCGTGGCACGCGCATCCCCTGTGTTGGGGCTGACCCGTGCGCCCGGGTTACTGAAAAGCTGGATCGATGGCGACCGGCACCCGACCACGAGTCACGCCATGACTGCGCGTGCACCATTGTTGTCCGTCCGCAGGGTGGCGCCGAATCCGCTGCCGACCATCCTCCTCCTGACCGTCGCGTCGATCCTGCTCGTGCCCCTCGCTGCGCTCTGCATCGTCGGCTGGATCATGGCGCCCGCCGTCGACGTGCGCGATCGGGAGCACATCGCGACGGCGATCCAGGTCGTCTTCGCCCTGGCCTGGTTCGTGCCGTTCCTCGGCACGGTCGCGGCCGACCTGATCGCGTTCGCTCTGCATCGCAGCCGGCGTGAGTCAGTCCTGGTCGGGGTCGCCGCCCTCACGCTCGTCCTCCTCGGCTGGGCCGTGGGCCTGACCGTGCCCGCACTCCTCCTGGCGTAGTCCGCGCGAGGAAGCGATCAGGCGGTGATGGACATCCGCGTGATCGTGTCGCCTGCGACGAGGAACGTGAACGTCGACGGACCGTTGAACCCACTGCCGCCCACCCGCGCCCTGACGGCCACCCCGTCGGGGATCTCCACGAACACCAGATCGTCCAGCGTGACGTGCAGTCCGATGAACTCGTGGTCGCTCCAGTCGCGGATCTCATCGCGTCCCGTGAACACCCGGCCCCAGTCGTCGACGGTTCCCGAAACGGCGAACGCGTCGAGGAACCGCTCGGTGTCGTGGTCGTTCGCGGCCTGGATGGCTCCGCTGACCACCGCAGGCACGCCCTCGGGGACATGGATGCGCATGCACCCAGTGTGGGTCACGCAGCCCCCGAAAAGGGGGAACCAATGCGCGCGTCGCTCCTGCTTTCCGTTTATCGCCCCGAGTTCGGACTATTCGGACGACCTCTGAAGTTGTCACCATGGAAGCGACACGGACCGCAAACGGCATCGGAAACGGAGCGAGATCATGGCTCGTCACGTGCAGTACGACACGGTGGGTGGACCGGAGGTCCTCGAGATCGTCGAGGTGGATACCCCCGTTCCAGGCGATGACGAGGTGCTCGTCGAGGTCAGGGCGACCGGCGTCAACCCCGTCGACCTGAAACAGCGTTCCGGTGCCCGGGCGGTCCCGCCGAGCGATGGACCGCGAAGGATCGGATCGGATGCCGCGGGGGTCGTCGCCGCAACGGGCGCCGCAGTGACCGGATGGTCGGTCGGCGACGAGGTGATCGTCCGTGGTGCACGCGGCGCGTACGCGACCCATGTGGTCGCATCCCCTGCACAGCTGGTCCGCAAGCCGGCGACGATCAGCTGGGAGCAGGCCGCCGCGATCGGAGTGCCCGTCAGCACCGCGTACCAGACCCTGAAGTCGCTGGGGGTGGGGCCCGGCACGACCCTCCTCCTGCACGCGGGTTCGGGCGCGGTCGGAAGCGCCGCCATCCAGTTCGCGACCGCGTGGGGCGCGACGGTGATCGCGACCGGAAGCCCGGCCGGCCAGGAGCGGATGCGCTCGCTCGGCGCGATCCCGACGACCTACGGACCCGGGCTGGTCGAGCGCGTGCGCGCCCTCGCACCCGACGGCGTGGATGTGGTGCTCGATGCGGCGGGCACGGACGAAGCCCTCGAAGCGTCCTTCGAGCTCGTCCCCGATCGCTCGCGGATCGGGACGATCGTCGTCGGCGCGAGGGCAGCGGATCTCGGCATCCGCGCCTGGGCGGGAGGCAACCCCGTTCCACTGACGGCCGAGGAGCAGGCCCTGCGCAGCGAGGCGTATGCGGTGGTGAGCGACCTGCTCGAGCGGGGCGAGTTCCGGATCGACGTCGCGAAGGTCTATCCGCTCGACGACGTCGTCACCGCTCACCGGGACATCGAGGCGGGCGCCGTGTCCGGCAAAGTCGTCCTCGTCCCTTAAGACGAGCCGCCCACCGCTTGTCTGCGCGCGCCATCGGGCGTGGAATGGGTCAGGGAGGCTGACCATGAGAATCTCATTCATCGGGCTGGGGCGGATGGGCCGCGAACTCGTCGTCCACCTGATCGACGCCGGACACGAGGTGACCGTCTGGAACCGGAGTGCTGGGCCGACCCGAGCGATCGCCGCGCGCGGAGCGAACGTCGCCCAGACCCCCGCCCTGGCGGTCGCCGACGCCGAGGTGGTCGTCACCGCGCTCTTCGGGCCTGACACCGTGCGCGAGATCGTCCTCGACGCCGGTCTGCCCTTCGGCCCGTCCGCGCTGTGGATCGACGTGACCACCGTGGCTCCGGCGGACGCGACGGCATTCGCGGCCTGGGCATCCACTGCGGGTGTGCGCTACGTGCACTCCCCCGTGATCGGCTCGCTGGCACCGGCCAGGGCCAGACGTCTCGCCGTGCTCGTCGGCGGAGAAGCGGATGCGGCCGCAGAGGCTGCAGGAATCGTCTCGCTCTGGGCGGACACCGACAAACTGCGCATCGTGGACAGCGCGCAGAAGGCGGCGACCGGCAAGCTGATCGCCAATCTCGCACTGGCCGTCTCCCTCGAGGGTCTCGTCGAGTCGCTCCGGCTCGGCCACTCGAACGACCTGAGCACAGAGGACGTGCTCTCGATGCTTGCGCTTACGAGTCTCGCGCCGCTCGCCGCATCCAAAGGCGACACCGTGCGCGAGCGGTCATTCGACGACACCCAGTTCTCGGTCGATCTGCTCCTCAAGGACACCCGCCTGATGATGGCCAGCAGCCGCTCGCCGCTTCCCGCGGTGGCGGTGGTGCACGATGCGCTGGAGGACGCATCCCGTGACGGCCGCGGCGCGAAGGACATCGCGGTGCTCGCCGAGCGCGACGCCTGAGTCGGTCCCAGCACGCATCCCACCCGAACGGGTGCTTCCGGCGCGCCACACCGGCGCCTAGCCTGATACGGCCCGAACTGCTCCACCCCGTACCCGATTGGTCTCCGTGCGCTTACCCATCGCTCTCTTCGTCGCGCCCGTCATCGCGGCCTCCCTTCTCACCTCGACGGCGCAGGCGTCTGCGACCGACCTCAGTGGAACCGCACCGGCTGCGACCGTCCTCGCCCAGCTGACGGTGGCCCCGGCAACTCCCGCCGGCTACGACCGGACCCTCTTCGTGCACTGGATCGACGCCGACAACAACGGCTGCGACACCCGCCAAGAGGTGCTGATGCGCGATTCCGCGGTCGCAGTGACGAAGAGCTCGGGATGCACGATCACGGCCGGGAAGTGGACCTCCTGGTACGACGGCGCGACGTGGACCGCGCCATCCGATGTCGACATCGACCACCTGGTGCCGCTGGGCGAAGCGTGGGCCTCCGGCGCGAACACGTGGACCGCTGACCAGCGTCGTTCCTATGCGAACGACCTCGCGCTGCCTGTCGCTCTGCAGGCAGTCACCGACAACGTCAACCAGGCGAAGGGCGACCGCGACCCCGCGCAGTGGATGCCGCCGGTCGCCGGTGTCGCCTGCCGCTACGCGACGGACTGGGTGCTGGTGAAGTACCGCTGGAACCTGACGATCGACACCGCCGAGCAGTCGGCTCTGTCCGGAATTCTCTCCGGTTCCTGCGGCAACACCGTCGTCACGGTCCCTGCCAAAGCGGGGACCACGGTGAACGCGGGGGTCTCGCGCCTGGCCGGCCCGGACCGCTACGCGACCGGCGCGGCCGTCTCCGGCCAGTATCCGACCGGCGTCCCCGTCGTCTACGTCGCCTCCGGCGCCAACTTCCCGGATGCCCTCAGTGCAGCGCCCGCGGCCGCCAAGCAGGGCGGTCCGCTCCTTCTCACCGCGCCCGGCTCCCTTCCCGCGACCGTGCGGGCCGAGCTCGTGCGTCTCGCTCCCGACACGATCGTCGTCGCGGGAGGTGCCGGAAGCGTCTCCGATGCTGTCTTCACCGAACTGCGCACGCTCGCACCGCACATCCGCCGCGATTCGGGCAGCGACCGGTATGCGACGTCGATCGCATTGAACCGAGCGGCGTTCCCGGCAGGCTCGCCGTCGGTGTTCCTCGCTACCGGCTCGAACTTCCCGGATGCTCTGGGCGCGTCCGCCGCAGCCGGCGCGACCGGGGAGCCGGTCCTGCTCGTGAACGGCCGCGCGTCTTCAGTCGACCAGGCGAACCTCGACCTGATGTCGAGTCTGGGCGTCACATCCGTCTCGATCGCCGGAGGCACCGGGGTGATCTCGACGGGGATCGAGAACCAGTTGCGTTCGCGGTTCGGGAGCACGAACGTGACACGTCTTGCCGGGACGGACAGGTACCGCACCGCGAGCGCCATCAACCGGGCGACCTACACGACCTCGCCGCTGGTGTACCTGGCCAACGGAACCGGGTTCGCGGACGCGCTGGCGGGGGCCGCCCTGGCCGGGCGCGACCACGCTGCGCTGTACATCGTTCCCGGCACGTGCGTGCCCGACTTCGTGAAGGCGGACCTGACGGCTCTCGGCGTGACGAAACGCGTCCTCCTCGGCGGCACAGGTTCGCTCGGAACCGGGGTCGCGAATCTGACCACCTGCGTCACGGCGCCGCCCCCGGTCGCGCCGAAGCCGCCCGTGGTAACGAAGCCCGCTAATCCCGGCGACACGAAGAACTGCTCGGACTTCGCAACGCACGCGGCGGCCCAGGCGTGGTTCAACACGTACTTCCCGTACTACGGCGACATCGCGAAACTCGATTCCGACCACGACGGCGTCGCTTGCGAGAGCCTCCCCTAGCCGCCCTCGTTGCCTCGCCGACGCGGCTGCGGCAGGATCGAGCCATGGAACCCTCGGTATCGTCCCCTGTCGCTCCGATGCTCGCCAAGGCGGTGGACGCCGTCCCGGAACAGGACAGCGTAGCCGGGGGCCTGCTCTTCGAGCCGAAGTGGGACGGCTTCCGTGCCATCGTCTACTTCGACGGGGAGACCGTCGAGATCGGCAGCCGGGGCTCCAAAATGCTCACGCGGTACTTCCCCGAGCTGACGGAGGCGTTCGCGCGACTGCTGCCGGGCCCCTGCGTGCTCGACGGCGAGATCGTCGTCCCCACCGGGGCGAGCGGCAGCGAACGACTGGACTGGGAGGCGCTGTCGCAGCGCATCCACCCTGCCGCGAGTCGCGTGCAGAAGCTCGCGGTCGAGACCCCGGCGATGTTCGTCGCATTCGACCTCCTCGCCGAGGGCGACAGGAATCTGACCGGCGTTCCGTTCGGCGAACGCCGCGCAGAGCTGGAGCGTCTCATCGGACCGCTCCCGCATCCGCTGCACCTCACGAGGACGACGACGGATGTGGACCTCGCCCGCCGCTGGCTGGTCGAGTTCGAGGGCGCCGGTCTCGACGGCGTCGTGGCCAAGCCTCTGTCGGCGGCGTACGCGCCGAACAAGCGGATCATGCTGAAGATCAAGCATCATCGAACGGCGGATGTCGTCGTGATCGGGTACCGCATCCATTCGAGCGGGCGAGGCGTCGGCTCGCTGCTGCTCGGGCTCTACGACAACGACGGCCAGCTGCGCAGCGTCGGCGGAGCGTCCGCGTTCAGCGACGCCCGGCGCCTCGAACTCATCGACGAACTCGACCCGCTCGTCGAACGCGACGCCGACGGCGAGATCGTCAAAGGCGAGGGCGAGCGGAGCCGTTTCTCCGCGAGCAAGGACGTGTCCTTCGTGCGGCTGCGCCCCGAGCGCGTCGTCGAGGTCCGCTACGACCAGATGGAAGGGATGCGGTTCCGGCACACGGCCCAGTTCGATCGCTGGCGCCCCGACCGGGAGGCGCGCTCGTGCACGTTCGAGCAGCTGGACCGGCCGATCGCCTACGACCTCAGCGAGGTCATCAGCTGAGGTCGGAGGGCCGCTCGGCAGCAGCGGCCCTCCGAGGGTTCAGCAGTTGTGGAGCTTGGCGACAGCGGCGCTCAGGGCACCCGTTCCGCCGATCAACGTGACCTTCGTCACGGCGTGCGCCGCCAGGTCGTGCTCCGACGCCCTCAGCACGCAGGTCGGGTTCACGACGTAGAGCGGCGTACCGTTCACCGCCGCCAGGACGGCACCGGACAGGGCGTCCGCGAACTGTGTGCCCGTGGCGAAGTACGCGCTCGTTCCCGTGGGGAACGCATCGGCGTTGATCAGCTGCGATGTCGTGTAGCGGTCGCCCCCGTAGATGCGCTTGACCGGTCCTGACGACCCCAGCTGGGTGGCGATGCCGGCGGAGACGACGGTCGGGCCGCCGATGACGGTGAAGGCGTTCGCGCCGCGGGCCGTGAGGAAGTCGGCGGTCGCCGTGTCAAGCGCCGGCTTCGATCCGTTCACAAGGAGCACCGGAATCTTGGCGGCGCCCGCAGCAGCGGACGCCGACAGCGCATCAGGGAAGTTCAGGCCGGTCGCGACATAGACCTTCTGGAACGTCGGGAAGGCAGCAGCGACGACCTTGCGGCCGGTGTCGAAACGATCCGTCCCCGCCAGTCGCGTGACCGTCGCGGCGAGCGGACGCAACTGGTTCTCGACGGCCGTCGAGACTGCGCCCGTCCCACCGACGATGTAGATCGTCGAGGGGTGCAGGCTCTGGATCTCCTGCTTGGTGGTCGCCGGCAGATTCGCCGGGTCGGTCAGCAGGAGCGGTCCACCGAGCTTCGCCGCGGGTGCCGCCGCCGAGAGAGCATCGGCGAAGCCCGTTCCGGTGGCGATGAAGACGACAGGGGCTGTGGTCGGGAACGCTGCCTAGGCGACCTTGACGGATGTCAGGTAGCGATCCGTCCCGGAGACCCGGGTGACTGACGGGTTCCACCGCGCGGACTTCACATCGAATACGTCCATCGTTCCGGTGATGTTCGCGTCTCCCCCGTCCACGGTGACCCAGACCTGTGTGCCGTCCGGCGTGAACGCGAGGTTCCACGGGCCGCCGCCGCTCACCGAGTAGCTGTTCACGATGGTCTTCGTTGCGACGTCGATGACCGAGATGGTGCCACCGTTCCAGTTGAGCAGCCACGCCTGCGAGCCGTCCGGCGAGACCCGGATGTGGAAGGGACCGTATCCAACGTTCGGAATCGTCGCGGTGACCGTGTTCGTCGCGGTCGACACTAACGAGACCGTCCCCTGATGCGTGCCGTCTCCGCCGTTCGTTGCGATCAGAGTGGAGCCGTCAGGGGTGATCGCGATGCCATCGGTCCCGATTCCGAGGGGAATGGTGGTGAGCACCGTGCTGGTTGCGACATCGATCACGGCGATTTGGCCCTGAGCTGTATCACTGGTCGCGTTCACCACGTACGCCCTCGAGCTGTCTGGGCTGAAGACGACATCGAACGGGAGGCCTTCGACCGCGATATACGTGGATACCGTGCGCGTTGCCGGATCGATGACGGCCGCGTACCCCTGAGGTGCGTTCGGCCTCCAGTCCAGCGCGTAGACCTTTGAGCCGTTGGGCGCGAAAGCGACATCGAAGAGCGGGTCGAACCCGGTGATCGTGCCGACCTTGCTGTTGTTGGTCAGGTTGATGACGGTAAGGCCGCCGGAGTTCCCCGACCCGTTCGAGTACGTCGCGTACGCCTGGGTGCCGTCCGGGCTGATCGCGATGCCATTGGATCCGACGCCATCGACCGCGGTCGACCACAGCTTGGCGTGGGTCGAAGTGCTGTAGGTCGCGATCGTACTGGTGGGGGCCTTCGGGTCATCGTTCACGACGACCGCACGGGAACCGTCCGGGGTGAAGGCCACGCCCCCCGGGTTGTTGCCCAGCCGGAAGGCCGACGGAACGTACGAGTTCGTCGCGGACGCCGGACCCGCGGCCGCGAGTCCGATCGCGCTCAGCGCGACGACGGAGAGCGCGGCGACGAGCTTGCGCGATCCGCTCCGTCCTCGTTCGATTCGGGTACGGGATCCGCTGTTCCGCTCGCGCATGTGCATCTACATTCATCTCCGGCGCGAACGAGCGTCCGCTGCTCTCCGGCAATTATGCATGACTGCAGACTTGTCGAGACCGCTTCGTCACCCCCCGTTCAGGGGCATGTACGGCTCGGGTGCTACGCCTGCTTGCGCGACTTCGGCGCCTTCGGCGGAAGCTCGGCCACGGCGGCGAGGGACCGCTCGACCCAGGGAGCGATCAGCTCGGGCTTGTCCGACCAGTCCGCCGGGAGTCCGACATAGCCTCCCATCGGCCGTTCGGCCGGCCCGAAGGGTCCTGTCCCCTCGATCGCCGCGAGTTCGTCGCGTGCGTCGTCGTCGAGCACCTTCACGCCGATCACGTCGCCGAAGAGGCCCGCGAACATGTTGCCGTGAACGAACGCACCGAGGTTGCCGAACATGGGCTTGACCTCGACATCGGGCGCGTCGGGAACGACCGAGCGGAACAGCGCCTTCGTCTCTTCGCCGGGCTTGGGGATGTGCACGTCAGGCGCCCATCGCCTTCGGAACATTGTGGATGTTCGCGGCCTCGGTCGCGACCTGCTTGGCGATCATGCCCTTCACGAGCACCATCGCACCCTTCGGGGTCAGGTCGATCGTGAAAGTGACCTCCGTGGTCCCCGGCACGATCTCCTGCAGCACGAACGAGCCGACCGGGCGGGCGGGGCCCGCGATGGTCTCGAAATCGAGGCGGGTCGGTGCGTCGTAGCGCGTGATCCGGTAGTCGCCCTTGATCGCGCGACCGCCGGGGCCTTTCATCGTCTGCGCGTAGGTCGTCCCGACGCCCGGTCCGGTATCCACCACCAGCTCGATCGAGACGACGTCGGGTCGCCACTTCTGTTCGTTCATACCGTCGGCGAGGAACTCGAACACCTCTGCGATCGGCCGGTTCACCGTCACAGTCTCCGCTGCGTGCGCCATCCCTGCTCCCTACGGTTCTTTGCGTGCGCGGCTCGGCTGCACACGCGGCGGTTCGCCCGGCATCTTCGGATAGTCGGGCGGGAACGGAAGCTCGCCGAGCCCGTTCGCGAGATCGCGGGCCCACCATCCGAGCAGCTGATCGATCGAACCGGGGGCGGCCCCGAAATCGGCCCACGGATCGCCGACGGTGCGCAGGCGGTCCGGAACCGTCAGCACCGTGAAGGCCGTCGGATCGGTCGTCTCCAGTTCGTCCCAGGTGAGAGGCGTCGATACGGGAGCATGCGCGAGGGCGCGCGGGCTGTAGGCGCCGGCGATCGTGCGGTCGCGGTTCGCCTGGTTGAAGTCCACGAAGATCCGCTCCCCGCGCTCCTCCTTCCACCAGGCGGTCGTGACCTGGTCGGGCATCCGGCGCTCGAGCTCGCGGGCCGCTGCGATGACGGCGTGGCGCACATCGAGGAACTCCCGCACGGGCTCGATCGGGGCGAACACGTGCAGGCCGCGATTGCCCGAGGTCTTGATGAAGGCATCCAGTCCCGCTTCGGCGAGCACTTTGCGCAGTTCGATGGCGGCAGGGATCGCGTCGTCGAAATCCGTGCCCGGTTGCGGATCCAGATCGATACGGAGCTGGTCGGGGTTGTCCGAGTCCTCGGCGCGAGACGGCCACGGGTGGAAGACGATGGTGTTCATCTGCGCGGCCCACACCGCAGCGGCGGGCTCGTCGATGACGAGTTGCGGATGCGACCGCGCACTCGGGTAGACCACCATCACAGAGCGGACGTAGTCCGGCGCGCCCTTCGGCGGGTTCTTCGAGAAGAACTGTTCGCCGTCGATTCCCTCCGGAAAGCGCTGCAGGGACACCGGGCGATCGCCGTTCGCCGCGACGAAGGCATCGCCGACCGCGATGAGGTAGTTCGCGAGGTCGAGCTTGGTGAAGCCCAGTTCGGGCCACAGCACGCGGCTGGGACTCGAGATGCGCACCTCGCGATCGCCGGAAGGACCCTTCACCGTCAGGACAACAGCTTCGCTCGCCATGCGACAACCGTACTCGCTGGGAGTTCGCTGGAGAACGGTTTCGCGCCGTGCACATCCGGGCGCTTGCACGAAACGCGCACCCATCGGTCGTAGGCTGGCACGGTCATGAGGATCATCAGCTACAACCTGCGCAAACATGCCGCCGGCGGTGAGATCGCCGATCTTGCGGACGAATACGACGTCGACGTCCTGTGCCTCCAGGAGGCCGACAGCGAGGCGCTGCCCGACCGGCTCGGCCACCTCGTGCTCGCGGACTCCACCAAGACGAACCGCCTGGGACTTGCCATCTACACGAGCGCCGAGCGCTACGACATCCGGTCGACGAAGGTCTTCGCGGTACACAAGTCGATGCACGACCGGGTTCTCGCCCCGGCGCACGAACGCCTTCTCGCCGCCCACCTCGTCGACCGCGAGACAGGCCAGGATGTGCTGGTCGGGTCGTTCCATGCGGCGCCGCTGACCGCATCCAATTCGCTGCGCCGCAAGCAGATCGCGGCAGCCCACGAGGGCATGCGATCGCTCGCGGCCGGCCTGCCCGCGGTCATGGTGGGCGACTTCAACTATCCGTGGTTCATCCGCGGACTCGAGCGGCGGCTGACCACCTCCGGGTACGAGCTCATGCGCAGCACCGAGCCGACCTACGCGCGATACAAGTTCTTCACCGGATACTTCGACTTCGTGACCTCGACAGGGTTCAGCATCGATCGCGTGGATGTGCTCCCCGCCGGAGCCTCTGACCACAGACCGATCAGTCTGGCCGCCCACATCACCGCCACCGCCTGAGCCCTCGACCGGGCGCCGCCGACGGCGTACCGTTGAGCCCAGCCACGGGGTGAGGCGATGGACTGGCTGGCTGCGAGCGATTACTGGTTTGCACGTGAGGTGCTGCAGCGCGGCACGGCCGCGATCTACCTGGTCGCGTTCCTCTCCGCCGTCAACCAGTTCCCGGCGCTCCTCGGCGACCACGGCCTGCTGCCGGCCCCCGAGTTCCTGAAGCTGAGCTACGCCCGCCGGCAGCCGACGCTCTTCCGCTGGCGTTACTCCGACCGGCTCCTGCTGACCGTCGCATGGTCGGGAGCGGCGGTGTCCGCCCTGCTGGTGGCGGGCATCCCCCAGCTCGCGCCCGGCTGGGTTCCGCTCATCCTGTTCCTGCTGGTCTGGCTCGCCTACCTGTCCATCGTGAACATCGGCCAGACCTTCTATGCGTTCGGCTGGGAGAGCCTGCTGCTCGAAGCCGGGTTCACCGTCGCGTTCCTCGGCGGCAGTCAGGAGGCAGCGCCGATCACGGTGATCGTGCTGGTGCGGTGGCTGGTCTTCCGGCTCGAGTTCGGCGCCGGGATGATCAAGATGCGCGGCGACCGGTCGTGGCGCGACCTCACGGCGTTGTTCTACCACCACCAGACGCAGCCGATGCCGAACCCGGTCAGCCGCTACGCCCACCTGCTGCCGAAGTGGTTCCACCGCATCGAAGTGCTTGGCAACCACTTCGCCCAGCTGGTCGTGCCGTTCTTCCTGTTCGCACCGCAGCCGGTCGCATCCATCGCAGCGGCGATCGTCATCCTCACCCAGGCGTGGCTGGTGCTGACCGGCAACTTCGCCTGGCTGAACGTGATCACGATCGTCCTGGCGTTCTCGGCGGTGAGCAATCCGGTCCTGCACACTGTGCTGCCGGTCATCCCGGCGCACGGGCCGACGGATGCGATGCCGCCCTGGTTCGCATTCGTGGCGCTGACCGCCTCCGCGCTCCTGATCGCGCTCAGCTGGTGGCCCGCCGCCAACCTGCTGTCGCGCCACCAGCTGATGAATGCCAGCTTCAACCGCTGGCACCTCGTCAACGCCTACGGAGCGTTCGGGAGCGTCACCAAGGAGCGCTACGAGGTCGTCGTCGAGGGAACGAGCGCCGAGCAGCCGACGGGCACCGCGGAATGGAAGGCCTACGAGTTCAAGGGCAAGCCCGGCGACCCGCGGCGGATCCCCCGCCAGTTCGCCCCGTACCACCTGCGGCTCGACTGGCTGATGTGGTTCCTCGCCCTCGGCTCCCGCGACACGCACTGGTTCCTCGCGTTCCTGGCCCGGCTGCTCGAGGCCGACCCTCGCACGCTGAAACTCCTGCGTGTCGACCCTTTCGGGGGAACACCGCCGAACTGGGTTCGGGCCAGACTGTATCTGTACCGGTTCGCGACGCGACGCGAGCGGCGGGATGAAGGGGTGTGGTGGATGCGCGAAGAGGCCGGAATACTGGTCCCCCCGATCTCGCGGGCCACGCAGGCCCGCCGCGGGTACGGACGATGATCGACGCGACGGTCGTCGGCGCCGGTCCGAACGGCCTGGCGGCAGCGGTGACGCTCGCCAGGGCGGGCCTCGAGGTCACGCTCGTGGAGCGGGCATCGACCGTGGGGGGCGGCATGCGCACGGCCGAGCTGACGCTGCCGGGATTCCGTCACGATGTGTGCTCCGCCGTGCATCCTGCAGCGCTCGCGTCACCGTTCTTCCGCGCGTTCGGGCTGACCGAGCGCGTGCCGTTCATCATTCCGACCGCGTCGTACGCGCATCCGCTCGACCACGGGATCGCCGGCATCGCCTGGCACGACCTCGATCGCACGGCCGAGGACCTCGGGCGGGACGGCAACGCCTGGCGCTCGCTGTTCGGCCCGCTCGTGGAGCGCATCGATTCCCTGACCGGCTTCACCGGGTCGCAGTTGCTGCGCATCCCACCGCATCCGTTGGACGCACTTGCGTTCGGACTGCGCGTGCTCGAGCAGGGCACTCCCGCCTGGAACGAACGCTTTCGGGAACGCGTGGCACCCGCGATGCTGAGCGGAGTGTCCGCCCACGCGATCGTCGCCCAGCCGTCGCTCGCCGCCGCGGGAACAGGGCTGCTGCTCGGCGCCCACGCCCACGCGGCCGGATGGGGATTCCCGGTCGGCGGCTCGCAGGCCATCGCGGATGCGCTCGCCGCCGACCTGCGCGCCCACGGCGGACGCATCGTGCTCGACAGCGAGGTGAGGGGCCCCGGCGATCTCGAACCGTCGCGGGTGACGCTGCTCGACACCTCCCCGGACTTCCTCGCCCGGTTCGCCGGCGACCGGCTCCCCGACGGCTACCTGCGTGCACTGCGGCGCTTCCCCCGCGGTCCCGGAGTCGCGAAGGTCGATTTCGCTTTGTCAGCGCCGGTTCCGTGGACGAATCCGGATGTCGCCCTTGCCCCGACCGTGCACCTCGGCGGCTCGCGGGGTGCCATCGCCCGCGCCGAGCGCGAGGTGACGCGCGGACGCATCCCGTCATCCCCGTTTGTGCTGGTCACCCAGCCGAGCATCCTCGACGACACCCGCGCGCCCGCCGGCAGGCACACCCTGTGGGCGTATGTGCACGTACCGGCCGGGTCGATCTACGACCCTGCCGAGGCGATCATCCGCCAGATCGAACGGGTGGCGCCGGGATTCAGGGAGACGATCCTCGCCAGCGCGACGATGACCGCGCGGGATGTCGCGGCCAACAACCCGAACGATGTGGGCGGGGAGATCATGGGCGGCGCGATGAGCGTCTACCGACTGGTCGACCGCCCGGTGCTGTCGCCGACGCCCTGGGAGACCCCGGCCGACGGCGTGTACCTGTGTTCGGCGTCCACCCCTCCCGGGCCGTCCGTGCAGGGGATGAACGGATGGTATGCGGCGCGCCAGGCCGCACGGAGGCACTTCGGCATTGAGGTGGCCTTCGACGACCTGCGTCCGGCGTCGCCCTAGCCCCGCGCACAGGTACTGAACGAGCGCACAGGGTGGACCGTGGGCGGTCGTTCAGAAGGTTGGCGACGGGGGTCTAGCCGACGAGCAGCAGCACTCCCGCGGCAAGCGACGCCAGGGCGATGAGCATGGCGATCCAGAGCAGGGCCGCGTGCACCCGCAGGAAGCGCGTCGGGCGGCCGGAGGCATCCCTCGCCCGCGGATCGTCGGCGACGCGCTTGTAGAAGCGCGGCCAGGCGATCACGTTGAAGAGCGCGTTGACGAACAGGACGATGGCGGCGAAGACGATCATGGTCCGTCCAGCCTACGAGCCGGATCAGTAGCCGCCGTACCCGGCGCGCTCCTCCGCGAGCTTGGCCAGGTCGCGCCGGATGAGCAGGTTGAGGCGGGCCGGGCGCTCCCGCTCGTAGTTCTCCTTGGTCGCCTCGACGCCGGAGAAGGCGTCGAGGGAGGCCTCGATCGCCGACCCGATCTCGTGCCACGCGTCGTCGCGGGCCGTCTCGATGAGCTCGGTGAGGGCGTCCTCGTCCTCAGCCCGCCGCCGCAGCGCTGCCGCCAGCTCTTCGGCGACGCGTTCGCGGCGGCGCAGGTTGACCGTGTCGATCGACCGGTAATCGTGGATGTGCTCGCCCTGGCCCTCGAGTGCGAGGGCGAACCTTCGCTCTTCGGCGATACGCGCACCACCCGCATCCGATTCGTCGGCGAGCTCCCGGAGCGCGTCGGCCGCGACCGGAAGGTAGCGCTTGGTCGCGAACCCTATGTCGGTGCGGATGGCGTCGACGACGATGCGGTTCTTGACCGTCATGCGGGCCGAATACTCAGCGATCATAAGGCCCTCCTCGAGGGCGTGGTCGAGGGTCGTCGGCGCGGGCGATTCGAGGAGGGACTCGTCGAACGGGCGCATGGCTGGCGCGGCAGGGCGGCGTCTGCGTCCGAACCAGCGCATCCAGTCCCGCATCCATTCCCCTCCGTCGCAGTTCCCTCCCACTATTGTCGCGGGTCGGGCGATTTCGTTCTCGACCGTGTCGGGCCTATCGTCGTCGGGGCGGGATTCAGCGGCCACGGCTTCATGTCCACGCCCACGGTCGGCCGCATCCTGGCCGACCTCGCGCTGACCGGAACGCCGGCGCATCCCGACTTCTCCCTCGCGCGGTTCGCCTGACCGTGCCCGCCACGAACGGAAAGCACATGACGGACACGACCATCGAGCTCGCGGCGCCCGCTGGCGGAGAGACGACCATCGTGCGTGTCGACTGGAACGACGAACGCGCTGTCGCGCTGCGCGCGGCGATGGATGCGGAGATCGCGCCGCGCTACGCCGACCTGGCCGACAGTGCGGACGCCGAGCGCGCTGCGGAGGTCGCCCGGGCGTTCGCGATCGACCCCGCCGACATCGCAGCCACCTACCTCGTACTCGACGGCGATGCTCCGGTCGCCCATGCCGCTCTACGCTCGCTCCGCGGCGAGTGGGAGTTGAAACGTCTGGTGACGCTGCCCGCGTGCCGGGGTCGCGGCCACAGCCGAGCGCTGATCGCCGCCGTCGAGTCGGATGTCGTGCTCCGCGGCGGACGCCGGCTCATCCTGCAGACGGGTGACCGCCAGCCCGAGGCCGTGCGACTGTATGAGGGGCTGGGTTTCACGCGCATCCCGGTGTACGAGCCCTACCTCGCCATCCGCGAATCGCTCTGCTTCGAGCGCATCCTGTAGCGCCGCAAGCGAAACACAGGGTCACATGCCGTGCGGGCGAGGGTGGTCATCGGCTATGACCGTAGGACCATGTCTCGCATCTTCACCAGTAAGACGAACCCCGGCCGCGCCCGCTGGGAGCTCACCGTCAGCCCTGCCGGGGACGTGTACGCCTTTCCGCTGACGCTGCCCATCGCCGACCGCCAGGTGCTCGGCGGCCACTCCCGCTACCTGGTCGGTCACCTCGTCGAGCACGACGGAACGTGGACGGCCACGGCCGCATACGGGCTCATCCTGGGGACGACGTTCCGTCACCGGCAGTCCGCGCTCGCGGCGATCGCCGACGAGGCCGAGCTGCGGCCCGTTTCGTAGGACGCCGCCGCGTGCATCCGTTCAGAGCCGGGTGAGTCCGTCCGCGATCACCACGAAACCGACGAGCACGAGGATCAGCGCCGACACGACCCGGTTGTTGTTCTCCAGCCACTTCCGCGCGTTCACCAGCGGTATCTCTGTGCGGCCGGGCGCCACCAGCCGCGCGATGACCGGAATGGCGACCGTGGACGCTGACACGAGGGTGTAGATCACGATCACCACCACTGCCTCGCCGGGCGAGAGTCCGTCACCGCGCAGCGACAGACCCGCCGCGGCGCTGAGCAGGACGGCCTTCGGGCGCACGTTGAGGAGCAGGGCGAAGCCGAACGACGACCACGGGCCGAACGAGCTCACCGCCTCGAGCCACCGGGGAACACCCGTCG
The DNA here is from genome assembly GCF_055231915.1 of Leifsonia sp. Ger2509. NCBI lineage: Bacteria > Bacillati > Actinomycetota > Actinomycetes > Micrococcales > Microbacteriaceae > Leifsonia > Leifsonia sp. Ger2509. Next base: position 609,313 of record NZ_JBUYVB010000003.1, read on the forward strand.
CCGGCTTGCGCCTCCCCCGCGCCCAGTTGAAGACCGACAGTGCGATGAGGGCGGCGCCGATGACGATGAGCGCGGTACCGAGGACGACCTGCGACCGCTTGGGAACGCTTGCGGGGACCGCCTGCGCGACCTCGAGAAGGATCACCAGCACGAGGGCGATGCCGAGGATCCAGCCGATGAGGAAGGGAATCGATGACCGGTTCCTGTTCTTCGACAGCAGGATGAGGATGGTCGCCATGATCGGAATGGAGCTGAGCGCGAACGCGACAGCGAGCGGCAGCACATGCCCCACAGCTGCCAGCATGGTTCCCGTCGCCTTCCGGGACGGCGCGCGGACGCCCCTTCGTGAAAGATAGTTCGTACCCCGCGCACGTCCACATCACCCCGTTGGGATGATGTACCCACTGTCGCGCGTCCCTAGCGTAAGCCTCATGAGCGGCACTCAGGGATTCCCCAGGGGCACGAATATCCTCGTCGCCCTGGGCGCGGCGACGCTGACCGCGATCGGCATCAGCTCGATCAAAGGCATCCTCGCGCCGGTGCTGCTCACTCTCATCCTGACGATCTGCGCGAACCCGGTGCGGACGGGATTGCTGAAACGCGGAGTGCCGGGCGGACTCGCGACCGGTTCGGTCATCCTCGTGGTCTTCGGGCTGCTGGCCGGCTTCACTTACACGCTCATCCTCGCCACAGCCCAATTCGTCGCGATGCTTCCGACGTATTCTGAGCAGTTCAAGCAGATCGGAGCGGCCATCTCGTCGTGGCTGGCCAGCCTCGGCGTCGGTCCCGAACAGGTGCAAGCGGTCGAGAACGGACTCTCGCCCGCCAATCTGGGCCACGTCATCTCAGGTGTCCTCGGCAGTGTGGCCAGCATCACCGGAGCGCTCGTGATCATCCTGACCATGATGATCCTGATGGCGGCCGATGCCGCATACGCGCGCACGATCCTCCACCAGCTGGGGACCCGCAATCCCGACCTGGTCGAGGCATTCACCTCGTACGCCTCGAATGTCCGCCGCTACATGGTGGTGACGACGGTGCTCGGCGTCATACAGGGAACCCTGAACGCGATAGCGCTCTACATCCTGCACGTTCCCGCCGCACTCCTCTGGGGCCTCCTGGCGTTCCTCTGCAGCTTCATCCCGAACATCGGCTACTTCTTCGCGCTGATCCCGCCGCTCGTGTTCGGCTTCCTCGTGGGCGGCTGGCCGACCGTGATCGCAGTCGTGATCGTCTACGGTGTGATCAACGCGGTGGTCCAGTCGATCATCCAGCCCCGCGTCGTCGGGCACGCCGTCTCGCTGAGCCAGACGATCACATTCTTCTCGGTGCTGTTCTGGGCGGTCGTGATCGGTCCGATCGGCGCGATCCTTGCGATTCCGCTGACGCTGCTCGGCAAGACGATCCTCGTCGACTCCAATCCGGCGGCGCGCTGGTGGCGACCGGCACTCGGCCCCACGACGGAGACCCGCGATCTGCAGAAGGCCGAAGAGGCCGAGGCCAAGCACGAGCGCAAGGATCGGCGCGACGCCAAGAAGCACCCCGCGCCTCCCGCTGCCCCCACGCCATCCGACGCCTGAGGGCACTCGTCGACCACAGGAAAAGCACCTCATTCTGCCTGGATGAGGTGCTTTTTCCTGTGCTCGCGTAGAGGGTGCAGGGCTAGAGGCCGGTCTGGGCCTCCAAGCGGTGGGACGCGATCGCCTCGAGGAACGTCTCGTAGTCCCGTTCGTTCTGGTCGGCATACGCATCGGCGAAATCGGCGATCAGTTCATCGAAGCGGCTGCTGCCGCCCATGTATGCGGCGATCGCCACCCGGTCGCCCGAGCGGGCGTGGGCACGCGCCAGCGTCTCACCGCAGATCTGCGCGTAGAGCTTGAGTCCGATCGCGCGGACCTTCTCGATGTCGATCGAGCCCTTCCAGTCGTGCAGCTGCCGGAGGTAGAAGTCGCGCACCTGGCCGTCGTAGCCCTTCACGGTCTGCCAGCCGAGGAAGATATCGCTCGCCGACTGCATCAGCCGTTGCCCGCGGACGACGCGTTCGCCGTGCGACGAGAACTCGCTCGGCGACAGGAAGCGCTCGAGCACCGACGGCTGCGCCTCCTTCGCCTGCAGCAGAAGGTAGTCCTTGGCATTGCGGCCTTTGAGCAGAACGACCCACGCCCGGGTACCGACGCTTCCGACCCCGACGACCTTCCTCGCCATGTGCAGGTAGGAGTACTCGTTGATCGGGTGCTGCTTCAGAAGGAGGGTTTTCGTGTAGTCCTCTATGAGGCGCACGATGATGGCTTCGTTCTCCCGGCGCTCCAGCGGGTCGGGGATGATGTTCTCGATCGGTTCGATCAGCGGCGGATCGGGCAGGATGCGCAACTCGCCATCCACCTCGCCCACCAGCTTCTCGAACGCGCCCATGCTGTCCTTCGTCCGGGCCTTCGCGATGATCTGGGCGGTGCGCTCCGTCTGCTGGGCGCCGGCCTTCTCCTCGCGCTGCTGCTGCTTCACCCACTCGAGCATCTGGTTGGCATCCATGTGGTCGTACCAGGCGTCGAGGACGGGGATGGATGCGGAGTACCGCATCTGCTTGCGGTACCCGCGGGCGGCCGCGATCGTCGACTCGCGCCGCTCTTCCTGCGTGAAGCCGCGATACCGTGCCGCGATCTCGAAGCTCGTGACCAGTCGTTTGAGGTCCCATTCCCACGGTCCGGGCAGCGTCTCGTCGAAGTCGTTGAGGTCGAAGATCATCGTTCGCTCCGGGGTGCCGAAGAGCCCGAAGTTCGAGAGGTGGGCGTCACCGCAGAGCTGGGTGGTCATCCCGGAGTTGAGCGTGCCGGACAGGTCGGAGGCCATGATCAGTGCTGCGCCACGGTAGAAGGCGAAGGGCGAGACCATCATCCGTCCGTACCGGATGGGCACCAGCTCGGGCACGCGGCTCTCGGCCTGCGCCTCGAGCAGCGACACCGGATCGAGGCGGTCGTCCGGCGGCTCCCACAGCGACTGGACGGATCGCGGCGTCCGCTCGCGCGCGGCACGGCCGAGCGACTCCCTCGCTTCGAAGTCGTTCAACGGGACATCGATCGACGACACCATGACGGATCCTTTCAGTTGACCCCGGCGGTCAGTGGGTGAACGACGTGACCAGTCCTTCTGTGGGCATCGGGGATTCGAGCGCATCGAGGTACGCGGTGGCCTCGGCGATGTCGCGCACGAGACTCTCGGCGAGGTTGCGGCTGAGCCCGTTGCGCACGACGATGCGCTGGACGACGATGTCGGTCAGGTCCTCGGGCATCGGGTAGGCGGGGATCAGCCAGCCTTTGAGACGCAGCCGCTCCGAGAGGTGGTACAGGTTCCACTTGTCTGTGTGGCCTTTCGCCAGCTGCCAGGCGAAGACGGGGATGTCGCTGCCGTCGTTCCAGAGCTCGAAGGCGGGCATCCGGCCGATCTCGCCCGACAAGTACAGCGCGACCTCCTGCGACGCCTTCTGCACGCGGTAGTACCCGTCGAAGCCGAGGCGGAGGAACTGGTAATACTGCAGCAGCACCTGGGCGCCCGGACGCGAGAAGTTGAGGGCGAAGCTCGGCATATGGCCGCCGAGGTAGGTGACGTCGAAGATCAGTTCCTTCGGCAGGTCGTCGACGGTGCGCCAGACGACCCAGCCCAAGCCCGGGTAGACGAGGCCGTACTTGTGCGCTGACGTGCTGATCGAGGCGACCCGCGGGACCCGGAAGTCCCACGGCAGGTCGGGCTGCAGGAACGGAGCGATCATGCCACCCGATGCGCCGTCCACGTGGATGGGGATGTTCAGCCCGGTCGACTCCTGGATGCGGTCGAGAGCCTGTGCGATCTTCTCGACAGGCTCGTACATGCCGGTGTAGGTGACGCCCATGATGGCGACGACGCCGATCGTGTTCTCGTCGACGTACTTCTCGAGGTCGGAGCCGTCGAGGACCTTGTGCTCGAGCGAGATGGGGACGTATCGGGCTTCGACATCCCAGTAGTTGCAGAATTTCTCCCAGCAGACCTGCACGGCGCTGGAGAGGATGAGGTTGGGCTTGTCGGCGGCCTTGCCCTCTGCACGCCGCGCGAGCTGCCATCGCCGTTTGAGAGCGAGGCCGGCCAGCATGCACGCCTCGGACGACCCGATCGTCGATGTCCCGATGGCGTTCTCCGGGTCCGGCGCGTGCCACAGACCCGCCACCATCTTCCAGCACCGCGTCTCGATGGCTGCGGTCTGCGGGTACTCGTCCTTGTCGACCATGTTCTTGTCGGCCGACTCGGCGTAGAGCCGGCTCGCGAACGCGTCCATGTAGGTGCCGACGAACGTCGCGAGGTTCAGCCGGGAGTTGCCGTCGAGCATGGCTTCGTCGTGCACGATCTGGTAGGCGGTCTCGGGGAGCGATTCGCCGGGCGGGATCGTGTTCAGCGGAAAGTCCGTCGATTCGCCCGGGCGGCTGAAAAGTGGATTCAGCTGGTTCTGCTCTCCGTTGCCGGTGAAAGCCTGGGGCACAGCGCCGGGTTTCAGAGTCGTCTTCGTCGTCGTCTTGACCGTCCTCATGCCTGCCACGCTAAGAACTCACGCGGGCGAGGGCATCATCCGATCGGGGTGATGTGCTGCGCGTGTCGGGTTCAGGCCTTGTCCGGCTTGGCGACCTTCGTGTCCAGCGCTCCCTGGGCGGCACCCGAGCCGGACGCGCCCCCACCCTGGCCGCGGAGGAGGAAGGCGGCGCCGACGGCGACCACGGCGCCGGCGATCGGCCCGAACACGTAGACCCAGTAGGACGTCCAGTCGCCCGCGAGCAGGTCCGGCCCGAACGTGCGCGCCGGGTTCATCGAGGCGCCCGAGATCGGGCTCGCCCAGAGCCCGGCGAGGATGATGTAGGCGCCGACGCCGAACGCGCCGATGATCCCCAGGTTCTGGGCGCCGGATGCGGTGCCGAGGATCACGCTGACCAGGCCGAATGTCAGCACCAGTTCCATGACGAACGCGATCCCGGCCGCGTACCCGCTGGCCGGGTAGTTCGAGCCGTACTTCGCAGAGACGGGCAGCACACCGGTGAGGAACCAGGCAGCGAGGGATGCACCGGCCAGCTGCACGAGGATGTATCCGGGCACGCGCGACCACGGGAAGTCGCCGCGCAGGGCGAATGCGATGCTCACGGCCGGATTCAGGTGCGCGCCGGACACCTTGCCCATGAAGAGGATGATCGCGAAGACCATGAGGCCCGGGGCGGTCACTGCGTCCGTCCGGGTGATCGTGTTCGGGAACGCCTGGCCCATCATGCCGCCACCGGCGGCGACGAGCACCAGCAGGAAGGTGCCGAAGAGTTCGGAGAAGAGCCGCCGCCACTCCTGGGAGCTGTCGTGGAAGTCTTCGATGGCCCTGTCCACACTGACCGGCAGATGCACGATGCGTCCGTGAACCAGGTCGGACAGCACTACGTCCGCAGACTTGTCGAGTTCGTTGTCGTCGCTCATGGCGACAATGTAGTCCTTGCACAGTGCCCGGCGCTCACCCGGACAGGATGATGTCGCCGCGGCGGCAGGGCACTACTTTCGGTGGGGTGAGAGCTGACCCGGTGTTCCGGCTGCGGCGCGAGGCGTGGGGCTTCGCGATCGGCTCGCTGTTCTTCATGGTCGGCGCTGTGCCGTTCTACGCCGAGGCGGTCGGCGCGACGATCGACAACCTGACGTTCTTCGTCGGTGCGCTGTTCTTCACGGCCGCGGCACTCATCCAGCTGGGCCTGAGCGGCCGGCGTCCGCCGCGCCGTCGGACGAACCGCCCGGACACGTTCGACTGGTGGTCGGCGGCCGTGCAGTTCGTCGGGACGCTCTTCTTCAACGTCAGCACGACGGATGCCCTCGTGCACGCGATCAACGATGCGGCCACGGTGAACAGCGGGTGGCGCCCGGACGTGTTCGGATCGATCTGCTTTCTGGTCTCGAGTGCCTTCGCCGGGGTCGCCACGACCGAGCGGGACCGGCTCTGGGACCCGCAGGCGCGCACGTGGCAGTGCACGTGGCTGAACATGACGGGATCCGTGCTGTTCGGTGTGTCCGCGATCGGTGCATACGTCATCCCGTCGACCGGCGACCTGCTGAGCCTGTTCTGGGCGAACGCGGGCACCCTCCTGGGCGCCGCCTGCTTCTTCATCGCGGCCCTGCTGAGCAGGCCGGCGCGGGTGCCGACGTCGGCGTCCGTCCAGCCGCACTAGATGCGTCTTGCCGCACGTGGTCTACCGCGTGCAGCGAGACGAAAGTCGTGCGACGAGCAGCGACGAGCAGCGACGGGGAGGGGCGGGCGGTGAGCGTCAGGCGGGGACGGATGCGCGGACGGCCCAGGCGCGCGCCACGAGCGCGATGGACCCGTCCGGCCGGATCGGCAGTCGCTCGCGGACGCGGTCGCGCAGCCGCCCGCGGGCCGCTTCGTCGAGCGACAGCAGGTAGGTCGGTGCAGGGCCCTGGCCGCCGAGGAAGGGCTGCCAGTAGTCGTCGAAGTCGGTGAACGTCGTCGGAATGTCGATCGATCGCGCGTGCTGACCCGTGAGACCGGCTCCCGCGAAGAGCTCCTCCAGCCGCCCGGGGTCGCTGATCGGAAACCGGGTGCCCTCATCCGGTGCGCGGGGGTCCAGTTCGACCGCAGCATCCCAGAAGTACCGCATCAGCTGCATGTGACCGGCGTAATCCCAGACGTAGGCGGCGACAGTGCCGCCCGCGCGCGTCACGCGCTTCGCCTCCGCGACTGCGGTTCGGGCATCCGGAACGAAGTTCAGCACCAGCCCCGAGACCGTGACATCGACGGATTCGTCGGGAAGGGGAAGCGCCTCCGCATCCGCACGGTGAAGCTCGGCTCTCGCACCCAGCCGTTGCTTCGCGTCCGCCAGGAACGCCTCGGACGGTTCCACGCCGACGACGGACGCAGGGTCGCAACGATCGAGGATCCCGGCGGTGAGCGCGCCCGTGCCGCAGCCGACATCGAGCCAGCGCAGGCCACCCGGCAGGTCGAGCCACTCGAGGAACACTTGGCCCACGCCCGTGCTCCAGCGGCCGACATAGCGCTCATAGGCGCTGCCGCTCTCCCAGGTGTCGTGCTCGTCGGTCCGTGTCACGGCATCCTCCTCACCTTCGCGGTTGCCGGCTCTTCCAGTGTCCTCCGACTCGGGCGAGATTTCGTCAGTCTTTCGGCTCGGATGTGGCTCGGCCGCTTACCGTCGCGGCGGGTTGTGAGCTCTGCACCCAACACGCCGGGGGTGACGGTGCAGAGCTCACATCTCGTGCCGGATTCTCCTGCGTCTCCGCTCAGCGGCGTCTCGGGCTCAGCCGAACGTCGCGAGGATTCGCTCCATGAGATGGGGCGCCAGTGATCCGTCCGTCTCGAGCACGACCGTCACCGGTCGCGCAGAGCCCGACGCATCAGCAGTGTCGAGCGCGCGGGTGCGTCCGCGCTCGGGGCCGTCGCTCACATCCACCTCGATGGCGACCCTCGGCGAGCGCACGGAGCCGAGTCCGCCGACCAGTACCGCCGCAGCGAGCGGGTCGTGCAGCCCGCACCCGGGCCGACCGAGATAGGAGACGTAGAACTCGAAGTACTGCTCCAGCATGACCCCCAGGTTCCGGGGAAGCGGATGCGAGGACGCCAGCAGCCGCTGCCGGTCCGGCTCCTCGAGCAGGTGCTGCAGTGTGACGTCCAGCGGCACGAGCGTCAGCGGCCACGCGGCCTCGACGACAGCGCGCGCCGCTTCGGGATCGTGACCGATGTTCGCTTCAGCGATCGGATTGATGTTGCCCGGCACGTACACGGCGCCGCCCATCACGATCACCTCGCGGACCCGTGTCGCGATCGTGGGATCGCGCTCCAGTGCGATGGCGAGGTTCGCGAGCGGGCCGACGGCCAGAACCGTCAGGTCGCCGTCGTACTCGTGGGCGAGGCGCACGAGCATGGCCGCGGCGTCCTCGTCGACCGGCTGCAGTACCGACGGCGGAAGCTGGACGCCGCCGATGCCGTTCCCGCCGTGGACATCCGGTGCCCCTCCGGCATACGACCCGACAAGCGGGTCGTGCGCGCCGACCGCAACAGGCACCTCGGGATGGCCCGCGAGCGCGAGCAGGTCGAGGGTGTTGCGCGCCGCCTGGGCCGCGTCGGTGTTACCGCTCACGGAGCCGATGCCGACGATCTCGACCTCGGGCGACGCAAGCAGGTAGGCCAGGGCGAGCGCGTCGTCCACGCCTGTGTCGCAGTCGAAATACAGCGGTCGTCGTGCGCCGGTGGTCACAGTCCCTCGTCTCTTCGCTCCAGCGATCCTAGCCCGCTGCTCCAGCACGAAAGTGACGGATGTCAACCCCTGCTGCGCGGGGGCCCGCGGGAGTTGAGTGAGCGTCATGAAACACCGAAGACTCCAGACGTATGCCCATCTCGGGGTGGATGTCGTCGAGATCTCCCTCTCCGAATGGCGCGTGAGTCTGGCGGGCGGCGACGAAGCCGACCCCCGCTCCCTCCTCGGTTTCGTGCAGCAGGTCGATGGGATGTTCGAGGTGACCGAGATCTGCCGGCCGGGCAGGCGGACCTACCATCGTCGGTTCGAGGAGGCGCTGGCCCAGCTGCGGGACGCTCCCACGCTTCACCAGGTTCTCGAGGTGACCTCGGTCGCTGAGCCGGCCGGTGAGGGAGGCTGGATGTGGCGCTCCCGCGCCCGACACCGCTGAACAGCCCGAGCCGCTCGCCGCATCCGTCTGAGCGTTCACGCAGTGCGGAGCGACTCCGTGGCCGGGCCTTCCAGCACCTCACCGTCGGGCGCGAACCGTGATCCGTGCAGCGGGCAGTCCCACGAGAGCTCGGCGTCGTTCCAGTGCACGATGCCGCCGAGGTGGGTGCACACCGCCGATAGGGCGCAGGTGCGGCCGTCGATCGTGGAGACGGCGACCGGGTGCCTTCCGGCGTGCCCGACATGCCCCGTGCCCTCTGCGGGCGGACTCGTCTCCTCCGCGATCTGCGGCCCTGTGGTCTCGGTGGCGACCCAGTCCTTCGTCATCGTGGCGGCGACCACGGCGTTGCGTCCGATTCCGGCGGCGAGGTCGGCTGCGTGTGTCACGCGGTGATGCAGCACCTCGGCCCAGTCCAGCTTCTCTCCGGTCAGGTCGGCGGTCAGGCTGAGTGCTGCCGCGACTCCGTTCGTCATGCCCCATTTGTTGTAGCCGGTCGCGACGTAGACGCGCCCGCGGCCACGCGGGAACCACCCGACGAAGGGGATCAGGTTGCCGGAGCGGTAGTCCTGCGCCGACCAGCGGTGCGCCTCGACGGCACCGGGGAAGTTCTCGATGCCCCACTGCGCTAATCCGTCGACGTAGCTGCGCTCCGAGTCGACCCGGCCGGTGGGGTGCCCGTTGCCGCCCACGAGCAGCAGCTCGCCGCCGGGATCGGACGCCGTGCGGAGTGAATGGGTGGGCCGTTCGATCGAGAGGTACATGCCACGGGGGATCGCCTCCGACCCTCCCGGCACCCGCAGCGCGATGACGTACGACCGGCGCACGTCGGTCTTGGCGAAGTAGAGGCCGCGCTCGAGGATGGGCGCGCCGGTCGCCAGGACCACCGCGTCAGCGGTCATCGGCCCGGATGCGCAACTCACCGTCGCCGGCTTGCCCGCATCCACCCCCACCACCCTCTCGCCTTCCACGATCACTCCCCCGGCCGCCCGCACGTCGGCCGCCAGAGCGAGCAGTACGTCCATCGGATCGAACTGGGCCTGGTCGCGCAGCCGAAGCGCGCCCTCGATCGGGAAGGGCAGTTCCGTGTCGTCGTCGCGTTCGACCGCGAGACCGGCGACGCGGGACGCCGCGAGTTCCGCATCCAGGAGCGCGACGCCGTCCACGGTCGTCGCGAACGTCCAGGCATCTCTGCGCTGGACCGGGACCGAGCGCGCATCGAGGTAGTCGAGGAGCCAGCGGCGCCCGGCCAGGTTGCCGTCGACGTAGGCCTGGAGCACCCGGTCGTTGGTGTGGTGGCGGATGCTGCCCAGCACGTCGCCCTGCAGAAGGCTGAGCTTCGCCGAGGTGTTCCCGGTCGCGCCCGCACCGATCCTGCGTGCTTCGAGCACGGCGACGCGCTTGCCCGCCCTGGCGAGCAGGAGCGCTGTGGTGAGCCCGGTGATCCCGGCGCCGACGACGATCGTGTCGACGTGTTCGCCCGCCCGGTACGGATCGGTGTCGGCACGGCCCGCGCGTGCCAGCCAGAGAGAAGTCATTTCGCCGTCTCCTGCCGTGAAGGCCCACGCGGCACGGGGCCTTACGCGGCACGGTACGCCTCATCGGTGTCCAATGGTCGATCCGGGCGAAACTTCGGCCAGACTGGACTCGCACCGCACGATGCGGTCTATCGGCGAGAAGAGGACCCATGGCTGAACCGGGTGACGGCCGCGTCGCCGTCTACATCGACTTCGACAACATCATCCTGTCGCGTTACGACCAGGTGAACGGGCGCAATGCGTTCCAGCGCGACCGGGCGAAGATCGCTGCAGGCGTGGACTCGGACCCGGATGTCGCGGAGCGGCTCGCCCGCGCCCGGGTCGACCTCGGTGCGGTCATCGACTTCGCGTCCTCGTTCGGCACCCTGGTGCTGACCCGGGCCTACGCGGACTGGTCGGCCCCGATGAACGCGGACTACCGCGGCCAGCTCGTGGGCAGGGCCGTCGACCTGGTGCAGCTGTTCCCGGCCGCCGCGTATGCGAAGAACGGGGCCGACATCCGGCTCGCAGTGGACGCGGTGGAGGACCTGTTCCGTCTTCCCGACCTGACCCACGTAGTGATCGTGGCCGGCGATTCCGACTACATCGCGCTCGCGCAGCGCTGCAAGCGCCTCGGCCGGTACGTGGTCGGGGTCGGGATGGCGGGCTCGACGAGCAAGACCCTCGCGGCGGCGTGCGACGAGTTCGTGAACTACGACGACCTGCCGGGGGTCGAGCGAGTGGTGCGCGAGCCCGCCAAGGCGGCGCCTGCGGCCGCGCAGGCCCCTGCGGCGGCACCGACGAAGGAGAAGCCGGCGAAGAAGACATCCGGGCGGGTGGTTGCGGATGCTGTCGTCGAGCAGGCCGAGCCGGTTGCGGCCGGCGCTGACACCCAGCCGGGCACCGAGTCCGAGGCCGCTTCCGCACCCCCGCGCTCACGCCGCAGGTCGCGGTCGGCCGGTCCGGCGGACGCTGCAGGAGCCGACGCGCTCGAGATCGCCGAACCCGAGCAGGCAGAGTCCGAGCCGGAGGAGCCTGCCGAGGACCCGCAGGCCGTCGCCAGCCGGCTGCTGGAGCGCGCGCTCCGTCTCGGCCACGAGAAGGACGATGCCGACTGGCTCCACAGCTCGTCGGTCAAGTCGCAGATGAAGCGCATGGATCCGTCGTTCAGCGAGAAGACGCTGGGCTTCCGGTCGTTCTCGGACTTCGTGAAGTCGCTCCCCGAGATCGCGGAGCTCGACGAATCGAGCACGACGCGCCTGATGAGACTGGCACCGGAGCGCGCATCAGCCTGACCCCGCGCACCGACCGTGGAATGAATCCCTACTGAGAAGCGTTCTCATGAGAGGGAAGGAAACCACTCATGAAGGTACGCAACTCACTCCGTTCGATGAAGACCCAGCAGGGATCGCAGATCGTCCGCCGCCGCAACCGCACATATGTCATCAACAAGCTCAACCCGCGCTTCAAGGCCCGCCAGGGCTGAGCGCGAAGCCGTCACCCTCGGGCACAGGGTCCTGACACCGGGGCAACGTCTCTTCGGGGAGGACCCTGTGCCCATCCGCGTATTGGGGGCGCGCGAACGGGATCGTTTCCAATAGCATTCGGAGCGCGGGGAGTTCACACCGCACAACGGTTCGGAGCGGAGCGGGCTATGGGAACCCTCGTCTACAACGGCACCTCCGAGTTCACGTTCGACGACCGTGTGCTCGGGCACCTGCAGATCGTGATCGGCCTCAAGCTCCGCCGCCGCGAAGGCTTCATGATGACCTGGACGGACCGGACCGGCGGCGGCGATGGCGTCGTGAGCACCGTCTGGATCGATCCCTCGCTCAGCCTGCTGTTCCGCTACTCGGGCCCCGGAATGCCCCCGGTCAACAAGGACTGGCTGATGCTGTTGACGGAGTCGTCGAACTCGTCCTCGGGTCTGCGACTCGACGACGAGATCCGGGCGGAGATCCGCGAGGAAATCCCTGAAGGGACCGCCGCCAAGCGCAGGGGGCGCCCGGGCGCACTCTGACCCTTCGCGTCAGGTCCCTTCGCGTCAGTTGACGCCGGGGATCGCCACCCAGCGCAGGGCGAGCACGATCCAGGCGGCCGTCAGGATGAGCGCGACGATCGTCATCGCGCTCCCACCGCGCCGGCCGGGCAGCACGAGCTGCACCACCAGCACGATCACCGTGATGACAGCGAGCGTCACCGAGCCGAACGGGATGGCCGGGAAGAAGAGCGAGAGCACGAAGAGCGCGCCGACGATGATCTCGATGACCGCGAGGATGGGCGTGCCGCGCCCGCGGGTGCGTGCGGCGCCGTCGACGACGGCGAGCACTCCGCCGACGAGGCCGATGAGCAGGAGCCAGGAGAGTGTGATCACGGTGTGGATAGTACGCCCAACGCGCGCAGGCGGCCGTGCGAAACCCGTGGTTGTCTCTCCTGCCGCTCAGGCGTAGCGTCGCCTGTGATGTGTCAGCAGGGGAGCTGACCTCGAAGGAGTGGACCGTGATCCGTCGCCGTTTCGTCCTGCCCGTCGCCGTGACCACGTTCGCGCTCGCCGCGATCGGCCTGAGCTCCGTCAGCGCACAGGCCGCGACCGAAGCGACCGGGTCGCCGGGAGCGGTCAGTCACCAGGGCCAGTCGCGCAAGGACTGCGTCGGCACCGCCCGCAACACGGGCTCGAAGATCTGGTTCACCGTAGCGAACGGCGTCCTGAGCGACGTCTACGCTCCGACCGTCGACGCGACGAACGTGGAGACGATGCAGTATCTCGTCACCGACGGCTCGACCTTCGCCGACCTCCAGGAGCGCGACACGACCTACACCGTCGCGTCCGACCCGACCGGCATGACCTGCACCGTCACCTCGACCGCGAAGAGCGGCGCCTACCGCCTCGTGAACACCTACCTGACGGACCCCGCCCGCGACAGCGTCGTCGTCCACACCAAGTACGTTCCGCTGACGAAGAGCGCCCGGGACTACGGGCTCTACCTGCGACTGGATGCGAACGCCGGCGGCAACGGCGGGGGCGGCTCCGCGAACGGCGGCGCCGACAGTGCCGTCGTCGACACGTCGACGGGAACCCCGGTGCCCGTCACGTACGACACGCACACGACCAGCCAGGCGAACCGCACGGCGTACGCCGTACCGTCGTTCCTCGCTCTGCGCGCGGACCAGCCGTTCTCGGCCGTGAGCAGTGGATTCGTCGGGACAGCGAGCGACTCGATCACGCAGCTGGACAGCATCCACTCGCTCAGCCCCGCCGCAGCGACCGCCACCGGAGGCAACGTCGAGCAGACCGTCGGCATGAAGCGCGACCGCAGCGGCTCGGCCACGGTCGCTCTCGGCTTCGGAACCTCACAGGCCCAGGCCGTCGCTACTGCTGGCTCGACCGCGCGCACTCCGCTCGCACTGCTGACCGCCACCTACCTTGCGGGCTGGCTGAAATACGACGCCGGTCTCAAGCGGCCCGCCCTGAACGGCACAGCGCTCACCAGCAGCCAGCGCAGGACGGCCCTGCTCGACTACTACCAGTCGGCGAACGTGGTGAAAGCCTCGGAGGACAAGACCTTCCCCGGCGCGATCGTCGCCGGGCTCGACGCCCCGTGGGGCCAGTCCATCGTGGCCAACGACCCGAACAACCTCTTCACCAGCGGCTATCGCGAAGTGTTCTCGCGCGACCTCTACGAGGCCTGGACCGCGCTCTACACCGACGGCGACCTCGCGACCGCCCGCGACACCGTGCGCTTCCTGCTCACGAAGAGCCAGCAGGCGAACGGGTCGCAGCCGCGCAACTCTCTCGTCGACGGCACGAAGGCCGCGGATGCGTTCAACGACCAGCTCGACGAGACGGCCTACCCGATCCTCATGGCCCTCCAGTCCGGCCTCGCCTCCGACAACACACTCTGGCCGCACATCCGGAGCGCGGCCGACTTTTTGATCAGCCACGGCCCGAGCTTCGGCGTCGAGCGCTGGGAGGAGCAGACCGGATACTCGCCGTCGACCATCGCCGCCGAGATCGCAGGCCTCATCGCCGCGGCCACCATCGCCGATACGCACGGGGATGCGGCGAGCGCACGGGTATGGCGCGCGACGGCCGACCAGTACCAGCGCACGATCACGACCTGGGGCGTGACGACGACCGGACCGCTGTCGACCTCGCCGTACTTCATCCGTCTCTCCAAGACCGGCGACCCGAACGCTGCGATCTCGTACAACGTCGGCAACGGCGGCCCGACCCTCGATCAGCGTTCGATCGTCGACGCCGGCTTCCTCGAGTACGTGCGCCTCGGCATCCTGCCGGCCACGGACCCGGTCGTGGCGAACTCGCTGGCGGTCACCGACGGCACCATCCAGCACCAGACGGCGAACAGACCCGGCTGGCTGCGCTACAACGGCGACGGCTACGGCGACTGCGTGGCAGGCTCGGGCAATGCATGCACCATCACCGGTGCGCCGTGGACGAACGGCAACAGTGGAACGGGACACCCGTGGCCTGTGCTCGGCGCCGAGCGGGCGCAGCAGTACCTTGCCCAGGGCAAGTCCGGCAGCGCCGCCTCGGTCCTCGTCGCGATCAATGCGATGAACTCCGGCGCGGGCCTCGTCCCCGAGCAGGTGTGGGACCGTCCCGACCTGGCGCGGGCGCCCTACGGCTCCGACCCGGCCACCGCATCCATCGGGTTCGTGAACGGCGAGGCCGACGGATCCGCGTCGCCGCTGTCGTGGGGCTCAGCCTCGCAGGTGCGGCTCACCGCCGACCTGGCAGCGGGACGCAGCGTCGAGCAGCCCGCGCAGGTGCGCGACCGGTACGTCGCCCACAGCCAGAAAGGCACGGCCCTGACCGTCACGTCGCCTGTCGACGGAACGGCCGCCGGCTCGACCATCACGGTCGCCGGCACCGCGGCTCCGCACGCGACGATCGACGTGGCGGATGTGGCGACAGACGGGAACTCGGCCACGACCCTCGCGAAGACCACGGCGGCCGCTGACGGTACTTTCAGCATCGACCTCACTTCGGCAGCGGGCACGAACGTGCTCGTCGTCACGAGCACCGCGCCGGGAGGCGGAACGGCGCAGACCGTGCGGTCCGTCGTGAACGACGTCGTCAACGGAACACTCATCTTCAGCGCGGACGACCCGACCGGCGACGACAACGGGCCGGGGACGTACGCGTATCCGACGGCCGGCGACTTCCATGCCGGAGCTTTCGACCTGACGAAGTTCCAGGTGTATGACACCGGCACGACGGTGACCTTCCGGGTGCAGACCGCCGACCTCACCCCGACGTTCGGGTCGACCAACGGAGCGCAACTCGTAGACGTGTACGTCGGCCAACCCGGAGCCGCCAGCACCTCGACGGCGTCGAGCTACCCGGGGATGAACTATCAGGTCACCCCGGCCTGGAGCCGGCTGATCGAGGCGCAGGGCTTCCCCGGCAGCAAGATCCTGGATGCGTCCGGCACCTCGACCGGCACGGTCACGGTGGGTGCGAACCAGGTCTCGCGGTACATCACGTTCAGTGTCGACAAGGCGGCCCTCGGCGGCACTCCCGCGAGCGGCTGGACTTTCGCGGTCACGCTGACCGGGCAGGACGGCACCCACGGCGTCGACCAGACGCGGGCGTTCACGAGCACGCCGGGGCAGTACAGCTTCGGGGTCTGCGCGACCGGGGTGTCCAACCCGCTCTGCGCCGGCGATCCCAACACCGTGCCCAAGGTGATGGACACGATTCCTCCGGCAGGGGTCACCCAGGCCGACGAGCTGGACTTCCTCACCCACAACCCCGTCGTCGTCCACGGGCTGACCGTCCCCTGACCCGTCGAGCACAGGAAAAGTCACCTTCTCGGCAAGGATCGGGGGAACTTTTCCTGTGCTCGACGGCGTGGATGGCGAACGACACGGGCGGGCAGGACTAGTGTGCGCCGCATGGACGCTTCATCGCGAACCATCAAAGCGGCACTCCTCTACGAGGACGGCCAGACCCTCGACAGTGTCGTCCTCGTGCCTCTGATCGGCGGATGCCCGCCCGGGCAGATCCGCGTCACGACCACCTTCTGCGGCGCGCTCGCCTACGACGTCTACGAACTCGAGGACGACTCGGACTACTCGCTCATGCCCGCGTACCCGTACCTGGCGACGATCCCGATGACCACGGAGGACGTGCGGCAGGACGCCGCGACCTGACCTACCGTTTGGCGTGCGTCCACTCGAGCAGCCGGTCGGCGCTCCAGGTCGTGATGATCCGCTCGGCGGGGACTCCGTTGGCGGCTGCGCGTTCGGCGCCGTACGCAAGGAAGTCGAGTTGCCCGGGCGCGTGCGCGTCGCTGTCGATGCTGAACAGGCAGCCCGCATCGAGCGCGAGCTGAATGAGGTCGTCGGGCGGATCCTGCCGCTCTGGCCGCGAGTTGATCTCGACGGCGACATCGTTCTCGGCGCACGCGGCGAACACCCGTGCCGCGTCGAAGTCGGACGGCGGCCGTGGGGCGCGCGAACCCGAGACCAGGCGACCGGTGCAGTGCCCGAGGACGTTCGTGTGCCGGTCGCGGATGCCGCCGAGCATCCGCTGCGTCATCACGATCGAGTCGGACCGCAGCTTCGAATGCACGCTGGCGACCACCACATCCAGCCGGCCGAGCATCTCAGCCTCCTGATCGAGTTCTCCGCTCTCGAGGATGTCGACCTCGATGCCGCTCAGGAGCCTGACGCCGCCGGCCGTGCTGATGTCCGCGACGACGTCGAGCTGCTCGGCGAGACGCTCGGCGGTCAGTCCGCTCGCCACCGTCAGGGTGGGCGAATGATCGGTGAGTGCAAGGTAGTCGCGGCCGAGGAAGCGCGCTCCGTCGACCATGAGCTCGATCGACGTCGTACCGTCCGACCAGTCGCTGTGGCTGTGCAGGTCGCCCTTCAGGGCGGCGCGTAGTTCGGCCCCGCCGGATGCGAGGGGATGCGCGTTGCGCTCGCGCAGGCTCTGCAGACGCTCCGGAACCGCACCATCCACCGCCTGGCTGACGACCATGAACGTGGCGTCACCGATCCCCTTCATCGACTTCAGGCGGCCGTCGCGGGTTCGCGCGGTCACCTCGTCGGGCCCGAGCCCTGCAACGATCACCGCCGCTTTGCGGAACGCCTGGACCTTGAAGGTCGGGGCGAGTTCGCGTTCGAGCCAGAAGGCGATCTCGTTCAGTGCGTCGGCGGCGTCCACGCGTCCATCATGCCCGCATCCGCGCCGTCGAGCACAGGAAAAGTCATCTCGATCCTGGCGGATGACGTGACTTTTCCTGTGCTCGATTGATCGGGTGCCCGCGCGGAGCGCTTCCGCTGCCGGTCGGCGCGGGTCTAGCGTTGCCCCAGGGAGGGCGCCATGGTGCATACGGGCCTCATCGTTCTGCACGCGACGTTCGCGGTGGCCGGATTCGTCCTCGGGGCGCTGATGATGGCCACGCTCCCGGGGACCGCCCGCTCCCGCCGGTTCATCTCCTACTACGCGCTCATCGATGCTGCCATGGCGTGTCTCATCCTCGTGGTCGCACTCGACTGGGCGACGCTCGGGCCGACGAAACGCATCGCGTTCGGCATCCTGTCGCTGCTCGCCATCTACCTGATCATCCGGGTAGAGCAGGCGCGTCGCTCCCTGGTGCGCCAGCGGACCGGCTGGCGCACGGCCTTTCTCGGGCACGTCGGCTTCGTGCTGATCTCGTTGTTCGACGGCTTCTGCATCGTGACTGCGATCGACCTGCGGCTGCCGCCGGTCGTCATCGTCATCGTCGCCGTGCTCGGAGTCGCCGCGGGCATCTGGGTGATCCGGCGCCTGGTGCGGCGGGAACTCGTCCGCGAAGCCGCGAGCGCATGACTGTGTTCCGCGGCGCGCCCCAGCTTGACGAGGCCCGGGCCGCGTGATTGCATTACTTTCATTCCGACAACCGAAATCGTCCCCCAGAAGAGTGAAATGACCGAATTCCGCACTGCAGACCCCGAGTTTCCTTCGGAATCAGCAGGTGCTACAACCAGCGAGCTGACCCGAACCAGCTCGACGGATACCGCGGGTGGAGCCCAGGACTCCCGCACGGCACAGATCTCCCTGCGCAGACTCCGCAAGACCTTCGGCTCGATCACGGCCGTCGACGACGTCGACCTCGACGTGTACGACGGCGAGTTCTTCGCCATGCTCGGCCCGTCGGGCTCCGGCAAGACCACCGTGCTGCGCATGATCGCCGGCTTCGAGACCCCGACCTCGGGTTCGGTGCTCCTCGGCGGCACGGACGCCACGGCACTCCCCTCCTACCGTCGCGACGTCAATACGGTCTTCCAGGACTACGCGCTCTTCCCCCACATGACGGTCGCCAAGAACATCGAATACGGCCTCCTCGTCAACAAGGTGCCGAAGGCGGAACGCATCCGCCGCGTCGGCGAAGCACTCGAGATGGTCAGGCTCAGCGGCTTCGGCGACCGCAGACCCAACCAGCTCTCCGGCGGCCAGCGGCAGCGCGTGGCCCTCGCCCGCGCGCTCGTGAAACGCCCCCGCGTGCTGCTGCTCGACGAGCCGCTCGGCGCACTCGACCTCAAGCTGCGCGAGCAGATGCAGCTCGAGCTCAAAGCGATCCAGCGCGACATCGGGATCACCTTCGTCTTCGTCACCCACGACCAGGACGAAGCGCTCACCCTGTGCGACCGGCTCGCCGTCTTCAACAACGGGCGCATCGAGCAGCTGGGTGCCGCGCGCGACGTGTACGAGCATCCCGCCACGGCCTTCGTTGCGGGATTCGTCGGCTCGTCGAACTTCATCAACGCGGATGCTGCGCAGTCCGTCTTCGGGCTGACCGGCTCGTTCGCCGTCCGCCCCGAGAAGGTCGCGATCAGCTACCGCGGCGAACCCGTTCCGGCCGGCGCGATCCGCGCGGACGGGGTCGTCCGCGACGTCGTCTACGCCGGCTCGGTCACCCGCATCGTCACCGACGGGCCCGCCGGTCTCGCCCTCAGCGCGACGGTGCTGAACGCACACGGTGGACTCGACCCGCGTATCCAGCGCGGAAGCGACGTCACCGTCTCCTGGCCGGAAGCGGCCCTCCGCCGCATCGCGGACTGACCCCTCGAGCAGCACCCGCACGAACCCGAGAAAACCGACCCGAAACACGACCCGAGCACCACCGCACCCCACAACAGCACACCCCACACCCCCCACAGCAGAAAACGAGAGGCACGTCATGAAAACGATGTTTCGCACCGCGAGCGCCGGAGCAGCAGTACTGCTCGCCGCAACGGTCCTCCTGTCCGGATGCTCCGCGGGCACGTCGACGACGACGGGCACCCGCGCGCAGCCGCCCAAGGAGAAGATGCAGTCGTCCGTCGGCACCGGCGAAGGACAGCTCAACCTGATCGCCTGGGCGGGCTACGCCGAGGACGGCTCCAACGACAAGACGGTCGACTGGGTCCACCCGTTCGAAGCGCAGACCGGCTGCCAGGTGCACACCACGTACGGCGCCACTTCCGACGACATGGTCCAGCTCATGCGCACCGGCCAGTACGACGGCGTCTCCGCCTCGGGTGACGCCACGCTGCGCCTGATCTACGCGGGCGACGTCGCCCCGGTCAACACGAAGCTCGTCCCCAACTACCAGACGATCTCGCCGTTCCTGAAGAACGGAAAATGGAACTCGGTCAACGGCCAGATGTACGGCATCCCCCACGGCTGGGGCGCCAACCTGCTGATGTACACGCCGTCCGTCGTGACGCCGGCCCCGACGTCCTGGTCCGCCGTGTTCGGCGACTCCAGCGCGTACAAGGGCAAGGTCACCGCGTACGACTCCCCAATCTACATCGCAGATGCGGCCCTCTACCTGAAGGCGACGAAACCGTCGCTGGGCATCACCGACCCGTACTCGCTCACCGCGAAGCAGCTCGCGGCGGCGGTCGCCGTGCTCAAGAACCAGAACCAGAACGTCGGGGAGTACTGGTCCGACTACACCAAGGAGGTCCAGGCCTTCGAGTCCGGAACGTCCGTCGTCGGCACCACCTGGCAGGTCATCGCGAACCTGATCAACTCCGACGCCAAGGTCAAGGTCGACACCGTCATTCCGAAGGAAGGCGCGACCGGCTGGTCGGACACCTGGATGGTCTCCACGAAGGCCAAGCACCCGAACTGCATGTACGAGTGGATGAACTGGATCACGTCGGCGAAGGTGAACGCCCAGGTCGCGGAATGGTTCGGTGAAGCACCCGCTCAGACCCTGGCCTGCACCGAGACGAGCGACCCGAACTTCTGCGCCACGTACCACGCCACCGACGCGGACTACGCGAAGAAGATCGCGTACTGGACGACCCCGACGAAGGACTGCGTCGACGGCAAGGGCACCGACTGCACCTCGTACACCGATTGGGTGAACGCGTGGCAGCAGATCAGGGGCTAGCCGCACGGCGGCCCAGCTACCTCTCCACGAGGCCCAGGGCACGGCTCGCGCTGCTTCTCAGCGTGCCGCTGCTCTGGCTCGTGGTGATGTACCTCGGGTCGATCGCCGTGATGCTGGTGTCGGCGTTCTGGACGGTCGACGACTTCACCGGCGCCGTCGTCCACACCTTCACCCTCGACAACATCACGCGGCTCTTCACCGACCCACTGTTCGGCGAGGTCGCGCTGCGCACCATCCTCGTCGCCGTCACCGTGACGGTCATCGATGTGGTGGTCGCCGTGCCGATGGCGCTGTTCATGAGCAAGGTGGCGTCGCCGCGGGGCCGCATCGCGCTGGTCGTCGCGGTGACCACACCGCTGTGGGCGAGCTACCTGGTGAAGGCGTACGCGTGGCGTATCCTGCTCGCCCCGAACGGACCGCTCGCGGCCGTGACCGGCGGGAACACCCCGGGCTACGGACTCACTGCGGTGATCATCACACTCGCCTACCTGTGGCTGCCGTACATGATCATCCCGGTGTACGCCGGGTTCGACCGGGTCTCCGACTCCCTGGTCGAGGCGAGCTTCGACCTTGGCGCGAGCACCTGGCGCACCATCCGGTCGGTCGCTCTGCCGCTCGTCTTCCCGGCGATCGCGGCAGGCTCGATCTTCACGTTCTCGCTGACGCTCGGCGACTACATCGCCGTCGGCATCGTCGGCGGCAAGACGCAGCTGCTGGCCAACCTGATCTACGGGCAGCTCGTGACAGCCAACAACCAGCCGTTCGCGGCCGCACTCTCGCTCATCCCGCTCGCCGCCATCGTGCTGTACCTCTTCGCGATGCGCCGCACGGGCGCCCTGGAGAACGTCTGATGAAACTGCCCCTCTCGCTGCGCGTCATCCTCACCATCTGCATGGTGATCGGGCTCGCGCTCCTCTACATCCCACTGGCGCTCATCGTGCTGAACTCCTTCAACAGCTCGCGGACGTTCGGGTTCCCGCCGACGTCGTTCACATTGGAATGGTGGCAGAGGGCAGCACAGAGCAGCGGTGCGCTGGCGGCGCTCGGCACCTCGGTGATCGCGGGGCTGTGCGCGATGCTCATCGCGCTCCTGCTCGGAACGATGGCCGCCTTCGCGGTGCAGCGCTTCGCGTTCTTCGGCAAGAGCACGATCAGTTTCCTTGTCGTGCTGCCGATCACCCTGCCCGGCATCGTCACAGGCATCGCGCTCAACGCGACGTTCGTGCAGGTGCTCGGCCCGTTCGGGGTGGCGCTCGGGCTCGCGACGGTCATCATCGGGCACGCGACGTTCTGCATCGTCATCGTCTACAACAACGTGCAGGCGAGGCTCCGCCGCGTGGGGACATCGCTCGAGGACGCATCGGCCGACCTCGGCGCATCCGGATGGCAGACCTTCTGGCGGGTGACGTTCCCCGGCGTGCGCGGCGCACTCATCGCCGGCGCGGTGCTGGCGTTCGCGCTGAGCTTCGACGAGATCGTCGTGACGACCTTCACGGCCGGCCCGGCCATCCAGACCCTGCCGCTGTGGATCTTCAGCAACCTGTTCCGCCCGAACCAGGCGCCGGTCGTGAACGTCGTCGCGGCCGTGCTGGTCGTCGTCGCGGTCATCCCCGTGTGGCTCGCGCAGCGATTCTCCGGCGACTCCGCGACCAGTCGCGTCTAGCGCCCGCACGGGTGCGGGCTAGGTCGCGAGGGCGCGGATACGTCACAATGAGCAGGTGTCCAAGAAGATCGATTCCACGCTCAAAGAGCTCCTCAAGGCGCTGAAGAAGCACGCCGAGGTGATGAGCGCCCCGCGCGTCCCCATCAAGCAGGCGCAGAAGGCGAGCGCCCGCGTCCAGTCGGCCGCCAATGCCTACACCGAAGCGGTGCACACCCGCACGGGGCAGCCGAGCCCCTTCGTCGACCTCATCGAGCCGGGACTCGACGACGACACGCTCCGCTCGCTGAAGAGCGAACGGGATGCGGTGCTCCGCCGCCACAACATCCCGGTCACCTGAGTCCGGTGTGATCCTGCGACATCACCCGATGCGGGTGATGCAGCGATGGCGTCCGCACGGTTACCGTCAATCGACTGGCGCTCCCGTCGGGTCCGCATCGTTCGAAAGGTCTACGCCGTGAATTTCTGGGACTTCGTATCGTTCTTCTTCTGGACGTTCGTCTTCATCGCCTACCTGATGATCCTGTTCTCGATCATCGGGGACCTCATGCGCGACCACAAACTCAACGGGTGGTGGAAGGCCGTCTGGGTCATCTTCCTTATTTTCCTGCCGTTCCTCACCGCGCTGGTCTACCTGATCGCACGGGGACGCGAGATGTCCGAACGCCAGCGCGCAGCCATGCAGGCGGCGCAGGCCGACACCAACTCGTACATCCGGAACGTCGCCGGGACCTCGTCGCCGGCCGATGACATCGCGAAGGCGAAAGCACTTCTCGACTCCGGCGCGCTCAGCCAGGCCGAATTCGACACGCTGAAGGCGAACGCGCTCGCCAAAAGCGCCTGACGCACGGGCCGCACACGCCTGAACAGGGTTCGCCCCGAGGAGATCACGCTCCTCGGGGCGAACCCTGTTGTGTGTGGCTCTGCGGTCAGGCCGCTGCGGGCAGCTCGACCGGCAGCGACGCGGCGACGACGAGCTCGCCGTCGCGCGCATCCACGTGCACCGTTCCTCCGTCGACCAGCTCACCGCTGACCAGCAGGTCGGCGATGCGGTCGTCGAGCTCGCGCTGGATGAGCCGTCGCAGCGGTCGTGCACCGTACTCGGGCTCGTACCCGTTGTCCGCGATCCACGCCACGGCGGCCTCCGTCGCCTCGAAGACGACGTCCCGCTGCTGGAGCCTGGCGGCCGTCGCTGCGAGCAGCAGGCGCACGATGTCGCGCAGCTGAGCCGTGTCCAGCTTGCGGAACAGCACGATTTCGTCGATCCGGTTCAGGAACTCGGGGCGCATGGCCTCGCGCAGCTTGCCCATGACCCGGTCGCGCAGATCCTTCTCGGAGGCGAACCCTGACGCGTCGGCGGATGCCCCCACCGGCACGAATCCGAGCGCGCCGCTCCTCGAGGCGAGGAACTCCGAACCGAGGTTCGATGTCATGATGACGACCGTGTTGCGGAAGTCGACCGTGCGGCCCTGGCCGTCGGTGAGACGACCGTCGTCGAGCACCTGCAGCAGCACGTTGAACACGTCCGGGTGCGCCTTCTCGATCTCGTCGAACAGCACGACCGAATACGGGTTGCGCCGCACGCGCTCGGTGAGCTGCCCGGCCTCGTCGTACCCGACGTATCCGGGAGGGGCGCCGACCAGGCGCGCGACGGTGTGCCGCTCGCCGAACTCGCTCATGTCGAAGCGCAGCATCGCCTTCTCGTCACCGAACAGCGACGCGGCGAGAGCCTTCGCGAGCTCGGTCTTGCCGACGCCCGTGGGCCCCAGGAAGAGGAAGCTGCCGACCGGGCGCCGCTGGTCGCCCATCCCGGTGCGGTTGCGCCGCACAGCCTTGGAGACCGCGACGACCGCGTCATCCTGACCGATCACGCGCTCGTGCAGCTCGGTCTCGAGCCGTGCGAGGCGCTCGCGGTCCGCGTCGCCGATGCGGCTGACCGGGATGCCGGTCGCCCGCGAGATCACGGCGGCGATCTCGGGCTCGTCGACGACCGCGTCCACCTGGGGCTGCGTGCTCATCGTGTCGAGCTCGGCCTGGACGGCCTCGATCTCGTCACGCAGCCGAGACGCATCCTCGTAGTGCTCCGCGGTGACGGCCGAGTTCTTCTCGGCCTCCAGGTTCGCGAGGCGCTCGAGCAGGGCGGATGCGTCGATCCGCTTGCCGAGCGACAGTCGCAGCCGAGCGCCGGCCTGGTCGATCAGGTCGATGGCCTTGTCCGGCAGGAACCGGTCGGACACGTAGCGCGCCGACAACTCGACGGCCGCACGGATGGCGTCGTCGGTGTAGCGCACACCATGGTGCTCCTCGTAGACCTTTCGCAGGCCGGCGAGGATGAGCACCGCGTCCTCGGTGCTGGGCTCGCCGACCGTCACCGGCTGGAATCGCCGCTCGAGCGCGGGATCCTTCTCGATGCGGCGGTACTCCTTGAGGGTGGTCGCGCCGACGAGATGCAGGTCGCCGCGGGCGAGGCGCGGCTTCAGGATGTTGCCAGCATCCATGCCGCCCCCGTCACCGGAGCCGCCTGCGCCGACGACGGTGTGCAGCTCGTCGATGAAGACGATCAGCTCATCGCGCCGGGCGCTGATCTCATCCATGAGCTTGGTGATCCGCTCCTCGAAGTCGCCGCGGTAACGGGTCCCCGCGACCATTCCGGGCAGGTCGAGCGCGATGACGCGCTTGCCCCGGAGCTGCTCGGGCACGGCGCCGTCGACGACGGCCTGGGCGAGTCCTTCCACGATCGCGGTCTTGCCGACGCCGGCTTCGCCGACGAGCACCGGGTTGTTCTTGGTGCGCCGGGAGAGGATCTCGACGGTCTGTTCGATCTCGTCGAGGCGGCCGATCACCGGGTCGAGCCCGCCGTCGCGCGCGAGCGCGGTCAGGTCGGTGCCGAACTGGTCGAGCATGGGTGTGTCCGACGCCCCAGCACCCTGGTCAGGTGCCGGCGAGCCGTCCGGGCCCACGTTCGTGGTCTGCCGCATGGCGGAGGTGAGCGCCTCTGGGGTCACACCAGCGGACTGGAGGACCTGCCCGGCGGGCGAATCCTGTACGAGCACGAGAGCGAAGAAGAGGTGCTCGGGGTCGATGTAGGTCGCACCGGATGCGCGGGCCACCTGGTACGCGTGGAAGAGCGCACGCTGGGCGGACGGCGTGATCGACGCGGAGTCCGCATCGACGATGCTGCCGCTCTGCGGGAGCCGCTGCTCAGCGGCGGCCGCGACCGTGGCAGGGTCGACACCGATCCGGCGCATCGCGTCGGCTGCGGGCCCCTGCTCGACCATGACCCGCAGGATGTGCAGGGAGTCGAGCTCCTGGTGGCCGTGTTCGAGCGCGAAGCGGCCGGCCTCGGCCAGGATCTCCTGGGTGCGGCGGCTGAGGAAGCGGCTGATGTCGATCGAGCGCGCCGAGCGGGCGCGCTCACCGGCGAGGTAACGCGCGAGGAACTCGTCGAACGAGTTGCCGCTGTCGCTCTCCGGCGTGAAGTTGTCGGGCACGAGGTCTCCTGTTTCTCTGAAGTTGAGTCGTGTTCACTCAACTTCAACAACAGGCCGTGGTCGTTATTCCCGGTGCCGACCGGTTCGCGCCTTGGGCTGAGCGCGCCGCTCGCATGGCCGCGACGCGCCCACAGAGGGGCCAGGTTCCGCTAGTGCGCGGAGCGGGCACCAGCGCCTGCTGTCCCCTCCGCGGCATCCGGCCGCCTCGCGCGGCATCCCGCCGTCTCGTGCGGCGATCAGCCGCCGGGGGCGCTCGTCGGCGGCCCGGACGGCTGGGCCGTCGGCGTGGGCTGCCCGGACGGCCCCGGTGTCGGGTTCTGGGCGCCGCTGCCGTTGCTCACCTCGATCGTGACCGTGTCGCCGCTGTTGACGCGGTTGCCTGCCGACGGGTTCGTCGAGTCGACCATTCCGGCCGGCTGCTGGCTGTTCACCTGGTTCGGGTCGATGGTGACGGTGAGGCCGAGGTTCTGCAGTTCGGACTGGGCTGTCTGCGGGGTCTGGCCGGACACATCCGGGATCGTGACGCGCGTGCCGTAGAGCTGCGCATCCGAGGGCTGTGCGAACGGCGCGCCGCCGTACGTCGAGTCGATCGCCTGGAGGATGGGACGCGCGATGTGGAACTTGACGTCACCACCGCCGACGCCGTTGAACGCCAGGCTGCGCAGCGGGGTCGCACCAGAGACGTTGCCGACCCACGTCGCGGTGGACACCTTGCTCGTCGAGGTCACGAGCCAGTTCTGCAGCGAGTTGTCGGTCGTTCCCGTCTTTCCCATGATCGGCACGCCGTCGTACGGGTTCGCACTCGCGGCCGTCCCGCCGCCCTGCAGCACCCCCTGGAGCGCGTAGGCCACCCCCGCCGCGATGTTCGGCGCGATGCCCTGCGTGCACTTCGACGGCGTCACCGGCCGGACGGTACCGTCGGCGTTGATGACGCGGTCGATCGCAACCGGCGTGCAGACGACACCGCCGTTCGCGATGCCGGCGTAGGCGGTCGCCATCGTCAGCGGCGACAGGTAGTTGGTTCCGAGGATCATCGACGGGTACGAGTTCAGCGGGTTGCCCGCGGAGGCCGGATGCACCTCCAGCCCCTTCGCCGCGTTCAGGATTGAGCACAGGTCGATTTTGGTGCCCATCATCGCGAACGCCGTGTTGACCGACTGCGCCGTCGCGGACATGACGGACAGGTAGCCGCCCGACCCTTCATCGTTCGACACCTGCCAGTCCGGCCCGGAGATGTCGGCGCAGGTGTTGGTGAAGTCCGAGGTCGGGAAGTCGTGCTGCGTCGCATCGATCGTGTCGTAGAGGCTGTGCCCGGCCTCGAGCCACGCCGCCAGGTCGAACGCTTTGAAGGTCGACCCGGTCTGGAACCCCTGCGACCCTCCGTACGCCTCGTCGGTGTTGTAGTTGACCGCCGTCGTTCCGGCGACGGCCTGGTCCGTGTTGTTGAAGGCGCGGTTCTCCACCATCGTGATGATGCGGCCGGTGCCGGTCTCGGTCGAGACGTTCGACGCCCCCAGGTCGATGCCGTTCGCGGACGCCGGAATGTACGAGCTCAGCGACTGCTGGGCGACCGCCTGAAGGTCGAGGTTCAAAGTGGTGTAGATCTTCAGCCCGCCGCGGTTGAGCGTCGCCCAGCGGTCGGACGACGTCGCGCCGAACGCAGGGTCGTTGAGGACGACGTCGCGCACGTAGTCGCAGAAGAAGGCAGCGTTGAAGCGGACCGCGGTCGCGCATCCCGACGTGGTCGGCGTGATCGTAGGCTTGACGGGCGTCGCTTTTGCGGCGGCGCGCTGGGCCGCCGTGATCTTGTGGTTCACGTACATCCGGTCGATCACGTAGTCGCGACGTTCCTTGGTCAGCTTGTAGCCGTTCGCTGCACCGTTGTCCGCGTTCTTCGGCTGGTCGATGCGCAGATTCGCCGGATTGTTCAGGATGGCCACAAGGGTCGCCGCCTGCACGAGGTTCAGCTGGGAGGCAGTGGTGCCGAAGTAGTAGTGGGCGGCGGACTCGATCCCGTAGACCTGGCCGCCGAACCCGACGACGTTGAGGTAGCCCATCAGGATCTGGTTCTTGCTGTACTCCTTCTCGAGTCCGACCGCGTAGCGCATCTCCTGCAGTTTGCGCGACAGGGTGACGCCCGCCGCGTTCTGGTAGCAGGCCTGGATCGCCTTCACGTCCGTGAGCGCGTCGCACTGCTGCACTTCGACGTTCTTCACGTACTGCTGGGTGATGGACGACCCGCCCTGCACCGAACCGCCGCTGACCGTCGAGAGCGCGCCGCGCACGGTGCCGAGGATGTCGACCGCGCCCTCCGAATAGAAGCGCGGGTCCTCGGCGGCGACCGTCGCATCCTTCACCGTCTGGGCGACCGCGTTCCACCCGACGTTCACGCGGTCCTGGGCGTAGAACGATGCGATGGGGACCTCGACTCCGCCCTTCTTGGCGTAGATCGCGGAGTCCTGGGCGAAGGGGGTGATCTTCAACTCTGACGGGAGCTGGTTGAACCCGTTGATCCCGGCCGACGCCGCCGCCCCGATTCCCAGGAAGCCGGGGAGGACGACGGCCGCGACCAGGACCGCCGCCATGAGGCAGGCGACAACGATCTGCGCATACAGGCCGAGTCTGGTGCTGGCCGGGGTGATCTCGTAGCGCCGCAGAGGCTCGAGCCGTCTCGAGAGGTCGGCCATGCGGTCACGACGGAAGGAGAGCGGGGAGGTGTCCACGCTCCCACAGTCCCACCGGTTTCCTTGTGTTTGCCTGACGCCGACGTGGGAAACCTGTAGAGATTTTCATGGACCGTCGGCCGGTCGTTCACCTATTTCACGGCGACGATGTCTATGGGGCGGATGTCCGCATCCTTCGCCAGCAGATCCGGCGCGACCTGCCCGAGGGCCTTCGGGATCTCCCCGTTCAGGTGCGCCTGGCGGCCCTCCTCGGTCTCGAACGTGTCGAAGATGCCGTAGGTCGTCTCGCTGACCTTGAAGGCGTACCAGGTGATGGTCCCGTCCTCCGCTTCGGCTATCGCCCTGCCACCTTCGAGGAAGGCGCCGAGCTCCGCGCCTTTTCCGTCCTTCGCCTCGAGCAGTGCGAGGATTCCCAGTTTCACAGTCATCACGGTTCTCCTATCGGGCTTCCGCCTCTGAATGTACGCCGCCGGCGGCGACGGTCCGCGGGCTCGCAACAATGTCTCAGGCGGCCCACCGGACCGTTCCTCGGCGTAGCCTTGGAGTGCTGAACGCGGCGCCGTGATCCTTGCCGGTGACCTGCTGCGCGCCCACAAGAACAGGACTGCACCACGATGACACTTGCCGACCCGACGACGCGGGCGCTGACGACGGAGGATGTCGACCGCCTCCGTCCCGACTTCCCGATCCTGCAGGAGCGGGTGAACGGGCATCCGCTCGTCTACCTCGACTCGGGCGCGACCTCCCAGCGCCCCCGCGCGGTGATCGACGCCGAGGTGGAGTTCGCCGAGCACCACAATTCGGCCGTGCACCGGGGTGCGCACACGCTCGCAGCGGAAGCGACCGAGCTGTTCGAGGATGCGCGGACCACCGTCGCGTCCTTCGTCGGAGCCGGCCACGACGAGATCGTCTGGACGTCGAACGCTACCGAAGCGCTGAACCTGGTCGCCTACGCGATGTCGAACGCGACGGCCGGCCGGGGCGGCGAGGCCGCATACCGTTTCCGGTTGGGCGACGGCGACGAGATCGTCGTGACGGAGATGGAGCACCACGCCAACCTGATCCCCTGGCAGGAACTGGCGGCGCGCACGGGCGCATCCCTTCGGGTCATCCCGATCACCGACGACGGCGCGCTGGACCTCGACGAGGCCGGCCGCGTCATCGGCGACCGCACGCGGCTCGTCTGCTTCACCCACGTCTCGAACGTGCTGGGCACAGTGAACCCCGTCGAGAAGCTGACGGCACTCGCCCACGCCGCCGGCGCACTCGCGGTTCTGGATGCGTGCCAGTCCGCGCCGCACCGCCCCCTCGACCTCCACGCGCTCGGTGTCGATTTCGCGGCGTTCTCCGGACACAAGATGCTCGGCCCCACCGGCGTCGGCGTGCTCTACGGCCGGGCGGAACTCCTCGACGCCCTCCCCCCGTTCCTGACCGGGGGCTCGATGATCAGCACGGTCACGCTCGACCACGCAGAATACCTCCCCGCCCCGCAGCGCTTCGAAGCCGGGACGCAGCGGGTGTCGCAGGCGATCGGTCTGGCTGCTGCCGTCCGGTACCTCGACGACGTCGGCCTCGACCGAGTGCACGACTGGGAGACCTCCCTCGGCCAGCGGCTCGTCGCCGGCCTCGCCGGCATCCCGGGCATCCGGGTACTCGGTCCGGCAGTCGGCGAGGACCGGGCCGGCCTCGCCAGCTTCGACGTCGACGGCGTCCACGCGCACGACGTCGGCCAGTATCTCGACGAACTCGGGATCGCGGTGCGGGTCGGCCACCACTGCGCCCAGCCGCTGCACCGGCGATTCGGCATCACGGCGACCACCCGCGCGAGCACCTACCTGTACTCGACACCCGACGAGGTCGACATCTTCCTGAACGCCGTCGCCGACGTCCGGCCGTTCTTCGGGGTCGGCCGATGAGCGATCACGGCGCGGAGGGCATGCCGCTGCGCGACCTCTACCAGGAAGTGATCATGGATCACGCCCGCAAGCCCCACGGCTACGGGCTCGCCGACCCGTCGAGCGCCGAGTCCCACCAGGTCAACCCGACGTGCGGCGACGAGGTCACGGTGCGCGTGCTCACGGATGCGTCGAGCGGGAGCGTGGTCGGCCTGAGCTGGGAGGGCCACGGCTGCGCGATCTCGCAGGCGTCCGCATCCCTGCTGTTCGACCTCGTGCACGACCTCGACCGCGGCGAAGTGAAGGCACGGATCGACGCGTTCCGCACGATGATGCAGTCGAAAGGGACGAGCGAGGGCGACGAAGACCTCCTCGGCGACGCGGTGGTGCTGGCCGGGGCGTCCCGCTACATCGCGCGGATCAAGTGCGCGATGCTCCCCTGGGTCGCCCTCGAGGACGCCCTCACCCGCGCATAACGCACGGCGAGCACAGGAAAAAGCATCCCATCGTCGCGATTCGGGATGCTTTTTCCTGTACTCGCGGGTCGCGGCTGCGCGGGCCGAGCGCCGGGTGCGGCAGTGCCCGCTCAGCCGCCGATGGCGCCCATGCTGCGCTCAGGGGGGATGAAGTCGGCCGCGTTGATGCCGTGGCCGGCCCACTTGCCCCACATCGCGGCGCGCCACCACTGGGCGATCTCGTCGTCGGGCGCGGTTCCGCGCAGCAGGGGGCGCAGGTCCGTCTCCTCGTCGCTGAACAGGCACGAGCGGACCGTGCCTTCCGCCGTGATCCTTGTGCGGTCACACGCCTCGCAGAACGGGCGTGTCACCGAGGCGATGATCCCGACCGTGTGGGGACCGCCGTCCACCGACCATTCCTCGGCCGGGGCCGACGGGTCGTCGCGCCCGATCTCGGTCAGGTCGAACCGCTCGCCGAGTTTGTCGAGGAGCTCGGCCGCCGTGACGAGGTTGTCGCGGGTCCAGGTGTGGTCGGCGTCGAGCGGCATCTGCTCGATGAACCGCAGCCGGCAGCCGTTCGCGATGGCCCACTGCAGCAGGTCGGGCGCGTCGTCGAGGGTCGACCGCATCATCACCGCGTTGAGCTTGAGCGGAGCCAGGCCCGCTGCGTGCGCCGCGCGGATGCCCGCGAAGACCGAATCGAGCCGGTCGCGCCGGGTGAGTTCAGCGAAATGCCTGCGGTCGACCGTGTCGAGGGAGATGTTGATCCGCGTGAGCCCTGCCGCGACGAGGCGCGCCACCCGGTGCTCGAGGCCGACAGCATTGGTCGTGATCGACAGGTCGATCCCGGGAGCGACGGCCGCGCTCCGCGCGATGATCTCTTCGAGATCGGCTCGCATCAGCGGCTCGCCTCCGGTGAACCGCACTTCGCGGATGCCGAGCTCGCGCACACCGATGGCGACGAGCCGCGCGATCTCGGCCGGGGTGAGGAGGTCTTCGCGCGCGATCGGGGGCAGCCCGGCCTCCGGCATGCAGTAGGTGCAGCGGAGCGAGCACTTCTCGGTGACGGAGATGCGCAGGTCGTGGGCGACGCGACCGAAACGGTCGACGAGGCCGGGAACGTCCGGTCGATCCGCAAGGCTCGGCATCTGCGCCGGGTCGCGCCGCACCCGGGGAATGCCAACGCTGACCAGGCTCATGATGTCACTGTACGTCTTCGGCGGCGAAGCGCCCAAAACACTGATCAGGTCCACAGGGCGACGTGGCGCCGGCGGACCGGCTCACCCTGTCTTCGCCTCATCTCGCTTGCGTCCGGCCACCTCGGTCGGGATGCCCTTGGACAGCAGCAGGGAGAGCAACGTGATCGCGATCAGGCCGAAGAACGCGACACCGAGCGACGAGAGCTGAGAGTCGGTGTAGATGCTCGCGAGCTGGTCCGACTGGTCGGAGGTCAGGCCGTTCTCCTTGCCGATCTCGGTGACTGTCGCCGCCGGGACGATCGCGACGCCGCCCTGCGTCTGCTCGCTGATCGTGGACTTGACGTCGTCCGGCAGGGAGCTCGCGGCGACCCCCGACGCGAACGACGTCGTCAGGGCCCCGATGAGGATGGACCCGATCAGAGCGGTTCCGAGCGACGAACCGAGGTTCTGGAACACGCCCTGCAGGCCGCCGACCTCGCTCGTCTCCTTCTCCGACACGCTCGACATGTTGACCGCGCCGAGCTGGGAGGCCAGCAGGCCGAGCGCGGCGCCGGCCAGGAACATGCCGATACCGAACAGGAGGCTCTGAAGGTCGGGCGAGACGGCAGCGAGCAGCAGGATGGCGCTGCCGACGAGGATCCACTGCCCGACCCGCACGATCCGCCGGGGCGACCAGATACGGGACAGCCGCGTGCCGATGATCGAGAACAGGATGAGCGAGATCGAGAGCGGGAAGATCCGGATGCCCGTCTGCAGCGCATCCAGCCCCAGCGTCATCTGGAGGTACACCGGAACCATGAAGAACAGGCCGGCCGTGACCGCGTACTGGGCGCCCAGGACGCTCAGCCCGCTGCGCAACTGGCGGATGTCGAAGAGACTCACGTGCACCAGCGGCGGGCGCCCCGTCGCGACGAGCCGGCGCTGCCTGGCGAGGAACGCCCACAGCAGGACCCCGCCCAGGAGGATCAGCCAGGCGGAGAGCGAGATCCCGAACGGCGCGATCGGCACCCCGTTGATCTCCGGGGACGCGAGCGGGGTGACCCAGCCCCAGGTCTTGCTCTGCAGCATCCCGAGCACCACGAACACGAGGCCGGCGGCCGAGAGCAGCACGCTCCAGACGTCGATGCGCTCGGCGCGACGCCCCGCCCTGTCGACGATGACGCGCGCGAACAGCACGACGATCGCCATGATCACGACCTCAGCGACGAAGACGTACCGCCAGCTGAGGTAGGTGGTGACGAAGCCGCCGATCAGCGGTCCGGCGGCGACGGCGGCGCCCGACGTGGCGCCGATGATCGCGTACGCCGTGATCCGGTCGTGCCCGGTGTAGTTGTCTGCCACGAGGGCGGCGATCGCCGGGATCACGAGCACAGCGCCCAGGCCCTCGACGACCGACCAGCCGATGAACAGCACAACGATGTTCGGAGCGATCGCCGTGGTCAGCGACCCGAGCGCGTAGACGATCGAGCCGATCACGAACGCGCGCCTTCGGCCCCACAGGTCGCCCAGCTTCGCCCCCAGCAGCATCACCGAGGCCATCGTCAGCGTGTAGAAGGTGATGGCCGCCTGCATCGCCGACACGGTCGTATTGAGATCCGCCACGACGGTCGAGATCGAGACGTTCATGACGGTCCCGTCGAGGACCATCACGAACTGTGCGGCACCGAGGATGATGACGACCGACCACTTCTTCATTTTCTGCCCCGCTTCTGCAGCCGTAGAGATCGTGCCGTGCGGCCGGCAGGAGCCGGTGTCAGCCCAGTATCTTCCCCGCCGCGGACGGAGCGCAACGAACACGTGAGGGCGAGTCGCGCCGAGTGTCGATTCTCACCGACCGTCCGGCGCGGGCGCATGAAACGGCATCGGATCGCGGACTGCCGTCATGTCGGTCGTGTTCATGACGACCGCGGCCTGCGCCTGGCGCGCGAACGCGGGAGAGAACGGCTTCGCGGCGATAGCGAGCAGGCGGAGCAGTCCGAGCGGGATGTGCTGGATGCGGGCGGGCGACGGTGACGCCGCGATCGCCTCTTCCGCGAGTTCCGTGAAGGTGCGGGTCCGCCCGCTCGTCAGATCGAGTTCGGTGTTCCGCGGCGACTGCGTGCAGACCGCCGCCACGATCACGTCGGCCACGACTGCGACGCTGACGAAATCGATGGGGTTCACTCCCCTGCCGAAGACGATGGCCCGGTGCCGGTCGTCGATCCGGGCCCCGATGATCCCGGTCCACGTTTCGAGGAACGGCGTCGGACGGATGATCGTCCACGCGAGTCCGCTCGCCTTGAGCGCGGTTTCGGCGGCGGATTTCGCCCTGTGAAGGCTCATCGGATGCCCCGGTGCCGCACCGTAGGCCGAGACCAGGACGACGTGGCGGACACCGCTCGTCGCGGCACGGCCGATCGCGGCGATGTTCGCGTCACGGTCGATGGTTTCGGGGCTGATGCCGCGCGGACCGACGAACCCGTGCGCCGCGAGGACCACGACGTCGCAGCCCGACATCGCACGTTCGACAGCCTCGGCGTCGCGAAGATCAGCGACTGCGACCTCGACGTCGGAGTCCCGGATGCGGGACGGATCCCGCGTGAGCGCCCGGACCTGCTCGCCTCGGGCCACCAGTTGGGCGACGAGAGCGCGCCCGAGAGTTCCGCTCGCGCCGACGACGAGGATCATGGTCGCGCGCTGGGACCACCGGCGCCGGTCGCGCGCGCGATCGCCGCGTCGACCCCGGTGCCGGATTCGATGACCGGCTCGAGATAGAACCGCGCGCTCACGATGACCTCGGCGTGCACCGTGAAGACGATCACGCCGCGCATCAGGTGGGCGGACCCGTCGGGGCGGGTGCCGGACATCTCCCATTCGCTCCACACGGTCGGGCCGTCGACCGCGGTGGCAAGCAGGTGCGACTGCAGGTCGGGCATCGCGGAGAACAGGGTCGACCAATTCCGTTCGACCTGGGCCGAACCGATGAAGCCCTGCCCAGGATGCGCGGGCGTCACGTTCACATAATCGTCGGCGAAACAGGCCGTCAGCCCCGCGAGATCGTGGGCGTTCGTCGCCACCTCGAGCCGACGGATGACCGCTTGCGGGTCGTTCGAACCTCGCATGGGAGGCCTCGATTCCATTATTAGTGGCTAGATTCAATACGGTAGCATAGAATGAATCTCATGTCCACGGAATCGAAGCGTCGGCCTTACGACTCCCGCGCGCGCAAGGCGCAGGCGAACCGCAATCGCGCAGCCATCCTCCACTCCGCCAGGGAACGGTTCCTCGCCGACGGGTACGCGGCGACGACCATAGCGGCGATCGCCGACGACGCCCAACTGTCGATCGACACCGTCTACAAGACCTTCGGAGGCAAGGGCGGCCTGGTCAGAACGATCTACGAAGAGAGCCTCCTGGGCAGCGGACCGACCGCTGCCCCGCTGCGCTCCGACGAACTGCAGAACAGCGAGGTCGATGCGCGAACGATCGTCCGCGGCTGGGGCACGCTGACCGCCGAGGTCGCTCCGCTGGTCGCGCCCATCCATCTGCTGGTCAGGGATGCCGCAGCCGCAGATCCCGAAATGGCCGCCCTGCTGCGCGACAGCGACGACAGCCGGCGCGCTCGCATGCGGCACAACGCGCAGCGGCTGGCAGGCCGAGCAACACTCCGGCGCGGCGTCACGGTCGACGAGGCCGCCGACGTCATGTGGGCATTCAGTTCGCCGGAGCTGTTCGACCTCCTCGTTCTGCGTTCCGGGTGGTCACCCGAACGTTTCGGCCGGTACGTCGCCGATTCCCTCGAATCAGCGCTCCTGGAGTGACGAGGGTCGGTCACTCGCCTGCTGTCCGCGGCGCGAAGGCCGCTCGGAAGATCGACCGGGCGTGCGCGGCGGCGGCGGGTCGTTCATCCGCCGGCGTCCGTGCCAGCAGGAAGGCGAGCATCGTGAAGGCGAGCATGACGTCGGCGCTCGTCACGTGCGTGCCGATCCGACCGGCAGCGCTGTCACGCACGAGGATCGTCTCGACGACCGCGTTCACGCGCTCGCCCAGATGGTCGGACCGGGGATCCCCGCCACCCGACGAGACCACCTCGATGAGCGCTGTGGAACCGAGCGCCTGCTGGGCGACAGCGTCGAAGAGGTCACTGAGCGTCACATCCTCGGTGGCCGCCAGCGCCTCGAGCTCAGTGATGTTGTCGTCGAAGACGGCCACCGCGAGGGCGATCCGGTCGGGGAAATGGCGGTACAGGCTCCCCTGCCCGACGCCCGCCCGGCGTGCCACCGCACTCAGCGGGGCGCTGTAGCCGGACTCCGCGAAGACCTCGCGGGCGGCGACGATGAGCGCATGCCTGTTCGCGGGGCCCGCACTGGGGCCGCGGTTCGTTTTCGTCTTCTCCGGCACGGGTGTAGCGTACTACCGGACAACGTTGTCCGGTTGAGCGCCCGACGACGCTCCCCACATATCAGGAGGAACAACCCCATGGCAAAGAAAACCCAGCTCACCGGCGACTCGTCGATCGGAACCTGGCTCGACGACCCGATCGGCGGCCCGATCATCACCGAGCTGCTCGCGCAGTCCGGCCAGGACGCTTCGGTGATGAAGCCCGTCCGCCGCCTGGCGCTGAAGCGGCTGATCAAGCTCAGCCAGGGCGCCTTCACGGCCGAGATGGTCGATGATCTCGTCCAGCGCGCCGCCGCCGCATCCGCGTCCGGGGCCGAGTCCGCCGGTGCGGACGACGCCGATGACGAAACCGACGCAGAGCCGGCCGCGCCGGTGGCCGAGACCCCGGTCTGGGTCGAGAAGCCGACGGAAGGTCGCTTCAGTGGCAAGACCGTCATCGTGACCGGGGCGGGCTCCGGCATCGGCCGGGCCACCGCATCCCGAATCGCCCGCGAGGGAGGCCGCGTCATCGCGGTCGACATCTCGCAGGAGCGTCTCGACGCCTTCGTCGCCGAGCTCCCTGCCGCGCAGATCATCCCCGTTGCCGGCGACATCACCGACGACGCCGCGATCGCCTCGATCGTCGCCGCAGCGGGCGAAACGATCGACGGTCTCGCCAACGTCGCCGGGATCATGGACGACATGACCCCCGTGCACGAGGTCGGAGACGACGTGTGGCGCCGGGTCTTCTCGATCAACGTCGAGGGAACGATGAAGCTGATGCGGGCTGTCGTCCCCACGATGCTTGTCCAGGCCTACGGATCGATCGTCAACATCGCCTCCGAGGCCGCCCTGCGCGGCTCGGCAGCTGGGGCGGCGTACACCGCCTCCAAGCACGCCGTCGCCGGCCTCACCAAGAGCAGCGCATTCATGTACGGGCCGAGCGGAATCCGCGTGAATGCGGTCGCCCCAGGGCCGACCATCACCAACATCGAGGCGCGCTTCGCCTCAGCGCTCGGGGCCGAGCGCGTCCAGCTCGCGATGACGGTGCTGCCCGACCCGGTCGAGGCGGATGCGCTCGCAGCGTCGATCACGTTCCTCCTCAGCGACGACGGCGTGAACGTCAACGGCGTGATCCTGCCCTCCGACGGAGGCTGGTCCGCGGTCTGACCTCGCCCATCCGCAGAAAAGGGTCAGGAATGGCTGGTCGCGCCCAAGCGCACCAGCCGTTCCTGACCCATTCGGACCTCGGCCAGCACCCCCGCTAGCCGAGGAGCTTCGCTTTAGCGGCTGCGAACTCCTCGTCCGACAGGATGCCCTGCGAGTGCATTGAGGCGAGGTTCTGCAGCTGCGTCATCATGTCGTTCGCGGGCGGCGCCGCCGCAGCCGGAGGCGCGGCAGCGGCCATCTGCGCCTGCTGCGCCGCGACCGCCTGCTGGGCCGCAAGGTCCATCTGCGCTTGCTGCTGCTGCTGCTCGTAGGCCTGCGCCTCCGCCTGCTGCTGCTGCTGCGCGTTCTGCCGGTTGCGCATCCCGCCCGACACGGCTGTCGCCGTGCCCGCCACGACCGCCGTGGTGGCTGCCGCGCGCACCAGCCCGCCGCGCCCCATCCGTCGACCCAACATAGCTTTCTCCTTCAGTCGATCTATTCGGCGCTGCTCAGCGCTGCGATTTCGTTGACCACCGGGGCCGGGATGCGCTCCGTGCGAAGCACCGCTCCACCGGCGTTGAAAAGGGCTTCGGCGAAGTTGCGGGCCCAGAGGTGCTCGACGACCAGCAGCGCCGCCGACGTTCCAGGCTCCAGGTCATCGGCGAAATCGGCGACATCCTCTTCACCGGCGATGCCGATCTCGAGGAGCTCGAACTCGGGGAGTCCGTACTGATCGGCGACCTCGTCGATCTCGAGCACGACGACGTCGCCGGTCTCCTCCGACTTGGACACGAAGAGCAGGTCGAGCAACCGCACTGCTCCACTCTCGACGACGTCGACGATCGCGTTGACCACATCCGGTCCTGGCCGCTCGCCGTCGAATCCGATGAGGAAGATCTCCACCGGTCCGTATTCGAACTCAGCCATGATCCACTCCCCGACGCGTGATCCGGCCCTGAACTGCGATTGTCATGTGTCTTCCCTTCGTGTGGATGTTTCGTGGTCGGCGTCCGTGAGGTCGCGCGGGCGCGGGTTCACGGAGACGAGTTCGATGTTGAGGCTGGCCACGGTCTCGAGCAGGCCGTGGAGCCGCGCCTGGTCCGGGACGGTTCCGACCAGATGGGTGAAACCCTCGTCCACTTCTTTGACATGGAAACCAGGGAACGCACCGAGAACGGCCGGGCTGAGAGTCCCCCGGATCACGATCTCGTACGTTTCGTTCAGCACGACGCCCTCTTCCACCTGGCTCCGACCCTTCCCGTTCAGTGTCGACGAACCAGGACGCCGATGGCATCATCCGAGAAGGGTGATACCTCGGCTTCACCCCACTTCGGGTGTAGCCACCGACCCCATCTCCTGACACACTGAAGGAGATAGAGAGAGCTGGGTTATGGGTGCAAACCGCAGCGTTCCGCGTCACGCGATCGACAGGCCGACACTTCGGGGAGTGCTCGACGGGGTCCTGTCGCAGCCTCTGGCGCTCGTCGTAGCGCCTGCAGGGGCGGGCAAGACCGTCCTTCTCGAGCAGTGGGCGCAGGGCCACCCCGGCCGGCTCTTCATCTGGTTCGACGTCACTGCGGCCGACAACGATCCGGCTCATTTCGGGGGCCGACTGACCTCGGCTCTCTCCGCCGCCACCCCGGATCCCCTGGATGCGTCCGTCCCCGTGGCGATCACCGGAGGCCGCCTGGGTGAGGCCTTCCTCGAGCTCCTGCCCGCGCGTCTGGCCACGCTGCCCGAGACCGTCATCATCTTCGACGACGTGCACCACCTGACCAACCGGAGCCTGCTGGACGACCTCGAGCGGATCGTCGAGTTCTCACCCCCGAACATCCACACCGTCTTCTCCACCAGGGTCGACCTCCCCCTCGGCTGGAGCCGTCATCGCCTGAACGGCGACCTCGTCGAACTGCGCAGCGCCGACCTCGCTTTCGACGCCGCGGCGTCGAGCGAGCTTCTGGTGCGACTCTGCGGACGCCAGTTCGACAGCGAATCCGTCGACACCCTCGTCGCCCGCACCGAAGGCTGGGTGGCGGGCATCCAGCTGGCGGCGATGACGCTCAAAGGGCATGACGATCCCGAAGAGTTCATCAAGCAGTTCGGCGGGACGGACCGGATGATCGCCGACTATCTCACCGACGAAGTCCTGCAGGTGCAGCCCTCCCGCACGCGGACGAGCCTGCTGAGGGTGTCCGCCTTCGACGAGATGTCGGCCGAGCTGATCACCGAGGTCACCGGCGAGGACGGCGCACAGGCATGGCTCGAGTCCCTCGAACGCGAATCGATGTTCCTCGTCCCGCTGGACACCCGGCGCGAGTGGTTCCGTTTCCACAACCTGTTCCGCGACCTGCTCCGGTACCACCTGCGCGCGGAGGAGCCGGGTGCAGAAGCCACGCTCCTCGCGGGAACGGCCGACTGGTACCTGGCGCGCGGCGACGTACAGCGTTCGGTCGAATACCTTCTGCGGGCCCATGAGTGGGAGCGGGCGCTCATGATGGTGCGCACGCGCGGGGCGGAGATCTTCGAGCACGGCGAACTGGCCACCGTGAGCCGCTGGATGGCCGAGCTACCGGACTCGGTGGTGCACGACCGGCTCGACCTCCAATTGCTGCTCGGGGTGCTCCGCGGGCTCGGAGGGCAGACGGTCACCGCCGTTGAGTCGCTCCGCCGGGTGATCAACGACCCCGACGCGACCCTCGGCCAGCAACTCGTCGCGCACGCCGTGCTCGCAGGCCAGGCATGGTGGAGCCCGCACCCGGACGCATCGGTGGATGCGGCGATCCGCTCGCTGGATCTCCTCGAAGCGAACCCTGGGACGCGAACGCCCGACCTGCTGGGGATCACCGATCACGACTCGATGCTGACGATGACCCTGTTCTCGGGGGGCCGCGCCCATTTCCTCGCCGGCGACCTCGTCGAGGCCCGCAGCTGGCTCGAGCGCGCGACCCGTTCCGAAGGAGCAGGCTACGCACCGTGGCAGATCAGTTCGCTCGGTTCGCTCGCGCTCGTCGAGGCCTGGTGCGGGCGCACGGTCCGTGCGGAAGAACTCGCACAGGAAGCATTGGCCATCGCCAGGGAGGCGGACCTCGACGAGCATCCGTCGACCGCCGACGCGTACTTCGCCGAGTGCCTCGCCGCCATCGAGCGCTCTGAGCCGGAGCGAGCGGAGCTCAGCCTCGCCAAGGGCCTCACCCGCGCCGTGGCGAACAAGCGCACCCAGCTCATGTGGATCGCGCACCTCCTCCGGGCGATGCTGGGAGAGGCCGACACCGCGGCAGAACTGACGGGCGTGCCCGAGGGGCC
Source organism: Leifsonia sp. Ger2509 (assembly GCF_055231915.1). Taxonomy (NCBI): domain Bacteria; kingdom Bacillati; phylum Actinomycetota; class Actinomycetes; order Micrococcales; family Microbacteriaceae; genus Leifsonia; species Leifsonia sp. Ger2509. The sequence continues at coordinate 650,116 of NZ_JBUYVB010000003.1, forward strand.
GCCGCCGCCCGTGGTGCGCGATCGGTTGACCGCGGTGCGCCAGCGCGAACGCCGGCTGTCGGGGCGGGATGCGCTCCCGTGGTCGGCCGAATCGGACACCCAGGACACCCCGGCGACGCGCTTCGAACACACCGCCGCCGCGATGACGGCCCAGCAGCCGCAACGCGCGAGGGCTCTGCTCGAAGCCGGTCCGGAAACGCCGAGCGAGGAACCACTGGTCGTCGTCGAGCGGCTGATCCTGCGTGCCTGGCTCGCGGATGCGGAAGGTCGGCCGGCCGCGGCCGAACGCCGACTCGGAAAGGCGGTCGCGCTGGCGGAGGAGCATATCCTCGTCGACGTCTTCCTCCGCGGGGGTCCGCACGTTGTCGGCCAGCTCTCGCAGTTGCCGGGTGCACGCTCCGCGTTCGTGGAACGCGTGCTGGCCCGGGCGACCGAGTCCCTGGTGCCGGCCGCCGCATCCGCCCTCAGCGATCCGCTCACCGAGCGCGAGCTCGAGATCCTCGCCTGCCTGCCGAGCCGGTCGACCAACGGCGAGCTCGCAGAACGCTTCTACGTTTCGGTGAACACCATCAAGACGCACATGGTCCACATCTACCGCAAGCTCGACGTGCCGAACCGGAGCGCGGCGATCGTCCGGGCGCAGGAGCTCGGGCTGCTGCGCTGACAGCACTGGCGGCGACCCCCCGAGAGGTCGCCGCCAGGCGTGCGTGCGTAGCGCGCGGGACGTCAGTGCACGACGGCCGGTTCTGCTGCGCTGACCGCCGGCGCTGCGTCGTGGACGGCGCGTGCGACCACCGGACCGCGGCGACGGAACAGGAGGGCCGCGATGATGGCGCCGACGGCGAAGAACGAGGCGCCCCAGAAGTACGCCACCGAGTAGCTGTGCACTGCAGCGTCCGTGATCACGCTCGGGCTCGGCGGGAGGTGCGCCGCGACGTAGTCGGTGGCCGCGGTCGCAGCGAGCGTGTTCAGCAGCGCGGTCCCGAGGGAGCCGCCGACCTGCTGGCTCGTGTTGACGGTGGCCGAGGCGACCCCCGCGAACGACCGGTCGACGCCGAGCGTCGCGGTCTGGATCGATGCGGGCATGATCGACCCCATCGCGAATCCGAGGATCAGCAGCGGAGGCAGGATGTCCGCGGCGTAGCTGCTGTGCTGGTCGAGATGGGTGAGATACAGCATCCCGATCGCTCCCAGCGTCATCCCGAACGGCACCATGACCTTCGGCCCGAACCGCGGCAGGAAGATGTTCGTCGACAGCTGCGCGGACGTGACCAGCATCGCGATCATCGGCAGGAAGCCGAGGCCGGTCTGGATGGGCGTGAAGTGCAGCGTCGTCTGCATGTAATACGTCACGAAGAGGAAGATTCCGAACATGCCCGCCCCGGCGATGAGCACCGAGATGAAGGCGGCGCCGCGGTTGCGGTTCAGGACGATCGACAGTGGCAGCAACGGATGCGCAGCCCGGCGCTGCCAGACCACGAAAGCGATCAGGAGGACGACTGCGGCAGCGAGGAAGCCCCAGGTGAGCGGCGAGTCCCAGCCCTCTGTCTCTGCGTTCGAGAAGCCGTAGACCAGGCTGAACAGGGCGCCGGAGACGAGCAGGGTTCCGGGGATGTCGAGCTTCGGCCGCGGCCCGCTGCGGGCAACCGACGTGACGAAGAGCATGGCTCCCACGATCGCGACCAGGGCGATGAAGACGTTGATGTAGAGGCTCCAGCGCCAGCTGAAGTACTGGGTGAGGAAGCCGCCGAGGAGGAGCCCGATGGCCCCGCCTGCGCCGGCGATGGCGCCGAAGACGCCGAACGCCCTGGCGCGTTCCTTGGGGATGGTGAAGGTCGTCGTCAGAACCGCCAGGGCGGTGGGGGCGAGGAGGGCGCCGAATGCGCCCTGGAGCGCCCGGGCGCCGACGAGCAGCCCGAAGGTGTTCGCCGCGCCGCCGAGAGCGGACGCCCCGGCGAAACCGATCAGGCCGATGATGAAAGTGCGTTTGCGCCCGATGAGGTCGGACAGGCGGCCGCCGAGCAACAGGAGGCTGCCGAAGGCGAGCGAGTACGCGGTGATGATCCACTGGCGTTCGGCGTTCGTGAATCCGAGGTCCGCCTGGGCGGACGGGAGCGCGATGTTGACGACCGTAGAGTCGAGCACGACCATGAGCTGGGCCAGACCGACGGTGGCGAGCGTCCACCAGTGGCGGGCCGAGGTGGGCGCCGGCGCGACGACGGACGTGGGAGATGTTGTGGGAGGCATGAGAACCACTATATCCGGAACTACGCAGTTTCGGATATAAAAAGTTCCATAAATGTTAGAATGAATCAGAACAACCGGATCACAAAGGGAGATGGCCGCAATGACGCAGCTCGACCTCACCCAGAACGAGGCGGCCGCAGAGCCGACCAAGCTCGGCCGCAAACGCGACCACACCCGTGACCCCGAGATCCTCGAGGCCGCGCTGGAGGTCCTCGCCGAGACCGGCTACGACGGCATGACCATCGAGATGGTGGCCAACCGCGCCAAGGCCGGCAAGGCCACGCTGTACCGGCGGTGGGCGTCGAAGGGCGAACTCGTCGTCGAGGCGGTGGCGTGCATGAAGACCGCCGACCTCGACCTCGACCACCTTCCAGACACCGGGACGCTCCGCGGCGACATGCTCGCGATGATCAAGCCGCACTCCATCGAGGACAGCGAGAAGAAACTCCAGGTGATGGGCGGCCTGATGTCGATGCTGTCGCGCACGCCGGAGCTCGCCGACGCGGTGAACGCTGCGATCGTGGAGCCCCGCGCCAAAGCGAACCGGGTCTTCCTCCGCCGCGCAGTCGAACGGGGCGAGATCTCCGCAGACATCGACATCGACTCCCTTGCCCTGCTCACTCCGTCGATGGCCGCATACCGCTCGCTCATCCAGCGCAAATCGGTCGACCGCAGCTACCTCATCTCCCTGATCGACGGCGTCCTGCTGCCTGCAGTCGGGCTCACTCCCCCGGCAGCCTGACGAGAATTATCGGGAGATCTTCGACAATCCCCTAGAACTTTGTCAGGACCTGTGCGTACGCTTCGAGGTCCGCCGGTATGTGCCGGGATCGAGGAATGGGGTGGATGGCATGGCGACTGGTTCGCAGAACGTCCCCCGGGCCTCACGTGCACCGTTGCGCGTCGGGATGATCTCCCGCAAGCGGCTCGAGCGTCTTGCGCGGCAGGACTCAGCGGTGGGGGCGTCGACCGGGCGGTTCGACGGTGAGGCGGAGCCGTCCACACCGACCGTGCAGGCGATCCAGGCGCACGCCAACGGCTACGCACGCCGGGAGGAGCAGCGCTTCCACTCGCGTGTCAGCGCGGAGCTCACGGAGTACCGGATGCTCGTCAGGGCACTCGACGACGACATCGCCAGCTACGAAGCGAAGACCGACGAGCTCGCTCCGCCCGATCGGGAGGCCATCGCCGAAGGTCACGGGCCGACCTTCGAAGAGCTGCGAAGGCTGGAGCGCCGCATCAGCCGGGGCCGCAGGCGCGTCGACGAGCTGAGGGCCGTCATCCAGGCCCGCTTCACGGCCGCCCGCTTGCGCGCGAGCCGGTACTACGACCACTCGGACGAGAAGATCGCCATCTACTGGGGCGCCTACCGGCGCTCCGGCACCCACGATCGCCCCGTCGACCGCGCCCCTGTGCTGCGGCGCTCCGATTGGCTGACGACCAAGGAACAGACCAAACTGCTCGAACTCTGGCAAGGGAGAACCGATGCCCAGACGTGACCGGCCGGTGGCCGACTACGACGTTCCCAAGACGGGGCGCATCCGCCGTCGCCTCTTCTGGCGGCTGCGACGGATGCGCGACGCCGTCGACGTCGAGACCCTCGAGGTCTTCGAACACGAGCTCTCCGCTTTCGAGCGGGCGGGGATCGCCGAACTCGACCGCCAACGCAGCCGCAACGTCGCGACCTGCGCTGAGAGGGTCTCGGACTCCCAGAAGCGCGAAGAGCTGATCCGCGCGGCGATCGTGCGCACCGACGACCAGATCAAGCGCGCCGACCTCGCGGTCGAACGCCTCGATGCCAAGCTCCTCGGGCGCGATCCCGAGCTGCACAACTACGCGTGATCGGCTGAAGGAGAACACCATGGCCAGGGACATCGTCTCGAAACCGCCGCGGATCCGGTCGCAGATAGGTCACATCTCGCCGTTCGCCCACGTGCTCGTGTACCTGCTGCTGCTCGGCATGATCACGGTCGACTACATCCTGCTGGCGCAGGCGCTCACGCTCCTGCTGCGTAACGACAGCCAGTACGGCTCGATCGGCCTGCAGATGTACGTGATCACCCTCGGCATCTCGCTCGCGGTCGTCGCGCTCCCCCACGTCGTCGCCATCCTGATGCGGCGGATCCAGGCGGGCGTGATGTCGCGCCGCTGGTCGATCCTCGCGATCGGGCTGTCTCTCGTCTGGGTCGCCATCCTCGCCGCGATCACCATCGCTCGGATCAAGGCCGGCATCGACGCCCAGAACGCGGGCGGCCTGACGGGCCTCGTGGGAGGCTCGACCTCCTCCGGAACGACCGGCTTCTCGTGGTCGGCGCCCGACACGATCATGGCGTTCCTCATGCTCGGCGTGCTGGCCACCTCCGGCGCGGTCAGCTTCATGGTCGCCTGGCTCACCACACGTCCACTGCTGAGTGCGGCCGAGAAGGCGCACTCCCACGCCGACAAGCTCCGCCTCTACCGCGACCAGCTCCTCGGTGAAGCCGTGCAGGCCCGCGAGGCGACGCAGCAGGCGCTCCGCCTCGATCACGAGGATGCGGTGCGCTACACCGGTGCGCGCATCACGTTCGCGGCGCGGGTCGACCTGCTCCGGGCGCAACTGGCGACCCGTCTCGCCCAGCACGAGCGCGACCCGGAGAGCACCAGCCAGATCATCCGGGAGCTGCGCGCGCGGCGGATGCCCGACCTTCCGACGACCCCGGAGACGCCCGAGGTCGCGCCGAGCGTACAGCCGTCGCAGCTCACCGACTGACCGAACGCCTCCGGACGCCTCCGAAGACCTCGAACGCGTCCGGCCCCGAAAGGACCGAAGAATGATCACCCGTCGAATCGCCAGAGCCGGCCTCGCCATCGCCGCCGTCCTCGCGCTCGGCGGCGGACTGACCGCCTGCGCCTCGGCGACCGCCGCCGGCGCGGCGTGCGACCAGTCGCAGAAACGGAACATGGGCGTCGTCGCCGGCAGCACCGCGAACGCCCCCGCGACGACGCTGGCCTCCTCGGCGGTCGAACAGCTCACGGCCGTCTCGAAGAGCAACGGCAGCGTGACGGTCGTCGTGCCCTCCGGCACGCCGCAGGTGATGGGGACGACCCTGGTCGGCTCGACGGCGCAGGATGCGATCGTCTGCCAGAACGACCAGCGCAACAAGCTCACCCAGATCACCGCGTACATCAACGGCCTGAAGGCCACGGTGCCGCAGGTCGACTTCCTCGGGTCGATCGACCGTGCCGCCCGCGACCTCGGGTCGAAGCCGATGGGCGTGCTCGTGGTCGGCAGCGGGCTGCAGACCACCGACCCGCTCGACTTCGCGACCAGCGGTGTGCTCTACGCCGAGCCCGCCCAGGTCGTCAGCGACCTGAAGTCGCGCAATCTCCTGCCGACGGACCTCAACGGCGTCACCGTCTACTGGTCCGGCATGGGCGATGTCGCCGGTGCGCAGGCACCCCTGACGATCCCGGCGCGCAGCAACCTCATCGCGGTCTGGACGGCGATCATCAGGGCGGCGGGCGGCACGCTGTCGCTGCTGCCGGAACCGTCCTCCGGAACCGCGGTCTCCGGCCTGCCCGAGGTCTCGACCGTGCCGATCGAATCGGTGCAGACGAAGACAGACTGGACGCATCCGATCGTCATCCGCAACAGCGATTTGCTGTTCGTGAAGGACACCGCGACGTTCGCCGATCCGACGAAGGCGCAGGGCGTCCTCGCCCAGTTGGTGCCGTCGATCGAGCAGAACGGCCAGCTGGTCACGATCACGGGCACCGCGTCGAAGGACCAGGCGACGACGAACACCGCCGATCTCGCCCTGTCGCGGCAGCGGGCGGATGCGGTGAAGGCCGCGCTCGTGCAGCTGGGCGTGCCAGCATCCCTCCTCCAGACCGCCGGCGTCGGGCACGACTGGTGCGGCTGGAAGAGCGAGACGGATGCGAGCGGCGCGTACTCGGACGCGCTCGCCCAGCAGAACCGCTCGGTGGTCCTCACCTCGCCGGGCGTCGGGCTCTGCGGCTAGTTCGCGGTTCTCACGCGATCCGGTACTCGCTCGGGTCGAACCGGCGCACCATGCGCCGGAACGATGCCGCCCTGCCCGGCCACAGCACCGTGTTGCGCCCGCTGCCCGGGTCGAGGAAGAAGTTCCCGCATCCGCTCGACCACACCCCGTCGGTCAAGGCGCGACCGAGCGACCGGTAGTACGCGGTGACGGACTCCGGCAACGCATCCGCCACCGCATCGCCGCGCATCCGCCGCAGCGCGTCGAGCGCGTAGCCGATCTGCGACTCGATCATGTAGACCGCGCTGTTATGCGAGAGCGCGGCGTTCGGTCCGTGCAGGAAGAAGAGGTTCGGGAAGCCGGGCACTGTCGCGCCGCGCAGGGCGAACATCCCGTCGCTCCAGGCATCCGCCAGCGTCGTGCCGTCCGCTCCGACGATGTGCTCCGCGATCCGGGGTCGCGTCGGCTCGAAACCGGTGGCGAAGACCAGCACGTCAAGCGGGTGCCGCGCGCCGTCGGAGGTGACCACTCCATCCGGTGTGATCCGTTCGACGCGGTCGGTCACGTAGTCGACGTTCGGCCGCTGGACGGCCGGGTAGAAGTCATCGGAGACGAGCACACGTTTGCAGCCGACGCGGTAGTCCGGATGGAGTCGCTCGCGGAGCCCGCGATCGGCGACCTGCGCGTGCAGGTGCCGTGTGGCGAGCAGTTCGATCGCACGGCCGAGGCGCGGGTGCGCGAACCCGAACCACCTGCTGTCGTAGACGGTGAAGGTGAGCGCCCGGCGGGCGCACTGCAGGGCCGGGACCGCCGCGAACAGGCGCCGGCGCCGGCCGCTGGTCGTCCGGTCGTGGCGCGGGATGATCCACGGAGGCGTCCGCTGGAAGACAGTGAGCTCCCCCACTGTCGGCTGCAGTGCCGGCACGATCTGGATGGCGGACGCGCCGGTTCCGATCACCCCCACCCGCGTGCCGCTGAGCTCGACCGAGTGGTCCCAGCGCGCGGAGTGGAAACTCGGGCCGGCGAAAGAGCTGAGTCCCTCGATCGGCGGCAGGTGCGGATCGACCAGTTGTCCATGCCCGGAGAGCAGGACGCGGCAGGTCACCGTGCCATCCGACGTGACGATCTTCCATCGGCGTTCCCCGGCGTTCCAGGCGGCTTCGAGCACGTCGCATCCGAACCGGATCCGTTCGCGCAGTCCCGGCCTCCGGGAGACCGCCTTCAGATAGTCGAGGATCTCGGGCTGCCCGCCGAACACGGAACTCCACGACGGGTTCGGCGCGAACGAGAAGGAATAGAGGTCGCTCGGGATGTCACACGCGGCGCCTGGGTAGGTGTTGTCCCGCCAGGTGCCTCCCACCTCGCCGGCGCGTTCCAGCACGACGAAATCGGTGAAGCCGTTCTCGAGAAGCTGCCACGCGGCCCCGACTCCGGCGATGCCAGCGCCGAGAACCGCGATGTCGACGTTGTCGTCCATCGTTCCGTTCCCGTCTTCAGGCGACGAAGCCGTCGGGCGGCAGCGCCGCGTACCAGGCGGCGATCTGGGAGCGTGAACGGAAGCCCATGCGCGCGCAGATCCGCTCGATGTGCGACTCGGCCGAGCGCTCGGTGATGGTGAGCCTGGCCGCGATCTCGCGGTTGGTCATGCCGTCGGCGACGAGAGCGGCGACCTCCCGTTGGCGCGGAGTCAAGGTCGGGAGCGCGTGGCTGCGAAGCGGTCCGAGCCCGAGGGCACGCCGCACCTCGCGGGCGAGCGCATCCACATCGCCGACGTACGGCAGGTGGGCCCGGCCGGGCAGCGCGACGAAACGGGCCCCAGGGATGAGTTCGGCGACAGCCCGTCCCTGCGCGACCGGCACCGCGCGATCGTGCTCACGGTGGATGACCGTGGTGGGCACGCGAATCGCGCCGAGGGCAGCGGACACATCGACCCGATAAGAGAGGGCGAGGAGATCGCGGGCGGTCGCTGCGGATGCCGACGCACGCTGATAACGGGCGAACATCGCGCGGGTCCGCGCGTCCGCGTCGGGCGCGAAAATGTCGGCCAGCACATCCGACCCGAGACCCCAGTTGGCGGCGACCAGCCCCAGGACGTGCTCCTGCACGTCCGGAGGGGCGATCTGCGCGCCGTCCGCCCATGCTCCGTAGATCACCAGGTGGTCGACCGAATCCGGATGCGCGCCCGTCCACCGCGCGGCGACCGCGGCCCCGAGCGAGGCGCCGAAGAGGTCGAAGCGTACGCCGCCGACCGCCTCGACCACGGCGTCGAGCGTCTCGAGTTCCAGCGCGATCGAGGGTGCGCCTCGATGCGGGCCGGACAAGCCGCATCCGGGAAGGTCGTAGCGGATGACGGTGCGGTCGTGTGCGAGCGCTTCGTAGAATCCGCGCTCGGGCGGGGTCGACCAGCCGAGGTCGAGGTGGCTGACCCATCCGGGGACGCAGACGAGCAGTGGGCCATCCCCGCTGGCGGCGTAGGCGACGCTGGTTCCATCGCGCAGCGCGGCCTCGCCGATTCGCTGTTCCACGGGCGACACTCTACTCAGCTGTCGTGACGGAGGCGGCAGAAGTTCTGCGACAGTGTTCATTTCTCAATCGTGCGCAGCCCGTTGCGGGCGCACAGCGTGGAAAACACGGCTTTCTCGCGCGAGGTTCGCCTAACCGCCGACCCAGAAGCCGCGGCCGCCGAACCATTCGCCGTATTCGCTGCCGAAATCCGCGTCGGGGGCGGATGCGCGCGACCCCAGGTACGACGAGACGACCGCCGCACCCAGATCGTCCAGCTCCGGCGCCACCACACGACCGGACACCCGCTTGGCCATCGACGCCACGAACCGGGCCAGCCCCGGGTCGTCGCCCAGGCGGAAGAACGTGGTCTGCGCGCCCAGCCGCCCGGAGTTGTCGAGCTCCTCGAACGTCCGCATGATCGTGCGCGGATGGGGAGGGTAGGAGAAGCTGACCGAACCGTCCGGCTCGAGATGAGACGTCGGTTCGCCGTCGGTGACGATCAGCAGCACCGGCTGGGCATTCGGATGCTTGCGGAAGTGGCGGTTCGCGAGCAGCAGCGCGTGGTGCAGGTTCGTCCCTTTGTCCCACATCGCGTCGAGGGCGGTCAGCTGCTCGATGTCCATCACTTCGGCGTGGCGGCCGAAGCCGATCAGCTGCAGGTGGTCGCCGCGGAAGCGGGACCGGATGAGCGTGTGGAGCGCCAGCGCCGTGCGCTTCATCGGGATCCACCGGTTGTCGAGCGCCATGGAGAACGACGTGTCGACGAGCAGGGCGACCGCCGCCTGGGTCCGGTCCTCTGTCTCCTGCACTTCGATGTCGTCGACCGCCACCAGGCGGCCTCCCCCGTCGCCGATGCGTCGGCGGACGCCGTTCAGGATGGTGCGCGGGATGTCCCATGGTTCCGTCGCGCCGAATTCCCACGGGCGCGTCGCTCCCGACGACTCCCCCGCTGCACCGGCCTGGTGCAGCTCCCGCTGCCCCTGCCGCCCGGAGGAGCGCGTCGCGATGTCCCGCAGCAGCGACTTTCCGAGCTGGCGCATCGCTTTCGGGGTGAGCTTGAGCGCGCCCGCCGAGTCCCGGCGCAGCGTTCCGCTCTCGCGCAGCGTCTTCTCCAGCTCGCGCAGCGTACGTGCCGAGATCGCAGCCTCATCGCCGAGCTGGCGCGAGAGCGTGTCGAGGTCGATGTCGTCCATCCGCGCGCCTCGATACGACTGCGACAACTGCTCGGAGAGCTCGTCGAGGTCCGCCAGATCCTGCAGGACGCCCGTGCCGTCCCCGAGGCCCAGCGACTGTTCGCCGTCGAAACGCTGCGAGCCGAGCCAGTCCTCCCCCGGCCGGAGCGCCTGCAGGTTGGCGTCGAGCTGCGACAGCGAGTCCATCAGCTCCGGTGTGCCGAACGCCTGGGCGGAGAGCTGCATCAGTTCGTCGCGCTGTTCCTGGGTCATCGAGTTGAGCATCCGCTGCGCCGCCGCGGAGCGCTTCGCGAGCGAGTCGATCAGCTCGTCGACGTTCTGCGGGTTGTCGGGGAAGAAGTCGCCGTGCTTGGACATGAAGTCGTCGAAGTCCTGCTGGGTGTCCTCACCGAGTCGATGTTTCTCCAGCAGTGTGTTGAGGTCGGTGAGCATGTCATTGATCGCCGCCCGGTCCTCATCCGTCGCGTTCTCCATCGCCTGCTTCATGCCCTCGAACCGCTGGTCGAGCAGTTCGCGGCCCATCAGGTCCTTGATCTTCTCGTAGTCGGCCCGCGCCTGCGGCGACTGCCACTGGTAGTCGCTCAGCTCGGTCACCGCAGCCGCCGTCGACGCGGGAAGGTTCTCCAGCCGCATCTCCGCGAACGCGCGATCGTCGTCATCCATGAGGGCATCGCGGGCGAGCTGTTTGCGCTCCTCGAGCACGGCATGGTCGAGCAACTGTTTCACCTCGTTGAGCGTGCCGTCGAGGTTGTGCCGGCGGAGCAGGTCGCGGCGGCGCTCGGCCACCCGTCGTGCCAGGTCGTCGAGCCCGGTCTGGTGCCTGCCGCCCCGGCGCAGGAACTCGTTCATCGCGCGCTCCGGCGAGGTTCCGCCCATGACCGATTCGCCGATAGCATCCAACGCCTCGGCGATGTCGACCGGCGGCGCGAGCGGGTCCCCGCCGTCGTACCGCCGGAAGTGCGTCCGTCCCCTAGCCATAGACGGTCTCGATCCCGTCCGTGTCCTTCCCGACCTTGCGGGCCAGGTACAGGCCTTCGAGGGCGAGCTCGATCGCGGCCGCCAGTTCGCCGTCGCTCTGCACGTCGAGCCGGTCGCCGATGTCGTCGTACAGCTCCGACTCGCCCAGCACCGGGAGGTCGTCGAGGAACTGCCGCGCCGCCACCTGCTCACCGGTGGTCACCATGGCGCCGTCCTCGATCGCGGCCACCAGAGGACCGAAGTCGAGCCCGCCGAAGTGCTGCCGGACCGCATCCGCCGTCGCCGTCCGCAACAGGTGGGTGAGCACATCGGACTCGCGCCCCTCCTCACCGCTCTCGAACTCGATCTTGCCAGCGAGCACGTCGACCGCCGCCTGCAGGTCGACCACCCGCGCGACCGCGTCATCCTCACCCTGAAGGGTCGCCCGGTGCAGCGCCGCCGCCGCGATGGTCTCCGCTCCGGCGATCGCGAACCGCGCGCTCACACCGCTGCGCTGGTCGACCGATGACGACTCGCGGAGGTTGCGGGTGAAGCGGGCCAGGATCTCGATCAGGTGGTCGGGAACGTCGGCGACCAGGTCGGCCTCCTGCCGGATCACGGCGACCTCGGCGTCCAGCCTGGTCGGGTAGTGGGTGCGGATCTCCGCGCCGAACCGATCCTTCAGCGGCGTGATGATACGGCCGCGGTTCGTGTAGTCCTCGGGGTTCGCGCTCGCGACGACCAGCACATCCAATGGCAGGCGCAGCACGTAACCGCGCACCTGGATGTCGCGCTCCTCCATCACGTTCAGCATGGCGACCTGGATGCGCTCGGCGAGGTCCGGCAGTTCGTTGATCGCGACGATCCCGCGGTGGCTGCGCGGGATCAGCCCGAAGTGAATGGTCTCGGGATCGCCCAGGGAACGCCCCTCCGCAACCTTCATCGGGTCGACATCGCCGATCAGGTCGGCGACCGACGTGTCCGGCGTCGCCAGCTTCTCCACGTAGCGCTCGTCGCGATGCCGCCACGCCACCGGGAGCCGGTCACCGAGCTCCAGGGCCCGGCGCTGGGATTCGTGGGTGATCGGATCGTACGGATGCTCGCCCAGCTCCGCCCCGTCGATCACCGGCGTCCACTCGTCGAGCAGGCCGCCGAGCGTTCGCAGGATGCGCGTCTTGCCCTGTCCGCGCTCGCCCAGGAGCACGACGTCGTGGCCGGCGATGAGGGCGCGTTCGAGTTGCGGGATGACGGTGGACTCGAAACCGTGGAGGCCCGGCCAGGGGTCTTCACCGGCCCGAAGTTTCGCCAGGAGGTTGTCGCGAATTTCGACCCGCAGCGGCTTCTGCACATGACCGGAGGCACGCAGCTCTCCGAGTGTCGTGATGGGTGGAGCCTGGGTCACCGAGTTGGTCACCTTTTCAGGCTAAACCCGCGCCGGGACGATTGGTCCGGACTCAGCCAAATGAGAGCATCCCGAAACGCGCGCGACGCATTCGGCGGGTGGCGCCTAGAGCGCCGGCATCTCCTTGATCTGGATGTCGGGCAGCCGCAGCATCCGGAACGACAGGAACAACCCGATCAGCCCGGCCAGGAGGGGGACGAGCAGCGCGATCTGCAGGGCGATCGGCCGCGCCTCCGTGTTGATGCGGATCACTTCGTCCTTGACGTCCTGCGGCTGGCCGGCCAGCTGCTCTTCGAGCTGGGTGTTGCTCATCACCTGGGCGTCGTGCTCGAGGGTCTGCACGACCTGCTGCTGGTCCGACTCGGGCAGCACCGTGCTCGAGGTGGCCATCCCCGAGAAGATCGGCACGAGAGCCGCCAGCAGGATCGCCCCGGCGAACGCGAGGCCGAACGACAGCCCGAACGAGCCGGCCGCGGAGTTCACGCCCGCCGCCTCGCTGACCCGCTCATCCGAGATCGGCGACAGCGTGTAGTTGTTCAGCTGCGACACCAGGAAGCCGAGGCCGGCCCCCGCGATGACGAGCGGCCCGAGCAACCACCACCCCGAGTCGGCGCGCGGCACGATGGGGATCAGAATGATGAGGCCGAGCGACAGCAGGGCGAAGCCCCAGCGGATCAGCACCACCGGTCTGCGGCGCCCCGCACGACGACCGGCGAGAGCCGCGATCGCGAACATCGTCAGCGACAGCGGTGCGATCGACAGGCCCGCCTGCAGGGCGTTGTACTCGAACACCATCTGCAGGTAGATCGGTAAGACGATCATCGTTCCGCCGAGCGCGATCTGCTGGAGCATCTGTTGCGAGATACCGAACCGGAAGTGTTTGGACCTGAAGAGCTCCGGGTCGAGCAGCGTGGCCTTGCTCAGCCGTTTACGCCGACGGAGCCAGAAGACGAGTCCGCCCAGCCCGAGGATGCCGACCGCCAGCAGCAGGCCGACCGAGCCGAGGCCTTCCTGCCAGGCGAGGATGCTGAGCACGATGCCGCCCATCCCGACGACCGAGAGCAGCGAGCCCACCCAGTCGACCGAGCGCGAACCGGTGTACGGCACATCGTGGACGAGCTTGATGCCGAGGAGCACGACGGCGATGATGACGGCTTCGAGCGCGAAGGCGACGCGCCACGACAGGAAGGTGGTGATGAACCCGCCGAGGAGAGGCCCGACAGCCGCGGCGATCGCAGCGGATGCGCCGACGAGCGCATACGCGCGGGTCTGGCCCGCACCGCGGAAGTTCCCGTGGATGAGCGACTGCATCGCCGGCAGGAGCAGCGACGCCCCCAGCCCGCCGATGATCGCCCAGAAGACGATGATCGCCAGGATCGTCTGCGCGAAGGTCATCGCGATGGCACCGGCCGCATAGGCCAGGAGTCCGATCACGTAGGCGCGCTTGCGGCCGATCAGGTCGCCGATCTTGCTCCCGATCAGGATGAACGCCGCCGAAACCAGCGCTTCGAGCGCGATCGCGGATTGGACGCTGCTCACCGTCGAGTTGAGGTCGCGCACCACCGCCGAGATCGAGACGTTCATGATCGACGTGTCGACGACGAGCACGAACATCGCCATCGCGAGAAGCAGCGCGAGGCGACCGTTGAATGCCTCTGTCTTGTCTGCAGCGCCGGTCTGCTCGCCGGTCATGGTCGGCCCCTGTCCGCTCGGGAACGGCCGCGCGTGCGGCTCATGACCTCACGATAGGACCGGCGGATGAGGCTGTCGTCATCCGGCCAGGGTGATGCGCAGGGTCAGTCGAGCTTCGGCAGCACGTGCACCGGGATCGCGATCGACAGCGCGATGCACACGATGCCGCCGAAGAAGGTGAGGCCCTGCCACGCCGGCAGGGTCGTCGCATAGCCGAGCACGACGATCCCTCCCACGAAGAGGACGAACGAAATGATGACTGCGATGCCTGTTCTCATGGTTCCGCCACCTCCGGTGCGGCCGGGGCCGCTTCATCACGCGTTGTGTTGGTATCGGCTGGATCGTGCTGCCGCCTGCTGGCGAAGAGGAACGGGATGCCGATCAGCTGGATCGCCCCGCCGATCACGAACGACGTTCCGTAGCCCCACAGGTCCGCTGCGCGGCCGAGCGCGGGCTGGATGAACACACCGCCCAGGCTCCCGAACAGCGATTCGAACGACAGCACCGTCGCACGCTGCTTCGAGGGGATCATGTCGTTGATGTAGGACTGCTGGATCGGCCCCGAGACTGCGAAGACGAAGCCCCAGATCACCAGGAACACCACGGCCAGCCAGAACATGCTCGTCACGCCGAGCACCACGAGGGCGACGACGCTGGCGATCGAGGCTCCGATGATCGTGCTGGTGCGACGCGCGAACAGCCTGCGCACGCGCGACGCCAGCATTCCACCGGCGACCTGTGACAACGACAGGATCGCGGCCGCGAGACCGGCGACCGAGTACGCCGTCTTGTCGCCGTACAACTGAAGCAGGTAGGGCTGCAGAGCGTAGAAGGCGTAGATGCCGACGCCGGATGCGAAGGGCGCGGCCAGGATCACGTAACGCACGGAGCGCCTCTTGAGGCCGTGCTCGATCGACATGTGCAGGATGTTCCTGGTCGCTTTGACCGGACCCATCGACTTGTCGGGCGCGAACCCGAGGTCCTTCATCACGAAGGCAGCGAAGACCAGCATCACGATGAGGATTCCCGCGCGTATCAGGAACGGGACCCCGAGGTTGGTCGCCTGAGCGATCACCCCGCCGAGCACGGAGCCGGTGAACATGGCGATGCCCGTGACGACCAGGCCTCTTCCGAAAACCGACTCGAGGCTCCCGGTGAAGCCCGTGAACGCCAGCGCATCGACGAGCCAGGCGTCGACCGCACCGGAGAAGAACGTGAACCCGAGCCCGAGCAGGATCGAGACGAGCGCCCACCACGGGAATGGCGCGTGCCAGAGCCACAGCAGCCAGTACAGGCCCGTCGTGACGGACAGGGTGATCGTTCCGAGCAGGTAGGACGCCTTGCGGCCGATCGTGTCGGCGACCACACCGGTCGGGATCTCGAAGATCACCATTCCTGCTGTGAAGAACGCGTTGGCGGCGAACGCTTCGAAGTTCGTCAGTCCGGCGTCGAGCAGGAAGATCGTGTTGATCCCCCAGATGAACGATGCGGCCAGCGTGTTGCCGAGAAGCAGAGTGAGGTAGATGCGCTGCACACGTCGCGCTGCCGGGTTCATGACCCGGCACCGATCGCTGCAGCGCGTTCGTCCACGAACCCATCATCGACCCGTTCGGGTGCGGATGGCTAGGGTTCGAAGGACTACCGTTGGAGGATGACGCCTCCCGAAACAGCGCCGAGCGAGGCAGACACTGCCAGCGAAGCGATCACCTTCTCCGAGCTCGGGCTGAGCGATGCGACGCTGAAGGCTCTCAAGGATGTGGGCTACGAGACCCCGTCTGCCATCCAGGCCGCGACCATCCCTCTTCTTCTGGCCGGCCGCGATGTCGTCGGCCTCGCGCAGACCGGCACCGGCAAGACGGCCGCGTTCGCGCTGCCGATCATCTCCCGGCTGGACACGTCCCAGAAGTCCCCGCAGGCCCTCGTGCTCGCCCCGACCCGCGAACTCGCACTCCAGGTCTGCGAGGCGTTCGAGAAGCATGCCGCCCACATCCGCGGCGTCCACGTCCTTCCCGTCTACGGCGGCCAGGGTTACGGCATCCAGCTCTCCGCGCTGCGGCGCGGCGTGCACGTCGTCGTCGGCACCCCCGGTCGCATCATGGACCATCTCGAGAAGGGGACGCTCGACCTCTCGGAGCTCAAGTACCTCGTGCTCGACGAGGCCGACGAGATGCTGAAGATGGGTTTCGCCGAGGATGTGGAGACCATCCTCGCCGACACCCCCGACGACAAACAGGTCGCGCTGTTCTCTGCCACGATGCCCGCGCAGATCCGGCGGATCTCGAAGAAGTACCTGCACGACCCCGAGGAGATCACGGTCAAGAGCAAGACCACGACCTCGGCGAACACGACGCAGCGGTACCTGATGGTGTCGTATCCGCAGAAGGTCGACGCGCTCACGCGCATCCTCGAAGTGGAGAACTTCGAGGGGATGATCGTCTTCGTCCGCACCAAGAACGAGACGGAGACGCTCGCCGAGAAGCTGCGCGCCAGGGGCTACTCCGCGATGGCGATCAACGGCGACGTCGCGCAGGTGCAGCGGGAGCGCACGGTCGAACAGCTCAGGGCGGGAAAACTGGACATCCTGGTGGCGACGGATGTCGCGGCTCGCGGACTCGACGTCGAGCGCATCAGCCATGTCGTCAACTACGACATCCCCATCGACACGGAGTCCTACGTCCATCGCATCGGCCGCACGGGCCGGGCCGGACGCAGCGGTGCCGCGATCAGTTTCGTGACCCCGCGCGAACGTCGCCTGCTCTCCGCCATCGAGAAGGCCACCCGCCAGCCGCTCACCCAGATGCAGCTGCCGACGGTCGAGGATGTGAACGTCACCCGCCTCGCCCGGTTCGACGACGCGATCACTGAAGCACTCGCACAGGCGGATCGCATCGATCATTTCCGCGACATCATCGGGCACTACGTCGAGCACCACGACGTGCCGGAGGCCGATGTCGCCGCCGCGCTCGCGGTCGTCGCCCAGGGTGACGAGCCGCTGCTCCTCTCCGCCGACGACGCACTCTCCCGCCGCTTCGAGAGGGATGACCGGGCCGGCGACGACCGCGGCGCCCGCGACGACCGCAGCGGTCGCGGCGATCGCGGAGGGCGGCCGGAGCGCCCGGAGCGCCGCGCCCGACCGAGCAGCGGTCCGATGGCGGCCTACCGCATCGAGGTCGGCCGGCGGCAGAAGGTCGAGCCGCGGCAGATCGTCGGGGCGCTCGCCAATGAGGGGGGTCTCAGCCGCGAGGACTTCGGCGCCATCAAGATCCTTCCCGATTTCTCGCTCGTCGAGCTTCCGGCCGACCTCCCCGGCGGAGTGCTGGCGAAGCTCAAGGACACGCGTATCAGCGGCAAGCTCATCGAGATCCGGCCCGACCGTGGCCGCGGAGCCAGGCGGGACGACCGCGGTCCGCGCGATGACCGGTCGGACGGGGCGCCGCGCAAGCCGCGCCATGGCAGTTAACGGCTTCGCCGCCCGATCGAGTCGGCGCTAACCGACCGAAACGCCGCGCGGAGAGGTTCCTTAGCGACGACTCGACGCAAGCATCGCGTGTTCGCGGGCTCGGCTACGCGGGCAGCGAGCGTGGCAGACCGAACGACGGCAGCACGCTGCCCTCGAACCGGGTGATCCCGCTCACTCCGTCGCTGCGCACGTCGAGCACGAAGAACCCGACCCCGTGGCGGATGCCCCCGGCCGGGACCCGCAGGTACATCGCGAAGGCGGGCTGGCCGTTCGCCCGCGTCGGGACCAGATCGTAGATCTTTCCCGGACGGAAGACGACCGTCTCGAAGAACGCGCCGACCGCCTCACGACCGAGGTATTCGATGGCCATCGGCGGCATCGTCATGCGCACATCGGTGGTGAGCAGCCCGACCAGAGCGTCGACATCGCCCGACTCGTACGCGTGCGTGAACGCTGCCACGAGTGCGCGTTCCTCGGGTGAGTCCACGGCGGGCATGGCCTCCCGGTCGGTCTCCGGCAGCGTGCGGCGAAGCCCGGCACGGGCGCGCTTGAGCACGCTGTTCACCGATTCGACGGTCGTGCCGAGCATGTCCGCCACCTCGGCGGCATGGAACCCGAGAACGTCGCGCAGGATGAGCACGGCGACCTGGCGCGGCGGCAGGATCTGGAGGGCGGTCACGAACGCCAGCGAGATGGACTCCCGCTGCTCGTAGCGGGCCTCGGGCCCAGGCGGCACGTTCGCCGAACCCTCGAGGAGGATATCGGGGTATGGCTCGAGCCAGACGATCTCGCCCATCCTCGTGGGCTCGGGCGGTTCGACGTCAGGGATGTCCCACTCCTTCGCCGGGCGGCGAGCGGCTGAACGACGCGCGTTGAGGCACCGGTTCGTCGCGATCCGGTACAGCCAGGTGCGCAGGGAGGAACGTCCCTCGAAACCGCGGAGGCCCTGCCAGGCGGTCAGCATCGTGTCCTGGAGCGCGTCCTCCGCGTCCTGGAACGACCCGAGCATCCGGTAGCAGTGCACCTGCAGTTCCCGGCGATGCGGTTCCACCAGTTCGCGGAAGGCATCACCGTCCCCGGCCCGCGCCCTGGTCATCAGCTCACCGGCGACAACGGTCATCCCAGCGCCACCCTTCTTTCGACTGCCTACAGCTGTACTGACACCGGGCGGCCACGGAACTGGGCGGTCGCGGCGCGCCCAGTTTCCGCACCGCATGGTGTCTGCATCATCGACGACCCGGACGATCCGAGGGTACGTCACAGACCGACAGGGAGAACAGAGATGTTGCTGAACGACAAAGTGGCCGTGGTGTACGGAGCAGGAGGCGCCATCGGCGGCGCGATCGCCCGCGCGTTCGCGGCGGAGGGGGCGGAAGTGCACGTCACCGGCCGTCGCCGCGCAGCCGTCGACGAGGTCGCCGGCTCGATCGCCGCGGCCGGAGGAAAGGCCGAAGCGGCGGACGTCGACGCACTGGATGAACGTGCGATCGACGATCACCTGCAATCCGTGATCGACAGGGCAGGTCGCGTCGACATCTCGTTCAACGCCGTCGGCCTCCGGGATACGACCGTCCTCGGCGTCCCGCTCACCGAGTTGTCCGCCGAAGACTTCGTGCTGCCCATCACC
Organism: Leifsonia sp. Ger2509; assembly: GCF_055231915.1. NCBI lineage: Bacteria > Bacillati > Actinomycetota > Actinomycetes > Micrococcales > Microbacteriaceae > Leifsonia > Leifsonia sp. Ger2509. The sequence continues at coordinate 669,179 of NZ_JBUYVB010000003.1, forward strand.
GCGTACGCGACCTCGTACTTCCTGACGTCCCGGCTGGCGGCCCGGCGGATGGTTCCGAACCGGTCGGGCGTGATCATGACGCTCTCCGCGCTGCCGGCACGCAAAGGCACGCTGCTGAACGGCGGATACGGCCCGGCACAGGCGGTCAAAGAGGCGATGACGCGCGACCTGTCCGCCGAACTCGCACCCTCCGGAGTGCGGGTGGTCGCGATCCGGCCCCATGGTATCCCCGAGACCGATACGATGCGGCACTCGTACGAGACCAGGCCGCCCGGGATGACCTGGGAGCAGTTCGAGGCCTTCCTGGCGAGCACGACCCATCCGCGCCGCACGATGGCCCTCGACGAGGCGGCGAACGTCGCCGCCTTCGTGGCGTCGGACCGCGCGAGCGGACTGACCGGGACGGTCGTCAACCTGACGATGGGCAGCCTCGACGACTGATCCGCCGGGCGGAGTCGCCGCCGCCGCTACTTCAGGAGGATCTTGAGGATGATCGCCAGGGCGCCGAGACTCGCGGTCGCCGCTGTGCCGAGAACGTGCCCGTACCAGGGGATGCCACGTTTCGAGAACGCCACCCAGCCGACCGCCGCCAGGATGACGACGCCGGAGAGCAGCGCTGCCCAGTACGCGGCCTCTCCGCCGTGCAGCCCGTTGACGCCTGCGACCAGGAAGAAGAGCGGCACGACCGCGGCGTACAGGAGTCCCTTCGCCCGGTGCAGGGCGAACCGCATGGAGACGAGAAGGTGGATGGGCTCATCCGGTCGCCTGCCCTCGGCCGCGACCGCCTGCACGAAGACGTCGGTCGCCCAGAAGACCAGCACACTGACGATGGTGATCGTGAACACGTCGGCCAGGCCGCGACTCTCGTCGGCGACCGAGATGATGACGCTCACGAGCACGGTGCCGGAGACGAACTGGGGCGTCACGAAATTGCGCCGGGCCCAGGACGGATGCGGGCGCTCCCCGGCGACGCGCTGGACCGGAGGGATCGCCCAGCCTTTCCGCCCAGCCATGAGCCACAGCCTAGGCGCCTGAGGCACGTTTCACCCTGATGAGGTGATGCGCGCTGCAGCGGCTTCCGATGCGATGGAGACGTTCATCATCCACCACACGACGAAGGAACCCATCATGGCTGACGATGCCCCCGTTCTCGACCTGATCGCCCAACTGACCGCAGATTCCCTTGCGGCCTCCTCCCTCGATCCCCAGACCTTGATGCTGGTCCGCATCGCGGCCCTCGTCGCGGTCGATGCACCGCCGGTCTCCTATGTGCTGAACATCGGTGCGGCCGGCGAGGTGGGACTCGACGCCGAGGCGATCCGCGGCGTCCTCACTGCGATCGCGCCGATCGTCGGCACCCCGCGCGTCGCGGCGGCGACCGGGAACATCGTCCAGGCGCTCGCCATCGAGATCGAGGCAGCCATCGAGGCGATCGCCGAGGCCGACGACGAGGGCTGAGTCCCGCGTGCTGCACGCGTGACCGATGCGCCAGGTCGGGCCTCGGCCTGACGGCCGCGCTCCGCCTCTGACACTTACTCGGAGCGCGAGAACTCCGCTGCCCTGGCCACCTGCTCCGGCGTCAGGGACACGCCCGTGTAGCGCTCGAACTGACGCGCCGCCTGCAGGGCGATCACCTCGGCGCCCGTGATCAGGTCCGCGCCCGCCGCGCGCCCGGCCGCGATCAGGGGCGTCTCCGACGGGAACGCGACGACATCGAACACGGTCGACGCTCGCTCGATGTGATCCGCACCGAACGCGAGCACGTCCTCCGCGTCCCCGCGCATCCCCAGCGGCGTCACATTCACGAGGACGTCGAACCCTGGCTCGGGGTCTTCGGCGACCCAGTGGAAGCCGTAGCGCTCGGCCAGGGCCGAGCCTGCAGCAGCGTTCCGCGCGACGATGGTCACGCGGTCGAAGCCCGCATCGCGGAAGGCCGCTGCCACGGCGGAGGCCATCCCGCCCGAGCCGCGCAGCAGAACGCGCTGGGCCGGGTCGACCTTCCGCTCGGCGAGAAGCTGGGCGATGGCCTCGTAGTCGGTGTTCGAGGCCGTCAGCACACCGCCGTCGTTGACGACCGTGTTCACCGATCGGATGGCGACGGCCGACGGCTCCATCACGTCGACCAGCGGGATGATCGCTTCTTTGAACGGCATCGACACCGAGCATCCGCGGATGCCCAGGGCCCGCATCCCGCGCACCGCGCCCTCGAGATCGGTGGTGGTGAACGCCTTGTAGATGAAGTTCAGCCCCAGCTCGTCGTAGAGGTAGTTGTGGAACCGCGTGCCGAGGTTGCTGGGCCGGGCTGCGAGCGACATGCAGACCTGCATGTCCTTGTTCAGGATGGGCATGGCCCCATCCTGTCAGGCCAGTTCGGCAGGAGCTGCTGATTTGGGGGGAAGAAGATCGGCTGGCGCCGACGCGGCACGCGCAATACCCGCTGGCCCTTCGCGGTCGCGTATCTTTGCCGCATATGCTGGCCCAATGAGATGGGGGTAGACATGAAGGTTACGGTTCTCGCGGCGGCAGCGTTGATCGTCGGGCTTAGCCTGACTGGTTGCACGGCGGCGACAGTCCACAGCCATTCAACGGCAGCGGCGGATGCCCCGGTGGGGCCACCGACTGATGAGCCGTCATCGCTCCCATCGGACACCCCTGATGCGACTGATGAGCCGGCGCCTGCCGTCGCCACTGTGAACGGCTTCGATGTCGCGAACGTGTTCCAGGCGTGCGCCGACGAGTATCCGAAGTCGAGCGACGGCACCACGATCGCGCCCTTGCCAATGAACGCAAAGTCGGTTGTCCCGCAAAGTGAAGGCCCGAATGTCTCAGACCATTCGCATGGCGACGCGAACGCCGTCGTTGTCACGGTTACTTGGCCGGGTCGCCAGATCGAGTTGTGTGCTGCCTCGGGGGACACGAGTGATCCGACGGTCGAGTTGGCTCATATCGTCGATGGCAACTGACGCTGCTCGGAGTTCAGCGGCGGGATGGGCTTGCCCGTTCGACCTAGCGAGCTTCACGTTGGGGGTGCGGGCATCTAAGCCCCCCAGCCCCCCGCCGTCAGCTCTCCCTGCCGAACTTCCTGTCAGGACGCGGGGTTCTGCAGGGTCACGGATGTCGTGTGGGTCTGGCCGTCGCGCACATACTTCACCGGCACCGAGGTGCCCGCCTTCGTCGTCATGACCGTCTGCGTGAGCACATCGACGCTCGTCGCCGCGTGGCCGTTCACCTCGACGATCACGTCGCCGGCCTGCAGCCCCGCCTGCGCAGAGGGGCCGCCGTCGACCACCGAGAAGACGTAGAGTCCGCCGGGCACGTTGAGCTCCTGTGCTGCGGCAGGCGGAAGGGGCGCCACCGAGATGCCGAAGTACGGGTAGGTGACCTTGCCGGTGGCGATGATCTGGTCGACGATCGCGTGCGCGAAGTCCGCGGGGATGGCGAAGCCGATCCCGACGCTTCCGCCGCCGGCCTGACCGGCCGAATTCGGCACCGTCGCGATGGCGGAGTTGATCCCGATGAGCTTGCCGGCGCAGTCCACCAGGGCGCCGCCGGAGTTGCCCGGGTTGATCGACGCATCCGTCTGGATCGCGTTCGCTAGGATGGCGTTCTGACCGTTGTCGCTCGGAACCGGCACTGTGCGCCCGAGGGCGCTGACGATTCCGGACGTGACGGTACCGGAGAGTCCGAGCGGGGCTCCCAGCGCGACGACCGGTTGGCCGACGACCACTGCAGCGGACTGCCCCCACGGCACCGTCGGCAGCGATGACGACGCGTCGATCTTCAGTACCGCCAGGTCGGACCGCGGGTCGCGCCCGACGAGCTTCGCGGGCGACTGCACACCGCTCGACAGGAGGACGCTGATGGTACCGCCCGCGACCGCCCCCGAGATCACGTGGTTGTTGGTCACGATGTAGCCGTCGTTGCGGATGATCTCCCCGGTGCCCGTGCCCCCACCCGACTCCCCGATGGCGGAGACGGTCACGACCGCGGGGAGCACCTGGTTCGAGACGGTGATCGCGTCGCAGGTGTTCCCGTTGCCGCTCGCAGGACCGCTCGCGCTCGGGGTCGAGGCCGCGTTGGCACCGATGCGTCCGATTCCCCAGCCGAGCAGCCCTCCGACGACCAGCCCGACGACGACCGCGATGACTGCGACCAGCCACGGCCTGCGCCGGCGCGGCGCGGGTCCGGTAGCCGGCGCCGCAGGTGGCGGCGCTGCAGATGGTGTCGACGCTTCGGGAGCGGGTCCGTTGTCTGTCATGCACACCCCTGAGTGCTCGCTCGACGTCCGGAATCAGACAGCTCTCGGTCTACACCCAGTTCTGCGCCGGTGCAAGGATCGCCCCCGCCGGCACGGGGTGGCCGACAGGGGCGATGGCCGTCAGTGCTCTGCTTTGGGGAAGTTGCCGTGGCGCATCGTGGAACTGCGCACGAGGGGCCCGTGGCCGTCGCGCTCGGCTCCGATGTATGTTCCGACGATGGTCCCATCGGGGCCGGTCCCGTCGTGCTCGGTGTACTGTCCTGGCACTGTCCGAGGTTCGGCCGTCTCCGGCTCGACCTGGGTGTACTTTCCTTCTAGCCCGTCGCGCTCAGACGCGACGAGCGGTTGCTGCTCGGATGACGCAGACATGAGCGTCACCTCCTATCATTGCGCTATCGCAATTGTTGCACTGTGATAGGTGTTTGTTAAGGGATCCCCGCTGCGAGTTCACCGAGAACCTCTCGCGCCTCGGCGAACCGCGAGAGCGAGGCCGCCTGGCCCAGCCAGAGCGACTGGAGGTCGCCCATCCCCCGCCGTCCGGCTTCGGCACGGAACTGTCCGGTGAGCCAGTTCTGCACCGGGAACGGCGCGACCACGCCGCTCTCCTCGATCGTGCGGATCGCCCGGTTCGGCAGCCCTCGCGCCAACCGCCCGCTCATCGCCCTGGTCAGCACGGAGACATCGGCGGCCGCATCCGCGATCGCGCGACGATGCGCGTCGTTCGCCGCCGACTGCCGGGTCGCGAGAAAGGCCGTGCCGACCTGAACGCCCGCGGCACCGAGGGCGAATGCCGCACGCACACCGCGCCGGTCGGCTATTCCGCCCGCCGCGACCACGGGAACACTCACAGCGTCCACGACCTGCGGGATGAGGGCGAACGTGCCGACGATGGAGTCCTCGGGCGCACGGAGGAACGAGACCCGGTGACCGGCCGCCTCCATCCCCGTCGCGACGATCACGTCCATCCCGCCGCGCTCCAGCGCCACCGCTTCGGCGACCGTCGTGGCAGTGCCGAGCACGATGGCGCCCTGCGCGTGAGCGCGCTCGACGACAGCATCCGACGGGACGCCGAAGACGAAGCTGATCACGGCAGGTCCGGCCGCGAGGGTCGCGTCGAGCTGCTCGTCGAACGCGGGCAGGAACTGTGTCGGTCGCGGAGGGACGGGGATCTCCAGCTCGTCGAAGAACGGGCGGAGCGCCTCAGCGTACCGGGCGAACTCCTCGTCGTCGACCGACGCTTCGTCACCCGGGAGCCAGAGGTTGACCGAGAACGGCCGCGAGGTCTTCGCCCGGATCGCCGTGATCGTCTCGCCGATCCGGCCCGCGTCGTAGCCGTAGAGGCCGTACGAGCCCAGGCCTCCGAGCTCGCTCACCTCTGCGGTCAGCTCGACCGACGACAGGCCACCGAACGGCCCGAGAACGATGGGGACATCGACCCCGAGCAGGGTCGTCAAGCCGCCGCTCACGAACGCAGCTCCCCGATGCGCACGCAGCATTCCCCCGCCGTCGGTTCGAGCCAGACGTCGCGTGATTCGCCCGACTCGTCGGCGAGTCCGCGGACGAAGGCGGTGTTCGCCGTGCAGATGAGGTCGCTGTGACGGGCGGCGAGGTGGTGGAATGGGCAGTTCGTCAACCGGAATCCACCCTCATCGCAGTCGACGGGCGAATAGCCGACGCCCGCGAGGGTCTCGACGAGCGGGATGCCGTCAGAGCCGAGCAGGTGCCCGCGCTGCTCAGCGGTCGTGACCAGGGCATCCCGCACCGGCACGCCTTCCTCGTCGGAGTACTCGACGGCCGCAGCGAGCAGGTCTCCGGCGAGCTCGTACTGCCGGGCCGGAACGGATGCGGTCAGTTCGTCACGAGCGAGCGAGTAGAGCTTGGCCGGCCGGCCGGCGCCCGGCCCGGTTCGGCCGGAGCGTCGCTCGAACTCGACCTCGAGAGCGCCGACGGCGACGAGCCGGTCGAGGTGGAATGCCGCCGTCGCACGTGCGAGTCCGGTCTGATCGGCGAGCTCGTCGCGTCCGAGAGCGTGGTCGCTTCGCCGCAGCACGTCGTACAGTGCGCGCCGCGTGGGGTCGGCGAGCGCCGCGAGGGCGCGCGTCGCCGTGTCCGCTTCTGGGGGCTGGCTCATGCGGCCATCCTATCTCTAAAAAAGTAAATCTTGACAAAAGAAACGAGACGAACTTACGCTCAGCACACAGCCGATGCTACGAGAAGGAGGCGGCGATGTCGCTGCTCCAGGAGACGACCGACCGGATCGCGGCCCTGCCCGGTCGGCGCGCCGAGAACGCGGTGGCGGAACTGCTCCTCGCCCTCGGGCAGGATCTCGACGACCCCAACCTCGCCGACACCCCGCGCCGGGTCGCCGCGTCGTACCGGGAGCTCCTGCACCGCGAACCGCTCACCATGACCACCTTCCCGAACGAGGAGGGCTACGACGACCTGGTGCTCGTGCACGACATCCCCTTCACCTCGCTCTGCGCGCACCACCTCCTGCCGTTCCGCGGCGTCGCCCATGTCGGGTACCTTCCCGGCTCCCGGCTCCTGGGGCTCTCCAAGCTGGCGAGGGTGGTCGAGCACTTCTCGCGCGGCCTCCAGTTGCAGGAGCGGTTGACCGTCGAGATCGCCGACTACCTGGAGACGCAGCTGTCGCCCAACGGGGTCGGCGTCGTGCTCGAAGCCGAGCACCTCTGCATGTCCATCCGGGGCGCGCTGGCGCCGACCGCACGGACGCGCACCTCGCATTTCACCGGTGCCCTCGCCGCGCACGGCAGGGAACGCTTCATGACCTCGCTTCCGAGGCACGAGTAGAACGAGAGAAAGCCATGACTGCCGCAGAACCCATCGTCATCGTCGGCGCCGCGCTCGCCGGCGCGACCGCCGCCCAGACGCTGCGGGAAGAAGGCTACGACGGAGGCGTGGTGCTCATCGGGGCCGAGGAGCACATCCCGTACATCCGCCCACCACTGTCCAAGGGGTTCCTCGCGGGCACCGACGACCGCGCCTCCATCGACGTGCTCGATGTCGGCTGGTACAGCGACAACGACGTCGAGCTGCGGCTGGGCACCCGCATCGTCCGCCTCGATCCGCAGACGGCGACCGTAACGGATGAGGAGGGCGTCCAGATGCGGTACGACCGTCTCCTGCTGGCGACGGGATCGCAGCCGCGCATCCTGACCATCCCCGGGTCGGATGCGGCCAACGTCCACTACCTGCGCACCGTCGACGACAGCATCCGCCTGCGCGAGGCCATCGCCGGCGGGGGCCGCACGCTCGTCCTCATCGGGTCGGGCTGGATCGGGATGGAAGTGGCGGCGACCGCCCGCACACTGGGCAACGAGGTGACGATCCTCGAACGCGACCCCATCCCCCTCGCCATCGCGCTCGGCGACGAGCTCGGCACCTACTTCGCCGGCCTGCACGAAGCGAAAGGGGTGCGCATCCGCACCCGGATGGTCGTGGAGGCCATCGAGACCAGCGGCGGTATCGCGACGGGCGTCCGGCTGGGTGACGGCGAGATCGTACCCGCCGATCTGATCCTCGTCGGGGTGGGCGCGATCCCCCAGATCGGCTTGGCCGCCGACGCCGGCCTCCGCACGGGCAACGGAGTGGACGTCGATGCATCGCTGCGTTCCAGCGACGGCCGGATCTTCGCCGCGGGCGACATCGCGAACGCGTACCACCCACAGATCGGGCTGCGGCTGCGCAGCGAGCACTGGGCGAACGCGCTCACCGGTGGTGCGGTCGCAGCGCGTGCGATGCTCGGCCAGCCCGCCGTGCACGACGCCATCCCTTACTTCTACACCGACCAGTTCGACCTCGGGATGGAGTACTCGGGTTTCGCGCCGCTGACGAAGGATGCCACCGTCGTCTACCGCGGTGATCGGGAATCCGGCGCTTTCATCGCATTCTGGATGACCGGGTCGCGGGTGGTCGCCGGCATGAACGTGAACACCTGGGACGTGAACGAGGCCATCCGGGAGCTCATCCGGTCGGAGGCCGCCGTCGACCTGGGCGCCCTGCAGGATCCGGACGTACCGCTCGACCAGGTCACGGCAGTGAGCGAGGGCATCGGCTCATGAGTGCGACCGCCGACCTGCGACGTGCCGGGGTGAGCATCTGGCTGGACGACCTGTCACGCCGGCGGATCCTCTCGGGCGGACTCGCCGGGCTGATCGCCGAGCGCGACGTGGTCGGCATCACGACCAACCCGACCATCTTCGCAAACGCCTTCGCCGAGGGCGGGGCCTACGCGGACCAGCTCGCCGAGTTGCGTCGATCGGGCGCCGATGCGGCCGATGCCGCCGTCGCGCTGATGACCCACGATGTGCAGTCCGCCTGCGACGTCCTCCTTCCGACGTTCGACGCCACCGGAGGCCTCGACGGCCGGGTCTCGATCGAGGTGAGCCCGGCAGTCGCACACGACGCAGCGGCCACCCTCGCCGAGGCGCACAGCCTCCGGTCGGCGGTCGACCGTGCGAACGTCTTCGTCAAGATCCCGGCGACGGATGCGGGTGTCACCGCGATCGCCGACGCGACAGCGGCCGGGATCAGCGTGAACGTGACGCTCATCTTCGGTCTCGAGCGCTACGCCCAGGTGATCGATGCCTACCTGACCGGGCTTGTGCGCGCACGAGATGCGGGGATCGACCTCCGTTCCATCCAGTCGGTCGCTTCGTTCTTCGTCTCCCGGGTGGATGTCGAGGTCGAGCGCAGACTCGAATCGGCGGGCGCCTCGGATTCGCCGCTCTCCGGGCGCGCTGCCGTCGCGAACGCCCGGCTCGCCTACGAGGCCTTCGAGCAGTCCGTCCGCCGTCCGCGCTGGCTGGCGCTCGAACGGGACGGCGCCAACCGGCAGCGGCCGCTCTGGGCGTCGACCGGCGTGAAGAACCCGCGGATGCGCGACACGGTCTACGTCGAAGAACTGATCGCCCCGCAGACCGTCAACACCATGCCGGAGAAGACGTTGGAGGCGGTGTGGGAGCACGGCACGATCTCGCCCGACACGATCACCGGCAACTACGACGACGCGAGGAACGTAGTCGACGGACTCGCTGCGCAAGGGATCGCACTGACGGATGTCGCCGCAACCCTCGAGACGGCCGGCATCGCGACGTTCTCGGAGTCGTGGGAGCGCCTCGTCGACACCGTGCGCGCCGGCCTCGACGCCCCATAATCGACGCATGATTGTGCGCGCCGCCATGAAACGGCAGACTCAGTCCCGGAAGGGAACGCTCATGGACGATCTCACCGGAACCTCGGACCAACGGGCTCGACAGCTCGCCGCACTCGACTCGCAGGAGGCACTGCCGCCCGACTGGCTGCGACGCCAGCTCGAACTGGCTCTCAGCGCCTGGGGCGCAGATGAGAAGAAGCTCGACGTCGACGCAGAGGGTCGAGAAGACTACTGATGGTGAACGATCAGCTACCGCCCCTGATCGGCGGCATCCTGATCCTCATCGACCTGGCGATCCGCATCGCCGCGTTGATCATCGTGCCGAGGGACCGCAAACCGACGGCCGCGATGGCCTGGCTTCTGGCCATCTTCCTGATCCCGTTCATCGGCATCATCCTGTTCCTGCTCATCGGCAACGTGAAGCTGCCGAAGAAGCGGCGTGAGAAGCAGGCCGACCTGAACAGGATGATCGCCGAGCGGTCGGCCGACATCGACCTGACCGGCGATCGCTCCGCCTGGCCCGGCTGGTTCGCAGGCCTCGTGCACCAGAACCACAGCCTGGGCGCCCTGCCCGCGGCCGGCGGCAACAGCGCGACCCTTCTCGGCGACTACACGACCTCGATCGACGCGATGGCCGCGGAGATCGACACCGCCACGCAGTTCGTGAACGCGGAGTTCTACATCGTCTCGTTCGACGCGACGACGAAAGGGTTCTTCGCCGCGATGGAGCGCGCCGTGCAGCGCGGAGTGCAGGTCCGCCTGCTCGCCGACTACGTGGCCTCCCGCCGCGTCGCCGCTCACGACGAGACGTTCGCCGAGCTCGACCGGATCGGCGTGAAATGGAGCTACATGCTGCCGGTCCGCCCGTTCAAAGGCGAGTACCAGCGGCCCGACCTCCGGAACCACCGCAAACTCCTCGTCGTCGACGGGCGCGTCGGCTACATGGGCTCGCAGAACCTCATCGACCGCAGCTACAACTCCCCCAAGAACATCAAGCGGGGTCTGCAGTGGCAGGAGCTCATGACACGGATCACCGGTCCGATCGTCGCGGCGACCAACGCGGTGTTCCTCTCCGACTGGTACCTCGAGACCGGTGAGCTCCTCGGCGACGAGGCGAACATGCGGGCCACCGCAGTGCCCGCGGATCCGTCACCGGATGCACTGGTCTGCCAGGTGGTGCCGAGCGGCCCCGGCTACGACGGCGAGAACAACCTCCGGCAGTTCCTCACGCTGGTCACGTCGGCGCAGAAGAAGGTCATCATCACCAGCCCGTACTTCGTTCCGGACGAGGCGATGATGTACGCGATCACGTCCGCGTGCGAGCGCGGGCTGGACGTACAGCTGTTCGTCTCGGAGATCGGCGACCAGGGTTCGGTCTGGCACGCGCAACGCTCGTACTACAAGCCGTTGTTGCAGGCGGGCGTGCAGATCTGGCTGTACCCGGCCCCGTACATCCTGCACTCGAAGCACCTGTCGATCGACGACGAAGTGGCCGTGATCGGATCGAGCAACATGGACATCCGCTCGTTCGCCCTCAACTCCGAGGTGACTCTGCTCGTGCGCGGCGAGTCGTTCGTCGCCCAGATGCGCGCCGTCGAGCAGGGGTACCGCGACGCCGGCCGCCGGCTCACACTGGAGGAGTGGGAGAAGGAGCCCGCGTCGGCGACCTTCCTGGACGGGGTCGCCCGCCTCACCTCCGCGCTGCAGTAGGGATGCTCACCCGAACGTGAACACGTAGGCGCGCGCGCCCGGATCGAGGACCGTGATCTCGAACGTGCGGTCCGTCGTCGGCCCTGGCAGGCGGAGCAGCTGGTACATCCGTGGCTCGACGATCGTGCCGTCGCCGTGCTCATCGACGTCGATGCCGTGGCCGGCACCCGGTTCACGGCCGTCGACGGTCACGCGGAACCGCACGGGAGCGCCGGATGACGACGGTGCGAGCACCAGATTGACGTCGCGCGCGTGGAACCGGAACACGATCGAGCCGCCTGCGCGGTCCGCAAGACTCGCGCCGCTCTCGATCGTCCAGTCCCCCGTCAGCGACCACTGGTTGAGTTCCAGCGGGCCGGGCGCCCCGTAGGTGTGGGGCCGGCCGAAGCCTGCCTCGCCCTCCGTGACGAAATTGCGCCCCTGCTCGTAGCCGACGTAGGTCTCCGGCGACCCGAGGTGCGCCCAGTCGGCCTGCGCTTCCACACCGTCGTCGGGCACGCTGACCAGCTCGTCGCCGAGATCCCCGGCCCCCGCCTCCTGCAACAGGTGCTGGATGGCCCGCTCGCACTCCTCGTACTCGCCTTCGCCGAAGTGGTGGTAGCGGATGCGACCCTGGTCGTCCGCGAGATAGATCGCCGGCCAGTAATGGTTGCCGAACGCGTTCCAGACGCTGTAGTCCGTGTCGACGGCGATGGGATAGTCGACGCGCATCTCTTCTGCAGCCCAGCGCACGTTGTCGAGGTCGCCTTCGAACGGGAACTCGGGTGTGTGAACGCCGACCACGACGAGTCCACTCGCGCGATACCTGTCAGCCCACGCGCGCACGTAGCCGAGTGTGCGGAGCCAGTTGATGCAGGTGTAGGTCCAGAAGTCGACCAGCACGACCCTGCCGCGCAGCTCTTCCGGCGTGAGCGGCGGCGAGTTGAGCCAGGCGACCGCGCCGTCGAACGACGCAAGACGACCTTCGAACGGCAGGTGGGCGGCACGATCCCGCTGGTCGGTCATGAGAGCTCCTTCGTCAGCCGGCGACATCCACGATGGCTGCGGCGAACGCCTCCGGCGCCTCCTGCGGGAGGTTGTGACCGATGCCGCCATCGATCGTGCGGTGTTCGTATGCGCCTGAGAACTTCGCCGCGTAGGCGCTCGGGTCGGGGTGGGGTGCGCCGTTCGCGTCGCCCTCGAGGGTGATCGTCGGCACCGCGATCGACGGCGCGGCGGCCAGCCGCTGCTCGAGGTCGTCGAACCGTGTCTCACCGTCTGCGATGCCGAGGCGCCAACGATAGTTGTGGATGACGATGTCGACGTGATCGGGGTTGTCGAACGACGCGGCACTGCGCTCGAATGTGGCCTCGTCGAAATCCCACCGCGGTGAGGCCGTACGCCAGATGAGTCTCGCGAACTCACGCCGGTTGGCGTCGTAGCCCGCCCTGCCGCGCTCCGTCGCGAAGTAGTACTGGTACCACCACTGCAGTTCGGCGGCGGGCGGAAGGGGCGTGCGTCCCGCAGCCTGGTTGCCGATCAAGTAGCCACTGACCGACACGAGTCCTGCGCAGCGTTCCGGCCAGAGTGCCGCCACGATGTCGGCGGTGCGCGCGCCCCAGTCGAACCCGGCCACGACGACGCGGTCGAGCCGGAGCGCATCCATCAGCGCCAGCGCATCCACCGCGACGACGGACTGCTGGCCGTTCCGCGGTGTGTCGGCGGACAGGAAACGCGTCGATCCGAACCCGCGCAGATACGGGACGATCACTCGGAAGCCTGTCTCCGCGAGCATGGTCGAGACGTCCTCGAAACTGTGGATGTCGTAGGGCCAGCCGTGCAGGAGAAGGACGGGCCGCCCATCCGCCGGGCCCGACTCGGCATACCCGACGTCCAGCACACCGGCATCGATCTGCTTCAGCGGTCCGAAAGTCATGCGGCGGCCGCTCCCTACGTCTCGTACTCTTCCGAGTCGATCAGGCGGTACGAGTACAGTGCCTGGCCTGCCTCCTCCGGGCCTTCCAGCTCGAACTTCTCGTCGAGAAGGAAGCCGGTCGCGAGCACGGTCGTCTGTCCGTACGTGCGCTGCGGAAGACCGTTGGGCGCGAACTCGACCCCGTCGACGGTCTCACCGTCGTCCGATCCGGGCCGTCGTTTGAGGAGCGCCGTGTACGTGCGCGACTGGCTCATGCCTCGACGCTAGTACGCGCGGCGCCACGACGGAATGGTTTGCCGCCCTTCGTTCAGCCGGCGTTCCCTCGGCCGCCGGTTCGTTCAGTTGTCGCCGCGCTCTGCGAGCTGCTTCTCGTACTCGGCGCGGATCTCGGTCATGTCCAGTGCGCGCAGCTGCGTGATCAGGTCCTCGACCGCCTCAGCCGGAAGAGCCCCGGCCTGCGAGAACAGCGGGATGCCGTCGCGATAGGCGACGAGCGTCGGGATCGAGCGGATGCCGTACGAGCCTGCCAGCTCCTGCTCGGCCTCGGTGTCGATCTTGCCGAACGTGATGTCCGTGTGGTTCTCCGACGCCTTCTCGAAGACGGGCGCGAACATGTGACACGGACCGCACCAGTCTGCCCAGAAGTCGAGGAGGACGATGCCCTCACTGACGGTCTGGTCGTGGTTCTGGGTGGTGATCGCTGTAGTGGCCATATGAAGTGAAACGCTCCCCGTACGCCGCTATTCCTGACGCCCAGTCAGCGCGCAGCTTCCTCGAGCACGATCGTGCGCACCTCCGGGTCCGAGAGCAGCTGGAAGTGGCCGCCCTTGCCGACCACCCGGTTCGTGGCTCCCGGCAGTGCGCTCCCCTCGGGGATGTGCGGATCGAACGGTCCGTAGACCGACACGATCCTGCTGTTCACAGACTCGTCGGCGCGCAGTGACAAGCCCGCCGGGTCGGTGGGTGAGAAATCGCGCAGGGCGCGGATCGGCATGAACTGCGCGTATCGTGATCCGGCGAACGGGGTGCAGATGGCCACCATTCGCACCACCCGCGGAAGGCTTCCCTCCCCCACCATCACGAGCTTGCCGATCAGGCCGCCTTTGCTGTGGGCGACGATGACCACATCCTGCAGATCGCGCTCCGCGATCACGCCCTCCACCGTCGTCGCGGCCTCGCTGAGCACCGTGAGGTTCGTCCCGAGCTCCGGCAGCACGTGAACGGGATGCCCTGCGCCGTGCAGCGCATCGATGAGCGGCCTCAGGAACTGCCACGGCTCGTACACGCCCGGGATCATCAGGACCGGGCGCAGCGCGCCCGAACCGAGGGTCCGCGGGTCCGTGCGGTCCACCGCTGCCCGCCCCTGCCAGGTCGCCGCATACGCATAGTCCTCAGCCCACCAGCCCAGGTTGCGCAGCAGCCCCGTCATGCAGTGCCTTCCTCGGGCGGGCGCAGGCGTCCCCGCAACAGTTCGTAGGCGCGGGCGTGCCCGGGCGAATCCGGGTCGTCGACGATCGGCTCGTCGGCCATGAACTGGCGGATGACGTTGGCCAGCTCGCCGGGGTGGCTGAAGTTGATCGCGTGGGCGGCCCCCTCGATCACTACCAGCACCAGCTGGTTCTCGATGTGGCTCGCGATCTCCTTGACACGCTCAGGACTCGGCATGAGCGGATCGCGGTCCCCGAGAACGACGAGGGTCTTGATCTTCAGGTCGAGGAGCCGTTCCAGTGACGGATAGTGCATGAGGGCACGGAACATCCGGGCCGTGCTGGACACGCCGAAGCGCAGGTAGTCCGGAGTCGCGACGCGCATGAGCGCACTCGGCTCGCGGCCGCCGTCACGGGCGAGTTGCGTCATGGCGCGCGTGAGGGGCTGGTTGTGCATCCCACCCGCCGGCGACACCAGGACTGCACGGTCGATACGGTCGGGGAAGTCGTGGGCGAACTCGAGAATGACCGGGCATCCCATCGAGTTCCCGACCAGCGTCGCCCTCTCCACGCCGCGGTCGTCGAGGAATCTCACCGCCGCCCTGGCCAGGCCCGGCACGTCCAGAGGTTTCGCCGGCTTCACGCTCCGGCCGAACCCCGGTAGGTCGGGCACGAACGTGTGGAAATCATTCTGGAGCTCCTCCGCCGTCGGCAGAAGGTAGCGGCCCGAGAGCCCGAAACCGTGCAGGTGCATCATCACCGGAGCGTCGGGGGGCGTCTGCGACTCGCGGAAGAAGAGATCCAGCCCGTCCACCGTGGTCCAGCGTTCCGCGAGGCTCGACGCCGGCTTCTTGGGAAGCCGCGGCGGCTGATGCCGCGGTGCACTGGATGCTGGTGACTCCGTTGCCATCACTGACCCCCTGGCACGATCCAAGACCCGACACGCTCAGTCTCCACCCTGCCGGACCGCTTCGGGCAGAAAATCTGCTCGGGATGGCTCTTGCCCTCGCGGCCCGGGGCACTACCGTGTAGGAATGACCGATCCAGTACGCACCGCAACCGAGTACATCGTCGAATACGTCGACGGGCCTCTGGCCGGAACCACCGACAGGCGGCTCCTGATCAACGGTCGTGTCGACGAGCGGATCGGTTCCGTCGCGGCGATCGAGGGCCTGGAGTCGCTCTTCTGGTACGTGAAGGGCGACGAGCGGCTCGTCAACGGCGAGAAATACGTGGCGTACCACTTCGACGCCCCCGACAGCGATCCGGTCGAAACCGACAAGGACCACGAGTCGCTCTGAGCATCAGGACGACGCGGTGGCCCATTCGGGCCGCAGCTTCTCGATTCCGTCGAGGATGAGGTCCAGGCCGACGACGAACTCGACGTCGTAGTCGTACCCGGCCATCCCGAGTTCCATCACGACCTCGAGCAGGTAGGGGAACTGCGCGGCCATCTCCGCGGGCTGCATGCTCAGCTTCTGCGCAGCGACCTCGCCCGACTCTTCGGCGTTGTCGAACGGCAGCGTCTTCTCCTGGAGCAGGAACCCGTAGGTGTAACTGTCGAGGGTCGAGTAGGCGTGCACCGTCGTGCCGAACGAGAAACCCGCCTGCCGGAGGCAGGCCATGACGGCGTTGTGGTGGCGCAGGTTCGCGGGCCCCGGGCGCATCCGGGACTCCATGAAACCGACCGCCCACCGATGACGGACGAGCGCCTGCCGCATCGAGATCGACCGCTCCCGCATCGCCGTCTTCCAGTCGGGGCCGGACGGGAAGTCCACCTCGCTGAAGACGATGTCGACCATACCGTCGAGCAGGTCCTCCTTGTTCTCCACGTGTTTGTAGAGGGCCATCGGGACCACGCCGAACTCCTGCGCGAGCGTGCGCATGGTGAGGCCCTCGAACCCGTTCCTGTCCGCGAGGGCGACCGCGCGGCTCAGGACGAGGTCCCGGCTCAACCGCGTGCGGCGGGGCGTCTCCTGCTGCTGGGTCATCCGCAACTCCTTGGATCGTGCGTCGGCTCTTGACAAGTGTACGCGGTACACCTATCGTGAATCGCATCGGTGTACGTTGTACACCTCTCCACTCCTCAAAGGACACCCCATGACCTCCAACCGACGGACAGCGCTCATCGCGGGCATCCTGTTCATCATCACCATCGTCTTCTCGATCCCCGGCGCGCTCCTCTACGGCCCGCTGCTCGGCGACGCGAACTATGTCACCGGCGCGGGCGCCGACACCCAGATCGCCCTCGCCGCATTCATGGAACTCGTCGTCGCAGCCGCCAACATCGGCACCGCAGTCGTGCTCTTCCCCATCATCAAGCGACAGAGCGAAGCGCTTTCACTCGGCTATGTCGCCTGCCGGATCGTCGAGTCGACGATGATCGTCGTCGGCGTCATCAGCCTTCTCTCGGTGGTCGCACTGCGGCAGGGGTTCGCGGCGAATGGTGGGGCGGATGCGTCGTCGCTCGTCATCGCGGGCAAGGCGCTCGTCGCGCTCCACGGCGCGACCTTCCTCATCGGCCCCGGGCTGCTCGCCGGCCTCGGCAACGGCCTGATCCTCGGCTACCTGATGTACCGGTCAGGGCTGGTCCCGCGCGCGATGACCTGGCTCGGACTCATCGGTGGGCCGGTCGTCTTCCTCTCGGGCATCGCGGTCCTGTTCGGCCTTTACACCCAGGTCTCGGTCTGGTCCGGGATCGCGACGATCCTCGAGTTCGCATGGGAGGCCTCGCTCGGTGTCTACCTGATCCTGAAGGGCTTCCGCCCGGCGCCCATCCTGGATGCGGCGCTCGCCCCCGCGGCCGCACCCCGCCCCCCGGTGGCCGCGGCCTGAGCCCAGCGCGGTCGCTCGCCTGCCGACTACTCGCCAAGCCGCGCCACCCATCCTGCCGATTGCCCGCCAAAACCTTGGCGCGCAATCGCCGCGCGGTACGAACTTCTGGCGACCAATCGCGTCCCGCCGAAGACTCTCGGCACCCTATGGGCGGCGGCGGTCCCCGCGCCACCACACAGCGACCCACAACCCACACCGCCGGCAGATGTACGCCGTCCCGCCCTCGAGCGCATGGACCTTGCTCCGCGGAAGATCGCGGCCACAGCACGAACAGGTCGCCAGCTCATCGTTCACGATGCACAATCGCCTCCCGCAGTTGGTCGATCGTGGGCAGCCCGGCCAGTCCATCGGGCGTCACATAGACGCGACACGCGAGTTCCGTGATCCGTTCAGTTCCCGGAAACAGGTCCTCGCCGTCGACCGTGATCGTCGGCGATCCCGCGAACGGGACCACCGCGGCCTCTTCCTTCGAACCCACGCGCCGAAAGTCGACGGTGGCGGTCGCATCACCAATACGGGCGAGAGCGGTTTTCACCCGCTCGCCGGCCTCCACCCAGTTCGGGCAGTCGTCGATGTGAAGCAC
Organism: Leifsonia sp. Ger2509; assembly: GCF_055231915.1. NCBI lineage: Bacteria > Bacillati > Actinomycetota > Actinomycetes > Micrococcales > Microbacteriaceae > Leifsonia > Leifsonia sp. Ger2509. The sequence goes on from NZ_JBUYVB010000003.1 coordinate 687,083, forward strand.
TTCGAGTCTCATGACCCCATTCTGCGCCCGGGGCCGCGAACCTCACTCAGGCCGCTCGCGCAGCTCCCCGCCGTGTACCGCGATCGCGTAGATGACCAGCAGGTTCATGGTGACCAGCACCAGTGACCAGATCGGCTGCGTCGGGAAAGCGAGCAGATTGATCACCGCGTTCACGCCGACCACGATCACGGCCAGCAGGCGCGCCCACATCGCTCCGCGGAACAAGAACGCCCCGGTCAGGAGGACGAGCACGCCGATGATCAGCGTCCACCATCCCCACGACTGGATGTCGTAGGTGATGAGCAGTCCCTGGCTGGCGCGGAAGTACGCCAGGTCCGGCGCGAAGAGCGCCATGAACCCGAAGAGGATGTCGAACGCCGCACCGATGATGAGCAGGATGCCGGCGAACCACACCCAGCCGACCCATGCAGTAGCCCGTGTCTCGCTCATGGCCCCACCTCCCCTGTCACCTCACACGCTATTCGTGCGCTGCGGCGTCCTGGATCACCCCCTCCGGGTGATGTTCGCGGGGATGCGGGGACCGAAGCTTCTCGTGGGTGCCGCACCGCATGCGGCGGTGGAGCGCGGTCGGCCACACGGGGTCGCCGCTCGAAGACGGGAGTGATGGGATGGCTGACAAGCCGTATATAGCGTTTGCTGCGCAGTACGAAAACGAAGATGCAGCAGTGGCGGACTTCGACCGGATACACGCGCACTACAAGGACAGCGGAAAGCACGCCGCGTTCGACGCTGCGGTCGTCGTTCGGGACCTCGAGGGGAAGGTCTCGATTCCGAAGCGCGATGACGGCGCGAAGCACCACGGCGGCCGGAAGGGCATCGCGATCGGCCTGGCGAGCGGTCTCGTCGTCGCGCTGTTCCCCGCCGTCGCGCTGGGTGGCGCGCTCCTGGTCGGCGGTGGCGCGGGTGGCGCCATCGGAGCGCTGGCCGGGCACATCTCCAACAAGTCCTCTGCGGAAGACCTGAAGACGATCAGCGAGACCCTGGATGCCGGCAGTGCCGGGATCGTCGTCGTCGCCGACCCGGCCGATGCCGACGAGGTCGAGAAGCTCCTGGCTAATGCGACGAAGGTCACCAGGAAAGAGATCGCCGTCGACGACGAGAAGTTGGACAACGAGGTTCAGGACGCCGCCGAGTAGACCCGAACTGCTCAGCGGACGAAGGCGGGACCACGAACCGTGGGCCCGCCTTTCGCCGTCTAGGCGTGCGCGCCGGACCGGGCCCAGAGCGCGAAGGCGTTGTCGAGGTGACCGACGTACGGCTCGAGTTCCGGACAGTGCCTGACCAGCACCGAACCCATCGTGTTGTCCTCGATCCACTGCATGCCTTCGCGGGTATACACCTCGTCGGTGAAGTGGGTCGTGAAGAAGCGGTCGCTGTTCAGTCGTCGCGACGCCATCAGGATGAAGATCCGGAAGGCCGTGTCGCTGAAGGCGAACCCTTCGGGGCGGTCTTCGGCGAGCATCCCCGGTATGAGGTCGACGGAGTCGAGATCGCCGCCATAGACCTCCTTCAACTCGGCGACCCATTCCTTGTTGCTCGAGAGCTCGTCGAACGAGGTGGGGACCGGCAGGTGCAGCAGGCGGCGGAAGGCGGTGTACCGGGGAACACCGAGCTCGCGGCACCGCAGGATGTCGGTCGCCGCCAGGTCCATCAGCGCACCGGTGTCCGGACGGGTGAACGTCTGCAGGTATTTCGGGAAGTTGTGCAGCGTGACCAGCCCGGGATTCTCGGTGCCGAAGGTGTAGAGCAGGTCGACGAGACGATTCGACTTCAACACCTCCAGCCCAGCGGGGCCGGCGAGCGTGTCGAATTCGGCCGCGCCGAGGGTTTCGGCATCCGTCCCGACCGCCCGGAAGTCGAAATGGTCGGGGATGAGTGGATGCATCCGGTAGACCGCGACGAATTCCTCGGTGAGCGCGAATGGGACCCCGAAGTCTTCCGTCTTGGCCCCTGGGATGCCCGCAATGACCTCGCTCGTGCTGACGCGGCCGAGGAGTTTGTGGATCCCCTCCCCTTCGAGGCCCCACCAGTTCGCGTGGAGCGCCTCGACGGCGGTCGGATGCGCGGTGACAGCCGGCGTCCATTCGACCGTGTGGATGCGGGCGAGCAGCCCGGACAGGACAAGCCGCGCGTGCTGGAACAGCGATTCGTCGTCGAACTCGGGATGAGCTTTCGCGAGCATGTCGCAGATGGCGTTGTGCTCCTTGATGAACAGGACCTGGAGCATCCCGAGGCCCAGCCAGAAGCCGGGGACGTGCGTCGGGTTCTTCGCCGGGTCGTCCGGGATGGGTGGCGCCCCGTCCACGAGGCGCAGCCGGCCACCCGCGTGCTCGCGCAGGAACTGCTGGTCTTCGAGCGTGTTTCCGTAGACCTGCGAGCCGTCCCACCAGTGGGTCATGATGTTGATGAACGTCGGCGGGTCCGCCGAGTCCGGCGGTGACGTCGGGTCGGGCGGCGTGCGCATCACTGTGAGCGGCGGGGCCGGCCAGTCGTCGTCGGCGGTCAGCGGCAGGATCCAGGGGTTGTCGGTCGGACTCGTGCCGTGGCGGAACCAGTCGCGGATCATGAACTGCAGCCACGCGGCGATCAGCACGTTTCCGCCCGACGCCGGGATGAGGTCGGTGCGGGTCATGAGCCGGCGGCTCACCTCGCGCGGGTTCGGTTCGAGCATCCGTTCGCGGTTCGGCCACGTCTCCTCGAGCGGAACGTTGCGCCCGAAGCGCGTGCCGGCCATCCCCATCTCCGGATGCTCGAGGTCGTTCCAGCTGCCGTCCGGCGATCGCTCGGTGAGGAGGCTCTCGTCGTACGGCGGCGGCACGACGGGGTTCACCGCCGGGAGCCGCGACGTGTCGAAGAGGTTCTCCTCGCGCAGTCTGTCGCGGATGCCGATCAACTGCCCGAGCCCGATCAGCTTCGGAAGCGTGTACCAGGGGTGCTTCTGGTCGATGGCCTCGGCCACCCCGTCGTAGCCCCGCTGGAGCAGGCCCGGATCGTCGGGGATGTCCGACGTGCTCTCGTCGCCGTGCAGATCCGGCTTGTCGTCTTCAGGCTTGTCGTTCACGGCCGACCCCCTCGCGTGCACCCCAGAACGTCACCGCCAGTATGGTCCTCCGCTCCCGCGAGCGGAAGGCTCGCCCAAGGGTTCCCGCATCACGCCTCGTCGCTGATCGGCACCCGTTCGTCGTCCGGTTCGCCCTCTTCGTAGAGCGGCGGTGCCCAATACCGGAAGTACAGGTACACGCCCAGGCAGAACGCTCCGAACACGACCACGACCGCCATCCAGAGCCAGAAGGCCGTGCCGAGAACCTCCCAGTTGCCGTCCCACGAGACGACCGCGACGAGGAAAGCCGTCAGCGCGAACAGGTACACGCCCGCCCACAGGATCTTCGACCGCTCGTAGATCCGCTCTCCTTCGAGGAACCGGAACGGCAGTAGCACCACGACCAGCGCGACCAGGCTCTCGGTGGTGATGGCGACGAGCGTCTCGGCGAGCAGCGCGGACCCGAACGACTCCTCCGTCGCATGCTCGGTCGCCAGCACGCTGTAGACGCCCCACGCGGCGATGCCGAATCCCAGAAGGATCAGCGTGCGCGTGAGCACCACCTTCCACGCGGACGCCTGCACGGCTTTGCTGCTGGCGATCGTCAGACCGAGGATCAACCCGACCAGGAACCCGGGCGAGAAGTGGAGGAACCGCGACATGATGACGCCGACGACCGTCAGGACCAGCCCGAGCGGACGCACGCTGATGGCCACATCGATGTCCCAGCGCCGGTGCGCGATGACCAGCGTGATCGCGTTGGCGACGTAGCCGACGAAGAACAGGGCGACCGCGCAGGCGAGGAAGAGGCGGAGGGATGCGAGGGTGAAGCCGAACGTCGGATCCGCGAACCCGAAGAGCAGCGCGGTGACGACGACGATGGAGAGCACGCCGACGACGGGCTCGCGATTGAACCAGGCGGTCGCCGCCTCCAGCCAGTGCGGCTCCTTCTTGGGCTTCGGCAGGCGCCGCGCGAACCGTTCGTACTGCTCGGAGATCGTCGCGTTCAAGAGATGCGCGGGCAGCGTCGCGAAGATGATGAGGGCGACCCCGATCGCGACCGAGGCTGACACCTTCTGCGGATGGGCGAGGATGTCCTGGATCGACCGGATGGCGTTGGTGAGGATGTTCGGCGCGACCGTCGCGGGCTTCGTCTCCGCTGGCGCCGCATCCGGCTTCGTGCCCGGCGAGTCTCCCCCCGCCTGGACAGCGGTCGGCGGCTTGACCGCGACGAACGGCACCACCGCCGGCGGGATGACGGCGGGCAGCGAAACGATCGCTGCCGTCACAACCGGCGCTGCGACCGGAACCGGCTCCGCGCTGGGAACACCGGGCGGCACGACGGCCGGCGCCGGGGCCAGCACGGTGACGTGGACGCTCTTCGTCGCCGTCACGATGTTCGGGCCGCTGACGGTCACGATGACGTCGTGTGCTCCGGGCACCGTATCGGTCGGCACGACCGCATCGAGGCTGAATGAGCCGTCCTGTCCGACGGTCGTCGCCCCGAGGAGCACGGGCGTTGAGTGCAACACGATCGAGATCGAGAGCGCAGCGGGGAGGCCGTGCCCACTGATCGTGAAGCGGTCGCCGAGGTGCAGCTTGCCGAGGTCGACTCCGAAGATGCCGAAGGACCAGCTGTTCGGGTCGAGCGTGATCGGGCCGGGCGGGGCCGGCGGCGCGACGGTCACGCTCACGGGATCGGACAGGGACGATGTCCCGCCGGCCAGATAGGTCGCGCAGTCGACAGAGCCGGAACCGCCCGACGAGTGATCGACCTGGACCGCCGTGTACGTGTGCCCGCCGGGCTGAACGGCGCCGGTCGTGCAGGACCAGCTGCCCCCGTCGACGACCGTGGCCGCGCAGGCCTGCTCGCCCGAACTCGTGACGCTGACGCGATCACCCGCGACCCCGCTCCCCTGCAGCGTCACCGTCTGGTCGCCGTTGTCGGCGGCGGTGAATGCGGGGGCGTCGGGGACCACGAAATACACCGACCTGCCGAGTTTGAAGAACTCGTCGAACGCGCGCCATGGGTAGTGCGGCTTGAGCTCCCACGTCCCGGCCGCGAGCGAACCGAAATGACAGACCGGCGCCGACCAGGTCGAGACGCACGCGCTGCTGAAGGCGGGGTACTGGCCGCTCACCGCGTAGAGGTCGATACCGTTCGCGCCCGGCTGGAGCGTGCCGAACGTGGAGATGGCACCGGGCGAGAAGCTGAAGGAGACCGGCGGAACCTGGGCGTCATCATGGTCGCCGTCGTGGTCGTGATCGTGATCGTGGTCGTGGTCACCGTCGTGCTCGCCCGGTTCGGGCGTGGGGGTGGGATGGGGGGTCGGCTCGGGCGACGGTGTCGGCTTCGGCGTCTCTGAGGGAGAAGGTGTCGACGTCGGACTCGAGGTGGGAGCGGGCGTCGGATGCGGTGCGGGAGGCTGCGTCGGCGGCTTGTGAACCGTTACAGCCGGGTCCGGAGCGGAGCTCGGCGGAACGGGCGTCGAGACCGGGGCGGGCGGCGTCGTCGGCGCGGGCGACGGCGTCGGCTTCGGCGTCGGCGTCGGCGAAGGCGTCGGCGTCGGCGTCGGCGTCGGTTTCGGCGTCGGTTTCGGCGTCGAGACGGGATGCCTCGTCGGCTGTGGCGCATGCCAGCCGGAACCGTGGTCGCCGTGATGGGCGCCCACGGTGGCCGAGGCCGGGATCGCCAGGAAGAGTGCCGCGCTCAAGCCCAGCGCCAGGGCGAAGAATGCCGCGAGAACGCGCCGCACGCGGGCTCCCTTCAGACAGCGACGAGCGTCGTGTAAGCGAGACCGGTGAATGTGACGTGAAACGGATCAAAACCTGGACGGAACTGGGGTGATCCTGATGCTAGCGCTGCGCGCACCCCTCCGCCAGACAAATGCGATAATTTCTCACATTCTTGAAACTCTTGTCGCGGACGACATTCGGTCCTACCGTGGCACACAGTGGCCCGTCGACGACCGTCGACCGCCCAACATCGACGTCAGGAGATCCTTGATGCGTAAGCATGCCTTTGGTGTGTCACTGATAGCTGTCGCGGCTGTTGTCGCGGCGCTCACGGGAGCGGGCGCTGCCAGCGCCGCCCCGGCCTCGAAACCCATACCGAACTCATCGCCAGGCTGGCTGGCCCACGGGAAGAACCTCGGTGCCGCCGCCACGACTGCCCCGGTCAGTGCCCGTGTGTACCTCGCGCCCAACGGGGGGCTCGCAGCCCTCAAGGCGGCCTCCGTCGCCGCATCGAGCAGTCATCGCTTCCTGACGCCGGCCCAGTACCACGCGAAGTATGACGCGACGGCGGCCACCGTCAGCTCGGTGAGGTCGTGGTTGACCGGTGCGGGCCTCAAGGTCAGTGTCGACCCCAACCACCGCTACCTCGACGTCACCGGGAGCGTGAGCGCTGCGAACAAGGCGTTCGGTGTGTCCATCTCGAAGTTCAGCCACGATGGCGAACAGGTGCAGGCACCGACCGGTCAGGCGAGCGCCCCCGACGCTGTGGCAGCATCCGTCATCGCCGTCTCGGGACTCGACACGACCGCGACCGTCGTCGCGCCGTTGACGCAGAAGCCGTCGCCACCCAGCGCCGGGTTCCGGAACGCGCCGATCTGCTCGAAGTGGTACGGAGACCAGAACCCGAACACGCTGGCCACACCGGACGGAACGGTGCTGCCGAAGTTCATGGGAAAGACCGTGCCGTACACGCCGTGCGGGTACACCGGTCCTCAGCTGCGAAACTCCTACGAAGCCGGAGCACGTGCCGGACTCACCGGTAAGGGCGTGACGGTGGCCATCACCGACGCATACGCATCGCCCACGATCGCATCCGACGCCAACCGCTACGCCACCGACACCGGCGACAAGGCATTCAAGGCCGGTCAGTTCAGCCAGAACCTGCCGACCTCGTTCACCCAGGTGGGCCCGAACAAGTGCGACGCATCCGGCTGGTACGGAGAAGAGACGCTCGATGTCGAGGCCGTGCACGCCATGGCTCCTGACGCGAATATCCGGTACTACGCAGGCAAGAACTGCCAGGACAAGGAACTGCTGGACACGTTCACCCGCATCAACGATGAGGGCGTCGCGAACATCGTGACGAACTCGTGGGGTGGCGCGGGCGACGTCGTGAAGACGTCCCTGCTCCAGGCGTACGAACTCGCGTTCCTCCAGGGCGCGGTCCAGGGCATCAGCTACGTGTTCTCGTCCGGTGACGCCGGCGACGAGGTCGCTGCACTCGGCTCCGCCCAGACGGACTACCCCGCATCCGACCCGTTCGTGACCGCCGTCGGCGGCACCTCGACGGCGATCACCCAGGCGGGTGTCGTCGGTGAGACCGGCTGGCAGACCACCAAGTACACGCTCGTCAACGGCGCCTGGTCGCCGACCACCCCGTTCCTCTACGGCGGCGGCGGCGGGTACTCGACGAACATCGCCGAACCGTGGTATCAGGTCGCAGCCGGAATCCAGAGCCCGACCGGCGGCCGGGCCGTGCCTGACGTGTCGATGGACGGCGACCCGAACACCGGAATGCTGATCGGACAGACGCAGACCTTCCCTGAAGGCGTAGCGTACGGCACGTTCCGGATCGGCGGAACGAGCCTCGCCTCGCCGCTGTTCGCGGGCATGACGGCGCTGAAGATCCAGGCCAGCGGTCACGGGCTGGGTCTGATGAACCCGCTGATCTACGCGAACCCGTCTGGATTCCACGACGTGACCGGTGCGGGAATCGACGCAGGCAACATCCGCGTCGACTTCATCAACGGGCTCGACGCGTCCGCGGGGTACACGTACTCGGTGCGTTCGTTCAACACGACGAACACGACGCTCAAGGTCGGACCGGGCTGGGACAGCGAGACCGGCTGGGGCAGCGCCCGGGTCGGATGGCTCACAGCTGTGAAGTAGTCCGTACTGACACCACGAGGGGCCCGGCAGCGATGCCGGGCCCCTCGTCTGTGCACTCTCTCTTCCGGCCCCCTCAGTGGGGGCGTAGCCTGTCCCGCGTGGGGCGGTGGGTGTCGACGACGGAATCGACCGGAACACCGGCCACCCGCCCGCTCATCCGTCCCCGCGTGGAAGCACATCATCACGGGAATGGAGTAGAGCTATGACCATGAACACCGCTGCATCCGGGGCGACCGGGGCAGATGAATCGATCAGACCATTCAGCGTCGAGGTCTCCCCGGCGGACGTGGACGACCTGCGACGACGCCTCGCGGCAACACGATGGCCAGAACGCGAGACCGTCTCCGACCAGACGCAGGGCGTGCCCCTGGCGACCATCCAGGAGCTCGCCCGCTACTGGGCCGACGAGTACGACATGACTCGGTTCCAGACCCGGTTGAACGCGGTCCCCCAGTTCCTGACGGCGATCGACGGGCTGGACATCCACTTCCTCCACGTGCGGTCGCCGCATCCGAACGCCCTGCCGCTCATCATCACGCACGGCTGGCCCGGGTCGATCATCGAGATGCTGAACGTGCTCGGCCCCCTCACGGATCCGCCCGCCCACGGCGGGGATGCAGCGGATGCGTTCGACGTCGTCGTGCCGTCTATGCCCGGCTACGGCTACTCGGCGAAGCCGACTGCGACAGGATGGGACCCCATCCACATCGCGGACGCCTGGATCGCCCTCATGCAGCGGCTGGGCTACACCCGCTTCGTCGCCCAGGGCGGCGACTGGGGTGCGCAGATCACCGATGTGATCGGGTCGAAGGCTCCCGCCGCCCTGCTGGGCATCCACTCGAACATGGCCGGCACTCTACCGCCCGACCTTTCGAAGGCACTCGCCACGAACGTTCTCGGCGCGGGCGATCCGCCCTCGGGCCTGAGCGGTGACGAGAAGCGCGCGTACGACCAACTCAATTCGCTCTTCACGACGGGGCTCGGCTACGCGCTCGAGATGGGAAACCGCCCGCAGACGCTCTACGGCCTCGCGGACTCCCCCGTCGCCCTCGCCGCATGGATGCTCGATCACGATACGCGCAGCCTCGCTGACATCGTGAAGGCTTTCGAGGGCGACCCCGTCGGGAACCTCACCAGCGACGAGGTGCTCGACAACATCACGATGACGTGGCTCACGAACACCGGGATGTCCTCGGGCAGGCTCTACTGGGAGAACACGCTCGGGTTCTTCGACATCAAGGGCGCTAACGTGCCCGCCGCCGTGTCGGTGTTCCCGAACGAGCTGTACCAGGCGCCGCGAAGCTGGGCCGAGAAGGCCTACCCTAACCTGATCTACTTCAACGAACTCGACCGCGGCAACCATTTCGCCGCCTGGCAGGAGCCCGACCTTTTCACGTCGGAGCTCCGGGCCGCGTTCCGCACGCTGCGGTGACCCGCACTGCCGGGACCGCGCCCTCTATGTGTCAAGAAACGCTAGTGGCCCGATGCGGCACTAGCGTTTTTTGACGCATCGAGGGAGGCGTCGGAGCGAAGCACGGCGTGCCGGCGAGGATGCTCATGACGAGCCCGTCCTCCAGACCGACCAATGCCGTCGCGATCTCCTCAGGCTCGGCCCGCGGAGTGAAGTTCCCCGCGGTCACACCGTCGTCGATGATCGAGCGGTAGATGCTCCCCCGGGCATCGGCGACCCGGCCTGTCACCGTCCGCCCCGCCGCAGTACGACGAGCGAGCGGTCGGCGAGCGTAAGACTCGTCTCGTTCAGTGGCGAGGGTGTCGCCCCGGCGACGGACGTGTCGAGCAGCACCTCCCAGGGCACGGACGCCGCGCGTTTCGGCAGCACGAACTCCACCGGCACCGAGTCCGCGTTGAACATCAGGATCACGTCGTCGTCTCTGAGTGGACGGCCGACGGAGTCCCGATGGTCGAGACTCTCCCCGTTCAGGAACACCGCGATCGATCTGCTTGATCCCGCCGTCCAGTCATCCAGCGTCATCTCCCTGCCCTCTGGGGAGAGCCAGACGATGTCGGGCAGCGGGTCCCCATCCGCGCGGTCGACCGGCTTGCCGTCGAAGTAGCGCAGGCGCCGGAAGGTGGGATGCTCGGCACGCAGGCGGGAGACGGCGGCGACGAACCCGACCAGCTCCTTCTCGGCCGTGTCCCAGTGGATCCAGGTCAGCTCGTTGTCCTGCGCGTACGCATTGTTGTTCCCGTGCTGGGTGCGGCCGAGCTCGTCGCCGTGCAGCATCATCGGCACACCTTGGGAGAGCAGCAGGGTCGCCACGAAGTTCCGCCTCTGGCGGGCGCGCAGTGCGAGGATCACCTGGTCGTCGGTGTCCCCTTCGATACCGCCGTTCCAGCTGCGGTTGTCATCGGTTCCGTCCCGGTTGTGCTCGCCGTTCGCCTCATTGTGCTTGGTCTCGTAGGAGACGAGGTCCGCGAGGGTGAAGCCGTCGTGGGCGGTGACGAAGTTGATCGACGCGGTGGGCCGACGCCCGTCGTCCTCGTACAGGTCGGATGACCCGGTCAGCCTCGATGCGAACTCCCCCAGGGTCGCGGGCTGGCCGCGCCAGAAGTCCCGCATCGTGTCCCGGTATTTGCCGTTCCACTCGGTCCAGTTCGGAGGGAAGTTCCCGACCTGGTAGCCGCCCTCGCCGACATCCCACGGCTCGGCGATCAGTTTGACCTGCGACACCACCGGGTCCTGTGCGACGACTTCGAAGAAGGTGGACAGCTTGTCGACGTCGTAGAACTCGCGGGCGAGCGCGGATGCGAGGTCGAACCGGAACCCGTCGACATGCATCTCCGTCACCCAGTAACGCAGGGAGTCCATGATGAGCTGAAGCGTTCGCGGCTGCCGCACGTTGAGGCTGTTGCCGGTGCCCGTGTAGTCGACGTAGTAGCGCTGGTCGTCCGGGCTCAGCCGGTAGTACTCGCGGTTGTCGATTCCACGGAAGCTCAGCGTCGGACCGAACTGGTTGCCTTCGGCCGTGTGGTTGTAGACGACGTCGAGGATCACCTCGAGCCCGGCGGCATGCAGGGCGCGCACCATCGTCTTGAACTCCACCACCTGGTGGCCGCCCGTCGGGTCCATCGCGTAGCCGTTGTGCGGGGCGAAGAATCCGATCGTGTTGTAGCCCCAGTAGTTGGCGAGCCCCTTGTCCTGCAGCACCCCGTCGTTCACGAACTGGTGCACGGGCATGAGTTCGACGGCCGTCACACCCAGCGTGCGGAGGTGCTCGGTGATGGCCGGATGGCCGACAGCGGCGTACGTTCCCCGCTGCTCCGGCGGGATGTCAGGGTGCAGCATCGTCAGACCACGAACATGCGCCTCGTAGATGAACGAGTTGCTGTATGAGCAGCGCGGCGGAGCATCGTCACCCCAGTCGAATGCGGGGTCGGCGACCACGCTGAGCATCGTGAACGGCCGCGAGTCTTCGATGTCGAGGGTGGTCTCGTGGCCCGGCTCGTACGAGAAGAGTGCCGGGTTCCACTGGATCGTTCCCTCCATCGCCCGCGCGTACGGGTCGAGGAGGAGCTTGCTCGGGTTGAACCGGTGGCCGGCCCCGGGGTCGAACGGGCCGTGGACGCGGTAGCCGTAGAGCTGCCCGGGACCCACGCCCCTCAGGTAGCCGTGCCAGACCTGCGCATCCACTTCGGTGAGCTCGACCCGTGACTCGGCGCCGGAAGGATCGATGAGGCAGAGCTCGACCCGGGTAGCGTCCTGGCTGAACAGGGCGAAGTTCGTCCCGTTCGCGTCGATGGTGGCCCCCAGCGGGTATGCCGAGCCCGGCAGCGCGTCCATGGGCTACCCCGCTGTCGCAGCCGAGGCGGTGTGCGGACTGACCGCATTGCGGCCGGGAAGGAAGCCACCCACGATCATCCCGATGGCGGAGACCGCGAGAAGCGGCACAAGGGCGAGCACGTACTGGTCGTGCGGTCCGTGTACGTTCAGCACGAGCACAGTCCCGACGATCGCTGTCCCGAAACTCGATCCCAGGTTGGAGATGCTTCGCGAAAGCCCGGAGATCTCCCCCTGTTGCTCCTCCGGAAAGGCCGACTGCACCAGGTTGACACTTGGCGTCAGCATTACGCCGAGCCCGATCCCGATCAGGAGCAGCCCCGGAGCGAACGGCCACGCACCCGGCACGGCTCCGACGATGAGGAGCAGGATCAGGCCGAAGCCCGTGACCAGGAAGCCGGTCACGATCAGCGAACGCTGCGCGAAGCGTTTCACCAGCGCGCCTGCAGCGAGCGACGACCCGAGGATGCCGACGGTCGCCGCGCTGAAGATGATCCCGGTCTCGATCGCATCGTAGTGGCGCACCACCTGAAGGTGGCTCGCGACGAGCATCGATGTGCCCATGAGCAGCAGCCACTGCAGGTTCTGCGTGATCATGCCCAGGTTCGACACGCGCACGCGGAAGAGCTTGGTCGACAGCAGCGGTTCCTTGCCAGAGGACTCACGCCGGCGCACCCACCAGAAGAACACCGCGATGATGGCAGCGCCGCCGATCATCAGGGCCAGGCAGAGCCAGAGGTTGTTGTCCGCGGCGAGGATTCCGAGCACGAAGACGATGAGTCCGAGCCCGGAGAGCACCGCGCCGACGACGTCGTACGGCTTGCCCGGCTCTGCCGGCCGCGGGTCCTTCATCCGCAGCGCCAGGATCAGGATGACAACGATGATGAGCGCCTGGAACCCGAATGCCGCACGCCAGCTGATGTATGAGCAGATCCATCCGCCGATCAGTGGCCCGGTCGCAGCGCCCACACCGCCCGCAGCGCTGACGATGCCGAACGCGCGCGCCCGCTCCGCGATACCCCTCCAGTACATGGTCACCAGGATGTAGACCGGGGGAATCAGCAGGGCGGTACCGGCGCCTTCGAGAATCGAGTTGCCGAGGATGAGGAGGCCGAGCCCGGGCGACAGGGCGCTGACGATCGCCCCGACCCCGTAGACAGCGAGCCCAAGGACGAAACACACTTTGCGTCCGAGCTGGTCGGTCAGTTTCCCGAACGGGATCATCAGCGCGGCCATCACAAGCAGGAACAGCGTGATCGAGATCTGGATGCCGTGAACCGTCGTGTCCAAGTCTCGGCTCATGTCGTTGAGCATCACGTTCATGTTCGACCCGGCGAACGAGCAGATGAACTGCGCCAGCGCCAGCGGCAGCAGCGCCCACCCTCCGGTTTTCGTGCGCGTCAGGGTCGGCGACGTCACCGGGTCGCCCCAGCACTCGAGAAACGGTCCATGTCGCAATCCCCCCAGCTCGAAGATGCTGGCAGCGTACGCCTCATCGCGCGGGGCCGGAATCATCCGCCGCGGGTGATCCGCGCGCCTGCGCCTGCGCCTGCGATGGATCGTGGGGAGGTCAGGGCGCCAATAGCCCCGCGAGCACCTCCGCAAGTGGGCCGCCGAGCTGGGTCTCCGTCGCGGAGCTCAGCGGCTCGAGCCCAGAGGTCGACCGCAGGAGGACGATCCCGAACGCGGTCGACATCGCGACCTGCGCCCGCAGCATGAGGTGCTCAGTCTCTGCATCGTCCGGGTCCCATCCAGCGGCTCCGGCCATCCGTTCGGCGAAGTAGCGGAAGGTGTTGCGACGAATGCGCTCTGCGCTCTCATCGCCGGAGGATCGCAGCAGCAGCAGGAGCTGCAGGCCGTCCTCGCCCTTCAGCGAGCCGCTGGTCTGCCGCACGATGTCGCGCACGACCGACTCGACCGTGTCCGCGACCCCGCCGTTCGAATCCAGCTGGCCGAGTCCCTCGACCGCGCGCGACAGGCAGGCCTCGAACAGGCCTTCCTTGGAGGAGAAGTAACGGTGGATGAGCGCCACGTTGACTCCAGCATCGGCCGCGATCTGCCGCACCGTCGTGGCGGCATAGCCGTCGAGGGCGAACCGGCGGCGCGCTGCCTGGAGCAGGAGCAGCTGGGTGTTGGCGGCATCTCTGGTCCGCGCGGCACCGGATGCGCTCGTCTCGCCGTCGATCGCGGTGGTGGGCTGCGTGCCGGTGGTCATCCGCGTCCTCTCATCCCTGACACATTACCGCTGTGCGCGAAGCGATGTAAACGCAAGTTGACTTGTTGCCGCCGATCGCTAAGATTCGTAAGTCAGCAAATGTTTACATAGCCAATCGGAGTGAAATGTCCCGAACGATCGACGAGCCGTCCACCGGCTCCGTGCGCGCGCTAACACCCACTGCCACGCCTGTGAAGAACAGGTCAACGCTCATCGTCATCTACCTGGCGATGGGAGGCCTGGCGTTCTCCGTCCTGCAGTCACTGGTGGCGCCTGCGCTCGCCACCATCGGCAAAGACCTGAACGCCACGACCAGCGACGCCAGCTGGATCATCACGGCCTACCTGTTATCGGCATCAGTGCTGACGCCCATCCTGGGCCGTCTCGGCGACATGGTCGGCAAGCGTCGGGTCCTCATCGTCGTGCTCTCGCTGCTCCTCGTCGGGACCGTCCTTGCCGCGCTCGCCCCGAACCTGGGCATCCTGATCATCGCGCGGGCACTCCAGGGCGCGGCCGGGGCGGTCATGCCCCTCTCCATCGGCATCGTGCGCGATGAACTGCCGCACGAGCGCGTCAGTGTCACCATCGGTCTGCTCTCGGCGATCTTCGGAGTGGGCGCCGGCATCGGCATCGTCGCAGCCGGCCCCATCGTCGAGAACCTCTCGTGGCCGTGGCTGTTCTGGCTCCCTGGCGTCCTCGTCGTGGTCGCTCTGCTCGGCGTCATCTTCGGGATGCCCGAATCGCCCGTGCGCAAACCCGGCCGGCTCGACGTGGTCGGCGCGCTCATCCTCTCGGTGTCGCTCGTCTCCCTCCTCCTTGCGATCAGCAAGGGCGAAGAGTGGGGATGGGGCTCCGGCGGCACGATCAGCCTCCTCGTTCTCGGTGCGGTCGCCCTGGTCGCCTTCGTGCTCGTGGAACTGCGCGTGAAGGAACCGCTGATCGACATGCGCCTGTTCAAGGTCCGTGGCGTGTGGACGGCCAACCTCGTGGCCCTCATCTTCGGTTTCGCGATGTTCGGCACGTTCGTGCTCGTCCCCACGCTGCTGCAGCTGCCGAAGATCACCGGCTACGGTTTCGGCGAGACGGTGTCGTCGGCCGGGCTCTTCCTGCTTCCGACGGTGCTCATGATGGTGGTCTTCGGCCCCGTCGCCGGCATGCTCGTGCGCAGGGTAGGGCCGAAGCCGCCGATGCTCGCAGGCGCCATCCTGGTCACCGCGGCGTTCATCCTGCCCGCGATCTCGCACGGAGAGCTGTGGCAGGTCGTCGTCTCCGGCCTGCTGACCGGTGCGGGAATCGGCCTGGCGTTCGCCGCGATGTCGAACGCCATCATCGAGAGCGTCCCCGCCGGGCAGACCGGCGAGGCGATCAGCGTCAACACCATCGCCCGGACGATCGGCAGCAGCATCGGCACCGCCGTGATCGCCGCCATCATCTCGTCCAACGCGAGTGCACAGGGCTTGCCGCTCGACGACGGGTTCACCACCGGCTTCTGGGTCTGCGCCGGGGTGGCGTCCCTCGCGATCATCGCATCGCTGATCGCGCCGTCGATGCGCAAGCGGCGCGAGCAGGCGCTCGCCCTCGGAGTGGACGACCTCGACTGAGGTATCCGCACTCCTGTCGGCGGATCCGGCTATTGTGGCGCGCATCCGAAACCGTTGCCGACAGGGCGCGAAAAGGAGGCCCAGATGACCGAGTCGAACACGCAACAGCACGGAGACGAGGAGTTCGTGCGGCTAATGCCGCAGGAGTTCCATGCCACGCCGGGCACCGAGGACTGGCACATCCTGTTCTGGGGCGCCCATACGTTCTATCGCACGGCGTCGTTCGGCCAGGCTGTCGCATTCGTCGCCGCGATCGGTGAAGCCGCAGCGGAGGTCGGTCACGATCCCGATGTGGATGTGCGGCCTGAGGGGGTCACGGTCCGCACGTTCACCCGGATCGATGGGGCACTGAGCCGAAAAGATGCCGACCTCGCCGTTGCGATCAGCGCACGGGCGCAGCGGATGGGCTTGCACTCCGATCCGTCGCTGCTGATGGTCGTGGGCATCGCCGTTGCGCAGGATGCCGGGGTGGACTCGATGCCGTTCTGGGAGGCCGCGTTCGGCTACAAGCGCATCGGCGACGAGGACCTCATCGACCCCCTCCGTCGTGGGCCGCACCTGTGGTTCCACGAGTTGACTCCCCCGCGACCCGGGCGTGGCCGGACGCACATCGACGTTTCCGTCCCTGCCACGGAGGGCGAGAAGCGGGTGAAGGGCGCGGTCGCCGCTGGCGGTCGGATCGCCAACGACCGCGGCGACAACGGCTGGTGGACTATCGCATCGCCTGACAATCACGGCGTCGATATCGCCGCATGGCCGGACCTCGAGGAGTGAACGCGACGCCGCGTCTGCGAGGCCTCAGTTCGAAACGGCCGGTTGGCCTTCGGAGGTCTGGGCCGCTATCGGCAGTCCGTGCTCGGCGAAAGCCGTCTCGACCTCGTCTTCGCTGATGACGAGCATCCCTCCCGTCCGGGCCGCATTCAGACCGAGTGCCTCGACCCACCGGCGGTTGATCGCGGGCGGCCGGCTTCCCGCGAATCGGAACGTGAGTTGCGACTCACGGCTCACCCAGACGCTGATCCGGCCCGAGCCTTGCTCGACCGGGATCGTCCAGTTCAGCAGGAAGCTCTCGTGCCGGAGGAGCTTGGCGACGATCGCGAGTTTCATGTGCGCCAGAAGGCGGTCCTCGAACTCGAACTGGTCGTTGCCGTAATAGAGGGTGCCCATCTTTAGATTGTGCTTCCCGCCCGGTCGAATTGCCTACATTTCGGGGAAACCCGAAAGGGTGGGCGCGCCCCGGAACCGGGGGAACAGGTCCCCGTCCCGGGGCGCGCGAGAGGGCATACCCGAAATGCCCTCGGGTAACGTTAACAGCGCGCGTAAAGCTCACTCAATCGTTCGCCCGGCGGGTCGTTCTGCGAGTGCTCACAGAAAGGGCGGGATGGGAGCGATCAGCGACTCCGCCGACCCGCGAACAGCGTGTACAGCAGCGGGATCACTGAGGTCACCATCAGGACCGTGCTGAGCACCACATCCTCTGCCCGGACGACGGCACCCGCGATGAGAAGGGCGCCGAACAGGAGCGCCGAGATCACCCTCCGCGCGGTGCGTTCCAACCGTGCCACC
Organism: Leifsonia sp. Ger2509; assembly: GCF_055231915.1. NCBI lineage: Bacteria > Bacillati > Actinomycetota > Actinomycetes > Micrococcales > Microbacteriaceae > Leifsonia > Leifsonia sp. Ger2509. Next base: position 704,230 of record NZ_JBUYVB010000003.1, read on the forward strand.
CGCTGTTCCATCCGCGGGTTCCGAACTGCGACGTTGCCGTCCTCGATCCGCGTGAGGAGCGCATCCACCCGGTTCGGCAGGCGAAGGACGACGCCCGCGATCTCGAGCGCCTGCTTCGCCACATCCTGAACAGCGTTGCCGCGCTCATCGCGCAGAAGCTGCGTCGCGTATGGCTCGATGGAGTTCCAGAGGTTGAATTCGGGATCGAGAGCGCTGCACACTCCGCTCGTCAGCGACATCGCCCGGATGACGAGGAGGAAGTTCTCGGGCAACTGGAACGGAAGAGAACGCACGACCTCGCCGAACTGTACTGCGAAGTCGCGGAACTCCCGTGGGTCCACCTCGCGGAGTTCGGCGAAGCCCATTCCGCCGAAACGGGCGAAGAGCTGCTTCATCGCCTGCTCGAGCTCGGTCGTCTCGGTGGTTGGCAGCAGCACGCCCACGTCGCGCATCGCATTCACGAGGCCTTTGCCGTCGCGTGCGGCAGCGGCGAACAGCAGCTTGCGCAGCCCGCTTCGCGTCGTGGCCGTGACCTCGCCCATCATGCCGAAGTCGATGAACGTCAGCTTCCACGGATGCGCGCCGGCGCCATCGGCGACCGGTGTCACGAAGATGTTCCCCGGGTGCGGATCGGCGTGGAAGAAGCCGTTCGTGAAGAGCTGGTCGAACATCACGGCCGCAAAGGCGGGTGCGACCTCCACCGGGTCGATCCCGGCCGCGCGCAGTCCCTCGACATCGGTGATCTTGATCGCCGTCACATCTTCGAGGGTGAGCACGCGGCGGGTCGTGCGTTCCCAAACGACGGCGGGAACGGCCACCCTGTCGTCGCTGTCGAACTCCGTCGCGAAACGCTCGCAGCTCGCTGCTTCGTGCAGGTAATCGATCTCCTCGAGGCTGGTCGCGGCGAACTCCTCGACGAGCGCAGGCATGTTGACCCGGTCGGACACCAGCCGCACCCGACTCAGCCATCCACCCACCCTGCGCAGCGCCGCCAGGTCGACATCGACGATCGCGCCGATGCCCGGCCGCTGCACTTTGATCACGACCTGGTCCAGCCCGGTTTCGGCCGCATCCGTCGGGGTGAGCAGGGCTCGGTGCGCCTGTCCCAGGGAAGCCGCGGCCACCGGCACCTCGTCGACCATCGCGAACGCGCGCCCGAGCGGCAATCCCAGCTCGGCCTCGGCGAGCGCACGGATCCCGGCGAAGGGCACGGGTGGAACCTCGTCCTGAAGCCCCTCCAACTCCGTCGTGATCTCGGGCGGCAGCACGTCGAGCCGGGATGACATGAACTGGCCCACCTTGATCATCAGGCCGCCGAGTTCCACCGCGAGCGCATGGAAGCGCTGGGCGAAGCGCGTCATCCGCCTCGGACGCGTGCGGGCTGCGACCCTCGCGAGTCCGATGCGCGGCAGGAACAACTCGTACCACCACGTCACGGCGAGCTGCCGGCCGGCGAAACGCAGGATGCGGCGATAGCGGGCGCGGGTGGACCTCTCGTCGGGGGGTCCACCCGGTTCCTGGCGAGCCGACGGCACCCGCGTCAGTCCTGAGCGAGGATCGAGTAGAGCTTCCGTCGCGCTTCGTCGAGCACGTCGACGGCCTGCTTGATCTGCTCCGGTGAGCCGGTCCGGCGCACCTGCGCTGCGGCCTGAGCGAGCTCGATGCCCGCCTTCGGCAGGGCATTGAAGGCCGGCCCGTCGCTCGCCCCCGTGGTCTCCCACGGCGCGGTCGAGTCGGCGTCGGCTGCTTCCTCGCGACCCTCGTCGGTCAGCGCGTAGGTCTTGCGGCCGTTCGACTCCTCGACGGTGATCAGGCCTTCGTCGGCCAGGAGCTGCAGCGTCGGATAGACCGAGCCCGCGCTCGGCTTCCAGCTGCCGCCGCTGCGTTCCTCGATCTCGCGGATGATCTGGTACCCGTGCATCGGCTTCTCGGCGAGAAGGGCGAGCACGGCCGCCCTCACGTCGCCCCGACCGACACGCGTGCCCACCCGTTTCTCGAAGGCCGAGAACAGCTGATCCATCGTCTGCCAGATGCCCTCGCCCGGGGTGCCGGCTCCGAATCCGCCGGCTGAGAATGATCCGCCCATGATGTCCTCCTTTGGTCGCCCAGCGATAGTGAACGATAGTCAACGATATATCGTTGACGTTCACCGCGACAGGTCTCGCAGGCTTCTTTCAGCCGAGCCGCCGAATGACCGCGAAGCCGTCCCACCCCTTGAGTCCAACGGTCTGGAGCGCGGTCGCCTCGAGCGCAGGATCCGCGGCGACCGCGGCGAGCGCCGCGCGCATCCCCTGAACCTGCTCATCCGTACTGTCCGCGTCGATGACCGAGCCATTACGCACCACATTGTCGATCACGATCACGCTGCCCGGGTGGGTCAGCTGGAGAACGAGCCGCAGGTAGTCCAACGTGCTCTGCTTGTCGGCGTCGATGAAAGCGAAATCGTACGGCTCGACATCGGCATCGACGAGGGCCTGAGCGGAGTCGCGAGCCGGGCCGACGTGGACCTCGACGCGGTCTTCGACGCCCGCCCGTCGAGCGTTCGCGCGCGCGATCGCCGCGTTCTGCTCCTCGAGCTCGAGCGAGGTGACGAGGCCGCCCTCCCCCACGGCCCGCGCGAACCAGATGGCGCTGTAGCCGGCGAGGGTGCCGAACTCGATGACGCGACGCGCGCCGACCATTTCAGCCAGCATCCGGAGCAACCTGCCCTGGTTGGCTGTCACCTCGATTCCCGGTGCCGTCGTGTCCTGACTCGAGACACGCGCGGCTGCAAGTGCGGAGTCCTCCTCCGCGAGAGTGTCGATCAGGTACCGGTCGACGTCGTTCCAGGACGAACGCGAATCAGACATCTGCTGCCTCCTCGGTGGCGCGCTTATCGCCTGTGGCGATCGTATTCCCCGTCTCCCCTCTTCTGCAGAGGGTCGTGCACCACTGGATTCACATCAGAGGGGGTCGCTCCGATGAGTGCACTGATGGACCGGTACGAGAAAGTGCAGCGCCGCCGCAGGCGGTTCGGTCTTTTGGTGGCGCTCACCTGCCTCACAGGTCTCGGCGCGTGGCTCACCGGGCCTGTCGGCATCGTGATGGTCTCGATGGGGAACGCCGCAGGATGGGCGCTGATCGCCGCCGGCATCGTGCTGCTCGCCGCAGCGATCGTCGCAGGAGTGGCGGCGGCGCGGATCCGTGTCGTGCCGCAGAGTCAGCCCGGAGCCGCGAACCCGCATTTCGACGAGCCGGAGCCGTCGCCCGATGCGCGGCCGGGCTTCGGCTGGATCGGCTCCGGGATCGGGTCGCGCTGACCCCTGTCGAGCGCGGTCAACGCACGACGGCGTAGGTGAGGTGGGCGAGGCCCTTGCCCACGGTCTGCGAATCGAGCAGGCGGAGAGATGTCGTGTCCGCGGTCTCACCGAAGAGGCGATCGCCGGCCCCAAGCACCACGGGAAAGACGGTCAGCCGAAACTCGTCGACCAGGTCGTGATCCGTCAGGGTCCGAACGAGCTGACGGCTGCCGTAGACGACGATCTCGCCGTCGATCTCGTCTTTCAGCTTCTGGACCTCTTCGACGACGTCACCCTTCAGAACGGTCGAGTTCACCCAGATCGGCTCGACGATCGTCGACGAGACGACATATTTCGGCAGCGTGCGAAGCCGGTCACCCCAGTCACCAGGGGCGGAATTCCACCGCGGGCCGAAATACTCGTCGGTTCGCCGCCCGTGCAGCAGAACCTCGGCACCGCGCGCCTCCGCGAATTCGATTTCCGCCCACGGCTCACGGTCGTCACCCATGTACTGCCCGAACCACCCGCCGCGTGCGAAACCGCCCTCACCGGTCGGATCCTCGACCACCCCATCCAGGGACACATTCTCACTGACCACGATCTTTCCCATGTCGGTCTCCCCATCCTTGTTGAACGCTTACAAGGATGTAGACACCGCTGGGTGCAAGAAGTGGGCGCTACGAGCGGAGCAGCACCCGTTCGAGGAACCGCGCTGACCCCGTGACCAGATGCCACGGCACCTCGCGCGGGCACCCGTTCGGATGCGGGTGATCAGGCGTTCAGCGGGGTCAGCCGAATCTGCTGGGCGAGTGCGTACGCGGTGGCAAGGTCACCGTCGTTCTCGACGAAAACGCGACCGATGACAAGTACGGAATTGTTCGGCGACGAAATTCGCGTTGCTTCGGCCGCTGCGGTTTCTTTCCAGCCGGGTCCCGTGAGAAGAAAGGTGCCCGCCCCGGTTCCCGTCGCACGCTTGCCGACGTAGGCGAAGTTGGCACTGTCCGACGGATCGGTGAACTGCAGACTGTAGTAGCGCCCGGCCATGTCCGGCACGTGGAGCACCTGGGGTCCACCGCGCAGATCGAGCCAGCCGGCGACGTAGAGCAGGTTGGTGGTCCCGGTCGCCATCACGCCCGCGCCCGCTGGGCTGGACGTTGTCGGGGATGCATAGAGCGTGTTGACAGGGATCGGACCGTCGCCGAACCCGCGCTTGAGGATCGCCCTCTTGAAACCGCTGACCGTGATCCGCGGCCACAGATAGATGAAAGCCGGCGCTCCGATCGCCCAGACGACGACAGCGGCGACGGCGAGCACGACGACTTCGCTCCAGCCGAGTATTGCCCGTCGGTAGACGACGTAGGCGAAGATCGCCAGGACGACCGCCGTCAGCGGAACCCCGTACTTCAGGATGAGGCGATTCATCTCACTTCACCCTCTCGATCGGAGGCACCCGGTAGGTGCCGTCGAGAATCGCCGGGCCAGGCAGGTACGCGCGGAGCATCAGCCTGAAGGCGCCGGCGGGTGTCTGAAGCCAGTTCTCCTCGCGACCGCTCGGCGCCGACTGCTGGAGGTAGACGTCGATCGAACCGTCGGCGTTCACCGCGAGGGCCGACCGATCGTCGATGCTGTACCGATGCGCCGGATTGTCGGCCATGTAGCCGACGACATCGGTCATCGTGAGCGACCAGAACGCGTCGTTCGGCGGCAGTTGACCGGGTGGAAAGCGCAAGACGTACGCATTCGCGCCGTTCAGCTTTCGTCCTCCCGAGTCCTTGGCGGCCGTCCAGTACGCGGCCTCTTCGAACACGTTGACCAGCGGAAGCGCCTTGGCGCACGCGGCGGCCACCAGCATCCCGTTCCCTGGCTGCCCGGCTCTGCGGATGCTGCTCCATCCGTCGATCGTGGTCGTCACCGACCGCGCCACGGCGTTCAGGATGAGAATCGCCGAGAGGAACGCCAATGTGGCGCCGATGATCACCCCTTGGACGACCCCGGACTGCGCGATCCATGTGAAGACACTTGCCATATCCGCACACTAGTTCTTCGCGCATCCGGCCGGGTCCGCAACACCCCCAGCGCTATTGCGCCGTCCCATCGTCCGCAGCCATCGGTGTCTCCGCGGCCACCCATTCGGAGGTCTCCTGGATGCGGTCGCTGGCCGAGATCGCCTCCTGGAGGTTCGCGCGCAGAAGTCCTACGACGTCCTCCATGTCCGCCTCCCACCCTTCCGCGACCGTGATGAGGCTCTGGTACACGCCGATCTCGTAGAGCTCCGTTTCCAGCGCGCTCGCCAGCAGGACGGAGTCGACGACGTCATCGTCGGCCCGCGAGCTCATCGACCTGCCTTCCCTCGCGAGGCCTTTCGTTGCAGGCGAAGGTGCCGCCTTGAGCCGTTCCTCGACAAGCTGGAAGCAACGCTCCAGGTTCCCGGTCTTCTCCTTCGCTTCGCCCGCGAGCGAACCGAAGAGGTCGCGCAACTCCCACCGTTGCGCACGCTCCCGCAGTTCCGCAAACATGTCGGATGCGTCCTGCTCCATCGTGAGGGCCGCGCTCAGCTTGGCGCTGAAGAACCCTTCCGGCGTTTCGTAGTGCTCGAACACGGCCAGCTCGTCACGACGCGATCACGGAATCGAGCACACGCAGGAACTCCCGGTTGAACGTCGGAAGGTCGTCGGGCTTGCGGCTCGAAACGATCGGCGCTCTACCTTCGGTATCGACGATCACTTCCTCATCGACCCAGGTCGCGCCTGCATTCCTGTAGTCGGTCTGCAGTGTCGGCCAACTCGTCAAAGTCCGCCCGTCCACGACCCCCGCTTCGATCAGCACCCAACCACCGTGACAGATCACGCCGATCGGTTTGGATGCGGCGGCCATCGCGCGGACGAACTCGATCGCCTTCGGCTCGCCGCGCAGCTGGTCGCCGTTCGCGACGCCTCCCGGCAGCATGAGCGCATCGAAGTCCGCCGGGTCCGCAGCGTCGACAGTCTCGTCGACCTCGAAGGTGTCGGCCTTGTCGAGATGTTCGAACGCTTGGACCGTGCCAGGGCTCGGCGCGATCAGCTTGGGCGTTCCTCCTGCCTGCTCGACCGCCTTCCACGGCTCGGTCAGCTCGGCCTGCTCGATTCCCTCGGCCGCGACGAGGAACGCCACCGTCAGGTTGCTCATTGTCATAGTCCTGCCTCCATTCCTGCACCACCTGTACGCCCGGGGAACTGCGGGCTCAATCCCTGCATCCTGTGACTTCGGCGATTCCGGTGCGCGAGAAGCCGGCTCCCCCAGGAACGGTGCGCGAAGCGGCCGCGAATGGCCGGTTCTTGTACCCCGATGGTCCAAGCTTGTCCCCCAAAATGCCCACTTGCGCGCACCCCGACGACGGCGCTGGAATGAGAGGTGCATTAAATTGAGAATTTGTCAGAATGGCGCATGCTATGGGGAGGATCTCCTCGCGACTGCTCGATGAAATCGTTGAGCTTGCCTCGACCACCAACACCGACCGCTTCCGCGCCGCACAACTGATCTCGCACATCATCGCGGCCGACCACGTCCTGTTCTCGGTCGTCGACTTCGTCACCCCGTACGCCCGCCTCACCGATGAACTCCACCCCGGATCACCGGAGTGGAACGCGGCGGCACTCCTTCTTCCGGGGATGCTCCATCCGGCGATCCTCGGCTACGTCGACAATCCGGAGAACAGGAGCCCCAGTCGATTGTCGGACCTGGTTCCGCGAAGCGACTGGGTTGCAAGTCGCTCCTACCGCGAGATCTTCCAGGCAGGCCACGCGGACTACCAGTTGAGCATCGTCACCACCCTGAACCTTCCGACACTCGGTCGGGGATGGATCCTCACGCGGTCGACGAAGGACTTCTCGGATCGCGACCTCGAACTGGCCGCGCTGATCCTGCCTGCCCTCATCGTGGCGGATCAACGTCGACCAGTGCACGTCCCGGGCGGTAGCGGGGTCCCTGCGAACCACCCACATCTGACCGACACAGAGATCCTCGTCCTCCAGGCGCTCGCCCAAGGCTGGACCGCGACGCGGATCTCCTCCTCCCTCAACATCAGCCCCCGAACGGTCGGAAAGCATCTGCAGAATGCCTACCGCAAACTCGAGTGCAACGATCGACTCCTCGCCACCCAGCGAGCCCAATCCCTCGGCCTGATCTAAGTCACCGGCTCTACGCACTATTGCGTATGGCCGAAGCCCACGCGGCAGCCTTAGCCTGAAAGAGTCCGATGACGCCGTCGGAGAGTCGCGTCATCGTGGCGACGGTCCCGTGGGTTCAGCGGGCCGGACGACATGAGGCCGAGGGGTGGGCGATGGTAGACGACAAGGCCAGTCCCAAACGCGGGGCTATCCCCACGCCCAAGAAAGTCATCGAAGAAGCGATCCCTTTCGAGCCCAGAACTGACATGGCGAAGGAAGCGACTTCGCCCTCTGAATCTCCGAAACGATCTGGCCGTTCAGGCCGTGGGACAGGAGCGACAAAAATGAGCGACACGCAAGGCGGAATGGGAACCCCGGGCACCCCACCGCCACCGCCGGGCAGCGCGGGCGCCGACCAGGCGGCCGGACAGGGAAGCGCGCCATCCGGGGAAGGCATGGGCACTCCGGGCACCCCGCCACCGCCCTCGCGCGACGCGGCCACTGGTTCGCAATCCGGCGGCGGCAGCACCAAGGGAACACCCGGCACACCACCGCCACCGGCGAAGTCCTCGACAACGAGCATGCCTGGCGCCGCCAGCGGCATGGGCACGCCGGGCACCCCGCCCCCGCCCTCCGGCGAGGGTCGCTAGACCCACCCGCCGCGGCACCGGCTCCAGTGGAGCCACCGTCGACTTGAACGTTCATCCATCGTCAGCAGGAGTAAGACGCCATGCCCGATAAAATTGTTGTTCCGAAGCGTGGAGCACTACCCACCCCGCGGTCCGAACTGGCGAAAGCCACGCCATATGCCGCCAGCCTTTTGGGGGCCCCGCCCGAGTACATCGTCATCCCACCCCAACTCTCGATGTGGGGCAACGATGTCCACGGCGACTGCGTGACGGCGGAGGAGGCCTTCGCCAAGGCCTGCTACCAGCCGGAGATCTTCATCGCCGACACAGAAGTCATCAACTGGGCCACCCGGCACGGAGTTCTCGAGGGCGCCTACATCAACCAGGTCCTCGACTGGATGGTCAACGACGGTTTCAACCAGAACGGCCAGATCTTCAACGACGGCGGCAAACGCTCCGTGGACTGGAACCAATCCGGCATCCTCCACGACGCCATCTCGCAAGGACCGGTGAAGCTCGGCGTCGCCGCCGACCAGATCCAGAACGCCTACACGGGCCGCACCGGCTGGTTCGGCACAGGATGGCACGCCGACTCCAACGAGGACCACAGCGTTTCCCTGTGCGGCTACGGCTCACTCTCCTGGCTCGCGCAACAGCTCGGCGTCACAGTGCCGGCCGGCGTCGACGGCAACGCGCAGGGCTACGCCATGTTCACCTGGGACACCATCGGCATCGTCGACGAGCCGTCGATGCGCGCGATCACCCAGGAGGCGTGGCTGCGTGTCCCGACAACCACCATCGTGTCGGCAACGGGAGTCCGCATCCACGTCTGTGCGCGCGGCAGCGACGGCGCCCTCTGGCATATGTGGCAGACCGCTCCCAACAACGGCTGGAGCGGCTGGAGCTCGCTCGGCGGCTGGATCGACCTGATCACAGTCGCGACCAACGCCGACGGCCGGCTCGAGATCTTCGCCCGCGGCGGCGACGGCGCCGTCTGGCACAACTGGGAGACATCGCCCGGAGGAGGCTGGAGCGGCTGGTACTCGCTCGGCGGCTGGATCGACATGTTGACCGTCGTCAAGAACGCCGACGGGCGACTCGAGATCTTCGCCCGCGGCGGCGACGGCGCCGTCTGGCACATGTGGCAGACCGCCCCGAGCAACGGCTGGAGCGGCTGGTACTCCCTCGGCGGCTGGATCGACCTGCTCGACGTCGCCCAGAACGCCGACGGGCGACTCGAGATCTTCGCCCGCGGCGGCGACGGCGCCGTCTGGCACATGTGGCAGACCGCCCCCAATAACGGCTGGAGCGGGTGGTACTCCCTCGGCGGCTGGATCGACCTGCTCGACGTCGCGCGCAACGCGGACGGCCGCATGGAGATCTTCGCCCGGGGCGGCGACGGCGCCGTCTGGCACATGTGGCAGACCGCCCCGAATAACGGCTGGAGCGGCTGGTACTCCCTCGGCGGGTGGATCGACATGCTCGACGTCGACCGCAACGCCGACGGGCGGCTCGAGATCTTCGCCCGCGGCGGTGACGGCGCCGTCTGGCACATGTGGCAGACCTCCCCCAGCAACGGCTGGAGCGGCTGGTATTCGCTCGGCGGGTGGATCGACATGCTCAAGGTCGCGTCCAACGACGATGGCCGCATGGAGATCTTCGCCCGTGGCGGCGACGCCGCCCTGTGGCACATGTGGCAGACCTCCCCCAGCAACGGCTGGAGCGGCTGGTACTCCCTCGGCGGGTGGATCGACAAACTGGAGACCTGGCCCCAGACGCCCGGCAACCCCTGAGCGATGCTCGCGCGATCGGGGCCGATACCGCATCCGGACCCGGGTCGCATCAGATTCAGGGCGTAACGAGGCCCGGGCCCCACCACGTCCACCACGACCCGGTGAGCCAGACGGCCTGGCCGGCCAGGAAGACGATCACGATGGCGATCCGGTAGATCCGCGACCGGGGCTGTGCGAGAGCACCGAAAAGCGGAAACATCGGTGTGAGGATACGGATCGTGCTCGTCTGCGGAAAGAAGACGGCGAGAACATAGAGGGCGTAGCTTGCGATCCACAGTCGCAGGTCCGTCCCGAGCCGTCGCACCGGCCCGCTGAAGAATGTAGCGATCGCCGCGGCGAGCACGAGGACGAGGAGCACCGTCCCCCACGGCTGTGCGAAGTAGAAGTTCGCACTCTCGACCCATGGCGTGAAGGGAACCACCGAGGGCGCACCGATATCGCGGGAACGCCACGCCATCTCCGTCGCCAGATAGGCCGACGGCGTTCCAGTCGCCTTCCAGGCGATGAGGGGCCACAGGAGACCGAAACCTGCGGCGGACGCGGTGGCCGCGATCGAGGCCGGCAGCTGCCCCGGCAGCCACGGATCTGTGCGTCGGTTCCGCCACCGCAAAGCCACGTGAGCGCCGAGTGTCGCGGCGAAGGCGATCTCGCCGGGTCTCGTCAGCGACATGACTGCCAGCACGGGAATCAGCCAGCCGTAGCGGCGGCGAACAAGAAGGTACAGGGCCAGGGCGATGAGGAAGAGATTCATCGACTCCGCGTAAGCGACCTGAAGGATCGGCGACAGCGGCGAGACGCATAGCAGCACGACAGCGAATCGAGCGGTCGGCGGCGGCAGGACGAGATGCATCAGTCGATCGAAGACGAGCACGAAGGCGAGCGAGAACGCGAGGGCTACGGCCACGGATACGACATCCCAGGACAGGCCGGTTGTTGCCATGAGCGCCCGCACCAGGAACGGATAGCCGGGCAGGAACGCCCACGGATTCGCGGCCACTGCGCCCGACGCGTCATGGGGAACGATCGGCGGATACCCGTGGAGCGCGATCTTCTGGTACCACCCGGCGTCCCAGAGTTGCGACAGGGTCGCGTAGCTGAAGAGGCTGCCCGACGTCGGACGATAGGGGGCCTGCGCGGCCGTCACGACCATGATGAGGGTGGTGAGGATGCGCGACACCAGCCAGACGGCGCCGGCCCGGAGCCACCAGGGTAGAGGAGGCCAGAGCGATGGATGCGGGCGCGTCCCTGGGGTCAGCCGCTCGGCGTCAGCGCGAGATGTCATAGGGCTGTGTGCAATCTCGGAAGAAGGCTCGGGGTGCTCCGGGGCCTTGGTGATCACTCTATTCACCGATTCGTGCCGAAAACACGTTCATCCGCGACTCGATAGCACGCGATGGAAATTCCGGGACCGCTGATTTCGACATCGAAATCACCTTTTCACCGCGTTTTTCGCTGCCGAGCGGGGCGATCTGCTCCGTGATCCGCAGTGTTCGTTTCGGAATCCGTCGAATTTCCGTTTAGCATGGCACCTTCCCCGACTGCAGCAAAGGAGCTCGCGTGTCCTCCAGCCAACCATCCACAGCCCTCCGGCGATCACTCGGCCTCTGGGCGATCGTCGGCCTCGGACTCGGGTACATGACCCCCATGACCGTGTTCGACACGTTCGGGATCGTGACCGGTGAGACGAACGGCGTCGTGCCGGCCGCCTACCTGTTCGCACTTGTGGCCATGGTCTTCACCGCGGTGAGCTACGGCAGGATGACGCGGGTGTTCCCGTCGGCAGGCTCGGCATACACGTATGCGTCGGAGACCATCCACCCGAATGTCGGCTTCCTGGTGGGCTGGTCGTCGCTGCTCGACTACCTGCTCCTGCCGCTTGTGAACGCGCTCATCGTGCGGCTGTACCTGGAATCGTTCTTCCCGCAGGTGCCCGGCTGGATCTGGGTCGTCGGCTACGTCGCGGCGATCACCGCAATGAACCTGTTCAGCATGTCGTCCACCTCCCGGGTCAACGGGGTCCTCGTGGCGTTCCAGATCGTCCTGATCGGCGTGTTCGTGGTCCTCACCTGGGCTGCCCTGAACTCGGGTGCGGGCAACGGCACCGCGTTCAGCATGGCTCCACTGCTCCACTCGGGCGTCCACCTCGGTGCGGTGATCGGAGGCGCGACCGTGGTCTGCTTCTCGTTCATCGGGTTCGACGCGATCACGATGTACACCGAAGAAGCGAAGGACACCCGCACCGTGCCACGTGCGATCGTGCTCGCGCTGATGATCGGCGGCGCGATCTTCTTCGTCGCCGCCTGGTTCGCGCAGTCCCGCTTCCCGACCCTCGCCGGCTTCAGCTTCACCGACGACACCCTGCCGGAGATCGCGCTCAAAACCGGCGGTCTCTTCTTCCAGATCCTCTTCATCTCGGCCGCAGTCGCGGCGGCGGTCGCCTCGAGCCTGGCCTCCCACGCGAGCGTCTCGCGCATGATCTACGTCATGGCCAGGAATGGCAACGGGCGCATCTCGCGCAGCCTCTCCTACGTGCACCCGAAATACCGCACGCCGGCGCTAGCCGTGCTGCTCGTGGGGGCGGTATCGCTGCTCGCAGGGGCGTTCACGCTCGAGTTCGTTTCGTCCATGATCAACTTCGGCGCACTGATCGCCTTCACGATGGTGAACGCGACGGTCATCATCCACTTCGCCATCCGCAAGGGCGAACGCCGCGGAGCCAAGCAGATCCTTCGCAACATCGTGCTGCCGGGCATCGGGATGATCCTCACCGGCGTGCTGTGGGCGAACCTCCACTTCGACGCGCTCGCCTACGGACTCATCTGGCTGGCGGTGGGAATCGTGACGCTGCTCGCCCTCACCCGCGTGTTCCGCAGGAAGCTCGGCGTGCAGCTCGATCAGGACGGCGATGCCACGATCATCACGCGCGAGGGGGCGCCTGCTGTTGGGGCGAGTGCTGACGATGGCGTGCCCGAGGCGGTTCGCTGAACGGTAGTGCGCGGGTCGTTTCCATAGCGGGCGCAGTATGGCCCGGTCAGGTCAGGAGCGAACGTGCGGGGGTCAAGATGCCGGCTAGGGTGTCGACCTCGGCGAGCTCCTTCGCAAGGATCGCGATCTCCTTCTCCTTCGGTTGGAATACGCCGTCGATGACCTGTGTACCGCCGAAGTTCAACTCGACGTTGGCACCCACCCGCACAAGTCCGAGCGCACCAGTGATCGGCATGATCGCAGCCACGCCACGAGTTCCGCCGGAAACACCTCCGTAGCTGACAAAGCCGAGCGGCTTCCTCCACCATTCGTTGCCGAGAAAGTCGAGTGCGTTCTTGAGCGCAGGAGAGAAGCTGTAGTTGTACTCAGGAGTCACGAAAATGAAGGCTTCCGCCGCGTCGACCCTGGTGCTCCAATCACGGGTGTGCTGCTTCGTGTACTGCTTCAGTCTGGGATGTTTCGGCTCATCCATGAAAGGCAGCGCGAGCTCCACCAAGTCCACAAAATCGATTTCAAACCGTCCGGTCTTCTCCGCCTCCGCCTTCACCCACTCCGCGATGGGAAGGCCGACGCGACCGGGGCGAACGCTGCCGACAATGATCATCAGTTTGGTCATACGCCATTCAACCTCAGATAGTTGTCCCCTGACCGATGACGACGCCTGAGCCTGGCGATCACGTCGGCGACGACCTTCGCGACCTCAGCCGAAGTGTTTGCGATTCCCTGAATCCGGTGCCCTCCGTCACCGCCGACGGGCGTATTCTGACCTCGTGGACGAGGCTGCTCGGCAACCGGGGCGGGCGCGGATCGCATGGTGGGTCTGGCTCATCATCGTGGTCGTAGTCCTGTTCGTCTTCGGAGCGATCACAGCCGCGATCGGAGCCCCTCTCAGACACGAGATGACTTCGCAGGGGCTGACGGCGGCATCCGGCCAGGCGGCCTGCGACATCGCGGGGAAGAAGGCGTTCCCCGATGGCTACAACCCGGCGTGGGTGCGCGGCCAGGCAACCGAGAGCATCGCGAACGACGCGTGGTCCTTCAGCTACACAGCGAAGGTGAAGACCCAGAACAGCTCCACGAGCAAGGTCCACATCGAATGCAGAGTCGGCGGTTCCGACACCGAACCGGAAGTCACGGTCTTCGCCTACTCGTGACCTTCTGATTCCAGGAGCGCGGAGCACTCGCGCCTCATGTGTTCGTCCGAGCCCGACGGCGCTCGAGTGATCGCCCCGCGATCACGGCGACCAGGAAGACGACCGGTGGCAATAGTCCGAACGGCAGCAAGAGCGCCTCGATCGTCTGCGTCGCCGCCTGGTCGGGGATGTCCGCGACGCAGTCGTCTGCGCAGTCCGCGTGGGCCAGAGTGAGCGAGACCACTGCGAGGATCCACGATAACCACCCGAGCACCACCGCGCAGCTGACGAACACGATCGACATCCGTCCGGCTCGTCTCCGGTTCAGCAGGAAGATCAGCGTGAAGCATCCGTAGAAGGCCGCCACCACCAGCGAGCCCAGAAAGATCTGCACGTACTCGAACCAGTGCAGCGGAACCGTCTCTCTTTCAAGTCCCGGCAGGTCGCTGCGATGCCAGAACGGGCCGAAGGTGATGAGTAGCCAGATCCCCACCACGGCAACCGACCACCAGAAGTAGACCCAGCCCGCAGTGCGTTCGATCCTTACCCCCATGACCTCAAGCTACCGGGCCCGATTCATCCTGCCCTGCCCCAGTCCGGGTCGCGCGTGTTCCGCGGTAAGACGCCCATGCTTCCCAGCGTGGGCCATCATCGCACCGCCCGACCGCTGCGCCGGCGCCGAGAGATCCAGCGCGCTGGAGGGGAAGGTAAAGGGAGAGCGCCTCGACCGCCTTCTGCGCCTGGCGTTCCTGCAGGTAGGCGACCGCGGCGTTGATGATGATGACTCCGCTTCCCAGTCCTTCGCCCGTTGTGTGCAGGTCGCGGAGAAGGAGGTCGACCGGCTCGCGCGCCGACGCCTCTTCCGACTGCACAGCGATCTCAGATTTCACTGCGCTCGCTGGACCGGTCGCCGGCATCCGTAGACATGGCTACTCCTCCCATGTCCCATTCGAGCGGTGATACCGGGCGTTCGAGAGAGGCTTTAGTCCTGCGGCCAACGGCTGATACGCGGGACCATCGGCCCTGTCGCGGGGTCGGAAACCGCTGGAGGCTGGAAACACCGGTGGCACGGCCGGCCGAAGCGAGTGGAAGACGACGATGCCCGTTGAAATGACCGAAGCGCAGATTTCCCAGTTCCTGGCCGAACAGTCCGTCGGTCGTCTGGGACTGATCGACGACGGAACCCCCTATGTGGTCCCCATCTCGTACGCCTACCAGGACGGCAAGGTATACTGCCACAGCGCGCCGGGCAGAAAGATACGCGCCCTCCGCTCGCATCCCAGCGTCTGTTTCGAGATCGACGAAGTGGTCGACCTTTCGACGTGGACCAGCGTCATCGCCTGGGGTCAGTTCGAACAGCTACTGGGCGAGGATGCTCGGCTCGCGCTGGACGTGCTACTCGACAAGTTTCGACCGCTCGTCGCATCGGGCACCGGCATGGCGCATCCGGGTGCTGAACTCGGAATGATGCGGACGCTGAACATCCCACGTCCCGCCACCGAGGAGAAGCTCGGTCGTCCGGCGAGCGCCGCGAGCGTGTACCGCATCACACTCGACACCGTGAGCGGGCGGATGGAGACGCCGCAGACGGAATGAATGCTTCACGGTCGCGACGGTCAGAAGACGTGGTCGAGGCGGAACTCCACGATCTCCGATGGAGGAGAATTCATGGCCACCGGCCCCACTCCTATGTCTTCCAATTCTTCGCGCTCGACCAGCACATCACCCTGCCCGACACCTTCACCCTCGCCGACACCATTCACGCCATCTCCGGCCACGTCATCGCGCGTGCCCGTCTCGACGGCACCTACGAAATCCGCTGACACCACGCAACAAGCACCACCAACCCACTGACACTCGGTCTCCATCGCATGCCCCTTGACGGCGCAGGCATTGCGGCCGGTGTGGGCGGTCCTCACGTCTTTCCCATGGAATGGGTGTTCTACTGGACTCACGTCCTTCACGCCGATCCTCAGCGCATCCGGCGACACCGCCTAGTACATTCCACCGTTTGAAAGCCCGTTTCCGCCATGACCCAGAGCCTCGACCTGGCCCCGGTGCTCGTCGAGCCCGCGCACTCGGAGACTGTGAAGCAGAACAGCTCGCGGCGCGAGCGCGCTGGCCGGATCCTGCGAATCGCCATCGTTTGGGGTATCCCGCTGGCCCTCCTGGTCGCATCCATGGCCGTGTACGTGAGCATTGAGAACAAGATCTATTTCTACGACCCGCGCGGCTTCCAGGAGATGGCGATGAGCCTCTCCCAAGCCCTGCGCGGAGGACCGCTGACGTTCCTTCACCAGCTGCGCGTCGCGAGCGAATCGGAGTATCCGCCGTACTGGGCGATTCCGTTCACAGTTTTCTCCCCGGGACTCCTGAACATCCGTCTCGTGTACATCATGACCATGACGATCGTCGGCCTCGTCCCGGTCGTCGTGCTCATCACCAAGATCGTCAGCCGCCTCTTCGAACGTCCCGTGTCGATCGCGATCGTCCTGATCGTCGCATTCAATCCGACGACGTTCCTCATCGCCGAACTCGGTGTACCCGACCTGATCGGGTTCGCGCTGATCCTCGGCGCGATCTGGGTGCTGATCTCCCGTCCGATGAACCGCAGCACACTGTTCTGGGCGCTAGTGATCGGATCGCTTGCGCTTCTCGTGAAGAAGAACTTCCTCTTCGACATCATCATCGTGTTCGCCGCATACCTTCTCTCCTACGCGACGACGGCGTTCGTCGACCGTCAGGGGCCGGACCGCCTCAAGGCTCTGCTGCGGGAAGCCGTCAGCCTGCGCGTGATCCTCGCGGCGATCGCCGTCGTAGCCGGCGTCGCCGTCGCGACTCCCGGCACGCTCTCGGCGATCTTCTCTCGGAGCAACTCGCTCTTCTACGCCAGCTACCAGAGCTCCTTACCCGAGGTGCTCGCCACCGATCTCAAATACGCCGGCGGGTTCATCGCCCTCGCGGCCGCGATCGTCGCTGTCGCAGCACTCGCGGTGCTCATCCGATCGCGTCAGCCCGGGGTGCGCATGCGCGCCATCTTCATCGCGGGCTTCCTCGCGATCTCCGAGATCATATGGGCCTTCACACAGCGTCAGGCGGGCCTGATCCACGAAGTGCACGTGTGGCCTCTCCTCGTGTCGACCGGTTTCGTCGGCGTCTGCGTCTTCTTCAGAAGGTCCCTCACGCGTCGTGTGCACATCGTCTCAGCCACGGTCGCGATGCTGACGTTCGTCTACATGTTCGCGCCGGCCACCCCACTGCTCACCCCCGCACGAAACCCGGCGCTGGCGCTTCCGGCTGAGCTCCGTCCGACGGTGAGCGTTCCCTGGGTCCAGTCGAACATCGACCAGCTCGTCAGCCTCGCCAAGACCGTCACGACCGCAGCGAAGACCGGCGGCCCCGTACTCGTGCCGATCGGGTCCAACGCCCTGAACAGCAACATCCTCAGCGAGGTGTACGCCCAGCGGCTTGCGAGCGCCGGACCCGACGTGTTCCTGATGCCTCAGGTGGACCTTCAGGATGCGCTCCCCTGGTCGACCCTGATCGGCGACGAGGGACGCACTGTGCTCGTCTCGACGACCTGGGCGCCGGACCTCCCCGACGGGCGCAACAACCTCATGAGCGTCGACCGCTTCCTCCAATCGCCGGGAGCAGCACGCTGGATCACCACCCGGACACCCGTCGACGCGGGGCTGGCGCCGTCGATGTCCGACCTGGAGCTCGTGCAGCTACGAATCCCGCAATCGGATGCGATCGCTTTCGGCAAGGCCATCCGCCCGTACCTGCCGACCTCGACCGGCAACGGCCTTGAAAGCCAGCTCGCCCTGCTGACCGACGACGACCGGCGCTCGCAGGGACCGAACTCGGGCACGCCGACATCATGGTCAACGGTCGTCGGGGGCGCTGATGCCCCGACCCGCGTGCTCGTCAACCCGGCCAGGACGACGGCCGTCACAGTCGCGACGACCGGATCGGACTGCGGAACCCTCCGATACGACTGGACACCCCTTGCCGCGGCCTCGGACACGTCGAACGCCAACACTCATGGCACACTCGGTGCGACCGGCGGCCTCCTTCAGGTGCCCTCGTCCGCATCCCCCTGGTCGACGGTGCTCACGGTGAGCTTCAGCCGCCCCGGCCACGCAGGCTGCGCGGTCGCCTTCACGCTGAAGGCCGGATAGCCGGGCGAGCACGCCACGTGTCCCGCCGCCCGCGGGGAGGGCGTCAGTCAGAGTCACCGAATGCGTCGCGAGCCTCATCTCCCGGGTACGCCTGGAGCTGGCCGATCGGTCGGTAGCAGGACTATCGTCGGCGGTGGGCACGGCACGTGCCAGACCTCTCCATGTGCGACGTGACCTTTCGAGACAGGAGACATCCGATCATGAGCCTCACCGACGAGGCGCTGCGAGCCAACGCCACCATCGCCACCGACACCGATCCTGACCGTGCGAAGCCGCCGGCGCCCCGAATAGCGATTGTCACGTGCGCCGATCCCCGGCTCAGCGACATCGTCAGGATGCTCGGCCTGGCAGACGCGGATGTGGACATGATCAGGAATGTCGGCACCGTGATCGATGACGACTCGATCCGGTCCCTCGTCATCTCCACACGGGTGCTGGGCACCCGGGAGATCATGATCATCAACCACGACGGTTGCGGTCTCACCACGTTCACCGACGGCGAGTTGGAGAATCGGCTTCGCGACGAGACGGGGATGGCGCCGATTGCCCCGGCCAGATTCTACAGTTTCACGGACCCCGTGCAGAACACGAGGGAGCAAGTGCAGAAAGCCCGGTCGCATCCGTGGATTTCTTCGGATGTCTCGGTCCGCGGCTTCGTCTACGACCTGGCATCCCGTCGGCTGAGTGAGGTGTTTCCCCACGAGGCGACCGACGCCGAGTCGCAGTAGCAGGGAGCCCGCGATGCCGAGCCAGGCGATGCAGGACCTGATCGAGGAGTTGAGGCAGCGGCAGAGGTCCAGCGCCGACCAGCCCCCGGAGACGCTGTCGCAGGCACGCGACACGTTCGCCCCCGGTGGCCCCATCCATGCGATTCCCGACGATGTGCTTGTGAGCGAGGTGTCTGCACACGGGGTGCCCGCCTATTGGCTCGACGCCCCGGATGTCGCCTCAGACCGGGTGCTCCTCTTGCTTCACGGCGGCGGTTACCAGTTCGGATCGCTTCGCAGCGACGGTGAGTTGGCTGCCCGGCTGGGTCGGGCCGGCGGGATGCGGGTGCTGTTCGCCGAGTACCGGCTGGCTCCCGAGCATCCGTTTCCTGCGGCAATCGATGACGTCCTCACCGTCTGGCGGTGGCTGCGCACCGAGCAGCGCCTGAGCGCGCCGTCCCTGGCGGTGGCGGGCGACTCGGCCGGCGGAGGGCTCGCGGTCGCGCTGCTCGTGGCCACGCGCGACGCTGGGGACGAATTGCCTGCAGCCGCAGTCCTGATGTCCCCGACCGTCGATCTGACCAGTTCTGGCGCCTCCATGACCGAACGGGTGGATCAGGACCCGATCTCCACGCCGGCGCTGCTCAAGCAGTTGGCCTCCGACTACCTGGCCGGCGCAGACCCGAAGGCGCCGCTGGCGTCACCGCTGTTCGCGCCGCTCTCCGGCCTTCCACCGCTGCTGATCCAGGTGGGAACAGCGGACCTCCTGCTCAGTGACGCCCAGCGGCTGGCGAAAGCCGCAACCGAGGCGGGGGTGGATGTCCGGCTGGAGGTCGGCGAAGGCCTGCCGCACGTCTACCAGTTGATGCTCGGTACGCCGGAGGCGGTCCAGGCCACCGAGCGGATCGGGGCGTTCCTGCGGGAGCACGTTCGCTGACCCGGCGACCACGGCCTCACGTCGTGGTCGTCAATCTCATGATCGGGCGGCTCGGCGATCGTCGCGCGACCTCACGGAATCCCGCCGCGGTGAAGTCCGCCAAGACGCCCGTGAAGGCGTTATGCGTGGCCCCGGGCACGGAGACGTCGATCGGATACGCCTCCAGCGTCCGTTCCTCGCGGGCAGCCGCTTCGCGGATCGCCGCGTCGATGAGCGCCGCGGTGACTCCCTTGCTTCGGTGGGCGCGTGCCACGTAGAAGCACGGAAGCGACAACACCGCCAGGTCGTCGACGGGGGCGAGAGCCGGGGTACTGTTCAGCCACCCGAGCTCCCCACGTGGAGTGAGCCGGGCCCAGCCCACAGCGGAAGACGTCTCCGGGTCGCTGTCGGCCTCGAACGCGAGCAGACCCGGCGGGCGGTCCCCCGCGGTGGCCTCGTGGAGCATCCGTCGGTTCAGCGCGCGGTCACGCCGGTGATACTCGGGCCCGATGATCCAGTACGCGCACCAGCAACCGTTGGAGGCGCCTTGACGACCGAACAATCGCTCCAGGGCCGGCCAGTCCTCCGGCCTTGCAAACCGAACGTCATACTCAGCCATGCCGTCCATCCTTCTACATGGGTCGCGCAACGAAAAGGACGATGTAGCAGAGTCGGGGACGCCAGCACATATAAATAGTACTGATTCGACGTATCACAACATCGGCCTGACTAATGACCATCGAGCCTTGTACGTTGGCTCCTACTCGGCGCATCGGCGCGCCGGAGATGGAGGTTTCCTGATGAACAGTGATCCACGACGGCGTGTGGGGCCGTTCGCCCCGAGGCGCCTTACCGGAATTCTCGGTATCAGCGCAGTTTCGGCTGGCCTTGTGCTTTCCGCGGCGGTTCCGCCCGCATCGGCACGTGACCGCGACCACCATGAGGAAGGGACGGCGTACAAGGAAGTCGCCCTTCTTCACATTCCGACGGGCGGAAGCCCTCTCTTCGCTGACATCCTCTTCGGCGACCAAAAGACGAAGCGGGTCTATCTGAGCGACGATTCCAATTCGTCACTGGACATCATTGATGGGACAACGTCGAAGCTCATGGCGCAGGTACCCGGCTTCACAGGCGGCCCGGCGGGTGTCCTCACCGACAACCTCGGCCAGGTCTGGGCGGGCGACGGCGCCGGCGCCGTAAAGGTCATCTCGGCCACCGCGCCATATCGCATTACAGATTCAGTGCCGGTCGGCGCCCCTACCGCGGACGAGCTCGGATACGACCCTGTCGACCAGATCATCGCTGTCACCAGTCCGGACGCCACCTCCGGGTCTTCGACTCCGGCGCCGTGGGTCACGCTCATCGACGCCAGGCCGCGAGCGAACGGAACGCATCGGGTGATCGGCCACGTCCTCATTTCCGGCGCTGGCGCCGACTCTATTGAGCAGCCTCAGTGGGACCCAAGCAGTTCCACGTTCGTCGAGGCAGTCCGCGCGACAGGTGATTTCCCGTCAGGAGAGGTCGTTCGCATCGACCCCAAGCGCGTACGGGTGCAGAGCATCCTGCCGGTCGACGTGGCATGCAACCCGGGCGGCCTGGCCGTCGGTCTCCACGGGCAGTTGCTTCTCGGCTGCAACACCGGTGCTCCGGTGCTGCTGGACGGTTCGACCGGGCAGGTGATCGCTCACTACACGGGCCACAACGCAAGCGGCGCCGACGAGGTCTGGTTCAACAGTGCCGATCGTCGGTTCTACGCCGCCGAAGCAGGAGCGGCTGGACCGCCCCCGCTTCCGCAGCTGACTCCCCCTGCGGTTATGGTGATCGACGCGAAGACCGCCCGGTTCGTCACCAACATCCCGTTGGGTTCGGGCGCCCTCGGCTTCCACCAAGTCACGGCGATCGGTGATCCGGCCCGCGTCTTCGTTCCAGAGCAAGACGGCATGCACATCTTTGCCGCGACCGATAGCCGCTGAGTAGACCAGCTTCGGCGTTCAATACGCACCTGGTCCAGCCGGTTGGGGTCTGGGTCGGAGATGTCCGCGCGGAGTATTGCGCGGACATCTCTGGCAACCGAGGCCACGCCCGTCGAGTCCAAGGACGACGCGCTCAGCCCAGGTGTTCGGTGGGGTCCGAGTGCCTGTCGGCACATCGCAGGCCCGAGAGAGCGAGGCCGAAGGAACAAGCTCCGCCAGATGGGTCAGTACTTCAGAACCCCTCCACTTCAGAACCCCTCCGACCCGGTGTTGCGTATCCACGGTGAGCCGAGGAGGCTTGATAGGTCATGTGTGGAGGGGACGTAACCATGATTCGGGCTACGAGAGCGACGGAAGCGGTAACCGAAGTCGCTTACGCGGCGTTCTCCGCCCCGTTCGGAACAGACGGCATTCCGTTGGTTCTCGCTGTTGCGCAGGAGTTGGTCGGTGCCGACATCGCCGGTTTCTACGTGCACGAACGGCACGGTTGGACGGCGCCTGTGTACATTACTCCCGGATCCGCCTGGCAGCTGCTACCGAGCGGTTACCGACGAGACAAGCGGCAGCGGGACACCCTGGTATCCGTCACCTCATCGTGGACGAACCGAACGACCCGTTCAGCGTGACCGACGTCGTCACCGAACGGACGTGGTTGGAGTGCGAGATGGCACGAACGATTCGCCCTTTCTGGGGCCGCCAGTACCATTTTGCGATCCCCGTACGACCGGAAGCCACCCCGGACGGGGAAGTCGACGCGTGGGTGTTCGGCCGAAGCAGCGCACGCTTGTCGGCGGCGGACCGGGAAGTGTGTGATGCGATCGCACCCGTGCTGACCGCGTTCGCCAGGCACAGGACGGCGTTGAACCGACTCGACATGCGGTCCGGTTGGGATCTCCTCACCCAACGCGAGACCCTCGTACTCAAACTTCAAGCCGAAGGTGTCGGAGCTCGAGGCATCGGCGCCCGCCTCGGAATGTCGCCGCGCACCGCGCAGAAACACGCGGAACACATCTACCAGAAGCTTGGAGTCCATAACCGGCGCGACGCCGTCGAAGCGTGCGAGCTTCTCGGAGTTGCCCAGCACGCCGCGGAACCGCGGGCCGACCAGTAAGAACGAAGCTCCTCTGGTGAGCTACGGACGAGAGGCGCGAAGTACGCATACTGCGTATTGACGGCAAACCTGTCTCGCGGGAACCTCGCAACTATGAGGAACCCACTTCGAATTTGCGCCCTCTCGGCCATCGCGGCGGTGCTGGTCGTTACTGCGATTGCCGCACCAGCCAACGCGACCGGAGAACATCGCCCGTCGCGTGAGCGAATCGCATACACGACGTCGATCCCGGGTGGCGGAGCACATGTCGTCGTAGCCAACCCTGACGGGACCGGAGCGGTCCAGCTGCAGCTGCCGCAGGTGCTCGAAGATTTCGGTCGGCCGGTCTGGTCACACGACTCACGCAAACTCCTTCTCAGCAACATTCTCCGCGCCGACAGCGCAGGAAACCTGCTCCCGTTCCGTCCTGCGACAGTCTCCCCTGACGGGCGCCACTTCAGACTCTTCGAACTGCCAGCGCAACCGCCAGACATGTACTGCAACGCGTGGACGCCCGACGATTCTCGATTCGTCTGCGCGGTAGGCGGAGACACGCCTGGAATCTTCACCTTCCGAGCGACCGACGGCGGTGACCCGCACCGGCTGACCACCAACCCGTTCGTCAACCCCGACACCCCGGTCGGATACTCACCTGACGGCAACAGGTTCGCGTTTCTTCGTACGAAACCGACAGACGTTCCCGACACCACCGTGGTGGCCCTCTTTATTGCACGGCGTGACGGCTCGCACGCGCGTCAGATAACTCCGTACGGGGTCCTGATGCCGGATGTGATCCAATCGGCCGCTTGGTCGCCCGACGGCAGGAGCCTCCTGTCGTCGACAACGGATGGGTACCTTGTTCGCATCGACGCTCACACTTACGCAATCAGCCAAATCCGGCTGGACGTCGCAGAGCCCTACTTTGCCTCGGTCCCGTCACCGTCACCCGACGGCCGGAGCATCGTGTTCTCGCTCAGCCACGGCGCTGGACCCCGCGCAGGCGACATCCTTACCGCGCGAGCGGACGGCTCACACGTCAACTACGTGACAACGACCGATGACGTCGCCGAATGGTACCCGGACTGGGCCAAAACTTCACCCAACCACGACGAGTAGCTCGGCGCGGCATCCTCGGCAGGGCGCTACCGCGCGCAGGTCCCCTGTCAGCGGCGGCCCGATCGGGGTTACCATCAACCGTGCCCAGTCGCAGGGGGCTTGCAGGGTTGCGCACATCGCTCCGCGTCGTCGGGGCGAGCGCCGGTCTGCTTTTGGCGGTCACCGGTTGTAGTTCGCCGGCCACCGGGAACGACGCCGCCTTGCAGAGGCCGACTCCGAAGCTGACGAGCTCACCGTACGCTGACGCTGTCGCGGTGATCGGAGACTCCGGCGGGACAGGCTACAACTCGGACCCCGCACATCCGAACCAGGACGTCACCGCCAACTCCTGGGCGACCGGGACCAACCCGGCCGTGGACAGCATCTACTCGCGGATCGTCGCACTCAACCCGCAAGCCAAGGGTCACAATACGATGCTCGCCATCGACGGCGCCGGCACAATCGTGCTGCTCGAGGAGGCGCAGGCACTCGTCAGGAAGAAGGAACCCCACGAGCTGATCCTCGTCAACACCATCAACAACGACTTCAAGTGCGACGGAACCGACACCGCAAACCTGAAACCATTCGGCAACGCCATCGCCAAAGTCCTCGACGTCCTCCACCAGGGGCTCCCGGACTCACACGTATTCATCCCCAGCGTCCAAGGGACCGTTAAGAACTGGGACACGCTCCTGCTCCCGCTGGATCCCAGCGCTGTCCTCGGAACGGGACCCTGCTACGCCGGTGACCCCGTCACCAAGAAGATCGACCCCGCCCGCGAAGCCGCAGAACAAGCCCTCATCGACTCATACGACAAAACAGTTCAGACCGTCTGCGCCACCCACCCGAACTGCCAATACGACGGCGGGGCGGCCCGGAACGAAATCGTCACAGCCTCGGACCTCGCCGCCGACTACGTCCACCCATCCATCGAAGGCGCCCACAAATACGCCGCCATCATGTGGCACGTCATCTACCCCGATGCGCCCTGACGAAGGCGAGCAAGGCTCTGGTTCCGTGACGGCTCAGCGCAGGTACCGGTCGAAGAACTCCACCAGGTACTGCGGCGTCAGGTCGACGGGACGCCAGCCCGGCCCGCCGGTCGTCGATTGACTCTTCGCGCCGGCTTTCACGGTCGAGTCAGTCAAGAATTGACTGGCCTGGTCGTGCTGGCCCCGCGGGACAACGACGAGCTCCGCCTTACTGGAGACCCGTTTCGCCGCCTCGAAGAGCAGGAGGCTCTGCTGCCAGGGGACCGTGACGTCCGCCTGACCGTGGATCAGCAGCAGAGGTGGGTCGTCACAGTCGACGTACATGACCGGGTTGGCTGAGGCCACCCTCTCCTTGCAGGTCTGGGGCACGCATCCGAGCATCAGGGAGACCGGGGAGTACGGGACGTCCTCGCACGCACCCGTCGGTCCCCCAGGAGGATCGGACGCCCTGCAACCCACGAGGTATGGATCGATGCGAAGGAAGTCGGTTGGGGGGTAGAAAGCGGCCGCCGCCTGTACCCGCGAAGACGGACCGCTCACGCCGACGGTGCCCTCGAGCGCTGGCACGTCATCGGTGACGGCTGCCATGACGGCCGCCCAACCGCCAGAAGAATCCCCCGCGATGCCGAAATGCTCAGGGTCGAGATGGAAACGCTTGGCGTTAGCGCGAAGGAAACGGATCGCGGCCTTCACGTCGGACAGCTGGGCCGGAAAGGTGGCCTGGCCGCTGGACCGGACGCTGACGCCGGCGACCGCATACCCGCGAGGGTTGAACATCCCAGCCGCCAGTGGCGCGGTCGATTTGCCGTCGTCCTGCAGCCAACCGTTGCCGCCCGTCCAGATGATCAACGGCACCGGCTTGTCGATACCGGCGGGCAGATACAGGTCGAGCAGGTGACCCTTACTGCCTGCCGGCTGAACGGGCGCGTAGGCGACGTTGGTGATCAACCTGGCGTCGCGCGACGACTCGTCGGGTCGCGCTGGCGTGCACCCTGCCGCGGCCGCAAGGACAGCCAGCGCCGCGACCGCGACGAGGATTCGACGATAGTGAAGCATCCGCATCGACCTCCTGGGGTCAAGAAGCGGCAATAGCAAAATAATACCGGGGTGGCGAATACCGCCAGGCATTGAGACTCCCGCCGGCGCCGCGCGGTCAAGAGGTTCTAGGTCAGAGCAAGCCTATCCACGAGCGGATCCCCGAGATGCCGCCCCGCGGATCCTGCGACGGTTGCAGCTCATCGAAGTGCGGGTTCGCCGCCCCCGGCTGACTTGCCGGCGCGACCCGAAGACGAACAGCGGCGACGATTGCGACGACAGTCACGGCGAGCAGCAGAACGCCAGCGACGAGCAGCACCCATCCGGTCGCGTTTCCCGTGGTGATCATGATCACGCCGATCGGTCCGGTGAGCCACACCCCAATACCTGCCAGGCACGCGAGGACCACCAGCCAGCCCACCCGACGATGGCGGCGCTGCAGCTGTTCGAACTCGTTCATCAGTGCACTCATTTGAGTCACTCACCCTCCTATCGACAACGTAGTGGATCAGCGTTGATCTCGGCAGCATTGATAAGCCAGCTGACCGTCCGGCCGTCAACCCGAAGTAATTGCGGCGGCGCACGAGGAAGGAAGTCGGGTCAGCAGATCAAATCGCAGACTTGTAGACGAGGCTCCGAAGCGCAAGAGGGGCGAGGCTGAAGGCCGAGCAGACGCCTCCGACCCATTAGGACGAGATCCCGTGCAGGCCGACGCTCACCGCGAGTCTCACGTTCCTTTCGCAGGCGCAATCTGCCGCACCCACATGGATACCTGCTTCTGCCCATCTGCTGGTTCGTCAGCGAAGCCGTGCAGTTGCACTTCGAAGGCCGCCTGGTCCGGCAACGTCACCTTCACCCACGTCCCGCCAGAGCAAGAGGCCCCAGAGCCGTCCTTGGTCCCGTCCGTATAGGCAAGGCAGAACTGGTATTCCCCTTTCCCCTTGACCAGGTACAGCTCGCGGCCATCCGCCTTCCCCTGGTATCGGGACGACGACGCGTCGCCGGTCGGGATGACCTCCGAAACGGCCGCCGGCAACTGGTCTGAACTCTTACGCTCACCGTCAAATGGTGACGGCGGCGCCACGCACCCCGCGAGCGACAACAACACCACGGTTGCAGCCCCCGCTGCCACGAATCGCTTCATCGGTCTCCCCCTTCGCCGCAGCGTAGCAGGCTGAACGGCCCCGAACCGGATGACTACCTTTTCGTAGTCACCGCGTCGCGACCGTAAGTCGAGCCCGAACGCTGCTCCGCTCCATCCGAAGCAAGTCTTGACGAACTTGAAGGTATCTTCCTATTCTTTCGGTATGGCACGCAGAAAGCAGGGAAGTGTTCTCCCGATCGAGATTTCGCTGATCGAGGCGGTCATCGAGCTGGCCCGTCAAGAAGAGCCCGCGTACGGCTTCGCGCTCGCTCGACAGCTTGAGGCCGGCTCGCTGAGGGGCCTGACGTCGCATGGCACGCTGTACAAGGCCCTTGCCCGACTGACGGACCGTGGCCTGCTCGAGTCGAATTGGGAAGACCCCGAGGCAGCGGAGCGCGACGGTCGGCCGCGGCGCAGGCTGTACTCGGTCACCGCAGCGGGCGCAGCAGTTGCCCAAGCCGCCCGTGCATCTTCCGGCTCCGCGACCACGAAACTCGCTCTCTCGTGATCCGCCGTCCCGACGACGCGATCCGCTGGTGGGTGCACCTCTACACCAGAGGGCTCCCGGCCGATGTTGCTCGTGAACGCAGCGACGAAATCGAGTCCGACCTCTTCGAACATCGCACCTCTGCATTGGCGGCCGGCGAAAGCGGTACGCAGACAGATCGGGCGATCTCGCTTCGCGCGGCCTGCGGCATCGCTGCGGACATCGCATGGCGGGAACGCGCATTGCGTCGCGCGCACAGGGAGCAACTGCAATCGCTTCCCGCCTCTCGTCGGAGGACGATCAACCGCATCCTGGTCGCGACCTATGTCCTCGCGTCCCTGGTGATCGGCACGGGCGCTGTTGCCATCATTCGGCTATGGACGCCCGGCGGTTTCATGGTCTTGATTCCCAGCATCAGGCAAGGGATCCTCGCGACGACGATCGCATGCGCCATCTCGTTGTTCTTCGTATCCCGCCCCACCTCGCGAATTCCAGGAATGCTAGGACTGGCTCTCGCCGTGGTCCCTCTGGCTTACGGAGTCATGCAAGGGCTTGAGGGCATCAGCGCCCGAGCTTCCTATCTGCTCTACCGCTTGAGCATCCTCGTTCACAGCGAATGGACCATGTGGGCGGTGCTGCTCGGCCCGGGAATCCTTCTCGGATTGCTCTTCTTCGGCGGCGCGCTTTGGATGCGTCGAGTTTCACCTCGCTCTCCATCCTTCGCACGGAGCAGTACACGCCCCTGACTGCCGAACCATCTTCACTTCGCTCCGATGTCGGCCGCATGTTCTACTTTCGAATCAGGTTCACGAGTGACAGCTTTCGGTACCTGGCTGGCTGTCCGGCAACCGCGTCCATCGACTGCGGTGCCCCAGGGGAAGAACCGGCCCGTTCGGGGTTCTCCCGTCGGGCAAGTCGATGGAGGTTAGCCTCCGGACACAGGAGGACGACCATGACCGAACAGCTATACACCATGCCGAACTGGCGGATCGCCGACTGGGGCGACATTCCCCACGACCGCCGCGTCGCCTGGTCTCGTGCGCACCTGGACTTCCCGCCGCGATGGCCGGGCACATTCCCGATGGTGGGAACCGCCGCGGCGATCCTCGAGAACCGGTACTCCACCATCCACGGGTGGGTGGAAACCTCCCACGCGTTCGAAGCGATCGGATTCACACCCGAGGCGTACTACCTCCTCCGCGTCATCCTCAAAACGCAGAAACGCTACCCGAACCTGCCGCAGATCACCAGCACCACAGACGAGACCAAACCGATCATCCACACCATCGACCCGGCCGATTGGGTCATCTGGCCGAAGCTCGTCGCCGCAGGGATGACACCGATACGAGCGACCGAGTATGTGCTCGCTGACAGGGCGTGGGGGCTGCCGGAGGTGGTGCAGGCGAAGCTGGAGAGGTAGACCCTCCTCGCCAGCGGTTGGCGGCCTGGTGGCTGTCGAGCAAAACGCGCCCCTACCGTCAAGCCAGGGGTCAGTCGTCCTCGCTCCACCGCTGACGCAGATCGTCGGTGTGCTACCAGTCCTTCATCGCGGGCGTAGCCAGGGAATCGGGATAACCGGTGGTGGTCAGGTGCTGTTCCTCCTGGCTGGTGCGCCGGTAGCCTGATCGCATGCGGGAGAGAATCGTGATGTGGGTGCTGCTGGCTGCAGCGGTGGTCCTCGTGCTGATCGGCGGAGCTGTAATGCTGTTCGTGCCGGTCTCGTTCGGGTGGGTAGCTTATGCACCCCTGTCATCGACAACGTTCTCATTCACGTCGATGTATCCGCTCACTCCGCAGCGTGCGACCGGGGCAGCGTGCGTCGTCGTCGGCCTGCTTCTGGCGGCAGGCGTCGCAGGCTGGGCTCTCGGTCGTCGCTCGGGACTGAGCGCGGTGATTCATCGGGGCCCGAAGGACGGCCAGACCTAGCCGATGGCATGGGGCTGAGATGGCGAAGTCAGGACGCGGGCTTCCTCGAAGCAGACCGCTTGTTCTATTGTCAGCTTCATGAATGATGCGTCGGGGAATCACACACCGCCCGCGATGTCGGGCAAGGATGCCCCTCGCCGACACCCGCACGTCAATGCCCGGCTAGGACGACTCATTGGAGACTCAATTGAGCTCAGACCTGCCTGACCCACACATCACGTTTCTTCGCGAGCGAACCCAAGCTTTCGGAGAAGATTCGTGCTTTCTGTGCGGAAAAAACATCCCACCCGGATCAGTCGAACGGTCCGTTGAGCACGTCTTTCCGAAGTGGCTACTGCACGAACTCGACTTGTGGAACGCATCCGTCAATCAATTGAACGGCGCACCGCTCGCCTATAGGAACCTCACAGTCCCGTGCTGCAAAACATGCAACGGCGTAGACCTCAGCGCGGTCGAAGCCCGGGTCAAATCGGCATATCAAGGCGGCCTCGCCTCATTTGCACAACTGGATCGTCGGGACTTGTTTATTTGGCTCGGGAAGATCTACTACGGCCTGGTCTATAAGGAGAGCCTGCGACCTCGTTTCCTACGTGAACAACATGGCGAGCGATTGGTTCCCCAGGATCATCTCGAGAGCATCTCGTTTCACCACTTTCTTTTGCAGGCCGCCGCCAATCTAGTGTCGTGGGTGCCTGATGAACCTGGTCCGGCAAGTTTTCATTTCTTCGAATGTCTTGATGACCCAAGACCGGAACGTCGATTCGACTATATCGACGACCTTTTCGTGCCAATGCTGGGGCTTAGGCTCGGCACCATTGGTGTTGTGGTCGTGCTTCAGGATTGGGGCCGTTCCGAGGACGTTCAGCAGCCTCATTTGATCGCCGCTCGACAGTTCCCTCTGCACCCCACGCAGTTCCGTGAGGCATATGGGCGGCTCAGTTACATGACCAAAGCCTCCTGGGTAAATAAGGATCACTTCGTTAGGGGCTCTCAAGGTCGGGCAACAGTCTTCGCTGGACACTTAGACGGATTCTCCGGCAGTTTTGTCGTCGCAGATTTCGCAGACGTCATGTCGTCCCTTTGGTCAGTTCCTATTGACGCCATCTACAAAGACGGCTACTCGTATTCGACGATTGCGACTATGAGCGGCGTTCCAAATCCGGTCGTGAATCACGATGTTGTATTTAGCGCTCCACATGGTCGGACCGGACTATGGCCGGACAATGACTTCGTGCTCGACGAAGTGTCGGATTGATTCAGACAGCGACCCATGGGGACAGGAGCGCGGCCTCCATGAAGTCATCGGGCGAGCGCCAAAGACCTACGCGAGGGGAGAAGAGCGTGCCCTACCGGTTGGAATCGCCGCGAAGGGATCCGATAATTGAAAGCGACTGCAAGGGTGGCCTCCGACCCGTGGTCGGACCCCACCCTTCTGTGCTTGACGGGGCTGCGCCCATCGGCACGGCCGTGAAGCCGCTTTGCGGCTCCTCGGAACCGGCGCGATGGGGCCCAATAGTCAGCAGCGAGTGATGAAAAAGAGGAGGGGCCGCGTTTGCGGCCCCTCCTCTTTTTCAGAACGTCGGGCTGACAGGATTTGAACCTGCGACCCCTTGACCCCCAGTCAAGTGCGCTACCAAGCTGCGCCACAGCCCGAAGTCATCCGACACCCGACGTTTGCAGCCGGGCGTCGAAGACAACTTGTCCATAGTACCGTGTTGCGCGGGCGGCAATGGACACGAGGGGTGGGCATTCGGGCACTGCTGCAGACCGGTGCGTGTGCGGCTGCTCGAGCGAGGCGCAGCCGAGCAAGGGAGGCCGCAGACGCGCATCTAACCACCCGAGAACGCCACGCGACAGGCAAACCGCAGCGCCGTCAGTCGAACGCGAGGACGCGCACGGCAACGCCGTAGGGGTCGAGCGTCAGGGACGCATCCGCGGAACTTCCGTCGAGCGAGAGCAAGGTGCCGGGCACGGTGGGGGTGAAGGTCACGGGCTCGGGGTGCTGCGAGACGAAGAAGACGAAGCGGCGGCCGTCGGCGTGCACGAGCGAGTCGGTGAAGACCAGGGGGTCGTCGACGAGGACGTCGCGCTCGACGCCGGCGACGGAGGCGAGTGCGTCGTAGAGGCGCCAGGTCTCCTCGGGGTTGATCCGGCCGAGGGCGGAGGCGAAGTACTCGAAGGGGTAGGTGCTGAGAACCGCCCTTCCGGCGCCGTGACGTTTGACCACGATGACGGGGCGACCGTCGGAGTCGACGGCCACCACCTCCCCGTCCGTCACGGACACCGGAAGGAACGTTCGGGAGTGCTCGTTGCCGGCGACACGGAAACGCAGGGTGGAACCGGCAGTCAGGGAACCGAAGTCGGCGACGAACGTGACGTCGACGTCGGACCCATCACGAAGCGGCTCGACGAGGCCGTAGGAGAGTTCGCGGGTGACGCCGAAGAGTTCTTCGGTGTAGATCCACCAGGGGCCGCGCTGCGCGCCGCTCTCGCCGGCGCAGTAGGAGGCGTAGACGGTCGCGCCGCCGTCGGCGAGCTCGCGCAGCTGCACCCAGGATGGACCGGTCAATTGCTTGATCGAGGGAAGCAGGTAGAGGCCGTATCCGGAGGGGATGCCGCCGTCCTCGGCCTCGCGCACGACGGCGACGGGGATGTGCGCCTCGTGCGCTGCGACGTACGCCTGCTCTGTCGCGGCGACGATGAGCTGCCGCTCGGTCTCGTTGGTGAACGGGTAGTCGGCGGCCAGGTAGGAGCCGACGACGATGGCGGCGTCGACGGGGGCGCGCTCGGCGTTCGGCAGGTCGATCGCGGCGAGAGTCTCAGCGAAGGCGGCCAGTTCGATCAGCGGGGGCTTGGG
Organism: Leifsonia sp. Ger2509; assembly: GCF_055231915.1. Taxonomy (NCBI): domain Bacteria; kingdom Bacillati; phylum Actinomycetota; class Actinomycetes; order Micrococcales; family Microbacteriaceae; genus Leifsonia; species Leifsonia sp. Ger2509. The sequence continues at coordinate 736,596 of NZ_JBUYVB010000003.1, forward strand.
CTTGCCGGTCGAGTCGGTGATTCCGAAGTGCAGCTCGAAGGGATGGTGCGAGTACGGCCGCTGCCCGATGATCGTGTCGTAGTCGGTGTTGTTCCACGCGATCCACCCGGTGGCGCCGGCGAGCAAGGTGTTGTGGAGCAGCTGCCGATAGTACGACGCGGCACCGGCGGGCGAGACGAAGTCGCTGGTCAGCCCGAACTCCTCCATGATGATGGGCTGGTCGGAGATAGCGCAGAGCTCGGCGATGAAGGCGGCCTTGAGATGCTGGCGCACCTGGTCCGTCTCCATCCGGTACACGTGCGGGCCGATGAAGTCGGTGATGGGGGCGAGGTCGACGGCGGAGAAGCCGTTGTCGTGCCCGGTGGTCTCGATCCCCCACGCGCCGTCGCCGATCGAGACGGGCTGGGTGCCACCGCCGGCACGCACGGCGTTCACGAGGATCTCCGCCCAGGCTGCGACGACGGGCCGCTCTGCCTCTCCCCCGTAGATCGGCATCTCGTTGGTGATCAGCCAGCCGGCGATCGCGGGATGCTCGGCGAACCGCGCCGTCAGCTCACGCACGTACCAGGACTGCCGCCCGACGAACCAGATGTCCGAGTACAGGTCGCGCCCGTTGCGCCACGAGGGGTCCCAGTTCTCCCCCGACATGTGACCGACGAGGAACGTCGGAACAGTGGTCAGTCCGAGTTCGGCGTGCGCCTCCAGAAAGTCCTGGAAGTTGGCGATGCACTGCTCGTCGAGCACGTCCGGCTCCGGGTGGAAGTCGGGCCAATAGAAGAACGAACGGGTCAGGTTCAGTCCGTGGTCGGCCAGGACGCGCAACTCCTCGCGGACCACTCCCGGATCGTACGTGGTCCACATGAGCGGTCCGCCGGTGCGCGACCAGAAGTTGGCGCCGAGCCAGATCGCGGGCGTTCCGTCGACGGTGAGCAGGGGTGAAGGGCGTTCCATGGCTTCTTTCTGAGGGATGCTGACGGGTGCGTCGCGCTGACGGATGCGGCGGGCTGGACTACTTGACGGCGCCCGCCGTGAGCCCGGCGACGAAGCTCCGCTGCAACAGCAGGAAGGCGACGACGATCGGGATGCTCACCACGAGCGAGGCGGCCATGATCTGGTTCCAGTACACGTTGGTCTGGGTCGAGTACAGTTGCAGCCCCACCGCGAGGGTCCGGTTCTCATCGGTCGTCATCACGGACGCGAACAGCACTTCGCCCCAGCTGGTCATGAAGGCGTAGATGGCGACCGCGATGATGCCGGGCCGGGCCGCGGGAAGCACCACGTGCCAGAGCGCGCCCAGCGGGCCGCTCCCGTCGACCTTCGCTGCTTCGTCCAGGTCGCGCGGGATGCCGTCGAAGTAGCCGGCGAGCATCCAGATCGCGAAGGGCAGCGCGAACGTGAGGTACGTGATGACGAGCCCGAACCGGGTGCCGACGAGTTGGATGCCGATGGCCTGGTTGATGTTGACGAAGATGAGGAACAGGGGCAGCAGGAACAGCACGCCGGGGAACATCTGGGTCGACAGCACGGTCGTCGTGAACACGCTGCGACCCTTGAACCGGTACCGCGAGACGGCATAGGCGGCGAAGATCGCGATGAGGACGCTGAGGATGGTCGCGGAACCCGCCACGATGAGGCTGTTGACGAAGTAGTTGGCCAGCGGAATGGTGCTCCACATGTCGATGAACGCCTGGAAGGAGATGTTCTTCGGCCACCAGGTGAAGGCCGCCTGCACTTCGGGCAGCGTCTTCATCGACGTGGTGACCATGACGTAGAGCGGGACGACCGTGAAGATCGTCAGGACCGCCAGGACGACCCAGCGGAACACTTTCGAGGGGGCTGTCTCACGCACGCTGCGACCTCCGGTTGATGACGAGCAGGTAGATGCCCGTGACGATGAGCAGGAAGATCAGCAGGAGCACCGACATGGCGGCTCCCGAGCCGAAGTTCCAGGTGAGGAATGATGCGTTGTAGATGTGGAACGAGATGAGGTCGCCGGCCGCGGGTTGAGCGGTGCCGAACAGCACGTACGGCGTATTGAAGTCGTTGAACGTCCATAAGAACATCACTAAGAGCAGCACGCTGTTGACCGGCCGCAGCATCGGCAGGGTGATCGCACGCCACTGGCGGAACGGCTTGGCGCCGTCCACGGCGGATGCTTCATACACCTCTTCCGGAACGCTCTGCAGTCCTGCCATCAGCATCAGGAACGCGAACGGCCACAGCCGCCAGATGGCGACGACGACGATCGAGATGAACGCGTTTCCGCCGATCAACCAGAACGGCCGGCCGCCGGGGAGAGCGAGGTTGTCGAAGAGCAGATGGTTGATCGCGCCTGTGTCCTTCTGGAACATGAACTTCCAGGCAATGATCCCCGCATACATCGGGATCGCGTATGGCACCAGGAAGAGGGTGCGGAAGAAGCCGCGCCCCCAGAACCGGCGCTGCGTCGCGACGGCCGCGGCCATCCCGAGCCCCCACGAGATGCCGACGACGAGGATCGTGAACCCGCAGGTCACGAGAAAGGACTGGAGTAGTCCCTGGCCGACCGCGCCGTTGAAGTCGAGGGCGACCCGGTAGTTCTCGAGCCCGACGAACGGGGCTGCGCTCCAGTTCGCGATGAAGAACTTGGTGAGTTTGAGGAGGCTGATCCACAGCCCGGTGAGCATCGGGATGACGTGGATGAAGATCTCGAAGATGATGGCGGGCGCGAGCAGCGCGAACGGGAGCCACCATCCTTTCGGCCTCGGGCGCTTGGGCCGCTTGACCGGGGCCTTCGTCGTCGTTCGGCCGGTATTGGCGCTGCGCGGAGTCTCCGCTGATGTCGTCGTCGACATGTGAAACCTGTTTCACTCGTGGTCGGAAGTGAGAGGCGGTCCGTCGCCGAGGTGGCCGGCGACGGACCGCCGAGTGGGTCGTGCTACCCCATCGATGCCTTGACCTGGTCCTGCGCGGTCTTCATCGCGGCCTTGACGTCGGCCTCGGAGACCGTGCCTCCGGTGGCGATCTTCGCGAACATGTCGTTCATCGCCTTGCCGACGGTGTTCTCGAACTGGTCCTCAGCGGGAACGAGCGGCAGCGGCTTCGACATGGTGTTGTAGATCTTCTGGAACGTCGCGGCCTCTTCGGCGTTGTCGGTGAAGACGGCCTTCGCACCGTTGAGAACGGGCAGCGACGCGTACGGCTTGCCCAGGGTGGTCTGGGTGGCTTCGCTCGTCATGTACTTGACGAACTTGAGCGCCGCATCCTTGTTCTTCGTGTTCTTCATGATCGACAGGTTGATGCCCGCCACGTGACTCGCGATGGGCTGGCCGCCGGTCGGAGCGGGGAACGGCACGACACCGTACTGGTCGCTCTTCATGCCGTTGGCGACGATCGACGAGTCCGCGTTGTTCTGGTTGAGGATCATCGCGACCTTGCCGGTGGCGAAGTCGTTGACCGCTTTCACGCCGTTGTCGTACTGCGCGTTGCCGGTGTTGACGACCTTGTCGGTCTGCATCAGGTCGAGGTAGCGCTTGATCCCGCTGACCACGCCGCTGTTGTCGAACGTCGGGTTGCCCTTGCTGTCGAACAGTTCGGCGCCGTTCTGCGCAGCGTTGATGAATGCGAAGTGCGCGTTCTCGGTGTAGCTGCCCGCCGCGAGCGCGAACCCGTAGGTCTTGCCGGTGGTCAGCTTCTTCGCGTCGGCGACCATGTCCTCCCACGTAGCCGGTGGCGTGAGGCCCGCATCCGAGAACATCTTCTTGTTGTAGTACAGGCCGTAGGCGAGTCCGTAGAGCGGAACGCTCGTCACAGTCTTGCCGGGCGCGCCGCCGGTGTCGAGCGCGGTCTTGACGAACTTGTCAGCACCGCCGATCGCCTTCATGTTGGCGTCGTCGAACGGCAGGAAGGCTCCGGTCGCCTGCAGCGACGCAGCCCACGTGTTTCCGATGTTGAGCACATCCGGTCCCTGGCCGCTGGTGACTGCCGTCTGGATGCGCGTCTGCAGGTCGTTCCATCCGATCACTTCGAGCTTCACTTTGATGCCGGTCTGTTTGGTGAACTCGTCGAGCACAGGGGTGAGCACCTGCTTGTCGTTGTCGAGGCTCGTGCCCTGGTTGCTTGCCCAGTAGGTGAGTGTCGTACCGCTGCCCGAGTTGCCCGAGTTGCCGCTGCATCCAGCGACGACGAGTGCGACTGCGGCTGCGATGGCGCCGGCGAGAATGGCGCGTTTTCTCATGGTGACTTCCTTGTCTCTTGGTGTGTGACCGTGCGTGGTCGGCGTCGGGCCTCCACTGAATATAACTGAACCGGTTCAGTTGTCAAGGCTTGTATTACCGGCGACCCGAGGGTATGGCGTGTCGCTACACCGCGAGGCTGGTCTCGCGCACCACCAGTTCGCTGGGGCGTGCCAGTGTCTCACCCGCTTCGAGTCCGAGCAGCACCTCCAAGAGTATGCGCGTACTGCGGCCGCCCTGTTCCTCAGGAAAACGATCGAGTGCCGTGATGGCCGGCGAGACGATGCGGCACAGCAGGGAGTCGTCCCAGCTCACAAGGGCGAGGTCCGACCGGCCGAGCCTCCGCACGGCTGTCGATGCGCCGAGGGCGAGGAGATCGCTGGAGGTCACGATCGCTGTGATCCCCGGATCCGCTGCGAGTTCCCTCAGCGCAGCGGCCTCGCCCGCCTCCATGCTGTAGTCGTTGTTGCTGTGCGTCGCGCGGATCCCCACCCGGCCACCGAACTCATCCAGCGCCGACCGACGGTTGGCCTCGTGCACGAACTCGCCGGGCCCCGCGATGTGGAGGACCCGGCGATGTCCGAGACCGGCGAGGTGGTCGATGATCAGCCGGCTGTCATTGACGATGTCATAGGTGAGGACGCGGCCGGGCGCGACATCGGGGTTGGCGCCGTGCACGACATACGCCATGCCGAGTTCGTCGAGCAGCGGAGGCCGCTCGTCGCCGTCGACCAGGTCGAACAGCATCACGCCATCCACCCGGCCCTCGGCGCTCCAGCGCCGGTAGGTGGCGACCTCCTCGCGCGCACTCGCCCCGACCATCCGGAGCAGCAGCGATTTGCCGGTCTCGGCCAGCACGCCTTCGACGCCGGCGAGCAGGCTCATGTAGTACGGTTCCGAGCCGAGCAGTTCCGGGTCGCGGCGCAGCACGATGCCGATCGCGTCGGTGCGCGACCGCGACAGAGCGCGTGCGCTGGAACTCGGATGCCACCCCAGCGAGGTCGCGAGGTCGAGCACCCGGCGGCGGGTCTCCTCGCTCACCCCCGGCTGTCCGTTCAGCGCATACGAGACCGATGCCTTGGACAGCCCCAGCTGGTCGGCGAGGCCGCCGATGGTCACCCGGCTCATCCGGTGGTCCTTCCTGTGTGCAGCACAACCCTAGTCGTGCTCGACGCATTCACTCCGGAACCCGACCGGTCCGCGACTGCCGATCGCGTGCCGGCGGTGGCAGCCGTGCACCACCCGATGCACACGAAGCCGCCGCCGGCACGGCGTCCGCCCATGTACCGTCGGCGCGTCTTTCAGCAGCCACCGGTCGCGAGGCGAACGCCCCGGGACGACCACCCCGCAGCGGCGTCCCGAAGTCGTGGGTCGCCCGGGCGGAAGGGGTGCGCCCGGGCGACGGAAGATCACTTGCCTGTCGTATCACCCGATCCAGCGGTGGGTGCCGCGGTGGAACCGACGACGGTATCGATCTCGTCCTGGGTGAGCGGAGCCCACGGCGACGTATCCGGGTCGCTCGAGGCGGCCTCCGGGCTGTCGCCCTGCGTCCACCACTTCGCTTCGAACGGGACGCCGTCGAACAGGATGCGCGCACCCTTCTCGTAGGTCGCGGTGCCCGACCAGTCCGGGTACGTGCCGGCCGGCAGGGTGGGCTGAGGGATGGGCGTCTCACCGGGCAGCACCGGGCCGACCAGGTCCCACGGCGTCTCCCACGCGTTCAGCACCGGATTGTCGGGGAGGTCGCCCTTCGTCCACCACTTGGCCACGTAGACGTTGTGGTGCCAGACGACCTTCGTGCCATTGAGATACGAGGCAGACGGCGACCAGATCGGGTACGGCGACGTGGCCGGGTTGTCGGTGGCTGCGGCGGATGGGGTGGGCTCCGACGTGGTCACGGCCCGCTCGCCGAGCGCGATCCGCCCATCGAACTTCGCCGACAGCACCGACGCAAAGGTGGTCTTGCCCTGCTTCACCCCGCTGCACGCATCCGAGACGACGGAGGTGTCCACGTAGTTGGAGCCACAGGTCTGGTCGCGGTTGGCCGACCACATCGACATGCGCCCGACGCCCTTGGAGACCGCCCAGGCGTTGAACGTCTTCGCGTCGGCGAGGGTGAAGACCTCGTCCTGCACGTCGTTCTGGCCGATCATCGGGGTCGCGCCCAGCTTCGCCCACAGGCTCGGGCCACTGAGGTTGATGCCGGCCCGCGTGTAGAGCACACCGAGCTGGTGCTGCGCGGAGGTCACGGCATTCTCGGACGCCGTGAGCATGCTCTGCTTCGCGTCCTTGGCGGTGCCGTAGTCCATCGTCATGACGTTGACGCCCGCGATGTCCACCTTGGCGGCGAGCAGGGCTGCGATCGCGTCGGTGGCGCCCGACGGCATCCCGCTCGGCGTCACCGGAACCGTCACCCAGATAGCGAGTGGCTTGCCGCTTTCGCGTCGCTCCTTCTGCAGGGCCGCGATCGCGGTCGCCCGGCGCTCTCCGGCACTGGCGTTGGCAAGGCCGTCGCCCTCGAGGTCGAGGTCGATCGTTCCGGACTGGTAGCGCTCGACGACGCTCTTGTACGCCGATTCGAGGGCGGTGACGTCGGTGCATCCGACCGCGAGTTCTTTGTTCGCCTGGCCGCCGAACGAGATGGCCACGCTGCCGCCCTGCTGCTCGAGCCGCGCGATGCGGCGGTCGAGGTCGAGGGATGCGCGTGCCTGGTCGAGCGTGTACGCGCCGCCCCACGAGGGGGCGCACGCATCCGCCTTCGACGAGACGATGAACGACAGCACGGCGTCCGGCGTCTTCGTCTCACCGAGGTGCTCGAACGCGAAACGCGGCGTGGCGGTCACATCGACGTAGCCGGCGAACCAGGGCTTGGCGTCGACATCGGCCTGAGCGCTCCACAGCTGGAACCCCAGGAACCCGCCGGCGACCACCAGACCCGCGACGACCACGGCGGCGATCACGCGCAGCGGCGACAGCCGGCGCTGCGCCTCGCGCACGGCTTTGGCCTCGGGAGCCACAGACTCCCGCTGGACGACGCTCATCAGGCGGCCAGCTTCTCGGCGGAGGCCTGCGTGTCGGTGTCGTCGTCGGCGTCGGCACCGGCAGGCGCGCTGTCGGACGCGCCAGGCGACACGGCGAGGGCATCCGCACCGGCGGCCACAGTCGTTCCCGACTCCGCGGTCGCGAAATGCGGCACCGTGCCGTCGGCGTGTCCGTGGTAGAGCACGCTGCGCCAGTCGAGCACCTCGGCATCGGTCACTGCTTCCGCCTTGACCTTCTTGCGGTTCTTCTCGACATAGAGCGGCTTGGTGATGCCCATCCAGAAGTCGACGATCGAGTTGCCGATGCCGATGTAGGCCACGATCGCCCACGACGCGAGGAAGGCGTTGAACGCGGCGAACGCGGCGTTGCCCCAGTTCTGCGCGTTCACATCGCGCCACAGGGTGAACATCGAGAAGGCGACGATGAGCACCGGCGTGACCACATAGAGCAGCGGTGCGGCCGTGCGGTTCTTGACCTTCGGTGTGCGCGCGAACGGGATCTTCTTGCCGGTCAGCGCCTGCTGGATCGACTTGAGCACCCCGGCCAGGTTCACCGGCAGCAGGATCAGGTTGAACCCGTAGATGCGGAACACGTCAGAGCCCTTGTAGCCCGCGTAGCGCAGGTCGCTCGCCATGGCGAGGAAGTACGGCAGGGCCGCCAGCAGCACGACGGGGCTCAGCAGCCGCCCGTCGTACGGGTACGCCAGGAGGAAGATGAGGCCGAAGCTCGCCCACGCGATCGACGCCATGTAGTTGAGGCGCAGCATGAGCTCCGTGCGCGAGACGAGCTCGCCGCGGCGCTTGCGCTCGCGCACCTGGCGCCACAGCTTCGGCAGGATCAGGAGTCCACCGTTCGCCCAGCGGCGGCGCTGCACGATCAGGGAGCCGAAGTCCGGCGGGGTCGCAGAGTAGCTCAGGCGCTCCGGGTAGTTCACGAGCGTCCAGCCGTGGGTTCCGAGGTCGATGCTCGACTCGGTGTCCTCGATGACCGTGCGGTCCTGGATGAACCGGCGCACCTCGAATCCGCCGACGAACTCGGTCTCGACGATGTCTTCGAGCGCGCGCTTGCGGATCACGGCGTTCGCGCCGACCCAGAACGTGGCGCCGAAGTGGCTCATCCCCTGATGCAGAATGTGCTGGATGTCCGTGGTCGCACCGGCGAGCCGCTCGATGCGGCTACCCGCTCCGCGGAACGACGAGTACGGCGTCTGCGTCACCGCGACGCGAGCATTGTCCGGCTGCTGCAGGAAGTACACCAGCCGCAGGCAGTAGTCGCGCAGCAGGATCGAGTCGGCGTCGAGCGTCAGCAGGAAGTCGCTGTCCGGGATGCGCAGGTCGCCGGGCTTGCGGTCGGCGACCGGCTTCAGCACGGGTCCGTCCGGCGTCTCTTCGAGGCGGTAGGTGCCGCCCATGAGCGCGATGTACGCGTTGAGGTTCATCGCCTTGTTGGCTTCGTGCGACGTCGACGCGTATTTCTTGCGCTCGAAGACGGCGAGCTCGGCGTCGAACGTCCACGCGAGACGGCGGTAGAGCTGGTTGACGCGATCGGCCGAGAGGGCTGCGCCCTCCTCGTTGGCGGCGTCGACGGCCTCGCCGGTCAGGGCGAGTTCATCTGCGAGCGCACGCAGCACCTGGTCGGTGAAGAACAGGTCGACATGGTCATCGACGGCTTCGCGCTCGGCGAGCTCTCGCAGCCAGCCCGCGGCCCACGCGTACTCGTCGGCGAGCGCACGGGCCTCGGATGCGTCGACGAACGCCGCCTCCGAACGCTCCAGCTCGAACCGGAGCAGGGCGTCGCCGAAGCGGTGCCGTGGCTCGGCCAGCAGGTCCATGATGTCTGCGGCGAGCGCCCGCGTCTCGTTGAGGCGCGCAGCGGTCTCCGTGTCTGCGGGGTACGGGTTGTCGTCGAGCAGCAGCACGACGCGCAGCGACGGGTACTCCTGAAGCGCGGCCGAGAGGAGGGTGGCGCGTACGACGTGCGGCTCCTCCGCATACGACGGCACGAGGACCGTCATCGACGACTGGTGCTCCGCGAAGTGCCTGTCGAGTTCGGCACGCGGTACGCGCACGTGTTTGCTGAACCGCTGCAGCGCCCCCTGGCGCGCGATCAGGTACATGAGCGCGGAGAAGGTGAGGAACGTCACGACGACGACGTAGCCGATCGCTTCCATCGTGAAGCGGAAGTTCTGGGTTCCGCTGTCGAGGAACTGGCGGATGATCGTGGTGACCACGTAGATCACCCAGAAGCTCACGGTCAGCACGATCGCGATGCGACTGAAGGTGATCTTGCGATCCGAGGGGCGGGGGTGGACCGTGGGGAGGGGTTCTGTGCGGCGTTCCGCGCCGAGCTGTCGTTTCCGGGCAGGCTGATAGGTATTTGTCGAGCTCATTTTCGGGTAAGAGTCCTTGAAGTGGAGGGCCCGCACAGTCGGGTCTATGCGGTCGGGAGCCCTCTCCTAAGAGAGTAATAGACAGTATAGTCTGTCCCCAAGCCCCCCGTTGGGGGCTGGACAATCAGTGCGTCCACAGGTTCGCGTCACCGGGCGTTCACTTCGGGCCCGTTCCGCGGGCATCCTGTCGCGAAAAGCCGCGTGTTGGTAGGTTGACGCCATGACACCTGCTCCGGGGCGCCTGCGCTTCGAACACGCCCACGTCGTCTCCTTCCAGGAACGTTTCGATGAAGGCCGTGCGGCGCGGTCGAGCATCCCTCGCGGCTCCCACGCCGCCTACACCCCGCGCACGGATCGCGACCCGCTGGGCATCCTCGAGAAGCAGAACTCCGTGCGACTGCCGGACCTGATCCCGCTGCGCAACAGCCGGATGCTCGCCAACCCGTTCGCGTTCTACCGTGGCACCGCCGCCATCCAGGCCGCGGACCTGCGCACCGGTGTCGACACCAACGCCGAGGTCGTCATCTGCGGCGACGCCCACATCGCGAACTTCGGCCTCTACGCCTCGCCGCAGCGCACCATGGTCTTCGACCTGAACGATTTCGACGAGGCCTCATACGGCCCATGGGAGTGGGACCTCAAACGGATGGTCACCAGCGTCGTGATCGCGGCGCGCCACAAGGGCTACTCGGCGGCGGATGCGCGCGCCTCGGCCCTCGCCTCCGCCATCGCCTACCGCGACGCTCTCCGCGCCGCAATGGAGCTGAGTGCGCTCCAGCGCTTCTACCTGGCCGCCACCGTGACGCCCGGCTCGTCCCGGTTCGGCAAGAAGACGCAGAAGACGATCGACACGACACTGCGGGCTGCGCAGAACCGCACCTCGGCGCGGGTCGTGGAGAAGATCACGGAGGTGGCCGCGGACGGCACGCGGGTCGTCGTGGAGAACCCGCCGACGCTGACCCACGTCGACACCACTCACGAGGACGACCTCAAAGAGGCGATGCGACAGTACGCGCGGACGGTGCCGTCCCACGTCGCGCTCCTGCTCTCGCAGTACGAGATGACGGACGTCGCCCGCCGTGTCGTCGGGGTCGGCAGTGTCGGAACCCGCTGTTACATCCTGCTGCTGACCGGGCCGAGCGCCGACCCGCTCGTGCTGCAGCTGAAGGAGGCGACCGAGTCGGTCGTGCAGCAGTTCGGCGGCATCCCGCGGCACACGCTGCCCGGGGTGGACCGGGCGGCGCTCCGGTCGCACAACGGCGGGCGCGTGGCGTCGAACCAGCGCATCCTGCAGGCGGTGTCCGACCCGTTCCTGGGCTATCTCGACTTCGGCGGATACGACTTCTATGTGCGGCAGTTCCGCGACCGCAACGTGTCGTTCGACATCGACGCACTCGGACGACAGCCGTTCACGGACTACGTGGCGTCCTGCGGTGCGCTGCTCGCCCGCGCGCACGCGCAGAGTCCGAACGCAGCATTCATCGCCGGCTACGTCGGCTCGTCGGAGGCCATGGTGAACGCGGTGGTCGACTGGGCTTTCGCCTACGCCGACCAGTCGCTCGCCGACTTCGAGGCGTTGCGCGCAGCAGTGGCCGACGGCCGCTTCGAGGCGGATCCCCCGCTGCAGCCGCAGCCGCGCTAGCCCGCGTCCTGCCTACCCGGTGCTCTCGCCGCACTAGCTTCGTCCCGCCGCACTAGCTCTACCCAGTGCGCCGGGATGAACCTAGTGCGCCGAGACATAGTTGGTGCGCCGAGCCATCGCGGCCGCCGAGCCATCGCGGCGCCATGCTATCGCGGCCGCTGGGCGCCCACTTTCTGCACGGGCGCCCACGTTGCAACCTGTGCGCGCGTGCAGAACCTGTGCGCGCGTGCAGAACCTGTGCGGCCGTGCAGAACCTGTGCGGCCGTGCAGAACGTGCGCAGCCGCGCAGGTCAGCGCTTGCGCTTCTCGCGCACCCGCATGTTGAGGTTGATCGGCGACCCCTCGAAGCCGTAGATCTCGCGCAGGCGACGGATGATGTACCGGCGGTAGCCCGGGTCGAGGAAGCCGGTCGTGAACACGACGAATGTCGGCGGGCGGCTCGTCGCCTGGGTGCCGAACAGGATGCGCGGCTGCTTGCCGCCACGGACGGGGTGCGGATGCGCGGCCGTCAGCTCCGCCAGGAACGCGTTGAACTTGCCCGTCGGGATGCGCGTATCCCACGACTCGAGCGCGAGCTCCAGTGCGGGCACCAGCTTCTCCATGTGGCGGCCCGTGCGTGCCGAGATGTTGACACGCGGAGCCCACGCGACGTGGGCCAGGTCCTGCTCGATCTCGCGCTCGAGGTAACGGCGCCGATCGTCGTCGAGCAGGTCCCACTTGTTGAACGCGAGCACGAGCGCGCGGCCCGATTCGAGCACGAGGTCGATGATGCGCACGTCCTGTTCGCTGATCGGCTGGCTCACGTCGATGAGCACGACCGCGACTTCGGCCTTCTCCAGCGCAGCGCTCGTGCGCAGCGACGCATAGAAGTCGGCGCCCTGCTGCAGGTGCACGCGGCGGCGGATGCCCGCGGTGTCGACGAAGCGCCATACCTTGCCGGCGATCTCGACCTGCTCGTCGACCGGGTCGCGGGTCGTTCCGGCCAGCTCGTTCACCACGACACGCTCTTCGCCGGCCGCCCGGTTGAGCAGGCTCGACTTACCCACGTTGGGACGCCCGAGGATCGCGACCCGTCGGGGACCGCCGACCTCCTGCTTCGCGACGGCGGAGATCTCCGGGAGAACCTTCAGGATCGTGTCGAGCATGTCGGCGACGCCGCGCCCGTGCAGCGCGGAGACCGGCATCGGCTCGCCGAGACCGAGTGACCACAGCACCGCCGCGTTCGGCTCCTGCCGGCTGTCGTCGACCTTGTTGGCCGCGAGGAACACGGGCTTCTTCGTCTTGCGCAGCAGACGCACCACGTGCTCGTCTGTCGAGGTCGCCCCGACATTGGCGTCGACGACGAACAGCACCGCGTCGGCGAGGTCGATCGCGACCTCCGCCTGCGCGGCGACGGACGCGTTGATGCCCTTCGCATCGGGCTCCCAGCCACCGGTGTCGACGACAGTGAACTGCCGACCGTTCCATTCCGCCTTGTACGAGACGCGGTCGCGCGTCACACCGGGGGTGTCTTCGACGACCGCTTCGCGACGACCGAGGATGCGGTTCACCAGTGCCGACTTGCCGACGTTCGGGCGACCGACGATCGCCAGCACGGGCAGTGCGGGCAGGTAGGTGATGGCGTTCGGGTCTTCGCTGACGGCCTCGAGGATGTCGAGGTCACCTTCGTCGAGCTCGTACTCGTCCAGGCCGCTGCGCAGGGCGACGGCCCGCTGGTGGGCGAGGTCGTCGTCGAGGTCGTCGAGGCGGGTGACCAGGTCGTCGTCGGTCGCGTCGAACTCGTCTGGTTCGATGTCTTTAGGCATGAGCTTCTCTCTGGACGACTGCGACGACCGCATCCACGGTCTGGTCGAAGTCGAGGTCTGTTGAATCGACGGTGGTCACACCGTCTGCGGCGTTCATGAAGTCGACGACGCGGGAATCCGCCCGGTCACGATTGCGGAGCTGCTCCCCCACCTTTTCGGCGGAATGGCCGGTCAGCTCGGCGGAACGCCGTGCCATTCTAACGGACTCAGCTGCGGTCAACAGGATTCTCACAGGAGCATCGGGCGCCACCACCGTCGTGATGTCGCGGCCCTCGACCACGATCCCCGGCCGATCGGTCGACCCCATGATCGCGCGGAACAGCTCGGTGAGCCGCGCCCTCACCTCCGGGACGCGTGCTATCGCACTCACCACGGCGGTCACGTCAGGATCGCGGATGGCGTCGGTCACGTCGTGCCCGCCGACGAGGACGTGGTACCCGTCCGGGTCGGTGCCGATGCGGTAGTCGAAGTCGGGCAGCGTCTCGACGACGGCCCGCGCATCCGTCGGATCGACGCGACGCTGCAGCACGAACCACGCGAGCGCACGGTAGGCCGCCCCGGTGTCGAGGTAGGCGAACCTGAGGTGGCGCGCGGCCGCCTTGCTCACACTGGACTTGCCGCTGCCTGCCGGTCCATCGACCGCGACGACGACGATGTCGCCCCATGGGGCGCCCTCACGGGTCTCCGCGCTCATCCGGCGATCCTCCAGCCGCGTGCGGTCAGGTCGTCGATCGTGCGCTGCAGCGCCTCCGGCAGCACGGCGATCTCCGCGAGACCGACCTGGGCGCCGGGCGAATGCTCGAGACGCAGGTCTTCGAGGTTGACCCCGATCTCTCCCATCTCGGTGAAGAGCCGCCCCAGCTCGCCCGGCTTGTCGTCGACCATGACGACGACCGACGCGAACCGGCGATCCTGCCCGTGCTTGCCGGGCAGCCGCGAGACCCCCGCGTTGCCTCCCGCGAGCTCTTCGGCGAGTGAGCGCCGCGCTCCGGGCGCATCCAGGTCGCCGAGCGCCGCGAGCACGCGATCGAGGTCGTCGCGGAAGGCGCGGAGGATCTCGACCACCGCGGGCGCGTTGGCTCCGAGGATCTGCACCCACAGTTCCGGCTCGCTGCCGGCGATGCGCGTGACGTCGCGGACGCCCTGGCCCGCGAGCCCGAGGGCGGCATCCGATGAGCCCTGCAGGCGCTTGGCCATCAGGCTGGAGACGATCTGCGGCGTGTGGGAGACGAGCGCCACGGCGGCGTCGTGCGCGACAGTGTTCATCTCGACCGGCGTCGCGCCGAGATCGAGCACCAGCGCTTCGACCAGCGAGACGCTCGCGCGGGAGACCTCCGGGCGGGTGCAGACCACCCAGGGCCGCCCCACGAAGAGGTCGGCACGTCCGGAGCTCGGCCCGCCACGCTCCCGCCCGGCCAGCGGATGCGACCCCACGTAACGGCTGATGTCACGACCGGACGCTTCGAGCTCGGCCATCGGCGCGACCTTCACGCTGGCGACGTCGGTGACCACCGCATCCGGATGCGCAGCCAGCTCCGCGAGCACGACCGCTGCCGTGACGTCCGGCGGCACGCAGACCACGATGAGTGCAGGCGACTCCTCCCCGTCGCTCGCCCGGCCCGCACCGTAGTCGATCGCCAGGTTCAGGTTGGCGGGCGATGCGTCGTCGAGCACGACATCCACCCCGCGCGCACGGAGGCCGAGGCCGACGCTCGCGCCGAGCAGGCCGGCGCCGACGACGCGGACAGGTCCGGTGAGCCGGGATGACGTGTCGTTCACGGTGCCTCTCAGTGCCATCTGCGCGCCTTCCGGCGACGAAGGGGAAGGACCGGATGCGCACGGCGGGTCCTCAGCTGTCGGCCGGTTTCTCCCGCGAGATCGTGAGCAACTGGCCGAGTTCTACCTTAGTCAGGTCACGCACCTGGCCCACTCGGAGCGTCCCCAGATGCAGCGGCCCGAACTGGCGGCGGACGAGTTCGATGACGGGGTGCCCGACCTCGGCGAGCATCCGGCGCACGATGCGGTTGCGCCCGGAGTGCAGCGTGATCTCGACGAGACTGTCCTGGCTGGCCGCGCTGCGTTCGAGCAGCCGGGCCTTGTCCGCGGCGATGGGTCCGTCTTCGAGGTCGACGCCGCGTGTGAGCGTCGCGATGGTCTGCGGCGTCACGACGCCCTTGACGCGCGCGACGTAGGTCTTCATCACGCCGAACGATGGATGCGCGAGCACGTGGGCGAGTTCGCCGTCATTGGTGAGGATGAGCAGCCCGCTCGTCTCGGCATCGAGCCTGCCGACGTTGAAGAGCCGCTCGTCGTACCCTTCGGTGAACCGGGAGAGGTCCGGACGGCCCTGTTCGTCGCGCATCGAGCTGACGACGCCCGCCGGCTTGTTGAGCATCAGGTAGCGGCGCGTCGGATCCAGCTGCACCGCCGTCCCGTCGACCGCGACACGGTCGTTGTGAGGATCGACGCGTCGCCCGAGCTCCGTCACCACCGTGCCGTTGACGGTGACGCGCCCCTCGACGATGAGCTGTTCGGAGACCCGGCGGGATGCGACCCCGGCCGCCGCCATCACCTTCTGCAGGCGCTCGCCCGACGGGCTCAGGTCACCGGACATCGCCGTCGAACCCGTCCACGCCGTCGGCGAGCAGCGGCGAGATATGCGGCAGCTCGTCGATCGAGTTGATGCCGAGCTGCGTGAGGAGCAGGTCGGTGGTGCCGTAGTTGATGGCGCCCGTCTCGCTGTCGGTGAAAAGCTCGGTGATCAATCCGCGCCCGAGCAGCGTGCGCACGACGGAGTCGACGTTCACGGCCCGGATGGACGCGATCGCGCCCCGACTGATCGGCTGCTTGTACGCGATCACAGCGAGCGTTTCGAGCGCCGCCTGCGAGAGCTTGGTGGGGTTCTGCGTGAGCACATAGTCGGCCACCACGTCGTCGTATTCGGCGCGCACGTAGATGCGCCACCCTCCACCGACCTCCCGCAGTTCGAAGCCGCGCCTGACGCCGCCGTTCTCACCGTCGAAGTCGCGCACCAGGGCGTCGATCGCCGCACGCACCCGCTTGACCGGTGCGCTCACCGCGGTGGCCAGCATGACGAGGCTGAGCGGCTCGTCGGCGACCATGAGGATCGCCTCGAGCGCGCGCTCGACATCCACCTCCGCCGTCGGCGCGGCCGTCCGTCCGTCCGGCTGCCCGGCCGCGACAGGCTCCAGCTCCCCGACTTCGCTCACGCGTGTTGCTTCATCCGTCATAGTCGGCTCCGAGGTTAGCAAGATTCTCCTGTGACCAGTGTTCGGCCGTCCATCTGAGGGTGAGCTCACCGAGCGGCTCGAGCTGCTCGAACGCGAGCGCGGCGTGCCGGTAGAGCTCGAGCACCGCGAGGAACCGTGCGATCACCACGCCTTTCTGGTCGGCGCCCGCGATCAGCTGCCGGAAGGTCAGCGTCTCGCCGGAGCGCAGCATCCCGACCACGTGTGCCGCCTGTTCCCGGATGCTCACCAGCGGCGCGTGCAAGTGGTCCAGCCCCACGGTCGGCAACTCGCGCGGCGTCAGTGCGAGGGTCGCGAGAGCGGCGAAGTCGTCGGCCGACAGGGTCCAGACCAGTTCCGGCGTGCGCTGGCGGAACTTGTCCTCCAGCCGGACACTGCGCGCGTGCCTGGTCGCCTCCGCATCGAGGCCGGCCTGGAACCACGCCGACGCCTCCTTGAACGCCCGGTACTGCAGCAGGCGGGCGAACAGCAGGTCGCGCGCCTCGAGCAGCGCCACGTCCTCCGCATCCACCAGTTCGCCCTGGGGCAGCAGGCCCGCGACCTTCAGATCGAGCAGGGTAGCGGCGACCACGAGGAACTCACTGGCTTCGTCGAGGTTCTTCTCGGAGTCGATCGTGCGCAGGTAGCTGATGAACTCGTCTGTGACGCGGCTGAGCGAGATATCGGTGATGTCGAGCTCGTGCTTGGTGATGAGGCTCAGCAACAGGTCGAACGGACCCTCGAAGTGGCCGAGGTCGACCCGGAAGGTGCGTGCCGCCGGCTGCTCGGCAGCAGACGCCGCAGCGTCGGGAAGCTCCGCATCGAAGCCGGTCGGGCTAGGCGACGGCGCCACGCGTGATCAGCTCTCTGGCGAGCTGCCGGTAGGCCTCGGCGGCCGCGTGCTCCGGTGCGAACTGGGTGATCGGCGTCGCGGCGACCGACGCATCCGGGAATTTGACCGTGCGGGAGATGACCGTCTCGAGCACGCTGTCGCCGAACGCGTCGACGACCCGTTCGAGCACCTCGCGAGAGTGCAGGGTGCGCGAGTCGTACATCGTCGCGAGGATGCCGTCGAGCTTGATGGCGGGGTTGAGCCGTTCGCGCACCTTGTCGATGGTCTCGATGAGCAGCGCGACGCCGCGCAGGGCGAAGTACTCGCACTCGAGCGGGATCAGCACGCCGTGGCTCGCGGTCAGCGCGTTCACGGTCAGGATGCCGAGCGACGGCTGGCAGTCGATGAGGATGACGTCGTAGTCGTCGCTCACCCGGCGCAGGACGCTCGCGAGGATCTGCTCACGTGCGACCTCGTTGACCAGGTGGACTTCCGCTGCCGACAGGTCGATGTTCGCCGGGATGATGTCGAGCCCGGCCGTCTCGGTGTGCTGGATGGCCTCGTTGACGTCCCTGGTGCGCGACAGCAGCAGGTCGTAGATGGTGGTCACATCGTGGGTCTGCGCGCCGAGACCGGCGGACAGGGCACCCTGGGGGTCGAAGTCGACCGCCAGCACACGCCGGCCGTACTCTGCGAGGGTCGCGCCCAGGTTGATGCTCGTCGTCGTCTTGCCGACGCCGCCCTTCTGGTTGCAGAGCGCGATGATGCGAGCCGGCCCGTGGCTCTTCAGGGGCTTGGGCACGGGGAAGGACCTCACGGGGCGGCCGGTGGGGCCGAGCGGGGCGGGGAGGGACGCGTCATCCAGGCCGGGGAGCTCTGCTCGAACCTCGTTGCTGCGCGTCACCTGCGTGTTCCTCGTCCCTGTCGTGCGGTCCTTCAAACGCACAGTCTATCGGCGGCGCTGCGGGTTCGCGGGTCGCACCGCCGCGATCCTTCTGCGGTTCAGCGGGCGCGCGGGTGCGCCGTCGTGTACATGTCGCGCAGCGTGTCCGCCGTCACGAGCGTGTAGATCTGGGTCGTCGCGACCGACGAGTGGCCGAGGAGCTCCTGCACGACGCGCACGTCGGCTCCGCCCGCGAGCAGGTGGGTCGCGAACGAATGCCGGAGCGTGTGCGGCGAAACCTCGACCTCGAGGTGGGCCCGCTCGGCGGCGGAACGGATGATCAACCAGGCGTTCTGGCGCGACACGCGCTGACCGCGCATCCCCAGGAACAGCGCCGGGGTGGCCTTCCCACGGACGGACAGCGCAGGACGCGCCCGCACCAGGTAGGCGTCGACGGCTGCGCGCGCGTAACTGCCGAGCGGCACGATCCGCTGCTTGGCCCCTTTGCCGGTCAGCCGGACGATGTCCTCGTCGATCACGTCGTCGACGTTGAGGCCGACTGCTTCGCTGACCCGCGCGCCGGTCGCATAGAGCAGCTCGAGGAGCGCCTTGTCGCGCAGCGATTGGAGGTCGTCGCCGTCCGTCGCGGCGAGGAGGGCAGTGACCTGCTCGACAGTGATCGCTTTCGGCAGCCGGCTCGCGAGCTTGGGCGGCCTGATCTCGCGGGCGACATCGGCAGGTACCAGCTGTTCTTCGAGCAGGAACCGGTGGAACCCGCGCACGGTCGACAGCATCCGTGCCATCGACGACGCCGTGAGCGGCGCGTCTTCGCGGGTTCCGAGGTGACGGGCGAACGCGGAGACGTACGCGGAGGTCACGGCCGCCGGGTCGTCGATCCCTTCGCCGGCCAGCCAGGTCGCATACACGCCGAGGTCGCGCCGGTAGGCGGCAACGGTATTGGCCGAGAGGCCCCGCTCGATCGAGACGTGCCGCAGGTACGAGTCCACAGCCGCCGAGACGGTCACGGTCGCGTGTCCCCGTCCGGGTGTCCGAGCTTGGGATGCCGTGGCCAGGGACTGTCCGCGGCGCCCAGCTGGGACCATCCCGTCTCCCGCGCCGTGCGGGCAGCGAGGGCGGCTACGATCAGCGACGGGTTCTGGATACGTCGGGCGAGCACCGCATCCACGACCGCGTCGAGTGGCACCCAGCGCTTCTCGATATCTGCCTCTTCTTCGGTGCGCGCGAAGACGTCGGCGGTCGGGCGCACCGAACGGGCGAGGTAGATGCGGATCGCCTCGTCGCTGCCTCCGGGGGACGTGTAGAACTCGGCGAGCACGCTCCAGTCGTCGGCCTCGAGGTCCGCTTCTTCGGCGAGTTCGCGTTTGGCCGCAATGAGCGGAGGTTCGCCGTGCAGGTCGAGCAGGCCGGCCGGGATCTCCCAGTCGCGATGCCGCACCGGATGCCGGTACTGCTTGATCAGGAGCGCCCGGTCGTCGTCGTCGAGCGCAAGGACCGCGACGGCACCGGTGTGGTCGACGAATTCGCGCACGATGTCGTGGTCGTTGTAGCGGAACGTCTCCCGGCGGATGTTCCACACCTTGCCGGCGAACACGGTCTCGGCCGCGACGATCTGCGGCGTCTCCGGGTCGTCGGAGAGCAGGTCGTCGGTGCGGGCGCCCACCTGTTCAGGCGTCCTGGGTGACTTCGAACAACCGGCTTGCCTTCTGACGATCCAGTGCCGCTCCGACGAGCCCGCGGAACAGCGGGTGCGCCCGGTTCGGCCGCGACCGCAACTCCGGATGCGCCTGTGTACCCACGTAGAACGGGTGCACGTCGCGCGGAAGCTCCACGTATTCGACCAGGTGTCCGTCCGGCGAGGTTCCCGAGAACCACAGGCCGGCATCGGCGATCTGCTCGCGGTAGCCGTTGTTGACTTCGTAGCGGTGACGGTGACGCTCGGAGGCCTCGTTCGCGCCGTACAGTTCAGCGACGATGGATCCCTCAGCGAGGGTGGCCGGGTAGAGCCCGAGCCGCATCGTGCCGCCGAGGTCGCCGCCGGCGATGATCTCGACCTGCTCGGCCATCGTCGCGATGACCGGGAATTCGGTGTCGGGGTCGAACTCGGAGGAGGATGCTCCGGCCAGGCCGGTCTCGTGGCGCGCGTATTCGATGACCATGCACTGCAGCCCGAGGCACAGTCCGAGAGCCGGGATGCCGTTCTCGCGCGCGAAGCGGAGCGCGCCGAGCTTGCCTTCGATCCCGCGCACGCCGAACCCGCCGGGGACGCAGATCGCGTCGACGTCCGAGAGCTGTGCTGCCGCACCTTCCGGGGTGCCGCATTCGTCGGAGGCGATCCACTTGAGGGCGACTTTCGCATTGTGGGCGAAACCGCCGGCGCGGAGTGCTTCCGTGACGGAGAGGTAGGCGTCGGGGAGGTCGATGTATTTTCCGACGAGTCCGATGGTGACGTTGTGGGCGGGCTCGTGCACGGCCTGCAGCAGGGTTGCCCAGCCGTCCCAGCTGACCTCGTCGGCGTCGAGTCCGAGCTGGTCGATGATGTAGGCGTCGAGGCCCTGGTCGTGCAGCATCGTCGGGATGTCGTAGATGCTGGGCACGTCGATGGCGTTGACGACTGCTGCTTCGTCGACGTCGCACATGAGTGCGATCTTGCGCTTGTTCGATTCGGAGACCGGGCGGTCGCTGCGGAGCACGAGTGCGTCGGGCTGGATTCCGATGGAACGGAGGGCTGCGACGGAGTGCTGGGTGGGCTTGGTCTTCTGTTCTCCCGACGCGTTCATGAACGGCACGAGCGAGACGTGGACGAAGAAGCAGTTCTTGCGGCCGAGTTCGTGGCGCACCTGGCGGGCGGCTTCGATGAACGGCTGCGATTCGATGTCGCCGACGGTCCCGCCGATCTCGGTGATGATCACGTCGGGCTGCGGGTCGTCGCCGGCCTGGAGGCGCATGCGGCGCTTGATCTCGTCGGTGATGTGCGGGATGACCTGGACCGTGTCACCCAGGTATTCGCCGCGGCGTTCTTTGGCGATGACGGTGGAGTAGATCTGCCCGGTGGTGACGTTCGCGGACTGGCTGAGGTTGATGTCGAGGAAGCGCTCGTAGTGGCCGATGTCGAGATCGGTCTCAGCCCCGTCGTCGGTGACGAAGACTTCTCCGTGCTGGAACGGGTTCATCGTTCCGGGGTCGACGTTCAGGTAGGGGTCGAGTTTCTGCATCACCACCCGGAGGCCTCGGGCAGTCAGAAGATTGCCCAGGCTCGCTGCCGTGAGGCCCTTGCCCAACGAAGAAACGACACCACCTGTCACGAAAATGTGCTTGGTAATGCCGTTCGAATTGCCCGCGTCTGTTTTATCCACCACGGGCTTTTATCCTATCACCCCCGCGCTGGGGCTGAGAGCGACGCAACGCGTCGCCGCGACGCCAGCGCCGCGGCGGCTACGCTGACTCGGTCTCACTCACACCGACGCCGAGGCCATCTCGATGAGTTCCCGCGCGTGGGCGAGCCCGCTTTCGGAGTCCGGCAGTCCGGAGAGGAGGCGCGCCATCTCTGCGATGCGCTCGTCGCCGCTGAGCTGGCGGACGCTGGATGCGGTCACCGATCCGTCGCTTCCTTTCACGACGGTGAGGTGGTTGGTGGCGAAGGCTGCGACCTGGGCCAGGTGCGTGACGACGATGACCTGTGCGCTCTCGGCGAGACGGGCGAGGCGGCGGCCGATCTCGATCGCGGAGGCTCCCCCGACCCCGGCGTCGATCTCGTCGAAGATGAAGGTGGGCACCGGGTCGCTGCCGGCGATGACGACTTCGATGGCGAGCATCACGCGGGAGAGCTCGCCGCCGGAGGCTCCGCGCCCGAGCGACCGCGGTTCAGCACCGGCGTGCGGCTGCAGGAGGATCGAGATGAGGTCGCGCCCGGTCGCCGTGAACTCTTCGCGCTCGGCGACCTGGACGACGACCCTCGCGTCTGCCATTGCGAGTGCCGACAGCTCGTCGGACACCGCCGCGCCGAGCCGTTCGGCGGCCGCCGTTCGCAGGGCCGTCAGGATCGTCGCGAGCTCGTCGACCAGCGCCCGGTCGTCGTCCACGTCGTTGCGGAGCTGGTCGATGCGTTCCGAGTCGCCGTCGAGTTCGAACAACCGCGAGCTGCCGGTCTCGAGGTTACGGATGACATCGTCGAGTGTCGGCCCGTACTTGCGGATGAGGGTGGTCAGTTCGGCCCGCCGCTCCTGCACGATCTCGAGTTCGCGGGCGCCGTCGGTGTCCAGCGCGGCGAGGTAGGACGACAACTGCGCGGCGATGTCGGAGACCAGGTAATTGGCGTTCGCGACGGCTTCGGCGAGAGCGACGAGCTCCGCGTCGTGGGACGACACGCGTTCGAGATTGCGCCGGGCCGTGTCGAGGAGAGCGAGCGCGTCCGTGCCTTCCGACTCCTCTGCCGAGAGCAGTTCTCGCGCGCTCGCTGCCGCGACACGCAGGTCTTCGAGATTGGAGAGCCGTTCTGCCCGCTCGGCGAGCTCTACGTCTTCACCGGGCTGCGGTGCCACGCCTTCGATCTCGGCCATGGCCGTCCGGAGGTCGTCTGCCTCCCTTGCCCGGCGATCCTGGTCGGCCACCAGTTCGTCGAGTTCCGAGCGATTCTCGTTCCAGCGGTAGAACACCTGCTGGTAGTTCTGCAGCGCCTCCGCGAGCTGCGCGCCCGCGTACCGGTCGAGCGCCTCCCGCTGTGCCACCGCAGAGCGCAGCCTGACCTGGTCGGACTGCCCGTGGACGACGACGAGCTGTTCGCCGAGTTCGGTGAGCACGCTCACCGGCGCGCTGCGGCCGCCCACCACGGCACGACTGCGTCCTTCCGCCGAGACCGATCTGCTGAGCACGAGCTCCGCGGTCCCTGGGTCGAGCGGGTCGACGTCTCCCCCGGCATCGCGCACGCGGTCGACCACGTCGCCGGTGTCACCCACCCGCCAGCGGCCTTCGACCCACGCCTGCGTGCTGCCGAGCCGGACGGCGCCCGTGTCGGCCCGCTCACCGAGCAGCAGCCCGAGCGCGGAGACGACCATCGTCTTTCCGGCGCCTGTCTCGCCCGTGAGGGCGGTGAATCCCGGTCCGAGCGGGAGGGCTGCTTCGGCGATCACTCCCAGGTCTTTGATCGAGATCTCCTCGATCACGGCGTCACCTCACTCACGGCCGGCCGGCCCCCGCCATCCCGTCACTGGGAGATCGAACTTGTGCACGAGACGGTCCGTGAACGGACCAGGATGCAGTCGGGCCAGCCGCACGGGAATCGGCGACCGCCGCACGACGACCCGGGCGCCCGGGGGCAGGTCGAAGGCTCGTCGCCCATCGCACCACAGGATCCCCGCTCCGCCCGCCCGGTCGAGAACTTCGACCGCGAGCGAAGATTCGGCATCGACCACGAGCGGCCGCGCGAACAGGGCGTGTGCGCTCAGCGGGACGAGCAGCAAAGCGGCCACCCCGGGCCAGACCACAGGCCCACCCGCAGAGAACGAGTACGCTGTCGAACCGGTCGGGGTCGACATGACCACCCCGTCGCACCCGAAGCTCTCCATCGGACGTCCGTCGACCTCGATGACGACCTCGAGCATCCGCTCCCGACTGGCCTTCTCGACCGTCGCCTCGTTGAGCGCCCAACTCTCATAGACGACCTGGTTGTCGACTTTCACGCGGGCCGAGAGCGTCATGCGCTCTTCGACCGTGTAGTCGTTCGCGAGCCCGCGGGCAACAGCATCGCGCAGATCGTCGCGCTCGCTCTCGGCGAGGAACCCGACGTGACCGAGGTTCACACCGAGAAGCGGCGCACCGCAACCGCGCACGAGCTCGGCCGCCCGGAGGATCGTCCCGTCGCCGCCCAGGACGATGACGAGTTCGAGTTCTTCGGACCGCACGTCCTTGCCGAGCACCGCGACCTCGACCAGTCCGGGCTCCGCAGCGAGGAGATCGCGGCGTTCGTCTTCGCTGAGCACAGGCGTTGCCCCCGCTTCAAGGAGCTGGGAGCAGACGGCGACGCCGGCCTCGAGCGAGTCCTGCCTGCCTGTGTGCGCAACGACGAGGATGTACCGTGCCGGTGCATCCATAGGGCTCACGCTCCAACCATTGCGTTGATCTCGTCCAACCATTCTGTCGGATTGCGGCCCGTCGTCGAGTTCAGCCAGACCAGATACTCATGATTTCCTTGGCTTCCCACGATTGTGGAGGAGACGATGCCTGCCGTTCCGACGCCGAGGTCCTGCGCGGCCCACAGCACGTTGGCAACCGCATCCGCCCGCAGCGCCGGCTCGCGCACGATGCCTTCGCGGATCCCCGTCCGTCCGACCTCGAATTGCGGCTTGACCAGCAGGACGAAGTCGGCCCCCTCGACCGCCGTCCCGACGAGCGCGGGGAGCACCATCCGCAGCGAGATGAAGGAGAGATCGCCGACGACGAGGTCGGGACGGATGGGATCGCCCAACAGTCCGGCCAGTGAATCGGCCGTCAACGTCCGAGCGTTCACGCCCTCGAACGACCGGAGCCGTGGCTCGCGCTCCAATTCCGGGGCGAGTTGACCGTGGCCGACGTCGACCGCGATGACGAGCCGAGCATCCCTTTCGAGCAGGACCTGGCTGAAACCCCCCGTCGACGCACCGACATCCAGCGCCACGCGTCCGCGCACCGGAACACCGAACGTGTCGAGTGCGCCGATGAGTTTGTGCGCACCCCGGCTCACGTACGCGTCAGTCTGCGCGAGCTCGATCACCTGGTCATCCGCCACTTTCGCGGAAGCCTTGACGACACCGGCGCCGTCGACGGTGACCAGCCCGTCGGCGATCAGTTTGGACGCGTGCGAGCGGGAGCGGGCGAGGCCGCGCTCCGTCATCGCGACATCGAGCCTGGCCTCAGCCATGGGTGCGCGGAACGTCCCCACCCTCGAGCAACTGCCGCAGTTCGTCGTGTACCTGCGCATAGGCGTCGGCGCGCGACGGCAGCGGCTGGTCCTCGATCACGCGCAGGCGGGGCATGAGGGCGTCATCGATCGCTGCGGTGGTGTCGTCGTCGGATGTCACGTCTCTACGCTAGCGCCTGCGGAAGTCATCGGGCCTCAGGTGTACAGGCGTTCGGGAACGTTGAGGCCGTAGATCGCGCGCCCCGATGTCCAGATGACCGCCGTCGCCGCCCGCAGCAGGTCGAGTTCGGATGAGCCTTCCGACACGATCTGAACGTCGTCTCCGCTGATCCGGACGCTCGCGTCGCCCACCGTCGCCGTCGCGTTGTCCTTCGAGAATCGCGTCCGCGGGTACGGCTCCGCGAGCCCGCGCAGGTCATCCAGGATGTACGTCGGCCGCGACTTCGCGTCGGCCGCGATCAGTTGTTTCGCGCGGTCGATCCCGGTGAGCACGTGCACCGATGGAATGCCTGCCCGGTTCGCGCCGACGATGTCCGTGTCCAGCCGATCCCCGATGAACAGCGGGGAGGCGGCGGAGAACCGCGCCGTCGCTTCCTCGAAGATCGCGACCTCCGGCTTGCCTGCCACCAGAGGCAACCGCCCTGTGGCGGTGTGGACCGCGGAGACCAGGGTGCCGTTGCCCGGCGCGATCCCCCGGGCGACCGGAATGGTCCAGTCCGTGTTGGTCGCGACCCACGGACGCTCCTCGACGGTGCTGCGCTGCAGGGCGAAGGACGCTTCGGCCAAGTCCTTCCAGCCGAGGTCGGGGTGGAAGCCCTGAATGACGGCGGCCGGCTCATCGTCGGCGGACCGCACTACCGTGAATCCCGCCTTCTCGACCTCGTGCACGAGCCCCTCACCGCCCACCACCAGGATGCTGGATGCCGGAGCCACATGTCGTGCAAGAAGGCGGACCGCCGCCTGGGGCGACGTGACGATGTCGGAGGGCTGCACGTGCAGGCCCAGCTCGGTCAGGTGCTCGGCGACGGATGCGTCGGTGCGCGACGCATTGTTGGTGATGTATCCGACGCGCGCATTCTCAGCTGCCGCATTGAGACTTTCGACGGCGTGCGGGATCGCCCGCTGCCCGGCATACACCACACCGTCGAGGTCCGCGAGGACGACATCCACCCCGTCGAGCGGCGATGCCCCGTCGCTACTCTTTCGCCGGAAGATCGCCATCGCGCCCGTTCTCGTCTCCGCTTTCGGCCGTGATCTCGCGTTCGAGCACGACCGCATCGTCCTCGTCTGCTGTGCCGTCGTCGGCCGCACTGTCGTCTTCGCCCTCGACGATCTCGACATCATCGATATCGTCCTCGTACTCGACGATGACATCGCCTTCCGCATCGTCGACGATGTGCTCGACAGCGGAGTCGACTTCGAACTCGTCGACTTCGTCTTCGTCGTCCATGTCGATCTCTTCTTCGATGACGTCCACGGTCTCTTCGTCGCCGGCGCCGCGCACAAGCCCGATCGCCTGCTCAGCACGTGCCGCACGTTCGCGCCAGACGGAGGCGTCATCCTCGCGACCGAGTTCGTCGAGCACGTCGCCGTACGCGTGGAACAGTTCCGGGCTCCACGAATATGCGCGGTTGGGGTCGAGCTGCGGAATCTCGAGCTCGGCCAGCGCTTCGTCGTTCTGCCCGAGGTCGAGGCGCGCGCCGGACATCGCGATGGCCAATGACACCTGCACCTCGGTGGGGAGCGACGCTCGGTCGACGGACCGCCCGAGCTCGAGCGCCCGATCGGGACGCCCGACGCCCCTCTCGCTGTCCACCATGAGCGGCAGCTGATCGTTGGAGCCGCTGATCCGCCGGTAGGTGCGCAGCTCACGGAGCGCCAGCCCGAAGTCGCCGGTCGCATAGGCCGTGATGGCAAGCGTTTCGCGCACGACCGCCACCCTGCCGGCACGACGTGCCGCCGAGAGGGCGTGCTGGTGCGCGAGGTCGGGCTGCTCTTCGATGAGCTGCGCGGCCATGACCAGGTGACGCGCCACCCAGTCGGCGTTGTCTTTGCTGAGTGTCTTCAGTTCGGCGCGTGCGACTTTGTCGAGGTCGCGTGCCTGGATAGCCTCGGGGATCTCGGGGTCGTCGTGCCGCGTGCGCACGGACCGCAGCTCCCGCGCCAGGCGCTCTTCTTCGGTGAGGGCGCGTTCGTAGTCGCGTGCATCGCGGTCCCCGCGTGCGGGTTTGCCGTCACGCGTCCACAGCTTCTTCGGGCCGCTGTCGTGGCCGCCTCTGCTGTCGGGCTTCCCGTCGCGCTTCCACGGCTGGCCGCCCTTGCTATCGCTGGGTTTCCCATCCCGCTTCCACGGCTGGCCGCTCTTGCTATCGCTGGGTTTCCCGTCCCGCTTCCACGGCTGGCCGCTCTTGCTATCGCTGGGTTTCCCGTCCCGCTTCCACGGTTCCCCACCGGTGGTGGTTCGAGGTGCGCCGCCCGTGCGCTTGTCGCCGGCCTTGCGGTCGGTGTTTCCCCCGCGCGCCGGCCGGCCGTTGCCTGCGCCCGAGCTGGGCCTGCTCCCTTGGGGGCGTCCGTCTGTGTGACGTGATCCGTCCCGTCGCTGACCGTCCCGCTGGGGCTTGTCGGCCGCGCGTTCGGGTTTCTGCTCGTCTGACGGTGAGTTGCTCACGTCTTCTCCTGTATGTATGGGGCGCAGCATTCATAGCCTACGGCGGCGTCCCGGTGGATTATTGGGTGACTTAAACGCAAAATGGCCACCCATTGCTGGGTGGCCATTTCACAAAGAAGTCCGGCGGTGTCCTACTCTCCCACAGGGTCCCCCCTGCAGTACCATCGGCGCAGAGAGTCTTAGCTTCCGGGTTCGGAATGTAACCGGGCGTTTCCCTCTCGCTATGGCCGCCGAAACACTATTGATGTATCAAAGTGAACGAACAAACATTGCTGTTTGATTCGGTTCTCGACCGTACATCGAGAACCACATAGTGGACGCAAGCATTCTCAGGCCTCTCATACCAGCCTTACAACATGTATGAGAGTAATGATTATCAAGATATCGGCTTATTAGTACCGGTCAGCTCCATGGGTCTTTAGTCCCCACTTCCACATCCGGCCTATCAACCCAGTAGTCTAGCTGGGAGCCTCTCGCCCGAAGGCATGGAAATCTCATCTTGAGGCCGGCTTCCCGCTTAGATGCTTTCAGCGGTTATCCATCCCGAACGTAGCTAATCAGCGGTGCTCCTGGCGGAACAACTGACACACCAGAGGTTCGTCCAACCCGGTCCTCTCGTACTAGGGTCAGATCCTCTCAAATTTCCTACGCGCGCAGCGGATAGGGACCGAACTGTCTCACGACGTTCTAAACCCAGCTCGCGTACCGCTTTAATGGGCGAACAGCCCAACCCTTGGGACCTACTCCAGCCCCAGGATGCGACGAGCCGACATCGAGGTGCCAAACCATGCCGTCGATATGGACTCTTGGGCAAGATCAGCCTGTTATCCCCGAGGTACCTTTTATCCGTTGAGCGACAGCGCTTCCACAAGCCACTGCCGGATCACTAGTCCCGACTTTCGTCCCTGCTCGACTTGTCAGTCTCACAGTCAAGCTCCCTTGTGCACTTACACTCGACACCTGATTGCCAACCAGGTTGAGGGAACCTTTGGGCGCCTCCGTTACTTTTTGGGAGGCAACCGCCCCAGTTAAACTACCCACCAGGCACTGTCCCTGAACCGGATTACGGTTCGAAGTTAGATATCCAGAGTGACCAGAGTGGTATTTCAACAATGACTCCACGAACACTAGCGTGCCCGCTTCAAAGTCTCCCACCTATCCTACACAAGCCACACCGAACACCAATACCAAGCTGTAGTAAAGGTCACGGGGTCTTTCCGTCCTGCTGCGCGTAACGAGCATCTTTACTCGTAGTGCAATTTCGCCGAGTTCGCGGTTGAGACAGCTGGGAAGTCGTTACGCCATTCGTGCAGGTCGGAACTTACCCGACAAGGAATTTCGCTACCTTAGGATGGTTATAGTTACCACCGCCGTTTACTGGGGCTTAAATTCTGAGCTTCGCCGAAGCTAACCCTTCCTCTTAACCTTCCAGCACCGGGCAGGCGTCAGTCCGTATACATCGTCTTGCGACTTAGCACGGACCTGTGTTTTTAGTAAACAGTCGCTTCCCACTGGTCTCTGCGGCCTTCGAACGCTCCAGGAGTAAATCCCTTCACGCCTCAGGCCCCCCTTCTCCCGAAGTTACGGGGGCATTTTGCCGAGTTCCTTAACCACGATTCTCTCGATCTCCTTGGTATTCTCTACCTGACCACCTGAGTCGGTTTGGGGTACGGGCGGCTGGAACCTCGCGTCGATGCTTTTCTTGGCAGCATAGGATCACCGATTTCGTCAATTAAGACTACCCATCGTGCCTGGGCCTATATGAGGGACGGATTTGCCTATCCCTCGGCTTACACACTTAGACCGGGACAACCATCGCCCGGCTCGGCTACCTTCCTGCGTCACACCTGTTAATACGCTAGCCGCACCAGCATAGGGTCGTGTGCTAGGCCCGCTCGTCTAGGCCCGAAGGCTTCGATCAAGGGGATTCAGACACTTAGCATTACTGGATTAGCTTGGGCGGTTCTTCGCCGGTACGGGAATATCAACCCGTTGTCCATCGACTACGCCTGTCGGCCTCGCCTTAGGTCCCGACTTACCCAGGGCGGATTAGCCTGGCCCTGGAACCCTTGGTCTTTCGGAGGACGGGTTTCTCACCCGTCTTTCGCTACTCATGCCTGCATTCTCACTCGTGTAGCCTCCACGGCTGGTTTACACCGCCGCTTCGCTGGCCACACGACGCTCTCCTACCCATCAACACGGCTGGACCACGAAGGCCTACCACTAATGTCAATGCCACAACTTCGGTGGCGTGCTTGAGCCCCGTTACATTGTCGGCGCGGAATCACTTGACCAGTGAGCTATTACGCACTCTTTCAAGGGTGGCTGCTTCTAAGCCAACCTCCTGGTTGTCTGTGCAACTCCACATCCTTTCCCACTTAGCACGCGCTTTGGGACCTTAGTTGGTGGTCTGGGTTGTTTCCCTCTCGACGATGAAGCTTATCCCCCACCGTCTCACTGCTGCGCTCTCACTTACCGGCATTCGGAGTTTGGCTGACGTCAGTAACCTTTTGGGGCCCATCGGCCATCCAGTAGCTCTACCTCCGGCAAGAAACACGCAACGCTGCACCTAAATGCATTTCGGAGAGAACCAGCTATCACGAAGTTTGATTGGCCTTTCACCCCTATCCACAGCTCATCCCCTCCATTTTCAACTGAAGTGGGTTCGGTCCTCCACGACGTCTTACCGTCGCTTCAACCTGGCCATGGATAGATCACTTCGCTTCGGGTCTAGGACATGCGACTGAATCGCCCTATTCAGACTCGCTTTCGCTACGGCTACCCCACTCGGGTTAACCTCGCCACATATCGCTAACTCGCAGGCTCATTCTTCAAAAGGCACGCTGTCACCCCTACAAGGAGGCTCCAACGGTTTGTAAGCAAACGGTTTCAGGTACTATTTCACTCCCCTCCCGGGGTACTTTTCACCTTTCCCTCACGGTACTTGTCCGCTATCGGTCATCTGGGAGTATTTAGGCTTATCAGGTGGTCCTGACAGATTCACACGGGATTTCTCGGGCCCCGTGCTACTTGGGATACTCTTCGGGTGATTGCTGCATTTCGACTACGGGGTTGGCACCCTCTGTGACTGGCCTTTCAATGCCATTCGTCTATACAACGTTCTAACCCTTGCTGTTCGGCAGAAGCAGCAGAAAAGTCCCACAACCCCGACCATGCAACGCCTGCCGGCTATCACACATGATCGGTTTAGCCTCTTCCGGTTTCGCTCGCCACTACTAACGGAATCGCTTTTGCTTTCTCTTCCTGTGGGTACTGAGATGTTTCACTTCCCCACGTTCCCTCTACCCGCCCTATATATTCAGGCGGGAGTCACTGGGTCACCTTGCGGGCCCAGCGGGGTTTCCCCATTCGGAAATCCTCGGATCAAAGTTCGTTTATCAACTCCCCGAGGCTTATCGCAGATTACTACGTCCTTCTTCGGCTCCAGATGCCAAGGCATCCACCGTTTGCTCTTAGAATCTTGAAATCACATGAGTTTGAATCGATTTCTCATAAGAAAAATTGACCAATGATTAGTCAGAACATCCCGAAGGATGTTCCTAAAATCTTTTGTGATTGATCCCGAAGGATCAATCTAAGATGCTCGCGTCCACTGTGTAGTTCTCAAAGTACGGGCGGTACCTTTTCTGCAACTCGAGTTATGAGCGCAAGAAAAGGTCCAGAGGTCCAGGTTCTCATCCAAGCGGATGAGGTCCGGTCCCTCAGGACCCAACAGCGTGCATGTGCGGTGCTTCCGGGTTCAAAGCGTTCCTTCTCCGAAGAGCGTACTGACTTCGAGCCGATCGGCTCCGCACCAATGTCAATGTTCCACCCATGAGCAACCAGCTGAAACGTTTGTTCAGATCTGGCGCCTGGACACTCTTGCGAGTGCCAGTTGCTCCTTAGAAAGGAGGTGATCCAGCCGCACCTTCCGGTACGGCTACCTTGTTACGACTTAGTCCTAATCACCGATCCCACCTTCGACGGCTCCTTCCACAAGGGTTAGGCCACCGGCTTCGGGTGTTACCGACTTTCATGACTTGACGGGCGGTGTGTACAAGGCCCGGGAACGTATTCACCGCAGCGTTGCTGATCTGCGATTACTAGCGACTCCGACTTCATGAGGTCGAGTTGCAGACCTCAATCCGAACTGAGACCGGCTTTTTGGGATTCGCTCCACCTTACGGTATTGCAGCCCTTTGTACCGGCCATTGTAGCATGCGTGAAGCCCAAGACATAAGGGGCATGATGATTTGACGTCATCCCCACCTTCCTCCGAGTTGACCCCGGCAGTCTCCTATGAGTTCCCACCATTACGTGCTGGCAACATAGAACGAGGGTTGCGCTCGTTGCGGGACTTAACCCAACATCTCACGACACGAGCTGACGACAACCATGCACCACCTGTATACCGACCTTGCGGGGCGACTGTTTCCAGCCGTTTCCGGTATATGTCAAGCCTTGGTAAGGTTCTTCGCGTTGCATCGAATTAATCCGCATGCTCCGCCGCTTGTGCGGGCCCCCGTCAATTCCTTTGAGTTTTAGCCTTGCGGCCGTACTCCCCAGGCGGGGCGCTTAATGCGTTAGCTGCGACACGGAAACCGTGGAATGGTCCCCACATCTAGCGCCCAACGTTTACGGCGTGGACTACCAGGGTATCTAATCCTGTTCGCTCCCCACGCTTTCGCTCCTCAGCGTCAGTTACGGCCCAGAGAACTGCCTTCGCCATCGGTGTTCCTCCTGATATCTGCGCATTCCACCGCTACACCAGGAATTCCATTCTCCCCTACCGCACTCTAGTTTGCCCGTACCCACTGCAGGCCCGAGGTTGAGCCTCGGGTTTTCACAGCAGACGCGACAAACCGCCTACGAGCTCTTTACGCCCAATAATTCCGGACAACGCTTGCACCCTACGTATTACCGCGGCTGCTGGCACGTAGTTAGCCGGTGCTTTTTCTGCAGGTACCGTCACTTTCGCTTCTTCCCTACTAAAAGAGGTTTACAACCCGAAGGCCGTCGTCCCTCACGCGGCGTTGCTGCATCAGGCTTGCGCCCATTGTGCAATATTCCCCACTGCTGCCTCCCGTAGGAGTCTGGGCCGTGTCTCAGTCCCAGTGTGGCCGGTCACCCTCTCAGGCCGGCTACCCGTCGTCGGCTTGGTGAGCCGTTACCTCACCAACTACCTGATAGGCCGCGAGTCCATCCTTGACCGAAATTCTTTCCACCTCCTGGAGATGCCTCCGAAGGTCGTATCCGGTATTAGCTTCGGTTTCCCGAGGTTATCCCAGAGTCAAGGGCAGGTTACTCACGTGTTACTCACCCGTTCGCCACTGATCCAGAGGAGCAAGCTCCTCTTTCACCGTTCGACTTGCATGTGTTAAGCACGCCGCCAGCGTTCGTCCTGAGCCAGGATCAAACTCTCCATAAATGTTTGATTGCTCGAAGCGCAAGCGCTTCGGCACATCTAGTGCAGCGGGCCACCGGAATGGGTGAA
This sequence comes from Leifsonia sp. Ger2509, assembly GCF_055231915.1. Lineage (NCBI taxonomy): Bacteria > Bacillati > Actinomycetota > Actinomycetes > Micrococcales > Microbacteriaceae > Leifsonia > Leifsonia sp. Ger2509. The sequence continues at coordinate 769,726 of NZ_JBUYVB010000003.1, forward strand.
CCACGCTGCAAGTTTGAAACTGACAGAACAAATCATTACTGACTTGCTTTGTTGTTTAATCTGTTTCCAAAGGAATCTCTCACGTAGCCGAAGCTACGAGTCGAGGTTTTTGGCATTTGACATTGTGCACGCTGTTGAGTTCTCAAGGATCGGACGCTCCCAACTTTCAGCCTCTCGGCCTTCTCTTTGGGGCAACTTCTCTACCTTACCACTCTCATTCGCTTTGTCAAATCGGCCGTTTCGCGTTATTCCGGCGATCCGTATTCGGACACAACCGTTTCACACGATCCGAGCCAGTTAGACCTGCTCAGTGAGTGGGTTTTCCATCCTATGCGCTAGAACAAACTCCTTCAAGAGGAGCTTTGCTTTATGCTTAGGATTGGTCCCGCTTGAGGCCGAGAAGCTCTTCCGCTTCCCGCACCTTTGGGGTGACAAGTAAGTACTTTACGCAGGTCCCCGGGGGCTAGCAAATCTGGGGCGCATCCCGGGCGTGTCGCCCGGTTCGATCGCCACCGACCACCCTGCACATCCGCGTAATCCCGGCGATGTGCAGGTGCCCCACCCCCTCATCGTGCCTGGACAAGACCCCCGAAACGATGGTGGCGCGCACCGGCCGAAGCCGATACGCGCCACCATCGAAGCGGGCGATCCGGACCTACTCGAGGAACACTCCTGCAAGGGTCTTCTTGCCGCGACGGAGAACCGCCATGCGCCCTGCGAGCAGAGACGCACTCAGCAGGGCGTCGCCATCCGCCACCTTCGCGTTGTTCACGTAGACGCCACCCTGCGCGACCGCACGCCGGGCTTCGCCGAGGCTCGCAGTGAGTCCGGTGTCGACCAGCGCCTGGGCGACCGTGGCGGTCGGCACGGTCGTGGTGTTGGGCAGCTCGCGCAGCGCGCTCTCAAGGGTCGCCGCATCCAGTTCGTCAAGCTCCCCGCGGCCGAAGAGCGCTTCAGCGGCGGCGATCGCCGCCTCCGTCGCCTCCGGTCCGTGCACGAGGCTCGTCACCTCGTAGGCGAGCCGGCGCTGTGCCTCCCGCCGGAAGGGCTCATCCCGCACTGCGGCCTCGAGCTGTTCGATCTCCGCGCGCGTCAGGAACGTGAAGACCTTGAGCCGGTCGACGACGTCTGAGTCGTCGGTGTTGACCCAGAACTGGTAGAGCGCGTACGGACTTGTCAGATGCGGGTCGAGCCAGATGGCGTTGCCTTCGCTCTTGCCGAACTTCGTGCCGTCGCTGTTGGTGATCAGCGGCGTCCCGATCGCGTGCGCGCCGACGTGCTCCACCCGCCGGATCAGATCGGTCCCGCTGGTGAGGTTGCCCCACTGGTCGCTTCCTCCGGTCTGGAGGATGCAACCGTACGTGCGGTACAGCTCGAGGTAGTCGAGACCCTGCAGGATCTGGTAGCTGAACTCGGTGTAGCTGATGCCCTCCTCCGAGTTGAGGCGCGCGGCAACCGCATCCTTCTTCAGCATCGTGCCGATCCGGTAGTGCTTGCCGATCTCGCGGAGGAAGTCGATCGCCGAGAGCGGAGCCGTCCAGTCGAGGTTGTTGACGAGCCGCGCGGGGTTGCCGTCATCGAAGCTGAGGAAGCGCGAGACCTGCTGCTGCAGGTAGCCCACCCACTCGGCGACGGTCTCCCTCGTGTTGAGTGTTCGTTCGGCGGTGGGCCGCGGATCGCCGATCAGCCCTGTCGATCCGCCGACGAGTGCGAGCGGACGATGCCCGGCGAGCTGGAGACGCCGCATCAGGAGCAGCTGGACCAGATTCCCGAGGTGCAGGCTGGGCGCGGTCGGGTCGAAGCCGCAGTAATAGGTGATCGGTTCGCCAGAGAGCAGTTCTCTCAACGTCTCGGGATCCGTCGAGACGTGGACCAGGCCACGCCAGACCAGTTCCTCCCACAGGTCGTCGAAGGTCGGATCGTTGGCTTGCGCACTGAGAATTGCCGAGTCTGACACGAGTTTTACAGTAGCAGCGCCGTTCGACCCGCCTCGCGTTCTCCACAATGAGGCCCCGGGATCTAATTCGTGAGTGGTTAGCCTTGAGAGTCTAATGTTTGATGGATTAGACTCTGAAGCCTCAGTCGAAGGAGCGCGTATGTTCGTCATCACCGCAGACCAGGTGGACAGCCGGTCCCGTCCGGACATCGTCGGGGACACCCTGAAACGGCTCAACCGGGAACAGGCGGATCGGCTTCTGCTCCCCGTGGACCGCAACGCCGGCGACGAGCTCCAGGCACTCACCGACAACGCGGGGACAGCGCTCGCGATCGTTCTCGACCTCACCCGTGACGAGGCGTGGAGCGTCGGCCTCGGTGTCGGCTCCGTGCGGCTCCCCCTCCCGGCTGAGACCCGCGAAGCCAGTGGCGACGCCTTCGTCGCCGCACGCGAAGCAGTCAGGCGCGCCAAAAAGGCGGCGACCCGGTTCGCGGTCGAGGCCGCGGCCGGTCGTGCGGAGGGGCTGGATGGCGTACGCGCCGGAGACGGATGGCCGGGTGCTGCAGACGCGGAGGCCCTGGTCAACCTCGTCCTCGTCATCCGCCAGCGACGGACGCCGGCCGGGTGGGAGCTGTACGACCTCGTCTCGTCGGGCCTCACGCAGGCGGATGCGGCGGCACAACTCGGAATCTCGGCGCCGTCGGCCAGCTCGCGCGCCCGTGCGGCGGCAGTGCGCCCAGAACTCGCCGCCATCCCCGGCCTCACTAGGCTGTTGGAGAACGTCGACCGAGTGAACACACGAACGGATGCCCCGGCATGACTCCTTACGTCCACCTCCTTCTCGCACTCGGACCGATCGCCTTCTGGGCGGGCGTGCTCGTGATGGTCCTGGCGAGCCTCATCTGCGCGGTGTTCACCACGCGCTCTCCACGCCGTGGCCTGGTCTACATCTCGGCGATCACCCTCGCGATCGCGTTCGTGGCCGTGACGCTCCCCAGTCCGGGCGCGCCCCCCGTCGCCGAGGTCCTCCTGGGGGCGGCCCTGCTTGCGCTCAGCGTGGTCGGCGGCGGGCCGGCCGCGCAGCTGGTGCTCGCGCTCGCCTCCCGGGGCAGCGTGACGGCCGGACTGCACGGCGGCATCGTCATCGACGAGCGGGCGACGGCGGACAACCCGTACGGCGGCACCAAGGAGGTGCTGCGCGGGGGCACGTTCATCGGCTACCTCGAACGGTTCGCCACGACTGGCGCGATCATGGCGGGCTTCCCCGAAGCCATCGCCGTCCTCATCGCGATCAAGGGCGTCGGGCGCTTCACCGAACTCGAGGCGGCCGAAGCGCGCGAGCGCTTCATCATCGGCACCCTGGTCAGCCTGATCTGGGCGTGCGTCTGCGCCGGGGTCTTCCGGCTCGCGATCACCTGACGCCGGCACGCCGCGCCGCCGCGCACACGTTCTGAACGAGTGCGCATCGTGCACCGTGTGCGCTCGTTCAGAAGATGGGCGCCCGCGCTCGGATCCCTCCGGAAGGCGCTCAGGCCTTCGGGTGCCTGCGGTACGGCGAGACGGTCGGGTCGCCCGGAATCCAGTAGCGCCACGGGAATTCGACGCCACCGCCCGCACCGCTGACGCCGGTCCGCGGGCCGCTGGCCGCGGCGACGGGATGCTCGGAGAGCCGGAGACTGAACGGCGGCTCCAGCAGGTCCGCACCTCCCTCGTCGAGCGCGATGCCCAGCGCGACGACCAGCCGGGCCGGCCCTCGGGCGAGGTCACGGACAGGAACCGAAAGCCCGCGCCGCTCGCGTGCGAGCGCCTCTCCCCCGACGACCTCGCCACCACGCAGCAGCACGGCCGAGGCGGTGCCGGCCGGCGAGCACACGACGTTGGCGCACACGTGCATCCCGTAGGTGAAGTACGTGTACAGGTGACCGGGAGGGCCGTACATCACACCGTTGCGCCGGGTGCGCCCGCGGAAAGCGTGCGAGCCAGGGTCGACCCCGTCGCCGACATACGCTTCGACCTCGGTGACGCGCAGCGAGACGGCCCCGTGCGCGGTCTCGTGGGTCAGCACGGCGCCGAGGAGACGCGGGCCGACCTCCAGGGCCGACGCCGCGAAGAACTCCCGCGAGGGGCTGATCAGCGCGGCACCGGTCACTAGAACATCCGCCAGCCGTTGACGATCACGATCACCAGTCCGGTGACGACCATCACGCCGGCGACGATCGCGATCGTAGGGATGACCCACCGGTTCTTCGGGGAGCGCTTCTCGCGGCCGGCGCGGCCGGTCATGTCAGGTCCCGCCGGGCGGAGGCGAAAGCCGAGGTCAGCATCCGGACCCTCTCGGTGAGCGCAGCGAGCTGCTCGCGTACGCGCTCGGGGGCGGTCCCGCCGATACCGTCGCGGCTCGCAACCGAGCCCTGGATCGTGAGGATGTCGCGGACATCCGGCGTGAGCAGCGGGGAAACCTCCGCGAGCCCGGCATCGTCGAGGTCGGCGAGCTCGAGTCCGCGCTCTTCGGCGTACTTGACCAGGTTGCCGGTGATCTCGTGGGCGTCGCGGAACGGAACCCGACGCTTCACCAGCCATTCGGCGACATCCGTCGCGAGCGAGAAGCCCTGAGGGGCGAGCTCTGCCATCCGCTCGGTGTGGAACCTCATCGTCGCGACCATGCCGGTGAACGCCGGCAGAACCACCTCGAGCGTGGTCACCGAATCGAACACCGGCTCTTTGTCCTCCTGCAGGTCGCGGTTGTACGCGAGTGGAAGCCCCTTGAGCGTGGTCAGCAGGCCGGTCAGGTTGCCGATCAGCCGTCCCGCCTTTCCGCGGGTGAGTTCGGCGATGTCGGGGTTCTTCTTCTGCGGCATGATCGACGAACCGGTCGAATACGAGTCGTCGAGCGTGACGAAGCCGAACTCGCGGGTGTTCCAGATGATGATCTCCTCGGCGAACCGCGAGAGGTCGATGCCGATCTGGGCGGCCACGAAGGCGAACTCGGCGACCACATCGCGGCTCGCCGTACCGTCGATCGAGTTCTCCACGCTGTGCGCGAAGCCGAGCTCCGAGGCGACCAGTCCGGCGTCGAGGCCGAGCGTGGACCCGGCCAGAGCGCCGGATCCGTACGGCGACACGTTCGCCCGCTTATCCCAGTCCGCCAGCCTCTCGAGATCGCGGACGAGGGGCCAGCAGTGCGCGAGCAGGTGATGCGCGAGCAGCACGGGCTGCGCGTGCTGCAGGTGGGTGCGGCCCGGGAGGATGGCGGTGGGATGCGCATCCGCCTGCGAAGCGATCGCATCGATGAGCGCGATCAGCTGCTCCGCGATGGTCCCGGCATGATCGCGCAGGTACAGGCGTACCAGGGTTGCGATCTGGTCGTTGCGGCTGCGGCCGGCGCGCAGCTTGCCGCCCAGCTCGGTTCCCGCCCGCTCGATCAGTCCGCGCTCGAGGGCGGAGTGCACGTCCTCATCGGCTTCGTCCGCCACGAACTCCCCCGCGGTGACGGCCGCATCGAGCGCATCCAGCGCATCCAGCATCCCCCGGAGTTCGTCATCGGTGAGATAGCCGGCCGCTGCGAGCGCCGTGGCGTGCGCGCGTGAGCCCGCGATGTCGTATGCCGCGAGCTGCCAGTCGAACTGCGTCGACTTGCTCAGCGCCGCCAGCTCCGGCGACGGACCACCGGCGAACCGGGCGCCCCAGAGTGCGCCCGCCTCGCCTGCGCGGTTCTCGGATTCGTGCTTCGCCACGATGTCCTACCGGCCGGAGAGGTCGCGACGGGCCGAGATCTTGCTCGGCAGCGACCACAGCTCGATGAAGCCCTTCGCCAGCGACTGGTCGAACGTGTCGCCGGTGTCGTAGGTCGCGAGGTTGAAGTCGTAGAGGCTCTCACCGCTCCGACGGCCGGTCACCACTGCGGTGCCAGCGTGCAGCTTGAGCCGGATGTCGCCGGTCACGTGGCGCTGCGTCTCGTCGATGAAGACATCCAGCGCACGCTTGAGGCCGGAGAACCAGAGTCCGTCGTACACCAGCTCGGCCCACTTGGCTTCGACACCGCGCTTGTAGCGCGCCACATCGCGCTCGACCGTCATGTTCTCGAGCTCTTCGTGCGCCGCGATCAGCGCGATGCCCGCCGGCGACTCGTAGACCTCGCGGCTCTTGATGCCGACGAGGCGGTCCTCGACGATGTCGATCCGGCCGACGCCCTGGCCGCCCGCGACCGCGTTCATCAGCTGAACCGCTTCGAGGGGGGTGACCGGTTTGCCGTCGATCGCGACTGGCACGCCCTCGCTGAAGCTGATGACCACCTCGACGGCATCCCGCGGCACAGCCGGGTCCTCCGAGTAGGTGTACAGGTCTTCGATCGGTGCGTTCCACGGGTCTTCGAGGAAGCCGGTCTCGACCGCTCGGCCCCATACGTTCTGGTCGATGGAGTACGGGCTCTTCTTCGACTGCTCGATCGGCAGGTTGTGCTCGGCCGCGTAGACGATCGCCTTGTCGCGGGTCAGAGCGAAGTCCCGCACCGGTGCGAGCGAGGTCAGATCGGGGGCGAGCGCGGCCACGGCCGCCTCGAAGCGCACCTGGTCGTTGCCCTTGCCTGTACAGCCGTGGGCCACACTGTCGGCGCCGAGCGCCTTCGCGGTCTCGGCGAGATGCTTCGCGATGACGGGCCGGCTCAGCGCAGACACCAGCGGATAGCGCTTCTGATACAGCGCGTTCGCCTTGAGCGCCGGCATCAGGTAGTCGTTCGCGAACTCGTCCTTCGCGTCGACGACGACCGCCTCGACCGCACCGCAGTCGAGCGCACGCTGGCGGATCGCCTCCATGTCCTCGCCGCCCTGGCCGACGTCCACGGCGAGCGCGACGACCTCCTTGCCGGTCGCATCCTTCAGCCAGCCGATGCCGACCGAGGTGTCGAGTCCGCCCGAATATGCGAGCACAACGCGTTCAGCCATGGTTCTCCTTCAATGATCGTTTCGAGTTTATGGTCTTGGGTGCCGGGGGGTGGTGTCAGTCCGCGTTGCGTGCGAGCAGCCAGACCAGCAGCGCCTTCTGGGCGTGGAGGCGGTTCTCCGCTTCATCCCAGATGACGCTCTGCGGTCCGTCGATGACGTCGGCGGTGACCTCGTAGCCGCGGTCGGCCGGGAGGCAGTGCATGAACAGGGCGTCGGGCTTCGCGCGCGACATCAGGTCGGCGTCGACGCGGTAGGAGCCGAACACGGTCAGGCGCTCGGCCTTCTCGTCCTCCTTGCCCATCGACACCCAGGTGTCGGTGACGACGACGTCGACCCCAGCCACGGCTTCGAGCGGATCCGTGTATACGGTCACCGAGCCGCCGGTCGTCTGGGCGATGGTATCGGCATCCGCCACGACCTGAACCGCAGGGGCGTACGACTCCGGAGAGGCAATCCGCACGTGCATGCCCGCCGTCGCGCCGGCCAGCAGATACGACTGGGCCATATTGCTCGCCCCGTCGCCGAGGAAGGCGAGAGTGAGACCCGCGAGGCTTCCGCGCTTCTCCTTGATGGTCAGTAGATCGGCGAGCAGCTGGCAGGGGTGGAAGTCATCGGAGAGCGCGTTGACGACAGGGACGGTGGTACCTGCGGCCATCTCCTCCAGACCGGCCTGTCCGTAGGTGCGCCAGACGATGGCGGAGACCATCCGCTCGAGGACGCGCGCGGTGTCCGACGGCGTCTCCTTGCCGCCGAGCTGGCTGTTGGCGGTGCTGATGATCAGCGGGCTCCCGCCCAGATCGGCGATACCCACAGCGAACGAGACCCGCGTGCGTGTCGATGACTTGTCGAAGATCACCGCGACCGTCTGGGGCCCCGCGAGCGGCCGGGTGCTGAAACGGTCGCGCTTGAGCGCGGCTGCCAGTTCGAGGATCTCGGCCTGCTCGGCAGGGGTGATGTCGTCATCGCGGAGGAAATGCCTGGTCATCGGTCGCTCTCTTTCGGGGCGGTACGGGTGCGGTCTGGGTCGGCGCCGGTCGTGCCGGAGTCTGGATGGCGTCGCATCAGACGTGAATCGACGCCAGGGCGCGGCCGAATCGCTCGCGGAAGTCCGCGATCTCGGCGTCGCCGACGACGAGCGGCGGCGCGATGCGGATGCTCGACTCGTTCGGCGCGTTGATGATCAGTCCTGCGGCGAGCGCGGCATCCGACAACCGGTGCGCGACCGGCTCGAAGAGACCGATTCCGAGAAGCAGACCCTGCCCCCGCAGGACATGGACGAGCGGCGAGTCGAGCCCGAGGATCACCCGGCGCAGTTCATCGCCGCGCACGGCGGCGTTGTGCACGAGGTCGGCACGCTCGATCTCGCCGAGCACAGCGTTCGCGGCCGCCGTCGCGAGCGGATTGCCTCCGAAGGTGCTGCCGTGCTGGCCGCGGACGAAGAGCTCGGATGCCCAGCCGAACGTGACCAGGGCGCCGATCGGGACACCGCCGGCCATGCCCTTCGCAATCGTGACGGCGTCGGGGACGATCCCGGCGTGCTCGTAGGCGAACCACCTGCCGGTCCGGCCGACACCGGTCTGGATCTCGTCGATGATCAGCAGCACGCCGTGCTTCTCAGTGAGCTCACGGGCGCGCTCGAGGAAGCCGTCCGGCAGGTCGATGACTCCGGCCTCGCCCTTGATCGGCTCGACGAAGAGCGCTGCGACGTGGTCGTCGATCGACGCCTCGAGCGCCTCGATGGTCGAGTCGATGTGCTCGACGCCGGACGGCATCGGCTCGAATGCCTCGCGCATCTGCGGCTTGCCCGTGAGTGCCAGCGATCCCATGGTGCGCCCGTGGAACGCGTTGTGAAGCGCCAGCACGCGGGTGCGGTGGGTATGTCCCCGGTTCAGTCTGGCCAGCTTGAACGCGGCCTCGTTGGCCTCGGCTCCCGAGTTGCCGAAATAGACGCGGCCCTGGTCGCCTGCTCCGGTGATGCGGGTGAGCCGCTCTGCCAGCTCCAGCTGCGGCGGAGTCGCGAAGTAGTTGGAGACGTGGGCGAGGGTCGCGACCTGCGTGCTCACCGCATCCACCAGCACGGGATGGGCGTGGCCGAGGGAGTTCACCGCGATCCCTGCGAGGAAGTCGAGGTAGCGCCGGCCGTCGACGTCCCAGACGTAGCAGCCTTCGCCGCGGGCGAGCATGACCTGCGGGGTAGCCAGCGTGCGCATCATGGTGTCGCCGAAGCGAGCGCTCCAGTCTGTGGTCGGCGTCATGCCGGAACCACCTCCGTTCCGATGCCGTCCTGCGTGAACACTTCGAGAAGGATCGAGTGCGCGATGCGGCCATCGATGATCGCCGCCTTGGCGACACCGCCGTCGACCGCGTCGAGGCACGCCGTCATCTTGGGGATCATGCCCGATTCCAGGCCCGGGAGCAGCTCCCGGAGCGCATCCGTGCCGATCTTCGAGACGAGCGAGTCGCGGTTCGGCCAGTCGCTGTAGAGCCCTGCGACGTCGGTCAGGATGACCAGCTTGGCCGCGCCGAGCGCGACGGCGAGCGCTGCGGCCGCGGCGTCTGCGTTCACATTCAGCGACTGCCCCGGATGATCGATGTCGGGGGCGATGGAGGAGACGACGGGGATGCGCCCCGCGTTCAGCTGCGCGTGCACTGCCTCCGGGTCGACCGCGACCACATCGCCGACGAGCCCCAGGTCGACCTCGACGCCGTCGACGACCGCTCCGCGCCTGCGCCCCTTGAAGAGGCCGGCGTCCTCACCGGACAGCCCTGCCGCGAGCGGGCCGTGCTCGTTGATGTGCCCGACCAGGTCGCGGCTGATCTGGCCGGTGAGCACCATCCGCACGATGTCCATCGCCTCGGGGGTGGTGACGCGGTAGCCGCCGCGGAACTCGCTCGTGATGCCCAGCCGGTCGAGCATCGCCGAGATCTGCGGGCCACCGCCGTGGACGACGACCGGGTGGATGCCCGCGAAGCGCAGGTAGACCATGTCCTCGGCGAACGCGCGCTGGAGCTCCGGGCTCACCATGGCGCTGCCACCGAACTTCACGACGATGATCTGGTCGTGGAAGCGCTTCAGCCACGGGAGCGACTCGATCAGGGTCGCTGCCTTCTCGGTGGCGTCGGCGTGACTGACCGCGCCGGCCTCGGTGTCGATGTCGTACTCCGTGTCCATGCCGGTCAGCTCGCGTACGCGCTGTTCTCGTGCACGTAGTCGTGCGTGAGGTCGTTGGTGAGGATGGTCGCTGTGTGCAGCCCTGCGTGCAGATCGATGAGCACGTGGACCGCTCGCGGGGTGAGGTCGACGAGGTCACGTGACTGGTCGGGCTCGCCGGCCGAACAGATCTGTACCCCGTTGATCGCCACATCGATCCCGTACGGATCGAACTCGGCGCCGGTGGTGCCGACCGCCGCGAGGACGCGGCCCCAGTTCGGATCGTTGCCGAAGATCGCCGCCTTGAACAGGTTGCTGCGGGAGACGGCCCGCCCGACCTCGACGGCGTCCTCCTCGGAGGCTGCGTTGACGACCTCGATCGCGATGTCGTGTGAGGCGCCCTCCGCGTCGGCCTGCAGCTGCTCGGCGAGGCTGCGGCACACGGAGGTGAGCGCGTCGGCGAAGGCGGACGCCTCCGGTTCGACACCGCTCGCGCCCGAAGCCAGAAGCGCCACTGTGTCGTTCGTCGACATGCAGCCGTCGGAATCGAGTCGGTCGAACGTGACCCGGGTGGCCGCGCGGAGGGCCGTGTCGAGCTGCTCCGAGGCGAGAGTCGCATCGGTCGTGATCACGACGAGCATGGTCGCCAGACCCGGCGCGAGCATCCCGGCGCCCTTGGCCATACCGCCGACCGTCCAGCCGTCCGGCGAAACGACAGAGGCCTGCTTGGCGCGGGTGTCGGTCGTCATGATCGCCTCGGCGGCGGCGAGACCGGCGGCCTCGGAGTCGCTGCCGGCCGCCGAGATGGCGAGGGTCGCATCCCACACGCCGACCTTCAGCAGGTCGAGATCCAGCTGTTCGCCGATCAGGCCGGTCGAGCAGACCAGGACGTCGCCGGCCGACACATCGAGGCGTGCGGCCACGGCCTCAGCGGTCTGATGGGTCGTCTGGAATCCTGCCGCTCCGGTGTAGCAGTTCGCGCCCCCCGAATTCAGCACGATCGCGGAGACGAGGCCGTCGGCGATGACCTGCTCGCTCCAGAGCACCGGGTTGGCCTTGCAGCGGTTCGTGGTGAAGACGGCCGCCGCCTCCTGGAGCGGCCCGAGGTTGCGCACGATGGCGAAGTCGCGTTTGCCGCTCGACTTCAGGCCGGCGACGACGCCGGCTGCTGCGAATCCGGATGCTGCGGTGACGCTCACGGGGCGACTCCATTCACGTTGAGGCCGGTGGTCTCGGGGAGCCCGAGCGCAATGTTCGCGGATTGGATGGCGGCGCCGGCCGTTCCCTTGACGAGGTTGTCGAGGGCGAGCACAGCGATCACTCGGCCGACCGCTTCATCGACCGCGAGCCCGATGAGCGCGGTGTTCGCGCCGAGGACATCCGCTGTGCGCGGCATCACGCCCTCGGGCAGGACCTGAACGAACGGCTCACCGGCATAGGCGGTCTCCCAGGCCTCGCGGACCCGATCCGCGGTCACTCCCGGCTTGAGGCGGGCCGTCACCGTCGCGAGGATTCCGCGCGACATCGGGACGAGGACGGGCGTGAAGGAGACGGTCGGGTCCGCGGCCCCGGCCAGGCGCAGGTTCTGCTGGATCTCCGGGATGTGACGGTGCGTACCGCCGACGGCGTACGGGTTGGAAGAGCCGAGGATCTCGCTCGCGAGGAACATCGTCTTCAGGCTCTTGCCCGCACCGGACGGTCCGACCGCGAGGACGGAGACGATGTCCTCCTCCTCGACGATGCCGGCCGCGATGCCGGGGGCGACGGCGAGCGATACGGCGCTGGCGTTGCAGCCCGGAGCGGCGATGCGGGATGCGCCGGCGAGCCGGTCGCGCTGGTGTCCGCCTCCCGCGACCGGTAGTTCGGGTATGCCGTACGCCCATGCTCCGAAGTAATCGCCGCCGTAGAACTCCGCCCAGTCCGACTCGCTGGTGAGCCGGTGGTCCGCCCCGCAGTCGACCACGAGGATGCCGGGGTCGAGTTGCGCTGTGAGCTCCCCGGACTTGCCGTGGGGCAGAGCGAGGAACACGACGTCGTGACCGGCGAGATTCGCCGCGGTCGTCTCGACGAGGGTCAAGTGGGCGAACGAACGGAGGTGCGGCTGGTGGGCGACCAGAGGCTGGCCCGCGTTCTGGAACGCGGTCACTGTGCGCACCTCGAAATCGGGGTGGTCCGCCAGGATCCTGAGGAGTTCTCCGCCCGCGTAGCCGGATGCACCGGCTACGGCTACCGAGAAAGTCATGCTTCTACCTTATTGAGTGGACGACGTGGGAGAAGGACGGCGGCGCCCACGTCAAGCCCTCTCAGGGGTCGCGCGTGCGTCGCCTAGATTCGGCGGTCGCCCAGGCGTCGACGCAGCGCGCCGGCGGCCACGAGGCCACGAGCGGAGAGGGTGCGCCGAACGGAAAGCATGCGGTAACCCTAGCGGGTCGCCGGCGCCGGGTCCAAACCGACGCACACGCCCCCCTGCCACGGAGACGCCTGCCGGAGCGCAGAATGCGATCGGATCGCCTCGACTCAGTCGCGGATGTGCGCGCCGAAGAGCTCACCGGCGCGCGCGGCCCCCGCGAGCTTGGCCTCGCTGGCCTCCGCCGCCGTGAGCGTGCGGTCGGCCGCCCGGAAGCGCAGAGCGAAGGTGAGGCTCTTCGTGCCTTCGGGGATCCCTGGTCCGCGGTAGTCGTCGACCAGACGGACGTGCTCGAGCAGGTCGCCTGCCCCGTCGACGACAGCGTGCTCCACGTCGCCGGCGGGGACCTCTGCCGCGACGACCAGCGACAGATCCTGCGTCGCCGCGGGGAACCCGGTGATCGTCGTCGCTACGAGATCGAGCGGGGCGAGGTCGAAGAGCATGTCGAGATCGAGTTCGAACACGCCGACGACGCGCGGAAGGTCGCTCTCCTCGGCGAGCGCCGGGAGGAGCTCCCCGGCGAATCCGATCCGCACCCCGCCGTCGGGTCGTCGCACGACCAGCTCCGCCGTGCGTCCCGGGTGGAGGGCCTGATGTGCTCCCTGCACCGGATCGATGACGACGCCGACGGCAGCGCCGACCTGCTCCACCATCGCCAGGACGTCGGCGATACCGGCGGCTACGGCGGGCTGGCCCGGCTGCTTCGGGATCACGTTGCCGAGCACGAGGCCGGCCACGTGCTGCGGCTGCGCCGGAATGCCCGCGTTCAGGCCGCTCAGCACGTCGTCGGACGGGAGGGCGGCCCCGGGCGGCAGGGCGACCGAGCCGAAGGTGCCCTCCGGCGCGGGCAGGAACACGGTGCCGACCTCGTACAGTTCCAGGTCGACCAGCCCGCGCGAGAGGTTGCGCTTGGCGATCTCGAGAAGCCCGGGGAGCAGGGACGTGCGCAGGTACGGCACGGTACCGTCGAGCGGGTTGGCGAGCTTCACCGCGGGAACGCGCCCCGCGGCGGGCGAACCGAAGGTGTCGTTCGCGCTCTCGGTGACGAACGGATAGGCGAGCACTTCGGTCGCACCGTTGGCGGCGAGCGTCTCCGCCACGGACCGGCGGAGGAGCTGCCTGCGCGTGAGTCCGCGGCCGGGAGGCGCCACCGGGAGGACCGACGGGATGCGGTCGTAGCCGACGATCCGCGCGACCTCCTCGGCGAGGTCGGACTTGTCGGTCAGGTCGGGCCGCCACGAAGGCGGCACGACGCTCAGTCCGGTCGAGGTCGCCGTGATCGCCCCGCCGATCTCGGCAAGGGCGGACTCGATCTCCGCGTCGGTGAAGTCGACGCCGATCAGCGACGAGACATAGCCCGCGGGCAGGTGGATCGCATCCGGGGTCGTGCTCGTGTTGTGCAGCGAGCCGAGGTCGTCGGCTCGGCCACCGGCCAGCTGCTCCAGCAGCTGGACCACGCGGGCGGCCGCGGCCACGGCGACCTGGGGGTCGACGCCGCGCTCGAACCGCCGTGACGCCTCGCTGGGAAGCTTGTGCCGGCGAGCGGTGCGCGCGATCGACACCGGGTCGAAGTTCGCCGCCTCGATGAGCACGTTGCGCGTCGACGAACCGATCTCCGTCGACGCACCGCCCATGACGCCCGCGAGACCGATGGGGCCGGACTCGTCGGTGATGAGGAGGTCCTGCGGGTCGAGCGCACGCTCCTGTCCGTCGAGCGTGACCAGCTTCTCGCCTGCGCGGGCGCGGCGCACCGTGATGCCGCCGGAGAGGGCGTCGAGGTCGTAGCCGTGGATCGGCTGGCCGAGCTCGAGCATGACGTAGTTGGTCACGTCGACGACGAGCGAGATCGAACGGATGCCCGCGAGCTTGAGCCGTGCGATCATCCAGGCCGGCGTGGGCCTCGTCGCGTCGACATCGCGGACGACACGCGTCACGAAGACGGAGGATCCGACCCGCCCACGGATCGGAGCGGCATCGTCGATCGAGACCGGGAAGGTGCCCCCCGTCGTATGGCTCGGCAGCCCGCGGAGGAGCTCGGGGGCCGCAGCCGGGTCGCGGAACTCCGCACCGGTCGCGTGCGAGTACTCGCGCGCGATACCGCGGATCGAGAAGGCGTAGCCGCGGTCGGGCGTGACGTTCACCTCGACCGCCGTGTCGTCCAGACCGAGGAGACCGACAGCATCCGTTCCGACCGGAGGGTCGAGCTCGAGCGTCGCCAGGCGCAGAATGCCGTCGTGCTCCTCGCCGAGCCCGAGCTCGCGGGCCGAGGCGATCATCCCGTCGGAGATGTGGCCGTACGTCTTGCGCGCCGAAATCGGGAACGGCCCCGGGAGGACCGCACCGGGAAGCGACACCACGACCTTGTCGCCTGCGACGAAGTTGTGCGCGCCGCAGACGATTCCGCGAACGTCGTCACCGCCGTCCGCCGCTCGCGCGCCCTCGGGGGCGACCCGTACACGGCACCAGCGGATCGTCTTGCCGTTCGACTGCGGCTCGTCGACGAAGTCGAGAACCTGGCCGACCACGACAGGGCCGGAGATCTCGAACGTGTGGACGTCCTCCTCTTCCAGCCCGACGGAGACGAGCGCAGCATGAACCTGCTCGGCCGTCGTACCGGGCTCGAGATCGACGTATTCGGCGAGCCAGCTGAGTGGGACGCGCATCAGACCACCATTCCGAACTGCTGCGAGAAGCGGACGTCGCCCTCGACCATGTCGTGCATGTCTTTCACATCGTTGCGGAACATCAGCGCCCGCTCGACGCCGACGCCGAACGCGAACCCGGAATACACATCGGGATCGATGCCCGCTGAGCGAAGCACGTTCGGGTTGATCATTCCGCACCCGCCCCACTCGATCCAGCGCGGCCCCTCCTTGAAGGTGGGGTGCCAGAGATCGAGCTCGGCGCTCGGCTCGGTGAAGGGGAAGTAGTTGGGGCGCAGGCGCACCTTCGCATCCTCACCGAACATGTTCTTGACGAAGTGGTCGAGGGTGCCGCGCAGGTGGGCCATCGTGAGCCCCTTGTCGACGGCGATGCCCTCGGTCTGGTGGAACACCGGGGTGTGGGTCGCGTCGAGTTCGTCGGTGCGGAACACCCGCCCGGGCGCGATGCGGTAGAGCGGCAGGTCGTTCTCGAGCAGCGCCCGGAGCTGCACCGGCGACGTGTGGGTACGAAGCACGAGGTGGGATGCGGTCGGCTCGACGAAGAACGTGTCCTGCATCGCGCGAGCGGGGTGGTCCTCATCGAAGTTGAGCGCGTCGAAGTTGTACCACTCGCTCTCGAGCTCCGGCCCTTCGGCGACCTCCCAGCCCATGCCGACGAAGACGTCCTGGATGCGCTCCTGCAGGAGCGACAGCGGGTGGCGTGCGCCCGGCTGCCAGCGCGACGGAAGCGCAGTCACATCGACCCGCTCGTCGGCGAGGCGCTGTGCATCCTCCGCGGCCTGGATCTCGGCCTCCTTCGCGGCGAACGCCTGGTTCACTCGAGCGCGGGCCTGGCCGACGAGCTTGCCGGCCGCCGCCTTCTGGTCGTTCGGAACGGAGCGCAGGCTGGCGTTCAGGCGTGCGAGCGGCGAGTGCTCGGCCGTGTGCTCGGCGCGGACGACCTTCAGCGCGGCCGAATCGGCGGCGTCGGCGATGGCCGTGAGCGCCGCCTGGACCGCGGCCTCGACGGCGTCTTCGGAGATTTCAGTGGGTTCGGACACGGAACCCAAGTTTAGTGCGAGCGCGCAGTCACTCTGCCGCGCCCTGGTCGGCGTACACCTCGTACGCGGCATCCCACAGGCCCTCGCGCCTGGGCGCGTCCAGACCGTCGAGGAGGAGGACGAGGCCGTCGACGAGAGAATGCCACCCGGCCGCGAAGTCGGGGGCGGAACGGAGACGGCCGGCCCCGAAGACGTCGGGGATCGCATCCTGGTCGAGCACGAGCAGAGTGCCGCCATCCTGCTCGGCCAGCCGGAGCGTCACTGCGGAGCGCGCCGGTCCCCAGGTGAAGGACAGGAGGCGTCCGGGCTCCAGCGCGAGGACCTCCATCGTGTGGGTCCCTTCCGGGACGTTCGCGTCGCCCAGCAGGAAGGTGTCGCCGAGTTCGAGCGCACGGACCCTGGCCGGGTCGTCCGGCCACTCGACGACCGGCCACAGCCAGCGCCCGATGCGCTCGGGCCGGGTCAACGCATCCCAGACCTCGTCGATCCGGGCGTCCAGCAGGCGCTCGAGATGCACTCCGGAGAGCCCGGCTTCGCGGATCATCCTGGCCGGGGTGAGTGCTGCCTCGCGCCGCCGGTACTCCTCCAGGGCCGCATCGAACGCAGCTGGATCGGCCGCCTCGCCGATGTAACCCCGGTCGCCGATGTCCTGCTCGCCGCGGAGCTCCTGGTCGAGATGGGTGAAGACGTCCTCCCACCCGGCCCCGTACACGGCAGCAGTGACCGCCTGCACGCGCCGGTGCGTGAGCGTGAGCACGACGTGGTCCGTCCCGTGCGGGGCGAGAACCGCTTCGAGTTCGGTCTCGGCTTCGCCCGCGAACCGCCAGAGCATGAGGATGCGCTTCTCCGGCTCGCAGGCGAGCACCCGGCCGGTCACCACGGCCGATCCGTCGCCCATCTCGAGACGGTAGCCGTCGCCGTTCGTGGTGTACCTGCCGATCCAGCGGCCGACGCGTTCGGGCTCGGTGAGCGCACTCCAGAGATCGGCTGCGCCGGTCGCGTACTCGCGCTCCACCGTCACCGTGCGCCGCGCGCCGTCGAGTGCGATGTCTCCGAAGATCGTCATGATGCTGCTGCTCCCCGGTCGGTGTTCGTCGGCTGGACGTCGCTGGTCGCCTTCCGCGATGCAGCGCGGCCCCTGGCGAGCTCGGTTCCGAGTGCGTCCAGGTGCTGGGTCCAGAACGAGCGGACGCCGTCGACCCAGGCGGCGACGTCGTCGAACGCCCCCGCGTCGAGCGCGTACATGCGCTGCCTGCCCGCGGTGCGGCTCGTCACCAGCCCGACTTCGCGCAGGACGCGCAGATGCCGGGAGGCGCCCGGCTGCGTGATTCCGAATTGTGCGGTCACGGCATCCGACAGCCGGCCCGCTGGGGACTCCCCGGTGGCCAGCAGTTCGACGATGCGCCGCCGGACCGGGTCGCCGAGAGCCTCGAGTGCGTCCATGACAGAAACGTATCAGGTTGCGCTTATATAACGCAAGGGTTAAACGATCAGGAACGCTGGGCGAACGCCGACTCGTAGAGACACACAGATGCCGCGGTCGCCAGGTTCATCGACTCGGCGCTTCCGTAGATCGGCACGGTCACCGCGCGATCGGCGAGCGCCAGGTCGTCGTCGGTGAGCCCGCGTGCCTCATTGCCGAACACCCAGGCGGTCGGACGGGCGAGCAGGCCCTCCGTGCGCACCGCCAGAAGGTCGTCGCCCTTGATGTCCGCAGCGAGGAGTTGCAGGCCCGCGGCGCGCGCGCGGCCCACCACATCCTCGAGCGTCGCCCCGACGGCGACGGGCACATGGAAGATCGAGCCGGTCGACGAACGCACGACCTTCGGGTTGTAGAGGTCGACGGTGCGTCCGGTCAGGATCACCGCATCCGCCCCCGCCGAGTCGGCTGCACGGATGATCGTGCCCGCGTTCCCGGGGTCGCGTACCTCCTCGAGGATGGCGACGAGCTTCGGCTCCCCCGACAGGATGTCGCGGATCGACGTCGGGAACTGGTGGCAGACGGCCACGAAGCCCTGCGGGGTGACCGTGTCCGCCATCGTCTCCAGGACGTGCTCGGTGACGAACTCCACATCGACACCGGCGTCGACCGCTGTCTGCCCGATGTCGGTGTAGCGCTCGAGCGCTGTCGGCGTCGCATACAGCTCGACCACGAGCTCCGGCCGGAACGTCAACGCTTCAGCGACCGCCTGCGGACCTTCCAAAAGAAAGAGCCCGGTCTCAGACCGGGCTCCTCTTTTCGCCAGTTTCGCCACGGCTCGAACGCGCGGTGAGCGCGGGTTATCAAGCATGGCACCAGACTATATGCGGTGACTGCAGTGCGGGTTAAGCGGCCGCCTTCGGCGCCGACGTGTCGGCGGGAAGCGCCTTCTTGGCCGTCTCGACGAGGGCCGCGAATGTGGCGGGCTCGTTGACAGCCAACTCGGCGAGGATGCGGCGGTCGACCTCGACACCGGCCAGACCCAGACCCTGGATCAGACGGTTGTAGGTGAGCCCGTTCGCGCGGCTCGCAGCGTTGATGCGCTGGATCCAGAGACGGCGGAAGTCGCCCTTGCGCGCACGGCGGTCACGGTAGCTGTAGACCAGCGAGTGGGTGACCTGCTCCTTGGCCTTGCGGTACAGGCGCGACCGCTGACCGCGGTAGCCCTCTGCGCGCTCGAGGATGACCCGACGCTTCTTGTGGGCGTTGACAGCCCTCTTTACTCTTGCCATTTCTCTTTACTTCCTTAAAAGTCGGGGTGCCGGCTACTTGCCGAGCATCTTGCGGATGACCTTGGCGTCGACCTCAGGGACAACCTGGTCCCTGTTGAGGCGACGCTTGCGGTCACTGGACTTGACCTCAAGGTGGTGGCGCATGCCTGCCTGCTGCTTCATGATCTTGCCGGTACCGGTGACCTTGAAGCGCTTCCTGGCGCCCGAGTGGCTCTTCTGCTTGGGCATTACTTCTCCTCGTTCGTCGCAGGCGTAGCCGGCGAACTCTCGTCAGACTGCGCAGAAGGTTCTGCGGCAGCAGCCGACTCGTCGGCGGGGCTGTGGGCCCGCGCCTTCGAAGCGGCACGTTGTGCATTGGCCTCGGCTTTGGCCTCTGACTTGTTCTTCAGGGGGCCGATGACCATGACCATGTTTCGACCGTCGATGGTCGGCGTCGATTCGACAGAACCGAACTCCGCGACATCTTCGGCAAATCTCTGGAGCAAGCGCACGCCCTGGTCTGGGCGGGACTGCTCGCGACCGCGGAACAGGATCATGGCTTTGACCTTGTCGCCGGCCTTGAGGAAGCCCTCGGCGCGCTTGCGCTTGGTTTCGTAGTCGTGCTTGTCGATCTTGAGGCGGAAACGAACCTCCTTGAGGATCGTGTTCGCCTGGTTGCGCCTGGCCTCCTTGGCCTTCTGCGCAGCCTCGTACTTGAACTTGCCGTAATCCATGATCTTCGCGACAGGCGGCTTGGAGTTGGGAGCAACCTCAACCAGGTCCAGATCGGCTTCCTGCGCGAGACGAAGGGCGACCTCGATTTTCACGACGCCGACCTGCTCACCGCTGGGGCCGACAAGACGAACTTCGGGGACGCGGATACGGTCATTGGTACGGGGATCGCTGATGCGTTTCTCCTCTGATCAAAGCGATACATTCGGCCTCGCAACCGTCGGGTGACAGAAGCGGCGAAGAGGAAATTCACGCACCACGAGCACCTGCGAAGAAATTCGCAGGCCTGGCACGGCACCCTTGCTACCGTCGCGCTGGGTGCGCGACGGCGGAGTGCGAACAACCCGGTAACCTAGTAGCGGTCAAGCGCGGGTGGGAGAATCTCCACTTTCGTACCGAGACGTTAGTCCCGGAGCCCGAACGATTCTAACAGAGGAAATCAGTGAGCGACAGTTACACCCCCGAGGACGCCGAGGCCTACGTCGACGAGGCCGTGCGGGACATCGCGGATGTGCCTGCTGTCGAGGTCATCACCACCACTGCCGTGCACCTCATGAGCGCCGCCGCCGTCAAATGCGGGCTGGCCGACGACCCATCGACCCAGACCGACCTGGACGAGGCGCGCAAGCTCATCGACGCGCTCGCCGGCCTCGTCACCGCGAGCGCGCCGCACATCGGCGACCAGCACGCGCGCAGCCTGCGCGACGGCCTCCGTTCACTGCAGCTGGCATTCCGTGAGGCGTCGCCGATCCCGGACGAGATCGGCAAAGGGCCGGGCGAGAAGTACACGGGGCCCGTGACCTGAGCTTCTGGCTGCGCCGGTCCCCGCCCGGCGCAGCGCGGCTCCGCTGCGGCCCGACGCGCGCGTCCCTGAGCTTCCGGCTGCGCCGGTCCCCGCCCGGCGCAGCGCGGCTCCGCTGCGGCCCGACGCGACGGCCCTTCGCTTCGCGGTCCCGGAGGTTGGTCAGGGTTATGGAGCGATCCTGGCCAGAGCGGAGCGGACGGCTTCGAGGGTGCGGTCGACGGCGGCCTGGTCGGTGGCCCAGTTGCTCACCGAGAAGCGGAGAACGGCCCTGTCCCTCCAGCGGGACGGAGACGCGAAGACCGATCCCTCGGCCTGCAACGCCGCGGCGAGCGCCGCGATCGTGTCGTCGTCGTCCAGGGCGAGGCAGACCTGGGTGAACACGACATCGTTCAGGATGGTCACCCCCGGCAGGTCCGCGAGACCCCGCGCGAGCGCTGCCGCGCTGTGCGCGAGCCGCTGAACGAGGCCATCCACCCCCTGCCGCCCCAGCCACGCGAGCGTCGCCCACACGGGGACCCCGCGGGCACGCCGCGACATCTCCGGGACCTTCTCGTAGGGATCGAAACCCTCCGCGGGCCGCGGCAGGTAGTCCGCGTGGATGCTGAACGCCCCGTTCATCGCCACGGGGTCCGCGACGATCGCGATGCCGCAGTCGTACGGGACGTTGAGGGTCTTGTGGGCATCCGTCGCCCAGGAATCCGCCGCCTCGTAGCCCTTCGTCAGGTGGCGCAGCCCCGACGCGGCGCCCGCCCACAACCCGAACGCCCCGTCGACGTGCACCCACGCGCCGGCTTCGTGCGCCACCGCGATCGCGGACGCGAAGTCGTCGAACGCCCCGGAGTGCAGGTTGCCCGCCTGGAGGGCGACGATCGCGGGGCCTTCGCCCGACGCCAGCGTCTCGCGCAGCAGGTCGACCCGGATGCGGCCCTGGGCGTCGGCGGGCACGGTCGTGGGCTGGCCCAGACCGGCGTAGCGCGCCGCCAGATCGACAGAGGTGTGGCGCTCGGCACCCGCGATGAAGCGGATGCGCGGCCCGCCGGCCAGACCGTCGTGGTTCGCATCCCAGCCCGCGGTCCGAAGCACGGCGGTGCGCCCGGCGATGAGCCCGACCAGGTTCGCCGTGGTCGCCCCGGTCACGAAACCTACGTCCGCAGTCGACGGGAGTCCGAGCAGGTCGAGGAGCCACTCCCCCGCCAGTTCCTCCGCGCCCACCACGCCAGGCG
Source organism: Leifsonia sp. Ger2509 (assembly GCF_055231915.1). Lineage (NCBI taxonomy): Bacteria > Bacillati > Actinomycetota > Actinomycetes > Micrococcales > Microbacteriaceae > Leifsonia > Leifsonia sp. Ger2509. The sequence goes on from NZ_JBUYVB010000003.1 coordinate 791,314, forward strand.
TCGCGTCGCGCATCCCGGCGTTCTGGTCCCAGGCCGAGACGAGCCAGTCAGCACCGAGCGCGACCGGGAACGTGCCGCCCATCACCCAGCCGTAGAACCGTGAGGACTGGATGCCCATCAGTGCGGGTTCGACGGCAGTGGTCAGGCGCTCGAGCACAGCCGCCGGGTCGGAGCCGCGCTCGGGGAGGGACTCGCCGAGCTCCGCACGCACGGCACCGATGCGCTCGGCCGGCGGAATCGGTCGCTCCTCGAAGGCGCCCAGCCAGGCTTTCGCCGTGGCCGCCGTCCGGTCGATGATGATGTCGTAGTCAGCTTGCATCAGGGCACCCGCTTCCGTGCGCCGGGCGCACAGCACCGATTGTCCTACCGGCCGCGCAGGCGGTCAACGCACGCCGGCGTGGTCACGCGGATGCGGCGAGCTCCACCCGCAGGGAGTCGACGCGGGTCGCGATCACGTCATCCGCGGCCCAACGCTGCGCGAGGCGGCCGAGCACGGCATCGAGTTCCTCCCTGGTCAGCCCCTGCGCCAGCTCCAGCCGCACCACGAGGTCATCGCCGGCGAGCCGCGCATCCGGGTCGCCCGAGCGCAGCGAGACGTCGTGCACGCCGAGCTCGGAACCGATCGACGCAGTGAACGCGGAGAAGACCTCCGGGTCGAGGTGGGCGGGAAGCCACGGCTGCGACTGGGCGACCGCCCACAATGCCGGTCGGCGGATCACGAACTCCGTGTCGGACAGCGGGTCGATCACGACGAGATCGGTCTCCTCGCCCGCCGCAGCGAGTGCGACCCGTGCGCCATCGGCCGGGACCGGTCGCGCCTCCGGGTTCCAGCGCTGCATCGCCTGCACGGAGGAGAACACGGGGAGCACCGTGCGACCGTCCGGCCCCTCCACTGTCACGATCGCGAGCTCCTGCGACTTGTCCACCAGGTGTCCGGACTCGGTCACACCGGACTCGCCGAGCTGGGCGACGAGCGGGATGAGCAGACGCACGTGGCGGACCGCGTCCACCACGGCATCCGCCGTCGCCTCGCCGGCGCGGAAGCGGTCGATCGCCTCCACGAGTTCGGCCGGGGCCGAACCATCATCACTGCCGAAGGCGTTCTGGTCGAAGTGGCGGCCGGCCCACGGCTGCCCCGCCGAGTCGGCGAGCGGGTGACGCCCGTCGTCAGCGGCCGGCGACATCCAGCGCCTCGGGCAGTGTGAACGCGCCTGCGTAGAGGGCCTTGCCGACGATCGCGCCCTCGAGCCCGTTCGCGACCAGTTTCCGCAGCGCGGCGATGTCGTCCAGGCTGGAGATGCCGCCGGAGGCCACGACGGGTCGCTCGGTGCGCTCCATCACCTGGCGCAGCAGGTCGAGGTTCGGTCCCTTGAGCGTGCCGTCCTTCGTGACGTCGGTGACGACGTATCGCGCGCAGCCAGCGGCTTCGAGCCGGTCGAGAACCTGCCAGAGGTCGCCGCCGTCCTGCGTCCAGCCGCGCGCCGCGAGGGTCGTCCCCCGCACGTCGAGTCCGACGGCGATCGCTTCGCCGTACCGGCCGATCACGCTGGCCGCCCATTCGGGGTTCTCGAGCGCTGCAGTACCGAGATTGATCCGCGTCGCGCCGATCCCGAGAGCGGCCTCGAGGGATGCATCGTCGCGGATGCCGCCGGACAGTTCGACGTTCACACCGCGCACCTCGTGGATGACCTTCTTGAGCAGTCCGTAGTTGTTGCCGCGCCCGAAGGCGGCGTCGAGGTCGACGAGGTGGATCCACTCGGCACCCTGCCTGGCCCAGTCCGCCGCGGCGTCGACGGGATCGCCGTAGTTCGTCTCGGAGCCCGCTTCGCCCTGGGTGAGTCGCACGGCCTTGCCGTCCGCGACGTCGACCGCCGGGAGCAGCACGAGGCGGGGGGTGGTGGTGAAGTCGCTCATCTGATCACTTTCATGAATCGCGGGCCGGGCGAAGCGTGCCGAGCCAGTTGTGGAGGAGGCGGATGCCCGCGGCCCCCGACTTCTCGGGGTGGAACTGCGTTGCGCTCAGCGGGCCGTTCTCGACAGCAGCGATGAACCGGGATCCGTGTTCGCTCCAGGTGACGCGCGGCGCAGGGAACGGCGGCATCACGTCGAGAGTCCACTGCTGGGCCGCGTACGAGTGCACGAAGTAGAAGCGCTCGTTCTGAATGCCTTCGAACAGTGCGGAGTCCCCGGGCGCGTCGACAGTGTTCCAGCCCATGTGCGGCAGGATCTCGGCATCGAGGATGTCGACCTCGCCCGGCCATTCGCCGAGGCCCGGCGTATCGTTGCCGCGCTCGACTCCGTGGTCGAACAGGATCTGCATGCCGACGCAGATCCCGAGCACAGGCCGGCCGCCGGCGAGGCGACGGTCGATGATCTCGTCGCCGTGGGAGGCGCGCAACGCCTCCGCGACCGCCTTGAACGCGCCGACGCCCGGGACGACGAGGCCGTCGGCGGCCATGGCCTTCGCACGGTCACCGGTCAGTTCGACGTCGGCACCCGCTGCCTCGAGCGCCTTGGCGGCCGAGTGGACGTTTCCGGTGCCGTAGTCGAAGACGACGACCGACGGTCGCGTCACAGGGCACCCTTCGTCGAGGGGATTCCGGACACGAGAGGGTCGAGCGCCTTCGCCTGACGGAACGCTCGCGCGAACGCCTTGAACTCGGCCTCGGCGATGTGGTGCGGGTCGCGGCCGCTGAGGACGGTGATGTGCGTGGTCAGTCCCGCGTTGAACGTGATGGCCTCAAAGACGTGGCGCACCATCGAACCGGTGAAGTGCCCGCCGATGAGGTGGTATTCGAATCCGGCGGGCTCGCCGGTGTGCACGAGGTACGGGCGGCCGGAGATGTCGACCACGGCCTGCACGAGTGCTTCATCGAGAGGCACCAGGGCATCGCCGAACCGCGAGATCCCGGACTTGTCACCGAGCGCCGACCGGATGGCCTGGCCGAGCACGATGCCGATGTCCTCGACCGTGTGGTGCACGTCGATCTCGACGTCGCCGCTGGCGCGCACCTTCAGGTCGGTGAGCGAGTGCTTCGCGAACGCGGTCAGCAGGTGGTCGAAGAAGGGCACGGACGACTGGACGTCGGCGATGCCCTTCCCGTCGAGATCGATGCTGAGCTGGATGCTCGACTCGCTCGTCTCGCGCTGGATCGTGGCCGTGCGATTGGTCATGACTGCGAGTTTACTGTCGACGCGGGAACGCCTTCGTCCGTGTGACCGAGTGAGGCGAGAGCCGTCAGGAAGGCGGTCGTCTCAGCCTCCGTGCCCGCCGTGACACGGAGGTGTCCGGGGATTCCGACATCGCGGATGAGGACTCCTTGGGCGAGGAGGGCCTGGAACGTCGCGTGCGGGTCGCTCACGCCGCCGAAGAGCACGAAGTTGCTTCCGCTGCGGTGCGGCTTGTAGCCGAGCGCCGCGAGTTCTGTCACGAGACGGTCGCGCTGCGCCGAGATCTCGCCGACCATGGCGAGCATCTCGCCCGAGTGGGCGAGAGCTGCGATCGCGGCCGCCTGGGTCAGCGCGGACAGGTGGTAGGGAAGACGCACGAGCCGGAGGGCGTCCGTGACCGCCGGGTCTGCGGCGAGATACCCGACTCGGGCGCCGGCGAAGGCGAAGGCCTTGCTCATCGTGCGCGACACGATCAGGCGCTCGCGCCCGGGCAGCAGCGTGAGCGCTGACGGGCTGCCGGAGGGCATGAACTCGGCGTACGCCTCGTCGACCACCACGATCCCGCGGGCCGCGTCGTAGATCGCGGCGATCGTCTCCAGCGAAAGCGGTGTGCCCGTGGGGTTGTTCGGGGCGCACAGGATGACGATGTCCGGATCGACGCGGCGGACCTCGGCGACGGCGGTCTCAGCGCTCAGTTCGAAGTCGTCGTCGCGCGGACCCGCGAGCCATTCCGTCCCCGTGCCCCCGGCGAGGATCGAGTACATCGAGTAGGTCGGCGCGAATCCCAGCAGAGAGCGGCCTGGTCCCCCGAACGCCTGCAGGATGTGCTGGATCACCTCGTTCGACCCATTCGCCGCCCAGATCTGGGCGGGTGTCAGGTCGTGCCCGAGATAGCGGGCCAGGCTTTCGCGCAACTCGACGAACTCCCGGTCCGGGTAGCGGTTGACCCCCTTGATCGCCGTGGCGACCGCCGCCACGATATCGGCAGCGACGTCGTCCGGGATCGGATGCGTGTTCTCGTTGACGTTCAGCGCGACCGGAACGGTCTTCTGGGGTGCGCCGTAGGGGGTCTTTCCCCGCAGGTCATCGCGAATAGGCAGATCGGAGAGGGAGGTCACCCACCCAATGCTAATGCGGCTCTAACGGGTGCTCTCTCAGTGCGTTGCGCTGTATTGCGCCGGGATGGCGATGCGCTGCCCCGGCGTCACGACGGCCGACTGAAGCTGGTTGAGCGAAACGATGTCGGCGATCACGTCGCGCGGGTCGGCGCTCGGTGCGACCTTCTCCGCGATGCTCCACAGCGACTGGCCGGAGTGGACCGTCACGTAGGAGAACTGCGTGTGGGTGGTCGACCCGGTCGCGATCGCTCCACCGCCGTTGACGGCGAAGAGGAAGGCGCCGATGACGAGCGGCACGGCCGCGAGCGACGTGATCACGACGCGTCCACGTCGGGTCAGCCTGAGGTGCGTGGTCGCTGCGCCGGCGGGGCGGGATGTTGCACCGGCGAAATGCGTCGGCATCTGGATCGCTGCAGTCATGGCCTGTCCTCCTGGGAGTATTCGCATCCGGCACTCGGCCGGGAGGGCCGGATGCGAAGCTATGTTCCGAATATATCTTCGAATGTTCGAAACTTCAACCACTCCGCAGACGCCGATTATGGAACGAATATCGCAACACACTCGAACACATGTTTGTTTCAGCGCTGCATCGTGGATACAGTTTCGATTGTCTGGAGTTCACTCAACCAGGCACCACCGACATTCGTTCCGGCGCAGCCTCCGGAACGGACGCGGAGGCGGTCACGAAGGGACGGGGAAGTGACGAACGACACCGGAGCAGGGCGGGAACGCGGCGGCACCCGCCGTCGCAAGAACCTGAGCGAGAAGCAGCTCGCCATCCTCGACGTGATCGCGCGCTCCGTGAGCCAGCGCGGCTATCCGCCGAGCATGCGAGAGATCGGCGACGCCGTCGGCCTGTCCTCCCTCTCGAGCGTGACGCACCAGCTCAACCAGCTGGAGCTGAGCGGCTACCTCCGTCGTGATCAGAACCGGCCCCGCGCACTCGAGATCCTGATCGACCTGCCGTCCACCGCATCCGAGAGCCTCGACTACGAGAACCAGACCCCGGTCGGCGACGCGGCCATGGTCCCTCTTGTCGGTCGCATCGCGGCGGGCGTGCCGATCACGGCTGACCAGCAGGTCGAAGAGGTCTTCCCGCTCCCCCGCCAGCTCGTCGGCAACGGCGATCTCTTCATGCTCAAGGTCGTCGGCGAGTCGATGATCGACGCGGCCATCTGCGACGGCGACTGGGTGGTCGTGCGGCAGCAGAAGACGGCGGAGAACGGCGACATCGTAGCGGCCATGCTCGACAGCGAAGCCACGGTCAAAGTCTTCCGCCAGCGGGACGGGCACACCTGGCTGCTTCCCCGCAATTCGAACTTCGAGCCGATCCTGGGCGACTTCGCCGAGGTGCTCGGCAAAGTGGTGGCGGTCCTCCGAGCCGTCTGAGCATCCGGCGCTGCGCCGCGTCAGGGGCCGGGCGCTGAAACGATGCCCGAGTCGTAGGCGAAGACGACCACCTGCGCCCGGTCGCGCGCATCCAGCTTCGCCATCGCGCGCGAGACGTGGGTCTTGGCCGTCGCCGGGCTGATGAACAGCCGCACACCGATCTCCGCGTTGCTCAGGCCCGACGCCACCAGCGCGACGATCTCGCGTTCCCGCTCGGTGAGCCGGGCGAGCTTCTCCTCGATGGCCTCGTCCCGGCGCGGAACGGTCGCGAACCGGGCGATCAGCCGGCCCGTGACACTCGGCGCGAGCAGGGACTCCCCCGACGCGACGACCCGCACCGCGCGCCGCAGGTCGTCCGGCTCCAGATCCTTCAGAAGGAATCCGCTCGCACCGGCGCGAAGCGCGGCGAAGACGGTCTCGTCCAGTTCATAGGTCGTGACCACGAGCACCCGGGTGTCGGGGAGCGAAGGATCGCCGACCACGGATGCGGTGGCCGCAATCCCGTCGAGCCGCGGCATCCGCACATCCATCACGATCACGTCGGGCCGCGTCCGGCGTGCCAGGTCGACCGCTTCGAGGCCGTCCGCCGCCTCGCCCACGACCTCGATGTCATCGGAGCGATCGAGGATCGCGCGGAATCCCTCGCGGATGAGCGCCTGGTCGTCGGCGAGCAGGACGCGGATCATGCCGGCTCCTCGATCGGCAGCACCGCGGACACGAGGAAGCCGCCGAGCGGAGACGTGCCGGTCTCGAGCATTCCACCCGCCGAATACGCCCGTTCGCGCATCCCCACGAGTCCGAGACCGTGCCCCGGGACGCCCGCGGAGGCGCCGCGCCCGTCGTCCTCCACCGTCACCTGGAGCGCCCGGGCATCCGGATCCGCGCGCACCGTGACGCGTACCGTGGTCGCGGCCGCGTGCCGAACGACGTTGGTGACGGCCTCCTGCACGATGCGGTACGCGGTCAGTTCGGCGAAAGGGGTGAGCTCGGCGCCGTCAACGGCAACGCGCGATTCGACGGCGAGCCCGGAGGACTCGAGTTCCGCGAGGAGCTCGGGCAGTTCGTCGAGTCCCGGCTGCGGAGCGGTCTCGACACCCAGAGCGGGATCGCGCCGGAGCAGTTCGAGTGTGCGACGAAGCTCCGGGATCGCCTGGCGCGACAGCCCGCGCACCCTCATCATCGCCGTGCGGGCCGTATCCGGATGTTCGTCGAACGCATCGAGCGCGACGCCCGCCTGCACCGAGATGACGGAGATGGTGTGCGCCAGCACGTCGTGGAGTTCCCGGGCCATTCCGAGCCGTTCCTCGGTGAGCTGTTCGCGCATCCGTGCCTCCGCCTCGCTCGCTGCGGCGGCGACGCTCAGTTCGTTGTTGCGGCGAACCTGCGCCGCGGTCGCACCCAGCACCACCATGACCGCCATCCCCAGCGCAGGGCCGGTGATGGCGAACGAGAACCAGGGGACGGGATGCGGCGGGAGTGACGGGATGATCATCCAGGCGACGATGAAGCCTGACGCGACGATGATGGAGCGCCACGTCGACCGGCCGTAGGCGCCGATCGCGTACGACGTCACGAAGAGGACGAGTGCCGGTGATGCGCCCGGGTACCCGGCGAAATGGTAGGCCGCGACCGCCGCGATCACCACCCACGACGCCAGGACCGGATGCTGTCGCCGGACGACGATCGGCACGCAGGCGACGAGGCCGAGAAGGTACGCACCGGCCCAGAACACCGCCACCGCGGGGTACGTCGTGGCGGATGCGTACGCCAGCTCCGCGTAGATCCCCGCCTCGACGAGGACGAGCACCACCACCGCGATCAGCAGGTCCACCTGGAACGCGGTGATGCGGCGTCCGCTGTCGTGCGCCACGGCCGGGCTCGTCACCGTGTCAGCCTATCGGGGCGCGCCATGTCGATCGATGGGAGCTCGCGCGCCGGGTCCGCCGTCGCTGGGCGCCGGGTGCGGAGCCGGAAGAGGCGTGGCCGACGGTAGGCGAGGAACGCCAGGCCCGACAGCCCCGCCGTCCACGCGACCAGGATCGCGATACTCGTCGCGTCCGGGAGGCTCCCGCCCGCGATCTTCCAGCCCAGGTCCGCAAGCCGGTAGGTCGGCATCCACAGGGCGACATCGCGCATCCCCGACGGCAGGACCGCCGGCGGCACCCACAGGCCCCCGAGCGCGGACATGGCCATGTAGAGCCCGTAGCTGAGTGGGTAGGCCAGATCGGAACCGACGAGGAATCCGATCGCGATGCCGAGTGCGGCGAACGTGGTGCTGCCCAGCCACAGGGCTGCGACGAGCGAGATCCATTGCCCCGGCGACAGGGCGACACCTTTCGCCACGGCCGCCGTGACGCAGACGAGCACGATCGCGGGCAACGCGGTCAGCACGCTGGCGACGACCTTCGAGCCCAGCACTGTCGCGCCCGAGATGGGCATCGAGCGCAGCTGCTGCAGCCATTCGGTCTGGCGCTCCTCCGCGATCCGCGGACCCGTTGTCGAGAGCACGGCCCAGATCGCACCGTATGCCGCCATCGCCACCATGATCTCGACCGTGCCCGGCAACTGGCCGGGAGGGATCGGACCGCCGCCGAACAGCGTGGCGAAGAGGAGATAGAAGCCGACCGGTGCGGCAACCGCCAGCGCGAGGTATTTCGGGTCGCGCAGCATCCGGACGGTTTCGAGACGCAGCAGCGAGCGGGTCATGATGCCTCCTGGGTGAGGGTGAGGAAGGATTCGTCGAGGCTGGGCGGACTCACTTCGAGGGAACGCCAGTCGAGTCCGCACGCTGCGAGGGCGCGGACGGTCGCGTCGGAATCGTTGGTTCGGAGAGCGAAGCGCTCCCCCGCGCCCGCCACATCGACGACTCCGGACAGCGCGCCGAGCCGACCGTGCGGGTCTGGCGCGTCCGGCACGGTTACGCGGATCATCGTCGTACCCGTTCGCCGCCGGATCTCGTCGGGGCGACCGTCGCCGACGATCCTGCCGTTGGCGAGGACCACCACCCGGGCGGCGTTCTCGTCCACCTCGTCGAGATAGTGCGTCGCGAAGACGAGCGTGCGCCCGGTTGCTGCGAACGCGCGCATCGCCTCCCAGAACTCGGTCCGCGCCTGCACGTCGAGCGCGCGCGTCGGCTCGTCGAGGATGAGGATCTCGGGGTCGGCGACCACGGCGATCGCGAACCGGAGCCGCTGCGCCTGGCCGCCGGAGAGGCGGTCGACGCGCCGACGCTCGAGGCCGGTGAGCCCGGCGAGGTCGATGGCCCGGCCGACCGCGAGCGGCCTGGGGTAGATGCCGGCGGCGAAGCCGACCAGTTCGGACACCGTCACTCCGGCCATGAAGCCGGTGTCCTGGAGCATCGCGGCGATGGCGCCACGTGCCACCGCAGTCCGGGGCGACGAGCCGGCCACGCGCACGCTGCCACGATCGGCGGTGACGAGGCCCACCATCATCCCGATCGTCGTGCTCTTGCCTGCGCCGTTGGGACCGAGGAGAGCCACGGACTCGCCGCGTGCGAACTCGAGGTCGAGCGAGTGGATCGCTTCGACGCCGCCGTAGCTCTTCGAGACGCCTTCGAGGCGGACAGACTCTTCGGCTGGGGACGCGGAATCGCGCGTCGCGATGGAGATCGGTTCGTTCATCCCCCGATCGTGTCGCGAACGGCACGCGGTCGCGTCGGCCCGGAGGGTCGGGCGGCATACCGCAGCGGGAGTATTCTCTCCCCGCCCCGTCTACGCCCAGCCGAGCTCGTGGAGGCGAGCGTCGGACAGCCCGAAGTAGTGCCCGATCTCGTGCACGAGCGTCACGCGCACGCGCCGGCGGAGCTCGTCGAGGTCGCCGCTGCGCTCCTGGATGTTGTTCTTGAACAACGTGATCCGGTCGGGAAGCTCGCCGTAGCCGTAGACGCCCCGCCGGGTCAGCGGGTGCCCGGCGTACAGCCCGTAGAGACGCGGATACTGTCCCCGTGGCTGGTTGTCGATGAGGATGGCGACGTTGTCCAGCTGCCCGAACCAGTCGTCGGGGATGGCGTCGTACTCTTCGGTGACGATGCGCTCGAACTCATCGTCGGAGATCTCGACCATGCAGCAATCCTGTCACCGTCCGGAGCGCCCGCAACGGAAAGGGCGCACAGGTTCGCTCCCGGCGCACTGGATGCAACCTGTGCGCCGGTCCGGAACCGGTGCGCCCCACCGATCGAGTGCGTTAGGCGGGAACGCCCGCCTTCTCCCGGACGACCCGCGTCGCCTCGAGGATGTTCTTCAGCGACGCGACCGTCTCGTCGTATCCACGGGTCTTGAGCCCGCAGTCCGGGTTCACCCAGAGCTGGCGGCCGGGGATGGCCGCGAGCGCCGTCTCGAGCAGCTCGGTCACCTCGGCGACGCTCGGCACGCGCGGCGAGTGGATGTCGTAGACACCCGGCCCGATCCCATGGTCGAATCCGCTGGTCTGGATGTCGTGGACGACCTCCATGCGCGAGCGCGCCGCCTCGATGCTCGTCACATCCGCGTCGAGGTTGCGGATCGCGTCGATGACGACGCCGAACTCCGAGTAGCAGAGGTGGGTGTGGATCTGCGTCTCGTCGCGCACCCCGGCGGTGGCGAGACGGAAGGATCCGACCGACCAGTCGAGGTAGTCCGCGTGGGCCGCGCGCTTGAGCGGCAACAGTTCGCGCAGCGCAGGCTCGTCGACCTGGACGATGCGGATGCCCGAGGCTTCCAGGTCACCGATCTCGTCGCGGAGGGCCAGCGCGACCTGGCGCGCGGTCTCGCCGAGCGGCTGGTCGTCCCGCACGAACGACCAGGCGAGGATCGTGACCGGACCGGTGAGCATCCCCTTCACCGGCTTCTCGGTGAGGCTCTGCGTGTACGTGGACCAGTCGACCGTGATCGGCTTCGGACGCGACACGTCGCCCCAGAGGATCGACGGACGTGTGCAGCGGCTCCCATACGACTGCACCCAGCCGTTCTGGGTGACGGCGAAACCGTCGAGGTTCTCGGCGAAGTACTGCACCATGTCGTTGCGCTCCGGCTCGCCGTGCACGATGACGTCGATGCCGATCTCCTCCTGAAGGTCGACGACACGCTTGATCTCGTCCCGCATGAGACCGAGGTATTCGGCCTCGGTGATCAGGCCCTTCACGAGTTGGGCACGGGCGCGGCGGATGTCGCCGGTCTGCGGGAACGAGCCGATCGTCGTCGTCGGCAGGAACGGCAGGCCGAGCGCGTCGTCCTGGGCCGCGAGACGGTCGCTGTAGTCGCCGCGCGAGAAGTCCGCCTCGGTGAGCGCAGCCGTACGGGCCCGGACGGCCGCGTCGCGCACGCCGGGGGCGGCCTGCCGGTCGGCGAGGGCAGCGGATGCGGCGCGCAGTTCATCCTGCACCGCTTCGTGACCGTCGACCAGACCGGTCGCGAGGATGGCGACCTGGCCGATCTTCTGGTCCGCGAAGGCCAGCCAGGACTTCAGCTGGCCGGACAACTCCGGCTCGTCGTCGACGTCGTGCGGAACGTGGAGCAGCGAGGTCGACGTCGACACGGCCACGTCCGGCGACAGCGACAGCAGCGATGTCAGCTTTCCGAAGGCCGCTTCGAGGTCGCCGCGCCAGATGTTGTGGCCGTCGATCACGCCGCCGACGACGGTCTTGCGGGCGAGAGCGGATGCGGTGGCCGCATCGAGGCCGGAAGGAACCGTCCCGCGCACGAGGTCGAGGCCGATCGCCTCGACGGGAGAAGCCGCGAGCACCGGAAGCGCGTCATCGAGGCTTCCGTAGGGAGCGGCCACGAAGATCGCCGGACGCTCGGCGATCGCGCCGAGTGCGGCATAGGCGGTGCGCGCGGCGTCGAGGACCTCGGCGCGCGCATCCTCGATGCTCTCGCTCACGAGCGCGGGCTCGTCGAGTTGCACCCAGGGGGCGCCGGCGGCGGAGAGGCGCGCAAGAAGCTCCTGGTAGACCGGAAGCACGTCGGCGAGACGCGACAGCGGACGGAAACCCTCGGGCGCTTCGTCGCTCGGCTTGCTCAGCGCGAGGAAGGTCACCGGCCCGACGATGACAGGGCGCGTCACGTAGCCGGCGGCCTTCGCTTCCTCGAACTCACGCACGAGGCGGTCGGAGGCGAGACGGAATGCGGTCTCCGGACCGATCTCGGGAACCAGGTAGTGGTAGTTCGAGTCGAACCACTTGGTCATCTCGAGCGGAGCGTTCTCCCCCTCGCCGCGAGCGATCGTGAAATAGCCGGCGAGGTCGACATGGCCGGACGCATCCGCGAGCCCGGCGAAACGCGTCGGCAGCGCACCGAGTGCGACCGCCGCGTCGAGGACCTGGTCGTAGTAGCTGAAGCTCTCGGGGATGGAGGCGTCGTTCCGCCCGAGTCCGAGACCTGCGAGGCGGTCGCGCGTCACGGCGCGGAGCTCCGCAGCCTGCGTTTCGAGCTCGTCCGCCGTGATGGTTCCCGCCCAGAAGGCCTCGACTGCCTTCTTCAGTTCGCGGCGGCGGCCGATCCGCGGGTAGCCGAGGATCGTCCCCGTCGGGAAGCCGGCGCGAGTGGTGGTGTCGGTCATTGCGTTTCTCTCTCTCAGATGGTGCTTGCGCTGTGCAGGAGCCCTGTGCGTTCGAGCACGGACAGCACGGCCTGGTGCTGGTTGAAGGTGTACAAGTGGATTCCCGGTGCGCCGCCCGCGACGAGCTGCGCGACCACACGGCTCGCCCACGCGATGCCGATCTCGCGCTGGCCTTCTTCGGTCGGCTCGATCTCGAGCTGGATCGCCAGCTCGCTCGGCAGATCCTCGCCGCTCAACTCGAGCATCCGCCTGAGTCGCGCTGGGCTGGTGACGGGCATGATCCCCGGAAGGATCGGGAATTCGACCCCCGCGTCCTTCGCGCGCTGGGCGAAGGCGAGATAGTCCTCCGGGTGGAAGAACAGCTGCGTGATCGCCAGGTTCGCGCCCGCGGCCTGCTTGGCGAGGAGGGTGTCGATGTCCTGGCTCACCGACCGCGAGTTGGGGTGGCCGTTGGGGAAGGCGGCGACCGCGATCCGGACGTGCTCGCGCTGGGTCCGCACCTCGCGCGCCGTCGGGATCCCGGGGACCAGCAGCTCCTCGTACGGCACGCGCTCGGCCTGCACCCGGTGGATCAGCTGCACGAGCTCACCGGCGCTCCGCAGGTCGCCGAGTCCGCTGTCACCGCCTGGCGCATCCGCCGGCGGATCGCCGCGGACGGCCAGGAAGCTGCGGACACCCGCGTCGAGGAACTCGCGGATGAGGCGGTTCGCCTCAGCGTGCGAGGAGCCGACGCAGGTCAGGTGCGCCATCGGGCTCACCGATGTGCTGGCCAGGATGTAACGGACCACATCCAGCGACGACGTGCGCGACGATCCGTTCGCTCCGTAGGTGACCGAGATGAAGTCGGGGCCCGCGGAAGCGAGTCGATCGATCGTCGCAGGAAGCGCATCCGCCGCCTTCTGGTTGCGCGGCGGGTAGAGCTCGAACGAGAACGGGACGCGGCCGGGGCACGGGGCGTCGCCGGCGACGGCCGGTGCGGATCCGTGGTCGTTCATCGCATGTCTTCCGTCCAGGTGATGTCGGGATGACCGCATCTTCAGGACGATGGCCGCAGGCTTGCCGCGCACGTCCCTGGAGGGTCATGAGCCCGAAGGCTTTCGCGGGCGGGTGCCGGGCTCGGCTGTCGCTCCATGCCGCACAGGACGTCCTGAGCGACAACGATTGATAGGCAGAGTAGCAAGCACTGGGACCGGCCGACAGGCGTGTGTCGCCATGTGACGACACGACCGGCGGATCAGGCGACGGCGAAGGCGCTGAAGACCGCCTCGTACTCCGGAAGGACGCGTGCGGTGACCTTGGTGCCGTCTTCGACGTACTCGGTCGACAGCACCCGTCCGCGCTCGTGGAGCGCCGAGATGAGGTCGCCGCGGTCGTACGGGATGACCAGTTCGAGTTCGATCGAGGGGTCGGGCAGGAGGCGGGCGATCGCAGCGAGGACGTCGTCGATCCCTTCGCCCGAGCGCGCGGACGCGAAGATCGCGCCGGGCTCCAGACCGCGGAGGACGAGCCTTTCGTCGTCGCCGACCAGGTCGGCCTTGTTGAAGACGACCACTTCGGGCAGGTCACGGGCACCGACTTCGCCGATGACGTCGCGGACGGTCGCGAGCTGGCTCGCAGGGTCGGGATGCGATGCGTCGACCACATGCACGATCACGTCGGAGTCTGCGACCTCTTCGAGCGTCGAACGGAACGCCTCGACGAGCTGGTGCGGCAGGTTGCGCACGAACCCGACGGTGTCGGCGAGCGTGTAGAGCCGCCCGTCGGCCGTGACGGATTTTCGCACCGTCGAGTCGAGCGTCGCGAACAACGCATTCTCGACGAGCACGCCGGCCTTGGTGATGCGGTTGAGGAGGCTGGACTTGCCCGCGTTGGTGTAGCCGGCGATCGCCACGGATGGCACCGAGTTTCGGCGGCGGTTGGCGCGCTTGGCCTCACGCGCGGGCTTGAAGCCGGCGATCTGCTTGCGCAGCTTCGCCATGCGCGAGTGGATGCGGCGGCGGTCGAGTTCGATCTTCGTCTCACCCGGACCACGCGATCCCATGCCCGCGCCCGCGCCGCCGACCTGGCCACCGGCCTGCCGGGACATCGACTCACCCCAGCCGCGCAGGCGCGGCAGGAGGTATTCGAGCTGGGCGAGCTCGACCTGCGCCTTGCCCTCCCGGCTCTTCGCATGCTGGCTGAAGATGTCGAGGATGACGGCGGTGCGGTCGATGACCTTCACGCGGACCACGTCTTCGAGAGCACGACGCTGGCTCGGGGCGAGCTCCGTGTCGGCGATGACTGTGTCTGCGCCGAGCGCTGCGACGGTGCCAGCCAGCTCTTGCGCCTTGCCGCGGCCGAAGTAGGTGCTGGGGTCGGGATGCGGACGACGCTGCAGCAGGCCGTCGAGCACGACGGCGCCCGCCGTCTCCGCCAGCGCGGCGAGTTCGCGCATCGAGTTCTCGGCGTCCTGCAGCGAGCCCTGCGAGTAGACGCCGATGAGCACGACGTTCTCCAGCCGTAGCTGCCGGTACTCGACCTCGGTGACGTCTTCCAGTTCGGTCGAGAGACCGGAGACGCGGCGCAGCGCCGCCCGGTCCTCGCGCTCGAACTGCTCGCCGTCGTGCGACGTATCGTCGACGGTGCCCCGCTGGAGCGCCTGCGCACCGCTCGAGAAGAGCGACACACCGGACGCGTGGGTCTCGGCGTTCGCCAGTACGCGCGCCACGACATCGATGTCGGCGGTGCGCGTCTCTTCGCCGCTCTGCGGCTCATTCAATTCGGTATTCACCATCTGGGTTAACCCTAGTTCGTTCCTGTCCTGTACGTTTCCTCTATGGCCAGCGGAGATCACTACTTCACCTCTGCGCCCGAGAGCGATCCTGGGCTCCGCCCGTTCACTGTCCGGCTGGCCGGACAGACCTACGAACTGACCACGGCCAACGGGATCTTCAGCCCGGAGCGCGTCGACACGGGCACACGTGTGCTCCTCGACCACGTGCCCTCCGCACCGCCCGGCGGCCAGCTTCTCGACCTCGGCTGCGGCTGGGGGCCGGTTGCACTCACACTGGCTCTCGAATCCCCTCATGCGACGGTATGGGCCGTCGACGTCAACACCCGGGCCCTGGATCTCGTGCGCCGGAACGCACAGAAACTCGGCCTCACGAATGTCAACGCCGCGCTGCCCGACGATGTTCCCGATTCAGTCACCTTCACGACGATCTGGTCGAACCCGCCGATCCGCGTGGGAAAGAACGAACTCCACAACCTGCTGGAACGGTGGATGCCGCGGCTCGAGCCGGGCTCCGACGCGTGGCTCGTCGTGCAGCGCAACCTCGGTTCGGACTCGCTGCACCGGTGGATGCAGACCACGTTCGCCGGGAGTCTCTCGGTCACCCGCGCCGCAACGAGCAAGGGATACCGCGTGCTCCGGGCGCGCCGACGCGCCGACGAGACGCCGGCCGACTGACAGGTCGATGCAACCTCAGCCCAGTTCGAGGACGCCTTCGAAGACGAGTTCGGCCGGGCCGGAGAGCGCAACGTGCTCGCCGTCCTCGGTCGGGAACATACGCACACCGACCGTGCCGCCCGCGACATCCACACGCCAGTTGTTGGGCGCACCGCTGCCCGCCCAGTAGCGGGTCGCCAGGGCCGCGGCAGCCGCCCCCGTTCCGCAGGAGAGCGTCTCGCCGCTGCCGCGCTCGTGGACGCGCATCCGGATGCGGCCGATGCCGTCTTTGACGAGCGGCTCACGCGGCACCACGAATTCGACGTTGGCTCCCTCTTGTGGGGCCGGGTCGAGATGCGGAATGTAGGTGAGGTCGGCGGCGTCGAGTTCGTCTTCGTCGGCCAGAGCGACCACGACGTGGGGGTTGCCGACATCCAAACCGAGGCCGGGTCGCGCCACCGGCAGTTCCCGAGCGCGGACGAGGGGCTCACCGCCGGACAGCGTCCACCGCCCGAGGTCGACCTGGAAGCCGGTCAGGTTGCGCTGCACATCGCGGACGCCTCCGCGGGTCCCGATCGGCAGCGTGTCACCATCGGCAAGCTCGGCGAGCCCGGACTCGAGCAGGAAACGGACGTAGACGCGGATGCCGTTGCCGCACATCTCGGCGACCGAACCGTCGGCGTTGTAGTAGTCCATGAACCATTCGGCGCCCTCGTCTTCGGCGAGCGACTCGGCTCCCTCGGGGAGGTGACGTGAGCGGACGGCGCGGATGACCCCGTCCGCACCCACACCGAAATGCCGGTCGCAGATGTCTGCGATCTGGGTCGGCGTCAGATCGATCTGCCCGTCGGGGTCGGCGAACAGCACGAAGTCGTTCCCCGTGCCATGCCCTTTGGTGAAGTGGAGCGTTGTCGCCATGGCTACAGCCTATCGAGGGCGTGCGCGACGAGTTCCGGGTCGTCGTAGTCGAGCCAGTGGAGACCCTGGTAGCGCTTGAACCAGCTGACCTGGCGCCGTGCGTAGCGTCGGGTGAGCTGCTGGGTCTGCTCGATGGCTGCGCGTTCACCGAGCCGCCCGTGCAGTTGGGCGATGGCCTGGGCATACCCGATCGCCCTGCTGGCTGTCACGCCGCGCTCGATCCCCGCCGGTACGAGCCGGGCGACCTCGTCCACGAGTCCGGATGTCCACATCCGCTCGACCCTGGCGTCGAGCCGTGCGGTGAGTTCGTCGCGGGGCGCGCGCAGTCCGAGGACGACGATCGGCATCCACGGCTTCGGGTCCTCGGGCAGGGATGCGCTGAACGGCCGACCGGTGAGTTCGATGACCTCGAGCGCTCGGACGAGGCGGCGTCCGTTGCTCGGACCGATGGACACTGCTGCGGCCGGGTCGAGTTCCGCGAGCCTGCGGTAGATCATGCCGGGTCCCTGCTGCGCGAGCTCTGTTTCGAGCCGCTCGCGGATGTACGGGTCGGTCCCCGGGAAGCGGAGGTCGTAGATGACGCTGGAGACGTAGAGGCCGGAGCCGCCGACGAGGATCGGGACCGCGCCGCGGTGTGCGATGTCGGAGATGACCGCCCGCGCCTGCGGTTGGTAGCGGGCGACCGTGGCCTCGTCGGTGACGTCGAGCACATCGATGAGGTGGTGCGGGATGCCCCGCCATTCGTGCGGAAGCAGTTTCGCCGTGCCGATGTCCATCCCGCGATAGAACTGCATCGCGTCGGCGTTGACGATCTCCGCATCCCCGCCATCCGAGCGGATGCGCTCGGCGAGGGCGAGCGAGAGGTCGGTTTTGCCGGTCCCGGTCGGTCCGACGACGACGATCAGCGGATGCGCGTCCCCGGTCGCCGGGTCAGCCGGCTGCGCGTCAGCGCTCGCCATCCGACGGATCGTAGATGGGCATCGTGCCGACGCCCGGAACCGTCAGCGGCTCGCTGTTACGGAGTGTCGGAAGCCCCAGGGACACACGACCATCGGATGCACTGCCGGCCGACCCGTGCGCGGGCACTGCACACGACTCGGCCTCGGCGCGATCCCACGCGTCGCCGGCGCGGGTGCGGCGGATCGTCAGCGGAGCGCCGTCCGGCGAGTCCGCGATCAGGTGGAACGGTGCCGCGTGGGTCACCGTGACGGTGACGACGTCGCCCGGTCGCGGCAACTCCGAGCCTGCCGGCACCTCGAAGTGCACGAGGCGGCTGTCCTGGGCGCGGCCGCTGAGGCGATGGGTGTCCGCGTCTTTGCGCCCTTCGCCGTTGGCGACGAGCAGTTCGACCTCGCGCCCGACGACCTTCTCGTTCTCTTCGAGGGAGATGCGGTCCTGGAGTGCGATGAGCCGGTCGTAGCGATCCTGCACGACCGCCTTCGGCACCTGGTCCCCCATGGTCGCCGCAGGCGTGCCAGGACGGATCGAGTACTGGAAGGTGAAGGCGGAGGCGAAGCGGGCGGCCTCGACGACGCGGAGCGTCTCCTGGAAGTCCTCTTCGGTCTCTCCAGGGAAGCCCACGATGATGTCGGTGCTGATCGCGGCGTCGAGCAGCTTGGCGCGGACACGGTCGAGGATGCCCAGGAACTTCTCGGACCGGTAGGAGCGGCGCATCGCCTTGAGGATGCGGTCGGAACCCGACTGGAGCGGCATGTGGAGCTGCGGCATGACGGCCTGCGTCTCGGCCATGGCGTCGATCACGTCGTCGGTGAAGGCGGCCGGGTGCGGGCTCGTGAAACGGATGCGCTCCAGCCCGTCGATCTCACCGGCGGCCCGGAGGAGCTTGCCGAACGCTTGGCGGTCGCCGAACTCGACGCCGTAGGAGTTCACGTTCTGGCCGAGCAGGGTGACCTCGATCGCGCCGTCATCGACGAGCGCCTGGATCTCGGACAGGATCTCACCGGGCCTGCGGTCTTTCTCCTTGCCGCGCAGGGCGGGCACGATGCAGAACGTGCAGGTGTTGTTGCACCCGACGGAAATGGAGACCCAGCCGCTGTAGCTCGAGTCGCGCTTGGTGGGGAGTGTCGACGGAAAGGTTTCCAGCGCTTCGAGGATCTCGATCTCGGCGGCATCGTTGTGCCGCGCACGTTCGAGGAGGCTGGGAAGCGAGCCCATGTTGTGGGTTCCGAAGACGACGTCGACCCACGGAGCCTTCTCGAGGATGACGTTCTTGTCCTTCTGGGCGAGGCACCCGCCGACGGCGATCTGCATTCCTGCGTGCCGCTTCTTCACCGACGCGAGGTGACCCAGGTTGCCGTAGAGCTTGTTGTCCGCGTTCTCACGCACGGCGCACGTGTTGATCACGACGATGTCGGCCTCTTCCCCGTCGGCCGGAACATAACCGGCTGCCTCGAGGGAACCGCTCAGCCGCTCGGAGTCGTGCACGTTCATCTGGCATCCGTAGGTGCGCACTTCGTACGTGCGCGCCCGGCCCGTATCGTCGACAGCCGCGTCGGACGGCAGGATGACAGTGCGCGCTTCGGTGATGGTGCTCATGATGCGACTAGTTTACGGGCGGCCGAGAGCGTGCGCCGACTCGGCCGCTGACAGGATGCGCGCTGGGTGACGGCGCACCGATCACTCGAACCGCACGGTGAAACCCTTGTGCTTCGCCATCGCGACACTGATCGCAGCGTTCACCGTGTAACCGTCGTAGCCCTTGCGTGAGAGAAACCCGTGCAGGCGCCGCTTGACCGTCTCGTCGTCGTAGGAGGAGAGCTGCCGGATCCGCTTCAACGCGAGCTCGATGGCTTTAGCCTCTTCTTCGTCACCATCGAGCTCGTGCAACGCAGAGTCGATCTGGTATTCGGCGATGTGCTTGCGTTTCAGCTCCTGCCGGATGGCCGCGCTGCCGAGACCCTTGCGTTGGTGCAGGGTGGAGACGAGGTACCGGGCGAGCGCCTCGTCGTCGAGGAGTCGGACGTCTTCGAGACGATTCAGCTGCTGCTCGATCGTCGCGTCGTCGATGTCACGCTTCTTGAGGAGCTGCTCGAGCTCCCAGCGGGACATCCCCCGGCGCGCGAGCTGGTCGAGCGAGAGCTTCGAAGCGCGATCCCGCGCCTTCTCCGCTGCATTCTCCGCGAGGTGATCGACCGGCACCGCATCAGCAACCGTCGGCCCGTTGATCTTCGTCACCCGGGCGCGACTTTCGCGCTCCGGTGAACTCTTCTCGACGAATTCACCGTTTTCGTCGACGGTGCCGCCGAAACTCGCGTCGCCATCAGGGTCGTCGAATTGCGTGAACGCGACGCGCTCGCGCGCGGACGTTCGCACAGGCAGGAAAGTCACGGGTGCGACATGATCCTCGTTCGGCGAGTCCGACGATGGTGGAAAACTCACCATGCTCGTCCTCCTTCAGCGTGGCCGGCCGCCCGGTCACGCCCCCTTGCGAGCCTGGAGCTTCTCTTCGATGGACCCCACATTGGATGCGGGCACGGCCGGAGCGTTCGGGTCGGCCATGATGCCCAGCTTGATCTTGATCTTGGTCTCGATCTCTTCGGCGATGTCGGGATTGGCGATGAGGAAGTTGCGCGAGTTCTCCTTGCCCTGGCCGAGCTGGTCGCCTTCGTAGGTGTACCAGGCGCCCGACTTCTTGACGATGCCGTGGTCGACACCGAAGTCGAGCAGGCTACCTTCACGGGAGATGCCCACGCCATAGAGAATGTCGAACTCGGCCTGCTTGAAGGGCGGCGCCATCTTGTTCTTGACCACCTTGACGCGCGTGCGGTTTCCGACCGCTTCCGTTCCGTCTTTGAGAGTCTCGATGCGGCGGATGTCGAGACGGACCGACGCGTAGAACTTCAGCGCCTTGCCCCCGGCCGTCGTCTCCGGGCTGCCGAAGAAGACACCGATCTTCTCGCGCAGCTGGTTGATGAAGATCATCGTCGTGTTGGTCTGGCTGAGCCCACCGGTCAGCTTGCGCAGCGCCTGCGACATCAGCCGGGCCTGGAGACCGACGTGGGAGTCGCCCATCTCGCCTTCGATTTCGGCACGAGGCACGAGAGCCGCCACCGAGTCGATGACGATGAGGTCGATCGAGCCGCTTCGCACGAGCATGTCGGCGATCTCGAGCGCCTGCTCACCGGTGTCGGGCTGGGAGACCAGGAGGGCGTCGATGTCGACGCCGAGCTTGCGCGCGTACTCGGGGTCGAGCGCGTGCTCCGCGTCGATGAAGGCGGCGATACCGCCTGCGCGCTGCGCGTTCGCGATGGCGTGGAGGGTCAGAGTCGTCTTACCCGACGACTCCGGACCGTAGATCTCGACGATGCGGCCACGCGGAAGACCACCGATGCCGAGCGCGACATCGAGCGCGATCGAACCGGTCGGAACGACCTCGACGGGAGCGCGCTCGTCGCTGCCCAGGCGCATGACGGAGCCTTTGCCAAACTGACGGTCGATCTGCGCGAGCGCAGTCTCGAGGGCCTTCTCACGATCGGCGGGTGATGGCATTTCGGTCTCTCCTTCTGGGCTTCGCTAACGAGTTCGACTGTACGCGTGGGCACCGACACTCACGCGTCGACGGGCCAATATGTGGACAACCCGTTTTCGACTGCCGTTGTGGACGAGCCTACCAACATCCGAACATATCTTCGAGAGATTCGAACGGCGTGTCCCCGTGTCAGCGCTTCGGCGCCGGCTTGCCCGCTCCGTGCCAGTGCGACTTCGGCACATCGGTCTCGCGGCAGAGCGCGAGCCAGACATCGCGCGGCGGGAGGCCCGCCGCGAGTGCCTCGACAGCGGTGCGGCCGCCCAATTCGCCGAGCACCAGGTCGTGCGTGAGAGCACGACCGTACTCGACCCCGAACTCGTCGGAGACTGCACGCTGGAATTCGCTCACCTTCATGGGACCACCCTAAAAGCTCCTGCAGACATGACGGACGCCCCGGTCTCCCGGGGCGTCCGATGAAGAATCGAATCAGCGCGTGACGAGGTCTGCGTCCATCGCCGCGACGAACTCGTCGGGGATCGTGTCGGGGATGATCGGCTCGATGCCTTCGAGCACCGCGAGACGATCTCCCACCTCGCGCATGATCACCGAGATGGGTGTGTCCAGCGCGTCGGCGACCGATGCGAGGATCTCGCTCGACGCCTCCTTCTGGCCACGCTCGACCTCGCTCAAGTAACCGAGTGCGACGCTCGCCTTGCTGGCGACCTGCCTCAGCGTGCGCCCCTTCTGCAGGCGGAAGTCCCTGAGCACGTCGCCGATTTCCTGACGTACAAGAATCATTGGAGCCTCCTTTTCAACCCTGCCACCGTGTCCGAAGATCAATCCGGATGCCCAAGACTACACGCATCCACTGCTTCACGATATCGACGACGACTGGAGTTTTGTTGTGAATCTGGTAGTTGTAACAGACCCGAAACAGGGGGTATTCCCGCCTGTTACACGCGGTCGATCCCGAGCTCCGAGGCGAGCTCCTCGATCGCCCTGACCACCGTGGCGCGGCGGATCTCCGCCCTGCTCCCCGTGAGCGCGAGCTCGACGACCCGCGTGCGCTCCCCGAACGAGACACCGACGAAGACGGTTCCCGGTGCTCGTCCGCCCTGCCCGTCCGGTCCGGCTACGCCCGTGGTGGCAAGGCCGGCATCCGCCGGTCGCCCATCGACGGCCAGTCGCTCGCGCACGCCGCGCGCGAGCTGGATCGCTACCCCCGGGTCAACCGGTCCGTGCGCATCCAGAAGGCCCTGGTCGACGCCGAGCAGCGAATGCTTCAGGGCCGTGGCGTAGACGACCGCTCCGCCGAGAACGGTGGCGGACGCGCCGGGAACACGCGTCAGCTCGGCGATGAGCTCGCCCCCGGTGAGGGACTCGGCCGCGACCACAGTGAGGGACCGTGCGATGAGCTCCGCGACGACGCGCTCGGTGAGACCGGATGCGGACCCTTCACCCGACGGCATCGCCGCCTCAGGCACGATGCGCCCGCCGGCCCTTCCAGGCCTGCCAGAGATAGTCGATGCCGGTGACGACGGTGAGGATGACGGCAGCGGTCATCAGGACGCCGTTGACCCAGAAGATCCAGTCGCCGAACACCGTCCAGAGCGGGACGAGCGCGAACGAGATGGCCACCGACTGGACGATCGTCTTGATCTTGCCACCGCGCGACGCCGCGATGACCCCCTGGCGGATGACGACGAAGCGGTAGATCGTGATCCCCACCTCGCGCACGAGGATGACGATCGTCACCCACCACGGCAGCTCGCCGAGGATGGACAGCGCGATCAGAGCGCCGCCCGTGAGCACCTTGTCCGCAATCGGGTCGAGCAGCTTTCCGAGCTCGGTGACCAGGTTGCGGCGACGGGCGATCGCGCCGTCGACCCCATCGGTCGCGATGGCCAGGATGAACAGGGCGGCCGCGGCCCACCGGAGCCAGCCGTCTTCGCCGTTGTCTGCCAGCAGCATCCACACGAACAGCGGAGCGAGCAGGATACGGACGACCGTGATGACGTTCGGAAGGTTCCAGTTGCTCGGAGCGCGGAGCGGTTGGCCTCCCGCCGCTGCCGGCGGAGGGGCGTCGGGCACCGACATCGGTCTACTCCCTGTCGGTCAGCTGCCAGGCGTCCTCGTTCGAGTCGCCCTCCACCTCAGGATAGCCCTCCGTCATGCGGGCGACCGGATCGCCGTCGTACTGGCCGTAGCCGTCGGACGCGTCGCCCGGCGCGGCCGGATGTCCAGCCGCGGAGGCTCCCCCGGGCGGCTCTTCTCCGCGCAGTCTCGCGAGTACCGACGGCAGCTGCTCGGCCGTCACGAGCACATCCCGGGCCTTCGAGCCTTCTGACGGGCCGACGATCTCGCGCGATTCGAGCAGGTCCATCAGCCGGCCGGCCTTCGCGAACCCGACACGGAGCTTGCGCTGCAGCATCGACGTCGAGCCGAATTGGGTCGAGACCACGAGCTCGGCCGCCGCCAGGAGGAGTTCGAGGTCGTCGCCGATGTCGGAGTCGATCTGCTTCTTCTCCGCCACAGCAGCGACATCCTGCCGGTACTCCGGGCGCGCCTGGCGCGTGACGTGGTCGACGACCTTCTGGATCTCGGACTCGCTCACCCACGCGCCCTGGACGCGCACCGCTTTCGACGCACCCATCGGCAGGAAGAGCCCATCGCCTTGGCCGATGAGCTTGTCGGCGCCCGGCTGGTCGAGGATGACGCGGGAGTCGGTGACGCTGGTCACCGCGAATGCGAGCCGCGACGGCACGTTGGCCTTGATGAGACCGGTGACGACATCGACCGACGGACGCTGGGTGGCGAGCACCAGGTGGATCCCGGATGCTCGTGCCAGCTGCGTGATCCGCACGATGGAGTCCTCGACGTCTCGCGGGGCGACCATCATGAGGTCGGCGAGCTCGTCGACGACGACCAGGAGGTAGGGGTACGGCTTGAGTTTGCGCTCACTGCCGGCTGGAAGGACGATCTCGTCGTTGACGACGGCTTTGTTGAAGTCGTCGATGTGGCGGAAGCCGAAGCTGGCCAGGTCGTCGTACCGCATGTCCATCTCTTTGACCACCCACTGCAGCGCTTCCGCCGCCTTCTTCGGGTTGGTGATGATGGGCGTGATGAGGTGCGGGACCCCGGCGTAGATCGTCAGTTCGACGCGCTTCGGGTCGATGAGCACCATGCGCACGTCGGCGGGTTTGGCCCGCATGAGCAGGCTCGTGATCATCGAGTTGACGAAGCTCGACTTTCCGGAGCCCGTCGAGCCCGCCACGAGGAGGTGGGGCATCTTGGCCAGGTTCGCGACGACATACCCGCCGCCGACGTCTTTGCCGACGCCGATCGTCATCGGGTGGACGCTCTTCGCCGCCGCCGCTGAGCGGAGCACGTCTCCGAGCGAGACGATCTCGCGGTCGCTGTTCGGGATCTCGACGCCGATCGCGCTCTTGCCGGGGATCGGCGAGAGGATGCGCACTTCGTTGCTGGCCACCGCGTAGGAGAGGTTCTTGCTGAGGGCGGTCACCCGCTCGACCTTGACGCCGGGCCCGAGCTCGATCTCGTATTGCGTCACCGTCGGGCCGCGCGAGAACCCGGTGACTTTCGCATCCACCTGGAACTGGTCGAGGACCTCGGTGATCTGCCTCACGACCTCGTCGTTCGCAGCCGAGCGCGTCTTCGCGGGCGACCCTGCGGACAGCATGGTGGGAGCCGGAAGACGGTACGGCGCAGGAGGCACCGGAGCGAGCGGTCGCGCGGCACCTGCTGCGACCTCGTCGAAGTCGGCCTGCGCATCCGCCGAGAATCCGGGGAGGACTTCGGTCGCGCCGTCAGGGCGGAGGCCCGTCGCGTGCTGGCCCGCGGCGGCCACCTCGCCCGTGAACCGTTTGACCGCGTCTTCGGCCAGGCGCAGTTCGTCGAGGACCTCGGTGTTGTAGTGGTCGGACGCGGGATCCGGCTCGATCGCGGAGGCGAACTCGCCGTGGCCGGCCTGGGCGGGAGTGCCGAGCAGCGCCGTGAAATCTTCGGCGATGACGGGACTGTCGAAGGCGGGATCGTCTTCGCGCTGCGACTTGTTGCGCCGCCACCAGGGGAGGTTCGCCTCGTCCGCAGGCTCATCGATGTCGTCGAGCTCGACCTGCTGCGTCTTCGCCTCTTTCGCGGCTTTGCGCTCCTCCTCCGTCGGCAGCTGGGCACCGAAGAGGTAGGCATACAGCTCGCGGATACGGGCGCCGACCTTGTTGGGCGGGGTCTTGGTGATGATGAAGAGACTGAGAACGAGCAGGAGGCCGATGACGATCCCGGCGCCCACCCAGGTGAGAACGGCGGACAGCGGCCAGGCGAGGAGCCACCCGAGCACTCCCCCGGCCTCCGCAAGGCGGGCGATGCCGTCCGCGGGCATCGGATGCGTGCTGAACACATGGCAGAGGCCCGACACGGAGATGAGCAGGATGCCGAGCCCTATACCGATGCGCGTGTTGTCGTGGACCGAACTCGGATGACGGAACAGCCACGCTGCGAACAGCACCATGATGACCGGCAGCGCATAGGCGACCCGGCCGAAGAGGCCGCCGAACGTCCACACTTCGAGGGTCTGGGCGACCGTGTTGTCGATCAGGAACCACTCGGCGACGGCGCCGGCGACAGCCAGCAGGACGAGGAAGAAGGGCACGCCGTCACGGCGCTCCTCCTTGGCGAACTTCTCGGGTCCGAGCGCACGGAAGGCGCCCCCGACCAGGTGCGCCAGCCCCATCCAGATGCGAACCAGCAGAGCCGGCTTCGGGTCTGCCGCCGGGTACTTGACGGTCTTCTGCGCAGCAGTGTTCGCGGCAGGCTTGCGCGCCGTCGAACCCCCGCGCGCGGAGGTGTTCCGGGCACGTGAAGTCGACTTGGTGCTCGTGGCCATGCCAACACGGTACTTTGCGCCGCCGTCATTGGCCCGGAAGAGCGCGGGGTGTCTCCCCTGCGGCCTCCACGCCGCGTCAGCGGATGGTCGCGACCATCGTGTCGGACGACTCCCTCGACTCGATGATCACGAAGCCCTCGCTCACGTAGAGCCGCTGCGCGAAATTCGTCCGCTCGACGCTGAGGCTGAGCCGCGCGTGCCCGGCGGCGAGCGCCTGGCGGTTGATCGCCCTGAGAAGCGCACGGCCGACGCCCTGGGCCCGCCATTGCGGGTTCACGCCCAGAATCAGTTCGGGGACTCCGACAGCCACGAACCCGCTGCCGGGTGCATTCGGCGGGAACAGGCGCGCCCAGCACGCTCCGATCGGGATGCCGTGGGCATCGACCGCGACCGATCCGAAATCGCCGGGGCGCTGCCACCCGGCGATGTAGCGGGAGACCTTCGGATCGTCGAGGATCGCCACGCGGGGTCGCGCGCGGCTCACGCTCCAGTTGGCCGCCTCGACGAGCATGTCGCCCATGAAGCGTGCATCGGCCGGGGTCGCGCTGCGAATATCGAAGCCACCCATAGCGGGAGCGTACTCGCGCCGTGTTTCGGGCGGGTTTCGGCGGGTGCCCTCGCGGAGGGCCGAGGGTCAGGCCTCGATCACCAGCGGCACGATCATCGGGCGGCGACGGTAGCTCGTGTTCACCCAGCGGCCGACCGTGCGCCGCACGACCTGGCTGAGGGCGTGCGGGTCGCGGACCCCGTTGTGCGCAGCGTCGGCCAGCGCCGCCGCGATCTTCGGCTTGACCGTGTCGAACACCGCGTCGTCCTCGGCGAATCCCTTGGCGTGGATCTCCGGCCCGGTGATGATGCGCCCGCTGGCCGCCTCGACCACGACGATGATCGAGATGAAGCCCTCCTCGCCGAGGATCCTGCGGTCCTTGAGGTCCGCATCCGTGATCTCGCCAACGCTCGAACCGTCGACGTAGACGTAGCCGACATCGAGCTGACCGACCACCCGTGCGAGGCCGTCGCGCAGATCGATGACGGTGCCGTCCTCGGCGAGGATCGTGTTCTCCTGCGGTACGCCGGTGTCCATCGCCAGGGCGGCGTTGGCGACGAGGTGCCGGTACTCGCCGTGCACGGGCATGACGTTCTTCGGCTTGATGATGTTGTAGCAGTAGAGCAGCTCTCCCGCGGCCGCGTGGCCGGAGACGTGCACCTTGGCGTTGCCCTTGTGCACGACGCTCGCACCGAGCTTGGTGAGGCCGTCGATCACGCGATAGACGGCGTTCTCGTTGCCCGGGATCAGGCTGGAGGCGAGGATGACCGTGTCACCGGGCCCGACCTCGATCTGGTGGTCGAGGTTGGCCATGCGCGCCAGGACCGCCATCGGCTCGCCCTGCGAACCCGTCGACATGTAGACGATGCGGTCGTCGGGCAGGTCTGCGGCCTTCTTGTAGTCGATGAGCACCCCCTCGGGCACCTTCAAGTAGCCGAGGTCGGCGGCGATGCCCATGTTGCGCACCATCGAGCGACCGAGGAGCGCCACGCGCCTGCCGTTGGCCTCCGCGGCGTCGAGCACCTGCTGGACGCGGTGGACGTGGCTCGAGAAGCTCGCCACGATGACCCGCCGGGGTGCCCGGGCGATCACGTTGTCGAGCACGGGCCCGATCGAGCGCTCCAGCGGTGTGAAGCCGGGGACGTCGGCGTTGGTGGAGTCGGCCATGAAGAGGTCGACACCCTTCTCGCCAAGTCGAGCGAAGGCACGGAGGTCGGTGATGCGGTCGTCCAGGGGAAGCTGGTCCATCTTGAAGTCACCGGTGTGGAGCACGACGCCGGCTCTCGTCGTGATCGCGACGGCGAGCGCATCCGGGATCGAGTGGTTGACCGCGACGAACTCCAGCGAGAACGGGCCGAGCGCCTCGTGCTGGCCTTCCTTCACCGTGAGCGTGTACGGCTGGATGCGGTGCTCTTTGAGCTTCGCCTCGACCAGCGCGAGCGTGAGCCCGGACCCGATCAGGGGGATGTCCGCGCGCAGGCGGAGCAGGTAAGGGACGGCACCGATGTGGTCCTCGTGGCCGTGGGTGAGCACGACGCCGACGATGTCGTCCAGGCGGTCGCGCACGGGGGCGAAGTCGGGCAGGATCAGGTCGACGCCGGGCTGGTTCTCTTCGGGGAACAGCACGCCGCAGTCGACGATGAGGATCTTGCCGTCGATCTCGAAGATCGTCATGTTGCGGCCGATCTCTCCCAGTCCTCCTGTCGGGATGATCCTCAGGGTGCCCGGTTCGAGTGCGGGCGGGTCGGAGACGAGGTTGGGCATGTGCCCTCCTAAATGGTGTGCGGGCGCGAGGCGCTCCTGGTGGTGCGGTCCTGGCAGTGGCCGGGACCTAACGTGTTGTGCCGGCGATCTTGGGCAGTGCACCGCCGGCGGCGGCGTTTCGGTCGGGCCGGAAGTTGCGGAAGTCCACGCCGGGGATGTCGGTGACGAGGTCGATCTCGTCTTCGATCTGGGCGGCCTCCCACTCCTCTGGGCCGACGAGGGGCAGGCGGACCCGCGGGCTGGAGATGCGCCCGAGCCCGTGGAGGATGTACTTCGCGGCGACCGTGCCGGGGACATGGGTCATCACCGCTCGTACCAGCGGCTCGAGGGTGCGGTGGGCTGCGGTCGCGGTGGCGAGGTCGCCGGCGTTGACCGCGTCCACGATCTGCCGATACGGTCGGGCGGCGATGTTCGCCGTCACCCCGATCAGGCCGGAGGCGCCGATCGAGAGGTGCGGAAGCACATTGGCGTCGTCGCCGGAGAAGTAGAGGAGATCGGTCTGGTTGAGCACCCGGCTGACCTCGCTGAAGTCGCCCTTCGCATCTTTGATGGCGAGGATGTTCGGATGTTTGGCGGCCCGGAGGATCGTCTCGTATTTGATAGGGACACCGGTTCGACCGGGGATGTCGTAGAGGATCACCGGCAGGTCGGTCGCGTCGGCGATCATGCGGAAATGCGTGAGGATGCCGGCCTGGGTCGGCTTGTTGTAGTACGGGGTCACGATCATGACGCCGTCGGCGCCCGCCTTCTCGCTCTGCTGGTAGAGCTGGATGGCGTGCGCGGTCTCGTTCGATCCACCGCCGGTGATGATCTTCGCGCGACCGGCGGAGACGGACTTGCCGACCTCGACGAGCCGCAGTTTCTCCGGGTCGGTCAGGGTCGAGGTCTCCCCGGTCGTCCCGGTGACGACGATGCCGTCTGCGCCGTCGTTGATGACGTCGTCGATGTGCTTCTCGACGCCGGCCCAGTCGACCTCGCCATCGGCGGTGAACGGCGTCACCAAGGCGACGAGCACCTGGCCGAACGGATTCGCGGAGTCAGACATGTTGTACAGGCTATCGCGTCGGGGCCGTCGCCAGAGCGTGCGGAATGGTCAGGGCGCGACCCGCCCGTTCGCCTCGAACGCTGCGTGCGTCAGCGGCATCAGGCCCGCCCACAATTCTTCCATCTGCTCGGCGCACATCTCGATCTCGCGCTGCGGGAACGAGGGGAAATGCGACTCGGGATGGCGGGTGCGCAACGACAGGAAGTTCATCAGCGAACGGGCGTTCATCGTCACGTACATCGACGAATAGATGTTCAGCGGAAGGACGATCCGCGCGACCTCGCGTGCGACGCCGGCTTCGAGCATCCGCTGGTACGCCTCGAACGCGAGCCGCGACGATGTCTTCGTCTGCTGCTCCACCAGTGCGGATTGCTCGGCGGAGCCCGGGGTGAACTCGTAGGCACCTGGTTTGCCGGTCTGCACGAGGCGCCGCTCGGCGTCAGGAACGTAGAACACCGGGCGGAGCTCCCGGTAGCGGCCGGACTCCTCGTTGTACGAGGCGATGCGGTGGCGCATGAACTCGCGGAACACGAAGATCGGCGCCTGTACGTAGAAGGTCATCGAGTTGTGCTCGAACGGTGAGCCGTGGCGGTCGCGCATCAGGTAGTTGATCAACCCGCGGTCTCGGGCCGTGTCGGCCTCGGTCTCCGTGCCGTCGAGCCTGCTCTGCTCGAGGGTCTGCTCGCCCTGCGTGGAGACGCGGGCCGCGAAGAGCACATCGGAGTCGTGGGCGCTCGAACGCACGAGCTCCACGGTCATATCGGAACGGAACTCGATCTCGGGCACGCGCCCACCCTATCCGGATGCGCGGTCCCGCCGGGAACGTCGTGCGCACGTAACGTCGCGTCATACTCCGCACCGGGCGCGGCCGCGCGCGTAGTGTCGGCGACACCATGAACGGGTTCGCCTCCATCGCGATCGTGCTCGGCCTCGTCGCCGTGAGCACGGTGATCGGGCTGCTCTGGCGGTCGCGGACCGGCCGCGTGCGGCAGGCGGCGGATGCGCGAGCCGTGGTGACGGCGGCGGATGTCGACTCACCGCATCCCTTCGGGTCTGCCGCGACTCTGCTGCAGTTCTCGACCGAGTTCTGCGCACCGTGCCGCAGCACGGCCGTCGTGCTCGGTCAGCTCAGCGCCGAACGCGACGGCGTCGCGCACGTCGAGATCGACCTGACCGAGCAGCCCGACCTGGCCCGCACGTTCAACATCCTGCAGACCCCCACCACGTTCCTCGTCGACGGAGCGGGCGTCGTCCGCGCGCGCATCGGCGGGGCGCCGCGGCGCGACGACCTGCGCTCGGCGCTCGACGACCTCATCGGGAGAACCCATGTCACAGCCTGACGCCACCTCCGCCGCACCGGTCGCCGACACGGGTGCCGCTTCCGCGGGAGGAACCGTAGGGATCGATCCGCGCAGCCCGCGCTTCGGCGCGGGCATCACCGCGGTGCTGCTGCTCGTGACGATCGCCCTCGGTCTCGCCGGGCTGGACGTCGCGGCCTTCGTCGTGCTCCTGGTCATCTCGCTCCTGTTCGCGTGGGGGGCCTTCGCGGGCATCCAACTGCACCCGTACGGCGTGCTCTTCCGCACACTGGTGCGGCCGCGCCTGGCTCCGCCGACCGAGCGCGAGGATCCGGCGCCGCCCACCTTCGCGCAGGGCGTCGGCTTCGTCATCACGCTCGCCGGTCTCGTCCTGGCGCTGTTCGGTGTGCCGTACGCGGTCGTCGTCGCAGCGTCCCTCGCGTTCGTCGCCGCTTTCCTCAACTCGGTGTTCGGCTACTGCCTCGGCTGCCAGATCTACCTGCTGCTCGTCCGCGCCGGTGTGATCCGACGCACCGGTCGCGTCGCCTGACCGGCGGTTGCCCCCGCCTGCGAATCAGGTGTGACCTCCGTCGAGCGACGGGAGCGTCGATAGGGTGGAAACGAATCCATCAGCCGACCTCAGGAGGATCCCCCATGGCTCTCACCAGCGAATCGACCACCGTCTGGAACGGCGACCTGAAGTCCGGCTCGGGCACACTCACGCTCGACTCGTCGCACGCCGCGGAGTTCCCGGTCAGCTGGGCGGCCCGCGCAGAGGGCCGTGACGGCATCACGAATCCCGAAGAACTGCTGGCCGCCGCCCACTCCGCCTGCTTCTCCATGGCGTTCTCCAACATCCTCGCGTCGTTCGGGACCACCCCGGAGAGCATCCAGGCGACCGCGGCCGTCACCTTCGACCCCGCATCGGGCATCACAGGCAGCCACCTCCTCGTCAACGCGAAGGTGCCAGGGATCAGCGAAGAGGACTTCCAGCGGCTCGCGGAGGAGGCGAAGGCGACCTGCCCGGTCTCCCGCGCACTCGTGGGCATCCCGATCACGATCGAAGCCGACCTGGCCTGAGCCGGATGCGCATCCTCGTCGCCGGCGCGTCCGGGCTGATCGGCGCCGAGCTCTGCCGCCGGCTCGCGGCAGACGGTCATGCGGTGCTCCGGCTCGTGCGTCATGATCCGCGGAGCGAATCCGAATTCACCTGGTCGCCGGCCGCACGGATCATCGACTTCACCCTCATGGAGCGGGTGGATGCGGTGATCAACCTTTCGGGCGCATCCCTCAGCCACCTTCCGTGGACTCGCCGCTACAAGAAGCAGATCTTCGACTCGCGCATCCACTCCACCCAGACGCTCACCGACGCGATGCGCATGGCGTCCCGTGCGCCGGCCGTCTTCATCAGTGCCTCGGCCGTCGGGTTCCACGGCGACCGGCCGGGCGAGCGCCTCACGGAGCAATCACCGAAGGGATCGGGGTTCCTGGCCGATCTCGTCGAAGCGTGGGAGGCCACGGCCCATCTCGCCCCGGAGAAGACGCGGGTCGTGACGATCCGCAGCGGCGTCGTCGTCGGGCGCGGCGGCGCCATGCGCCCGCTGCTCCCCGTGGCGCGCCTGGGGCTCGCCGGTCCCATCGGCACCGGCGGACAGCACTGGCCGTGGATCAGCCTCCACGACGAAGTCGCGGCGATCGTGCACCTGCTCGACTCGACGCTCGACGGCCCGGTGAACCTCGTGGGGCCGTCCCCGGTGACGGCCGACGGTTTCCTGCGTGAACTGGCCGCGCAGGTCCACCGGCCGTACGGGTTCCCGCTTCCGGAGAAGGTCGTCGACGTGACCCTGCGCGACGCCGGGCAGGAACTGCTGCTGTCCAGCCAGAAGGTCATCCCCGAGAAACTGCTCGGCGACGGTTTCGTCTTCGCCGACCCGACGGTGCGCGACGCGATCGCCCGCCTGGTGAAGCGCCCGGCCCGTCAGGCCGCCGGCTAGGCCGGCTTGCGCGCCCCGTCGCGGTACAGCCGGATCGACTGGCGCAGCGCGGCACGGGCACGCCTGCGGTCGCCGGATGCGTCGTAGGCGAGCCCGAGACGGAACCAGGCGCGCCAGTCCTGCGGCTCGGCCTCGACCTCGGCCTTGTACTGCGGGAACTCGGCGTCAGCGGCGTCGCGCAACGGCCGGCCGCTCGCCCGGTGCGGAAGGTCGTCGACCGGCAGGCCGCCTTCCGCGTCCAGTATGCGGACCAACTTCTCCGTGCGCGCGCCGAACAGCAGTTCACGGCCGATCGCCCACGCGGCGATCACCGGGAGCACGAACAGTGCGACCCCCATCGCGATGGCGATCGGATCGCCGGTCTGCAGGAACAGCACACCGCGATCGAACACGAGGACGAGGTAGAGCAGGAGAAGCACCGCCATCAGGATGGCGGCGATGCGGTTCTTCACGAGGTTTCGCGCACGGTGGGTTCGGGGACGTCACCGGCGGGCTCGGCGATTCCGAGATCGATGAGCCTGTCCAGGCCGACCGTCACACCGCGGGCGGTCGCCGCGGCTCGGATTCCGAGGAGGATGCCCGCCTCGTACGCGCTCGAGCCGACGGTGTCGTGCAGGATCGTCAGGGTCTCCCCCTCGCCGCCGAGCACGACCTCCTGGCGGGCGACCACGCCGCGCATGCGCAGACTGTGGATCGGGACGCTGGCGACCTGCTGGCCCCTGGCGCGCTGGTCGGTGCGCGGAGCATCCACCGGTCCGCGCGACGCGCGCGCAGCACCGATCAGTTCGGCCGTGCGAACCGCGGTGCCGGACGGCGAATCGACCTTGGCCGGTCCGTGCGTCTCGACGATCTCGATCGAGTCGAAGAACCGGGCCGCCGCGGCCGCGAACGCCGTGCCGAGTGCGGAGCCGAGGGAGAAGTTCGGGATGACGATCGCTCCGACCTCGCCGCGCTCGGCGACGCGCCGCTCGAGGTCGACGATACGGTCGGCCGCCCAGCCCGACGTGCCGACGAGCACGTTGATCCCGTTGTCCACCGCGAAGTGCACGATTCCGGGACTCACGGCGGGGAGCGTCATGTCGACGAGTACGTCGGCGCCGATCATCGTCTCGAGCGGAGCCTTCGAATCGAGGGCCGCGAACAGCTCGAGATCGTCGGCCTCATCGATCAGCCGGACGGCGACGGAGCCGAGCTTTCCGGTCGCACCAGCGACGGCCACGCGAATAGTCACCCGTCCAATCTAGATGATCGCGCAGCCGTTCTAGGCTGGGTGGATGGTGTCATACGCCGACGTCTCCGTCATCGACCCGACAGCCCACCGGATGCTGGCCGCCTATTTCGCCGAACGCGCCGCCGGGTTCCCACCCAGGCTCGGCGCCTATCGCACGGCCTTCCCCGATCCGGCCCAGTTCATCCCGCCCGCCGGCGTGTTCCTCGTCGCCCACGACGAGGACGACAACCCGGCAGGCTGCGGCGGAGTGCGGGGCCTGCCCGCCCAGGGCGGGACGGATACCGGAACATCCACGCACGGGCACCGCGTCCGCTACGAGATCAAGCACCTCTGGGTCGAGCCCGAACACCGCGGCCTCGGCCTCGGGCGCGCGATCCTCAACGAGCTCGAAGACCGGGCGCGCGGTTTCGGCGCCACGGAGGTCGTGCTCGACACGAACGCGAGCCTCGAGGCCGCTGGCGGCCTCTACCGGTCGAGCGGGTACGAGTCGATCGAACCGTACAACGACAATCCGAACGCGACGGACTGGTTCCGCAAGACCCTCTGACCTCCACGCCGTGCGCGGCGTGCCGGACTCAGACCGGTTGGAGCTCGGGAAGCCCGGTGCGCAGTTCGACCGGCAGGTGCCCCAGGTCGTTGTGCACCACCAGGACCGGCGGCTTCGCCGAACGGACCCGGATGATCGTGAGACCGCAGTGCGCCTGGTTGAGACCCAGCCAGCGCCAGTCCGGAGCGTCGAAGACCTGCCGGACGAACCATCCGATGACGAAGTTGTGCGTGACGAGCAGGTCGTGCCGGTCGGCTCGCGCCGGCGTCAGGAACTCGTTGACCGCATCATCCATCTGGGCGCGCCCGGCCTCGATCTCCGCCGGCGTGACGGCACCGAAGAACGAGTCGAACGCCTTCGGCATGTCGGGGGTGGGGCCCGAGGGAATGCAGTCGAAGAGCAGGCTGGACGGCTCCGGAGTGAGGGCCGGCATCCGCTCCGACATGATCGCCGCCGTCTCGGCCGCGCGTTTCAGCGGCGAGTGGTACATCGCCGTGAACGGGATGCCCCCCAGGCGATCGGCGATGAGGTGCGCCTGGCGCTTGCCCCGCGCGGAGAGCGGCCCGTCCGGCAGACCGTGTTCGGCATCCTGCTGCTCGCCGTGGCGAACGAGGTAGAGATAATGCGGCACCGTAAACCCTTCCGGTGGTTCCTGTGGTCTTCAGAGCGTGGATCAGGACGTGAGAGCGGAGAACATGTCGTCGTCGACGCTTCCGACCGCGGCCACCGTGACGTCGCGGGACGCCAGGTCGGCTGCGAGGTCGCGCACATCGTCGCGGGTGACCAGATGGAGGCGGCGGAGACTCTCGTCGAGGTCGACGAACTCTCCGAGCGTGATCTCGGAGCGGCCGAGGCGCGACATGCGGGTGTCGGAGTCCTCGAGGGCCAGGGCGGCCCCTCCGGAGAGCTGGCCGACGGCGCGCCTCAGTTCGTCGGCCGTCACGCCGCCCGACGCCATCCGGTGCAGTTCGGCGAGCATCAGTTCGGCGACCTGTGTGGCCTTCGACGGCGCGCATCCGGCATACAGCCCGAACACACCGGCGTCGGAGTACGCGCCGGAGAACGAGTAGACGGAGTACGCGAGTCCGCGCTTCTCGCGCACCTCCTGGAACAGGCGGCTCGACATTCCGCCGCCGAGGATGGAGTTGAGGACGCCCATGGTGACCCTGCGGTCGTCGGTCGCGACCAGGCCGGGAACGCCGACCAGCAGGTTGGCCTGCTCGATGGGACGCTCGACCGTCACGATCGCGCTGCCCCGGCGGATGTCCGCAGCGGTGGAAACGCGACGCGGGACCGGAGCGGCCGCAATGCTGAGGTCCCATCCGGCACCGACGAGCGCGCGTTCGACGTTCGCGACGAGGAGATCGTGGTCGACCGCGCCGGCAGCCGTGATGACGAGGTCCTGGGGGCGGTAGTTGGCGCGGTAGTGCTCCCATACGGCGTCGCGGGAGGCGGCGCGGATGGTGGCCGGGCTGCCGCCGATCGGACGGCCGAGCGGATGATCGCCCAGCACCGCTTCGAAGAAGCGCTCGTTCGCGACGTCGGACGGGTCGTCCTCGGCCATCGACAGCTCTTCGAGGATCACGCCGCGCTCGTTCTCGAACTCGGTCGGGTCGAGCAGCGACGAGGTGATCATGTCGGTGATGACCTCGACCGCCATCGGCAGGTCGCGATCCTGCACCTTGGCGTAGTAGCAGGTGTACTCCTTGGCGGTCATCGCGTTGTGCTCGCCGCCGACCGAGTCGAAGGAGATCGCGATGTCGAGCGCGGTGCGCGTCGAGGTGCCTTTGAAGAGCAGGTGCTCGAGGAAATGCGTCGAACCGAAGGTGGATGCGTGACCGGCCGAGGCTTCGTTCGGGCGTTCGCTCGGAGTCTCGTCACGGGAGCCGACGGCCACCCAGTAGCCGATGGTCGCACTGCGCGAACCGGGAACGTGCTCGCTCAGGATGCGCACACCGCTGGGCAGGATCGTCCGCCGGACCAGCGCTTCGCCGGATGCGGCGAAAGAGAGGTCGGCCAGACCGAGGGGGAGGTCGACTGCGCTGTTCATCCCCTCCACCCTACGCCAGGGGATATGGACGCGCTGTGACTATTCAGCTTGAGGACAAACAGACTGGTCTGTCTATATGTATACTGACCTGACGTACAAAGCATGCGACGAAAACCCCAAAACGTCACGTGCCCGACCGTTAAGCTGAAGCCGACCCGAACGCTTCACGAGAAAAAGGAGTTGCGCCGGATGGTCGCAAGTGCCCGTTCGACCATCCGGCCGCCCGCTCCCTCGAAACTGAAGATCCTGGCCACAGCCGACGAACTCTTCTATTCGGAGGGGATCCACACCGTCGGCGTGGACCGCATCATCGCTGGAGCCCGCGTCACCAAGGCGACGTTCTACAAGCACTTCCGCTCGAAGGATCTGCTGATCATCGCCTACGTCGAGGGCCGCGACCGCCAGATCCGCGAGTGGTTCGACGAGAAGGAGCGGACGCTCAAAGACCCGCGGGCCATTGTCCGCGCGCTCGTCGACGAGACCAGCGTGGAAGCCGTTCGCCCCGGATTCCGGGGCGATCCGTTCATCAACGCTGCGGCACAGTTCGCCGACCCGAACCATCCGGTCCGCGTCGCCGTCACCGCTCACCGCGACTGGTACGCGAAGCGGA
Organism: Leifsonia sp. Ger2509; assembly: GCF_055231915.1. Classification (NCBI taxonomy): domain Bacteria; kingdom Bacillati; phylum Actinomycetota; class Actinomycetes; order Micrococcales; family Microbacteriaceae; genus Leifsonia; species Leifsonia sp. Ger2509. The sequence goes on from NZ_JBUYVB010000003.1 coordinate 828,370, forward strand.
TCGAAGAACTGTTCCGCCAGATCGGCCACCCGCACCCAGGGGACGCGGCCGACGACCTCATCCTGGCTCGCGACGGTGCGCTCGCCGGCGGCTACGTCGGCGACTCGATCGCTGCGAGCGCTGCGCTGCACCGCTCATCCGAGCGACTGCTCTCCGAGGCGTAGCCGCGGGCAGCGGTCGACCACAGGAAAAAGCACGTTATTACCCGCGATAAGGTGCTTTTTCCTGTGCTCGACGCGGAGCGCGGGCGCGAGAGGGCGCGAGCGCGAGAGAGCGAGAGCGAGCGGGCGAGAGGGCGAGAGGGCGAGAGCGAGCGGGCGAGAGGGCGAGAGCGAGCGCGCGGGCGGCTATTCGGAGACGCGGTCGAGCTCGAGCATCTGGGCCCGGGTGAGACGGATGGCAGCCGCGGCCATGAGCGCGTCGACCTGCTCTGGGCGGCTTGCGCTCGCGACCGGTGCGACGATGCTCCGCTTGGCCAGCAGCCAGGCGAGTGCGATGCTCGCCATCGTGGATTCGTGCTCGCGAGCGACACGGTCGAGCACCGAAAGCACGCGCAGGCCGCGCCGGTTCACGTACTCGGCCGCGCGGACGCTGCGCGCCCCCGCCTTGAGGTCGTCTTTCGAGCGGTACTTGCCGGTGAGGAAGCCGTTCGCCAGCGCGAAGCAGGGCATGACGGCGAGCCCCTGTGCGGAGGCGACGATGCGGAGGTCGCTCTCGAACTCCGCGCGGTGCACGAGGTTGTAGTGCGGTTCGATCGCGATGAACTTGGGGAGCCCCGTGGACGACAGGATGCGCGCTTCGATCAGCCGGTCGGCCGAGAAGTTCGACGCACCGAGGTAACGCACCTTGCCGGACTCGATCAGCCATTCGACGGTGGCGAGGCTGTCTTCGAGGGGGACGGACAGGTCGTCGTCGTGGAAGTAGAGCAGGTCGATGTGGTCGGTCTGCAGGCGCTCCAGCGAAGCCTCGACCGCGCGGATGATGCTCACCGAACCGAGGCCGGGGTTGTCCTGGTGACGCCCCACCTTGGTCGCGATGACGACCGAGTCGCGGTTGCGCCGCTCCTGCATCCAGCGCCCGATGAGCACTTCGCTGCGGCCGCCGACGTAGCTGTCCGCCGTGTCGACGAAGTTGCCGCCGAGGTGCGTGTAGCGGTCGAGGATGCTCAGCGAGGTCTCGCCGTCGGCCGTCCAGCCGAACACGCTGGCGCCGAGGGCGAGCGGATACACGGCCAGGTCGCTCTCGCCGATGCGCCGCGGCGCGACGATCGAGAGCGGGCCGGTGAGTTCCAGGGCCGGATCGAAGACGGGAAGCATGGCCGTCTCGACGCGCTCTTCAGCGTGCGTCTCGGTGGCCTTCGCAGCCCGGGAAGAGTGGTCGCGTAAACGCAACGGCAGCAGCTGTGCCATGTCCCCTCCCGATGGTGCCTTGCCATCCCCGATTCGACTCGAGGACGTGAACCCCCCTGTCACGTACTTGCAGCGTACGACATGCCACCGACGGAGCCCGGGCAATCCGGTGAACTGTTGCACAAGTTTGGATCACAGTTTGATCACGATGCGGCGCGGTGTCCCCCGAGCAGGTCACACGGCATTTCCGGCGACGACGCGAGCCCTCACCGACAGGTTAATCCCGCTCATCGCCCATCGGGGCGAAGGCACGCAGGGCAGGACGAGTCAGGCGTCGGCGCGACGCAGAACGGTCTCGGCGTGGCGCAGCACCGGGCCGTCGACCATGCGCCCCCGGAACCGGAAAACGCCGGGATGCTCCTCTGCAGCCGCCAGAAGTTCCCGAGCGAAATCGACCTCGTCGTCGGACGGGCGGTACGCAGCACGGATGACATCGACCTGCCCGGGATGGATGCACGCCGTCGCCGCGAATCCGACGGCGGACGCGTCCTCCGCCTCCGCCGCGAGCCCCTCGAGGTCCCCGATGTCGACGTGGACGGTGTCGATCGCCGCCTTGCCGTAGGCGCCTGCCGCGATCAGGACGGTGGACCGGGCGTGGAGAGCGACAGACCGGTAGCGTCCATCCGCGTGCCTGCTCGTGGTCCCGCCGAGCGAGGCGACCAGGTCCTCCGCGCCCCACATCAGCGCGATGACGCCGCCCGTCGAGGCCAGCTCAGGCGCCGCCTGCACTCCGGCCGCCGTCTCGCACAGCGCGATCACCCGCAGCCCGTCGAGCGCGGCGAAATCGGTGACGCGTTCCGTCTTCGCGAGCATCACCGTCCGGTACGGACTCGAGCGCACGGCCTGAACGTCGGCCACATGGTCCAGGGTGCCGGCCGGGTTGATGCGCACGATCACGCGCTCGGGGTCGAGACCCGCTGCGAGCAGCGCCTCCCGTGCGGCGGGGCGAGCCCCTGGGTCGACGGCGTCCTCCAGATCGATGATGACCGCATCCGCCCGCTCCAGTGCTTTGGCGTAGCGGTCGGGCCGATCCGCCGGGCAGAAGAGGAGAGCGGGCCCCCAGGGAAGATCGCTCATGCGTCCCTGGCCGCCTCGTGCGCCTCGCGGGTCCACACCAGCACGGACCGGGTCGCCTTCGCGACGATGACGCCGTCCTGGTTTCGCCCGGTGTGCTCCATGGTCACGATCCCCTGGCCGGGTCGCGACGACGACAGGCGCTTTCCGGTCACGACCGTCTCGGAGTACAGCGTGTCCCCGTGGAAGAGCGGATGCGGGAACGCCACATCGCTGAAGCCGAGGTTGGCCACGATGGTGCCCTGGGTGAGCTGGGCGACGGATGCGCCGACGAGGGTGGCGAGCGTGAACATCGAGTTCATGAGCCGCTGCCCGAACGGCTGCGTCGCAGACCACGCCGCGTCGAGGTGGAGCGCCTGGCTGTTCATGGTCAGCGTCGTGAACAGCACGTTGTCGGTCTCGGTCACCGTGCGGCCCGGGCGGTGGAGGTACCGGGTGTCGAGGTCGAACTCCTCGAAGTAGAGACCCCGCTGTTCGACGTTCTTCATGACAGCTCGATCCGCAGCGGCGCGCCCGTCGCGGCGACGACCTCGTCGACGCTCACGCCGGGTGCGAGTTCGCGCAGGACCAGTTCCGACGACCCGTCGCCGGAACGCTCGACGTCGATGACGGCCAGGTCCGTGATGATCCGGTCGACGCATCCGCGGCCCGTGAGCGGCAGTGTGCACGCGGTCAGGATCTTCGGGCGGCCCTCCCTGTCGACGTGCTCCATCATCACGATCAGGCGTTTCGCCCCGAAGACGAGGTCCATCGCGCCGCCCATGCCCTTGACCATCTTGCCGGGGATCATCCAGTTGGCGAGGTCCCCCGCCTGCGACACCTCCATCGCGCCCAGGACGGCCAGGTCGACGTGTCCGCCGCGCACCATGCCGAACGAGGTCGAAGAGTCGAAGAACGCGGCTCCACGGTTGACCGTGACCGTCTCCTTGCCCGCGTTGATCAGGTCGGGGTCGATGGCATCCTCTGCGGGGTACGGTCCGACACCCAGGATCCCGTTCTCGGAGTGCAGGATGACCTCGACGCCGTCGGGGATGTAATTCGGGATCAGCGTGGGCATCCCGATGCCCAGGTTGACGTACTGGCCGTTCTCGAGCTCGAGGGCGACGCGAGCGGCGAGTTCGTTGCGGGTGAGACTCATGAGCGGCTCCCGTCCGCGAGGGCGACGGTTCGTCGCTCGATGCGCTTCTCGGTGTCGGCGGCGAGTACCACCCGCTGCACGAAGATGCCGGGCGTGTGGATGCACTCCGGGTCCAGGTCGCCCGCGTCGACGATCTCCTCGACCTCGGCGATGGTGATGCGTCCGGCCATCGCCGCGAGCGGGTTAAAATTCATCGCTGCGGCGTGGAAGACCAGGTTGCCGTAGCGGTCGGCCTTCGCCGCGTGCACGAGGGCGAAGTCGGGCGTGACCGAGCGTTCGAGAACGTAGTCGGCGCCGTCGAAGCTGCGCACCTCCTTCGGCTCGGACGCGACGGCGATCGAGCCGTCCGGGGCGTAGAGACGTGGCAGGCCACCCTCGCTGATCTGGGTCCCAACGCCCGCGGGCGTGTAGAACGCGGGGATGCCGGCTCCCCCGGCGCGGAGCTTCTCGGCGAGCGTCCCCTGCGGGGTCAGCTCGACCTCGAGCTCGCCCGAGAGGAACTGCCGTGCGAACTCCTTGTTCTCGCCGACGTAGGAGCTGACCATGCGGCGGATGCGCCGGTCTGCCAGCAGGATGCCGAGCCCCCAGTCGTCGACGCCGCAGTTGTTGCTGACGACTTCGAGACCGGTCGTCCCCTTGTCGTGCAGCGCCTGAATGAGCGCGCTGGGGATGCCGCACAGCCCGAAGCCGCCGACCGCCAGCGAGGCACCGTCTTGGATGTCCGCGACCGCCTCCGCGGCGCTCGCCACCACCTTGTCGATCATCGTCGATCTCCTCCTCTGCGGAACAGGGTCATGCCGGCACCTCGGCGTCCTCCGATGATGCGGGCGGCTCGGGTGTTTCGGGTGCTTCGGCTTCGATGGTAGCGACCAGCTGGTCGAGTTTGACCAGGTCGCCCGGTGAAACGGTGACGTGGGCGATGCCGGCGACCGGGGCGGTGAGGCGGTGCTCCATCTTCATGGCCTCGACCGTGACCAGCGTGTCTCCCGCATCCACCCGGTCGCCGGGGGCGACGGCGACGGAGACGACGGTTCCCGGCATGGGCGACCGCACGTCGGGGTGAGCGGCGCCTTCTGCGCGCGTGAGCGTTGCGAGCTCCTCGGCGAGCGCCTCGGCACGGGTGAGGATGCGGAACTCGCGGGCCCGTCCGTCGGCGCCGAGCCAGACGCTCGTGCCGGGCTCGGCGAACGCGAAATCGGTCGTCAGCCCGTCGAGGGTGAGGGATGCGCGGTCCGGCCACGCAGGGCTCAACACCAGCTCGGCCGTGTGCGCGGTGCCGTCGATCGTGACCGTGGCGTGCAGGCGGTCGGGGACGGCGGGCGCGGGAGCGGATGATTCGAGCACGAGGACGTCGGTGCGGTCGGTCGGTCCGGCGGCGATCCGGTACTCGGAAGGGCGCGGCGAGGCGAGACGCCAGCCGTTCGGAACGCGCCAGAGGGCGGAACTCATCGCACCACGGTCGTCATGCGCATCCGCTGCCGGGTCCTCGCCGTTGCGGCGGCGCAGGTGACGCAGCAGCGCGACGGCGGCGAGTTCGGCGGGGTCGGCCCGCGGTGCGACCAAATGCGAGAACCGGCGGTCGATCAGGGTCGTGTCGATACGTCCGGCCTGCACGTCCGCGTCGGCGAGCAGCGTGCGCAGGTAGGAGACGTTGGTCGTAGCGCCGAGGATCACCGTCTCGGCGAGCGCCGCATCCAGCCGGCGAAGCGCAGTGCCGCGGTCGGCGCCCCACGCGATGACCTTCGACAGCATCGGGTCGTAGTCGGAGACGATGTCGTTGCCCTGGACCAGCCCGCTGTCCACGCGCACACCGGGCCCGCTCGGCTCGCGCAGCACGAGTACGGTGCCGTCGGTGGGCAGGAAGTCGCGCTCGGGGTTCTCGGCGTAGACGCGCACTTCGATCGCGTGCCCGCGGAGCCGGATGTCGTCCTGCGCGAACGGGAGCGCCTCCCCCGCTGCGATCCGCACCTGCCACTCGACCAGGTCGATCCCGGTGACGAGTTCGGTGACCGGGTGCTCGACCTGCAGCCGCGTGTTCATCTCCATGAAGAAGAACTCGCCGGGCGCCGCGTCGGAGACGAGGAACTCCACAGTTCCGGCGCCGACGTAGTCGACGGTCTCGGCGACCGCGCAGGCCGCCCGGCCGATGCGTTCGCGGGTCTCCGCGTCGAGCAGCGCCGACGGTGCCTCCTCGACGACCTTCTGGTGCCTGCGCTGCAGCGAGCACTCGCGCTCGCCCAGGTGGATGGTCGTGCCGTGCGCATCCGCGAGCACCTGCACCTCGATGTGCCGGGGAGACTCGACCAGCCGCTCGAGGAAGAGGGTGTCGTCGCCGAACGCGGCGCCCGCGACCCGTCGTGCCGTCGAGAGCGCGGCGGCGAGCTCGTCGGCGGAGCGCACCACCTGCATCCCTTTGCCACCGCCGCCCGCAGACGGCTTGACCAGCAGCGGGTAACCCACACCCGCGGCCGCAGCGCTGAGCTGCGCATCGTCGAGACCGGGCTCGGCGACGCCAGGGATGGTCGGGACACCATGCTCGGCGACGGCCAGCTTGGCGCGGATCTTGTCGCCCATGATGTCGAGGGCGTGGACTCCCGGGCCGATGAAGGTGATCCCGGCGGCGGCGCAGGCCTCCGCGAAGGTCGCACTCTCGGAGAGGAAGCCGTAGCCGGGATGCACGGCCTCCGCTCCTGTGCGGCGCGCGGCATCCAGCAGCACGCCGATGTTCAGGTAGCTGTCACGCGCGGCCGCCGGGCCGATCCGTACGGCGACGTCGGCAAGGGCGACGTGCGGCGCCGTGCGGTCCGGGTCGCTGTAGACCGCCACGGAGCGGATGCCGAGCTCACGGAGCGTGCGGATGACGCGGCAGGCGATCTCCCCGCGGTTCGCGACGAGGACGGTGGTGAAGGGAACAGCGGCGGGCGCGGAGCCCGGGAGGCGCGAGGAGGGTGCGGTCATGGCGGTCACATCCGGAAGAGGCCGAAGGCCGTGTCGGCCAGCGGGGTACGCGAGCAGGTGTCGAGGGCGAGCCCGAGGATCGTGCGGGTGTCGGCAGGATCGATGACCCCGTCGTCCCAGAGCCGGGCGGTCGAGTAGTAAGGGCTCCCCTGGTGTTCGTACTGTTCGGCGATGGGCGCTTTGAAGGCGGCTTCGTCTTCCGCCGACCAGTCCTCGCCGCGGGCCTCGAGCTGCTCCCGCTTCACTGTCGCCAGCACGGAGGAGGCCTGCGCGCCGCCCATCACCGAGATACGGCTTGCCGGCCACATCCAGAGGAAGCGCGGGGAGTACGCACGCCCGCACATCGAGTAGTTGCCGGCGCCGAACGACCCGCCGATGACGACCGTGAGCTTGGGCACGCGGGTGGTGGCCACCGCAGTGACCATCTTCGCGCCGTGCTTGGCGATCCCGCCCGCCTCGTAGTCGCGGCCGACCATGAACCCGGAGATGTTCTGCAGGAACAGGAGCGGGATCCCCCGCTGGTCGCACAGTTCGATGAAATGCGCGCCCTTGAGCGCGGACTCGCTGAACAGCACACCGTTGTTGGCGACGATGCCGACCGGATGGCCGTGGATGTGGGCGAAGCCGGTGACCAGCGTCGTGCCGTACTCCGCCTTGAACTCGTGGAACTCGCTCGCGTCGACGAGGCGCGCGATCACTTCGCGCACGTCGTACGGTGCCTGCACGTCGACGGGCACCGCGCCGTAGAGCGAGGAGGGATCGACCGCAGGCTCCCGCGTCTCGAGCACCGGCCACGCCGGCTCAGCCGGCGCCGGAAGCGTCGCGACGATGTCGCGCACGATCTGGAGGGCGTGCCGGTCGTTCTCGGCGAGATGGTCGACGACACCGGAGGTGCGGGCGTGCAGGTCGCCTCCGCCGAGCTCCGCCGCGGTGACGATCTCGCCGATGGCTGCCTTCACCAGCGGCGGGCCGCCCAGGAAGATGGTGCCCTGGTTGCGCACGATCACGGTCTCGTCGCTCATCGCAGGCACGTAGGCGCCGCCGGCGGTGCAGGACCCGAGCACGGCTGCGATCTGCGGGATCTTCGCGGCGGACATGCGCGCCTGGTTGAAGAAGATCCGACCGAAGTGGTCACGGTCGGGAAAGACGTCGTCCTGCATCGGCAGGAACGCCCCGCCGGAGTCGACCAGGTAGATGCACGGCAGGCGGTTCTCGAGCGCGATCTCCTGCGCTCGCAGGTGCTTCTTCACGGTCATCGGGTAGTACGTCCCGCCTTTGACGGTCGCGTCGTTGCAGATGACGAGCACCTGGCGTCCGTGCACGAGTCCGATACCGGCGATGAGGCCAGCGGCGGGGCACTCGTCGTCGTAGAGCCCGGTGGCGGCCAGCGGGGCGATCTCGAGGAAGGGGCTGCCCTCGTCGAGGAGCTCGTCGATGCGATCGCGCGGCAGGAGCTTTCCGCGTGCGACGTGCCGTTCGCGGGAGCGCTCCGGGCCACCGGCCGCAGCGACGGCGAGGCGTTCGTGCAGTTCGGCGACGAGCGCGCGCTGGGCCTCGTCGTTGGCCGCGAAGCGCGCATCCCCGGTTTCGATCGCCGTCGTGAGCGTGTGCATGGCGGTCCACCGACTCCCTCGTCGCATCCATTCAGTTAGTGGCCACTAACTCGGGTTTAGGTTAGTGTTCATTAACCGAATTGTCCAGCGGAGGGAGCAGGCACGTGACAGAGGTTGTCGACGGCGTCCGTCCGACCCAGCGCAGCCAGGCCAAAGCCGACCGCCGCGCCGCCCTCCTCGAGGCCGCGGCCACCCTCTTCGCCGAGCGCGGCTTCAACGGCGTGTCCATCGAAGACCTCGGTGCCGCCGTCGGTGTGAGCGGACCGGCGGTCTACCGTCACTTCTCCGGCAAGCAGGCGGTCCTCGCCGCCCTGCTGGTCGGCGTGAGCCGCGACCTGCTCGACGGCGGCCGGGCCGTTGTGGAGCAGTCAGCCGACGACGCCCAGGCGCTCCGCTCGCTGATCGCGTTCCATGCAGACTTCGCCCTCGGCAACCCCGACGTCATCCGCGTGCAGGACCGCGACCTCGACTCCCTCGCCGACGAAGACCGGCGCGAGGTGCGCAGGCTCCAGCGCCGGTACATCGAGCAGTGGACGGCCGTGCTCGGCCGGCTCCATCCCACGCTGGACGCAACGGTACTGCGGGTGCGGGTGCAGGCGACGTTCGGCCTCATCAACTCGACGCCGCACAGCGCGCGCACCCACGGCCGGCCCATCGACCCCGCAACGGCGCGGCCGGTGCTCGAAGCGATGGCGTGGGCCGGGCTGAACGCTCCGGTCGCCTGAGCGCACGGGGCGCCTGGGGCGCCGGCGCCGCCGTCCGGCGGCCCGGCACCCTGGCAGCGCCGGTCAGACCATCGTCAGGACGGAACCCGGCTCCGAGAGGATCCGGCCCACGTCCGCGATGAACCGGGACCCCTGCTCGCCGTCGACCACACGGTGGTCGAACGACACGCTGAGGGTCACCACATCGCGCAGCGCGATCTGGCCATCGTGCTCCCACGGCTGCCGCCGGACAGCGCCGAGTGCGAGGATCCCCGCCTCACCCGGGTTGAGGATGGGCGTTCCGGCATCGACACCGAACACACCCACATTCGAGACGGAGAGCGTGCCGCCGGTGAGTCGCTCGGGCGGCGTCCGGCCCTCGCGCGCGACAGCGACGAGATCGGTCAGCGCGCGAGCCAGCTCCACCAGGGTCAGCTGGTCGGCATCCGGGATGGTGGGCACGAGCAGGCCGCGCGGGGTCGCCGCAGCGATGCCCAGGTTCACGTAGCCGTACTCGACGATCTCGTTCGCTTCGGCATCCCACCGCGAATTGATCGACGGCGTGCGAGCCGCAGCGATGCACATCGCCTTCGCGACGACCGCGAGGAACGTCATGCGAACGCCCTCGAACGCACGATCCGCTTTCATCCGCTCGAGCATGGACATCGTTTCGCTCACGTCCACGGTCAGGAAGACCGTCGCCTGGGGCGCGGTGAACGCGCTCTGGACCATCGCCTCCGCCGTGTGCTTGCGGACGCCGCGGATCGGGATGCGCGTCTCGCGTTCGCGGATACGACCCGGACGGCCCGCCTCCGAGACGGCGGCGGCTCCGGTGGCGCTCGTGGGCGCGGCGGCGGCACCGGACGAGAACGCTTCGACGTCGTGGCGGGTCACCAGGCCGCGGTCACCGGTCGCGGGAACCGCAGCGAGGTCGACACCGAGTTCACGGGCGAGCTTGCGCACGGGCGGGGTCGCTCGGGGCCGGTCCAGGGTCGCAGTGGCCGTCGCCGTGGCCGTGGAAGCCGGAGCGACAGCGGCGGCGGGCGTGGCTGCGACGGCGGCAGGCGCGGCTGCCATGGCGACGGGCGCGGGCTCCTGCGGCGCGGGCGCAAGGCCGGGTCGCACGCGGCGCGCGGGTCGACCGGTCGCATCCGCGCGGGCGCCGTAGCCCACCAGGTTCGGTTCCGGGACATCGGGCACGGGAGTCGCGGACCCGCCCAACGAGTCCGCCGCGGCTCCCGGCCCGTTCGGCCGAGCACCGTCGTCCGGGTCGCCCTCCACCTCGAATGCGACGATCCGCTCCCCCACGTTGACCGTCACGCCCGGTTCGACGTAGAGGCGGGAGATGACACCGGACCACGGTGCCGGCAGCTCGACGAGAGCTTTCGCCGTCTCGACATCCGCGATGATCTGGTTCAGCGCCACCGTGTCGCCCACGGCGACATGCCATTCGACCAGTTCGGACTCGGTGAGGCCCTCACCGAGGTCGGGGAGAGCGAAATCCTTGATCACACCCACGTCAGTCCTCCACACCGGTCAGCGAGTTCGGCCGGTCCATCACGCGGTCGACCCCGTCGAGGATGCGGTCGAGGTCGGGAAGGTGGTACTGCTCCAGCTTCGCGGGCGGGTAGGGGATGTCGTGGCCGGTCACCCGCACCGGCGCGTGCTCGAGGTAGTAGAAGCAGCGCTCGGTGATGCTCGCCGACACTTCCGCACCGAGGCCTCCGGACTGCGCGGCCTCGTGCGTGACGACCAGGCGGCCGGTCTTGCGGACCGACGCCACCACCGTGTCGAAGTCCACGGGCGCGAGCGAGCGCAGGTCGATGACCTCGACCGAGACGCCTTCGTCGGAGGCCGCGAGGGCGGCATCCTTCGCCGTCTGCACCAGCGGACCGTACGCGACCAGGGTCACATCCGTTCCCTGCGTGATGATCTTCGCCGTCCCCATCGGCCGCGCGTCGTCGATCGGTGTGAGCTCGTCGACCTCGCCCTTGACGTGGTAGCGGCGCTTCGGCTCGAAATACAGCACCGGGTCGTCGCAGGCGATCGCCTGCTGGATCATCGTGTACGCATCCTGGGGATCGGAGACGCTCACGACACGAAGGCCGGCCGCGTGCGCGAAGTACGCCTCCGGCGAGTCGGAGTGGTGCTCAGCGGCCCCGATGCCGCCGGCGAACGGAACGCGGATGGTGATGGGCATCTTCACGGCGCCCTGCGTGCGATAGTGCATGCGCGCCACCTGGCTGACGATCTGGTCGAAGGCCGGGTAGATGAAGCCGTCGAACTGGATCTCGCACACCGGTCGGAACCCGCGGTAAGCGAGGCCGACAGCGGTGCCGAGGATGCCGGACTCGGCCAGCGGAGTGTCCATGACCCGGCGCGCCCCGAATTCGGACTGGAGCCCGTCGGTCACCCGGTAGACGCCGCCGAGGGTGCCGATGTCCTCACCCATTAGGACGACCTTGTCGTCGGAGGCGAGCGATCGCCGCAGCCCGGCGTTGATCGCCTTCGCCATGGTCAAGGTGGTCATGATGCTTTCCTGTCGTGCTCGCCGAGCGCCTGGCTCGGGGTGGTGTCGTCGCCGACGAACGTGCGGAGGTAGCGACTGTAGTGGTCGCGCTGCCGCGAGATGCCGGTGTGCGCGGTGCTGTAGACGTGGTCGAAGACGGCCATCGGCTCGGGGTCGGGGAGCGCGATGCAGCCGGCCCGCAATTCGGCTGCCACCGCATCCGCCTTCGCCGAGACGGCCTCCGACCGCTCGTCCGAGAGGAGTCCGCGTGCTGTCAGGTAGGCGGCGAGTCGGGCGATCGGGTCCTTGGCGCGCCACGACTCCACCTCGGAGGCGTCTCGGTAGCGGGTCGGATCGTCCGCCGTCGTGTGGGGTCCCATCCGATACGTGACCGCCTCGATGAAGGTCGGTCCGCCGCCGCCACGTGCGCGGTCGAGGGCCAGCCGGGTGACCGCCATCACGGCGAGCACATCGTTGCCGTCGACCCGCACGCTCGGGATGCCGAAGCCGGGCGCGCGCTCGGCGATCGGCCGCTGCGCCTGGAGAGTGACCGGCTCGGAGATGGCCCACTGGTTGTTCTGGCAGAAGAAGATGACCGGCGCCGAATACGTCGCGGCGAAGATGAGGGCCTCGTTGACGTCGCCCTCGCTCGTCGCTCCGTCACCGAAATAGGCGACCGCGACCGCGTCCGAACCGTCGTTCTGGATACCGATCGCATACCCGGTCGCGTGCAGCGTCTGGGCACCGATGATCACCTGCGGTGTGGCCATGTTGATCGCGTACGGGTCCCAGCCGGAGGCCGCCGTGCCGCGCCAGACGCGGACGAGGTCGGTGAGGTCGGCGCCGCGGCAGTATGCGACGCCGTTCTCGCGGTAGCTGGAGAACACGAAATCATCGCGGCGCAGGGCCCGGCCCGAACCGACCTGCGCGGCCTCCTGTCCGAGGAGCGGCGGCCACAGGCCGAGCTCGCCCTGCCGCTGCAGTGCGGTCGCCTCGGTGTCGATGCGGCGGATGACCACCATGTCCTCGTACAGCGCAAGCAGCTGCTCGTCGCCGACGTCGGCCACCCACGAGTCGTAGCGCGCGTCGGAGAGGCGGGAGCCTTCGGGAGTCAGGAGCTGAACGGTGTCGACGTCGCCCAGATGAAGCTCACCGAGATGGATCTCATCCATGCGCTCGGTGGACTCGGCGGTTTCGATCCGTTCGTCGACGGAAACAGTGCCAGCGGAAACGTTCTCGGTTGACATGGGTGCACGCAGCCTTTGCTCTTCGCCCGGTCGTTGCGTTCGTGGCGCGCGGACCGGCCCTCGGCGTCCTTGCCGAAAGTACCTCTGACGGTACGCGTCGTGCTCACACAGCACAACTGATGACACGCCTTCAGTGCACAATGCACTATTCTGGCGTGTCGCGACCTGCTAGATTTCGCACTATGCGCACCCTCGACAGCACCGATCTCCAATTACTCATTGCACTCAGTCGGGAACCGCGCGCAACCTACGTGTCCCTCGCCGACGAGCTCGGCCTCAGCCGCAACACAGTGCAGGCGCGGATGGCGCAGTTGGAGCGCTCCGGCGTGTTCCTGGCGTTCGACCGACGCATCGACCCGGCCGCCGCGGGTTATCCGCTCACGGCCTTCATCACCGTGCACGTACAGCAGCAGAAGCTCGCGCGGATCGTGCAATCGCTGGCAGCGATACCCGAGATCATCCAGGCCCACGGGCTCAGCGGTCCGAGCGACCTGCTGGTGCGGTGCGTGTGCCTCGACGCAGAAGACCTGTTCCGTATCAACGGAGCGATCCTCGCGTGCGACGGCGTCGAACGCACCGAGACGGCCCTCGACATGGGCGAACTGATCCCCTACCGCCTCCGTCCGCTGCTCGAGCAGCGCCTGCGCTGACCCCTGACCGCCGAGCACAGGAAAAAGCACCCCAAACGAATCGAATGGGGTGCTTTTTCCTGGTCTCGCGCCAGGGCGGTTAGGCGATCACGTCCGCGTCCTCGCCCTCCGCGGGAGCCGTCGGGCCCTCGCTGGAGGCGTCACGGCCGTGGGTGTCCGCCTCGTCGGCGAGCACAGGAGCGAGCGACAGCTTTCCGCGATCGTCGATCTTGGTGATCTCGACCAGGATCTTCTGGCCGACACCGAGAACGTCCTCGACATTCTCGACCCGCTTGCCGCCGGCGAGCTTGCGCACCTCGGAGATGTGCAGCAGGCCGTCCTTGCCGGGCAGCAGCGAGACGAACGCACCGAACGCGGCGATCTTGACGACGGTTCCGAGGAACTGCTCGCCGACCTCCGGGTTGGTGGGGTTCGCGATCGCGTTGACCTGGGCACGGGCCGCCTCGGCCGAGGGGCCGTCGACTGCGCCGATGTAGACGGTGCCGTCTTCCTCGATCGAGATGTCGGCGCCGGTCTCGTCCTGGATCGCGTTGATCGTCTTGCCCTTCGGGCCGATCAGCTCACCGATCTTGTCCACCGGGATCTGGACCGAGATCACGCGCGGAGCGGTCGGTGCCATCTCATCCGGACGGTCGATCGCAGCGTTCAGCACGCTGAGGATGGTCGTGCGAGCATCCTTGGCCTGCTTCAGCGCGCCGGCGAGCACCGCGGAGGGGATGCCGTCGAGCTTCGTGTCCAGCTGGATGGCCGTGACGAACTCGCTGGTACCCGCGACCTTGAAGTCCATGTCGCCGAGTGCGTCTTCGGCGCCGAGGATGTCGGTGAGCGCCGCGTAGCGGGTCTCACCGTCGACGGTGTCGGAGATCAGGCCCATGGCGATACCGGCGACCGGGGCGCGCAGCGGCACACCGGCGTTCAGCAGCGACAGGGTCGATGCGCAGACGGAACCCATCGAGGTCGAGCCGTTGGAGCTGAGAGCCTCGGACACCTGGCGGATCGCGTACGGGAACTCCTCGCGGCTCGGCAGCACCGGCACGAGGGCGCGCTCGGCGAGGAAGCCGTGCCCGATCTCGCGACGCTTCGGCGAACCGACGCGGCCGGTCTCACCGGTCGAGTACGGCGGGAAGTTGTAGTGGTGCAGGTAACGCTTCTTCGTCACCGGCGACAGCGAGTCGATCTGCTGCTCCATCTTGAGCATGTTCAGCGTGGTGACGCCCAGGATCTGGGTCTCGCCGCGCTGGAAGATCGCCGAACCGTGAACACGCGGGATGACCTGCACCTCGGCGTCGAGCGGACGGATGTCGGTCAGGCCACGGCCGTCGATACGGATGCCTTCGCGCAGCACACGTCCGCGCATGACCACCTTCGAGACCGACTTGTACGCCGCGGAGAACTGCGACAGCACCTCGGCGTCGAGCGCACCGGCTTCTACCTTCTCGGTCAGCGCGACCTTCACGCGGTCCTTGAGGGCGTCGTCCGCGTTCTGGCGCTCGATCTTGTCGGCGATCTGGTACACGTTGGTGAGCTCGTCGTAGGCGAGGCCCGCGACGTTGTCGTACGTCTCCTGCGAGTACGGCAGGAAGACCGGGTACTCGGCGATGTCCTTCGCCGCCTGCTGGGCGAGCACGTTCTGTGCACCGACCAGCTGCTTGAGGAACGGCTTGGCAGCCTCGAGGCCCTGGGCCACGACCTCTTCGTTCGGCTTGGTGGCGCCGCCCTGGATCAGGTTCCAGCTGTTCTCGGTGGCCTCGGCCTCGACCATCATGATCGCGACGTCTTCCGAACCGTCCGCAGCGGTGATCACTCGACCGGCGACGACGATGTCGAAGACGGCCTCCTCGAGCTGCGTCACGTTCGGGAACGCGATCCACTGGTCTTCAGCGGCACCGTTTCCGGGGATGAGCGCAAGACGCACCGCGCCGATCGGGCCGCTGAAGGGCAGACCTGAGATCTGGGTCGACATCGAGGCGGCGTTGATCGCGAGAGCGTCGTAGAACTCGCCGGGAGCGATGCTCAGGACGGTGATGACGATCTGGACCTCGTTGCGGAGACCTTCGACGAACGACGGGCGCAACGGCCGGTCGATGAGACGGCAGACGAGGATCGCCTCGGTCGAGGGGCGACCCTCACGGCGGAAGAACGAGCCGGGGATCTTGCCTGCGGCGTAGGAGCGCTCTTCGACATCCACCGTCAGCGGGAAGAAGTCGAAGTTGTCCTTCGGGTGCTTGCTCGCGCTGGTCGCGCTCAGCAGCATGGTCTCCTCGTCGAGGTAGGCCGCAACAGCGCCCTGCGCCTGCTGGGCGAGACGGCCCGCTTCGAAGCGGATCGTGCGCGTGCCGAAACGTCCGTTGTCGAGAACGGCTTCGGCGAATTTGATTTCTGGACCTTCCAAGAGGTCTTTCTCCTTTGTTCAGTACTACTGACCGCCCCGTGTGGGCGGCGAGGCGCGACCCCGTATGGGCGGCGTCTCGTACATCGGAGCAGGGGGAACAGGCAGATCGACACGCGTGTCTACGTGTACGTGCGGCCTCCCACCCGATCACTCGTCTCTCGACGTCGACCGCTCGGTGGGCGCGCGTCTGGCCATCAGTAGAAATACACGGTTGCGCTCGGTTCGGGTCGCATCCGGATACCACCACCGAGGACCAGCTTCCTGCCAGCCTGCTCCGTTGGTGCTCGGTATTCAGTTGTCGGCGACGGGAAATATCCACGTCAACCGCAAGAATCCTATCAGGTGCCGGGTGTACGGGCGCTGTATTCAGCCGATGAGCGCAAGGGTCGACAAGGCCGCCTCGTGCAGAGCACGGCCGTAGGACGGCCCGTACGACGCCGCGTGGACGGCGAGTGGATGCAGCTGGTGCAGCGGGATGCGGTCCTGCCAGCCCCACAGCAGCGGCGCTCCCCGATCCCACGAAGCCTGTTCGTAGCCTGCGACGATCGCGTCGAACCAGGGGCAGCCGAACAGCGCGAGCATCGCCAGATCGGTCTCGCGATGACCGCCGTGGGCAGCAGGGTCGATGAGGACGCATCCGCTCGCATCCCACAGGAGGTTGCCGTTCCAGAGGTCGCCGTGGATACGCGCCGGCGGCAGGCCGTCGTCGAGTTCGCCGGATGCGATCCGTTCGACCGCACGCTCGATGTCCGGGAGCTGGGCGCTCGTCACGGCGCCCGCCTCGACCGCTATCGGCAGGTAGGGCAGGATGCGGTCGCGGGCGTAGAAGCGGCCCCAGGAGCTCTCGTCGGCGATCGGCAGCGGCCGCTTGCCGATGTAGAGAGGACCGCGCCAGCGCCCGGGCGGGGCGCCGAACGCGTCCGCACCGGCCAGGTGGGTGATCGCGAGACCGGCGCCGAAGGCGCGCGCCGCCGAGGCGGTCGGCCTGGACTCGCGGATGCGCTCCAACTCGATGACGCCGGGGCGCACGTCGATCAACTCGACGATCCGTGCCCCGCCGTCGGCCTCTGCCTCCCCCAGCCACCGGAGCCCCGCCGCCTCGGCTTCGAAGAACAGATCGGGTGCATCCTGGCGCCGTTTCACGAACGTGGGAGCGATCATCCGCCGAATCTACGTGGAATCTTGCCGTCCCGGAACCGGCAAAAGGTGCCGGAAGGGGGGTATTCGCTGGCGGAATACCACTTCTGGCACCTTTCGCGGCGCGGCTGCGGGCTGCGTTACTGCGCCTGGAAGCCGCCGATCATCGAGCTGAAGTCGCCCTCGAGGTCGAACGGGTCCTTGAGAAGGCTGGATCGGTCGGATGCTGCGACCAGGGCTGCGAACTCGCCGGCCGCGCGCTCGATCCGGTCCGGGAGCGCCTTCACCGTGTCGGCTCCGCTCCCCCAGTCCGCCGACGCGGCGTACACCGAGGTCGGGACGACGGTCGCGTGCAGGTAGGTGAACATCGGACGCATGGCGTAGTCGAGCGCAAGTGAGTGCCGCTCAGTTCCACCGGTCGCACCAATGACTACGGGCATCCCCTCGAGCGCGGTCGGGTCGATCACGTCGAAGAAGGACTTGAACAGCCCGCTGTAGCTCGTGGTGAAGATCGGCGTCACCGCGATCAGGCCGTCGGCGCCGGTGACCTTCTCGATCACGTCGGCGAGCGCCGGGCTCGGGAAGCCCGCCAGGAGGTTGTTGGTCACGTCCCGCGCGATGTCGCGGAGTTCGACGACCTCGACGGTCGCTTCGATGCCCTGCTCCGCCAGCCGGCTGACCGTCGCGTTCGCGAGCCGGTCGGCCAGCAGGCGGGTGGATGACGGCTGGCTCAGTCCGGCCGAGATCACCGCGATCGTGCGCTGGGTGCTGGTGCGCTCGGTCATCGCCGGACCTCCGCGGTCTCGGAAGCGGAAGCACTGCTGGAAGCTGCGGCAGCGTCGGACTCGCCTGCACCAGCCAGGTCCTCAGCGAGTTCGGCGGCGTCGCGCTCGGCGACCAGCGCTTCGTGCGTCGGCCCGTCGGGCACGTGCGCCGGGCGGAGCGCGTCGAATTCCTTGCGCAGCACCGGCACGACCTCCTCGCCCAGGATGTCGAGCTGCTCGAGCACGATCTTCAGGGGCAGCCCAGCGTGGTCCATCAGGAACAGCTGGCGCTGGTAGTCGCCGAAGGAGTCGCGGAAGGTGAGCGTGCGGTCGATGACCTCCTGCGGGCTGCCGACGGTGAGCGGGGTCTGCTCGGTGAACTCCTCGAGCGACGGGCCGTGCCCGTAGACGGGGGCGTTGTCGAAGTACGGCCGGAACTCGCGCACAGCGTCCTGCGAATTCTTGCGCATGAAGACCTGCCCGCCGAGGCCGACGATCGCCTGGTCGGCGGTGCCGTGGCCGTAGTGCTCGAAGCGCTGGCGGTACAGCTGGATCAGGCGCATGTAGTGCTCTTTCGGCCAGAAGATGTTGTTCGCGAAGAACCCGTCGCCGTAGAACGCGGCCTGCTCGGCGATCTCCGGGCTGCGGATGCTGCCGTGCCAGACGAACGGAGGCACGCCGTCGAGGGGGCGCGGAGTCGACTGGAAGCCCTGCAGCGGAGTGCGGAACTGGCCTTCCCAGTCGACGAAGTCCTCACGCCAGAGGCGGTGCACCAGGTTGTAGTTCTCGAGCGCGAGGTTGATGCCCTGGCGGATGTCCTTGCCGAACCACGGATAGACCGGACCGGTGTTTCCGCGGCCCATCATCACATCCACACGCCCGTCAGCCACGTGCTGGAGCATCGCGAAGTCCTCAGCGATCTTCACCGGATCGTTGGTGGTGATGAGGGTCGTCGAGGTCGACAGGATGATCCGGTCTGTCTTCGCTGCGATGTAGCCGAGCATGGTCGTCGGGCTGGAGGGCACGAATGGCGGGTTGTGGTGCTCGCCCTGTGCGAACACGTCGAGGCCGACCTCTTCCGCCTTCTGGGCGATGGTCAGCATGGCCTTGATGCGCTCGTGTTCCGTGGGCGTCTGGCCGGTGGTCGGGTCCGTTGTGACGTCGCCGACGCTGAAGATTCCGAACTGCATTCTGCCTTCTCCAATTCAATGCGTTTGCATGGATATCGGACAAAACCATCGAACCCCGGGTTCTATTCCCGGGCTGCGTCCGCCTTGTGCGTCGACGCGCGCGTCGACTCGTGCGTGCGCCGGCGCACCGCGCGGATCACCCGCACGACGGCCACCCCGATCGCCGCCCCCACCGTGTTGGCGACGATGTCGCGCAGGTCGCTGACCCGGCCCGGGATGAACAACTGGGCCGTCTCGACCGCCACCGTCATCCCGAAGCCGATCAGCACGGCACCCCACCAGCGCCGGGGCGGCAGCAGCAGCGCGAGCAGCACCCCGACCGGGATGAACATCCCGATGTTCGCCGTGAACTCGAGCCACGAATACCCCAGCCAGTGGAACAGCGGGCTCCCCAGGATGAACCGGATGAGTTGCTGCGTGAAGCTGTTCGGGTCGGGGATGGCCGGCTGCGGCGTGAGTGTCACCCACGCGACGAATGCGAGGTAGGCGACGGTCACAGCGACCAGCACCCAGTGAGACGTCGATGAACGTGCCGGCACGTGCAAATCGTAGCGGGACGGCTCGCGTCTCGGTCTCGAGCGAGGTTCCTCGGCCTAGGTTCTCCGGTCTGGGATCGGCGCCCTTCGGGCCGGCATCGGGGTTCGACGGGTCGGCACCTCGGCTTTGCGGGTCAGCGCTGGCGTTCTGCGGCCCGGCACCGGTGTTCCGCGGGCCGGCACGGAGGTTCGGCGGATCGGGACTGGTGTCCCGCGGCTCGGCATCGGACGAGAACGCTGCAGCGGGTCGATGTCCGGCGGAGGGAGCAGGTCGAATTCTCCCGACTCACGTCCTCGGACGACAGACCAGCCATTGTTGTGCAACAGCATGTGGTGATGTCGGCAGAGGAGGATGCCGTCGGCAAGGTCGGTGCGACCCCCGGCGGACCACGGGTCGATGTGGTGCGCTTCCGTCCACGACGGTGGCCGGTCGCAGCCCGGCCAGCGGCATCCGCCGTCCCGTGCCGCGAGCGCGACCCGCTGCGATCGCGTGAAGCAGCGCTCCGCCCGGCCGACGTCGAGGATCTCGCTCCGTCCGCCGAACACGATGGGCAGCACGCCCGCGTCGCAGAGATAGCGCCGTGCGGTGCCCGCGCTCAGCGGTTCGGACGACGACTCGACGTGCGCAACTCCATCGTCGATGCCGGAGATCTCGGCGCGCAGGTCGTCGAGGGACATCGTGACCCTCACCGCGGGCCGAGCGGTACCGAACACGCGCCCCGTGTCCGCCTCGCCGGCGATGCGGATCATCTCGACGACCGCGTCGAGCGCGAGCTGGCCATGGGTGCGCTCGTCGTCGACGATCGCCCGAGCGCGTTCCTGCTGTGCCGGGTCTACGAACCGCGGACCACCTCGCCTCGGAGCAGTGACCGCGTCGACCGCTGAGACGACGATTGCGGCTGACTCGGGATCGAGCAGGCCCGAAAGTCTCCGCATTCCGTCGATCTCCGGACCGATGGCAAGGAAACGCTTTTCGCGCAGCCGACGCTCCCGTTCGGCGACGCCGGCCCGGTCGAGCGTGTCGCGCACGGATCTGGCCATGCGTGTCACCGCATCCGCGTGCGATGACTCGGACTCGCGTGCGAGCGTCTCGGCGGCGGACACGAACGACACCGAGTCGACCTCCCCGGCCACCGGCGCGAGTGCCCGGACGATCCCGTCTGCCGCATCGACATCGATGCGACCCTCGCGGACACCGTCGGCGACCGGTCCGAGACCGGCAGGAGATGTCATCAACTCGCCTACCCGGACAAGCGCGGCCGCCTCCCGATAGCTGGAACCGCAGATCTCGCGCACGAGCGACTCGGCGTTGCGATGCCCTTCTCGGGCAGCCCAGCCGTTGTGGCCGTCATCCCGACGCGACCGGGCTGCTGCTTCGGCGGCCAGGGTCGCTTTCACCGCGTCTATACGACGCCCGAGGGAGGCCGCCGTCACGAGCCTGCGTCGGAGTTCTGCTTCGCTGAGTGCAGTCGGATCACTGGCCAGAGCGCCGATCAGGTCCGCGAGCGCAGTGCCCTCAACACCCGCGTCTAGCGCTCCCGCGTCTCGCGCGCCAGGCTGGTCATCCGTCATGAATCCATCCAAG
Organism: Leifsonia sp. Ger2509; assembly: GCF_055231915.1. NCBI lineage: Bacteria > Bacillati > Actinomycetota > Actinomycetes > Micrococcales > Microbacteriaceae > Leifsonia > Leifsonia sp. Ger2509. Next base: position 849,276 of record NZ_JBUYVB010000003.1, read on the forward strand.
CAGGCGCCACCGATATAGATCCCTGACCAGCACTTAATCCGTGGACAGTTCACCAGAATCCGCCGCCTGTGGAGGAGTGGACGAACGCTCAGGGCCCTAGTCTGTCCCCATGACAACGCCGAGCGATCGCGAACGCACACCGCGGTTCGCGGGCATCCGCACCCGCATGAGCGGCCGTGCCTCCGACGAGAGCCGCCGGGTGTCGAGTCCGCTCGAACTCCTCTTCGACCTCACCTTCGTCGTCGCGATCGCGCAGGTCGCATCCCAGCTCGCCCACCGTGTCGCGGACGGTGACGCGGCCGCCGGGATCGGGCCCTACCTCATGGTGTTCTTCGCCATCTGGTGGGCGTGGATGAACTTCACCTGGTTCGCCTCGGCCTACGACACCGACGACGTCCCGTACCGGCTCCTGACGCTGGTGCAGATGGGTGGCGTCCTGGTGCTCGCGGCCGGCGTTCCGAGTGCTTTACTCCGCGACGACTTCACGGCGATCACCATCGGCTACCTGATCATGCGCGTCGGACTGGTGAGCCAGTGGGTGCGAGCTGCCGTCGAGCATCCCGACGGGCGCGCGACAGCGCTGCGGTACGCGATCGGCATCTCCGTCGTCCAGGTCGGCTGGGTGTCGCGCCTGGCCTTCCCGCCCGAGTGGGGCCTGTGGAGCTTCCTCGTGCTCGCCGCGGCCGACCTGTCGGTGCCGCTCTGGGCCGAGCGATCCGGCATGACCTCGTGGCATCCGCACCACATCGCCGAACGGTACGGCCTGTTCACGATCATCCTGCTCGGCGAGTCCGTGGCCGCGGCGACGACCGGTGTCCAGCAGGGGCTCGAGCACAGCGGACTGACCGTGCCGCTCGTGACGATCGCGGCCTCCGGGCTGATCCTGCTGTTCGCACTGTGGTGGCTGTACTTCCTCGAGCCCGCGGGCGACGGGCTCGCACGGCACCGCAGCCTCTCGTTCTTCTGGGGGTACGGGCACTACCTCGTGTTCGCGTCGCTCGCCGCCGTGGGTGCCGGCCTGGAAGTCGCGGTCGAACGCGGCTCGGGCCGGATCGAGACGGCGGATGCGGTGGTCGGCTATGCGATCGCGATGCCCGTCGCGGTCTTCCTGCTGATGCTCTGGGTGCTGCACGCGCGGCTGGTGGCCGAGCTGGTCATCCGCCCCGTCGCGATCGCCGTCGCTGCGGCAGTGGTGATCCTTCTCCCACTCGCCTCGCCGCTGGTCGGACTCGAAGGTGTCGTGGTCGGCATCGCGGTCGTTGCCGCGGCCCTGACCGCCGTGACTATCGTGGACCGTGCATACACCACGTCACGTGGACCGACAACGGAAGAGAGCTGAGCCATGCCAACGATGATCTTCGTCAATCTGCCCGTCACGGATCTCGAACGGTCGAAGGCGTTCTATTCGGCCCTCGGATTCGGGATCAACCCGCAGTTCACAGATGAGAACGCCGCCTGCATCGTCATCAGCGACACGATCTACGCGATGCTCCTGACGAAGCCGTTCTTCTCGACCTTCACGTCGAAGAACATCTCGGACACGTCGACCTCGGTCGCCGCGATCAATGCGCTGTCGACCGACAGCCGGAATGCAGTGGACGCGCTGGCCGACGCGGCGATCTTGGCCGGCGGCACCGAGACCCGGGACCGCCAGGATATGGGGTTCATGTACAGCCGCGGGTTCGAGGACCCGGACGGCAACATGTGGGAGACCCTCTGGATGGATCCGGCGCACGTCGAGTAGAAAACGACACCACGCCACGCAGATGACGAACGGGCCGCCACCCGAAGGTGACGGCCCGTTCGCAAGAAGTTCGCGTTGTCAACGAAAAGCTGCCGCGAGGACTCCTGAGACTATCGACGAAGGCCGAGACGCTCGATCAACGAGCGGTAACGGTTGATGTCGATGTCTGCGAGGTAACCCAGCAGGCGGCGACGCTGACCGACCAGGAGAAGCAGTCCACGACGCGAGTGGTGGTCGTGCTTGTGCTCCTTGAGGTGCTCGGTGAGGTCCTTGATCCGCTTGGTCAGGATCGCAACCTGAACCTCGGGGGATCCGGTGTCACCGGGGTGGGTCGCGTACTCTTCGATGATCGCCTTCTTGACATCGGCTTCAAGTGCCATAGATGGGATCCCCTTTCTCTCGTTGCGCGGTGCCCCGGGGCCGGATGCCTGGGCTCTCTTTATCCGCGGCCGTCAGACGGCAACCGGGTTAGTTTACCAGACCCCGACAGGCCGCCGGTCCCGGCGAGGGCTCATGCAGCAGCGTCGCGCGCCCGGTCGACCAGACGATAGGTGAGCGCGAGGAAGCCGAAGACATAGGCGACGACGACCGGGACGGTCGCGAGCGGAATCAGGCGGGCCCCCGAGTTCGGATTGACGAGGAACAGGAGACCCGTCACGACGCCGACGACGAGCAGGAACCCGGCGAGCGCGAAGGCGATCCAGCGACCGAGTTCCTCGGTCAGCAGGATCACCCTGCCGCGGTCGAGCCGGCGGAGCCTGTACGCGCTGCGCGACGCGCGATACGAGTCGACGTCACGATACGCATCGGCCACGTGGGCGAAATACCAGATGCCGATCGCGAGGATGGCGATCGTGGCGCCCGCCGCCCACGCGTACGCGCCGAGACCGGACCCGAGTCCGATCGTCAACTGGGCGGCCACCGTCCACGCGAGGGCGACCCCGACGAGGCCGTACAGGAAGGCGGCCCAGCGGAGCTTGAGGCCCAGATCTGCGATGATCTCGTCGTCGGCGGCGAGGAGCGGATCGTTGATGAGCTGCGCGGACGTGTATTCGATGGATCGCGCATCCGCTGTCTCGAGCAGTGCTTCTTCGAGCACTGCCGTCTCGTCGGAGCTCGTCCTGTCCGCCTCGACCATCACGATGTCGACAACGGTGTCGAGGATGATCGTGTCGTCGTCGGCCGGGTCGGAACCACCGAGGCCGCGCGGGAGCGGCTGGGTCTCGGAGGCGCCCGTATCGTCAGCGCTCGTCGTGTCGTCGTCGGTGCCGGGCGCATCGCGGGCTCGCGACGGGCGCCGGGTAGCCATCAGGCGGCCTCCCGCTCGGGCTCCAGAAGGGCGAAAGCGCCGCCGAACGGGTCGACCACGACGGCCCATCGTCCGACGCCGGACGCGGCCATCGGAAGGGAGAGCGTCGAGCCGCCGAGACCGTGGAGACGTTCGAGGGCATCGTCGAGGTCGGCGACCTGGAAGTAGACCAGCCAGTGGCTCGGAGTGTCGGCTGACGCCGGGGCGACGGCACCGGCGATGTTCGCGTCGCCGACGTCGAACAGCGTGTAGACGCCCTCATTCAACGGCATCTGGCTCACGCCCACCATCAGGACGTTCTCGTAGAAGGGCAACGAGTCCTCGTAACCGTCGGCGACCAGTTCGAGCCAGTCGACGGCACCGGGCTGGTTGCGGAGCCACGGGGAACCCTTGGCCTGCTGCCAGAGCCCGAAGACCGCGCCCGTCGGGTCCGCGACGATCGCGAGGAACACACCCGGTGCCAGTTCGCCGGGCGGGACGAGCACCTGGCCGCCCTGGTCGGTCGTGGCAGCGGCTGCGCGGTCGATGTCGTCGGTGACGAAGTAGGTGGTCCATGTCGACCGCCCGCCCGCCTCGGCGATCATCGGCGGCAGCGGCCCGATCGCGGTCACGGGGGTCGCGTCGAGGGTGGCGACGGCGTAGCCGCCCATCTCGTCGGTGGCCTCTCCGACGTCCCAGCCGAAGAAGTCGCGATAGAACCCGGCGGCGCCTTCCGGGTCCGAGCTCTGCAGATCGACCCACACCGGGGTCCCTTGTGGAAACGTGTCGATGACCGGCATGGCACACACCTTACGCCCGCGTTCCGGCCTCCGGACAGGGCCGGTCAGGATTCGGTCGCCGCACGCGCGACCACCCCGGCCAGCAGGCGCAGGCCGTCACGCACGTCTTCGGGCGCGACCCCGCCGAAGCCGAGGATGAGGCCCGGCTGCGGGGATTGCGCACAGAAGAGGGACAGCGCCTGCACCGACACACCCACCGATGCGGCGAGCGTCACCACACGTTCGGCGTCGAATCCCTCACGCATCGGCCTTATGCAGAGGTGAAGGCCCGCGATCGACGGCACGACCCGGAAGGCCTCACCGAACTCCTCCTCCACCTCCCGGATGACCTGCCGCTGCCTGGCTCCGTATTCCCGTGTCGCCCGCCGAACGTGACGGGCGAAATGGCCCCCGTCGAGAAAGCGCGCCATCGCCGCCTGGGTCAGGTAGTCGGCAGACCAGTCGGTCAGTCGCTTCGCACTCCGCAGGGCCCCGCGCAGCGGTTCGGGCGCGACCAGGAACCCGAGCCGCAGCGCAGGAAGCATCGTCTTCGAGAAGGTGCCGACGTAGATGACGCGCCCATCGCGGTCGAGGCTCTGCAGTGGATCGAGCGGCCGGTCGGCGAATCGGAACTCCGTGTCGTAGTCGTCTTCGATGATCGCCGCCCCGCTTCGAGCTGCCCACTCCAGGAGCGCGATGCGCCGTTCGAAGGACAGCACCGCACCGACCGGGAACTGGTGCGACGGCGTGACGTAGACCAGCCGCGCTCCGGCCGGCAGCGCATCCACCACCAGACCGTCGTCATCGACGGGCACCCCGACGACGCGGGCTCCGAGGGATTCGAAGAGCTGGCGGACCGGAGGGTAGCCGGGCTCCTCGACCACGACGACGTCGCCGGGCTCCACGAGCACACGACCGACCAGGTCGAACGCCTGCTGGGCGCCGCTCGTGACGATGACGTCGTCGGGTCGGGCATCCACGGACCGGGCGATGCCGATGTGGCGGGCGATCGCCGCGCGCAGCCGCGCGAGCCCGGCCGGGTCTCCGTACCCGCCCGCGTCGAGGATTCCCCTCCGAAGCTCGCCTGCGACGAAACGACGCCACTGTTCGAGAGGGAACAGGCCGAGGTCGGGAGTGCCGACGCTGAAGTCGTAGGCGATGGGGACCGGCTCGACCCAGAGCGGGTCGGGCACGTCGCGCCAGAGAGCGCGGGGTTGTGCGGGGGATGTCGCGGGCGCTCGCCGCCGGCCGCTTCGCTCCGGCACCGGAGGCGGAGCGGCGACGAACGTCCCCGAGCCGGCACGGCTGACGAGATAGCCCTCGGCGGCGAGTCGTTCGTAGGCGACCGAGACGGTGCCCCGCGACACGGCGAGCTGCCGGGCGAGGTCGCGTGACGGAGGCAGCCGTTCGCCGCGACGCAGGCGGCCATCGTGGATGGCGTCGCGCAGCTGTCGATAGATGCGGTCCGACCGGTCGCCCCTACCGTCGATCCGCACATGCACATCCATCGCGGCGCCCTCCGAATTGGACCAATCAGAACCGTATGAATTGGATCTTACAATGGTCCGCTGCCGGAACTACCGTCGAGGTATGACAGAACGAATCGACATCTCAAGCATCACACCAGAGGGGTACCGCAAGGTCATCAACCTGGACGGCTACGTCGGCCAGAACGTGGAGAACCCCCTCCGCGACCTGGTCAACCTGCGCGCATCCCAGCTGAACGGATGCACGTTCTGCGTCGACATGCACTCGGTCGACCTGCAGGCGGCCGGCGTGCCCCTGCGCAAGATCTTCTCGGTCATCACCTGGCGGGAATCCGCATGGTTCACCGCACGCGAGAAGATCGCGCTCGAACTGACGGAGGAGATCACGCGCATCCAGAGCGGCGTCCCCGACGAGCTGTGGGAGAGAGCGCACTCGGAATTCGGCGATCGCGGGCTCGCTGACCTCGTCCTCGCCATCAGCACGATCAATGTGTGGAACCGTATCGCTATCTCGACGCGGATGCTCCCGCCGGAGCTCGAACCGGCGCTCGGCTGAGACCTCGCCTCGCCGAGCGCCGCGTCCGACTGCTGCCTGGGTACGTCCGCTAGCTCACACCGAGCAGGTCGATCACGAAGATGAGCGTCTTGCCGCTCAGCGCGTGACCACCGCCGGCGGGACCGTAGGCGAGCTGCGGCGGGACCGTCAGCTTTCGGCGTCCGCCGACCTTCATGCCGGGGATTCCCTCCTGCCAGCCGCGGATGAGGTTGTTCAGCGGGAAGTTGATCGACTGCCCCCGGCTCCAGGACGAATCGAACTCTTCACCGGACTCGTACTCCACGCCGAGGTAGTGCACATCGACCTTGGCGCCGGGAGTCGCCTCCGCGCCGTCGCCGACGATGATGTCCACGATCTCCAATCCGTCGGGGGCCGGGCCCTCGGGTGCGTCGATCTCGGGCTTCTCATGCTTCGAATCAGTCATACGTCCATCCAACCGTGCGGCGCGCAGCCACGTCAAAGCTGTCCGCTGGGCGCGTATCGCACGGATGTCCGAAATCCGCTCTTGCAATCGACCGGAGGGCGCGGCACCCTAGTTACAGATCAACTCATCGTTCGGTAGAGTCGCAGGCATCGCCGCACCACCGGGCGATGAGTCTTTTTAACGGCCCGTCAGCCGAACACCTTGCCGGGGTTCATGATGCCGAGCGGATCGAACACGCTCTTCAGCTTCACCTGGAGCTCATAGGCGTCGGGGCCCAGTTCGTCGGCCAGCCACCGTCGTTTGAGGAGACCGACGCCGTGCTCCCCGGTCAGCGTTCCGCCGAGCTCGATCGCCGTCCGGAACAGCTCGCCCGCGGCCTCCCAGACCTGGTCGGGGACGTCGTCGCCCTCGTACATGAAATTGGGGTGCAGGTTGCCGTCGCCGGCGTGGGCGACCGTCGGTATGGCGACTCCGTATTTGTCGCCGATCGCGCGGATCGCCTCGAACATCTGCGGCATCTGCGAGCGCGGCACCGAGACATCCTCGATCAGCACGTTGCCGTGCGCTTCCAGGGCCGAATGGAAGGCGCGCCGGATCGCGAGAAGCCGCTCGCCTTCCGCCGCGTCCGTCGAGACCCGCACGGTGCCTCCGGATGCGCGGATCAGTTCCGAGGCGGCAGCCGCGTCCGTCGCGGACGCCAGACCGTCGAACTGCACGAGGAGGTACGCAGCCCCTCCGGACGCCCCCATCGCGGCCTCGATGGTCTCGCTGCCGAGATGGGCCGCGATGCGTTCGAGGGCCGGGCCGTCGAGCAGTTCCATGACGGCAGGGCGGAGACGGGATGCTGTGACGCGCGCGGACGCCGCGGCCGCGCGCCCCACATCCGGGAAAAGTGCACCGATCGTTGTGATCCCTCCGACGGGCAGCGGGAGCGCGCGCACCGTCGCGTCGACGATCACACCCAGCGTGCCCTCCGAGCCGACGAACAGGGCGGTGAGGTCGAACCCGGTCACGCCTTTCACCGTGCGATGACCAGTGCGGATCAGCCGGCCGTCGGGAAGGACGACGGACAGCCCGAGGACTGCCTCGCGGGTGACCCCGTACTTCGCGCACAGCAGGCCACCGGCGTTCGTCGCGATGTTGCCGCCGACCGATGAGATCGCCTTGCTCGCCGGATCGGGTGCGAACCAGAGTCCGTGCGGCCGGAGCGCTGCGTTCAGGTCGGCGTTGATCACCCCGGGCTCCACGACGGCGAGCTCGTCCTCCGGGCTGATCTCGAGGATGCGGTCCATGCCGGCGACGCTCAGCACGATCGCACCGTCGGTGCCGTTCGCGCCGCCCGCGAGGCCGGTGCCTGCTCCGCGCGGCACGACGGGGAGGCGGAACTCGGTCGCTGCCTGCATCGTCGCCTGGACGTCGGCGACCGATCGCGCGTTAACGAGCATGAGCGGCCTGCCGGGCGACCGCCAACCGGACCTGTCGGTGCGCAGTGCATCCAGTTCGTCCGGATCCGTGCTGAGGACCCCCGCAGCGGTGGCCTCGGGGCCGAGTGCTGCTGCAAGCCAGGTGATCGCATCCATGCGTGCCAGACTAGCCGCGTGCGGGTCAGGTCCGATTTCCGCTACCAAACGTCGGTGGCGCATGTCAGGCTGATCGCATGAACGCCCCCCGACCGGACGCACCGCTCGCCGACCCCGTGTTCGCCGAGCGCTACCGCGCGATGTCGTCGAGGGATGCGCGGTTCGACGGCCAGTTCATCACCGGCGTGCACACCACCGGCATCTACTGCCGGCCCAGCTGCCCGGCCGTCACCCCGAAACCCGGCAATGTCACGTTCTACCTCACCGCAGCCGCCGCGCACGAGGCGGGGCTGCGGGCCTGCAAGCGCTGCCTTCCGGACGCCGTGCCCGGATCTCCGGAATGGAACATCCGCGACGACCTGGCCGCCCGGGCGATGCGGCTCATCGCCGATGGAACGGTCGAACGCGAAGGCGTGCCGGGCCTGGCGCGCCGGCTCGGCTACACGCCGCGGCATCTCGGGCGCGTGCTGACCAACGAACTCGGCGCGGGCCCGCTCGCGCTGGCGCGGGCGCACCGCGCCCAGACCGCCCGGCTGCTGCTGGCCGGCACCGACCTCTCGATCACCGACGTCGCCTTCGCCGCGGGATTCACCAGTGTCCGCCAGTTCAACGAGACCATGGCCGACATCTACCGCACGACGCCGGGAGAGATCCGCGCGGCGGCGAAAGGACGAGCGGGGCGGACGGCGCGCGCGCATCCGCATGCCGGGGAGGCCGCATCCCTCAGCCTGCGGTTGCCCGCACGGGCGCCCTTCGACGGCCGCGCCCTCTTCTCCTTCCTCGCCGCGCGCGCCGTGGCAGGCACCGAGGCCGGCGACGCGAACACGTACTCGCGTGCCATCGCGCTGCCGAACGGCCCGGCCGTCGTCACCCTCAGCCTCGGCGGAACGGATACCAGTCCGCACGTCGACTGCGAGGCCCATCTCGCCGACGTCGCCGACCTCGCTCCGCTCGTCGCGCGGGTGCGACGGCTCCTCGACCTCGATGCTGACGCCGTGGCGATCGACGAGGCGCTTGCCGCCGATCCCGCACTCGCGACCAGCGTCCGCGAGGCCCCCGGACGCCGGGTACCGGGAAGCATCAACGCTGAGGAGATCCTGTTCCGGGCACTCATCGGGCAGCAGGTCTCCGTCGCCGCCGCACGCACGGCGCTCGCCAGGCTGACCGATGCGCTCGGGACGCCGATCGACGCCGGCCCCTTCACGCGGCTCTTCCCCACCGCCGAGCAGATCGCCGAGGGCGGCCGCGACGTGCTCCGGGGTCCGGTCCGGCGTGTCGCGACGATCCTCGCGACGGCCGAAGCCCTCGCCGACGGCAGCCTCGTCCTCGATGTCGGCGAGTCGCGCGAAGAACTCGAGGCACGCCTGACGGCGCTCCCCGGGATCGGGCCTTGGACCGCCGGATACGTGGCCATGCGGGTGCTCGGAAGCCCGGACATCCTTCTCACCAGCGACCTCGTCATCCGGCAGGGCGCGGCGCGGCTCGGGCTGCCTGATGGACCCCGCGAACTCGCCGAGCGCGGAGCCGCGTGGGCACCGTGGCGCAGCTACGCCGGAATGCACTTGTGGCGGGCGGCCCAGGCGTAATATCGAAAACGAAGCCGGGACGGAGGAGGACGCGCACGTGCCTTCGATCACCGTGGTGATTCCGGCCCTGAACGACTCCGTCATGCTGGCACGCTGCCTGGCCGATCTGCAGGTGCAGTTGCGCCAGGCGGACGAGATCATCGTGGTCGACAACGGCAGCACCGACGACACGGCGGCGGTCGCGCGCGCGGGGGGGGCCCGTGTCCTCGACCAGTCCGTGCGAGGCATCTGGCCTGCGGCGTCGACCGGCTACGACGCGGCCACCGGCGACCTGATCGCGCGGCTCGATGCCGACTCGCGGCCGCCGGAGGACTGGCTCCTGCACATCGAAGCCGAGTTCACGGTTTCCCCCGAGATCGGCGTGCTCACCGGGCCGGGTGTCTTCTACGACGGCAACCCGCTGGTTGCGGGTCTCGGCCAGCTGCTCTATATCGGCGGGTACTTCTGGTCGATGGCCATCTGGCTGGGCCAGCCGCCCATCTTCGGCTCCAATTTCGCGATGCGCCGCGAGGTGTGGCAACGGGTGCGCGGCAGGGTGCACCGCGGCCTGCGTGAGATCCACGACGATCTCGACCTGAGCATCCACCTCGAGCCCGACCAGATCGTCCGGCTCGACGAGCGGCTCACGGTCGGGATCTCGTCGCGCCCGTTCGCGACCTGGCGCGGCCTCGGCAGGCGGCTCACCTGGGCGTTCTCCACGCTGCGCATGCACCTGCCGGAGGAGTCGCCGTGGCGTCGCCGCGCGGCCAGGCGTCGCTGGGAAGAAGAGCACGCCGAAGAGGAGCTTCCCGGCGCCATCGCCTGAGCGCGTCAGGCTGCCGACGCGAAGAGCGCGAGCATGTCGCGGCCGAGCTGGTGCGGAGCCGTCTCGCAAGGGCTGTGCCCCGTGCGGTAGACCGCGAGAGTCGCGGCGATCTGCTGGGCGAACGCGGCATGCAGGTGGGTCGGCCAGAGATCGTGGTTGCCGGTAGCGACGAGTTTGGGGATGGCGTTTGCCGCCACAGCGTCCCTGGTGTCCGGCACCTTTTTCATCAGACCGACGATGTCGTCAACGCTGGCGCGTCTCGTCAACGCGAATCGTTCGCGCACGAAGGCGAGTCTGCTCGGAGGGACCTTGTTCTTGTTCGTGACGATGCCCCAGATCATCAGGCCCGCCCCCTGCCTGCCGTTGAGGAACCAGCTCAGCCAACCGATCGTTCGCACGCCGCGGAAGGCCTGCCCCGGTTCCGGCGGCGTCGTGAGCAGAGTCAGGCTGCGGAAGAGCTCCGGGTGCTCCACCAGTGCCAGCTGGCTGAGGATGCCTGCGAACGAGTACCCGAGAACGTGCGCCGGTGCGCCGGCGCGCAGGAATGCCACCACGTCGGCCACCAGGAGCCCGTATGTGTAGTGCCCGCCGGCGACGGGGCCGGCATCCGCAGACTCGTACTGGCCGGCGAGATCGTAACTCTGCACGAAGTAGCCGCCGGCGGCGAGGATCGGAGCCAGCAGGTAGAAGTCCTCTTTCGAACCGGTCACCCCCGGGATGAGCACGACACGGGGATCGCCGGGGTTGCCCAGTGAGAACGTCGCCAGCTGACCACTCGGAGCGTCGAAGGTGGAGAAGACCGCGCCAAGCGGCGCGACGGACCAGTCGATGTCGGGCAGAGCCGCGTCGAGGCGCACCGCCTCGTCATCTCCGCCCGCCAGCCCGGGCCGCCTTTCTCCGATGGACACACAGCAACGCTAGCTGTTCCGGCGGACGTTTTCCGGCAGCCGAGCCTGCCCGATAGCCTTGGGACGTGAGATTCTCGCACCTCAGCTCCGCCACAGACCGCCACCCCCGCTTAGCCGCCGTCATCGGAGACGGGGCTCTCTTTCTCGACGAGGTGATGGATGAGGCTCCGCGGGACCTGCAGGAACTCATCGAACGCGGCGACGAGGGCCTCGCACACGTCCGCGCCGTCGTCGACAACGCCGTCGCCAACCGCACGGAACTCGAACCCGTCCGCGGACTTCGCCACGCCTCCGCTGTTCTCCGGCCGCCGCAGGTGATCGCGATCGGCGCCAACTACGCCGCACACGCATCCGAGTTGAAGCTCCGCAGCGAGAAGGCTGCGACCGTCTTCTCGCTCTGGCCGAACTCGCTGGCCGGTCATGAGGGCACGACCTCGTGGCCGGAGGACCTGACGACGCAGGTCGACTACGAGGCCGAACTGGGCGTCATCATCGGTACGCCGGCGCGCGATGTCCACGTGCGTGACGCACTCGACCACGTCTGGGGCTACACGGTCGTCAACGACATCACCGCGCGTGATCTGCAGTTCTCCGAGGCGCAGTGGTCCCGCTGCAAGTCCTTCGACGGATTCACGCCGAACGGGCCCGTCGTCGTCACCGCTGACGAGATCGCCGATCCGCAGGACCTCTGGCTCACGACGAATGTCGATGGCGCGATCCTGCAGGATGCGTCCACGGCCGACATGGTTCGCAGCGTCGCCGAGATCATCGCCTTCCTGTCGCGGTCGGCCACCGTGCAGCCCGGAACGCTGATCTCGACAGGCAGCCCGGGCGGCGCGGGTTACTCCCGCACCCCGCCGGTGTTCCTGCGCGACCGCTCCACCGTGACGGTGTCGATCGGCGGGATCGGCTACCTCACGACCTACTGCCGCGTCACCTGATCAGGCTTGTCCGGCCCGACCAGGCGACGCGCGTCAGAAGGCGGCCGGACCCCGATCAGGCCTGCTCGATGACCGGGATGGCGGTCGTGATCGCCTCGAGACCGCTGAGACGCGCGGGAGACAGGAGCTTGGTGACCTCTTCACGGCTCATCAGGTTGGCTTCGACGATCAGGTCTGCAACGTTTCCGCCCGTGAGGAGCGCCGTCTTCGCAAGCGCCGCGGCGGCCGAGTAGCCGATGTACGGCATCAGGGCCGTGATCACCCCGACGGACGAGCCGACCATCGCACCGAGGCGTTCCTCATTGGCGGTGATCCCGTCGATGCAGTTCACGCGCAGCGTGTGGAACCCCTGGGTCATCCAGGTGATGGACTGAAGGAGCGAGTGCGCGATCACGGGCTCGAAGGCGTTGAGCTGCAGCTGCCCGCCCTCCGCTGCCATGGTGACCGTCACATCCGCGCCTGCGACCGAGAACGCGATCTGGTTGACGACCTCGGGGATGACCGGGTTGACCTTGCCTGGCATGATGCTGGAGCCTGCCTGCCGCGGCGGCAGGTTGATCTCGCCGAGACCGGCCTGCGGACCGCTCGAGAGCAGCCGCAGGTCGTTGCAGATCTTCGACAGCTTGATCGCGGAACGCTTGAGCGATCCGCTGAACGACATGAAGGCGCCCGCGTCGCTGGTCGACTCGATGAGGTCGGGCGCCGTCTCCAGCGGGAGGCCGGTGATCTCGACGAGGTGGCGGCAGGCGGCAGGGGCGTAGCCGGGGTCGGCGGTGATTCCCGTGCCGATCGCGGTCGCACCGAGGTTGATCTCGGCGAGCAGCCACTTGGTCTCGGTGAGGCGCGCGTGGTCCTCGGTGAGGGTGGTGGCGAAACCGTGGAACTCCTGGCCGAGCGTCATCGGAACGGCATCCTGCAACTGCGTGCGGCCGACCTTCAGCACATGCCGGAACTCGACGCCCTTGCGCGCGAACGAGTCGCGCAGCAGCGCCAGCTCGTCCAGCAGGTGGGAGAGCGCGAAGGTCAGCGAGATCTTGATCGCCGTCGGGTACGTGTCGTTCGTGCTCTGGCTGCGGTTGACGTCGTCGATCGGGTGGAGGTACTGGTATTCGCCCTTGGCGTGGCCGTCGAGTTCGAGGCCGAGGTTGGCGATGACCTCGTTGGCGTTCATGTTGGTGGAGGTGCCGGCCCCGCCCTGCATCACGCCGACCACGAACTGGTCGTGGAAACCGCCGTCGATGATGAGCTGGCAGGCACGGTCGATGAGGTCGGCCTTGTGCGGATCCAGGACGCCGATCTCGAGGTTGGCGCGCGCGGCGGCCTGCTTGACGCTGGCGAGCGCGACGATGAGGTCGGGGTAGACGGAGATCGGGCGCTTGGCGATCTGGAAGTTCTCGAGTGCCCGGGAGGTGTGCACACCCCAGTAGGCGTCTGCCGGGACGTCGCGGGCTCCCAGGGAGTCGCTTTCGGTGCGGACGGGACCGTGGTCGACCGCCGTGGTCGGGACGTCCGAGACGTTCTCCGACGCATCGATGAGGGGGATCGGGCTGGTGCGGGGGGCTGTTGCGGTACTGCTCGGGGTATTCACTGGTGGCTCCATTGCCTGTCGTTGTGCGGTGGCATTGTATTTCGTCATCGGCGTGCTCGTGGCTGTCGACGAGTCGACTTTAGCGCGCGAACCTCGGGACATGGTGTCAACCGAGCTTCCTGAGGAGGCCCCGGATGAACCGGTCTTTACCGGCCGTGTACGGGGGCGAGATCAGGCGGATCGTGTCAGGCTTCAGCGGTTTGCTCAACACGGCCTTCTCGTGGCTGAACGTTCGCAGCGAGTGGTCGCCGTGGTATCCGCCGGTCCCGCTCTCGCCGACCCCGCCGAACGGGAGGCCGGGGACGGCGAGGTGCGCGGCAGGGATGCCGAATCCGATGGCACCGGAGCTCGTCTCCGTGAGGAAACGCCTGCGGACCTTGTCGTTCTCGCTGAAGACGTAGAGCGCCAGGGGCTTGTCCCCTGCTGTGATGTGCCGGATGGCGTCGTCGAGTCCGCTGACCGTGACGATCGGCAGGATCGGGCCGAAGATCTCGTCCTGCATGATCGGCGCGTCGCGCTGGACGTCGGCGAGCACCGTCGGTGCGAGGTAACGGGATGCGGTGTCCGAGTCGCCGCCGACCACCGCACGACCCGAATCGAGCAGGCTGGTGAGGCGCACGAGGTGCTGCTCGTTGACGATGCGGCCGTAGTCCGGGTTCGCGGCGGGGTCGTCGCCGTACAGTTCGCGGGTGGCGGCGATCAGCGCGGGCTCGAGCCGCCGGGCGACGTCCGCCGTGGCGAGCAGGTAGTCGGGCGCGACACAGGTCTGGCCCGCGTTCATGAACTTGCCCCAGGCGATCCGCTTCGCGGCCGCGTCGATGTCGACGCTGTCGTCGACGTAGACCGGCGACTTGCCTCCCAGCTCGAGGGTGACGGGGGTCAGGTTGGCGACGGCGGCGGCCATCACGATGCGACCCACCCGGCTGTTGCCCGTGAAGAAGATGTGATCGAACCGCTGCGCCAGGAGTTCGGTCGTCTCGTCGACCCCGCCCTCGACCACGGCGACTGCGCGCGTATCGAGGTACAGCGGCACGAGGCGCGCGATCGTCGCGGACGTCGCCGGCGCGAGTTCGCTCGGCTTCATCACGACCGCGTTGCCCGCCGCGAGGGCGCCGACGACGGGAGCCAACTGCAGCTGCACGGGGTAGTTCCACGGCGCGATGACCAGGACGACGCCGAGCGGTTCACGGATGACGGATGCGCGGGCCGGCATCACCGCGCCCGGCACGCGGACGGAGCGCGGACGCAGCCAGGACCGCAGATGCTTCAGCGCGTGGTCGATCTCGCCGACGACGAAACCGATCTCGGCGAGCTGCGACTCTGTCGGGTTCTTGGCGAGGTCGCTCTGCAGCGCCGACTCGAAATCGCCTCCGCGCTCGGTGAGCATGCGCCGGAGTGCTTTCAACTGATCGACGCGCCAGGCGAGGGGCTTCGTGGTCCCCGCCTCGAACGTCGAACGGAGGCCGGCTACGGTGCCGGCGATCTCGCCGTGGGTCATGGCTCAATCCTAGGTCCGCACGGGACGGGAACCGGACAGACGCAGTGGCGTGTGAGGCGGCTTCCAGCGGCCATTCTGTCTATCGAACGCGGGCGCCTGACAACCGCGCGGACCGCTGCCTACTGGTGGAAGTAGGGGACGATCAGGTAGATACCGTAGAGGACCGCGAGCCCGCACAGGGTGAAGCAGGTGTACGCAGCGAGAAGCGCTGTGCGTTTCTGCCCGGCGGTCAGCGGGTTCTTCTTCTCCGCCTTGCGGGCGCGCTTGGCGGCGGCAGCCGCCTCGGCCGGTGTGACGACGGTGATGGCATCCGTGAACTCGACCGGGTCGACCTGCAGTGCACGGCCCGCTGCGGCCAGGAGCCGCACGCCCAGCGAGTAGAGTCCGACGACCACACAGGTCGAGATGAGTGACGCGAGCGCCACCGACAAGAACGATCCCCAGTCGATCACGCGCGTTCCTCCTCGGGATCGCGCGGCCGCTTGCGCTGCTTCGGCCGTTTCAGGGGCTTGACCTTCTTGATCTTCACGACAGTGCCGGACTGGGCGACTTCGCTCACGCCCGTGACGCCGGCGACAGCGCCAGGGCTGACCGCGTTCGTGCTGTCGACGCGGTTGCGGTTCGAGATGATGAAGATCACGACGATGACCACGACCCCGACGACCACATCCACGAGGATGCCGATCGGACCGAAGCTAGCGATCCAGGCAGCGATGCCGCCAACGACGGCCGCAGACGGAAGAGTCAGGAGCCAGCCGACCCCGATGCGTCCCGCAGTGCCCCAGCGCACCGATGCGCCGCGCCGGCCGAGGCCGGAGCCGATCACCGAGCCCGAGGCGACCTGGGTGGTGGAGAGCGCGAAGCCGAGGTGGCTCGACGCGAGGATCGTGGCCGCCGTGCTCGTCTCCGCCGCGAAGCCCTGCGCGGGCTTGATGGCGGTGAGACCCGTTCCCAGGGTGCGGATGATGCGCCAGCCGCCCGTGTAGGTACCCAGCGCGATCGCGAGCGCGCATGCTGTGATCACCCAGAGTTCAGGACCGCTCCCCGTAGGCTGCAGGCCGGCCGAGATCAGGGTGAGCGTGATGACGCCCATGGTCTTCTGGGCGTCGTTGGTGCCGTGGGCGAGGGCGACGAGCGACGACGAGAAGATCTGGCCGACACGGAAGCCGCCCCGGCCATCCGGTCTCCCGTCGAACCGGCGTGTGACCGCGTACGCCAGCTTCGTCGCGGCATAGGCCACGAGGCCCGCGGTGAACGGGGCGATGATCGCGGGCAGGATCACCTTGTCGAGCACGACGACGAAGTCGACCGCCTGCACCCCGACGCCGACGATCGTGGCTCCGATCAGCCCGCCGAACAGTGCATGGCTGGAACTCGAGGGGAGCCCGAAGAGCCAGGTGACCATGTTCCAGATGATCGCGCCGATCAGACCGGCGAAGATCAGTTCAGGAGTGATCTGCACCCCGCCCGGACCCTCTTTGATGATGCCGCCCGAGATGGTCTTCGCGACCTCGGTCGACAGGAAGGCTCCGACGAGGTTGAGCACCGCCGCGAGGGCGACAGCGACCTTCGGCCGCATCGCTCCGGTCGCGATCGGCGTCGCCATGGCGTTCGCGGTGTCGTGGAAACCGTTCGTGAAGTCGAAGAACAACGCGAGGACGATGACCAGGACAACGATGAGGGTGAGATCCACCAGCGCCCTTCTCGTGGAATACCGGGCGTAATTCACCTGGATTTCATGCAAACCGACCGGTGCCGTTCGACAACCACGACGATACTCACATGCCGCGCCGCGATGGTCAAACTCGGTCTCACACGTGCGGGACGAACTCCTGCCAGGCGACCCGCTTCGTCGCGCGCGGATCCGACTCGATCCGGTCCTTCCGGTCGATGATCAGCGTGAGCCGGTAGTCGTCGTCCGAGGCGGCGTCGTAGCGCGGCCAGGCGGGATCCCGTGGGGCAGGCGCCAGGTCGGATCCCGCCGGAAGCGGGCCGTCCGGGTCGCCGGTCGCAGCGAATGCGAGCCAGCGGCGCTGCATCCGCTCGCCTGCCGCGATGAACGCCCGCCTGCCGCCGAGGACGGTCATGGCGCGTCCGAACAGCGAATCCATCCGGTCGAAGACGGCGAACAGTTCGAGCCCGTGGGTGGCGTCGAAGCCGAGCATGCGGACCAGGCGCGGTGCGATGTCGAACCGGTAGAAGTGCACAGGCGCGAACCGCGCGTGCCGCTCGCCCACTTTGATGCTCGGGTACCAGAACGAGTAGTCGCCGGCGAAGTCCGCGGCCGCCCTCCGCTCGGGCAGCCCCGGATACTCCCGCTTGATCGCCTTGCGCGTCTTCTTGCGGGTGCGGGAGAAGATCGCCCGGATGCGCGGAGGCGAGGTCGCAAGGATGTCCAGCCGGCCGATGAACAGGGAGCCCTCGCGGTCGTTGGTCCCGATGATCAGGGGCACCGGATGCGCGTCTCCGCTCTTGAACGCATCCAGTGGTCGCACCGGCAGGTAGTCGCCGTCGATCACGGGGCACAGGCAGATCGTGCCTGGGTTCTCGTCCGGTGTCCGAAGCTGCAACGCTGTCGTCGCCCGCACGATCGCAGCGGTGCCCGCGTGTTCGAGCAGGGTCACCGCGTCTTCGGGCGTCGTGGACTCGACGCTCGCGGGGTCGACCTCTGCGCTCAGCAGTTCGACGAACTCACCGGCCCATTTAGCTGTCAGCTCCGGAAGGTAGATCGCGTTGGGCGGAGCGCTCTGGGCGATGGCCCGGTGGAACAGTCCCCGTGCTGCAGGGGTCGTCATCAGGGTGGTAACGGCGTTCGCCCCGGCCGACTCGCCGAACACGGTCACGTTGCCGGGGTCGCCTCCGAACGACCCGATGTTGTCGCGTACCCATTCGAGCGCCGCCACCTGGTCGCGGAGGCCCAGGTTGCTCTCGAACGGGCGTTCCGGCGTCGAATAGCGGGTGAAGTCGAGGTAGCCGAGCGCTCCCAGCCGATAGTTCATCGCCACGAAGACGATCCCGCCGCGTCGCGCGAGGGTCTCGCCGTTGCGCGGGACGGAGCCGACCGATCCGACGCTGTATGCACCACCATGGATGAACACCATGACCGGCGCGGGCTCCGCGTGGCCGCCCTCGCGCCGGAGCACCTCCAGGGTCAGGCAGTCCTCCCCCATCGGAGTTCCGGGCTTCGCGCCGAGGAACTGGCCGCGATGGGCCTGCGGCGAGACCTTGCCGTTCACCGCGGCGAGGCGCACGCCCTCCCAGGGGACGACGGGGTGCGGCGCGCGGAAACGCAGCCGCCCGATCGGCGGGGCCGCGTAGGGGATGCCGCGCCACGCATCCAGACCACGCTCGCTGACGCCGCGAATGGTTCCGCCGGTCACCGGCACTTCCAGGGAAGAGGTGGTGCGCGTCTCGACGGTCACCTTCCGAGATTAGACCGGACCGGCAGCGCGCTGCGTCCCCCATTGCCTTGGAATCGGCTCAATCTCCCGCGGGACCGCCGGGCTGCCGGTCAGGGCCGGTCGACCGCCCGCACCCGGATGACGGCGACACCGGCGTCCGCCGAGGCCGGGAGGTCGACGTCGGCGGAAATGCCCCAGTCGTGATCGCCCGCCGGATCGGCGAAGATCTGCCGCACCCGCCAGACCCCGTCGGATGCCGCCGTCGTCTCGTCGACGATGATCATCGCCGAACTGCGGGCGTCCGCATCCGTGCCGATCGCGTCGTGCTCCGCGAAGTACGCCTCGAGCGCATCCGCCCAGTCGAGTGCGGTGAAGCTCGGCACGGCCGGTGTGCCAGGACCCGCGCCCCCCGCATCCGGCCCCGACAGCGCGGCGGCTTCCGCTTCGAGCGCTCCGAGCTCCTCGAATTTGTCGAGGGCGGCCAGCTGCACTCGGCGGAAGAGCTCGTTGCGCACGAGAACCAGGAAGGCCCGCCGGTTGGTCGTCACATTCTTCGGGACCGGGGGCGCGATGGCTGCGGCCTCGGCCGCGTGCCGGGCCGCATCCGGGTGCACGAGCTCCTCCCATTCGTCGAGGAGACTCGAGTCGACCTGCCTGACGAGCTCGCCCAGCCACTCGATGATGTCGCGGAGATCGTCGTTGCGCAGCTCGGACGGCACCGTCTGGCCGAGGGCCCGGTAGGCGTCGGAGAGGTACCGGAGCACGACCCCCTCCGAGCGCGCGAGCTTGTAGAAGGCGATGAACTCGCCGAACGTCATCGCCCGTTCGTACAGGTCGCGCACGACCGACTTCGGGCTCAGCTCGAAGTCGTTCACCCACGGCTGGCTCTGCGCGTAGGTCTCGAACGCGGCGGACAGCAGGTCGCCGAGCGGCTTCGGATGAGTGACCTCCTCGAGCAGCTCCATGCGCTGGTCGTACTCGATCCCGTCGGCCTTCATCGCTGCGACGGCCTCGCCGCGTGCCGTGAACTGCTGGGCGGACAGCACCGGCCGGGGGTCGTCGAGCGTCGCCTCGACCACCGAGATCACGTCGAGTGCGTAGGTCGGGTTCGGCGCGTCCTCCGTGCCGGGGTCGAGCAGTTCGAACGCGGCGAGCGCGAACGGCGAGAGCGGCTGGTTCAGCGCGAAGTTCGGTTGCAGGTCGACGGTGAGGCGGATGTGCTTGGAGCCGTCGGGGGCAGGGACCGCCTCGACGACGCCTGCCGTCAGCAGCGTGCGGTAGATGCCGAGCGCGCGGCGGGCGAGGGCGAGCTGGCGACGCCACGGCTCGTGATTGTCGAAGACGAGCGAGCGGACGTGGCCGAACACATCGCCGCCGCGGGCGACCACGTTGATGATCATGGCGCTGGTGATCTGCATGCTCGAGGTCAGGGTCTCCGGCTGGGCGTCGACCAGTTTGAGGAACGACGGCTCGCCCCAGGACACGAAGCCCTCCGGTGCCTTCTTGCGGACGATCTTGCGCCGCTTCTTCGGGTCGTCGCCCGCCTTCTCGATGGCCTTCAGGTTCTCCGTCTCGTGCTCCGGCGCCTGCACGACGACCGTGCCGGCGGTGTCATAGCCGGCACGCCCGGCGCGGCCGGCGATCTGGTGGAACTCGCGGGCGTTCAGCTGCCGCATCCGAACCCCGTCGAACTTGGTCAGCGCCGTCAGCAGCACCGTGCGGATGGGCACGTTGATCCCGACGCCGAGCGTGTCGGTCCCGCAGATCACGCGCAGCTGGCCGCGCTGGGCGAGCTGTTCGACCAACCGGCGGTACTTGGGGAGCATGCCGGCATGGTGCACGCCAATGCCGGCCCTGATCAGCCGGGAGAGCGTCTTGCCGAAGCTCGTCGTGAAGCGGAACTCCCCGATCAGCTCTGCGATCGCATCCCGCTGCTCGCGGCTGGCGATGCGCGCGCTCGACAGCGCCTGCGCACGTTCGAGCGCGGCGAGCTGGGAGAAGTGCACGATGTACACAGGTGCCTGCCCCGTGCTGAGCAGGTCGTCCACGGTCTCGTGCACCGGGGTCGTCTCGTAGTAGTAGTGCAGCGGAACAGGGCGCTCCACCCCCGTCACCGTGGCCGTCTCGCGTCCCGTCCGCTTCGTGAGGTCCTCGGCGAGCGCCGTGACATCCCCGAGCGTCGCCGACATCAGGACGAACTGCACCTTCGGCAGCGTGAGCAGCGGCACCTGCCAGGCCCAGCCGCGATCCGGGTCCGCGTAGAAATGGAACTCGTCCATGACGACCTGGCCGACCGGAGTGTCCGCGCCGTGGCGCAGCGCCAGGTTGGCGAGGATCTCCGCCGTGCAACAGATGATCGGCGCATCCGGGTTCACGGCGGAGTCGCCGGTCATCATGCCCACGTTCTCCGCACCGAAGATGTCGACGAGCGAGAAGAACTTCTCCGACACGAGCGCCTTGATCGGCGCCGTGTAGAACGTGCGGATGCCGCGGGCCAGCGCTGTGAAGTGCGCCGCGACCGCCACCAGCGACTTGCCGGTCCCGGTGGGGGTGCTGAGGATCAGATTCGCCCCCGAGACGATGTCGATCACCGACTCGTCCTGCGCCGGGTAGAGGGTGATGCCACCCGCCTCGACCCACGCGACGAATGCCTCGTAGACCGCATCCTCGTCGATCCCTTGCTCCTCCGGTGCCGCATCCGGATCCGGTGACGGAAGGTCGGCGACGGAGAGGATGCGGGACTTCGGAAGGACGACGGCCATGATGCTTCAAGACTGGCATGCATTCGCACGCTGAGACCACGGCCGACATCCACGTCGGAAGCACAGCATTCGCTCGTAGGCTCAGACCATGGTCGTCCGAGACTCCCCCACGCAGAGTTCGGCGCCCGCCGTGCCGCCTGCACCCCGGCGCGCGCCCTGGTGGCTCGCGGCCGCCGTCGGCATCGCCGCGGTCCTCGCCGGCATCGGTGCGGCCGAGCTCGTCAGCTCGTTCATCGCCCAGAACGGCAGCCCCATCCTCGTCGTCGGCGCCGCCGTCATCGACCTCGTGCCCGCGTGGCTCAAAGAGGCCGTGATCTCAGTGTTCGGCACCAACGACAAGGCCGTCCTGATCATCAGCCTCGCGCTCGTGCTGCTCGTCGGCGCAGCCCTGGCAGGAATCGTCGAAGCCCGCCGGCCGCCGTGGGGACGCATCCTGATCGTCCTGGGCGGGGCCCTCGGTGTGCTGGCGGCGCTCACGCGGGCGTCCGCCTCGCTCTGGGACGCCGTGCCGTCGCTCGTCGCCATGGTGGTCGCGGCCGTGCTGCTCACCGTGCTCATCCGGATGCTCAACGCGACGGTGCCCACCCGCCTCGCGCCCAACGGCAGTGTCACTCGCCGCAAGTTCGTGACCGCGACCGGAGCGACAGCCGGACTCGGCATCATCGGCATCGTGCTCGGCCAGGCGATCTCCGCCGGGTATCGCGCCGCGTCCGCCGCCCGCGCCGCATTCCACCTCCCCGCACCGGCCGTGCCTTCAGCTCCCATCCCCGCCGGCGCGTCGTTCGCGGTGCCGGGCCTGTCGCCTATCATCACGCCGAACGGCCAGTTCTACCGGATCGACACCGCACTGCAGGTCCCTGGCATCGATCCGTCCACGTGGAAGCTCAAGATCACCGGCATGGTCGAGAACGAGGTCGAGCTCACCTTCGCGCAACTGCTCGCCCTGCCGCTCGAAGAGAGTTCGACCACCCTCACCTGCGTCTCGAACGAGGTGGGCGGAAACCTGATCAGCAATGCCACCTGGCTGGGCTACCCCATCCGTCACCTGCTCGCCCAGGCGAAACCGAAATCGAATGCCGACATGGTCCTCTCGCGCAGCCAGGACGGCTGGACGGCGAGCACTCCGCTCGAGGCCCTGACCGACGACCGGAACGCCATCCTCGCTGTCGGGATGAACGGCCAGCCATTGCCACTCGAGCACGGCTACCCGGTGCGGATGGTCGTGCCCGGCCTCTACGGGTACGTGTCCGCGACGAAATGGGTGGTCGAACTCGACGTGACGCGCTTCGACCTGGCCACGTCGTACTGGACCGACCGCGGCTGGTCGGAGCGGGGACCTGTGAAGCTCTCGTCGCGCATCGATGTGCCGTCCGGCGGCGCGACCGTGAAGGCGGGCGATGTCGTCGTGGCCGGTGTCGCCTGGTCGCAGCATGTCGGCGTCAGCCGCGTGCAGGTCCAGGTCGACGACGGGTCGTGGAACGATGCCACCCTCGCGGACGCGATCTCGGTCGACACCTGGCGCCAGTGGAAGTGGGTGTGGCCGGCCGAGAGCGGGCACCACACCCTGCGCGTGCGTGCGACCGACAACAACGGGATGGTGCAGACAGCCAAGGTGGCCGATGTCGTACCCGACGGCGCGACCGGCCTGCACCAGATCTCGGTGACGGTCTCCTGAACGTAGGGTGGAGCTCATGACCGAACCGGGACCACTCGTAGAACCGGGGCCCGCCCTCTCGCCGGCGCGGCTCGAACGATACTCCCGCACGCTCGCGCTGCCCGGTTTCGGCGACGAAGCCCAGCGGCGCATCCGTGCGGCCCGCGTGCTCGTCGTCGGCGCAGGCGGGCTGGGGAGCGCGATCATCCCGGCTCTTGCCGCCGCCGGCTTCGGAACCATCGGCGTCGTGGATGCGGATGCGGTCGAGACCAGCAATCTCCCCCGCCAGACGATCCACACGCCCTCGGATGTCGGCCGCTCGAAGGTCGCCTCAGCCCGGGACACCATCACGGCCCTCGATCCCGAGACGCGTGTCATCCCGGTCGGAGCGATGCTCGACACGTCGAACGCCCTCGAACTCTTCGCCGGGTTCGACCTCGTACTCGACGGGAGTGACAACTTTCCGACCCGCTACCTCGTCGACGATGCCGCGACACTGGCCGGGATCCCCGCGGTCTGGGGCGCTGTGCACCAGTTCGGCGGCCAAGTCGGTGTCAGCTGGGCGCGGTACGGCCCCACCTATCGCGATCTCTTCCCCACACCACCCAGACCCGGATCCGTGGCGAGCTGCCAGGAGGCGGGGGCCCTTCCTCCCGTCTGCACCGTCATCGGCGGTCTCATGGTGACCCAGGCGATCGCCCTCGTCACCGGGATCGGGGAGCCGCTTCTCGGGCGCGCTGTCGTCCACGACGGGCTGCGCGGGACCTTCCGCGAGGTGCGCTACGAGCGTGACCCGCTGGCCGAGCCGGTCACGGGCCTCATCGATTACGACCTCTTCTGCGGGATCGCGGAGGGGACGCCCGCGGCAAGCACGTCAACGGCGAGCACGTCAGCGGCCAGCGCTCCCGAGGCTCAGCACATCCCGTCGCTCGTCGAACGGACCGGGGGCGGGTTGAGCGTCCAGGCGCTCCACGAACTCCTCGAGCGCGGCGAGAAGGTCACGATCATCGACGTCCGCGAGCCGTGGGAGGCCGAGCTCGCCTCCGTCCCCGGTTCCGCGCTCGTCCCGCTCGGTGAACTCGAAGCCGACCTCGACGAGGACGCCGAAGGGGTGGCGACAGCCCTGCGCGATGCCAGCGTGGTCATCTACTGCCATTACGGACCGCGTGCCGAGCACGCCCGCAGACTGCTGATCGAAGCGGGTGTCGCAGACACGGTGGTCCTCGTCGGCGGGATCGATGCCTGGGCGCGCGAGATCGACCCCGGGATGATGCGCTACTGACCCGTCCCACTACCGTTCCCTGCGCGATACTGAACCCATGACGCCCGCAGCGACCGTCGACGACCACGCCCAGCTCATCGAGCGGATGCTCACTCCCGCGATCGACGCCCTCGGCACCGAGACGGTCGCGCTGCACGCAGCGCTCGGCCGCGTCACGATGACGGACATCCACAGCGATGTCGATCTCCCGCTCTTCCGCAACGCGCAGATGGACGGCTTCGCCGTCAGGGCGGCCGACGTGACCTCGACGCCGATTGCGCTCGAAGTCACCGGTGACATCCCCGCGGGCCACGCCTCCCCCGTCAGGCTCATCGCCGGGACCGCGCTCAGGATCATGACCGGCGCTCCGATGCCCGACGGTGCCGACGCGGTCATCCCTGTCGAAGACACAGAGCTCGTCCTCGGCCGGGACGACGCACTCGACGGAGCGATCGTGACCGTCGCGCGCGCTCGGGCAGCCGGCGAGTTCGTCCGGGAACGCGGGAGCGATCTCCGGCGCGGCGATCGGGTCGTCGGAGCCGCTACCCGTCTTGCACCACGACACCTCGCGGCTCTCGCAGCGTCGGGCATCGCCGAGGTGGAGGTGCGTCGACGACTCCGTGTCGGAGTGATCACCACCGGTGCCGAGCTCGTCGCCCACGACGAGGAACTCGAGGTGGGCCGGATCTTCGACGCCAACCGCGTCGCACTCTCGGCCGGCATTGTGGAGGCCGGCGCCGACCTCTCCGTCGCCGCCAGCAGTGACGACAACCCCGCGGAGTTCCGCCGCATCCTCGACGAGGTGGTGGGCGCATCCGATCTCGTGATCACCTCCGGCGGGGTCTCGAAAGGGGCTTTCGAGGTCGTGCGCGAGGTGCTCGAGCCGCTGGGCGCATCCGTCGGCACCGTGGCCATGCAGCCGGGCGGCCCGCAGGGCACCGCCGTCATCGATGGAGTGCCCGTCGTGTGCTTCCCCGGCAACCCGGTGAGCACCCAGGTCTCGTTCGCGGTGTTCCTCGCGCCGCTCCTCCGCCGTGTCGCCGGCCTCCCCGCGGACGCGCGGGAGACGCGGAGCGTGTCGGCTGCGATCGAGTCCGTCCAGGGCAAGAGGCAGTTCCTGCGCGGCATCACCCGCGATGACGGCACGGTCGAGGTGGTCGCAGGTCCCAGCTCCCACCTCGTCGCCGCGATGGCACGCGCGAACGTGCTGATCGACATCCCGCTCGAGACCACGCACCTCGAGGCCGGAGAGAACGTGGCAGTGTGGATGCTGTGAACAGTGACGACACGCTCTCGCACATCGACTCCGAGGGGCGCGCCCGCATGGTCGACGTCAGTGACAAGGCGGAGACGGCACGCGTCGCGATCGCGCGTGGACGGGTGCAGACCACCGCAGAGGTCGTGGCCCTCGTGCGCGCCGACGGGCTGCCCAAAGCGGATGTCCTCGCAACCGCGCGGATCGCCGGGATCGCAGGGGCCAAGCGGACCTCGGACCTCATCCCGCTCTGCCACCCCCTGCCGCTGACCGGCGTCACGGTCATCTTCGAGCTGGGCGAATCGACGATCGACATCGAAGCGATCGCCAAGACGACCGGCCGGACCGGGGTGGAGATGGAGGCCCTCACCGCGGTCGCCATCGCCGGCCTGACCCTCCACGACATGATCAAGGCCGTGGATCCGGGCTCAACGCTCACCGATATCCGCCTCGACTTCAAGAGCGGCGGCAAGCGCGGGCGCTGGGAGCGCGGACGCGAGGGCTCCGACGGCACTGCAGGCGCCGACGCCTCCGCGGGCTCCGACGATGCCGACCGCGCACAGACCGAGGTGCTGTCGACTCCCTGGCAATCCGCTCCGCGCACCGCACGTGTTCTGGTCGCCTCCACGCGGGCCGCGGCCGGCGAACGCGACGACACCACAGGACCCCTCATCGTGGACTGGCTCGCCGCGCGCGGATTCACCCTGGATGCGCCCGTCGTCGTGGCGGACGCCGACGTCGCGGCAGCATTGGCCGCCGCGGTGCGGGACCAGCCGTCCGTGGTCATCACCACCGGCGGCACCGGTGTCTCGCCTACCGATGCCACGCCCGAAGCCACCGCCGCGGTTCTCGACCGGGAACTGCCCGGGGTCGCCGAGGCGCTCCGTGCGCGTGGCCTTGCCACGACACCCGCAGCCGCCCTCAGTCGGGGACTCGCCGGCACGTCCGGCCGCACCGTCGTCGTGAACCTTCCCGGGTCCCCCGGCGGCGTCAGAGACGGGCTGGACGTCCTCGACGGCATCCTGTCTCACCTGATCGACCAGGTGTCGGGCTCGGCCAGGCACGACGAGACGACGAAATCGGCGGGACACCACCATGACTGAGGCCGCCGACAGGACAGCCGCGACCGTCGCACGGATCAGCGCAGAGCCTATCCGGCCCGGCGAACTCGATGCCGTCGTGCTTTCAGCGGCCAACGGCGCGCTCGTCGGCTTCCAGGGGATCGTCCGTGACCATGATGGCGGGCGCGGGGTCACTCTCCTCGAATATCAGGCGCATCCCGACGCCGAGCGGTTCCTGCTCGAATGCTGCCGGTCCGTCTCCGACAGCACTGGACTCCCCGTCGCAGCGGTCCACCGGGTCGGTTCGCTCGCCGTCGGCGACCTCGCCCTGCTCGCCGTCGTCGCCGCTCCCCACCGTGCCGAAGCCTTCGCCGCGTGCGCCGAACTCGTCGAGCGGATCAAGGCCGAGGTGCCGATCTGGAAACGCCAGCATTTCAGTGACGGCGTCTCCGAGTGGGTGGGGCTGTAGCTCCGCGCGGTTCACCAGTCCGCACAAGCCGGTGCCGATCCGCAGATTCGGCTCTACGATATGAATCATGCCGCAGATTCGGGTGAAAGATGCCGCGCAGTACCTCGGAGTGAGTGACGACACCGTTCGGCGGTGGATCGACGCGGGAACCCTCGAGAGCAGCCACGACGACGCGGGGCGCACGGTGGTCGACGGGCTCTCCCTCGCCAGGCTCGCCAAGAGCAACGCCATGCTGCCCGCCGACCCATCCGTGGTCGGTCGCTCCGCCCGCAACCGGTTCGTCGGCCTCGTCACCGAGATCATCACCGACAAAGTCATGGCGCAGGTCGAACTGCAGTGCGGGCCGCACCGCGTCGTGTCGCTCATGAGCAGCGAAGCCGTTCGGGAACTCGGTCTCGAGCCCGGTTCCGTCGCCATCGCCGTCGTCAAGGCGACCACGGTCATCGTCGAGACACCCCTCGGAAAGGACTGAACGGGATGCGCTTCTCCCTCGCTCCGGCAACGGGTCGTCGCCTTCGTCGTCTGGTCGGAGCGGCATCCCTTGCGGCGGCACTCGTCGCAGGCGTCAGCGCATGCTCCGCGGCCGATCCCGGTGGCACCACACCGACGCCGTCCGCGTCCACCTCCGGTCACAGCGGATCCATCACCGTGTTCGCCGCCGCCTCCCTGACGAAGACGTTCACCGAGATCGGCGACGACTTCCAGAAGGCGCACCCGGGCGCCACAGTCACCTTCTCCTTCGCCGGTTCGAGCGATCTGGTCTCGCAGATCAAAGAGGGTGCTCCCGCATCCGTCTTCGCCTCCGCCGACGAGACCAACATGAAGAAAGTCACCGACGCCGGTCTCGCCAGCGGCGCACCCGTCGATTTCGCGACGAACGTGCTCGCCATCGCTGTCCCTCCCGGCAACCCCGCGAAGGTCACCGGCTGGAACGACCTCGCGAACCCGGGAGCCAAGGTCGTGGTCTGCGCACCGCAGGTTCCGTGCGGTGCCGCCACTGCGAAGGTCGAGTTGTCGACCGGGGTGAAGCTGCATCCCGTCAGTGAGGAGTCGTCGGTCACCGACGTGCTCGGAAAGGTGAGCGCCGGAGAGGCGGATGCGGGGATCGTCTACGTCACGGACGTCAAGGGTGCCGGATCGAACGTCGAATCCGTTCCGTTCCCCGAAGCCGCGAACGTCGTGAACACCTACCCGATCACGGTGCTGAGGACGTCGCCGCCGAGCGAGCTCGCCGAAGCCTTCGTGCAATTCGTCTCCGGCCCAGAAGGACAGAAGGTGCTGAGTGCCGCAGGGTTCGGCAAACCGTAGGACCGCGGAACGGTTCGGCGTACCACGCTGGATCGTCGCCGTCGCCGTCGTCGGCGCGCTCTTCATCGTGCTTCCGCTGGTCGCCCTGGTGACCCGCGTCGATTGGTCGGACTTCATCCCGCTGATCACCTCGCAGTCGTCGATCGACGCCCTCCTGCTGAGCCTGCGCACATCGCTCGTCGCGACCATCCTCTGCGTCGTCCTCGGCGTGCCGATGGCGGTCGTCCTGGCTCGGACCTCCTTCCGCGGGCAGCGCATCCTGCGTGCGCTCGTGCTGCTGCCGCTCGTGCTCCCACCCGTCGTGGGCGGTCTCGCACTGCTGTACCTGTTCGGACGGCGGGGTCTGCTGGGGTCCACGTTCGACTTCCTGGGGATCACCATCGCCTTCAGCACCACGGCCGTCATCCTCGCCCAGACCTTCGTCGCCCTGCCGTTTCTCATCCTCAGCCTCGAAGGAGCGCTCCGGACTGCGGGCACGCGATTCGAGGCCGTCGCCGCGACCCTCGGGGCCCGTCCGAGCACCGTGCTGTGGCGGGTGACACTCCCGCTCGTGCTGCCGGCCCTCGTCTCCGGCGCCGTGCTCTCCTTCGCGCGCGCGCTCGGTGAATTCGGTGCGACGCTGACCTTCGCCGGAAGTCTCCAGGGGGTCACCCGCACGCTGCCCCTCGAGATCTACCTGACCCGCGAAACCGACCCCGACGCCGCCGTCGCCCTCTCCCTCGTGCTCGTCGTCGTGGCCATCGTCGTCGTCGCGGTCGCCCACGGCGCGGCCGAACCCGCCCGGACCCGACTGCGGGATGCGCGGTGACGGCCCGGACGCATCGATCGTCGCGGGCGGAGAGTGCGCGATGACGGGGCAAGAACACGCGCTGTCGCGATCGGGGAATGCACGGTGAGCCTCCACTTCGACGCGCGTCTGAGCGAACGCGGATTCGACATCGCCCTCGGGGTCGCCGATGGTGAGACCCTTGCTGTGCTCGGACCGAACGGTGCCGGCAAGTCGACGCTTCTCGGGATACTGGCAGGCCTCGTCCAGCCCGACGATGGTCGCGCGAGTCTCGGCGAGAGCATCCTGTTCGACCTCACCGATGCTCCCACGACGTGGCTTGCGCCGCATCGCCGCGGTGTCGCCCTCCTCGCCCAGGAGCCGCTGCTCTTCCCGCATCTGACCGTGCGCGCCAACGTCGCCTTCGGTCCCCGCAGCGCGGGTGTGTCACACGCCGAGGCCGGCTTGCGCGCGGACCATTGGCTCGCCGAAACGGAGACACTCGAACTCGCCGACCGGAAACCGGGCGAACTGTCTGGGGGCCAAGCGCAGCGGGTCGCCATCGCGCGTGCGCTCGCCGCCGAACCGCGACTGCTCCTCCTCGACGAACCCTTGGCGGCACTGGATGTCGCTGTTGCACCGACCATCCGCCGGATGCTCCGCCGCGTCATCGCCGACCGAACCTGCATCGTGGTCACTCACGACCCGCTCGACGCCTATCTCCTGTCGGACCGGGTGGTCGTCGTCGGCAGCGGGCACATCGTCGAGGAAGGTCTGACCCGTGCCGTGCTGGAGCGCCCCCGGGCCGAGTTCACCGCGCAGCTCGCTGGTGTCACCCTCCTCACTGGGCGGCGCACCGCATCCGGTCTGGTCACCGACGACGGGATCGAGATCGCCTCGGGCACGTCGGGCCGTGAGGCTGCCGGGGAATCGGGCGCAGATCAGTCGGGCACTGAGCCCTCGGGCGCAGAACAATCGGGTGCAATGAAGTCCGGTGCAGAGCGGACGACCGTGGGGTCGACCTCGCGGGTCACCGCAGCGCTCCGCCCGTCAGCCGTGCGCGTCGATCTGCCGGACGGCGATCTCCCTGGCCGCGAACTCGCTCGCAGTGGCCGTTCGTCCATGCCAGCCGACGGGCGGAACATCGTTATCGCAACCGTGCGCGATCTCGAACCGCACGGCGACCTCGTCAGGGTGCGGACCGAATGGCTGTCCGCAGACGTCACGCCGGGATGCGTCGCCGATCTGGACCTCGCGCCGGGAACCCGAGTCGTTCTCTCATTCGACCCGTCCGACGTCGACCTGTATCCCGCCTGACATTCTGGCTGACGTCGAGCTGTCTGACGCCGAGCTTCAGCCGCCCGCGAACGGAGGGAGTACATCCACGCGCTCCCGGATCGTCCGTGACGGGTCCCGGCTGACCACCGCATCCACCAGGAACGATCCCGAACGCATCACCCGTTCCATCGGCTCCCCATAGCGTGTCGCCAGCTCCGCTCGAAGAGCTGAGACCGTCGCGTCGTCGAGCGCGATCGTCTCCTCTTCGCGGCCCGCAGCATCCGCTGCCGCTGCGAAGTATCGAACCGTCACTGTCGTCTGCGTCACACGTTCACCATAGACCGGCGACGGCGTGTGCTAATAAGCTGCGAATGTTCCGCAGGCCATCGTGCGTGCACCAGCGGCTACCCCGCAGCGAGGAGCGAACCATGGGAATCATCTCGAACGGCTTTCTCGGTCGTCGACGCACCGACGATCCACGACTTCCGCCGGGTCAGTACCTCACGGAAGGCTTCCCCGTGCTGTCCGCGGGACCGACCCCGAAGGTGGCCAAGGCCGAGTGGGAGTTCACGATCACCAACGAGACCGGCAAAGTTTACCGGTGGAGCTGGGACGAGTTCCTGGCCCTCCCTCAGGAGGACGTGAGCACGGACATCCACTGCGTCACCAGCTGGTCCAAGCTCGGAACGAGCTGGCGCGGCGTGAAGCTCGACACCCTCTTCGAGAACGTCGAGAGTGACTGCGAATTCACCATGGCGCACTCGTACGGCGGTTACACGACGAACGTTCCGCTGAAGGATCTGCTGGACGGCCAGGCGTGGGTCGCGCACCAGTTCGACGGAAAGGATCTCGCCCCCGAGCACGGCGGCCCCGCGCGTCTGCTGGTGCCGCACCTGTACTTCTGGAAGAGCGCCAAATGGGTTCGCGGCCTCGAGATGCTCCGACGCGACGAACCCGGGTTCTGGGAGCAGAACGGCTACAACATGTACGGCGACCCGTGGCGGGAAGAACGCTATTGGTAGGCAGCAGCTGGAAGGTCGCGGATGTCGTCGGCGTCCATGAGGAGACCTCGAACGCGCGGACACTCCGCCTGCGGGTGCCGAAACTCATGGGGCATCTCCCGGGCCAGCACGTCGATGTGCGGCTGACTGCGCCTGACGGCTACCAGGCCGTACGGTCGTATTCGGTCGCATCCGCGCTGCCGAGCGACGAACTGGAGATCACCGTCGAGGAACTCCCCGACGGGGAAGTCTCGCCGTACCTCGTGCACGGCGTGTCCGTCGGAGACCAACTCGAAGTCCGAGGACCGGTGGGCGGATGGTTCGTGTGGCATGCGGAGGACCCCTCGCCCACCCAGCTGATCGCCGGCGGTTCCGGAGTCGTTCCGCTCATGTCGATGATTCGCGCGCACGCCGCGTCGGCGAGTCTGGCACCCTTCAGACTCCTGTATTCCGTGCGAAACCCTGAGGCCGTCTTCTACCGCGACGAACTCGCGCGACTGGCGATGCACGGGACTTCTGCGCCCCTGGACCTCACTTTCGTGTACACCCGTGCCGTGCCGGAGGGTTGGGCGACCGCGCCCGGTCGGCTGGATGCGGATGTGCTAGCTCGCAGCGTCCTTCCCGCGTCAGAGAATCCGGCCTTCTTCATCTGCGGCGCGACCGGTTTCGTCGAGACCGTGTCCGACTGGCTCGTGCAGGCAGGGCGTGATCCTGACCGGATCAAGACAGAGCGCTATGGCGGGATCGGAGGCGCATCGTGAGCGAACTCGTCGAGGACTTCGAGCGTGACGACTTTCCGCGCAAGGACTACATGGACGGCAACGCCGCGGCGGGGCTTCTCTCCGACATCTTCAGTGCGGACGTCACCAGCGCTCGCGGGCAGTGCGTGAGTTGCGGAAACGAGGCTGTCGTTGCGGCTGCGCGACTCTACCCGGATGACCACGGGATGCTGCTGCGCTGCTCCGTCTGCGAAAGCATTCTGGTTCGGATCGTGCAGACCGACCACTCGACGTGCCTTGACCTGCGCGGACTGAGCTTTCTGGAGATCTTCGGCTAACGTCTGGCAGCGCGCCAGTCCGGGAGCTGTTTGTGCCCGGACTCGCAA
Source organism: Leifsonia sp. Ger2509 (assembly GCF_055231915.1). Taxonomy (NCBI): domain Bacteria; kingdom Bacillati; phylum Actinomycetota; class Actinomycetes; order Micrococcales; family Microbacteriaceae; genus Leifsonia; species Leifsonia sp. Ger2509. The sequence continues at coordinate 881,781 of NZ_JBUYVB010000003.1, forward strand.
GACGCTCTACTATGCCGGAATCGATAGAACCTAGGTCGAACCGACGAGGAACGCCGCATGGCCAACGCAGCCGGGCGGGAGGTAGTTCACCTGAGAGGGACTTCCGTCAGCTCCCCCACCGAACGAGACAGTGTCACCGACCCGGTAGCTATGTTGCCGCCAGGTGAGAACGCCGTCGTTCCATGACGCCTCACCTGCGGGAAAGACGAGCACGTCCCCACGATCGCCTATCGCAACACATCCGCCTACGAGTCGAAGCGTTCCGGTGACGCCCACCTGCCACGGAACTGCCGCCCCGGGACGATACGTCGCGAGCGGACTTGACATACTCGCTGGACTCGTCGAGAAACCCGCATTCGTCGACTCGTGTGCCCCGGGCAAGAGCGAACAGCCGACAAGGGTCGGCACGGCGAGAGCCAGCAACACCGCGAACACCGATCGCCGATACATGGCCCGATGGTAGCGCGCGGCGTGTCATCACGCTCAAATTTCTAACTGTGCCATTGCTGACCCGCAAGCACGCTGCGGTCCGACCTGCCAGCCGTCAAAGTGATCCCCTGGTGAGGCTTCATGGGCTTCCATTCAGGAGGTCGCGAGTAGAATCCTCCGGTGCTGCACGAGACCCCCGCCGACCCGCTGAGCCGCCCCGACGGTCCGGCCGACGCCGACGCCCCTGCCCCCGCCCACACTGAACCCGCGCCCGCAGCCCCAACGCAGCAGACCCCGATCGACCCGGCCGACCTCGCGACCACGCTCCGGGTCCTCGCCGCGATGCAGGAGCTCGACGAGGACAGCGACGAATTCATCACCGTCCGCCGGGCGACCGCGCACATGTTCAAGGCCGTCAAGAAGGCCCGCCGCCGTGAACTCCGCGACGCCGTTCAGGATGCCGACCGCGCCGTGGTCGCAGCGACGGCGACGGGCGCACCGGACCGAATCGACGACGAGACCCGCGGAATCCAGCTCGCGATCACGACGACTGCACCTACTGCCGGCACACTCATCAAGTCCCGCGCCTGTTACATATGCAAGAAGCACTACACGGTCGTCGATTCCTTCTACCACCAGCTCTGCCCGGACTGCGCCGCATTCAGCCACCTCAAGCGCAACGCCCGCACGGATCTCACCGGCAAACGCGCACTGCTGACCGGCGGTCGCGCCAAGATCGGCATGCACATCGCACTCCGGCTGCTGCGCGACGGAGCGCACACGACGATTACGACCCGGTTCCCGCGTGACGCGGTCCGGCGGTTCTCCTCGCTCCCGGATGCTCCCGAATGGCTGCACCGGCTTCGCGTGGTCGGGATCGACCTCCGCGACCCTGCCCAGGTGGTCGCACTGGCCGATTCCGTGGCAGCGCAGGGGCCGCTGGACATCCTGATCAACAACGCAGCGCAGACAGTGCGACGCTCCCCCGGCTCATACTCGCTGCTGGCGGATGCGGAGACCCAGCCGCTACCGGATGGCCCCCTTCCCGAGATGGAGACGTTCGGTCACACGAACGATCCGCACCCGCAGGCGCTGGAGGCGTCGGTCGCCAGCCATCCCATCCTGTCCGTCGCGTCCCTCGCAGGAACGATCGCCCAGACGGCCGCTCCTGTCCTGACCGCAGACGACCTGGCCACGCTCGCCATGGCACCGGGTTCCTCGTCGCTGGCACGCCACGCGGACGGCAGCGCGATCGACGCGGGCGGGCTCGTTCCCGACATCAACCACGTGAACAGCTGGACGCAGAACATCGAGGATGTCGATCCGCTGGAACTGCTCGAAGTCCAGCTCTGCAACACGACGGCTCCCTTCCTCCTGATCAGTCGGCTGCGTGCGTCGATGGCCGCGACGGAGCAGCACCGTTCCTACGTGGTGAACGTGTCGGCGATGGAGGGCGTCTTCGGGCGTCGCTACAAGGGTCCTGGCCACCCCCACACGAACATGGCGAAGGCTGCTCTCAACATGCTCACGCGCACCAGCGCACGGGAGATGTTCGAGACGGACGGCATCCTGATGACCAGCGTCGACACGGGCTGGATCACCGACGAACGACCGCATTTCACCAAGGTCCGCCTCGCGGAGGAAGGCTTCCACGCACCGCTCGACCTGGTGGACGGAGCTGCTCGGGTGTACGACCCGATCGTGCGCGGCGAAGGCGGCGAGGATGTCCATGGCGTGTTCCTGAAGGACTACCGCGTCTCGGCATGGTGACCCGCCTCGACGGGTAATCTGTTTCCTGCGCACACAGGCGCACTGCGAAGAAGGTTGCCGATGTCCACCACACCCGCGGAATCGATGCCGGTTCCGGGGCAGGCGCACATCCCGCCTCCCCGCCGCCAGCTGAGCCCGTTCCGCCATTGGCTCCTGAAGGGAATCGTCGACGAGCGCGGCCAGCACCAGGGGCCGCACGGCCAAGCGCCCGAGCGGACGCACTCATGGTGGCAGGTCATGTGCCTCACCGGTGTCGACTACTTCTCGACTCTCGGCTACCAGCCGGCCATCGCGGCTCTCGCCGCCGGACTGGTCTCGCCGTTCGCGACGCTCGTACTCGTCGCACTGACGCTGCTGGGCGCTCTCCCCGTGTACCGGAGGGTCGCACGGGAGAGCTTCAAGGGATCCGGCTCGATCGCGATGCTCGAACGCCTGCTCCCGTGGTGGGCGGGCAAGCTGTTCGTGCTGGTCCTGCTTGGCTTCGCGGCGACGGACTTCATGATCACGATCACCCTGTCGGCAGCGGATGCGACAGCGCACGCGATCGAGAATCCGTTCGCTCCGACCTGGTTCCAGGGCAACCAGGTGGGTATCACGCTCTTCCTGCTGGCGCTTCTGGGCGCGGTCTTCCTCAAAGGCTTCCGGGAGGCGATCGGTATCGCCGTGGTCCTGGTGGGGGTGTACCTGGCCTTGAACGTCGTCGTCATTGCGGTATCGCTCGGCGAGGTCTTCACCCACGCCTCCGCGATCACCGACTGGTGGGCGGCCCTCACGACCGCGCACGGCGATCCCTTGATCATCGTCGGCATCTCCCTGATCGTCTTCCCGCGCCTCGCCCTCGGCCTCTCCGGGTTCGAAACGGGTGTCGCGGTCATGCCGCAGATCAAGGGCGACCCGAACGACGACCCGGATTACCCCCGTGGACGCATCCGCGGCACCGGCCGTCTGCTGGGCACGGCGAGCATCATCATGAGCGTCTTCCTCATCACGTCGAGCTTCACGACGACGCTGCTGATCCCGCAGAGCGCGTTCCAGCCGGGCGGTCCCGCGAACGGCCGCGCACTCGCGTACCTGGCGCACGAGTACCTCGGAAACGGCTTCGGCACGGTCTACGACATCAGCACCATCCTCATCCTCTGGTTCGCCGGCGCCTCCGCGATGGCCGGCCTGCTGAACCTGGTGCCGCGCTACCTGCCGCGGTACGGGATGGCCCCCCAGTGGTCGCGCGCGGTCAGGCCCCTGGTGCTCGTGTTCACCGGGATCGCATTCCTCATCACCCTCGTCTTCGACGCGAACGTGGATGCGCAGGGCGGCGCCTACGCGACCGGCGTGCTGGTGCTCATCACCTCGGCCTCCGTCGCTGTGACCCTGTCGGCGCGACGCAAACGCCAGCGCAATCGCACGATCTCCTTCGCGATCATCTCCCTCGTCTTCATCTACACGACGATCGACAACATGATCGAGCGGCCGGACGGTCTGCGCATCGCGAGCCTCTTCATCCTGGGCATCCTGGTGATCTCGCTCGTCTCGCGGGTCGGTCGCTCGTTCCAGCTGCGTGCGACGAGCGTGACCCTCGACGTCACTGCGCTCGACTTCGTGCTGGAGGACGCAGAGGAGGGCGAGATCCGCATCATCTCGCACGAGCCGGACGAGGACACGGACAAGGAGTACGCCCAGAAGAACAAGGACGAACGGCGCTTCAGCCACATCCCTCAGCGCTCGCGCACGGTGTTCCTCGAGGTCTATCCGTCTGACTCGTCCGACTTCGAGGAGGACCTCGTCGTGCACGGCGTGGTCAAGCACGGTTTCCGCGTGCTACAGGTGAGCAGCGGCAACGTGCCGAACACGATCGCTGCGGTCCTGCTGGAGATCCGGGATGTTTCCGGCGTCGTGCCGACGATCTACTTCGAGTGGACGGAAGGCAACCCGATCTCGAACATGTTCCGTTTCCTGATCACGGGGGTCGGCGAAATCGCCCCCGTGACGCGTGAGGTGCTGCGCGAGGCGGAGAAGGACGTCAAACGACGCCCTGCGGTGCACGTCAGCTGACGGTCAGACCGCCCGCACGGAGTTGTTGCGGGCGTCGTGCGTGAGTTCGACATACCCGAGCTGTTCGAGCAGTGGAGGCAGGTACATGCCGAAGCGGCCCCGGTAGCCTTTGCGGAGTCCGTACCAGCCGCCGACGGGATTGCTCTCGTCTCGACCCCACGCCTCGACGGTTCCGTCCGCTGCGGTCTTCTGCTCGTCGGCGGCACCGAGGGGCACCCAGTCACCCTGCTCCGCCAGCCAGGCCCGAAGGTCATCGATCGCGCTGAGGTGGTAGCGCAGGGTGGTCGATCCCACCTGGCAGACGAGCGCTGGAGGGTCCGCACTCTCGTCGCGGTACATGGTGTAATCGCTGGTCCCGGGCGCCGTCTTCAGCAGCCACGGATCGTCTTTCGTGCCCTGCGCCATCTCGCGCTCCCCTGCTCAGCCTGCCGGTCGGGTCCGACCACCTCAAAGCTAGCGCCGACCCCTGCGTCCCGCACCCTTTCCGCCGTGTGAAGCGCCCTTCGATGTCGACCGGCGGGCTCCCGTCCTGCCTTTCGCTGCACGCTTCCCCGCGCCGGCTCCGCCCGCGGAGCCCTTCGCTGATCCCTGGGCAGAACCTTTCGCGGCACCCCTGGCCGCGCTCTTCTCCTTGGCCTCCGCCGCCTCCGCTGCCGCGATCTCCGGGTTGCGCGAGCTGTGCGCGGTGCGTCCACGCACGATGCCGATGAACTCGTCCACCCACGGGCTCTGCGATTCCCGCGGCCAGGCGAGGGCGACGTCGGCGAGGTCCGCATCATCGATCCGCATGGCGACGATGTCGCGGCGCCGCAGCGCTTTCGCGATCGACTGGGGCATCACCCCGATCCCTTCACCGGCGGCCACACGCCGCATGAACGTCTCGTCCCACTCCTCGTCGACCGCGGGCGCGATGATCGTCTCGCCGCTGAGCTCGGCCAGGAACAGCTTCTTCTCCAGGGTCAGCACGTGCTCGTGGTGCATTGCCACGACGACGTTCTCCGAGTACAGCGGGATCACGTGCAGGCTCTCGGCGTCGATCGGAAGCCGGACGAACGCGAGGTCGACCTCCCCCAGAGCGAGGCGGACCGGCAGCTCGTCGGGGCGCTCCCTGACGACGGAGAGTTCCACATCCGGATGCCGTTCCTCGAACACGCGGGTCCATTTGCCCACCGTCACCCCGAGAGGGAACGCGATGGTGAATGCTCCCGATGCCATGTGTCGAGGGTAGCGCGGGATACCCTGAGTGCATGAGCGCCGACAAGAAGCCGCAGACCATGAAGCCGGCGACGGCAGCGAAGAAGCTCGGGATCTACCTCCCGGCCGCGCCGGACTCGTTCGGTGACCACGACATCACCCGCACAGAGCTCAACGGACTGCTCGCCGAACCGCCGGCGTGGCTTGCGGAGCTGCGCCGCGAGGGACCCCACCCCCGCGAGGTCGTGGCGAACAAGCTGGGGATCTCCGTGTCGGGTCTCGCCCGCGCGGGAATCACCGAGGCACTGACGACCACGCAGATCAAGGACCTGCTCGCTGCTCCCCCGGAGTGGCTGGTGAAGGAGCGCGCGACGCACGCCGAGGTGCGCGCGGAGAACGCGCGGGTCAAGGCGCGCAACGCGGAGCGCGCTGCGCGGTCCGCCGACAGCGCTCGCTAGCCGGCAGGATCCGCGAGCCGGCAGGGTCCGCTGAGCCGGGTCCCGCTGGGCCGGCAGGTTCCGCTGAGCCGGGTCCCGCCGAGCCGGGGTCCGCTGAGCCGACGCCGCGCGCCGCGCCGGTCCCTGCATCCCGGCTTCGGCACCGCGGTCGGACGCGCCTCCGGGGTGCAGAATGAGCGCATGGAACCCGTGAAACGGTCGCCGACGAGCGTTGGCCGCGAAGCCCAATCGGCCGTCTACCGAGACGGGGTCTCCGGGCGGCGGCCGCGCATCCCGGTCGCCTGGCCCGAGCTCGAACGCGCAGCGCGCCGCCGGATGTCGCGAGCGGCGTTCGCCTACATCGCTGGTTCCGCCGGGCTGGAACGCACGGATGCGGCGAATACGGCCGCGTTCCACCAGTACCGGATCGTGCCGCACGTGCTTCGCGATGTCGCCGAGCGCGACCAGTCGATCGAGTTGTTCGGCAAACGGAGGCCGACGCCGTTCTTCCTGGCGCCGATCGGTGTGCTCGACCTCGCGCATCCCTCTGCGGACGCAGCGGCGGCCCGGGCGGCGGCGCGGGCGGATGTCCCTGCCGTGCTGTCCAACCAGGCGTCGACGCCCATGGAGGATGTGGCCCGCGCAATGGACGACGGACGCACGGCCCGCGATCCGGCAGCCCGCTGGTTCCAGCTGTACTGGAGTTCGTCCGACGAACTCGTCGCGAGCTTCGTCTCCCGCGCCGAACGCTCCGGTTGCGAGGCGATCGTCGTCACGCTGGACACGCACGTGCTCGGCTGGCGTCCGCGCGACCTCGACCTCGGCTATCTGCCGTTCAGCCGGGGCCGCGGCATCGCCCAGTACACGAGCGATCCGGTGTTCCAGCGCCTGGTGCAGGAACGCGTCGACGCCGCGGCGAGCGCAGCAGCGGCGGAGGATGCGGATGCCGATCCCGCCCCACGCACGCGCGTCACGCCGGCCACGCTCGCCTCGTTCGCCAGCATCCTGCGACACCACCCCGGCCGGATGCTCGACAACCTCCGCTCGCCCCTGCCGCGCGCGTCGGTCGAGACCTTCCTCGATGTGTTCGCGAACCCTGCGCTCACCTGGGACCGGATCGCGTTCCTCCGCGAGCACACCAGCCTGCCGATCGTCCTCAAGGGCGTGCTGCACCCCAAGGATGCGCTCCGCGCCGTGGAGTCCGGTGTCGACGGCGTCGTCGTGTCCAACCACGGGGGCCGGCAGATCGACGGCGAGGTCGCGAGCCTGGATGCGCTCCCAGGAGTCGTCGCGGCGGTCGCCGGTCGCATCCCGGTGCTCTTCGACAGCGGCGTGCGGAGCGGGGCGGATGCGCTCATCGCGCTCGCACTCGGAGCGACGGCGGTCGGCATCGGCCGCCCCTACGCCTACGCCCTCGCTATCGCCGGCGAGGAGGGCGTGCGCGAGTTGCTGCGCAACTTCTCGGCGGAACTCGACATCACGATGGGACTCGCCGGCGCGACCTCGATCGCGGAGTTGACGGCGGCCGTCCTCGCTGACCGGCCGAGCCTCGCCGATCAGCCGAGCGCCTCCCGGATCCGGATGAGCAGGGCACGACCGTAGGCTGTCGCCGCGTCCGCGTCTTCATAGGCGGCAACCCCTCCGACCGCACGCGGATCGTCCACTTCGACGCGGAACCCACCGTCGGTGCGCTGGAGCGACCGGAAGGACGCACCCAGCAGTTCGCGCAACTGGTCCTCCCTCGGAAGCCAGAGCGCATCCTCCAGCGCCAGCGAATCGAGCGCCCACTCGGTCGTTCCGTTGAAGCCGAGGATGGTCCCGGTGTCGAATTCGTGCGCCTCGATCGTCATCTCGCTGACGGTGAAGTGGTCGCCTTGCAGCTCAGGGCGGTCGATCGCGAAGGCGTCGCCGGAGACGGGCCGCCAGCGGAGGCCGGCGTCCCTCAGGTCGCGCGCCAGGACGATGTCGATCATGCGCCCGCCGGCGGCCAGACGCCGATGATGATCGCCATGATGACGATGGTGACGAACTCGTGGGCGAGGTTCAGCACGGTGAGGCCGCTGGGTCTGCGATCGAAGGCGTCGTGGGTGATCATCCGCGCAGCCGTGAAGCCCGCCCAGAGGATGATTCCGGTCAGCACGGCGTTCCACAGGAAGCTGCCGCTGTAGAACCGCCAGGTGATGTCGGCCGCCCCGGCAAGGGTCCAGGCCGTGATGAAGCTCACGACCACCGTGATGATCAGGGGGAACGCCGCGCCGGTGCGCATCGATTCCTCGTCCTGGCCGACCGCCTTCATCCAGTAGGTGCCGAAGACGCGGCGCGAGTACCAGATCGATCCCACGATCATGCTGGATGCGGTGGCGAGGAGGACAGCCCAGTAGTTGATCGCAGGAACCATTCGAGGAACTCCTTCGTCTCGGCCGCTTCGGCCGCCGCAGCGGTTCTTCGGAGTCTATTACGGCGGCGGTCAGTCGGTGACGAGGACGATCTTTCCGCGAACGTGTCCTGCGGCGAGCCTGCGGTAGGCCTCGGCAGCACGCTCGATGGGGAAGATCGAGTCGATCGGCAGTACGAGCTCACCGCGGGCAACCAGCTCGGCGACCTCCGCCAGGTGGTCGTTCGTCGCTTCGCGCCCTCCTGCTCGTGAGGCGCCCTGTGCCGCCGGCCCGTACGCGGCGATCGTGTTGATCCGCCCGATCGGCACACCGAGTTCGAGCGCGGCGTCGATGGTCTCCGGACCGTGGTTGTCGAGCGCGGCCGTCAGCGGCTGGCCATCGGGAAGTGCCTCGCGGATGCGCTCCACGAGTCCGTCGCCGTACTCGACCGCGATCACGCCGAGGTCGCTGAGGAAGTCGTGGTTCGCCGCACCGGCCGTGCCGATGACGGTCGCGCCGGCGCGGATGGCGAGCTGGCAGGCCAGGACGCCGACACCACCGGCCGCTGCGCTGATGAGGACGGTGTCGGATTCGTCCAGGTCGAGGGATGCGACGCTCATCATCGCGGTGCGGCCCACGACGGGGAGCGCACCAGCCACCTCGAACGTGAGCGCGGCAGGCTTGTGGATGAGCTGCCCGCCCACCGGTACGATCACGAAGTCCGCTGCCGCTTCGAAGGGCTTGGTACCGAGGACAGCATCGCCCGGGGTGTAGCCGGTGACGCCATCGCCCACCTCGTCGACGAAGCCGGAGAAGTCGTAGCCGATGCCCGACGGTAAGGTCAGACCGAACGCACGGACGGCGGGCCCACCCGCGAGGGCTTTGTAGTCGACGGCGTTCAGTCCGACAGCCATCACGCGGACACGCACTTCGCCCGGTCCCGGCCACGGAGGCTGGACGTTGACCACTTTCAGGGTCTCGGGCCGGCCGTACTCGTCGAACTGCACCGAACGCGACATTCTCATCCCTCCTGCGGCGGCCGCAAGCCTGATGCCCGAGCCGGGCCGACCTCTACCCGAACAGTAGCGCCGCTTCGTCGTATCGCGACTGCGGGACGGTCTTCAATCCCCCGGTCGCATCCGCGATGCTGACGTTGACGACATCGGTGCCCTTGAGCGACACCATGGTGCCCCACCGCTCCTCGAAGACCGCGTCGATCGCGGACATACCGAGCCGGGTTGCCAGCACGCGGTCGTAGGCGCTCGGGACCCCACCGCGCTGCATGTGGCCGAGGACCGTGGCCCGCGACTCGATCCCTGTGCGGGCTTCGATCATCGGCGCGAGCATCTCGCCGATACCGCCTAGGCGCGGACGGTTGAAGGCGTCGAGGCCTTTGTGCGAGTGGGCTTCCTCCATCGTGTCGAGGTGGAAACCTTCCGAGACGACGATCACCGGCGCGCGGCCGCGGTCGCGGACCGACTCGACCCATTCGCAGATCTGCTCGATGGACTGCGGTTGCTCCGGGATCAGGATGGCGTGCGCCCCTGCCGCCATGCCCGAGTGCAGGGCGATCCAGCCCACGTGGCGCCCCATGACCTCGACGACCATGCAGCGCTGGTGCGATTCGGCCGTCGTCCGGAGGCGGTCGATCGCCTCGGTCGCGATCTCGACGGCGGTGTCGAAGCCGAACGAGTAGTCGGTGGCGGCGAGGTCGTTGTCGATCGTCTTGGGGACGCCGACGATCTTGATGCCAGCGTCCGTCAGGCGCCTGGCCGCGGTCAGCGTTCCTTCGCCGCCGATGGCGACGATCGCGTCGATCCCGTTGTCGTCCATCACGCGCTGGATGTTCTCCGGGCCACCGTTGTCGCCCTCGAACGGATTGGTGCGGCTCGACCCGAGGATGGTCCCGCCCTGACGGGACAGACCGCGGACACTGTGGCGATCCAGCGGCATGATGTCGCCGTTCACGACACCTCGCCAGCCGTAGCGGAAACCGGCGAACTCGGCCTTGTGCACCCGGTCGCCCTTGAGGACGGCACCGCGGATGACAGCGTTCAGCCCGGGGCAGTCGCCGCCGCTGGTGAGAATGCCGATCTTCATGGTGCTCCTAACGTATTTACGCCTCTGTTGATCTTGCCCGAGCAAGGGCGACGACGCCAAAACGGTGACCGCAAGTCAATTGCCGAGGGCGTCCACTCCGAGAGCGCGTGCGAGCTTGGACGAACTCGCGGACACCCGGGCGCCTGCTTCGAGCAGTCTCGCCTCGATGTCGTCGAGCAGCGCGGTGCGGCGGTCCCGTGTGTCCGGTGCGCCTTCGAGGAGTTCGACCTCCCACTCGCGCCATTCCCGCGCGGGCGATGCGCCCGTGGACGCGCGCAACGCCTCCGAGCGCACGTGGTCGTCGCACAACTCGGCGACGGCGAACCCCGCGGCATCCTGCAGGATCACCGTGGTGCGCGTGTTGGTGACGCGGGCGAGGGGCTCGAGGGGCGCATCCCCGATGACGTCGCGCACGACGTCGATGACCTCGCCAGGCGGACGTTGCGATGCCGGGTCGGTCCCGTCGTTCCCGTCGGTCTCGCCGAGAGGCCAGCTGACCTCCGTGCGTCCTTCGTCGCCGGGCAGCTTCACGGTCCAGCCCGCGTCGCCTCCGCCGTACCGCAGACGCAGGGCGAGCCGGTTGCGGGAGAGTTCGAGTCCCGGGGTGTCGAAGTAGACGGCGACGAGTTCGGTCGTCTCGGGGGCGCTCTCGAGAGCGACCGGCCCTGCGCCGACGAGACGCGGAGGAACCGCGCTCTCGTCGACATCGTATTTGCGTTCGATCTCGACCTGGCTTCGCTTGGTCATTCCCCTTGTCTAGTCGAGTTCCGGGCTGTCGCGAAATTTCAAGGGGCCCCGGGGACCGGGCTTTATCGTGTTGTTATGAGCGAGACGATCACGGCACGCTTCGACGTGACCGGCTGGGACCCGGCAGGCCTTCCTGGAATCGACGGAGACTGGGTGGGCGCTGTGACGATGCGCAAGACCTACACGACGGGGCTGGTCGGCGAGTCGGTGGCCCATTTCATCTCGTCCGGCGACGAGTCCGGGCGCGGGTACCTCGCTGCGGAACGCATCACGGGTGCACTCGACGACGGTCGGTCGGGATCGTTCACGGTGCACCATGGCGCTCTCCAGCACCCCGATGACGACTCGGCCTTCGGCTACATCGTGCCGGGCACGGGGACCGGCGACTTCGCGGCGTTCGCGGGAACAGCTCGGATCGTGCATGACGAGGCAGGGCCGTTCTTCGTCTTCACCCTCACGTAGCTCACGGAGGCCGGCTGCGGGCTCGCCCGAGCGTGTTCGCGCCGAGCGGGGGTCGCCCCGCGACGACGGGCGGCGTACCCTTGCAGCTATGAGCGATCGCGGCATCGATCGGGACGAATCACTCGACGAGTTCATCGAGGCGCAGGACGGCGACTACGAGCCGGCGCCGAGCCATTTCGATGCCGATGATGTGCCGGTCGACGACGACGAGGACGAACTGGTGCCCGACGAGGAGCGCCCGGTCCCGCTCGATCTCGACGACGCCGAACTCGAGTGAGCGGACGGAAAGGTCACAGTCCGCCGGTCTGGGTCGAGCGAACCGACGAATCCTGACCGATCCGGCCGGAATCGCGCCCCTCGGCTCAGCCGAGCGCGTCGGTGAGGAGCCCGATCAGCGCCTCGAGTTGTACGGAGTCGGCCGAGCCGGGTTCGACATCCGAGCCATCCAGCGCCCGGGCCGCCAGACCCTGCTTCGCGTCGATCAGCTCGGCGATCTTGGAGTCGATCGTCTGGGCCGCGATGATCCGCCACGCGGTCACCGGCTCTTCCTGGCCGATCCGGTGCACGCGATCGATCGCCTGCGTCTGCTCCGCGGCGGTCCACGAGAGCTCTGCGAGCACGACGTTGGATGCGGCCTGCAGGTTGAGGCCGACACCGGCCGCGGTCAGTGAGCACACGGCCACCGAGACGCTCGGATCGTTGTTGAACGCATCGATCTCCCGCTGGCGGGCCAGGGCCGTCTGGTCGCCGCGGATCGAGATGGTCTTCAGCTCGCGGGAGGCGAACGCCGCCTCCGCAGCATCCATCACGTCGATGTGCTTCGCGAAGAACACGACCTTGCCGACCGACCGGGCCAGCTGGGCGGCGTAGTCGCTCGCCAGGTTGGCCTTGGCCTGACCGATCCTGCGGACCATCGTGAAGACGTTCTCGCCGGACTTCGCCGACTTCGACTCCTCCAGCTCGGACTGCGCGACCAGGCGGATGAGGTGGGCGCGGTGCGCGTCGTCGTCGCCGTCGAAGGTGTCCGGCCTTCCCGCAGCGGATGCCCGCTTGAAGCGCGCGACGAGGCGTGCGGCGAGCTCCTTCTCGGCCTGGCGGATCGAGCGGCCGAGGTCGTCGTCGAGTTCTACCGGGAGGTCGACCACCCGGCGGCTGGGCAGGTCGGCGGCGACGTCGATCTTGCGCCTGCGCACGATACCCATGTCGATGACGGCCTCGCGTGCTGCGGCATAGAAGCCGAAGTCGGCAGGAGTCAGCTCGGTCTCTTCGAGCTTCTCCATGAGTTCGGGGCGCGGCTTCGCTCCGTCGATCCAGCCGAGGAACTGCCAGATGGCACGGAAGTCGTCGATGTCGTTGATCAGCGGGGTTCCGGTCAGTGCCAGCAGAAGCGGGTCGCCCGCCGGCGCGGTCGCCCGGATGGCCTCTGCCAGCCCCAGGACGTACTTGCTGCGCTGCGAGTGCAGGTTCTTGATGAAGTGGGCCTCGTCGACGACCATGCCCTTGAACCCGAGCTTGCTGAGCCAGGCGAGATGCCGGTCGAGCACTTCATAGTTCACGATGACGACGTCGGCGAAAGCATCCAGCCCTTCACCGTCGCCGTGGATGACGGTGGCGCGCCGATGCGGTGTCCACCGTTCGACTTCGCGCGCCCAGTTCATCTTCACCACGTTCGGCACGACCGCCAGGAGGGGGTAGGCACCGGCCACGGAGGCGGCGAGCAGGGACTGGGCCGTCTTACCGAGTCCGGGCTCGTCGGCGAGGAGGAAACTGCGGTGGCCGCGGCGGACTTCTTCGACGAAGCGCGCTTGGTGGTGCATCAGTTCGAGGCCGGGAGGCGAATACCGGTCGATGGGAGGCGCCGGAGGAAGCTCCATACTCGCCGCTTGGCCGCCCGACCCGTACTCGAACGACTTGAAGAGGGGGCCGAGCAGTTCCCACGAGTCGAGGCGCCTGCGGGGCGCGGGCGTGGAGGCGGCCGCCCGCGAGAAGTCGGGGGCGAGGAACGGGTTGGAGAGCTGCCTGGCTTTGACCGACTGCGGAATGACCTGCTTCTCAGCCAGTTCGGGCGGGATGATCGACTCCTGCTTCGGTGCCGGCCGTTCCGTCGTGATGATGAGGTCGTCGGGGCTGAGCTCCGTGCCGGATTCGAGCAGCCAGTCGCGGCGGAGTTTCTGCGCCGTCGCACTCGGCGGCGCATCGCTTTCGAGGAGCGAGATCAGCGAGGTGTCGCGGGCGGCGGTCTTGGCGAGAATCGTGGCGATGCCGTCCAGTCGTTTCAGCTGTTCGGCGCGAGCGGCGTCCGACAGCTCCGTGTCCGCCTTCGCCCTGGCGCGCTCTTCGCGCATCAGGAAGGCGATCACCTGGAACTTCGTGCGGTTCGTCGGTCCGAGCTTCTTACCGTCCGCGGCCTTGGCTTCGACCTCGCGGACCTTGCGCGCGAGCACCGGGATCAGGCCGTCGTTGTTCGCGTGCCGTGTGCGGCGCTGCTGTGTCGCGCGCGGCGAGGCGCTGCGTTGACCGGAACGGGGCATGGTCCTCCAGTGAGAGCGGGCGGCCGGGGAGCGGCCGGAGCGCCGCCGGCAGAGGCGGGCGACGCCGGGTGGCTGAGATGTCAGCCGAGGCGACCGGAGAGGGTGATCCCGGCCGAGACGACGAGCGAGCGCGTCACGAAACCGATGACGCACGCACCAGTTTACGCGAGCGACAGCGGTTCGACACCACCGGACACGAGGTCGCGGCAGGAGCGATCAGCGACGCTGATCCACGGGGACCTTGATGACGACCCCTGCGGCGACGAAGACGACGGCGGCGACCAGTTCCAGGGCGCGAAGCACGAGGTCGTTGAAGGCAAGGGGCCAGACGGGGTTCCAGACGACGGCGATCGGAAGGAGCCCGGCGAGCCACCACCACTGCTTCGCCTGCCCGGCGTAGACGCACAGGATCAGGGCGAGGATGCAGACCACGTAGCGGACGTACAGGTACCACTCGCCGCCGATGAGCGCGAAACCCGCGATCAGGACGATGGCACCGAGGAGCCCGCGGACGAGCGCACTGCGCGAGAATTCGGGCCTGGCCGCAGGTCGTGTCATAGCACGCCGAGTCTACGGCACCGCCGACGTCGCCTCCGCCGCCCGGCGGCCGGCCTGGACGGGATCCCGACCGAGGATCCCGTCCAGGGTGCCCGCTCCTGCCGCTTGCGCGACGAGCGAGCTCATCCGACCGAATGCAGGTGCACGCAGGCCGACCCCGCGAGCGTGTCTAGCAGGCGCCTTTCCGCAGGAGGAACGCGCACGGAGGGGCATCGGACCCCACTCGCACGGTCACAACGGACTGGCGGGCGAGCGCGACGAATTCGTCGAGCTCGAGACGTGACATCGCAATGCGGCGGAGTTCGGCATCGGACGCGATGCCGTTCACCGCGAAGGCCACGTCTGGCAAATCGGAGAGGCTCCCCGTGCAGTCGAGAAACGCTATGGGAGCCGGATCGTGACAGTCGAGCGGGACGACACTGAGGATCGCGTCTGCCGCGGCCTCTGTCGTCACCTCACCGAGATGAATGACAGGTGAAACGATTTCTTCTTCTGGATAGCCGCTGCCGACCAAGGTAAGTAGGTCGCCATCGTCCATGGAATCCAGAGCGCTCAAGAGCGCACCGGACAGCAGCGGGCTGAGGTTCTTCAGCAAAGTCGGGCCTTTCCTGTTAAACGAATATTTCTCAACCCCTACGCAGAGCATAGACCCGTCTGTTTAGGGCACCCACCCCCCGTTGTGGGGTAATTCACGCGACGCGCCGTGAAACCAGACCCATTCCGGGGGACGGATCTGCTAGGCGAGGATGCAGTTCGCGGCATATGTCGCGGGACCGGCGAGGGCACGGGGATCCGGGGCGGTCGCAGGTTCGGAATCGCCTGGGGCGCTCCGGTGCGTGCCGCTATGTACGCGACGGGTTATGCGTCGCGGCCCCGCCGGAGGCGCAAACTGTTCACGACGACGAAAACGCTCGAGAAAGCCATGGCTCCGCCGGCGATCATCGGGTCCAGGAAGCCCAGTGCGGCGACCGGCAGGGCCGCGATGTTGTAGGCGAAGGCCCAGAAGAGATTGCCGCGGATGGTGCGGACGGTCCGCCGTGCAAGGCGCACGGCATCCACCACCGCCGGAAGCTCCGATCTCACCAGCGTGATGTCAGACGCGTGCATGGCGGCGTCCGTCCCCGACCCCATCGCGATGCCGAGGTCCGCCTGCGCGAGTGCCGCGGCGTCGTTCACGCCATCGCCGACCATGGCGACGACGCGGCCGCCGGCCTGCAACGCGCGGACCGCATCCGCCTTCTCCGTCGGAAGGACACCCGCGAGCACCTCGTCGATCGCGAGCTGCGAGGCGACCGAGCGTGCGGCCGCTGCGCTGTCCCCCGTCAGCAGCACCGGCCTCAGGCCCAGCCCGCGGAGCCTGCTCACGGTCTCGGCCGCATCGGGACGGAGCGTGTCGCCCAGCGCGAGGACCGCCCGCGCCCGCCCACCCCAGGCGACGACGACCCCGGTCGCACCGTTTCCGGCCGCGCGAACGATGGCGGCACGGAGTCTCTCGTCGATGATCGCCGGCGCATCGCCCGCGGGCGTCGTCTGGTCGGGTCTGCTGACGGACACCGTCACTCCGCCCACCGTTCCGACGACGCCGAACCCGGCGAGCGCCCGGAAGCCGTCGACCTCGGCCGGCGGTTCGAGAGCACGCTCGCGCCAAGCATCGACCACCGCACGGGCGATCGGATGCTCGGACAGTCGTTCGACGGCACCGGCTCGCCGCAGGACCACGTCCTCCCGCTCCCCCTCGGCCAGCGTGAGCTCGGTCAGCTGCATCCGCCCCGTCGTCAGCGTGCCGGTCTTGTCGAAGACGACCGTGTCGATGCGGCGTGCCTGCTCGAGAGCCTCCGGCCCGGTGACGAGGATGCCGCACTGCGCCGCGCGCCCGGTGCCGACCAGGAGCGCAACCGGCGTCGCCAGACCCAGGGCGCAGGGGCACGCTACGATCAGCACGGCCACCGCGGCGGTCAGCGCTTCGGTCGGACCCCCACCCGCCAGCAGCCAGGCTGCGACCGTGACGACCGACAGGGCGAGCACGACCGGGACGAAGACCGCGGCCACCCGGTCCGCGAGCCGCTGGGCGCGGGACGACCCGAGCTGAGCTTCCTCGACGATGCGCGTCATCCGGGCGAGCTGGGTGTCGGCCCCGATCCGCGTCGCGCGTACGACGATCGAGCCGCCACTGACGATGACGGCGCCTGCGACCCCGTCGCCCCGGCCGACGTCGACGGGCACGGACTCGCCGGTCAGCGCGCTCACGTCGACCGCCGCGGCACCGTCCACGACGACACCGTCGGTCGCGACCTTCTCGCCAGGCCGGACGAGGAACAGGTCGCCGACCGCCAGCGCCGCCACCGGCACCGGGACCTCGCGCAGCCCACCGTCCACGCCTTCGGCCGTGTCGAGACGCACGGCCTCGCGTGCTCCGACCTCGAGGAGCGCGCGCAGGGCGGACCCGGCGCTGCGCATCGAACGCTCTTCGATGTAGCGGCCGAGCAGGAGGAAGACTGTGACGACCGCGGCTACCTCGAAGTACACAGCTCCGCCCGAGCCGGACACCAGCACCCAGACCGACCACACGAACGCGGCTCCTGTGCCGAGCGTCACCAGGGTGTCCATCGTGGTCGCGCCGTGGCGCAGGTTCGTGAACGTCGCGCGGTGGAACGGGAAGCCGCCCCAGACGAGCACCGGAGCGGCGAGCACCAGGGCCACCCACTGCCAGCCGGGAAACTGCCAGGCCGGCACCATCGCCAGGACGACCACCGGGAACGCGAACACCGCGCTCGCGACGAGCCTGCGCAGCTGCGTCCCGGTGCTGCGGTGGTCGGGTTCGTCGCGCTCGACGAGGCGGGCACCGTACCCTGCTCGGGCCACCTCAGCGACGAGCGTCCCGGGGTCGAGCGATCCGGGTGCGATCACCCGCGCTCGCTCCGTGGCCAGGTTGACGGTCGCCTGCACGCCGTCGAGCCTGTTGAGCCTCTTCTCCACGCGAGCCACACAACTCGCGCAGGTCATGCCGTCGATCGCGAGGTCGATCGTGACGGGCGGCGCCTCTGTAGCCGTCGTCACAGCAGGGGAAGCAGGCCGGGGCGCCCGAGCACGTACCCGGCCTCCTCGACGGCGGCCCGGATCTCGTCGTCGGCGATGGGCCTCTCGCTGGCGATCGTGGCGGTGCCCGCGGCCAGGTCGACGGTCGCGCGCGTCACCCCGCCGATGCGCTCGAGCTCCCCGGTGACCGCACCCGCGCAGTGGTCGCAGGTCATTCCGGATACGGGGTAGGTCGTGTCGATCGTGTCCATGATCCCACCGTAACACGTACCCCATGGGGGTATGTGTGAAGAGAGGGTATCCTTGACCTGTGATCGCAGACATCAAGAAGCGCGCCCTCCATCGCGCTCGCATCCTCGAAGGCCAGCTCCGGGGCGTCGAGAAGATGATCGAGAACGAGGACTACTGCGTCGACATCCTCACCCAGTCCCTCGCCATCCAGAAATCGCTCGGCTCCCTGAACAAGCTGCTGGTGGAGAACCATCTCAAGACGCACGTGTCCGAGATGTTCGAAGAAGGCGGCGACACCCGCGACGCCGCCATCGCCGAACTGCTGAAAGTGTACGAACTGTCCAACAACCGCGGCTGATGACCGAGCTCGAGATCGTCCGGGGCGACATCACCGATGAGCAGGTCGACGCCATCGTGAACGCCGCGAACAGCTCGCTGCTGGGCGGCGGCGGAGTCGACGGGGCGATCCACCGCGCCGGCGGTCCGCAGATCCTGGAGGAATGCCGGCGACTGCGCGAGACCGAGTACCCCGACGGGCTTCCGACAGGACAGGCCGTCGCCACCACGGCGGGCCGTCTGGCGGCGCGCTGGGTCATCCACACCGTCGGCCCGGTCTGGTCGGCCAGGGACGACCGCACCGAACTCCTGCAGAACGCCTACCGGTCCTCGCTCCGCGTCGCACGCGAACTCGGAGCCTCCAGCGTGGCTTTCCCAGCGATCTCGGCAGGGATCTACGGGTGGCCGATGGACGACGCCGCGCGCACCGCAGTCAGCACCGTCAGAGCGGTGCTCGCGGCATCGACCGGACCCGTCGAGCGCGTGCGATTCGTGCTCTTCTCCGACGCCGCCCTCTCCGCATTCCGCGCTGCGGCCGGTGAATGACTACAGTCGATCCATGCCAGACCGCACCGTGAGCGCCGCAGCCCCTGATCCGCATCCGCACGCGCGCGCCGAACCGGGTGTGCCCGGGGTCGATCCGGAGCGCGCCGTCGAGCGGTTCCGCGAACTGCTGCGCATCCCCACGATGTCGCGCAACGAGATCGAGACGACGCGCTGGGAGGACTTCGACGCCTTCGTCGAGGCGCTCCCCCGCCTCTACCCCGACCTCCACGCCGCCCTCGAGCGCACGGTCGTCGCCCGCCATTCGCTGCTCTACCGCTGGGTGGGGCGGGAGCCGGGAGCGCCGACCGTTCTCATGGCGCACTACGACGTCGTCCCTGCGACCGACGAAGGATGGGAGCATCCGCCGTTCGCCGCCGACCTCGAGGGAACCGGCGAGGAGCAGGTGCTCTGGGCTCGCGGCACCCTGGACGACAAGGGGGCGCTGGTGGCTATCCTCGAAGCCGTCGAAGCGCTCGTGCGCGCCGGTCACCTGCCGCTCAACGACGTCTACCTGAGTTTCGGACACGACGAGGAGACAGCCGGCAAAGGTGCCCAGGCGATCGTCGCGCACCTGGCGGAACGCGGCATCCGGCCGGCACTCGTCGTCGACGAAGGCGGCGCGATCGTCGAGCGCGTGTTCCCCGCTGTGAGCGACCCGATCGCAATGATCGGCATCAGCGAGAAGGGGATCACCACCCTGCGGCTGCAGGTCGCGCAGGCGGGCGGCCACGCATCCACCCCGCCCCGGATGACCGCGACCGTCCGCCTCGCCCGCGCGATCACGCGACTGAACTCCCGCCCGTTCCCCGCACGGCTCTCGGAGACCAACCTCCTCATGATCGAGACGCTCGGGGTCCATGCGACGGGCCCGTTGCGGCACGTCTTCTCCCGCGCCCGCCTGCTCAAGCCCCTCATGATCGTCGCCTTCGGACGGCTCAGCGACGAGACCAGGGCGATCGTGCGCACGACGACGGCCGTCACCCGGCTGAGTGGCAGCCTCGCCTCCAATGCGCTCGCCGAGGAAGCGCAGGCCGACGTGAATGTGCGGATCGCGGTCGGCTCGACCGTCGAGGACACCCTGCGCCACGTGCGCCGCGCCATCCGGGACCCGCTCGTCGAGGTGCTGGTCATCGACGCCAACGAGCCGTCGCCGGTGTCGCCCACCAGCGGCCCCGAGTGGGAATCCCTGCGCGAGAGCATCGTCGAGAACTATCCCGGCGTGATCGTGTCGCCGTACGTGATGCTCGGCGCGAGCGACAGCAGGCACTTCACGCGCATCAGCGACGCGGTCTACCGGTTCACGCCGTTCGAGCTCAGTGCCGAAGACCGCGGGACGCTCCACGCGCGCAACGAACGCATCCGCGTCGCCACCTGGCTGCGCGGGATCGGCGTCTACGCGGCGCTGCTCCGGTCCCGCTGAGCCGCCGAAACCGGCCGGGCCGGGGTTCCGGCTAGCTGGTCGTCCAGGCGCGACCACCGAGATCGGGCAACTGGATGGAACGACTGCTCGGAGGAAGCTGCCGCAGACGCTCGATGGCCGGCTTCAGCTCTCCCAGCCAGGCACTGTACCCGGCCTCGTTGAGATGCAGGCGGTCGTCGGAGTATGCGGGATTCAGCTCTCCGTCCTCGAGCGCCATTGCGGGCCACAGGTCCAGCCACATCGCGTGGACGGTCGGGGCGAACTGCCACAGGTGCCGGTTCACATCCCGGATCTCCGCGGCGAACTCGTGCCCGCGCGGCATGACCGACTGCACGAGGATGCGCACTTCTGGCAACTCGCGACGCAGCGTCACGAGGATGGTCTCGACGTTGCGGACGATGTGCTCGGCCGACCTGCGCCAAGCGAGATCGTTTGTTCCGATCAGCAGGATCACCGAACCCGGCCGGGCCTCGATGACATCTCCCAAGCGGGCGATCACGTCATCCGTGGTGTCGCCGCTCATGCCGAAATTCTGCACGTCCTCATCGGGAAGCCACTCGTGCCAGCTGCCGCCCTGGGTCAGGCTGTCGCCGACGAATGCAGTGGCTCCGTATTCCGACATGCATCCATCATCACTCTCCTGACGAGTTACCGCCAGCGGGTTGCGGAAGCGATCAGATCATGCTCTTGGTGTGCCAGACGGTCTTCGTCTCGGTGAACGCGGTGATCCGGTCGAGGCTGGGAGCCGCCGCGTCCGGGCCGTTCTCCGGCGGGAGCACGCGCTTCAGTGTCTCGGCGGCCGCGATCTGCAGGTCCACCCAATCGAGCTCCCCGGCGCCGACCAGGTCGACGGCGTTGACATCGGAATGGGATGCGAGCCACGGTGCCATCTCGGCCGGTGAACCGGTCAGGATGTTGACCACGCCACCGGGCACATCACTGGTCGCGAGCACCTCGCTGAGGCTGATCGCCGACAGCGGGAACCGCTCGCTGGCGACCACGACGACGGTGTTGCCCGCCACGAGAGCGGGCGCCACAGCGCTGACGAAGCCGAGGAGGCTGGAGTCCTGCGGGGCGATGACCGCCACGACGCCGGTCGGCTCTGGGACGGAGATGTTGAAGTACGGCCCGGCGACGGGGTTGGCATTGCCCGCCACCTGCGCGAACTTGTCCGCCCATCCTGCATACCAGACCCAGCGGTCGATGGACTCGTCGACCTGCGCACCCGCGACGGCGGCCGTGACGCCTTCAGCCTGCACGATCTCGTCGACGAACTGCGCACGGCGGCCTTCGAGGAGTTCGGCGATGCGATAGAGCACCTGCCCGCGGTTGTACGCGGTCGCACCCGCCCATCCACTGAGTGCCGCCCGCGCGGCCACGACGGAGTCACGGGCGTCCTTGCGGGATGCCTTCGCGACGTTGGCGAGGAACGCCCCCTTCGCCGAGACGACCTCGAAGGTCCGGCCCGATTCGCTGCGCGGGAACTTTCCGCCGATGTACAGCTTGTAGGTCTTCGGCACGGCGAGGCGGCTCATTTCTTCGCTCCCTTTGTCGATGCTGATGCTTTCGGACTGGGAACAGCCTTAGCCGCAGAAGCGGCCAGGGCCGACTGCGAAGCCGCGGGCTTAAGGTAGGCGGCCAGTCCGTGGCGACCGCCCTCGCGGCCGAAGCCGGACTCCTTGTAGCCGCCGAACGGGCTCGACGGGTCGAACCGGTTGAAGGTGTTCGCCCAGATCACCCCAGCGCGCAGCTTGTCGGCGACCGCGAGGATGCGGCTGCCCTTGTCGCTCCAGATACCGGCAGAGAGGCCGTACGGGGTGTTGTTCGCCTTGGCGATCGCCTCGGCCGGCGTGCGGAACGAGAGGACCGAGAGCACCGGTCCGAAGATCTCCTCTCGGGCGATGCGGTGGCTGGTGGACACGTTGGTGAAGATCGTCGGCGCGAACCAGAACCCGTTCTCGGGGATGACGCACGCAGGGCTCCAGCGGTCGGCGCCCTCGGCCTCGCCGATGTCCGACAGCTCGCGGATGCGCTGCAGCTGTTCGGCGCTGTTGATCGCTCCGATGTCGGTGTTCTTGTCGAGCGGGTCGCCGAGGCGCAGCGTCGACAGCCGCGTCTTGAGGCGGTCGACGACCTCGTCGTGGATGTTCTCCTGCACGAGCAGGCGGCTGCCTGCGCAGCAGACGTGGCCCTGGTTGAAGAAGATGCCGTTGACGATGCCCTCGATGGCCTGGTCGATCGGAGCGTCGTCGAAGACGATGTTCGCAGCCTTGCCGCCGAGTTCGAGGGTCAGCTTCTTGTCGGTGCCGGCGACCGACCGGGCGATCTCGCGCCCGACCGCCGTCGACCCGGTGAAGGCCACCTTGTTCACATCGGCGTGGTTCACCAGCAACCGTCCGGTCTCCCCCGCGCCGGTCACGATGTTGACGACACCGGGCGGCAGGTCCGCCTGCTGAACGATCTCGGCGAAGAGGAGCGCGGTCAGCGGCGTGGTCTCCGCCGGTTTCAGCACGACGGTGTTGCCCGCGGCGAGCGCCGGAGCGATCTTCCAGGCCAGCATGAGCAGCGGGAAGTTCCAGGGGATGACCTGCGCTGCGACGCCGAGCGCACGCGGAGCCGGACCGAGGCCCGCGTGGTCGAGCTTGTCCGCCCATCCTGCGTAGTAGAAGAACCAGGCGGCCACGAGCGGGACGTCCACGTCGCGGCTCTCTTTGATCGGCTTGCCGTTGTCGAGACTCTCGGCGACGGCGAGTTCCCGCGACCGCTCCTGGACGAGCCGCGCGATGCGGAACAGGTACTTGCCGCGATCGGAGCCGCTCATCCGTGACCAGACCCGGTCGTATGCCCGGCGTGCTGCCGCGACCGCCGTATCGATGTCGCCCGCGTCGGCCGTCGCGATCGTCGCGATGCGCTCTTCGGACGCCGGTGAGATGGTCTGGAACGCCGGGCCTCCGCCGTCGACGAACTCGCCGTCGATGAAGAGACCGTACTGGTCGCGCAGGTTCAGGATGGCCCGCGACTCCGGCGCCGGTGCGTATTCGAGGAAACTCATTGTCCGTCCTTAGTCGATCGTCACGTAGTCGGCGCCGGAGTAGTGGCCGGTCGTCATCTTCTGCCGCTGGAGCAGCACATCGTTCAGCAGGCTCGACGCGCCGAACCGGAACAGGTGCGG
Source organism: Leifsonia sp. Ger2509 (assembly GCF_055231915.1). Lineage (NCBI taxonomy): Bacteria > Bacillati > Actinomycetota > Actinomycetes > Micrococcales > Microbacteriaceae > Leifsonia > Leifsonia sp. Ger2509. The sequence continues at coordinate 905,174 of NZ_JBUYVB010000003.1, forward strand.
CTGCAGCCATTCCTCGCCGGCGGTCTCGGCGACCGTGACGAGGTATTTGATCGCGTCCTTCGACGAGCGGATGCCGCCCGCCGGCTTCACGCCGATCTTCTCGCCGGTGAGGCGGTGCCAGTCGCGCACGACCTCGAGCATCGACAGGGTGACCGGCAGCGTCGCGGCCGGGGACACCTTGCCGGTGGAGGTCTTGATGAAGTCGCCTCCCGCGAGGATGGCAAGCCAGGACGCTCTGCGCACGTTGTCGTACGTGTTCAGCTCGCCGGTCTCGAGGATCACCTTGAGGTGCGCGTAGCTGCCGTCGTCGCGGCGGCACGCCTCTTTCACCGCGACGATCTCGTCGAAGACCAGGCCGTAACGGCCGGCGAGGAATGCCCCGCGGTCGATGACCATGTCGATCTCGTCGGCGCCAGCGGCGACCGCGTCGGCCGTATCTGCGAGCTTGACCCCGAGTGAGGCGCGCCCGCTGGGGAAGGCGGTGGCCACGGCCGCCACGCTGATGCCGCCCGGGGTCGTGCCCGCGTGGGCGTCACCCAGCGCTGCGACCGCGAACGGCACCATGTCGCCGTAGACGCAGACAGCAGCGACCCGCGGCGTGCTGAGGTCGCTCGGGTCGGGTGTCAGGGCCTTCGCGACGAGCGACCGGACCTTGCCGGGAGTGTCCGCTCCCTCGAGCGTCGTCAGGTCGATGAGCTCGATGATCTTGTCGAGCGCCCAGCGCTTGCTGGTGGTCTTGATGGAGCGCGTACCGAGTCCGGCAGCGCGCTGCTCGAGGCCGACCGCGTCGACCCCTGGGATGCCTTCGAGGTAACGGCGCAGGCTGGCCTCGGTGAGGTCACCGCCCAGCACGTCCACCGCTCGTGCCGCCGGTGCGAGGGATCGCCCGGGAGGCGTGGTTTCGATGGTCACTTCACTCCTTCGGTTCTGACGTGCTCGCCGGCTGCCTGGCCGGCGTTCGTCGACCTGCCGAGCAGGTCGTTGGCGGTCGCCTCATCGGTGATGAGCGTGGTGCACAGACCGCTCGAGACGACCGCGTGCGCGATCCTGTGCTTGGCCTCTCCGGCGATGACCGCGATGCTGACGCGCGCTGACCGCAGTTCGTCGAGGGTGATGCCGAGAGTACGGTTGTTCAGCTCGTCGTCGGCGACGGATCCGTCTTCGGTGATGAACCGGCCGACGACATCGCCGACGGCGCCCTTTGCGGCGAGACTGCGGACGTCGTCCGCGGTGAGGTAGCCGCTGTCGACGTGTACGGAACTGGTGTCCACGACGCCGGCGCTGAACAGGTAGGCGGATGCGTTGCGCGCGATCTCGAGAACGCTCTGCACAGCGCGGTCCGCTTCGATCGCGCGCCGGGTCGCCGCCTGCTCGAAGATGGCCGGGCTCGGAAGCAGGGTTGCCGTCCCCTGCGCTTTGCGCGCGATGACGACGGCGGTGTCGGCCGCGGCGGTGGCCTGGCGGGTGCTGCTCACACTTCCGTTGATCTGCACGGGGTTGACGCCGACGGCCCAGCCAGGACGCAGCCGCGCCGCGACCGCGTGCAGCGTGCGACCCCAGCTCACGCCGAGGGTGCGCGGCACCGGCCGGAGGGTGGTGAGGTAGTCGGCTGCCGCCTGGGCGACCCTGGCCTGCACATCGGAGTCGGAGTCGATCGTGGGCACCACGACGGCGTCGTCGAGGTCGTAGAAGCCGCAGAGTTCGCGTTCGAGTGAGAACCGCCGGGCACTCGGATGCACGATCTCGATGCGCACGAAGCCCTGCTCACGAGCCTGCACGAGGAGCCGGCCGACCTTCCACCGGCTCACCGAGAGGGCGAGGCCGATCTCATCCTGCGTCTTGCCCGCTTCGTAATAGAGTTCTGCTGCTTTCACGGCGAGGATCTCGTCGCTGTCGTTCATCGCGGCTGTCTCCTTTCGCACGGTGCGCCCCTTCAGCTTAGGAAGGTGGATCGCTCGGAGCAACGCTTGCGCGGTCTTCGCTCATATGAGCAGGATGCGTTTCCCCTACTCTTGACGGGTGCGCACACCCCTCGCCCTCGCCGTCGATTTCGGCGGCACCAAAGTCGAATCCGCCCTCGTCGACGCTGACGGGAAAGTCCTTGCCGGCTCGCGCCACCGCCAGCCAACGGGCCGTGCCGCTACCTCGGAAGTGCTGGAGACCTCCGTGTCCGCTGTCGTCCGCGACGCCCTGGCTGCGGTTCCGGAGGACGCCGAGGTGATCGGCATCGGCATCGGATGCGCCGGCCCCATCCAGCGCGTCGACGGACTCGTCTCGCCGCTCAACGTCCCCGCCTGGCGGGACTACCCGATGCGGTCGTTCGTCGCGGGCGTCGCGGCCGAGGCCGGCCACACCGTGCCGGCCGCCCTGGAGATGGACGGCGTTGCCATCACGATGGCCGAGCACTGGGTCGGGGCCGCGCAGGGAGTCGACAATGTCATGGGGATGGTCGTGTCGACCGGGATCGGCGGCGGCCTGATCGTCGGCGGCCGGGTCATCACCGGTCCGACCGGGAACGCCGGCCACATCGGGCACGTCGAGGTCGGCGGGATGACCGGCGAGGACACCTTCGGCAACCCCACCGCCCTGGAGGCGATCGCCTCCGGTCCGCACACCGTCGCCTGGGCTCGCCGCCAGGGCTTCGCGGGCACGACCGGCGAAGATCTCGCCGCCGCCTACGCCGCGGGCGACCCGGTCGCCCGCCAGGCGATCGAACGCACCGGGGAGGCGATCGGCCGCGCCATCGCGTCGGCGACAGCTCTCGTCGACCTCGAGCTCGTCGCCATCGGGGGCGGGTTCTCGCAGTCGACGCCCGACCTCTTCGACGTCGTCAGGACCACTATCGCGAAGCACTACTTCGGTTTCGTGCGCAAGGTACGGGTGGTTCCGTCGTCGCTGTCCGGCGAAGGCCCGCTCATCGGCGCAGGCGCCCTCGTTCACCGGGCGAACCTGCTCCCCTGAGCTGCGCCCGCGATCAACGATCAGGAAAGCTGTCCTCCAGCTGGTGCGGTCGTGCCACGATCGAGCCGGCAACCGCGGCAGCCCCCGCCGTGGCGAGCAGCACCACGAGTGCCAGGGTCCACTGGCCGGTCACCTGGTGCAGCACGCCGACGACGAGAGGACCGAGCGCGCCGAGCGTGTAGCCGGCGCCCTGGACGAAGCCGCTCAGCGCAACCGAGCCCTCGTGCGTTCGCGTGCGAACATTGATGAGCACGAGCGAGAGCGGGAACAGCAGCGGACCGAGGCCGGCGAACACGACCCAGACCCAGGTCGCGGTCCCCGGTGCGAGGATCAGCCCGAGGTAGCCGACCACGAAGCACGCGACGGCGGCGTAGACCAGGACCCCGACGCTCCTGAGCCGGGAGGCGAGCATCGGCACGAGCAGGCTCGACGGGATGCCCATCGCCGCGTACAACGACAGCAGAGCGCCGGCCTCGGCGGAATCGGTGCCCGCCGTGTCGTGCAGGATCTGGGGAAGCCAGGCGAACATCGCGTAGGCGTTCAGCGACGAGACGGCGAAGATGACGGTGAGCGACCAGCCGATCGCTGTGTGCCAGACGCGGCCGAGCGCACGGCGCCCCGGTTCCTCGACCTCGACATCGTGGTCGGGGTGCGCGGGCCGGTGCGAGATGAGGATGCGCAGCCACGGCAGCACCGCCAGTACGCTCAGCGCTCCCCACATCCCCACTGAGACGCGCCAGCCGAGGCTGTCCGCCACCGGCACCGCGATGAGCGGCGGAAGCAGCGTGCTGATGGACATCACGGTCGCGTAGAGCGACGTGACGAGACCGATCCGATCGGGGAAATAGCGCTTGACGAGCGGCGGGAGCAGCACGTTGCCCACGCCCATACCCGCGAAGACGATGGCGGAGCCGACCGCCAGCACGACGAACGAGCCGGCGAACGCGCGCACGAGGTCGCCGAGCAGGATGGTGACGAGTGAGAAGACCATCACGGTCTCGAGACTCGCGCGGCGGGTGAAAGCGGGGGCTACGAGCCCGAAGACGGCGAAGCAGACCGGCGGCAGCATCCCGAGCACGCCGACAGCGATGCTGGAGAGCGCGAAGTCGACGCGGATCTCCGCGAAGATCGGCGACAGGGCGGCGACGGCCGTCCGCAGGTTGGCGGCGACGAGGAGGATGCCGACCAGCGCCAGGGTCCTGCCGTGCCAGAGGGGACGCTGCAGAGGATCTGGCACCGTTCGATCCTATCGGGACGCCGTGCGGCCGTCCCGGGTCAGGACAGAATGGCGCGGGCCTGCTCCACGTCCGCGGCGATCTGGGCGATCAGGGGGTCGATTCCCGCGAAGGCGACCATGCCGCGGATGCGTTCGACGAACGCGATCTCGACGCGATGGTCGTACAGGTCGATGTCTTCGTCGAGCACATACGCCTCGACCTGCTTCTGCGGCACTCCTTCGAAGGTCGGGTTGTTGCCCACCGAGATGGCCGCCGGATACCGCACGCCCTCATCCGTCAGCCAGCCGGCGTACACGCCGTCCTCCGGGATCAGGCCCTCGGATTCCGGCGAGAGGTTCGCCGTCGGATAGCCGAGTTCGCGACCGCGGGCGGCGCCGTGGACGACGATCCCGCGCACGGCCGGGATGTGACCGAGCAGCCTGGCCGCGTGTGCGACGTCGCCGTCGGCGAGCAGCTCCCGGATCCAGGTCGACGAAACGCGCCTGCCTCCCTCCGGCCGCACGTCGTCGATGAGGCGCACGACGAAACCGAACTTCTCGCCCAGTTCCTCGAGCCTCGTGACGTCACCGGCGCCGCGCGAACCGAAGCGGAAGTCCGCCCCGACGAGCACGACGCGCGCGTGCAGGCGCTCGACCAGGATGCTCTCGACGAACGCTTCGGGGCTCAGGTCGGCCGTCTGCCGGTCGAAGGTCAGCAGGAGGGTGGCGTCGACCCCGGTGCCGGCGAGCAGGTCGAGCTTCTGGTCGATGCCGGTCAGTGCCGGCGGGCACTTCTCCGGCGCGAGGAGCTCGAGCGGGTTCCTGTCGAATGTGATCACGGTCGGAGTGAGGCCGAGCGAAGCCGCCACCTCGTCCAGCGTCGCGATCACCGCCCGGTGCCCGGAGTGCACGCCGTCGAACTTGCCGATCGTGACGGCGCTCGGCCCGAAATCGGCCGGCACCTCCTCGAGCGTCCTGAACACCCTCACGATTCTTCGACCACCGGCTTGTTCTTCGAGAGCCAGATCATGCCGAGGATCGGGAGCACAAGCGGAATGAACAGATAGCCCATGCCGTAGACCGACCAGACCGTCGCCTGGCGGCCGAACGGGTCGATGCTGGTGAGACCGAGGGCATCCGGCGCGAACAGGCTGAGACTGCCGATGACGATCACCCCGGCGAGCTCGAACGAGATCGTGTACCACGCGACGCGGTACCAGACGGGGCCCGGTGCGATCAGCGCGATGGTCGCGACGATGTAGACGATCGCCGCCAGACCGGACAGGGTGAAGGCGACGGGCGCCTCGCCGAACCGGTCGATGATCTGGAAGACGCTCCGGCCGGTGGCCGCGAGGGCGAGGATGCCGTAAACGAGGATGAGGAGACGGCCGACGCCGGTGACACGCGGTCTTCTGGTCTTCGCCTGGTGCACGGCGGGGGTCTGTTCTGGCATCGCCTTACGATTCTAGACGCGCGACACTACGCTCCCTGCACGAACCAGATCTGGCCCATGCGGTAGACCATGACGGCGATCGCGAGGCAGACGGCGCCGAGGATGACGGTGCTCCACCTGTTGCGCTCGATGAGGGCCCAGAAGCCGCCTGCGAGCGGCAGGATCAGCGCCGAGATCAAGTAGATGTAGAACTCCGCGAGGCTCCCGGTCGGCTCGTTCCCCACCGCGGGCGCCACGATCGTCACGACGAGCTGACCGACGAGCAGGACCTCGACGAGTGCGACGGCGCCCATGGTGAGGTCGGAAGGGACGCGGCCGGCGAGCCCCAGCGCGATGCAGAGCACGCCGGCGATGCAGGCGACGGCCACCTGGACCGCCGTGAACCACTCGATCATGCGATCTCGTCCGAGGGGAAGTTGACCAGGGTCCGTGCTTCCTTGCCGTGGAACTCGATCAGGCCGACCAGGTGGCCGGTCGGCGCGATCGCCGCGACCGGCTCTCCTCCGCCGTCGCGGTCTGGCACGTGGATGCGCTTGCCGTGCCCGAGATCGAGGGCCTGCTGTTCGGTGAGCTCGAAGCGTTCGAACAGTTTCGACGCGGCCTCCGCGGGCGGGATGATGCTGGACGCGACGTCGAGACCGTCGATGGGCCGCGCATCCGCGACGTCGAACGGACCGATGCGGGCCCGCCGCAGCCGTGTCAGGTGGCCGCCGACGCCGAGCGCCTCGCCGAGGTCGCGGGCGAGTGAGCGGATGTAGGTGCCCGACGAGCACACGACGCGAACGGCGAGGTCGATCGCGACCGTCTCGCCGTCGACGACCACGCGCTCGGTGGCGAGGAGCTCGAACACGGAGACGGTGACGGGGCGCGCGGCGAGCACCACGTCCTCCCCCGCGCGCACCCGCGCATACGCTCGCTTGCCGTCGACCTTGATCGCGCTCACCGAGCTGGGGACCTGTTCGATCTCGCCGGTCAGGTTCGCGATCGCGGCCACGATCGCATCCGGCGCCACCGCGTCGAGCTGCTCGCCGCCGGCCTGGGTGACCACATCGCCTTCGGCGTCGTCCGTCGTCGTCGAAGCGCCCAGGCGGATGGTGGCGTAATACTCCTTGTCGGTGCCGACGATGTAGGTGAGGAGCCTGGTCGAGCTCTGGAGGCCGAGGATGAGCAGACCGGTGGCCATCGGATCGAGCGTCCCGGCGTGCCCCACCTTGCGCGTTCCCGCCAGGCGTCGCGTGCGAGCGACGACGTCGTGACTGGTCCAGCCCTCGGGCTTGTCGACGAGCAGGATGCCGCTCGGTGGCGGTGCCTGCTGCAGCGCGCCGTCTGCCTGGCTCATGCCTCGGCCCCGACGGCCCGGGGCTGGCCGGCTGCTTCGAGCGCGGCGAGGTCGAGCACCATCTGGAGTTTCGGGCCGAACGTCGATTCCACGAGGGCGTGCGCTGCGTCGTCGGTCTCGTACTCGTCGGGCAGTCGAAGGCCGAGCACGGTGTTGAGGAGCATGCCGTGGGCGAGGAAGTCCCGGATGCGTTCCGGTTCGAAGCCGGCCTCGTCCCGCAGCAACCGGTAGATCGCCAGGAAGCCGTCGCGCGCCTTGCGGCCGACGACAGGGTCACCGCCCATGCTGAACGCCTGCATGAGGGAGAGCAGGATGCCGCGGTCCTCGATGAGGTTGACGTAGGCGAACCCGATCCGCACGTGGAGCACGTCGTCGGGGTCGTCGGTGTCCTTCGCCTCGGCGAGGACGGCGCGGAAGGCCTCGATGAGTTTGTTGACAGCGCGGTCCAGGACCTCGAGGAAGAGGTTCTCCTTGCTTCCGAACATGCGGACGACGTAGGGCTGGCTGATGCCCGCAGCCCGGGCGATCTGGTCGGTGGTCGCCCCGAAGTAGCCGCGTTCGCCGAACACGAGGCTCGCGGCGGCGAGGATCGACTCGCGTCGTTCACCTGCCGGGATACGCTCGGCCGATTTGTCTTTCACACTTGACAGGTTATCAGTCGATTACTACTCTGTCGCTTAGTAATCATCCAATAACCACAATCCTTTCCGATGAATGGAGCTGGGCGATGACCTCACCCGCACGGCGCGTGCCCCTCTGGCTCGCCATCATCGCAGCATCCCTGCCCATGTTCATGGCGACACTCGACAACCTCGTCGTCACCAGCGCTCTCCCGGTCATCGCGCGCGACCTGACCGCGTCCATCGAACAGTTGCAGTGGGTCGTCAACGCCTACACGCTGACATTCGCGACCATGATGCTCATGGCGGTGGCGCTCGGCGACCGGTTCGGTCGACGTCGTATCTTCGTCGGGGGCATCGCGATCTTCACCATCGCCTCAGCGCTCTGCGCACTCGCGACAGAACCGTGGATGCTCATCGCGGCCCGAGCGGTACAGGGGATCGGCGCCGCAGCGCTCATGCCGCTCTCCCTCACCCTTCTCGCCGGCACGGTTCCGCTCCGCCTCCGTCCCGCTGCAATCGGCATCTGGGGGGGCATCGCCGGCCTCGGTGTCGCCCTCGGCCCGCTGATCGGCGGCGCGGTCGTGCAGGGCTGGAACTGGCAGGCGATCTTCTGGCTGAACGTGCCGCTCGGCGTGATCGCAGTACCTTTGGTCTTCCTCGCCCTGCCGAACAGCTTCGGCGAGCGCGTGCGAGCGGATGTGGTCGGCCTCTTCCTCGCCGGTCTTGGGCTGCTCGGCCTCGTCTACGGCATCGTCCGCGGGAACCCGGCCGGATGGGATTCCTTCGAAGTCCTCGGCTCGCTGATCGCCGGAGGGCTCCTCCTCATTGCGTTCGTCATCTGGGAATCCCGCACACCGTCTCCGCTGCTCCCGCTCCGGCTGTTCCGCGACCGGAGCTTCACCGTCGCCAACCTCGTCGGCATCACCTTCTCCTTCGGCATCTTCGGCGCGGTCTTCATCCTCATCCAGTTCCTGCAGGTCGTTCAGGGTCACACCCCTCTCGAGGCCGGCGTGCTGACGATGCCATGGACGCTGGCACCGATGGTCGTGGCCCCGCTCACGGGCCTCCTCTCGCCGCGCACCGGAACCCGCCTTCCGATCTTCGTGGGCCTGGTGTTCCTCACGGTCTCGATGCTGTGGGTCTCTCTCACGCTGTCAGCGACCGAACCGTACAGCGAGATGTGGCCGGCGTTCGCACTCGCCGGTATCGGCATGGGGCTCGTGTTCGCGCCGAGCTCGACCGCGGTGCTCGCGAACATGGTGCCGGACGACCACGCCAAAGCTTCCGGTACCAATTCCACGCTCCGTGAGATCGGTGTCGCGCTCGGTGTCGCAGTGCTCACCGCAGTGTTCACCGGTGCAGGCGGCACCCTCACACCGACCGGCTACGTCCACGCGGCGATTCCCGCGGTGGGGGTCGCCGCAGGAGTCCTCGGACTGGCCGCCCTGATCTCCCTGGCGCTGCCCTCGGGTATCCGCCGCCGCGAAGGGGCACCGTCGGAGATCCCAGCGCCCGAGGCCGTTCGCGCCGCCTGAGTCACCCTGCATCCGAGTCGCCTGCATCGATCGGACAGGTTCTGCCGCTCCACCCGCTGCGTTCCGGCAGAACCCGTCCGATCGGTGTGCGCCCCCGCAATACGCTGGGGGGATGCGAATCGGAGTGATCGGAGCTGGCGCGATCGGCGGGACGATCGCCGCGCTCCTCGACCGGGCCGGCCACGACGTGGAGGTCACGGCCCGCGGTGACCATCTGGAGGCGATCCGTGCGACAGGGCTGCAGCTGTCGGGCGGATGGGGAACCCACACCGCGCACGTCGCGGCCGCTGAGACCCTCACGACGGCTCCCGAGCTCGCGCTCGTCTGCACGAAAGCCCAGGACGCCGGTGCGGCCATCCAGGAACACAGTGCGCTGCTCGCGGGCATCCCCGTCGTGATCGTGCAGAACGGCCTCACGGGACTCAGCGAAGCATCCGCCCTCCTCCCCGACTCCGACTGCGTCGGAGCGCTCGCCCTCTGGGCCGCCAGCTACCTCTCCCCCGGTCAGGTGAGCGTCACGACAGCGGCGACCACCTATCTCGGTTCTGGGGACGGCGCACCGAGTGCTCCCACTCTCTTCGTCGCCCGCGTGCTCGGCGCCGTGATGCCGTGCGAGGCGACCGCCAACTTCACCGGCTGCCGGTGGACGAAGCTCATGGTCAACCAGATCAACGCGATGCCGGCGATCACCGGGCTCAGCGTCCAGGAGACCCTGGGCGACCGGCACCTACGCCGGATCGTGACCGGCAGCCTGCGGGAATCCGTGCGCATCGCGATCGACTCCGGCGTGCACTTCGGAAGCCTGCAGGGGCTGACCGACGGCATCCTCCGATTCGTGGCGCGCAGCCCGCTCGCGATCGGGCAGGCGGTCCCGCTGCTGATGAAGCGCCGGATGGGGCGCACCCCGAATCCCGGCTCGACGCTCCAGAGCATCCGGCGCGGCCAGCCGACCGAGATCGACTACCTCAACGGGGCGGTCGTCGACCAGGCTGCCCGCATCGGCCGGGACGCTCCCATCAATGCTGCCCTGGTCGGACTCGTGCACCGCGTGGAGCACACGGGCGCCTTCGTCCCACCCGACGAGGTGCGCGCCACGGTCGTGCCCCTCCTGTAACGCGTCAGCAGCTGTCGGCGAAGATCCGCCGAGGATGCGCGGGGTCGGCATTGTCGACGAGCGCGCTCGCGTACTGCCGCGGGTTCGCCTCCGCGAAATACAGCTCCTGGCCCTCGCGGTACCGGGCGTTGGCCAGCGCATCCGGGTCGGGGTTGCGGGCGTCGCGTTCCGCGAGCCGGGCGTACGCGACGTCCCACGGGACCTCAAGCAGGATCGAATAGTTCCAGATCCCGCGCAGTTCCGGTCGGTTGAGGAACACGCCGTCGACGATGAGCACGCCGTCCGCCTGCCCGGTGATCCACCGGCTCAGTGTCGGCGCATCGCGTTTGACGTCCCACGCTGTCGTCTGGAATCCGGTGCTGCCTGCCATGCGGAAAGGATCGACGAGCACACGGCGGAACGTCTGGTAGTCGAACGAGTCGCGGTAGAACGACTCTGGCGACTCGCGGCCGTCGCGGTACCGCTCGGCACGCGAACGATGGAAGTCCTCCATGGATGCGCGGAACGCGTCATGTCCCGCCTCGCGGAACGCGGCGCCCAGATCGTCGCCGAAGGTCGTCTTGCCCGACCCGTCCACGCCGTCGACGGCGACGATCACGCGGCCATGACCGTAGTTGTGGGCGATCTCCCCCACGAGTTCTCTCAGGAAATCGTTGCGCGGTGTCGGCAGCAGCTGCATGTGTCGAGCCTAGGCCGCCCGGGCCGCCTACGCTGGGTTCGTGACCGAACTCGCAGCCGCTTCCGCGCCGCTGCCGTTCGCGTCGACGGTCATCGGGTGGTTCCAGGCGAACCGGCGCGACCTCCCCTGGCGCCGTGAGGGATTTCCCGCCTGGGGCACGCTCGTCAGCGAATTCATGCTGCAGCAGACGCCGGTCTCCCGGGTCATCCCGCACCTCGAGGAATGGCTGGCGCGCTGGCCGACGCCGGCGGACCTGGCCGCCGTGCCGCCCGGCGAGGCCGTGCGGGCATGGAAGTCGCTCGGCTACCCGCGCCGCGCGCTGTGGCTGCACGCGTGCGCGGTCGCCATCACCGACGAGTACGGCGGTGTCGTTCCCGACGACGTGGATGCTCTGCTCGCTCTTCCCGGTGTCGGCGACTACACCGCACGCGCGGTCGCGGTCTTCGCCTACGGTGGGCGTCATCCGGTGGTCGACACGAACATCCGTCGCGTCATCGCGCGCGCGATCGACGGCAGCGCAGACCCCGGCCCTCCGAGCAAGCGGGACCTGGCCGCGATGGAGTCGCTGCTCCCCGCCGACAGGGCGGCCTCGGTGGCGTTCAACGCCGGGATGATGGAGCTGGGTGCCATCGTCTGCAGGGCGCGGTCGCCGTTGTGCGACGGATGCCCGGTGCGCGACGCATGCGCGTGGCGCCTCGCCGGCTACCCGGCCTACGACGGCCCGCGCAGGGCCGTGCAGAAGAAGTACGAAGGCTCCGACCGGCAGGTCCGCGGGCTGGTGATGGCAGAGTTGCGCGCATCGCACATCCCCGTGACCCGTGCGGAGCTCGACGGGGTGTGGCCGGATGTGGCGCAGCGGGACCGAGCCATCGCAGGCCTTCTCTCCGACGGCCTCGCGGTCGAGGGGCCCGAGGGGCTCGTGCTGCCCTAACCGTCGACCAGCGCTCCGCCCTCGCCGAATACCAGCGGGTTCCAGTCGAGGATCCGCGACCGCCAGACCAGGCCCTCGGTGTAGAACGGGTCGCTCTCGCGGAACCGCTCGGCGGCCTCGCGACTGCGGAACACGGCCATCGATCCTTCAGTGGCGGGGTTGCCGAACGTGCCGATCATCAGGACCTCGCCGCCCTTCGCGAACTCGTCGAGGTATGCGCGATGGCGTGGATAGGTCTCGACGAGACGCTCGAAATGCTTCGGATCCGTGTTGTCGGGATCGCTGTCGTAGAACGATACGGCGTACATGCTCGAAGGCTACCGCCGGGCGCGCATCCCAGGCTACGACTTCTCGGCGGCCTCTTCTTCGGCGACCTTTTCTTCCGCCTCTTCTTCCGCGGCATCGTCGTCGTCGGCGTAGAAGTCGCTGCCGAAGTCGTCGTCCTCTCCGTCGGCGTCGAACTCCCGCGGTTTCACGTAGGGGTCCTCGTCGCCGGCGTACTGCGCCGACGCCGCGAGACCCGCGACCTCGGTGTCGCGCTGGCGCGCTTCACGGAGCAGGTCTTCGATGTGCGCGGCGTTCTCGGGGATGGCGTCGAGGATGAACTCGAGAGACGGCGTGAGCCGCGACGTGATGTTCTTGCCCACTTCCGTGCGGAACATCCCGGTTGCGGCTTTGAGCGCGGCGGCGGTGTCCGCGCGTTCCTCGTCGGTCCCGTAGACCGTGTAGAAGACGCTGGCGTGCTGGAGATCACCGGTCACTTTCACATCGGTGATGGTGACGAATCCCATGCGGGGATCGCGAATGCCGCGCTCCAGCCGCTTGGCGATGATCACTTTGATCCTGTCGGCGAGTTTCCTCGCGCGTTCCGGGGCTGCCATCGAAAGTCCCCTCTCTCTCCCCACCGGGGAGTCGAACCGGACGGGCCGGAGGTGGTTTCCCACCTCCGGCCCCTGGTCGGTCAGACGCGCGGCTTCTCGCGCATCTCGATCGTCTCGATCTCGTCGCCGATCTGGATGTCGTTGTACTTGCCGAGGCCGATACCGGCTTCGAAGTCCGTACGAACCTCGGTGACGTCGTCCTTGAACCGGCGCAGCGACTCGATCGCGAGACCGTCTGCGACGACGACGCCGTCGCGGATGACCCGTGCTTTCGCGTTGCGCGTGATCGTTCCGGACCGCACGATGACACCGGCGATGTTTCCGAACTTGGAGGAGCGGAACACCTCGCGGATCTCGGCCACACCCGACTGGACCTCTTCGAACTCGGGCTTGAGCATGCCCTTGAGCGAGTTCTCGATGTCTTCGATCGCGTTGTAGATGACCGAGTAGAAGCGCACATCCACACCCTCGCGGGCAGCGCGTTCGCGGGCCTTGACGTCCGGGCGGACGTTGAAGCCGATCACGATCGCGTTGTCGATGGTCGCCAGGTCGATGTCGGACTCGGTGATCGCACCCACACCGCGGTGGAGGATGCGCAGCTGCACCGAGTCGTCGACCTCGATCTTCATGAGCGAGTCCTCGAGCGCCTCGACGGCACCGGACACGTCGCCCTTGATGATGAGGTTGAGCGATTCGACCTTGCCCTCTTCGAGAGCACGGGTGAAGTCCTCGAGGCTGATCCGCTTGCGGGCCTTGGCCAGCTGGGCGTTGCGCTCGACGGCTTCGCGCTTCTCGGCGATCTGACGGGCCGTGCGGTCCTCCTCGGTGACGAGGAAGGTGTCACCGGCTCGCGGAACACTCGACAGACCCTGCACCTGGACGGGACGCGACGGGGTGGCCTCATCGACCACATCGCCGTTCTCGTCGACCATGGCGCGGACCCGGCCGTAGGCCGTTCCGGCGACGATCGCGTCGCCGACGCGGAGCGTTCCGGACTGGATGAGCACCGTGGCGACCGCACCGCGGCCTTTGTCGAGCTTCGCTTCGATCGCGACGCCGCGTGCATCCTTGTTCGGGTTCGCGCGCAGGTCGAGTCCGGCGTCGGCGGTCAGGAGCACTGCGTCGAGCAGGTCCTGGATGCCGATGTCGTTACGGGCGGACACGTCGACGAACATGACGTCGCCGCCGTACTCCTCGGCGACCAGTCCGAACTCGGTGAGCTGCTGGCGCACCTTGGCGGGGTTGGCGTCCGGCTTGTCGATCTTGTTCACCGCGACCACGATCGGCACGTTCGCCGCCTGGGCGTGGTTGAGCGCTTCGATCGTCTGCGGCATGATGCCGTCGTCGGCCGCGACCACGAGGATCGCGATATCGGTGACCTGGGCACCACGGGCACGCATGGCGGTGAACGCCTCGTGACCCGGGGTGTCGATGAACGTGATGGCCCGCTCGAGGCCGTCGTGCTCGGTCCGCACCTGGTAGGCACCGATGTGCTGTGTGATGCCACCGGCCTCGCCGGCGACGACGTTCGCATTGCGGATCGCGTCGAGGAGTCGCGTCTTACCGTGGTCGACGTGGCCCATGACCGTGACGACCGGCGGACGGATCTCGAGGTCTTCGTCGGTCTCGTCCTCGAGCTCCTGGTCGAGGTCGATGTCGAAGCCTTCGAGAAGCTCCTTGTCCTCGTCCTCAGGCGAGACGATCTGCACCTTGTAGCCGAGCTCTTCGCCCAGGATGCCGAACGTCGCCTCGTCGAGGGACTCGGTCGTCGTCGCCATCTCGCCGAGGTGGAAGAGGACCGTGACCAGGTTTCCCGGGCTCGCATCGATCTTGTCGGCGAAGTCCGAGATAGAGGCGCCGCGACGCAGGCGGACGATGGTGTTGCCATCGCCGCGGGGTACGCTCACGCCACCCAGCGACGGGGCTTCCCGCAGCTCGAATTCCTGCCTCTTCGTACGCTTCGACTTGCGGGCCTTGCTCTTGCCGCCACCGCGACCGAACGCACCAGCGGTTCCGCCGCCGGGGCCACGACCGCGGCCACCGCCGCCGGCCGGACGGGGCGCGCCGAAGCCGCCACCGGCACCTGCACCTGCACCACCGGGACGCTGGAAGCCGCCACCGGCACCTGCACCGGCGCCACCCGGGCGCTGGAAGCCGCCGGTGCGGGCTCCGCCTGCGCCGCCTGGACGCTGGAAGCCGCCGGGACGCTGGCCCTGAGCGGGGGCACCCGGACGCGGCGAACCGGGTCGGGGCGCCGACGGACGCGGGATGTTGCCGGGGCTCGGACGCTGGCCCATGCCCTGCGCGCTCGCGAACGGGTTGTTGCCCGGGCGCGGGTTTGCCGGGCGCTGGCCCATGCCCTGGTTCGAGGCGAAGGGGTTGTTGCCGGGACGCGGTGCGCCCGGACGCGGGATGCTGCCGCCAGGACGGGGCGACTCCGGCTTGGCGGCGTCTGCCTCCGCGGGGGTCTCCGCTGCCGGGGCAGCGGAAGCGGTCGACGCCGACTTCTCAGCGGCTGCCTTGTCCGCTGCGGCCTTCTCGGCTGCGGCCTTCTCCTCGGCGATCGCCTGGCGTTCAGCAACCGACAGCGGCTTGCTCGGAACGGGACCCGACGGCGCTGCGGCAACGGGCTCGGCGGATGCCGGAGCCGGGGCGGCGACGGTCGCCTGGGTCGGCCGGGCCTTGGGAGCGGCCGGCGCTGGCGCTGCCGCGGGCGCGGCGAGGCCATCCGCCTGGAGCGCAGCACGAAGCTTGCGCGCCACCGGCGGTTCGATGCTGGAGGACGGTCCCTTGACGAACTCGCCCATTTCCTTCAGTTTTGCAAGGGCTACCTTGCTGTCGACTCCGAGTTCGCTAGCGACCTCGTGTACGCGTGGTTTTGCAGCCACAATTCTCCTGTCTGGGCCTGACCCGGACAGGGCAGACCGTTAGTAACGGACGGGTCTCATTTCGAGCCGCTCATTAGTTGTCACTCATTTGAGTTCACTGTGCCGTTCAGCCTGTTCTCTCGTAGTGCGGCCTGGATGGCCATGGTGTCGAGGAGCCCCTCGACCTTCAGCGCCCGCCCGAAGGCACGTCGCTGCACGGCCCTTTCGAGGCACTCACCTGTCGGATGCAGCCACGCACCACGCCCGGGCAGAGTGGCGGAATGGTCCACCACGAGTTCTGAACCCCGGGCGACAACCCTCAGAAGTGAGGACCGGGAGGCGCGAGAACGGCAACCGACGCACGTTCTTACGGGTACCATCCTACACCGCCAAGCTGCGAGCTCGTCTGCCTCGACCCAGCGTCATTCCTCGTCGAGGATCGAGTCCGGCTGGATATCGATCTTCGCGCCGGTGAGCTTGGCGGCCAGTCGGGCGTTCTGGCCCTCCTTGCCGATCGCGAGCGACAGCTGATAGTCGGGGACGAGCGCGCGGACGGCCTTCAGCGACTCGTCGATCACGAACGCGCTCGTCACCTTCGCCGGCGACAGGGCGCTCGAGACGAACGTCGCGAGGTCGGGCGAATAGTCGACGATGTCGATCTTCTCGTTGTTGAGCTCGGCCGTCACTGCGCGCACGCGCTGGCCGAGTTCGCCGATGCAGGCGCCCTTGGCGTTGACGCCGGGCTCGGTCGCCCGAACGGCGATCTTGGTGCGGTGTCCGGCCTCGCGCGCCAGCGACACGATCTCGACGACACCGCTCGCGATCTCGGGGACCTCGAGCGCGAACAGCTTGCGGACGAGCGCCGGGTGGGTGCGCGAGACGGTGATCGACGGCCCCTTGAGGCCCTTCGAGACACTGGTCACGTAGACGCGGATGCGCGAGCCGTGCGTGTACTCCTCGCCGGGAACCTGCTCCTCCGGAGGAAGGATCGCCTCGACGCTGCCCAGGTCGACGTGGATCATGCGCGGATTCGGACCCTGCTGGATCACGCCGGCGACGATGTCGCCCTCGCGCCCGCGGAACTCACCGAGCACCGCGTCGTCGGCGATGTCGCGCAGCCGCTGGTTGATGACCTGCTTGGCGGCGAACGCCGCGATCCGGCCGAAGTCGCTCGGGCTGTCCTCGGCCTCGCCGATCACGTTCCCCTCGTCGTCGAGCTCGGGGACGTAGACGGACACGTGACCGGTCTTGCGATCGAGGTGAACGCGCGCCGCCGGTGGCTGGTCCGTGTGACCATGACGGTGATCTGCCTGGTTGGTGTGCTTCAGGTAGGCGGTCAGGATCGCCTGTTCGATGATCTCCACCAGCTCGTCGAAGGGGATCTCTCGTTCGCGTTCCATGAGACGCAAGACGCTGAGGTCGATGTCCATGCCGGCCTCCTCTATTCAGATCTTGCCGCCGCGAACCGCGCGACGGACTCAGCTATCTACGGTACCCGATCGCGGGCCCGCCCGTAACGCTGGACAATCCGCCGGGCGCGCGTACCGTGTTGGTGATGACAACAGAAGTTAAGGGCGCCGCGCGATCCGCGGAGAACAACCCGGCCGTGAAGGCCCTCGCCCGCGTCGGCAACGTCGCCGTCGGGGTTGTGCACATCCTGATCGGGGCGATCGCCATCAGCATCGCCTTCGGCACAGGCGGCGAAGCCGACCAGTCCGGAGCCTTCAACCAGCTCATGAAGACGCCCGGCGGTGTGATCATCGTCTGGGTCGTCGTCATCGGGCTCCTCGCGCTCGGCCTCTGGCAGATCCTGCAGACCATCGTGGCGCCCGGGGCCGATCCGAAACGCCGCTGGGCGACCAGGGTGAAGGAGGCCGCGAAGGGCATCGTCTACTTCGGCCTCGCCTGGGTCGGGATCGTGGTCGCTCTGGGTGGCTCATCGAATTCCGCATCGTCCACCTCGTCGACGAGCGCGAAGATCCTCGCCGCTCCCGGCGGAGTCTTCCTGCTCATCCTCATCGGCCTCCTGATCGCGGGGATCGGGGTCGGGTACGTGGTGCGCGGCGCGCGGAAGAGCTTCGCCCGCGACATCCAGACGCCTCCCGGCGCGGCAGGGGACGCGACGATCACCCTCGGCGTCGTCGGCTACATCGCCAAAGGGATCGCGCTTGGCATCGTGGGCATCCTCTTCATCGTCGCCGCTGCGACCTACGACCCCGCCAAAGCGAACGGCCTGGACGGCGCCATCCTCACCCTGCGCGGCCTGCCGTTCGGCGTCTTCATCCTGTTCCTGGTCGCGCTCGGGCTGATCGCGTACGGCGTGTACTACTGCGTGCGCGCGTTCGTCGTCCGCCTCTGACCCGGTCGGCGCCGGCCGACGGACTCAGCGGGAGAGCTGCCCAGCCACGTCGGCGACCGCTACCTGGGTGCGCTCGCGGGTGCGCCGATCCCACAGTTCGACGACGCCTTCGGCAGCGCTCCGGCCGACGATGACGATCTTCGGCACACCGATGAGCTCGGCGTCGCCGAACTTCACGCCGGGCGACACCTTCGGACGGTCGTCGAAGAGCACGTCGAGGCCCGAGCCCTCGAGCGTCGCCGTGAGTGCTTCAGCGACGTCGAACACGACCGGTTCGCGGCCCGCCGCCACCACGTGCACGTCGAACGGGGCGACCGACGCGGGCCAGATCAGGCCCTTGTCGTCGTTGTTGAGCTCGGCGATGATCGCGAGGATGCGCGTGACGCCGATACCGTACGACCCCATCGTCACGGTGACGAGCTTGCCGTTCTCGTCGAGCACCTTCAGCCCGAGCGCGTCCGCGTACTTGCGGCCGAGCTGGAACACGTGGCCGATCTCCATGCCACGAGCGAGTTCGACCGGTCCGGAACCGTCGGGAGCCGGGTCACCGGGGTGTACCTCTCCGACCTCCACCGTGCCGTCGTTCGAGAAGTCGCGCCCGGCGACCAGCCCGAACACATGGTGTCCCTCTTCGTTCGCGCCCGTGATCCACCCGGATCCGTCGGAGACGCGCGGGTCGACGAGGTAGCGGATGCCGGTGCTCGCGTCTTCGCCGAGCACGGGACCCAGCGCTGACCACGGACCGATGTACCCCTTGATCAGTCCGGGGTTCGCCAGGAAGTCCTCCGGCGTCGCCTGCTCCACCTCGGCAGGCGCGAACGCCACCTCGGCGCGCTTGAAGTCGACCTCACGGTCGCCGGGCAGCCCGACCACGACGAGTTCGCGCCGACCGTCCAGGTGCACGAGGGCGAGCACCACGTTCTTGAGAGTGTCCGCCGCCGTCCACGCGCGCCCGTCCGGGCGGGGATGCTTGTCGTTCGCCAGGTCGACCAGCGTCTGGATCGTGGGGGTGTCCGGCGTGTGGAGCACTTCGGCCGGGGTCAGCTTCTCGTAGGAGCGGGCCGGGGGCGCCGCCGTGGTGAACGCCTCGACGTTGGCCGCGTAGCCGCCCGCCGAGCGCACGAACGTGTCCTCGCCGACAGGGGTCGGGTGAAGGAACTCCTCGCTGCGCGAGCCTCCCATCGCCCCGGCATCGGCCTGCACGATCACGTACTCGAGACCGAGTCGGGTGAAGATGCGTTCGTAGGCGTCGCGCTGCGCCATGTAGCTCGTATCGAGCCCCTCGTCGGTGTAGTCGAACGAGTACGCATCCTTCATCGTGAACTCGCGCCCGCGCAACAGGCCGGCGCGCGGACGTGCCTCATCGCGGTACTTGTCCTGGATCTGGTAGATCGACAGCGGCAGGTCCTTGTAGCTGGAGTACAGGTCTTTCACCAGCAGGGTGAAGACCTCTTCGTGCGTCGGGGCGAGAAGGTAGTCGCCGCCCTTGCGGTCCTGAAGACGGAAGATGCCGTCGCCGTACTCCTCCCAGCGCCCGGTGGCCTCGTACGGGTCGCGGGGCAGCAGCGCAGGGAAATGGACCTCGTGCGCGCCGGCGGCCCCCATCTCGTCGCGGATGATCTGCTCGATCTTCCCTTTGACCCGGAGACCCAGCGGAAGCCACGCGAAGATGCCGGGGGCCTGGCGGCGGATGTAGCCGGCCCTCACGAGCAGCCGGTGACTGGTCACCTCTGCGTCGGAAGGGTCTTCACGAAGGGTCCGGAGGAAGTAGTTCGACAGGCGTGTAGGCACCGTTCCATGTTAGAGGGCGGGAACGAGCGCGTTGCGCGGCCTGGGGATCAGGCGCCCGGATGCTGGAGGGCCTGCGCGACGGCCGCCGCGATCACCTGCTGGCCCGCGGGCGTCGGATGCACGTCGTCGGACTGCAGCAGAGCGGGCCGGCCGAAGAGCGGCTGGCCGATGTCCAGTGTGCGGCCGCCGACCGCCGAGACAGCCCGCACGACATCGAGGTCGATGTCGTCGAGCTGGGGCGGCACGTCCTTGTCGTTCCAGACGGGGCTGACGGCGAGGATCTCCGCGCGCGGCAGGGCTGCGTGGAGGGCCCGGATGGTCGCAGCCGTCTCGCCCGCGATCATCGTGTCGTCGCTGCCGAGATCGTTGCTGCTGCCCGAGAGGAGCACGATCGACGGGTCCAGCCGGGCGGCCGCCGCAACCTGGTCGGCGAACGTGTCACCGTTGTTGCCGGTCATGACGAAACCCGAGCCGTCGCTGGCCAGGTTCGTGAGACGCCAGCCGTACTGCTCCGCGAGAAGGGCGGGCCACGCCTGGCTCGGGTCGAGGCCATGGCCCTCCATGATCGAATCCCCGATGGCGACCACGGTCGGTCCGGTTGCGGTGGCTTCCGTGGTGTGCGCGACGATCGTGGGCTTACCGACGGCGGCAACCGCCCCCACGGCCAGGGACACGCCGACGAGCAGCACGCCGGCCGCCAGCGCGACCGGGATCCTCTCTCGTCGGAAACGCATGCCGACAGGATAAAGCACCAGTGCCACAGAGCGGCTATGCGGATCCTATGAGCTCACGGTGACGACGGGCTCGCCGCTCGTCACGTCGGGCATCTCTGCGGCGAGCCGGTTCGCCTCCGCGATGAGTGTCGCGACGATCTCAGACTCAGGGACGGTCTTGATGACCTCCCCCTTCACGAAGATCTGGCCCTTCCCGTTGCCGGACGCGACACCCAGGTCCGCCTCCCGCGCCTCGCCGGGACCGTTGACGACGCATCCCATCACCGCGACGCGGAGCGGTACGCTCATCCCCTCGAGTCCGCTGGTGACATCGTTGGCGAGCTTGTAGACGTCGACCTGCGCGCGGCCGCAGCTCGGGCAGGAGACGATCTCGAGCTTGCGCTCCCGGAGATTGAGCGACTGCAGGATCTGGAGGCCGACTTTGACCTCCTCGGCGGGAGGAGCCGACAGCGAGACCCGGATCGTGTCGCCGATGCCCTCGGAGAGCAGGATCCCGAACGCCGTCGCCGACTTGATCGTGCCCTGGAAACTCGGACCCGCCTCGGTCACGCCCAGGTGCAGCGGCCAGTCGCCCCGCTCGGCGAGGAGACGGTACGCCTTGACCATCACGATCGGGTCGTTGTGCTTGACGGAGATCTTGAAGTCGTGGAAGTCGTGCTCCTCGAACAGGCTCGCCTCCCAGACCGCCGACTCGACGAGCGCCTCGGGCGTCGCCTTGCCGTACTTCTGCAGGAGTCGCGGGTCGAGCGAACCGGCGTTCACGCCGATCCGGATGGAGACCCCGGTCTCCTTCGCGCGCCGGGCGATCTCGCCGACCTGGTCGTCGAACTTGCGGATGTTGCCCGGGTTGACACGAACCCCGGCACACCCGGCGTCGATCGCGGCATACACGTAGTTCGGCTGGAAGTGGATGTCGGCGATCACCGGGATCTGGCTCTTCTTCGCGATGATCGGAAGAGCCTCGGCGTCATCGCGGCTCGGCACGGCGACACGGACGATGTCACATCCGGAGGCGGTGAGTTCGGCGATCTGCTGGAGCGTCGCGTTGATGTTCGGTGTCGGTGTGGTCGTCATGGACTGGACGCTGATCGGAGCGTCCCCACCGACCAGGACCTTGCCGACTCTGATCTGCCGGGACTTGCGTCGCGGAGCCAGGACTTCGGGCACTTTCGGCATTCCGAGATTGATTGCAGCCACGGTTCTAGTCTAGGTCGCCGCCGCGAGGGGAGGGCGGGACCCGGGTCTACTCTCAGCCGAAGAGGTTGACCGGCTTGACGATGTCCGCGTAGATCAGCAGCAGGCTCATGCCGCCGAGCACCACGACGACCGCCATGGTCAGCGGCATCAGCTTCGCCATGTCGACGGGGCCCGGATCCTTCTTCTTGAAGAGTTTCGCCCAGCTGCGGCGGATGCCCTCCCACAGCGCCCCGGCGATGTGACCGCCGTCGAGCGGCAGCAGGGGGATCAGGTTGAAGACGAACAGCGCGATGTTGAGCGAGGCGAGCAGGCCGATCATCGTGTAGACCTTGTCGACGACCGGAACATTGTTGAGTGCCGTCAGCTCACCGGCGGCGCGACCGACGCCCACGACGCTGATGGGGCCGTTGGGGTCGCGCTCCCCCGGTCCGAAGGCCGCATTCCAGACGCCGACCATGCGCTGCGGCAGGTCGACGATCATCCCGCCGACGGCGCCGATCTGGGTGCCGACGGCCGGCAGCACCGCGGTGGCAGGCTGCGGCACGAGTTCACGGAGCGGACCGATTCCGACGAACCCCGCCTGGATGGTCTCGGATGCGCCACTCGCGTCCTTCTGCACAGCGCCCTGCGCGTTCGTCACGTACTTCTTCGTCATCGCGGGCGTCACCGTGAACGTCTGCTGCGCCCCGTCACGCTCGACGACGACGGTCAGCGCACGGTCGGCCGACTTCTGGATGATCGCGGTCGACTGGTCCCAGCTGGTGATGGTCTTCCCATCGATGCTCACGATGCGGTCGCCGGGCCGGATCCCCGCAGCGTAGGCCGGGGCGGCCGGGTCGGACGCCGAGCAGGTCTGGCTCGTCGCCGTCGGCGAGATGAGACACGTGCTCACCGTGGCGACCGTTGTGCTGTTCTGGGCCGTGCCGAAGCCCATGAGCAGGACCGCGAAGAGGGCGATGCCGATGAGCAGGTTCATCACCGGGCCGCCGAGCATGATGACGATGCGCTTGGCGACCGGTAACCGGTAGAAGGTACGGTCCTCGTCGCCGGTGGTGACGGTCTGTGCGCTCTGCTCACGCGCATCCTGGACCATGGTCTGCATGAAGCCGGTGGTCGCGTTGCGCGCGCCCTCGCCGTCCTTGCCGGGCGGGAACATCCCGATCATCGAGATGTAACCGCCGAGCGGGATCGCCTTGACGCCGTACTGGGTCTCACCTCTGCGGAACGAGAAGAGCGTCTTGCCGAAGCCGATCATGTACTGGGTGACCTTGACGCCGAAGAGCTTCGCGGGGACCAGGTGCCCGATCTCGTGCAGGCCGATCGACAGGGCGAGGCCGACCACCATGATGGCGACGCCGAGGATGAAGAGGAGCACGGATTCCACGCGGCAACACTACCTCCGGCCAGCTTGGAAGCGGCCGGATGTTCCCTGTGGGCCCACCACCTGTCGGGCTCGAGCACAGGAAATGACATCTCATCTCCCGAGTATGGGATGCGTTTCCCTGTGCTCGGCGGACGAGCGGTGGGTGGCTCAGTGTGCGGCGATCAGCCGATCGGCCGCCGCTCGCGCCCACAGCTCTGCCTCGGCCAGGGTCTCGCGAGTGACCTCGTGTTCCGGCTCGTGGGCGTCCACGACGCGTTGGACGGTCTCGAGGATGTCGAGGTAGCCGATCCGCCCGGCGTGGAAGGCCGCGACCGCCTGCTCGTTCGCCGCATTGAAGACCGCAGGGTAGGTGTTCCCGGCGACTCCCACCCGTTTGGCGAGCCCGACGGCGGGGAAGGCATCGTCGTCGAGCGGTTCGAAGGTCCAGGTGTGGGCGGCCGTCCAGTCGAGTGGAACCCCGACGCCGGCGACGCGGTTCGGCCAGTCGAGACCGAGAGAGATCGGCAGGCGCATGTCGGGCGGCGACGCCTGGGCGATCGTCGAGCCGTCGACGAACTCGACCATCGAATGGATCACGGACTGCGGATGCACCGTCACGGCGATCCGCTCGTACGGCACGTCGAACAGCACGTGCGCTTCGATGATTTCGAGGCCCTTGTTGACCAGGGTCGACGAATTCGTCGTCACGACGAGCCCCATGTCCCAGGTCGGATGGGCGAGGGCCTCTGCAGGCGTCACATCGCGGAGCGACGCCCGGCTCCGCCCGCGGAAAGGGCCGCCGGATGCGGTGAGCACCAGCCGGGACACCTCGGCGGCCGTCCCCGCGCGCAGCGCCTGGGCGATCGCGGAATGCTCGGAGTCGACGGGGATGATCTGTCCGGGCTTCGCGATCCGCTTCACCAGGTCGGCACCCACGATGAGCGATTCCTTGTTCGCGAGCGCCAAGGTGCGCCCGGATTCGAGTGCCGCGAGCGTCGGTCCGAGTCCCACCGATCCGGTGATGCCGTTCAGCACCACGTCGGCATCGACGGAACGCACCAGGCGTTCTGCGTCGTCTGCACCGAGCGCGGTCTCGGCGACAGAGAACTCCGCCGCCTGTTCTGAAAGGAGCTCTGCGTTCCGCCCGGCCGCGAGACCGACGACGGCGAACCGGTCCCGGTTGGCACGGATGACGTCGAGGGCCTGCGTTCCGATCGACCCGGTCGAGCCGAGAATCACTACCCTGCGCACAGGGCCCATGCTACTTGGCTAGTGCGTGGTCTTGACGATGTCGATCACGAACACCATGGTGTCGGTGCCCTTGATGTCGCCATTGCCCTTCGTGCCGTAGCCGTCGGCCGGCGGGATGATCGCGATCACCTGCGAACCGACCTTCTGGCCTTCGAGTGCCTTGGTGAAGCCGGGCACGAAGCCGGTGACAGGACCGCTGTAGACCGACCGCCCCCAGCTCTGGTCGAAGACCTTGCCGGTGCGCCAGAGGACGCCCTGGTACTGGATCGAGATCGTGTCGGTGGACTTCACGACTGCGCCGTCGCCCTGCTTGAGCAGTGCGATCTTGGTCGTGGTCGGCGGAGCCGACTTGGGGATCGTGATGGTCGGCTGGCCGATGCTCGACAGCTTCACCGTGGGGAAGCCGGCCGTCGGCGCCACGGGGGTGCCGTTCGCACGGGTCGGGACCACATCGACGACATCGGCCACGAAGACGACGGTGTCGGTCGCCTTGAGCCCGAGGCTCGAGGTGTTGGCGCTGCCGAACGAGTCCTTCACCGTGGAGGTCGTCACGACGCGGGAGCCGACGGGCACGCACTCGATCGTGCGCACCAGGCCGGGGACGTACTGGGTGGGGTCTACCACGATCGGCACCGGGGTGGTCTTGTCGAAGCCGCTCGCGCTGAGCAGTTTCCCGGTGGTTCCGTTGTACGCGGCGAGCGCGATGTCGACCGTGCTGGACGGCTCGACGTTCGAGCCCTTGCCCTTGATCAGCACGGTGCGCTCGGTCGAGGTCGCCTTCAGCGGGGTCGCGAACTTCACCGTCGGTGTCGCACGGAAGTCGCCTTTCACGGAGATGGACTCGGACGTCGAGCCGGACGGCGTGCTGACGCACTTGCTGGCCGCGGGACCGCTGGTCGATGTCGGCGCGGGGGCACCCGAACTGCAGGCCGCGAGGGCGAGGATGGCGCCGGCTGCGGCGATCAGGGAGAGGGTTTTGCGCACGGGATCACTTTCAGAAGATGAAGGGGGCAGGAACCCAGTCTGACGCATCGGGCTATGCCGAAGCTGACAGTGGACTTAACGGATGCTGTCCGTTCCCCGCCGGTTGCGTCCGGCCGGGGGCGTGGTGACGAGCCGGAAACACGGCCGACCTACGATGGAGCGTATGACACGCGACTTCTCCGTCCCGCAGGCCCGCAAACTCGTCACCGCTCTCCCTGGGCCACGATCGGTCGCCCTCCAGGAGCGTCGCGTCGCCTCTGTCAGCCGGGGCGCCGGCACGCTCGCCAACATCTACATGGAGAGCGGCTCCGGTGCGATCCTGGTCGACGTCGACGGCAATCAGCTCATCGACCTGGGCTGCGGCATCGGCGTGACGACGATCGGCCACGCCCACCCGGCTGTGGCTGCGGCGGCGGCCGAGCAGGCGGCCAAGTTGACACACACCCTCTTCACCGTCACCCCGTACGAGAACTACGTGCGCGTCGCCGAGAAGCTCGCGCAGATCACCCCCGGCGACTTCGAGAAGCACTCGATCCTCGTGAACTCCGGAGCCGAGGCCGTCGAGAACGCGGTGAAGATCGCCCGCAAGTACACGGGACGGCGAGCCATCGCATCCCTCGACCACGCCTTCCACGGCCGTACGAATCTCACGATGGCGATGACCTACCGCCCGTGGCCGGAGCGTGCCGGCATGGGCCCCTTCCCCGGCGAGCTCTACAACGTGCCGATCAGCTACCCGTTCCGCGACCCCGAGGGCATGACGGGAGAAGAGGCGGCGGAGCGCACGATCGACTACATCAACACGCACATCGGGGCGACCGAGCTCGCGGCGCTGTTCGTCGAGCCGATCCAGGGCGATGGCGGCATCATCATCCCCGCACCCGGATATTTCAAGCGCCTGAGCGAATTCTGCACCGAGAACGGCATCGTCTTCGTGGCCGACGAGATCCAGTCCGGCATCGGCCGCACCGGCACCTGGTACGCGATCGAGCAGCACGGCGTCGTTCCTGACCTGGTCACGAGCGCGAAGGGCATCGCAGGCGGGTTCCCGCTCGCTGCCGTCACGGGACGCGCGGAGATCATGGATGCCGTCCAGCCCGGCGGGATCGGCGGAACATTCGGAGGCAACCCTGTTTCGACCGCAGCCGCTCTCGCGGTCTTCGACGTGATCGAGACGGAAGGGCTGATCGCCGAGGCGAAGCGGGTCGAGCGTGCGCTGCTCGCGCGGATCGGCGACTGGGCCGAGCGCTTTCCGGTCGTCGGGGAGGTGCGCGGCAAGGGCGCCATGTTCGGAGTCGAGCTCGTTCACCCCGGTACCAAGAAGCCGAATCCCGAGGTGCTGACGGCCGTGCTGAAGCATGCGACCTCCAACGGCGTCATCCCTCTGGACGCGGGAAGCTGGGACAGCGTGCTGCGCATCATGCCATCGGTGGTCATCAGCGAAGAGCTGATCGACGACGCAGCAACGGTTCTCGAAGAAGCGCTCGCGCAGTTCAGCTGAACCGGCACAGTATGGGACTCCGCGGCAGGGCCGCCATGATCATCGGTGCGACGGCGGCTGCGATGGCCGTCGTCGCGACGATCTTCGCAACGCCCGCCGTCGCCGCATCCGACCCGCCGTTCCATCCGGGGCTGATCATCAGCGACGATTCGTTCTACAACTTCCGGTCGATGTCGGCTGACGACATCCAGACGTTCCTCGAAGCCAGGACCTGCGTGCCGAAGGACGCGTCGCCGTGCCTGGCCGACTATTCGACGGACAGCCGCAGCATCCCCGCCCAAGGACCGAACCACTGCGTCGCGATTGCGGGCCGGCGCGACGAAGCGGCCAGCAGCATCATCCAGCGGGTGGCGGTCGCGTGCGGCATCAATCCACAGGTGCTCCTGGTGCTCCTCCAGAAGGAGCAGTCGCTCCTCACCGCACCCAGCGCTTCCGGATACGCGAAGGCGACCGGGTACGCCTGCCCGGACACAGCGGCCTGCGACAAGAAGTATCTCGGGTTCTTCAACCAGGTGTACCGGGCTGCCTGGCAGTTCCGGGAATACACCCTCCATCCCGATGAGTGGCACTACCGCATCGGTCGCGTGCCCATCCAGTACCACCCGGACACCGCCTGCGGAGCGAGTACGGTTCGCATCCGGAACCAGGCGACGGCGAACCTCTACAACTACACGCCATACCAGCCCAACGCTGAGACGCTCGCGCACCCGAAGGGACCGGCGGGCGCGTGCTCGACGTTCGGCAACCTCAACTTCTCCCGCATCTTCACCGCATGGTTCGGGTCGCCGCTCAGGGTGCGGTTCCCCGACTGGCTTCCAGGGTGCCTCGACTTCGTCGGCGGGCGCGATTGCCCAGCTGACCGGCCATTCGACTTGTGAAGAGCAATCCGCGACCGCGAAGTGCATTCCACACAGGGCATACAGAACTCGCTACTGTCGATGACGTGACGGAAATCGAACCCGATGGCGGGACGACGGAGGCGCCGCGGCGTCCCGGGTTCCTCTACCTGTTCATCCGCACCGTCATCGCGCCGCTCGCCCGGCTCATCTACCACCCCACCGTGATCGGCCGCAAGAACGTGCCGCGCACCGGGGCGGTCATCCTCGCCAGCAACCACCTGTCCTTCATCGACTCGGTCGTGATCCCCCTGATGGCTCCCCGCAGGGTGCAGTTCCTGGCCAAGTCGACCTACTTCACGGGGACCGGTTTGAAGGGCGCACTCTCCCGCACCTTCTTCACCGCCATCGGCGCCGTCGGAGTCGAGCGCGGAGCCGGACAGGCCGCGCAGGAGGCGCTCGACCAGAGCAAGCGCATCCTCGACACCGGCGCCGCCTTCGCGTTGTACCCGGAAGGGACAAGGTCACTCGACGGCAGGCTCTACAAAGGCCGCACCGGCATCGCCTGGCTCGCGCTCACCACCGGGGCGCCTGTGGTCCCCGTCGGGCTCATCGGCACGAACGATCTGCAGCCGGTCGGAACACGCCTGCCCCGCGTGCGCCCCGTCACTGTCACGTTCGGCAAGCCCATCGACCTCTCCCACTACGGGAGCGCAGACTCCGGGCGCGCCCGGCGCCTCGCGACGGATGAAGTGATGGCGGCCATCCACGCCCTCTCCGGGCAGGAACTGGCGAACAAGTACAACGAGGCGCCGCCGGCGACGGCGGTCGAACGCGTCAGGCGGGCGCTTCCCCACGAACGCCTCTAGGGCACGCGCGGTCGCCTACCCGTCCGCACCGGCCTTGGCGCGGTAGGTGCGCGCTTTCTGGCGGTTGCCGCACACGCCCATGCTGCACCAGGTACGCGAACCGTTCTTCGAGCGGTCGTAGAACGCCCAGCGGCAGTCCTCCGCGGCGCACAGTTTCACGCGTCCCATCGAGCCCTGGATGCTCAGCACCACCGAGGAGGCGACCGCTGCTTCGGCGGCTGTGCGCGCCCGCAGCGCGACTCCGCGCTCCCCGCAGGTCGTCTCGAGTTCGAGGCTGGGAAGCGACGGCGTGCCGCCCTCGAGGAACGACCGGAGGGAATCCCGGACCGAGCGGGTCTCGATCCGGTCCCCGGGAAGAACGTCGTGCCCGGCGCACCAGGCACCGAATGCCTCGCCGTCGTCGAGCACGTCCGTGCCCTCCTCGACGTCGAGCGTGTTGAGGAACGCTACGAGCAGATCGGCGCCGAGAACGGGCTCCGGCGCTTCGGTCTCCGGCTTGTCGGTCGCGACGTCGGTGGGCTCCGTCTCGGCCAGTGCATTCCTACGCATATAACCATTGTAACCCCATAGCGGGTTACGCTACGATGTAACTAGTAAAAATAGTTTGCAGGTTACATCGTCGTAGGAGGACACCATGCATCCGCTCGCACTCTGGCTGATCAGCACCGCGCAGTTCCGGGAACGCGACAACGAAGACCGCCTGATGCGACGGCAGCGCGACGCCCGCGAACACGAGATCGAGGTCGCGCGCGATGGGCGCTGGGCCGCCGCGATGCGGCACTGGGCGGAACAGGACACGGCGGCAGGCGCCGCACCGGCCCCATCCAATCCGACCGGCGCCTCGGCCGCTCTGAGCTGCGCAACCGCCTGAGCGAACGCCCGCGGGTCAGACGACCACGTAGACCTCGGGCTCGTGGCCGACCGGGAAGTTCACGGAAGCGGCGATGAAGCACTTCTCCGCCGCTTCCTCGTGGATGGCCCTGGCCGCCTCGACCATGCTCTCATCGAGGACCGTCACCCGCGGCCGCAGCGTGGCACTCGTGAAGTGGCCGCCGCCGTTCCCGGTCTCCTCCATCACGCCGGTGGCCTCGTCCGAGTATGCGACCACCACGACCCCGTGGTTCGTCGCCACATGCAGGTAGCTGAGCATGTGGCACTGGCTGAGGGCACTCAGCAGCAGCTCCTCCGGATTCCAGCGGTCACGGTCGCCGAAGAACACGCGATCCGATGAACCGTCGATATCGTGCTTGCCCTCCGCGGACAGGACGTGGTCGCGACCGTACGCGCGGTAACCGCTCGTACCGGTGCCGCGATTACCCGTCCACTCGACCGAGACTGCGTAGCCGTGTTCGCTGTTCATCCTTCGATTCTGTCAGCAGCGCACGGCTCGCGCCGCACTCGGCGCAGCCGATCGGGCCGGGCTAAACTTGGCCCATCATGACTGAAACGCTGAGCACCACTGCGTCCCCGAACGCCCCCGTCGCCTCCATTCCTCAGGAACGCCGCATCGTCACCGCCATCCCGGGACCCCGGTCGCAGGCACTGCACGAACGTCGCCTCGCCGTCGTCCCGGCAGGCGTCTCGTCCGTCCTCCCCGTCTACATCGCGAAAGCCAACGGCGCCATCCTCGTCGACGTCGACGGCAACCAGTTCGTCGACTTCGGGGCAGGGATCGGCGTCACCACCATCGGCCACACCGAGAAGGCCGTCGTCGAGGCTGCAGCGTCGCAGCTGCAGGACGTCATCCACACCCTCTTCACGGTCACGCCGTACGAGGAATACGTGCGCGTCGCCGAACTCCTCGCCGAGCACACCCCCGGCGACCACGCGAAGAAGACGGTCCTGGTCAACTCGGGTGCGGAAGCCGTCGAGAACGGCGTCAAGATCGCGCGCAAGCACACCGGCCGCCGCGGCGTCGCCGTGCTCGACCACGCGTACCACGGGCGCACCAACCTCACTATGGCCATGAACTTCAAGGCCATGCCGTACGCCACCGGGTTCGGTCCGTTCGCCGGCGACGTCTTCCACGCGCCGAGCTCGTACCCCTACCACGACGGCCTCAGCGGCCCGGAGGCGGCCGCACGCACGATCGCGTACCTCGAGAAGATCGTCGGAGCATCCGACCTCGCCTGCCTCGTCGTCGAGCCCATCCAGGGCGAAGGCGGCTTCATGGTGCCGGCCGACGGCTACCTGCCTGCGCTGCAGGAGTGGTGCACCGCGAACGGTGTCGTCTTCATCGCCGACGAGATCCAGAGCGGGATGGCGCGCACCGGCGCCTACTACGCGAGCGAGCACTTCGGGCTGGTCCCCGACCTCGTGCTGAGCGCCAAGGGGATCGCGGGCGGGCTCCCGCTCGCCGCCGTCACCGGCCGCGCAGAGATCATGGACTCCGCCCACCCCGGGGGCCTGGGCGGAACGTTCGGCGGCAACCCCGTCGCCGCCGCCGCAGCCGTCGCCGTGTTCGAGGAGATCGAGCGCAGCGACCTGCTCGCCGAAGGGCGCCGCATCGAAGCAGCACTCAAGCCGGCCCTCCTGGACCTCCAGCAGAAGTACGACATCATCGGCGACGTCCGCGGGATCGGCGCGATGCTCGCGATCGAGCTCGTGCAGCCGGGCACCGGATCCACGACGAAGGAGCCGAACGCTGCAGCGGTCAACGCGATCGCGACGTACGCGGCGCAGCACGGCCTGCTCATCCTCACCGCCGGCACGTACGGGAACGTCCTGCGCTTCCTGCCGAGTCTCGCGGTCACGGACGAACTGATCGCCGACGCGGTGTCGGTCCTCGACGACGCCTTCGCCGCCCTGTGACGCAGGGAACGGCTCCGCTCGGCACCTTCAGCGGTGCCGACGCGGTCGAACTCGCGGTCATCGAGCGGGGCGGCTTCGCTGAATCCCGGCACCTCGGGTCGGCGATCGTGCTCGGACCGGACGGATCGGTCATCCGCTCGCTGGGCGACCCTGCCGCGCTCATCCTGCCCCGGTCGAGCATGAAGCCGTTCCAGGCGATCGCGGTCATGGGGGCCGGCGTCGCACTCGACGGCCCGGCTGCCGCACTCGCGACCGCCAGTCACGGTGGAACTCCGGCCCACCTGTCGGTCGTACGGGGACTCCTCGCACAGGCGCAGTTGCCGGAGACCGCGCTGCAGTGCCCCGCCGACTGGCCGCTCGATTCCGGTGCGCGCCAGACCCTCATCCGCGCCGGCGAGACCAAGCAGCCCCTCTTCATGAACTGCTCGGGCAAACACGCCGCCATGCTGCTCGCCTGCGTGGCGAACGGATGGGCGACCGACACGTACCTGGACCCGCAGCACCCGCTGCAGGTGCGCATCCGCGAGACGGTCGAACGCCTGACCGGCGAGAAAGCCGCCGCGATGGCCGTGGACGGATGCGGCGCGCCCGTCTACGCGATGTCGCTGGAGGCGCTCGCCCGGGGCATCCACCGGATCGCGACCGCATCCACCGGTTCGCCGTTCGCGCTCTACCGCAACGCCGCCATCCTGCGCAACGCGGTCCTCGCCGACGGCTGGGCCATCGACGGCCCCGGCCGCGCGAACACGGTGGTCATCGACCGGCTCGGCGTCTTCGCGAAGCTGGGCGCCGAGGGCGTCATGGTGATGGCCGCGGCCGACGGCACGACCGTCGCGCTCAAGGTGCTCGACGGGAGCCTGCGTGCGGCCTCGATCGTCGCGCTGCGCCTGCTCGCCGATGCAGGCGCCGTCGCTGCGGCGGACGTGGATGCGCTCGAACCCGACCTCGATCTCGCCGTGCTCGGTGGAGGCGTTCCTGTCGGTTCGATCCGGGTGACCTACCCGGCCTGATTCCGCTGTCCCCGACGTGGCCCGGCGCGAAAGCGACCGGGCCACGCGGTTGGGGGCTCAGCGGATGCGCGCGAGCCGTCTGGCACGCGCGGCGGCGGTGATCTGCGTGATCAGTACGACGAGGATCGTCAGGATGAACACCGCGGAGGCGATCACGTTCGCCTGCGCGGGGATGCCGCGCGACGCAGCGATGTAGATGTACATCGGGAACGTCGTCACAGCGCCCGCGTTGAAGTTCGTGATGATGAAGTCGTCGAAACTGAGCGAGAACGAGAGCAGCGCCGCCGCCAGGATCCCCGGGAGCAGCAGCGGGAAGGTGATGCGCCAGAACACCGCGTTGGGCGAACCGTAGAGGTCGCGCCCGGCCTCCTCCAGCGCCGGATCGAGGCTCGCCACACGCGCCTTCACGGTCACGACCACGAAGCTGATGCAGAACATGACGTGCGCGATGATGATCGTCCCGAAGCCCTTGTTCACGGCCAGGCTGAGGAACTGGGCCGCCAGCCCTGCACCGAGCACGACTTCCGGGCTCGCCATCGGCAGGAAGAGCAGCAGGCTCGTCTGCGAGCGGAACCGGAAACGGTAGCGCATGAGAGCGATCGCGATCATGGTGCCGAGCACCGTGGCGACCACCGTCGACACGATGCCGATCACGATGCTCGCTGCGAACGCGTCGCAGATGCCCGGCGCATCGCAGACGTTGGTCCAATTGTGGAGCGTGAACCCGCGCCAGGCGATGTTGTTCTTGAGCGCCGCGTTGAACGAGAAGATGAAGGTGTAGACGATCGGGATGAGCAGGAAGGCCAGCGCGAGCACGGAATACGTGGCGAGGCCCAGTCCGCGGAACCGGAAACGTGTGCGCTTCACAGCAGGTCCTCCGTTCCGCTCCGCTTCACGTAGAAGCCGACGATCACCAGGATGACCGCCATGAGGATCACAGACATGGCCGCCGCCGCAGGGTAGTTCTGCAGCACGAGGAAGTTGCTCTCGATGACGTTGCCCATCATCGAGGTGTCCGCGCTCCCCAGGAAGTCCTGCGACGCGTTGATGTAGTCGCCGGCCGCCGGGATGAACGTCAGGAGCGTGCCCGAGACGATGCCGGGCATCGACAGCGGGATGGTGATCTTGCGGAACGTCGTGAAGGCGCCGGCGTACAGATCGTTGCCCGCTTCGAGCAGCCGGGTGTCGAGCCGTTCGAGCGTCGAGTAGAGCGGGAGCGTCATGAACGGAATGAAGTTGTAGGTCAAACCGAAGATCACCGAGAACGGGGTGCCCGTGAGATGGGCTTCGGGCGGCAGGATCGACAGCGCCTTCAGCGAGCTGGTGAACCACGAGTCGTCGGAGAGCAGCTGCTTCCACGCGAGCGTGCGCAGCAGGAAGCTGATGAAGAACGGCGCGATGACGAGGGTCATCAGCAGGTTCTGCAGCAACGGGAACCGCCGCACCTTGACGCCGATGAAGTACGCCAGCGGATAGCTGATGAGCAGGGCGCACACGGTGGCGATGAGCGCGTAGCCGAACGAGCGGATGATCTGCGGCCAGTACTCGGAGATCGCATCCGTGTAGTTCTGCCACTGGAACGCGGCCTGGTACTGCCCGATGTCGCCGCCTTCGACCGGGGCCTGGAACGACGTGATGATCAGCGAGACGAGCGGGGTGAGGAAGAACAGGATCAGGTACAGCACGCCCGGCAGAAGGAGGACGAGCGCGATCCCGCTCTTGCGGCGCTGCGCTGGCTCCTGGGCCGGAGCCGCCGTCGTGAAGGCGGCGAGCGCCACGTCAGGCCTCCTCGAGCTCGGAGAGGAGC
Organism: Leifsonia sp. Ger2509; assembly: GCF_055231915.1. Taxonomy (NCBI): domain Bacteria; kingdom Bacillati; phylum Actinomycetota; class Actinomycetes; order Micrococcales; family Microbacteriaceae; genus Leifsonia; species Leifsonia sp. Ger2509. Next base: position 939,286 of record NZ_JBUYVB010000003.1, read on the forward strand.
CGCTCCCGCGTCTGCGCCGCGATCATCGCCGTGTCCGCATCCTCAGTGAAGGTGCCCTCCGGCGCGTCGGCAGGCGCGTCGTCGGCCAGCACGAAGGTGTGCTCGGCATCCCAGGACACCCACACCTCGCTGCCGAGAGCCACCACGGGTCCTGACGCCATGTTCTGGGCGAACACGACGATCGTTCCCGCGCCGGGCACGTCCACCAGGTACTGGGTGCTGACGCCGCTGAAGGAGACATCGATGACCCGGCCGGGTCCGAGCTGGTTGCGACCGCTCGGGATGCTCGCCTCCGTCGGGTGCAGCGACAGCTTCTCGGGCCGGACCCCGGCCGTGACCCTGCCCTGCTGGCGCTGGGCACGGCTCTTCGGGACCACGAGGCGGTGCCCGGCGATGTCCAGGGAGATCGTCGTGCCGCCGTCGTCGCGGACCTGGCCGACGAAGAGGTTGGACTGGCCGAGGAAGTTCGCGACGAACACGGTGGAGGGCTTCTCGTACAGCACCTCGGGCGAGCCCATCTGCTCGATGGCACCCTTGTTCATGACCGCGACCGTGTCGGCCATGGTCATGGCCTCCTCCTGATCGTGGGTCACGTGGACGAAAGTGAGCCCGACCTCGGTCTGGATCGACTTCAGCTCGAGCTGCATCTGGCGGCGGAGCTTCAGGTCGAGCGCTCCGAGCGGCTCGTCGAGCAGCAGGAGAGCGGGTCGGTTGACCACTGCGCGGGCGAGGGCGACGCGCTGCTGCTGGCCTCCCGAGAGCTGGGCCGGCCGGCGGGCGGCGAGGTGGTCGAGCTCGACCAGCCGCAGCGCCTCGTGCGCACGCGCGACCGGGTCGGCCATCCTCCGCCTGCGCAGTCCGAAGGCGACGTTCTCGAGGATCGTCATGTGAGGGAAGAGGGCATAGCTCTGGAAGACGGTGTTCACCGGCCGCTGGAACGGCTTCGTCGACGTCACATCCTTGCCACCGATGAGGATGCTGCCCGCCGTCAGCTCTTCGAGTCCCGCGACGAGCCGCAGGGTCGTCGTCTTGCCGCAGCCGGACGGCCCGAGCAGGGCGAAGAACGAACCGGCAGGAACGGTGAGGTCGAGATTCTCGATCGCCGTGAAACCCGGAAACCGCTTGGTGATTCCGACCAGCTGCAGATCGGCGCCGGACTCGGCGAATTCTCCCCTGGCCATCAGGCGCCCAGGATCACCTTCTGGAAGGCCGCCTGGTACTTCTGCTCCTCCGCCGGAGTGAGCGAGCGGAAGATGTGGGCATTCGAGAGCGTCGTGTCGTCGGGGAAGATCAGCTGGTTGTCCGCGAGGGCGGGGTCGATCTTGACCGCCTCGTCCTTGGCTCCGACAACCGGGGTGATGTAGTTCACCCAGGCAGCGACCTCCGCAGCCACAGCCGGCTCGTAGTAGTAGTTGATGAGTTCTTCGGCGTTCGACTTGCGCGGCGATCCGATCGGGATCACGAAGTTGTCGCTCCACAGCGTTCCGCCGGCCTCCGGCAGCGCGAACTCCCAGTTGTCCCCGGCTTCGGCGTTCAGCTGGGTGATGTCGCCCGACCAGCAGATCGCGGCGAGCGTATCGCCGCTCTTGAGGTCGTTCAGGTAGGAGTTGCCCTTGATGTTGCGCACCTGCCCGTCGCTCACCTCCTTGGTGAGCTTGTCGATCGCCTTCATGTACTGGTCGTCGGTGAAGCTCTTCGAGATGTCCACGCCCTGCTGCAGCATGATCAGTCCCATCGTGTCGCGCATCTCACTGAGGACGCCCACCTTGCCGGAGAGGCTCGAGTCCCAGAGGTCATCGACGGACTTGAGGCCGTTGGGAATCTTCTTCTTGTTCCAGCAGATCCCGGCGAACCCGCTCTGCCACGGCAACGACTTCTTTCGGCCGGGGTCGAAGTCGGCGTCGGCGAGCGCCGGGGTGAGGTTCTTCTTGTTCGGGATCTTCGCCTCGTCGAAGGTCTGCACGTAGCCGAAACGGATGAGCCGGGCGATCATCCAGTCGGTCAGGCAGACGGTGTCGGCGCCGATGTCCTTGCCGAGCGCCAGCTGGTCCTTGACCTTGGCGTAGTAGGTGTTGTTGTCGTCGACGGCGACGTCGTACTTCACCGTGAGCCCCGACTGCTTCTGGAACGCCTCGAGTGTGGGGTATTTGCCGCTGTCGTCCTGGTCGAGGTACGCCTGCCAGTTCGCCCACGTGAGGGTCTTGTCGGTCGACGACTGGTCCTTGGCCGCTTTTGGCTTGTTCGCGGCGCCTCCGGTCGAGCACGCGGCGAGCGCGAGGGCTGCGGCACCGGCACCAGCGCCGGCGAGCATGCCGCGCCGAGTGACCTGGGATCGACGTGCGTGCTGGATGAGGCTCTGGATCATCGGGTCCTGGGGCAGCTGCCTCGAGTTCACGTAGGTGCTCCTTCGATATACGACACTAGGGTTGCGTATTCCCGCGACGTCGCGGTGGATCGATCCTGCCACAGGCATACGCTCGAGCGCAGCACTGAATGGGGAAATCGACCATTTGGAAACATAAACTTTACGAAATCAGCACCGAAGCGCACGTTCGCCGGTCGAAATCGTTGGTCGGACGGTTTACGCTGGTTTCAGCCGAACGGTCATCGAAGATGTGTTAGGAGCACCATGAAGGTCGCGATCCCCCGCGAAATCAAGAACAACGAGTTCCGGGTGGCGATCACCCCGGCTGGGGTCCACGACCTCGTCGGAAACGGCCATGAAGTGTTCGTCGAGACAGGCGCCGGCATCGGGTCATCGATCCCCGACGAGGCGTACGCGTCGGCCGGTGCGACGATCCTTCCCGACGCGGAGAGCACCTGGGAGAGCGCGGAGCTGCTGCTCAAGGTCAAGGAGCCGATCGAGTCCGAGTACCGGTTCTTCCGGCCCGACCTCGTGCTCTTCACCTACCTTCACCTGGCTGCAGAGGAGGCACTCACCCGCGCCCTCCTCGAGGCCGGTGTGACGGCCATCGCGTACGAGACGGTGCAGCTGCCGAACCGCGCGCTCCCCCTCCTGGCTCCGATGAGCGAGGTGGCAGGACGCCTCGCCCCCATCGTCGGCGCGAACACGATGATGAAGCCCAACGGCGGCCCCGGCCTGCTGGTCCCCGGTGTCCCTGGAACGCATCCGGCGATCGTGACGGTGCTCGGCGGCGGCGTCGCCGGAACCAACGCGACCAGCGTCGCAGTCGGCCTCGGTGCCGAGGTGACGGTCCTCGACACCAACATCGCCCGGCTCCGCGAACTCGACGCCCTGTACGCCGGTCGCATCAAGACGATCGCCTCGAACAGCTTCGAGATCGACAAGGCCGTCGTGGCCTCCGACCTCGTGATCGGCTCGGTCCTCGTGCCCGGCGCGAAGGCGCCGAAGCTGGTCAGCAACGAACTGGTATCGCGGATGAAGCCGGGAAGCGTACTCGTCGACATCGCCGTCGACCAGGGCGGATGCTTCGCCGACTCGCACCCGACGACCCACACCGACCCGACATTCACCGTCCACCAGTCGCTGTTCTACTGCGTCGCCAACATGCCGGGCGCCGTTCCGCACACCTCGACGTACGCGCTCACCAACGCGACCCTCCCCTACGCACGGGCGCTGGCGAACCGTGGCTGGCGCGAAGCGCTCTCGGCGGACCCGTCGCTCGCCCTCGGGCTCAACACCCACGCGGGCATCGTGACCAACGACGCCGTCGCGGCAGGCCACGGGCTCACCGCGGGAACCGTCGGCTCGGCGATCGCGGGCTGACGGAACAGGAGCGCTGGATCGGCGATCAGTTCACGTCGAAGTACTGGTCGCCGATCTCCACGCGCGTGCCCCGCGCGACCCTGTACCGTCGCCCGGGCTCGAACTGGCGAACCACCCCGCCCGGCGGCCGGACGATGGTGCCGTTGCCCGAGTAGCGGTCGCACAGCCAGAGCTCGTCACCCTCGAGACCGAATTCGAGATGGGTCTTCGACACCGAACGGGTGGGGTCGTTGATCGCGACGAGCTGGTCGAACGCCTCCCCCGGCTGCGCGATCGGGCGACGCCCGAGCAGGCCGCCTCCGCTCACGCGGACGGCCTCGCCCGTGCTGAACGAGAGTGTGAAGGCGACGTGGGATCCGACCGGTTCCGCCGGTTCGGCTTCGCGTTCGGATGGCGGATCGAGTACCGGCGCCGACTCGATCGACACCACCTCCGCCGCGGAGCCGGGTACGCCGGATGCGTCGTCCGCTCCGGGGAATCTGCCGACGACGGCCGGCTTCGGGAGCGGTTCCACGATGCTCGTGTCCGATGGACGCGGGTCGGCGACAGCCGGCGGACGCACGCGAGTCGCCGTCACCGAACTCCCGCACTCCCCGCAGAAGAGCGCTCCCTCGGGCAGCTCGCTGCCGCACACCCTGCAATTCACTATCGACGCCTCCGGACCTTGCGCTTGCGGCTGACTCCGAGCGACCGCAGCGAGATGAGTGCCACGAACCTGCGCCAGCGGCTCTGGCGTCTGGCCAGTGCGTGTCGCAGTTCGTCTACGGCACGCCACACTGTATCGGCTTCGAGCGGGGTGGGCGCGATGGGGCTGAACACCGCACGATCGGCCACCGAGGCCAGCGCGGATGCCCGGGAACCGCCGATGGTCCGTGCGAACTCGGTTCGCGTCGCCGACGGCGGCGGATCGTAGCCATGGTCGATCGCGGCGTCGGCGAACTCGCGCCAGCCTCCGCAGATCCGGTCGACCGAGGTGAGCGCGGTGCGTCGCAGGGTCCGCCTGCGCCACTTGGCGCCGATAACGGCGAGGAAGGGGGCCGAGACGACCGCGATTCCCAGCAGCGACCACCCCACGATCGTGAGAACGGCCAGGATCGCGGCCAGCAGGGGATCGGGGCTGTTCTGGTCGGTGTTGTCCACCTGCGCCTGGGGAGGCACGTCGCGCTGGCTCTGGGTGTCGTCCACCGGCGGGAGGACGTTGGTCTGCGGGCGGGAGATCTGCGTCGGGGTCTCCGGCTGCTTCGGCGGAATAGGGCGGATCGGCGGCGTCGGGTCGACCGTGACCCAGCCGGCGGCACGCGTCTGCACTTCGATCCACGCCGAGATGTCCGCGCCGGTCAGTGCCACCGGACCCGTGGTCGTGCCGGCCGGTGCGACGAAGCCGACCACCACCCGTGCGGGAAAGCCCAGCTGCCGCGCCATGAGTGCGGCGGTGACCGCGTACTGTTCCTGGTCGCCCACCATCGGGTCGTCGGTGAGGAGCTGCGTGATCCTGTCTGCACCGTGGCCGGACCGGCTCACCGGCTCGTTCGGGCCGATACCGTGACTGATGTAGCCATCCGTCTGGAGACCTTTGAGCGCCGCCGCCAGCTTCGCACCGGCGGTGTTCTGTGTCGATGAATACTTCTGAAGCGTCTGGGTGAGCTCATCGGGAACGACGCCGGGCTTCGGCACCGAGGCGGTCCCGGGTTCGGCATCGGCGAGCTCGGCCGGTGTGAACTGCGGCTTGACGACCGCATCGAGCGTGTACGAGTCGCCCGCCCGCAGCCCCCGGGTCACCGCTCCCGTCCCCGACGTGTCGTTGTAGTAGAACGACCCGGCGAGGGCCTCAGCGTCGCCGCTCGTGAACGTGATCTGCTGCAGTTGCCCGCTGCCCGGCACCCAGACGCCCGAATATCCGTTGACGGTGACGGTGATCGCGTGCTTCGTTCCGTTGACGCCCGACTGCTCGAGGCGGTACGGCACCCTGGTGAACGACCCGGAGGAACTCGAGACCTGGTCGGTCCCTACCGAGTAGACGATCCCGTCGTATGTGTCGAGCGTGGCGATCCGGATGCGGTGGTCGGCCGGCAGTCCCGTCACGGTCAGCATCGGCTGGTCGGACTCTGCGGGTTCCAGATAATTGCGGAAGCCGCTGAGCGGGCTCGCGTAGTCGCGAGGGTCGAACGGCTGCTCGATCGCCGTCCGCACCACCTGACGTTCGCTGTGCGCCGGGAGCACGATGGCGGCGGCCGTTCCGGCCACGCCAGCGACGACGAGGATGACCGCGGCGCCGACGATCGTGCGCGCACCTGCGAACCGGCGCTCTCGCGGCGTCTCCACGAGCACGCCGGTGTGCTCGGCCAGGAGACCGATCGAGACCGATCTCCGCTGCCAGCGGAACCAGATCTGCCAGACGAGGAGGATGGCCATCAGCCCGAGCGTCAGCCCGATCGGAAGCGATGACGAACCGGGGCCCAGGAGGATCCCGGCGGCGAGCAGCAGCACCGGCGGAACCGCGGCGAGCTCACCGTGCTTCGCCCGCAGGGCGACGGTCAGGCCTATCACGATCGACAGGAGGATGAGGATGAACGCCGGCACCAGCAGCGCCTGGTACGACCCGACAGGCAGAGAGATCGTGACGAGCTGTTTCCAGCTCTCCCAGGTCGCGGTCACGAGCGTCGCGAGGCCCGATCCGGTCGGCAGGACGCCCCCGGTCGCCTCACTGGGGACGGCGAGGGGCACGCCGAGCAGCAAGTAGGCGGCGACCACGACACAGGCGACGACGATGCTCGGCCACCGGAAGAGCGCGCCGCACAGCGCGATCGCTGCGCCGACGGCCACCGTGACTGTCAGCATCGTGAAAAAGGCGACATCCTGGTAGATCGGCCAGAAGGACGCGGCAGCGAGCCCCGTCGTCACGATGGCGAGGACGGTGTTGATCACCACGAAACCGGCGCGTGTCCTGTTCATATCAGGCCGCCATCCGCTTCGCGAGGCTCTTCTGGAGGTCTTCCAGGTATCCGATCGTGAGCACGCTGAGTTCGGCGACCTGGCGCAGACGCGGGGTCGCCCCGGTGTCGCACACCACGGCGACGACGTCGACGCCGACGGGGAAGTGGGCGGATGCGGAGCGCAGCTGGGCGGGAGTGACCGCTGAGCCGCAGACCAGGAACGCGATCGAGGTGCCCGCTGCACCCTCGGCCGCGATCCGTGCGAGCTCGGGGACGCGCAGGGCGGAGTGGGCCGTCTCCACGGCCGAGAGGTCGTCGAGGAGCCTGCCGCGGTTCAGCGTCGAGATGCGGCGCACGGCGTGCACGACACGTTTGGCGAAGTCCGGCGTCTCCTCGCTGGCCACCACGGAGAGCGTGCGCGAATCGTGGATCGCCCGCACTCCGAGGGATGCCGTGGCGCTGACCGCGAGCTCGAACTCCTCAGCGGTCGCGTAGTCGTACTTCGAGAGGCTGAGCGCCACGAGGAGATGACTGCGCCGCGTCTCCTCGTACTGCCGCACCATGTAGCTGCCGGTCTTCGCGGTGCTCTTCCAGTGGATGTTGCGGCGCTCATCCCCCGGCACGTATTCGCGCAGGGCGTGGAACGCCACATCGCTCGCAGTGAGGTCGCGGGTCGGGGCACCTTCGAGGTCGCGGACGAAGCCCGTGCTCATGCTCGGGATCGCGATGGTGCGCGGGTGGACGAAGAGGTCGAGCGACTCCGCCCAGACGACTTCGCGCCGCAGGAGGCCGACCGGGTCGGCGCGGACCGTGCGAACCGGTCCGATCGGGATGATCCCCCGGCGCGATGTCGGCACCAGGAAGACGTCGCTGTGGCTGTCGCCGCGAGGAAGGGACGGGGCGGCGAATTCGGCCAGTCCGTTGCCGACGGGAACCTCGACACGGACGCCCGGGAGCCGCCTGCGGGTCGGGTTGGCGACGATCACCTCGCCGGGCGCCTTGTCGCCGACCACGACGCGGTTGCCGGGGAGGCCGAGCGTGACGTCGTAGGAGTTGCGGCCGGCAAGATAGAGCGTCGCGATGGCGATCATCACCAGCGCCGTCCACCCGACGACGACCGCTTCGACCCAGCCGAGCACGTACCCGGCGACGAGCGAGACGATACCCACGACGACGATCGACCAGCCGAGGGCGGTGATCACTCCGGTCAGCCAGGCCCAGGCGCGCGAGATCGCTGCTCCCGCCGCGCGGGTGACGCGGACGAGGGCGACGATGGCGTCCGCGAGCACGCCGTCGCGCGTGCCGACGATGCGGGCACGCGCATTGGTGAGCTCCGTCTGGGAGAGTTTCGCGGTGTTCGTCACACGGCGGGCCGATCGATCGGCGGGGCGGTCTCGATGAGGATCTGCGCGACCACGCTGGAGGTGGTCACCCCTTCGAACTCCGCCTCGGGGTCGAGGACGAGACGGTGGGCGAGCACCGGCTCGGCGAGGGCTTTCACATCGTCCGGCGTGACGTAGTAGCGGGCGTTCGCCGCAGCGAGCGTCTTGGATGCGCGCACGAGGGCGAGCGCGCCACGCACGCTGACGCCGAGGCGCACCTCGGTGGCCGTCCTGGTCGCGTCGACGAGGCGGGAGACATAGTCGTTGATCGAGGCGTCGACGTGCACCGACCTGGCGAGCGCGGCCATCTCGACGACCGTCGCGGCCGGCACGATTTCGGGGACGACGATCTCGTGCGCCTTGCGCTCCGACCCCTCGAGGATGCGGATGGTCGCCTCGTGATCGGGATAGCCGATCGACGCTTTCATGATGAACCGGTCCAGCTGCGCTTCGGGGAGGCGGTAGGTTCCCGCCTGCTCGATGGGGTTCTGGGTGGCGATGACCATGAACGGGCCGGCGACAGGATGGGTCACGCCGTCGACGGTCACCTGCCCCTCCTCCATGACCTCGAGGAGCGCGGACTGCGTCTTGGGGCTCGCCCGGTTGATCTCGTCCGCCAGCACGATGTTCGCGAACACCGGCCCGCGGTGGAACTCGAAGTTGCCTGTTCGCTGATCGTAGATATTGACGCCGGTGATGTCGCCGGGCAGCAGGTCGGGGGTGAACTGGACCCGGTTGCTCGTCCCGCGGACGCTCTGCGCGATCGCCCGTGCCAGCGACGTCTTGCCTGTGCCGGGGTAGTCCTCGAGCAGCAGGTGTCCCTCGCTGAAGAGAGCCGTGAGCGCGAGCCGGATGATGGCCGCCTTACCTAGAAGCACCTGGTCGACATTCGACACGAGGCGCTCGAACACGCCTGAGAACCAGGTCGCCTGCTCCGGCGTCATCGTCATGGTCGATTCTCTTTCGATCGTGCTCGTCTGCGGGGCACTGCTCATCGGCGGCGTTCCATTCATCAGTATGGCGGTCGAGGGACTATCCAAGGTCGGCACTCCTCCAGCTGTGTTCGTAAGCGATTCCGTCCGCCCCGACGTACACGGTGATCGTCGGATCGGTCTCGGTCGGGGTCACCGTGCACGTCGGGGTCTGGCCGACGGAGGGCATGTCCGTACGGGTGGCCCCGCCGTCGCAGCTGAACCGCACGTAGTCGTACGCGCCCGACGGCCAGCCCGTCCAGCTGAAGGACCGGGTCGTCGGATCGTAGCGCGCTCCGGAGAGCTGCGTGCTGACGGGGGTGCCGAGCGGTTTGGTGAACACGCCGCTGCAGAGCGGGTCCGCTCCCGGGTACAGGTCGCAGACCTGGACCTGGAGCGTCAGTGAGACCCCGTAGTGACGCGTACCGGCCGGTGCCAGCACGCCGCCGCTGAGACCGAGCTGGCCCGATTCGGACACGCCTGCACCGGTGAGCCAGTAGTTCACGACCGTTCCGTTGGTGCCCCCGCCCGCCCGATAGGTGACCCCGGTCAGCGAGAAGTCGAACAGTCCGGTGCCGTCGTCGGTCGGCGGCGCCGTGGTCTGCACATCCGTCGGTGTTCCGGGCGTGAGCCGCGGCACCGCCTGCACGATCGGGCCTGCGGTGCAGCCCTGACCGTTGTACGCGTAGACGATGAAGGAGTACGTGCGATTCGGTGTGAGGCCGCCGAAGTCGACCGAGGTTCCGTCGGTCACCGGCTTGAAGTGCGCGTCGAAGGTGTCGTGCGACAGCGTGGGCTGACCGTTCTCCACACCCGTGACCGTGCACGAGGGCGCATTGCCGCCCTGATAGACACCTGCGAAGTACGACGTTATCGCCCGTCCGTTGTCGGAGAAGACGCCGCCCCACGAGAAGGTCGCCGTGCTTCCGTCGCTGTTGTGCGGGGTGGCGACGGGCGTTGCTCCGGTCGCCAGTGGCGCGCCCGCCGGAGCCCCACTGCCCGTCGATTGGTTCCAGCTGGTCCGCCCGGCATAGAAGTCGTTGCGCGACGCGATGGTGAACGGCACGCTCGACCCGTTCGCGATGCTCGCATCGGTCAGGTTGAGTGAGTACACAGTGCCCACCGCATCCTTGCCGGAGGCGGAGTACGAGGCTGTGGTGCCGCCGAGCGTCACGAGGTACGACGTGATCGGGCTCGCTCCCGGCGCGTCCGGCGGCTTGGTCCAGGTGAACCGCAGGCCGTGGTCGAGCGGAGTGGTCGACACATTCGAGGGCGCCGTCGGGACGAGGTCGGACCAGACGGCGTCGGTGTACGGGACGGGGTCGGAGAGACCGAGGCCGTTATGGGCCGCGACCGTGATGTGGACGGCGTTGTCCGGTCCGTTGCCCGGGGTCGGCACTGTGCACGTCGTGCTCACGCACGTCGTCGTGCCGAACACCTGGCCGTTATCGACCCGAGTCACGGTGAGGTCGTAGCCGACGATCGCCGAGTTGTTGAACGCTCCGGGAATCCACGAGAGGGTGAGTGCCCGATCGGCGAAGTTCGTGACCTGCACGTTCGAGACCGGTCCTGGGCGGTCCTGCACCGAGACGGTGACCGTCCCCCACGCGTAGCGATCCGGGTCGCCCGTCGCGTCGGCGACCTCGTACTGCAGCGTAGTATCGGCCGGCAGCGCCGTGGCCGCGACCGTGACGCTCAGAGTGGATTTGTCGGCGCTCGGCGCGATCGAGACACCGGCGGGGAGGTTCGCACTGTTCAGTCCTCGGACGCCGATGACCCTGAGCGGTTTGTCGGGGAACGGGTTCGTCGCGTTGTCGTTCGCGAGCACATCGACGCTGGTCGTCTTGCCTCTGGGGGCGATCACCTGGTCGGCCGCTGGGCTTGCGAGCGGCCGGGTGGACGGCACGACGTTGAGGTCGATCCGTCCGGCCTGGCCGGCATTGATCGCGTCCTTCACTCCGATGGAGATGGACGGATGCGCTCCCTTGGACGTGTCCGCATCGACCGCGATCGTGAGCTTCTGCCCGCTGAGGCTCAGCGCCACTCCCGCAGGCTTCGGATCCTGGATCGTGTAGACGAGTTCGTTCTGGTCCTTCGCGTACGGGTAGCTCGTGAGCTTCGTGAGGTTGATCGTCTTGGACTGGCCCGGCTCGAAGTCGATGAGGGCGCCGGTGAACACAGGCGGCTGGTTCTGGCGCGGTGTCACCGTTATGGGGAGCACGATCGTCGCGACGTTCGCGTTGGGGTCCGTGGCGCTCGAACCGTCCGTCACCTGGAAGGAGATGGAGGCCGTGCCGAAGTACCGGGCCTCGCTGGTGAACTGCAGGGTGTCGTTGTTCACGACGAGGTCGTCGCCGTTGGAGTGCGTCGCGCGCACCGTGGCGGCATCCGTCAGCTTGACCTTGCGGTCGCCGACCGCGACGATGTAGTCGTTCAGGTGGATGGTCAGCTGCTTCTCACTCGGAACGCTCAGCTTCGGTGCGCCGCGCTTGAGCTGCGGGAGCGCATCGTCGTAGCCGGGAACGCGCACGAACGCATAGGACGCGACGGACTCGTCGTCGGGGTGGGCGACCTTGAACGGGATGATCTGGCTCTTCGCGGTGATGGTGATGCGGATGCGCTTGTTGCTCGTCACCTCGGCGTTGTTGCCGTACCCCGGCACGACCGACAGCTTGAGGCTGCTGACCGGACCGTCGGCGAAGAAGACGTTGGCGAGCACGTTGACCGAGACGGTCCGCTTACCGAGGATGTCGGACAGGCCGAGCACGGTGTCGCTGGCGACCGGACGCGCGAGCGGCGCGTCCTTGCTCACCGTCACCCTGATGAAGTTCTCGCTCGTTCCGCCGCGTTCGTTCTGGATCGTGTAGATGAAGCTCGTGACGCCCTCGGTCTTCGGCGCCTTCACCGTCACGATGCTGCCGACGATCTTCGCCGTGGCCTTGCCGTCCAGCGAGGTGACCTTGGTGATCGAGAGCGGGCTGCCATCAGGGTCGGAGTCGTTGGCCAGCACCTGGATCGAGAGGGTCTTGCCCGGGCGGACCGTCACGTCGTCCTCGACAGCGACCGGGTTGCGCGCCCCGTCGATCCGCGGGGCGATGCCCACGCGGATGACGCCGGTCGCCCTGGCGCCCAGAGCATCCACCACGGCATACGTGAACGTGTCCGTTCCCGCCGAATACTCCCCCGCCTGGTAGTCCATCCAGTCGGGACCCGATGCGATGACCGCGCCCTTCTGCGGGTTGGTCTCCTGTCCGATGAGCTGGACGGAGTCGCCGTCCGGGTCGATCCCCGACAGAGGGATCGTGATGCGCACCGTGTCACCCGACAGAACGCGGGAGGTGACGGTCTTCGGCACCGGCGGGTTGTTCGTCGCCTCGTCCCGCTCGCGCACCGCGATGCTGACCTCGGCCGTCGCCCACTGGCCGCCCTCGCCGGTCACCCTGTACACCGCTGTGAAGTTACCCGGCTTCGACGGCGCCAGGTAGCGCAGCTGGTTGCCGGAGGCGAACAGGAGTCCTGCGCCCGACGGCAGCGGGGAGACGAGCGTCGGGTCCAGGGTGAGCGTGTCGCCGTCGGGCTGCACGTCGTTGGCCAGGACGGGAATGTCCGCCACGTCGCCGACCCGCACGGAGACAGTGTCCGGGTTCGCGATCGGCGGCTGGTGGATCGTCAGCGGCGGGAGCTGGACGACGGTCACCGTGCCCTCGGTCTCGGCGAGACCGTTGCTGATGCGGTAGTGGAAATTGATCGGCGCGTCCAGCGGGCGGTTGAGCGTGACACGGAGCAGGCGCTGGCCGAGGATCTCGACGCGGACCCCTGCACTCGGGGGCGGAGGGGTCGCGCCTGTGATCAGGAGCACCCCGCCGGACGGGTCGATGTCTGTCGCGAGGACGTCGACGGTCTGCGTCGTCTGCTCCCGGATGAACGCCGTGTGGGGCACGGCGATCGGCTGGGTCTTCGCGCCAGGAGGGGCTTTCACGTCGATCCGGATCGTCCCGGTGGCGGTGAGCACGCCGTCCGTGACTGCGTATTCGAGGTTGTGCGTACCGACCTGGTCGCTCGTGAAGCGGAAAGTACCGCCCTGGAAGTCGGGGGTTATCGTCGAGTCCGCCTTCGCCGGCACATTGCTCAGCCGGACCGTGCCGGTGCCTCCGCGCACGTGGAGGAGTGGCGAGACGGTCACCTCCTGGCCCTGGTAGGCGAGGACGGCGAATGGATCGGCGATGATCGGCACAGACCCCGGCGAGCGCACCGTCACCGAGAGGGTGCCCGTGCCGTCCGCCCGCGAGTCGGACACCACCAGTGCCACATCCTTGAGCGTGCCGCCCTGGCCCTTGTCCGAGTATGCGACGGAGCCCTGCGGAGTGAAGGTGACGGAATCCGGTGCGGGAACCGTGGCCGATGCGAGGAAGAACGCGTCGCCGTCGGGGTCGTAGCAGTTGCCGAGCACCTGGCTCGTCACCCGGCCGCCGGACTGGACGACCGCTTTGGCCGTCCGGGTGCACACCGGGGGCGAGTTCTCCGTTGGGAGGCGAACCGTCACGGTGACCGTGGCCGATGCGCTCCCGCCGTGGCCGTCGGAGATCGTGTACTGGAAGGAGATGCGGCCGGAGGCGTTCTCCGGGAGGGTGATCTGCAGGAGCTGGTCGCTGTTGACGAGTTCGACCGTTCCCTGCGCTGCGGGGATGCCGGTGAACGAATCGATGACCAGAACGTCGCCGTTGGGGTCGAAGTCGTTGAGGAGCACGGGAAGCGGCGTCGCGCGGCCCGGCCTCGCCCCGAACGAGTCGTTGACCGCGACCGGCGGTTGCTGGGCTTTCGTGTACTGCGGTGGAGTGTCCTGTTTGCTCTGGTCGACCTGCTCCTGGTTGTTCTTCTTCTGGACGAGCTGGTCCCAGTTGTTGATGACGGCGTTGCCGTGCTGCACCGCCCACGCCACGCCGGACTTCACGTCGTTCAGCACGACACGGGATCCGTTGGCTTTGAACGCGAAGGATGCGCCGGGCGGCACCTGCGCAAGAACCTGCGTCGTCCCCGGCGAGGCGTCGCTGCACGACGACCAGCTCGACCCGCCCGTCCAGGCGGCGTAGGTGCAGCCGCCGACCACGACGGGTGCGGCCGGCGCGCCGGTGCGGCCGCCGACTCGCACGGTAGGCGAGGAACCGTCCAGCGGAACCCGGATCAGACCGGTCGACGTCGCGATCGCCACACTGTCTCCCGCAGTGCTCGGCTGCTGGAGCACGGGGTCCGTCGACGCCCCCATGATGCCCGCGAGGTTCACGGCGCGTCCATGGAGATACAGGACGCGCCGGTCGGGGTCGAGAAGAGCCCAGTGGCCGGCGACCGTCGTGATCGTGTCGTTGACACCCTGGGCCGCCTGCGGGACCTTCTCCGTCGTGCTGACCGTGTCGTTGCCCGACGTGTCGATGCGGTGCACCACGCCCGTGTCCGGGAGGAAGGCGTAGAGCACGCCGGACGCATCCATGGTCGTCTTGGCAGCACCGCCGAGGTCGAGCGTGGGGGCCGCACCCGAATTGAAGTTGGAGAGGTCCCCGACCGTCGTGAGCCAGATCTGACCCGTCGCCTCCGACGCGATCGCCACCTGGTCGCCCGCCAGGTGGACGGATGGCTGCCGTGGCGGCAGCGGCATGCTCTTACCGGACTCGCTCGTCGCGGGGTCGACGACGGCGACGGTGTTGGACTCGGTGTCGACGAGCAGCACGTTGGTGCCGTCCTGGACGACATCGACGGTGCTCCCCGTGGACGGCACGACCGTGTTCAGGCTGTCGATCTCGGTGTTGGCCCGCCCGATCGCCTTCTTGGCGTCACTGGCCACCCAGACGGACGCGTCGCCGAGGTCCATCCGCTGGGCGCTGTAGCCGCTCGACACGACGGCCATCGTCGTCACCAGCGCGACGATCGCCGTACCGCTCGTCGCCGTTGCGACGAGCGACTTGTGCGCTGCGAGCCACGACCACCTCATGGGCCCGCGGACCGTTCGACGCATTTCTCCGCACTCGGCTGGCCTGTGCGTCCGTCGCGGTTCACGGTCACGGTCACGCAGACCCGCTCACCGGGTTTCGCATCGACGCGGAACTCGGTGCCGCGCTGGATGCTGGGCGGCGAATCCCCGACCGCCACCTGGTAGGCGTCGTCGGGCTGGAGGCCGGGGTCGCTCCAGCTGAACACGACCGTCCCCTGGGTGAGCTGCCCCGACAGGTCCCGCACGACGGGGATGTCCCCGCTCGCACCCACGCGGACCAGGACCAGGGTCGCCGTGATGGCGAGCGCCACGACCAGGACCGAGCACGCGACGATCGACAGCACGAGGGCGCGGGACCAGCGCGACGGCTGGGGGGCCGGCGGCACGTCGGAACTGCCGAGGCTCTCACGCACGATGGTGCCCGCCGGAGCGCGTCCGGTGGATGCTCCCCCACCCGATCGGCGCCGGCGCACGTTCGCCGACGGATCGACGCTCACCACACCCTTGATCCGGGTGCGATCCTCCGGATCGGCCGCGGTCGCGAGCGCCCAGTCGTCCATGGCGACCTCGATCGGCGTCTGCGCGAGCCCGAGCTCCGCCTCGACCGCCTGCAGTTCCCGGATCAGCTCGAGCACCGTGTGCTGCCGGGAGTTGGGCTTCTTTGACATGGCCCGCTCCAGCACCGCGACAAGCCGCGGCGGCACATCCGCCCGGTCGATCGGCTGGGGCCGGCCGCGCGTTATACGGGAGATCAGCTCGGCGGACGTGTTCTCCTTGCCGGGGACCTCGAAGGGCGAGCGACCCGCGAGCAGCGAGTAGATGGTCGCTCCGAGCGCCCAGATCTCACTGGCGATCGTGCCGGAGGTCTCGTCGAGCAGCACTTCGGGGGCCGACCAGGGGATGGAGAGCCCGATCGCCTCGGTGATGTCGGCCTCGCCCAGGGTGGCTGCGATGCCGAAGTCGCTGAGCACCGGATGCCCGTAGACGGTGGTCAGGATGTTGGACGGCTTGATATCACGGTGGAGCACGCCGGCCCGGTGGGCTGTCTCGACCGCACTGGCGATGCGGATGCCGATGCTCAGCACGCTGGGAACCGCCAGTGGCTCCGAGCGGTAGCGCTGGCCGATCGCTGCGGAGCAGAGCTCCATTACTAGGTAGGGACGGCCGTCGGCGGAGACGCTCGCCTGGTAGACGGTGAGGATCGACGGATGCGTGCTCAGCTGGGCCATGAGGTTCGCCTCGGCCTGGAACATCTGCCGCACCTGGCTGGTCACGACCTCGGCGAGCATGACCTTGACCGCGACCTGACGCCGGGGAAGGTTCTGCTCGTAGAGGAAGACATCGGCGAATCCGCCGGACCCGAGCACGCGGACATACGAGAATCCGGGGAGGTTCGGCGGCTGGGATGGCAAACGCCTGGCCATGTCGCCTCCCGTATGAAATCGTGCACTCCGCTAGGCAGTGCGGCCTCTGTCGGTGTCATCAAAACGCCCGCCGCCACGGGTTGAACGGCAAACGTTTCCTTATTCTAGGCAGGCCCGGGGTGTGCTCCTGTCTCCCGCGTCCCTCTGGGGATACCCAAAACACCCCCAACTCGGGGGGCAAACGTCGGGTGTCGCGTCCAGCTTCAGTGGCGGCGTATCGCCCGGCGCAGGGAGCCCTCACCGCGCGCACCGCTCTCCGGCGTCTCCAGCACATCGATCACGACGACGGTCACGTTGTCGCGTCCGCCGTTGCCGAGGGCCGCATCCATCAGCTGCTGCGCCGCGTCGAGCGGCGAATGGCCTTCGCGGAGGAAGTGGCGGATCCCGTGCTCGGTCAGCTCTTTCGTCAGCCCGTCCGAGCAGACCAGTAGCCGGGTGCCCGCGACGATCGGGATGAACCAGTAGTCGGGTACGGGATCTTCGTTGAACCCCACAGCCCGGGTAATCACATTGCTGTGCGGATGCACCTCGGCTTCCGCCGCCGTGATCGCCCCCGCATCGAGCAGCTCCTGCACGATCGAATGATCGATGGTGAGCTGCTCCAGGACCCCGTCCAGATAGCTGTAGACCCGCGAGTCCCCGATGTTGAACACGAGCCAGTGCGGCACGCCGTCGACCAGCGTGAGCGCCAGCCCGGTGACCGTCGTCCCTGTGCCGAGGTCCGTGTGTCCGACACCGCGGCCCATGTCGTCCACGGCGGAGCGCAGCGCGTCGTTGATCGCATCCTCGCGGACGAAATCGACAGAGACCTGCTCGGCCAGCCGCGTGACCACAGCGGTGCTGGCGAAGTCGCCCGCGGTATGGCCGCCCATCCCATCGGCGACGGCGAAGATCGGAGAGCGGGCGAGCAGGCTGTCCTCGTTGACGGAACGACGGTAGCCCTTGTCGCTCAATGCTGCCCAGGCGAGGCCGACACGGGCGCCAGAGCCTCCGGGCACGGCCACATTGTGGCGTCTGTTGCTGCGACCGATCTGGGTCACGTGCATCCTCTCGTTGTCGTGCCTGACGAGTGGGTCATCACGGTAGATCCCTGGCGGGGGTGATCTCGATGATATTACCGTCGCCGATGTCCACCCGGGCGCCAGGCAGCACCACGATCGACTCGCCGGGTTTGAGCCGGCTCTGCAGACCTTCCCTGGACGACACGAGGGTTCCGTTCGTCGAGCGCAGGTCGGTGACCACGACGGTGTCCCCCACCTGCTCGAGCTGCACGTGCGTCGACGACACCTCGTGACCGCGCGACTCCACTTCGATCAGACGCGGCGTGACGCCTGCGACGACGCGCGGTGGTCGCGGACTGCGGCCGATCAGCACGGGCAGGTCCAGCTCGATGGGGTCGGCCGACCCGATCCGGATGCCGAGCATCGACTCCGGAGCCTGCACGAGCACCGGTCGCCGAGCGGCCCGGACCGTATCGTCCAGAGTGGGAAGAGCGATCGCGGCGGTCACCACATCCACCACGGGCGGCACCCTCTTGGGCCGGATGATCGTCTCATCCGCTTCGCCTGCGGCCGGGGTGTCGTCCGGTTCGGCCGGCGTGCGCGCGAGAGGGGCCGCGTCCGTCGGTTCGCCGGTGCGCTGGATGGGATGCGTAGACCAGACGAGCAGCTCGCCGTCGACGACACCCGCGCCGAGCGGCAGGGAGTCACGCGCCGCCGTCGCAACCGGACGCGTCGGATGATCGTCGCCACCGAGGACGAGCCCCGTCACCGACCGGAACTCGGCGAGCACCCACGGCTGCGTCCCATTGGCCGCGAACCTGCGGGAGCCACCGACCGAGAAGACATCGACGCTAGCGGAACCGCGCACCACGGCGGTGACCAGTGCCTCGCCGGTGTCGTGCTGCATCGCGATCGTCGCTGCGGCGAAGGAGCGCACGGCGTCGTCGCCGGCGAGCGGGAAGGCGCCGACGATCGACTCGATGGTCGCAAGATCCGATTCCGCCAGCCACCACAGCGCGTCGACCACGGAATCAGTCGCGCTGCTGTCGAATACGGCGACGAAGTTCCGGCCCGCCACGAAATGCCAGTGCGACCGCCCGCTGGTCGGAGCGTATCGCGTATAGCCGGGGGTCACTCCTGATGCCTCCTGCTGCCGACGATACGTGGGGGTTCCGCCCGGGCGACCCGCTGCGGCTATGAGCCGATGTAGCTCATGACGTGCTTGATCCGAGTGTAATCTTCGAATCCGTACATCGAGAGGTCTTTGCCGTATCCGGAGTGCCTGAATCCTCCGTGGGGCATCTCGGCGACGATCGGGATGTGCGTGTTGATCCAGACGCAGCCGAAGTCCAGCCCCTTGGCGAACCGCATCGCGCGACCGTGGTCGCGGGTCCACACCGAGGACGCCAGGCCGTACTGCACGCCGTTGGCCCAGCGCATCGCCTCGGCCTCGTCGGTGAACTTCTGCACGGTCTGCACAGGCCCGAAGATCTCGCGCTGCACTGCCTCGTCGTCCTGCCGGAGGCCCGAGACGATCGTCGCCTCGTAGAAGAAGCCGTTCGCACCCTGGCGGTGACCGCCGAGCTCGACCGTCGCGTGCTCTGGCAGGCGGTCGATGAAGCCGGAGACCTGGGCCAGCTGGTTCGCATTGTTGACGGGACCGAAGAGGATGCCGTCCTGGTCGGGCGCCCCGGTCGTCGCGTTCACGCGTGCGTAGGCCGTGAGTGCCGCGACGAACTCGTCGTGGATGCCCTCCTGCACGAGCAGGCGCGTCGCCGCAGTGCAGTCCTGACCTGCGTTGAAGTACCCGGCGGCGACGATGCCCTCGACGGCCTTCTCGATATCGGCGTCGTCGAAGACGATCACCGGCGCCTTTCCGCCGAGTTCGAGATGGACGCGCTTCAGGTCGAAGGATGCCGCACGCGCGACCTCCATGCCAGCCCGCACCGAACCGGTGATCGAGATCATCTGCGGGATCGGGTCCTGGGTCATCGCGGCGCCGGTCGTCCGGTCGCCGGTGATCACGTTGACGACGCCGGACGGCACGAATTCTGCGATGATCTCGGCGAGCAGCAGGGTGGACTGGGGAGTCGTGTCCGATGGCTTAAGCACCGTGGTGTTGCCCGCCGCGATCGCCGGCGCGAACTTCCACACCGCCATGTTCAGGGGGTAGTTCCACGGCGTGACCTGCCCGACCACGCCGATGGGCTCGCGGCGGATGAACGACGTGTGGTCCCTCATGTACTCCCCCGCGCTACGTCCCTCGAGGTTGCGGGCGGCGCCGGCGAAGAACCGGATCTGGTCGACCGAGAGCAGGATCTCGTCGTCGACGAGGGTCGCACGGGGCTTTCCGGTGTCCTGAGACTCGAGGTCCGCGAACTCTTCTGCGCGCGCCTCCATCGCATCCGCGATCCGGAAGAGTGCGAGCTGGCGTTCGCCGGGGGTCGTGTCGCCCCAGACCTCGAACGCATCGCCTGCCGCGGCGTACGCCTCGGCCACGTCTGCTTCCGTCGAGACCGGGGAGGTGCCGTAGACCTCTTCGGTCGCCGGATCGATGAGGTCGATGCGCTCCGTCGCGCGCGATTCTGCGTAGTCTCCGTTGACAAAATTGCGGAGTTCTTGCGTACTCATGCCGTGAGTCTACTGATTTCGTCTGCAAAATGGGCCGATATATACGGAATCACTTGCCGAAGGTGAATCTCACTGACAGAATCGACCCATGAGCACCCTTCGGGCATCGACGCCGGGCAAGCCGATGCAGATCGACGACGTGTCAAAGGCGATCATCGAACAGCTGCAGGCCGACGGCCGACGCTCCTACGCGGAGATCGGCAAGGCGGTCGGGCTGAGCGAGGCCGCCGTTCGGCAGCGCGTCCAGAAGCTGACGGAGTCCGGCGTGATGCAGATCGTCGCCGTCACCGACCCGATGCAGCTGGGGTTCTACCGCCAGGCGATGATCGGCGTCCGCGTGAGCGGCGACACCCGGGTCGTGGCCGACAAGCTGGCGGCCATGCCGGCCGTCGACTACGTCGTCCTCACGGCGGGCACGTTCGACATCCTCGCGGAGGTGGTGTGCGAGAACGATCTCGATCTCATCACCATGCTGAACTCGGAGATCCGCACCCTCGAAGGTGTGCTCTCGACCGAGACGTTCGTCTATCTGAAACTCCACAAACAGTTCTACAACTGGGGAACGCGGTAACACATGAGTACAACCACGGCAGCACCGTCCACCTCGACCGAGGCCGAACTCCAGGCCAAGGCCAAGGACCACCTCTGGATGCACTTCGCACGCCAGTCCGTCATGGAAGACGGGCACGGAGTGCCGATCATCACCCGCGGCGAAGGCCACCACATCTGGGACTCGCAGGGACGCAAGTACATCGACGGCCTCTCCGGACTGTTCGTCGTCAACGCCGGTCACGGACGCAAGCGGCTGGCCGAGGCCGCCGCGCGCCAGGCCGAGCAGCTCGCCTTCTTCCCGATCTGGTCGTACGCGCATCCGAACGCCATCGAACTCGCCGACCGGCTCGCGAGCTACGCGCCCGGCGACCTCAACCGCGTGTTCTTCTCCACCGGGGGCGGCGAGGCGGTCGAGACGGCTTTCAAGCTCGCCAAGTACTACTGGAAACTGCAGGGCAAGCCCACCAAGCACAAGGTGATCTCCCGCGCCGTCGCCTACCACGGCACCCCGCAGGGCGCGCTCGCCATCACCGGCATCCCTGCGATGAAGGAGATGTTCGAACCGCTGACGCCCGGCGGCTTCCGCGTTCCGAACACGAACTTCTACCGCGCGCCCGAGCACAGCGACGACCTCGAAGCGTTCGGCGTGTGGGCGGCCAACCGCATCGAGGAGATGATCCAGTTCGAAGGGCCGGACACCGTCGCTGCGGTCTTCCTCGAGCCCGTGCAGAACTCGGGCGGCTGCTTCCCGCCGCCTCCCGGATACTTCCAGCGCGTACGTGAGATCTGCGACAAGTACGACGTCCTGCTGGTCAGCGACGAGGTCATCTGCGCCTTCGGCCGCATCGGCCACATGTTCGCGTGCGACGAGTACGGCTACGTGCCCGACATGATCACGTGCGCCAAAGCCATGACGAGCGGATACTCCCCGATCGGCGCCACCATCGTGAGCGACCGCATCTACGAGCCCTTCAAGCACGGCAACACGTCGTTCTACCACGGCTACACCTTCGGCGGTCACCCGGTCTCGGCCGCCGTGGCGATGGAGAACCTCGACATCTTCGAGGAGGAGAAGCTCAACGAGCACGTGCGCGAGAACTCGCCGCTCTTCCGTGCCGAATTGGAGACGCTCCTCGACCTGCCCATCGTGGGCGATGTGCGCGGAGACGGCTACTTCTTCGGCATCGAGCTCGTGAAGGACAAGGCCACCAAGGAGACGTTCGACGACGACGAGTCGGAGCGCCTGCTGCGCGGGTTCCTGTCCAAGGCGCTGTTCGACGCGGGCCTGTACTGCCGCGCGGACGACCGTGGCGACCCCGTCGTCCAGCTGGCTCCGCCGCTGACGATCGGCCCGGCTGAGTTCACCGAGATCGGCCAGATCCTCCGGGGCGTGCTCTCCGAGGCGTGGACCAGGCTCTAGAGCGTTGAGTCCGGGATAAGTCCGCAGGATTTCGGTGAAATCGCGGACTTTTCCCGGACTCGAGCGCGCCCGAACGAAGAGGACGAGAAATGAGCGACGAGTACAGGCGCGTGAGCTTCTGGATGGATGCGCTCGTCGCGTCGGGCGCGGACGACCTGCGGCCGCGTGACTCCCTGGGCGAGGATGTGGACGTCGACGTCTGCATCGTCGGGGGCGGCCTCACCGGCCTGTGGACCGCGTACTACCTGCAGGAGGCCGACCCGACGTTGTCCATCGCCGTCCTGGAGAAGGACGTCGCGGGGTTCGGCGCTTCAGGGCGCAACGGGGGCTGGAGCTCGTCCCTGTTCCCGCTGTCGGCCTCGGCGCTCGAGTCCCGCTACGGCTTCGATGCCGCCGTGGCCCTCCGCCGCAAGATGGTGGACACGGTCGACGAGGTGGGACGCGCCGCCGAGGCCGAGGGGATCGACTGCGACTTCGTTCGCGGTGGCACCGTCGCTTTCGTGCGCTCCGGTGTGCAGCTGGCGAGCGCGCGCGCTGAGGTCGCCGAGGCCGCGCGGTTCGGCGTCGACCAGGTATCGCTTCTCGGTACCGAAACGGTCCGGCAGCGGTTCGGCGTGCCGAGCGCGATCGCCGCGACGTTCACGCCCGAGTGCGCCCGCATCCAGCCGGCGAAGCTCGTCCGCGGCCTCGCCCGCGCGGTCGAACGGCGCGGGGCGAGCATCTACGAACGCACCGAGGTGCGGTCCTGGGCGGATGGGCGGGTGGATGCCGTCGTCGGCAGCACACCGCGAACGGTCCGCGCCGCGACAGTCGTGAACGCGACCGAAGGCTACGGCTCGGCGTTGCGCCAGGTCGGGCGGCGCATCCTGCCCCTGTACTCGCTGATGATCGCGACGGAGCCGCTCTCCGACGCGGTCTGGGATCGCATCGGAATCGAACACGGCCAGACGTTCACCGACTTCCGTCACCTGCTGATCTACGGACAGCGCACCGCCGACAACCGTTTCGCCTTCGGGGGGCGCGGAGCGCGGTATCACCGGGGCAGCGCCATCCGTCCCGCCTACGACCGCGTCGGACGCGTCACGCACCACCTGCGGCGGGCGCTCGTCGACCTCTTCCCTGCGGCGGCGGATGCGCGGATCACCCACGAGTGGGGCGGCCCCCTCGGTGTGCCGCGAGATTGGCACGCCTCCGTGGGGTTCGACGCCGACCGCAAAGAGGCCTGGGCGGGCGGCTACGTCGGCGACGGCGTGAGCACCACCAACCTCGCCGGACGCACACTCGCCGACCTCATCACCGGAGCCCGCACCGACCTCACGGCGCTCGCCTGGGTGAACCACCGGTCGCCGCGCTGGGAGCCGGAACCCCTGCGGTTCGCCGGAGCCAATGCAGGACTGGTCGGGATGCAGTTCGCCGACGCGGAAGAACGCATCACCCGCCGCCCGTCCGTCGCCGCCCGCCTGATGGGACCGCTGACCGGGCACTGACCCGCGCCGGCTGGGCGCTCACGGCCGCCGGCGGGCACTGATCCGTGCCGGCCCGCGCGGGCCGGCAGCGAGGAACGGGGCCACGCCGACAGCGTGACCCCGTTCCACGTGGGTGCGTCAGACGTCCTCGGAGATCGCCGCGGCGAACTGCGAGTTGTACAGGTTGTAGTACGCGCCGCCCGCTGCGAGCAGTTCGGAGTGGGTGCCCTGCTCCACGATGCGGCCGGACTCCATCACGAGGATCAGGTCGGCATCGCGGATCGTCGAGAGACGGTGGGCGATCACGAAGCTCGTGCGGTCGGCGCGAAGCGCGCTCATCGCCTTCTGCACGAGGACCTCGGTGCGCGTGTCGACCGAGCTCGTCGCCTCGTCGAGGATGAGCACGCTGGGCCGCGCGAGGAATGCACGCGCGATCGTCAGCAACTGCTTCTCGCCTGCGCTGACATTCGAGCCTTCGTCGTCGAGCACGGTGTCGTACCCGTCCGGCAGCGAGTGCACGAACCGGTCGACGTAGGTCGCCCTGGCCGCGTCGAGGATCTCCTCCTCGGTCGCATCCGGCCGACCGTAGGCGATGTTGTCGCGGATCGTGCCGCCGAACAGCCACGTGTCCTGCAGCACCATCCCCATCCGGCTCCGCAGGTCGTCTCGTGTCATCGTCGCGACGTCGACGCCGTCGAGCGTGATGCGGCCGGAGTCGATCTCGTAGAACCGCATCATCAGGTTCACCAGCGTGGTCTTGCCCGCACCGGTCGGGCCTACGATCGCGACCGTCTGGCCGGGCTTGGCGACCAGTGACAGGTCCTCGATCAGCGGGGTCTCCTCCGTGTAGCGGAAGGAGACGTCCTCGAACTCGAGACGACCCAGGGTTCCTTTGGGGCTCTGCGGCTCGTCGGGGTCTGCGGACTGCTCGTCGGCGTCGAGCAGCTCGAACACGCGCTCCGACGAGGCGACACCGGACTGCAGCAGGTTCGCCATCGACCCCAGCTGGGTGAGCGGCTGGGTGAACTGGCGCGAATACTGGATGAACGCGGTGACGTCACCGATCCCGAGGGCTCCGGAGACGACCTGCAGGCCGCCGGCCACCGCGATGACCACGTACATCAGGTTTCCGACGAACATCATGGCCGGCATGATGATGCCCGAGATGAACTGGGCGCCGAAACTCGCCTTGTACATCTCCTCGTTCTTCAGCCGGAACTGCTCCTCGACCTCGCGGTGACGGCCGAACACCTTGACGAGTGCGTGACCGGTGAAGGCCTCCTCGATCTGGCCGTTCAGCTCGCCGGTGTGCTTCCACTGCGCGACGAACAGTTTTTGCGAACGACGGGCGATGAGCATGGTCACGATGAGCGTGAGCGGAATGGTGACGAGGGCGATCAGGGCAAGGATCGGCGAGATGATGAACATCATCACGACGACACCGATCACCGTCAGCAGGGACGTGAGCAGCTGGCTCAGGGTCTGCTGGAGGGTCTGGGAGATGTTGTCGATGTCGTTCGTCACGCGGCTGAGGAGCTCGCCGCGCTGCATCCCGTCGAAGTACTTCAGCGGAAGGCGGTTGATCTTGAATTCGACCTCTTCACGCAGGCGGTAGACGGTGCGCTGGGTGATCCCGTTGAGCACGTACGCCTGCAGGTAGCCGAATACCGACGAGAAGACGTACAGCGCGAGGACCCCCATCAGCACCATGCTGAGCGCGTGGAAGTCGATCCCCTCGCCGGGAGTGAGGGTCATGCCGCTCAGCATGTCGGCCTGCTGGGACTGGCCCGTCGCGCGCAGGTGGGCGATGACCTGCTCCTGGGTCGTCCCCTTCGGCATCGACTGCGAGAACGCTCCGGCGACCACGAGGTTGATGGCGTTCCCGAGGATCTTCGGCCCGAGCACGGCGAAGGCTACGCTGAACACCCCGAGGATCGTCACGAAGACGATGCCCCAGCGCTCCGGCGAGAGCCGGCCGGCGAGGCGTTTCGCGCTCGGACCGAAGTTCATCGCCTTCTCGGCCGGTCCCTGCATGCCGGCGAAGGGCCCGCCGCCACCCGGCCCGCGCCGCACCGGGGGACGCGGTGCAGGTGTCTTCTCTTCTGTCGCGCTCATGCTGCTTCCTCCGCGGTGAGCTGGGACGAGACGATCTCCGCATATGTTTCGGAGGTCTCGAGGAGTTCTTCATGGGTGCCCCGGCCGACGATGCGGCCGTCTTCGAGCACCAGGATCTGGTCGGAGTCGACGATGGTCGACACCCGCTGGGCGACGATGATGAACGTCGCATCCGAGATCTCTCGTTTCAACGCCTGTCTGAGGCGCGCATCCGTCGCCACGTCGAGCGCAGAGAACGAGTCGTCGAAGACGTAGATCTCGGGCCGCTTGACCAGCGCGCGGGCGATGGCGAGCCTCTGCCGCTGGCCGCCGGAGACGTTCGTGCCGCCCTGGGCGATGGGGGCGTTCAGTTGGTCCGGCATCGCCTCGACGAAGTCGCGCGCCTGCGCGACGGAGAGCGCCGACCACAGCTCGTCCTCGGTCGCGTCGGGCTTGCCGTAGCGCAGGTTGCTCGCCACGGTGCCGGAGAAGAGGTAAGGTTTCTGCGGCACAAGCCCGATCCGCGACCAGAGCAGGTCCGGTTCGAGTTCGGCGACGTCGACACCGTCGACCAGCACGAGGCCGCTCGTCGCGTCGAACAGCCGCGGAATCAGGTTGACCAGTGAGGTCTTGCCTGCGCCGGTGCTGCCGATGATCGCCGTGGTGCGTCCCGCCTGCGCGAGGAAGCTGACGTCGCTGAGAACCGGCTGCTCGGCACCAGGGTACGCGAAGCTCGCATCCACCAGTTCGACCGTCCCGTGCGTCTCGAGAACGCTCACCGGAGTCGCCGCCGACTTCACGGTCGACTCCGTGTTGAGCACTTCGGAGATGCGGTCCGCACAGACGGATGCGCGCGGGATGAGGACGGCCATGAAGGTCGCCATCATCACGGCCATGAGGATCTGCATCAGGTACTGCAGGAAGGCGGTCAGCGTGCCGATCTGCATCGAGCCGTCCTGGATGCGGAACGCGCCGAACCAGATCACCGCGACGCTCGAAACGTTCAGCACCAGCATCACGATGGGGAACATCAGCGCGAAGAGGCGCCCCGCCCGCAGCGCGGTGTCGGTTACCTCCTCGTTGGCCTGCTTGAACCGCTCGATCTCGACGTCCTCACGCACGAACGCGCGGACCACGCGGATGCCGCTGAGCTGCTCGCGCAGCACCTTGTTCACCTTGTCGATGCGTGCCTGCATGAGCCGGAAGAGCGGCACCATCCGCACGATGATGAGGCTCACGGCGATCAGCAGCACGGGCACGCTGGCGACGATCAGCCAGGACAGCTGGATGTCCTGCTGGAGGGCCAGGATGATGCCGCCGATCGCCAGGATCGGTGCCGACACCAGCAGGGTGCAGGTCATCAGCACGAGCATCTGCACCTGCTGCACGTCGTTGGTGTTGCGGGTGATCAGCGACGGCGCACCGAACGCGGACACTTCGCGTTCGGAGAATTCCCCGACCTTGACGAAGATCGCCCCGCGCAGGTCGCGGCCGACGCGCATCGCGACCTTCGCACCGAAGTAGACGGCGGTGATCGAGCACGCTACCTGCAGGACGGTGACCGCGAGCATCCCCGCCCCTACCGAGATGATGTATTCGGTGTCGCCCTTGACCACGCCGTTGTCGATGATGTCGGCGTTCAGCGTCGGCAGCCAGAGCGAGAGCAGCGACTGGGCGAGTTGGAAGAAGACGACACCGACGAGGAGTCGCCAGTGCGGGCGCAGGAAGCGCCCGAGGAGTTTCAGGAGCATGGTGTGTCCTAGTTCGTTACGGATGCGGTGGTGGATGCGGTGATGGATTCTGTGGCGGTGCTGATGAGAGCTTCGAGGGTGCTTTCTTCGGTCTCGTGGGCCGGTCGGCCGGCGACGCCGTAGAGGACGATGCGGGCCAGGTCGTCCACGCTGAACTCCATGCCCTCGTTGAGCGCGTGGAAGGAGGATGCGACGCTGACCATTCGGATGAGGTGCGCCACGCGCTCCGGCGGCCAGTTGAGCTCCGCGGCCTCGGGAGCGAGGACCTCGGCGATGATGGCCGGGAACTCGTGACGGGCGTTCTGCATGGGCGGCCGTTCTCCCCCGATCGCCGCGATCATGCGGAACATGCTCGAAAATCGTTCCCGCATGAGGTAGATCATCGCGCGCACTTTGTTCTCGAGCGGGAGCGCGGGGTCGATCGACCTGAGCGCCTGGCGCAGGGGCTCAGGGTCGAGGTACTTCTCGATGGCCGCGGTCACGAGCGTGTCCTTGTCGCCGAACGCACGGAAGATCGTACCTTCCGCGATTCCGGCGGCCTCGGCGATCTGCTTGGACGTCACGGCCCGGCCGTGTTCGATGAGCAGGGGAATGACGGCGTCGATGATCATCGACTGCCGTTCCTCGACCGACAGCGGCTGCGCCCGCCGATTCTGCACCATGAGGTCGAGATTAGCTGAGTGAGTACTCACTCAGCAATGCGCGGCGCGTTCGCCGACGGCGAAAACTGCGGCGCGTCCCGGCGCGACTCGACCTCGGAGCGATCCGGGCCGGGATGCTCGATCCGGGCCGTATGCTCAGGCGAACAGGTCGGAGACCGTCGCGACCTCGTCCGCGCTCGGCGTCCACGAGGTCGCCGCCTCCGCGTTCTGGATGATCTGCTCGGATTTCGTGGCACCCGCGATCACGCTCGTCAGCCCGGGCTGGGCGAGGAGCCACGCGAACGTCGCCTCCAGCATGGTCACTCCGCGCGCGTCGCAGAACGCCTGGTACTGCTCGATGATGTCCCAGGGCGCATCGTCGGCGAGGTGCTTGCGGATCATCATGATGCGGCTGTCGGCCGGACCGCCCTCGCGGGAGAACTTGCCAGTGAACAGACCGTTGTAGAGCGGGAAGAACGGCAGGAATCCCAGGCCGAACCGGTTGACGGCCGGCAGTACTTCCTTCTCGGCGTCGCGCACCAGGAGGCTGTACTCGTTCTGCGCCGAGACGAACTTCGGGTGGCCGCCGAGCTGTGCGGTGAACTCCGCTTCGGCGATCTGCCAGCCGGTGAGGTTGGAGTGCCCGATGTAGCGGACCTTACCCTCGGTGATGAGGTCGTCGAGGGTGGCGAGGGTCTCCTCGATCGGGGTCGCCGGGTCGGGGGTGTGCAGCTGGTAGAGGTCGATCCAGTCGGTCTGCAGCCGTCGCAGGGAGGCTTCGACAGCGAGGCGGATGTAGCGCCGCGACCCGCGGACCCCCCAATCCGGTCCGTTCGCTCCCCCCATGTCCATGCCGAATTTGGTGGCGAGCACGATCTGGTCGCGTTTGCCCGCGAGTGCCTTTCCCATGAGGGTCTCGGAGAGTCCGCGTTCCGCCCCGTAGATGTCGGCCGTGTCGAACAGGGTCACGCCCGCGTCGATCGCTGCCCCGATCACGGCGTCCGTGCCTGCCTGACTCTCAGTGGCGGTGCCCTGCCTGCCGAAGTTGTTGCAGCCGAGGCCGATCGTGGAGACGACGAGGCCGGAGTTACCGAGGGTGCGATAGTCGATCTGAGCCATGCTCCAAGGCTATCCGTCCTTGCGCCGGCCGGACCGGCCGGACCGTCCGACCGTGGGCGGGAGGGCCCGTGCTCAGCCGACCGGGAGGTTGCCCAGACCGTCGGGGACCGGGATCGAAGCGAGCAGTCGCGCGGTGTAGTCGTTCGTCGGCGCATTCCAGACCTGATCGATCGGCCCGGTCTCCACGACGCGCCCCGCCTGCATGACGGCGACTCGGTCGGCGATGACGCGGACGACCGAGAGGTCGTGGCTGATGAAGAGGAGCGAGGCGCCGTTCTTGAGTGCGACGTCCCTCATCAGCTGGGCGACCTTGGCCTGGAGCGAGGCGTCGAGGGATGCGATCGGCTCGTCGCCGATGAGCACATCCGGCCGCGCGGCGATCGCCCGGGCGATCGCGATGCGCTGGCGCTGGCCGCCGGAGAACTCATGCGGGTAGCGTTCTGCGGCGTCGGCGTCGAGACCGACATCGGACAGGAGTTGCGGAACGGTCGAGCGATCCGGGCCGGCAACGGCGAACGCATCAGCGATCTGGGCGCCCACCTTGCGGCGCGGGTTCAGCGACGCGTACGGGTTCTGGAACACCATCTGGATGCGACGGAGCCGGACCGGCCGTGCCCGCAGTCGCAGCCGCGGGACCGGCTCACCGTCGAACGCGATCGTTCCGGCGGTCAGGGGCTCCAACCCGCAGATCGCACGGGCGAGCGTGGATTTTCCGCAGCCGGACTCCCCCACCAGGCCGACGACTTCGCCGGCTCCGAGGGTGAGCGAGACGTCGTCGACAGCCGTGAGCTTCCCCTGCCCGGGGCGCCGGTATTGCACGCTGACGTGGTCGACCACCAGTTCCCCGGTCATGCCTTCCCCTCCCCGTCGCTCTTCATTTCGTTCGTATCGTCATCGATCCCGGTCTCGCTTTCGATGCCGGTCTCGTCTTCGATCCCGGTTTCGACCGCCACCTCGTGCACGACCTCCGGGGGCGGCGGAACGGCCGGCAGCGACTCGATCAGCGAGCGCGTGTACGCGGTCTTCGGTTCGCGGATGACCTGGTAGCGCGTCCCGTGTTCGACGATCGATCCGTTGTGCATGACGGCCACGGTGTCTGCCACGGCGGACATCACGCCGAGGTCATGCGTGACGAGCAGGATCGCCAGATCCATCGTGTCGCACAGTTCGCGCAGGAGGCGGAGGATGCCCGCCTGCACGGTGACATCGAGCGCGGTGGTCGGCTCGTCCGCGATGAGCACCGACGGTTCGCAGGCGATCGCGATCGCTATGGCGATGCGCTGCAACTGCCCACCGGAGAACTGGTGCGGGTACTTCGCCAGCGCCTTCTCGGGCTCCGGCACTCGCACGCGTTCGAGGAGCTCGACGGCGAGCTCGCGCGCTTCGCGCCGCCCGAGTCCGAGGTGGTGGCGCACATGATCGGTGAGCTGGCCACCGATCGAGATCATCGGATGAAGGCTCGCTGTCGGGTCCTGGAAGATCATGGCGAGCTCGCGCCCGCGAAGCCGATTGAGCTGCGTCGGCGACAGAGCGAGCAGATTGTCGACCGATGTCCGCGCACCGTCGAGCCGGATGGTCCCCTTCACGCGCGAACCAGCTGGCTGCAGTCCGCAGACGGTCAGTCCGGTGACTGTCTTGCCCGATCCGGACTCGCCTGCGAGACCGCTGATCTGGCCGGACGGCACCTCGAGATCGATGCCGCGGAGGATCTGCTTCGGAGACTTCGGATCGCCGAGTTCGAGGGTCAGGTCCGAGATGGTGAGCCCGGTCATACGGACACCCCCTGGACCTTGCCCGCCGACCGCGGGTCGAGCGCGTCGCGCATCGCGTCGCCGAGGAAGTTGAACGCCATGACCACGGTGAAGATGGCGAGGCCCGGGAACGCGGCCAGCCACCAGGCGCTGAAGTTCTGCACCCCGTCGGCGACCATGGATCCCCATTCCGGGGTCGGCGGCGTCGCGCCGAGTCCGAGGAAGGACAGCCCCGAGAGGAGCAGAATCGCGTTGCCGAAGTCGAGTGTCGCAAGCACCAGGACGGGGGCAGCGACGTTCGGCAGGACGTCGCGGCCGAGCGACCGGAATGCGGTCGCACCCAGCAGCCGTCCGGCGATGACGTATTCGCGTGCGCGCTCCCCCAGCACCATCGACCGCATCACGCGGGCATAGCTCGGCCAGGAGACGACGAGCAGCGCGATGACGGCGTTCGTGAGACTCGGGCCGAGCGAGGCCGCGACGATCATGGCGAGGATGATCGTCGGGAATGCGAAGACGAGATCGGAGATGCGCATGATCACTTCGTCGACTCCGCGCCCGAAGTAGCCGGCTACGGCGCCCAGGATCGAGCCGATGATCATCGACGAGACGACGAGGATGAGCGCGAGCGGCAGCGAGACGCGGGCACCGTACAGCGTGCGCGAGAGCACGTCCCGACCCACCGCATCCGTGCCGAACCAGTGTTCGGCGTTCGGCGGCGCGAGCCGTGCGAAACTCTGGGCCAGTGGATCGTATGGCGCGATCAGCGGGGCGAAGATGGCGATGATCAGCCAGATCGCGATGACGACCACGCCGATGATGGCCATCGGCCTGCGCCACACCCGCGGGAGGATGGGGCGTTTGCGCTTGACGGCGACGTCAAGGGTTGCGGTCACTGGACCCTCACTCTCGGGTCGACCAGACCGTAGATCACGTCGATGACGAAGTTGGTGATGATGTAGACGAGCCCCACGATGAGACCCACGCCCATGACGGCTGGGAGGTCGAGCGTCGTCGCCGCCTTGTACGCGTATTGCCCGATTCCGCCCCAGGAGAAGACCTGCTCGGTGAGGACAGTTCCGGACAGGAGCGATCCGAAGGCGAGTCCCACGATGGTCAGGATCGGCAGGAGAGCACCGCGGAGCGTGTATCCGAACACGACCCGCCTCGAGGTGAGCCCCTTGGCGCGGGCCGCCGTCACGTAGTCGAGCCCCAGGATGTCGAGCACGGCCGAGCGGGAGAACCGGATGAGGAGGCCGACGGTGTACAGCGTGAGCACCAGCCCGGGGAGGGCGAGGTGGGAGAGCGCGTCCACGAACGTGTCCCACTGGCCGGCCAGCAGGGCGTCGATGGTGTACATGCCCGTGACCGTGGGTGGAGGTTGCGCGGCCGGGTCGAGTCGGCCGCTTCCCGGTGCCCAGTGCAGCTGGTAGAAGAAGATGTAGAACACTGCGAGCGCCAGCCAGAAGGTCGGGATGGAGATCCCGCCGAGGCTGAAGATCCGGATGAGCTGGTCGGTGAACCGGTTGTGGCGGAGGGCAGCGTAGAGCCCGAGGCCGATTCCGATGATGATCGAGAATACGATCACGAAGATCGCGAGCTCGGCCGTCGCAGGGAAGGCGACCGAGAGGTCCTGCGCGACCGGGTTGTGCGTCTGGGTGGAGACGCCGAGGTTCCCCTGCAGCAGGTGTCCGAGGTAGACGAAGTACTGCACGACGACAGGCTTGTCGAGGCCCTGGGCCTTGCGGAACTCGGCCACAACGGCCGGGTCGCTCGCTGCCCGCTCCCCCAGCGCGGCCTGCGCCGGGTCAGCGGGAACGAGGTTGGTGAGCGTGAAGGTGACGAGCGTGACGCCGAAGATCAGCAGGATGCTGATGCCGAGGCGGATTGCGATGTAGCGGACGAGAGGGGGGAGGCGCCTGCGCTCGTCGACGATGCGCGTGACGGGCGCGGGCGCCTCCAGGGTCGAGCTACTTGATCTCTGCGAGGTCAACGGTCCACACGGGATTGAGTTCGAGCTGGGAGATCGATGTCGCCGTGACGACGTACTGGCCGGGCTGGACAACGGGCAGGAACGGCCCCGTGGCGTTCGCCTGGGTCTGCCAGGCCTGATATGCCTTCGTGCGATCCGCGGAACCGACTGCCGACGCCGCTGCGTCCGCAAGGGTCGTCACCGCAGGGTCGGCGCCCTTCGCCCATCCTGCACGGAGACCGAGCGACTCACCGGGGTTGAACACGAGGTAGTCGGACGGGTCCGGGAAGTCCGGACCCCAGTACATGATTCCCGACTGGAGCTTTCCGGCGCGGTAAGCGTCGAGGAAGGTCGAGATCGGCGAGGGCGCGAGGGTGATCGTGATCCCGACGTCCTTCAGCTGAGCCTGGATCGCCTCGGCGAGGGTCTGCATCTGAAGTCCGTTGACCGTGATGTCGTTCGGGTACGAGAACTTCACAGGCTGGCCGGAGTAGCCGGATGCGGCGAGCGCCGTCTTGGCGGCCGACGCGTCGAACGTGTTCGACGGATCCGACTCGAGTGCGCCGAGGAACATCGAGGGGACCATGCCGCCGGGCTGGGTCGATCCCGTTCCGGCGATCGAGAGGACCTTGGAGTAGTCGATGCCGTGGCGGATCGCGGTCAGGAACTGCGCCTTGTTCGTCACGCCGGCGCCCACGGTCGGGTTCTGGTTGAACCACGTGTAGATCACATAGGGCGAGACCCCCTTGATCACCTTGGTGGAGCCCCCATCGAGTCCCTGCACCTGGTCGGAGTTGAGGTCGAGCGCGACCTGGCTGGAGCCCGCCTGCACGTTGATCTTCTGGGTCGGACCGGCGACGTTCTCGAGGACGACGCGGCCGTACGCCGGTGCGTCACCGACGTAGTGCGGGTTCAGCTTGAACACGACCTTGGTGTTCACGTTGTAGGACTCGAGTTCGTACGGGCCGGACCCGGCCGAGGTCTTGTTGAGGAACGCCTCAGCCTTGTCCGTGTCGTCCTCGGCTCCGCCGTTCTTCTTGACGAGCTTCGAGTTGAGGATTCCGAGCGAGGGGTTCGGGAGGATGAACGGAAGCGCCGGGTTCGGCGTCGCGCTCATGAGGGTGACGGTGTTGTCATCGACCTTGTTCACAGTTACGCCGTCGAGCAGGAACGATGGGTTACCCTTGAGCCCTTGGACCCGCTTGAGCGAGAACACGACGTCATCGGCCGTGACGGTCGAGCCGTCGGAGAACTTGTGCTTGCCGTCGAGTGTCAGGGTCAGCGTCTTGTTGTCTGATGACTCCTTGTAGGTGGCGAGCTGAGGGACCGGCTTGGTGACGTCGGACCCCTTAAACGTCAGAAGGGTCTCGTAGAGTGCACGGTCGACGATGCTGCCGGTGAGCTCGAAAGCCCGGCCGGGATCGGACGTCTTCAGGTCGAAGGACTGATCGACCACGAGGGTCTTGGTACTGGTGGACTTCGTGCCGCCGCTGGGCGAACAGCCGGTGATGACGAGTGCGGTGGCGACGCCCACCGCGATGACGCCCGCGATGGTGCGGCCCATGTGAGACCTGGTCATTACTACCCCTTCTTTGCGCTGTTCGCTCAGCGTAGGGCTCCGACGTTTCCGGCGAGTTTCCGACTCGCGGCGAATCAGAGTTCGAGTGCCGGAACGCCTGGGTCCGGGTTCGTGAAGGCCGCGTCCGTCGCGCGGAGAACCCGCAGGATGTTGCCACCGGTGAGCGCTGCGAGTTCGGGTGCCGTCCAGCCCCGGCGGGCGAGTTCGGCGAGCAGGGCGGGATAGCCGTCCACGCCGTCGAGGCCCTCGGGGAAGATGTCCGTTCCGTCGAAATCGCCGCCGAGCCCGATGTGGTCGAGGCCGGCGACCGCGCGGGCGTGCTCGACATGGTCGGCGACGTCGGCGATCGTCACCACAGGTGCAGGTTCGGTACGCGGCCCCTCCGACCACTCGTTGAAAGCCACCGACAGGAACTGCGGCACGAAGGTGATCATGATGACTCCTCCGTTCGCCGCCAGTCGCACAAGCACATCGTCCGGGACGTTTCGCGGATGGTCGGACAGAGCCCGACAGGAGCTGTGGCTGAAGATCACGGGCGCTTCGGTCACGTCGAGGGCGTCATGCATCGTCGCCGGCGACACATGCGAGAGATCGACGAGGACACCGAGCCGGTTGAGCTCGCGCACGTAGTCCCTGCCTCGCTCGGAGAGCCCTCGGAACCGGGGCTCATCGGTGGCCGAGTCCGCCCACGCGGTGTTGTTGACGTGTGTGAGGGTGAGGTAACGCACACCGAGCGCTGCGAGCATCCGGAGCACGGCCGGTGAATCGTTGATCGAGTGCGCACCCTCCGAACCGAGGAGCGAAGCGATCCTGCCGGACCGGATGGCCGCCTCCACGTCGTCGGCCGTTCGGGCGAGCGCGAAGGTCTCCGGGTAGCGTGCCACGAGCCTGTGCACCCAGTCGATCTGCTCGAGCGTTCCCTGGACCGCAGGGGACCGTTCCGGCTCGTCGCCGATGTACACGGACCAGAACTGCGCTCCCAACCCACCCGCCCGCAGCCGGGGGATGTCGGTGTCGGAGGGAAGCAGCTCGGAGAGCCCCTCGACCGTATAGCCGCGGTTCTCCCTGCACTCCCATGCCCAGTCGTTGTGACCGTCGATCACAGGCGAAAGCCCGAGGGCTTCTGCGACGATCGCATCGATGTCGGCCGGAGTGTTTTCGGTGTTCGGCATCTGCCAAGGCTAACCGTTCGACGGTGCCGCCCGGACCTTCTCCACACCCGCCCAGGCGAGTTGTCCCCAATGTCCGATTTCCGCGCGAAGGTGTCGGCGGCGCCGTCTACAGTCGAGACATGAGCACTTCATTCGCGTACCTGATCCGCACGGACAGCCCTATCGGCCGACTCGAGCTCACCAGCGATGGCGAGGCGATCACGTCGCTCTCCATCGAGCGCGACGGCCACCTTCCCCTCGAAGAGCACCCCGAGCGCACTGCACCCGTTCTCGACGAGGCCGCACGGCAGCTGAACGAATACTTCGCAGGAACCCGCAAAGACTTCGACCTCCCCCTACGACTCGACGGCACCGAGTTCCAGCGGAGCGTCTGGGATGCGCTGGGGCACCTCGAATTCGGGCAGTTCACGTCCTACGGCGAGCTGGGTGATGAGATCGGCCGCCCGGGGTCCGGCAGAGCGATCGGTGGAGCGGTCGGTGCCAATCCCATTCCGATCATCGTGGGCTGCCATCGCGTCCTCTCGTCGAACGGCCGGATCACCGGCTACAGCGGTGGTGAAGGCATCCCCACCAAGCTGTGGCTGCTCACCCATGAGGGGATCATGCTGGCCGCATGAGCGCGACCATCATCGGAGACGACGGACGCGCCCGCTGTTCCTGGGCAGGGAGCGATGCCGAATACAGGCGCTATCACGATGAGGAGTGGGGACGAGAGCAGCGCGATCCCCGGGCGCTCTACGAGAAGCTCTGCCTTGAGGGATTCCAGGCGGGCCTGTCGTGGATCACGATCCTGAGGAGGCGGCCCGCGTTCCGCGAGGCCTTCCACAACTTCCAACCGGAGCGTGTCGCCGCCATGACGGAGGCGGATGTCGAACAACTCCTGGTCGATGAACGGATCATCCGCCACCGCGGCAAGATCGAGGCGACGATCTCGAACGCCAAGGCCGTGCTCGGGCTCGATGTCGGACTCTCCGAACTGATGTGGGGGTTTGCTCCTGCCCCAGGGCGTCCGCGGCCGGCCGACTTCAGCGAGGTCCCGGCAGTCACCGTGGAGTCCACGGCGCTGAGCAAAGAACTGCGCAAGCGCGGCTTCCGCTTCGTCGGTCCGACGACGATGTACGCCCTGATGCAGTCGACCGGGATGGTCGACGACCACGTCGCCGGCTGTTTCCGCGCAGAGGAGCATGGGGAGAACTGAGAAGGTCGGGCCGACGACAGCGGCAGAGTCGTAAGCTCCAGACTCTCGCTCGTGTGATCACCTCCGCACGTGCCCGACCGCAGGCGGAGTTAGGGGATCATCACGCGTCCGAACTCTTCGACCCCAGCGCGAGGGGATTCGCGCTGTGCATCCGATGCGTCGGCCCGACAGATTGGGGGGGACTTGTCGCAGCGACCGACCGTCGCTGGTCCAGAGCCCTCCCAGGCTCAATGCTCCTCCTCTGTTTCGCATAGCCCGATGCGAAGCTGTGATTTGAGCTTCACCTTGGGCTGAGCATATCTCACTTTTGAGATGCGTACCAGCATGTTCTCCTGCTGCTTTTTCAGCGTGTTGATTGCCGAAAACGTCAGCGGAGCGTTGCCATGAGCCGACCGGGCTCGCCGGTCACCGCCGGAACGACGAGTTCCAGTTCACGGCCGTTCAATTCGACCTCATACCCCTCGCCCCTGGCCCAGTCGAGAAGCTCCGTCGCATCCTCGAATTCTGCCCCGCTTGAGACGAGCGCACGCGCGAAAAGACCTTTGGCCTGCTTGTTGAAGTGGTTCAGCGCTCTGGCTCGACCCGCGTCATCCCTCGCCAGGACCCGCACGTAGACGGAGTCCGGCGCCGACGGGAGCGGTCCGAGCGCCGCGTACCCCTCCGACCGCAGGTCGACGATCAGACCGGACGATCGTTCCAGCGCGTCTGTGATGGGGCCAGCCCACTGCCGTTTGAGAGGCGTTCCCGGAAGGCGTGAATCGAACGACAACCGGTACGACGGAATGGAGTCGCCGGCGCCGACCAGGCCGAAGAGCGCCGAGTGCACGGCAAGCACCTCGCTGGCTCGCGCCATCTCTGCGGGCGTGAGCGAACCCGCGTCGAAGGCGTCGTACAACACGCCCGTGTAGAGCTCGATCGCAGGCATTGTGGATGACCTGCGGATCGCCCGGTTCCTGTCGACTTCGGCGTGCTGCTTCGGCCCGAGCTTCAGGGAACGGATGCTCGCCTCACGATCGCGGGACAGCTCGGCGACGGCCTTCAGCACAGCCCGCCTGGTTTTCGTGAGCGTGGAGAAACCCAGGGCACCGAGTTCGAGCGCGCCGCCGGCCCCTCCGTCGTTCTTGGTCTCCGACGGCGGAAGGAGGATGAGCACTATCCCTCCAGGAAAGCGAGCGCAGTCTCGACGTTCTCGCCGATCGTCGCGGTCGTGTCGACCGTGATCCGCGGAAGGGCCGCGCTGGCGCCCCTCCATTCGTCGTACTCTTCGACGCTCTGCTCGACCGCGTGCCACGACGTCTCGTCGACGTGCGGCAGACTCCGGATGCGCTTCTCGAGTCGCGCCTTGTGCAGATCCTGGTCGCTGCAGACCACCTCGATCACACGCAGTTTGACGTCGGCGCGAAGCGCCAGGTCACGCCACTGCAGGCGCGCAGGCTCGACCGCGTTGACCGCGTCCACGATCACCGAACGACCCGCGAGCAGAACCTGCTCCGCGATCGTCTCGGCGACGAGGTAGGCGGCGAGGCCCGTCGGCTGGTCGGAGTCGATCCCCGCACTGAGGATCGCGGATTCGATCGGATCGACGGAGACGATTGTGGCACCGAGACGCGCACCGATGATCTCGGCGATAGTGGACTTGCCCGCACCGGGAAGACCGGCCATGGCGATGAGCACCGGTACGCGCACATCCCCGAACTGCCGGTCGACGGCTCCCCCCGCTTCGACCATCGCGCCTAGACCAGTTCCGCCTGGCGGGCGACGACGGTCACCGTGTCGTTCTCGACGGACAGGAATCCTTCGTCAGCCTGCGCGGTCACGACCGACCCGCCGACGAGCGTCACGCGGACCTCGCCGGCTGCCAGCATCGCGAGCAGCGGCTCGTGGCCGGCCAGGATACCGATCTGGCCCTCGACCGTGCGGGCGACGACCATGTTCGCCTCGCCCGACCACACTTCGTGGTCGGCCGCGACAACGCTCACCTTCAGCGGCGAAGCCATGCTCAGCCGTTCTCCTTCTGGATCTGAGCCCACTTCTCTTCGACATCCGTGATCGGGCCGACGTTGAAGAACGCCTGCTCGGCCACGTGGTCGAAGTCACCGCGAGCGATCGCGTCGAACGACTCGATGGTGTCCTTCAGCGGAACGGTCGATCCTTCGACGCCGGTGAACTTCTTGGCCATGTAGGTGTTCTGCGAGAGGAACTGCTGGATGCGGCGCGCACGCGACACCGTGATCTTGTCTTCCTCGGAGAGCTCGTCGACACCGAGGATGGCGATGATCTCCTGCAGTTCCTTGTTCTTCTGGAGGATCTGCTTGACCGTGGTGGCCACACGGTAGTGGTCCTCGCCCAGGTAACGGGGGTCGAGGATGCGGCTGGTCGACGTCAGCGGGTCGACGGCCGGGTAGAGGCCCTTCGACGCGATCTCACGCGACAGCTCCGTGGTGGCGTCGAGGTGGGCGAACGTGGTCGCGGGCGCAGGATCGGTGTAGTCGTCGGCAGGCACGTAGATCGCCTGCAGCGAGGTGATCGAGTGTCCACGGGTCGAGGTGATGCGCTCCTGGAGGACGCCCATCTCGTCGGCGAGGTTGGGCTGGTAGCCCACCGCGGACGGCATGCGACCGAGCAGCGTCGAGACTTCCGAGCCCGCCTGAGTGAAGCGGAAGATGTTGTCGATGAAGAGCAGCACGTCCTGCTTCTGCACGTCGCGGAAGTACTCTGCCATCGTCAGAGCGGACAGCGCCACGCGCAGACGCGTTCCCGGCGGCTCGTCCATCTGGCCGAACACGAGGGCGGTCTTGTCGAAGACACCCGCCTCCTCCATCTCGTGGATGAGGTCGTTGCCCTCACGGGTGCGCTCGCCGACACCGGCGAACACCGAAACACCGCCGTGGTCCTGCGCGACGCGCTGGATCATCTCCTGGATGAGGACGGTCTTGCCGACACCGGCACCGCCGAAGAGGCCGATCTTTCCACCCTGCACGTACGGGGTTAGAAGGTCGATGACCTTGATGCCGGTCTCGAAGAGCTGGGTCTTCGACTCGAGCTGGTCGAACTTCGGGGGCTGGCGGTGGATGCCCCAGCGCTCGGTGATCTCGATCTTCTCGCCCGGCTCGCCATTCAGCACGTCGCCGGTCACGTTGAAGACCTTGCCCTTGGTCACGTCGCCCACGGGAACCGTGATGGGACCGCCCGTGTCGCGCACCTCCTGGCCGCGGACGAGACCGTCCGTCGGCTTGAGCGCGATCGCTCGGACGAGGTCGTCACCGAGGTGCTGTGCGACCTCGAGCGTGATCTCGTGCGAGGACTCACCGATGGTGATCGTCGTCTTGAGGGCGTTGTAGATGCCGGGGATCGAGTCGTGCGGGAACTCGATGTCGACGACGGGGCCGGTGACGCGGGCGATGCGTCCGGTGGCACCTTCGGCCTGCACCGGCGCGGTCTGCGTCTCGTCGGTTGCGATCGTTGTCATTGTCTTCTCTTCTCGTTCTACGTCAAACGTGGTTCGTGACCGGATCAGTTGTCGGCGGTGGCCAGTGCATCGGCGCCACCGACGATCTCGGAAATCTGCTGGGTGATCTCGGACTGGCGGGCGTTGTTCGCCAGCCGGGTGTAATCGCGGATGAGCTTGTCGGCGTTGTCGCTCGCCGCCTTCATCGCCTTCTGCGTCGCGGCGTGCTTCGATGCGGCCGACTGCAGCATGGCATTGAAGATGCGGCTCTCGATGTAGACCGGCAGCAGCGAGTCCAGCACCGTCTCGACGTCGGGCTCGAACTCGTAGAGCGGGAGCACCTCGTTGTCACCGGGCTCCTCGATGCCCTCGACGACCTCGAGCGGGAGCAGTCGGACGATCTCCGGAACCTGCGTCAGCATGCTGACGAAGCGGTTGTAGATGATGTGGATCTCATCCACACCGCCGTCGGATGCGTCACGG
The DNA here is from genome assembly GCF_055231915.1 of Leifsonia sp. Ger2509. NCBI lineage: Bacteria > Bacillati > Actinomycetota > Actinomycetes > Micrococcales > Microbacteriaceae > Leifsonia > Leifsonia sp. Ger2509. Next base: position 980,005 of record NZ_JBUYVB010000003.1, read on the forward strand.
AGGAACGACTCCAGGACCGCATCGCCGATCTCTTTCGCCGTCTCGAACTCGGGCGCGTCGGTTCCACCCGTCCACACCCGCTCAAAGGCGCGACGACGGAAGCTGAAGTACCCCGCGGCTTTGCGGCCGACGAGGAAGTAGACGACGTCCTTCCCCTGGCTGCGCAGGAGTTCTGCAAGCTGCTCCGACTCTTTGAGCACGTTCGAGTTGAATGCGCCCGCGAGTCCGCGGTCGGACGAGAAGATGACGATTGCAGCGCGTTCGATCTTCTCCGGCTCGGTCGTCAGCACGTGCTCCACATTGGAGTACGTGGCGACAGCGGACACCGCGCGCGTGATGGCGCGTGCGTACGGCGTGGATGCTGCCACCCTCGCCTGCGCCTTCTGGATGCGTGAGGCGGAGATCAGCTCCATGGCCCGAGTGATCTTCTTGGTCGTCTGGGCAGACTTGATCTTCTGCCGGTAGACCCGAAGTTGCGCTCCCATGTCTCCTACTTACCTAACTCGTCGATGCGTCTCGTGCTGGCGGAACTGTGCGTTCGTGTGCGCGTCAGCGCTTCGCCTTGACGATGCGTTCCTGGTTGACGTCTTCTTCGGCGCTCGCCTCGAACTTCTCGCTGCCGACCGAGGCGAGCGGTTTGCCCTCACCGGTCTGGAATTCGAGCTTGAACCTGTCGACCTCGGTCTCGAGCTTTCCGACGGTCTCGTCGGAGAGCTGGTTGCTCTCGCGGAGCACGTCGAGCACGTCGGAGTTGCGACGCAGGTGGTCGAGCAGCTCCGACTCGAAACGCAGGATGTCTTCGACCGGGACCTCGTCGAGCTTGCCGTTCGTTCCGGCCCAGATCGAGACGACCTGCTCCTCGACGGGGAACGGCGAGTACTGCGGCTGCTTGAGCAGCTCGGTCAGGCGTGCCCCACGAGCGAGCTGGCGACGGCTCGCCGCGTCGAGGTCGGATGCGAACATCGCGAACGCCTCGAGCGAGCGGTACTGGGCCAGCTCGAGCTTGAGAGTTCCGGAGACCTTCTTGATCGACTTGACCTGGGCGTCGCCGCCGACGCGGGACACCGATATGCCGACGTCGACCGCGGGACGCTGGTTGGCGTTGAACAGGTCGGACTGGAGGAAGATCTGGCCGTCGGTGATCGAGATCACGTTGGTCGGGATGTAGGCGGAGACGTCGTTCGCCTTCGTCTCGATGATCGGGAGACCGGTCATCGAGCCGGCACCCAGCTCGTCGGAGAGCTTGGCGCAACGCTCCAGCAGGCGCGAGTGCAGGTAGAAGACGTCACCGGGGTAGGCCTCACGTCCCGGCGGACGACGCAGGAGGAGCGAGACGGCGCGGTAGGCCTCGGCCTGCTTCGAGAGGTCGTCGAAGATGATGAGGACGTGCTTGCCGGCGTACATCCAGTGCTGGCCGATGGCCGAACCGGTGTACGGCGCCAGGTACTTGAAGCCCGCGGGATCGGAGGCCGGTGCCGCGACGATGGTGGTGTACTCCATCGCGCCGGCGTCTTCGAGCGCGCCCTTGACGGAGGCGATGGTCGAGCCCTTCTGGCCGATCGCGACGTAGATGCAGCGGACCTGCTTGTTCTCGTCGCCGGACTCCCAGTTGGCCCGCTGGTTGATGATCGTGTCGATCGCGATCGCCGTCTTGCCGGTCTGGCGGTCGCCGATGATCAGCTGGCGCTGGCCGCGGCCGACCGGGATCATCGCGTCGATCGCCTTGATGCCGGTCTGGAGGGGCTCGTGAACGCTCTTGCGCTGCATGACGCCCGGAGCCTGGAGTTCGAGCTCGCGGCGTCCTTCAGCAGCGATCTCGCCGAGACCGTCGATCGGGTTGCCGAGCGGGTCGACGACACGGCCGAGGTAGGCGTCGCCGACGGGAACCGAGAGCACCTCGCCGGTGCGGGTCACCTCCATGCCTTCGACGATCCCGTCGAACTCGCCGAGGATGACCACGCCGATCTCGTTCTCGTCGAGGTTCTGCGCGAGGCCGGAGACACCGTTCGAGAAGCGGATGAGCTCGTTGGCCATGACGCCGGGGAGCCCCTCGACGTGGGCGATGCCGTCCGACGCGTCGATGACGTGCCCGATCTCGGTCGCGTCGAGCTTGTTCGGCTCGTAGGCCGAGACGAAGTCCTTGAGCGCGTCCCTGATCTCATCGGGGCTGATCGTTAGTTCTGCCATCTTTGTTCCCTATCGTTGCGGGACCTTGCGAGTCCCAGATGCTGTTGAGGTGGTCGACCCGCCGGGTCAGCCCACCAGCTGAAGTCGTAGATCGTTGATGCGGCGTGCGATGCTTCCGTCGATCACATCGTCGCCGACCTGCACCCGCACGCCGCCGAGCACGGTGGCGTCGACGATTTCGTTGATCTTGAGACGCGTTCCGTACTTCGCGGAGAGCACGGTCTGCAGCTGTGCGATCTGGGACGCAGGCAGCGCGCGAGCGCTCGTGACGGTCGCGATCGAAAGGCCCGACTGGTCGGCCACGATGCGCGCGGATTCCCGCAGGGCCTCGCGGATGCTGCGGCCGCGCGGCTGGAGAACGAGCTGTCGGACGATCGCCGCGGTCTGCGCCGATGCCCTGCCTGCGAGCAGACGGTCGGCAAGGGCTGCTTTGCCCGCTGGGTCTGCGAGCTTGCTGCGCAGGGCGAGTTCCAGTTCGGCGTTGGAGGTCACGGCGCCTCCGAACGTGAACAGCTCGCCCTCGATGTCGGTCCCGTCGGGAGCCGACTGCGCGATGCTCCTGATTCCGAGCTCTTCGATCGCGGCGAGCACATCGCTCTGCCGCGACCAGCGCTGCGCGGCAACCGTCGCCAGGAGCGACACTGCGCTCGGCGAGAGCGAAGCGAAGACGCGCTCGACGAGCGCGGACTTGCCCTGTGGGTCGGCGGAAGGGTCGCTGACGACTGCCCGGAGCTGGGCGGAGCCGGCCACGACTCGTCCTGCTGAGAACAGGTCTTCAGCCGTCGCCAGATCGGCCTTGGCGCCGAGTTCGGCGAGTGCCGACACGGCGTTGGCCAATGCTTCTCTGGTGGCGCTTCCCATTACTGGCCCGATCCTGCCTTCGCCTCACTGGCTTCGAGGTCCGCGAGGAAGCGGTCGACGATGGCCTGCGCCTTCTTGTCGTCGCTGAGAACTTCTCCGACGACCCCGGAGGCCAGGTCGATCGCGAGCGATCCGACCTCACCGCGCAGGGAGACGACCGCCGCCTGGCGCTCCGCTTCGATCTGCGCCTGTGCCGTAGCAGTGATGCGCGAAGCTTCGGCCGAGGCCTGCTCCTTCAGGTCGGCCAGGATCTTCTGGCCGTCGGTACGAGCCTGCTCGCGGATCTTCGCGGCTTCTGCACGCGCGTCGGCCAGCTGCTCGGTGTACTCCTCGAGGAGCGCCTCCGCCTTGTGCTGGGCCTCGTCGGCCTTCGCGATGTTGCCTTCGATGGCCTCCGCACGCTCATCGAGCAGCTTCTTCATTCGCGGAAGCACGAGCTTCCAGAAGAAGAACAGGATGATGGCAAAGCAGATCAGCGATCCGACGATGTCGTACCACGCCGGGGCGAGCGGATTGACCGTCTCACTCGTTGCGGCCCTAACCACACCGTTGAGCATCGTTCCTCCTTACTGAAGAAAGATAAAGAGGATTAGACGAAGATGAAGCCGACCGCGATACCGATGAACGCGAGCGCCTCGGTGAACGCGATACCGATGTACATCAGGACCTGGAGGCGGCCGGCCAGTTCAGGCTGACGCGCGACGCCCTCGATCGTCTTGCCGACGACGATGCCGACGCCGATCGCGGGGCCGATGGCCGCGAGGCCGTATCCGACGGTGGCAATGTTGCCGGAAATAGCAGCGATGTCCACGTTATGTGTTTCCTTCCGTGATGTGAGCTGTGCGGGCGCGCAGCTCGATTAGTGTTCCTCGGCGACTGCGAGCTGGATGTAGACAGCCGTGAGCAGTGCGAAGACGTAAGCCTGGAGGACTGCCACCAGGATTTCGAACAGGGAGAATGCGAAGCCGAATGCGAAGGTGCCGATCCCGAAGAGCGACCACCAGCTTCCGGCGGTGAACAGGAAGAACGCCGTCGCGCTGAAGAAGAGCACGAGCAGGAGGTGGCCGACGACCATGTTCATGAGAAGTCGGAGCGTGAGCGTGACCGGGCGCAGGATGAAGGTCGAGACGAACTCGATCGGAGTCACGAGGATGTAGAGGAACCACGGCACACCGGGCGGGAAGAGTGCGTTGCGGAAGAAGTTGCCTGGGCTCTTCTTGATACCGGCGTAGATGAAGCAGGTGTACGCGACGATCGCCAGAACGAGAGGCACACCGATGACGGACGTTCCGGCGATGTTCAGGAAGGGGATGATGCCCGTCAGGTTCATGAACAGCACCATGAAGAAGATGGACGTCAGGATCGGCAGGAATCGCGTGCCGTCCTTCTTGCCGAGGAGGTCTTCTGCGATGTTGACGCGCACGAAGTCGAGACCCATCTCGACGATGCTCTGCCCGCGACCGGGGATGAGCTTCATGCGGCGCGTGCCGAGCCAGAAGACCAGGATGATCGCGAGGACGGCGACGAAGCGAACCAGCATGATGCGGTTGACTTCGAAGCCGCCGATCGAAAAGATGGCCGGCGGGAAGAACTCACCGATCGACGGACCATGGAAGCTACCATCGTCGGTAGTCGTGGTCTGGACCAGCAGGTTCACAGCGTTAGCTAACAGCGCTATCTCCTGTTTCGGGGCGTCGAGCTAAGCTCTCGCGACGACGAACATGGGCCACCCGGGATTTCCACGAGAATCGCGGAGCGGGTGGGGGGAATCTCCGATAACTCTACAAGAGTTTCGCTGAGGTAACGAATCGAATCATGCTTTAGGGTGCTCCCCCGGCAGCGTGGCATCGCTGGCGTACGGGATCCTCGAGCGGAACACGACGAGCACGTCGACGACGAGCGATCCGATGACCCCGGCGATGAGACTCAGGAACATGATCGTGGGGTTGATCCAGGGCTGTCCCTTCAGCGCGAACGCGAGGATGAGGAACAGGACGAACTTGAGCAGCCACCCCCCGAGAACGATGCCGAAGAAGGCCGGGACATAGATGTCCGAACCGTAGAACCGGTTCGCGAGCAGGATGCTGGCGGCCGTAATCCCGAGGAAGACGACGGCCATCGCCGTGCCGATCAGCGCGCTGGTCACGCCGACCCAGCCGGCGAAGATGAAGCCGACGATCGCGCCGATGACGGCGATGCCGATCGCGAGGAATCCGCCCCACTTCAGCACGTTGCGGAGCACGGGCTCCGACGACGGCACGGTGCGCGCCGGCTTCGGGTTATGGTCGTCGGTCACTTAGAGCTCCTTGGTGGTGGCGGCCGGTGTAGCGACGGGTTCGTCCGCGTCGATCGGCTGGTCGTCGGATGCGCGGTCGAGCGGGTCGTATTGCGCGGTATTGTCGGCTTCAGCCGATCCGGCGGGCGACAGCTCCGCAGCGGCTTCGGCGATCTTGCGCCTGCTGAGCGGCGCGAAGGTGAACGCGGCGCACACCACCAGGCCGATCGCGATGAAGACGATCGCCATCCAGTACGGCTGGAAGAAGAACAGCAGGCAGCCGATGGAGAGAACGGCGGTCCACGCGTAGAAGATGAGCACGGCATGGAGGTGCGAGTGGCCCATGTCGAGCAGCCGGTGATGGAGGTGCTTGCGGTCGGCGCTGAAGGGCGACTTGCCCGCACGGAGGCGCCGTACGACGGCGAGTCCGAAGTCGAGGAGCGGCACGATGAGCACCGCGAAGGGCAGGATGATCGGGATGAACGCGGGCACCAGTGCCGAGCGGCCGAGGGTGGGGAGCGTCTCCGGGTTGATGTTGCCCGTGACCGAGATCGCCGAGGTCGCCATCAGCAACCCGACGAGGAGCGCGCCGGCGTCTCCCATGAACATCTTCGCCGGGTGCCAGTTGAGCGGGAGGAACCCGGCGCACGCCCCGACGAGGATGGCCGCGATGACGCCGCCCAGGCTGAAGTAGTTGGTCGGGTTGATCTCCCGCTGCAGTAGGTACGTGTAGACGAGGAAGGTTCCGTTGGCGATCAGGGCGACACCGGCGACGAGCCCGTCGAGGCCGTCGATGAAGTTGATCGCGTTCATCACCAGGACGATGGCGAAGAGAGTGATCACGATGCTCATCAGCGGAGAGCCGACGGTGATGCCGCCGATGGGCAGCGAGTAGATCTGGACGCCCAGCCACGCCACGAGACCAGCGGCGACGAACTGGCCGGCCAGCTTGGTCATCCAGTCGAGGTCCCAGACGTCGTCGGCGACCCCGATCGCGACGATCAGCAGCGACGCGGCGAGAATGGCGAGGATCGGGCCGGGGTCGGCGAAGATCAGGTTGAGCACCGCGAACTGGCTCGACAGGAGATAGGCCGCACCGAAGGCGACGACGATCCCGAGGAACATCGCGATGCCACCGAGGCGCGGGGTCGGCCTGGTGTGCACGTCCCGGGCGCGGATCTTCGGGTAGAGCCGGTACTTGAGGCTCAGCCGGTAGACGACCAGCGACATCACGAAGGTGATGACGGCCGAGATCAGCGCGAGCGCGAGGAGGAGGGTCACGTCGGCTCGCCCGCGGCGGTCTCGTTCGCCGCCAGCTGGTCGCCGACGACCGCCCGGAGCTGCTCCTCCGTGATGACGCCGTGACGGAGGATGCGCAGGGGGCCCGCGCCCGCAGCGAGCGCGGTCGCATCCACGATGGTCGACGAGGAGTCGGCGGCGCCGTGGCCCTCGTAGCCCGCGCCCGCCTCTCCGCCGTCGAGGTAGACGGAGACGGAGTCGCCGAGCATCGCTTCTGCTTCTTTCGCGGTGCGCGCGGACGGTTGCCCGGTCAGGTTCGCGGACGAGACGGCGAGCGGGCCGGTCTCCGACAGCAGCTCGAGCGCGATCGTGTCGCTCGGCATCCGCAGCGCCACCGTGCCCTTGGTCTCGCCGAGGTCCCAGACCAGCGACTGCTGCGCAGGCACGACGATCGTCAGCCCGCCCGGCCAGAACTCGGCGACGAGGTCGCGCACGGCCTGGGGAACGGTCTGCGCCAGGGCGTCGAGCGTCGGGATGCCCGGGATCAGCACCGGCGGCGGCGACTGGCGACCACGACCCTTCGCGTCGAGCAGCCGCTGCACCGCAGCTGCGTCGAACGCGTCGGCAGCGACCCCGTAGACGGTGTCGGTGGGGATGACGACGAGCTCGCCGCGGCCGATCGCCGCGCGTGCGAGTCTCATGCCGGTGAGGAGTTCGGAATCGACCGAGCAGTCATAGATGGGAGCCATGTCGGCACCAATGATAGTTGAGCGCGGACCGGACACCCTGAGTACTGGGCGATACTTGACGCGATGGATGTCTACTTCTTCGACTGCGACAAGACGCTGTACGACTACGACTTCCACAAGCGGCTGCCCATGCTCGCCGAGCTGGGCGGCGTCAGCCAGTACCGGCTCGCCTCCCGCTGGTGGGCAGGGGGCTTCGAACGGGCCGCCGAGATCGGCGAGTACTCGACGAGTGAGGAGTATCTGGCCGCTTTCGCCGAGGTGACCGGAGCATCCCTCACGCTCGAGCAGTGGCAGCGCGCCCGCAAGGCCGCGATGACGCCGATTCCCGGCGTGATCGACGCCCTCCACGAGGCGGCGACGCTCGGCACCGTCTCTCTTCTGTCGAACAACCCGATCCCGTTCCGCGACTCGCTGCCGGTGCTCACACCGGAGATCGTGGATGCGCTCCAGGGCAACGACCTCGTCTCGGCCGTGCTCGGAGCACGCAAACCCGAGCGGCGCATCTACACGCGCGCCCTCGGCCGCTTCGGCGTGCGCCCGGAGGACGCCATCCTGTTCGACGACTCGGCGGCGAATGTCGCAGGAGCCCGCGCGGTGGGGATGGCTGCCTTCCAACTGCGGCGCACCCGCGACGGTTTCGACACCGAGGGCCTGGTCGACGCCATGCGCGCTTTCGCCCGGCGGGACCGCTGATGCTGTTCATCTTCGACATGGACAACGTGCTCTACGAGTACGACTGGCGGCACCGGATGGCCGCGATGACCGAGCTGACGGGCCTCGACCTCGGGCAGCTCCGGGAACGCTGGTGGAATGACGAGGGCGAGTGGGCCGCCGAGGCAGGCGTGTACTCGACAGCGGACGACTACCTGGAGGCGATGCGTTCAGCGCTCGGGGTCGACGTCAGCGAGGAGGACTGGGTGCGGGCGCGAGCGGCGGCGATGACTCCGTGGGAGGACTCGCTGGCCGCGGTGAGACGCGCATCCGAGCTCGGAACGATCACGCTGCTCACCAACAACGGGGCGCTGACCGCCAAGCACCTGCATGCACTGGCACCCGACCTCGTACCGCTTTTCGGCGAGGAGCACCTGTTCACCTCGTCCGAGTACGGCGCACGGAAACCGGACCCGACGGTGTTCCGCCGTGTGCTCGAACGGTACGGCGCGGAACCGGGCGAAACCTTCTTCGCCGACGACATGTCCCAGAACGTCGCGGGTGCTGAGTCGATCGGGATCACCGGCCACCTCTTCACGACGCCGGAGGCGCTCGCGGTCGCGATCGAGGCCTTCGCGGCCGCCCGGCACGAGCGCTCCTGAGCCGCAGCGCACCGCCTCCGAGTTTCTTTGCAGGGGGGTTGACTTCGCCTCTAAACCGGTTTAGCGTCCTCAACAGATCGGTTAAACCGGTTTAGGGACCACCGAGGGAGATGGCGATGTCACAGCAGCAGCCGACGATCAACGACGTCGCCCGTGTCGCAGGGGTCAGCAAAGGCCTCGTCTCCCTCGCGCTCAACGACCGCGCCGGCGTCGCGCCGGAGACGCGCACGCGGATCCTCGACGCCGCGGAGCAGCTCGGCTGGCACCCCAACCCCAGCGCCCGCAGCCTGACGAGCAAGCGGGCGTACGCGCTCGGACTCATCGTGCGGCGCGACCCGCGCATCCTCGAATCCGACCCCTTCTTCTCCGCCTTCATCGCGGGAGTCGAGACGGTTCTCGGCGAGCGCGGCCAGGTGCTCGTGCTGAGCGTCGTACCCGACCGCGAAGCCGAAGCACGGGCGTACACACGACTCGCCCAGGACAAGCGGGTCGACGGATTCCTGATCACCGACCTCCTCGCCGACGACCACCGCATCCGGCTCATCGAATCCCTCGGGATGCAGGCGGTGTCGCTGGGAGCCCCGGACACCGAGAGCACCTTCCCGGTGGTCAGCCGCGACTACGACGAGGGGCTTGAGGCCCTCACCCAGTACCTGATCGACCTCGGCCACCGGCAGATCGCCCACGTCTCGGGCGACGAGCGGATGCTCCACGGCCGGCTCCGCCGCGAGCGATACGAGCAGTCCATGCGCGCGGCCGGACTGACCCCGGTCGTCGTTCCGACCGACTTCACGCCGGAAGCCGGGGCCGCCGCCACCCAACAGCTCCTCGACTCGACCGAGCCCCCGACCGCCATCATCTTCGGGAACGACCCGATGGCGATCGCCGGGATGTCGGTCGCCCACCGGCGCGGCCTGTCCCTCCCCGGCGACCTGTCGATCACCGGCCTCGACGGATCGCAGGTCGGCACCTACGTCTATCCGTCGCTGACCACCCTGGAGAACGACCCCGCCGAATGGGGAATCGCCGCGGCGAACTCCCTGCTGCGCCTCATCGACGAGGGGTCAGCACCGAACGTGGCGCTGCCCGCCGCGGGCCTCGTGGTGCGCGGGTCGACAGGCCCACCGCACCGGCGCGACGCGCCCCACTGACTCAACGGCACCATCCATCCAAGAATCACGAAGGAAGATCACCATGCAACGACGCAAACTCCTCATCGGGATCGCCGCGGCGAGCGCGCTCGCGCTCGGCCTGTCCGCGTGCAGCGGTTCAGGCGGCTCCGCCACCGATGCGATGAAGGCCCACGGCCCGATCACGATCTGGTACTCCAACAATGCACAGGAGGTGCAGTGGGGCAAGGCCATGGTCGACTCGTGGAACTCCTCGCACCCCAAAGAGCAGATCAAGGCGCAGGAAGTCCCAGCCGGCAAGAGCACGGAAGAGGTCATCGGCGCTGCCATCACAGCCGGCACCACTCCCTGCCTCGTCTTCAACAACCTGCCGGCCGTGACCGGCCAGTTCGAGAAGCAGGGCGGACTCGTCGACCTCTCCAAGTTCAGCGACGGCAACTCCTACATCGAGAGCCGAAGCGGAAGCGCGGCCGCCCAGTACAAGTCCCCGAACGGCGACTACTTCCAGATGCCGTGGAAGTCGAACCCCGTGATGATCTTCTACAACAAGGCGATCTTCGCGAAGGCCGGACTCGGTGACAACCCCGACCTGTCCACCTACGACAAGTTCCTCGCAGCTGCGAAGAAGCTGACGTCCAGCGGAGCAGCGAAATATGCGATCTACCCGGCTCCCACGAGCGAGTTCTTCCAGCCGAACTTCGACTTCCTCCCGCTCTACGCCGCCCAGACCGGTGGCAAGGGGATGCTCGAGAACGGCAAGTCGACGCTCAGCAGCCAGGACGCGATCACCGTCGCCAATTTCTGGAAGACCATCTACGCCGACGGCTACGCCGGCAAGGAGCAGTACCAGGGTGACGCCTTCGCCGACGGTAAGTCCGCCATGGCGATCGTCGGTCCGTGGGCCATCGCGTACTACAAGGGCAAGGTCAACTGGGGTTCCGTGCCGGTGCCGACCAAGGACGGCGTCTCGGCGGACAAGACCTACACCTTCCCCGACGCCAAGAACATCGGCATGTACACCTCGTGCAAGAACCAGGGCACGGCGTGGGATGTGCTGAAGTTCGCCACCAGCAAGGACCAGGACGGCAAGCTCCTCAACGTGACCGGCCAGATGCCGATTCGTGACCAGCTGCAGTCGGTGTACGCGAGCTACTTCGCGGCCAACCCGGCCTACAAGGAGTTCGGTGCCCAGGCGGCGCGCACGGTCGACGACCCGTCGGGCCCGAACACGATCGCGCAGATGCAGGCCCTGCGTGACGCCTACACGAAGTCCGTGATCAGCGGCAGCGGCACGGTCGAGGATTCGTTCAAGCAGGCCTCCGACAAGATCGACCAGCTGCAGTCGCAGAAGTAGTCATCATGGCCGACACCAGCACGACCCCGGCGGCGGGAGGGCTCACGCAGCCCCCCGCCCCCGGGCGGCCGGGGCGCGAGAGCCGCCGGGCGGGAAAGCCGCTCCGTGTCCGCGTTTTCGGGAAGCATCCGCTCGGATGGCTCTTCACTGCCCCCTACATGGTCTTCATCCTCGTCATCTTCGCCTACCCGATCGCCTTCGCCGTCTACATGTCGTTCTTCGACTACTTCTTCTCGGCTCCGGGCGCCGTCGTCGACCGGCCCTTCGTCGGTTTCGACAACTACGTGCAGGTGTTCACCGACCCGGCGGTCCTCCAGTCGTTCGCGAACGTGGGGATCTTCCTCATCATCAACGTCCCGCTCACGGTCATCCTCTCGCTCGTGCTGGCGAGCGGCCTCAACAGCATCAAGCGTTTCCGGACCTTCCTGCGGGTCAGCTACTACGTTCCGTACGTCACGGCGAGCGTCGCGATCATCGGCGTCTGGCTGTTCCTGTTCAGCGGGGACGGGCTCGTCAACCACATTCTCGGGCCTCTCGCGCCGAATCCGACCTGGTTCATCAACCCGGCCCTGGCGATGCCGTCGATCGCGATCTATGTGACCTGGAAGCAGCTCGGGTTCTACATCCTGCTCTACCTGGCAGCGCTCCAGAATGTGCCGACGGAGCTGTACGAGTCGGCCGCGACCGACGGGGCTGGGCGCATCCGATCGTTCTTCTCTGTGACGGTGCCCGGCGTCCGTCCTGCGACCGTCCTCGTGCTGCTGTTGTCGACCATCGTCGGTGCGAATCTCTTCACCGAGCCGTACCTGCTGACCGGCGGCGGCGGACCGAACGGCGCATCCACGTCCCCGGTGCTCCTCATGTACCAGCAGGGCATCGAGCAGGGACACCCCGGTTTCGCCGCGGCGATCGGGATCGTGCTCGTGATCGGAGTGCTCATCATCGCTTTCCTGCAGAACCGATTCGCCGGAGGACGGGAATCATGACATCCATCAGGCCGGCAGCCGGCCCCACACCGCCCGTACTGAGCAAGCCCCGCAAACGCCGTCGGGACATGGGGTCCGCCCGCGGTCTCACGCGCGGGCAGGCCGTGCTCCAGGGAGTCGTACTCACCATCGGTGCGATCGCGTTCCTCTTCCCCTTCTACTACATGCTGGCCGGCTCGCTGCAAGCGCAGCCCGACACCACCGTCGCGGGAGCCTTTCCCCACCCGGGGAACCTGACGTTCGACAACTACGTGAACATCAACTCACGGATCAGCCTGCTCAACGGACTGGTGAGCTCCGGGATCTTCACAGGAGGCGTGCTGCTGTGCACCGTGCTGTTCGGGGTGCTCGCCGGCTACGCGCTGTCGATCCTGCGGTGGCGGGGACGCGGCACGACATTCGCGCTGGCCCTTCTCGTGCAGGTCGTGCCTTTCCAGTTGACCATCATCCCGCTGTACGTGCTCATCGCGCGCAACTACGGGCTCGCCGACAACTACCTCGGCATGATCCTCCCGTTCGCGATCAACTCGACTGCGGTGCTGATCTTCCGGCAGTACTTCCTGCAGATCCCGCAGGAGCTCTTCGACGCGGCACGCATCGACGGGGCGGGCGAGATGGCGGTACTGTGGCGGATCGCGCTCCCGCTGGTCAAGCCGGCACTGGTCACCGTGATCCTGCTGACCTTCATCGGGCCGTGGAACGAATTCCTCTGGCCCTTCCTGATCACCAAGAACGCCAGCATGCAGCCGCTCGCCGTCTCGCTCGCGAACTACATCAACACGGTGGCCGCATCCACTTCGAACCCCTACGGCGCGATCCTCGCCGGCGCCGTCGTGCTCGCAGCCCCGGTCGTCATCCTGTTCATCGCGTTCCAGCGCTACTTCATCGCGACGGACTTCGGTTCGTCGGTCAAGGGCTAGGAGGCCCGTCACCCATGCAACCCGCAGACACCAGCGCGCTCCGCGACAGTTACGCGTCGGCTCTGGAGCACACGAACGCACTGACCGACCGCATCAGCACCGACCAGTTCTCGGAGCACTACGACGAGCATCCGGACTGGGCGATCGGCCCGTTCACGCGTGACGAATCGCTCACCTTCGAACCGAGCGGGCAGTGGGACGACCCGACCGGGATCGGCTGGACGAGCGACTCGATCTTCAACCCGACGATCATCACACGTGGCGACGAACTGCACCTCTTCTATCGTGCCTCGCCGCGCAAGGAGTCCACCGCCAGCCGGATCGGTCACGCTGTGCACCGTCCAGGCGTCGGCTGGACCGACGACGCGGCCAACCCGGTGATCTACCCGACGTTCGACAACGAGACGCTGGGCTGCGAGGACCCGAAGGTCTACGCGGTCGACGGTCGATACGTGATGTTCTACAACGGCATCCGCTCGATCGCCGGCTCCCCCGACCGTGAGACCTATCCGTCGCCGGACTACCCCCTCGGCGACGTCGGCTGCGACATCATGGTCGCGGTCTCCGACGACCTGGTCACCTGGGACAAGCGGGGGCTCGCGGTGCCGTACGAGGTATCGCGCCTGTGGGCGAAAGGGGCGGTCATCCCGCGCAACGGCGACGGCGGGGCCGTGAAGATCGGCGGCGACTACCTGATGTTCCTCTCCGAGGGATGCGGTGGGGTGCCCACCGTCGGCCGATCCAGCGATCTCCTCGACTGGCGCTTCGAGCGGCAGCCCTACCTCGACCTCGGCGAACTCGGTGGGTCGCTCTACGAGGTCGCGTGCGCCGTCGTCGGAGCGCACCGCCCGGACGACCTCGTGCTCGACTTCTTCTACAGCGATGCGGACGGGCAGTTCGCAGCAGCGCAGGCCCACTACACGACGGACGAACCCTTCACGCAGTTGGCGATCAACCGCGGCGGCTCGCTCGCCTGGGGCGGACTGCTCCAGCTCGACGGCGACTGGGTGTTCCCGCAAGGCTGGGACGCTCCGCCGCACACCCGCGAGCTCTACTTCTACCGATCGACCCCCACCCAAGGAAACACGACCTCATGAGCACACCGGACGAATTCCCGTACTACCTCGAACGGGTCGGCGTCGTGATGACTCCGGAAGACGACAATGCACTCGAGACGGAAGGGGTCCTGAACCCGGCCAGCGGCCGCGGGCCGGACGGCGAGCTCTACCTGCTGCCGCGCCTCGTCGCCGACGGGAACGTTTCGCGTGTCGGCCTCGCGAAGGTGAACGTCGTCGACGGAGTCCCCGTGAGCGTCACGCGCGAAGGTGTCGTGCTCGAGCCCGACCGGGAATGGGAGCAGGGAGCGAACAACGCCGGCGTCGAAGACCCGCGCATCACGACCATCCCGGCCCTCGGCCTGCACGTGATGACGTACGTGGCGTTCGGGCCGCTCGGTCCGCGCACTGCGGTCGCAGTCTCGGACGATCTCCGCACCTGGCGCCGTCTCGGCCCGGTCACGTTCCAGTACGACGACGAACTCGGCGTGGACCTGGGGCTCTACCACAACAAGGACACGGTGTTCTTCCCCGAACCGGTGACGTCGCCCGACGGCGTCGAGAGTCTCGCCGTGCTCCACCGGCCGGTCTGGGAGCTCGGCGAGGTGAGGGCCGGCGAAGGGAACCGGCCGCCGCGGAACATCCCCGACCCGCGCCCCAGCATCTGGATCGCGTTCATCCCGCTCGCCGCGGTGCGCCACGACGTGCGGGAGCTCGCTCGCTGGCGGGGCAACCGCTTCCTCGCCGGCCCGGAATTCGACTTCGAGGAGCTGAAGATCGGCGGCGGTCCCGCGCCCCGCCGGATCCCGGAAGGCTGGCTCCTGCTCCACCATGGCGTCACCGGCGTGATCGTCAATTCGCTGGCCCAGCAGCAGAACGTCAACTACGCGGCCGGCGCGATGATTCTGGACGGCGAGGAGCCGTGGCGGGTCATCGACCGCACCACGGGTCCCCTGCTCACCGCCGAGACCGACGACGAGCGCTCCGGCACCGTTCCGAACGTGGTGTTCCCCACGGCGATCGAGACGGTCGAGGGCGTCGACTACGTCTTCTACGGCATGGCCGACTCGAAGATCGGGGTCGCGCGCCTCAGCCGGCGCTAGCCCGTCAGCGGCGGCCGGCTTTGCGGCGGAACAACCAGGCGCCCCAGAGCGCCGATCCCGCCAGGATGATCAGGCACCAGCCGACCGCCCACCAGGCGTGGTCGCCGATCGGCGTGCCCATCAGCAGTCCGCGGATCGTCTCGATGATCGGCGTGATCGGCTGGTTGTCGGCGATCCACCGCAACCATTCCGGCATGGTGTCCGTCGGCACGAAGGCACTCGAGAGGTACGGAAGGAAGAGGAGCACGAAACCGTACCCGCTCGCCGCGGCCGCACTGCGCGCCGCCAGGCCGATCGACGCATAGAGCCAGGTGATGGCGAGGATGAACAGGGCGATCAGCCCGAGCGCTCCGAACCACTCCGCAGCGTTCGCCGTCGGACGGAAACCGACGAGCAGGGCCACGCCGATCACGACGCCGGTCGCGAAGAGGTTCCGCAGGAGGCTCGCGACCACATGCCCGACGATCACGCCGTCGCTGCGCAGCGGCATGGTGCGGAACCGGTCGATGATCCCGTTGCTCATGTCGTCGGCGACATCGACGGCGGTGCTCGCCGATCCAAAGCCCGCGCAGAGCAGGATGATGCCGGGAACCACGTAGTTCACGTAGTCGCCGCCCGGGTCGATCGCGCCGCCGAAGACGTACGTGAACATCAGCATCAGCATGATAGGCAGGATGATCGCCATGCTGAGGACTTCGACGTTGCGCAGAGTGTGACGGATGCTCCGGCCGATGAAGACGGCTGTGCTCGTCGCGGCGGGGACGGCGCGATCGACCGTCGCGGACGGGCCGGCGGGCAGGACGCTCCGGGGCGGCAGGAATGCGGTGGACATCAGGCAGAGACCTCCAGTTCGTGTGCACGCTGGGCGCCGGATGCGGTGAGCGCGAGGAAGACGTCGTCGAGGCTCGGTTTGCGGACAGTGACATGAGCATCCGGAACGCTCGCCGCATCGAGTTCGTCGATCGCGCGCCGCAGGTCGTGCACGGTGCCGTCGGTCGCACGCTCGCTGAGCAGCGTTTCGTCGGGGCCACGGAGCTCGACGACGTCGCCGCCGATCCGCGCCTTCAGTTCGGCCGGCGTCCCGTCGGCGACGACCACGCCACCATCGATGAGTGCGATCCGGTCGGCGAGCTGGTCGGCCTCGTTGAGGTACTGCGTCGTCAGGAGGATCGTGATGCCCTGGGCCGCAAGCCCCAGGATGATGTCCCAGAGGGTCTGGCGGCTGCGGGTGTCGAGGCCGGTGGTCGGCTCGTCGAGGAAGATGACCGGCGGCGTGGCGACCAGGCTGATCGCGAGGTCGAGGCGGCGGCGCATCCCTCCCGAGTAGGTCTTCACGCGGCGTCGGGCGGCGTCGCCGAGGTCGAAACGCTGGATGAGCTCCTGGGCGCGCTTTCGCGCATCCGCCGCCGAGTAGCCCGAGAGCCGCGCCATCATGCGCAGGTTCTCTTCGCCGGTGAGCACTTCGTCGACGGCGGCCGCCTGCCCGGTGAGACTGATGGCTGCACGCACCCCTTCCGGGTCGGTGACGACGTCGTGGCCGGCGACGACCGCCGTGCCACCGTCGGGCGCGACCAGGGTGGACAGGATGTTGATGAGCGTCGTCTTGCCCGCTCCGTTCGGGCCGAGCAGGGCGAAGACGGTGCCGGCCGGCACGCTGAGGTCGACTCCGTGGAGCACGCGCTGGGCGCCGAAGGACTTCTCGAGTCCTCGCACGTCGATCGCGGGGATGGCCATGTCGTTCTCCTTTCTGCGTATGACGCAAACTGTTTACGTCGCACACGGTTTTGTTTAAGTAATACACAGTTCTAGGATGGGTGTCAACGACCACCCTGGAAGGCGGCGAAATGGCCGACGCTGTCGAAGAAGCACTCCCCCGTGCCGTCGCACTCAGCTGGGGAATCGCAGAGCGTCCGCAACGCGGTCCGAAGCGCGAGCTCAGCATCGAACGCATCGTGGACGCCGCGATCGAGATCGCTGACGCAGAAGGGCTCGGCGCGGTCTCGATGAGCAGGGTCGCCACATCCCTCGGCTTCACGACCATGTCGCTCTATCGGTACCTGACCAGCAAAGACGACCTGCTCCTGCTCATGCAGGACACGGTGTGCGCGGTGCCGATCCCGCCCGAAGACGACGAGGCAGACTGGCGACAGGGCATGCGCGACTGGGTTGCCGTATCGATGAGCGTCATCACGGCGCATCCGTGGTTCGGCGACGTGCCGATCTCGGGCATCCCGATGACCCCCAACAACCTGGCGGTGCTCGACTGGGGCCTGCGCATCATGAAAGACCTTCCGCTGTCCGACCTGGAGAAGATGTCGACGGCGCTGCTGCTCGCGTCGTATTCGCGCGCCTTCGGCATCGTCGAACGCGACGTCGCCCGCGCGGCCGAGCAGAACGGCCCGGGCTCGGTCAGCGGCGAGGCGTACGCGGCCGCGCTGGCCGAACTCATCACGCCGGAGCGGTTCCCCTACCTGGGGCCGCTCGTCGCCTCCGGTGCGTACACCGCTGCGCCGGGGGAAGACGGACAGGACGACTTCACGTTCGGCCTGGAGCGCATCCTCGACGGCATCGAGCGCTACGTGGACGCGCGCAACGCCGGAGAACCGGTGCCCGAGGCTCCGGAGCGCCCGGAACCGGTGCCCAACGACAAGGCGGTGCGCGAGGCGGCCAAGGCGCGGCGGGAAGCCGAAGTGCGATTGCGGGATGCACGCAAGCGCGAACGCGAGGTCATCGCGAAGGCACGCGAGCGGACTGCGAAGCGCGGCTGACCCCGGTCGGCTCGCGCAAAAGGTGCGAAAAGTAGAGTTTGCGGCGTTACGCCACCAATCGGCATCGCCCGGGCACCAGGGCGCGCGGTCAGCGGATGGCTGTGGTGGCGCGGTCGCGCGTCGTGAAGTCGCGGTGCGTGGCGGGGCCGCGCCAGCCATCCGCCGCCAGCAGTGCGCGGATCTCCGCGCCCTGGAGCTCGCCGTGCTCAATGACCAGGGTGCCGCCGGGATGCAGGAGGCGCAGCGCGGTCCGGGACACGGCTCGCACCACATCCAGACCGTCCGCGCCGCCGTACAGCGCGCGCTCCGGATCGAACAGCCGCACCTCGGGATCGCGCGGGATGGCGTCGGCCGGGATGTACGGCGGGTTCGAGATCACGACATCGACGATTCCGTCGAGCTCAGGAAGAGCATCCGCCAGGTCGACGAAGACGACGCGGGCATTCGTCGCTCCGGACTCGTCGAAGTTGCGCTTCGCCCAGGGAAAAGCCTCCGGGGAGTTCTCGACGGCGACGATGCGCGCGTGCGGGACCTCGGTGGCCATCGCGAGGGCGATCGCGCCGCTCCCTGTGCCGAGGTCGACGCCGAGCGGCTCCGGTGAGGCGACCGCACGCAGCGCGTCGATCGCGAACTGGACGACCTGCTCGGTCTCGGGCCGGGGCACGAAGACGCCGGGACCCACTGCGAGTTCAAGCGAACGGAACGGCGCTCGGCCGGTGATGTGTTGGAGGGGTTCGCGAGCGGCGCGGCGGTCTGCCAGTCCCAGCACAGCACGCCGGATGTCGGGCTCGACCGCCGCATCCATGGCGACAAGCGCCTGGACGCGGCCCCGGCCCTCGCCGATGACGTGCCCGACGAGGAGTTCGGCGTCGACCGCCGGGTCCGGCACGCCGGCCTGTTCGAGCAGGGCCGCGACCTCATCGCGGAGGGACCGGAAGGTGGCAGGGTCTGGTTGGGGAGCACTGGTCATCGCCCGTCGAGCCTATCTTCTGCGCTGCGCCCCGGCATCACACGGCGTCACACAACCCATGGGCCGAAGACGGGAGATTAGGCTGGTGGCGCTAACGATCCACCCGCGTTTCACGAGGAAGAGAGTCATGCCAGGTCACATCTACGCCAACGTCGCCGAAACGGTCGGAAACACCCCGCTGGTCCGGCTCAACCGCATCACCGACGGGGCAGACGCCACCGTACTCGTGAAGCTCGAGTTCGCCAATCCGGCGTCGAGTGTCAAAGACCGGATCGGGGTGTCGATCATCGACGCGGCCGAGGCGTCGGGCGAGCTGAAGCCCGGCGGCACGATCGTCGAAGGCACCAGTGGTAACACGGGCATCGCGCTCGCCATGGTCGCAGCGGCACGCGGCTACAAGGTGATCCTCACCATGCCGGAGACCATGAGCAAGGAACGGCGCGTGCTCCTTCGTGCGTTCGGCGCGGACATCGTGCTGACCCCGGGTCCGGACGGAATGCGCGGTGCCGTCGAGAAAGCCCAGGAGATCGTCGCGAACACTGAGAACGCTGTCTGGGCGAAGCAGTTCGCCAATGAGGCCAACCCGGCCATCCACCGGGCGACGACCGCCGAGGAGATCTGGGCGGACACCGACGGCGGCGTCGACATCTTCGTCTCGGGGATCGGCACGGGTGGCACGATCACGGGCGTAGGCCAGGTGCTCAAGGAACGCAAGCCCGGCGTGAAGATCGTCGCCGTCGAGCCGATCGACTCCCCCATCCTGTCCGGCGGAAAGCCCGGCCCGCACAAGATCCAGGGCATCGGCGCGAACTTCGTGCCCGAAGTGCTCGACACCACCGTGTACGACGAGGTGGTCGATGTCACATTCGACGACTCGATCGCGGTGGCGAAGCGCCTGGCCGCGGAAGAGGGCATCCTCGCCGGCATCTCATCCGGCGCGATCGTCTGGGCCGCCCTCGAGCAGGCGAAGCGCCCCGAGAACGCCGGCAAGACGATCGTCGCCATCGTCGCCGACACCGGTGAACGGTACATCTCGACCGCCCTCTGGGCAGATCTGGTCGACTAGCCAGAATGACCGTGCTGTCCCGAATTCGCGAAGACATCGCCAATGCGCGACGCCACGATCCAGCGGCCCGCAATGGTGCCGAGATCTTCGTCGTGTATTCGGGACTGCACGCCATCTGGGCGTACCGGCTCGCCCACCGGCTCTGGCTGGCACGTGCTCGCACGGTCGCCAGGATCGTGTCGCAGTTCACCCGGTTCCTCACCGGAATCGAGATCCACCCCGGCGCGACGATCGGGCGTCGGTTCTTCATCGATCACGGCATGGGCGTCGTCATCGGCGAGACCGCGGAGATCGGCGACGATGTGATGCTGTACCACGGGGTGACGCTCGGCGGGAAAGGCCGCGGGCACGGAAAACGGCACCCGACGATCGGCGAGGGTGTGACGATCGGGGCCGGGGCGAAGGTGCTCGGCGCGATCACGATCGGTGCGCACAGCGTCATCGGCGCGAACGCCGTCGTCGTCCACGATGCTCCCCCGAGTTCGCTGCTCGTCGGGGTGCCGGCCACGGCCCGCCCGCGAACCGGCACCGAGCAGATCCCCGGCGACACCTGGATCGACCCCGGCATCTACATCTGACCCGGGGCCGCCGGCCGCGCCGGGCGTCGAGCCCGGCCGCGCCGGGCGTCGAGTCCAGGAAAAGTCCGCGAAATCGGCTGATTCAGCGGACTTTTCCCGGACTCAACGGATGCGCAGGCGCGGATGCGCAGGCGCGAATGCGCGGGCGCGAATGCGCGGGAAACGGTCAGGCGTCGGCGGCGAGGTCGGCGAGGCGGGACTCCTCGTCAGCGGCGATGCACGACTCGATGACCGGGTCGAGCGCGCCGTTCATGACCGCGTCGAGATTGTAGGCCTTGTAGCCGGTGCGGTGGTCGGCGATCCGGTTCTCGGGGAAATTGTAGGTGCGGATGCGTTCCGAGCGGTCCATCGTGCGGATCTGGCTCTTGCGCACCGCGGAGGCGGCAGCGTCGAGCTCCTCCTGTTGGCGTGCGAGCACGCGTGCGCGGAGGACGCGCATCCCGGCTTCGCGGTTCTGCAGCTGGCTCTTCTCGTTCTGCATGGCGACGACGATGCCGGTCGGGAGGTGCGTGATGCGCACGGCGGAGTCCGTGGTGTTCACGGACTGGCCGCCCGGGCCGCTCGACCGGTAGACGTCGATCTTGAGGTCGTTGGGGCTGATCTCGACCTCTTCGGGCTCGTCGACCTCGGGGAAGACGAGGACGCCGGCTGCGGAGGTGTGGATGCGCCCCTGCGACTCGGTCGCAGGAACACGCTGCACACGGTGCACGCCGCCCTCGTACTTGAGGTGCGCCCAAACACCCTGCGCCGGGTCGCTCGAGTTGCCCTTGATGGCGAGCTGGACATCTTTGATGCCGCCCAGGTCGCTCGAGGTCTGCTCCAGGATCTCGGTCTTCCACTTCTTCGACTCGGCGTAGTGGAGGTACATCCGCAGCAGGTCGCCAGCGAAGAGCGCGGACTCGGCACCGCCCTCGCCCATCTTGATCTCCATGATCACGTCGCGGCCGTCGTTCTCGTCGCGCGGGATGAGGAGGCGCCGCAGCTTCTCGCTCGAATCCTCGAGCTGTTCTTCGAGTTCGGGGATCTCTTCGGCGAAGGTCTCGTCCTCGGCACCCAGCTCGCGTGCGGCAGCCAGGTCGTCCTCGAGCTGCTTCCACTGGTGGTAGGCGGCGACGATCCGGCTGAGTTCGGCGTAGCGGCGGTTGACGCGCTTGGAGCGGACAGGGTCGCTGTGCAGGTCGGGGTCGGCGAGCTGCTCCTGCAGGTCGTCATGCTCGGCGAGCAGACCGGTGACCGACTCGAACATCTCTTCTTCTCCCTCGGCAGCGAGGCGCTGCCTTCATTCTTCTCGTGGTGCTGCCTTCGCACCAATGGAAAAGTGCCCGCCCGGTCGACACGGGGGTCGATCCGGGCGGGCACTCACACAGTTAGCGGTGGTCGTGCTCGTTCGAGTGCGAGTGCGCCGTTCCGTGGGTGTTCGCCGGGGCAGGCATCGACTTCTGCACCTGCATCAGGAACTCCACGTTGCTCGTGGTCTCCTTGAGGCGGCCGAGGACGATCTCGAGGGCCTGCTGCTGGTCGAGGCCCGCGAGAGCGCGACGCAGTTTCCACGTGATCTTGACCTCGTCGGCGCCCATGAGCATCTCTTCGCGACGCGTGCCGGAGGCGTTCACGTCGACGGCGGGGAAGATGCGCTTGTCGGCCAGCTGGCGGGACAGGCGGAGCTCCATGTTGCCGGTGCCCTTGAACTCCTCGAAGATGACCTCGTCCATCTTGGAGCCGGTCTCGACGAGCGCGGAGGCGAGGATCGTGAGCGATCCGCCGTGCTCGATGTTGCGCGCGGCTCCGAAGAAACGCTTCGGCGGGTAGAGAGCGGATGCGTCGACACCGCCGGACAGGATGCGTCCCGATGCGGGGGCGGCCAGGTTGTAGGCGCGGCCCAGTCGCGTGATCGAGTCGAGCAGCACGACCACGTCGTGGCCGAGTTCCACCAGTCGCTTGGCGCGCTCGATGGCGAGTTCGGCGACGGTGGTGTGGTCTTCCGCCGGACGGTCGAAGGTGGAGGCGATGACCTCACCCTTCACCGTGCGCTGCATGTCCGTCACTTCTTCCGGACGCTCGTCGACCAGGACGACCATGAGGTGGACCTCAGGGTTGTTCGTCGTGATCGCGTTGGCGATCTGCTGCATGACGATCGTCTTGCCGGCCTTCGGCGGCGCGACGATGAGGCCGCGCTGGCCCTTGCCGATCGGGGCGACGAGGTCGATGATGCGCTGGGTCAGCTTGCCGGGCTCCGTCTCGAGGCGCAGTCGCTCCTGCGGGTAGAGCGGAGTGAGCTTGCCGAACTCGACGCGGTTCTCGGCCTCTTCGACGGTCTGGCCGTTGATCGAGTCGACCTTGACGATCGCGTTGTACTTCTGGCGCCCGTTGTTCTCACCCTCGCGCGGCTGCCGGATGGCACCGACGACGGCGTCTCCCTTGCGGAGGTTGTACTTCTTCACCTGTCCGAGCGAGACGTAGACGTCGCTCGAACCGGGGAGGTAGCCGGAGGTGCGGACGAACGCGTAGTTGTCCAGCACATCGAGGATGCCCGCGACGGGGATGAGGACGTCGTCCTCGGAGATCTCGGGCTCGAGGTCGTCTGTCGGGCCCTGTCCGCGACGCTTACGGTCGCGGTAGCGGCTGCGGCCGCTGCGCTCGCCCTCGACCTGAAGCTGGCCGGCCGGGCCGTTCTGGTTCTGCGCGTTGCGGTTGTTCTGGCCCTGGCGGTCGCCCTGCTCCCGGTCACCCTGGTTGCGGTCGCCCTGGTTGCGGTCACCCTGATTGCGGTCGCCCTG
Source organism: Leifsonia sp. Ger2509 (assembly GCF_055231915.1). Taxonomy (NCBI): domain Bacteria; kingdom Bacillati; phylum Actinomycetota; class Actinomycetes; order Micrococcales; family Microbacteriaceae; genus Leifsonia; species Leifsonia sp. Ger2509. The sequence goes on from NZ_JBUYVB010000003.1 coordinate 1,003,336, forward strand.
AGCCTGGCCACCCTGGCTGCGGTCACCCTGAGCCTGGCCACCCTGGCTGCGGTCACCCTGAGCCTGGCCACCCTGGCTGCGGTCACCCTGAGCCTGGCCACCCTGGCTGCGGTCGCCCTGCGACTCGCCGCCCTGGTTCTGGCCGTTGCGGTTGCGGTTGCGGTTGCGGCTGCGTCCCTGGCGGGGCTGCTCGCCCCCATCGCCCTGCGCATCGGTCTGCGTGCCGTCGGCCTGAGCGGACTCGGCCTGCGTGACCTCGGCCTGCGTGCCATCGGCCTGCGTGCCCTCGGCCTGTGCGGCCTCGGTCGGCGCGGCCGCGGCCTGCTGGTCGCCCTGGCCGCGCTCAGCACCGTTGCGCTGGCCGCGGCGATTGTTGCGCTGGCCGCCTTCGGCGCGGGCGCCTTCCTGAGCGGCCTGGTCGCCGGAGCGATCCTCAGCACCGTCACGCTGGGCCGCTGCGGCCTGGGCACGATCGAGAAGGGCGTCGACGGCGGGGATCAGCGATTCGACCCCGGTCGCGGCCGAGTTGACGTGCGAACCGGCGGGGACGCCGCCGAGGGCATCCGCACTCGTCGCCCGACGCGGCGCGCGCTTACGGGGCGCGGTCGGCGCATCCGTCGCGACGTCGACAGCGGGGCTGGTCGTCGGCTCGGCGATGAGCGGTTCGATCAGCACCTGCGACGCAGCGCGTGCGGGTTCGGTCGTCTCCGACTCCGCGGGCGCGGTCACGACGGCGGCGTCGGCCGCCGCCTCGCCGTCGCCATGGTTCTGGATCTCGGAGATCGCATCCACGAGTTCTCCCTTACGAAGCTTGTTGGCTCCCTGAATACCCAGCTGGGCGGCGAGAGCCTGGAGCTCCGCCACCTTGAGAGTCGTCAGTTCGCTCTTTTCCACACCCGGGGCGTGGAGATTGACATCAGTCACTAAGAGGATTCCTTTCCTCCGACGAGCGTTTTTCGCTGGCGTCCGGAGTGCGTGTCACGTGAACTGCCTTTTCACGCGGTGTGTTCTGATCCACACGGCGTCGGTACTCGGTGCTAGAGGCCCGGGTACACAGGCAGGAGTAACAGCTTGATTGCTAGAAAATCACCCGAAGACCAGATTCGCTCGTTACGCGGTTTCTCCCGGGTGCTGCCAGAAGTCTAACACTTCTGGCATGGGTGAATATTCCGTCAGGCTGCAGGCGTGTCGGCGGTCCCGACAGTCGTCGTCTGCACCGTCGCACCCTTGAAGTCGACGGCGAGCATCAAGGGCTGCCAGCGCGTCTCGGCCTTCTGGGCGACGAGGTCTGCGGCGGCGAGGCGCTGGCTGGGGTCACTGCACAGCACCAGGATCGAGGGTCCAGCGCCGGAGACGACGGCTGCGAAGCCGCTGTCGCGCAGGAGGGTGATGAGCCGGTCGGTCTCCGGCATCGCCGAGGCGCGGTAGCTCTGGTGGAGCTTGTCCTCCGTCGCGGCGAGAAGGAGTTCGGGGCTCTGGATGAGCGCCGCCACCAGCAGGGCCGAGCGAGACAGGTTGAAGACCGCGTCTTCGTGTGGAACCGATTCCGGCTGGAGGCTGCGGGCGAGCGCCGTGGACATCACGTGCTCGGGCACGAAGACCAGCGGCGAGACGCCGCGATGCACGATGAGCTTCTTGAACCGCGGCCCCTCCGGAGTGACCCAGGCGATCGTGAGTCCGCCGAACAAGGCGGGGGCGACGTTGTCCGGGTGCCCCTCCATCTCGTTCGCGAGGGCGAGCAGACCTTGCGCGTCGATCTCGACGATCCCCTCGAGGAGCCCCTTCGCCGCCATGATGCCGGAGACGATCGCGGCGCCGGACGAACCCATCCCCCGCCCGTGCGGGATGGCGTTGCGCGCGACGAGGTCGAGCCCGGGCAGCGGGTGGCCGACGGCCGCGAACGTGTGCGCGATCGCACGGACGACGAGGTTGGTCTCATCGGTCGCGACCTCGCCTGCACCGACGCCGTGCACCTCGACGGTCGCGCCGGGTTCATCCCGCACGCGCACCTCGAGTTCGTCGTACAGTGCGAGCGCCAGGCCCAGGGTGTCGAACCCGGGACCGAGGTTCGCGCTGGTGGCCGGGACCTTGACCGTGACGGACCGGCCCCTCAGGTCGCCGGCGGAGAAGCTCACGCCCCGGCTCCCGCCACCAGACCGAGGACCTCGGCGATTGCGGTGGCGTCGACGGGGACGACGGTCGGCTGCACGTCGGATCCGTCCGCGGTGCGGAGCGCCCACTGCGGGTCTTTGAGGCCGTGGCCGGTGACAGTCAGCACGACCGTGGCGCCTGCCGGGATCACTCCCGCCGCGGAGCGCTCGAGGAGCCCTGCGACGCTGATCGCGGAGGCCGGCTCGACGAAGATGCCCACTTCGGCGGACAGGATGCGCTGGGCTTCGAGGATGCGCGCGTCCTCGATCGCGCCGAAGTAGCCGTCGCTGTCGGCGCGGGCGTTGAGCGCGAGATCCCAGGACGCCGGGTTGCCGATGCGGATCGCGCTAGCGATCGTGTCGGGGTTCTTGACGGGGTGGCCGACGACGAGCGGGGCGCTGCCCGCCGCCTGGAATCCGAACATCCGGGGCAGCTTCGTCGACTCCCCGCGCTTGAGCTCCTCGGTGTAGCCGCGGTGGTACGCCGTGTAGTTTCCTGCGTTCCCGACCGGGACGATGTGGAAGTCCGGAGCGTCTCCGAGAACTTCGACGACCTCGAACGCGGCGGTCTTCTGGCCCTCGATGCGGTCGGGGTTGACCGAGTTCACCAGGTGCACCGGGTAGTTGGTCGCCAGGTCGCGGGCGATCTCGAGGCAGTCGTCGAAGTTGCCCTGCACCTGTAGCAGCTGCGCGTTGTGGGCGATGGCCTGGCTCAGCTTGCCCATGGCGATCTTGCCTTCGGGCACCAGCACGACGGCCTTGATGCCCGCGTGGGTCGCGTAGGCCGCAGCCGACGCCGACGTGTTGCCGGTGGATGCGCAGATCACGGCTTTGGCGCCGTGCTCGACGGCCTTGGAGATCGCCATCGTCATGCCGCGGTCCTTGAACGAACCGGTCGGGTTCATCCCTTCGAACTTCACGAACACATTCGCCCCGGTCCGCGCGGACAGGGCGGGAGCGGGCAGCAGCGGCGTTCCGCCTTCGCCGAGGGTGATGATCGGCGTCGCGTCCGTGATGTCGAGGCGGTCCGCGTACTCGCGCAGGACTCCCCGCCACTGGCGGCTGTTCGGGCGTGGGGTGTATTCGGCGGGCATTACGATCCTTCGACTCGGAGAACGGATGCGATGGCACTGACCACATCACTCGCGCCCAGCGCCTCCACGGTGGCCGCAAGCGCGGCCTCCTCGGCTTCGTGGGTGCCGATTACAAGGGTAGCGGTGGCCACCGGATGCTCCTGACCGTGCAGGCCAGGATCGCGCAGGCCGGCGACCGACTGCTGCATCGTCTCGACGGAGACGCCGCCGTCGCTCAGGATGCGCGCGACGGTCGCGAGCACACCCGGCTGGTCGACGACTTCGAGGGTGATCTGGTACCGGGTGATGATCTGCCCGACGTCGAGGACGGGCAGTTGTGCGTGGGTGGACTCTGCGACGCCGGGGCCCCCGACGACGTGCCGGCGCGCGGCCGACACCAGGTCGCCGAGCACGGCGGAGGCGGTCTCGATCCCCCCGGCTCCCGCGCCGTAGAACATCAGGTCGCCTGCAGCAGCGGCCTGGACGAACACCGCGTTGTGCGCGCCGTGGACGGCGGCGAGCGGATGCGTTCCGCTGATCAGGGCGGGATAGACGCGCGCGGAGACGCCTTCGACCCCGGTCACCGGGTGGACGATCCGCTCGCAGATCGCGAGCAGCTTGATGACGGAACCGTTCGCCCGAGCGGACTCCACCTGGGCGCGGGTGATGGAGGTGATGCCCTCGCGGTACACCGACTCGATCGGGACGGCGGTGTGGAACGCGAGGCTTGCGAGGATCGCCGCCTTCTGGGCCGCGTCGTACCCGCCGATGTCGGCGGTCGGATCTGCTTCGGCGTAGCCCAGTTCGGTCGCCGTCGCGAGCGCGTCTTCGAGCGTCTCTCCGTTGACGTCCATGCGGTCCAGCACGAAGTTGGTCGTGCCGTTGACGATGCCGAGGATGCGGTTGACCCGGTCGCCGGCGAGGCTGTCGCGCAGCGGTCGGATGATCGGAATGGCCCCGGCGACGGCCGCCTCATAATAGAGTTGGGCGCCGACCTGCTCAGCGGCCTCGAAGAGCTCGGGCCCGTGGGTGGCGAGGAGCGCCTTGTTGGCCGTGATGACATCCGCCCCCGAGTTGAGGGCGAGCAGCACGTAGCTGCGCGCGGGCTCGACGCCGCCCATCAGCTCGACGACGATGTCGGCGCCGAGGATCAGGGATTCGGCATCGGTCGTGTACAGGTGCTTCGGCAGGTCGACGTCGCGCGTGGCGTTCTCGTCGCGCACAGCGATGCCGACCAGTTCGAGACTCGCGCCCACACGGGCGGCGAGCTCCTCGCCGTGCTCCAGCAGGAGTTTCGCCACCTGCGAGCCGACCGAGCCGGCGCCGAGCAGCGCGACCCTCAGGTTGCGGTATTCGATCATGCGGATGCTCCTTCGCGGAATCCGGCGTCACGTGCCAGAAGGTCGGCCTCGGTCTCGCCGCGCACGATCACGCGGGACGCTCCGTCGCGCACCGCGACCACCGGCGGCCGCCCGAGATGGTTGTAGTTGCTGGCGAGGGACCAGCAGTATGCGCCCGTCACCGGCACGGCGAGGAGGTCGCCCGGCCGCACGTCTCCGGGAAGGTAGTCGGCGTCGACGACGATGTCGCCGCTCTCGCAGTGCTTTCCCGCGATGCGGACGAGCGCCGGCTCGGTGTCGCTGACGCGGTTCGCGATGCGCACCGCGTAGTCCGCTCCGTAGAGGGCCCGCCTGACGTTGTCGCTCATCCCGCCGTCGACGCTCACATAGCGGCGCACAGCAGTGACGCCGTCGTCGGCGGCGGAGACGAGGACGTCCTTCGTCGTTCCGGCCGTGTACAGGGTGAAGCCTGCCGTTCCGATGATCGAGCGACCCGGTTCGAAGGCGACGATCGGGACCGGAATGCCGAGGGTCGCGCATCCTGCCGCCACCACGTCCGCGATGCGGTCGGCGAGCTCGCCGATCGGGGACGGGTCGTCGTGCACGGTGTATGCGATGCCGAAGCCGCCGCCGAGGTTCAGCTCGGGCACCGGGCCTGAGGCGAGAAGTTCCGCGTGCACGGCGAGCAGTCGCGCTGCCGACTCGGCGAAGCCGTCTGCGCCGAAGATCTGCGAGCCGATGTGGCAGTGGAGCCCGAGGAAATCGAGGCCAGCGTGGGAACGGATGCGCGCCACCGCCTCCGCCGCGTCGCCGAGGGAGATACCGAACTTCTGGTCCTCGTGGGCGGTCGCCAGGAAGGCGTGGGTGTGGGCGTGGACACCGCTGTTGACGCGCAGGCGCACCCGCTGCACGCGGTTCTGGCTGGACGCGGCCTCGGCCACCCGCTCGATCTCCTGCAAGCTGTCGATCACGATCGCGCCGACGCCGACGGACACCGCCCGCTCGATCTCGGCGACCGACTTGTTGTTGCCGTGGAAGCCGAGCCTGGCAGGGTCGACGCCTGCGGCGAGCGCGACCGCGAGTTCGCCGCCGCTGCACACGTCGATGTTGAGACCGGCGTCGGCCATCCACCGCGCGACCTCGATGCTGAGGAACGCCTTGCCCGCGTAATAGACCTTCGCCGACGATCCGACCCGCTCGAGGGCGGAGGCCAGCGCATCCCGGACTTCGGCAGCGCGCTCCCTCGCGTGCGTCTCGTCGACGACGTAGACAGGCGTTCCGAACTGCTCTGCAAGCTCGCCTGCGGTGACACCGCCGACGGTGAGCTCACCGTTCGACCGCGTCACGGAGCGGGACCAGAGGGCAGGAGAGAGCGTGTTGGCGTCGTCGGGGACGACCAGCCATTCCGGTGCGAGCGGATTCGAAGCCACAGGGAAAACCTCACGGGTCGGGACGAGTGGGGGTCTCTCGGGGCGAGCGGACCCGGCTTGGTCCCTGAAGCCGATTGGAGAAATGACGCGTCAAGCGCGTGGTACCGGAATTCTAGCGAGGTTCGCCGATCCGCTTCGACTTCGTTACGAACAGCTTCCCTTGGTCGCGAGCGTCTCCTGCGAGAGCACCAGGTCGTGAGCGGTCAGGTGGATGGTCGCCGCACCGGGGACGACGGTGACGTCATCGACCTGCACGCCCGCCGGCAGGTATTGCGCGACGCAGACGGAGAGTGGTTTCGAGACGACGGCGCCCAGCAGCTTCGAGAGATCGAGGTTGCCGCCGCCCGCCTTCACCTCGGCCTTCGTCGGCTGCAGGTCGATCGAGTCGCCCGCCGCAGTGGGCTCCACGGTCACGGTGTAGCCGATCGAAAGCCCGAGAACCTTCGTCGTCCCGTCGTACTTCAGCGTGCCGTCGCCGAGTGTGACGTCGCCGGTGGCGCCTGGAAGGCGTAGGAGCGAGTTGATCGACGACTCGCTGATGGTGATCGTGCCCGCGAGGTCGGACACCGGCTTGGTCTGGTCGACAGGCACGCCGTTGGCGACGACGGATGCGGCCAGCGGGACGCCTTCGACCGTCAGCTTGGGCGCATCCAGAGTCACCTGCTCGAACGAGCCGGACAGGTATTGCGCGATGACGGAGGTTCCGCCGATCTCTACGCTGACGTCTCCCTGCACGAAGTCGGGGAAGTTCTGCTCGATCTCCGCTTTGACGCGGCTCTCGGCATAGGCGCGGACCAGTCCGTCCGCGACGAAGAAGAGGATGACGAGGGCGACGACCGAGACCGCCACCCAGATGATCGCCCACATCCCGCGGCGCCGCCTGCGGGGCGTCGGCGGCGGGACGGCGGCGGATGGGACGAGCGGCTCGGTCGGCTGGGTTGCGTCCGTCATCGCTCCATCCTCACATGCGGTCCGGCGCCGACACTCCGAGGAGGCCGAGACCGTTCCGGATCACCTGGCTGGTGGCGTCGTTGAGCCACAGGCGGGTGCGGTGCAGGTCGGTGATGGGTTCGTCGCCCAGAGGGATCACGCGGGTCGCGTCGTACCAGCGGTGGTAGAGCCCGGCGACCTCTTCGATGTAGCGGGCGACCCGGTGCGGCTCGCGCAGCTCGGCGGCCAGCGCGATGACGCGGGGGAACTCCTGGAGGGCTCCAAGGAGGGCCGACTCCGTCTCGTGGGTGAGCAGCTCGGGTGCGAACGCGCTGCGGTCGACGCCCGCCGTCACGGCGTTACGGGCGACCGAACGGGTGCGGGCGTGCGCGTACTGCACGTAGAAGACGGGGTTCTCGTTGGTCCGTTTGCTCAGCAGGTCGAGATCGACGTCCAGCTGCGAATCGCTCGAGGAGCGCACGAGCGCGTACCGGCCCGCATCGACGCCCACGGCGTCCACGAGGTCGTCGAGCGTGACGATGGTGCCTGCACGCTTGCTCATCTTCACCGGCTCACCGTCGCGCACGAGGTTGACCATCTGGCCGATCAGGATCTGCAGGTTGACCCCCGGGGTGTCCCCGAACGCCTCGACCGCGGCCATCAGGCGCCCGACGTAGCCGTGGTGGTCGGCGCCGAGCATGATCAGGTTCTGCTCGAACCCGCGCTCGCGCTTGTTCAGGTAGTAGCCCAGATCACCGGAGATGTACGCGGGCTCCCCGTTGCTGCGGATGATCACGCGGTCGCGGTCGTCGCCGAAGGTGGTCGTGCGCAGCCACACCGCACCGTCTTCTTCGAAGATGTGCCCCTGCTCGCGGAGACGCTCGATGGCCCGCTCGACGGCGCCGGACTCGTGCAGGGAGTCCTCGTGGAAGTACACGTCGAAGTCGACGCCGAACCCGTGGAGCTTCGACTTGATCTCGGCGAACATGAGCTCGGTGCCCATCGAACGGAACACTTCCTGCTGCTGCTCGCGCGACAGGGCGGCGACGTCGCCGTCGTAGCGCTCGACGACCTGCTGGGCGATGTCGCCGATGTATGCGCCCCCGTAGCCGTCCTCCGGCGTCGGCTCGCCGAGGTAGGCGGCGAGGAGGCTGCGGGCGAACCGGTCGATCTGCGAACCGTGGTCGTTGAAGTAGTACTCGCGCGTCACATCCGCGCCCTCTGCGGCGAGGATGCGCGCCAGGCTGTCTCCGACGGCGGCCCAGCGGACGCCGCCCATGTGGATGGGCCCGGTCGGGTTCGCGGAGACGAACTCGAGGTTGATCGGAATGCCCGCGTAGATCGAGCCGTTGCCGAACGCCTCACCGGCGTCGACGATCGTCTTCGCGAGCTGCCCGGCGGCGGCCGCGTCGAGGCGGAAGTTGATGAAGCCGGGGCCGGCGACCTCGGCGGATGCGACACCGTCGATGCCGGCAGCCTTCTCGGCGATCTCGGCAGCCAGTTCGCGCGGGTTCGCACCGAGCGGCTTCGCGATCCGCATCGCGACGTTCGACGCCCAGTCACCGTGCTCGCGGTTCTTCGGGCGCTCGAGCGGGACGTCGGAGATGGTCAGGACGACCGGCGCCGCGTCAGGATCGGCCGCTCGTCGCCGGTCGACGATCGAGGTCACGATGTCGAGCAGGGCGGCGGAGAGGTCGGCTGGAGTCACAGCGAACGATTCTACCGGGCGGCGGCCGAGGGCCGGCCGAGAGTCGGCCGCATCGATTCGGCAACGAAAGCCGGTGCGTGGACGGTTGCACCCATCCGCTCTTGATAAGGTCGCGATGACGCGCGACGGTGCGCGATTCACGACCTTCCGCACATCCGCATCGCACAAGGAAATCCGACATGGCTGAACCGACCCGTAATCGATTCGCAGGTTTCGCGCGCGCAGGCGCGGTCCTCGTGGTCGTGGCCGGCACGATCGCCCTCAGCGCCTGCGCCGGCGACGCCAAGCCCGCGCCGACCGCAACCCAGGCCTCCACGACGGCGCCGTCGACGCCGCCGAGCGCCACCCCGACACCGACTCCGACGCCGTCCGATCCCCCGACGCCGGTCACTCTCACCTGCGACCAGATCGTCTCGGCGAACCAGATGTACGCCTACAACCCGAATTTCGGCGCGGATCCCGGGTACGCCGCCGGCTCCGGCTCCCTGGAGGCGGCGGTCGTCTCGTACAAGGGCGTCGCGTGCGGCTGGCTGAACCAGACCAGCAACGACGTCATCGAGATCGCGGTGGCGAAGCCGCCAGCGAGTGAGCTCGACGGCCTGAAGAACGCCGCTGTGACGAACAGCCAGCCCGTCCCGACCTACGGCGTGCCGCCGCAGGTCGAAGGCTACTTCGCTCTGCGCGGCCCCAAGGGCGAAGTCCAGATCTTCACCGGCACCTATTGGGTTGTAGCGAATTCGCCCGCATTCCAGGAGCCGGGCGACGCGGCACCGCTCATGCAGAACGTGCTGGACAACCTGCCGAAGCAGTGATGCTAACCTAGGTTTCGCACTCCTGGCCCCCATAGCTCAGGGGATAGAGCGTCTGCCTCCGGAGCAGAAGGCCGTAGGTTCAAATCCTACTGGGGGCACATTTTCACACCGCTGGCTCGCACCATCGTCGCGGGAGTTCACATGGCGACGGGATTCGCCGGGTTCTTGCCCCACTCGGCCCAGGATCCGTCGTACAGGCGCACGCCCGGGATCCCGAGCAGTCGGGTGAGGACGAACCACGCTGTGCCGCCTCGGCCGCCCACGGTGCAGTAGGTGATCAGCCGCGTGGCGTCGGCCAGGGCAGGCGCGAAGACGCGCGCGAGTTCGCCCGCATCCCGGTACCGCCCGGCCTCGTCGAACACGCCGTCGAGGCTGATCTGCATCGCGGACGGGATGTGACCGGCGCGACCGCCCGGCTCCATGCCGCCGGATGGCCAGAACTGCAGGCCGTCGAACTCCGGACGGGTGCGCAGGTCGACGATCGTTGTCGAAGGGTCGTCGATCGACGCCGTCATGTCGTCCTGCGTCGCCCGGATGCTCAGATCGAGTCCGGGCATCGGATAGTCGCTCGGCTGCGGTGTCGCGGCGTCCGACGTCCACGCGAGTCCCGCATCCCGGGCGGAGTCGCGCGAGCAGTCCAGGATGCGCACGTCGGCGTGCCGGTAGAGCTTCATCATCCAGAACGCGAGCGCGGGCGCGTAGCCGTAGAAGACGACCGTCGTGTCGGGCGTCAGCCCCGACCGGCGGATCAGGCTCGCAACGGCCGGCTCTTCCACCAGCCCGTAGTCGCCGTCCCGGAAGTCCCGGTAGACGTTCCAGAGAAGGGCGCCACGGATGTGGCCGGCATCGAAGTTCTTCGCGTTCACGTCGACCTCGATCACCTGTACGGACGGATCGTCGAGGCGGCTCGCGAGCCAGTCCGGCGACACGAGCACCTCCGTCCGCGTCATCGTGCTGTTCGCACCTGCTGTCATCGACGACATTGTGGGCCTCCCGGTCTTCTACTCCAATTGGATCCAGCTGAGCAGGTCTTCCTGCCCGACTGATTCATAGAGGGCGGGATGGTCGGACTTCATGTGCGCCCGGATGTCGGCGATCACCTCGGAGTCACTGTCACCTCGGGCGATGTAGCCGCATTCGCAGCGGATGATCCTGGACATCTCGTCCTCCTTGCCTAGGTGTAGTCGGGGACTGTTGACAGAATGTTGGCATGACATTGGCGTCGCGTGAACCGACGCGGATCCAGTTGTGCGGCACGACGATCGTCGAAGCGGACGGCGAACGTCTCGAAGGCAGGATTCCCGGCCGACAGGGGCGCATCCTGTTCGCCTTCCTCGTGCTCAATCGCGACCGTCCGGCGAGCCGCTCCGAGCTCGCCGAAGCCGTGTGGCCGGGAGAATCGTCGCGCGGCGGATCCGAGACGGGGCTGACGCCCCTGATCTCGAAACTCCGGCGGATGCTCGGGGCCGGGCGCGTCGAGGGTCACGCGACCATCCGGCTCGTGCTCGACGCCGATACGCGCGTGGATGTGGAGGACGCAGTGAGCGCCGTCCATCGGGCCGAGTCGCAGCTCGCCCTCGAGGACTTCCCTCGGGCGTGGGCGCCGTCGCTCGTCGCCCTCTTCGTCGCCGAGCGCGAGTTCCTCGCCGGCGAGAGCAATCCGTGGGTGGACGAGCAGCGGCGCTTCATGGCGGGACTCCGGATCCGCGCGCTCGAGGCGTACGCCGCGGCCTGCGCCGGCATGGGCGGGACGGAGCTCCCGGCCGCTGTCCGTGCATCGAGGGAGCTCATCCAGTTCGCTCCGCTCCGTGAGAGCGGGTACCAGGTGCTGATGCGTGCGCTTCGCGACCAGGGCAACCCGGCGGAGGCCCTCGCCGTCTACGCCGGCCTCCGCGAAGTGCTCCGGGATGAGCTCGGTGTCTCCCCCAGCCCGGCCAGCCAGGCCGTCTACGAAGAGCTCATCCGGAGCTGACCCTTCAGCGGCTCACCCAGCCGCGCGGCGCGGGGCTACGCTGATTCGATACCGGGGCGAGCTCACAGAAGGGATCGGAACGCAATGGCTGCGACACGGACACTTTTCATCGGGGGCACCGGAGTGATCAGCTCGGCCTGTGTCGCCCTGGCTGTCGAAAAGGGCCACGAGGTCACTGTGCTCACGCGGGGTCGTCCGACGAACCGGCCGCTCCCTCCGGGCGTCGAGGAACTACACGCGGACATCCGCGATCCGCAGACCGTCCGGGCGGCACTAGGCGAACGCAGCTTCGATGTCGCGGCCGAGTTCCTCGCCTTCACGCCGGAACATATCCGTACCGATCTCGAGCTGTTCGAGGGCCGGGTCGGGCACTACGTCTTCATCAGCTCGGCGTCGGCATACCAGAAACCGCCCGCGCGGGTTCCGGTCGTCGAGTCGACGCCCCTGCGCAACCCGTTCTGGCAGTACTCGAGGGACAAGATCGCCTGCGAGGACCTGCTGGTCGAGGCGTACCGCGAACGCGGTTTCCCTGTCACGATCGTACGGCCATCGCACACCTATGACAGGACCCTGATCCCCACGAGCGGCGGCTGGACGGATCTGGAGCGCATGCGGCGCGGGGCGCCGGTCATCGTGCACGGCGACGGGACGAGCCTGTGGACGATCACCCACAACACGGATTTCGCGGTCGCCTTCGTCGGGCTCCTCGGGCGTCCGGAGGCGGTGGGCGACTCCTTCCACATCACGTCGGATGAGGCGCCGACCTGGGACCAGATCTACTGCTGGCTCGCCGAGGGACTGGGGGTTGAGGCCGACCTCGTGCACGTCGCATCGGAGACGATCGCGGCAGTGGTGCCGGAACTCGGACCGGGTCTCGTCGGAGACAAGGCGCACTCCATGCTGTTCGACAACACGAAGGTGAAGGCGCTCGTGCCGGAGTTCCAGACCCGCGTCAGCTTCGCGCACGGAGCCGGGGAGATCGTCGACTGGCACCTGGCGGACCCGGCGCGGCAGCGCGTCGACCGCGACCTGGACGCGGCGTTCGACCGGCTCGCCGACCTCGCCCGCTCGGTCTGACCGATCGCGCCGGATGGGCGGCGTCAGCAATTCAGGAGATCTGCGCGCGTCGGCGGCTCGGCCGCGCATCCGACCAGGGGTTTGCCTTCGTAAGGAGCCCGCCCGCCACATCCGTCACACCAACTCCTGTTTTGTGAATGCTGACGTTCAGTCGAAACGATCTCTTACTATTAAGAAACTTTCCTGATACATTCTGACCAGAATCGTTCCAAGGAAGGGATGTGCGCCGCGTGACACCGAAACCGGTTCCGGGAACGCCCTCGTGGCTCCGAGAGACGAACGACCGCACAGCCCTCGCGCTCCTTCTCGAGCACGGGGTGCTCACCCGCACCCGGATCGGCGAACTCTCCGGCCTCTCCAAGCCCACCGCGGCCCAGATGGTCGCCCGCCTCGAGACCGCCGGGCTCATCCACGCCGTCGGCGAAGTCTCGGCAGGACGCGGCCCGAACGCGGCCAGCTACGCGGTGCGTGCCGACCGGGTGCTCGGTGTCGCCGTCGACATCAACTACCAGGTCATGCGTGCGACCGTCGTGGACGCGAGCGGCCGCGAGCATCCGACGGTCACAGTCACCCTGTCGCGCTCCGCCCGGGACCGTTCCGCGGAGACGGATGTGCGGACCGCCATCGACGCGGCCTGCGAAGCCGCCCGGGTGTCAGCGGATGCAGTGCGCGCCGTCGCCGTCGGCGTGCAGGGCGCCCTCGATCCGCGCACCGACGAGCTGAGCTTCGTCGAGACGCTGCCCGGATGGCCGCGCAAGGGCATCCGGCGCCACCTCGAAGACGCGCTCGGCATCAGCATCCACATCGACAACGACGTGAACCTCGCCGCCATCGCGGAACGCTCGGGGGGGGCCGGCGAGGACGCCGGCGGCTTCGTCCTCCTCTGGATGGGCGACGGCCTGGGCCTGTCGGTCGACCAGGGCGGAGTACTGCACCGCGGTGCATCCGGCGGCGCGGGCGAGATCGGCTACCTGCCCATCCCGAAGTCGGCTGCGGCACTCGACCCCCACGCCTCGGACCTGCAGGGCCTGATCGGCGGAACGAGCGTGGCACGCATCGCGCGGTCGCACGGGATCCGCGGGCGCAGCTACGGCACCCTCGTCGAGGCGCTCGCCACCTCGCCACAGCGGGATGCGGTGCTCCAGGACCTCGCACCCCGCATCGCCGCCGGGATCATCCCGGTCCTGGCGATCCTCGACCCCGAACTGGTCGTGCTCGGCGGTCCCACCGGGCGCGCCGGCGGCGATCGCCTCGCCGAACTCGTCGGTCAGCAGGTGCGGCGGGCCACGCGCTGGACCGCGACCATCGTGTCGACCGACGTGGCCGAGCATCCGGTACTCCGCGGAGCACGCGAGTACCTGCTCACCGAAGTCCGCAACACGCTCTTCTCCGAGGTCAGCCGCATCACCGCCTGACTCTCCCCCTGCCCCAGACCCAATGCACCCCATCAAGAACAGTGAGGAAGACACAGTGAAGTCTCGTTCCCGCCACCTCATCGCTGCCGTCGCGGTCACCGCGGCCGCAGCGCTGAGCCTCGCCGGTTGTTCCGGCGGAGGAAGCAGCACCGCCTTCCAGACGACGGCCCCGTCCGATCTCTCCGGCACCGTCTCGTTCTGGCACTTCTTCTCCGACCGGGAGGCGAAGGTCATCCAGTCGGTCGTCGACGACTTCGAGAAGAAGTACCCGAAGATCAAGGTCGAGGTCCACGCGGGCCAGGACGACGAGAAACTCCGCAAGGCGATCGCGACCGGAAGCAAGGTCGACGTCGGGCTCTCGTATTCGACCGACATCGTCGGCAACTTCTGCTCCACCGGCGCCTTTCGCAGCCTCAACAGTGTGATCGAGCGCGACAAGGTCGACATGAGCCAGTTCTCGCCGACGGTGAAGAGCTACACCGAGTACAAAGGCAACCGCTGCTCGATGCCCATGCTCGCCGACGTCTACGGCCTCTACTACAACAAGGACCTTCTGACCGCCGCCGGGTACACAGCTCCGCCGAAGACGCTCTCCGAGCTGGAGAAGATGGCCGAGAAGCTGACGACCTACAACTCCGACGGCTCGCTCAAGACCCTCGGATTCAACCCGACGATGGGCTGGTACGAGAACGCGGCGGCGCACTACGGTCCCGCGGCCGGCGCCGAATGGCTGAAGGCCGATGGTACCAGCGCGATCAGCTCATCGCCGGGCTGGACCGAGCTGATCAACTGGCAGAAGGCCTTCGTCGACAAGATCGGCTGGGACAAGCTGAACACGTTCACCTCCGGCCTCGGCCAGGAGTTCTCGGCCGACAACGCCTTCCAGAAGGGCAAGGTCGCCATGAATATGGACGGGGAGTACCGCACAGCGTTCATCGCCGACCAGGCGAAGGACCTCAACTACGGCACGGCGCCGTTCCCGACGGCCGACGACCACACCGACCTGTACGGCGGCGGATATATGACAGGGAACATCATCGGCATCTCCAAGGGATCGAAGAACCCTGAACTGGCGTGGGCGCTCCTGAAGTACCTGACGACCGACACGGGGGCTGTGGTCAAGCTCGCGAACGGGCTCAAGAACGTGCCGACGACGACCGACGCGCTCAACTCCCCCGACCTCGAGGTGTCCGACCAGTACAAGACATTCCTGGACGTCGCGGCGAACAAGAACGTCTCCACCACACCGGCCAGTCCGCTCGGTGCCGGCTACCAGCAGTCCTTCCAGGACTGGTGGAACAAGTACCAGAGCGAGGGCGGCGACGTGCAGGCCGGTCTGAAGAGCGTCGACAAGCAGATCAACGACGCGCTGGCGCTCGTCTCGGGTCCGTGACGTGACCTCGACCACCACAAGCGAGGGGCGGACGGCGACCGCCGGCCGCTCCTCGCGGGCGAGCAGGAAGCGCAAGCTCGCGACACTCGCGCTCCTGAGCCCAGCGCTCCTGGGTCTGGTGATCTTCTTCGTCTACCCGCTGATCGCATCCGTCTACTACTCGTTCACCCGGTTCGACCTCGTGTCGCCGCCGCAGTGGATCGGTCTGCGCAACTACGTCTACCTGTTCACGCAGGACCCGAACGTGTGGACGGCGACCGTCAACACGCTCTGGTTCATCGTGTTCTGGGTGCCGGCGAAGCTGGTCTTCGCGCTGCTGATCGCGGGGCTCCTCGCTCGCGCCAAGAAGGCGTCGGGTGTCTGGCGGACGATCTTCTACCTTCCGGCCCTCGTGCCTCCGGTCGCCAGCGTCGTCGCGTTCGTGTTCCTGTTCAACCCGGGGACCGGACCGGTGAACCAGATCCTCAAAGTGTTCGGCATCCAGGGACCGCTGTGGTTCAACGACCCCGCGTGGTCCAAGCCGTCGCTGACCCTTCTGGGCATCTGGGTCATGGGCGACATCATGATCATCTTCCTCGCGGCGTTGCTCGACGTGCCCCGGGAGCAGTACGAGGCGGCGTCGCTCGACGGCGCGAACGGAGTGCAACAGGTGCGCTACGTCACGATGCCGAGCATCTCGCCCGTGCTGCTCTTCGCTCTGGTGACCGGGGTGATCGCCGCGGTTCAGTACTTCACGGAGGCGGCCGTCGCCTCCGGGGTCGCCTCCGGCAAGGCGGTGGTCGGTGAGGGGATCGGCACCAACATCGGCTACCCGGACCAGTCCCTCCTCACCTACACGCAATGGCTGTACGTGCGCGGCTTCAGTACGTACCAGCTCGGCTACGCCTCCGCCCTCGCGGTGATCCTGTTCCTCGTGTCGAGCCTGATCCTCATCCTCCTTCTCCGCCGTTTCAAGGCGTTCACCCCGGAAGGCGCCCAATGACCTCCGCCACTCTCACCGAGCGGCCCGCGCCGCCACCGCCCGCGCCCGCTCCGAAGCGCCGCACGCCGCCCTTGCGCGGCCGGCGGCTGCTGGGCTGGATCGCCGAGCACACGGTGCTGGTGGCTCTGGCCGTGGTCTTCATCGCTCCGGTCGTCTTCGTCGTGCTCACGTCGCTGATGTCGAGCGACCAGACCCTCACCGCATCCCTCTGGCCGCAGCCGTTCGTCTGGAGCAACTACCTCACGGTGTTCCAGACGGTCCCGCTCCTCCAATGGTTCGGCAACTCCGCCCTCTACGCCGTGCTCGCGACCGCGTTCATGCTGCTCTCCTCGGTCCCCGCCGCCTACGCGCTCGCCAAGATCAAGTTCCGCGGTGCGAATGTGCTGTTCACCGCGATCATCATCGCGATGCTTCTTCCGCCGCAGGTCACGGCCATCCCGATCTACGTGATGTGGTCCCAGCTGAACCTGACCGGAACCCTCTGGCCGCTCATCCTGCCGAACCTCCTCGGGGACGCGTTCTCGATCTTCCTGCTGCGCCAGTTCTTCCTGACGATCCCCAGCGAGTACGCGGATGCGGCGCGCATCGACGGTTGCGGCGAGTTCGGGGTGCTGTGGCGGGTGATCATCCCGATGGCGAAGCCGGGTATCGCCGCCACCGCGATCTTCATGTTCTTCAACTCGTGGAACGACTACTACGGCCCCTTGCTGTACACCTCGGAGAACGCCGACAACTGGCCGGTCGCCTACGGGCTCGCGTCGTTCCGCGGTGTCCACGGCACGGACTGGGGACTCACGATGACGATGACGATCCTCGTAACGGTCCCGGTCGTGATCATCTTCTTCTTCGCCCAGCGCGTGTTCGTCGAAGGCATCACACTCACCGGCGTGAAGGGATAGCCGTGAAACTCACTGTGGTCGGTGGAGGCTCCACCTACACCCCCGAGCTCATCGACGGGTTCGCCCGCATGCGCGATCTGCTGCCCATCGAGGAGCTGTGGCTGGTCGACACCGACCCCGAGCGCCTGCGACTGGTCGGCGGCATGAGCGAACGGATGTTCCGCGCGGCCGGGCACACCGGGCGGATCGTCGCGACGTCCGATCTGGTGGCCGGCGTGTCCGATGCGGATGCGGTGCTCATCCAGCTGCGTGTCGGCGGCCAGGCCGCGCGGCACGGTGACGAGACGTTCCCCCACGAGTGCGGCTGCATCGGCCAGGAGACCACGGGCGCCGGTGGCTTCGCCAAGGCGCTGCGCACCGTTCCTGTGGTGCTCCGGGTGGCCGAGGCGGTGCGCGCGCACGCGAAACCGGATGCGTGGATCGTCGACTTCACGAACCCGGTCGGCATCGTCACGCGCGCCCTCCTGCAGGAGGGGCATCGCGCGGTCGGTCTGTGCAACGTCGCCATCGGGTTCCAGCGCCGGTTCGCCGCGCTGTTCGGGGTCGACCACACGGCCGTCACGCTCGGGCACGTCGGCCTCAACCACCTGACCTGGGAGCGCGCGGTCTTCGTGACGGACGAGCGCGGAACCCGCGACGCTCTGCCCGAACTGCTCGCGGCCCACCTCGACCGGCTGGCCGAGGAGATCGAGCTTCCCGCCTCCCTCATCGCCCTGCTCGGCAGCGTGCCGTCGTACTACCTGCGGTATTACTACGCGCACGACGAGGTGCTGCGCGAGCAACTCGGCGCCCCGACCAGGGCGGAGGCCGTGCAGGAGGTCGAGCGCGCGCTCCTCGAGCTGTACGCCGACCCCTCGGTGGATACGAAACCGGATGTGCTGGCCAAGCGCGGCGGCGCGTTCTACTCTGAGGCAGCAGTGGACCTGATCGCCTCCCTGACCTCGAATCGACGTGACACGCAGATCGTGAACCTGCGGAACGGCGGTACCCTGCCGTTCCTTCCCGACGACCACGTGATCGAAGTGCCGGCCGTGGTCGGCGAGCACGGGCTCACCGCTCTCCCGGTCGACCCCTTGCCCGCGGACATCGCGGGGCTCGTCTCCCATGTCGCCGGCTACGAGCGCCTCGCCCTCGATGCGGCGGTGCACGGAGGTCGCGACCGCGTCGTGCGCGCGCTGCTCGCGCATCCGCTGGTCGGACAGTACGACAAGGCCGAGAAGCTCGCCGACCTGCTGCTCGCACGCAATCGGGAGCACCTGGCGTGGGCGCGATGAGCGTCGCCGACCCCGAGGACGGCGTCGTCCTCGCCGTCGACGGCGGCGGCTCCAAGACGGATGCTGTCGCCCTCGACCTGGCGGGCCACGTGCTCGCGACGGCGCGGGCGGCGACCTCCAGCCCGCACATCATCGGGTTGGAGGCGACGATCGCCCTCATCGACGACCTGGTCGGGGAGATCACAGCCCAGCTCGGCGGCCGCCCGATCGTGCAGGCGAACATCTACCTCTCCGGGCTCGACCTGCCGGCGGAAGTGGTCTCGTTCTCCCGATCGATCAGCGGGTTCGCCTGGGCGTCCGGGGTGACCGGCCGCGCGGCCATCGTCGACAACGACCTGTTCGCGCTGCTGCGCGCAGGAACGAGCGAGGCGGATGCGGTGGCCGTCGTCTGCGGGACCGGCATCAACTGCGTCGGTGTCCGCGCGGACGGAGCGGTGGTCCGCTACGCGTCGCTCGGGATGATCTCCGGCGACTGGGGCGGCGGCTGGCACCTGGGCGAGAACGCGCTCTGGCATGCGGCGCGAGCCGTCGACGGGCGGGGACCGGTGACCGTCCTGGTCGACGCCGTGCCCGACGTGTTCGGCCTCCCCGACGTCCAGGCGGTGATCGAGGCGATGCATTTCGGACGGCTGGCGAACGCCGAACTCTCGGCTCTGAGCCCGGCGGTGTTCCGTGCCGCACAGGAGGGGGACGCCGTGGCGGCAGGTCTCGTCGACCGCCAGGCGGAGGAGATCGTGACCTTCGCCGAGACGACGCTGCGCAAGCTCGACCTGCTCGAGAGGCCGACCCCGCTGGTGCTGGGCGGCGGCGTCATCGGCGCCCGCGACGAACGGCTCCTGTCCGCGATCGACCGCGGACTCGCCGCACGTGCTCCCCTCGCCCACGTCGAGCTGGTGACGGCAGCGCCGATCCTGGGTGCCGGGCTGCTCGCCCTCGAGGCGGTCGGAGCCGGGCGGGATGCGCTGGAGACCGCGCGGGCCGAGCTCTCCTCCCGGCAGGCGTCGTTCTCCATCGCGGGCTGACCGACTCCTGTCCGACCACTTCTCGCACCTTTCGCCGTGCGCGACCCAGTGGTCTAATCGGAACGAGGGAGGATCTCACGGCATACGACGACGCCAGGCGCCGGATGGTTCAGCGCCAGCTCATCCCGCGTGGAATCAGGGACCCGCGGGTCCTCGATGCGATGGCCCGCGTGCCCAGGCACGAATTCGTCCCGCTGGACATCGTCGAGTACGCCTATGACGACCGGCCGCTGCCGCTGAGCGACGGCCAGACCATCTCGCAGCCGTACATCGTCGCCCTGATGGTCGAGAGCGCCCGGATCGGACCGGATGATGTGGTGCTCGATGTCGGGACGGGATCCGGCTATGCGGCTGCCGTTGCTGCCGAGCTCGCCGACCGCGTCGTCAGCATCGAACGCCAGGCGCGCCTCGCGGCCAGCGCGGCCACCCGCCTCCACGACCTCGGCTACCGGGTCGACGTGATCGAAGGCGATGGTTCGCTGGGCTGGCCGGACGGCGCCCCGTACGACGCCGTCCTCGCCGCCGCCACCGGGCCGTCCGTGCCGGACGCCTGGGTGGAGCAGCTCGCGCCCGGCGGGCGGATCGTCATGCCCATCGGCTCACCGCGGGGATCGCAGCACCTGGCGGCGTTCACCCTCGACCCGCACGGCCGCCTGCGCGAGGAGAATCTCGGAGCGGTCAGCTTCGTGCCACTCCTTGGCGCACAGGCGTGGCCCGTCGAGGACTGAGGGGGCGCCGGGCCGAGGTCAGGCTGCGGCGCGCACCGCGACCGGCGCACGGTCGAGGGATGCGAGCAGCGCCGCGAGCTGGCCGCCCGGCGCACCCGGGTCTTCCGGATGCCACTGCACCCCGAGGATCGGCGCCGTCTCGTGCTCGATCGCCTCGATCTCTCCCTCGGGCGTGCGGCCGACGGCGACGAGGCCCTCGCCGAGGGAGGCCACCGCCTGGTGATGCGCACTCTGCACACGCACCGCGTCTGCGCCGAGCAGAGAGACGAGTCCGCTGTCGGCGGTGATGTCGACGGTGTGCGACGCCATGATCCGCTCGATCGGAGCGCCGTGGTTCTTGTGCACCGTCGAATCGCCGAGGTGCTGCACGATCGTCCCGCCGAGGGCGACGTTGATGATCTGGTGGCCGCGGCAGATGCCGAGGAGCGGCGTTCCACGGTCGAGCGCGCGGTGCACCAGGGCGATCTGGCCTTCGTCGGCGGACGGGAAGTGCGCGCTCTCGCCCTCGTAGCCGGTCTCGGCGCCGTAGAACTCCGGTGCGATGTCCTCGCCGCCCATGATCACGACCGCGTCGGCTGAGTCGGTCTGCGCCAGCAGCGACGCCGGGCCGAGGTCGGCCGCTGCGACGCGGTCGACGTTCCAGCCGAGCTCTTCGGCGAGTGCGATGGTCCGGCCGATGAGAATCTGCACGTAGTCGTGGTAGGCGGGATCGTGTGCCCGGAAACGCGTGACCTCGACGACGGCGAGGGAGCGGGATGCGGGCATGACATCCAGTGTGCCCGGGGCGCGCCGGCCGTGCATCCGTTCTGTAACACCCCGAAACACACTCGGCCGGAAGCGAAATACCGCGAGGCCGACCGTCGTTGCACTCGAACATGACAACACTTGGATTGATCGGCGCAGGACACATCGGCAGCCAGCTCGCCCGCCTCGGAGTCGCACACGGCTACACCGTCATCGTGAGCAACTCGCGGGGGCCGGAGACCCTCACCGAGCTCGTCGGCGAGCTGGGGCCGTCGGCTCGCGCGGCGACGGTCGCGGACGCTGCGCGGGCGTCCGACCTGATCGTCGTGACCATGCCGCTCAAGAACATCGGGTCGCTTCCGGCGGAGGCGTTCGACGGCAAGACCGTGATCGACACCAACAACTACTACCCGCAGCGGGACGGACAGATCGCCGCCCTCGACGACGAGACCACGACGGTATCGGAGCTGCTGCAGAAGCAGTTGCCCTCCGCGCACATCGTGAAGGCGTTCAACAACATCTTCGCTTCCGCGCTCACCGCGGACGGCCTTCCCGCCGGCTCCCCTGGCCGGCGAGCGCTGGCCATCGCGGGTGACGACGCTGACGCCAAAGCCGCGGCCGCCGCTTTCATCGACAGCATCGGGTTCGATGTCGTGGACGCGGGCCCGCTCGCCGAAGGCTGGCGCTACCAGCGCGACACCCCGGCCTACGGTCCGCGGCTCACCGAAGCGGAACTGCGCACAGCCCTCGCATCCGCTGAGCGCTACCGCGACATGTAGGGCAGACTGGGTCCGTGGCTGCACGCTTCCTGGTGATACCCCAATGGCAAGGCTCGGGTTCGTCGCGCGCGATGCGCCTGATCGACGGAACGGAGGCGATCCAGGGCGACCTTCCGGCGTCGGCCACCCACGTCGTCGAGGTGCCGATGGAGGCCGGTGAGTCTCTCGAGACCGGTGTGGACCGGTTCTCGGCCCTTCACGCGATCCGCGAGTCCGCCCTCGGGGAATTGCGGGCGCTTGAGGCTCCGGTGATCACCATCGGCGGCGACTGCGGCGCCGACCTGGCCGGCGTGCAGCACGTCGTGGCCTCCAGGCCCGCGGGCGAGGTGGCGCTCATCTGGTTCGACGCGCATGGCGACCTCAACAATGCGGAGACGTCTCCGTCTGGCGCCTTCCACGGCATGGTCCTGCGAGCGCTCCTCGGCGACGGGCCAGAGGGCCTCGCGTCGACCGGAGCGGAAGTGCTGTCCCCGTCGAACGTGATCCTCGCCGGAACGCGGGCACTCGACGACGGCGAGAGCGCATACGTCGACTCCGCAGGCATCCGCGTGCTCGGCGTCGAGGAGCTGGCCGATTCCGAGGCCGTCATCGCCGCGATCGAGGCGACCGGCGCATCCGCCGTCTACCTCCATGTCGATCTCGACGTGCTCGATCCGGCGACCGTCTCCGGTATCGGGTTCCCCGAGCCGTTCGGCGTGCAGCCGGAGCAGCTCTGCGACCTCATCCGCGCCGTACGCGGCCGCTTCGAACTGGCGGGTGCCGCCCTCACCGAGTTCGCGCCGGAGTCGGTCGACGCTGCCTCGGCCGACCTCGCTGTCATCCTGCGGGTGCTCGGCGCGCTGACCGCACCGCTGCCATCGAACACGGCCGGATGATCGCTGCGGCGGGCGGCGGTAGCCTCGGATCATGACCGAACCCAGGATCCTCACCGAACGCCGCGGGCACGTTCTGCTCATCGGCTTCAACCGACCCGACAAGCGCAACGCAGCCGATCTCGAACTGCTCACGCAGCTGGCGCTCGCCTACGGGATGCTCGAACGCGACCCCGAACTGCGCGTCGGCCTGGTCTACGCGGTCGGCGACCATTTCACGGCCGGCCTCGACCTGGCCGACCTCGGCCCCCGGATCACCGCGGACGGCATCGACTACGTCACAGAGGGCGGCATCAACCCCTGGCAGGTCTCCGGTGAGCACCTCAGCAAACCCGTCGTGATCGCCGTGCAGGGCACCTGCTTCACCCTCGGGATCGAACTTCTGCTGGCGAGCGAGGTCGCGGTCGCAGCGGAGTCGACCCGGTTCGGGCAGATCGAGGTCACCCGCGGAATCCTCCCCTTCGGCGGCGCAACCCTGCGCTTCCCTCGAGCCGTCGGGTGGGGCAACGCGATGCGCTGGATCCTCACCGGGGACACCTTCGACGCCGCGGAAGCACACCGCATCGGGCTGGTCCAGGAGGTCGTCCCCGACGGCGAGCAGTTCGATCGTGCACTGGCGATCGCCGAGCGCATCGCCGCCCAGGCGCCCCTCGCCGTGCAGGCGACGCTCGCCAACGCCAAGCGGGCCATCCGTGAAGGCGACCCTGCGGCCGAATCCGAACTCCAGCCGACGCTCGCGCGGCTGGCCCAGACCGAGGATGCGCGCATCGGCATGGAGGCGTTCCTGCGACGCACCGAAGCCGGGTTCGTTGGCCGCTGAGACCGCTCCGGCGTTCGGACGCCGGGCGTACAGTGGCGATCCGGGGTGCGACACCGGACGTTGCACCGAGACACTTCCAGCGAGAACGTGACCGTGAGACCGACCGTGAGACCGTGAAGGAGCAGCCATGAACGCAGCCGAATACGACGTGATCGTGATCGGGGCCGGCACCGTCGGCGAGAACGTCGCAGACCGTGCTGCCCAGGGCGGGATGCGCACTGCCCTCGTCGAGGCCGAACTGGTCGGCGGCGAGTGCTCGTACTGGGCGTGCATGCCGTCGAAGACCCTGCTGCGCAGCGGCGCCCTGCTGCGCGCCGCCCGCCGGGTCGGAGGGTCGCGTGAGGCGATCACCGGCGAGCTCGACGTCGCCGCCGTCCTGCGGCGACGGGACTGGATGACGAGCGACTGGACAGACGACGGCGCAGCCGAGTGGGTCCGCAGCGCCGGCATCGACCTGGTGCGCGGCCACGCAACGATCACGGCGCCCCGCGAACTGAGCGTCACGGCTTCCGACGGATCGGTGACGAAGCTCACAGCCAAGCACGCCATCGCCGTGGTCACCGGATCGGTCGCGATGCTTCCCGACATCCCCGGACTTCGGGAGAGCCGGCCCTGGACGAGCCACGAAGCGACCAGTGCGAAGCACGTCCCCGCCCGCCTCGCCATCCTCGGCGGAGGAGTCGTCAGCGTGGAGATGGCCACTGCCTACGCCGGGTTCGGCTCGAAGGTCGACGTCATCGCCCGCACCACCCTGCTGTCGAAGGAAGAGCCCTTCGCCGGTGAGATGGTCGCCGAGGCACTCGAGGGGCTCGGGGCGACGGTGCACCTCGGCACCGGTGTCAGCCGCGTCGAACGTACCGCCACCGACGCGGTGCGCATCGAGCTCGACAACGGCGACGTCGTCGAAGCGGACGAGCTGCTCGTCTGCGTCGGCCGCCTGCCGCGCACCGACGACCTCGGCCTCGAGAGTGTAGGGCTCTCATCGGGCGACTGGCTGAAGACGGACGACTCGATGCGCGTCATCGCCGCAGACGGCTCTCCGATCGACTGGCTCTATGCCGCCGGCGACGTGGCGCACCGGGTGCTTCTCACACACCAGGGCAAATACGAGGGGCGCATCGCCGGAGACGCGATGGCGGCGCGTGCGAAAGGCCGCACCCTCCCATCCGAGCCCTGGACGACGTATGTCGCGACAGCCGACCACTCGGCCGTTCCGCAGGTCACCTTCAGCGACCCGGAAGTCGCATCCGTCGGGCTGACGGCCGCGGCAGCGGAGCGAGCCGGCCACCGCATCCGCGTCGTCGACTACGACATGAGCGGGCTGTCCGCCGCGAGCATCGCAGCCGACGAGTACGTCGGCCACGCACGCATGATCGTCGACGAGGACCGGCAGGTCGTGATCGGCGCCACCTTCGTCGGGGCGGATGTCGGGGAGATCCTCCACTCCGCAACGATCGCGATCGTCGGCGAGGTTCCACTCGGCAGGCTCTGGCACGCCGTACCGTCGTTCCCGACGCTCAGCGAAGTCTGGCTGCGGCTGCTCGAATCATACGGACGACCGACGGAGTGACGTGAAACGGCTTGAAGACCTGCTGTTCGATTCCCCGATCAGCCGCCTCGGCTATCTGTACGCGACAGCGGTCGGGCTGGTGTGGGGCTTCATCTGGAGCACTGGGCCGATCGAGCGCAGGGAGGGGCTGTTCGTGTTCCGCGGACTGCCCGCGTGGTCGTTCGGGCGCGGCGGATCGTGCCTCGGCGGCTGCTACCTCACGGCCCAGAATGTGAGCGAGGACGTGATGGAGCATGAGGCCGTGCACAAACGGCAGTGGCAACGGTACGGGATGATCTTCCCGCTGCTGTACCTTGCCGCGGGTCGCAACCCGCTGAAGAACCGGTTCGAGATCGAAGCGGGCCTCGAGAAGGGCGGCTATCGGTGACCGCACGCGCACGCACGATCGTCCTGACCGGGGCGAGCTCCGGCATCGGCGCGGTCGCAGCGGAACGGCTCGCCGAACAGGGCGCAGACCTCGCCGTCGTCGGCCGCAACCCCGAACGGACGAAAGCCGTCGCCGAACGAGTCGGAGGCACGGCCTTCCTCGCCGACTTCGACCGGCTGGACGATGTGCGCAGTCTCGCGGACGCACTGCTCGACCGCTACGAACGCATCGATGTGCTGGCGAACAACGCGGGCGGGCTCCATTCGCGCCGGGAACTGACCGCCGACGCTCACGAGCGCACCATCCAGAGCAACCACCTGGCGCCCTTCCTGCTCACGAACCTGCTGCTGCCGCGGCTGATCGCCACGGCCGGCGACCTGGGCGACGGCGAGCGCGCACCGCGGGTCGTTTCGACAGCGAGCCTGGCGAACCTCTTCGGACATCTGCGCCTCGACGATCTGGACTGGGAGAAGCGGCCGTGGCTCGGCGGGTGGCGCGCCTACGGCACCTCGAAGCTGGCGACCATCCTGTTCATCCGCACACTCGCCGAACGGCTCACCGGCACCGGCGTCGATGCGTACTCGTTCCATCCGGGCACCGTGGTGACGAACTTCGGGCGGTCGAGCGGGTTGATCCGCTTCGGCAACCGGGTGACCCGCGGAAACTACGGCATCCCTGCCGACGCCGGTGCCGTGCCGCTGATCGCGCTCGCCGGCGATCTGCCGGTCGGCGCGCCGAGCGGCACCTACTTCGACCAGCTCAGGGCCAACGGGCGGGTGCGCGCGCAGGCGAAGGATGCGCAGCTCGGGCGCGACCTGTGGGCGCTCTCGGCGCAGCTGACCGGGCTCGCCTGACTGGCCCGGAGCCGGCGCTCGCGCCTCGTGCTCGTGCCTTTGGCGCCGAGATAGTCCGTTGCGGCCGAGATAGTCCGTTGCACGGGGTACTCTCGGCCGGAACGGGCACTCTCGGCGGAGAGTGCGCGGCAGCGCGGACGGGTGGCAGCGCCAGCGGGCGGGCACCCGGCCCGGTCAGCGGGAGGCGCGGAGCCGGAACGCTGAGGGCGCGGAGACGGCGTCGGGGCGCATTCCGATCTCGTCGACGAGGTGCTCGTGGATGTCCGCGACCAGGGCGTAGCCGCCGGCGAGGATCGCGTGCGTCTCCCCCGGTCCGTCGCACAGCATCTCGGCCGTCCACGCCCTGACGGCACGAAGACCGGCCTGACCGCGACGACACGGTTCGCCGCTCCCCGGTGCCCCACCACGCTGGGTCCGCGGAAGCCAGGTGACCGTCATGCGCAGCGGCGTCGACAGCACCGAGACGTCGTCGGGGCTCTCGACCTCGACGAAGACGCGGCCACGGGCGCACAGCGGAAGCAGCGCGAGCTCGCTCTCGAGTTCCGTGAGCGACCCTTCGTCGCCGACGAGGAGGTACTGCACCCGATCGTCATGGTGCGCGGTGCTCCCGGTGTGCTTCGCGTGATCCGGCCTGTACATGTCGCCTTCAGTATAGGCATGCCTAACCTAAGGAAATCTGAGCGTACCGGCCGATCGCGACGCGGTCACCAGACCGGCGGATGCCGGCGATCCCAGCGGATGCGGCGCTCGAGCTGGCGGGCGAGCGAGAGCAGCGTCGCCTCCCCTCCTGGTCTCCCGATCAGCTGCACACCCATGGGAAGACCGTCGTCGGTCTGCCAGACCGGCAGCACGATCGCGGGCAGCCCGCTCACATTGAGCATCGAGGTGAACGGCGTGTACTGCACCTGCTGGGCGAAGTTGTGTTCGCCGTCCTGCTGGTCGAACCAGCCGAGTGGACGCGGCGTCATCGCCATCGCCGGGGTCAGCACGGCGTCGAACCCCGACAGCTGGCGGACCAGCGAGCGCTCGTAGGCGGTCAGCGCCGACAGCGCCTCGCTCAGTTCCCGGGCGGTGAGCTCCCGGCCGCGCAGGACCAGCCAGCGCGTGAGCGGTTCGAGCAGGTCGAGCCGGTCGCCTTCGGCCGGGATGCGCGCAGCCCCCGCCTGCCAGATCGTGCGGAACGCGGGCGCGTACGTCTCGTCGAGCTGGAGCGCTGTCTGCTCGATCCCATGGCCGAGCGAGTCGAATACCAGCACGGCCTCGTCGAGCGCGGCGAGCGCCGCCGGATCGAGGGTGATCTCGTAAGCGTCGTCCCACGCGGAGGTCGTCATGACCCCCAGCTGGAAACGTCCCTCGCCGCGGATCGCAGCCCCCAGAAGCGGTCCGTCGTTCTCGTCGGGAGCACGAAGCGTGTAGTGGTGGTCGATCCGGCCGTGCGCGTGGGCGATCATCCCGTCGAGAAGGAGGGCGGCATCCGCCACCGTCCGCGCCAGTGGTCCGTCGACCACGAGCCCGGCGAGGGAGTCGATGCCGCTCCCCGCCGGGACCAGACCGCGTGTCGGCTTGAGACCGACCAGCCCGCACGCGGCAGCCGGGATGCGGATGGATCCGCCGCCGTCCGAGCCGGGCGCGAAAGGCAGGAGCCCTGCGGAGACCGCGACCGCAGCCCCGCCGCTCGACCCGCCGGAACCGAGGTCGGTGCTCCACGGGTTGCGCGCGGGCGGCGCGGCAAGGCTCTCCGTGTAGGCGGGGAGGCCGAACTCCGGGGCGTTCGTCTTGCCGAGACTCACTCCGCCCGCCGCATCCAGCGTCTCGACGATCTCGTCGGACGTCTCAGGCACGAACCCGGCCATCAGCCGCGAGCCGAACCCAGCCGGGACGCCGGCCCGCAGCCAGAGGTCCTTGTCGCCGAACGGGAGCCCCCACAAGGGTGCAGTGCGCGGAACCGCGGACGCGACGTGCTCAGCCCGCTCGATCGCGGCATCCCGAGTGACCGTCACGAAGGCGCCCAGTTCCGGATTCAGCCGGTCGATGCGATCGAGGTAGTGGGTTGCGAGTTCGACCGGGGAGACGGAGCCGGCCTGCAGCTCCTCCCAGAGTTCGAGGGCGGTCAGCTCATGCAGTTCAGCCATGTTGAGAGACTATCCGCGCAACTACAGTGAGGGCATGGAT
The DNA here is from genome assembly GCF_055231915.1 of Leifsonia sp. Ger2509. Classification (NCBI taxonomy): domain Bacteria; kingdom Bacillati; phylum Actinomycetota; class Actinomycetes; order Micrococcales; family Microbacteriaceae; genus Leifsonia; species Leifsonia sp. Ger2509. Next base: position 1,031,719 of record NZ_JBUYVB010000003.1, read on the forward strand.
GCGAAGGAACCTGTGGAGCAGGCGATCGCGCGGTACACGGTCGGCGGCTTCGCGTCGCATTTCGAGGAACGGCATCCGAACTGGCTGGTCGACCACGCGCTGACAGCGGGATGGCTGTGGGCGACCGTCTGGATCCTGCTGCTGGTGCCCGCGGACCACTTCAACTGGCACCACTGGATCTGGTTCGTGATCGCGATCTTCGCCGTGCTGCCGACCTTCGCGGCGACCGTCGTCGTGCTCAGCCAGACACCCCACTCGCATCTGGGGCGGTCGGAGTCGGTGCTCGGCCACTTCTTCTCGCGGTTCGCCGGCTGGGTGTTCGCATTTCTCGCCTGGACCATCTCGGTCGTGCTGAGCGCCACGATCGCAGCCCAGCTTCAGGCCGAGGGCAAGAACAACGAGTTCACGACGCTCGGGCTCGGTCTCAGCCTCCTGCTGGCCTCAGCGCCGGTCGTGATCGTCTTTCTCTGGGTGGTGCTGCTGGTGCGCTATTCGTGGTTCCTGTCCCGGCTTCGCGGCTGGGGGGCACGGCCGGCACACACCCGCATCCCCAAATCCTTCCTGGCGGACGCGCCGCGCACGCACCGGCTGATCGTCGGGCTCGCGCATCCCGGGCTGTTCCTCGCGACCTGCCTGCTCGCGACGATCATCGGCGGCCTGCTCTACGTCGACGACGTGACGATCAACCTCATCTGAGGTATTGACAAAATCCGCACCGGCTGGTTGGTTAGTTACATGAGTAGTTAACCAAGGCGGTTAGCCGACGCAGGGAGCACCGGATGATCGAAGAAGGCAAGCCGATCTTCGTTCAGATCGCCGAACAGATCGAGAACGACATCATCGACGGCGTCTACCCCGCTGAGACGCAGGTGCCGTCGACCAACGAGTTCGCGGCCTTTTATCGCATCAACCCCGCCACCGCGGGCAAAGGCGTCAACGTCCTCGTCGACGACGGGATCCTGTACAAGAAGAGAGGGATCGGCATGTTCGTGGCCGACGGCGCCCGCCAGCGCCTCATCAGCAAGCGTCGCGAGGCATTCCGCGACGAATACCTCCGGCCGCTCCTCATCGAAGCGGCGAAACTCGGCATCGACCCGGCGCAGCTCGCCGACATGATCGACAAGGAAGGGGTCAGCGCATGACCACCACCTCCATCGCCCCGGCCATCCGCGTCGACGGCCTCACCAAACGCTTCGGGTCGTTCACGGCGGTCGACGACGTCAGCTTCACCGTGAAACCGAACCGCATCTACGGCCTCCTCGGCCGCAACGGCGCAGGCAAGACCACGATCATGCAGCTGCTGACGGGGCAGGACTTCGCCACCCGCGGCGAGATCGCTGTCTTCGGCGAGAAGCCGGCCGAGAACGCCAAGGTCCTCCAGAACGTCTGCTTCATCAAAGAAAGCCAGCGCTATCCGGACGACTACATGCCGAAGCACGTGTTCCGCAGCGCTCCGTGGTTCTTCGAGAACTGGGATGCGGACTTCGCCGAGCGCCTCATCGACGACTTCCGGCTTCCGCTGAACCGCCGCATCAAGAAGCTCTCGCGCGGCCAGTTGTCGGCGGTCGGCGTGATCGTTGGGCTCGCGTCTCGGGCCCCGCTCACGTTCTTCGACGAGCCGTATCTGGGGCTGGATGCGGTGGCCAGGCAGAACTTCTACGACCGCCTCCTCGAGGACTACTCCGAGCATCCACGCACCGTCGTCCTCTCGACGCACCTGATCGACGAGGTCGCCAACCTGCTCGAGCACGTGCTCGTCATCGACCAGGGGCGCATCATCATCGACGACGAGGCCGACGCCGTGCGAGGCTCAGCGACCACGGTGGTCGGATCGCGCAGCGCGGTCGACGGTTTCGCCGCCGGGCGCGAGGTGCTGCACCGTGAAGGCATCGGCGGTCTCGCATCCGTCACCCTCGGCGCGCTCAGCCCCGGCGAGCGCGCGGAAGCCCTTGCTGCCGGCCTCGAGCTCTCCCCCGTTTCGCTGCAGCAACTCATCGTCCGCAAGACCAACGTCCAGGCGACAGAATTCGAGCAGAGCGCATGACTACTTACACCACCGACGCGGCCATTGTCAGAACGTCTCCCGCATCCGGACGCCGCATCTGGCGCGTCGTCCGCCTCAATCTTGTCAACAAGATGACCACGATCTGGGTGCCGGTCATGATCATGTCGTTCATCTGGCTCGTGAACTATGCGATCTGGTGGATCATCTGGTCGGCGACGCCGCCGGCCGCCCGGGCCGAGACCCTCGACCACACGGGGTACAGCGGCGCGGGCTTCTACATCTTCGTGTACATGCTCGTGCTCGGGGTGACGATCATCGCGATGACGTTCCCGTTCGCGCTCGGCTACAGCGTCACGCGACGCGACTTCTATCTCGGCACATCCCTGACCTTCGGGCTGCTCGCGGCCGGCTACTCAATCGCCTTCACACTGCTGGCGTACGTGGAGGAGTGGACCAACGGCTGGGGCCTCGGCGGCCACCTCTTCACGTCGATCTACTTCGGCGAGACCCTGTGGGAGCGACTGTTCACCGTGTTCGTCGGGCTGCTGTTCTGCTTCTACGTCGGCTCGACCAGCGCGATCATCTTCACCCGCTGGAAGGTGAACGGGCTGCTCGTCGCGGGCGCGATCCTGGTGCTGATCCTGCTGGGCGCGGTCGCTCTCTTCACCTTTACCGGCACCTGGGGGGCCGTCGGCGAGTGGTTCGTCGCGACCGGGCCGGTCGGGCTCGTCGCCTGGCTCCTGGTCCCGACCGCTCTGGGCGCGCTCGCCGGATTCTTCCTCCTCCGGCGGGCGACCCCCAAGTCGTAACCGCTGCTTGCGGCTCGAGCACAGGAGAAGTCACCTCATTCCATGATGGGAGGTGCCTTTTCCTGTGCTCGGCCTCCGCTGAACACATGGACGGGACCGGCAGGTTTCATTCCTGCCGGTCCCGGTTTTCGCATCTGCCTCGCCACGGCCCGGTCGCTCTCTGCGAGCATCCGGATCGTCGATGACGTCGGTCTCAATCTAGGTCGGCATCCGATCGCCGGACGAAACCCCCATCATTTCCGAAACCGAGTGAAAGGGAACGCTCAGCTTTCGGTTTCGCCGCGTTCTTCGAAGAGGGTGATGTGGAGCCCGGCGGGCGCATCGAGCCGCGCGTTGAGGGACTGCCACGGGGTCACGGTGGGTTCGGCGACCAGGTCGGCCCCCGCATCCACGAGCGCGTCGGTCGCCGCGACCGTGTCGTCGACTTCGAAGGCGAGGCGGATGTGCGGGGCCACCTGCCGCCCGACCTCGACGTCGTCGATCATCCGTTTCTGGGCCGGGTTGGCGATCTCGAGGGTGGCCCGACCGGCGTCGAGGATCGTCACCAGTGCGCCGGCGTCTCCGGCATAGGACTCCTGCTCCGGCAGCCCGAGCACGTCGCGGTAGAACGCGACGGCCGCCTCGTAGTCGTCCGCTTCGACGACGACCCGCAACTGCCGCACCCGCGGCCGGTTCTCGTTCTGTGCGTCCATCAGAATTTGCGGGTGAAGGGCAGCGGCTTGCGCATCCGGATCAACAGCAGCAGCGGCACGAGGACGTACGGCCCGTTGTAGAGCAGGAAGATGATCGGCTGCGGCGTGCGCTGCGCTGCATCGCCGAAGAACTCGACGCCGAAGATCGGGATGGCGGTCAGACTGATGATCATGGTCGCGTAGATGACGCTCGGCAGCTGGATCCAGTTGTAACCCCTGACCAGGCAGATGTTGAGCAGCACGTAGAACGGCAGGTAGATGAATGCCGAGGTGCCCGTGATGAACCGCAGCCAGATGGGCGGGTTCTCGTAGAGCGGGTCGTACTGCGATGAGTACGTGTAGTTCCACTGCGCGAACAGGTTGTGGGTCGTCGCCGTCTGCGGGATGCCCAGGGTCGGGATGGCATCGCTGATGATGCAGGTGACGATGAAGAGCGAGAACATCACCAGGAAGAAGATGTCGACCGGGCGCTGGCGCAGCGGCAGGTTGGCCGACTCCGCCCTGTCGGCAGGAGCGATCTCAGAATTCGGTGTCGTCGTGGTCACGAACGACACCTTAGCCAGTGCCGGACGCTGTGCGACATACCCCGTGCGCCCGCGTGTCAGCCCTGCGCGTAGCCGTTGTTCTGGAGCACCGTCCGTGCGAGAGCGACAAGCTGGTCATCGGTAGCACCACTGGCTGCCACTTGAACCCAGCCACCATCTGCAATGACGTCGAGCCGTCCACCCGGGCTGAGGAATGCCGAGTCTCCGAGTCCGGCGATCTCATGCGAGCCGGCGACAGCGGAGGCCGCGTAGGTTGCGCCGCCGGGAAGCATTGCGACACTCGCGAAATCCGCCGACTCAGTGTCCGACACCCAATCGCACCAGTAGCCGCCGACCTGCCGATCGATGTCGTACAGCGACGGCGAATATTCGCCCCCGTCGTCCTTCACCACGCGAGCGTTGTGGAGACCGACCGTCGTTGCGAGCTGATCAGACGTCGCGAGACTGTCGCAGTCGGTGGCGCCACGCAGGTCCGGCGTCGGATGCCACAGGGGGTCCGGCGCGGGAAGGACCGAGACGATGCCGTAGACGCGCTGCAGCAGCGTGGCCGCCGCCGTCGGCGCAAGCGTGACTGCCGCGGGTTTGAAGACGGTTGCGCTCACCCCGTAATGCTCGGTGAGGAATTCGAATCCGACGGGCGTACTGCCCTGGGACACCAGGTACGTGTCCGGCCCGAGCGGTGAAGGTTGCGTGTCCCCGCCCTGTTCTCCGTTCAGAAACGACTCGAAGCCGGCGCGGGTCACATCAGGTGCGATCGTCAGATACAGTGCCGTCCCATCCACGCCTGTCGTACGGCCGTCCGACCACTGGCACTCGAGCGCGCCCACGCGGGCATCCCCGAACGACGTCACCGAGCTGGTCCTTGACGGCGCCACCGGAGAAAGGGCCTTGCCCGCAAACTCCTGCACCATCGACGGGGGCACGAGTTCATCGCAGGTCGCGTGGACGCGCAACGCAGGCGCAGTCGCGACCGGCGCCGTCGGCGTCGGTGTCGCAGTGGCGACGGATGCGGTGGTGGTCGTCGGCACCGGCGCGCTCGGCGCACACCCCACCAGCAGGGCAACTGAAGCGGTCGCTACGAGCGCCGCGGTCGTGCGTGCGTATCGCATATGCCCCCCCGAGAATGGATCGCGTCAGCCTGGACACGAGGAGACTATCCCACCGTGCATCGCGGAATCGCGCGATTGTCGGAATCGTTATTCGGGGACTCCTGCGACTCACGGCGCGGGTGCCGGGGGGGTGCCAACCACACGATTCAGGACTCGGTGTGGGAGCGCACGAACTGCGGCGTGCGGACTATCCCGTGTAGCCGAGGTGTGTGAGCACTGCCGCTGCTGTCGCCTTCAATGTGGCGAGGCCGAGCGTGGCGCTCGAGACCTGTACCCAGCTATTGCCTGCTTCGACATTGAGATAGGTTGTCGCATCATCCTGCGGGTTGAACCTGCCAGCCCAGGAATACGCCTGTTCGCCGACGCCCGTGACTGGCTGCGTCTTCGTCGCGCCCTGGTCGAGCATTGCCCGCTCGGCGTCGTAATACGTCGTGCCACCGGGAAGATCCGCGATTTGGATGGCTTTCGTCCCTGCGCTCTCACTGTAGGTCGTGTAGAAGCCGCCGACGATCGTGGCCGCCCCGAGCAGGGAGATCGCATCTTCGCCGCCTTCGGCTCTGACTTCGTGCATGCCCGTGGCGCCCGTGATCGCGTCGAGCTCGGCGAGGGGAAGGAACCCGGTGCTCGGGACTCCCTGAAGCGACGCGGTGGGAGGCTGCCAGAGAGGAGTCGCAGTCGGAAACGATGCCATCAGCGTCTGGATCGAGCCGAACAGGTTCCGCGCTGCCGCCGAATCGAGGCTGCCCGACTTGTTCGACGCTGTCGCGAGCATCGCGTACCCCCCAGACATCTGGCCGAAGCCGCAGAGCGTGTTGCCGGGTACGCAATTGAAGAACGACTCATTCGTGCCGTCCCCCGGCCCACCCACTTGGCCGTGGAAATAGTCGAGCGCCGCCTGAGAGCCACCAGCGACGATCCCGACATAGAGCTCGTTCCGGGGGTACACGTTGGGTTCCGTCGGGACGTTCCACCTGCACTCCAACGCTCCGACACGATCATTCGCGTACCAAAGGGGGTTCAGGGTGAATTGCTTCGAGGTCACGAGAGAGACCGGCCCGCCTACGACGGTATTCGCCGCGCTCGGCGATGCCAGCTGATCGCAGGTCGTCGGGACGCGATTCGTCGGCGCGGTTGCGACGGCCTGTGTCGGAGTCGGCGCCGGAGCAGGACTGGCGGCGTGGGTGTGGGAAGGGGACTTGGCCACCGTTGACACGCAGCCGGACAGACCGAAGACGACGAGCGCCGCGAGTGCGGTCGACACTACCCTCCTGCGGCGCATATTCCCCCCGACACATACATCGTGGAACCTATTGGGATGACCCTAGCAAGCGCCAACCGCCCCGCGCAGCGCACGTTACCGAACCGTTGTTGTGCGTGTCCGAGCCCGGCACGGTCTCACGCACGCGCAAGGCGCCGCGTTCACAATTCAGGAACGTGTGTGCCGGGAGGGGCGGATGTGTACCCGAGCGGCCGGGGCGCGTCGCGCTGGTGCGCATCCGTCACATGAGTTCCTGAATTACGACCGCGTCATGGCTACTTCAGCGATTTCTGCATCAGCACGGTGCCGAGCCAGCGGTCGAATTTGTAGCCGACCCTGCCCATCCGCCCGATCTCCGTGAAGCCGAAGTTCTCGTGCATCTTGATCGAGGCTTCGGCGCCTTTGTCGGCGATGACCGCGATCATCTCCTTCAGACCTGCGGCTTTCGACTTGTCGATCAGCGCCTGCATCAGCACCGGACCGAGGCCTTTGCCGGTGGAGGCGGCGCCCAGGTAGATCGAGTTCTCGACCGTGAACCGGTAGGCGCGCTTCTGCTTCCACGGCGAGACGAGCGCGTATCCGAGGATCTGGCCGTTCGGGGACACCGCGACGATGAACGGCATTTTGAGTTTCTGAAGGTAGGCGAATTTGGACTTCCATTCGCGCAGCGTCATCGCGTCTTCGTCGAAGGTCACGGTGCTGTTGGCGACGTAGTGGTTGTAGATCTCGCGCACCCAGGGAAGGTCGCCGGCGGCAGCATCACGGATCGAGTACTCGAACGGGGGCTCTTCCGGCGCAGGCTTACGCAGGTGGCGCGGCAGTTCGCGTCGGGTCTGGTATTCCTCCTCAAGCACCATGCGAGTTTACGCCTGCGCTGTTTCGGCCGCGTTAACGCTCTCCGGCCGGGCCGATCAGTCGTCGAGACTCCAATCGACGGGGGCTGCTCCGAGTTTCTCGAGCAGCGCGTTCGCCCGGGAGAACGGGCGCGAACCGAAGAAGCCGCGGGATGCGGACAGGGGGCTCGGATGCGCGGACTCGATCACCGGCGTCCCGCCGAGCATCGGCTTCAGGGTGCCGGCGTCGCGGCCCCACAGGATGGCGACGAGCGGCTGGTCACGGCCGACCAGGGTGCGGATGGCGTGATCGGTGACCTGCTCCCATCCCTTCCCCCGGTGCGAGGCGGGCTCCCCCGGCCGCACGGTGAGCACGCGGTTGAGCAGCATCACGCCGTGCCGGCTCCACGCGGTCAGGTCGCCGTGCGCGGGTGGCATGATCTCCAGGTCGGAACGCAGTTCGGTGTAGATGTTCTGCAGGCTCCGCGGCAGCGGGTGCACGTGCCGTTCGACGGCGAACGACAGGCCGATCGGGTGGCCGGGTGTCGGGTACGGGTCCTGGCCGACGATCAGCACGCGCACGTCTTCCAGCGGCGCAGCGAAAGCACGCAGCACGTTCGGTCCGGCCGGCAGATAGCCCCGGCCGGCAGCGGTCTCCGCACGGAGGAAGTCGCCCATCGCCGCGATGCGGTCGGCGACCGGTTCGAGAGCACGCGCCCAGCCGGCATCCATCGAGCCGTCGGCCGCCAGCTCCGCCAGGCTCTTGGGCACCACGTGGCCGCCTATGCCCCGGTCGCGGCGGTCACCGGCGGCAGCGCGGACCACGGGAAGGTGATCCAGCGCGCCGTGCGCCGCCAGAAGAAGTCAGGCTCGAGCACCGTCCGCGGCTTCGTGTAGAGGCAGGCCGTGCGTACCTCTGCCCCGCTCGCCTCGATCAACTCGACGACCATCGCGAGTGTGCGTCCCGAGTCGGAGACATCGTCGACGAGCAGCACCCGTTTAGCGTCGAGCGCGGTCTGGTCGATCATCGGCGGGAGGACGACGGGCTCGGGCAGGCGCGCATCCACCCCGGTGTAGAACTCGACGTTCAGCGCGCCGCACGACTTGATGCCGAGCGCGTACGACATGGCGCCTGCCAGAAGCAGCCCACCGCGAGCGATGGCGACGACCAGGTCGGGCTGGAAACCGCTCTCCACGACCTCGGATGCGAGGTGCCGGGCGGCCTCTCCGAACTCGAGCCAGCCGAGCACTTCTCGTTCGGTCTCGGTGAGCACGGCGGTTCCTGAATCGTCGATGTCGGTGGCCATCCACCTACCGTACCCGGGGTGCGCTTCCGTGCTGTTAGCATCCTCGAATGACGTCAACGAAGACGGGTGCCCGAACCCGCACGAACCGCACGATCGGCATCACAGCCGGCCTCATCGGGTGGCTGTTCCTGGTGGAGATCACGAGCGGGATCCTGCAGGGCTACTACGTGCCCCTGATCTCCGACATCGTCAAGCATCTCGGCATCCATGACGCCGACTACAACTGGTTCGAGGCCGCGCAGCTGCTGCTCTCCGCGCTCGTCGTGCCGGTGCTGGCGAAGCTGGGCGACATGTTCGGCCACAAGCGCATCCTGCTGATTGCAACGGTGCTCACGGCGCTGGCGTCGTGGGGCATCGCGTTCGCGGGCAACTTCACCGGCTACCTCATCGCGTTCGCGCTGCAGGGCTTCTATACGGTCTGGCTCCCACTCGAGATCGCGCTCATCTTCGACCGCGGCCGTCGCACCGGCACCGCAGCATCCCGCACCCGCCGCGCGGCCGGCCTGCTGGTCGTCGCCCTCGAGGTCGGCGCGATCGTCGGCGCGCTCGCGGCGGGACGCCTCTTCACCGCGTTCGGCCAGAACCTGCAGCTCACGCTCATCGTGCCGGCGATCGCTGTCTCGCTCGTCTTCTTCGCCATCTGGTTCGGCGTCCCGGAGTCGGAGCCGATGCCGGGCAAGCGACGCCTCGATGTCGCCGGTTTCACCATGCTGACGCTGTCGCTCCTGTTGATCACGTCTGGCCTCACCTTCCTGCGCATCAACGGCCCCGGCGCCGTCTGGGTGTGGGCGCTCATCGTCATCGGAGTCGCCGTGATCGTGCCCTTCGTGCGCTACGAGCTCCGCCAGGACGACCCGGCGATCGACATCCGGGTGTTCCGGCAGCCGAACATGTGGCCGGTGCAGCTGACGGCCGGTCTGATCGGCATCAGCCTGCTCGGTGCGCAGGCGCCGCTGAGCACGTTCGCGGGCACGGACCCGAAGAACGGCTACGGACTCGGGCTCGATGCGAGTGACCGTTCGACGCTGATCGGCGTCTACCTGGTGTCGATGATCGTCGGCGCCGTGCTCTTCCCGCTCGTCTCGAAGTGGACGAAGCCGCGCGTGGCGCTGATCGGCGCATCCTTCCTCGTCGCGATCGGGTATCTCCTCTTCCTCCCGTTCCACCAGGAGACCTGGCAGGTGATGCTGAACATGAGCATCGCCGGCGTCGGCTCCGGGGCGCTCGTGGGTGCGCTGCCTGCGGCCGCTGCTGCTGCCGCGCCACGCGGACAGACGGGGATCGCCGCAGCCCTCACGAACACCACCAAGACCATCGGCGGATCGTTCGCATCCGCCGTGTTCGGCGTCGTTCTGCTCACCGGTGCCACAGCGGTCACCGCGACCGCCGCGAGCCTCTTCGGCTACATGCTGGTGTGGACGATCTGCGGGCTCGGTGCCCTCGTCGCCGCGGTGCTGCTGTTCTTCGTGCCGAAGCTCGCGTTCGCGGACAGCGCGCCGGAGGAGGGCGTGGCGGAAGTTCCTGCGCCGGTCGCCTGAGGACGTCGATGGGATGGCCGCACCTGTGGCCATCCCCCCGCCCGCGTGTCAGCCGGGTTCGGAGTCGCTCGGCTCGTCGTCCTCGACGATCGCCATGCGATCGCGTTGCTCGCGGGTGCGAACGGTGACCATCCGATCGTTGAGGAACGACACCAGCGTTCCCGTCGCCGTACCGACGATCGCGACACCGCCGATCATGAGGATGACGGCGAGCACCCGACCCATGATGGTGATCGGGAAGTAGTCGCCGTAGCCGACAGTGGCCATGGTCACGCACGCCCACCAGATCGAGTCCCCGAAGCTCGTGATGTTCGCACCCTTCGCGTCCCGTTCGGCGGCGTATTCGGCGAGCGAGATCACGTAAATGAACATCACGACGAACGTCGCGGCGATGATGATGACCCGGCGCCTCAGCGCGGCGCCCGAATTGCCGCCCAGGAGGGGCAGCCTCCCCAGGTACTTGAGCAGACGGAACGGGCGGGCGATCGGGATGAAGACCGACAGCAGGTCGACCTTGCTGTGGTTGATGAACCACCATTTGTCAGGGCTCAGCCAGACGCGCACGATGTAGTCGACGACGAACGCCACCCACACGGCGATGAGAATGGTGGCGAGGACGACCACAAGCGTCGGCGACGGGTGCAGGTCGAGGATGCGCCATGAGTAGGCGATGAGGAAGAGGACCGATGCGATCAGCAGCGGCCACGTCGTCACGGCCTCCCAGCGGTCGCGCGCCTCAGTGTTCCCGGCCGGCTCCGGCTTCGCGGCCATCAGCTGTCGTCTCGGACTGCGAGTTCGCCCTTGTGGAAGCGGTAGGGCGCGGCCTGCGCCACCGGTTTGATCACGATCAGGTCGAGGTCGACATGTCGGGGCCGCTCGAGGGCCGCGACGATCGTCTCGGCGATGTCCTCCGCGGTCAGAGGGTCGGGGACATCCTCGTAGACGGCATCGGCGCGCGCCTTGTCGCCGCCGAACCTCACCAGGGAGAACTCCTCCGTCGCGACCATGCCCGGTGCGACCTCGATGACGCGGATGGGCTCGCCGTTCAGTTCCAGCCGCAGCACCTCGGTCAGCGCGTGCTCGGCGAACTTCGCGGCGTTGTAGCCTCCGCCTCCCACGTACGCGGTGTGGGCGGCGATCGACGTCACGTTCAGGATGTCCGCGTGCCCGCTCTGGGCCGCTCCGTTGCGCAGCAGCGGGAGCAGCGCCTCGATCACGCGTTTGGTCGCGACGACATTGATGTCGAACATCCGCACCCAGTCCTCGGCAAGGGACTTCTCGACCGTGTCGAGCCCGAGCGCGCCGCCGGCATTGTTCACGAGCGCATGGATGGGCCCGGTCTCCTCCAGGTGGCGACGCAGTGCATCCACGTTGTCCTGGTTCGTGAGGTCCGCGGTGAAGACCGCGATCCCGATCTCGTCGGCGAGCGCCTGGAGACGCTCGGTGCGCCGGGCGACACCCACGACATCCCAGCCTTGGGCGCGGAAGAGCCGCGCTGTCGCCGCCCCGATGCCCGAACTCGCACCCGTCACGACCACTCGCCTTTTCGTCATGACCCCTATTTTCCTCGTCCGCCCGGATTACGCAGTATTTCGGCTTCGTTGCCGCGTGCCGGATGCGCGCCTAGCCTGAGGATTGCGGTGACAGGATCACGCTCACCGACCACCCGACTCCCAGGAGAGCACAATGACCAACGCCGCCGAATGGCAGTTCGAGACCAAGCAGATCCACACGGGCGCATCGCCCGACCCCGTCACCAATGCGCGGGCGACGCCGATCTACCAGACCACCTCGTATGTGTTCAACAACTCCGAGCACGCGAAGAACCTGTTCGCGCTCGCCGAGTTCGGCAACATCTACACGCGCATCCAGAACCCGACACAGGCGGTCGTCGAAGAGCGCGTTGCAGCGCTCGAAGGGGGCACCGGCGCCCTCCTCGTCGCATCCGGCCAGGCCGCTGAGACGTTCGCCGTGCTGAACATCGCGCAGGCCGGCGACCACATCGTCTCGTCGAGCTCGATCTACGGCGGCACCTACAACCTCTTCAAGTACACGCTCGCAAAGCTCGGCATCGAGACCACGTTCGTCGAGAACCAGGACGACGCCGACGAATGGCGTCGCGCCGTCCGCCCGAACACGAAGCTCTTCTTCGCGGAGACCATCGGCAACCCCAAGATCAACATCCTCGACATCTCGCTGGTCGCCGATGTCGCGCACGAGGCGGGCGTACCCCTCATCGTCGACAACACGATCGCGACGCCGTACCTGATCCGCCCGTTCGAGTTCGGGGCGGACATCGTCATCCACTCCGCCACGAAGTTCCTCGGCGGCCACGGCACGGTCATCGGCGGCGTCATCGTCGACGGCGGAAAGTTCGAGTGGTCGAAGAACGTCGCGAAGTTCCCCGGCCTCACCGAGCCCGACCCGTCGTACCACGGCGCCAGCTACACGGCCGCGGTCGGCGACGGCCTCGCCTACATCATCAAGGCGCGCGTGCAGCTGCTCCGCGACCTCGGTTCGGCGATCGCCCCCGCGAGCGCCTGGCAGCTCATCCAGGGCATCGAGACCCTCTCCCTCCGTGTCGAGCGCCACGTGCAGAACGCCCAGGAGATCGCCGAGTACCTCGAGAACCACCCGGATGTCGCGTCCGTCAACTACTCCGGGCTCCCGACGAGCCCGTGGTACGCGGCCGCCAACAAGTACGCCCCGAAGGGCGTCGGCGCGGTGCTGTCGTTCGAACTCAAGGGCGGGGTGGATGCGGGCGCAGCCCTCGTCGACAACCTCACGCTGTTCAGCCACCTCGCCAACATCGGCGACGTGCGCAGCCTGGTGATCCACCCGGCGTCTACCACCCACTCGCAGCTCACGCCCGAGCAGCAGCTGACCGCCGGGGTCACCCCGGGCCTGGTCCGCCTCTCGGTCGGTCTCGAGAACATCGACGACCTGAAGGCGGACCTCGACGCCGGCCTCGCCGCTGCACGCTCCGTCGCAGAGGCCGCCCGCGCCTAGCGGTTCACCGATGGAGGGCCTGCGATCACCTGATCGTGGGCCCTCCGTCGTATCTCCTGTGCCCGCCACGTCGGCGGCACGCGCGCGCGACGTAACACGGCGACGGGCGACCCTGCGGTCAGAGAGAATTGGGCTATGGAGTGGCAGACATCGGCAGACACGGCGCCGTCGAGTTTCATCACCGAGGCGCAGGTCCGGTCGCTCCTCGGCAAGCCCCCGGCGAGCGGTGCCTGGCGCGAGAGCGACCCCGCGGGCAACCGCCAGTTCGCCGGGATCGGCGCCTTCACGTTCGAAAGCGGAGAGAACCTCCCCTACGTGCGGATCGCATACGAGACCTGGGGTGAGCTCTCCCCCGCGCGCGACAACGCCGTCCTCGTCCTGCACGCGCTGACCGGCGACAGCCACCTGATCGGAACCGGCGGCCCCGGGCATCCGACCGCCGGCTGGTGGGACGGGATCGTCGGGCCGGGCAAGGCCATCGACACGGACCGCTGGTTCGTCGTCGCCCCCAACATGATCGGCGGCTGCCAAGGGTCCACCGGACCCGCCTCGCTCGCCCCCGACGGCTACGAGTGGGGTCCGCGCTTCCCGTTCACGACCATCCGCGACCAGGTCAACGCGCAGGCCGCGTTCTCCGACGCCATCGGGATCGGACGCTGGGCCGCGGTCATCGGCGGATCCATGGGCGGGATGCAGTCGCTCGAGTGGGCGGTCGGCTATCCGGAGCGCGTCGAGCGGGTCGCCGTCATCGCCGCACCACCGCGCTCCACCGCGGACCAGATCGCGCTCAACTCCGTGCAGATCGAAGCCGTTCGCACCGATCCCCTCTTCCGGTCCGGCCACTACTACGACGCGGACGACGGGGACGGCCCGCACCGAGGCCTCGCTCTCGCGCGACGGATGGCGCTCCTCAACTACCGCAGCCCATCCGAGCTCAACAACCGCTTCGAACGGGAGTGGCAGAGCGAGATCAGCCCGCTCGGCAAAGGCGGGCGCTTCGCCGTCGAGTCGTACCTCGACTTCCACGGGAACAAGTTCACCCGGAGGTTCGACGCGAACAGTTACATCACCCTCGTCGAGGCGATGAATTCGCACGACGTCGGGCGCGGGCGGGGCGGTGTCGAGGCAGCGCTGGCCGGCGCCACGTCGCGCGCGTTGGTCGTCGGCATCGACAGCGACCGTCTCTTCCCCCTCGAAGGCCAGGTGGAGATCGCGCGACACCTGCCCGGCAACATCGACGGAGACTCCACCGTCGTATTAGAGTCTGATTTCGGACACGACGGCTTCCTGATCGAAGACGACCTCGTCGGCGAGCAGCTTCGCCGTCTGTTCGCGGTATAGACAAGACGCGCGGAACACACGACGGCGCGGATGCGCTGGAGTTCCGCCCGCCGATGAGAGAAGGTCGAATGTCGCGCATCCAGAGGGAGCGTGATCGCCTTCTCAGCACCACGGCGCGGTACGTCGGCCTGACGGCGACCGCGACGACACTGCTCTGCCTGAGCATCCCCGGCGCCATGCCGTTGCCGCTCTACCTGGCCTCCGTCGTCCTTCTCGCCGGGCTCGCCTACGGCCAGTTGCGTCTCGGCTCGCTGCACCCGGGCATCTGGGTGGTCACGATCGTGGCCGCCGGCGTGGCGCTCGTCCTGATGCAGGTGCTCCCGGGTGTGCGGCTCAACCCGGCTGCGCTGAGCGCGGTGGGGATGCTCGCCGGAGGCGCCGTCGCATCGACATCGATCGTGCTCGTCACCACGCCGAGACGGGTCACGGCCCTCGTCATTTCGTTCGCGGTCACCTTCACCGCCGTGGCCGGCGCCCTCCTCCTGACCGGATCCCGCCTCGCCGAGCCTCTCGCGCTCACCCTCGCCGGATGGTGTGCTCTGACCATCACCGGTGTGTGGCTGTCACGCACCGTGCCCCGCACGCTCAAGCGGATCACCACCATGAGCCGCGCCTACCGGGTCGAGCGCCACGCGAGTGAGACCGAAGCCCGCCGCCGCCAGGGTGCGCGCCTCCTGCACGACACCGTGCTCGCCACGCTCACGCTGCTCGCCCACTCGGGCGTCGGCGTCAGCTCCTCGGCGCTCATCGAGCAGGCGGCAGAGGATGCTGCGCTCCTGCGGCAGCTCCGGCTCGGCTTCAACCCCGACCCGACAGCCTCCGGCGACTACAAGCTCAAACCCGTCGAGGAGTCCACCCTCGGCAACACGCTCGAGTCCGTCAAACAGCGCTTCAAACGGATGGGGCTGGAAGTCAACTGGCACGGGACCGGCCAGGTGCTCCTGCCCAGCGACGTGCTCGACTCGTTCCTGCTCGCCCTCGCCGAATGCCTCGAGAATGTGCGCAGGCACAGCGGCGTCAGCGAAGCGCACGTGACCATCACCGACGACGAGACGACTGTGCGTGCGATGGTCACCGACTCCGGCAAAGGGTTCGACGTCGCCAGCATCGAAGAAGGGCGGCTCGGCTTCACCGAGTCGATCGTCGCCCGGCTCCGCGACGTCGGCGGGAACGCCCGCCTTTTCTCCTCGCCCGGATCGGGCACGACCGTGGTGCTGGAGGTGCCGAAGTGACCGCATCCCTCGCATCCACGGTGACGAGCGCGACCGAACGGGATGCGCTCAACCGCTCCCGCCTCGAAATCGGCTTCAACCTCACCGGCTGCGTACTGATCGCCTACCAAGTGGTGGTCATGCTGCTCAACCTGGACAGCTACCCCGCGATCGGCTACACGATCGCCGCGTGGGCGATACTGTTCGCCACGCTCGTCGTCGGGCTGGTCGTCCACCGCCGCTACTCCGAACAACTGCCGACCGGATTGTGGGCCGGCGCACTCACCGCGTGGGCCGTCGTCGTCGGGCTCGACATCGCCGGCACCTGGAACTCCGGAGACCGGGGGGCCCCGCCGACGGCAGCCGTGGCCGTAGGGGCAGCCCTGCTGCTGTGCGTGACACTCCGGCCTCCGCGCGACATCGTGATGACCTCGATCGCGCTCGGCATCGTCCTCGCCGGAGCGTTCGCCCTCCACGGCCAGCACGACCCGTTCGCACTCGGACCCGCCTTCATCACGATCGCCCTCTCCGTCGCACCGCCGCTCCTCGGCGTGCAGATCGTGCGATCGCTGCGCACCGTCGTCCAGCTCGAACTCGATCTCGTACAGGTGCAGAGCACGGTGAGCTCCCCGCGCTTCGCCGTCGGCATGATGGCCAGTGAAGAGCTCGCCCGCCTCGACCTCGCGGCCGAACGCCTCCTCGACGGGGTCGCGACGGGGCGAACACCGCTGCCCCTCGACGAGCACACGGCGTCCGAGGCGGCCTCCATCGCGACCGAGCTGCGCCTGCACCTGATCCAGGGCCGCCGCGAGACCTGGCTCTACCACGCGGTCACCGAATCCGCCCTGCTCGGGCCTGCCGTCACAGTGAGCGACCCCGACGGCCTCGCCGGACTGCTCACCCGCGACCAGCGCGACGGTCTTCTCACGGCGATCTGGCTGCTGATCAGCGACCCCGTGAGACTCGGCCAGAATCAGGCGCGCGAGCTCCAGGTGACACTCGAACGGCGCGTCCGGGAGCACGGAATGGACCCGTCAGCCGGAATTCACATCCCGATCACGATTTCAGCCACCGGTGTGCCGAGAAACGGGGTAGACCCCGCGACGTGGCAAGCTATCAGAAAGGTGGGCCGATACGTCGAGACCTTCTCGGGTACGACGCTGCAGATCAACATCGAAAGCATCGTCGACAACCCGGCCGACCTCTAGCCGGGAGCCCCCGGCGAAAGCATGACGAAAGGCCACACGTGAGCGAGCCAGCGCAGCCCATCCGAATCGCGATCGTTGACGACCACAAGATGCTCCTCGGCGCACTGACCGAGTGGATCCGCAGCGCAGCAGACGACATCCGCATGGTGGCGGCCGTCGCGAGCTGGCCGGAACTGTTGACGCATCCGGAGTTCCCCGTCGACGTCGTCCTCCTCGACCTCGACCTCAAAGACAACATCCCCGTGTCACTGAAGTTGTCGACCTTGAAGACGACAGGCGTGCGCACGGTGCTCATGAGCACATACTCGGAGCCCGCGGTCGTCCGCGAGGCTCTGGCCGCCGGCGCGCTCGGCTACCTCGTCAAGAGCGAAGACGCCGAGATGATCGTCGAAGCGATCCGTGCGGCGAGCAAAGGCGAGTCGTTCATCTCCGCGGAGCTCGACCTGGCGCTCAACGCTGGTGAAGTGGGCGGGGCGCCCAAGCTCAGCGCACAGGAACGCCGCGTGATGGCGCTCTACGGTGCCGGCGAACCCGTCAAGGCGGTCGCGTTCCAGCTCGGGATCTCCGACGAGACGGCGAAGAGCTACCTCAAGCGCATCCGCGAGAAGTACCGCGTCGCCGGCTACGACGTGGGAACGAAGGTGGCGCTGCGCAAGCGCGCGATCCAGGACGGGATCCTGCTGCAGGGGGACTGAATTTATTGGCGCGCCGGTCCCCGCCCGGCGCGCTGCTGGCTCCGCTGCGGCCCGACGCGACAGCCCTTCGCTTCGCGCGTTCCGTGGGTCCTTCGCGAGCGCCCGGCCTGCGCTTATGGCGCGCCGGTCCCCGCCCGGCGCCCGCTGGCTCCGCTGCGGCCCGACGCGACGGCCCTTCGCTTCGCTCGTTCCGTGGCTCCTCGCGACCCGCGGCCGCGAGTTGTGCGATAGGTGGCTTTTCGCCGGCGTGTTGCGTGCTTTGCTCGCATCTCGCAACGCGCGAGAGAGCGGCGGGAGCGGGCGGGGCGTGTCAGAGGGGGACGGGCGCGGTGCCGGGGGCGGATGCGCGCGCTGTGCGGGCAGCGGATGCGCGGCGGAGGCGCGAGCGGTCGATGCCGAAGCTCAGCACCGATAGGGCGATTCCCGCGATGCAGAGCGCCACGCCGACAGCGATCGGCGAGAGGTAACCGAAGCCGGCAGCGATCGTGAGACCGCCGAGGAACGCTCCGGATGCGTTGGCCAGGTTGAGAGCCGAATGGTTCAGGGCAGCGGCGATCGACTGGCTGTCGTGCGCCACATCCATCAACCGGGTCTGGATGGCCGGCGAGAGCGCCGCGGATGCGGCGGCGATCACGAAGAGCGAGACCAGCAGGCCGACCACGGTCGCCGCGGTGAAGAACAGCACCGCGAGGCTCACGAGCACGATTCCGAACGCGATCAGCATGAACCGCTTGAGGTTGCGGTCCGCTCCCCAACCGCCGACGAAGTTGCCGACGGTCATGCCGATTCCGACGAGCACGAGCACGAGCGGAACGGCCGACGAGCCGAGGCCGGTGATCTCCGTGACGATCGGAGCGACGTAGGTGTAGACGGCGAAGAAGCCGCCGAAGCCGATGGCGCCGATCGCGAGGGTCAGCCACACCTGCAGACGGGTGAAGGCGCGCAGTTCCCTGCGCATCGTCGCCTCCGGATTGCCTGCCTGCCACGGGACGAGGAACGCCACCGCGACGAACGTCGCGAGGAAGATCGCCGCCACGACGAGGTAGGCGATGCGCCAGCCGTGCTCCTGGCCGAGCCAGGTGATCAGCGGCACACCGATCACGTTCGCGATCGTGAGGCCGGACAGCACGAACGCGACGCCCTTGCCGCGGTTGCCCGGCCCCATGAGCGAGGCGGCGACCAGCGAGGCGATGCCGAAGTATGCGCCGTGTGGGAGCGCGGTCAGGAACCGGGCGAGCAGAACGAGCCCGAACGTGGGGGCAAGGGCCGACGCAACCGTTCCGACCGCGAAGGCGACGAGCAGCCAGAGCAGGAGCTTCTTGCGCGGCAGGCGCGCCGCGACTGCCGCAATCGTGGGCGCGCCGACGACAACGCCCAGCGCATAGGCCGAGATCACCCATCCGGCCTGCGCGTTCGCATCCGACGGCGACGCCGCATAGAGCGACGGCAGCAGGTCGTGCGCGAGGTTCGGCAGCAGCCCGATCGAGACGAACTCGGAGGAGCCGATGCCGAAACCGCCCATGGCCAAGGCCAGGAGCGCAAAACGAATACGGGCCGACGACAACTGCGTCGGCCCGTTGGTGGCGGGGTTCACACGACGAGACTACAGGGAAATCACCGAAAATCGAATCGATTCGATACATTCCTTCACATCTGCGTTTCGACCCCTACTCGGTGCCCGGCTTCCCGCCCTGCTTCCACTCCCCGGCGAGGAGCCCGAGCAGCACCTCGTCGAGGAACTCCCCCATCACCCAGGCCGAGGAGCGCAGCACACCCTCGCGGACGAAGCCGTTGCGCTCGGCGGCGCGAAGCATCGCGGCGTTGTCCGCCAGCGTCTCGACCTGCAGCCGTTGCAGCCCGCGCACGACGAACCCGTAGTCGCAGAGCACCGCGACCACATCCGTGCCGTAACCTCTGCCGCGGGCTGCCGGCAGCAGTCCCAGTCCGATGTGCGCGGACCGGCTGTGATTGTCGATCCCCCACAGCGTCGCCGCGCCGATGAGCGTGTTGCCCGCCAACTCCACGATCGAGAACGAGACCGACGCCTCTTTCGTCTCGTCTACGACGAGCCGCGGGTCCTTCGAGTCCGGCTTGATCGGCCGCCAGGGGCCGGATTCCGCACGCGAAGAGTTGACCACGTCGTCGTAGAGTTCGGTCAGCAGGATGGGGATGTCGTCTTCGTGACGGGCCCGAAGCCCGACCCTTGTGCCTGTGAGCATGCACTCTTCTTATCGGACCGGACCGACCGGCGGCAACCGAAGTGCCGCCGGACGACTCTCGTGCGACTCGCGGGATCGGGCTTACGCTGCGCCGCCGCCCGACTCGTCGATCGCCGTCTCGAGCCGCTCGATCTTCGCGTCGAGCTCACCCGAGTATCCGGGCCGGATGTCCGCCTTCAGTACGAGCGACACGCGCGTCCCATAGGCGCCGGCCGCCTCCGTCGCGCGGCGGATCACGCCGAAGACTTCGTCCCACTCCCCTTCGAGCTCGGTGAACATCGAGGTCGTCCGGTTCGGCAGGCCCGACTCGCGAACGACCTTCACGGCCGCCGCCACGGCTTCGTGGATGGACGCGTCCGGCGTTTCGCCGCCGCTCGGCGCCACCGAGAATGCAACAAGCATGGTTCCTACTCCTTCGTTTCGAACGGACCGGACGCCTCGGCGACGGGATGCGGTGCGGGGATGCCGTCATCCAACATCCGCACCATCCCTCCGTCGGCGCTCGGTCGCGCATCCGCATCCACATCCGCGTTCGCCTCCACGCCCTCTTCGTCCTCGCGGTCGCCGTCGGCCGCATCCTCGGCGGGAAGGGCCGTGAACGGCCACACGCGCACCGGCACCTCATCGGTATTGTCCGCCGTCGGATGCGCGGCACGCCAGACCGACCAGACGGACCATCCGAGCACGATCAGCAGCATGAGGTTGCGGAGCGTGAGCACTGCGAGGCCGGCCGGCTGCACGTTCAGGACCAGGTCGTAGAGGTTCGGATACACCACCTGCGTGAGCAGCGCGGTCACGGCGATCAGGATGGACGGGGTCCGGAAGGCGCGACCGCGGTAGACGAGCCCGATCACGACGGGGGCGGCCAGCCAGGTGATGTACTGCGGCGATCCGACCTTGTTGAAGACGATGAACGTCGCGACGAGCGCGAGACTCAGGGACGGCAGCAGCCGCGTCATCGGTGCGCCCGATCGAACCGCCCGCATCCCGATGAGGAGGACGACGACGACGGCGATGCCGAGCAGCGGGTTCATCAGGGAACTCGCCGCCGTGCTGCCGTCCCCGGTGACCTGGAAGGTGCGCAGCAGCGGGTCGTAGTAGACGAACGCGTGGGGTCGGGCGAACGCCGCCTCCCACATCCACGGCGTGCTGATCGGCGCTTCGATCTGCAGGCTGCGGCCGGTCTGCATCGTGATGAAGCTGAGCACGTGCCAGCCGCTGCCGAAGGTGAGCGCGAGGATGACGAGGATGAGGCTCGTCACCGCCGCCACGACGACGACCTGCCAGCGCGTGCGCAGCGAGACGACGACGGCGGCGAGGATCGCTGCGGGCCAGACCTTGATCCAGGTCGCCGCGGTCAGCATCACGACCGCCACCCGCTCGCGCAGGGTCAGCCAGAGGAGTCCGACGATCACCAGCGGGACCGACACCGAATCCAGCCGACCGATCGCGACCGGGCCGAGGAGAAGCAGGAATCCGAGCCACCACCACGCTGCGACGAGCTGGCGGGGGCGGCGCCCGATGGTCAGCACCGCGAACGCGCCCGCATCGAGCAGGAGCACCAAGGTCAGCCACGACCCGATGTAGTTGTCCGGGCCGAGCAGCAGGGGAAGCATGATCGGAACGAGCGCGCCGATCGGATAGACCCAGTCCGACTGGATGCCCACCACCGAGCCGGCCTGCGCCAGCTGCGCCCACGGTTCGTAGACGAGGTAGACGTCACCGAGCGGCTCGCCGGCCGAATGGAACGCGAGGAAGCCAAGCACCAGGTGCACGAGAAGGAAGGCGATCCAGAGCGCAAGAGGGGATGCGAAGACCCTGCGAAGCCCGGACGCATCAGCTTCCGGCGTCGCCGACCCCGCGCGCAGTGCCGGTTCGAACGCCATAGACGCCCATCGTACCGGTGCGGCATTGCGTGCCGCTGCCGACGCGAATGCTGCCGGTCAGGCGAGGAGCTCGGCCACGGTCGCCGGGAGCGCTTCCGCGATGTCCAGCGCGGCGATCGGACCGCCCCCGGACGCCCGCTCCCCGGCTTTGCCGTGGATGAACGCCGCTGTCGCCGCCAGCATCGCCAGGGCCGACGCATCCGCCCCCACGGCACGCGCGTGGGTGGCCACGAGCGCCCCGAGCACCCCGCCGAGAACGTCTCCGCTTCCGGCCGTGGCGAGCCAGGCCGGGCCGGCGGTGACGCGCAGCCGCACGCCGGACGGGTCGGCCACGTAGGTCGTGTGACCTTTGAGCAGCACTGTGACCTGGAGGAGTTCGGCTGCGCGGACCGCCCAGCGCGCAGGGTCCGCGGCTATCTCCTCCGCGGACGGGACATGCGCCGGGCCTGCGCCGGCGGCCCCAGTGCGTGCGGTCTCGTCCGCCAGCGCCCGTGCCAGCTCACGGTAGTGCGGAGTGATGACGACGGGTCCGGTCGCCGTGTGGATCAGGTCGAGTGCGCCCGCGTCGACCACGATCGGCCGGGCTTCGGCGAAGGCTGCGCGGAGGCGGGTCGCGTCGTCCTCGCCGCGGGTCTCCGCATCCATCCCGGAGCCGACGAGCCAGGCCTGGACCTGCCCGGGCGCCGTGACCACCTCCGGGCGTCGCTGCAGGATGAGCTCGGCCGGATGCGCCGCTCCGGCATAACGGACCATCCCGACTCCCGTGCGCACGGCGGCTTCAACGCCGAGAACGGCGGCGCCCGGATAGCGATCCGAGCCGGTCACGACGCCCAGCACGCCCCTGCTGTACTTGTCGTCGGTCTCCATCGGGGCGGTGATCCAGATGCTCGCGTCGGCGGCCGTCCAGTCGCGCCACGCGGCCTTCTTCTCCACAACCGTCGCGCCATCCACAGTTCGCGAACCCCGGGCATTCGTGCTCATGCCTTCACGATAGGTTGAAAACGATGAAAGAGGTCAGCAGAGTGACAGCGAACGCGAGCATCAGCATCCCCGGCAAGGTCGTCGTCTTCGACTACGGAGAGGTCATCTCGGTCAGCCCGAGCGAGGCGGACCGAGCAGTTCTCGCCGGTATCGCCGGTGGCGAATCGTCGGAATTCTGGCCCGCGTACTGGCGGCACCGTGACGCACTCGACCAGGGAACCATGAGCATCCGCGACTACTGGCGGGGCATCGGGGCCGAGCTCGGTGAGCAGTGGAGCGACTCGAAGATCCACCGACTGTGGCTCGCGGACTTCCGCAGCTGGCTCTCGATCGACCACGAGACACTCGAGGTCCTGATCGACCTCCAGGAGGGCGGCACGCGCCTGGCACTGCTCTCCAACGCCGGCCGCGACTTCGGTTCGTACTTCCGCCACGGGTCGCTCGGCGACCTGTTCGAGGCCGTCTTCGTGAGCGGAGAGCTCGGCACGATCAAACCGAGCGCCGATATCTTCGAGATCGTGATGGGCGAACTCGGAATAAGTGCGACGGACATGATCTTCATCGATAACAGGGAAGACAACGTCCGCGGTGCCGAAGGCCTCGGCATCACCGGTCATGTCTTCACCGGGGCTTCCGACCTTCGACGCTTCCTGACGTCGCTGGCCGCCTGACGGTCCCGGCCCGTCAGTGCCGCCTGCCCCACCCGCCCACGCCGATCCCGGAACGGATTCCTACACTCCATGCCATCTCTCTTCGACCCGCTGAGCATCCGTGGCGCAACCATGCGCAATCGCATCTGGGTCTCCCCCATGTGCCAGTACTCGGTCTCCCTCCGAGACGGGGTTCCGCACGACTGGCATTTCGTGCACCTGGGGTCCCTCGCGACCGGTGGGGCCGGACTCGTTCTCACCGAGGCCACCGCGGTGAGCCCCGAGGGCCGCATCTCGCCGGAGGACACGGGCATCTGGAACGACGCGCAGCGCGACGCCTGGGCGCGCATCGTCGGATTCATCGCCGACCGCGGCGCAGTCCCCGGAATCCAGCTGGCGCACGCGGGCCGCAAGGCATCGACCTGGGCACCGTGGGGTTCCGACGGAAGACACGGATCCGTCCCGGAATCCGAAGGCGGCTGGCAGGCCGTCGCGCCGTCCGCTGTCGCCTTCGACGGGTACGACGAGCCGCGGGCACTCGACGCAGACGGGATCGACCAGGTGGTCGCCGACTTCACCGCTGCGGCACGGCGCGCGGTCGATGCGGGCTTCCGGGTGTTGGAGATCCATGGCGCGCACGGCTACCTCGTACACCAGTTCCTTTCCCCGCTGTCGAACCTGCGCGAAGACGAATACGGCGGGTCACTCGAGAACCGGGCACGGCTCCTCCTCCGGATCGTGCGTGCCGTGCGTGCCGAGGTCGACGACGAGATCGCGGTGATCGTGCGGCTCTCCGCGTCCGACTACGCCGACGGCGGGTGGGACCAGGAGCAGACCGCAACGGTCGCGACGTGGGCTGCCGAAGCCGGCGCCGACTTCTTCGACATCTCGAGCGGGGGAAACGTCGCAGGCGTGCGCATCCCTCTCGGTCCCGGCTACCAGGTTCCGTTCGCCGACTTCGTCCGGCACGAGTCGGATGTCGCGGTCGGCGCCGTCGGACTCATCACGACGCCGCAGCAGGCCGCGGCCGTGGTCGAAGAAGGGCGGGCGGATGCGGTGCTGCTGGCCCGCGAACTGCTCCGGGATCCGCACTTCCCGCTCCGTGCGGCGCACGAGCTGGGGGTCGAGATCGACTACTGGCCCGGTCAGTACCTCCGGGCGCGCTGGCCGGAGGCCTGACGGCCCGGGGGCCCGACGGCTCCGGGGCCTGACGGATCAGGAGCGCGTGGCGGTTCAGGTGGGGCAGCTCAGGCGCGACGCGTCGCGTCCTGGACCTCACCGACCAACTCCTCGATGATGTCCTCGAGGAACAGCACACCCGTCGTCTCACCGTCCGAATTGAACACACGGGCCAGGTGGACGCCCGACCGTCGCATGCTGGCCAGTGCATCCTCGAGATCACTCTCCGCGAAGACCGTGACGAGCCGGCGGATGCGCTTCGTCGGCACCGGCAGCTCGAAACCGGTCTCCTCCAGATCGAGCACATCCTTCAGGTGGAGGTAGCCGACGGGCTCCCCCGACTCGTCCAGGACGACGTACCGCGAGAATCCGTGCTTCGCGACCGCCCGCTCGACATCGCGCGGTGTCGCATTGTGCGGAAGCGACACCAGCTTTCCGAGGCGCAGCGCCACATCGTGCACCTTCTTCTCCGTGAACTCGAATGCCGCCGTGAGTGCGCCCGTGCGATCGGTGAGAACACCTTCCCGAGTCGACTGGGTCACGATCGTCGCCACCTCATCGAGCGTGAAGGTGCTGGCAGCTTCGGCTTTCGGTTCCACACGGAACAAGCGCAGAACAGCGTTGGCCGAAGCGTTCAGCGCCACGATGATCGGGCGGAACACCCGCGCGATCGCGACCAATGGCGGAGCGAGCAGGAGTGCCGCGCGGTCCGGCATCGAGAAGGACAGGTTCTTCGGCACCATCTCACCGAACACGACGTGAAGGAACGAAACCAGGACCAGCGTGATGATGAACGCGATCGTCGCGATCACCTGGTCCGGCCATCCCGTGAGCGAAAGCGGACCCTGCAGCAAGTGATGGATCGCCGGCTCCGACACGTTCAGGATGAGCAGCGAACACACCGTGATGCCCAGCTGGGTCGTCGCCAGCATCTGGGTCGCGTGCTCCATCGCGTACAACGCCGTTCGGGCGCTCCGCTTGCCGTGCTCGGCCTGCGGCTCGATCTGGGACCGACGTGCCGAGATCACGGCGAATTCGGCCCCGACGAAGAACGCGTTCACCAGGAGCAGCAGCACCAGCCAGGCGAGACCGGCCCAGTCACTCATCGTCGCCTCGCTTCCGACCAGCCGGATCGATGGCCCGCGGCTCGTCCGGGTCCGGTGTGAAGCGGATGCGGTCGATACGGCGACCGTCGAGACGCTCGACCCGCAGCATCCCACCATCGATCAGCACCTCGTCGCCGACGACGGGGAGTCGGCCGAGCTCGTTCATCACGAAACCAGCGACCGTCTCGTATGGTCCCTCCTCCGGCACCAGGACACCCGCACGCTCGAGCAGCTCATCCGGCCGGAGGATGCCCGGGAAGGTCAGCGAATCACGTCCGCGCACCACGTCCGCGCGGGTCCGGTCGTGTTCGTCCGCGACCTCGCCGATGAGCTCCTCGACCAGGTCTTCGAGCGTCGCGATCCCGGATGTTCCGCCGTACTCGTCGAGCACCACGGCCATCTGGTAGCCGCTCGCTCGCAACTCGCCGAGCAGAGTATCCAGGCTCATCGTCTCTGGCACCCGCAGCGCATCCGTCTGCAGTGCCGAGACCGGCACTCGTTCGCGCCGTGCCCGGGGCACCGCGACCGCCTGCTTCACGTGCACCAGCCCGACCACATCGTCCACGTCTTCGTCGACCACCGGGAACCGCGAGAACCCCGTGCTGCGCGCGAGCTCGAGGACCGCCCGTGCCGGGTCCGTGCGTTTGACGCTCGCGATCCTCAGACGCGGGGTCATCACGTCGGAGGCGGAGTGGCTCGAGAACGCGAGCGTGCGGCTGAGCAGCGTCGCCGTATCCGCCTCCAGTACGCCCGCGGACGCCGAACGACGCACGAGCGACGACAGTTCCTCCGCTGTACGGGCGCCGGACAGCTCCTCCTTCGGTTCGAAGCCGAAGAGCCGGATCACCCCGTTGGCCGTGCCGTTGAGGAGCGCGACGAACGGTTTGAAGATTGCGGTGAAGACGGTCTGGAACGGGATGACCAGTTTGGCCGTCGCGATGGGAAGGGCCAGGGCGAAGTTCTTCGGGACCAGTTCGCCCAGGATCATCGACAGCAGTGTCGCGACCACGATGGCGACCGTCGTCGCGATGACAGGGACCGCGCCGGACGGGATTCCGATGGATGTCAGCGGACCGGTCAGGAGGGAACTGATCGCAGGCTCCATCGTGTAACCCGTGAGCAGCGTCGTGAGCGTGATGCCGAGTTGGGCGCTCGACAGGTGGGTCGACGTGATCTTGAGCGCCGCGATCGTCATGCCGAGGCGGGTCTCGCCGCGTCCGCGTCGTGCTTCGAGGTCGCTGCGGTCGAGGTTGACGAGTGAGAACTCGCTCGCGACGAACAAGCCCGTACCGATCGTCAGCACCACTCCGATGCCGAGCATGATCCACTCATAGGCCATGGTGACCACCGCGAATCCGGGATGAGCGCCCGTCATGGCTCAGCGCGACCGCTGGCCGCGCCGAGGCGAATGGGCTATCGGCAGAAGGGGGGTCGTCCATTGTCAGGCCAAGTATACCGGGAGGGATAGTTGGTTCCGGGAGGCCGACCAGCGCCGCTGGACACTCACCAGCTGACGGGAAGGGCCTTGCCTTCTTCGTAACCGGCGGCGGACTGGATGCCGACCAGAGCACGATCGTGGAACTCGACGACTGAGCGCGCACCCGCATACGTGAACGAGCTCCGAAGACCAGTGGTGATCATGTCCAGCAGATCCTCGACCGACGGCCGCAGCGGATCCAGGTAGATGCGCGAACTGGAGAGGCCCTCGGCGAAGAGCGTCTTGCGAGCCCGCTCATAGGCGTCGAGCCGCTCGAAGCGCTGCTGCACGGCTTTGGTGCTGGCCATCCCCCAGCTCTCCTTGTACAGCGCGCCGTTCTCGTCACGATCAAGCGTGCCCGGAGCTTCGATGGTCCCGGCGAACCACGACCCGATCATGACCGACGCTCCACCAGCGGCGAGCGCGAGCGCTACGTCCCTCGGATACCGAACCCCGCCATCCGCCCACACGTGCGCACCGAGCTCGCGCGCCGCAGCGGACGCTTCGAGCACTGCGGAGAACTGCGGCCGCCCGACGGCGGTCATCATCCGCGTCGTGCACATGGCGCCGGGCCCGACACCGACCTTGAGGATGTCCGCTCCGGCCTCCACGAGATCACGGACGGCCTGGTCGGTGACGACGTTCCCGGCGACGATGGGAAGACCGAGTCCGAGTCCCTTGACGGTCTCGATCGCCCGTCGCATGCCTTCCTGATCGCCATGGGCGGTGTCGAGCACGATGACATCCACGCCCGCAGCGGCGAGGGCCTTGGCCTTGCCGCCGACGTCACCGTTGATGCCGACCGCGGCTGCGACGCGCAGCCGACCGTGTGCATCGACGGCCGGTTCGTAGATCGTCGACCGCAGTGCGCTGCGAAGGCTGAGGGTTCCGATGACACGTCCGTGTTCGAGGACGGGTGCGAATTCGAGCCCGGCAGCGCTCATGACCTCGAACGCGGCGCGGCCGTCGGGGATGTCGTCGGCATCGAGCGAGGTGAGCGCACCGTGCAGGAGGTCGCCGAGCCGCGCATCCGGGAGAGCGGTGCCGAGCTGGGATGCGGAAATGCACCCGAGGTACTCGCCGGACTGGTCGCGGATGACGATCCCGTGTCCTTCGACGGCGGGAACCCGCCTCAGAGCTGCTGCGACGGTCTCATCCGGTGCGAGCACATAGGGGGTGTCGAACGCGACAGGCTGCGCCTTCACCCAGCGGATGGCATCATCCAGGTCCTGCAGGTGCATGTCCTGCGGGAGGACACCGATTCCCCCGCGTCGGGCGATGGTCGCTGCGAGACGCTTTCCGGTGACCGAATTCATATTGGACGAGACGATGGGGATGGTGGCTCCGGTGCCATCGCCGGGAGCGAGCGAGACGTCGAGCCGACTCGTCACGGATGAACGGGACGGAACCAGGAAGACATCGGAGTACGTCAGATCGTGACTCGGGGTCGTCCCATAGAACTGCATGGGAATAAAGCTATCCCCATAGCCTGTCGGCCGCAGCCCTCGGGCAATGGGATTAGGCTTGACGACTGGACAGAAGAAGGTGGCCGCAGCGCTGCCTGATCGAATGCGAGATCAACGGAGAGAGTGGGCGATCGGCTGTGTCGAGCCAATTGACCGGTGTGGGAACCGACGACGGATCGTCGGGCGAATTCGGAGCCAATGAGTGGCTCGTGGACGAACTCTACGAACAGTTCATCGTGGACAAGAACTCGGTCGACAAGTCGTGGTGGCCGATCCTGGAGACCTACCACCCGACCGTGAAAGACGAGAACGCCGCACCTCCGGCTCCCGCATCCTCGACCGAACCGGTCGCACCGACACCGAGCGAGCCGATCGTTCCGACACCGACCGAGCCGACCGTCCCGGCACCGGCCGAACCGAACCCGCCCGCGCCTGCTGAGCCGACCACACCTGAGGCTTCCGTGGCCCAGGCGCCTCAGGCAGCACCGCCCACCCAGGCTGCACCAGCACAGCCGTCCGCTCCCGAGAATGCAGCACCCCCGGTCGAACCCCGCCCGGTGACGGCACCCATCCCGGTGATCGGAAGCCAGCCGGTCGCACGCACGACATCGGTCGCACCGAAGCCGCAGCCGGTCCCCGCCGATGCACCGGTCACGGCCCCGCAGCCGGTCATCACGTCGACCCAGGCTGCCGAAGAGCCCGAACCCCAGGACGTCGTGACGCCGCTGCGCGGGATGTCGAAGTCCCTCGCGGCGAACATGGACGCGAGCCTCATGGTCCCGACGGCGACAAGCGTCCGCACGATCCCGGCGAAGCTCCTGATCGACAACCGCATCGTCATCAACAACCACATGCGTCGTGCACGCGGCGGCAAGGTCTCGTTCACGCACCTGATCGGCTGGGCCCTCGTCCAGGCGCTCAAGGAGTTCCCGAGCCAGAACGTGTTCTACGACGAGGTCGACGGCAAGCCCTCCGTCGTCGCGCCGGCCCACGTGAACCTCGGAATCGCGATCGACCTGCCCAAGCCCGACGGCACCCGGGCACTGCTCGTCCCGAGCATCAAGCGCGCGGACACGATGGGCTTCGGCGAGTTCCTCACGGCCTACGAAGACCTGGTCACGCGGGCCCGCAACAACAAGCTCACGGCGACCGATTTCGCCGGGACGACGATCTCCCTCACCAACCCGGGCGGCATCGGCACGGTCCATTCGGTCCCCCGCCTGATGAAGGGACAGGGCGCGATTATCGGCGCCGGAGCCCTCGAATATCCCGCGGAATTCCAGGGCGCGAGCGAGCACACGCTCACCGAGCTGGCGATCGGCAAGACGATCACACTGACCAGCACCTACGACCACCGGGTCATCCAGGGTGCGGGCTCCGGCGAGTTCCTCAAGATCGTCCACGAGATGCTCATCGGCAAGCGCAACTTCTACGAAGACATCTTCGCCGCCCTGCGCATCCCGTACGACCCGATCCACTGGGCGCCGGACATCAGCGTCGACCTGGCCAGCGCGGTCGACAAGACCGCTCGCGTGCAGGAGCTGATCAACGCGTTCCGCGTGCGCGGACACCTGATGGCGGACATCGATCCGCTCGAGTACGTCCAGCGCTCGCACCCCGACCTCGACATCGCGAGCCACGGTCTCACGTTCTGGGACCTCGACCGGGAGTTCGTCACCGGCCAGTTCGGTGGCGACAAGCGCCAGATGCTGCTGCGCGACATCCTCGGGGTGCTGCGCGACTCGTACTGCCGCACGATCGGCATCGAGTACATGCATATCCAGGACCCGGCACAGCGCCGGTGGATCCAGGAGAAGGTGGAGCGCAAGTACCAGACCATCCCGCACGACGAGCAGCTGCGCATCCTCGGCAAGCTGAACGAGGCCGAGGCTTTCGAGACGTTCCTGCAGACGAAGTACGTCGGCCAGAAGCGGTTCAGCCTCGAAGGCGGCGAATCGACGATCGCAGCGCTCGACACGATCCTGCAGGGAGCCGCCGAGGAGGGCCTCGACGAGGTCGCGATCGGCATGGCGCACCGCGGTCGCCTCAACGTGCTGACGAACATCGCGGGGAAGACGTACGGCCAGATCTTCCGCGAGTTCGAGGGCACCCAGGACCCGCGCACCGTGCAGGGCTCGGGTGACGTGAAGTATCACCTCGGCACCGAGGGCACGTTCAAGGGTGCGAACGGTGAGGAGATCCCGGTCTATCTCGCAGCGAACCCGTCGCACCTCGAAGCGGTCGACGGCGTGCTCGAAGGCATCGTCCGCGCGAAGCAGGACCGCCGCCCGGCCGGGACGTTCCTGACCCTCCCGATCCTCATCCACGGCGACGCCGCGATGGCCGGCCAGGGCATCGTCATGGAGACGCTCCAGCTGTCGCAGCTGCGCGCCTACCGCACGGGCGGCACGATCCACGTGAACATCAACAACCAGGTCGGGTTCACCACGTCTCCCTCGGAAGCCCGTTCGTCGGTGTACTCGACGGATGTCGCCAAGACGATCCAGGCGCCGATCTTCCACGTGAACGGCGACGACCCCGAAGCTGTCGTGCGCGTGGCGCAGCTCGCCTTCGAGTACCGCCAGGAGTTCAAGCGCGACGTCGTGATCGATCTCGTCTGCTACCGCCGCCGTGGCCACAACGAGGGCGACGACCCGTCGATGACCCAGCCGCTGATGTACAACCTCATCGAGGCCAAGCGCAGCGTCCGCAAGCTCTACACGGAAGCCCTCGTCGGACGTGGCGACATCACGCAGGACGAGTACGAGCAGGCCCACCGCGACTTCCAGGAGCGCCTCGAACGCGCGTTCATGGAGACGCACGCAGCCCAGACGAACTCCATGCCGATCATCACGGCCGACGCGAAGTCGGTCGCGGACCTCGAACGCCCGACAGCCCAGCAGGGCGAGGACGGCGCGGGCGAGCCCGAGACGACGGGGGTCAGCGACGCGGTCATCCGCCTCATCGGCGACGCGTTCAACAACCCGCCCCAGGGTTTCACGGTCCACCCGAAGCTGCAGCAGCTGCTGACGAAGCGCCTCGACATGAGCCGCAACGGCGGGATCGACTGGGGCTTCGGCGAGCTGCTCGCGCTCGGTTCGCTGCTCCTCGAGGGCACGCCGGTGCGCATGGCCGGCCAGGACACCCGCCGCGGCACGTTCGTGTCACGTCACGCGGTCCTGCACGACCGGGCGAACGGACAGGAGTGGCTGCCGCTGGCGAACCTCAGCGACAACCAGGCCAAGTTCTGGATCTACGACTCGCTCCTCAGCGAGTACGCGGCGATGGGCTTCGAATACGGCTACTCGGTGGAGCGACCGGATGCCCTGGTGCTGTGGGAGGCGCAGTTCGGCGACTTCGCGAACGGCGCCCAGACGATCATCGACGAGTTCGTGTCGTCGGCCGAGCAGAAATGGGGCCAGCGTTCTTCGCTGGTGCTCCTGCTCCCCCACGGCTACGAGGGCCAGGGACCCGACCACTCGTCGGCGAGGATCGAGCGCTACCTGCAGCTGTGCGCAGAGAACAACATGACCGTCGCACGGCCTTCGACGCCGGCATCGTACTTCCACCTGCTCCGTCGTCAGGCGTACGCCCGGCCGCGCAAGCCGCTCGTGGTGTTCACGCCGAAGGCGATGCTGCGACTCCGCGGCGCGTCGAGCGATGTTCCCGACTTCACCTCGGGCAAGTTCGAGCCTGTGATCGACGATGCGCGCATCAGCGACCGCGGATCGGTCCGCCGGGTGCTCCTGATGGCCGGCAAGGTCTACTACGACCTGCTGAACGAGTTGGAGAAGAACCCGAACCCGGAGATCGCCCTCGTGCGCGTTGAGCAGTACTATCCCTTGCCTGCCACGCAGCTCAAGCAGCTCGTCGACTCCTACCCCAACGCCGAGCTGGTCTGGGTGCAGGATGAGCCCGAGAACCAGGGCGCCTGGCCGTACATGATCCTCGAGACCTCGAAGCTCGGACCGCGTCCGCTCGGCGTGATCTCGCGGGCACCGTCCGCGTCCCCAGCAGCCGGTTCGGCGAAGCGTCACGCACAGGAGCAGGCGCAGCTCATCCAGCGCGCGCTGACCCTGCAGTAGCTGAGCGTCATCCGCACGACACGATGGAAGGCCCCGGACACCGCGTCCGGGGCGTTCCGCGCATCCGGGCCTTCCGCACATCCGGGCCCTCCGCACATCCGGGCCTTCCGCACATCCGGGCCTTCCGCACATCCGGGCCTTCCGGCGCATCCGAGGACGGTCGTAGGCTGGCCGCGGGCATCGGAACGGTGCCGACTCGTGCCGGTCCGCCCGGCGGTAGGGAGCGCATCATGACCGTCCTGACGACCCATCGACTCGGCGAACCGTGCTGGGTGGATTTCATGAGCAACGACGTCGCAGCGTCACGTGACTTCTACTCCGGTCTCTTCGGCTGGGAGCCTCTCGTCTCGGACGACGACCAGTACGACGGATATGTCACCTTCCTCAAGGACGGCCACCGCGTGGCCGGTCTGGGCGGCGCGATGGGCGGCGCGGATGCCCCGGATTCGTGGATGACGTATCTCCTCGTCGAGGACGCCGAGTCCACGGAGGCGACGGTCGTCGCCGGCGGTGGGCAGGTCTTCGCACCGACGATGACCGTCGGCGACCAGGGCAGGCTCGCTGTCGTCGCGGATCCTGGCGGAGCTGCCGTCGGCCTGTGGCAGCCGGCCGAACATCGAGGCTACGAGCTGGCCGCCGAGGTGGGCTCCGTCGTCTGGCACGAACTGAACGCTCGCGATTTCGACGCCCAGGTGGGCTTCTACACCGACGTGTTCGGCTGGCATCCCGCAGTGCTCAGCGACACCGAGGACTTCCGCTACGTGACGTTCGGCCCCGGCCCCGACAGTCCGGTCGGCGGTGTCTACGACGCGGCGACCGTGCTGCCGTCGGGCATGCCATCGAGCTGGCTCGTGTATTTCGGGGTGGACGACGTGGATGCGAGCGCAGCACGGGTGCGGGAACTCGGCGGAGCGGTCGTCCGCGAACCATGGGACAGCGAGTTCGGGCGGTTCTGCCAGGTCACCGACTCCACCGGGGGCTTCTTCGTCCTCAGTTCGGTCATGGCCGGCTGAGCGCGAAACCCCTTCGCCGAACTAACGCGGTGCCGGGTCGGCTCAGACAGTGTGGGTCGACTGGAGTTCGCGGATCTTCAGCAGCACCTGGGCACGAAGGACTTCCGGCGCCGTCTCTTTGCACGCCCGCTGCACGACCTCAGTGAGCACAACGCCGAGGTGCGCTTCGTGGTTGCAGTCTGCACAGTTCTCGAGGTGCTCACGAATGTCCGCAGCGTCTTCGTTGCAGAGCTCGTTGTGCAGGTACTCTTCGAGATCCTTTTTGGCTTTGTCGCAGCCGCAGTCGGTCATTTCGCACTCCTGGGGGTCTGCACGGCGGAGAGTCCCCGCTCGTGCGCATAGTCAGTCAACAGTTCCCGCAGCATGCGGCGACCGCGATGGAGGCGGCTCATCACGGTGCCGATGGGGGTCTTCATGATGTCGGCGATCTCCTGGTAGGAGAAGCCTTCGACGTCAGCGAAATACACGGCCATCCGGAAGTCCTCCGGAATGGCCTGGAGGGCATCCTTGACGGTGCTGTCCGGGAGGTGATCGATCGCTTCGGCTTCAGCGGACCGCGTCGTGGATGCGGTCGTCGATTCAGCGCCACCGAGCTGCCAGTCCTCGAGCTCGTCGATGGTGCCCTGGTACGGCTCGCGCTGTTTCTTGCGATACGTGTTGATGAACGTGTTGGTGAGGATGCGGTACAGCCACGCCTTCAGGTTCGTACCCTGCTCGAACTGCCGGAACGCCGCGTATGCCTTGACGAACGTCTCCTGGACGAGGTCCTGTGCGTCGGCGGGATTGCGCGTCATCCGCAGGGCAGCCGCGTACAGCTGGTCCATGTACGGGAGCGCCTGCTCTTCGAAGAGGGATCCGAGATCTTCTGGTGCGGTGGTCATCACGGGCCAGTCTAGTTCTGCGAGCAGTGCAGCTTCTGCGAGTTCCGAGGGACGCTCAGCTGCCTGAACAGCGGTTGCTGCCATGCTCAGCCATCCTTCCTCAGGTTCTCGCGCCTCCACCGCGGCCGATCGCGGATAATCTTGACAACAATGCTGATCTCGAAATATTCCGCTCCGGACTTCGACCCTTACGGCGACAGGGCCGCCGACGACCCCAACGTGCTGTGGCCTGCGCCGGTCGCCGACGGTCCGTTGCGCGCATCCGTCTCTCTCCCCGGGTCGAAATCGCTGACCAACCGTGAGCTGGTCCTCGCCGCACTGGCCGATGGCCCGTCGCTGATCCGCAGCCCCCTCCACTCGCTCGACAGCGCGAACATGGTGCAGGCTCTCCGCGCGCTCGGCACCGCCATCGACGAGGTCCCTGGCTCCGGGGCGTTCGGTCCCGACTTCCGCGTCACTCCCGCGGAGGAGCTGTTCGGCAGCACCACGATCGACTGCGGCCTTGCCGGGACAGTGATGCGCTTCGTCCCGCCGGTCGCGGGTCTCGCACTCGGACCGACGACGTTCGATGCCGACGAGTCGGCCCGGGGCCGCCCCATGAAGGCCATGATCACCTCGCTGCGCGATCTCGGCGTCGACATCAACGACGACGGACGTGGCAGCCTCCCCTTCACCGTCCACGGCACGGGACGGGTCGCCGGCGGGAGGATCACCATCGATGCGTCGTCGTCGAGCCAGTTCGTCTCCGCGCTCCTGCTGTCTGCGGCACGCTTCGACGACGGGCTGCACCTCACCCACGAGGGCGAACGCCTGCCGAGCCTCCCCCACATCGAGATGACGATCGCCGCCCTCGCTGCGCGCGGTGTCTTCGTCGGTTCTCCCGCCCAGGGCGAGTGGACGGTGTCGGCCGGCGCGATCGGCGCCACCGATGTGGACATCGAGCCCGACCTCTCCAACGCAGCACCATTCCTCGCGGCGGCACTGGTCGCGGGCGGCAGCGTCACGATCACGGGATGGCCATCCACGACGACGCAGGTCGGGGCCGATCTGGCCGGCATCCTCCCTCTCTTCGGCGCGACGGTCGAGGTCGTCGGCGACCGCCTCACCGTGTCCGCCGGCGGCGTCCGCGCCGGCGGGATCCAGGGCGTCACACTCGATCTGACCACCGGCGGAGAACTCGCGCCAGCGGTCGTCGCTCTCGCCGCCCTGGCTGACGGGCCGAGCGAGGTCACCGGGATCGGGCACATCCGCCACCACGAGACCGACCGGCTGGCCGCTCTCGCCGCCGAGATCAATGGCCTGGGCGGCGAGGTCCTCGAACTGGAGGACGGCCTGCGGATCGTTCCGCGCCCGCTGCACGGCGGCGTCTGGCGCAGCTACCACGACCACCGGATGGCCACCGCCGGCGCGATCGTCGGGCTCGCTGTGCCCGGCGTCGAGATCGAAAACGTCGCGACGACGGCGAAGACGCTTCCGCAGTTCACACAGCTGTGGCAGGCGATGCTCACGGACGGCGCCGCCTAGATGCGAAGGCGGCCGCGGTGAGCTGGTGGGACGACGGCGCCGACGAGGACGACGAGGACGAGTTCGACGAGTCGAGCATCCGGACCCGCCCGAACCGCAAAGGATCGCGCCCCCGCACGAAGACGCGCCCCGAACACAGCGACGCGAAGATCGGGCGCGTGCTGGGCGTCGATCGCGGCCGCTACACCGTCATGCTCGACGAGAACACGGCGGATGAACGCCAGCTGACGGCCGCCCGTGCCAGCGAACTGCGCCGCCAGGCCATCGTCACCGGCGACCGCGTCGCGATCGTGGGCGACACCAGCGGCGAGGAGGGAAGCCTCGCCCGGATCGTTCGCATCGAGCCACGCACGACCCTGCTGCGGAGAAGCGCCGACGACACAGACGAGGTCGAGCGCGTCATCGTGGCGAACGCGGACCAGATGCTGATCGTCGTCGCGGCCGCGAACCCCGAACCGCGCACGAGGCTCGTCGACCGCTACCTCGTCGCGGCGTACGACGCGGGAATCGAACCGATGCTCTGCGTGACGAAGATCGATCTCGCCGACCCGTCCGAGTTCCTCCAGAATTTCGCAGGACTCGACCTTCCTGTGTTCACGAGCCGGGAGGACGCGATCCCGGTCGACGTCATCCGCGCTGCCCTCGTCGGCCACGACACGGTCGTCGTCGGGCACTCGGGTGTCGGCAAGTCCACGCTGGTGAATGAGCTCGTCCCGGGCGCACACCGGGCGATCGGCGTCGTCAACGCGGTGACGGGACGTGGACGCCACACCTCGTCGTCGACGGTCTCGCTTCGCGTCGACACCCCGGAGGGTCGCGGCTGGGTGATCGATACGCCGGGCGTGCGCTCGTTCGGGCTCGGACATGTCAACACCGACAGCATCCTCAAGGCGTTCAGCGACCTCGCCACCGTCGCCGAGGACTGCCCCCGGGGATGCACCCACCTGCCGGATGCGCCCGACTGCGCGATCGAGGAGGCCGTCGAGGAGGGCAGGCTGGGTGAGACCGGACGCGCGCGTCTCGACTCGCTCCAGCGCCTCCTGACGACGTTCGCGGGCGTCGCGGCGGGCGGCTCGCGGTAGCGTTGGAGCATGACTGCAGAACGACTCGAAGCCGGTGCTACGGCACCCGCTTTCACCCTGAAGGACCAGGACTCGAACGACGTCTCGCTGGGCGACTTCGCCGGCGAGAACGTGATCGTCTACTTCTACCCGGCGGCGATGACACCGGGATGCACGACGGAGGCGTGCGACTTCCGCGACAACCTCAACTCGCTAAAATCCGCCGGCTACCGGGTCATCGGCATCTCGAAGGATGTCCCGGCGAAGAACAAGGAGTTCCAGGAGCACGACGGGCTGAACTTCCCGCTGCTCTCCGACGAGGACCTCGCTGTCCACCAGGCGTACGGCGCCTACGGCGAGAAGTCGCTGTACGGCAAGACCGTCACCGGCGTGCTGCGGTCGACGTTCGTCGTGAACCCCGACGGCACGGTGCGCCTGCCGCTGTACAACGTGAAGGCGACGGGGCACGTCGCGAGCCTCCGCAAGAAGCTCGGCATCGACGCGTAGCCCCTACGCGGGCAGGCGCGGAACCGACTCCAGCAGCCGCCGCGTGTAGTCCTCGCGCGGCGAGCCGAGCACATCGGGTGTCTCTCCCTGCTCGACCACACGGCCGCCTCGCAGCACGACGGTGCGCTGGCAGAGCGCCGCGACGACACTGAGATCGTGCGAGACCATGACGACGGTCAGACCGCGGGTCTCGCCCAGCTCGCCCAGAAGGTCGATGATCTGGATGCGCGTCGTAACATCGAGCGCGCTGACCGGCTCGTCCGCGAGCAGCAGCCGCGGATGCCCGACCACCGCACGCGCGATGGCGATGCGCTGACGCTGGCCGCCGGAGAATTCGTGCGGGTAGCGGCTGACCGCATCCGCGGGGAGCCCGACCGACTCGAGGGCCTCGGCGACGCGTGCCGCAGCATCCGCTCCGCGTGCGATGCCGAGCGAGCGCAGCGGCTCGGCGATGATCCGGCCGACGCTCTGGCGCGGATCGAGCGACGAGTACGGATCCTGGAAGACGGTCTGGACCGCGCGACGGAATCCGCGCATCCGCGCTCTGTCCTTCAGGTCGAGCCGTTCGCCGTCGAACAGCACCTGTCCGCTCGTCGGCGCGGACAGCCCGAGGAGAAGCGACAGCAGTGTGGTCTTGCCTGCTCCGGACTCCCCGACCAGTCCGACGCTGTGCCCGGCCTCCACAGCGAAGGAGACGGCCTCGAGGGCCGGCTTGTCGCTCCCCCGGTACCTGTAGCCCGCGTCCCGCAACTCCAGGATGGCGCTCATGACACCTCCAGCGCGGCGTCGAGGGCCCGCGCACTCCGCACGAGTTCGGTCGTGTACGGGTCCTCAGGGGCTCTTAGGAGCCGGTCGACCGGCCCGCTCTCGACGACCCGCCCGGCACGGAGCACCAGCGCCCGGTCGGTCATCCGCGCTACGACGGCGAGGTCGTGACTGACGAAGAGGAGGGCCATCCCACGTTCGGCGACGATCCTGTCGAGCAGGCTGAGGATCTCGTCCTGGACCGTCACGTCCAGCGCGGTCGTCGGCTCGTCGGCGATCAGCAGACGCGGGTGGCAGGCGAGTGCGGCCGCGATGGCGACGCGCTGGCGCTGTCCGCCTGAGATCTCGTGCGGGTACGCTTTCGCGATCCGCTGCGGGTCCGGGAGGCTGACCTCGGCCAGCGCCTCGACGACCGCGGCGCGGAGTGCGGCCCCGCGGAGCCCGAGGTGGCGTCTCAGGGGCGCTGCGACCTGATCGCCGAGCCGCATGAGCGGGTCGAGTGCGGTCAGGGGTTCCTGGAACACGACGGATGCGGTCCGTCCCCGCAGCGGGACCAGGTCGCGTTCGCGGGCGCCCACGACTTCGACGCCATCCAGGACGGCACTTCCGGACGCCGTCAGCCCGGCGGGCAGCAGACCGGTGACGGCGAAGGATGTGAGGGATTTGCCCGAGCCCGACTCTCCGATGAGCCCGATGCGCTCACCGGGCTCGACGCTGAAGCTCACGGCGTGGACGAGTGGGGACCCATCGGCAGCCGCGACACCCAGTGACGTGACCTCGAGCAGTGCGCTCATCGGGACCTCCTCCGTGTCGGATCGGCGACGTCGCGAAGCCCGTCGGCGACGAGGTTGACGCCGATCACGAGCACGACCAGGGCGACCCCTGGCGCGATCGCACCCACCGGCGCCGTCGAGACGGTTCCCTGCGCCTCCTGGAGCAGTCGCCCCCACGAGGCGTTCGGCGGCGGAGCCCCGAGTCCCAGGTACGAGAGGCTCGCCTCGGCGAGCACGGCGACACCGAACTGGAGAGCGAGGTTGACGCTGAGCGTCGGCCAGATGTTCGGGAGGATGTGCCGGGCCACGATGCCGGCCCAGCCCGTCCCCGAGGTCCGGGCGGCGGTCACATACTGCTGCGAGAGGATCCGCTTGGCGAGCACCCGGGTGAGCCGGGCGACGACGGCGGACATCGCGAGGCCGATCGCCAGGATCGCCGACCCGAGCGACGCCCCCTGGGCGGCGACGATCAGCATCGCGAGCAGAAGCGTCGGGAACGCGATGACGATGTCGAGTGCAGCCGAGATCGTGTCGTCGAGCCAGGTACCTGCGAAGGCCGCGAGCAGCCCGAGCGTCACACCGATGAACGCTCCGATGGCGACCGATCCGATGCCGACGGTGAGCGCGATGCGGGCGCCGATCATCAGTTGGGTCAGCAGATCGCGTCCGAGCTTGTCCGTTCCGAGCAGGTGCGACGCCCCGGGGCCCTCGAGGCGGCTGCCTGAGATGTCCGCGGGTGCATACGGAAGCCACACGAGCGACAGCACGGCGACCAGCACGACGACGCCGACGAGCACCGCCCCGATACCGAGGGTCGCCGACCTGCTCCTGCGACGGGTGGGTGCCTGAGCACCTCCCGCGGCCTGCTCGACAACGGCGCTCATCGGTTGCCCGAGATGCTCTGGCGCAGGCGCGGGTCGATGATGCGCTGCAGCACGTCTGCGGCGAAGCCGATGATCAGCACGGCGAGCGTGCTGACGAAGAGGATGCCCTGGATGTTCGGATAATCGTGTTGCGCGATGGCCTTGAGGAGCATGCTTCCGAGTCCCGGAAGGGTGAACACGCTCTCGACGACCACGGCTCCGAGGAACGTCG
This sequence comes from Leifsonia sp. Ger2509, assembly GCF_055231915.1. NCBI lineage: Bacteria > Bacillati > Actinomycetota > Actinomycetes > Micrococcales > Microbacteriaceae > Leifsonia > Leifsonia sp. Ger2509. The sequence goes on from NZ_JBUYVB010000003.1 coordinate 1,071,947, forward strand.
TCGCCAGCTCGATTCCGAGAATCGAGATCACCGGAACGGACCCGTTGCGCACGCCGTGGCGCCGCATCGCCTGGCCGAAGCTCGAACCGAGCGCGCGGGCGTTGCGGAGGTAGTCGCTACCGATGACATCGAGCGTCGCGCTGCGCACGTACCGGGCGATGGATGCGCTCATCACGACGGCGACGGTGATCACCGGAAGCGCGAGCGAGGTGAGCGCGGATGCCGGATCGGCCCAGTCGTCGCGCGGAAACCCGCCGGACGGGAAGATCCGGAGGTTGATCGAGAAGGCGCTCACGAGCAGGATCCCGACCCAGAACACGGGCACCGCGATCCCGAGCTGCGAGATCGCCGACAGGGCGACGCCGTACCAGGTGTTCGATTTCCAGGCGGCGACGAAGCCGATGACCAGCGCGAGGACGAGGGCGATGACGAACGCGAGCAGCGTGAGCGGAATGGTCACCGCCAGCCGCGAGGCGATCTCGGGGCCGACCGGCAGCGACGTGATGAACGACTCCCCCAGGTTGAAGGTGAGCATTCCGCCGAACCAGGTCGCGAACTGTTGCAGCAGCGGCTGGTCGGAGCCGACCTGTGCTTGGGCCGCCGCGATCTGCTCCTTCGTCGCGTTGACGGACAGGAGGGCGTTCGACGGGTCGCCGGGCAGGACGCGGAGCAGGATGAACAGCACCACCATCGCAAGCAGCAACGAGACGACCAGGAAGGCGAATCGTCGGAGCAGGTACGTGGTCATGGCGTGTTCAAGGCTAGACGCTCCGGGGCGCGGCCCTTGCGGATCGCGCGCCCCGAAGCGCCGTGGCCGTTCTCTCTGGTGCTATTTCTTGACGATGTCGTAGGCGTAGAACTGCGAGTTGAGCCCGTTCAGCGGGTAGCCGCTCAGGGTGCTCGACGCGACCACGATCTGCGGGTAGAGGTACAGCCAGGCGCTGGCCGCATCCTTCGCGATCTGCTCGTTCACGAGCTTCAGCTTGGCCGTCTGCTCTGCCTGGGTGGTCGACTGCTCGGCTTCGTCGACCCACTTCGTCACCTGCGGGTTGTTGTAGCCCCAGTAGAAGTCCGGGTTTCCGTACCAGACGACGTCGCGGTCGTTGACGTGCTCCTGCAGCGTCGCCTGGAAGTTCTGCTCCTTGAACACCTTGCTGTACCACTGGTCGGCCGAGATCGAGTTGATGTTGACCGTGATCCCGACCTTTGCGAGTTCGCTCTTGAGGAACTCGGCGACCGCGGGGTGCGGGTCGTAGGTGGGGGTGTCGAGGGTGAAAGAGAATCCGTTCGGGTAGCCGGCCTCGGCCAGCTCCTTCTTGGCGAGCGTCACGTCGTACGGGTTCACCTTCGTGAGGTCCTCGTACCACGGGTCGGTCGGGGGCACCATCGAACCGATCAGCGTGCCGTACTTGCCCCAGATGGAGTTCAGGAGCTTCTTGGTGTCGATGGCCGAGTAGACCGCCTTGCGCACCTCGGTCTTGTTGAACGGCGCGACGCGGTCGTTGAAGGCGAGGAGCTCCTTGGTCGTGGACTTGCCGTTGTTGACGACGAAGTCCTTGTTGCTCTCGAACTGGGCGAGCGCATCCGGGCTCTGGACGCTGGTCACGACGTCGACTTGGTTGGTCAGCAGGGCATTCGACAGCGCGGTGGCGTCGGTGAAGTAGTCGAAGACGACTTCCTTGTTCTTCGCCGGCGTGCCCCAATAGCCGCTCCAGCGTTCGAGGCTGAGCGAGCTTCCGCGCTTCCACGAGCCGAGCTTGTACGGACCCGTGCCGTCTTCGCTGGTCTTCAGGTTCTTCGCCTCAGCGTTGATGATCCAGATGTAGCTGAGGTTGTACACGAACGAGATCGAGCGGCTCTTCAGCGTGACCACGACGGTCTTCGCGTCCGGGGTGGCGATCGTGGAGACGACGGCGAAGCTGGACTTGCGGGCCGACTGCGAGTCGGGCGCGACGACCCGCTCGATGCTCGCCTTGACGTCCGCAGAGGTCAGCGCCTTGCCCGAGTGGAACGTCACTCCGTCGCGCAGCGTGAACGTGTAGGTGAGGCCGTCGCTGGAGACGGCGGTCTTCGTCGCCAGCTGCGGGACGACCTTGCCGTCGTCGGTCAGCTGGAACAGGCCCTGGTACACGTTGCCGTTGAACGCCTCGCTCACGCCCTGGCCGCCGCCGCCCGTGTTGTCGAGGTTCTGGGGCTCGTAGAGCGAGCCGACGGCGATGGATGCGCTGTTTCCGGACGAGCTCTGGGAAGCGCCGCCCGAGCAGCCGGCGAGAGCGAGCGTTGCTGCGATGGCGGTCGCGATGACGGCCGTCGTTGACTTTCTCAAGTGATCTCCTGTGCTGTGAGTGCTGTGAGTGCTGTGAGTGCTGTGAGTGCTGTGTGTTGGAGGCAGGGCTGTACCAGCCCCGCCGGATCATGCGGGTCGGGGGTGTCGTGCGGTCGTGCTTCAGTGCACGTCGTAGCCGTCGCGGAAGACGACGCGCTTCTCGCCTGCGTCGACGACGCGGTCGAAGCGGTTGTTGCGCGGCGGCAACGGACAGTTGTACTGCGCAGAGAAGCCGCAGGGCGGGACGAAAGCCCGGTTGAAGTCGAGCACGACGCGCTCCGGGTCGTCTCCGGCACGATTCACGAACAGGAAGCGGCCGGATGCATAGGTGCCCTGCGGGCCGTCGTCGCCGTTGCTCGCATCGCCGAAGACCAGCAAGAGGGTGCCGTCGTCGTCGAAGGCGCTCAGCGAGTAGTCGACACCGTCGAGCGTGAACGTGATGTCACCGGGGACGACGAGATCGCGGGTGCCGCCGTTGTCGCGGATGTGCTCGAACGGCACCGTGCGCTCGGTCGAGACAGGTGTGAACTCAGCCTCGATCACCCAGTCGGGATTGAACGGGAAGGCCGTGACCGTCTCGAATGCGCGGATCGCGGGTGACTGCGCATCCCAGAGCCGGATTCCCCGTTCCGGCTCGCCGGTGTCGAGGTTGCGCCTCTGGATCGGAGTGGCCACGACGGATGCCGGAAGGCCGGCCACGGCATCTTCGGGAGTGGTCTCGTCTTCGGCGGAAAGCCACCGCGTCTCGATGAGGCTCAGGTTGCCGGTCGGTCCGGTCACGGTCTGCAGGCGCCAGGCCCGCCACTGCGGGTAGCCAGCTCGGGCGGTATCGACGGTGGATGAGGGCGCACGGGTGGCATTAGTTGTGTCAGTCACGATATTCGCCATAACGATTCGAGTCTTGCTTCTGTTCCCGCGCAGGACTAATCGTGTTCCGATTTGTTGCGAGTGGTCGCACGCACGACGGACGGGGCGAGGGCGAGTCCGATGCCGGCGAGGGCCGGCACGAGTAGCGCCCAGCCGAGGTCGGGGCGTGCGTACAGCCCCTGGAAGCTGCCGATCGCGACGGCGATCTGCAGCACCTGCCAGGTCACGGCGGATGCGCGCACCCACGACTTCAGGCGCAGCGTCGAGACGGCGGTGAAGAGGATCCAGCCTGCGGCGAGGATCGCAAGGAGGAGAAGTGCGATGCCGCTCGCGTACGCTCCGGAACTCGCTGCGGCGAGCTCGACAGCGAGCCAGATGACAAGCGCGATCGCGCCTGCGGCCTCGAGGAAGAGCAGGACGGCGAGGACGATGAGCAGCGGCGGACGGGCCGCACCGGAGGCGGCGTCATGCGGAGCCATACCATCCGAAGGTTTCGAGCGTGTGTTCACAGGGTTATCCCATACAAAACTGTTGATTTGACTTATCCAGTATGGGAGCATATTTGAGGTCGAGTTGACGCTCACAGGGTCGTGGGCAGGTCTCATCCCCACGGATCAATCACCCTGTAACTCGACGCTTACCCGCATTTCAGGCCGTTCGGCCATGCACTCGGCAACAAAGGAGCACCCCCATGGACTGGCGCGACAAGGCAGCCTGCCTCACCGCTGACCCGGAACTGTTTTTCCCTGTCGGCAACACAGGTCCTGCCGTCGACCAGATCGACAAGGCGAAATCGGTGTGCGCACGCTGCACCGTCACCGAGATCTGCCTGCAGTACGCGCTCGAGACCGGGCAGGACTCCGGCGTCTGGGGTGGTCTTTCCGAAGACGAGCGTCGCGCACTCAAGCGCCGCGCTGCACGCGCCCGTCGCGCTTCCTGACGGAGGGCGCCTTCGAGGCCTCTGCCGCTGCACATCGAACACCTAGCCTCGTGCGGCGCAGAGGATCCTCGGCGACTCCGCAGCCGATGAGACCCGCTTCGGCGATCAGGCCTTCGTGAGGTAGCGCAGCGGAACATCGATCGTCACTTCTGTGCCCTGGCCCATCATCGTGTGCCAGTCGATCGTCCCGCCCAGCTCTCCCTGGATGAGGGTGCGCACGATCTGCGTCCCGAGCCCGGAACCGACCTTGCCCTCCGGCAGCCCTGAGCCGTTGTCGACCACCTTGACGGTGAGCGCATCCTCGGAGCGGTCGGCGATGATCTCGACCTGACCTTCGCGGCCGGCCAGCCCGTGTTCGACGGCGTTGGTGACCAGTTCGGTCAGCGCGAGCGCAAGCGGTGTCGCGTATTCGCTCGGCAGCACTCCGAAACTCCCCGACGACTTGGGGTGAACCGTGGTGTTGTGACTCGACGCCACCTCCGCCACAAGCAGCAGGACACGATCGAAGACATCATCGAAGTCCACGATCTGTGCGAGCCCCGTCGAGAGCGTGTCGTGCACGACAGCGATCGCCGCGACACGACGCATCGCCTGACTGAGCGCCTCGCGCGCCTCGTCGGAGTGCGTTCTCCTGGCCTGGATGCGCAACAGGGAGGCCACAGTCTGGAGGTTGTTCTTCACTCTGTGGTGGATCTCGCGGATGGTCGCGTCCTTGGTGATGAGCTCGCGCTCCTGGTGACGCAGTTCGCTCACGTCGCGGCAGAGCACAATCGCGCCCACGCGCTCTCCGCGGTTGCGTATCGGGATGGCGCGGAGCGACACCGTCACCCCGCGCGCTTCGATGTCGGTGCGCCAGGGCGCGCGCCCGGTGACGACCAGCGGCAATGACTCGTCGACGACCATGCGCCCGCTGAGCAGGCGCGTGGTGACCTCGGCGAGCGACTCGCCTTCGAGTTCATCGGTGAAGCCCATCCGGTTGAACGCCGACAGGGCGTTCGGGCTGGCGAAGGTCGTCACTCCGTCGACGTCGAGTCGAAGGAGACCGTCGGATGCGCGGGGCGCGCCGCGCCGCGGGCCGGTGGGAGCCCCGAGGTCGGGGAAGTCGCCCGTCGCGATCATGTTGAAGAGGTCGTTGGCGCAGTCGTTGAAGGTCAGTTCCTGGCGACTGGGTGTGCGAGCCTCACTCAAGTTCGAGTGGCGGGTGATCACGGCCACCGGCTGATCAGCGGTCTGCGGTGACACGGCGCTCAGCCGTCGGATCACGGGAACCGCGCGCACCCGGGTGGGCGTCTCCTCGAACCAGTCGGGTGCCGACGTGTCGATGATGCGCTTGGTCTCGAACGCCTCGGTCACCTGCGAGCGCCACTCGGCTTTGATTCGCTGGCCGACGAAGTCGCGGTAGAACAGCGTGGCGGCGCTCGACGGGCGCGCATGGGCGACAGCGACGAAACTGCCGTCGTCGGTGGGGACCCAGAGGACGATGTCGGCGAACGCGAGATCGGCGAGGAGCTGCCAGTCGCCGACGAGCATGTGCAGCCAGTCGACGTCGGCCTCGGAGGAGCGGCCCTGGGCAAGCACGAGATCACTGAGCGTCGACACCTTCATAGTCTAGGCAGACGTGCTGCGCCCGCCGTTCGCGCGCCCGGAGTTATCCACACGGCCTGTGGTCTCTGGACAGCGGCCTGCGATAGCTGCTTGAGTTGCAGATCAGCGCGACCGATTCCCCGGGCAGGGCGGGCCTCGGGTGGCGACAGTACGTCTGTTGCGACGGCCGGCGCTACGACACGATGCTGTCCGCCCAGCGGCGGGCTCTGAGCGAGGGGAATCTATGAGCCATGCGTTGAACGACGACCGCGAGCACTCCGTCGGCACTCGCCGGCGGCGTCCGCCCGAGGCGCCGCCCGACGTGCGCGACGACTATTTCGGTGCACGCGCTGGTGTCCCCTTCGGTCTCCCTGAGCCCTCGACGCTCCTGGTGAACCTCGCCCGCTGCGTCGTCGAGGTGCTCGCGGGCGTCCGTGGTCTGGACCAGCTGTCTCGCTGGGTGACCGACGACGTCTACCGTCACCTGCTCAAGCGGGTCGTCCTCGCCAGCCGTGCGAGGAGGATCACCGGCGGCACCGTCCGCCGTCCGCAGCTCACAGTGGGCGAACCACGGATCACTTTTCCGCGCGACGACGTGATCGAGGCGGTCGTGGTCGTTCACCAGCGTTCCCGGTCGCGCGCCGTCGCGATCAGGCTCGAGTCCTTCGACGGCCGCTGGCGGGCGAGCGCGATCAACGTGCTCTGAGCCGGGCAGCCCTCGCCCGCTCTGCGGGCACGGGGAAGGCAGCGATGACGCCGGGGAGCTCGGGCTCCTCGGCGTCATCGGCTCCGGCTCGCGACCTGCCTCCCGATGGAGACGCGGACGAAGACCCGGCAGGTACTCAGCGGCGCTTCTTCTCCTGCGCACGACGCTCGGCACGGTTCACCGGCGCTTGCTCCTCCTCGACACGCTGGCCGAAGGCGCCGCGCTGGGCGGGAGCCTGCGGCGCCTGCTGCGCAGGGGCGTTGGCTTCGGCCTGGGCGCGCTGCGCACGGGCTGTCGCCGCCTGCTCGAGCTGTCCGCGCTGGTTGCGCACCTCGACTCCCCCCGAGTCGCTCGGAGCCGAGTAGCTCAACCGCTGCTGTTCGGCTTCGGCACGGGCGAGCCCCTTCGCCGCGACCGACGGTCCGGCCACTTCACCGGGCGCCTGGTTGACTTCGACCTCGAGGTTGAAAAGGAAGCCGACCGTCTCTTCGCGAATCTGGCCCATCATCTGCTGGAACATCGCATAGCCTTCGCGCTGGTACTCGACCAGCGGGTCGCGCTGGGCCATGGCGCGCAGGCCGATGCCGTCCTTCAGGTAGTCCATCTCATAGAGGTGATCGCGCCAGCGGCGGTCGATCACCGACAGGACGACACGGCGCTCGAGTTCGCGCATCGCGGGCGAGCCGAGGCTCTCTTCGCGACGCTGGTAGGCCAGCCGCGCATCCGACAGGATCTCGCGGCGCATGAACTCGCGGTTGATCCGTCCGCGGTTTCCAGCCTCCGCGATGACCTCGTCGATGGTGACACCCACGGGGTAGAGCGTCTTGAGCTCGCCCCACAGCGCGTCGAAGTCCCAGTCGTCGCCGTTGCCGTCAGAGGTGTGAGAGTCGAGCACTTCGTCGATGACGTCGGTGAGGAACTTCTGGGTGCGCTCGTGGAGGTCGTCACCCTCGAGGATGTGACGCCGGTCGCTGTAGATCGCCTCGCGCTGGCGGTTCAGCACGTCGTCGTACTTGAGCACGTTCTTGCGGATCTCCGCGTTTCGCGCCTCGACCTGCGACTGGGCGCTCCGGATGGCCCGGCTGACGACCTTGGACTCGATCGCGAGATCTTCCGGAACGTTTCCACGCCCCATCAGGCTCTCGGCCGCGCCGGCATTGAAGAGGCGCATCAGGTCGTCCGTCAGCGACAGGTAGAAACGGCTCTCACCGGGGTCGCCCTGGCGTCCGCTGCGGCCGCGCAGCTGGTTGTCGATCCGACGCGATTCGTGCCGCTCCGTGCCGAGGACGTAGAGACCACCGGCATCGATGACCTTGTCGGCCTCTTCCTGGACCTTCGCCTTGACCTCGTTGTAGACATCGTCCCACGCGGCCTCGTACTCGTCGGGGGTCTCGACCGGCGAGAGTCCGCGAGCGTTCATCTCTGCCACGGCGATGAACTCGGCGTTTCCGCCGAGCATGATGTCGGTGCCGCGCCCGGCCATGTTGGTGGCCACGGTCACCGAGCCGAGACGGCCCGCCTGCGCGACGATGGCCGCCTCACGGGCGTGGTTCTTGGCGTTGAGGACCTCGTGGCGCACGCCCTTCTTGGCGAGCAGGCGCGAGAGGTACTCGCTCTTCTCGACGCTCGTCGTGCCGACGAGGACGGGCTGACCTTTCTCGTGGCGACGGACGATGTCCTCGACGACCTGGCCGAACTTCGCCTCCTCGTTCTTGTAGACGAGGTCGGACTGGTCTAGGCGCTGCATCGGCTTGTTCGTCGGGATCGGCACGACGCCGAGCTTGTACGTGCTCATGAACTCCGCCGCCTCGGTCTCGGCGGTACCGGTCATGCCGGAGAGCTTCTTGTAGAGGCGGAAATAGTTCTGCAGGGTCACGGTCGCAAGCGTCTGGTTCTCGGCCTTGACCGCGACGCCCTCTTTGGCCTCGATCGCCTGGTGGATGCCCTCGTTGTAGCGACGACCCATGAGGATGCGGCCGGTGTGCTCGTCGACGATGAGAACCTCGCCGTTCATCACGACGTAGTCCTTGTCGCGCTTGAAGAGAGCGTTCGCCTTGATGGCGTTGTTCAGGAACGAGATGAGCGGGGTGTTCGCGGATTCGTAGAGATTGTCGATCCCGAGGTAGTCCTCGACCTTCTCGATGCCCGGCTCGAGGACGCCGACGGTGCGCTTCTTCTCGTCGACCTCGTAATCGACGTCGGGGGTCAGCCGGTTCGCGAGGCTCGCGAACTCGTTGAACCACCGGTTGGCCTCACCGGAGGCCGGGCCGGAGATGATCAGCGGCGTACGGGCTTCGTCGATGAGGATCGAGTCGACCTCGTCGACGATGGCGAAGAAGTGCCCGCGCTGGACCATGTCGCTCGCCTGCCACGCCATGTTGTCGCGCAGGTAGTCGAAGCCGAACTCGTTGTTCGTGCCGTAGGTGATGTCTGCGGCGTACTGCTCGCGCCGCTCCTCCGGGGTCTGGCCTGCGAGGATCACGCCGGTCGACATGCCGAGGGCACGGAAGACGCGGCCCATGAGCTCGCTCTGGTAGCTCGCGAGGTAGTCGTTCACCGTCACCACGTGCACGCCTCGGCTGGCGATGGCGTTCAGGTAGGCGGCGGTGGTGGCGACGAGCGTCTTGCCCTCACCGGTCTTCATCTCCGCGATGTTGCCGAGGTGCAGGGCCGCGCCGCCCATGATCTGCACGTCGAAGTGCCGCATGCCCAGGGTCCGCTTCGCCGCCTCACGAACTGCGGCGAACGCTTCGGGGAGGAGGTCGTCGAGGGACTCGCCATTGCTGTAGCGCTCCCGCAGCTCGACGGTCTCGTGTTTCAGCTCCTCGTCGGTGAGCTCCTGGAAGTCGTCTTCCAGAGCGTTGACCGCCTTGGCGTATCCCTCGAGCTTGCGAAGGATCCGCCCCTCGCCGACACGGAGAACCTTTTCCAGTACTGAGGCCACTGATGCACTCCACTTTGTATGTCTGGGCGCCATGCGCCTGTCGTCCGGCCGGACGCACGGGTGACTAACCGACCGCAGCCGGCAACTATAGCAATGCTACTTGTTCGGGGGCTGAGCCTGCTCGGCCCCCGAACGCGGTCAGCGGCTCAGTGGCTGAGCTTTCGGCTCGCCGTCGCGACCTCCTGCAGCTCATCGGCGTCTTCGTCGAGCGAAATCACACCGTAGTCCCAGCCTTTGCGACGGTAGACGACGCTCGGCCGCTCCGTCTCCTGGTCGATGAAGAGGTAGAAGTCGTGCCCGACGAGCTCCATGTAGTAGAGAGCGTCGTCCACCGTCATCGGCACGGATGCGAACACCTTCTTGCGGATGACGACCGGGCAGTAGTCGTCGGAGTCCTCCCCGGGTTCGACCTCGTCGGCGACGACGGGAACAGCTCCGGTTCGTACCTGCTCGAGGACCGCGACCGGCGCCGGTGTGATGTCGACGACGCTGAAGCCCCCTGTGCTCGCCTCGCGAAGGGACGTCGGGCGATGCTGGCCACGATGGACCTTCCGCCTGTCCTTCGCACGTCTGACCCGTTCGAGGAGACGGGCGATGGCAACGTCGAACGCAGCATACTTGTCGGTGCCCGTCGCTTCAGCGCGCACCACTGCCCCCGGCCCGACCAGCGTGAGCTCGACACGGTCGTCGCCGTTCTGGCTGCCGAGCTTCTCGTTGTGGCGGCTCACCTTGATCTCGAAAGTGATAGCGCGCTCTGCGAGATGAGTGACCTTGGCGGCCTTCTCTGTCGCGTATTCACGGAATCGATCGGTGATGCCGAGGTTGCGTCCGACGATGTTGATTTCCATGAGGGCCTCCCTGATCGGCGTGTCACACCGCCCGGGTCACGAAGGGCGAGTCATCCACGCCTTTTCACCTACCGTAGTGCTGACCCGTGGATAAGTCACCAGCGAATCCGACCGGATCGGGATTCCATCCGTTCAGCCCGTCGCGACGCTCCGTGCGGGCGACGACGGCCGCTCCGGCGACCTGCGCTCCGGCCCGCCGGAGGGCCCGCGCGGCCTCGCGGATGGTCGATCCCGTCGTCAGGATGTCGTCGACGATGAGGTAGGCGCGCCCTGCCGCCCGGGGCTCCGCGCGGAGCGATCCGGCGCGGTTCAGACTCCTCTCCGCGGCCCCCAGAGAAGCCTGGTCCTCGGTGCGACGAACCGCCCGGAGCACCTTCTCACTGCGCAGGCCGCAGCGGCCGAGAAGGAGTTCGACGGGCCGGTACCCCCGGCGCCGGAAGGCAGCCCGGGTCGAAGGAACGGTCGCGATCCGAAGGCCACCGTCCGCGGCGCTCCCCCTGGCGTCGTGCAGGGCGGCAGCGATCGCAGACCGCAGCGCCTCCGCGAGCGCAGGTGCGGCATCCGTGCGCCCGCCGTCTTTGAAGGCCAGCAGCACCGATCTCGGAACGGACGCGTAGTCGAGCGCCGACCAGACGCTCAGTCCCGCCAGCTCGGCGCGTGCAGGCATCGGCGAGAGCGCTGCGCGGCAGTCGCCGCAGAGTGCGCGATCGGGTGTTCCGCATCCGCTGCATTCCGTCGGTGAGAGCACGGCGAGCGCATCCAGCCACGCCTCGCGCAGGGTCAGCAGGGGATCGTCCATCCCCCCATCGTCCGGCCAGCGCGGTGTGGAGAGGGCGCCCACGCGTTAATCGGTGGACGAGCGACACGCTTCGCTTTTTGTGAAGGGATCGTGCCGGGAGCGCTACTGGGGCTGTCCCAGCTGCGTCCCCAGCGCACCGACCTTGTCGGCCTGCGCCTGCCAACCGGTGCCCGTCGGCGCCTGCAGCGACCCGTCGTCCGTCAGCACCAGGTACGTCGACAGGCCCCCGGCACCAACGATCGTCGCGCCGTTCGCCGGCCCTGTCGCCGAGCTCAGCGTGCCGCCGATCTGCTGCTGCGCGATCGACGTCCCGTCCTGGCCCGTGTCGCTCAGCACAGCGACGTTGAGCTGGTCGACCCAGGTCGCCGAGAGCGGTCGTCCGGGACCGGTTCCGAGTTCGATCGGTTCGGTCAGCGACGCGGGGAGGTTGTCCTGTGTACGTATGATGCCCGACGCGACGAGCGCGTACGCCGACCCCGACTGCAGGACCGCGATCACGCGGGTTCCATCCCTGGACACCTGGAGCGACACGATGCGCGTCGCGTTGGGCCAGTTCGTCTTGACCGTCTTCTGCACGCCGTCCGACCCGATGGCGACGAGAGCACCCGGCTTGTCGGCGGGCACGGACCATGCATACCCGTAGTTGTCGACGGCGGGTGCGATCAACCCGGCCCTGGCGTCCACGCGCTGGGGCGCCCCCTCCGCCTTGCGGACAACGTAGACGTGACCCTGCGACAGCGCGACGGCGGTGGTGCGGTTCGCGGTGAGCGACACGGATGTCGGGTGCAGTGACGCGACCTTGGTGGAGATACCGGGGATGTCCTCGACCGTCGTCGCCGTGAGCGGCCCGAACTGGCCGGCGCGGTAGACGAGGGCGTGAGTGTCCACCTGCGGATCCTGGATCGGCGCGTTGGCCGCCGAGAGGTCGGCGACGGCCTGCGTCGTCCCCTCGATCGACAGCTGGACGCTCGACACGATCGAGCCGAGGCTCTGCTCGAGCTGGTATTTCATCCTCTGCAGGGTGAGCGCATCCGCCTGGCCCGCCTGAGAGCTCAGATCGACGTCGGCCCTGCCGTTGGAGATGGTGACGGACGGCAGTGCGAGCTGCGTGCCCGGCGGGAATGCAGAGGTGACGGCGCCGGACAACCATTTGGCAGGTCCCGCGAGTACAGCGTTCGTGACCCTGGTTGCGGCATTGCCCACCCGCGACGGGAACCAACGCAGGTCGGGCACCAGATAGGTGAACGACGCGTTGTAGAAGTAGAGGGGCTGCGGGGCATAGACCGCGCGGAACGTCGGGTCATCGATGACCACCCCGTTCGGCGCCACCGAGATGCGCCACTCTCCGTCCACCTTCACGAGGTTGTAGCGGAGGGAGATCGGAGCGGACGACGAGACCCCGTGGTAGGCGCCCACGGCGTCGACGTTCGCGACAGGAGTCACGTCGACCTGCCACCGCGCGGTCGACGATCCGTCGGAGAGCTGGTTGTAGAGCCGGCCGGTGCCCTGGTCGACGGTGACGGACTCGTTCGGATTCCACGATGACGACATCGACGCTGTCAGGTATTCCCGGGCGATCATGAAGTCGTTCTTCGGGCTCGACGCCGCATCGATGAACCCGTGGACGATCTGGTCCTGGGTGGCGCCCTTGGCGGGTGGCGACGGGTTGAAGTCGAGGTCGAGCGGATCGTTTCGCTGGGTGATCGGCGCGCCCTGGCGCACCGGTCCGGAGTCCGGGATGCTCGCGCAGCCCGCAAGGGCCGCCGCGACCGCCGTGAGGACGGCCACGACGCGGATGCGCGCTGCGAAGCGGGAGGTCACGGACGCACCTCCGTTCCCGTCTTCCCGGTGGCAGCGACGACGCCGTGGGTCTCACCGGTTGCGCCGGCATCATCCGGCGGCAGGGGAAGCGGCGAGGATGCGATGCCCCGACCCGGCACGCGCGGGAGGGTGAGCCGGAAGCACGAACCCGCACCCGGAGCAGACCAGACCTGCAGCCAGCCGGAGTGCAGCGTCGCATCCTCGAGCGAGATCGCCAGGCCCAGCCCGGTGCCGCCGATGGTGCGCTTGCGCGACGGATCGGCGCGCCAGAACCGATCGAAGACGTGGTTGACCTCCTGCTGGTTCATGCCCAGCCCGTAGTCGCGCACAGCCAGCGCGACCGCGCTCTCGTTGCTGTCGACGGTCACCACGACGGGCCTGCCCTCGCCGTGCTCGATGGCGTTACCGAGGAGGTTGCGCACGATGCGGCGGATGCGCCGCGGATCCATGTCGACCTCGAAGTAGCCGCCGGGTGCCTCCAGCCGCAGCTCGCTCCCGTTCTGGTCGGCGAGGGCGTGCATCCCGTCGATCGCATCCTCGGCCAGCCGGACGAGGTTCGTCGGCTCAGGATCGAGCACGACCGACCCGGCGTCGTAACGGCTGATCTCGAGGAGGTCGGACAGCAAGAGGTCGAACCGCTCGATCTGGGTGTGCAGCAGTTCCGCCGTGCGCTCGGTCGCCGGCGGGAAGGTCTCGCGCTGGTCGTAGATGACGTCGCCCGCGAGCCGGATCGTCGTCAGTGGTGTGCGCAATTCGTGCGAGACATCGGACACGAAGCGCTGCTGCAGTTGCGAGAGCGTTGCCAGCTGGTTGATCTGGCTCTGGAGGCTGTCCGCCATCCCGTTGAACGATCGCGCGAGGGAGGTGAAGACGTCCTCGCCTTTCTCCGGCATCCGCACGGCGAGGTCACCGGCGGCCAGCCTCTCGCTCGTCTCGGCGGCTACGCGGATCGGGCGCACGACGAAGCGCACGATCACCCAGGTCACGGCACCGATGAGCAGGATCAGCGCGAGACCGGCGAGCAGCAGAGTGCTCTGCACGAAGAGCAGTGTGCTCTCGGCGTCGCTCAGGTCGTAGCCGATGTAGAGCTCGTACCGGCCGACGACGGGGAGGGTCAGCTGGGACCCCACCACGATCCCTGGGTCCGTCGCCCCGTTGGCGCCCGGGAGCTTCACCGATTGGTAGAACTGCTTGGTGCCGCCGTGCTGGACGGCCGTGCGGAGCTGATCCGAGATGACGTCGCCGGACAACCCCGGGCTCGAGCGGTCCGCCGGCGCAAGGAACGTCGAGTCCTGGCCCGGCACCCGGAAGGCCGCGATCAGGCGGCTCGACGTCGACGCCTTGACGGTCTGCAGCGCGGAGTCGAGGAGATTCCTCACAGAGTCCCCTCCGGTGATGTCCGACGCGTTCAACGTCGTCTGGGCCGCTGTCGTCGCACGACTCGAGTCGCGGAGCGCCTGGTCGAGGCGGGACTGGTAGAGGTCGTTCGAGATGCTGAGCGACATGTACACGCCGGTGACGAGGATGGCGATTCCAGTGAGGGCGAGGGTGATCGCCACCGTGCGGACCTGGAGCGAGGTGCGCCAGAGGTGTGCGAGGCGCGCGGGTGCCATCTGCCACCACCGCCGCCAGCCCAGCCTGCGGGGCCTGCCCATCGTGCGGGTCCGGGAATCCTCGGCCACCGGAACTCCTAGGTGACTGCGCCTGCGCGGTATCCGACCCCGCGCACGGTCATGACGATCCTCGGGTTGTCCGGGTCGTCCTCGACCTTCGCCCTCAGCCGCTGCACATGGACGTTCACCAGCCGCGTGTCCGCCTTGTAGTGATAGCCCCAGACCTGTTCGAGCAGCATCTCCCTGGTGAAGACCTGCTGCGGCTTGGAGGCGAGCGCGAGGAGCAGATCGAACTCCAACGGGGTGAGGTTGATCCGCGTCTCGCCGCGCCTCACCTCATGACCGGCCACATCGAGGACGAGGTCGCCGATCCGGAGCTGCTCGATGGCAGGGGCCGCCGGTGCGGGACGGAGCCGGGTGCGGATGCGCGCCACGAGCTCCTTCGGGTTGAAGGGCTTCACCATGTAGTCGTCCGCACCCGATTCGAGGCCCTTGACCACATCCGCCGTGTCGGACTTCGCGGTCAGCATGATGATCGGAGTGCCCGATTCCGCGCGGATGCGCCCGCACACCTCGATACCGTCGAGGCCGGGGAGCATCAGGTCGAGCAGCACGAGGTCGGGTTTGGACGTGCGGAACACATCCAGCGCGAGCGCGCCGTCTTCGCAGAACTGCGGATCGAAACCCTCCGTGCGCAGCACGATGCCGATCATCTCGGCCAAGGCGGTGTCGTCGTCGACAACCAGGATGCGACCGTTCATATACCCGTTTCCCGCTGGGGCGCCGCAGCAGGTGCGCGGCAAGCCATAGAACTTCTTGCACAAGAGTAGTCGAGACACCTGCACGGATCGTGAACCCTGACGGGCGGATGCGCAGGTATGTGCCAGCATGGGTAACGGAATCCGCACCGGAACCGGGGTAGAAGGAGCCATCACGTGACTGGAGAGCAACCAGGGCCCGCCGAGGAGAGCTGGCAGGCACCCGGAAGCGCGCCCGCGCCCCGTCCCCGCTACGGCGAGTACGCGCCGGGCAGCGTGCCGCCTCCGCCTCCCCCGTATCCGTATCCGTACAGCCAGCAGGGCCAAGGACCGCAGGGCTACGGCGCCCCTCCGCCCCCGTATGGCCAGCAGCCCGGCTGGACTCCCCCGCCGAAGCCTGGACTGGTCCCGCTGCGGCCCCTTGGCTTCGGGACGCTGATCGGCGCACCGTTCCAGGTCCTTCGCCGCAACCCGAAGGTCACCGTCGGCGCCGCCCTGCTCATCCAGGGGATCCCGCAGGCGATCGTCTCGCTCCTCATCATCGGCGGCCTCTCCCTACTGTTCAGCCGCGTGGACAACGCGTCGTCCGCTGACCAAGGGGCGCTTCAGGCCGGGGCCGTCGGCTGGGCCATCCTCCTCGGCCTCGTATCGATCGTCGTCTCCGCCGTCTCGACCTCCCTCCTGCAGGGTGTCGTGGTCAACGAGGTGGCGCGGGAGACCCTCGGCGAGAAGCTCACCCTCGGGTCCCTCTGGCGGCTCACCCGCCCGCGGATCGGCGCGCTCATCGGGTGGACAGTCCTCGTCTCTGTCGCGATCGCCATCGGTGCCGGGGTGCTTGCGGGTATCGCCGTCGCGCTCTTCGCCGGCGGCCGGGCCATGATCGGTGCGGGCATCGCCTACTCGGTCCTCGCTGCCATCGGTGCGATCGTCATCTTCGTGTGGCTCAATACGAAACTCGCTCTCGTCCCGAGCGCGATCGTGCTCGAGCGTCTGCCCATCCGCGCTTCGATGGCGCGCTCCTGGCACCTGACCCGGGGCTACTTCTGGAAGACGCTCGGCGTCATCCTGCTGATCGGCATGATCGTCTACTTCGTCACGCAGATCATCACCACGCCGATCGCGCTCATCGGTGGCTTCATCACCGTGCTCAGCAACCCGACCGGCCTCGGCGCATCGTCATCCGACCCGTCCGTGGCGCAGGTCTTCCTGTCACAACTCGGCATCAACGCGGTCTCCACGGTCGTCACCGCCGTGATCGGCGCTGTGATGGCCGTGGTGCAGTCGTCGGCGGTCGCACTGATCTATCTGGACCTGCGGATGCGAAAGGAAGGTCTCGACCTGCAGCTGGTCCGTTTCGTCGAAGCACGCCAGGCCGGGGTCCAGGGTCTGCCCGACCCGTACCAGCCGGCCGAGCCCTCCCCTGCGAACACGGCGAACACGGCGTATCCCGGCGCATGAGCCTGATCCTGTCCGTCCCGGTGGACCCCGACGCGCCGCAGGCGCATGACTGGGTCGTGCAGGAACTGGCCAAGCCGGAGTACCAGGCTGCGAAGCCGACCTGGTTCGACCTGGCATCGAAGGCGGTGCAGGACTGGCTCGGCTCCTTGTTCTCGGCCGGGGGCGGAAGCTTCAGCGGCATCCTCCTCGTCGTCATCGTGATCCTGGCGGCAGGGCTCCTGGCCGTCGCCTTCGTCGTGTTCGGGCTGCCACGCATCAACCGCAGGAGCCGACTGAACGACGCCGCGCTCTTCGGCGCGGACGACAGAAGGGATGCTGCAGCGCTCCGCGCCTCGGCCGAGCGGGCCGCGAGAGCCGGCGACTGGACACTTGCCGTTGAGGAGCGCTTCCGTGCGATCGCGCAGTCCTTCGATGAGCGGACGATCGTGATGCTGATGCCCGGCACGACGGCGAACGGCTTCGCCGCGCGCGCGTCGTCAGCGGTGCCGGCCGAGCGCGAGCGTCTGGCTGCTGCAGCGCGCACGTTCGACAGCGTGCGCTATCTCGGAAGCTCGGCCGCACCGGCGGAGTACGACGAGCTCGTCGCCCTCGACCTCGCCCTGCAGTCGGCACGGCCGACCGCGCTCGCCGACCCGGTCGAACAGGCGACGACGCGATGACGCTGACCGATCCGGCGCCGACCTCGACGCCCGGGGTCGCACCCCTCGCCGATGCTCCGGCGATCTCATCCTCCCCCCGGCAGGTCGCTCGCCGCAGCGTCGGCTGGATCGTCGTCGGGGTCATCGCGCTCCTGATCGCGGCGATCGGCTTCCTGACGACGGGGAGCCGCTCCGCCGGTATCCCGCTCGACGCGGCGAACGCGGCCCCGGCGGGAGCCAAGGCGGTCGTCGAGGTCCTGAGGCAGCAGGGCGTGGACGTGAAGACCGCATCGAGCATCGCACAGGTGCGCGACCTCGCCCCGGGAGAGGGAACGATCCTCGTCTACGACCCCGAGGGCTATCTCGACGAGAACCGCTACACCGAACTCCAGACCCGCGCATCGACGCTCGTGGTCGTCGGGCCGGGATTCGCCGCTCTCCAGTCCCTTGCCGCCGATGTCCACAACGCGGGGCCCGCGAGCAGGAGCGGCATCCTCGCGGCGTCATGCAGCCTGCCGGCAGCGAACCGGGCGCAGACGATCGAGCCCACAGCGAAGTCGCCCGCTCTGCGGGTCTCCTCCGGCAGTGCGACCGGATGCTTCCCCACCGGGGACGGCGGCTTCGCATTCGTCAGCGCCACCGCCGACGGGACGACCGTGCAACTCGTTGGCTCGACGAGCATCTTCGACAACGAGGGCATCGCGCGCGCGGGGAACGCGGCACTCGCCCTCAACCTGCTCGGCGAGCACGCATCCCTCGTCTGGTACCTGCCGACGCTGCAGGACGTGCCGGCGAGCGGGCCCCCCGACCTCAACGCTCTGACGCCGGGATGGGTCACCCCGCTCGTCCTGCTCCTGGCCGCCGTCTTCCTCGCTGCTGCCATCTGGCGCGGCCGGCGCTTCGGCCCGCTGGTCGTCGAGAACCTGCCGGTGCTGGTGCGCAGCGGGGAGACGATGGAGGGCCGCGCCCGGCTCTACCAACGGTCCTCTGCGCGCCTTCGGGCCATCGACAGCCTGCGGATCGGAACCATCGGCCGGCTCGGCGCCGCTACAGGGCTGCCGTCGACCGCGTCCGTCGCCGAGGTGTGCGACACCGTGGCCGCACTGACCGGCAGCGATCGGAATGTCGTGCGTGACCTCCTGGTCGACGCCCACCCTCGCACCGACGCCGAGCTCGTTGCGCTGTCCGACCGCCTGGCCGCACTCGAATCGGCCACGCTGGCAGCCATCAATCCCGCAAACGACCGTCCGACCGGAAGAATGGAACCATGACCGACGTCACAACGGCAACGACCCCGCCGGCACCGGCCGACCCCGCAGCGGACGCCGCCGCGCTTCGCACGGCCCTCAGCCGCGTCCGCGCGGAGGTCGGCAAGGCCGTGGTGGGGCAGGACGGCGCCGTGACGGGGCTGATCATCGCCCTGCTCGCCCGCGGTCACGTCCTCCTCGAAGGGGTTCCCGGGGTCGCGAAGACTCTTCTGGTGCGGTCGTTGAGCGAGGCGCTCAGCCTGCAGACGCGGCGCATCCAGTTCACCCCCGACCTGATGCCCGGCGACGTCACCGGATCGCTCGTCTACGACGGACAGACCGGCGGTTTCCAGTTCCGCGAAGGCCCCGTGTTCACGAACATCCTGCTGGCCGACGAGATCAACCGCACGCCTCCGAAGACGCAGTCGGCGCTGCTCGAGGCCATGGAGGAGCGCCAGGTGAGCGTCGACGGAGTGAGCCGTCCGCTCCCCGATCCGTTCATCGTCGCTGCGACGCAGAACCCGATCGAATACGAGGGCACCTATACACTTCCCGAGGCCCAGCTCGATCGGTTCCTCCTCAAACTGACCCTGGACATCCCGGAGCGCGAGAGCGAGGTCGAGGTGCTGCGGCGCCACGCGGCCGGCTTCAACCCGCGTGACCTCGCCGCGGCCGGTGTGACCCCGGTGCTCGGTGCCGCGGAACTCGCGGCGGCCCGCGCTGCAGCGGCCTCGGTCGGGGCCTCCTCCGATGTCCTCGCCTACATCGTCGATCTCGCAAGGGCGACGCGCCGCAGCCCGTCGGTGAAGCTCGGCGTCAGTCCGCGAGGGACCACAGCGCTCCTCGCCGCCGCGAAGGTCTGGGCCTGGCTGTCCGGCTACGACTCGATCACGCCCGACCATGTCCAGGCCATGCTGCTGCCCGTATGGCGTCACCGCGTGCAGTTGCGTCCTGAAGCCGAGCTGGAAGGCGTCGAGGTGGATGCGATCCTCCGTTCGATCGTCCAGCAGGTCCAGGTCCCGATCTAGAGACGCGCCATGACCGTCTCCGGCCGCTTCGTCGTGCTGATCGCGCTCGGCGTCATCCCCCTGGTGCTCTTCGGCGCCGAGGCAGGCACAGCGCTGCTCATCCTCGCCGGCTGGCTCGTGTTCGCGGTCGCGGTCGGAGCGGTGGACCTCGCCCTGGCGGCGTCGCCTCGACGTGTAGCGATCGAGCGTCTGGTTCCCGGCCGGATCAGGCTCGGCACGGATGCGCTGAGCGAGCTCTACCTGACGAATACGGGTGAGCGGATGCTGCGGGCCGTGGTCCGCGATGCCTGGGAACCGTCCGCCGGCGCACTGTCCACCCGTGCCCGGGTGCGCATCCCCGCCGGCGAGCGCAGGCGGGTGACGACCACGCTGGTTCCGACACGACGCGGCGAGCGCCGGGTCGCCCAGGTGACCGTGCGGTCATGGGGTCCGCTGCACCTGTGGGCCCGCCAGGCGACGCTGGCCGCGTCGGGCCGCATCCGCGTGCTCCCGGCGTTCAACGCGCGCAAGCACCTGCCCTCCAGGCTCGCGCGATTGCACGAACTCGACGGGATGACCAGCGTCATGCTGCGCGGACAGGGCACCGAGTTCGACTCCCTGCGCGAATACGTCCGTGGCGACGACGTGCGCTCGATCGACTGGCGGGCGACGGCACGCAGGCACGATCCGTCGGGCGGCGCCGGGCAGCGCGTCATGGTGCGCACCTGGCGACCCGAACGCGATCGCCGCGTCATCATCCTCATCGACACCGGCCGCACTGCCGCAGCGCGGGTCGACGACGAGCCCCGCATCGACACGGCGTTCGAGTCGGCCCTGCTCCTCGAGGCGCTCGCGACGCGGGCCGGCGACCGGGTGGATGTCATGGCGTACGACCGGCGTGTACGAGGCCGGGTGCAGGGGGCGAGCGGTCCGGAGCTCCTCGCACGCACCGTGGACATGATGGCCGGGATCGACCCGGAACTGATCGAGATGGACTGGGCAGCGGTGCCCGGCCAGGTGTCGTCCATCACCAGCCAGCGCGCTCTCGTCGTGCTCCTCACCTCCATCGACGCCCCGGGCGCCTCCCACGGGCTCCTGTCCGTCCTGCCGCAGCTCACCAGGAAGCACACGGTGGTCGTCGCATCCGTCACCGATCCCGAAGCCATCCGGGCGACCAGCCAGCGCGCCGACCGGGCCGAGGTCTATCGCGCCGCCGCCGCCGAACGGGCCCTGCTCGACATCGCCCGCATCGCGGCCGCCATCCGGCGTCTCGGGGCGGATGTGGTGACCGGCGCCCCCGCTGACCTCCCGCCCGCCCTCAGCGACCACTACCTCGCGCTCAAGGCCGCCGGGCGCCTGTGAGCGCCGGCCCGTCTGTCAGCGGTTCCTCGGAAGCGCAATGCCAGAATTACCGAGTGCCGTCAGCAACATCGGTCCCGCGGGTGACCCACTTCAACGACTGTGCGTTCGTCGCGCGCTCGCTTGTCGACGCGGCCGGCCGCCAGGGTCTTGCCTGGGGCTATCTTCCTCCGGAGAAGGTGCGGCCCGAAGCGGGGTTCGGCGCCGGCACCGGCAGACTGGCCGCAATCCCGTATGTGCTCCGCCACATGCGTACGGCGCGCGCCAGCGACGTGATCCACGTCCACTACGCGACGGCGGCGAGTCTCCTGAGGCATCCGTATATCCCTCGGCGGCCATATGTCCTCCACCTCCACGGCACGGATATCCGCCGTCTCTGGAAGTCCCCGGCGACGCACGACGAGGTGCAGCGGGCGATCGACGGCGCGAGTGCCGTCTACTACACCAACCTCGACACGGTCGAGGAGGCGACGAGCGCCCGGCCCGACGCACACTACATGCCCGCCTTCGTCGAGCCGGAGGTGCTCCCCGCCTGGCGCCCTGGTTCCGAGGCGGGCGCACCGACCGTGCTGTTCGTTTCCCGGTGGGATGACACGAAGGGCGTCGAAACACAGCTGGAGACCGCACGCGCCCTGCGCGCCGCACTCCCGCGCGGCACACGCCTGGTCGGGCTCGACTGGGGACCGGCCGCGCCTGCCGCAGCGGAGCTCGGGGTCGCACTGGTCCCCCGCCTCGGCCACGCGGCATTCCTCGACCTGATCGCGACGGCCGATGTGGCGATCGGCCAGGCCGCCGGCATCATCGCCGTCAGCGAACTCGAGGCGATGGCCATCGGACCGACCGTCCTCTGCCCGGTCCCGACGCTTCAGGACGGCGGCGACCCGCCTCCGGTGCTGCTCGGGTCGGTGACCGAGGTCGTCGAGCAGTCCCTGGTCGCGCTCGGCGACCCTCGTGCAGCCTCCGCGCGGATGAACGCCCGCCCGTGGGTCCTCAACAAGCACACGCCTGATCGCTGGATCCCCATCCTGGAGACCGTCTACCGCGATGCCGCCGCGGGCCGTCCGATCACCCCGTGAGCCGCCCGCCACGGACGGGGCTGCAGGAGGAACACGCGACATGCGGCGATGACGCGCGGCTCGAAGCGGAATTCCACTAGGTTTTTGGGGCGGCTCCGAACGGAGCGCTCCCGACGAGAACCGAAAGCCAGGTCCATGACGCAGAACCGCATCGCCGAAACCCCCGCCATCACAACAGCGCCGTCCTTCGCAGCACGGTTCGGGGCCGAGATCGCTGGCACCTTCCTCCTCGTCTTCGGCGTGATCGGGACGGCAGTCTTCGCAGCGGGATTCAGCGGCGGCGAAGGCGGCCTGAACGTCGGCTTCCTCGGCGTCGCGCTCGCCCTCGGGCTCAGTGTCCTCGTCGGCGCCTACGCGTTCGGCCCTGTCTCCGGCGGCCACTTCAACCCGGCCGTCTCGATCGGCCTCGCGATCGCGGGCCGGTTCGCCTGGAGGGACCTCCCCGCATACGTCGGCGCGCAGCTCATCGGCGGAATCGCCGCGAGCACGCTGCTCGTCGCCATCGCCTCGGGCGGTCCCAGCGGATTCCTCGCGGCAGCGCGCACCGGCGGCTTCGCCTCCACCGGCTGGGGCGAGCTGTCGCCCGGCGGCTTCTCGTTCGTCTCCGTGCTGCTCGTCGAGATCATCGCCACAGCCATCCTGGTCTTCGTGATCCTCGGAGTGACCGGTTCCCGCGGCGCAGCCGGGTTCGCACCGATCGCCATCGGCCTCACCCTGACGGTGCTCGCGCTCATCGCCATCCCGGTCTCGAACGGTTCGTTCAACCCGGCCCGCTCCATCGCGACCGCGATCTACGGAGGGCCGACCGCTCTCGCGCAGCTCTGGCTGTCGATCGTCGCACCGATCGTCGGCGCGATCATCGCGGGCTCCACCTTCAAGCTGATCTTCGACGGCGTCCGCAAGGACTGACCGGCCTTCAGCCGGCGACGACCCTCCGTGCCCCGGCCTCGAATGCATCCAGGTCACCGGATGCGCCGAGCCGAACCGCGCGCCGGCCGACCACCAGCATGTAGACGAGGAAGGCTGCGAGGGCCAGCACGCCGATGCCGATCTTCACCGGCCACGGCAGGTCGGAGGGGGTGACGAAACCTTCGATGAGTCCGGACACGAAGAGTGTCAGCACCAGCCCCACCGCGACGGTGAACAGCGCACGTCCGTCTTCGGCGAGCGCCTGGGCACGCGTGCGGGGACCGGGTGCGATCCACGCCCAGAAGATCCGCAGGCCTGCGGCGGCGGCGACGAAGATGGACGTCAGCTCGAGCAGACCGTGCGGGAGGATGTAGAGGAAGAACACGTCGCCGCGGCCGTACGCGAACAGGACGGCGGCGGAGACTCCGATGTTCTGCGCGTTCTGGAGCAGCACGGCCGGGACGTAGAACCCGACGATCCCGAACGCGATGCACTGGGCTGCGATCCACGCGTTGTTGGTCCAGACCTGCCCGGCGAACGACGCCGCGGGGTTGCTCGAGTAGTAGTCGATGAACTGGTGGTCGACGATCTGCCTGAGCTGCGCATCCGTGCCGAAGTTCGCCATCACCTGCGGGTCGCCCAGAGCCCACCAGGCGAAGAGGCCGGCCACCACGAGCGACGCGACGGCGACCGCCAGGGTGAGCCAGCGGAGCCGATAGAGCGCCGCCGGCAGCTGCAGGACGAAGAACCGCGGCAGCTGCGAGAGGATGTTCGCGCCGGTGCCGGTGAACCGGAGCCTGGCCGTCGAGAGGGCCACGGACAGCCGGTCGCCCTGGCTGGTCGACCCTGCCTGCGTCTTGATCGCCGACAGCTGCGTCGCACCGGTCTGGTACAGCTCGATCAGTTCGTCCGCCTGCTCGCCGTCGAGCGTCCGCTGCCTGGCGAGAGCGGCAAGCCGGTCCCACTCGGCGCGGTGCGCTGCGGAGTATGCGTCGAGATCCATCTGCTTAGATGATAGCCATGGCTGCCCCGGGCGCTCCGCGCATCGACCTCGTCGACGGTGGAGTCGAACACGAACTCGTCACGGGTGAAGCGGTCGCGCTCGACGTCAGGCCCACGTCCTACATTCTCCGCGCCGCCGGAGCGGCCCTGGACTGGCTCGTCTACGTCCTGCTGTTCGTCGTGCTGGTCCTCGTGATCGTCTTCTCGTCCGGCGCGCTCGACCAGGCGCTGCAGCGTGCGCTGGTCACTGTGAGCCTCGTGTTCTCCTTCGTGATCGCGCCGATGACCGTCGAGGTCGCGACCCACGGGCGATCGCTCGGCAAGCTCGCAGTCGGCGGGAGGATCGTCCGCGACGATGGGGGCGCCACCCAGTTGCGGCACGCGTTCATCCGGGCGCTGACGGGCGTCGTGGAGATCTACATGACCTTCGGCGGCCTCGCCGCACTCGTCGGCCTGCTGAACGCGCGGTCCAAACGTCTCGGCGACCTCATCGCGGGCACCTACAGCCAGCTGGAGAGGGTTCCGTCCGTCGACGTCGTCGGGTTCGCGATGCCGCCCCAGTTGGCCGGCTGGGCAGCGATCGCCGATGTCGCGCGGCTGCCCGACCGTCTCTCGCGCCGCGTCGCCCAGTTCCTCCACCAGGCCCCGGGAATGACCCCCGCAGCCAGAGCGGGGCTCGGCGCAGAGCTCGCAGGCGAGGCGTCCGCGTTCGTCTCACCCGTGCCGGCAGTCGACTCCGAGACCTTCCTCGTCGGCGTCGCCGCCCTGCGGCGCGAACGGGACTTCCGAGCGCTCGAACTCGAACGCGAACGGCTCGAACGTCTCGCACCGGTTCTCGACGCCCTGCCCCATGGTTTCCCGGAAAGGTGACATGAACCAGCAACGAGAAGAGCGCAATGGACCGCGGATCGTCGATCTCAGTCACACGATCCGGGCTGGACTCGTCACCTACCCCGGCCTTCCCGAACCTGTCATCACCCCGCACCTGACGCGGGAGGACTCCCGCACCAGGTATGCCCCGGGAACCGAGTTCGCGATGGATGTCATCACGATGATCGGCAACACCGGCACCTATCTCGACAGCCCGTTCCACCGTTATGCCGACGGCGGCGACCTCGCTTCGCTCCGGCTGGAGACGCTCGTCGGGCTTCCTGCCGAGGTCATCCACCTGACCGGTGCCATCGAGCGCGGCATCCCGGCGTCGGTGTTCTTCGACCGCGGCCTGGAGGGGACGGCGGTGCTCCTGCACACCGGCTGGGACCGGCATTTCGGCACGCCGGCCTACGCGTCGGGCTCACCCTTCCTCACCGAGGAGGGAGCGCGTCACCTCGTGGATGCGGGCGTCGCCCTGGTCGGGATCGATGCGCTGAACATCGATGACACCGAGTCCGGTGGTTCCCGGCCGGCGCACAGCCTACTGCTCGCGGCGGGGATCCACGTCGTCGAGCACCTGACCGGACTCGAGGGCGTTCCAGCCCATGGTGCCCGCTTCACAGCCGCGCCGCCGAAGGTCGAGGGTTTCGGGACGTTCCCGGTGCGAGCGTTCGCGGAACTTCCCTGAGCCCCGAACCTGTGGGGCCTCAGTACCGGTAGTGGTCCACTTTGTAGGGACCATCGACGCTGACGCCGATGTACGCCGCCTGCTCCGGCGTGAGCACGGTCAGCTCGACGCCGAGCGCGTCGAGGTGGAGCCGGGCGACCTTCTCGTCCAGGTGCTTCGGGAGCACATACACGCCCACCGGGTACTTCTCCGGGTAGCAGTACAGTTCGATCTGGGCCAGCACCTGGTTCGTGAACGAGTTGCTCATCACGAAGCTGGGGTGCCCTGTCGCGTTCCCGAGGTTCATCAGGCGGCCCTCGGAGAGCACGAGCACGCTGCGGCCCGTCGGCAGCCGCCACTCGTGGACCTGCGGCTTGATCTCGACCTTCTCAGCGCCGGCCATCTCCTCGAGGCGCGCCATGTCGATCTCGTTGTCGAAGTGCCCCACGTTGGCGACGATCGCCTGGTGCTTCATGCGGAGCATGTGCTCCGTGGTGATGACGTTCAGGTTCCCGGTTCCGGTGATGAAGATGTCGACCTGGTCGACGACCGACTCGATCCGTGCCACCTGGAAGCCGTCCATGGCCGCCTGGAGCGCGTTGATCGGGTCGACTTCGCTCACGATCACGCGGGCGCCCTGTCCGCGCAGAGCCTCTGCAGCTCCCTTTCCGACGTCCCCGTAACCGGCGACGAACACGACCTTGCCGCCGATGAGCACGTCGGTCGCCCGGTTGAGCCCGTCGGGAAGCGAGTGACGGATGCCGTACTTGTTGTCGAACTTGCTCTTCGTGACCGAGTCGTTGACGTTGATCGCAGGGAAGAGCAGCTTGCCGTCGCGCGCGAGCTCGTACAGGCGGTGAACACCGGTCGTGGTCTCTTCCGTGACCCCGATGATCCCGGCCGCGATCCGCGTCCACCGGTCGGGCGAGGTGGCCAGGGATGCGCGCAACGCCGCGAGGATGACCCGGTATTCGTGGCTGTCACCGACGGCGTCGGCCGGCACCGCACCTGCGAGCTCGAAGTCGCGCCCCGAGTGGACGAGGAGCGTGGCGTCCCCGCCGTCATCGAGGATGAGGTTGGGACCGACCCAGTCGGCTCCTGCAGCGGCCGCTTCACCGGTCCAGTCGAAGATCTGCTGCGTGCACCACCAGTATTCCTCGAGCGTCTCGCCCTTCCAGGCGAACACCGGGACACCGGCCGGTGCATCGACCGTTCCGCGCGGCCCGACCGCGATGGCTGCGGCCGCTTCGTCCTGGGTCGAGAAGATGTTGCAGCTGGCCCAGCGCACCTGCGCGCCGAGGGCGACGAGGGTTTCGATGAGCACCGCCGTCTGCACCGTCATGTGCAGCGATCCCGCGACCCTCGCGCCGGCCAGCGGCTTCGTCTCGCCGAATTCGGCACGGAGCGCCATGAGCCCCGGCATCTCGTTCTCCGCAAGACGGATCTGGTGACGGCCCGCTTCGGCGAGGGCGAGGTCGGCGACCTTGAACGGGAGAGCGGTGTCGGATGCGGCGAAGGAGGGTGCGTTGACCATGCAGTCATTCTCTCATTCGGAAGCAGGGCGCCGGTCCGTGCGGCTCAGTGGCGGATGAGTTCGAGGACCTCGTCGCGGATGCGCGCCATCGTGGCCGCGTCCGCCGCCTCGACGTTGAGCCGGAGCAGCGGCTCGGTGTTCGACGGACGAACACTGAACCACCAGAACGGCTCGTCTCCTGCGACGAACCCGGTGACAGTGAGCCCGTCCAGTTCGTCGAACTCTCCGCGACCGGTGAACGCCTCGACGACGCGGGTGAAGGCGGCGGGCACGTCCTCCACGGTGGAATTGATCTCGCCGGATGACGCGTACGGCGTGTATGCGTCGGAGAGCGCGGACAGCGGTCCGTCCTGCGCACCGAACTCCGCGATCAGGTGCATCGCCGCGAGCATCCCGTTGTCCGCACTCCAGAAGTCGCGGAAGTAGTAGTGCGCCGAGTGCTCGCCGCCGAAGACCGCACCGGTCTCGCGCATCGCATCCTTGATGAGCGAGTGGCCGACACGCGTGCGAACCGGTGTCGCGCCGGCGGCGACGATCGTCTCGGGCACGATCTTCGATGTGATCAGGTTATGGATCACAACGATGTCCGCATCCGGATCCAAGGCGCGGGCCCGCGCGATCTCCCGCAGCGCGACGATCGCGGCCACGGCGGAGGGGCTGACCGCCCGGCCCCGTTCGTCGACGACGAAACAGCGGTCCGCATCCCCGTCGAAGGCCAGCCCGAGGTCGGCCCCGTTGTCGACGACCGCCTTCTGCAGGTCGACGAGATTCGACGGCTCGAGCGGGTTCGCCTCATGGTTCGGGAACGTCCCGTCGAGCTCGAAGTAGAGCGGGATGATCTCGATCGGCAGGGCGGGCAGTCCGGCCGCCTGGCCGAGGACGGCGGGAACGGTCAGACCGCCCATCCCGTTACCCGCGTCGATGACGACCCTGATCGGGCGGATACCGGACAGGTCGACCAGCCCCCGCAGAAACGCGGCGTAATCGGCCAGGACGTCGATCTCGCGGATGCTGCCGGTCGCCGCAACCGGGTCGATGCCGTCGACGACGTATTTCTCTGCGCGCTCCCTGACCGCTGCCAGACCGGTGTCGCGGCTGAGGCCCTGCGCGCCGGCGCGCGACAGCTTGATCCCGTTGTAGGTCGCCGGGTTGTGGCTGGCGGTGAACATCGCGGCGGCTGACGCGAGGTAGCCCGATGCGAAGTACGACTCATCGGTCGAGCACAGCCCGATCGAGACGACGTTCCCACCCCTGGCGCGAACGCCGTCGGAGAAGGCCGCTGCGAAGCCGGGCGACGAGTCCCGCATGTCGTGGCCCACCACCACATCCTGTCCGGCCGCGCCGAGTTCATCCACGAAGGCAGCGCCGATCGCTTCGACCATCTCGACGGTCAGCGTCTTGCCGACGAGCCCCCGAACGTCGTAGGTCTTGACTGCTGCATCGAAATCGGCGTGGATCCGGTCAGGCGAGAGGGAGCTGTTCACGCCCCATAACCTACTTCACCGAGCACGGCGTGTCTCACGACCTGCCAGCCCTGCGGCGCTGAGAGCCGTTCGGCGTGAATGGCGCAGAGGTCGTAGGAGTGCGGCTCGTGCGCGTTGCTGAGCGGACCGAGGACGGCCATCGAGTCGGCGTAGACGTACGTCAGCGTCGCCACCGCATCTCGGGGGCACGCGACACGGGAACACGGTCGGGTCAGCATCGCGCCCAGACTACCGGAGGGTCAGGCGACGTAGGATGACGACATGCCCCGTTCCCGCCGCGCAAGCAGTGAGCCGCCCACCGCCGCACGCTGGCGGAACCGCCACGGACGGGGTGCGCGCGGGCCTGTCACGGGGCCGCACCTGCCCATGCTGCACAACCGCATCGACCTCTTCGACATGACCGTCGCGGCGACCGCCGACTATCTGAAGGGCATCTGGCCCGCGGAGCTGGAGCACGTGCGATTCGAGGTGGCGGCCGCCCCGATCAACGCGATGGGTCCGGATGGCGTCGAGCGCTGGCGGGTCGACCCGCGCGAGCGACGCATCATCCTCTACCGCGTCCCGATCCAGCGGCTCAGCAAACTTCACCGCAACGACGAACTGCACCAGCGGATGCTCGTCGAGAGCTGCGTGTTCCGGGCCGTCGCCGAGCTTCTCGGCAAAGATCCCTGGGACCTGGCGCCCGAGCGCTTCCGGCACTACTGAGCCGCGACCGGCGGCACGGCTATTTCGGGTAGACCTCGATCGGCTTGGCAAGTGGGCCGGGCGGCCCGACCGGGAACGACGAGACGAGACCCTTGCCGCTGAAGCTCGTGGAGACGTAGAGTCCTTTGGCACCGGTGACCTGGTAGGTTCCCGTCGCGAGCGCGATGCCGGCGCTTCCCCCGGACGGCACGACCACCGACTTCGCCGCACCCTTGACGACGACCTTCACGGTGACGTCGGGACCGTCTTCGCCGCTGTTCGCGAAGTGCAGGAAACCGCCGGGGCCGGGCGGCACGGCCGCAAGGAGCGAGTCGTCCACCTGCTGGGTGGCGACGAACCAGCCGAAGTCGAACGCTTTGCCCGAAACGGTGGAGGTGCGTGCCGCCGCGACGAGGGGCTGCGTCGAGTCGATGGTGACGGTGTAGTTACCGTCGCTCAGATGGTCGAGCGGGATCTCGGTGGCAACGCCCGGCTTCACGGTCGCCGAGTAGGAGTTGCCCATCACCGTCCCTTTCTCGCCGAGCGCGCCGATCCGTACGGTCGCAGCCTCGGTGCCGGGCACGAACAGCCGGACGGCGGGCAGGTCGCTCCCGTAGCCCTCCCCACCCTGGGCGGACTGGATTGCGGCCAGCGTCCGGATGAGCATCCCAGGGATCACCTGGTGGGTCGAGGGCGCAGTCGTCGCACCCACGAGTTCCACCCCGTGCGGGGCGATCCCGACGATGTCGCTCTGCTCGAGCGAGGCGACGACGCGACCACCTGTGGAGACGACGTGGACGATGGGAGCGGCGATCGAAGGTGCGAGTCCGGCGAGAGGGACCACCCGCTGGGTCCCGGCGGCCACGGTGATCCCGGTCGCGCCCGGAGCGGTGACGGCGCCCGCCTCCGAGAAGATGGAGAGGTCGACGGTCGCCTGCACGGTACTCGGGTTGGAGAGGAGCACCAGGCTCGTCTGGCCCAGTGTGGTCGCCCCGCCGACGAGCCAGCTGTCCGCCTGCGCCTCCTCGCACGACGCTGCTGCGATTCCTGCGAAGTCCTCGAGAGCGGCCTGCTGGGACTGGGCTGCGCCGATGAGCGGCGGAACCGATGACCCCGACGGCGCAGGCACGGTCAACGTGATCGGTGTGCCGTTTCTCTCGCCCTGGGTGTTGTCGACGGGGGTGATCGGCCTGGTCCGGATCTGGGCACCGGAATCCGTCCCGTAGACCGTGGTCGGCGGCGCGAAGGCCGCGGCGCCGGTGGCGGCCGACGCGTCGGAGGCCAGCGTCAGCAGCGGGCCAGGGCAGGTCCGTTCCTGCGCTGTCGGAACGGGAGCCACGGTCGCAGTCGGCGGAGTCACCGAGAAGCTCGGAAGCGGAAGCCAGGTCGCACCGGCGATCGCGAGCACCGCGACACCGATCCCGGCAACGCCGGCGATGGCGCGCGCACTCTCGCGGGCGATTCCTCGTCTACTCGGCATTCTCGCCTCCGTTCGCACGGGCGACAGCAGGTTCCTGGCGGTCCCAGGCTTCGTCGTCTTCGCGGCCGGCGGGATGTTCCCGCTCATCCGGCCACGAGACCGGCTCGACGTCATCATCCTCGAGGTCGGCGTCGAGCTCGGAGCGGGCGTCGCCGCGGTCCTCGTCGGCGTCTGCATCCTCGTCAGCGTCGTCCTCGTCATCGGAGGCCGTCTCGGGTTCGTCCGCTTCCGTCGCATCCACGCTGCCGGGCTTCGTCGCCCGCTTCGGGCGGCGCATCCCTTCCGCCACGAGGCTTTCGTAGGTGCGTCGCGCGGGGATCGAGAGCAGGAGGATGAGACCGATCACCACGGCCTGCACCGTGAGGATGATCGTCCGCCAGACGCCGCCCGCGTCCGGCGGGATCTGTGCTGCCGGGGGTACGTCGGTGGTTCCGCGCTGGAAGCTCCACAGCGTGCCGGTCGCGGTTCTCCCGACCGATACGAGCGCAGCGTCGGCATCGAGCGCGATGGTCGCCCGCAGGCTGGTGGCCTTCGCCTGGGAGGTCGCGGTCCGAGAATCGATCGACGTCGCGGCTGGGGCGAGCAGGACGTAGTCGATTCCGAGTGATTTCAGCTGCGGCGTCGGATCGAACCCGCTCTGCGACGCCAGGTTTCCTGCAAGGGTCGCGAGCGACTGCTCTTCCGGGGACAGCGTCCGATCGGTGCTGCTGAGCGTGCTCTGCCCCGACAGCGTCATGCCGGACCCGCGCAGCACGACCGCTGCGATCCCACCGTTCGGCTGCGCTGTGAGTTGCAGCGTCCCCGTCCGCGGAGCACTCGCCGCGTTGGCGGTGACGACGGCGGGAAGGGTGCGCCCGTCTGTCGCCTGCACGGAGGATGCGCCGACGGGCATCGCGATGGCGGCGGGAGTCGCCGCGATGGCGATCGTGGCGAGGGTTGCGAAGGCGGGGAGGGCGGCGAACCGTCCGATCGGGCCGAGTCCGATGACGGCTGCCGAGACGAGGCCCAGCCAGTAGAGACTGACTCCCGCACCCGGCCAGATCAGCACTGCCGTCGAGGCCGCGACCGAGACGGAGACGAGCGTCACCGCGACTGCGGTCGCGAAGCCGAGCAACGCGACGACGAGGGCGACGACGGCGCGGGCGGAGCCGCGGAGGAACAGCGACAGCAGCGCGAGCACTCCGAGGGGCGCCAGCAGGATGGCGACGACGACGCTCGGGCCGACGCCGGGGATGTGGAACTGGGCCGCCAGCGTGTGCCAGCCACCGAGCATCCCGTCAGGGAACCCCAGCGCGAGTTGCCACGCAGGGACCGGCCGACTCTGGATCACGACTCCGGGGTCCGCGAAGATCGAGAGCCACGCGCCGCGCTGCGCCTGCTGCCAGACGAGTGGAGCGAAGAGCACCAGAGCGGGCAGGAGCGTCAGGATGAGCCGCGCGAACCGCCGCCGGCTGAGGACGAGTGCGATGACCCAGACGACGAGGAGCGCGGGAATCAGCGACGGCGCGCACGCCACGGTCGCCGCAGCCAGGAGCGCGGTCACGCCGGCTGGCGCCCAGGACCGGGCAGCGGCCATTCCTGCGTAGAACAGCCAGGGAAGGAGGATGTGCACGAGGATCGCGGCCGGGCGTCCCGTCTGCATCGCGATGAGCAGCGGCGGTGCGATCGTCCAGGCGAGCGCCGCGAACACGCGGAGGCTGGATCGCTGGGTGAGCCGGGATGCGAGCAACCAGGCGCCGAGTGCGGCCAGCGGAAGCGCAGCGAAATAGAGGGCGACGAGGAAGAACGTCGGCTGCCAGAACGTCACGGTTCCGAGGACGGCGAGCACGGCGGCGAACGGATCGGCGGCACCGACGAATCCGAGTCCGATGTCACGCCAGCCGTAGCCGAGTGTGGTCCAGAGGTCGGCGACGCTCGACGGCATGGGAAGAAGGGCACCACCACCGAGGGCGTTCGCACCGAGCAGAGGGAAGAACAGGCCGATTCCGAGGACAGCTGCGGCGAGCACGGTCCAGGCGCCGCCCCCGCCGAAGAAGTTGAGCTCGCGCCGCTCCCCGCGCAGTGCGACATATGCGGCCTCCCGCTTCAGCGCTCGTGCGCGTCGCACCTCGGCGATCGGGATGCGCAGCGGAGCGATCGCCGCCCAACCGACCACCCGGTGCCGGGCGAGGTTGCGTCGGGCGGAGCCCACGCGGATGCCGGCGAAGGCCGTGCGGAACGCGGCCGCGAACTCCCCGCCGATCGCGCCGGGCTCCTTGCCGACGATGCGGCCGATCGAGCGGAACAGCGCCAGAGGTACGAGCGTGAGCCAGTGGACGGGCACAGCGGCGGCGGGCGCGTAGACCATGCGGCGGTGGAGTTGCGCCGCCCGTCGTTCGCGTAATAGTCGGCGGCGCACGCGTCCCTTGCGCGAGGTGTTGGGCCCGGCGACGCCGTCTCCCGCGACAGCGATCCGTGCCGAGGGGACGAGAACCACGCGGAAGCCGGCCAGCCGGACGCGCACGCAGAAGTCGAGCCCGTCGTCGACGGCCGGAAGCGCGGGATCGAACCCGCCGAGCTCATCCCACAGCGACTGCCGCACGATCAGTCCCGCCGGCGAGACGCCGAGTATATCGCTGAGACCATCGTGCTGCGCCTGGTCCAGTTCGTTCTCGACGAGATTGACCGCGGCGCCGAACTGGGTCATCGCTTCGCCGAATTCGCGGATGGTGTGCGGGTCGACCCATTCGACGAGCTTCGGCCCGGCCGCGGCGACCGACGGAGAGACCTCGACGGCTCCGAGGAGGGCCTCGAGTGCACCCGGCTCCGGCGCCGTGTCCTGCGCAAGCAGCCACAGCCAGTCGTGGTCGCCGGCGGCCGGAGGCGTTACCCGGACACCTGTCGCCACCGCTGCGCCGAAGGGCAGCCTCTCCCGCACGGAGACCAGGTGGGTGGGCGCGAAGTCGGCGAGGAGTTGCGCGGCATCGTCCGTCGACGCGCAGTCGACGGCGACGACCACATCGGGCTGGCGGGTCTGGGCTTTGAGGGCGTCGAGAGTGCGCTGAAGGTGGTCGCCTCCATTGCGGGCGACGATGATGGCTGTGACTCTCGGATACATCGGAGACAGCCTAAGTTGGCGCCTGTCGATCGGGCGTCAGTCTGCGGGCGCGCCGGAAATCAGACGGCGCGCTTGCGCAGCTTGCGGCGCTCGCGCTCGGAGAGCCCGCCCCAGATACCGAACCGCTCGTCGTTCGCCAGCGCGTACTCGAGGCACTGCGTGCGCACTTCGCAGGAGGCGCAGATCTTCTTCGCGTCGCGGGTCGATCCACCCTTTTCGGGGAAGAACGCCTCCGGGTCGGTCTGTGCGCAGAGCGAGTCGGACTGCCAGGCCAGCGGATTGTCGTCGTCGACAGCCTGTCGAACCCCTGGCACGCCCAGTCTGACGGGATCGACGAACCAGTCGTCGGGTACTCCAGAGCGATATTCGGGACCAGCCATATCGATCTCCCACCCATGTCGTGCATCCCACGTCAACGAACGTGTTAACAGTAATTACACCGGTGTAGTTCGAAGTAGTCAAGTCGCGAATCGTAAAGGCTCAACTGGCCGTCGAGGGTTCGCGACGCGCCGATGGACGGCAACAATCGCGACACGCCCGGGTGTTCTACCCCTGTTTCCTGAGAATGATCAGGAAACGGCCTGTCGTGCAGCCCATGCGCTGGCTACCATCTGCGCGAGCGTGTGCCGCATGCGCCAATCCAGGTCTCGAGCCGCGAGTTCGCCTGATGCGACAATACGGGCTGGATCCCCCGCTCGTCGCGGCCCCACTTCTGGGGTGAAAGGTTTTCCGGTAACCGACGCCACGGCGGCCATGATCTCGCCGACGGACACCCCGTCGCCGCTGCCGAGGTTGTACACCGGCTCGATCGGGAGGCCTGCATCGAGGCGCTTCGCCGCCGCGACGTGCGAGGCCGCGAGGTCGGACACATGGATGTAGTCGCGGATGCACGTGCCGTCCGGGGTCGGATAGTCGTCACCGTTGATCCGCGGCGTGCGCCCCTCGACCAGGGCATCGAAGACCATCGGGAAGAGATTGTGCGGGCTCGTGTCCCTGAGGTCGTCCGATCCGGAGCCGACGACGTTGAAATAGCGCAGCGACGTGTGGCGGAGGCCGACTGCGACGCCCTGGTCGCGCAGGAGCCACTCCCCGATCAGCTTGGTCTCGCCGTACGGCGATTCCGGCGCCTTCGGAGTCTCCTCGGTGACGAGGTCGGTGTGCGGCGTTCCGTAGACGGCCGCGCTCGACGAGAACACGATCGCGTCGACGCCGGCCTCCTCCATCGCCGCGAGGAGGATCGCGGTCGCCGTGACGTTCTGCTCGTACGTGTGCAGAGGTCGCTGCACGGAGACGCCCGCGTACTTGAAACCGGCGATGTGCACGACGCCCGTGATCGTGTGCTCCTGGAAGACCGTTTCGAGGAGTTCACCGTCGAGCAGTGTGCCCCGATAGAAAGGAACGTCCGCCGGCACGAACTCGGCGTGCCCGCTCGAGAGGTCGTCGACCACGACGACCTCGATGCTCTCGTCACGGAACGCCCGCACCACGTGCGCGCCGATGTATCCCGCGCCGCCTGTCACCAACCACGCCATGCGTCGCCTTCCTCGATGGACCGGAAAAAGAACCCTACCGCGCGCTACGCATTGGGCGTGGCGATGAACACGGTGCCCGTTCCGGCGACGCCGAGTTCCCGCTCGTCCGGCGTGATGAAGACGGCCTCGCCGCGGGCCAGGCGGATGCTGTGGGCGTCTCCCGTCAGCACGACCGATCCGTCTGTGCAGATCGCCGTGGCGGCGCCGGGGAGCACGACGGCCGTCGACGGCGTCCCTGCGTCGACGTGCACGACAGCCAGGGCGAAGTCCTCGACGTCCGGCCGGAACACCTCCAGTCCGGGTCCGCTCGACGCCGGCGCGAGCGGCGTCACGGTGAACGGGGAGAAGTCGAGCACGGCGAGCAGTTCGGGCACGTCGACGCGTTTGCCGGTCAGCCCTCCGCGCAGCACATTGTCAGAGGCCGCCATCAGCTCGATCCCGACCCCGCCGAGATAGGCGTGGATGTTTCCGGCGGGCAGGTAGAGCACCTCACCCCGTCGCAGCGTGGTGCGGTTGAGCAGCAGGGCGAGGACGATGCCGGGATCGCCGGGGAACGCGCGGGCCAGCAGTCCGACCGTGTCGACGGCGGATGCGAGCTCGGAATCGCCACGAGCGCCGGATCGCTCCGCCGCGGCCACGACGACATCGACCAGGTGCCGGACGGCGGGCTCGCCGCTGAGCAGCCAGGCCGTCGCATCCCGAAGGGCGTCACGCGCATCCGAGGCCTGCAGAAGAGCGGCCAGTCGTCCGATGAGCGCTCGCCCTGCCTCATCGGCCTCCTCCGCGAGCGACCGGAGAACACGCCCGGCCGCCTCGGGCTCCCGGAAGCCGCTGAGAGCGTCGAAGGTGTCGCTCAGGGCGTAGATCAGCTCCGGCTTGTGGAACGGGTCCTTGTAGTTGCGATCCGGCGAGTCCAGCGGCAGGCCGAGAGCGTTCTCCCGCGCGAAGCCCTCCTGCGCCTGCTCGGACGACGGATGCGCCTGGAGCGACAGTGGTCCCGCGGCCGCCAGCACCTTCAGCAGGTAAGGAAGACGCGTCCCATCCGCACCCAGTGCGGCTGCAGGCACGCGGTCGATCCACTCGGCCAGCGTGCGCGCCCCGTTGGTCGCCGCCGGGTCGACGATCACGCTCGGCGACCCGGGATGCGCGCCCAGCCACAGCTCTGCCTCCGGGCCACCCGACGGGGCGTGCCCGAGGAGCTCGGCGATGGCGGTCGTCGACCCCCAGGCGTAGTCGCGGGGGGTGTTGCTGATGCGCACAAACATCCGAGACGGTCCCTTTCGATCGTTAGACCAAACTACCAACTGCTTTTGCCGCTCCTTCGCGCCTGCATAGGCTGGCCTGCGCATCCATCCCCCTCCCACCGCAACGGAGCACCCATGCCATTCGAGACCCTCGCGAGCGACTTCTACGGCTACGAGAACCTCCTCACCGACCGCGAGAAGGACTTCGTCACCGAACTCCGCGCGTATCTCGAGAACGATGTCAAGCCGATCGTGAACGAGCACTGGGAGCGGGCGGAGTTCCCCACCTCGATCATCCACGGCCTGCACAGCCGGGACGTCGTCGGCCTCAGCTTCGACGAGACCAAGCGGTTCGAGAACTCGGCGGTCTTCCGCGGCTGGGTCGCACTGGAGCTGGCGAGGGTCGATGCCAGCGTCAGCACCTATGTCGGCGTCCAGAACGGCCTCGTCGTCGGCGCGCTCGGCGTCTGCGGCTCGGCCGAGCAGCGCGCCGAATGGCTTCCGAAACTGGCCTCCGGCGAGGTGATCGGCGCGTTCGGTCTCACCGAGCCCCAGTCCGGCTCCGACTCGGCGCGCGGGCTCCAGACTGTTGCCACTCGCTCCGGCGACGACTGGGTGCTCAACGGGTCGAAGCGCTGGATCGGCAATGCCACGTTCAGCGACATCACCATCATCTGGGCGAAGAGCGCCGAGGACGGCCAGGTCAAGGGGTTCATCGTTCCGACCTCCACGCCCGGGTACTCGGCCACGAAGATCGAGGGGAAGCAGTCGCTGCGCATCGTCCAGAACGCCGACATCACGCTCGAGAACGTCGTGGTGTCCGAACGCCTGCGCCTGCAGGGGGCCAACAGCTTCAAGGACACGGCAGCAGTGCTCCGCCTCACCCGCGCTGAGGTCGCCTGGGCGGCGATCGGCGTCGCCGTCGGCGCGTACGAGGCCGCGCTGAAGTACGCGACGGAGCGCCTGCAGTTCGGCAAGCCGCTCGCCTCGCACCAGCTCATCCAGGACATGCTCGTGAAGTCCCTCGCCAACATCACCGCGAGCATCGGGATGTGCACGCGCGTCTCCGAGATGCTCGACCGCGGTGAGCAGCGCGACGAGCACTCCGCGCTCGCCAAGGCGTTCGCGACGGCCCGGATGCGGGAGACCGTCGCCTGGTGCCGCGAGATCCTCGGCGGCAACGGCATCGTGATCGACTACGACGTCGCCCGGTTCTTCGCCGACGCCGAGGCCCTCTACTCCTACGAGGGGACGCGCGAGATGAACACCCTCATCGTCGGCCGGAGCATCACCGGCCACGCCGCGTTCGCCTGAGGCGCGCGACCGCGCACCGCCGCGAAGTCCAATACCCTTGCCCAATGAGCACTGCGCGTAAACCGATCGCCGTCGGTGCGTTCTCGACCCTCCTGGTCTTCACGCTGTTCGCCGGCGACTTCTGGCGCAACCTGCTCAGCTGGTGGGGCTGGGGGCTGATCGCGGCCGCTCTCGTGGTCGGCAGCATCGTGCTTCTCGCGCGCATCGGCCCGCCGTTGCTCTGGCGCCGGCTGCCGGTGACGCTCGCGCTGTTCCTGCTCCTCGCTACGCTCTCCATCGCCTGGTCGGACTACCCCGGAGCGAGCGCCATCGGCGTCGCGCTCCAATGGTGCACGACCGTCGCCGCCCTCTTCCTCGCGCTCTGCCTCGAGTGGCCGCAGCTCCTGCGCGCACTGTCGCATGCGTTCCGCTGGATCCTCGGCCTCTCCCTGCTGTTCGAGTTCATCGTCGCCGCGTTCGTCCGGCATCCTGTGCTGCCCTTCTGGACAGACTACGGAACCGGGAAGGTGCCCCAGGCGTTCTACTGGAGCCGGGGTCTCCTGTTCCACGGCGGCCAGATCCAGGGCATCCAGGGCAACAGCAACCTCCTGGCGATGGTCGCGCTCCTCGCGCTCGTCGTGTTCGGCATCCAGTTCGCCGACGGCGTCGTCCGTCGCGGCTGGGGCATCGCCTGGCTCGTGATCGCCGGCGCGACCTTCGTGCTCACCCGGTCGGCGACCGTCATCATCGCCGGGGTGTTCACCGCCGTCGTCCTTCTCTTCGCCCTGTGGATGCGCAGGGTGCGCCCCGACCGTCGGCGACCCGTCTACCTGACGATATTCGCCGCCGTCGTCGCCGCCGTCGGACTCATCTGGGCGTTCTCCGGGCAGCTCCTGAAACTCTTCGGCAAGAGCGAGGACCTGACCGGCCGGCTCGACATCTGGCACTCGGTGACCGCCCTGGCATCCCAGCGCCCCGTGTTCGGCTGGGGATGGGTGAGCTACTGGGCTCCGTGGGTCGAGCCCTTCAAGACCCTCGCCGTGCGCAAGGGTGTGACCTACCTGCAGGCGCACAACGCCTGGCTCGACGTCTGGCTCCAACTCGGGGTCATCGGCCTCGTGATCTTCATCCTCCTCGTGGCGACGACCCTGAAACGCAGCTGGTTCACCGCCGTCGACCGTCCGAGGGTGCGGGTCGCAGACGATCTGCCGTACACCGCGCTCACCCTGCTCCCCCTGCTCCTCATCTCGGCACTCATCGCGCAGAGCGCGGCCGAGAGCAGGATGCTCGTCGAAGCCGGCTGGATGCTCCTGGTCGTGATCTCCGTGAAGACGAAACGTGCCGCGCCGTAGGATTGGCGCATGGCCGTGACCCGTCGACCCCTGGTGCCGGCCGCGCTCACGGAGTTCTTCGGCTCAGCGCGATTCGCCTCCGCCCTCTCGCTCGTCGCCGTCGGCGTCGGGTTCTCGACGCACGCCATCCGGAGCGTCATGGGCTGGCCGGGGCTGATCGGTGCGCTGTCCGCTCTCGTCCTGCTCGCCGCCATCTCGTTCATCGCGCAACGCGAGACGATCGAATGGCATGGTCTCCTCCCGATCTCGATCCTCGTCTTCGTCGGTTGGTGCGCTCTCTCGATCTTCTGGAGCAACTACCAGTGGGCGACGTTCGCCGGGATCGGCTATCAGCTCACGTTCGCATTCCTCGGCATCTACATCGCCCTCGTGCGCGATGCGATCCAGATCGTCCGGGTCGTCGGTGACGTTCTGCGCGTGCTCTTGTCGGTGTCGCTCGCCCTCGAGGTGCTCAGCGGACTGCTGATCGACCTGCCCATCCGGTTCCTCGGCATCCAGGGCGACATCGGGCTCGGTGGACCGATCCAGGGGATCTTCGGCAGCCGCAACCAGCTCAGCATCGTCGCGCTCATCGCCTTCGTCACGTTCCTGGTCGAACTGCGCACGCGGTCCGTCCGCCCGGCGACGGCCGCGGCGTCTATCGCGCTGGCGGTGCTCTGCATCCTCCTCACCCACTCCCCTGTGATCGCAGCCGTCTC
The DNA here is from genome assembly GCF_055231915.1 of Leifsonia sp. Ger2509. Taxonomy (NCBI): domain Bacteria; kingdom Bacillati; phylum Actinomycetota; class Actinomycetes; order Micrococcales; family Microbacteriaceae; genus Leifsonia; species Leifsonia sp. Ger2509. The sequence goes on from NZ_JBUYVB010000003.1 coordinate 1,111,787, forward strand.
CGTCATCGTCGGCCTCGCGACGCTCGCCCTCTTCGCCGTGAGAAAGGTTCCCGCCCGCCTGCGGCCCTTCTACCAGTGGGGCCTCGCCGCCATCACGGTGCTCAGCCTCGTGCTGGCCTACGTCTACCGCACGCGCGTCATCGACCTCCTGAACGCGCGAGCCGACTTCTCGGTGCGCTACCGGCTCTGGATCCAGATCTGGCAGCTCATCCCCGTCGACCAGATCCTCGGCTGGGGCTGGGTCGGCGGATGGCCGGAAGACCTGTACCCGTTCACCGCAATCCAGGCCAACACCGGCGCCGAGCACGCCAACGGGCTCAACGCTTATCTGGATGTCTACCTCCAGATCGGCCTGATCGGCCTGATCCTGTTCGTCGCCCTCATCGCGCTCGCGTTCGGCCGCTCATGGCTGCTCGCGTCCAACAAACGCAGCGTCGTCTACGTGTGGGCGCCCCTGGTGCTCGTCGCGCTCCTGGTGACCAGCGTCTTCGAGAGCTCGATCCTGGTCGAGGCGGGCTGGCTGCTCCTCGTCGTCTGCGCGGTCAAGGCGTCGCAGGGCATGAGCTGGCGCAGCGCCCTGCCCCGGCACGAGCCTAAGCCGGTTGCAGGAGGTCGCGGATGATGTCCGAGCGTCCCCGGCTGGCGTACCGGCCGTAGAGTCCCCGGCGCGCAAGCCCGAACACGGCACCGACCCGGAGAAGGCGATTGGGCGCCATCGCCGCACGCCGCTCTTCGAAATCCGCCTTCTGTCGCGCCGCATCCACATAGCTGCGCGGAACGGCATCCCCGAGTGCTTCGAGCCGTACGGCGAGCACCCGGAACTGCCGCGCGAGCTTCACGTTGCGCTCTCCACGCGGCTGGAGTACGCGCCCGACCTTGTATCGCAGCGTCGGGTTGGTGACACCGATCTGGTTCCCGCCGTGCTGGCGGTAGTCGATCGTCGTCTCCGGGAGGACACCGACGCGACCGGTCGCCGCCGCGATGATGGCGAGCCACTCGTCGTGCACCCACTCGGGCGGGAACGGGCGCGCCACGTCGAGGAGCTCGCGGCGGAAGACGACGGTCGCGCCGGTCGCGAGATTCCGGCGCAGCAGCGCATCGAACGCTCGCCCCGTCTCTTCGAGGCGCAGCTCGTTCTCGGAGAGCTCGAGGGATTCGAAGAGGGTGGCGCCGAGCGGCGAACCGTTCTCGCTGACCAGCCGCGCGTCCGTGTGCAGGAAGGTCAGGCGGTCGTCGTCGAACCGTGCCGCCAGTTCCGCGAGCCTCCCCCGGTGCCAGACGTCGTCCTGGTCGCTGAGCGCGATCAGCGGGCACGTCGCTCGGGCGACGGCCCTTTCGAAGTTGGCGGTGACGCCGGATGGTGTGGTTCCCGCGAGCACCACGACCTCGGTCGTGGCACCGCGCGCCGCGGCTTCTTCGACCGTCGCGGCGACGATCTCGAGCGTCCCGTCGTCCGATCCGTCGTCGGAGACGATGAGCTCGTCGGGGACGCGGCCCTGATCGAGGATGCTTGTCAGCTGCTCCTCGATGAAGGCGGCGCCGTTGTAGGTGCAGAGCGCGACCGAGATCCCAGGAGTCATGTCAGATGGGCGTCCCAGGCCGAGCGGACGATCTCATCCAGACCGCGTTCGGCCCGCCAGCCGAGCTTCTCGGCGATCAGAGCGGGCGAGGCCACCACGCTCGCCGGGTCTCCCGGTCGCCGGGGGTGGATCTCCGGGCGCAGCCCGGAGCCTGCGACGGCGAGGATCTCGTCGACCATCGCTTTGACGCTCGTCCCCTCGCCCGTGCCGACGTTGAAGACGGCGTGCCCGTGCGCGCCCGAGGCGAGGTGGTCGAGTGCCACGATGTGCGCGTCCGCGAGGTCGAGGACATGGACGTAGTCGCGCACGCACGTGCCGTCGACAGTGGGATAGTCGTCTCCGAAGATCACCGGCGGCAGGCCTGCGTCGATGCGCTCGAAGACCATGGGCACGAGGTTCAGGACCGCGCGATCCGCCAGTTCGGGCCACCCTGCCCCGCCCACGTTGAAGTACCGGAGGCTGACCGCTGAGACCCCGGAGCCGATCGCGGCGTCGTCTATGAGCTGCTCGCCGACGAGTTTGGTCCGTCCGTACGGGTTCACCGGATGCGTCGGCGCGGACTCGGAGACTGCGTCTCCCTCGACGGCGCCGTAGACGGCGGCCGACGAGGAGAACACGAGGCGGGAGACCCCGGCGGACTCCATCGCGAGCAGCAGGTTGGCGAGCGCACCGACATTCTGCGCGTAGTACCACGCGGGCCGCTGCACCGATTCGTGGACCTGCTTGCGCGCGGCGAAATGCAGGACGGCGTCGATGCGCTCCTCCCGGAGCACACCGTCGAGGATCGCGGGGGCGGTGTCGGACGCGAGGTCGAGCCTGACCAATCGGGCGTCGCCCAGCCGGTCGGCGAAGCCCGTCGAGAGATCGTCGACGACGACGACCGAGTCGCCGCGGTTCCTGAGGAGCCGGGCGACGTGCGAGCCGATGTAGCCGGCTCCGCCGGTGATCAGGGTCCGCATACGACCGATCCTAAGGGATGGGCCGGGGGCCACCAGCGGTGTCGGCCGGGTGTTCGGCAACGCGTTCGACGGCGGTGTCCACCGAATCGGGCGACGGCGCCTGCAGGATCGCGAGCTGGCGTGCGAGCTCGGTGATCTGCCGCTCGGTGTTGCGGTGCCTGCGCTGGACCAGGATCGAGTTGCCGATGAACACGACGATCAGCCCGTACAGGAGCAGGTCGGTGCCGCGCCCGACGCCGACGAAGTGCGCCACCTCGTTCACGATCGACGGGAAGACCACCGCGAGCACCGTCACCGCGAGAAGGCCGACCATGGTGAGGCGCCGGATCGCCGCGTGCCGGACGCCGCGCCCGGGAAGCATGAGGAAGACGGCGAAGGCGGCGAACGCCAGCACCAGGATGACTTTGATTACAAATTGCCCGTTGTCCACACTGGGCTCCTATTTCAAGAAAAGATCGCTGAGGATGTTCACCGAGTTCCACACGGACTGGCCCTTCGAACGGGAGTAGTCAGTGTAGATGACGTGGACAGGCGCTTCGGCCCACCTCAGGTCGTTGCGGCCGATCTCCGACACGATCTCGGAAGCGTGGGCCATGCGGTTCTGCGTGATTGCGATGGTCTGAGCCGCGTGACGGTTGAGGGCGCGGAGGCCGTTGTGCGCATCCGTCAGCCGGACGCCCGTGCTGAGCCGCTCGAACAGGATGCCGAGTTTCAGGACGACCCGCTTCAGCGGAGAGACGGAGGTGCGGCCGTCGAGGAACCGCGAACCGACGACGATGTCGAGTGGCTGGGAGTCGAGCATCTTCACCATGGCGAGTGCATCCTCGGCGAGATGCTGCCCGTCGGCGTCGAAGGTGACGAAATAGTCGGCCTCCGGGTCGCGCAGCGCGTAGTCGAGCCCTGTCCGGAGGGATGCGCCCTGGCCGAGATTGATCGGATGACGCACCACGATCGCACCGGCCGCCGTCGCCTCCCCCACGGAATCGTCGGAGCTGCCGTCGTCGACGCAGACCACCTTCGGAAAGGTCGCACGGGCCTGTTCGATGACGCCGCGGACCACCGGGGCTTCGTTGAAGAGTGGGACCACGAGCCAGGTACGCTGCTCGACGGGCGTGCTGATGGTGACTCCTCGGTTGCTTCGGTTCGCGCGTGTGCTGCCCCGACGAGGTCGGCTCGGCCTGACGGACTGCCCCAATCCTAACCGGCCCGGCCTGATGGCCCCCTGTGCACACGCTGGCCGAGGGGTCCGCCGCCCGGCGTCACCCGAGGTTCACATGGTAGTTTCTTTGCGGAAGCGCCCGCCTTCCGACTCCCGAATCACCCGAGAGGACCAGACGCGTTGGTCTTTATTGCACCCGAGGCCGATGTGTCGGATGAAGCGACGATCGGCGAAGGCACCAAGATCTGGCACCTCGCTCAAGTGCGCGAAGGCGTGCGGATGGGCAGGGACTGCATCGTCGGCCGGGGCGCATACATCGGTACGGGCGTCGTGATGGGCGACAACTGCAAGGTCCAGAACTACGCCCTCGTCTACGAGCCCGCTGTGCTCGAAGCCGGCGTGTTCATCGGTCCGGCCGTCGTGCTCACCAACGACACCTATCCCCGCGCGGTCACGCCGGACGGGGAACTGAAGAGCGCCCACGACTGGACGCCGGTCGGAGTCACGATCCGCGAAGGCGCCTCCATCGGTGCCAGGGCGGTGTGCGTCGCCCCGGTGACCATCGGCCGCTGGGCGACCGTGGCCGCCGGCGCCGTCGTCACGAAGGATGTCCAGGACTTCGCGCTCGTGGCCGGGGTACCTGCGCGACGCATCCGCTGGGTCGGGCGCGCAGGCGTCCCGCTCGAGCCCGACGGCGACGAGTGGGTCTGCCCGGTGACGGGCGCACGCTACCGCGAAGAGAACGACGAACTGAGGGAGGTTTCCGAATGAGCGACCAACTGGAGTTCATCCCGGCCGCCAAGCCGATCATCGGCGACGAAGAGCGGGCGGCGGTCGACGCCGTCCTCGCGACCGGCATGCTCGCACAGGGCGCCGAAGTGGCCGCCTTCGAGACCGAGTTCTCGGAGCACCTCGTGGACGGCCGTCACGCCGTCGCCGTCAACTCCGGCACGGCCGGCCTGCACCTCGGCCTCCTGGCGGCGGGCGTCGGCCCTGGCGACGAGGTCATCGTGCCGTCGTTCACCTTCGCCGCGACCGCCAACTCCGTCGCACTGACCGGCGCAACGCCCGTCTTCGCCGACATCGAGCCGGACTACTTCGCGCTCGACGTCGCTGCCGTCGAATCGGTGATCACCGAGCGCACCGTGGGCATCATGCCGGTGCACCTGTACGGCCACCCGGCCGACGTGGTCGCTCTCGGCGACCTGGCGTCCAGCCGCGGCCTCCAGCTCTTCGAAGACGCGGCCCAGGCGCACGGCGCCACCAAGGCCGGCGTCCCGGTCGGCGCCTTCGGCTCGTTCGCAATGTTCAGCCTCTACCCGACGAAGAACATGACCTCCGGCGAAGGAGGCATCGTCACCACAGGCAGTGACGACGTCGCCCGCAGGCTCCGCCTGTTGCGCAACCAGGGCATGGAGAAGCAGTACGAGAACGAGATCGTAGGCTTCAACGCGCGGATGACCAACCTGCACGCCGCCATCGGCCGGGTGCAGCTGACCAAGATCGACGGTTGGACGCAGCAGCGCCGCGACAACGCCGCATTCTTCGACGCCGAACTCGAGGGCGTCGTCATCCCTCCGGTCGCGCCGGACGCGACGCACGTCTACCACCAGTACACGATCCGCGTCGCCGGCGACCGCGACGGCTTCGCGAAGGCCCTTCGCGACGAGTATGCGGTCGGCAGCGGCGTCTACTACCCGATCCCCAACCACCGCCTTCCCTCCTTCCAGCGCACGGAAGACCTGCCGGAGACCGAGCGGGCCGCTGCAGAAGTACTGTCCCTCCCCGTGCACCCCTCGCTGTCGCGCGGCGACCTGGAGCGCATCGTCTCGGCGGTCAACGCCCTCGCGAAGGCGGGTTCGTGATGGCAGACCTGAGAATCGGTCTCGTCGGCCTGGGGATGATGGGCCGGCACCACGCGCGCGTGATCCGCGAGACGGACGGCGTCGTGCTGGCCGGTGTCGCCGACGCGATGGGAGATCCCCACCGGGTCGCCGGCGACCTCGAGGTCTCGGCATCCGTCGAAGATCTGATCTCGTCGGGCATCGACGCCGCCGTGGTCGCCGTCCCGACCGCCTACCACGAAGATCTCGCCCTCCGCCTCGCGGACGCGGGGATCCACGCCCTCGTCGAGAAGCCGATCTCGGGCGACGTCCAGTCGAGCACACGGATCGTCGAGGCCTTCGAGTCCCGCGGTCTCGTCGGCGCCGTCGGCCACATCGAGCGCTACAACCCGGCCCTCCAGAGCCTCCGCGAGCGCATCGAGGCGGGCGTGCTCGGCGAGGTCTACCAGATCGCGACCCGCAGGCAGGGACCGTTCCCCGCCCGCATCGCGGACGTCGGCGTCGTGAAGGACCTCGCGACTCACGACATCGACCTCACTTCCTGGCTGGCACAGAGCCCGTTCGCCTCGGTCTCGGCGCACACGACGGTGCGCAGCGGCCGCGAGTTCGAGGACATGGTCTCCTTCACCGCACGCCTCGAGAACCAGGTCATCACCAACCACCTCGTCAACTGGCTCTCTCCGATGAAGGAGCGCGTCACCGTCGTCACCGGCGAGCGCGGCGCATTCGTCGCCGACACCATCGGCGGCGACCTCACGTTCTACGAGAACGGCACCGTGAACACCGAGTGGGAGTCCGTCATGGCCTTCCGCGGTGTCTCCGAGGGCACCATGACCCGTTACGCACTCGCAAAGCGCGAGCCGCTCCGGCTCGAGCACGAAGCGTTCCGCGACGCGATCCTCGGTCGAGGGGGCAACATCGTGACCATGCGGGAAGGTCTCGCGAACGTCCGTGTGGCCGAAGCCGTGATCACCTCCGCTAACGAGTCGAGGACGGTGAACGTCACCGAGTGAGTGGGGCCACCCCGCGCATCGTCATCGCGACCCGGCTCTACGCGCCCGAAGTCGGCGCGGCCTCGTTCCGTCTCCGTGCTCTCGCGCGCGGCCTGGCCGCCGCCGGTGCGACGGTGCGCGTCGTCACGACGACACCGCCCACAGGCTCGGCTCCGGAGCCGGTCGACCCCGGCGTGTCGACGGCACGTGCGGCCGTGCTGCGGGATGCGGGCGGCAACGTCCGCGGCTACGTGCAGTACCTGAGCTTCGACATCCCGCTCTTCTTCCGTCTGCTCGTCGCCCGCGCGGACCTCGTGGTCTCGGAGCCGCCGCCCACGACGGGACTCGTCGTCGCGGTGACCTCCTGGCTCCGCAGGCGCCCGTTCGTCTACTACGCGGCGGATGTCTGGACGGATGGACTGATCGCCCTCGGTGCGCCGAAACCGGTCATCGCAGTCATGCGGCGCGTCGAAGGCTTCGTCATGCGCAGGGCCGCAGCCGTGATCGCCGTCTCCGACGAGGTCGCCGAGAAGGTGCGGTCGTTCCGCGTGCCCGGCGATCGGGTCAGCTCGATCGGCAACGGCGTCGACACCGACATCTTCCGTCCGGACGGACCCGTCGCCGACACGGTCTCACCGACCTTCGTGTACACCGGTGCCATGTCCGAATGGCAGGGACCGACCGTGTTCGTCGAGGCGATGCCGCACATCCTGCACGACTTCCCGTCAGCCAGCCTCCACTTCTTCGGCCAGGGCGTCGAGGAGCCGGCGATCCGCGATGTGGCGGAGCGGCTCGGGCTCACCTGCGTCCACATGCATGGCGTGATCCCCCCGGCGGAGACCGCCGCATGGATCAGGGGCGCCACGGCCGCGCTGGCGAGTATCCGGCCCGGAGTGGGCTACGACTTCGCGAAGCCCACCAAGACCTACGCAGCGGCCGCCTGCGGAACGCCTGTCGTGTTCGCCGGGATCGGCGTCGGTGCACAGCTCGTCGAACAGAGCGGCCTGGGCTGGCGTGCGGACTACGACCCTGCGGCCGTCGCCGAGGCGATGCTGACGGCCGCGCGCGCATGGCGGAGCGGGGATTCGGCCCTGGCAGCCCAGGCGCGCGTGGCGTGGGTGCGTGAACACGCCTCGATCGCAGCGACCGGGCACCGCGCCGCCGAGGTGACCCTGAAAGCGCTCAGGAGGCGTTCGCGCGGTCGATGAGCACGTCGACGACGTGCTCGGCCGCATTGCCGTCGCCGTAGGGTGCGGCTGTGGTGTCCGCCGGCCTCGGACGCTCGACCGCCTCGGCGAGGCGCTCGACCTCCGACCCCACCAGGACATTCCAGCCCAGCTCGACCGTCTCGACCCATTCCGTCTCCGGGCGCACGGTGGTGCAGGGAACGCGGAGCAGGAAGGCCTCCTTCTGCAGCCCACCGGAGTCGGTGACGACACCGCGGCTGCTGCTCACGGCCCTGACCAGGTCCGGATAGGCGAGCGGGGAGGTGAGGACGATCGATCCGCCTTCGAGCGAGACGCCCGCGGAGGCGGCGGCGACGACCAGGCGCGGGTGGGCGAGGAGTAGCACCGGTCGGTCGAGCCCGGCGAGACCCGCGATGATCCGCTCGAGGCGCGGGCCGTCGTCGGTGTTGTCAGGACGGTGGATCGTCGCGACGTAGTACTCGCCGGCTGTGAGTCCGTGCGGCGGTGCCGGGTTCTCGGCCAGGGCTGAGTCGCGGACCCGGTAGAGCACATCCGTCATCACATCGCCGACGAGAACGCTGCGATCGCCGAGTCCCTCATCGGCGAGGTGCTGCATCGCGACCTCCGTCGGAGCGAGGAGCAGATCGGCCGCGTGATCGGTGAGCACCCGGTTGTGCTCCTCAGGCATGCGCCGGTTGAAGGAACGAAGGCCGGACTCGAGGTGGGCAAGGGGCAGGTGCAGCTTGACCGCGGCGAGGGCTGCGGCGATGGTCGAATTGGTGTCGCCGTACACGAGGACCCAGTCCGGCTGGTACTCCTCGAACACCGGCTCCAGGCCGGCGAGCATGGCCCCCGTCTGCGCCCCGTGCTTTCCGGACCCGACGGCGAGGTTGACATCCGGCGCCGGGATGCCGAGATCGCGGAAGAAGACATCGCTCATCAGCTCGTCGTAGTGCTGGCCGGTGTGGACGACGATATGGTCGGCCCGGCCGCTCATCGCCGCCGAGATCGGCGCGAGCTTGACGAACTGGGGACGGGCGCCGACGACGCTCAGGACACGCATGGACCAAGCCTATTCGCAGGATGCGCCAGGACCGTCATCGCGCGGGACGGGCGCGCAGGCCGGAGGAGCCGAGCCAACTCCGGCTCATGGACTCCGCCGCAGCGAACCCGTCGTGGAGCGCCGCGACGAAGTCCACGCCGCGCGCCGCTGTCTGGCGGGCCTCGTCCCGATCCTCCACGAGCGCCCTCACGACGTCTCCGACGGTCTCGACGCTCGCCTCGACGATCGGCAGGTCCAGGCCGGAGCGTTCCTGCACGCGTGCCCGGATGTGCGGAGCCACCTGGCCGACGACCACCCGGCCGGCCGCCAGCGCCTCGCACGCGGCGACACCGTAGCTTCCGATGCGAAACTGATCGAGCACGATGTCTGCGTCCCTGACGATGTCGGGCATCCGCTCCCACGGGACCCCTTCGAGTCGCCGGTACTCGATCAGTCCTTCGGCTTCGAGCTGTCGCAGGTGCGGTTCGATAAGGTCGCTCCCCTTGATCGACGACGAACTCGGCGAGTGCACGACCAGCGGACGGTCGCGTTCCAGGGGGTCCGCGCCTCGGTGCCAGCGTTCGGTGTCGACGACGACGGGGCACCAGATGCCGAACGGGACGTCGTCGAGGAGGTCCGGAGTCGAGACGAACACCGGGCCGCTGAACGCTCCCAGGCGTTCGACGAGCAGGGCGGCCCTGCGCTCGGCTGAACGGCTGTAGAGCGAGCGGTCGGCATAGGGCGACCACGGATGGTTCTCCCGGTGACGGGTGTGCTGCCTCACGTCGGAGCCGTGGCACATCATCGAGACGCTCACTCCCGCAGCGGCGAGGGCGGAGGCCTCCCGGAACGCATCGTGCTCGTAGAGGGCACCGAAGAGCGACCGGCCGCTCTCGATCATGCTGTGGGTGAAACCAGCGACGTAGGTGAACTGGTCGTGCTGCCACTTCTCGCTGCCCATGTAGGTGCGCAGCGGCACCTCGATGTCGGCGTCGAAGCGCATCATCCCCGGGACGCCGACGACCATGTTCACGGCCCTCGTGTCATCGCGACCTGCTTCGGCGGCGGCGGCCCATTCACGACCCTGGCCTGCATAGTTCGCCGGCCCGATGTAGACCCGGGTCGACTCCGCGCCGAGCACCGGGTTCGGGCCTGCCGGCCCGTCCTCCGCTCCGATGATCCGGTACGCGAGCGAGCCGTACAGGGTGTTGGGCCGTTCGATCGCCCGGTCGAGGCCCGAGGTGACCCAGCTGGGCAGTCGGTGACGATTCGCGGCCGCCTTCCTGGCGACCGTGGAGGCCAGGGACTTCAGGGGGTTCCCCATCCTCGAACCGTGTCCTTCCCGAAGCGTGGAGCGCTCTCGTTCGTTCGCGCCATCAGTCACGAATAGGATTGAAAGCCTAGACAATATCGGTGAATGACGTATTCAGGGACCACTTCGCACATGAGAATCGCGGTTATCGCACTGGGAAAGATCGGACTTCCGCTTGCGGTCCAGTTCGCGACGAAAGGCCACGAGGTCGTCGGTGTCGACGTCAATCCGCGAACCGTCGAACTGATCAACGCGGGCGTCGAGCCGTTCCCCGGCGAGACCGACCTGGCCGAGCTCCTCTCCGGTGTGGTCGCCTCGGGCAATCTGCGGGCGACGACCGACTACGCCGATGCCGTGCCAGACGCCGACGCCGTCGTCATCGTGGTCCCGCTCTTCGTCGACCTGGATGCCAGGCCCGACTGGGGCTGGATGGACGCCGCGACGAAATCCCTCGCCGCGACGCTCACCCCCGGCACGCTCGTCTCCTACGAGACCACGCTCCCCGTCGGCACGACGCGCACCCGCTGGAAGCCGCTGATCGAATCGGTGTCCGGCCTCGTCGAGGGCGAAGACTTCGACCTGGTGTTCTCTCCCGAGCGCGTGCTGTCCGGTCGCATCTTCGCGGATCTCCGCAAGTATCCGAAGCTGATCGGCGGGCTCTCCGCCTCGGGCGCCGAGAAGGCCACGCAGTTCTATCGCGAGGTGCTCGACTTCGATGAGCGCGCCGATCTGGCCCGGCCGAACGGCGTGTGGGACCTCGGCTCGGCGGAGGCCGCGGAGTTCGCCAAGCTCGCCGAGACGACCTACCGCGATGTCAACATCGGCCTCGCGAACCAGTTCGCACGATTCGCCGAGCGCTCGGGGATCGACGTCTACCAGGTGATCGAGGCGTCGAACTCGCAGCCGTACAGCCACATCCACCGTCCTGGCATCGCCGTCGGCGGCCACTGCATCCCCGTCTACCCCCGCCTCTACCTCTGGAACGATCCGGAGGCCACGATCGTGAAGGCGGCACGCGAAGCGAACGCAGCGATGCCGTCGCACGCGGTTTCGATGCTCGAAGGCGCCTACGGCTCGATCGACGGGGCGCGCGTCGTCGTCCTCGGTGCCGCCTACCGCGGCGGGGTCAAGGAGACCGCGTTCTCCGGCGTCTTCCCGACGGTCGACGCCCTCCGGTCGCGCCACGCCGTGCCGCTGGTCCACGACCCCCTGTACACCGACGACGAGCTGCGCGCACTCGGCTTCGAGCCGTATCACTTCGGTGACGCGATCGACGCGGCGATCGTGCAGACCGACCACGCGGACTACCGCACGACCGGTCCCGCCGACCTGCCTGGCGTCAAGGCCTTCATCGACGGGAGGCGTGTGAGCGCTCCCGACACATGGCCGGGTGTGACCTACCGCGTGATCGGTGTCGCCTAGGCGATCCGTTCAGACGGTTACCGCTGACCGTCGTTCGCCGACGATCACGTCGTCCGGAAGGCGACGCGCCGACGCCTGCCAGAGCGCGATCGCGACGGCGGCCGCGAACGCAAGGCTTCCGATCAGCCACACGATGGTGGGCGACACGGGCGTGTTCCACCACCAGCGCACGGAATGGTTCAGGTTGAAGCTATGCATTCCCGGACCGGTGATGTAGCGCGCCATCGTCGTGTGGAGGGCGATCGTGTTGGCGATCGCGACGGAGATGATGACGACCAGGGTCTGAACCCGTGTGAAGCGGATCAGTCGCGGGCCGGCCTGCAGCAGGGCGATCCCGGCGAAGATGATGACGAGCGGCATGATGTACCGGGGCTGCACCTCCTGGCCGACGGTCGCGTGGCCTTTGTACAGGATCCACGACGGAATCGCCACGAGGAGCACACCCATTCCCGCGAGCGCGATGATCTTGCGCACCGTGATCGAGATCAGCCCGGTGAACGTCACCGCTCCGAACGCGAGGATGCCGAGAACCGGGACGACCGCCGGCATGAGGACGTCGAGCCAGCCGAGGCCCCAGGTGCCGAGTACTCCTGCCCAGAGGCTGGGCACCTGCAGGAGATTGTTCCAGACCAGCGAGAGGCCGCCGGCACCGCTGGCGGCGTGCTCGCCGGACAGGCCCCCTGACGCGACCGACGACTGGTTCGCCGACAGGTAGAAGGCCGCGGCGACGATCACGAAGACGACAGGAACGAGCGCCTTGAGCAGAAAGGCCCTGGTCCGTTCGAAGGTCATGAAGACAGCAACCCCTACGGCGATCACCCCGTACACGGCGGAGTCCGCGCGCGCTCCTGCTCCCATGATCAGGGAGACGGCAGCGAGGACACCGAGCACGATGCTGCGCCAGCCGCGTTGCTCGAGATAGCCGACAAGAGCGAGCCAGAGCGTGCCTCCCGAGATCACCGCCCACGCACTCGGATTGTTGGACGCGACGAGGAACGCACCGAGCGGCACGATGACGATGGACCACGCCCACAACAGTGTCCGCCGCCTGCTGGGGCTGAGAAGGAAGTACAGCAGTGAGCTCAGACCGACGAAGAGGACGATGTTGACGATGCGCATGACGAGGGCTGCGACCGTGTAGTTCGTGCTGGCGAACAATCCCATGAAGGCGTAGTACACGGGCGGGTAGGTTCCAACGAAGTTGCCGCGCGTGGTGGCGATCGACGAATCGGGGGCGAGCCCGTCGACCGGGCAGGTCTCCTCGCTTCCGGCGAAGTGTCGGTCGCAGTTCGTCTGGCCGACCGCATACGGCACGACCCGCTGCTCGGGGTGGCCGGGAACCGACTCGCAGAGCCCCGGGCGATCGCCCAGACCGCACCAGATGCTCGTCAGGTGGAAGTCGTCGTCCGGGCTCGAGCCGATCGGTGAGGCGACAGCCCAGCACAGCAGCGCGATCAGGGCGAGAACCGGGACGAGAACGATCGACCGGAAGCGCGTTGCACGCTTCGAGGCGGTTTCTGGGGTGGGCACCAGAGAAGCCTAGCGCCAGCTTTCTGCGGGAATGCCAGCCGGCGCACGGCGCTCGCTCACACGGCGGGTCCGGTCGGGATCACCTGCCCGAACTTCGCCAGGACGTTCAGGAAGGGCGCTCCCTTGCTGAGCGCGACGTACTTCGCCCACGTGGTGATCGGGCGCTTCTTGCCGGCGTCGAGGAAGTAGATCGACCCGTCCGGCGTGCGGATGAACGCCGTCGCGTTCGTGCCGACCTTCAGCAGCTTGCAGGTGAAGGCGTCGAGCTGCATGTACGCGAACGGATAGGCGGGCTGCAGGTCGGCGCTCACGGCGTGCAGCGACCCGCCCGCGCTCACGTAGTTCTGGGTTCCGCACGTGACGCCGAATCCCAGCAGCCCCGGTGCCAGCGCATAGGCATCGAGTCTGGCCTGGGTCGTCATCGTCCAGGTCGTGATGCCTGCCGCGGTCGTGTAGTTGAAGTCGGACAGCGGGATCTTGTTCGTCACGCCGTTGACCAGATACACGGTCGCATTGGTCGGCGTGCGCACGAGTGTGCCCGCCGTGAGCGCCACCGGTCCCGTGGGCAATGCGGCGACCAGTGCATCCGGCACCGTCTTGATCGTCGGCGCCTTGCCCCCGTTGAGCGCCAGGAGCGACTCCCACGCCCCGACCGGGAGGATCTTGTCTGTCATGACGATGTAGACGGTCGCACTCGACGCCGTTTTGATCGACGCGCCCGCTGCGACGTCGCCGACGACGGGACGCGCATCCAGGAACGCCTGCGGCACGGTGACCGCCGGCAGGGCGGCCGAGCCGCTCCAGGTGAACCGTCCGGCGGCGGTGACGATCGACACGGGTCCGGTCGGCGCGGCCGTCACGATCCCGGTGAAGCCGGTGGCGCCGGCGGGGATCTTCGCGAGGCTCGCCGTGCTGAGGCTCCCTGCCGCGCTCTTCGGCAGCCCGACGGCCGCCACAGTGTTGGCAGCGACGGGATAGCGGGCCGCGTTTCCGAGGTACGAGTAGTTGGACGTCCCGCGCTCCGAGACGAAGACCGAGTCGCGAATCACGGGGTTGCCGTACGGCAGCGTTGCGACGGCGTACTCGGTGAGCACGTTGAAGCCGGCGGGAAGTCCCGCCGCGGCCTGCGACTGGTCGTCGAGGATCTCGCGCTTGGTGCCCGCCGTCACGTAGTACCTGGCACCCGCCGTCGTGCCGAGGATCGGCCCCATGTTCGGCCCGGGAGCGAAGTGGCTCAACTGCTCGTCGGTCAACTGCACGAAGCCGGACACGTCGCATTTGCCGCCGTAGTCGACGACCAGTCCGCACGACGTGAACGGCAACTTCAGGCCCGCGTCCGTGAAATAGATGGTGCCGCCCGGAGAACGGATGACCCTCCCGGCGAGCTGCATCGTCTTGTAAGCGCTCAGGTACTGGGCCGAGACGTAGCCGATCTGGCCGAGCGGCGCATACGCCGCCAGCATCTGCGCGTTCGCGATCGGGTACTTGTTCGTACCGGAGACCAGGTAGACGGTCGAGTCGGTGACGGTGCGCAGCAGGCTCGTGCCGGAGATGGTCGATCCGAACCAGTCGGTGTAGATCCGCCAGAAGTTCCTGTTGCCGTAGGAACTGCAGCCGTCACCGGTTCCGTACAGGTTCGCGAGGGCTGCAGCGTTCGGCTGGTATGGCGTGTAGTTGTACAGGCCGGCCGTCGCCTGGTTCTGGATGAAGACGTTGCTGGAACCGCAGGCAGCGTTCGGGCTGAAGCGCACCGCGTTCACCCGCCCGGCGACGTGGTTCCAGCTCGCGGGGGTCGCCGCATACCGCTTGAACTGGAGCGCGGCGTTGTAGACCTGGTTGAAGAAGCCGTAGTACTGCGTATCGCACACGGATGTGTCCGGGCATCCGTATCCTGTCGCCGAACGGTACTGCCCCGAGCCGGGGAAGTCGTCCGTGATGAGGCTCTGCTCCTTCTCGAGCAGCACGATCAGGGCCTTCTGGCTGATGCCGCAGGCGGCGCCGACTTTCGCGATGATCGCCGAGGCTGGCTCATTCGCCGCGCCGGTGTATGCGGCGCACCGTCCGGCGACGGCGGCCTTGGACGACGTCGTCTGGCGGTAGTCCTTGAGGCACGTGTAGCCGGAGCGGCAGGTTCCGACCTTGCCGTTGAGGAAGGTCTGCACGTCGGAGGCGCTCAGGACGCTCCCGTCGAAGAACAAGGCATCGCTGATGATGTCGCCGGGATCGAACTGCCTGCCGTCGGCGGCCTGGGCGGCCGGCTGCTCCGAGCGGACGGCACTGATGACCGTGACTGCGAGCGCGATCGCGAGGCCCGCCGCCAGGAGTCGGAAGGGTTTCACGGGATCTCCACACTCACGGGCTCTGACACCACGGTTCTCTGGGACACGGCGGTGTACGTCAGAACGACGTTCCACGTGCCGCGGGACAGTTTCTCGATCGGGGTGATCCCCTGGCCGCACGACGTCGTCGAGGTGTCCGCCTGACCGATCGTCGTCGTGGTCACGCTGGAACTCCCGGACGTGAGGGTGAACGCGCAGGATCCGCCGTCCTCGATGATCCCGTCCACATAGCCGGAGGTCGTCACGGCCTTCCCGTCCGCATCGTCGGACGCGACGACGATGACGGCGTCCGGCTCAGCCGTCGGTGTCGGCGTCGGAGTGTTCGACCGCGACGTGGCCGACGGTGCCCTCGAGTCCGTGGGCAACCCGATCCCACCGGACGTACAGCCGGTGAGCGCGAGAGTGAGCAGCGCGCAGGAAGCGATAGCGCGCGCACTCCACCACCGTGTTGTCATCGGGTCCCCGTGAGTTCGTGCCGCTCGGTCGGTGCGGCTTGATCAGGCTATCGTTCCGGCGCGCGCGGACCGTCTCACAACACGTACAGATATTTCCCTTAGAATCAAGCCTGTCTGTTCGTCGAACGGACTGTGAACCCGAGAACGAAGGCACCGCGAACGCGTCGGTGAGGCGAGTGACAAGTACAGCTATGACCACTATGGACGCAGAGGCTCAGGAGCGCGCGTCCCGAATCGCCGTACTTCCGATGCAGCACGTCGGCCAGAAGACCGGCTTCATCACGGGTACGGGCAAGTCCTTCGCGGAGATCTGGGGACGGCGCGAGCTCCTCTGGCTGCTCGTGCGCCGCGAGATTCGTGCGCGCTACAAGGACAGCTCGCTGGGCATCGTGTGGAGCCTGGTGCGTCCGCTCGTGCAGCTTCTCATCTATTACTTCGCGATCGGCCAGATCCTCGGCGCTGCGCGCGCCGTGCCCGATTTCGCCATCTTCGTGTTCATCGGCCTGACCACGTGGGGACTCTTCGCCGAGAGCGTGTCGAGCATGACGACCTCGATGGTCTCGAACGCCGGGCTGGTGAAGAAGGTCTACCTTCCGCGCGAGATCTTCCCGCTCAGTTCGGTGGGAGGCGCGATCTTCAACTTCGCGGTCCAGGCCGTCGTGCTGCTGGTCGCCATCACGTTCCTCGCATCGTTCCCCAGTGACGGCCGGCTCTGGTTCGCGCCGGTCGCGATCGTCACCCTCATCGTCTTCTCGACGGCTGTCGGCCTCGTGCTGTCCGCGGTCAACGTCTACCTCCGCGACACGGAGCACCTTGTCGAGATCGCCCTCGTCGTGCTCTTCTGGGCCTCCCCGATCGTGTACTCGTTCACGTTCGTGCACAAAGCCCTTCACGGCAACTGGCTCGAACAGCTGTACCTCGCCAACCCCGTCACGATCTGCATCATCGCCATGCAGAAGGCGCTGTGGGCTGCGGGAAGCGAGGCGACCGGGTCCTTCACCCAGGCCTGGCCCGATCACCTCGAGCTGCGTCTGGCCATCACGCTCGTCGTCAGCCTCGTGCTCGTGTGGCTCGCCCAGCGCATCTTCTCCCGCCTTCAGGGCAACTTCGCACAGGAGCTTTAACCATGACCTCACCGATCCTGGTCAGCGTCGATGACGTCTCGAAGCGCTTCGTCCTGCACAAAGACAAGTCGCTGAAAGAGCGACTCGTCAACTTCAAAGCGTCCCGCAAGCACCGCGAGGACTTCTGGGCGCTCCGGAACGTGAGCACGGAGATCGAAGTGGGCTCCACCGTGGGACTGGTCGGCCACAACGGCTCGGGCAAGAGCACGCTCCTCAAGATCATGGGCGGCATCCTCCAGCCGAGCGACGGGTCCGTCGCCCGGCGCGGCCGCATGGCGGCCCTCCTGGAGCTCGGGGCCGGCTTCCACCAGGACCTGACCGGTCGCGAGAACGTCTACCTCAACGCCGCGATCCTGGGCCTGTCGCGCGCCGACACCGACCGCCATTTCGACGAGATCGTCGAGTTCTCCGGCATCGAGTCGTTCATCGACACCCAGGTCAAGTTCTACAGTTCCGGCATGTACGTCCGGCTCGCCTTCGCCGTCGCGGTGCACGTCGATCCCGACCTGCTGCTCGTCGACGAGGTGCTCGCCGTCGGGGATGAGCCCTTCCAGCGCAAGTGCATGGACAAGATCTCGCAGTTCCAGAGCGAGGGCCGCACGATCGTCCTCGTGAGCCACTCCGCCGACCAGGTGGGCAACCTGTGCGACCGCGTGCTCGTGCTCCACGGCGGCATCGTGCAGCACGACGGCGACCCGGCCGAAGGCATCCGGATCCTGCGCAACGGCTACGAGGAGGACCGCCTCGCGTCGAACCGGCGCCACGGCACCCTTCGCGACGACTTCCCCTACCTGATCGACGACGTCCGTGCACGCATGGATGTGCGCGACGGCCGGTCGGACCTCACGCTGACCGTCGAAGTGGACATCCGCAAGCCCGTCCCCGACTGGGGAATGGGAATGTCGATCGACACCCCGCTCGGAACGCGTCTCTACGAGGCCACGACGTGGGACACCAACGTCGCGCTCCCCAACGCCAAGGGCAAGCACGTGCTCACGATGACCTTCCCGGATGTGCGGATCGGAACGGGGAAGTACCTGGTCAATGTCGGTCTCGGTGACCGTACCGGCCGCAACTTCGACCAGGCGCCGGCCGCGGTGAGCTTCGACAGCCCGAGTGGCGCAATCGGCCACGGCATCCTGCGCCTGTCGCCGACCCTCACCATCGAGTAGTCGCGCCGCAGCGGGCGGGCACCCTTCACTTCTTGCGGGAATGCTCCAGCGAACCCGCCCGGATGGCGTCGGGGTCGTCGAGGTCGACCAGCGTCGACCTGCGGTAGCTCTCCCACTTGGTGACCTGGTAGGCCGGATTCAGTGCGAGCCAGTAGAGCTTGCGCTTCCAGCCGAAGTCCGGGTCGCGCACGATGCGCAGGCTGTCGCCGGCGATCCCCCGCACGGTCAGGCGGAGGCGTCCCTTCGTGCTCAGCGGCTGGATGGGCGTCCCGATCTGGCGCAGGCCGACGGTCTCGTCGAAGATCCGCTGCCGGTACTCGTCGCGGGTGAGGTCGTTCGAGTGCTCGACGCTCGCCCGGGGCGCGTACGCCTTGCGGTATCCCGCCTCGATCAGGTCTTTGCCGAAGAGCTGGTCCTCCGCGTAGCGCACGTCGCGGTACGGGATGACATCGAGGAGGAAGCGGCGCCTGGCGGCCGAGTTCACATCGGAGTAGAAACTGATCGCCCCGAGCACGCCATCGTCGGTGACGAACGAGTCCTTGTAGAAGACGGACGTGCCGAAGTCCGGGCCGAAGTTGCGGAAGACGCCCTGGATCTCGTACTTCTGCAGGGGGAACGCGCCACGGCGGGGAACCTGCTTGCCCATGACAGCGACGATCGAGGGGTCGATCGCGAACGGGGCCAGCAGCTCGCGCAGCCACGTGTGGTCGACGGGGATCGCGTCGTGGGTGAGGAAGGCGATGAACTCGCCGCGTGCCAACTCCGCCGCGAGGTTGCGGGTGCGGCCGTGACCGAATTCGCTGTTCGGGATCTGGTGGAGGCGGACGTGCGGGAACTCTGCGACGATGCCGAGCGTCCCGTCGGTCGATCCGGAGTCGATCACGAGGATCTCGACCTCGCCGTCCACCTCCTGGGCGCTGACCTGCTCGAGGATCCGCCGAAGGTAGGTCTCGCCGTTATAGGTGAGGATCGCGACCGTGGCGAGCGGCGTCGCAGACGACGACGTGTCAGCGGTCGGTTGCGGATCGGATTTCGTCATAGGTCCGGCGTATCCCTTCATCCATCGGCGTCATCGGCACCTCGCCGAACTCCGTGCGGAACCGCGCGGTGTTCAGCACCACGGTGTCGACGAACGTCGGCGGCTTGGGGCGTTCCTCGACCGCGAAGTCGGCCCCGACGACGCGGCGAAGCGATTCCAGGACTTCGTTGACGGTCGTCCCCGTCCCGCTGCCGACGTTGTACAGACCGTACTCGGTCGCGCGCCCCAGGACAGGGACGAGCATCCTCACCAGGTCTTCTACGTACACGTAGTCACGGACCATCGACCCGTCCCCGAGCCGGATCACCGGCCGCCCGAGCGCGATCTGCCGCAGCGCGATCGGGATGAGACCCTGCTTGCGGTTGGGGTGCTGCCGGGTTCCGTACGGGTTCGAGACCCGGAACGAGGTCGACGCGAGACCGTGCTTGGTCTTGAAGTACTGCAGGTAGTGCTCGATCGACAGTTTTCCGATGCCGTACGGCGAGATCGGCAGGGCGCGGTCGGACTCGGAGTACTCCGCCTTGCCCTGGGGCCCGTAGATGGCGCCTCCGGTCGAGGTGAAATAGAGATGGCCGACGTTGGCGTCGACGCAGGACTCGAGGAGTTCGACTGTCTGCGCGACGTTGGTGCGGATGTCCAGGGTCGGATCACTCTCGGCGGTCGCGGGGGTCGTCGTCGAGAGGGCGTGCACGACGAAGTCCATGCCCTGCACGGCAGCTTCGAGGTCGGACCGGCTGAGGAACTCACCCTGCATGATCTCCACGTCGGTGGCGGCGAAGGTCGGGGTGCGGGAGCTGAAGCGGTCGAAGGCGCGGACCTCGTGGTCCGCGGCGACGAGCGCATCCACCAGGTGCGAACCGATGAATCCGTTCGCACCGATCACGAGGGTCTTAGGCACTCATCACCCTTTCGAACGCTTCGACGAACTGTGCCCCTGAGTCCGCCCAGTCGACGTTGGCCAGCGACTTGGACATCGCGATCGATCGCTCGACTGCATCGGGCCGATCGATGATCTCCGCCATCGTCCTCGCGATCGCGAGCGGCGACGCCGGCACGTATTCGATGAACGGGTTGTCGGAGACGAGGCGGTTGTTCGGCGCATCGTTGACGACCGGCGTGACGCCACTGGCCATCAACTCCAGCGGGAGGAGCGACATGTTCGTCAGCGAGAGCACGAGGCCGGCGGCGCACCGGTTGTAGACATTGTTCAGCTTCGAGATGTCGAGGCTCGCGAGGTTGTTGTATGTGAACGGGATGTCCCAGTTCGATACGTTCCATCCCGCGAGATTGATGGTGACGTCCGGTTTCATCGATGCGAAGTCGGACAGCGCGAGGATGCCGAACTCGAACGCGCGACGCGCGGTCACCGGTCTGGCGTAGAAGAAGACCTCATTGCGGCGGCTCGTGTTCGTCACGCTGTAGTGGGTCTTGTCGACGGCGAAGTCGAACTGGTCGGTGCTCATTTCGTACTCGGCATGGAGTTTGTGAGCGAGCCACCCGCCGGCGGTGATCCCGTGGAATCCGAACCTGTAGGTATTCTCAGCGAGGACGTACTCGGTGCCGACCGGATAGAACATCGGCTCGAAGTCCTGCACGAAGTAGAACCGCTTCGCGCGGGACGTGTCGAGGTAGGCCGGGTACGCAGTCTCCCAGCCCGTCGCGAAGAGCGCCTGCGCGGAGTCGTGCACGCCGGAATCGCGCTCGTACATGCGGATGTCGGCAGCGAGGTTCGGATACGCCGCCGACCGCTCGAGCATGGATCGCACGTCGGGGATGCTCACGCGGTCGCTGGACGACGTGTACAGGTATATGGTGCAGCGGTGGCCGGCCTTCTCGGCGAAGTCGATGAACCGGAACAGGTTCTGGTGCCCGCCGCTCTCCCGGCCGGGAGGCGACATGATCCAGGCGATGTCGACGGGTCCTTCGCGCACGGTGATCTGGTCTTCGAGCTGCGGTGTCTGCTTCGTCCAGTCGACACGGGCGGCATCGTCGTTGCGCACGAGCATGAGCGTCGTCATGGGCATGAGCATCCGGTGCGCTTTGCCGAAGAGACGGGCGAGGAACATGCGTGCACCTTCGGCCCGGAGGACCCGGAAGCCCTTGACGATCATGCTCACGTTAGTTCCTCATCCATCGATCCGTACACGGGCGGGCATATCGGCCACCCCGGGCAGCAACCCAGTGTAACAACGTCGTCACGGCTCAATCTGGGCATCAGCGCCCGGTCGGCGTCGCCCGGGGCTCGCAGGGAGCCCACCGACGAGCGGGATAAGATGGGCCGCGATGTCCGCAACCCCCCTCGATTCCGTCGCCATCGTCACGGTCACCTACAACTCGAGCGGCGCCCTCGAACCGTTCCTCGCATCGGTGCGGGCCAGCGAGCCGGAACCCGTGACGGTGATCGTCGCCGACAACGATTCCGGGGATGCAGACGAGTCGCGACGGATCTCCGAAGCCCACGATGCTGTCTTCCTCGAGGTCGGCGCGAACCTCGGTTACGGCGGGGCGGTCAACACCGCGGTGCGCAGTCTCGGTCTCGATACGAAATACATCCTGGTCTCCAACCCCGACGTCGAGCTGGGGGCAGGCGCACTGAGCATCCTCAGCGCGCGCCTCGACGCCAACCCCGGTGCGGCGGCGGCCGGGCCCCGCGTACTCAACGCCGACGGCACCACGTACCCGTCCGCGCGCAGGCTGCCCTCGCTGCGGACCGGTGTCGGCCACGCGCTGCTGACGGGCGTGTGGCCGCGCAATCCGTGGACGCGCGCGTACCGTGCAGACGAATCGGTGCCGGGTGAGCGCGCTGTCGGCTGGCTGAGCGGATCGTGCGTGCTGCTGCGCCGCAGCGCGTTCGACGCCGTCGGCGGGTTCGACGAAGGCTACTTCATGTACTTCGAAGATGTGGACCTCGGATTCCGGCTCGGACGGGCGGGCTGGTCGAATCTCTACGTTCCGAGCGCCCAGGTCGTCCACACCGGTGCCCACTCGACGGCCACCGAGTCCACTCGGATGCTCAAGGCGCACCACGACAGCGCCTACCGGTACCTGCAGAAGAGGTACCCCGGTGCGATCCTCGCTCCCCTGCGCTGGTCGCTGCGGGTCGGCCTGACGGTCCGTTCGCGCATCGTCACCCTGCGCGTGGAACGGGCGCAGCGCCGCTCCCTGCAGGCTCAGGCGCCGAGCAACCCTTCGAGATAGGTGCCGTAGCCGCTCTTCACGAGCGGTTTCGCGAGTTCGGAGAGGCGCTGGTCGTCGATCCAGCCGGCACGCCAGGCGATCTCCTCGATGCAGCCGACCTTGAAACCCTGCCTGTCCTCGATGACGCGTACGTACTCGGATGCCTGCATCATCGACTCGAACGTCCCGGTGTCGAGCCAGGCGGTGCCGCGGTCGAGGACTTCCACCTGCAGCGATCCGGAGTCGAGATAGCGCTCGTTCACCGTCGAGATCTCGAGTTCGCCGCGCGCGCTCGGAACGATCGTCTTGGCGATCTCCACGACCGAGTTGTCGTAGAAGTAGAGACCGGGGACCGCGTAGTTGCTCTTCGGTTTCAGCGGCTTCTCCTCGATCGAGAGCGCCTTGAAATCGTCATCGAACTCGACGACGCCGTATGACCGCGGGTTGCTCACGTGGTAGGCGAAGATCAGAGCCCCCTCGATCTCGCTGTGATTGCGCAGCGACGACCCCAGCCCTGCCCCGTGGAAGATGTTGTCGCCGAGCACGAGGGCGACGGTCTCGTCGCCGATGAACTCCTCCCCGATGATGAAGGCCTGCGCGAGGCCGTCCGGTGACGGCTGCACCGCGTATTCCAGACGCATCCCGAGCTCCGAGCCGTCTCCGAGAAGCGCCTGGAACTGGTCGTGGTATTCGGGGGTCGTGATGATCAGGATCTCGCGGATACCGGCGATCATCAGCGTCGACAGGGGGTAGTAGATCATCGGCTTGTCGTAGATCGGCATCAACTGCTTGGAGATGCCTTTGGTGATCGGCCACAGCCGCGTGCCGGATCCGCCGGCCAGGATGATTCCGCGCATGTCGCTTACTCGCCTCCCGCGTTCAGGGTCGCATAGTACGCCCGAGCCTGTTCCCACGTCGGCAGAAGCCCTGATTCTGCGGCCTCCGCCAGCCCAGGGGCGTCCGTGTCCTTCGGTGAGAGGAGGAGTTCGCCGGCCGCAGCGGGGAACTCGAGAGCCACGTCGGGATCGAGCGGGTTGATGCCGTGCTCGCGCGTCGGGTTGTAGACATCGGTGACGAGATAGCTCACGGTCGCGTCGTCGGTGAGCGCGACGAAGCAGTGGCCGAGGCCCTCGCCGACGTAGATCGCCCGGCGATCGCTGTCGTCGAGCAGCACGCTGTCCCAACGGCCGAACGTCGGGGATCCGACGCGGATGTCGACCACGAAATCGAGCACCGCGCCGCGCTGCGCGGTCACGTACTTGGCCTGGCTCGGCGGGATGTCCGCGAAGTGGATGCCACGGACGGCTCCGCGTCGAGAGACCGACGTATTCGCCTGCTTCAGGTCGAGCGAGTGCCCCACGGCCTCCTCGAGCCGATCGAACCGGTACCACTCCAGGAACAGTCCGCGGTCGTCCGGGAACTGCCGCGGGGTGATCTCGTAAGCGTCTGGGATGGCGAGTTCGCGGATTTGCACCCCCGGAGTCTACCAATCACGGTGGAGGCGCTCCGGATGCGGCCGCATCACGGGCAGACGGTGAGCTTCGTCACCCCGGCCCCGAGCACGGCGACTCCGCCGAGCACGGTGAATCGGGGTGTCGCGAGCGCGCTCTCCGCGGCACCGGGCGTCACGCATCCGGATCGCACCACGTACAGAGGGCTCTGCGCGGCCCCTGCTGCGGCGGCACCGCCCAGGGCATCGGGGAAGGTGGTCCCGTTCGCGAGATAGGTCTTCGCCGTCGCGCCCGGGAAGGCGTCGGCGTTCACCGCAGCGCTCGTCTGATACCGGTCGATGCCGCTCAGACGTGTCGTCGTGACGAACTGCTTGAGGCTGGTCTCGTAGGCGGAGGAGACGACGCCGGTGCCACCGACGATCTTCACCCGCGTTACGCCGAGCGACTGAAGGAGCGCCTTGGTCTTCGCATCGACAGCCTTCGCGGCACCGTTGACGAGGATGACCGGCGCACCGTGCGCACCGGCCGCTGCGCCCGCTGAGAGCGCATCGGGGAAGGCGAGCCCGGTCGCGAGGTAGGCGGTGGTGGTGGTGCCCCCGGGGAACGCGCTCGCGGCGATCACCCGGGAGGTGTCGTAGCGGTCGATCCCGGAGAGGCGTACGACGTCCGTTGCCAGCCCGGATGCGACATATGCCCTCAGCTGGGCCTGGACGGCCGCGGACACGGCTCCGGTGCCGCCCGCCACGTAGATCTTCTTCGGCTTGAGTCGCTTCAACTCGGTGACGACCCCGGCCGGGAGCGCCGCCGGCGCGGTAAGGAGCAGGGGACCCTTGCGGCCGGCGATCGCCGCCACCGGAGCTGCGCCGAGCGCATCCGGGAAATCGGCGCCGGATGCGATGTACACCGCATCGACGGGAGCAGTCGGATAGGCCGAGACGGAGACGCTGATCGCCGTCCCGTATCGGTCGGTGCCCGCGGAGCGGGTGACCGCCGGGACGCTGCCGACGGTCGGTGAGCCGAACCACTGGCTGTAGGTCCCCCAGAAGTTGCGGTTGCCGTAGGAGCTGCACTTGTCGCCGGTGCCGAAGAAGTTCGCCAGGGCCGCCGGATCGGGCTGGTACGGCGTGTAGTAGTAGAGCGCCGCGGTGGCGCGGTTCCAGATCGCGACCGGCGCCGAAGTGCTGCAGGCTGGCGAGTAGAGGATGTCGCTGACCTTGCCGACGGGATACCAGTCGAAAGAGGGCGAGTCGTACTGCTTGAACTGCCAGGCGGCACCCAGCACCTGCTTGAAGAACCCGGAGGACGTCGAATCGCATTCGGACGTGTCTGGGCAGAGCCACCCCGTCGCCTTGTCGTATTGCGTCTTCGACGGCCAGGTGTCGGTCACCAGGCCCTGCTCCTTCTGAAGGAGCACCAGAAGGACCTTCGGGTTGATCCCGCAGGCGGCGCCGACGTTCGCGATGATCTGGGCAGCAGTCTCGCTCGCCACGCCGGTGTAGCCGCACAGGTCGTGGCTCAGCCCCAGCGTCGACTGCTTGTAGCTCTTGAGGCAGGTGTAGCCGCTCCGGCAGGTGGGCACCCGGCCGTTCAGGAACGTCTGCACCTGGGCGGCGGTCATGTCCTTACCGTTGTAGAAGACCTTGTCGCTGATCAGGTTCCCGGCCGTGAAGTCAGCGGCGTGCACCGGGGTGTCCGCTTGTGCAGGCAGTGCACCGGCGAGCAGCGTCGCGATCATGGCCAGGACCACCGCCAGTCCTGAGAGTGCCCATCGTGTACGCCGTGCGCCTGAGATTCTCACCTCGTGATCGTACCCGGGGAAGATTGCGCAAGCGCAACATTCTTTCGCAAGAATGGCCCGAACGTACCCGGTAGAATCTCGGGGCACAACGATTCAAGGGCAGGTCACCGTTCGCATGAAGATTCTCGTCACCGGCGGCGCCGGTTTCATCGGCTCCAATTTCGTCCGGCGCACCCTGCAGGACGCCTATCCGGGGCTCGAGGGCGCCGAAGTCGTCGTCCTCGATGCACTCACGTACTCGGGCAACCTCGAGAATCTCGCCCCGGTCGCGGATTCGGCCCGCTACACCTTCATCAAGGGGGACATCCGCAACGGCGGCCTGCTCGACGAGCTGTTCCCGTCGGTCGACGCCGTCGTGCACTTCGCCGCCGAGTCCCACGTCGACCGCTCGGTGCGCGATGCCTCGATCTTCGTCGAGACCAACGTGCTCGGCACGCAGCAGCTGCTCGACGCAGCACTCCGCAACAACCTCGAGCGCTTCGTGCACGTGTCCACCGACGAGGTCTACGGCTCGATCGCCGAGGGCTCGTGGGCGGAGGATCGTCCGCTGGAGCCCAACTCGCCGTACTCGGCGAGCAAGGCCGGAAGCGACCTGCTCTCGCGCAGCTACTTCCGTACCCACGGCCTCAACGTCTCGATCACGCGCTGCTCGAACAACTACGGCCCGTACCACTTCCCCGAGAAGGTCATCCCGCTCTTCGTGACCAACCTGATCGACGACAAGCACGTCCCGCTTTACGGCGAGGGTCTCAACATCCGTGACTGGCTGCATGTCGACGACCACACCCGCGGCATCGCGATGGTCCTCGTGGGCGGCCGCGCGGGCGAGATCTACAACATCGGCGGCGGCACCGAGCTCACGAACAAGGAGCTCACGCAGCTGCTGCTCGACGCGACCGGCAAGGACTGGTCGTACGTCGACCGCGTCGCCGACCGTCTCGGCCACGACCTGCGCTACTCGGTCGACATCTCGAAGATCCGCTCCGAGCTCGGCTACGAGCCGCTCGTGCCGTTCCAGCAGGGTCTCGCCGACGTCGTGCAGTGGTACCGCGACAACCGCGCCTGGTGGGAGCCGCTGAAGGCCCGCGCGGCGCTGGACAACTGACCCATGCCCGCGATACGCACGGGCCGCTATCTCGTCACCGGGGCGGGAGGGATGCTGGGAGCCGACCTGCAGCGAATCCTCGCCGGCCGCGAGGTCACGGCCCTGACGCGCTCGCAGCTCGATGTCACCGACCTGGCCGCGGTCCGGGAGGCCGTGAGCGGTCACGACGTCATCATCAATGCAGCCGCATACACGAAGGTCGATGACGCCGAGTCCCACGAGGACGTGGCGTATGCCGTGAATGCGATCGGCCCGCAGAATCTCGCCATTGCTGCGGCCGAGACGGGCTCGAGGCTCGTCACGCTCTCCACCGACTACGTGTTCGACGGCACGGCGACCGTGCCGTACGCGGAGGATGCTCCCCGCGACCCCATCAACGCCTACGGGCGCACGAAGGCGGCCGGTGAGCAACTGGCGATCGCTGCGCATCCCGACGGCACCTTCGTCGTCCGCACGGCGTGGCTGTATGGTGCAGGAGGACCCAACTTCGCGCGGACGATGATCCGCCTCGCTGCGACCAACGAGACGGTCTCGGTCGTCGATGACCAGCTCGGGCAGCCCACGTGGACCGGCGACCTCGCCGAGCGGATCGTGACGATGCTCGACGCGGACGCCCCGGCCGGCGTCTACCACGGCACGAATTCCGGCGAGACGACCTGGTACGGCTTCGCGAAGGCCGTCTTCAGCGCCGCCGGATTGAACCCTGATAGGGTCACACCGACCGACAGTTCCCGATTCGTCCGGCCTGCACCTCGACCCTCGTTCTCGGTTCTCGGTCACGCGGCCTGGAACGCCATCGGACTCGAGCCGATGCGCGATTGGAACGAAGCGCTGGCGGATGCCGCCCGTCACGGAGTCTTGGAGCAGCATGACAACCCTGAGAGTGGTCGTTGACGAACTCGTCGCCGACTCTCCCGGTGGAATCGGCCGTTACGCAGAAGAACTGACCCGGCAGCTCATCGCGGTCGCCCCGGCGGACTGCGACGTCCAGGGGGTTGCGTCGGGCTTCCCGCAGCAGACCATGGACGACCTCGCGGCCCGTCTGCCGGGGATCGCAGGGATCACCCGGCTCCCCCTTCCGCATCGTGAGCTCTCGCTCGCCTGGCAGTCCGGCATCTCGCTGACCGGAGGGCGCGGCATGCTCCATTCGCCGAGCCTTTTCGCGCCGCTCGGCAAGCACGATCGCCTGAACGAAGGCGACCAGACCACCGTCACGATCCACGATGTCCTCCCCTGGAGCTCACCGGAGTCGATGAGCACTACCAGCGTGCTGTGGCACAAATCGATGGCGAAGCGGGCGAAGAAGCACGCGGACGCGATCGTCGTCCCCACCCATGCCGTCGCCCAGCAGCTCACTGAGTTCATCGATTTCGGAGACCGGGTGCGCGTCATCGGCGGAGCCCCCGCATCCACGCTCGAGCTTCCGGTCGATGCGGACGCGCGCGCTGCGCGCATGGAACTGCCCGAGTACTTCATCTTCACGATGGGCTCGATCGCTCCGCGCAAGGGCGTCGCGGATCTCATCAGGGCCATGGCACTTCCCGAGCTCCACGACCTCCCCCTGCTCATCGCCGGTCCCGACCGCTTCGGCGAAGGCAGCGCCACCGGCGTCGCCGCGGCAGCGGGCCTCCCCGAGGGCCGCGTCCGCATTCTCGGCCACCTCAGCGACGCGGACCTGGCCGTGGTCCTCGACCGTGCGACGATCTTCGTGTTCCCGAGCCGGGCCGAGGGTTTCGGCCTGCCGATCGTCGAGGCCTTCCATTTCGGCACGCCGGTCATCCACTCCGACGACCCGGCCATCCTCGAGGTGTCGGGGGGAGCGGGTCTCAGCGTCGAACGCGACGGAGCGGGGACCTACGCGGAACGCATCGCATCAGCGGTCGGCTCGGTGCTCGAGGACGGCGAACTGCGCGGGAGGCTGGCCGTGCATTCCTCGGATCGTGCGCGAGCATTCAGCTGGCGGGACTCCGCTGAGCGGCTGTGGCAGCTTCACGCCGATCTGTAGTGCCGTCGGCAGGGTCTGCGGCCGGTGCCTGCGAGCGGAACGCCGCGGCGTAGCGCGCTGACGCCCACGCCCCGACCGCCCGTGCCCACTGGTGGCTGCGCGCCTCGACCAGCCAGGTGAATCCCACGGCGACGAGGATGGAGATGGGGATTCCCACGAGCGCGACGACGTACAGCGGCTGACCGGCGAGCAGGTACGCGCTGAAGATCAGGATCGGCACGTGGACCAGGTAGAGGCTGAACGAGATACGCCCTGCGAAGGCGAAGGGTCGCGAGGACAGCAGCCCGGCGAACGGCTTCCACCCGATCGCGGCGACCACCAGCCCCGCAGCTGCGAGCGGTGCAAGCGCGCGAAGTGCCGGGGTCAGCTCGGGCCCGGTGCCCGCACCGAAGAGCCAGGGCGCGATGAGGAGTATCGCGGCTCCGATCGTGATGGCGAGCCAGATGAGGTGACGCACTGCGAAGCGGTTCACGTGACCGGCGAAGACGCGCACTGCACCCAGCCGCACTGCCAGGACGGCGCCGACGAAGAAGGCGGGGAAGAAGCTGAAGGCGCCGGATCCCGCGCGCACGCCCAGCCAGGTGACCACGACCGCCGCCGCCACGCCGGCGATCCACCATTTGCGCAGCGACAGCGCGAGGATGACGAACACCGGCAGGGCCAGCGAGAACAGGATCTCCCAGCGGAGCGACCACAGCGGGTTGTCGATGTGACCGTCGCCGCCGACGAGGTCCCAGGCCTTCACGACGTACTCCCACGTGAAGTTGGGTGTACTCGAGTTGGTCAGCCAGGTGCCCGACGGCTGCGTCGAGCGCTGCGGGATCGCGATCACGAACGCCGCAGCGACGACCACGGCCCCGACGACCGGGATCATCAGTCGCATCACGCGGCGCGGGTAGTACGCGATCCAGTCGAAGCCCGCTCGTTTGACCACCGGCAGCGTGACGACGAGGCCCGAGAGCACGAAGAAGACGATGACCGACTCCCAGCCGGCGGTTGCCAGCTTGAGCGGGGTGTAGCTCATCCACCAGAGAGGTGAGCCCGTCTGGACGTTCCCCTCTCCGGGCGACCCGGGGAAGTTCGCGTTCAGCAGCATCGTGTGGTGCAGCACCACGACGAGGGCGGCAAGCCCCCTGAGGCCGTCCAGCGCTCCGAGGCGGCTGCTTGTGATCTGAGTCTTGCTTTGTGTGCTCGACATAGACGACTCAGTGTACGAAGGCGGCCTTAAGACCCCCTGTGACCCTTTTGGGGGTCATCTGGGAATCGCGCTGAGGGGGTTGATTCCCTCAGGGAGCGGGGGTAGCAGTCTTCGGAGCGAGCGCCGCCTTCACCAATTGGTGGATCTGCGTGTAGTCCGGATTCTGCGGATCGATCGTCGGAGGCACGAGTTCTACCTGCTGAACAGGGAGTTTGCGGGTCTTCAGGCCGAGGTCCACGAAATAGCCCAGCATCGACTGCGGAATATCGGTCTTCATCACCTGGGTACCGGCTTTGGCGATGTCCTGGAACTTCGTCACCACGTTCACCGGGTTCATCTGCTTGAGAATCGCATCCTGCAACTGGCGCTGGCGTGCCATGCGGTCGTAGTCGCTGGTGCCGTGCCGCGACCGGGCGTACCACTGGGCGGTGTAACCGCTCATGTGCTGCTTGCCGGGTTCGATCCACGAGACCACGCCCTTCAGGTTCTCGTCGCCGCCGATCGGAAGCTTCTGCGTGACCGTGATGTCCACGCCGCCCAGTGCATCCACCAGATCGGCGAATCCCTGCATGTCGATCAGGACGTAGTACTGGATCGTGATGCCGAGCGCACCCTCGAGCGCATCCCGCATCGCTTCGATCCCCGGATCGCTGTTGTGCTTGGTCGCCGTCGGGTAGAGCTGCGGTTTGTACAGCGACACCTCGGTGTAGATCGAGTTCAGCTGGCAGACGTCGACATCGCAGTGGTCCTGGTAGCCGTAGCCGTCGGGATAGAGCGTGTGGAGCGGAGAAGACGCCGGGAAGGGAACCGGGTCGAGGTTTCGCGGCAGGCCGATCGTCACGGCCCGGCCCGTCGCCGCATCGACGCTCACCACCGACATGCTGTCCGGTCGCATCCCCTGACGGTCGGGACCGGCGTCGCCGCCGAGGAGCATGATGTTGTACCGTCCGTCGACGGGCGGCGCCGACGGACCGGCCGAGAAGATGTCACCCAGCGCGCCGCGCGCGGAGCCGGCGACGAACGCGCCGTAGCCCGCCGTGCCGGCGATGCCGACCAGCAGAACGACCGAGAATGCGGCGATCCATGCCCGGGCGCTCGGGGCGGTCTTCACCAGCCGCGCGAGCCGGAGGGTGTCGAGCGTGAGGATCACCCACAGCACGACGTAGGCGAACATCGCGAGCTGTGCGATCCAGAGACTCAGCGTCTGGGTGAAGAGCGTGTAGATCACGGTCGGCCAGAGCAGGTAGACCACGAGGGCCAGGATGAGCAGCGCCCACAGCGTCAGGGTCGCGACGATGCCGACGCGACCGAGACGACGGTTGCCGGCCAGGATCTGGGCCGATCCGGGCAGCAGCACGTTCAGCACGACGAGCCACCACGCCCGCTTGGTCATGACCTTCGCGGATGCGGCGTCCGGGTACCGGAGAGGGCTTGCTACGGTCATATTCTCGCTTTGAGGTCTGCGTTCTTCTGCTCGACCAGGGCCGCGAGCTCGTCGGCGTAGGTGGCGAGCTTCGCTGTGAGGGCGTCATCGGCGGTGGCGAGGATCTTGATGGCGATGAGGCCGGCGTTCTTCGCTCCTCCGATGGAGACGGTGGCGACCGGCACGCCGGCGGGCATCTGCACGATCGACAGGAGCGAGTCCAGCCCGTCGAGGCGCGAGAGCGGGACCGGCACACCGACGACAGGAAGCGTCGTCACCGACGCGAGCATCCCGGGCAGGTGGGCAGCTCCCCCGGCGCCGGCGATGATCACCTTGATCCCCCGGTCTGCCGCGCTCTTGCCGAAAGCGATCATCTTCTCCGGCGTGCGGTGGGCTGAGACGACCTCGACCTCGTGGTCGACGCCGAACTCCGCGAGCACTGCAGAGGCGTCCTGCATGACCGTCCAGTCCGAGTCGGACCCCATGACGACGGCGACACGAGGCCGAAGGGAATTGACGCTGGGCATGGGTTCCATGGTATTCGGGAGTCCTGAAAGAACCCGCTGCGAAACGCGCTGGCTCCGGATGGCGCCCGGCGATGCTGCGGATCAGCCCGTGAAGAACGCCGCCGCACTCCGCGCCTGGTAGGCGACCTCGTCGAGGTCGTCGCCGCACGCGGTGACGTGACCCACCTTGCGACCCGGTCGCGGTTCCTTGCCGTAGCCGTGGAACTTGACGAGGGGATGCGCGGACAGCGCGGCCGGGTAGCGCTCCTGGAGAGTGCCCTCGGCCGGTCCCCCGAGGATGTTCACCATGACCGACCACTCGTCGCGCCTGCCGGTCGCCCCGAGCGGAAGGTCGAGGACTGCGCGGAGGTGCTGCTCGAACTGGCTCGTGGTCGATCCTTCGATCGACCAGTGGCCGCTGTTGTGCGGCCGCATCGCCAGCTCATTGACGAGAAGCCTGCCGTCCGAGGTCTCGAAGAGCTCGACGGCCAGCACGCCGGTGACTCCGAGACCGGTCGCCACGGCGGTCGCGATGTCTGCGGCCAGGTCGGCGATCCGGCCGGCGGACTGGGGCGCAGGGGCGATCACCTCCGCGCAGACGCCGTCGCGCTGGATCGTCTCGACGACCGGCCAGACGGCCACCTCACCGGACGGACGCCTGGCGACCAGCTGTGCGAGCTCCCTCCGGAACAGGACGAGCTCTTCGACGAGCAGCGCGCCCCCTCGGCCGTCCTCGGCGAGCGCCACGAACCAGTCGTCGACACTGTGCGGTTCGGAGACGACGCGGACGCCCTTGCCGTCGTAACCGCCACGCGCGGTCTTCACGACAGCACGTCCGCCGTGCGCGTCGAGGAAGGCGCCGAGGTCGTCGGCGCTCTCGATGGCCGCCCACTCGGGGACGGGCAGCCCGAGCTCGGTCAGCCTGGCGCGCATATGGAGTTTGTCCTGCGCGACGAGCAGCGCATCCGGCCCCGGATGCACGGGGATCCCGCGCGCCACGAGCTCGCGCAGGATGGCCGTCGGGACGTGCTCGTGGTCGAAGGTCACCACATCCACTGTCTCCGCGAAAGCGATGACCGTGTCGAGGTCGCGGTAGTCGCCGACGCCGGTGGCAGCGAGCTCGGCCGACATCCCGGGCGCCTCCTCGAGGACCTTGATCGTGATCCCCAGTTCGATCGCGGGCGGGATCATCATCCTCGCAAGCTGTCCGCCGCCGATCACACCAACCGTGTCCCGAACCATTCGCCCGATCTCTCCTACTCGTTTTCGTCGTCCCCCGGCGCGGTTACGTCTCTGAGAACCCTCAGCGACGGGCTGGGAAACTCCCAGATACCCCTCCTGAATCTCGCGTAAGCTCGCCAGCGCATGTCTATCTTCGCCCATGAACAAGATCGAACGTATGCCTGAACAGCAAACCGAGGCTCCGACCGAAGCACCACGCGCCGCGCGGCTCTTTCCGCAGCTGGTGAAGTTCGGCGCGGTCGGTGCAGTCGGCTTCGTCGTCAACCTCGTCGTCTTCAACGGCCTGATGCTGACGGTCTTCCAAGGCGTGCACCACGGGACCATCTACGCGACGGTGATCGCGACGTTCCTTGCGATCGTGACGAACTGGATCGGCAACCGCTTCTGGGCCTTCTCCGGTCAGCGCCAGGCGAATACCGTGCGCGAGGGCATCGAGTTCTTCCTCGTCAGCCTCGCCGGCATGGGCATCCCTCTGCTCTGCGTGTGGGTCTCCCACTATGTTCTCGGCTTCACATCTCTCGTCGCCGACAACATCGCGATCAACGGCGTCGGACTCGCGCTCGGAATGCTCTTCCGGTTCGCGCTCTACCGCTGGTGGGTGTTCTCGCCCGACCGCGGCCGGTCCACGACCGGCACTGAGCTCGCTGCCTCGGCTGCGCTACCGGGTACCCCAGATGGCGGTCTGGTCGGGGACAGCTGATTCGTCCTGCTGGCGGCGCGTCGAGATGACGTTCTGCGAGTGCTCCATCAGGTCGTGGAGGGCACTCTGCACCAGGTCGGCCTTCGGCACGTCCTGCAGGACGACCGGCTTCTCCAGCCCGGAGTTGATCCGCACATCCCCTGAGCGGAATGCGCTCTGCAGCCAGCTGCGCCGCACACTGATGTCGTAACCGCGGCTGTGGAGCAGCTCCTGCCGCACCCGCACGAAGAACCCGTGCCTCAGGATGATGCGCCGCGTCGTGATCGTGTATCGCTTGCTGAGCCAGAACGCGAGCGGCAGCAGGAAGAGCAGGAGCACGATCGCGGCGGCGGAGCTGTAGAGCAGCACGTTCTCCCACACTTCGGTGAACTGGCCGCCGTAGTAGCCGAGGGCGCCGCAGGTCGCGATGAGCACGAGACTCGGCCAGAAGAGGGCCCGTGCATGCGGGCGCAGGCGCGCCACGATGCGTTCGGGAGGCGGTGCCGCCGCAGTCCCCGCCGTGTTGCTCATGAGCTATTAATACCGCAGGTGGGTCACATCGCCGGCGGCGACAGCCGAGATGCCGGCATTCGCGTCGACGAGCAGCCGTCCGTCTGCGTCGATGCCGGTCGCGGTCCCCGTGAGACGGTCGCCGGAGGGCAGCTCGACGCGGACGGAGCGGCCGACGGTGCCGCACGCCTCGGCGACGGCCTCCTGCAGGCCGCTGGCCGCCGCGTCTCCACGCTCGGCGACGAAGGGACGGTAGAGCGCGACGAGTTCGCGCAGATAGGACGCGAGCAGCCTGTCCGCATCCGTGTCGCTCGCCCCGGCGATCGCGAGCGAGGTCGCGGTCTCCACAGGGAGCTCGTCGGGCTCGAGGGTGAGGTTGAGTCCGGCCCCGATCACGATCCCGGACAGATCGGGGAGGAGCTCGGAAAGGATGCCGCAGACCTTGCGATCCCCCACGAGCACGTCGTTCGGCCACTTCAGGTCGACGCCGGACGGCACGACAGCGCGAAGGGCGCGGGTCATCGCGAGTCCCGCCAGCAGGGGGAACCATCCGAGGCTGTCCGCCGGCAGCGCCGCGCCGTCGGCCGTGCGCGGTCGGAGCAGGACGGAGACGGCCAGCGACTTGCCAGCGGGGGCCACCCAGCTGCGCCCCAGTCGCCCCCGGCCGTGGGTCTGGTTCCCGGTCGCGACGACGGACACGTCGGGCCAGTCCGACGACGCGGCCCCGGTCGCCCGGCGCACGAGCTCGTCGTTCGTGGACCCCGCCTCCGGCAGGATCTCGAGAACGGATGCTTCGGCGCGGCTGAGAGGGAACTCCATGGCTCAAGTCTGCTGCAGGTCGACCAGCGAAACCACCCGATCTTGTAGGTATTCCTCAACGGCATCGCCCATCCTCTGGCCGGTAGAGTGAACGGCGTGACCGACACCGAACCACGCGCCGACCTCTCTACCACGGCCGGCAAACTCGCCGACCTCAAGGACCGCTATCACGAAGCCGTGACCGCCAGCGGGCTCTCTGCGATCGAGAAGCAGCACGCCAAAGGCAAAATGACCGCCCGCGAGCGCATCGACCTGCTGCTCGACCAGGGCTCGTTCGTCGAGTTCGACGAGTTCGTCCGCCACCGCACCCACGCCTTCGGCATGGAGAACAAGCGGCCGTACGGCGATGCGGTGGTCACCGGCGTCGGCACCATCCACGGTCGCAACGTCGCTGTCTTCAGCCAGGACTTCACGATCTTCGGCGGCTCCCTCGGCGAGGTCGCCGGCGAGAAGATCATCAAGGTCATGGACCACGCCCTCAAGACCGGCGTGCCGATGATCGGCATCCTCGACTCCGGCGGCGCGCGCATCCAGGAGGGTGTGGTCGCCCTGGGCAAGTATGGCGAGATCTTCCGCCGCAACACCGCGGCGTCCGGTGTCATCCCCCAGATCTCCATCGTGATGGGACCCGCCGCCGGCGGCGCCGTGTACTCGCCCGCGCTCACCGACTTCGTCATCATGGTCGACAAGTCGAGCCACATGTTCGTCACCGGTCCGGACGTGATCAAGACCGTCACCGGCGAAGACGTCGGTTTCGAGGAGTTGGGCGGCGCGCTCACCCACAACAAGATCTCCGGCGTCAGCCACTACCTCGCAAGCGACGAGGAGGATGCGCTCGACTACGCACGGACGCTTCTCGGCTTCCTGCCAGACAACAACCTGGCCGAGCTCCCCGTGTACGAGTCGAGCGCGGAGCTCGAGGTGACCGATGCCGACCGCAAGCTGAACACGATCATCCCCGACTCCCCCAACCAGCCGTACGACGTCAAGTCGGTGATCGAGCACATCGTCGACGACGGCGACTTCCTCGAGATCCAGCCGCTCTTCGCGCCGAACATCGTGATCGGCTTCGCCCGTGTCGAAGGCCGTTCTGTCGGCATCGTGGCGAACCAGCCGAGCGCGATGGCCGGCACACTCAACATCGACGCGGGTGAGAAGGCCTCGCGCTTCGTGCGCTTCTGCGACGCGTTCTCCATCCCGATCCTGACCCTCGTCGATGTTCCCGGGTACCTGCCCGGCACCGACCAGGAGTGGACGGGCGTCATCCGTCGCGGCGCGAAGCTGCTCTACGCGTACGCCGAGGCGACCGTGCCGCTCGTCACGATCATCACGCGCAAGGCCTACGGGGGCGCGTACATCGTGATGGGCTCCAAGCAGCTCGGCGCCGACCTCAACTACGCCTGGCCGACTGCGGAGATCGCTGTCATGGGCGGCCAGGGTGCGGTCAACATCCTCTACCGCGGTGAGATCAAGCGCGCGGAGGAAGCGGGCGAGGATGTCGCAGCCGTTCGCACCAAGCTCGCCAACGAATACACCTACAACGTGGCCAGCCCGTTCCTGGCGGCCGAGCGCGGTGAGCTCGACGGCGTGATCGAGCCTGCGGCGACCCGCGTGGCCGTGATCAAGGCCCTCAGGGCGCTGCGCACGAAGCGCGCATCCATGCCGCCCAAGAAGCACGGGAACATCCCGCTGTGATCGCGGGCAGGAAGGGAGCCGGGCGATGAGCGATGGCGACGCCGGAACGGACCTTACGTTCGTGACGCGCACTGTCACGCCCGACGAGGTCGCTGCGGTGACGGCGGTGCTGACCGCCGCGATCGTCGAGCACGCCGCCGATCGTGCTGTGCGCTCGCGCAGAGGTCAGAGCGCGTGGGAGCGCAGCCAGCGCTCTCTCCGCGCCCCGCTCAGTCCCGGTTACGGCGCCTGGCGGAGTTTCGCCGGCTGACAGGACGCCGCGTCTGCCCCCGGCGCGTGTACCCCACATGCGCCCCGGTTTGGGACCCCCCTCTTGCGGGTCAAGCGTGATTCCGCGGACAATGACGCGAGGCGAAGAGTGAAGTGTCCCCCACCTGTCCCCCAAAATGACGACTTTGATACTTCTATGGAACAGGTCAATATTGTTATTGCTAGGTGTCTCTCCTCGTGAGTTACACCGCCAATCACTCGCCGACTAGGGTAAGCGGGCGAGTGTTTTGGGGGCGAGTCAGGGCGATATTCGGGTTGTCGCCCTGACTCGGGGTCTTCGAAAAAGGGCCGGCTGATCAGCCGGCCCTTTTTCATGCGCCTTGGACCTCATCCCCCCGGTTGGTCACGCCCTCCGAGCCGGCGGACGATCAGGCGTCGACGAACGGTCTCGGAATCTCCAGCCAGAGGTCCACTTCGTCGTCCGTCGCATCCGAGCCGAGCGCGTTGGCGTCGTCATCGGACATCCGCAGCCCCACGACCGTGACGGCGGTCTTGGATGAGCGCGGCACCGTGCGCACGATCAGCTTGTCCGTCGTCGTGCCACGGATGGCGTCCGCGAGCCGGCCGAGCACGACATCCAGAGCCGGCTCATCGAGATCGTCGATCCCGCCCTCATCCAGGAGGCTGACGACGACACCGCGACGGCGTGCATCCATCACCTGGCGGCGGACGTCGTCGTTGAGCAGCTTGCGACCACGGATCTCGTCGCGGATGGCGCCCTCGAGGTAGCGGCATTCCCTGCGCTCGGCCTCGGTCAGGTCACCGTTCCTTCGCACGATCTCCGCGAGCATGGGGGCCGCCACCCGGTAGGTCTGGCGCAGCCGCAGTTGCCGCTCCATGACGTGCGCCTCCTGCGCCGCCTGCCACTCGGTGGCCTCCCGCTCCGCGCGCGCGAACTGCAGCGCATCCCGGCCCGCTTTGGCCAGCGAACCGGAGATGACCACCGCGATCCCGACCCAGACGACGCTGCCGATCACGCCGAGGCCGGCGAGGGCCGGGAAGCCGGCCCAGATGACCGTCTGCACGGCGAGGAAGCCCACACCGATCCAGGCCGCCAGCTGCTGACGACGCACCGCCGTGATCGTCATCAGCGTTCCGACAGCGGCGACGTACCAGGTCGCGTAGCCGTTGTCCTTCGTCGGATCGAGCTGGCTGGTCACCAGGATCGGCACCGCGACACAGACGGCGAGGTCGAAGGCGGCCAGCCACACCGGCATGCGGGTCGGGCTCGTCGGCCACAGGCTGATGACCGTCGCGACGCCGTACAACACCATGGCTGTGATCGTCGGCCCGGCATTGTGCGGAATCGAGAGCGACGACAGCGCCAGGAACAGGTGGTAGGCCGAGAAGAGCGCGCCCAGGCCGAGGAACATCGCGCGGGGAAGAGTGATCACGAGGCGACCTCCGAACCGCCGCTTCCGGCGTCGATGGTGTCCTGCGCATCGCCGGCGGCATTCCGCGCATCGGCGTCGTCATCATCGGATGCGGGCCACATGATCGTCACCGTCGTCCCCTCACCCGGCCGGGAAGCGATGCGGGCGAGTCCGCCCACCTTCGACAGCCGCTCCCGGATCGAGACGCGGAGACCGAGACGTTCAGCGGGCACGTCGTTCTGGTCGAAACCGGCGCCTTCGTCGCGCACGGTGATCTGGACCGTCGCGAGAGGTCCGCCGCCCAGGATCTCGAGCGAACGCGGAACCCCCGGACCTCCGGCGTGCTGCATGCTGTTCACCATCGCCTGCACGGAGGCCGAGTACACCGCCTCTGCGACGTGGACCGGGACGGTGTGCACCTCGACATCGCGCACGTCGATGGTGAACGGCGACGAGAAGGCGGCCGCTGCGGCCACGATCCGGTCGCTGAGACGATCGAGCCCGACCAGCGACTGGTCTTCCGGATCGGCCGCCTCGGCGGCATGGAGATGGCCGATCGCGTCCGATGCCATGCGCGCGGCGAGCGCCTTGGCCTCCGGTGTCCGGGCACTCGCGGCCGACAGCAGTGTGGTCAGCACACTGTCGTGCACGATCGCGTCGACCTGCACGCGCTCGACCTCCGTTGCATGCTGCCGCACGGCGGTCGCATAGCGGGCGAGCGCCGCGCTCTGCGCCGCGTCGACGGCCGAGGCCGCCT
Organism: Leifsonia sp. Ger2509; assembly: GCF_055231915.1. Taxonomy (NCBI): domain Bacteria; kingdom Bacillati; phylum Actinomycetota; class Actinomycetes; order Micrococcales; family Microbacteriaceae; genus Leifsonia; species Leifsonia sp. Ger2509. Next base: position 1,150,951 of record NZ_JBUYVB010000003.1, read on the forward strand.
GGCGGAGCATGGCGATGATCACGAGGATCACGCCTCCGAGGATGAGCGCGTACACCGAGTCGAGACCGGCGATCTCCGCTCCCACCCCACCACCGGAGGGGAGGGCGCGGATGATGCCGTAGGCGATCGGAGTGACGAACGTGTACGCCGTGGCCAGCCACAGCGGAAAAGCGACAGCGGCATAGGCTGTCGCGACCGTGCAGAGGAACCAGACCCACGGCTTCTGGCCGATCGCATTCGGGTCCACAGCCAGCAGCGGCCAGGTGACGACGCTGAGCAGGTAGACGACGGCCAGCGTGCCCATCGCGACCTTCACGAAGACCTGCGCGATGGCGAGGATCGGGATCACGGCGAGCAAGCCGAAGACGAGGACGACCCACACCATCCCCCATGGCTCCTTCAGTGCCGGAAGCTGGGCGATCGCGACCGGGAAGGTCTGCAGACCGAACACGAGGCCGAACGCCGAGACGCTGCGTCCCGCGATGCGCTCGAACCTCGCCCGGCTGATCGGGTTGCGCGGCTGATTCGCCGCCGGAAGCGAGCGCGCCGGCGAGCTAGTTGCGCTCATTGCCGGTGTCGGGGTCGAGCCCGGGGAGGATGCCGTCCTCGACCGCCCGTCGAAGCAGGTCGACCTTCGTCGGTGCGGGACGCCCCACCTCCACGTACTTCACGCGGATGCGGTCGAGGTACTCGCGCGCCGTCGAATTCGCGATGCCGAGCTGGGCGGCCACGGCCTTCAGAGGGAGCCCGGACGCGTAGAGGTGCAGCACATCGCGTTCGCGTCGCCCGAGCTGCGCCTTCGCGAAATCGCTGTCGGCGTCGATCGCCGTCGCCCACTCGAGGTTGTTGAGCACGTCACCGCTCGCGACCGTCGCGATCGCGGCCATCACGGTGGTGGTCGGGGAGGATTTCGGGATGACACCGGCCGCACCCGCGGCGAGCGCTTCGCGAACACTGGCGACCCGGTCCGCGATGCTGTGAACGAGCACGGCAGCGCCTGTCCCCTGCACCCGCTTCACGTTGTCGGTCACGCGAGAACCGTCGCCCAGCGAGAGGTCGAGCACGACCACTTCGCACTCCCGGTCGCCGAGTTCCGCGACGAACTCGTCGACGGTCGCGGCCGTGAGGACGACGTCGTAGCCGGCATCCTGACACGCTGCTTTCAAGCCGAGCCGCACGGACTCATGATCATCGACGATTGCCACCCTCACCATGATGTTCATCGTAGTGCGGTAACTCCGGGCCGCCCGGGACGGCGCGGTCACCGCGTCAACATCGCCACCGCTTCGACATGGTGTGTGTTCGGGAACAGGTCGAAGGCCCGCAAGGTTCCGAGCTCATAGCCGTGACCGGCGAAGGTGGCGAGGTCGCGTGCCAATGCGACGGGGTCGCAGGCGACGTAGACGATCTGCGCAGGCGAGAGGTCGGCGATCGCGTCGACGACGGCCCTGCCCGCGCCCGACCGGGGCGGATCGAGGATGACCGTCGCTGCCCGCAGCCGCGAGCGCTCAGCCGGGGACGCATCCGCCGCCAGTGTCGTGACGAAGCGCTCCACGCGCTCGGTGACCGCGCTCGCTCCGATCCACTCGGCGAGGTTCTCCGCAGCGTGGTCCGTGGCGGCCTCGTCCCCCTCGACCGAGGTGATCCGCACCGTGCTGCCGAAGCGGTCGCCGAGGGCAGCCGCCAGCAGCCCGACGCCGCCGTACAGGTCGAGGTTGGCAGCGCGCGGATCGAACAGCGCTTCGTCGACCGCGGACTGCACGGCCTCGGTGAGTGTCGCTGCCGCGAGCCGGTGCACCTGCCAGAATCCGCGGGCGTCGAGCTGGAACTCCCGGTCACCGACGATCTCGCGCACTGGCATCGGGCGATGGCGGGGGCGGACGATCCGCCGTCCGCGTTTCACGGGGGCGTCATTGACGAGGACATGGGCGAACCCACCGGCGGTGGCGACGACATCGATCGACTCCGCGCCGGCGAACCGTTGCCCGAACGGTGTCGCGTCGGCCACCCGCTCCGTCGCGAGTGGAAGATCGTCCACCTCGACGACCTGGTGCGAGCGGGCCGCGAAAGGTCCGAATGATCCGTCTGGGCCGACCTGCAGGCGCACCCGGGTCCGCCACCCGGAGCCGTCCGGCGTCTCGGGCTCGACGCCTGCGACCTCCGCACCCGCGGGCTCGACCGTGATGTCGCGCTCGATCTTCGCCATCCGTTCGAGCGCATCCGCGATGACGCGACGCTTCAGCTCGCGCTGGTGGTCGAGGCGGATGTGACCGAACTCGGCGCCCCCCGCGCGACTCGACGGCGGCCGCTCGACCGACGCCGCCTGCCACAGGTGGGGCTGCCTCTCCGGCGCGGCCTCGATCACCGACAGGGTCTCCGCACGCCAGAACCGGTCGTGGGTCGTATCGGTGATCCGAGCACGGATGCGCTCCCCCGGCATCGTGTCGGGAACGAACACGACGCGGCCGTCGTAACGGGCGACGAAGACTCCGCCGTGCGCGACGTTGGTAATCTCGAGTTCGACATCACCACCCCGGCCGGAGCGGTCATCGTGGTTGTGCGGCATCCGTCGAGCATCCCACACCCCAGCGCCACCGCGCACGAAGGAAGACATGCGCCTCTACCTCGCCTCAACCTCACCCGCACGGCTCGCGCTTCTGCGCGCTGCGGGCATAGAACCGGTCGTCGTTCCTTCGCAGGTCGACGAGCCCGCGGCCGTCGAGCGCGCGGAGGCCGTCAGCGGTCCGCTCGGAGCCTCGGCGATGGTTCAGCTCCTCGCGCAGGCGAAGGCCGAAGCGGTCGTGGGCTCGCTCGTCGACGGCGAACCGATCGACGGGTTCATCCTCGGCGGCGACTCGGCCTTCGAGATCGGCGGCTTCGTCTACGGCAAGCCGCACACGCCGGAGGTCGCCCGGGAGCGCTGGCACGCGCAGCGCGGCGACACCGGGCGCCTCCACTCCGGGCACTGGCTGATCGACCACCGCGGCGGACGGACGAACGCGGCCACCGGCGCGACCGCTGTGGCGACCGTGACGTTCGCCTCGGACATCACCGACGACGAGATCGACGCCTACATCGCCACCGGGGAGCCGCTCGAAGTCGCCGGATCGTTCACGGTCGACAGCCTCGGCGGCCCGTTCATCGCGCGGATCGACGGCGACCCGAGCACGGTCGTCGGCCTGTCCCTTGCGACCGTGCGGGAGCTCTTCGTGGAGCTGGGCGTGAGCTGGCCGAGCCTCTGGAACCGCGCTTTGTAGGCTTTCCGACCGACCGGAGCCCCATTTTTGTCTGGTTCGGCCAAAATAGGGATGCGCGAGGCGAATAGGCTAGAGAACTGTGCCACGCATAACCAAGGTCCTCATCGCCAACCGGGGCGAAATCGCCGTCCGGGTCATCCGCGCAGCGAAGGACAGCGGGATCGGCTCTGTCGCCGTCTACGCCGACCAGGATCGCGACGCTGTGCACGTGCGCCTCGCCGACGAGGCGTACGCACTCGACGGCACGACCAGCGCGGAGACCTACCTCGTCATCGACAAGCTGTTGTCGGTCGCTCGCCGCTCCGGGGCGGACGCCGTGCATCCCGGCTATGGGTTCCTCGCCGAGAACGCCGACTTCGCCCGCGCCGTGATCGGCGCAGGGCTGACCTGGATCGGGCCGTCCCCCGAAGCGATCGAACGCCTCGGCGACAAGGTGTCCGCCCGTCACGTCGCCGAGAAGGTCGGAGCGCCGCTCGCGCCCGGCACGCTCAATCCTGTTGCCGACGCGTCCGAGGTCCTCGACTTCGTCGATCAGCACGGTCTTCCTGTCGCGATCAAGGCCGCCTTCGGCGGTGGCGGACGCGGACTCAAAGTCGCACGAACCCGCGAAGAGGTCGCCGAGTTGTTCGAATCGGCCACCCGCGAAGCCGTCGCCGCCTTCGGGCGCGGAGAGTGCTTCGTCGAGAAATACCTCGACCAGCCCCGCCACGTCGAGACCCAGTGCCTCGCGGACGCCTACGGCAACGTCGTCGTCGTCTCCACCCGCGACTGCTCGCTGCAGCGCCGGCACCAGAAGCTCGTCGAGGAGGCACCCGCACCGTTCCTCACCGCAGCGCAGACCGAGGAGTTGTACCGCGCATCCAAGGCGATCCTCAAAGAGGTCGGCTACCTCGGCGCCGGCACCTGCGAATTCCTGATCGGAAAAGACGGGACCGTCTCGTTCCTCGAGGTGAACACCCGGCTCCAGGTCGAGCATCCGGTGTCCGAAGAGGTCACCGGCATCGACCTCGTCCGCGAGCAGTTCCGGCTCGCCGAAGGCGGAGTGCTCGACTACGACGACCCGATCGCCCGTGGCCACTCCTTCGAATTCCGCATCAACGGTGAGGACGCGGGCCGCGGATTCATCCCGTCGCCCGGACCCGTCCATGTCTTCAAGCCCGCCGGTGGACCCGGCGTGCGCGTCGACAGCGGCGTCCAGGCCGGCGACGTGATCTCCGGCTCGTTCGACTCGCTGCTCGCCAAGCTCATCGTGACCGGCGCCACCCGCGAGGATGCGCTCGAGCGCTCGCGTCGCGCACTCGACGAGTTCGAGGTCGCCGGGCTGCCGACCGTGCTCCCCTTCCATCGCGCGATCGTGCGGGACACGGCCTTCGCGCCGCAGGACGGCGAGCCGTTCTCCATCTACACCCGCTGGATCGAAACCGAGTTCCAGAACGAGATCGAGCCGTGGAGCGGTTCGATCGACGCGGGCGCTCCGCACCAGCAGCGTCACAGCGTGGTCGTCGAGGTGGAAGGAAAGCGCATCGAGGTGAGCCTGCCGGGCAAGCTTCTCGCCGGCGCCGGCGCTGCCGCAGACACGGCGAACACGCCTGCACCGCGCCGCCGTGGCGGGTCCCATGCGGTCGACACGGCCACCGGCGACTCGATCACGGCACCGATGCAGGCGACTGTCGTCAAGCTTGCCGTCGACAACGGCGACCAGGTCGTCAAGGGCGACCTCGTTCTCGTACTCGAGGCGATGAAGATGGAACAGCCGCTGACTGCGCACAAGGACGGCACCGTCTCGGGCATCAACACGACGGTCGGGGCGACGGTGTCGTCCGGCCACCTGCTGCTCAACATCAGCTGACGGCATCGCCGCAGGAATTCAGGAACACATGTGACCCATGTGACCGAAAGAGGCAGCTTATGGGTTCCCTACGCGGCGATTCGTCACATGCGCCACCCAGGTTCCTGAATTCCTGAACACGCGCCGGCTACCTGAGCTCGAGTGCCCGAATGATGGAGCCCTCGACCCAGGGCCAGTGGCGGAGCACATCGAGCGCCGTGAACCGGAGTCGGCGGTGACCTCCGAGGACGAACGCCACGTCCCGCCGGCGGTCCCGTGCGAAGCTCCTGGCCGACGAATGGAACGCGAAGCCATCGATCTCGACGAACAGGTCATCGTCGACGGCGATGTCGACCCGGCCCACGTCGGCTAGCCGGACCTGCTGACGGATCCGAAGACCACGCTTTTCGAGCCGCTGTCGTGCGATCGACTCGACCCCCGAATCCGATCCTGGCCGCGCCTGCGCCGCGATGAGACGGATCCGCGCGGGCTCGTCGCGAAAGATATGTGCGATCACGGTGGGATCGACGAGCCCCGTGCCGATTGCGGTGTCCAATGTCGCCACGGCTGTCTCCGCATCGCAGCACCGGACGACCCCGCGGAGGCAATCTTCGAGTGATACCCGCCAGCATTCCGGCGCGGGCGATATCGTCTGCCAATGGCGCTGCACCGGGACCTCGGCCGGCTCGGGCGACCCCAATCGTGAAGCGTTGCGCGCAAGCGCGATATGTACTCGGGGATCCTCCCCGGCCCAGAGTCCGTAGGTGGCAGCCGCACTCACGCACGCGAGCCTTCCCCCGATGGAGACAGCGATCCGCTGGGCGGAGGTCGCGTCGTCGGTCGCGTAATATCCCTGGCGAAGTCGGTGAAGGGCGCCTTCGCGAACGACTGCGGTGAGTGCGTGCGGGCTATGCCCGTCGGAACGAAGCTGTCGCGTCGTGGCGACGTTCCCACGGCGCGAAACATCTTCGCGAAGAGTCGTCACGCCGCCAGCCTGCGGGATACGCCGCGTCGCCGCCGCACGGTGAGGACAGACCTGCGTATAACGGGCTAATCGGGCCGAGTGTGAACGGATCGGTGGCACCGCTGGGCACGTCTGCGGCGCACCGCGGTCAGGAATTCAGGAATCCGTATGATCGAAGCCTGCGTTTACGGGCTCGAGTGGCCTGCCGGGGCGGCATCCGGAGTCCCCGGACCACAAAGATCCTGAATTGCTGCGGCCGGGCGACGCGGGCCGGGCGGTCCAGGGGCCGCACGGGCGCGGAGCGACCCCGGCGGGCGATCCAAGGGCCGCATGGGCGCGGAGCGACCCCGGCGGGCGATCCTGGGCCCGCACGGGCGCGGAGCAAACCCGGCGGGCGATCCTGGGGCCGGCCTCGCCCGGGCGCCGGAGCGACCCCGGAACTACAGGACGATGTGCATCGCTCGCGCGGCCTCGGAGATCGAGCCGGACAGCGACGGGTACACGGTGAAGGCCCGCGCGACCTGGTCGACCGTCAGGCGGTGCTCCACGGCGAGCGCCAGCGGGAAGATCAGCTCGCTCGCTCGCGGCGCGACGATCACTCCACCGATGACGGTCCCCGACCCGGTACGGGCGAACAGTTTCACGAAACCGTCGCGGATGCCGAGCATCTTCGCGCGCGGGTTCGACTTGAGCGGCAGCTTGTAGATGTCACCCTGGGCGATGCCCTCTTCGATCTGCTTCTGGTTCCAGCCGACCGTGGCGATCTCGGGCTGCGTGAAGATGTTGGAGGTCACGTTGCGCAGCTCGAACGGGTTGACCGCGTCGCCCATCGCGTGGAACACCGCCGTGCGTCCCTGCATCGAGGCGACCGATGCCAGTGGCATGAGGTCGGCGCAGTCGCCGGCCGCGTAGATGTTCGGGATGGAGGTGCGCGCGACACGATTGACCCGGATGTGGCCGGATGCGGTCAGCTGCACCCCCGCCTCCTCGAGTCCGATTCCCGCTGTGTTCGGGATCGAGCCGACCGCCATCAGGCAGTGGCTGCCCTGCACCGTGCGTCCGTCGGAGAGGGTCGCGAGGACACCCCCCTCGTTGGGGACGACGGACTCGGCCCGCGACGTCGACAGAACGGTCATGCCGTTGCGCTTGAAGACGTTCTCGATCACGCGGGCGGCATCGGCGTCTTCGCCGGGCAGCACCTGGTCGCGACTGGAGATGAGGGTCACCTTGGAGCCGAGAGCCGTGTACGCGGATGCGAACTCGGCGCCGGTCACGCCGGACCCGACGACGATCAGGTGCTCGGGAACTGCCGGGAGGTCGTAGAGCTGCGTCCAGGTGAGGATCCGCTCGCCGTCCGGCTGCGCGGAGGGGAGGATGCGCGGGCTCGCACCGACAGAGACCACCATCGTGTCCGCCTCGATCCGGTCGAAGTCGGTGCCGGTGTCGCCCTTGGCCGTCGATACGATCACAGCGCCGGCACCGTCGAGTCTGCCCTCGCCGGTGACCAGCCGGACGCCCGCGCGGATGAGCTCGGACTTCATGTCCTCCGACTGCTGGCGAGCCAGGCCGAGAAGCCGTTTGTTGACGGCCGCGAGGTTGACGGCGATCTCAGGGCGGACCGGCTTGCCGGACTCGCCGCGGGTAAAGAACTGCACACCGAGATCGGCTGCCTCGCCGATGGCGTTCGTGGCCTCAGCCGTCGCGATGAGTGTCTTGGACGGTACAACATCGGTGATGACGGCAGAGCCGCCCACACCGACCCGTTCGACCAGCGTGACGTCCGCGCCGAGCTGGGCTCCCGCGAGTGCCGCTTCGTACCCGCCGGGACCACCCCCGAGTACGGCGATTCTCTGCTTGCGCTCGAACTCGTAGGCCATGGTGTCCATTCTCTCGCGTCCGTGGGACGCCCGCCAAACCGCACCGATGAGCGCATCCTGACCACGCCGGGCGAAACGGCGATCGCAATAGAGTGGATCCATGTCTGACACCACCATGAACCCGCTCGACGACCCCGCTGCCGACCCGTTCGAGGTCGCTCGTCGCGCCGCAGCGGCGATCGCCGAGAAGACCGGCGTCGACCACCACGACATCGCGCTGACACTCGGAAGCGGATGGGGCAAGGCGGCGGATCTCATCGGCGAGACCACCGCCACGATCCCAGCGACCGAGATCGTCGGTTTCGGCGCCCCGGCCCTCGAAGGGCACGTCGGGACCCTGCGTTCTGTGCTGCTGCCCAGCGGCAAGCGCGCTCTTGTCATCGGCGCACGCACGCACTACTACGAGGGCCATGGCGTACGCCGGGTCGTGCACAGCGTGCGGACCGCGGCCGCCACGGGCGCGACGACGATGGTCCTCACGAACGGCGCCGGCGGTATCAAGGAGCACTGGAAGCCCGGCACCCCGGTGCTGATCAGCGACCACATCAATCTCACCGCCGATTCCCCGCTCGAGGGTGCGACGTTCATCGACCTCACCGACCTCTATTCGGCACGGCTCAGAGCGCTCGCGCGGAGCATCGACCCCACGCTCGATGACGGCGTCTACTGCCAGTTCCGCGGACCGCACTACGAGACCCCGGCAGAGGTGCAGATGGCGAAGGTCATCGGCGGCCACATCGTGGGCATGTCCACCGCGCTCGAGGCGATCGCGGCGCGGCAGGCCGGAATGGAGATCCTCGGGATGTCGCTGGTCACGAACCTGGCCGCCGGCATCCAGAAGACCCCGCTCAGCCACCAGGAGGTCATCGACGCGGGCCGTGAGGCCGAGCCGGTGATCAGCGCTCTCCTCGCGAAGATCGTGGGGGCACTGTGAGCGGCGGGCAGGTCGACGTCCTCGAAGCTGCGCGCGCGTGGCTGGCGCAGGACCCCGACCCTGAGACCCGTTCCGAGCTCGAATCCCTCGTGATCGAGGCCGAGAGCGGCTCGGGGGTTGCGCTCGACGATCTGCACGCCCGCTTCGACGCCCGTCTCGCCTTCGGGACGGCGGGACTCCGCGGTGAGATCGCGGCCGGCCCCAATCGGATGAACCGTGTGCTCGTCGCCCAGGCGGCCGCGGGCCTCGCAGCCTATCTCCTCGAGCACGCCGAGGACACGACGCCATCCGTCGTCATCGGCTACGACGGACGCAAGAACTCGGCGATCTTCGCTCAGGACACGGCGGAGCTCATGGCGGGCGCCGGCGTACGGGCGATCCTGCTGCCACGGCTTCTTCCGACGCCCGTGCTCGCGTTCGCGGTACGTCACCTGGGCGTGAGCGCCGGCGTGATGGTCACCGCCAGCCACAATCCGCCGAACGACAACGGCTACAAGGTGTACCTCGGCGGAATCGACGACGGGTCGCAGATCGTCCCGCCGGCCGACGCCGACATCGCCGCGCACATCCTTCGCGTGGCAGCGGCACCCATCACGGTGCTGCCCCGGTCGGATGCGTACGAGATCGCCCCGGAATCCGTGGTCGACGCGTATGTGGAGGCCACCGCCGCGATCGCCCGGACGCCGAGCGCCGACGTCTCCTACGTCTATACCGCGATGCACGGGGTCGGCTGGGAGACCGCCGCCCGGGTCCTCGAACGTGCAGGCTTCTCCAGCCCGGTCATCGTCGCCGAGCAGATCGAGCCGGACCCGCGCTTCCCGACGGTTGCATTCCCCAACCCCGAGGAGCCCGGCGCGCTCGACCTCTCGTTCGCCACCGCCCGGAAGGCGAGCGTCGGACTGGTCATCGCCAACGACCCGGATGCGGACCGCCTGGCCGTCGCCATCCCTGACCCTGCGAGCGCCGACGGTTACCGGCGACTCTCCGGCAATGAGGTGGGCGCGTTGCTCGGCTGGCGCGCGGCCGAACTGGCCGAAGCGGATGCGCCCGCCGACAGCGGTCCGAACGGAACGCTCGCCTGCTCCATCGTCTCCTCGCCCGCGCTCAAAGCCGTCGCGGCGGCGTACGGGCTCGATTTCGAGGACACCCTCACCGGATTCAAGTGGGTCTCCCGCGCGACCGGGCTGATCTACGGCTACGAGGAGGCACTCGGATACCTGGTCGACCCGGAGATCGTGCGCGACAAGGACGGGATCTCGGCGACGGTCGCATTCCTCGATCTGGCCTCGTCCCTGGCCGCCGACGGTCTGACGATCGGAGACCAGCTCGACCGGTTCAGCGAGCGGTTCGGGCATTTCGCATCCGACCAGATCTCGCTGCGGGTCACCGGCCTCGCGGACATCGACCGAATCATGGCGAGACTCCGTGCGACTCCCCCGTCCGAGGTCGGTGGGGTGGCGGTCAGCAGGATCGACGACCTGAAGGACGGGTTCGACGCGCTGCCGCCGAGCGACGTGCTCCGGATCTGGCTGGCCGACGGCTCACGCGTTATGGTGCGCCCGAGCGGGACGGAACCGAAGCTCAAGGTCTACATCGACGCGTCCAGCGAGCAGGGCACGGCGGCGGAACGCCGTGCATCCGCCGAGTCGCGGGTCGCCGAACTCGCTGGCGGGATGCGCGCAATCCTCGCGTGAGAGGCTGACGCGGCCGGTCGCGAAGTTCGGCCGGCTGCGGTCAGCCCAGCGCTGATTCGAGCTTCGCTTCGAGCTCGTCGAGGTCGAAGAAGTTCTCAATGACGATGATGTCGGCGTTCGTTTCGCCGATCGCGCCGATGAGTTCGGGTGATGTCAGGATCACCTGCGCGTCCGCTGCGGCGACGCGCACGTTCGCCACATCCGATGCGGTCACATCGGCATCGATATCGAGGCGGTCGAGCACCCGCTCGGCGTTCACCTTGAGAATCGCGGACGTTCCGACACCGGCACCGCAGATCGCAACGATCTTCATCGCGCCGCCCCCTCACCGCTCGCGGCCATGATGCTCTGGACCTCGGCGACGTCGGCCGCAGCGGCGAGAGCCGGGATCGCTCCCGGATTGTTGAAGATGTTGGCAAGTTCCGCGACGGACGTCACGTGAGCATCCGGTGTCGCGACCGCCAGCCCGATGACGACACCGACGGGGTCGTTGTGCGGATGCCCGAAGACCACGGGGACGTCGAGGGTGACGACCGAGAGCCCGTCGGCCAGCACATCCGGCCCCGGGCGAGCGTGCGCAAGCGCGAGTCCGGGCGCGATCACGATGTAGGCGCCGAATTCATCGATGACCTGGATCATCCGTGCCGCGTAACCGGGCTTCGTCGCCCCGGAGCGAACCAATGCCTCGCCGGCGAGTTCCACTGCCTCCCGCCAGTCGGAAGCGTGCGCTCCGACAGTGATCGCGGAATCGGGAAGGGGAGGTAGCGGCATGCTCCAAGCGTATCGTCCGGCCGCCTACGAACCCTCGAAACCGGCTGTGATGATGTCGGCCAGCTCTTCACGATCCTCGAGGGGGAGGAACGCCGATGCGGCAGCGTTCAACTGGAAGACCTCGAGGTCGGTCAGGTCGTAGTCGAAGGCGTCCGCGAGCAATGCGAGCTCCCGGCTCAGGGTCGTCGCGCTCATCAGCCGGTTGTCGGTGTTGACGGTCACCCGGAAGCCGAGCTGGTACAGCAGGTCGAACGGGTGATCGAGGATGTCGTCGCCCCATGCGGCGATCGCACCGGTCTGGAGGTTCGACGACGGGCTGGTCTCGAGAGCGATCTCCCGGTCTTTGACCCACTGTGCAAGCGCTCCGAGCGAGACGTAGGTGTTCTCGTCGTCCTGGCGTTCGACCACGATGTCTTCGGCGAGCCGGACACCGTGGCCGAGCCGGAGCGCCCGCCCGTCGAGGATCGCACTGCGGATGCTCTCGAGACCGTCTGCCTCGCCCGCGTGCACGGTCGTCGGGAAGAAGTGCTCGGCGAGGTAGTCGAACGCCCGCCGGTGGTTCGAGGCCGGGAAGCCCGCCTCTGGACCCGCGATGTCGAAGCCGACGGCGCCGCGGTCGCGGTGACGGACGGCGAGTTCCGCGATCTCGAAAGCCCGGTTCGTGTGGCGCATCGCCGAGACGAGCTGGCCGACGCGGATGCCGCGACCGGTCTGGTTGACATCGTCGATCCCCTCCTCGATACCCTCCTGTACCGCCTCGACGGCCTGGTCGAGGGTGAGCCCCCGGCTGAGGTGCTGCTCAGGCGCCCAGCGGATCTCGCCGTAGACGACGCCGTCGGCGCCGAGGTCCTGGACGAACTCCCGCGCCACGCGCGCGAGTCCCTCCCGCGTCTGCATGACCGCGGTCGTGAGGTCGAACGTCTTGAGGTATTCGACGAGTGAGCCGGAGTTGCTCTGCTCGGCGAACCACTGGCCGAGCGCGTGGGCATCGTCGGCGGGAAGGTCGAGGCCGATCGCGTCGCCGAGCTCGATGATGGTGGCGGGCCGCAGGCCGCCATCGAGGTGATCGTGGAGCGACACCTTCGGAAGCGCGGTGATGCTCGTACCGCCGGCGAGCAGGAATTCCTCAGGCACAGTGTTCATGAGGACAAATCTATCGGGCCGTGCCTTCCGATGAACCCCATCCGTCACGGATGTGGACGGATGGCGCTCGAGATCTCGGCCGCACTGTCCCGCGCGAGTTCCACGATGCGGTCGACGTCGACTACAGGGTCGCTCGTCGTCGCGCACGGGACCGTCAGAGCTGCCGCCGGAAACCCGCTCGTCCCGGCGATCGGGAACACGACATCCACGATCCCGACGAGCTGACGACCCTGCTCGCATACGAAACCGGAAGCAGCCGCATCCGCCACGTCGGCTGCGAAGCGCTCCGCGATCTCAGGGTCCCGCGAAGCAAGGTCGTCGAGATAGGCACGTTGCAGCTCAGCGCCCGCCGACGCGAGCAGGACCGCGCCGGTCGCCGTGCCCTCGACCGGGAAGTCGGCGCCGACACGCACCTGGAAGCCGAACGGCCCTGGACTCTCCACCTGCGCGATCACGAGCACCCGACGCGCGTCCAGCACCGATAGGTTGCAGGTCTGGCCGCTGTCCGCCGACAGGCGCCGCATCGGCCCGAGGGCGGCCTGCACCAGCCCCCGCAGCGGCGGATTCCGATGCGCGAGTTCGAACATCATGAGCGACATCGAGTACAGGCCCGAAGCGGGGTCGCGAACCAGGTAACCGCGCCGTTCGAGGGTCTGGAGGACCCGGAAGATCTCCCCGACGGAGCGCCCTGTCTCCGAGGCGATCTGTGCCTGGCTGAGACCGTCGTTCCGGCCGGCCACGAGCTCGAGGATGTCCAGGCCCTTGTCGAGGGCAGGGACGGCGTAGCTCGGCATCAGCGCGAGGCGCCCAGCGCAGCGATGAAGCGCGCCGCGATCGACCGTTCGATGTCGTCGGGAACCGGCTGCGCGCCGGGTACGAGATCAGACGAGCCCGTCGCCACCCGCTCCAGGGAGAGCGCCTGCAGCAGGAACCCCAGATCCATCGATTCGAGCGAATTGCCTTTCGGTTCGCGGCCGGCGAGGTTGAACATCCGCCCGCCCGCCAGCACGACCACTCGGCGTCCGTTCGGCCGATGGATGCGCTCGATGCCGTCGTCGACCTGGTCGATCCCGACAGCGTCGGCCCGGAGCGCCGCGACGTCGATCTCCCACGGGAAGTGGCCGGAATTGCCCAGGACGACGTCGTCGCGGAGCAGATCGAAGACCTCGGAGCCCACGACGCGCTCGCGGCCCGTCGCGGTGATCAGGACATCCGCCCACCCCGCCAACTCGCCGAGCGATGCCACACGGAAGCCGTCGAGTGCCGCCTCGAACGCCTTCATCACATCGAGTTCGACCACGCCGACCTGGGCGCCCAGCGCGCGGAAGTACTGAGCGATACCCCGGCCGCACCACCCGTAGCCGACCACCACGACGTGGCGTCCGGGCACCATGAGGTTGGTGATGCGCATGAAGCTCTCGACGATGGACTGGCCGACGGCGTGGCGATTCTCGCCGATCGCCTTCAGCCGGCTGTCGTTGATGACGACGACCGGGAACGGTACCGCGCCGGTCAGCTCGCTTCGAAGGCGGTCTGCGCCGGAGGTCGTCTCCTCTGTGCCGCCGATGATCGTTGCCTGGGCGCCGCGCTCGACGATTCCTGCGGCGAGGTCGGCGCCGTTGTCGAGAAGGATGTCCGGCGCACCGTCCAGGACCGAGCGGATGTTGACGGCGTGCTGGTCGAGCGTGTCGCTGCGACTGCCGAACACGGTCATCCCGGCGGCGCGAAGGGCGGCGACGGTGTCGTCCTGGGTGGAACCGTGGTTGCCAGTCGCCACGATCTCGGCGCCGCCCGCAGCGAGGGTTTCGAGCAGGACGGCGGTCTTTGGCTCGAGATGGAGCGACATGCCGATACGGTGGCCCGCGAAGGGCCGGGAATCGGCGAAGTGCTCGCGCGCCTGCGCCAGCAGCGGCATGCGGGACCGGATCCAGTCGATGCGGGCACGGCCCTTGGCCGCGAGGTCAGTGGTGCTCATCGGGCCATTGTTTCATATATGGAAGCCGATTTCATATAGGTATCCACAGCTCGCGCGGGCACCTTGCCTGTCCACAGATCGACGTTGATGGCCGGCAGCAGCTCACAGCGACCGCAATGCTGCCGTCATGTCACGTCGCGTTCCCCTCCCCGCCGAACTCAGAAGAGGTCCGTTCACCGTCACCGACGCAATCGCCGCGGGTGTCCCGGCCCACCAGACCTTCTCCCCCGACCTGGCAAGACCCTTTCATGGCGTACGTGTCGACGCACGATGGCCGCGCGACCTCCAACGGAGGTGCGTGGCACTCTCCGCCCGGTTGAAACCGGACCAGTTCTTCAGCCACTCCACCGCGGCACGCTTACACGGCCTACCGCTCCCGACGCGCACCCACCAGGATGACGGACTGCACGTCTCCGCGTTCGCGCCCGTTCGCCCGCCACGGATGGTCGGCGTCATCGGGCACTCGGCCAGTCGCACCCGGGTATCTGTCGTCGAACTGGCCGGACTCCGCGTGGTGAGCGCAGCGCTCGCCTGGTGCCAGCTTGCGCCAGTGCTCACCCTCGACGAGCTCATAGCCGCGGGTGACAGGCTTCTCGGGCGACCTCACGCGGTCGCTGAACGCGCCGAAATCGCGGAGACCGTAGCGGCGTTCGGGCAGGCGCCGGGTTGCCGCCGCCTGCGCAAGGCCTTGAGCCTCATCCGAGACCGCGTGGAGTCGCCTCGAGAGACCTACCTTCGGCTCGCGCTCCTCCGGTCCGGTCTGCCGGAGCCGGAGGTGAACGTGCCCATCGTCGACGCGAGCGGAAACCGCATAGCCATCGGCGACCTGGTCTATCCCTCGTCGAAGGTGCTCGTCGAGTACGACGGAGAGCAGCATCGCACCGACGACAAGCAGTACGCGCGCGACGTGGTGCGCCTGAATCGTATCGCCGCCGAGGGATGGCTCACGATCCGGGTCGACAAGCACACGACCCTCGACGCCGCGTGCGCGCAGACCTGGCGCGCGTTGTCTGAGCGCGGCGGACTGCACGCAGATTGATTGCCAAAAGATTGGCTACCAATTCGGTTGGTGGCCAAATCATTGGCAACCAACCGCCCGAATGGGTCGCGTCGGTCGCACGGTCACGGATTGGTTGCCAAAAGACTGCGGAGGGATGCGATTGGTTGCCAAAAGATTGGCAACCAATCGGTATGGGGCGCGGGGCGCAGGCGCACTGGGGCGCAGGTGCCCGAGGCGGCTACGCGATCCGGTCGGCGATGAGGGGGCCGCCGTCGAGGACGGGTTCGCCAGGGTCGCCGATCCGCCAGGCCCCGTCGATGGCCTCGAGCGCGCGTTCGAAACGCGCCGGCTCGTCCGCCGACAGCGTGAACAACGGCTGTCCCGCGCGCACCGTGTCACCGGGCTTGGCGTGCAGGTCGATCCCCGCGGCATGCTGCACCGGATCCTGTTTGCGGGCGCGCCCCGCTCCCAGTCGCCACGCCCCGATCCCGAACGGCAGGGCCTGCTGCTCGACGAGCACCCCGTCCCTGTCTGCGACCACCGTGTGGGTCTCCTTCGCCACCGGAAGCGGCGCATCGGGGTCGCCGCCCTGGGCACGGATCACCTCGCGCCATTTGTCCATCGCGCGGCCGTCCTTCAATGCCGCTTCCACGTCGACATCGGTCTTGCCGACGAGGGCGAGCATCTCGCGCGCGAGTGCCACGGTCAGTTCGACGATGTCGGAAGGCCCGCCGCCGGCCAGGACCTCGACGGACTCGCGCACCTCGTTGGCATTGCCGATGGCGAGGCCGAGAGGGACGTTCATGTTCGTGAGGAGCGCTGAGGTGGCGACACCCGCATCCCGCCCGAGATCGACCATCGTACGCGCGAGCTCACGCGACCGCTCGATGTCCTTGAGGAACGCACCGGATCCGAACTTCACATCGAGCACGAGCGCGCCCGTGCCCTCCGCGATCTTCTTGCTCATGATCGACGACGCGATCAGCGGGATGGCCTCGACGGTGCCGGTGATATCGCGGAGCGCGTACAGCTTGCCGTCGGCCGGCGCGAGCCCGCTGCCGGCGGCACAGATCACGCCGCCCGTCTCGCGCAGCTGGTCGAACATCTCCTGGTTGGTGAGGTCGGCGCGCCAGCCGGGGATGCTCTCGAGCTTGTCGAGAGTGCCTCCGGTGTGGCCGAGCCCGCGGCCGGAGAGCTGCGGCACGGCGACATCGAACACGGCGACGAGAGGCATCAGCGGGAGGGTGATCTTGTCGCCCACGCCGCCGGTGGAGTGCTTGTCGGTGGTCGGCTTGCCGAGACCCTCGAACGACATCCGTTCGCCACTGGCGATCATGGCCATCGTCATGTCTCGGATCTCACGCCGCGTCATCCCATTCAGGAAGATGGCCATGGTCATCGCGGACATCTGCTCGTCGGCGACATAGCCGCGGGTGTACGCGTCGATCAGCCAGTCGATCTGCGCCGTGGACAGTTCGCCCTTGTCGCGCTTGGCGTGGATCAGGTCGACGGCGTCGAACGCCTCGACCCCGCCGGAGGTGGCGCTGGTGCTCATCTAGTCCTGTCCCTTGTATTCGGTGAGTGTGCGCGGCCCGAACGCGTCGGGGAGCACGTCGTCGATCGTGCGGATGCCGGAGACGGTCTGAAGCAGCATCCCGTCTGCCGAGTGCTCGTAGAGCAGCTGCCGGCAGCGGCCGCACGGCATCAGGATGTTTCCGTGTCCGTCGACGCAGGTGAAGGCGACCAGGTGGCCGCCTCCACTCAGGTGGAGGGACGAGACGAGACCGCATTCGGCGCAGAGTGTCACGCCGTAGCTGGCGTTCTCCACGTTGCATCCGCTCACGATGCGGCCGTCATCGACGAGCGCCGCTGCGCCGACCGGGAAATTCGAATACGGCGCGTAGGCGCGGGTCATCGCGTTGCGAGCGGCCTCGCGGAGCGCATCCCAGTCGATGGTCTGGTCGGTCATGCGCTCCCCTATTTGATGTACGGCTTGCCGTCGGCCGCCGGCGCCCTGGAGACGCCCACGAGCCCGGCGACAGCGAAGATCGTCACGACGTACGGAAGCATCAGCATGAATTCGCTGGGCACGGGCGAACCGATGATCCCGAGGGTGGTCTGCAGGTAGGAGGCGAAGCCGAACAGCAATGCCGCGAGGGTCGCCCGGATCGGGTCCCAGCGACCGAAGATCACCGCTGCGAGAGCGATGAAGCCCGCGCCCGCGGTCATCTCCTTGCCGAAGCCCGGCGCCGAGACGAGCGTGAAGTACGCGCCACCGAGACCGGCCACCGCACCTGCGAGCGATACGTTCCAGAAGCGGGTCCCCGTCACGTTGATGCCGACCGTGTCCGCCGCTCGCGGGTGCTCGCCGACCGAGCGGAGGCGCAGGCCCCACCGGGTGTGGAAGAGGCCGAACCAGACCGCGAAGATCGCGATGTACATCAGGTAGACGATCAGTGACTGGTTGAACAGCACTGGACC
Source organism: Leifsonia sp. Ger2509 (assembly GCF_055231915.1). Classification (NCBI taxonomy): domain Bacteria; kingdom Bacillati; phylum Actinomycetota; class Actinomycetes; order Micrococcales; family Microbacteriaceae; genus Leifsonia; species Leifsonia sp. Ger2509. The sequence goes on from NZ_JBUYVB010000003.1 coordinate 1,168,875, forward strand.
GACGATGGGGATGTCGCTCAACAGCGGAATCGGGACACGGCCGAGCCTGGGCGGCGCGTTGAGCAGCGTCGGATTCGCCGAGAGCACCTGCGAGAACAGGAAGCTTGTGAGCCCGGTGACGAGGACGTTCAGGACGACACCGACGATCACCTGGTCGACCAGGTACTTGATCGCGAACGCGCCCAACACGAAGGAGACCAGTACCCCGGCGACCATGGCGCCGATCAGCCCAGCGAAGACGTTGCGCGTCGCGGAAGCGATGACCGCAGCGGCGAAAGCGCCCGCCAGTAACTGACCTTCGATCGCGACGTTGACCACGCCGCCGCGCTCGGAAATGACGCCGCCCAGGGCGCCGAAGACGAGCGGAACGGAAAGGCTCACGCTGCCGAGCAGGAGGCCGGTGAAGGGCACGGTGTGACCTGCGGCGGCCCAGGTGAGGAACCCGAACATGAAGATGACCGCGAACACGATCGCGAGCCAGAGCGGCGATCGGCCGCCCCTCCACACCAGATACCAGCTGACCGCCGCGAGGAGGACGAGCAGGATCGCCACGACGACGCCGGTCGCGTGGGTCGGCACCGTGAGCACCGTCAGCGTGATGACATCCCCCGGCTCGGTGAACCGGAAGCTGCTGCTGCCCTCGCGGGGCAGTCCGATGAACAGGATGATGCCGATGATGGCGAAGACGCCGAGGGCGATCGGGGCCTTCCAGCTCTTGATCTGCGTCTTCTCGAGGACGATGGGGCCGGCATCCATGGGAGCGGTCGTGGTTGCTGCGCTCATTTCGCCGCCACCTCCTTCGTGACGATGGGTCGCTGTCTCTTGGGCTCGGTCCCCGGCGTCGGCAGGCGGAAGATCGCGCGAACCAGTGGTGGAGCCGCGATGAACAGCACGATGAGGGACTGGACGACGAGAACGATGTCGATCGGGATGTTGTTGGCGGCCTGCATCGTGAACGACCCGGCCTTGAGCGCACCGAACAGCAGGCCGGCGATGAAGATGCCGCCCGGGCGGGAACGCCCGAGGAGCGCGACCGTGATCGCGTCGAAGCCGATGCTCGCGTCCAGGTCGGCGGTGATGCCTTGCGGGAAGGTGCCGAGTGCCTGGTTGATTCCCGCGAAGCCGACCAGGGCGCCCGACATCAACATCGCCACGAAGTAGACGTTCTTGACGTCGATTCCCGCGACGCGTGCTGCGTTCGGGTTCTCGCCGACCGCACGGAAGCGGAAACCGAGCGACGAACGGTTGAGGATCCACCAGACCAGGACGGTCAGGCCGATCACGATGATGAACGCCCAGGTCAGGTTGTACTGGTCCCCGAACATCGGCGGCAGGATGGCGTTCGGGTGGATCGGCGGCGACTTCGGGTTGTTCGATCCCGGAGCCTGGAACAGGCCGGGGGTGCGGAGGAAGTAGGAGATCAGATAGAACGCGACGTAGTTGAGCATGATCGTCACGATGACCTCGTGCGCACCCGTTCGCGCCTTGAGCAGTCCTGCGATGCCGCCCCACAGCGCCCCGCCGGCGAGGCCGGCGAGGATGGCGACGATCAGGTGGATGACCGGCGGAAGGTTGAACGACCAGCCGACCCAGCCGGCGACGCCGGCCGCGATCAGGATCTGACCTCGACCACCGATGTTGAACATCCCGACCCGGAACGCCAGCCCGACGCCGAGACCACCGGCGATGAGCGGCGTCGCGAAGGTCAGCGACTCGGTCAGCGGGCGGATACCTGCGGCGAAGGTCGGGCGCCCGAAGTTGTAGATCGAGCCCTGGAAGAGCGAGACGTATGCACTCGAGACCGAGGTCCAGATCGCCTGTAACGTGTCCGTCGGCCGCGAGAAGAAGTAGGCGGAAGCCGCCTGCACTCCCGGGTCGGTCACGGCGATGAGGATGGCGCCGATGACAAGGGCGATGACGACCGCGAGGATCGAGATGATCACGCTGCCGCCGAGGATGTCGCGAAGAGCGACCTGCCACCGCGACGGCGGCTCGATGGCCGGAGCGCCGGTCGTCTTCGGCGCGGTGTCGACCTGGCTCATGCTGCTGCCTCCGCCCCGGCCGGGTGCTCGCCGGCCATCATGAGACCGAGTACCTCACGCGAGGTGCCTCCCGGAACGATTCCGACGATTCCACCGCGGTACATCACGGCGATCCTGTCTGCGAGTGCTTCGACCTCGTCGAGCTCGGTCGACACCACGATCACCGGCAGTCCGGCGTCGCGTGTGGCGACGATGCGCTTGTGCACGAACTCGATCGATCCGACGTCGAGTCCGCGGGTGGGTTGCGCTGCCACGAAGAGTCGCAGCTCGCGGCTGAGCTCGCGCGCGAGAACCACCTTCTGCTGGTTTCCTCCGGAGAGCGCACCGACCTTGGTCTCGATGCCCTGAGACCGCACGTCGAACTCGCGCACCTTTTCATCGGCGAACTCGGCGAGATAGCCGAGCTGAAGGTTGCCGCCCTTGACGAACGGTGCGCCCGTGGACCGGTCGAGCATCAGGTTCTCTGCGATCGTGAATTCGCCGACGAGTCCATCTTCGTTGCGGTCCTCAGGCACGAACCCGACACCGCTGTCGATGACCCGCCGCACGCTGAGTCCGGTCAGCGGCTTGCCGTCGAGTGCGATCGTGCCGGTGACACGCGGCTGGAGGCCGAGAAGGGCCTCGGTGAGCTCGGTCTGGCCGTTGCCCTGAACCCCGGCGATCGCGAGGATCTCGCCCGCCCTGACCTCGAAGCTGACCCGGTTGACGACCAGCTGTCCGAGCGGGTCGATCACCGAGAGGTCGTCGACCACGAGCGCCGCTTCGCCGGGCGTGGCGGGCTCCTTGTGCACGGTGAGCTCGACAGGACGGCCCACCATCATCGACGCCATCTCGGTGTTGGTGGCCGTCGGGGCGACCTCCCCGACGACCTTGCCGAGGCGGATGACCGTGATCCGGTCCGCGACCTCGCGGACCTCGCGGAGCTTATGGGTGATGAAGACGATTCCCGTTCCCTGCTCCTTGAGCTGGCGCATGATCACCATCAGCTCGTCGGTCTCCTGCGGAGTCAGCACCGCGGTCGGCTCATCGAAGACGAGCACTTTCGCATCCCGGGACAGCGCCTTGATGATCTCGACGCGCTGCTGGACGCCGACCGGCAGGTCCTCGACGATCGCGTCCGGATCGACATGGAATCCGAATCGGGCGGAAATCTCACGAACCCGCGTGCGCGCGGCGGCCAGGTCGAGCCGGCCACCGAACTTCGTCTCCTCGTGGCCGAGCATCACGTTCTCGGCGACCGTGAACACCGGGATGAGCATGAAGTGCTGGTGCACCATGCCGATACCCGCCTTCATCGCGTCGCCAGGGCCGCTGAAGTGCTGGACGACGTCATCGAGCAGGATGTCGCCCTCCTCGGCCTGGTACAGACCGTAGAGCACGTTCATGAGGGTGGATTTGCCTGCGCCGTTCTCACCGAGAAGGCAATGGATCTCGCCGGGTTCTACCGTGAGATCGATGTGGTCGTTTGCGACGAGGGCACCGAATCGTTTCGTGATGCCGCGAAGTTCGAGCTTCATACGGGTGGGTTCCTTCTCTACTCGCCCGGGTGAGCGAATCGCACGACGACGAAACGCCACAGTGCGCGTCTTCACACTACCCATTGCACATATGTCAGTGTGCGCTCAATTGAGCACGGCGGCCGGGCGACCCGCCCAGCATCGACACCGCGGAAACGGAACGGGGAGGCCAGCGATGCTGACCTCCCCGACCGGTGTTAGTGGTTCTACGGCTGCTTCGGCGACGAAGGCGACGTGACCTTGATCGAGCCGTCGATGATGCCGGCCTTGATCTTGTCGAGCTCACCCTGGAGGGCGGGGTCGACCTTCGACTCGAAGTTGTGGAACGGGGCCAGGCCGACGCCGTTGTTCTTCAGCGTTCCGACGTACGGCGTGTTGGTGAACTTGCCACCGGCCGCGTCCTTGACGACGGCTGCGGTAGCGCTGTTCAGACCCTTCATGACCGAGGTGAGGAGCAGGTCCTTCACGCTCGGGTCGGAGACGAACACGTCCGTGTCGACGCCCATGAGGGCGATGCTCTTGCCGGAGTCGCGGATGGCCTGTGCTGCGCTCTGGTAGATCGGGCCACCGACCGGCATGAGAACGTCGACGCCCTGGTCGAGGATGCCCTGGGCGGTCTGCTTGGCCGTGTCGTTCGCGTCGAAGCCACCGGTGAAGGAGCCCTTCTGCGAGGCGACGTTCCAACCGACGACCTGGACGTTCTTGCCCTTCTGGTCGTTGTAGTACTTCACGCCGTCAGCGAAGCCGTCCATGAAGATGGTGACGGTCGGGAACTGCATGCCGCCGAAGGTGCCGACCTTGCCGGTCTTCGAGAAGCTCGCAGCCGCGTAGCCGCCGAGGAAGGCAGCCTGTGCGGTGTCGAAGATGATCGGCCGCACGTTGGGCAGGTTGATCTCGTTGTCGTCGACCGTGGCGAACTTGATGTCCGGGTTGGCCTTGGCGGCCTTCTCCGTCGCGTCCTTCAGGTTGAAGCCGACCGAGATGATCAGGCTGCAGTTCTGGTCGACCATGCTCTGGATGTTCGGGGCGTAGTCGTTGGCGTTCTTCGACTCGGCCTTCTTGTAGTCGATGCCGAGGTCTTTGGCTGCGCTGGTGAGGCCCTCGTAGCTGGACTGGTTGAACGAGTGGTCGTCGAAGCCGCCGGCGTCCGAGACCATGCAGGGCAGGAAGTTGCTCTTGGCTGCGGTGGTGCTGCTGGTGGATGGCGCGGACGCGCACCCGGCGAGGAGCGCCAGGGCGCCGATCGCCGCAAGACCGGTCAGACCGGCCTTTCGGGCTGTGATTGTCAAGATGTCCTCCAAGGAATGCCGGCCTGCGGGCGAGGCCGATGTGGTTCACGTTACCGAATGTTACGAATGCTCAAAGAATCGAAAACCGGTTCTTGACGTAAGCGTTACAAATACATGCCTACCCGCGCAGTGCTCATCTGAGCAGGGCGTGCACCCTGTTGTGGGGCGGAATCAGAGGACGTCGCTGGACCCGGAGAGCTTGAGGGCATCGACCACTGCCTTCACCCGCTGGGCGTGCTCGCTCGTGGTCACCAGCAGCGCATCCGGTGTATCGACGACGACGATGTCCTTGACCCCGATGAGGCTGATCACGCGCTTGGTCTGGCTGACGACGATTCCGCTCGACGAGTCGGCGAGCACCCGCGCGTTCTCGCCCAGGATGGCGAGGTCGGACTTGCGGCCGCCCGAGTTGAGCTTGGCCAGTGACGCGAAGTCGCCGATGTCGTCCCAGTCGAAATAGCCGGGCACGACGGCAAGCCGGCCGGCTGCCGACGCCGGCTCGGCGACCGAATAGTCGATCGCGATCTTCTTGAGGTTCGGCCAGATGTGGTCGACCGCGGGGCCGCGTTTCGCAGGGTCGTCCCACGCCTCGGCAAGCTCGAGCAGCCCTGCGAGCAACTCGGGCTCCGACCGCCCGATCTCTTCGAGCAGCCGGTCGGCACGACTGATGAACATGCTGGCGTTCCAGAGGTACCCGCCGGTGGACAGATAGGACTGGGCGGTGCCCAGATCGGGCTTCTCCTTGAAGGAGTCGACGGCCATGGCGCTCGGCGCGCCCTCGATCTCGATCGCGTCGCCGCAGCGGATGTACCCGAAACCGATGGCCGGCTCGGTCGGCTGGATACCCACGAGAGCGATGTATCCGGCGTCGGCCACCGCGACGGCCTGTGTCACCGCCTGCCGGAAGAGCGGCTGGTTCGTAATCACGTGGTCGGCCGCGAACGACCCGATGATCACGCCGGGCTCCCGGCGTTCGAGGATGGCTGCGGCCAGCCCGATCGCCGCCGTCGAGTCCCTCGGTTCACTCTCCAGCACCACGTTGTGGTCGGCGAGCGCGGGCAGTTGGCTCTCCACCGCGGCCCGGTGCGCCCGGCCGGTGACGACCATGATGCGCTGCTCCCCGGACAGCGGCACGAGCCGGTCCCAGGTGTCGCGCAGCAGCGTCTGGCCGGAACCCGTGAGGTCGTGGAGGAACTTCGGCGCATCTGCCCGGGAGAGAGGCCACAGCCGCGAGCCGATGCCGCCGGCCGGGATGACACTGTAGAACCGATCCAGCGGCGGGTTTCTGGTAGCCATCTGGTCAGGATAGCGCCGGACCCGCATCCGCTGCGGAAACTGTCCACATGCCCGGCGCCGGCGGTTCACTGCGCATTAAGCAGAGCGCCATCCCGCCCGCCTAGCGTCGCACTATGCGGGTCGCGGTCGTCACCGAGAGTTTCCTCCCCACCGTCAACGGGGTCACCAACAGCGTCTGCAAAGTCCTCGACCATCTCGCCGCGACCGGTCACGAGGCCATCGTGATCTGCCCGGATGCGGGGGCGTCCCGCGAGTACGCCGGGTTCCCGGTGCATACCGTCCCCGCTCTCGCCTATCGCCAGTTCCCGGTCGGTCTCCCGAACCCGCTGGTGCAGCGCATCCTCACCCGCTTCGCGCCCGACGTGCTCCACGCGGCCTCTCCCTTCCTCCTCGGCGCCCAGGGGATCGCAGCCGCGAATCGTCTCGGCGTGCCCTCAGTAGCGGTCTTCCAGACGGATGTGGCCGGCTACACCCGACGCCACGGGGTGGGACTGGCGTCGACCATCGCGTGGCGCCTCGTGCGCTGGGTGCACGAAGGAGCAGACCTCACGCTCGTCCCCTCTTCGGCGTCGCAGGCCGATCTCGAAGCCGCCGGCATCCCGCGGCTCGCCCGCTGGGGCCGCGGGGTCGATCTCGTTCGCTACCACCCCAACAACCGTTTCGCGCCCGCCACACGGTTGCTGCGCGAGCACCTGTCGCCGGACGGCGAGGTCGTCATCGGATACGTCGGGAGGATCGCGGCCGAGAAGCAGGTGGAGCGCCTCCGCAGTCTCCGGGGCATACCCGGGATCCAGGTCGCCATCGTCGGCGACGGACCGCACGTACCCGTTGTGAAGAAGGAGTTGCGCGGGATGCCCGTGACCATGCTCGGGCGCCTGGGAGGGCAGGACCTGGCGGCGGCCTACGCGAGCTTCGACATCTTCGTGCACACGGGCACGGAGGAGACCTTCGGGCAGACCGTGCAGGAAGCCCACGCGACCGGCCTCCCCGTGGTCGCACCGCGGGCCGGCGGTCCGATCGACCTGGTCGAGCCGGGTGTGGACGGCTACCTCTACTCCCCCGCCGACGACCGCGACCTCCGCGCATCCGTCGCGGCCCTGGTGGAGGATGCTCCGCTCCGCCGCCGCATGGGCGAGGCGGGAAGACGAGCCGTGCTCGGGCGCACATGGGAATCGGTCTGCGACGAGCTCATCCGACACTACGAACGGGTCATCCTCGGTCGTGTGCTCGCTGTCGGAGACCCCGTGACGACAGCGGTGTGAGCCTTTCGGTCAAGCTCCAGCGCGGAGGTCTATGGTTGACGTGCCCAAACGACCACACGGAGGTGACCCATGGCCCACAACACGACACGACGAGGCATTCCGATGCCGTCCTTCGTGCAGCGAGCGCGACGGGTGGACCCTCCTTCGGAACCGGTCACGGATGCGGCTTCCGAGACGACCCAGCGGCGTCGGAGCATGGTCGACAGCGCCATCTATTCGAAGGGGCGGCGCGTCGCATCCCCGATGACCCTGGCCGAGACCTACCAGGCCCTCGACGCGACCCCGGGCGGGGTCGCCTGGATCGGGCTCTACCGCCCGACCGAGCAGGAGCTCCTCTCGCTCGCCGACGAGTTCGGCCTGCACGAGCTGGCTGTCGAGGATGCGATCATCGCCCACCAGCGTCCCAAGCTGGAGCGATACGACGACGTGCTCTTCGTCGTACTGAAGGCCGCGAGCTACCTGGATGTCCCCGAAGAGGTCGACTTCGGCGAGCTCCACGTCTTCGTCGGTCCCAACTTCGTGATCACCGTCCGCCACAGTGAGTCGCCGGACCTGTCGCACGTCCGGCATCGCATGGAGAGCGAGCCGGAGCTTCTCGCGCTCGGCACACAGGCCATCCTCTACGCCATCATCGACGCTGTCGTCGACGGGTACGGGCCGGTCGTCGCCGGTCTCGCCAACGACATCGATGAGATCGAGAGCCAGGTGTTCGGCGGCGACCCGCTGGTCTCCCGGCGCATCTACGAGCTTTCACGCGAGGTCATCGACTTCCAGCGTGCCACCCACCCGCTGACCACGGTGATGATCGCGCTCGAGCACGGCTCGGCGAAGTACGGAGTGACCGAAGAGCTGCAGCGCGCTCTACGCGATGTCTCCGACCACCTCATCCAGGTCAATGAGCGCGTCGACGGGTTCCGCCAGCTGCTCCGCGACATCCTGACCGTCAACTCGACCCTGGTGGCGGAACGCCAGAACGAGGAGATGACCCGCCTCGCGCATTCGAGCCACCGGCAGGGAGAAGAGGTCAAGAAGGTGTCGTCCTGGGCGGCCATCCTCTTCGCGCCGACCCTCATCGCCGGCGTCTACGGCATGAACTTCGACAACATGCCCGAACTGCACTGGCCGCTCGGCTATCCCCTCGCAGTTCTCGCCATGGTCGCGTTGAGCGGCAGCCTGTACTGGATCTTCAAGCGGCGCAACTGGCTCTGAGCATCGAGGGCTGCCGGCATCCGTAACTGTCTTGACGTCGAGACAGTTAGGGGTGCCTAAGCAGCGTCCGGCTCCGAACCCGTCATAGACTGGTCGGGCGCGTTCTGCGCTTCTTCCGGTTCTCCACGCGGACAACCGTGATTCCAACCAGGGAGGGTTGTTCGTGTCGAATCAAGCGGCAGGAACCCTGCAGCCGAAGAAGACTCGGCCCGGGGGCACGCTGTATCGGGGTCGCGAAGGAATGTGGTCCTGGGTGCTTCACCGCATCACAGGTGTCGCGATCTTCTTCTTCCTTCTGGTCCACGTCCTCGACACGTCGCTCATCCGGGTGAGCCCCGAGGCGTACAACGCTGTGATCGGCACGTACAAGAACCCGATCATCGGCCTGGGAGAGATCGCGCTCGTCGGTGCGATCGCGTTCCACGCGTTCAACGGACTCCGCATCATCCTGATCGATTTCTGGAGCAAGGGCGTCAAGTACCAGAAACTCATGTTCTGGATCGTCATCGTCATCTGGGTCGTGCTCATGGCCGGTTTCGTACCGGTGCAGCTCATGCACATCTTCGCCGAGGGGGGCAACTGACCATGACGACCATCGACGCCCCGCGTACTCCGTCCCGTCCCGCTCGCAAGGGCGGCGTCAACTGGGAGAAATGGGGCTGGATCTACATGCGGGCCTCCGGCCTCGTGCTGATCGTCCTCATCTTCGGTCACCTCCTCATCAACCTTGTGCTCGGCCAGGGTGTCCGGCAGATCGACTTCGCCTTCATCGGCGGCAAGTACGCGACGCCGTTCTGGCAGATCTGGGACCTCCTGATGCTGTGGCTCGCCCTCATCCACGGCGGCAACGGGATGCGCACCCTGGTGAACGACTACGCGTACAACCGCCTCGTGAACCGCATCCTGAAATGGGCGATCCTCGCGGCCGTCGTGATCCTCGTGGTCCTCGGAACCCTCGTCATCTTCACCTTCGACCCGTGCCCGGCCGGCGCTCCCGCCGACCTCGTCGCGTCCTTCTGCCCGGTGAAGTAACCGGCATCGGCAGCCACCCCGACCACCGACATACGGAAAAGCAGTGACAACTGAAGCGACCGAATCGACCGTCATCGACGGCGTCCACTACCACGAGTTCGACATCGTCATCGTCGGCGCAGGCGGCGCAGGCATGCGCGCAGCGATCGAGGCAGGGCCTCACGCGCGAACAGCGGTGATCTCGAAGCTCTACCCCACACGCTCGCACACGGGCGCGGCGCAGGGCGGCATGGCCGCGGCGCTCGCCAACGTCGAAGAGGACAGCTGGGAGTGGCACACCTTCGACACAGTGAAGGGCGGCGACTACCTCGTCGACCAGGATGCGGCTGAGATCCTGGCGAAAGAGGCCATCGACGCGGTCATCGACCTCGAGAACATGGGCCTTCCGTTCAACCGCACGCCCGAGGGCAAGATCGACCAGCGGCGCTTCGGCGGCCACACCCGTGATCACGGCAAGGCTCCCGTACGACGCGCGTGCTATGCGGCCGACCGCACCGGCCACATGATCCTGCAGACGCTGTTCCAGAACTGCGTCCGGCTCGGCATCAACTTCTTCAACGAGTTCTACGTGCTCGATGTGATCATGAACGAGGTCGACGGCGTCCAGCAGCCCGCAGGCGTCGTGGCGTACGAGCTCGCCTCCGGCGAACTCCACGTCTTCCACTCGAAGGCGATCATCTTCGCGACCGGCGGATTCGGCAAGATCTACAAGACGACCTCGAACGCGCACACCCTGACCGGTGACGGCGTCGGCATCATCTGGCGCAAGGGGCTGCCGCTCGAGGACATGGAGTTCTTCCAGTTCCACCCCACCGGTCTTGCGGGCCTCGGCATCCTGCTCACCGAGGGCGCCCGAGGCGAGGGCGCGATTCTCCGCAACGCCAGCGGGGAGCGCTTCATGGAGCGCTACGCTCCGACCATCAAAGACCTCGCGCCGCGCGACATCGTCGCCCGCTGCATGGTCCAGGAGGTGGCGGAGGGCCGAGGCGCCGGGCCGCACAAGGACTACGTGCTCCTCGACTGCACCCACCTCGGGGCCGAGGTGCTCGAGACGAAGCTGCCGGACATCACCGAGTTCGCGCGAACCTACCTGGGCGTGGACCCGGTCGTCGAGCCCGTCCCTGTCATGCCGACGGCGCACTACGCGATGGGCGGCATCCCGACGAACAACAACGCCGAGGTGCTGCGCGACAACACGACCGTCGTGCCGGGACTCTACGCGGCGGGCGAGTGCGCATGCGTGTCCGTGCACGGTTCCAACCGCCTCGGCACCAACTCGCTGCTCGACATCAACGTCTTCGGAAAGCGCGCGGGCAACAACGCCGTCGAGTATGTGAAGACCGCCACGGCAGTCCCGCTCCCCGAAGACCCGTCACGCGCCGTCCGCGAGCTGATCGAGGGCTTGCGCTCCGGCACCGGCACCGAGCGCATCGCCGCCATCCGCAAAGAGCTCCAGGACGAGATGGACAAGAACGCCCAGGTGTTCCGCACCGACGAGTCGCTCGAGCAGGTCACGGGCACCATCCACCGGCTGCGCGAGCGCTACCGCAACATCGTCGTCCAGGACAAGGGCAAGCGGTACAACACCGACCTGCTCGAGGCCGTCGAGCTGGGGTTCCTCCTCGACCTGGCTGAGGTCGTCGTCTACTCGGCGCGCAACCGCGAGGAGAGCCGTGGGGGCCACATGCGCGACGACTTCCCGAAGCGCGACGACGAGAAGTACATGAAGCACACGATGGCCTACCTGTCTGGCGACCCGCACTCGTCCGACGCCGCCGACCACATCCGGCTCGACTGGAAACCGGTCGTCGTCACGCGCTACCAGCCGATGGAGAGGAAGTACTGATGTCGACAGCCGTACTGGAGACCCCGCCGGCACCGGAGGCTCCGATCCAGTCCTTCACCGTCACGCTGATCATCCGCCGGTTCGACCCGGACGTCGACACCGAGCCGCGCTGGCAGGACTTCGACGTCGAGATGTACCCGACGGACCGCATCCTCGACGCCCTCCACAAGATCAAGTGGGAGCAGGACGGGTCGCTGACGTTCCGGCGCTCGTGCGCACACGGCATCTGCGGTTCGGATGCGATGCGCATCAACGGCCGCAACCGCCTGGCCTGCAAGACCCTGATCAAAGACCTCGACATCTCGAAGCCGATCTACGTCGAAGCGATCAAAGGCCTCCCGCTCGAGAAGGACCTCATCGTCGACATGGAGCCGTTCTTCGCCTCCTACCGCGAGGTCCAGCCCTTCCTCATCGCGAGCTCGACACCCCCGGAGGGCAAGGAGCGCATCCAGTCGGTGACCGACCGCGCCCGCTTCGACGACACCACCAAGTGCATCCTGTGCGCCGCGTGCACGTCGTCGTGTCCGGTGTTCTGGACGGACGGCCAGTACTTCGGCCCCGCCGCGATCGTCAATGCCCACCGTTTCATCTTCGATTCGCGCGACGACGCGTCGCAGGTGCGCCTCGACATCCTCAACGACAAAGAGGGCGTATGGCGCTGCCGCACGACGTTCAACTGCACGGATGCGTGCCCTCGCGGCATCCAGGTCACCCAGGCGATCGCAGAGGTCAAGCAGGCCATCATGCGGGGAAAGCCGTAGGAGTCGGTCGAGTGGACCGATTCCTGCGGCTTTCGTGAGGGCTGCGCGCAGCGTCGACCAGATGCCGTAGGACCATTGAGTCCGGGAAAAGTCCGCTCGATTCGCGAGAATCGGCGGACTTTTCCCGTTTCGACTGCGTCCGGTCAGGGCCGGGTGGCCGCCGCGGCCACGGCCCGGCGCGCGTCGGCGGCGCTGGTCGCGTTGATGGCGAGGCCCGCCAGTTCCCGCGCCCTGGCGAGCGTGTGCTGCCGGAGTTCGGCCCGCACATCCGCGAGCGCTGCCGCTGTCATCGAGAGATCGGTCGCCCCGAGGCCCACCAGGACCACGGCGAGCAGCGGATCCGCTGCAGCCTCCCCGCAGACCCCCACCGGCTTGCCCTGGGCGCTCCCGGCGTCGCCGATCGACTTGATCATGCGCAGCACCGCCGGGTGCCACGGGTCCTGGTACGACGCGACGGAGCCGAGCAGGCGATCGGCCGCCATCGTGTACTGCGTCAGGTCGTTCGTACCGATGCTGACGAAGTCCGTGCGTTCGGCGATCTGGTCCGCGAGGATGGCCGCGGCCGGCACCTCCGCCGTGATCCCGACCGTGGTCAGACCGTACTCGCGGGCGAGTGCGACGAAGTACTCGGTCTCCCCCACATCCGCCACCATCGGCGCCATCACCCACAGGTCCGCATCCGACTCGGCCGACGCGTCAGCGAGAGCCTGGAGCTGGTCCCTCAGCACCTGTTCCACGTCACGGAGGGCGCGGATGCCGCGGCGCCCCAGCGCTGGATTCTCTTCGTGGGCCTCCGGGAGGAACGCGAGCGGCTTGTCGGCGCCCGCATCGAGGACCCTGACGACGACCTTCTTGCCCGGGAAAGCGCTCAGCAGGGCGAGATATTGCGTGCGCTGGTCCGCGACGCTGGGTGCCTCCTCCGCGTCGAGAAACAGGAACTCGGTGCGGAACAGTCCGACGCCTTCCGCGCCGAGCTCGACGGCCTCACGGGCATCATCCGGCTTCCCCACGTTCGCCAGGAGGGACACCGGCGTCCCGTCCGCCAGCGCACCAGGGGTGAGTGGCGCGGCCTCGGCGTGCTTCGAGCGTTGCTCCTCGACGGCGGCGATCGCCTCAGCGGTGGGGTTCACGACGACGTTGCCGGTCGATGCGTCGACGATGACGGTCATCCCCTCCGCGAGTTCGTCGGCGCCGAGCGCACCGACGACTGCCACGATCCCCTTCGCCCGCGCGAGGATGGCCGTGTGCGAGGTCGGTCCGCCGTCACGGGTGACGAGGGCGAGAACTTTGTCGAGATCCAGCAGCGCGGTGTCGGCGGGAGCGAGATCGTTCGCGACCAGCACGAACGGGGTGTCCGAGACGGGAACGCCCGGCACGGCCACCCGCTGGAGGTGCGCGACCACCCGCTGCGACACATCCTTCAGGTCGGCACCGCGGCCCGCCATGTAGCCGCCCATCGACTCGAGGACGTACTGGTACGCGCGGAACGCCTCGAACACTGCGCGCTCGGCGGTCTTGCCGCTGCCGATCCGTTCCTCGATGTCCTCGAGCACCGCCGGGTCCTGCGCCATCAGCGCCTGGGCTTCGAGAACATCCTTCGCATCGCCGCCGGCCCGTGCGCCGAGACGATTGAGATCGTCTGTCGCGTCTCCGAGAGCGGCGGACGCCCGCTCGAGCTCATGGAGGGGTTCGAAATCCGAGGAGACATCGTCGGGCTCGGGCAGCGGATCGGGCATCCTCAGCACCGGCCCCACAGCGACGCCCCGACCGACTCCGATGCCTGTGACCTGCATGATGTGGCCTCCCATCGAAGCAACTCTAGGCCGACCCTGCACGCCCGCGCCACGGCGCTGTCGACGGGAAGCCGGTGATACGCACTGCCCGTGCGCCCGGTCGCTAGGCTGGCGCCGTGGCCGAGAAGAAGACGACGAGCCCGCCGCCGGAGACGCAGCGTGCCCGCTCGCGTGCGGATGAGGTGCGCCAGCGTCTTCACAACGGCGAGGAGCACGTCAAGGAGACGTTCGCCACCGTCGCGGAGCCGGTCAGGGCCCGGCTCGAGAAGCCGGCCGCCCGCGTCTCGCGGGCCACGCGGTGGGTGAAGGCGTTCAAGCCGTACCGCGTCTACATCAACTACTCGCACAGCGACGGCAACCTGCGGGCCGCGGGGATGGGCTTCCAGGCGCTCTTCGCCATCTTCGCCGCCATCTGGGTCGGATTCTCCGTCGCGGGCATCTGGCTCGTTGGCAACGAAGAACTGCTCCTGGCGATCAAGGACATCATCAATCGCGCGATCCCCGGCCTCATCGGTCCGAACGGCGTTATCAACCCGGACGACCTGACCTCGACGACCACGACGTTCGGCTGGACCGGCGTCATCGCCGCGATCAGCCTGCTCTGGACCGCGATCAGCTGGCTGTACTACACGCGGCAGGCCGTCCGGGCGATCTTCGGCCTGTCGAGGGACACGACCAACTACGTTCTGCAGAAGGTCCGCGACCTGGGCCTCGCGATCGCTTTCGGGTTCGTTCTGATCCTGTCGGGCATCCTGACCATCGTCAGCACGGAGGCGCTGAACTTCGTCCTCCGCGTGTTCGGGCTCGACCAGGACTCGCACTGGACCGCAGCGATCACGCAGTTCTCGGGCATCGCGATCTCACTCCTGCTCAACGTCGTCGTGCTGAGCTCGATGTTCCGCGTGCTGTCGCGGGTCGTCATCCCGTGGCGCAACCTCCTCGTCGGCTCCCTGCTCGGCGCGGCCGCCCTCGCGGGACTCAGCTTCCTCGCGGGACTCCTGCTGGGCACGGCCAACAAGAACCCTCTGCTGGCCACCTTCGCGGTCTTCGTCGGTCTCCTGGTCTGGTTCAATCTCACCTCGCGGGTCATGCTCCTGTCCGGGTCGTGGATCGCCGTCGGGATGTTCGACAGGGGCATCTCGCCGCGGATCGTCACCCCGGAACAGCGCGCCGCGGAGGAGGCTGCGCAGGAGCACCAGGCCCGCGTCCTCGTCGCGCGCGTCGACCTGGACGACGCGAAGGACGAACTCGCGCGAGCGCGGTGGTGGGAGCGTCTCGCAGCCCAGCGACGCGTCGAGCGCGCGGAGCGGAGGCTCAACGACGTGCTCGACGAGGGCGTCGGGGGTTCTCACTAAACTGGCTGCATGCCTTCGTCCCGCCCGGCCAGACCTCTGCGCATCGCGACCATCAACACGAACGGCATCCGGGCCGCCTACCGCAAGGGCATGGGAGCCTGGCTCGACAGCAGGGATGTCGACATCCTCGCGATCCAGGAGGTGCGGGCGTCGACCGAAGACGTGCAGCAGCTGCTCGGGCCGGAGTGGGACATCCTCCACGATCCGGCGACCGCGAAGGGGCGCGCCGGTGTCGCCATCGCGAGCAGGTCCAAGGCCAGTATCCATCGCGTGGTCCTCGGTCCGGACGAGTTCGACAGCGCCGGCCGGTGGCTCGAAGCCGACTACGAGGTCGACGGAAAGATCGTCACGGTGGTCAGCGCGTACGTGCATTCGGGTGAGGCCGGCTCCCCCAAGCAGGACGAGAAGTTCCGATTCCTCGACGCGATGCTCGAACGCCTGCCTCAGCTCCAGAAGCACAGCGACTACGCCGTCGTCATGGGCGACCTCAACGTCGGACATCGCTCCCTCGACATCCGCAACTGGAAGGGCAACGTGAAGCGCGCCGGCTTCCTCCCGGAGGAACGCGCCTACTTCGACCGCATCCTGGGCGCCGAGGGTGACGACGACTACAACGCCGGCGGCGGGCTCGGCTGGGTCAATGTCGGCCGCCGCTGGGCCGGCGAGATCGACGGACCGTACACCTGGTGGACCTGGCGCGGCCAGGCGTTCGACAACGACTCCGGTTGGCGCATCGACTACCAGCTCGCCACCCCAGCCCTCGCGGCGACGGTCGTCGAGTGCTCGGTCGATCGCGCGTCGTCCTACGACGAACGATGGTCCGATCACACTCCGGTCGTCGTCGACTACGCCCTCTGAAAGACTCCCCCCACCATCAGATCGATCCGCTGAACTCCGAATCGGCGGATCCTCTTCTCCCGAGGTTCACATGACACACCTTCCGCGGCTCTACTCCGGCATGCAGCCCTCAGCCGATTCGCTCCAGATCGGCAACTACATCGGCGCCCTCCTGCAGTGGAAAGACCTGCAGAGGGACCACGACGCGTTCTTCTCCGTCGTCGACCTGCACGCCATCACGGTGCCGCAGGATCCGGATGCGCTGCGCGAGCAGACCAGGCGAACGGCGGCCCAGTACATCGCGGCGGGCATCGATCCGTCGCAGTCGACCCTGTATGTGCAGTCGCATGTGCCCGCACACGCCCAGCTGGCCTGGGTGCTGAACACCATCACCGGGTTCGGAGAAGCAGCGCGGATGACCCAGTTCAAGGACAAGTCCGCCAGGCAGGGATCGGATGCGACCTCGGTCGGCCTCTTCGCCTATCCGGTGCTCATGGCGGCCGACATCCTCCTCTACGACGCCGAGATCGTCCCGGTCGGCGACGACCAGCGCCAGCACGTCGAACTCACCCGCGACCTGGCGGCCCGGTTCAACAGCCGCTTCGGCGAGACGTTCGTGGTCCCAGAGGCGATGATCCTCAAAGAGACCGCCAAGATCTACGATCTCCAGAACCCGACGGCGAAGATGTCCAAGTCGGCCGAATCGCACGCCGGGGTGATCTGGATGCTCGACGAGCCGTCCGCGAACGCCAAGAAGGTCATGCGAGCGGTGACGGACACCGACGGGCACGTTGCCTTCGACCGTGAGAACAAACCCGGCATCTCCAACCTGCTCACGATCTACGCGGTGCTCGCAGGCCGCACCATCGAGTCGGTCGAAGCCGAGTACGCCGGGCGCGGCTACGGCGACTTCAAGAAGGGTCTCGCCGAGGTCGTGGTGTCGACGTTCGGGCCGATCCGGGAGCGCACGCTCGAACTCCTCGACGACCCGGCCGAGCTCGACCGCATCCTCGCCGCCAACGCGGATCGCGCGAGCGAGGTCGCCGAGGTGACCCTGGCGAAGGCCTACGACCGCGTCGGGTTGCTCCGCCCTGCCCGCTGACATGATCGGGCGACCTCCACGAGTGGTGCTGTTCGACCTCGACGACACCCTCTTCGCGCACCGCGCGGCCGTCGCAAACGGCATCATCGACCACGTCGCTCGACTCGGCTCGCCATACGGCGGTACGGATGCGGCGACGACGATCGCGTTCTGGCACGACCTCGAGGAGTCGCACTATCACTCCTACCTCGCGGGACGTCTCGACTTCGAGGGTCAGCGGCGGGCGCGGGCGAAGGACTTCGCCGCCCGGCACGGCGTCGCGCTCGATGACGACGCGGCGGGCGTCTGGTTCGCGACCTACTTCGAACGGTACGTGGAGAACTGGGCGCTGCACGACGACACGATCCCGTGTCTCGACGAGTTGGCTGCGCGCATCCCGGGCGTCCGCTTCGGACTGGTCACCAACGGCGAACTCGCGTACCAGACCCGCAAGGTGACGGCGGTGGGGCTGGATGCGCGCATCGACCGCATCATCGCATCCGGCGAGGTCGGGGTGGTCAAGCCCGACCCGGCCATCTTCCTGCACGCGTGCGAGGTCTTCGGCGCCGACCCGTCGGAGGCGGCGTACGTCGGCGACCGCCTGCGAACGGACGCGATCGGCGCCGCCCGGTCCGGCCTCACGGGGGTCTGGCTCAATCGCACCGCTGTCGTCCCCGCCCCCACTGACGCGGCCGACGCTCACGCCGCCGGCGTCATCGAAATCGCCACCCTCGCCGACCTGCCCGCAGCACTGACCGACGAGAATCGCCGCCCGCGCCGAGAGTCGCCCGCGTAACGGGTCTTCTCGGTGCGAACGGCGATTCTCGGCGGGACTACTTCACGTCGGCGTCGACCCAGTCGAAGGTCTTCGTAACGGCCTTCTTCCACAGGCGGAGCTGGCGGTCGCGTTCGGCGTCATCCATCTTCGGCGTCCAGCGGCTGTCCTCCTGCCAGTTCTTGCGCAGGTCGTCCAGGTTCTCCCAGAAGCCCACCGCGAGCCCGGCCGCGTAGGCCGCGCCGAGGGCGGTGGTCTCGGCGACCACCGGACGGACCACAGGGACACCGAGGATGTCCGCCTGGAACTGCATCAGGGTGTTGTTGGCGATCATGCCGCCGTCCACCTTCAGCTCGGTCAGATCGACACCGGAATCGGCGTTCACCGCATCGAGCACCTCGCGCGTCTGGAAGGCGGTGGCCTCGAGGGCGGCGCGAGCGATGTGACCCTTGTTGACGTACCGGGTGAGGCCGACCAGCGCGCCACGCGCATCCGATCGCCAGTACGGAGCGAACAATCCGGAGAATGCGGGGACGAAGTACGCGCCACCGTTGTCGTCGACCGTCTTGGCGAGCTCTTCGATCTCCGGTGCGCTCGAGATGATCCCGAGGTTGTCACGCAGCCACTGGACGAGTGAGCCTGTGACAGCGATCGAGCCTTCGAGCGCATAGTGCGGCTTGTCGTCGCCCAGCTTGTAGCCGAGCGTCGTGAGCAGACCGTTCTTCGAGTGGACGATCTCCTCCCCCGTGTTGAAGATGAGGAAGTTGCCCGTGCCGTAGGTGTTCTTCGACTCGCCCGCGTCGAACGCGGCCTGGCCGAAGGTCGCTGCCTGCTGGTCGCCCAGGATACCCGCGACGGGCACCTCGCGCAGGAGGCTCGACGCCTCGACGGTCCCGTAGACCTCGGACGAGGCCTTGATCGCGGGCATCATCGACTTCGGCACACCGAAGATGTCGAGGATGTCGTCGCGCCAGGTCAGCGTCTCCAGGTCCATGAACATGGTGCGGGAGGCGTTGGTCACGTCGGTCGCGTGCACGCCGCCGTCCGGTCCGCCCGTCAGGTTCCAGAGAACCCAGGCGTCGGTGTTCCCGAACAGCAGGTCACCCGCCTCAGCGCGCTCGCGTGCGCCCTCGACGTTCTCGAGGATCCACACGATCTTGGTGCCCGAGAAGTAGGTCGCGAGCGGCAGCCCGACGACCTGCTTGAAACGCTCGACTCCGCCGTCTGCTGCAAGGCGGTCGACGATGGGCTGGGTACGGGTGTCCTGCCAGACAATCGCGTTGTAGACGGGTTCGCCGGTGTTCTTGTCCCAGACGACGGCCGTCTCGCGCTGGTTGGTGATACCGACCGCCGCGATGTCATGGCGGGTGAGGTCCGCTTTTGACAGCGCCTGGCCGATGACCTCACGAACGTTGTTCCAGATCTCGACCGGGTTGTGTTCGACCCAGCCGGCCTGCGGGAAGATCTGCTCGTGCTCCAGCTGGCCGGACGATACGATCGAGCCCGACTTGTCGAAGATGATCGCCCGGGAACTGGTGGTCCCCTGGTCGATGGCGACAACGTAGTCGCTCATATGTAACTCCTTTGTTGTGAGGTGGAGCGGGCGGGCTCCGATCCTGTAACGCAGGACCGGAGCACCGCTCTTCCAGGTGACTTACTTGATGATCGGCAGGATGGCCAGGGCGGCCCATCCGGCGAGGACACCGCCCACGACCGGCCCGACCACGGGTACCCACGAGTAGGCCCAGTCGCTCGAGCCCTTGCCCCTGATGGGAAGGAAGAAGTGAGCGATGCGCGGACCGAGGTCACGGGCTGGGTTGATGGCGTACCCGGTCGGACCACCGAGCGAGGCGCCGATCGCGATAACGAGCAGGGCGACCGGAAGGGCGCCCAGCGCAGCCAGACCGCCACCGGGAGCCTGACGCCCGAAGGCGATCACGACGAAGACCAGCACGAAGGTGCCGATGATCTCCGTGACCAGGTTCCACGCGTAGTTGCGGATGGCGGGCCCGGTCGAGAACACACCGAGCTTGTTGGCCGGCTCGGGCTCCTCGTCGAAGTGCTGCTTATACGCGAGCCAGGTGATGACAGCACCGATGATCGCGCCGATGAACTGGCCGCCGATATAAGTCAGGATCGTTCCGATATTGACCGGTACCAGGGTGTGCAGCGCAGCGGATCCGAACGTCTTCGCGCCATTGGCCACCAGACCCAGGGTGACCGCAGGATTCAGGTGCGCGCCCGAGTTGTAGGCGACGATCACACCGGAATACACTGCGAGGCCCCAGCCGATGGTCACCATCAGGAACCCGCCGTTGTAGCCCTTCGTCTTGATCAGGGCTACGTTGGCGACCACTGAGGTGCCGAGGAGGACGAGCATCGCAGTGCCCGCGATCTCCGACAAGAAATCTACGCCGAGATTGTCCACATTGACCTTCCAGTTCTTCAGTTGAATCGCACCCTCGGTGCGCTTTTCGTGGCGCTTGTCGAGGTGGCAACTGAACGCTATTCGCGTCCGCCGGTCCTCGACAAGAACCGGGCCATGCACGTTCGTGCATTATCTGAGGGCAGCAGCCTCACTCCCGTTTCCGGTCACGAGGTGTACCCCATGTGCGGTGGAGAGTTCACCTATAAACGCATCTTCCTCCTCTCGCCGCCTTGATTGCGACCATCCGAGCTCAGTTGATGCAATTTCGCCGATTTCCGCCACGACCGGGCGTGTCACTGAACCTGTGAAGGCGAGACTCGTGCGGCGGAGGAAGATGTCGGCCAGATGGACCACATGTTCGGTGCGAATGATGTGCGCGAGCTCGCCGGTGCTGTACGACGGAGCCGACGCAAGAGGTGCGTCGTCGACGGCCGCAAGGGCCTCGATGACGGCCTTCGCCTTGGTTCCATACCGGTCGAGCAGTCTCTCGGCGCGTTCCGTTCCGATATCTGCTCCATAGCGGGCGATCCAGTCGCGTCGTGCGGCCTCCGTGGCCGGGAATCCCACTCCTCCACCGATGGCGAGGCCCGCAGTGTGCACGGTCCGATCGACACCGACAGCCGCGAGCACCTTGTCGCTGAGGTGCTCGCTGAGGGCACGGAACGTCGTCCACTTTCCGCCGACCAGGCTGAGCACCGTCGTGCCGCCGAGTCCGGGAAGCGTCCCTGGCACGATGCGGTAATCGCGCGAGACGAATCCAGGCTGGGTGTCGTCGTGGTGCGGCAGCGGGCGCACCCCGGAGAAGGTGTAGACGATCTGCGACCGTTCGACCGCGATGTCTGGGAAAACGTGCGCGACCAACTCGATGAAGTAGTCGATCTCGTCCTCGGTGCAGACGGCAGGGACGGACATGTCGGCTTCGAGGTCGGTGGTGCCGACCATGACCTTGCCCTTCAGGGGGTAGATCAGCACGATCCGGCCGTCGTCGTTCTCGAAGAACATCTCGCGGCCCTTGCATGCGTCGAGGAGGGCCGGGTTGTCGAGAACGATGTGGGAGCCCTTCGTGCCGCCCATGTACTCCGTGGGCTGCCCCAGTGCCTGATTCGTGAGGTCGGTCCACGGACCGGAGGCGTTCACCACGACCTCGGCCGTGATCACGAACTCGGCTCCGGAGACGCGATCGCGAACGAGCACACCGCCGTCCCGGGTGCCGATCGCCTCCACGTAGTTCGCGGAACGCGCGCGGGGACTCGCTGCCCGGCCGTCGTCCAGCACGTCGAGGGCGAGCCGCTCCGGATCGTGGACCGAGGCATCGAAGTAGGTCGCGGTGTACTTGAGGTTCGGGTTGAGCTCGGGCTGCGTGCGGAGCGAGGAGGAGCGCCCGGCGAACTGGTGACGGGGCACGGAGCCGCCGTCTCGCGAGAACGCGTCGTAGAGCGCCAGGCCCGTCTTGATCAGGAAGGCGCCGCGCTCTTTCGTCGAGCCCTGCTTGTGGGTGAGGAACCGCAGGGGAGCGGCCAGGATGCCCGAGAACGTCGAGAAGATGGGGATGGTCGTCTTCAGCGGCTTCACGTAATGCGGCGCGATCCTGAGCAGTCCGTTTCGCTCGGTCACCGATTCACGGACGAGACGGAACTCCCCGTTCTCGAGGTACCGGATACCACCGTGGATCATGTGACTCGATGCTGCGGACGCTCCGGAGGCGTAGTCGTTGCGCTCCACCAGCACCACATCGACACCCTGGAGGGCGAGATCGCGGAACGTTCCGAGCCCGTTGATGCCGCCGCCGATGACGAGCACCTGCGCCGCGGGACGCTCGCGGATGCTCTCGACGTCGCTCCGTACTTCGCTTGTCGCTCCAGACTGCGTGGCCACTGTTCCTACCTGTGTTTCCTGTGCCGGGTGCACGCCGACCGGTGTGCGCACCTATAGTCTGGGAAGTCTGAGAAGATTGTTCAAGCGGACTGCACATACGTGCACAGGAGGAACCGATGGCTCGACCCGAGACGGAGGACCTGCCGGAGAAGGTCAGGGACGCCCTCAAAGCCGGGCACCTGTACTACATGCAGGACCTCACGATGGATGCGATCGCGCACGAGATGCACACGTCGCGGTCCAGCGTTTCCCGGCTTCTCAGCTATGCTCGGGCATCCGGTCTCGTCACGATCCAGATCGCGACGCCCAACGAAGGCGCCTCCCGGACGCAGCAGGACATCCATGAGCGGTACGGCATCGCGGCGCACATCGTCCCCGTCCCCGCGAACATCAGCGAGGTCGATCGGCTTGAGCGCGTCGCCATCTCCGCTGCACGAATTCTCGATCGCTTCATCGACTCGAATATGACCGTCGGGATCGCCTGGGGCTCCACGATCAGCGCCCTCAGCCGGCACCTGATTCCGAAGGACCTGCACAACCTCGAGTTCGTCCAGCTCAACGGCGCAGGCAACACGAACACCACCGGCGTGCTCTATGCGAGCGAGATCCTGCGGCGGTTCGGCGACACGTTCGCCGGCACGATCCAGGAGTTCCCGGTGCCCGCGCTCTTCGACGACCCGCTGACCAAGGAGGCCATGTGGCGTGAGCGGAGTACCCGGCGCATCCTCGACATCCAGAGCCGGATGGAGGTCGCCATCTTCGGGCTCGGATCGCCCTTCTCAGAGGTCCGCTCGCACGTCTATGCCGGGGGCTACCTCGAGGCGGCGGACTATGCGTCGCTCAACGAATCCGGCGTGGTCGGGGACGTCGCAACGGTGTTCTTCCGCGAAGACGGGAGCCACCACGGCATCCCGCTGAACGAGCGCGCGAGCGGCCCGGACATCGACCTGATCAGGCAGGTCCCCCGGCGCGTGTGCGTCGTGTCCGGCCCATCGAAGGTCCACAGCCTCCGCGGGGCGCTCGCGGCCGAGCTGATCACCGACCTGATCGTCGACGAAGGCACGGCCAGGGCTCTCGTCGCGTCGACGGAGGCGTGAGCCGGACTCGGCACGCGATCGACTGCATTGCGGCGGAAGGCGGGAATAGTGGGCCCCCTCCTGCGTTGATCTACACTCAGAAGCAGAAAACGTGCTCCGGGGTCGGTGAAAGTCCGAACCGGCGGTGATAGTCCGCGAGCGGGAAGACGACCAGTCGTCCTCCTGCTGAGCCGGTGGAATTCCGGCACCGACGGTAATGGTTTCGCACGAGCGATCGTGTGGACCTCAGTCCGGATGGGAGGCAGCACGAGCAGAGGACCGCGCGAGCGGGTCCCCTGTGACGGTGCCGTTCGACGTCATCACCCCCGGAGTGTCTCGAGAGCGAGAGATGGGATCCGGATGCCCGAGCCAGGCGGCTACGAAGCGGCGATGTCGCGCGCGCTCGCGCTTGCGCACAACGGGCCCGCATCCGGTATCAATCCGCGAGTCGGCTGCGTGATCGTGGGCGGCGACGGCTCGACACTCGCCGAAGGCTGGCACCGTGGCGTCGGCACCGCGCACGCCGAAGTGGATGCACTCAGCAAGCTGACGCACGGAGCGGCGCGCGGCGCCACGGCCGTGGTCACCCTCGAGCCGTGCAACCACACCGGTCACACCGGTCCCTGTTCGGTCGCCCTCATCGAAGCCGGCATCGCACGCGTGGTGTACGCGGTGAGCGATCCCGGCCACGCCTCCGGAGGCGGGGCGGCCCGGCTGCGAGCCGCCGGCGTCGACGTCGTCGGCGGAGTGCTCGCGGACGCCGTGCAGGAGTTCCTCGCCGACTGGCTCACGGCCGCCAGGCTCGGCAGGCCGTTCGTCACGGTCAAGTGGGCGAGCAGCCTGGATGGGCGGATCGCGGCGGCCGACGGAACGAGCCAGTGGATCACCGGAACGGCAGCCCGTCAGCGTGTGCACGAGCAGCGGGAGGCCTCCGATGCGATCATCGTCGGCACGGGCACGGTGCTCGCGGACGACCCGAGCCTCACGGCACGGGGAGACGGCGGAGAACTGCTCGCCTCCCAGCCGACCCCCGTGGTTGTCGGCACCAGGAGCATCCCATCGGATGCCGCGGTGTTCCGTCACCCGCACGCCCCGGTCATCCTGCAGACGCACGATGTCGCAGAGGTCCTCCGCGACCTCCGCGCCCGTGGATTCCGGCGCGCGTACGTCGAGGGAGGACCGACACTGGTCAGTGCGTTCGTAGCTGCGCGACTCGTCGACGAATACCTCGTCTACCTCGCCCCGTCGCTTCTCGGCGGCGACCGGCTGGCGCTCGGCGACATCGGGGTCAGCACCATCGGCGAGCAGCGGCGGCTCGACATCACCTCCGTCGAGCAGCTCGGCAGCGACCTGCTTCTCACCGCGCGGCCGCGTGAGGCCTCAGCATCCACCTCGAGCGAAGGAAACTAATGTTCACGGGCATCATCGAAGAACTCGGCGAGATCACGGCCGTCGACTGGGCGGACGACGCAGCGCGCGTCACGGTTCGCGGACCGGTCGCCGTGACCGGCGCTCGCCACGGCGACTCCATCTCGGTGAGCGGCGTCTGCCTGACGGTGATCGACCAGACCGACGAGTCCTTCACCGCAGACGTCATGGCCGAGACGCTCGCGATGAGCACGCTCGACGGCGTCCAGCCCGGCCGGCGCGTGAACCTCGAGCGGGCGGCCCAGGTCGGGGACCGCCTCGGCGGACACATCGTGCAGGGACACATCGACGGCACGGCGACGGTGCTCTCGATCACCGACGGCAGCGCGTGGCGCGTGGTCCGGTTCAGCCTCGACCCCGAGCACGCGGCTCTCGTCGTGCGCAAGGGGTCCATCGCGATCGACGGCGTCTCGCTGACCGTGAGCGCCATCGGCGGCGGAATCGACGACGGCTGGTTCGAGGTGTCCCTCATCCCCGAAACGCTGCAGGCGACCACGCTCGGCGACCGCATCGTCGGCGACCGCGTCAACATCGAAACAGACATCCTGGCACGGCACGTGGAGCGCATGCTGAGCCTCGGCTATGCCGCACCAGCGCTCGGAACCGAAACCGAAACATCGAGGAGTGACGCATGAGTCTCGCCACCATCCCCCAGGCCCTCACCGAGCTGCGCGCCGGCCGGCCCGTCATCGTCGCGGACAACGAGAGCCGCGAGAACGAGGGCGACGTGATCATCGCCGCGGAGCTGGCGAGCCAGGAATGGATCGCGTGGACCGTGCGCAACTCGTCCGGCTTCATCTGCGCCCCGATGACGAACGAGATCGCCGACCGGCTCGAGCTGCCGGTCATGGTCGCCAACAACGAGGATGCGAGGGGCACGAACTACACCGTCAGCGTGGACGCTGCCGACCGGCTCAGCACCGGGATCAGCGCCGCCGATCGCGCCCACACCCTCCGCGTTCTCGCCGACCTCGACTCCACTCCCGAGAGCCTGCACCGCCCCGGCCACATCCTCCCGCTGCGTGCCGTGGACGGCGGTGTCCGCGAACGCGACGGTCACACCGAGGCCGCGGTCGACCTGCTCAAGCTCGCCGGTCTCACCCCGGTCGCCGCGATCGCCGAGATCGTCGCAGACGACGGCGAGATGATGCGGCTGCCCGGGCTCATCGAGCTCGGAGAACGCGACGGCGTGCTCGTCATCACCATCGAGGCGCTGATCGCCTATCTGCAGGAATTCCACTGCGACCAGCAGCTGGAAACCGTCACCCCGATCCCGGAGTCGTCGCGCGTCATCTTCGAGGTGGAGACGACGGTGCCCACCGAGCACGGGCCGTTCACGATGCGCGCCTACCGCGACCGGATGACCGGCGCCGACCACGTCGCCATCGTCTCCGGGCATCCCTTGTCCACCGGCGCACTGGTGCGCGTGCACTCCGAGTGCCTGACCGGCGAGGCGTTCGGCTCGCTCAAGTGCGAGTGCGGGCCCCAGCTGGACGCGGCGCTGGAGACCATCCAGCGCGACGGCGGCGTCGTGATCTACCTCCGTGGCCACGAAGGACGCGGGATCGGCCTGATCAACAAGCTCCGCGCCTACCGGCTCCAGGAGGAAGGGCTCGACACGCTCGACGCGAACCTCGCGCTCGGGCTTCCGATCGACGCCCGCGACTACGGGGCGGCCACGGCGATCCTGCAGGACCTCGGTATCGACTCGGTGCGCCTGCTGACGAACAACCCCGAGAAGGTGCGCCAGCTCGAGGAGCGGGGCATCGAAGTGACCGAGCGTGTTCCGCTGGTCGTCGGTGTCGGCGCGTTCAACGAGAGCTACCTCGAAACCAAACGTGACCGCATGGGTCACTCGATCACGGACAGCCAGCTCGCCGACACGGTGCGGGCGTCTGCGGAAGGAACACTGCGATGAGCGGAGCCGGAGCACCGGAGACCCTGGAGAAGATCGACGGGACCGGACTCTCGGTCGTCGTCGTCGCCGGCACCTGGCACGAAGAGATCACCGACGGCCTGATCGCCGGCGCCGAGCGCGTGCTCACCGACGCGGGGGCCGCCTACTCGGTCGTGCGCGTTCCCGGCAGCTTCGAACTCCCCGTGGTGAGCAAGACGGCGCTCGAGAGCGGGGCGGATGCGGTGGTCGCGCTCGGCGTGATCATCCGCGGCGGTACGCCCCACTTCGAGTACGTGAGCTCGGCGGCGACGGACGGGCTGACCCGCGTCGCCCTCGACACCGGCAAGCCCGTAGGCTTCGGCGTGCTCACCCTCGACGACGAACAGCAGGGCATCGACCGGGCCGGGCTGCCGGGGTCGAAGGAGGACAAGGGCGCTGAGGCAGCGCATGCCGCCCTGGCTACCGCCGTCGTGCTGCGGAACCTCATACGCTGACGGCGCGCAGACGTGTGCCCGCCCGTTCGGCGCATTCCCACCCGGTTGAACGGGCGGGGACGGCCCGAGCGGGCGGGCACGCGGCGTTCACGTCCGGTCAGGGCTTCCAGACCATGAGGACCACCACGGCGACGAGGAGCAGCGACGCGATGCCGGAGCCGGCCGCGATCGCCGGGTAGCCGGCCCGCGACGGGGCGGCAACCTCTTCCGGCGAGCCGCCCACTGGGGCGGGCGACGGTTCGATCGCCTCCGAGGCGCGTCGCATGGTCGGCACGACGAGGAAGAGCGTGAGTCCCAGCGCGACGATGTAGAGCACGATCGACCAGAGCACCCACGGCGTCCCCACCGAGAGGTCGTACTTCGGGTCCGCCATGCCGACGAGGGCGAATCCGAGAAGGAAGACGATCAGCGACAGCAGCGCGAAGAGGTTGGTCGACTTCGCGAGCGTGGCGACCTGGGCGGAGTTGCCCGCGCGCACGGCGCGCATGGCGCTCATCGGAAGAATCGCCATGGGGCCGACGATGAAGACGGCCCCGACGACATGGAGAACGGCAAACAGAGTATCCATGCTTTCAGCCTAGCGAGGCCCTTGTTCCATTAGCCGAACAGCTATATATTATCTCTATGGCTACACAATTGGATGCGGCGTGGGATGCCCTCGCCGACCCGACCCGCCGGCGCATCGTCGAACTCCTCGTGCAGGAGCCGATGCGCGCCGGAGCCGTGGCCGACGCCTTTCCCGTCGCTGCACCGACCATCAGCCGGCACCTGCGCGTCCTGCGCAAGGCCGGCCTCATCGAAGAGACCCGGGTCGACGACGACGCCCGGGTCAAGCTGTACCGCCTCCGCCGCGAACCGTTCGGCGACCTCGGCGCCTGGCTCGACCAGGTCCAGGCGTTCTGGCGCGACCAACTCGAGTCCTTCGCGGCCGAAGTGGCCCGGCAGGCGGATGCGGCAGGAACGCAGGAAGGGAAAGCATCATGACCGAAGAACAGGCACAGAGCGACGCGAGCGCGGTGGCGACCGCATCCATCGTCGTCCACGTCGACGAAGCGACCGCGTTCCGGGTGTTCACCGAGGAGATCGCCACCTGGTGGCGGCGCGGCACCCACTACTGGAACGACTCCGAGCGCGGCCTGCGCCTCGAATTCGAACCGGGTCCGGGCGGCGCCCTCCGCGAGGTGTACGACGAAGCCGGGGACGAGGCGCTCGAGATCGGCCGGATCACCGAGTGGGTTCCCGGCGAGCACCTGGCATACACCTGGCGGGAGGCCGGCTGGGAGGAAGGGACCTCCACCCAGGTCGACATCCGGTTCGCGCGGGTCGACGACGGCACCCTCGTCACCGTGGCGCACTCCGGCTGGGAGCGGGTCGGGCACGGAAGCGACGGCTACGACCGCGGCTACCAGCAAGGCTGGAACGAACTCCTCGGCTGGTACGCGGATGCGGCTCGCGGGGTCGGTGCGCCCGCCTGATGTTCACCCACCTCGCCATCCACCACCCGCATCCCGAACATCACGAGGCGCTCCGCGCATCCATGCGGAGGGTGGATGCGGCCGCCCGCGGTTGCGCCGGCCTCATCCGCATCGACGACTGGGCGGAGATCGACGGCGACCGGCTCGTCGGCATCGCGATCTGGGAATCGCGCGAAGCGTTCGAGGCGGCCGCGGGCAGGATCTTCGCGGCCGTCGCGGGCGACCCGTTCGACGTGTGGTGGGCGTCCCCTCCGGAGACGATCTACCTCGAGTCGGACGCGCTCAGTCGAGGAAGAGAGCGCGCAGCCGACGGGTCGTGATGACGAGCCCGATGGCGATCATCACGACGAAGTAGAGCACGTGGAGCAGCATCCCGACGTTCACATCGCCGGTCGTGAGACCGCGTACGAGATCGACACCCTGCCAGAGCGGCATGGCGCGGATGATGACCTGGATCCAGTCCGGGTACACAGTGATCGGGTAGAAGGTCGCCGACAGAAGGAACATCGGCAGCATGACGAAGTTGATCCAGTCCATCTGCTGGAACGTCTTCATGTAACTGGTGATGCCCATCCCGAAGCTGGCGAAGCCGAAGGCGATCAGCAGAACGGCGGGCAGCGCGAGAAGTGCCCACCACGAGAGGTTGAGCCCCAGCACCTGCATGACGATCATGAAGCCGACCGCATAGAGAGCGCCGCGCAGCAGCGCGAGCAGGATCTCACCGAGAGCGACGTCGAGCGGCCCGAGGGAGGTGGAGAGCATCCCTTCGTAGAGCTTGGCGAAGTGCATCTTGAAGAAGACGTTCCAGGTGGAGTCGTACACCGCACCGTTCATCGCGGCCGTCGCCAGCAAGGCCGGCGCGATGAATGCCGCATACGGAATGGACTGCCCGCTCGCGGTCGTGACCTCGCCGACGAACCTGCCCAGCCCGATGCCGAGCGAGAGCAGGTAGAAGATCGGCTCGAAGAAGCCGCTCACGACGACCAGCCAGTTGGTGCTCCTGGTCGCCGTCCAGCCGCGCTGCATCACCGATGAGGCATTGCCCGCGTAGAGGGAGCGCATCGGCCGTAGTTGCGGCACGGTGGCGATGAGGTCGGAGTCGGTCGAGCTCATTTATTCAGCCTCCGGGCGGCGATGCGCCTGGTCCACATCCATCCGACGACGACCAGGGCTCCGAGGTACAGCACGTGCACGATGGTCAGCCAGATCGGCTCGACGGCGCCGTAAGTGAAGATACGGGCCAGCTCGGTGCCGTGCCAGAGCGGGGACAGCCAGCCGATCCACTGCAGGTACGGGGGCATCGAGCTGAGCGGGAAGAACGTGCCGGAGAACAGCGTCATCGGCAGAAGGACGAAGCGCATCAGCATGGCGATCTGGCCGGTGTCCTGCTCGAGCGTGGAGACGTAGGTCATCACCGGTGTACCGAACGCGAGGCCGGTGAGCACCGCGACGAAGACGGCCAGGAAGCCGATCGGCGACGGGACGGCCCCGAACAGCAGCATGAACACGAAGTACAGCACTGAGGTGCCGACCAGGCGGGCGGTCACGGAGATCACGACGCCGTCGATGATCTGGCCGGGCACGATCGGCGCGGAGTTCATGCCGAAGAACGTCGGGTTCCACTTGAAGCCGAGCATGATCGGGTAGGTGAACTCTTCGCTGGCGACCGTGACGGCCGCTGTGCACAGGAGTGCCGGCGCGACGAACTCGAGATAGCTGACGCCGTCGACCGCGTTCGGTCCGAGGTTGCTGCTGACGAGGCTGCCGAGACCGACACCCATCGCGAACAGGTAGAGGAACGGGTTGCCGATGCCCGTGACGAGCACGGTCTGCAGGTAGGAACGCATGACGCGGAAGCGGTGCTCCGCGACATACCATCCGCCGAAGCGGCGCGGCCGGACCGCAGCCAGGCGCGCCCTGTCCGCGTCGCTGAGGGAGCTGAGCGTCCCGGTCATTCGATCAGGCTCCGGCCGGTCAGGCGCAGGAAGACGTCTTCGAGGCTCGAGCGCCGCACGAGGCTCGTGATCGGGTGCAGACCACGCTCGGTGATCCGCACGAGCTCGGCTTCGCCGTCGGAGCTGTAGACGAGGATGCGGTCGGGAAGCACCTCGATGCGCTCACCGACGCCGCCGAGTTGTTCGGCTACCTCGACGTTCTTCTCCGACCCGAACCGCACCTCGAGCACTTCGCGCGAGGAGTACTGGCGGATGAGTGCTGCCGGCGTCCCCTCTGCCATGATGCGGCCCTTGTCGACGACGACCAGCCGGTCGCACAGCTGTTCGGCTTCGTCCATGTAGTGCGTGGTGAGCACGAGCGTGGTGCCCTGCTCCTTGAGACGGAACAGCCGGTCCCAGAGGATGTGCCGCGCCTGCGGGTCGAGTCCCGTGGTCGGCTCGTCGAGCAGCAGGATGCGCGGATCGTTGATCAGGGCCCGCGCGATGGTCAGCCGCCGCTTCATTCCACCCGACAGGTCATCGACCTTCGACTTCGCCTTGTCTTCGAGCTGGGCGAAAGCGAGCAACTCGTCGGCCCGCTCCTTCACCCGGGCGGTCGGCAGCCCGAAATAGCGCCCGTACACGATGAGGTTCTCGCGAACACGGAGCTCGATGTCGAGGTTGTCGGTCTGCGGCACGACGCCGAGCTGCGACCGGATCTCCGGACCGTACCGGTCGGGATCGAGCCCCAGGATGCTGAGATCGCCTTCGGTGCGCGCCGAGACGGCTCCCACCATGCGCATGGTGGTCGACTTGCCTGCACCGTTCGGCCCGAGGAGGCCGAACGACTCCCCCGGCGCGACCTCGAAGCTGATCCCGTCGACGGCCGGAAAGCCCTTGTACTTCTTGACGAGGTTGGAGGCGGTGATGACTGGCGTTGGCACAGTGCACAACTGTAGACCAGACCTCCGACACCGTCGACGGCCCACAGCGCTCGCTAGAAGTTCGCGATCCCCTTGCCGATGAGGACGACGCCGATGACGAGCAGAAGAGTCGCCATGATGGCCGCGTTGTGGGAGATCAGCCAGACCCGCAGCCGCTCCAGCGGCGCGGCCATCTGCTTGGAGGCGACAAGGTACGCGACGACGGGCACGAGCACGGTGCTCGCGGCGATCAGGACGAAGATGGCGGAAACGATCACCGTCTGGCCGATCGCGAGCTGCGCCGAGCCGATGGCGAGACCGCCTGCGATGGCCAGCAGGAGGTTCTTGGGGTTGACGGCCGCGAGCAGGAAGCCGAGGCCGAAGCCCTTGCCCGCGTTCATCGAGTCGATGGACCTCATCCAGCCCGGCAGCGCCGGCTCCTGGCCGGGGTGGGGCCGCTTGCGCCACTGCTGCACCGCCAGGAGCAGCAGCAGCACGCCCAGGATGATCGTGATCCAGCCGGCGATCGGCTTCGCCGCCGACGGATCGCTGGCAGGGATGATCGACGACAGCAGCGTGAAGGCGACGAGGGCGACGATGATCCCGACCGCCCAGCCGAGCAGGAAGCCGATGCTCGTGCCCTTCGCCCGCGGCGACAGGAGCATGAGGATGGCCGCGATGATCGGGATCGGGCTGATCGCGATCCCGACAGCGCTCGGAAGGATCTCGCCGATGACACCGTTCATGCAACCCACCCCAATCAGGTCTGCCTTTCTCCTGCGAACCTACACGCAGGTCACAACGTGCGGCCAGCACGAAGTACGGTCGAAGGTAGCGGTTCGCCGCGCATCCGACCCGACATCGATCGAAGAAGAACATGACCAACGCACCCACCCGACGCCGTCGTTTCGGGCGTCCGACAGCAGACGAAGGACCCCGGGCCCGGTTCACGCAGCTGCTCCCCTACCTGTTCGAGCACAAGGGCGTCCTGTCCGTCGTCGTCGTGCTGAGCATCCTCGGCGCCGCGGCGAGCCTCGCACAGCCGCTTCTGGTCGGCCAGGTGATCTCCACCGTGGAGTCGCAGAAGCCGCTCGGCCCGCTGGTCTGGCTGCTCGTCATCCTGGTTATCGTCTCCGGCCTCATCTCCGGCTACCAGCACTATCTTCTGCAGCGCACCGGCGAGGGTGTCGTCCTCTCCTCCCGTCGGAGGCTCGTGGGGCGGATGCTGCGGCTTCCGATCAGCGAGTTCGACACCCGCCGGACCGGCGACCTGGTCTCCCGTGTCGGCTCGGACACGACGCTGCTGCGTGCCGTGCTCACCCAGGGCCTCGTCGAGGCGATCGGTGGCGCACTGACGTTCCTCGGCGCACTCGTCGCGATGGCGATCATCGACCCGGTGCTCCTCGGCCTCACCGTGCTGGTGATCGCGGTGTCGATCGTCGTCGTGGTCGGGCTCTCGGGCCGCATCCGCGTCGCCAGCCAGCGGGCGCAGACCAAGGTCGGCGACCTCGCGGCGTCGGTCGAGCGTGCGATCAGCTCGGTGCGCACGATCCGGGCGGCCAACGCGACCGACCGTGAGATCGCGGCCATCGACGCGGATGCCGTCGGCGCGTGGAAGATGGGCATCCAGGTCGCGAAGATCTCGGCCCTCGTCGTCCCGGTCGCGGGCATCGCGATGCAGGTCTCCTTCCTGGTCGTGCTCGGCGTCGGCGGCTTCCGGGTGGCGAGCGGCGCGATCACGGTCGCGAACCTGGTCACCTTCATCCTGTTCCTGTTCATGATGATCCTGCCGCTCGGCCAGGCGTTCGGTGCGGTCACCGCCGTGAACGCCGCACTCGGAGCGCTGGGTCGCATCCAGGAGATCGTCGACCTTCCCGCTGAGGATCAGTTCGACCGCGAACTCGCACCACTGGCGATCACGGTCGGTGCTGCCAACGAGGCGATGGCACCGGATGCGCCGGCCATCTCCTTCGTGGACGTGCGCTTCTCGTACCCCGACTCGGCGATCGCGCCAGACGAGCGCGATCAGACGGATGCGGAATCCGGACGGGCGCGTACGCGCCGGAACGAGACCCGGCGCGACGCGGTGGAGGCGCTGGGTGGCGTCGACATCGTCGCCGAAGCCGAAGCGGCCGCGGGTCTTCCGCTGGACCACGGTGTCGACGAACTGCTGCCGCCGGGTGGAGTGCTCCGCGGCGTGAGCTTCGAGGCGCCGCGCGGAAAGCGCACCGCGCTCGTCGGGCCGTCCGGTGCCGGCAAGTCGACCATCCTCGCCCTGATCGAGCGGTTCTACGACCCGACAGAGGGCGTCGTGAACTTCGGCGGCCTCGACGTACGCACGCTCGACCGCGCGACCCTTCGGTCGCAGATCGGGTACGTCGAACAGGACGCGCCGGTGCTCGCCGGCTCGCTGCGCGACAACCTCACGCTCGGCGCGCCCGACGCGACCGACGACGAGTGCATCGACGTGCTGCACGCGGTCAACCTCACCGAGGTTCTCGAGCGCAACGAGCTCGGCCTCTCAGCGCCGGTCGGCGAAGACGGGATCATGCTCTCCGGCGGGGAACGCCAACGGCTCGCCATCGCACGCGCGCTGCTCGCGGCACCGCCCGTGCTGTTGCTCGACGAGTCGACCTCGAGCCTCGACGGCCGCAACGAGCAGCTCATGCGCGAGGCCATCGACGCTGTCGCAGAGGACCGCACCCTCGTCGTGATCGCTCACCGGCTGTCCACGGTGGTCGACTCCGACCAGATCGTCGTCATCGATCACGGCGAGGTCGTCGGCACCGGCACCCACTCCGAGCTCGTGCAGACGACACCCCTCTACCGGGACCTCGCCAAGCACCAACTGCTCGTCTGAAGGTGGCCGAGCACAGCGGCCGAGCACAGGAAAAGGCGCCCCATTCCCGTTGGATGGGGTGCCTTTTCCTGTGCTCGGCGCCGAGTGGCGTGAGCGGGGCCGCGGTCAGGCGCGGAGGTGGTAGCGGAGCGAAGCAAGCTCGGCCCGGAGCGCCGCGGGAACGCGCGCGCCGAACTGCTCGAAGTACTCCTCGGTCAGGTCGCACTCGTCGAGCCAGGACTGCGCGTCGACCTCGAACAGGGCGTCGAGGTCGTCATCGGTGATGTCGAGGCCGTCGAGATCGAGCTGCGAGGGGACGGGGAGACGCCCGATCGGGGTGTCCACCGCATCCGCTGTGCCCTCGATACGACGGACGATCCACTCGATCACCCGGGAGTTCTCGCCGAACCCCGGCCACAGGAACTCGCCGTCGGCGCCCTTGCGGAACCAGTTCACCTGGAAGATCTTCGGAGCATCCGAGCCCAGACGGTCGCCGACGTGCAGCCAGTGCGCCCAGTAGTCGGCCATGTTGTACCCGCAGAACGGGAGCATGGCGAACGGATCGCGGCGGAGCTCGCCGACCGTCCCCTCGGCCGCCGCCGTCTTCTCCGAGGAGATCGTGGCACCCATGAAGACTCCGTGGCGCCAGTCGCGTGCCTGGGCGACCAGCGGAACGTTCGTCGCGCGCCGTCCACCGAAGAGGATCGCGTCGATGGGCACGCCGTCGAGCGCATCCCAGTCGTCGGCGATCGACGGGCACTGGGCGGCCGACACGGTGAAGCGGGAGTTCGGATGCGCGGCCGGGCGCCCCGAATCCGGCGTCCAGTCGTTGCCCTCCCAGTCGATCAGGTGCTGGGGCGGTTCGGGGGTGAGCCCCTCCCACCAGACGTCGCCGTCGTCGCGGAGAGCGACGTTGGTGAAGATCGTGTTGCCCCACAGGGTGTCGACGGCGGTCGCGTTGGTCGTGATGCCGGTTCCGGGCGCGACGCCGAAGAAGCCCGCCTCGGGGTTGATCGCACGGAGCCGGCCGTCACGGCCACGGCGAAGCCACGCGATGTCGTCGCCGATGGTCTCGACCTTCCACCCGGGGATCGTCGGACGCAGCATCGCCAGGTTCGTCTTGCCGCACGCCGACGGGAACGCTGCGGCCAGGTGGTACGCGCGACCCTCCGGCGCGGTGACCTTGATGATGAGCATGTGCTCGGCCAGCCAGCCCTCGTCGCGTGCCATCACCGACGCGATCCGGAGCGCGAAGCACTTCTTGGCGAGCAGGGCGTTGCCGCCGTAGCCGGAACCGTACGACCAGACCTCCCGCGTCTCGGGGAACTGCACGATGTACTTGGTCTCGTTGCACGGCCACAGCACATCGTCGTGGCGCACGCCGTCATCGTCGATGAGCGGTGCGCCGACGCTGTGCACGGTCGCCACCCACGGCGTTCCCGACTCGATGAGGTCGAGGACGGGGCGTCCCGTGCGGGTCATGATGCCCATGCTGACCACGACGTAGGGCGAATCGGTGATCTCGACGCCGAGCTGCGAGATCGGGCCGCCGAGCGGACCCATCGAGAACGGGACGACGTACATCGTGCGGCCGCGCATGCTTCCGGCGAAGACGCCGTCGAGCTCGGAGCGCATCTGCGCGGGGTCGCGCCAGTTGTTGGTCGGGCCGGCGTCGTCGGGGTCGGTCGAGCAGATGAACGTGCGGTCCTCGACGCGGGCCACGTCGCTCGCGTCGGTGCGGGCCAGGAAGCTGTTGGGGCGCCATTCGGGGTTCAGCCGGATGAACTTGCCCTCGGCCACGAGCTGCTTGGTCAGCTGGTCGGCTTCGCGCATCGAGCCGTCGCACCAGACGACCCGGTCGGGCTGTGTGAGGCCCGCGATCCGGTCGACCCAGTCGCGAAGAGCCCGGTCGGTGGTCGCAGCGGCGGGATCTCCACCGGTGTCTCCCCCGGTCCTCGGCAGCTCAGTGATCGTCATCGTGTGTCCTTTCGCTGAAAAATCTTCCGCCACTGCCAGTCTGAGCTACAAAATCACCTCCACAACCGGAAAATGATTGGCAAGAATCGCAATTCTTTCGATAGTGTGAAGAGATGGACACCGTCAGCGCCGATATCGCGACCCTCGGCCACCGCATCCGCCACTACCGCACCCAGCGCGGGCTCACCCTCGATGAGCTGGGCGCCGAAGCCGGCGTCGCGGGAAGCCAGCTCTCCCTGATCGAGAACGGCAAACGCGAGCCGCGGCTCTCGCTGCTCCAGTCCGTCGCGACAGCGCTCGACGTCGACCTCGCCGACCTGCTCAGCAGCGAGGCGCCGAACACGCGTGCCGCCCTCGAGATCGAACTCGCGCGGGCACAACGCGGCTCGCTGTACGCCTCACTCGGACTGCCGCCGATCAAACCCACCAAAGGGACGCCGACCGAGACCCTCGAAGCGCTCGTCGGACTGCACCGCGAGCTCGCTCGGCGGGCAAGCCAGGCGATCGCGACTCCGGAAGAGGCACGGAGGGCGAACAACGAACTCCGTGAGCGGATGCGCGCGCAGAACAACTACATCCCCGAGATCGAAGAACTCGCCGAAGAGCGCGTGCGCGCCGCCGGGCACACGCGCGGTGCGCTCACCCACCGCGAGGTGAGCGTGATGGCGGAGCAGCTGGGGCTCCGCCTGATCTACGTCAACGACCTGCCGCACTCGGCACGGTCGGTCACCGACCTCGCGAACGGGCGCATCTACCTGCCGCCCGCGTCGATCCCCGGCGGTCACGGCCTGCGCTCGATGGCGTTGCAGGCGATGGCGCACCGGCTGCTCCGGCATGAGCGCCCAGAGAGCTACGCGGACTTCCTGCGGCAGCGACTGGAGATCAACTACTTCGCCGCGTGCTGTCTCATGCCGCGAGAGGCCGCCGTCGGGTTCCTCCAGGAACGCAAGCGCGACAAGGACCTCGCCGTCGAAGACTTCCGGGACGCGTTCGGCGTCACCCACGAGGCGGCCGCGCTGAGACTCACCAACCTGGCCACCAGTCACCTCGACATGACCCTCCACTTCCTCCGGGTCGGGGACGACGGCGCACTCTACAAGGGGTACGAGAACGACGGGCTGCCGCTGCCGACAGACGTGACCGGCGCGATCGAAGGCCAGCTCGTGTGCCGCCAGTGGAGTGCGCGCAGTGCGTTCACCCACACCAACCGCACGACGGAGCTCTACCAGTACACGGACACGCCTGCCGGGACCTACTGGTGCGCGACGCAGACGGGGTCGACGTCGGCCGGGGGATTCTCCATCAGCGTCGGGGTGCCGTTCGCGGAGGCGAAATGGTTCCGTGGTCGTGAGACGACAGTGCGGGCCGTGTCGCGCTGCCCCGACGAGTCGTGCTGCAAGCGGCCGGCGCACGATCTGGAGGACCGGTGGGCCGGCAAGGCGTGGCCGAGCGCGCGGCTGCACGCGCACATCCTGTCGCCGCTGCCGTCCGGCAGCTTCCCGGGCGTCGACGACAACGAGGTGTACGCCTTCCTGGAAGCGCACTCGGCGGAGTAGGCGGCGCATCCCGCGGCGGCCCGTCCAGCGCGGGATGCGCGTGACGGCCGCTCGCCAATCTTTTGGCGCCGAACCCGATTGCCCTCCAATCTTTTGGCGAGCAATCGGGCCGGGCCCAGTGGCAGGCCGGTTGGTCGCCACAAAACGGGGCGCAACGCCGGTTGGTCGCCAAAAGTTTGGCGGGCAATCGGCGGGGGGATGGGCTGCGTCGGGGCGCGCGGCTACTTCGGCTGCATGCGGATGGCACCGTCGAGGCGGATGACCTCGCCGTTCAGCATCGGATTCTCGACGATGTGGCGCACCAGCGCGGCGTACTCCGCGGGTCTGCCGAGGCGCGAGGGATGCGGGACCTGGGCGGCGAGCGAATCCTGCGCCGCCTGCGGCAGGCCGGCCATCATCGGCGTCTCGAAGATCCCTGGCGCGATCGTCATGACCCGGACGAGGTCCCGCGCCAGCTCCCGCGCGATCGGAAGGGTCATCGCCGCGACGCCCCCCTTGGACGCCGAATACGCCGGCTGCCCGATCTGCCCGTCGAAGGCCGCGACCGAGGCGGTGTTCACGATGACCCCGCGTTCCTCGCCCGCCGGTTCGGTCTTCACCATGGCGGCTGCGGCCAGCCGGATCACATTGAAGGTGCCGATCAGGTTGACCCGCACCACCCGTTCGAACTGGCTGAGCGCCAGCACCCCGTCCCGCCCGAGAACCTTCCCAGGGGTGGCGATGCCCGCGCAGTTGACCACGATGCGCAGCGGCGCGAGCCGGCCCGCCTCGTCGATGGCTGCCTGAACCTGCTGCTCATCGGTGACGTCCGCGGCCACGAAGCGTGCGGTGGGCCCGAGCGCGACCGCCGCTTTCTCGCCCTCCGACGACGGGAGGTCGAGGAGAACCACGGACGCACCCGCTGCAGTCAGCACCTGGGCGGTGGCGTGGCCGAGTCCTGAGGCGCCGCCGGTGACGAGTGCCGAGCATCCATCGATCTGCATGGGAGGTCCTTTCGCGATCTGCAGGCTGAAGAGGTGGAACGGATAGAGCGGATGGCCCGCGGCTACAGCCGCTCGATGATGGTGGCGTTGGCGGTCCCGCCGCCTTCGCACATCGTCTGCAGGCCGAATCGACCACGGGTGGCTTCGAGCTGGTTCACCAGGGTGGCCAGCAGGCGCGTGCCAGACGATCCGAGGGCATGGCCGAGCGCGATCGCTCCCCCAAGGGGGTTGAGGCGCGCGTCGTCCGCCTCGAATTCGCGCTGCCAGAGCAGCGGGATGGGAGCGAACGCCTCGTTGACCTCGTACGCGTCGATGTCGTCGATCGAGAGCCCGGTGCGCGCGAGGACCTTCTCGGTCGCCGGGATGATGCCGGTGAGCATCAGCAGCGGGTCGCTGCCGGCGACCCCGAACGAGTGGAAGCGCGCCCGTGGGCGCAGGCCCAGTCGCTCGGCCGTCTCGGCGCTCATGATGAGGGCGGCCGACGCCCCGTCGGTCAGGGGCGACGAGTTGCCCGGCGTGATCCGCCAGTCGAGCTCGGGGTATCGTGCCGCGAGCTCGTCCGTGCGGAACGACGGCGCCAGCCCCGCGAGCGCTTCGGCCGTCGTGGATGCGCGGATCGTCTCGTCCGCGACCACGGCGCCGCTGTCCGGCGTGCCGACGGCGACCAGCTCGCTGTCGAAGGCTCCGGATGCGGCGGCCGCCGCCGCGCGTGCGTGCGAGCGCGCCGAGAACGCATCCAGTTCCTCCCGGCCGAACCCCCACCGTGCAGCGATCAGCTCTGCAGACACGCCCTGGTTGACGAGCCCCTCCGGATAGCGGTGCCCGAGCAGGGCGCCTGCCGTCGACCTGCCCGCCTGGTTCGACAGCATCGGCGTGCGGCTCATCGACTCGACACCGCACGCGATGACGATGTCGTACGCCCCGGCGAGCACGCCTTGCGCGGCGAAGGCCGCCGCCTGCTGGCTGGACCCGCACTGGCGATCGACGGTCACCGCAGGAACCGAGTCCGGGAATCCGGCGCTCAGCACGGCCGTGCGCGTGATGTTCGTCGACTGCTCGCCGATCTGGGTCACGCATCCGCCGATCACGTCGTCGACGAGCGCCGGGTCGAGGTCGTTGCGGCGCACGAGCTCCGCGAGCACGCCCGCGAGCAGGTCGGCCGGATGCACGTCGGACAGCGCGCCCCCGGGCTTGCCGCGCCCGGAGGGTGTCCGGATGACGTCGACGATGACAGCATCGCTGCTCATGGCTGGTGACTCCTCGGCTGCGTCACGCCGTCGCCGGGTCCGGCGTCAGCGTGTACTTCGTGTACAGGTACTCGTGGATGCCCTCCAGGCCGCCTTCGCGCCCGAGGCCGGACTGCTTGACACCGCCGAACGGCGCGGCGGCGTTCGAGACGACGCCCACGTTCAGGCCCATCATGCCCGTCTGAAGCTTGTCGATGAGACGCTGGCCGCGGGCGAGGTCTTTCGTGAAGACATAGCCGACCAGTCCGTACTCCGTGTCGTTCGCCATCCGGATCGCCTCGTCCTCGTCGGTGAACCGCACGATGGAGAGCACAGGGCCGAAGATCTCCTCGGCCAGGATCCTGCTGCCCGCGACGACGTCGGTGACCACGGTGGGCTCGAAGAAGTTTCCGTCGCCGTCGATCTCGCCGCCGCCGGTCAGCACCCGCGCGCCCCGCGCCACGGCGTCGTCGACGAGCTCCGCGGCTTTGGCGACCGCGTCCTCGTTGATGAGGGGTCCGATGGTGACCCCGTCTTCCGTGCCGCGGCCGACGCGGAAGCGGTTGACCCGCTCCGTCACCCGGCGGGCGAACTCGTCGGCGACCGCGTCGTGCACGATGAAGCGGTTGGCCGCCGTGCAGGCCTCACCGATATTGCGGAACTTCGCGAGCATCGCACCGTCGACCGCCTTGTCGAGGTCGGCGTCGTCGAACACGACGAACGGTGCGTTGCCGCCCAGCTCCATCGACGTTCGCAGAACGTTCTTCGCGGACTGCTCGATCAGCCTGCGACCGACCTCGGTGGAGCCGGTGAAGCTCAGCTTGCGCAGCCGCGGGTCAGCGATGATCGGAGCCGAGACCGCCCCGGACGTCGACGTCGTAATGACGTTGACGACGCCACCGGGCAGGCTGGAGTCTTCGAGGAGCTTCGCGAAATAGAGGGTGGTGAGCGGGGTGAGTTCGGCCGGCTTGATGACGACGGTGCAGCCAGCCGCCAGGGCGGGCGCGATCTTGCGGGTCGCCATCGCCAGCGGAAAGTTCCACGGCGTGATCAGGAAGCACGGCCCCACCGGATGCTGCGAGACGATCATGCGCCCGGTGCCTTCCGGGTTCGTGCCGTAGCGGCCGGCGATCCGCACCGCCTCCTCGCTGAACCAGCGCAGGAACTCGCCACCATAGGTGACCTCCCCGTTGGCCTCGGCCAGCGGCTTGCCCATCTCCAGCGTCATGAGCAGTGCGAAGTCGTCGCGCCGCTCCTGCAGCAGGTCGAAAGCGCGGCGCAGGATCTCCCCACGGGCGCGCGGCGCGGTCGCCGCCCACGCATCCGCGGCTTCGACCGCCGCGTCGAGCGCGCGGAGGCCGTCGTCGACCGACGCGTCCGCGATCGTCTTGATCGTCGCATCCGTCGCCGGGTCACCGACATGGATGACGCGCCCGCTCGTCCCGTCGACCCACTCGCCGCCGATGTAGAGCTGGTGCGGCACTTTCGCCAGCAGTTCGTGTTCGCGCGCTTCACTCATCGCTTCGGGCTCCTTCGTCATCGACCGACCACCTTCGAGCATAACCACGCGGCCGCCCGACCGCGCGAGCACAGGAGAACCGGGTGATTGGATGCGCTGAAGGCCCGATTCTCCTGTGCTCGGCGGCCGGAGGGTCGCTCAGTCGTCTCGGGCGAGGAACTCGCGCACGCGGGCGCGGGCCGGTTCGCGGTCGTAGCTGTTGACCAGGGCGCCGGCCATGCGAACCGGGTCGCCGAAGAAGAAGTACTCGTACAGTGCCTGGCGGCTCGAGAAACCCGAGATCGACGCGTCGTAGGCGAGCTTGAACAGGCGCACCCGTTCGGGACCGGTGAGCGTCTTGCCCTGCAGGTACAGTTCGATGTCGCCGAGCGCGTCGCTGTGGAGGTCCGCCTCGCCGGGGAGCGCCATGAGCCCGCTCGCGCAAAACGTGCGGATGATCTGCGGAAAGCGCTGCGCCGTCTTCGGGTACCAATTGCGGGCCGCGTTGAGCGTGCTCCATTTCGGCTGGAGCATCCCGTACTCGTTGACCGCAGCATCCACCTCTGCCGCGCGCATCAGCGCCTTGCCGATCTCGACGTCGAGGACCAGCTCGGCCAGCTGCTCCTGGATGTGCTGGAACCCGTCGATGCCGATCGACGCCGCGATCTCGCTGGCCAGCCCGAGGAAGAACTCGCTCTTCGCGATCGTGCGCGTCACGACCTGGTGCGTCATCAGGGCTGCGGCACCGGTCTCCGCGTAGAAGTTGTTGCACAGCTCCGGGTGGCCGAGCATGAAGATGCGCTCGTTGGGCACGAACACGTTGTCGAAGATCGCGACAGCGTCCATCTCCTCGAAGCGGGCCGCGAGCGGCTCGTCGAACACGCTCCCGCCGTTGTGGAGGGAGGTGCGGCACAGGTACCGCAGGCCTGGGGCGTCGTTCTGGATCGCGAACGCGTACGAGTACGGCGCGTCCTCCGGGGTCCCGCGCAGCACCGTCGACGGGAACACCAGCAGTTCGTCGGCGATCGGGGCGATCGTGGCCAGCATTCGCGCGCCGCGGATGACGATCCCGTCCGGCCGTTCCTCGACGATGCGCGCCGAGAGCTGCCCGCCCAGCTGTTCGCTGCCGGACACGGAGCGGTTCACCTGGGGCGGGATGAGCGTGTGGGTCGCGAGCAGGTCGTTCTCGCGGGCGTACTCGTAGTAGGTGCGGATGTTCTCGCCGTACCTCGGGTCGGCTTGCGAGAACCACATGTCGGCCGCCGACAGCGCCGTCAGGGCGCTGTTCATGTAGTCGCCCGTCCGGCCGAGGAAGCCGTTCGTGTACTCCGCCCAGGTCTGCGTGGCGGCCCTGCGGTGCTCGAGGTCGGCGAGCGTGCGCGGCACGAGGAACGAGGCACCCACGCGGTCTCCGCTCGAGGGCGAGACGTAGGTGAGTGCCTCCTGGTACGCGGGGTCGTGCTGCATGTCGAAGAGCTTCGCGTAGGTGCGTGCGACATTGCGGAACGCGGGATGTTCGGCCACGTTCTCGCTGACCACCTCGCCGTCGATGGTCAGGTGCGGTCGCATGGCGTTGAGTTTGTCGAGGTACTGCTGGCCGGTGCGGATTCCCATGAGGTCGACTCCTTGTGAGTGGATGGGCGGATCGCGAGCGGATGGTACGGAAGCGTCTAGAGCAGGTCCTCGACGCCGAGCAGGTATTCGGGGATGGCGGTGAAGCGTCCGTTGACGAACCCGAGGGCGTCACCGGTGCGGTAGTCGAAGTCCTTCACCTCGCCGAGGTAGAGCGTGTGGTCGCCGCCGTCGTACGCAGCCCAGGGCGCGCACTCGAAGTACGACAGCACGCCGGCGAGCCGTGGCGCGAGCCCGCCTTCGACCCAGACCGGCTCGTCGCCCGGGTGGCCGGAGAAGTGGATTGCGATCTTCTCCTGCTCCGCGCCGAGCACGTTCACCGTGAACGGGCGGTTAGCGAGCTCGTCGTGTGCCCGGGCGGCCCGGGCGATGCCGACCAGCACGAGCGGTGGTTCCATCGAGACGGAAGTGAAGGAGTTCACGGTGATACCGTGGCGGGTGCCCCGACCGGCTGACGTCGGCGGACCCTCGAAGGTGACGACAGCGACTCCGGTCGCGAACCGGCCGAGGCTCCCCCGGAAGAAGTGCTGCGGTGGCCGGTACAGCCTGGACTCCGGCCCGAAAGCGCCTCGCTGCGGCGCTGAGGCGATCATGATGCGGGCCTCCCTCCGGCAACCATGCCGTGGGTGGGTGTGTCGTTCGATATTCGAACGCGTGGTTCTTATAAAGAACACTAGGCTGAACGGCATGGATGCACAAGACCAGCCGCACTCGCAGACGCTGTCGCGGGGCATCCGGGTGCTCGAGATCCTGGCCGAGGCGGACCGGCCGCTGACGATCGCCGAGCTGGCGACGGCGCTCGGCGTCCACCGCTCCATCGCCTACCGCATCCTCCGGACGCTCGAAGACCACGGGCTCGTCGTCAGGGACCAGGCGGGGGCCGTGCAGCTCGGCCCGCGGATGGCCGCGCTCGCCCGCTCCGTCGCCCACGACCTCCAGTCGGCGGCACTTCCCGCCCTCACGGCGGTAGCGAACGAGCTGGGCATGACCGCCTTCCTGACTGTCCTCGACCGGCACGATGTCGTCACACTCGTGAGCGTCGAGCCGACCCACGCGCACGCTGCGGTGGCGCAGCGGCCCGGCACGCGGCACCCGCTCGCATCCGGGGCACCGGGCATCGCCATCCAGGCCGACCTCACCGAAGCGCAGTGGCGTGCCCTCGGATCCGAGCATCCACGGGCCGAAGCAGCGCTGGCTCGCGAGCGCGGCTTCGCGACGAGCCATGACGAGGTCATCCCCGGACTCGCATCCGTCGCTGTGGCGCTCACCGTTCCCGGCCAGGCGCCCGCGGCCGTCGCCGTCGTC
Source organism: Leifsonia sp. Ger2509 (assembly GCF_055231915.1). Classification (NCBI taxonomy): domain Bacteria; kingdom Bacillati; phylum Actinomycetota; class Actinomycetes; order Micrococcales; family Microbacteriaceae; genus Leifsonia; species Leifsonia sp. Ger2509. The sequence goes on from NZ_JBUYVB010000003.1 coordinate 1,213,516, forward strand.
TACGTCGCGAACGGCCGAGACGTGGAGACGATCGGAGCACGCCTGCGGCTCGCCGCCGAAGCCGTGGCCCGCGAATTGACCTGAGGGTCCAGCGGCACGACCACTCTGGCGCCTGGCCCCGAGATCGTATATGATTTGCGATATGTTCGGCACCGCGGCCGAGAGGAGCGATCAGGCGATGAACGAGGAACGACCCGTGCACCTCTCCCCCGGCAAAGTCGTCGCCGTCCACCTCAACTACCCGTCGCGCGCCGCCCAGCGCGGTCGCACCCCCTCCCAGCCCTCGTATTTCCTCAAGCCGTCCTCGAGCGTTGCGATGTCGGGGTCGCCGATCGAGCGCCCGCTCGGCTGCGAACTCCTCGCCTTCGAAGGCGAGATCGCCCTCATCATCGGCCGCCGAACCCGGCACGCCCCGATCGCCGATGCGTGGTCGGCCGTCTCCGGGATCACGGCCGCGAACGACTTCGGGGTATACGACCTGCGCTACGCGGACAAAGGCTCCAACCTGCGCTCCAAGGGCGGGGACGGCTTCACGCCGCTCGGGCCGACGGTCATTCCGGCCGCCGAGGTCGACCCGGCCGGTCTACGCATCCGCACCTGGATCGACGGCGTGCTCGTGCAGGAGGACACGACGGCGACCCTCCTTTTCCCGTTCGCGCGCCTCGTCGCCGACCTCTCCCAGCTCATCACCCTGGAGCCCGGGGACGTGATCCTCACCGGAACGCCGGCGGGCGCATCCGTCGTGCACCCGGGCAACACGGTCGAAGTCGAAGTCGACACGGTGGCAGGAGGCCGCAGCACCGGGCGGCTCGTCACCCCGGTCGTCGACGGCACGACCCCGCTCGCCGACTTCGGCGCCGCACCGCTGGCCGACGACCTGCAGCGCGAAGAAGCCTGGGGCTCCCGCGAGGCGGCAGGGCTGCCCGCGGTCGAGCCCGCCTTCGCGCTCACGGCGGAGCTGCGTGCGAAGATCGCGTCGGTCAGCACGGCGACGCTCAGCTCCCAGCTGCGCAAGCGCGGGCTCGACAACGCCTCGATCGACGGCCTGCAGCCGACCCGTCCGGACACGCGGCTGATCGGCCGGGCGCGAACGCTCCGCTTCATCCCCGCCCGCGAGGACCTGTTCGAGACCCACGGCGGGGGCTACAACGCCCAGAAGCGGGCGTTCGACACTCTGGAGGCGGGCGATGTGCTCGTCATCGAAGCACGCGGCGAGCGCGGAAGCGGGACCCTCGGAGACATCCTCGCCCTGCGTGCGCAGGTGCGGGGAGCTGCAGGACTCGTGACGGATGGCGGACTCCGTGACCTCGACGCGGTGGCGGCCCTCGACATCCCCACCTACTATGCGGCGCCACATCCGGCTGTGCTCGGCAGGCGGCACGTGCCCTGGGACACCGATCTCACGATCGCGTGCGGCGGAGCCGCCGTGCAGCCGGGCGACGTGATCGTCGGCGACGCGGACGGCCTGCTGGTCATCCCTCCCGGCCTCGTCGAGTCCGTCGTCGACGACGCGATCGAGCAGGAAAGACAGGAGACGTTCATCGCCGGACAGGTGGCGGCCGGCGAGAGCGTCGACGGCCTGTACCCGATGAACGCCGCGTGGCGCGAACGCTATCGCGCGTGGGCGGACGGCGAGGTGGACGGATGAGCGTCCCCGACATCCGCGCATCCGCCCCGGCCACCGTGCAGCCGGGCGCGGCGGGCAAGTCGCAGCTCGCCTACCAGTGGATCCGCGAGCGCATCGCCGACGGCCGCTACACCGCCGGCTATCGCCTGGTGCTGGACCAGATCGCCCGCGAACTGGGCGTGAGCGCCGTGCCCGTGCGGGAGGCGGTGCGGATGCTCGAAGCCGAAGGTCTCGTCACGTTCGAGCGCAACGTCGGGGCGCAGGTCGCGATGCTCGACGCGACCGAGTACGTGGTGACGATGCAGACGCTCGCGCTGGTCGAAGGCTATGCGACGGCGCTGTCGGCGCCGAGCCTTCCGGCGGGGGCGATCAAGCGGGCTCGTGCCATCAACGCCCGGATGTCCGCGACGCTCGAGCACTTCGACCCGGCGAGCTTCACCAGGCTCAACCTCGATTTCCATGCCGTGCTGTTCGAGACCTGCCCGAACGCGCACATCCTCGACCTCGTCCATCGCGGCTGGAGCAGGCTGGCGGTCCTGCGCGAATCGACCTTCAGCTTCGTCCCCGGGCGCGCACGCGAATCGGTGGTCGAGCACAACACGATCCTCGACCTGATCGACTCGGGCGCCGACGCGCTCGACCTCGAGCTGGCCGCCCGCAACCACCGGCTCGCGACGCTCGACGCGTTCATCGCCCACCGCAGCCGGACCGAGGAGGTCCCCTCATGAAGTTCCGCACCGACCCTGCGCGCATCCGCGGCTCCATCGCACCCCTGATGACGCCGTTCACCGCGGATGGCGCAGTCGACCATGCGGGCCTTGCGAATCTCGTGCACTGGCAGCTCGCGTGCGGCTCGCACGGCGTCTCCCTCGGCGGGTCGACGGGAGAGCCGAGCTCCCAGACGATCCAGGAGCGGGCCACGGCCATCCGCACCGTCGCTGCGGCGGTCGGCGACCGGGTTCCATTCGTGCCGGGCACCGGATCCGCGAAGCTCGACGAGACCATCGAACTGACCGCGGCCGCGCGTGAAGCCGGCGCCGACGCCGCGCTGATCATCACCCCCTACTACGCCCGGCCGACGCAGGAAGCGCTCTACACCTGGTACCGCACGGTCGCCGAAGAGTTCCCCGACCTGCCGATCCTCGCCTACAACGTGCCCAGCCGCACCGCGGTCGACATCGCCCCGGAGACGGTCGCGCGGCTCTACCGCGACGTCGAGAACTTCGTCGGCATCAAAGAGACCACGAAGGACTTCGAGCACTTCTCGCGCGTGCTCCATGCGTGCGGTCCCGACCTCGTCGTCTGGTCGGGCATCGAGCTCCTCAGCCTTCCGCTCATGGCGCTCGGCGGCTCGGGATTCGTCAGCGCGGTCGCGAACATCGCACCGGTCGCCGTGGCCCAGATGTTCGAAGCGTGGGAGGCCGGCGACCTCGACCGAGCGCGCGAACTGCACTACGGCCTGCATCCGCTCGTCGACCTGCTCTTCGTCGAGACGAATCCCGCGCCGGGAAAGTGGGTGCTCGAACAGCGCGGGCTGATCGCCTCCGGGTTCGTGCGGCCGCCTCTGATCCCCCTCACCGCATCCGGCGAAGTGCGGGTGCGCGCCCTGCTCGACGAGGGCAGCGCGTACCTGAGCCCGGTCGACGGCTTCACTGTGAAAGGAGCGCACCGATGATCGCCGAACACCACGTGCCCGACGAGCTGGCCACGCACCTCAGCCATTACATCGACGGCGAATCGGTCGACAGCATCTCCGGTGCGACGTTCGACGTGCTCGACCCGGTGACGAACCGGGCGTACGCGACGGCGGCGGCCGGTCGCGCCGAAGACGTCGACCTGGCGGTCGCAGCCGCGTCGCGCGCCTTCGCCGACGGACCGTGGCCGCGCCTCAAGCCGCGCGAGCGTGCGCGGGTTCTCAACAGGGTCGCGGATGCGGTGGAGGGCCAGGATGCACGGCTGGCCGAACTCGAGACCTTCGACACCGGCCTCCCCATCCGGCAGGCGCTCGGCCAGGCCCAGCGTGCGGCGGAGAACTTCCGCTTCTTCGCCGACCTGATCGTCGCCCAGGCCGACGACGCGTACAAGGTCCCTGGGTCGCAGCTGAACTACGTGAACCGCAAGCCCGTCGGAGTCGCCGGCCTCATCACGCCGTGGAACACGCCGTTCATGCTCGAGAGCTGGAAACTCGCGCCCGCGCTCGCCTCCGGCTGCACGGTCGTGCTCAAGCCGGCCGAGTTCACGCCGTTGTCGGCCAGCCTCTGGGCCGGCATCTTCCGCGACGCCGGGCTGCCGGACGGCGTGTTCAACCTGGTCAACGGGCTCGGCGAGGAGGCCGGCGACGCGCTGGTCAAGCATCCGGACGTTCCGCTCATCTCCTTCACCGGGGAGAGCAGCACCGGTCAGCTGATCTTCGCTAACGCGGCTCCGAACCTCAAAGGGCTCTCGATGGAGCTCGGCGGCAAGTCCCCCGCCATCGTCTTCGCCGACGCCGACCTCGATGCCGCCATCGACTCCACGCTGTTCGGGGTGTTCTCGCTCAACGGCGAGCGCTGCACAGCGGGGAGCCGCATCCTGGTCGAACGCTCGACCTACGAAGACTTCTGCGCCCGCTACGCCGCACGGGCGAAGAACATCGTCGTGGGCGATCCGCACGACCCTGCGACCGAGGTCGGGGCACTCGTGCATCCCGAGCACTTCGCGAAAGTCATGGGCTACATCGACATCGGGCGGAACGAGGGCCGGCTGCTCGCCGGCGGCGGCCGACCGGAGAACCTGCCGGAGGGGAACTACGTCGCGCCCACCGTCTTCGCCGACGTCGCGCCGGGCGCGCGCATCTTCCAGGAGGAGATCTTCGGGCCCGTGGTGACGATCACGCCGTTCGATTCCGATGAGGAGGCGCTGCAGCTGGCCAACGGCGTGCGGTACGGGCTGGCCGCCTACCTCTGGACCTCCGACCTCGTGCGCGCCCACACCTTCGCCCAGAGCATCGACGCCGGCATGGTCTGGCTGAACTCGCACAACGTGCGCGACCTGCGCACTCCGTTCGGCGGCGTCAAGGCGAGCGGGCTCGGCCACGAAGGCGGCTACCGGTCGATCGACTTCTACACGAACCAGCAGGCCGTGCACATCACGCTCGGGCCGGTGCACACGCCGCGGTTCGGCATCCACTGACCTGCGCCCGACCCGCACTGAGGAGAACCTGGTGAACACGACCCCGCCCCCTGACATCATCCGCTCGGCCTACGCCGAACTGATCGTGAGCGACCTGGCCGCGTCGCGCGCGTTCTACGTCGGGGTGCTCGGCCTGGTGGTGACGTACGAGGACGACGAGGCCATCCACCTCCGCGCGTTCGAGGAGTACCTGCACCATTCGCTGGTGCTCCGCCGTGGGCCGGTCCCCGCGCTCGCAGCTCTCGCGTACCGTGTGCGCTCGGCCGAGGAGGTGCCGAAAGCCGCGCGGTTCTTCGAGGAACTCGGGATGCGCGTCGAGCGCCGCGAGCCCGGCGCGACCCGCGGCATCGGCGAAGCGGTCCGTGTGACCGACCCCCTGGGCTTCCCCATCGAGTTCTTCTACGACGCCGAACACGTCGAACGGATGACGCGGCGCTACGACGTCCAGGGCGCGGGGGCGATCTCCCGGCTCGACCACTTCAACGTCGTCACCCCCGACGTCCCCGCCGCCCGCGACTACTACGCCGGGCTCGGCTTCCGGGTCTCCGAGGACATCCAGGACGACGCGGGCGTGGTCTACGCCGCCTGGATGTTCCGCAAGGCGACCGTGCACGACATCGCCCTCACCGGCGGCGCGGGTCCCCGCCTCCACCACATCGCGTTCGCGACGCATGAGCGCAGCCAGATCCTGCACATCTGCGACGCCCTGGGAGCGTTGCGCCAGTCCGACCGCATCGAACGCGGACCCGGCCGCCACGGCGTCTCCAACGCGTTCTACCTGTACGTGCTCGACCCTGACGGGCACCGCATCGAGATCTACACGCACGACTACTACACGGGCGACCCGGACAACCCGGTGGTGACCTGGGACGTCCACGACAACCAGCGGCGCGACTGGTGGGGCAATCCGGTGGTGCCGAGCTGGTATGCGAACGCGTCGGCCGTGCTCGACCTCGACGGAAGGCCTGTCGCGCAGACGGAGCGCACAGAGGCGGCCGAGTCCGACGTGACGATCGGCGCGGACGGGTTCTCCTACACGCGCCGCGACGATGCCGAGGCGGGCTTCAAGCTGGGCACTCAGGTCTGAGGCCGCGGCCGGGCAGGGTCAGCCGAGGGATGCGCGCACCAGCGGGACAGCCCGGTGCGGGATCTTCGTCTCCAGCACGATGACCGTCGACGTGCGCGTAATGCCGGGATCGCTCACGATGCCGTCGATCACCCGCTGCAGGTCCGCGTTGGAGCGCGCGACCACGCGGACCATGAGGTCGCCCTGACCGGTGATTGTGTACACCTCCAGCACTTCGGGGATGCCGTCGAGGTGCTCGATGACCGAGCGGTCTCCTGCGCCCTGGGTGATCTCCGCAGTGATGAAGGCCGTGACCGGGTATCCCAGCGCATCGGTGTCGATCGTCGGAGCGAAGTCCCGGATCACTCCGTCGCGCTGGAGCCGGTCGAGCCGCGCCTGGACCGTTCCCCGGGCGACGCCGAGGCGCCGTGATGCTTCGAACACGCCGATGCGGGGCTCGTCGGTGAGCAGCGCGATCAGCGCCGAGTCGAGCGCGTCGATCATCGTCTCTCCTGCCTCACCACCGTGCCGTCATGCACAGTGTAGAGCGGATGCGCACACGACCCTACGACGTGCTCGCCCGGTCGAGGAACGGCAGTGCGGCCTGCTTGAAGGCGCGCGCACTGAGGGTGGTCACGTGGTTGCGGTTCGGAACGACCACGAGCTCGGCCCCGAGCATCCGGGCCGCCTCGTCGCGCCCCTGCGTGACCGGGTCGGCGTCCCCGACGACCAGCATCGTCGGGACCGGCGACGACAGTTCGAGCGGATGCGCGGCCATGCCCGCCACGCAGGCAGCGAGGGCATCGCGGTCGAGCCCCGGCGCCTGGCGAAGTGAGGCCACCAGCGGGCCGATCGGCGAATCCGCGAGACCGGCCCAGTCGTCGCCGGGCTGGAGCAGTGCGGAGCGCACGACCTCCACGCCCCACCGCCCGAACTGCTCCTCCGTTCCGATGCCACCGATGACCAGCCGCCGAACGCGTCCCGGCGCGTTCTGAGCGAGCGCGAGTGACGCGTAACCGCCCATCGAGTAGCCGATGACGTCCACCCGGTCGAGCCCCTCGGCGTCGAGGACCGCGACGAGATCACCGGCGAGGATCGCGGGCGAGTACCCGGCGGCGTCGTGCGGCCCTGAGCTCTCCCCGTGGCCGCGCAGATCGACGACGATCGCTCCGCGACCGGCTTCGGCGAGCGCGCGGACCCACCCGGTCGCCTCCCAGGTCAGAGCGCCGGTGGTGGCGAAACCGTGCACGAGCAGCACCGGATGCTCGCCTGCTGTGCGTTCGTACGCGATCCGGTGGCCGTCGCTCGTCTGCGTGTGGGAGGTGAGGGCGAACGCCGTCATCAGTCCTCCGGAAGCTGGAGGCGCACGCGCCGGGTCGGCGCGACCTCCTCCGGGACGGTCCCGACGATTCCTGCGGCATCGTCGGAGACCACGAAGGTTATCAGCGGCTTCCCGACGTCCAGGGCGTCCCCCTCGGCGACATGGAAGCGTGCGACCGTTCCCGACTGCGGCGACGGGAGTTCGACCGCCGACTTGGTCGTCTCGACCTCCACGAGCGGCGCGTTCCGCTCGACGTAGTCTCCTTCGGCGACGAGCCATTCGAGGATGGTCGCCTCCTGCAGCCCCTCGCCGAGGTCGGGAAGGTCGAACGTGATCTCAGCCACGGCGGTACTCCAGGGTTCGCTGGACCGCGTCGAGGATGCGGTCGATGCTGGGCAGGTACTCGTCTTCGAGCACCGGCGACGGGTACGGCACGTCGAAACCGGTCACCCGGCCGACGGGTGCGCGCAGGTCGGCGAAGCAGCGCTCCATCAGGAGGGCGCTCACCTCGGCCCCGAGTCCGGCCGTGAGGGGCGCTTCGTGCACCACGACGGCGCGTCGGGTGCGGGAGACGGACTCGGCGACGCCGACCGCGTCGATCGGTTTCAGCCAGCGCAGGTCGACCACCTCGATCTCGACGCCGTCCTCGGCACCGAGGTCGGCCGCCTGGAGGCAGCGCGCGACCATCGCACCCCAGGCGATCAAGGTCACATGCTTGCCTGGTCGTACGATCCGCGAGGTCCCCACGGGCAGCCGTTCTGCCGCCACGGCCTCGTCGAACCCGGACTTATGCCAGTAGCGCGACTTCGGCTCCATGAAGACGACGGGGTCAGGATCGTCGATCGCCTGCCGCAGCAGGGCGTACGCCTCCGACGGGCTCGACGGCGAGACGACCTTGAGACCGGGCACATGCGCGAACAACGCCTCGAGGCTCTCGCCGTGGTGCTCGGGAGCGCGGATGCCGCCGAAACTCGGCAGCCGCAGCGTGATCGGCATGGGCAGCGTTCCCCGGCTGCGGTAGTGCATCCGCCCGACCTGGTTCACGAGCTGGTCGATCGCCGGATACGAGAATCCATCGAACTGGATCTCGGGCACGGGGCGCCAGCCGGCCATCGCCAGGCCGACGGCCATGCCCATGATCCCGGACTCGGCGAGCGGCGTGTCGAAGACGCGCTCGTCACCGTATTTGGCGTTCAGCCCGTCCGTGACCCGGAAGACACCGCCGAGCGCTCCGACATCCTGGCCGAAGACGAGTGTCCGCTCGTCGGCAGCGAGGGCGTCGTCGAGCGCGCGGTTGAGGGCTCGCTGCATCGTCGTCGTCTCAGCCACGCGCGGCCTCCTGCCAGGCGCGCTTCTGCTCGAGAAGGGATGCGGTCGGCTCGGCGAACACGAAATCGAACAACTCCTCGCCCGGCCGCGTGCCGAGCGCGGCGACGCCGTCGCGCACCCCGGCGGCGAGCTCGCGCGCCCGCACGTCGACCCCGGCGAAGTAGTCGTCGAGGTAGCCGAGCCCGCGCAGCCGCGCCTCGGCGAGCGTGAGCGGGTCGCGCGCCAGCCAGTCCTGCTCCTCGGCGAGGGTGCGGTAGCGGCCGGGATCGTCCGACGTCGAGTGCGGTCCTGCCCGGTACGTCATCGCTTCGATGACGGTCGCGCCGCCGCCCGACCTTGCGCGGAGGACGGCCGCCTCCGTCGCGCGGTGGACGGCCAGGACATCGTTGCCGTCGACACGGTTGCCGACCAGTCCGTATCCTTCGGCGCGGGCGGCGACCGAGCCTCCCGCGACCTGGGATTCCGTCGGCACCGAGATCGCCCATCCGTTGTTCTGGCAGAAGAAGACGACGGGGAGGCTGTAGATGCCCGCGAAGTTCATCGCTTCGTGCACGTCGCCCTGCGAGCTGGCGCCGTCGCCGAAGTAGGCGATGGCGACCCCGTCGGTGTGGTCGAGGCGTGCGCCCATCGCCCAGCCGACCGCGTGGGTGACGGGGCCGCCGACGACAGCGTTGAGCGGAGCGAGGTGGGTCTCGGCCGGGTTCCACAGACCACCGTGCCAGGCACCCTGGTGGGACGCGAGGTACGCGACGGGGTCGACTCCGAGCGCGATGGCGACGCCGAGCTCGCGGTAGGTCGGGAAGGCGAAGTCGGCGCTGCGGTCGAGCGCTGCCGCGCTGCCGACCTGCGCCGCCTCCTGCCCGCGCATCGGAGCGTAGCCCGGGATGATCCCCTGCCGCTGCATTGCGACCGCGTCGAGGTCGAGGTGACGCACCGCGACCATCGTCTCGTACAGTCCGCTCAGGAGGCGAGCGTCGGCGCTCGCGTCGTCCACCTCCTCGGGGTGCTTCTGCCGGTCGGGGGTGGTCATCGCCATCGGGTCTCGTTTCGTCTCGGGGCGCCGTAGGGCTGCAGGCGCGGCATCCGCGGGCCCGCGAGGCCACTGTCCCACGGGCGGCCGCAGTGGGCAACAAGCACACTGAACCTTGATCACCCTGTACATTCAGGCGCGGTGTCGGCTGGTTGTTCTGCGCAGGATGCACAACCACGGGTGACGTGTCCTGCGCCACGAACCCTGCCCGATCGTGTTCGGAATTCAGGAATCCGTGTGACGGGCGTGACTGCGGCAGCCGGACGAGCACTGAAATCCCTGATCAGGCGCGTCGCCTGCGCGCATCCACCCCGGAAGGTCCTGAATTGCTGACCTGCGCTCGCTAGCGTCGCGCACGGCTCTCGCGCCAGAGCCGCGACGGCCACCAGATCGGTGTGCCGATGTCGTACGACAGGGCCGGAACCAGCAGCGATCGCACCACGACCGTGTCGAGGAGCACGCCGAACGCGACGATGAACGCGATCTGTACGAGGAAGAGGATCGGGATGACCGCGAGTGCCGCGAAGGTCGCCGCCAGCACCACGCCTGCCGAGGTGATGACGCTTCCCGTCACACCGAGCCCGCGGAGGATGCCCGGCCTGGTGCCCAGACGCAGCGACTCCTCACGCACCCGCGTCATCAGGAAGATGTTGTAGTCGACCCCGAGGGCGACGAGGAAGACGAAGCCGAAGAGCGGCACCGCAGCGTCGGCACCGGGAAACCGGAGAACGTCGTTGAAGACGAAGGCCGACACCCCGAGGGCTGCGGCGTACGAGACGACGACGCTCGCGATCAGCAGGACCGGCGCCAGGATCGAACGGAGCAGCAGCATCAGGATCACGAGGATCACGGCCAGCACGATCGGGATGATCTTCGCCAGGTCGCTCTGCGCGGTGTCGTTCGTGTCGAGCGCGATCGCGGTCACGCCGCCCACGAGCACGCCGGGATCGCTGGAGGGAAGCGTGTCGCGCAGGTCGCGCACCACCTGCTCCGCCGCATCCGAATCGGCCTGCGACGAGAGCGTCGCATTGATCAGGACACGACCCTCCTTGACGATGGGTGCGGGCGCGGGCCCCGTGGTCCGCGCCGTCGGGTCGACCGGGCCCACATAGAGCGACCCCGTGCTGATGCCGGGCGTGCGCTCGACCGCTGCCAGCGTCGCATCCGCCTTCGCCTCATCGGTGACGATGACGACAGGGCTGCCCGACCCTGCGTCGAAATGCCGGGCCACGACCTTCTGCCCGTCGACCGCGTCGGACTGGCTGAGGATCACATCGGTCTGGGAGACGCCGTTCGCCTGGAGCTGCGGCAGCCAGGCGATGCACACGCCGAGGAGGACGAGCGCCGCGATCCAGGTGATGCGGGGACGGCGCGCGATGAGCGTTCCCACGCGCCGCCAGAGGCCGGTGATGCCCTCGAGTCCCCCGATGCGTGCGACGTCCGCGTGCTCGGGTTCGTGATGGGCCTCCCCGACGTACTTCGGGCGGAACGGCCAGAACGCCGTGCGACCGAACAGGACGAGCAGCATCGGCAGGAGGGTGAGCGCCGACAGCAGCGAGAAGACGATCCCGATCGCTGCGATCGGCCCGAGGCTCCGGTTCGAGTTCAGGTCGGAGAACAGCAGGCAGAGCAGCGCGATGATCACGGTCGCACCGGATGCGACGATCGGCTCGAGCGAGGCGCGCCAGGCGCGGCCCATGGCCGTCCACCGCGACTCCACTTCGCCGAGCGCCTCCCGGAAGCGCGCGACCAGGAGCAGCGCGTAGTCGGTCGCTGCACCGATGACCAGGATGGACAGGATGCCCTGGCTCTGCCCGCTGAGTTTGATCCAACCCCAGCTCGCGAACGCGTAGACCAGGAGGATCGCCGCCGTCAACGCGAAGATCGAGGTCAGCAGCACCAGGAACGGGAGGACGAATGAGCGATAGACCAGCAGCAGGATGATGAAGACGGCCCCGACCGCGACGAGGAGAAGGATGCCGTCGATCCCCCCGAAGGCGTTGACGAGGTCGGCGGTGAGGCCGGCGGGTCCGGTTACCCAGCCGTGCGCATCCGCCGGGAGATTGTCGTCGACGACCGTCCGCAGGTCGGCGACGACGGTCTTCACTCCGTTGGCGTCTGCCACGGGAACGAGGAACTCGACCGCACGTCCGTCTTTCGACGGGATGGGCCCCGCGACGGAGGTGGTCGCCGAGCCTGTCGGCTGCTGCACACCGTCGACCGCGCCGAGCTTCTCGCCCAGTGCCGCGTAGGCCACCAGGTCGCTCGGTGCGATGGCGGAGCCCGACTCGATCACGACGATCGCGGGGATGGCGTTCGAGTCGGTGAACTTCTGCTGCCAGTCCCGCACCTCGGTGGATTCGGCGCTCGCAGGCAGGAAGGACGCCTGGTCGTTGCTCGAGACGGATGAGAGCTTTCCGAAGGTCGGCCCACCGAAGCCCGCTGCGGCGAACCAGATCAGGATGACCACCGTGGGCAGGAGGATCCTCAGCCAGCGGGCAGGGTTCCAGTCGGTTCGCCGATCCACGAGTCCTCCATTTATCTAGCTAAGTTAGCAACTAACTTAGCAAACAAATTGTCGGACGGTCACTCCGAGGATTCGAGCTTTGCACCGAGATGGGCGAGCTCCGCCAGCGCCGCAGCACTCGACTCCGGGTCGACACCGGCGACGAGATCGGTGAAGACGCGCACGCGCTGGCCGTGCTCGAGCGCATCCTTCGCCGATGCCCGCACGCAGTAGTCGGTGGCGATCCCGACGACGTCGATATCGGTGATCCCGTGCTCGTCGAGCAGATTGTGGACGGTCGAGCCCGCTTCCGTCCGCCCCTCGAAGATCGAGTACGCCGGCACACCCTGCCCCTTGCGGATATGGAACGTCACCGCGCCGGTGGCGAGCGCCGGATGATATTCGGCCCCCGTGGTGCCCGCGACGCAGTGAACCGGCCAGGTGCGCACGAAATCGGGCGGCGCATCCGTCGCGAAATGGCCGCCGTTGTCGTTGTCGGCGTCGTGCCAGTCGCGGGAGGCGAAGATCGTGTTGTAGTCGCCCGCGTGCGTTTCGAGGAATCGCGTGATCCCGGCTGCGACGGCCGCACCGCCTTCGACGCCGAGAGCTCCGCCCTCGGTGAAGTCGTTCTGCACGTCGATGATGAACAGGGCCTTGCTCATGAGCGCCTCCGTCCGGTCGGCGAACACCGACCCTAGTTGTTCGTGAGGTTGTCCCCGCAGTGGTAGAACCCCGTCACCAGCGTATCGATCGCCTGCTTCGCATTGTCGCTCACGGGGCCGAGAGCGAACACGGCGAAGGTGAGCGGCGTGCCGTCGGCCGCGGTGACGATGCCGGACAGGGTGTAGCCGTTGTTGATCCAGCCGGTTTTGGCGTGCACGGCGCCGCGTGCTGCCGAGTTCGCCCCGGTGAACCGCGAGTAGCCCGGGCCGAGGGTGCCGGACTGTCCGGCGACCGGCAGCCCGTCGTAGACGACGCCGAGCCCGTTCTCGCGATTCAGCACCTTCACGAACAGTCGCGTGAGGTACGACGGAGGAACGGCATTGTCGCCGCTCAGACCGGAACCGTCGGCGATGTGGATGCCCGTCGTATCGATCCCGTACCCCTTCAGGCCCGCGATCACACCGGCGTTCTCGGCAGCGAACGTGTTGCCCGCGCCCGTCTTGATGGCGACGAGCCGCGCGAGCTCCTCCATGATCGTGTTGTCCGAGACCGACATCGCCTGGTCGATCAGAGCAGTGACGGGCTGCGACTGTACCGCCGCGAGCTGCTGGGCTCCCGCCGGCGCCGTGCCCTGGGTGACCGGGACGTTCGTTCCGAGGTACTGCTGGAAGTACTGCACGGCACGGCCGACAGGGTCTGTGCTCCGCGGCGACTCGATCGCGGTCGGATCGTTGCGGTCTCCATCGACCTGAAGTGCCGTGATGTACGAGGTGGAGCCTTCGACCACACGCTCCTCGTGCTCATCCCAGCTCGGCTGCCACACAGGGCCGCCGAACAGCGAGGTGTCCACGACGATCGAGGTGATCTGCTGGCCGCCCATCGCCCGCCTCGCCTGGTTCGCGAGATCCTGGATCTTGGGTGCGCCCGTGTAGAACGAGGCCTGGCCGTCCGGGAGGCGCGAGAGTGTCACGTCCCCGCCGCCGACCAGCACGATCTGTCCCGGGGCGCTCCCCTTCACGACCGTCGTCGAAACCCGATAGTCGGGGCCCAGGACTTTGAGGGCCGCGGCCGACGTCAGCGTCTTCAGCACGCTCGCGGTCGGACCGGGTTTGGCGCCGTTCCGGTCGAACAGCACGGCGCCCGTCTTGGCGTTGACGACCTGCGCTTCGAGGTTGCCGAGCCGGCCGTCCTGCGCAAGGCCGCTCACCGAGCAGGTGCGGAGCTTCGTCGCCGCGGGCGCCGCCACCGGGACGGGCCGGGTGGGCGCTGCAGTGGGCCGGGGAGCGGGCGGCGTCGCGGTGGCGCTCGAGCTCGCGCTTGGCAGCGTAGCGGCGGATGCCGAACTCCCGACGGACGCGCCGAGCGCGACCGCACCGGACCCGAGCACGACGAGAGCGGCCGCCGCACCGGCGGCGATCCAGGCCACAGGGTGCTTGCGCATGCCGGTCAGGAAGCCGTCGAACGGCGAAGCGGCAGGCGTATCGCCCGCGCGTCCTGTCGTGTCCGATTTCCGCATCCGAGTATGTTACCCGCCGAATCTGAGTGGCTTTACCAGCATTTTCCCGGGTCTCCTGCTACTCGCCTGGGTACACGAGACCGATCTGGCTGCGGATCTCGTCCATGGTCGCCATGATCGAGACCGACTCCTCGGGCGACAGGATGGGGCTGGCGATCTCGCCGGCGCGGATCAGCCGCTCGGCCTCGTCGGCCTGGAACTGCATCCCCCGCCCCTCCACGGGCTCGTCGTACGACTCCACGACGTCGCCGGAACTGTTCAGCACCCGGAAGGTCGTCGGGCTGTACCAGACGGCGTCGATGTCGATCCGGCCCTCTGTTCCTACGATCGAGGCGACGTTGGGACCGAGCGTGTCGAGAGCGGAGATCGACGTGGCGAGCTGTCCGTCCGCGTAGTGGAAGATCGTTGCCACCTGCGAATCGGCGCCGCCCGCCTGGAAACGTGCTGAGGCGAGGACCGACTCCGGGGTTCCGAACAGGTGCGCAGCGAACGAGATCGGGTAGATGCCGAGATCAAGCAGGGCGCCGCCGCCGAGGGCGAGGTCGTTCATCCGGTGCCGCGGATCCGTCGGCGCCTTCTGCCGGTGATCGGCGGTGAACTGGCGGAGGTCGCCGAGGGTTCCGGCAGCGATGATCTCGCGGATGCGGACCACGTGCGGCAGGAACCGCGTCCACATCGCCTCGAGCACGAGAAGCCCCTTGGAGGCCGCGAGGTCGACGATCGCGCGCGCCTCGGCGGCATTGAGGGTGAACGGTTTCTCGACGAGCACGTGCTTGCCGGCGTTCAGCAGAAGGCTGGCGTTCTCGGCGTGGAAGGTGTGCGGCGTCGAGACGTAGACGATGTCGACATCGGGATCGGCGGCGAGCTCTTCGTAGCTGCCGTGCGCGGTCGGGATGCCGAACTCACCCGCGAACGCCCGCGCGCTCTCGAGGCTCCGAGATCCGACCGCGCGCACGTCGTGCCCTGTCAGGACCAGGTCTTTCGTGAACGCGGCAGCGATCCATCCTGTCGCGAGAATTCCCCACCGGATCGGGCTTTCGGATGCAGCGGACACGCGTCTCCCTCCGGGCCGGCACGCGCCGGGCGCCGTCTGCGATGCTAGCGCGGACGGGTGCGCCGATGCGAGGGAGCCGCTGATGATGAGGCCGTCCAGTGGTCAGGGGCGTGTCGGAGGGCGCGAGTACGATCGCGGGCATGAACATCATCCTGGTTCCCGGGTTCTGGCTCGATGCATCGTCCTGGTCGGGGGTGGCCCCCGCGCTCGTGGAGGCAGGGCACGATGTGAAGGCACTCACGCTGCCCGGACTCGAAGCCGTCGACGCCGACCGCAGCGGTATCGGCCTGCGCGACCACGTCGACGCCGTCACCGCCGCCATCGATGCGGCCACCGCCCCTGTCGTGCTCGTCGGTCACTCAGGCGCGGGTGCGATGATCCATGCGGCGGCGGATGCGCGACCCGGCCGGGTCGCTCGGGCTATCTACGTCGACAGCGTCCCCCTCGGCGAAGGCGGCTTCATCACCGACGACTACCCGCCCACCGGCGACAGCGTGCCACTGCCCGAATGGGGCGGGTTCGAGCCCGAGGATCTGGTCGACCTCACAGACGACCTGCGCGCCGGCTTCCGGGCACGTGCGGTACCTGAGCCGTACCGGGTGATGACCGACCCGCAGGAACTCCACGACGACCGCCGCTACGACGTGCCGTCGACCGTCATCGCCTGCGAGTTCACCACCCAGCAGCTCCGGCAGTGGATGGACGGGGGCGCGCCCTTCGTCGCAGAACTGTCGCGGATGCACGACGTGGAGCTCGTCGACCTGCCGACCGGTCACTGGCCCCAGTTCACTCGTCCTGCAGAGCTCGGCGCCGCGATCGCCGCGGCGGTCGCGCGCGACGACCGGTGACCGGTGACCGGTGACCGGTGACCGGTGACCGGGTCTAGCCGAGCGAGTCGATTCCGGGGAGCGGCGCAGTGCCCGCTTGCTCCGCGACCGGCGCCGCCGAGGGAGACGGGGCGGGGTTGATCCGCCTGCCTACTGCGCGGGATGCGCGGATCGAGGGCCGTTCGATGAAGCGGTAGAACAGCTCTGCGACGCCGAGGATGACCGGTACCAGGACGGCGAACACGAGCAGCCACCACCACGACGTGATCCCGGTGAGAATGGCCACCGCGACGATGATCGGCTCGTGCACGAGGTAGATGCTGAACGACCGCTTGCCCGCCCATTGCGGAACCCTCGTCTCGAGGTGGCGTTTCAGCGGTGACCCGAATGCCAGGGTGACGATGCCGGTCACGCCGATGAGCGAGAGCAAATAGGTGACCGCCTGCGGCACGCCGTACGCGCCGTTGGGAGCGAACAGTGTCGGTGCAAGAGTGAAGACGAGCGCACCCGCCAGCGGCCATGCCCAGCGGGCGACCCTCAGTCGTTCCCGGTTGAACGCGAGCAGCATGCCGATACCGAAGACGGGCAGATACTGGAGCATTCCGGCGGTCAACCATGCCATCGGCAGATGGCGCTCGACCGCGGGGAAGCGCGCGATGACGGATACGGCGGCGAGGAGTGCGACCCCACCGATCCACCACTTGTCGACTCGCAGCAACCGGATGAGCAGGAACATGACGGGCATGAGCAGGGAGAACCAGACCTCCCAGGTCAGTGACCACAGTGGCGAGTCGAGATTGGATGTTCCGCCGATGAGCAGCAGATCGTGGATCACATCGGTCGGCGTGGGGTTGTGGTGTGTCTGCAGCCATGAGGATCCCAGCCCGTTCCTCGGCACGACGATCGCCAGGACGAGGGCCAGAGCGACAGCACCCCAGACCGGGGCGTACAGGCGGATGATGCGGCGGGGATAGTAGGCGAGGACGCTCTTGCGGGTGGGCGCCCGGTGGAGGAATGGGAGCGTGAGTACGAACCCAGAGAGCACGAAGAACACGAGGACGGCTTCGTGGCCGGCCGTGAACGCGCGAAGGGGTGTCGCGAACAGCCACCATTCCACGCTGAACCGCGCGGGTTGGGTCTTCTCGATGTACAGGCTGCTGATGCTGGGAATGATCAGCAGCGCGTGATAACCGATGACGGTGAGCGCAGCGACGCCGCGGAGCCCGTCGAGGGATTCGTAGCGTTGACCTTCCGAAGCAAGATGAGTTTGCCTCATATTAGTCAATGGTAGATCGGGAACGCGGATCCCACCATCCGTGCGGGCACCGATCGAGGCGCCGTTTCGGAGCCGACTCCTGCAGGCACGCGCGTCTCCTTCCGCCTCGACCCGATAGGCTCCGGGTGCCGAACACGATGGAACCTTTCCTCGTGTTCGGACATTAGGGGATATGAGCAGAGCTGAGTTCGACGAGGCGGAGGCCTGGTCGAAAGCGCGCGATGGCGACGGGGCGGCGTTCGCCTCCCTTTTCGACGTACACCGCGATCGTGTCTTCGGACAAGCCCTAAGGCTCCTTCGGCACTCCCACGACGCCGAGGACGTCACAGCCATCGTCTTTCTCGAGGCGTGGCGTCGCCGCGACGCGGTCCGCCTGGTGAACGGGTCGATCATCCCGTGGCTGCTGGTCACAACCAATTACACGGTCCGCAACCACGACCGCAGCATCCGCCGCTACCGCCTGGCGCTCGCGCGCCTCCCCCGGCCGACTGAGCAGGATGACCACGCGCCCGACATCGACGCATCCATCGACAACGATGCAGACAACAAACGGGTCCGCGATGCCTTCGCCCGACTCACGCCGCGCGACCAGGACGTCATCACGCTCTGCGTGCTCGAGGAGCTTCCGCTCTCCGAAGCGGCCGAACTGCTCGGTGTGCCTGTCGGAACAGTGAAGTCCCGGCTCTCTCGGGCCAGGCAACGACTTGCCGAGCTCACAACGACCGCCCTCCCCAATATCCTCGAAGGGGGTGCAGAATGACCACCCAGCCCGTCTTCGACCCCGCACGCAGCGCCGCCATCCGCGAACTGCTCGCAGAGACCGTCGCGACCGACCGGCGTCGCCCCCAGCGC
This sequence comes from Leifsonia sp. Ger2509, assembly GCF_055231915.1. Classification (NCBI taxonomy): domain Bacteria; kingdom Bacillati; phylum Actinomycetota; class Actinomycetes; order Micrococcales; family Microbacteriaceae; genus Leifsonia; species Leifsonia sp. Ger2509. The sequence continues at coordinate 1,231,754 of NZ_JBUYVB010000003.1, forward strand.
ACCAATTTCGCGATCATCGCCGGGCTCACCGCGCTCGCGCTGGCGCTCGCCGGTGGCACCGCAGCGCTCGCGCTCACCGGCGTCATCCATTTCGGCGCACCGGCACCGGCTCCCGCGCCGTCGCCCACCGTCTCTGTGACACCGACTCCGACACCGACACCGACGCCCAGTCAGAGCGGCGCAGGGGTGCAGGTGCAACCGTTTCCGGTGGTCCCCCACGACGTCAGCGCACTGGGCGCGGGGACTCGCTGGTCGCTCGATCTGCCCGGCGCCGACGACGAGTGCAGGATGCGCCCACTCAGCTATGACCTCGCGAACGGTCTCACCGTGTTCCTGACCGGCACCCGACCGAAGGAGTATGAGGACGGCGGAACCTGCTGGCAGCACCGCGACGAGAACATCGGACTCACTCTTGTCGACACCTCGCGCGGCGAAGCACTCTGGAGCCGCACGTGGGCCTTCACCCCACCCGCGGGCATATCGACCCGCCATCAATTCCAGCTCCTCGGCACGTCCGGCCGCGCCCTGCTGGATTACGGGGCCGGACAGTCGGGACCCCACGACGTGATCGATGTGACCACTGGCAAGACCGTCGCGGAGTTCGATCACGGCACCTACGTCAACGCAACCTCGGTGCCGGGCGGGTCCGGGGACGTCGTGCTGACGTCGGCACCGTCGGGAAACGGGATGGCTACGATCACCCGCGTCGATCCCCGCGATCCCGACCACCCCGGCTGGACGACGCGGGTCACCGCCGACTACGTCGACGTGTTCGACGGCACCGCGGATCCCACCACGCTGCCGGCCTCCTTCGTCGCTCCTGGCGCACCTGGAACCCCGTCACGCGCGTCGGTCGATCTCGCCACCGGGGCTGTGACGAAATACCCGGGCACGTCGAACTATCAAACGCCGATGTATTTCGTGACCGTGTGGAGCCGGCAGGCGGCGGACGGCTCATCGTCGATCGTCGGGATCGACGGTTCCGGGGCGCAGCTATGGTCGCGTCCCTCGATGCCTGGCAGCGCGGCCGTCGAAGTGGTGTCACCCGGAACGAGGCCGGGGACGAGGTTCGGGCGGCCATCCACTGGTCAGCTCGCCATCGTCGACCGGAACACGGTCACGGTGCTCGATCAGCTCACCGGTGCGGTCGTCTGGACGGCGAAGGGATGCGCGACAAAGGACTTCCTCGGGGTTCCGACGGTGATCTCCGATGTCGCCAGGAACGCGCTGACCGTGCGATACCCCCAGGACACGGCATGCTCGTTCGACAAGAACACGGGCAGTCCACTCGGAAGCGTCGGCATCCCCTTCGACGACTTCGCCCTCTGGGGAGTGACGAACACCTACGATGGCGCCCTCGTCGGCCACAAAGGCACGGCATACGACAATGCGACGGGCCGGCCCCTGTGGTCACTGCCCAAGGTGTCAGGCGAGGAATGGCTGTTCGCCGGCGGATACCTCGTGCGGACGGTGGGCAACCACCTCGAGTCGATCGGCTGAAACACCGTCTGTCGCGTGCGTGCGGACGCTTCTTCGGAGCCGCCCAAGGGAATCGAACCCTTGACCTTCTCATTACGAGTGAGATGCTCTGCCGACTGAGCTAGGGCGGCGTGGGCCTTGCTCTACGAGCGCGACGCACAGCTAGATAGCTTACCTGATGGCGCGGGCGCATTCGCACACTCCCGACGTTGTCCGCGCGATGTTCAGCGGACGATGCTGCTGAGCGTCTGAAGCTGCTCGAACGAACTCCGCAGGCGATCCGCGAGGGGTTCGACCCCGCCGTGGTCGGCCCAGCACGACCAGGCATGGCGCATCCCGGCGAACGCGACGTAGGTGACGAGCCGCGCCCGCTGGTGCAGCGTCTCCGGGTCTTCGCTGAGCGCTGGAGTGTCGTGGGCCAGGCGCTGCTGGATGACCGCGCTGAGCGCATCCTCGAACTGGTGCATGCTCGCCATGCGCTGCGCGAACAGTTCAGGATTGTCTTTCAGAAGCGCGCGCCGCATCTTGTGCAGGTTGTGAACGGTTCGCGCTTCCCCCGCGTCGGCCGCGGGACCGCCGGTGTCGAGTTCGCCCATGTCGATCGCGGCGACGAGTAGCCTGCGGATGCCCTCGAGGATGGGCTCACCCGGTCCGGCTTCGACGAAGTCCTGGACGGTGAGCGCGTCGGGCATGAGGGGCAGCTCTCCGATGATCGCCGACTCTTTCGACGGGAAGTAGTTGAAGAATGTTCGCGGCGAGACGTTCGCCAGATGGCTGATCTCGTCGATTGTGACTTTGTCGAAGCCTCGCTCGCTCGCGAGCTCGACTGCCGCAAGCTGGATCGCACGACGCGTGGCCAGGCGCTTGCGTTCGCGCAGGCCGAGTTCTTCCTCAATCACACTCATGGGCTAATTATTGCGTTCTCTGCAAACTTGCACCACTTTTCGTTTCATCTTTCCTGCGAGGAATTCAGCATTTCGGGTCTGCGCTCGGCACGGTTCCGTGAACCAGGAAGTCGTCGACCGTATTGTTCACACAGGAATTCGACTTGTTGTATGCCGTGTGCCCCTCGCCCTTGTACGTGACGAGGTGACCGTTCTCGAGTTCGCGGGAGAGGTTCTGCGCCCAGACGTACGGGGTCGCGGGGTCGTTGGTCGTTCCCACCACCATGATCGGCGCGGACCCCGCCGCAGCGATCGGGCCACGCTTCAGAGTCGACTTGTATGGCCAGTTCGCGCATCCGACGTCGCCGTACGAGAGGTAGGGCCCGATCACCGGTGCCGCTTTGGCGAGTTCGGCCGCCTGCTGCCGCATGACGGCCGGATCGGCGTTGTAGCTGAAGTCGAGGCAGTTGACCGCCGTGAAGGCCTCCATGGAGTTGTCAGCGTACGTTCCGTCGTCATTCCTGTTGTTGTAGGCGTCTGCCAGCTGGAAGGCGAACGCCGCAGAGCCTCGCATGACCGAGCTGAACATCTTGCTGAGGTAGGTCCAGCTGGCGCGGTCGTAGAGCGGGAAGATGATCGCCGTGACGAGAGTGTTGGCCCCGAGCTCGCGGCCGTCGTTGTTTCGGATCGGACTCGCCTCGACCGACGCGAGGAGAGCGGTGATGGTCGCCATTCCATCCGCGACGGTTCCCGTGAACGGGCAGTGGCTGTGAGCAAGGCAATCCCTGAGGTAGGCACGGAGGGCGCTTTCGAATCCCTTTGCCTGGATCGTGGTGACCTCGTTGTTGTCCGAAGCCGGATCGAGTGCGCCGTCGAGGACGAGTCGTCCGGCCTTCTGGGGGTACATGTCGGCGAAGACCGTGCCGAGATACGTCCCGTAGGAGTAGCCGAGATAGTTGAGCTTCTCGTCGCCGAGCGTGGCACGCAGGAGGTCGAGGTCGCGGGCGGCCGACACGGTATCGACGTGGTCGAGCAGCGCACCGGTGTTGCTGGCGCAGGCCGTCCCGAAGTCTTTGGCGGTCCTCACATTGTTGGCGATCCATTCATCTGAACCGCGCACGCCCGGAGTGATGTCGTACAGGTACGCATCCATCTGCGCCGGGGCGTAGCACGTGACGGCGGAGGAACGGCCGACACCGCGCGGATCGAATCCCACGATGTCGTAGGAGGCCTGCAGCTTCTTGTCGACCGCGAAGTCGAGCGAGTCTTTGATGAAGTCGTAGCCCGACGCGCCCGGGCCGCCCGGGTTGACCAGGAGGGACCCGAGCCGGGTACCCGTGGCCTGGTGACGGATGAGCGCCAGCTTGATCTGGCCGGCGGACGGGTTCGACCAGTCGAGCGGCGCTTTGGCGGTCGTGCATTGCATCCCGCTCGCACAACTGGTCCACACGAGCTTCTGCTGGTAGAACGGCTGGAGGTCGGCTGCAACGTTCTCGGCGACGGGCGTCGACGTCGCGGTCGTCTTCGACGGCAGGAAGAGTCCGACGCATCCGCTGAGCGTGAGCGACACGGCGGTGACGGCGGCGAGCAGCGCCAAGCGGGTCGCACCACGTCTGCCGCGTGCTGTCGTGCCTGTTGTCACACCTTCTCCTTGTTGACGATCGTGTTCAGGATCGCGTCGAGCCGCGCACGATCGAAACGAGCATCGCCTCGAGCGCGAGCGCTGGAGCGACGTTGCCGTCGATTCGCTCGCGCGCGGTGGCGATCGAGTCCATTGCAGCGAGGGTATCTGCTGGAGTCGAATGGGTGCTGAGAAGCTCGAGCTGATCGTGGCGTTCTTTGTTGACCAGTTCGCTCGTGCTGCCCAACTGCAGCATCATCACGTCGCGGTAGAGGGAGAGCAGGTCGACGAGGATGCGATCGATGCCGTCGCGGAGGCTGCGGGTGGCCCGGCGCTTCTGGTCTTCTTCGAGCTGCCTGAGCTGACCGCGGAGCGCAGGTGGGATGGTTCCGCCCGGTTCGATCCCGAGCGACCGCAGCGTGTGTTCTCGCTCTTCGGCGTCGCGTTCTTCGGTGATCGCTTTCGCGTCCGCGCCCGCGATCTCGAGCAGACGCGCGGCTGCCAGCACCGCGTCGGAGACGGACCGGATTCCGAGGGCGATCTCGATGGTCTCTTCGCGTCGTCGCCGGGCTTCTGCGTTGGTCGCCAGACGGTGGGCCATGCCGATGTGGCTCTGGGCCTCGCGGGCGGCGCGCTCGGCGACGACCGGGTCGACGCCGTCTCTGCGCTGGATCAGCTCGGCGACGTCTGTGGTGCTGGGGACGCGAAGCCGGACGGTGCGCACCCGCGACCGGATCGTGGGGATGAGGTCGGCGTCGCTGGGCGCGCACAGGATCCAGACCGTCCGCTCCGGCGGTTCTTCGAGCGCCTTGAGCAGGACGTTCGAGGTGCGTTCGCTCATGCGGTCGGCGTCTTCGATGATCATCACCCGGTAGTGGCTTGCGGATGGGGAGAACTGGGAGCTCGCGACGAGGCTGCGCACCTCTTCGATCGAGATGATCACGCGTTCGGTGCTGAGCACGGCGAGGTCGGGGTGCGTTCGCGCTTCGACCTGCCTGCGGGTCGCCAGGTCGCCTTCGGGGTCTCCTGGGCTGAGCAGGGCGGTGGCGAACGCGAACGCGAGGTTGGACCGCCCGGACCCTGGGGGGCCTGTGATGAGCCACGAATGCGTCATCGCGCCGCCGTCGCGCGCGCTTGCCGCTGCCTCGAAGATGGCAATGGCTTCAGCCTGACCTGTCAGGTCGTCCCACACTGCCATTGTCCAAGGCTATCGTCTGCCGCCGACGTCGCTGACGATGTCCACAGGCCGTTCAGAGAAGGGTGCCGACGCGTTCCCGGATCGACGCCGAGATCGTTTCGACCGGCTGTGCGGCGTCGAGGACGAGGAATCGCTCCGGCTCGTCGGCCGCCAGCCCGAGGTAGGCGGCGCGGACGCGCGCGTGGAACTCGGCCTTCTCGGCTTCGAGGCGGTCGTAGCGGGTCCGCGCGCTGTCCAGACGGGTTCGTGCGATGGTCTCGTCGAGGTCGAGCAGGATCGTGAGATCGGGCAGCAGCCCTTCGGCCGCCCACAGGGAGAGGCTGCGGATCTCGCCCGGGTCGAGCACCCGGCCGACGCCCTGGTAGGCGACGGATGAGTCGAGGTAGCGGTCCTGGATGACGACCTCACCGCGCGCGAGTGCCGGGCGGACCAACGTCGAGATGTGGTGGGCGCGATCGGCCGCGTAGAGGAGCGCTTCGGCGCGTGGTGCGATGTCGCCGCGGTGGTGCAGGACGATCTCGCGGATCTCGACGCCGACTTCCGTGCCGCCGGGTTCGCGCGTCCTGACGACCGTCCGCCCGCGTTCGCGCAGCCAGCTCGCGAGGTGTTCCGCCTGCGTCGATTTGCCCGAGCCGTCGCCGCCTTCGAGTGTGATGAACAGGCCCTGGTCGCTCCGTTCGCTCACTTGGTCGTCGGGGCCTTGCGCGTCGTTGTCGCCTTCTTCGCCGGCGCTTTCCTCGTCGTGGTCGCCTTCTTTGCGGCGGGCTTCTTCGCGGGTCCCTTGGCACGCTTGTCCGCGAGCAGTTGAACCGCACGCTCGAAGTCGACCTCTTCGACCATTTCGCTCTTGGGGATCGTGGCGTTCGTCACACCGTCGGTCACGTACGGACCGAAGCGTCCGTCTTTGATCTTGATCGGCTTTCCGCTCACCGGGTCCGCGTCGAACTCTTTGAGAGCGCTCGACGCGCGTCGCGCACCGTACTTCGGCTGAGCGAAGAGGTCGAGAGCGCCTGCGAGGTCGATCGAGAAGATCTCGTCTTCCGCGGTGAGCGAGCGCGTGTCCGTCCCCTTCTTCAGGTAGGGGCCGTAGCGTCCGTTCTGTGCCTGGATCTCATCGCCGGTGGTCGGATCGGCGCCGACGACGCGGGGAAGGTCGAGCAGCTGCATGGCCGTGTCCATGTCGATGGTCGCGAGGTCCATCGATTTGAAGAGCGAGGCGGTGCGCGGCTTGGGCGCCGCGGGCTTCTTTGTAGCCGGCTTCTTCGACGCGGCCTTTTTGGCTCCCGAGGTCGCCGTGGCAGACGGTGCTGCCGGCGCCTCGACGATTTCGCCCGTCTCGGGGTCGACGCTCGCGCCGTCGACGGTCAGTGCTTCCGGCTCTTCCGGTTCGAGCTCGGTGACGTAGGGTCCGAACCGGCCGTCTTTAGCGACGATCTGCTTCCCGTTCGACGGGTTCACGCCGAGTACTCGATCGGTCTGCACCGGCGCGTCGATGAGCTCGAGCGCTCTCGCGGGGGTGAGCTCGTCGGGCGCCAGGTCTTGCGGGATGTTCACACGGCGCGGAGTCGCACCCTCGGCCGCATCCGGGTCGACGACCTCGAGGTACGGGCCGTACTTGCCGATGCGCAGGGTGATGTCGTCGTCGATGCGGATCGAGTTGATCGTGCGCGCATCGATGTCGCCGAGGTTGTCGATGACCTGGCGGAGACCTTTGTGGCGTTCGCTGCCGAAGTAGAAGCTGTTGAGCCAGTCATTGCGCTCGGCTTCTCCGCCGGCGATGCGGTCGAGGTCGTCTTCCATCTCGGCGGTGAAGTCGTATTCGACGAGATCTCCGAAGTAGTCCTCGAGCAGCCGCACTACCGAGAACGCCACCCAGCTGGGAACGAGCGCCTGGCCGCGGGGCGTGACGTAGCCGCGGTCGACGATCGTGGAGATGATCGACGCGTACGTCGAAGGCCGGCCGACTCCCAGCTCTTCGAGCGTCTTGACGAGGCTCGCTTCGGTATATCGAGGCGGTGGGGTCGTCTCGTGCCCCTTGGCCTCGACATCCACCACATCGAGTTTCTGCCCCGCTTCGAGCGGGGGAAGCTTGGCTTCGGCAGGCTCCGTCGACGCGTTGCGTTCTTCGTCACGGCCTTCTTCGTAGGCCTGGAGGAATCCACGGAACGTGATGACCGTGCCGCTCGCCGAGAATTCGGCCACAGACCCGGCGTTGTCGCCTTCTGCGACCGATGCTTCGATCGTCACCGAAGCGGTCTGGCCCTTGGCATCGGCCATCTGGGATGCGACGGTGCGCTTCCAGATGAGGTCGTAGAGACGCATGTCGTTTCCGCGGAGCACGGAGGACAGCTGGGCAGGGGTTCGGAACGTCTCACCCGATGGCCGGATGGCTTCGTGGGCTTCCTGGGCGCTCTTGTTCTTGCCTGCGTACGTGCGCGGCTTGTCGGGCACCGTCTCGGCGCCGTAGAGGTCGGCCGCCTGCTTGCGCGCCGCGTCGGTCGCCTGCTTCGAGAGCGACGGCGAGTCGGTGCGCATATAGGTGATGTAGCCGTTCTCGTAGAGCGACTGCGCCACACTCATCGTCTGGCGCGCGGAGAAGCGCAGCTTGCGAGCGGCTTCCTGCTGGAGTGTCGACGTGGTGAACGGGGCTGCGGGACGACGCGAGTACGGCTTGGACTCGACCTTGCTCACAGCGACGACCGTGCTCGGTCGGGCGATGGCTTCAGCCAACGCCGAGGCGGCCGCTTCGTCGAGGGTGCGTGCACCGCTCTTCAGCTGGCCGCGGTCGTCGAAGTCGCGTCCGGTGGCGATGCGCTCACCCGAGAGCCTGACCAGCCGCGCTTCGAACGAGGTGGCAGCGGAATCTGGCGCGGCACTCGGCGCGAGCTGCGCGATGAGGTCCCAGTAGCCGGCCGCGACGAACGCGAGGCGCTCCCGCTCCCGGTCGACGACGAGTCGGGTGGCGGCGGACTGCACGCGTCCTGCGGACAGACCGGGACCGACCTTGCGCCACAGCACGGGCGAAACTTCATAACCGTAGAGGCGGTCGAGGATGCGCCTGGTCTCCTGGGCGTCGACGAGTGCACTGTCGATCTCGCGGGTGTTGTCGCGTGCCTGCTCGATGGCTTCGCGGGTGATCTCGTGGAAGACCATGCGGCGTACCGGAACTTTGGGCTTCAGAACCTCGATGAGGTGCCACGCGATGGCTTCGCCTTCGCGGTCTTCATCAGTTGCGAGCAGGAGTTCGTCTGCGTCTTTGAGTGCCCGTTTGAGGTCGGCGACCGTCTTCTTCTTCTGGTCGGAGACGACGTAGTACGGCTCGAAACCATTTTCGACGTCCACGGAGAACTTGCCGAGCGAGCCCTTCTTGAGCTCCGGCGGAAGGTTCTTGGGCTCGATCAGATCACGGATGTGACCCACCGAGGCCATGACCTCGTACCCTTCTCCCAGATACTGGGCGATCGACTTCACCTTCGTCGGTGACTCGACGATGACCAGCTTCTTCGTGTCTGGCACCTGACTCCTCTTATATATACGCGTCTGTGAAGAAACAGCTGGGTCCCCGTCGATGCGCTCCCCCGGCGCTTCCCTCAGCTCTGATTGTGAGCAGCGCCGCTCATCAAGGCACACCATACACACCTCTACTGCTTTTACACCTAATCGTTCCGTGCTCGTTCGCCTGCAGCGCAGCCCTTGCGGTGGCGCTGTGGCTGAGGAAAATGGCATTCATGGCTACAACATCAATGGGGACGTACACTGCCAAACTGACCGATGGCCCGCTCGAGGGTAAGACCATCACTTCCGAGTTCCTGGAGTCCGGCGACCCCCGTCCGCGAATCGAGATCAAGGCGGAGTCCGGCGGCAAGCGGTACCTCTACACTCGGAGCGGCGGCGTCGAGTACGCCTCGGAGGACGCCCTCGACAGCAGGCCGAGCGCTGTCGAATACCGCTACCTCGAAGCCGTCTTCGACTGACCCCTGCCCCGCCGCACGCGGCGGTCCGGCTCTGGCACGCGCACGGACCTCGATGGCGAGAACCTGCGCCGCGACGAGGACGGACGCCACGGGGCCGTCGAGCGTGCAGTCGACGAGTGCGGCACCGTTGACACGTGCAGCGTCTGCTGCCCGGGTGCAGGGATAGCCGGAGACCGCCCCCGATCCGACGTCGGCCGCAGCGACCGCTGCGGCATCGGCAGCCCCCACGACGCGCTGCTTGGCGACGAATGCCGCCGACAGTCCTGCAATGCACCCGGTCAGCGCGAGGACTCCCGCCATCATCGCGACGGCGACGATGGAGACCGAACCGCGTTCACCGCTACCCCCACGCGTTCTCACATCGTCGGCACCGGGACTGGGCGTGCGCTTGAACGCGTGCATCTCAGAGCCCGCCCGCGAGAGCGCAGGACCGCGCGGCGCCCGCAAGCCCGAGGGCGCCGAATGGCCCCGACGGGAGCGGCGAACGAAGCTGCGCGCAGATGAAGTCGCCCTCGGTGTCCGTGATGAGTGCGACGTCGCCGAGCGCGGTCCTTGCATGAGCCGTGACCGCTGCGATGTCATCCCCTCGTCCGAGCCCCCGGGCGGCGTCGGCGGCTGCATCGGTGACCCGCAATTGGTGCGTCACCGCCTGCAGCGCGCCCACGCAGAGCGCGAGGACGAGGACGATCGCAGGCGCGACCGCCGCGAACTCCGCCGTGACGCTCCCGCGCTCGGACAGCGCTGATGACGTGTCACACATCGATGGAGAGCGCTCGACGCACGAGGTCTGTGAGCACTTGCCTGACCTCGTCGCCGCGGAGGATCACCACGAGGAGCCCAGCGAATCCCACCGCCGCCATCGTCGCGACGGCGTACTCGGCGGTCGCCGATCCTCGCTCGTCCGATAACAAAGCCACGATTCGTGTACGCCTCATCCGATTCATATCTCGTTCCTTTCGCTTCGGGAGCAACGCGCCCCTTTCATCCATCCTTCGCGGTCCCCCATCCCTTCGGGCGCCCTCGCCGGCTTCTGGGGAAAGGGGCTACATAGCGGCGAATGTGGACGAGACGATGACAAGCACGAGCGGCGCGACCCCCAGGAGCATGAAGGACGGCAGGACGCAGATCCCGAGCGGGAGCATCAGCCGCACGGCCAGCGAAGCAGCGGCCGCCTGCCCGGCACTGCGCGATTCCCGTCGTCGACGGTCGGCCTCGCTGCGGAGCAGGCCGCCGGCAGGGACCCCCGCACGCGCAGACAGTGCGAGAATTCGTTCGACATCGGACGCGGAGCCGTCACCGATCGCAGAGAGGAAGCGGCGACGCGCATCCGTGACGACGCTCCGCGCAACCGGTATCGCCGCACCCCCGGACAGCGCGACCGACAGGAGTTCGAGCTCGATCGCCGCGGCTGATCCGGACGGGGTCGCGCGCCGCGTGAGCCGGCGATTCCATGCCGCACCCGCGGCCATGAGCAGCACGCCGGCCGCGAGGAGGGCCCATCCGATCGGATTCCCCACGAGCGCCCCGACGGTGTCGAAACCGAGCATCGCTCCGAAGAGCAGCCCGACAAGGGGAAGGAATGAGACCAGCCGGGCGGTCAGGACAGGACCGGCGAGAGCCACAGCGATGTCACGCTCGGTGTCCGCCTGCCTGCGGAACGACTCCGCAGAGGCCCGAAGACAATCGGCGAGCGGCGCGCCGGACTCGGATGCGACCCACCACGATGCGGCGAGCGCGGCGAGCGCCCCCTCTGCGCCTGCGGGCCCAGCGCGAGCGTGCATGATCGCTGAAACGACGTCTCCTCCGCGTGCCACATCGCGGCCGACCTGCGCAGCGAGGGGATCATCGGTGCTCTCAGAGAGGTATGACCACGCGGACGCGGGTGCGATCCCGGCCTCGAGAAGCGTCGCGAGTGATTCGGCCAGCGCGGCCAACCGTTCGATCTCGAATGACCGGCCGGCCCTACCTCCTCGCATCGGGCATCCCGAGCTCGTCGATTGTGAGCCGGAACCGTTCATCCACCCGCAATCGCCCGAAGCCGACGATGCGACGATTGCCGTGGACGTGCGCGACGTGGATGACGAGTCCGATCGCGCTCACGGCCTGCCGAGCGATCGAGCGGTCCGGCATCCCTGCCAGCGCTCCGAGCGCTTCGAGACGCGCAGGAACGTCGCTGAGGGAGTTGGCATGCAGCGTTCCCGCGCCTCCGTCGTGACCGGTGTTGAGTGCGCTCAGCAGATCCTGCACCTCGGCACCTCGGCACTCGCCCAGGACGAGTCGGTCCGGCCGCATCCGAAGCGCCTCCCGGACCAGCTGCGGCAGTCCGACTCCTCCTGCGCCCTCGAGGTTGGACTGGCGAGCCTGGAGACCCACGACGTGCGGATGGTCGATCCGGAGTTCCGCGACATCCTCGATGAGTACGATCCGCTCGTCATGGGCCGACGCGGAGAGCATCGCGGCGAGCAACGTCGTCTTCCCCGCTCCGGCCGCGCCCGTCACCAGGAGGTTCACGCGCTGCGCGACCGCGCTCCTCAGGATGACCGCCTGCTGCTCGGATGCGGAACCCGCAGAGACGAGTCCCTCGATGGTGAGGCGTTCGCGCCGCGGGATGCGAATGGACAGCAGCGTGCCGGTCGTCGAGACCGGAGGGAGCACCGCATGCACTCTGACTCCCCCGGCCAGACGCACATCGACGAACGGTGTCGCTTCGTCGATGTGGCGCCCGCCCAGGCCGATGAGCCGAACCGCGAGGTCGCGGGTGGCGCGCTCGTCGGCGGACCATCCCCCTAGTCGATGCACCCCGCTGTCGCCATCGCACCAGAGCTCCGCGCCGTTCACGAAGACATCGGTGACGCCGGCGCGTGCGACGTGCGGCGCAAGCGGTCCGAACACGGTCCAGTCGACGGGCGCCGTCTCGGCAGCGGGACTCGCGCGCACCGGAACGGGCACGAAAGGAACGTGGGCGGAGTTCTCCGAGGTGTTGGGTCCCATGCAGCGAGGCTAGGTGGGCGCTCCTCGCGCACGACGACCCGAAGCCCGAGTTGTGGACTGCTGCGGGTCGTCGTCGGTTGTGAAAGAGGCGGCCCACAGACACCACCCGTTAAACAAAGGGGGGCGGCACCTATTGGGGGGAACAGGTGCCGCCACAGCGACGCGTGATTGGGGGGAATCGTTCGCGCCGCACGCCAGAATTTACATTCGGCCGGGTATTAGTGTACGCCTAATAACTGGTTTCGCAAGTCTCCGATTACGGGGTCACCGGCGCACGGTAATGTCTGTACAAGTCGCGCCACGACACCTGCAGAACCAGCATCGCAAAGGAGCGAGAACACTCCCCATGAGCAACACAATCGACAACCTGCTGCACGAGGATCGACGTTTTCCACCCACCGGGGAATTCGCTGCCCAGGCCGTCGCCGGCGCCGACCTCTATGAACGAGCGGCGTCAGACCGGCCGGCCTTCTGGGCGGACCAGTCCCGGCAGCTCCTCCACTGGCACAAGCCGTTCACGAAGACGCTCGACTGGTCGAACCCGCCGTTCGCGAAGTGGTTCGACGACGGCGAACTGAACGTCGCATACAACTGCCTCGACCGTCACGTGCTGGCCGGCAACGGCGACCGCATCGCCATCCACTGGGAAGGCGAGCCGGGCGACAGCCGCTCGATCACCTACGCCGAGCTGACCGCCGATGTCAAGCGCGCCGCGAACCTGCTCACCAGCCTCGGGATCGAGGCCGGTGACCGGGTGGCCATCTACCTTCCGATGATCCCGGAGGCCGTCGTCGCCATGCTGGCCGTCGCCCGCATCGGAGCCGTCCATTCCGTCGTCTTCGGCGGCTTCAGCGCCGAAAGCCTGCGTTCCCGCATCGACGACGCGAGCGCCAAACTCGTGATCACGGCCGACGGCGGCTGGCGCAAGGGCAAGGTGTTCCCGCTCAAGGCAGCGGTCGACGCGGCACTGGCCGCAGGCGATTCGTCGGTCGAGAACGTGCTCGTCGTCAAGCGCGGCGGCAACGAGGTCGACTGGGTCGAAGGCCGTGACCTCTGGTGGAACGACGAGGTCGCGCAGGTCGACGCAGACCACGTGGCGAAGGGGTTCGGGGCCGAGCAACCCCTCTTCATCCTCTACACGAGCGGAACGACGGGCAAGCCGAAGGGAATCCTCCACACCTCCGGCGGTTACCTCACGCAGGCCGCGTTCACCCACAGGAACGTCTTCGATCTGCACCCGGAGTCCGACGTCTACTGGTGCACCGCCGACATCGGCTGGGTCACCGGGCACAGCTATGTCGTCTACGGGCCCCTTGCCAACGGCGCGACCCAGGTGCTCTACGAAGGAACACCGGACACCCCGCACCAGGGCCGCTGGTGGGAGATCATCCAGAAGTACAAGGTCTCCCTCTTCTACACGGCTCCCACGGCCATCCGCTCGTTCATGAAGCTGGGCCGCCAGATCCCCCAGGCGTTCGATCTCAGCAGCCTGCGCGTGCTCGGCTCGGTCGGTGAGCCGATCAACCCGGAGGCGTGGATGTGGTACCGCGAGGTCATCGGCGGCGGCCAGACCCCCATCGTCGACACCTGGTGGCAGACCGAGACGGGCGCCATCATGATCTCCGCTCTTCCCGGCGTCACCTCGACCAAGCCGGGAAGCGCGCAGACTCCGCTCCCCGGTATCGCTGTCGATGTGCTGGACGACGCCGGAGAGCACGTCGGCCACGGCAACGGCGGGCTGCTGGTCATCACCGAGCCGTGGCCGAGCATGCTGCGCGGCATCTGGGGCGACCCCGAGCGCTTCAAGGAGACGTACTGGGAGAAGTTCGGCGACAAGTACTTCGCCGGCGACGGAGCCCGACTGGATGAGGACGGCGACATCTGGCTCCTCGGCCGGGTCGACGACGTCATGAACGTCTCCGGCCACCGGCTTTCGACCGCCGAGATCGAGTCGGCCCTGGTCGCGCATCCCCTGACCGCGGAAGCGGCTGTCGTCGGCGCCAGCGACGAGACGACCGGACAGGCCGTCGTCGCCTTCGTGATCATCAAGCAGAGCCAGCAGGAGGTGGCGGACTCCGAGGATGTCGCCGCCGTGCTCCGCGCCCACGTCGCCGAGCAGATCGGCGCGATCGCGAGGCCCCGCCAGATCTTCGTCGTCAACGAGCTGCCGAAGACGCGCTCGGGGAAGATCATGCGCCGGCTGTTGCGCGATGTCGCCGAAGGTCGCGAGATCGGCGACACCACGACACTCGCCGACACGACCGTGATGACGATCATCCAGGGCAAGCTCAGGTAGCGGATCCGCGGCCAGAGTCCGCATCAACGAGGAAGCCGACCTCATCCTTCGCGGACGAGGTCGGCTTCTCGGGTTTCGGGCCGTCGATCAGTCGAAGGCGAGGATCAACTCGACCTCGACCGGCGAATCCAGCGGGAGTACGGCGACGCCGACCGCGGACCTGGCGTGGACTCCGGCATCGCCGAAGATCTCGCCCAGCACCTCGGATGCGCCGTTGATGACGCCCGGCTGGCCGGTGAACGACGGATCGGATGCGACGAAGCCGACGACCTTGACGACGCGCGTCACCCGGTCCAGCGATCCGATCACGCCCTTCGCCGCCGCGAGGGCGTTGAGTGCGCAGATCCGCGCGTACGCTTTCGCATCGCTCGCCGGAACGAGGCCGTGGCCGTCGCCGACCTTGCCGGTCGCCGGAAGGGCTCCCGACACCATCGGGAGCTGGCCCGAGGTGAAGACGAGCGAGCCATCGACCACCGCGGGAATGTAGGAGGCGACCGGGGGCACGATTTCGGGAAGCTCGATCCCGAGCTCGGCGAGACGCGTCTCTACGGTCGAGCTCACTGGTCGCCACCATCCGTCTCGAGCACCGGACGCTTGAGGTAGGCGACCAGCCCGCCTTCGGGGCCGGGGACGACCTGGACCAGTTCCCACCCCTCGGATCCCCACGTGTTGAGGATCGCAGCGGTGTTGTGGATGATCAGCGGAATCGTCGCGTATTCCCAGCGGGGCATGGTTCTCCTCGTGCGTTCAGCTCGGGCGTTCAGGGGGTTTGTCAGGTTTCTGACCTACGCTTGATTCTATGTCTGCCAAAAAACCCCCGGCTAGAGGTGCGCTCGGTGCGCTTGGCGCGTTCGTCGGCATGAGTGTCGTCGCGGGCCTCCTCGTCACTGCCGCGGTCACCCCCGCCATCGCGGTGACCGGCATGGCCGCTAACGACAGCATCGGCGTTTTCGAAGGTCTCCCGGAGTATCTCTCCGTCGGAGCACTCGCCCAGCCGACCACCATCTACGCGAAGGCGAGCAACGGCACAGACGTTCCTCTTGCCACGTTCTACGCCCAGAACCGTCTCCCCGTGAAGTTCGACCAGATCTCGCAGTCCGCCAAGGACGCGGCCATCGCAGGTGAAGACCCGCGGTTCTACACGCACGGCGGCGTCGACATCCAGGGCACCATCCGAGGCGCGCTCTTCACGGCGCTCAAGAAGGACACCCAGGGCGGTTCGTCGATCACCCAGCAGTACGTGAAGAACGTGCTGCTGCAGAAGTGCGAAGCGAAGCCGGTCAAGACCGATGCCGACCAGAAGGCGTACGAAGCCTGTGTGCAGAACTCCACGGGCGTGACCCCCGACCGCAAGCTCAAGGAGATGAAGTACGCGATCGGCCTCGAGAAGAAGTACACGAAGGACCAGATCCTCGACGGGTACCTCAACATCGCCGGGTTCGGCGGCAGCGTCTACGGTATCGAAGCGGCCGCACGGTACTACTACGGCGTCACCGCCAAGGCCCTGACGCCCTCGCAGGCGGCCAGCCTCGTCGCGATCGTCAACCAGCCGACCGCGCTCAAGCTCGACGACCCCACGAGCAAGACGAACGGCGCTGCGAACGGCTACGCGGCCAACAAAGAGCGTCGCGACTACATCCTCGGCAAGATGTACGAGTACAAGAAGCTCACCAAGGCCCAGTACGAAGAGGCTCTCAAGACCAAGATCACGCCCAAGATCACCCCATCGGTGCGCGGCTGCCAGACCGCGGGCGGGTCGGCGTACTTCTGCGACTACGTGCAGAACATCGCCCTGAAAGACCCCGCGTTCGGTAAGGATGCGGACACCCGCACGTCGAACTTCTACCGCGGCGGCTACAAGATCTACACCAGCCTCGACCTCGACATGCAGGGTGCCGCCGAGGGCTCGATCCGTGACTACGTGCCGAAGACGTACGACAGGGCGAACCTCGGTGCCGCCGCCGTCGGCGTGCAGCCGGGAACCGGCCGCGTGCTCTACATGGCGCAGAACAAGGACTACAGCCAGGACCCCGAGGTCTTGAAGTCTGGCCCCAACTACACCTCGATCAATTACAACACCGACCAGACGTACGGCGGATCGAGCGGCTTCCAGACTGGATCGACCTACAAGGTCTTTACGCTGGCCGCCTGGCTCCAGGCCGGTCACTCGCTGAACGAGACCGTCAACGCGAACCCGATCACCTACGACGCGTCGACGTTCAAGAACAGCTGCGACGGCCCCGCATCCGGCCCGTATCACCCGACGAACGACTCGGCCGGTGAGGGCGGCATCATGAGCGCCCAGACCGCGACGACCGAATCGGTGAACACGGCCTACATCGCCATGGCGCATCAGCTCGACCTCTGCGACATCCGTCACGATGCCGAGGCCTTCGACGTGCACCGCGCCGACGGCGCTCCGCTGAAGACGTATCCGACGAGCGTGCTCGGCATCAATGAGATCGCACCGCTGACCATGGCGACCGCCTTCGCGGGCATCGCGAACAAGGGCGTCGTCTGCAGCCCGGTCGCGATCGACAAGATCTTCGACGGCACGGGCAAGGCGATTCCCGCCCCGAAGTCGAAGTGCACGCAGGCGGTGGACCCGCAGATCGCCGCCACCATGGCGTACGCGCTCAAGAAGGTCGTGTCCAGCGGAACCGCTGCCGGTATGAACCCGAGCAATGTCGACATGCTGGCCAAGACCGGAACGACCGACAACAACGAGCAGATCTGGCTGGTCGCCGCGACCACGAAGATGGCCGGTGCGTACTGGGTCGGCAACATCTCCGGCCACGTGTCGATGCGAAGCATCTACCCGACGCACGGCACGACCCCGGCGCTCGCCCGAACGGCCGTCATGCGCAACATCATGGGCGCGGCGGTCGCGAAGTTCGGCGGAGACGCGTTCCCGACGCCAGACGCCAAGCTCCTCCAGGGCGTGCAGGTGCAGGTGCCGGACCTGAGCGGCCGAAGCCCGGCCGAAGCGAAGTCCATCATCGAAGGGCTCGGCCTGAACTACGCTGACGGCGGTCCCCGTGACTCCATGAAGCCCGCCGGAACCGTGGACGGAACCGACCCGGGCGCCGGCGCGAGCGTGAGCAAGGGCACCGTGATCACGGTGTACACCAGCAACGCTTCACTGGTCGCCCTGCCGAACGTCGTCGGCAAGAAACTCTCGGAGGCGCAGGCTGCGCTGAACGGCTTCACTGTGCAGGTGAAGGGCGGCGGCAACCCCGACGACGTCGTCAAGACGATGGATCCGGGCGCCGGAACCGGCGCGAAGCCGGGCTCGAAGGTGACACTCACGCTCCAGCAATCACCGCCTCCGACCGTGGCACCGAAACCGTAGTGGCTCGCGCACACGTCCGCAGCGCCGCCACCGCACTCGCGGTGGCGGGTGCTGCGGCCGCGGGCGCCTTCGCTTGGGGGACACTCGTCGAGCGAAACATGTTCACGCTGCGCCGGGTCAGCGTGCCGGTGCTGCCCGCGGGAGCGCATCCCATCCGGGTGCTCCATCTCTCCGACCTCCACATGGCCCCCTGGCAAACCCCCAAGCAGGAGTGGATCCGCTCGCTGGCCGACCTCGACATCGATCTCATCGTGGACACCGGAGACAACCTCGGCCACGCCGATGGCCTTGTCGGGCTCGAGTACGCTTTCGAGCGGTTCCGAGGCATCCCTGGCGTGTTCGCGCACGGTTCGAATGACTACTACGGTCCCCAGGCCAAGAACCCGCTCAAGTACTTCACGGGCCCATCGCGACCGGCGACAACCGCCGGGATGCTCGACAACGCCGCCCTCACCGCGTACTTCGACGATCTCGGCTGGCTGGACCTCAACAATGCCGCGGGTTCGCTCGACCTCCGTGGCACGCACGTCGAGTTCTTCGGCGTGAACGACCCCCATCGTCATTTCGACCGGCTGGAGCTGATCCCCGGCGCACTCGAGGAGCTCCGCGAGAACGACCCGTATGCCGAGGATGCGACCTGGCCCGAGGACGCACCGAAGCCGGAGCGGCCGACGCTGTCGATCGGTGTCGCGCACGCGCCATACCAGCGGGTGCTCGACTCCTTCGTGACCTACGGCGCATCGCTCATCTTCGCGGGCCACACACACGGCGGCCAGGTCTGCGTCCCCGGCTTCGGCGCACTCGTCACGAACTGCGACATCCCCCGGCGCCAGGCGAAAGGCCTCAGCATCTGGCGGCACGCTTTCCGCTCTGCCTACCTGAACGTCTCCGCGGGCCTCGGAACCTCTATCTACGCTCCGTTCCGGTTCGCCTGCCCGCCCGAGGCGAGCCTCCTCACCCTGGTTCCTGCGCGCTGAGCTGCGCCCGACTGGTCACCGACCTCTCTCCGCAGCGTGTATCCTAGTTGAGGCCTTCGGGCCACTCGGGGTGTGGCGCAGCTTGGTAGCGCGCTTCGTTCGGGACGAAGAGGTCGTGGGTTCGAATCCCGCCACCCCGACAGATGCTGTTGCCGGAGCCAGACGCTCCGGCAACAGCTGGTTAAGCGGGCGTTTCCACGCCCATCCGGTCGGCGACGACCTGGAGCGACCGTATGCGCGCCTCCAGTGTCGCGGCCCCGGACGCGATCATCAGTTCGTCGGCGCCCGTCGACTGCAGCAGCGACCGGAGTCGCGTTTCGACCTCGTCAGGCGTGCCGACCGCCTGGCGCGCCGTCCGCGCGGCGATGAACTCCTGTTCGATGGGCGTGAACTCGTGCGCGAGGGCCTCCTCGATGCTGACAGGCTGCGGCTTGCCGCCCTGTCTCATGCGCAGGAAGGAGAGCTGGCCAGGGAGGGACTGCGCGCGCACGACCTCCGGATCGTCGTCGGAGATCACGTTCACGGCGATCATGCTGTGCGGCTCGGCGAGGATGTCGCTCGGCGTGAATCGCGAGCGGTACAACTCGAGCGCCGCCTCAGTGTTCTCGCCGGCGAAATGGTGGGCGAAGGCGAACGGAATGCCGAGCGCCGCCGCGACCTGGGCGCTGTAGCCGCTCGATCCGAGGAGCCAGACCTGGGGCGCGTCGCCCAGGCCGGGCACCGCGGTTATGGTGTGGAGCGGGTTGGAGTCGCTGAGCCCTCCGTAGAAGAACCCGAAGAGGTCTAGCAATTGCTGCGGGAAGTCCTCCACGCCCAGCCCTTCGGCGCTGCGGCGCAGCGCCATCGCGGTAGCGCCGTCCGTGCCGGGCGCGCGGCCGATCCCGAGGTCGATCCGGTCACCGTAGAGCGCGCGGAGCGTGCCGAACTGCTCGGCGACGACAAGAGGTGCGTGGTTCGGAAGCATCACGCCGCCGCTGCCGACGCGGATCCGATCGGTGGCTGCGGCGATGCCCGCGATGAGCACAGCCGGGGCGCTGGATGCGATCCCGGGCATCCCGTGATGCTCGGCGACCCAGAAACGCGAGAAGCCGAGGCGCTCCGCCTCCTGGGCCAGCTTCACTGAATCGCGGACGGCGTCCGCGTTGCTGCCGCCGAAGGGACGGCTTGCCAGGTCGAGGACGTTGAGGGGCACGGATGCTGTCGCTGCGGAGTTCACCCTTCAGGCAACGACGAAACGGCTCCATCGATTCCCGGATCCAGCCTCGAGGCGATCCGCAGCCGACGCGGACTGCCCGGGTCCGGCTTTCAGATCGAAGCCCGACGGCGGCGAGCCGCCAGGATGATGAGAAGGACGATTCCCGCGAGTGCCAGGCCGACACCGGCGGCGATGAGCGATCCGCTGATGATGGAGCCCGTGTCCGCGAGCCCGGTTCCGGAACTGCTGGACGTCGACGAGCCGGTCGAGGACGAGGCGTCCGCCGGGACGACCGTCACCGTCGCCGTTGATACAGCGTGCGAACTCGCTCCCGTTCCGGTGATCTGGTACGCGCCGCTCGCCGACTGCGGGACCGTGATGAGCAGGATCGCGCTGCCGTTCGCGTTGGACACCTTGACGACGTGCGCCGTGCTGATCGATGTCGTGAACGAGGCGAGGTGCGCGTCCGAGCCGTTCTCGCCGGAGACGACGTAGCTGACGTCCTCGGACGGGCCGAAGGTGCCCGCATCGCAGCTGAGCGTGGCCGTCTGGCCTCCCGCGAGCGTGGACGGGCTGACACTGCAGCTGCCTCCGCTGGTGTAGTCGACGGCGTTGGCGGCCGCGGGTGCCGCAAGGGTGGCAGCGGCGACGAGGAGCAGTGTGGCGATCAGCTTCCTGGACATGGGAGGCGCCTTTCGGACCGGAACTGTGAACACGCGGATACGTGATTATTTCTCAGTTTATTGGTCGGTGACAGGCAAGGGCAACGTTTTGGGCCACCGTGCCACCCAGACTGGGGGTAACGATGAGGGACGCGTTCGGCCGGACCTGCTTCATATCGAGAAGGTCCACGTCGACCGTCCTGCTCTCCCCGGGCGGCAGGATGACCGTGAAAAGGCTCACCGGCCGTGAGTTATCGGTGCCGGCGCGGGTCGGATAGACCGCGCCCTTACTCGACGTCGCGGTGACAAGACCGTTCTTCGGCCCGTAGACGGCTACTCGGGTACTGATCGTCCCAGGACTCACCCCGAACATCCCGCCGCCCGTGACGTAGCTCGGAAGCGTCGTCGCCGCATCCGCCGGGGCCATGTTGGTCAGGGTCACCGTCACCCGGGAGGTCGGGACCCCATCCGCGCGGCACACCGCGCTCGCCACGGAGACAGCCGACTTCAGGTAGTAGTCCATCTTGCCGCCGGTCGCGTCGTTGAAGTACACCCCGATACCTGCGACACCCGCATTCGAGAGCGGGTATCCGCCACTGAGCGTGGTCGAGGAGAACACGGCCCGCTCAGACGGATGATTGCTCCACAGGAGAACGCGATGCTCCGACCCAGCGCGTACCAGCGCGTGCACAAGTTGTGCGGCGTCCGCCGAACCGGAGGCGACCTTGGAGAAGACAGCCGACGCCGTCGAAGCGAAGAAGGCATCCTGATCGGAAGGCTCCGAATAGTCGCGGTAGCTCTCGCTCAGGAGCACCTGCACGACGTTCTTCGACGAGATCTGTCGCCCATCCTTGACCGTCACCGGCCCCGTGGCACCCAGGACGTAGCTGATGGTCACAGGATCTATCGCCACCACGGCGTCGACGTGTCCTCCGTATTTCGTCGTCCACATCTTCGCGGCCAGCAGCGCCGTCAAGGGAAAGTACGGCGTCGCTCCCACGTCCTGCACATAGCGCCCCACGACCGGTCCGTACAGCCCCTCAGTCTCCGCGGGGAGCGTCATCACCGGGCTCGCCAGGGGCCGGAAGTCAGCCGTCGACGCCTGCTTCACGATCCTGATGGCGCCATGGTCGGCGTGGATGAGGGTCAGCGAACCCACGATCCCGCCCGTCGCCCGCAGCTCGGCCGGATTCTGGGCGAGAAGGAGGATGTTGCGCGCGCCGTCCTCCCCGAGCATGCCGGGAAGAACGATCGCGCTGTTCGCCAGCGCCGTGACGGTCGTGTCCGCCCGGCTCAGGGCGGTCCCCACCGTATCCACAGCGTCGCGCACTGCTCCGATCGTGCCCGCCGTGCTGATCGCCGCGACCGACGCGCGCGCCTCCCTCAGCGCAGCCTGCGCCCGGAAGATGGGTGGACCCGCCTTTATCAGCGGGGCTGTATCCAGCCGGCCGGCGACCGGCCTGAACTTCTCGAGATCGATGGACGCGGACGCCGTGATGAGTGGCGAGACGACGCGGGAGGACACCGTCTCGGTCGCGGCTGCGAGCTGGCGAACCGCCGTGAGGTTCGGTCCGACTCCTGGAAGGATCTCGGCACTCACCCACACAGGGTCGCTGGTCAGGCCCGCGGCACGGTGGGCGTGGGCCTCGAGTTGCTTCGCCGCTGTCCGCGCTGCGCCCACGTTCCCGGATGCCACCGAGGACTCGATCCGCGCGACGAGTGGGGAGATCGCGCTCAGCTCCTGCCGCGCGAGAAGTCCGCGGATCCCGATCCAGGCGACTGCCGCCGCAAGCACCAGGACGACAGCGATGACGACGAGCGTGATGACACGTCGCCGGTTCGAGACTGCCCGGGTAGACCCCATCTCGTAAATGTAACAATTCCTCAGCTTTTCCGAGAGCCCCTAGACACCCCCGAACGGGGGGAATTCGATAACGATCAGAGCAGCGGGATCTCCGTCAGCGCCGGCCGAGCCCCCGGTAGGTCCAGCCCGCGGCGCGCCACCGCTCGGTGTCCAGGCAGTTGCGCCCGTCGATGATCACCGCGCCGGCCACGACACCGGCGGCCTGTACCGGGTCGAGAGCGGTGTACTCGGGCCACTCGGTGACCAGCACGACCGCGTCAGCATTGTTCAGGGCGTCATGTGCGCTGTCCGCGTACACGAGCTGCGGATGGCGGCGCCGGGCGTTCTCGACCGCCTGCGGATCGGTCGCGACGACCTCCGCTCCCAGCCCGCGAAGCTGCACCGCGACGTCGAGCGCCGGGGAATCGCGCACATCATCGGAATGCGGTTTGAAAGCGAGCCCCAGCACAGCGATCCGTTTTCCGTTGATCTGGCCGTCGAGCGACTGCACGACGAGGTCGATGACCCGTTGCCTGCGCCGAAGGTTGATCTGGTCGACCTCCTTGAGGAATGCCACCGATTCGCCTCGGCCGAGCTCCTCGGCGCGCGCAGTGAACGCGCGGATGTCCTTGGGCAGGCACCCGCCGCCGAACCCGACGCCTGCGTTGAGGAAGCGGCGGCCGATCCGGGCGTCGTAGCCGATCGCATCGGCGAGCGCCGTGACATCGGCTCCCGTCACCTCGGCGATCTCCGCCATAGCATTGATGAACGAGATCTTGGTCGCAAGGAATGCGTTCGCCGAGACCTTCACCAGCTCAGCGGTGGCGTAGTCGGTGACGACGACCGGCGTGCCCCCCTCGATCGCAGACGCGTAGACGTCGTCGAGGATGGCCGCAGCGCGCGAGCCGGACTCCCCGCCAGGAACGCCGTAGACGAGCCTGTCGGGAGAGATCGTGTCCGAGACCGCGAACCCCTCACGCAGGAACTCCGGATTCCAGGCGAGGATCGCGCCGGGGGCGGCCGACGCCAGCTGTTCGCCGAGACGTTCGGCAGTACCGACCGGAACAGTGCTCTTCCCAGCGACCACGTCGCCCGGCTTGAGGTGGGGCGCAAGCGCGGCGAATGCAGCATCGACGAAGCGCAGGTCCGCAGCGTTGCTCCCGGGCAACTGGGGAGTGCCCACGGCCACGAAATGAACGACCGCTTCGGCAGCCTCCGAGATGTCCGTGCTGAATCGGAGCCGCCCACTCGCGGACGCGGACGCGAGGATCTCGGGCAGGCCGGGCTCGAAGAACGGCGCGATTCCCGCAGCCAGGCTCGCCACCTTCTCGGCGTCGACGTCGATCCCGACGACGTCGTGCCCGAGCTCCGCCATTGCCGCCGCGTGGACCGCGCCCAGGTAACCGCATCCGATCACGGATATCTTCATTGCCAACTCTCGTTCAGGTGAAATCGGGGTCCGGCTCGGCCATGTAGGCCGGAGTTCCCGCATCGACAGGCCAGCGACGCCGGCCGTTGTTCAGTACCCCCTGGCTTTCCTGCAGGTAGCAGGCGCCGCACAGCGACTCGTAGCTCACCGACGCGCCATCGATGGCCACCTGATCGCCGTCGAACACGAAGATGCCGTCGATCTTGCGAGCATTGAAGATCGCCTTGCGACCGCACCGGCAGATCGTCTTCAGCTCTTCGAGGCTGTGCGCGATCTCGAGGAGCCTGCGGCTGCCGGGAAAGGCGACGGTCTGGAAATCGGTGCGGATGCCGTATGCCAGAACGGGAATGTTCTCGAGGATGGCGATCCGGAGGAGGTCGTCGACCTGGGCTTCCGTGAGGAACTGCGCCTCGTCGACGAGCAGGCAGCTCACGTCGCGCTCGTAGCGTTTGATCGTGCGCTCCCGGTGATGCTGGAAGCGACCGTACGCATCCGTCTCCGGAGCGATCAGGAAGTCGACCTCGCGCGTCACCCCCAGGCGCGACAGGATGCCCATGTCGCCTTTGGTGTCGATCGCCGGCTTGGCCAGCAGGACCCGGTGTCCGCGCTCTTCGTAGTTGTAGGCGGCCTGGAGCATCGCAGTGCTCTTGCCGCTGTTCATCGCGCCGTATCGGAAGTACAGTTTTGCCACGAGACGATCCTACGGGTCGTTCGACCGGTCTCAGGTGAGGAAGCCGTCCTCCGCGGCCCGGCGGATCAGATCCGCGCGCGAGCTGGTCGGTCTCCCCGCCTTGCCGTACTTCTCGCGCACGCGTCTCAGGTACGTCTTCGCCGTTTCGTACTGCACGCCCATCTCCCGCGCCACTTGCCCGGTCGTCCGCCCGTCGGCATACAGGGAGAGCGCGAGTCGCTCTCCCTCGCTCAGGTGGGGACGGGCGATCTGGGTCGCACCATTCGGAAGCGGTCGCCAGGCGGGCTCCTGGGTCGCCGTGCCGTCGAGCCCCATCACCGTTCGGGCCACGGCCATCACCTCGCTCATCGGCTGCGACTTGTTGAGATAGGCGGCGGCCCCGGCGGCAAGCGCTGTGTCACGATCCGCCTGCGTGTCGATCGCCGACAGCACGATCACTTTCGCGCCCGCGGCCCGGCAGGTGCGCACCCGGGCGCCGATCGAGACCGTCTCGCGCAGTTGGAGGTCCATCATCACCAGATCGGTGGGGAAAGCGTTGCTGTGGACCAGTTCGAGCCACGTGCTGGCGCGGAGGACGAGCTCGAACTCAGGCGCATTGGCTTTGATCCAGCTGGCGAAGCTGTCTAGCAGAAGCTCATGATCGTCGAGGATGGCAAGCCGAACCGGCCCGGGCATCGTGTTCTGGTCTGCGGTGCTCATCGTCGTTCAGGACTCGCCATACGAAAACTGTATCGTCACGGAACCGTCCTGCGCGTCGAGCGTCGCGTCCGAGGAGACGGCGCGGAGGGCTGCGAGATACGGCGCGAACATGCGCCGCAGTTCCCGCCTCGGGGCGTCGATCCTGGCGCCCAAGATGGCGTGGGCCCGACCGGCGACCCCCGCGATCTCGATCGACAGCGCTGAGGATCCGAACCCACGTGCGCGTGCAGCCGATGCGATCGTCGCCCCCACGACGCCGCGCTGCTCCTCGCTCATGCGGTCGGCGAGTCGGTGCGGATCGCTGACGACGCCCACGGCAGGATCCTCGACCGCCCTCGTGACGCTCTCCTCGAGCCAGCCGCGATCGAGGTCCTCGACGGCGACACGCCGCACCTCGGCCGCGATGCTGCGCGCTCGCTCGATGTCGGAGGGCGTGAGCTCGTCGTGTTCGAGCAGCCCCACGAGGTAGGGCACAGCTGCTCTGTTCAGCAGGGTGATCCTGTCCTGGTTGACCATTCGTGTCGCGCTCTCCCGCAACTCGGGGTCGAGCCGCTGCTGCGATTCCCGCGCCGCCTCGCCCCACTGCAGCGTGTCCCCGGTCATCACCCAGGCGTACGCGCATCCCGCTAGTCCGAGCGCGATGACCGGCGTCGCGGCCACAGTGAGATAGACGAAGGGGATGTTAGCGATCTGCAGCGATGGGCCCTCGAGCCCCGCTTCGATTCCGACGACCAGTGCGGCGAACCCGGCACCGCTGAGCACTTCTTCGATGGGGCGGTACAGCGGCAATATCACGAGGGTGAGGGCGACCGCGATCTGCCCCCAGTCATCCTGGATGATGCGATTGCCACCCCAGACGGAGAGTGTGAAGAGCGTGCTGGCGACCGTCGAGCCCCCCACGACCAGGATGAGCGCGGTCCGGCTGAACGGAGCCACGACCGCGCGAGAACGGAAACAGAAATAGGCCGAGACCGCCGCCATGACCAGGAGGGCCAGCCACGCCAACAGCGGGTTGGTGACCTGGTCGAGATGGTTGAGTGTCGAATACACCGAATAGGCCACGACGATGCAAGCGATCAACGGGCCGAGCGGCCACGCCGAGAAAGTCCCGATCGGATCGAGTCGCTGAGGTGTGCGTTCGCCGGCCGTCACGGGACCAGGTCCTTGTCCGCGGACCGGGATGTCGGCACGCGCATCATGACCGTCGTGCCGATGTCGGGGCTCGACCAGACCGTGACGCTCCCGCCGACCCGCTCGATCCGATCGTGGACGGAGTTGCGCAGTCCGAGACGGTCGGTCGCGGCCGCCGTGACCGTGAATCCGCGACCGGCGTCGACGACGAGCACGGAGACGCTCTCCTCCGAGGCCGAGATCGCGATCTCGGCGGTGCCGCTGCCCGAATGCCTGAGGACGTTCACGAGGCACTGCCGCACCGCGAGGCCGACCGCGTTGCGCCGCTCCGCGCTGAGCAGGCCGAGCGCCTCCCTTTCGCCGGACACGTCGACGGAAAGCCCCTCGTCGCGGGCCAGTTCGATCGCCTCGCGGAGATCGCTCTCATACCAGGCGTCGGCCGGATCGGCCGGTGTGATTCGCCGCTCGGCGGCACCCGCGGTGGGGTCCCGGCCGAGCTGCAGGAGATCGGATTCGATGCGGCGTCGGAGTTGCGGGCGGAGGGGGCCGGGGGCCGAACTGGCGATCGCCACGAGCTCACTGAGCACTGTGTCGTGGAGTTCGGCGGCCGCCTCGACGGCCAGCTCGCGACGGATCGCCGCTTCCCGGTTGTCGCGGATCGCTCGGTGGATGGCCGACTGCGGTCGGCTGCGAGCCCCTCTCGTCAGACCGTCGAAGGCGAGGACGCCCACGACGAGCAGGTAGGCGCCGAGGGAGATCGCGTCCGTGTGGAAGGCACGGCCGACCGTGACCGCTGCACAGTAGACGGCGACTTCGGCCAGCGCGAATCCGAGGGTCGCCCACAGGATGCCCGCCAGCGCTCCCGTGCCCGTCCCGCCGACGAGCGTCATGGCCACGATGGGCAGGGCGATGACGAAAAGGTTGGTGTCGTGATAGCTCGGCGTGAGCGCGAGAACGGCGGCGGCATAGAGGTAGGTGGAGACGGCGCCGACCACGAGGTAGGTGATCGTGAGGACGGTCGTGCGTCGCCTGCTGAGGAGGACGAGGAGGACCCCCATCGGCACGAGCACCGTCGTTGCGTACCAGTACCGGCCTCCGCCCGATCCGAGGCACGCGATGAGGAGGTTGACGAACGCTGACGCCAGACAGACGAATGCGGCCGCCTGGGCCGCCGCCGCGATGGCGCGGCTGTTGGCCGCGCGCGCGAGGTGACTCGGCAGTCCCAGCGACATGCACAACCCCCTTCAGCGCGTCGAAGCGTGGACGTCGAAGCCCGGACTCTTCGGATTATTCCACCGGAGCGCGGTCGCGTGTACCCCGAGACAGGATTGTTGTACCCCAGTTGGAGGGGGTTCGTGTTCGTCTCAGAACAGGGTCGGCTGCCCGTCCATGGCCGAGAGCGCCACACCCGGAGCGAGTTCGGACGGGCTGACACGCCCGACCGCAGTGCGCCGCCGTTCACCATCGGCGTCGCGGGTCGTGCCGAGTGCGGTCGATCGCACCCCGCCCGTGAGTGGATCCTCGTACCCCCTCTCGAGACCATGTGCACGGATCAGCGGCTTGATCTTGGCCGCGAGCCACTGCCGGTAGCCCTTGGGGGCATAGGTGCCGCCGGAGTAGAGCTTGCGGTAGCCGGGCAGGAGGTCGGGATGCGCACGCTCGAGCCAGAGATAGAACCACTCCTTCACGCCCGGCTTCAGGTGGAGAGCGGAATAGAGCACGGATGTCGCTCCGGCGGCCTTCGCCTGACGCAGCGCCTCATCGAGGTGCGCCCGGGTGTCTGTGAGGTACGGGAGGATCGGCATCAGGAAAACGGCGCAGTCGAGGCCATGCTCGCGGACGGAGGTCACCGTCGCGAGTCGCGCTTTCGTCGTCGGGGTTCCCGGCTCCACCGACTGCTGCAGCTCGTCGTCGTAGACCGCGATCGACATGGCCAGGTCGACGGGCACGTGCTCCGATGCTGCGACGATCAGGTCGAGATCGCGGCGGAGAAGGGTGCCTTTGGTCAGGATGCTGAACGGAGTCCCCGCATCCGTCAGGGCTCCGATGATGCCCGGCATGAGAGCGTAGCGACCTTCCGCCCGCTGGTAGGGATCGGTGTTGGTGCCGAGCGCGACGGGGTGGTGGCCCCAGCTCGGTTTGCCCAGCTCTTTCCCGAGGACCTCGGCGACGTTGATCTTGACGATGATCTCGTTGTCGAAGTCCTTGCCCGAGTCGAGTTCGAGATAGGTGTGTGTCGGGCGGGCGAAGCAGTAGACGCAGGCATGGGAGCAGCCCCGATAGGGGTTGATGGTCCAGCCGAAAGGCATCGCGCTACCGCCGGGAACCTTGTTGAGCGCAGACTTCGCGAGCACCTCGTGGAACGTGATGCCCGCGAAGTCCGGCGTCTTCACGGACCGGACCAGGTTGTTCAGCCGAGCGAGCCCCGGCAGTGCGGAGGGCTCCTCCACAGCCAGTTCCTGTCCGCTCCACCGCATGGGATAATTCGAACATATGTTCGAATCTCCGTCAAGCAGCGCGCGGCGTGTTGCCCTCCACGACGCGTCCGCGCGTCATCACGACCAGCTCTCCCTCCCAGTTGGCGCGCAGCCAGCGGTCGTGACTGGCGACGACGACCGCACCGGGATAGGCGCCGAGCGCCTCCTCCAGTTCCGTCGCCAGGCTGAGCGACAGGTGGTTGGTCGGCTCGTCGAGCAAGAAGACGTGCGGCGGTCTCGCGAGGATCAAGGCGAGTGCCAGACGCCGCTGCTGACCGATCGACAGTGCGCCGACGGGGCGATCGAGGTCACGCGGCGCAACCAGCCCGAGGCTGGCCAGAGGGGTGGTCTCCGCGCGCTTCTCGCCGACCCCGTCGCGGAAGAGCCGGCGAGGCGACGCGGCCGGGTCGGCGAACCGCACATCCTGTTCGAGCATCCCGACCCGGAGACCCTTCCTTCGGCTCACAGACCCCGCCTCGAGCGGGAGGGCGCCGGCGAGCGCTGCGAGCAGCGTCGACTTGCCCGCCCCGTTGTGGCCGGTGATCAGGATGCGCGACTGCGGCTCCACACGAAACTCCCGAACGTCGAGACGGTCGCCGATCCGCGCATCCGTCACCTGCAGGAGCAGTCCATCCGCCTCGCCCAGCGCGTGGGACCCCGACGGGATCCCGGCGAAACTGAGGATCGCAGGCGGCTTACGCACCTGGCCCCGGGTGAGTTCGTCGAGTCGGCCGGAGGCGTTGCGCACGCGCCTGCTGATCTGCTTGTCCAAGGCACCGCCCTTGAAGGACTTGGCGAACTTGTCGTTGTCTCGAGGCGGACCCGAGAAGGCGATGCTGCGAGCGGTGACAGCGACGGAGAACTTCAGGGCTTTGAGCTCGTCCTGCTCGTCTGCGTAGCGGCGCTCCCAGCGGGCGCGCTCATCCGCCTTCGCGACGAGATAGTCGGAATAGTTGCCGCCGAACGTCGAGCGCTCCCCACGTGTAGGGTCCAGGTCGAGCAGTTCCGTCGCGACCGAGTCCAGGAATGCCCGGTCGTGGCTAGCGAACACGACCGGCCCCTTCCACGATGCAAGCCGCCGCTCGAGGAAGGCGCAGGCGTCATCGTCGAGGTGATTCGTCGGCTCGTCGAGAAGGAGAGCATCGGGTTCCTCCAGCAGCAGCGCAGCGAGAGCGAACCGGCTCCGCTGGCCACCGGACACGTCCGAGAGCCGGCGGGAGAGCGGGATCGCGCCGATCCCGAGCCCTTCGAGCACCTCATCGCGCCGCGCCTCGACGGTCCAGATGCCGGCGCGCTCGGCTGCGTCCAGGGCGCGCTCGTACCGGACCGCGTCCCCCTCCGTCAGAGCGTCCGCCGCGGCTTCGAGTTCACGCTCGATCGCCCGGACCTCCGCGAGGGCCGCCTCGATCAGGTCGGCCAGTGTCTGCGACGGACGGAATCGGACCTCCTGCCAGAGGATGCCTGTGCGGAGTGGGCGGGTGATCGTTCCGGCATCCGCGCGCTCCATCCCGGCCAGAAGACGGAGCAGCGTCGACTTGCCGACGCCGTTCTCGCCGATCAGGCCCAGACGGTGGCCGGCGGAGACCGTGAGCGAGATGTCCGTGAGCACGCGACGATCGCCGTAACTGCGCGAAAGACCGTCGGCCTTCAGATAGTCGGTCGTCGAAGCGGCCGGGATGCTGGGTGCGCACGAAGGCGCGAAATCGTCGGTGAAGACATCGGAGAATGCCAAAGCAGACCTTCTTTCAGAACACTCCGCGAACGGAGGCGGTTCCCGCCGGGCGTGCACGATGGCTGCCTCAGGCGCGGGACGAAAGAAGGTTTCTACTTCATAGCGGGGACGAGGCTAGCATCCTTCGGATGCGCCTGTCCAGTCCGCTCAGGCGGAGAGCTCGAGCGTCTGCGCGGTCGACGCGATGACCTGGGCGGCCTCGGCCGGCCGGTCATTGAGCGTCGTCCCGATCGTCGGGATGAGCTGCTGCAGCGTGGGCAGCCACCCCTGATAACGGTCGGGGAAGCAGCGTTCGAGCACATCCAGCATGATCGGCACGGCCGTCGAAGCCCCCGGCGAAGCGCCGAGGAGGCCCGCGATGGAACCGTCGGCGCCGGCAATGACTTCGGTGCCGAACTGCAGCACGCCGCCCTTCTTCTCGTCCTTCTTCATGACCTGCACGCGCTGGCCCGCAGTGATGAGCTCCCAGTCCTCGCTCTTCGCGGTGGGCATGAACTCCCGGAGGGCCTTGACCTTCTTCTCACGGTTGGCGAGGACCTCGCCGATCAGGTATTTCACGAGGTCGAAATTGTCGCGGGCGACGGCGAGCATCGGACCCAGGTTCGACGGCCGCACCGAGCCGGGAAGATCCCACCACGAGCCGGTCTTCAGGAACTTCGGGCTGAAGCCCGCGTACGGTCCGAAGAGCAGCGACGCCTCACCATCGACGACACGGGTGTCGAGGTGCGGAACAGACATGGGCGGGGCACCGACGGCAGCTTTGCCGTACACCTTCGCCTGGTGCTGGGCGACGATCTTCGGATCGCTGGTCCGCAGGAACTGCCCGCTGATCGGGAAGCCCCCGAAGCCGTTGATCTCGGGGATGCCGGACTTCTGGAGCAGGTGCAGGGCTCCCCCGCCCGCGCCGACGAAGACGAAGCGCGCCGTGACTTCGTGAGGAGTGTTGCCGACTTCGTGGCGCACGCGCAGCTTCCAGAGCCCATCCTTCGTGCGACGGATGCTGCGCACGCGGTGGTTGAGGGCGACCTGCGCACCGCGCGCGGTCAGGTTCTCGGTGAGTGCGCGGGTCAGTGCGCCGAAGTCGACATCGGTGCCGGCGGGCACGCGGGTCGCGGCGATGCGCTGCTTGGGCGAGCGCTTCTTCATGAGCAGGGGCGTCCACTCGGCGATCACAGCCGGATCCTCCGAATACTCCATGCCGGCGAACAGAGGCTGGTCTTTGAGTGCCTCGTAGCGGCGACGGAGATAGCGCACGTTGTCGCGGCCGCGCACGAACGTCATGTGCGGGGTGGAGTTGATGAAGCCCTTCGGGTCCGGCAGGTCGCCTGCGGCCACAAGACTCGCCCAGAACTGGCGGCTGAGCTGGAACTGCTCGTTGATGCTGATGGCTTTCGAAGCGTCGACGCTGCCGTCGGGCGCCTCGGGCATGTAGTTCAGCTCGCACAGTGCGGCGTGCCCTGTGCCGGCGTTGTTCCACGGGTTGGAGCTCTCCTGCGCGACCTCGCCCAGGCTCTCGTAGACCCGGATCGACCAGTCGGGCTGGACACGCTGGATGAGGGCGCCCAGCGTTGCGCTCATGATGCCGCCACCGATGAGGACGACGTCGATGGGGGAATTACTCACCCATCAAGTGTAATGGGGCGAATCCGGGCATCGGGACGGACCGTGGCGTCCGCCCGGGCGGCCGGGCGGCCAGCGGGATTCATCGCCGGATGCGCTCATAGGTGTCGAGGAAGCGCTGCACCGGGAAGGCGGCGACCGTCTCCGCCACCACGTCGAGGTCGACTTCGACCAGAGTTCGGAAGCGCAGGCAGCTCTTGCCCATGTCGAGCTTCCGTCCACCGCGCGCCCACGCCTCGCGGAACCGGCGATCCTCGTCGGTGTCGCTGTAGATCGCCATGAGGTAGAGCGAGTTGTAGCTTTTCTGCGCAGCCAGGCTGACGTAGGCCAAGGGCTGCTTGTTGTAGGTGTCCGGATAGCGCTCCAAGGGAACGACCCAGCCCGGCATCCGCCACTGCATCCCCAGGCGGTACCCCTCGGGCATCGCGCCGCGCACCGTTTCGAAGACAGGCAGCACGATGGCGCGCCTGGCTTCGTCGAGACCATCGAAGTAAGCCTCGACTTCGGGCGGCACGGTCGCCTCGCTCATCCGGAGCCGGACGTTACGCGGGAACGGATTCCGACGCGAGGCGCGCAGCAACCAACTCGGCGATCTGCACGGCGTTGAGCGCCGCGCCCTTACGGAGGTTGTCGTTGCTGATGAACAGCGCGATGCCCCGGCCACCGGGAACACCCTCGTCCTGCCGGATGCGGCCGACGAAACTCGGGTCCTTGCCTGCTGCCTCGAGCGGCGTCGGCACGTCCGTCACGACGACGCCGGGAGCGGAAGCGAGAAGCTCTGTCGCGCGCTCCGGCGAAAGGGGACGGGAGAACTCGGCGTTGATCGACAGCGAGTGACCTGTGAACACCGGAACGCGTACGCAGGTCCCGCTCACGAGAAGGCCGGGAAGGTCGAGGATCTTGCGGCTCTCGTTGCGGAGCTTCTTCTCCTCGTCGGTCTCGTTGGAACCATCGTCAACGATCGAACCGGCCAGCGGGATGACGTCGAAAGCGATGGGACGGACGTACTTCACCGGCTCGGGAAGTGTGACCGCCGAACCGTCGTGCACCAGCTGCAGCAGGTTCTCGTCCTGGACGGCGGCCCGGATCTGGCCGGCGAGCTCTTCTGCACCCGCGAGCCCCGAACCGGAGACGGCCTGGTAGGTGCTGACGATGAGGCGTTCGAGGCCGGCCTCCTCGTGGAGGACCTTCAGCACCGGCATCGCGGCCATCGTCGTGCAGTTGGGGTTCGCAATGATGCCCTTGTGCGCATCCGCGATCGCCTCGGGATTCACTTCGCTGACCACGAGGGGAACCTCGGGGTCCATGCGCCACCCGCTCGAGTTGTCGATCACGATCGCGCCCGCCTCGGCGAAGCGTGGCGCCTGCGCCTTCGAGCCGGTCGCCCCGGCCGAGAAGAGAGCGATGTCGATTCCGGTCGGATCGGCCGTCGCCGCGTCTTCGACCACGATGTCTTCGCCCTTGAACGGCAGGGTGGTACCGGCGGACCGCGCGGACGCGAAGAACCGGATGCGCTTCACCGGGAACTCGCGCTCCTCCAGCAGGCGGCGCATCACGCTCCCGACCTGACCGGTGGCGCCGACGACGGCTACGGTGAATTCTCTGGCTTCGCTCACGATGGATCCTTCGCGGGTTGCTGGGTTATCAGGGTAGAACTTCGGCGTGCGGGGAAAGATTCCTCAGCGTCCCGTGCCCGCATAGACGATCGCGGTGGCGTCGCCGTCGAGCCCGAACGCGCGGTGCACGACGCGTGCCGCTTCGTTGACGCTGTCCGCGCGGGTGACGACCGAGATGCGGATCTCGCTCGTCGAGATCATCTCGATGTTGATGCCCGCCTCGTAGAGAGCCTCGAACAGCTTCGCGGACACGCCCGAATTGGTGCGCATCCCAGCCCCGACCAGCGCGAGCTTGCCGATCTGGTCGTCGTACTGGAGCGCCTGGAAGCCGACGTCGCGCTGCTCGGCCGTCAGGGCGGTCAGCACTCGCTGGCCCTCCGACTTCGGAAGGGTGAACGAGATGTCGGTGAGGCCGGTGGAGGCGGCGGACACGTTCTGGACGATCATGTCGACGTTGGCATCGGTCTTCGCGACGATCTTGAAGATCTGGGCAGCTTTGCCGGGCACGTCGGGCACACCGACGACAGTGATCTTGGCTTCGCTGAGGTCGGTCGCCACGCCGGCGATGATGGGTTCTTCCACAGTGCTTCCGTCTTCCTGCTTCGCGGGTGGTGCTGCATTCTCGTGGAGGACGAGTGTGCCCTCGTTGTTGTTGAACGATGACCGCACATGGAGGGTCACTCCGTGGCGGCGAGCGTACTCGACGGCGCGAATGTAGAGCACCTTGGCTCCGGCCGCCGCCAGTTCGAGCATCTCCTCGCTCGTGATGCGGTCGATCTTGCGCGCCATCGGCACGATGCGGGGATCGGCCGTGAACACCCCGTCGACGTCGGTGTAGATCTCGCAGATCTCCGCATTGAGCGCAGCAGCGAGGGCTACTGCGGTGGTGTCCGAACCGCCGCGCCCGAGCGTGGTGATGTCTTTGGTGTCACGGTTGAAGCCCTGGAATCCTGCGACGATCGCGATCGCGCCCTCGTCGAGGGCATCGCGGATGCGCCCCGGAGTCACGTCGACGATGCGGGCGGCACCGTGCTGCGCATCCGTGATCATTCCGGCCTGGCTTCCGGTGAACGAGCGGGCGTCGTATCCCATGCTGCGGATGGCCATGGCGAGGAGCGCCATCGAGATGCGCTCGCCCGCGGTGAGCAACATGTCGAGCTCGCGCGGGGCCGGGATGGGGGTGACGGCGTGGGCCAGGTCGAGCAGTTCGTCGGTGGTGTCGCCCATAGCCGAGACCGCGACGACGACCTCGTTGCCGCCCTTGCGGGTTTCGACGATGCGTTTCGCTACGCGTTTGATGCTCTCGGCGTCGGCGACGGATGATCCGCCGTACTTCTGCACGATTAGGGCCACGAACACTCCTGACGGTGGGATGGGGCGATCATCGCCGGAACAGCCATTCTATCGGCCGTCGATTGCCACCTCCGGAATATGACGGCCGGGGGACGCCCGCTTGTCGCGCGCCCGCACGGAAGCCTGGGCACGCGCGCATGGCGCCCGCCGCCACGGATGCCAGGCACGCAGGAATTCAGGCATTCGTGTGACGGATGACGCCTGTTGTGCCCGATCCGGACCGGTTCGAGCCACTTCGCGCGTGTCAGCCGTGGGGGTTCCTGAATTCCTGCGCGAACGGCTGCGGTGGCACCGGGTCAGAGGGATGGGAATCTCGGACGGGACGGGACGGGACGGGACGGGACGGGACGGGACGCAACGGGACGGGACGCAACGGGACGCAACGGACCGGGACGCAACGGGATGGACCGGGACGCAACGGGACGGGACGCAACGGGACGGACCGGCCGCAGGGCGGGCCTTGCTTGGACGGACGCCGGCCGCGCGCGTCAGGATGAGACGACGCGACGGCCCTCGAAGGCGCGGCCGAGGGTGACCTCGTCGGCGTACTCGAGGTCGCCGCCGACCGGCAGCCCGGATGCGAGACGCGTCACCCGGATTTCGAGTGCGCTGAGCAAGCGGCTGAGGTAGGTCGCGGTCGCTTCGCCTTCGAGGTTGGGGTCGGTGGCGATGATCACCTCTTGCACAGTGTTGTCGGCGAGGCGCTGCATCAACTGGCGGATGCGGAGATCGTCGGGGCCGACGCCGTCGATGGGGCTGATGGCGCCGCCGAGAACGTGGTAGAGCCCGCGGAACTCGCGCGTGCGTTCGATGGCGACGACGTCTTTGGCCTCTTCGACGACGCAGATCTGCGCAGGGCTGCGCCGCGGGTCACGACAGATCGAGCAGGTCTCCTGTTCGGAGACGTTGCCGCAGATCTCGCAGAAACGCACCTTGTCGCGGACCTCGAGGAGCACCTCGGCGAGTCGGGTTACGTCGAACGTCTCCGTTTGCAGGATGTGGAACGCGATGCGCTGGGCCGATTTGGGCCCGATTCCGGGCAGGCGGCCGAGTTCGTCGATCAGCTCCTGGACGATGCCTTCGTACACGGACTACCTCGTCCCGCCCGGCTGGACCTGCTGTTCTTCGATGAAACTGGCGCCGAGGATCTCGCGCACGACCGACTCTCCGTACCGCTGCGGCTCCTGGAACGCGGGCGTCGGACGCCCCGATGACACGGTCGCCGGCCGTTCGACGAGCGTCTCCGAGGGCTTGCGGGCCGATCCGCCGCTCTCAACCGGACGGGTCCCTCCGGCGCGGACGGACGTGTCTGCTCGCACGCCGCCATCGACGCTCGCAGGGGTGTCGGCCGGAGCAGGCGGCTCGACCGGTACGGGCGGTTCGAACGGCGGCTCGGTCTCGGGCGGAGGAACGTCGTCGTAGGGCACATCGTCGTCGGCCGGGCTCGCGCCTGCCCGAGGTGCCTCGTCGACGGCGACAGCGCCCGACCCGGGGATCGCCACGGTCGCCCAGCTCGTCGTCATCGCCGCGGATGCCTGAACGGCCGGCTTCTGGGCAGAGGCTTTCTGCTCTGGCCCGCTCTGGGCCGGCGACTTCTGCGCGGATGCACTCCGGGCGTCCGGGTTCCGCGCTGCGTTCTTCCCCGACGGGCTCTGAGCCGGCGGGGTCTGGCCCGACGCATTCTGCGCCAGCGGCCTCTCGGAGGATTTCGGTGTGGCCGACCCTCGACCTGAGGGCTTCGCGGTCGGAGCCGGTTCAGTCGGCGTGGAGGGTGATTCGGTGCCGGGACCAGGACGCGACTCGGCGCCCGGAGGCACAACCGGACCCACGGGGTCCGCAGGAGGCGGAGGCGGTGCCCCGTCGGCGCGGGCGATGAACTTCACGCGGATGCCGAGCAGGTCGACGATCGCCTGGCGGAGGTATTCGCTGACGCCCTGGCCGGCGCCTTGCTGCCGGAAACTGGCCACATCGTTGTCGCTCGGGAAGGAGAGCGACAGCACGTCGCCGTTGAGCGAACGGACCTGGGCTGTGAAGACGACCATCCACGCGCTTCGCTTTGCTCGCTGCACGGCGTCGAGGATCTGCGGCCACGCGTCTTTGACCTGCTGCGTGGTGACGGGGCCCACGGGAACCGGCGCTGCAGACGGGACCCGCGACGGAGCGGCTTCCGAAGCAGGCGCAGAAGACGAAGCGACCGAATCTGCCGAGGCAGGAGCAGCGACCGCCGTGGCCACCGTTGCATCGACACCGGCCGCCGGCCGGACCGGAACCGCAGACTCGGCCACCGCCGGCGCGCGGGCCGGCTCTGACGGCGGCGCGTACGCCACGCCCGTTGCACCCCCGACCGAGTCACTCACCCCGACCCGGCGTTCGAGGCGCTCCACGCGGGCGAGCGCGCCCCGCTCGGTGGCGTCGCTGGATGGGACGAGGATGCGCGCGATCATCAGCTCGAGGTGCAGGCGGGGCGAGGTCGCCCCGGTCATCTCGGTGAGCGCGGCGTTGACGATGTCGGCTGAGCGTGACAGCTCCGCCGCGCCGAACTTGGTCGCCTGGACGCCCATGTGGTCCAGCTCGTCTTGCGGCACACCCCGCAAGACGGCGGCGGCACCCTCAGCACTCGTCGCCGCGACGACGATGAGGTCGCGCAGTCGCTCGAGGAGGTCTTCGACGAATCGCCGGGGGTCCTGACCGGTCTGGATCACGCGATCGACCGCCGCGAACGCACCGGCGGCATCGCGCACGCCCAGCGCGTCGACCACCTCGTCGAGGAGTGCCGCGTGCGTGTAGCCGAGGAGGGCGACCGCACGCTCGTATTCCACCGAATTACCTTCGGACCCGGCCATGAGCTGGTCGAGCAGCGAGAGGGTGTCGCGTGGGGACCCGCCCCCTGCACGCACGACGAGCGGCAGCACGCCAGGCGCCACGGTCACTCCCTCGGCGTCGCAGAGTTTCTGAACGTAGTCGAGCATCTGCGCGGGCGGCACCAGCCGGAACGGGTAGTGGTGCGTGCGCGACCGGATCGTGCCGATGACCTTCTCGGGCTCGGTCGTCGCGAAGATGAACTTCACGTGCTCCGGCGGCTCTTCGACGATCTTGAGCAGCGCGTTGAACCCCTGGGGCGTCACCATGTGCGCCTCGTCGAGGATGAAGATCTTGTAGCGGTCGCGTGCCGGGGCGAAGATGGCCCGCTCACGGATGTCGCGGGCGTCATCGACACCGTTGTGGCTCGCAGCGTCGATCTCGACGACATCGAGCGAGCCGCCGCCGTCGCGACTGAGCTCGACACAGCTAGCGCAGACTCCGCACGGAGTGTCGGTGGGACCCTCTGCGCAGTTGAGGCAGCGCGCCAGAATACGGGCCGAGGTGGTCTTGCCACAGCCGCGCGGACCGCTGAAGAGATAGGCGTGATTGACGCGGTTGGTTCGCAGCGCAGTCATGAGCGGCTCGGTCACCTGCGACTGCCCGATCATCTCGGCGAAAGTGTCTGGCCGATACCGGCGATAGAGGGCTGTGACCACCCCCCTATGCTACTTGGCGCCGCTGACAGAAGAGTCTCATCCACAGGCTCGCACCGAGCTCGCACCGGGCTCCCAGCGGGTGCGTCCCACCCGCTCCCGTCCATCCGGATCAGATGCGACTCGCGCCTCTCAAAGTGCGCTCGACGGCTCGCCAGAAGGCGACCCGCGCGTCCTCCGTGGCCTGCGCCGTAGGTGCCGCCGGAAGGTACAGCGGACTGTACGGCGGGATGTAGAGCGCGTGCGTCGACCCGGTCGCACGCAGAAAGGTGTCGCCGAGCTGGTTCCCGCGCGCACTCTCGCCCGCGCTCATCCAGTCGCACGCGTTCGGCAGTATCTCGTCCTCTCCGGCGCAGGCGAGCACGATCGGACCTGTGATCTGGGCCAGCGCGAGAACGTCGGCAGGACGGACATCCTTCGTACCGGTGGTGCAGGGGACCCACGCGCCGCCGATGGTGATGGCGGGAACCGGGACCGGAGCGGTGCAGATCACCCCGGTCGTGCCCGACGGTGCGATCGCTCCGTAGACGGTGTCGGGGTACTGGACCGCCGCCCAGAGAGCGAGCGGCGCCGCACGCGACGCCCCGAAGACGAAGACGCGCTCATCGTCGACCCCCGGCTGCGCGCGCAGCCACGCAAGGGCCGCCAGGAGGGTCTCTGCGTGCAGGGTGCCCTGGGAGAGCACTCCCCCGGCCGAACCGAATGATGAGAGCGCGAGTGCGGGATAGCCGAGCCCCGCGATCTGCGCGGCCGCGAGAACCCCGGACTGCATCCCGTTGTCCGCTCCGTCGAGCACGAGCACAGCCGGCCGCAGACCGATCGAGGAGCCGGTGGGTGAGAAGAAGTCGCCCAGGAACCCGCTGTCGAAGACCGCGTGGGAGCCGACGATCGTTCCGAGGCCCATCCGGTGGACGGCGTAGCCGGCGACGGCCCGGCCGTCCACGGTCGCTCTCAGGTCGACCGTCACGGTTCCGTCGCTCCATCCTGAGTTCGCGGAGGACGACCCGGAGTTCACTCTGGCCAGCGACCAGAACAGCCCCATCGCATCCGGTCGGCTGAACGGCGCCAGCAGCGGCGTCGCTGTCGCCAGGTCGACGATCCCGTCGGCCGGAACCCCGTACGTGGCCCTCGACGTCCAGAGCCCGCTCGACTGCGCGCTCGCCGTGACGGTCACTGTGTGCCCGGGGGCCAGGCCTTCGACCCAGATGTCGAGTGGCCACCAGGACGCACTCGGATCCTTGCTGACCACGAAGTGGGCGCCGGCCTGCGCAGGTCCTCCCGTCGTGCACGCGACGAGGGATGCGAGAAGACCGAGCGCAGCGACCGCTCCGAGCAGGCGTCTCATCATGATCGGGTCGCCGCCTGCAGCATGAGGACGACTCCCGACCAGAACGCGACGCGGGCGGCTTCCGTCGCCTGGGCGGTCTGCGGAGCCAGGCCCGAGAGGCCGATCGGGAGGAGCGGCGGGACCGTGATCGCGTGACCGGCTCCGGGTGCGCGGATGAACTCGTCCCCCGGGTGAGCCCCGCGGATGCTCACGCCGGCGCCCAGCCAGGCGCACGACGTGGTCAGGACCTCATCGATCTCGCCGCACGCGAGCAGCACGGGCCCGGGGATGCGGTCCAGACGGATGAGTGACACATCGGCGATCGTACGACTCGGGTCCTCGCAGGGCACCCCCGCACCGTCGTGGGTTAAGATCGCGGCTCCGGACTCCGAGGTGCAGAGAAGCGCGGTCGCGCCGGATGCGCCGATGGCGCCGAAGATCCGTTGCGGTTCGTTCGCGGCGAGCCAGAGGGCGAGGGGTGCGGCGCGCCACGACCCGAAGGTGAAGATGCGCTGGGGATCGATGTTCTGCTGGTTCCGCAGCCACGACACACCCACGTCGAACGACTCGACGGACAGGGCTGCGGATCCGGGGATCTGGCCCTCCGGACCGAAGGCGGGCAGCACGAAGGTCGGAAAGCCCGCCAGCGCGAGTTGGCCGGCGATGAACGGCGCGGAGGCTCCCCCGTCGTCGCCGTCGACGAGGACGACCGCAGGCTTGAGCCCGGCGACCAGCGAGACAGGTCGGTAGAACGTGCCGATGCGCAGGTCGTACGCCGTACCTCCCATCGGCTTGCCCGGGGCGTTCTGGATGACGTCATCCGCGAACACCGGCACGACAGAGGCGAATCCGGCGAGCCCAGGGCGATGGATGGTCGCCGCCGCCACCGCGTGGCCGGCCTCGCTCGCCGTCAGTACGACATCCACATCGCCGCCGGCCCACACACGTTCGAGTTGCGCCTGGGTCTGCGACGGCCCCTGGAGCGACCAGAGCAGCCCGGACGCATCCGCATCGGGGTACGGCGCCAGTGAGGGCCTGGCCGACGTGAGGTCGACCGTACCGCTCGGCGGCACGGGATACACCGCACTCGACCGCCAGTGCTCGCCCGACCTGGCCACAGACGCCACCACCGTCACGTCGAGGCCGGGCTGGAGCCCCACGAGCGCGATTGTGACAGGATCGGTCGTGCTTGCGTTGAGCTCGCCGATCACGAAACGGGTTCCCGGCGTTCCCACGTAGTCGGTGCATCCGGAGAGCGCGACGGCGAGCACCGTCGAGAGCGCGGCCGCCGTGGCGAACGCGAAACGGGAACGAACCGCGCGGCGACTCACGATCGCGCCGTTCTCAGGATCGTCTGGGCGACCGCGTTCCAGAACGCGACGCGCGCCTCTTCCGTCGCCTGCGCCCCGGGGACGGGAGGGAGCTCGAGCGGAAGGCCCGGAGGGACCGTGATCGCGTGGGCCGCGTCGTCCGACCGGATGTCCGCGTCGCCCGCGTGGCGGCCCCGCTGCCGCATCGCCGAGTCCTGCCACGCGCACGCGTTCGGGAGAACCTCGTCGGACCGCGTGCAGGCGAGTACGACCGGGCCTGCCAGATCCGCGAGCGACACCACTCCCACATCGTCCACCGTGTCGCTGTTGCGCTCGCACGCGACCTGGCCCGACTCGTCGAAGATCGTCGAAACGCCCTCCGGCGACCGGCACAGAAGTGCGGTCGTGCCGCCGGCCCCGAACGCGCCGTAGATGCGCGATGCGAAGTGCGCGGCGGTCCACAACGCCAACTGTTCCGACTGCGACGACCCGTAGACGAAGATGTGGCGGGAGTCCACATCCGGCCGCCTTTCGAGCCAGCCGATGATGGCGCTGAGCTGGGTCGTCGTGAGCGTGGAGGTGATGTGCACCTGGTCCGCTGCGCGTTCGACCGGGATGACGAAGACTCCGCTCCCGAACAGTGCG
This sequence comes from Leifsonia sp. Ger2509, assembly GCF_055231915.1. NCBI lineage: Bacteria > Bacillati > Actinomycetota > Actinomycetes > Micrococcales > Microbacteriaceae > Leifsonia > Leifsonia sp. Ger2509. Next base: position 1,273,771 of record NZ_JBUYVB010000003.1, read on the forward strand.
AACAGCGGGGCGACATACGGCTGGGATGCACCCGTCGCGTCGTTGTCGAAGAGGATCACTGCGGGCGCGCGCGGCCGGTACGGTCCCTGCGGCCGGTAGAACACACCGGCCAGGGTGTCGTCCTCGGCGGTCGACGGGTTCGTCGGAGTGCCGCCGAGCTCGTCCGCGAGCACGTCGATCGGCGTCATGGTCGAGCCGAGGCCGGCGAGTTGGAGCACGGTCGACGCCACGACGCGGCCGTCATCCACGGCGGCGATGTGCACCCCGATCGTCGTCTCGGTCCACAGCCGCGCATCCGCCTCCGGTGTGAGCTCCGGTCCCTGCAATGACCAGATCAGGCCTGCTGAGTCGGGCGCGACGAACGGTGCGAGCTGCGGTCGCACCGCGTTCAGGTCGATGATGCCGGTACCCGGGACCGTGTAGGTCGCATCCGACGCCCACCGGCCGCCCGGAGCATCGACGTGAGCGGTGAGCTGGATGCGCGAACCCGGAGTGAGACCGACGAGCGAGAGCGGCGGCGGCCAGAGGACCGTGCTCAGGAACACGAGCGGGGCCGTGACGAAATGCGGACCGACCTGGGCACGCTGCGGACCGCTCGAACACCCTGCGAGCGCGAGGGCGCCGAGGATCAGCGCCACCGCCGTCGTCCGTGCATGCCACTTCATCAGAACACCACTGGTCTCAGTATGAGCGCAGGTCCGTCCGCCCGGAAGGCCGGGCACGTGGGGCTCAGAGCGCAGGGAGGGGGACGCGGCGCCTCACTGGACCGCGGCTTTCTCGAGGGCCCTGGCGACCGCATCCCAGAACGTCGTCCGGGCGCGTTCGGTCGCCTGTGCAGCGCGTGTCGGCGACAGTGCGAGGGGATACCCGGGCGGGACGGTGATGGCGTGGGCTGCAGTGTCGAAGCGGATGAGCACATCCTCGGGTCGCGCTCCCCGATCGTGCATGGCGACTTCCTGCCAGGCGCACGCGTTGGGGAGGATGACATCCGTTCTGGTGCACGCCAGCAGCACAGGACCGACCACGTTCGCCAGCGACGCGACCTGGCGGCGGTCGACCTGGTCGCTGGTGGTCGCACAGGGCGCGTGGTGCGAGCCGACCAGAACCGGGGAGAGGGCATCCCGGTGGCTGCAGAGGAGCGCGGTCGTCCCTCCGGCGCCGAACACCCCGTCGATGAGGGAGCTGAAGTGCGACGCTGTCCACAGGGCGAGCTGTTCGGACTGCGAAGACCCGTAGACGAAGATGTGCTGCGGGTCGACGTCGGGCCGGTTCGCCAGCCACCCGATGATCGCGCGGATCCTGTCCGCGGAGAAGGTGGACGCGGAATGGATCCCGTCGGCGTCGCTCTCAGCGGGGACGACGAACACCCCGTTGCCCAGGAGCGAGAAGTAGGGGGCGACGTAGGCTTCGGATGCGCCCGTCGCGGTGTCGTCGAACATGAGCACCGTCGGCGCGCGAGCGCGGAGTGGGAACTGGGGCCGGTAGAACCGGCCGACGGCGAAGTCCTCCTCGGTGCTTGTGCTCCGCGTTCCCGGGCCGTGGAGCTGGTAGCCGAAGACGGTGAACGGTGCCACCATTCGCCCCAGTCCTGTGAGCTCGACGACGGTCGAAGCGACGGGTTCGCCGTCGTCGACGGCGGAGATGCGGAGTCTGAGGATGGACTGGGTCCAGACTCGTGCGGAGAGGTCGGATGCGAGGTCCGGGCCGCGCAGGGACCAGACGAGCCCGGACGGATCCGGGGAGAGGAACGGGGCGAGCTGGGGCCCGGCCGCCGCGAAATCGATGATCCCGGTGGCGGGCGCGGTGTAGGTCGCGTGCGATTCCCACCGGCCGCCTGCCGCATCGATGGAGGCCGTCAGGCGGATCCGGCTTCCGGGGCTGAGTCCCACCAGTGAGACAGCGGGCTCGCGCATGATGACGCTGAACGGCAGCGTCACGAAGTGCGGCCCCGCCGGACCGCCTTGCGGGCCTTCTGAGCATCCGGCGAGAGCCAGCGCGCTGAGCGCGAGCGCTGCTGCTGCCGCTGCACCGCGGACACGCCACATCATCAGAGCATCACTGCTTCAGTATGGGCGCGGGAGACGGCGGCGGGAAGAGCTTGGGCGTCGCTCTGGCCGGCGGCCGTCCGGCGTCAGGCGATTGCTGCCTGCGTCTGGCGTGCGATCTCGAGTTCTTCGTCGGTCGGAATCACCAGCACTGTCACCGCTGAATCGTCCGCCGAGATCCTGCGCGCTTCCGGTGTTCGCACATCGTTTCGTTCGGGGTCGAGTCGGATCCCGAGCGCACCGAGTCCTTCGAGCGCCCCGGCCCGGACGACGGCGCTGTTCTCGCCGACGCCCGCCGTGAAGCTGATCACATCGAGACCGCCGAGGATGGCGAAGTAGGCGCCGATGTAGTGCTTCAGCCGATGGAGATAGGTGGCGAGCGCGAGCTCAGCGGATGCGTCGCCCTGGGCGGCCGCGCCGGTCACGTCGCGCATGTCACCGCGGCCTGAGAGCCCCAGGAGCCCGCTGTGCCGGTTGAGGAGTTCGTCGAGACCGTCGGTGTCGAGTCCGGCCCGGCGGCTCAGGTGCAACAGCACGGCGGGGTCGATGTCGCCTGACCGCGAGCCCATGACGAGTCCTTCGAGCGGGGTCATGCCCATCGAGGTGTCGACCGATCGCCCTCCGTCGACTGCGCACGCGGACGCCCCGTTCCCGAGGTGGAGCACGATCTGTTTGAGGTCGCCGAGGGGCCGGCCGAGGAACCGCGCGGCCTCTTCGGAGACGAACTTGTGGCTGGTCCCGTGGAATCCGTACCGCCGCACCCGGTACCGTTCAGCGAGGTCGGCGTCGATCGCATACGTGTAGGCGGAAGGCTGAAGGGTCTGGTGGAAGGCCGTGTCGAAGACGGCGACGTGCGGAACGTCAGGGAACGCCTTCTGCGCAGCCCGGATTCCTTCGAGATTCGCAGGATTGTGGAGTGGTGCAAGGTCGGCCAGGTCGTCGATGTTGAGTTCGACCAGCGGTGTCACGATGGTCGGCTCGAAGAATCGTTTGCCGCCGTGTACGACGCGGTGACCGACCGCGATGGGCGGGTCGTCGTCCAGGGCGGGCCCGCTCTGGGCGAATGCGTCGAGCATGGCCCGGAATCCGGCCGTATGGTCGGGTATTTCGAGGGCTCGCTCGCTCGTACCCGCAGGCCCGCGATGCGTGGTGTGCCCCGACGGCTCACCGATCCGCTCGACCAGTCCGCTCGCGATCGGGCGTTCGGAGTCCATGTCGATCAGCTGGTATTTGAATGACGAGGAACCGCTGTTGATGACCAGGATCGTGCTCATGCGAGCTCCGCCTGGATCGCTGTGATGGCCACGGTGTTCACAATGTCTTCCACGAGGGCTCCGCGTGAGAGGTCGTTGATCGGTTTGCGCAGGCCTTGCAGCACCGGTCCGATCGCGACGGCGCCCGCGCTGCGTTGGACCGCTTTGTAGGTGTTGTTGCCGGTGTTGAGGTCGGGGAAGATGAACACGGTCGCTCGTCCCGCGACGTCGGATTTCGGCAGTTTGGATGCCGCGACGGCCGCGTCTGCTGCGGCGTCGTACTGGATCGGGCCTTCGACGGGCAGGAGCGGGTTGCGTTTCCGCACGAGCGCTGTCGCCTCCCGGACCTTGTCGACATCGGCGCCGGAGCCCGATTCGCCGGTCGAGTACGACAGCATCGCGACTCGCGGTTCGATGCCGAACTGGTCTGCCGTCTCCGCGGACGAGATCGCGATGTCAGCGAGCTGCTCCGCGGTCGGGTCGGGGATGACGGCGCAGTCTCCATAGACCAGCACCCTGTCCGCGAGCGCCATCAGGAACACGCTCGAGACTACGGAGACACCGGGACGGGTCTTGATGATCTCGAACGCCGGGCGGATCGTGTGCGCGGTCGTGTGGGCTGCGCCGGAGACCATCCCGTCGGCCAGCCCGAGGTGCACCATCATCGTGCCGAAATAGGACGAGTCGCTGACCGTGTCGGCCGCCTGGTCGACCGTGATCCCTTTGTGCGACCGCAGGCGAGCGTATTCCTGTGCGAATCGGAGTCGGAGCACGTCGTCGAATGGGCTGACGACGTCGGCAGCGGACAGGTCCAGCCCGAGGGCGATCGCGCGCGACCGAACCTCGAACGGCTCGCCGAGGATCGTCAGGCGTGCGACACCACGCGCGAGGAGCGTCGCTGCCGCCCGGAGGATGCGATCGTCGTCGCCTTCGGGGAGGACGATGTGCTTGTTCGCCGCCCGCGCTCGCTCCAGCAGGTCGTATTCGAACATCAGCGGCGTAACGACGTTCGACCGGCTGACGTCGAGCCGCGCGAGCAGGTCGACGCCGTCGACGTTGCGTTCGAACAGGGCGAGCGCCGTGTCGTACTTGCGTTGCGAATCCGCCGCAAGACGCCCGCGCGTACCAGTGATCCGCACCGTGGTCTCGTAGGTGCCGAGGTCGGTGGAGATGACAGGGAGGGTCGATCGCAGGCCGTCGATGAGCCGGGTGATGGGCTCCGGCAGCTCGAATCCGCCGTTGAGCACGATGCCGGCCACCGACGGGAACGTGCCGGATGCATTCGCCATCAGCACGGCGAGGAGCGTTTCCGCCCGGTCGCCGGGGATGACGATGACGGCGCCTTCGATCAGGCGGGTGAGCACGTTGACCATCGACATGCCGGCGACGACGACGCCGAGTGCCTCCCGCGCCAGCAACTCTTCATCGCCCGAGACGAGCGTCCCATCGATCGCCTCGAGGATGGACCGCATGCTCGGGGCGACCAGGTAGGGATCTTCGGGGATCGCCCACACCATCGTGGAGGAGGGAACCGCGCGGCGCACTGCCGAGATGATCTCGTCGGTGCCGGTCGCATCCGCCCTGTTCACGATCACCGCGAGGAGCGACGCGTGTTCCGCCTTCAGTTCGGCCCGCGCGATCTCCGCGAGCTGGCGCAGGTCGTCGGCCGGGCGCGGATCGGCCTGTCCGAGGCGCTCGCTCTGGCCTTGACCGGCGCGCCCGCCGAGAACGAGGAGGACGGGAGTGCCCAGGTTGGCGGCGATGCGTGCGTTGTAGCCGAGCTCAGTGGGACTGCTTACGTCGGTGAAGTCGGATCCGAGCACGACGACGGCGTCGCAGTGTGCCTCGACCGCGCGGAATCGCTGAACGATTGTGGAGAGCGCAGCCTCCGGGTCGGCATGGACATCGTCGTAGGTGACGCCGATGCTCTCGTCGTAACCGGTGGATGCGGTCGCCCGCCTGAGTAGCAGTTCGAGGACGTAGTCACGCTCCGTCGTCGATCGCGCGATCGGGCGGAAGACGCCCACCCGCTCGACGGACCGCGAGAGCAGCTCCAGGACACCGACCGCGACGGTCGATTTCCCGGTGTTTCCTTCGGCGGAGGTGATGTAGATGGAGTGGGACACCGGTCAGTCGATCTTCTCGATCGCCGGGACGGTGTACGACTGGTCGAAGACCGCGGGACGCGGCGCGTACATCCGCAGGATCGGACGGAATTCTCCCGCCGGGGTCGGCAGCCAGTTGGCCGCAGCCTTCGCATCCACCGGCCGCGTTCTGCTCATCGTGATGGTCAGGCCGCCGTCGTCGTCGAGGATGACGCCGCGGGTGCGGTCGCCGATGGAGTATCGGTGCAGCTCGTTCTCGACGAGGTAGAAGTCGGGGAGAGAGTACATGGTGAGCGACCAGAACGCATCGACCGGCGGGGTCGGCGACAGGGTCAGTTCGTAGGTGTGGTCGCCGGTCAGGGCATCACCGGCGGAGTCCACATACGTCATGATGTAGGCCGCCTCGTAGCCGTGGTTGCCCCAGAGCCCCGCGATCGCCGCAGCGGCACGCACACGGATCCGTGTCGTCGCGTCGTCGAGACGCCATTCCGGCGAATCGATCGCGCCCACCTCGAAGAAGTCGAGGTTGTAGTCGAAGACGTGCAGGGTCAGCGACCAGCGGTTCACCTGCGGACTGCTGCCCGAATGAAGGCTCGCCTCCAGAGCGGCGCGACCAGCGACGTACCCGGCTTCGAGCGCTTCGAGGACGTCGGCCGGCGCATCCGCCAGGGAGTCGGATCCGGTAAGCCACAACGGCGCGAACAACGCCTGCAGGGCGCGATCGCGCTCGGCCGGCGGGAACGCCTCCGACCACACCCGGTACTTCTCGAAGAACTGCAGGGCCTCACTGGGCAGCTCGCGGACGGCCGGAACGCCCTGGGGCGGCGTCAGCGACTCGAGCAGGGGCGTGAGCTGCAGCGCATCCTGTAGTTCGCGGACGGCGGGGAGATCCTCCTCACCGTCGCACGCCCAGCGGCCGACGATCGAAGCGACCCGGGTCGGGAAGTGGATCACAGTCGCGTCGTCCGCTGTCGGCTCACCCTCCCAGCCCGGAGGCACGAGAAGGAAACGACCACCGTCGGAGCCCGTCGCCCGGGTGCCGACATAGGCGAAGTTGTCCGTCCACGCGTCGACGAACTGAAGCACGAAGTAGCGGCTGCCGACGGGCGGAACGGTCAGCAGGAGCGGGCCCATGCCCAGGTCGATCGAGGCCATGGTGTAGATCGTGTCGTTGTTGATCGACACGAAGGTGGCCTCGGGACCGGCCAGCTCCCTGGCGTGGCTGAACGTGTTGTACGGGCTGGGGGAAACTGCCCCGATTCCCGAGCTGACGGAGCGCCTGACCTGCTCGAGATCGAAGACCAGCGGGAAGCCGTAGAGGTAGGCCTGAGCGGCCAGGTTCGTCAGGTCGTCGTCAGCCATCGAGCCTCCAGTCGTCGGCGGGTCTCCCTCCAACCTACCGTCGGGAGCAGCGGCGCAGACAGTTGTCCACAGACGAAAAAGGACCCCTCACGCACCCGCCAGAGCCCGGTTACCCTTGCTACGTTTCCGTCCTGGGGGAGTTGGCCTGGATGGCGCCACGTGAGGAGCCGTCGACCAGTTTACCCAATCATCCGAGCGACGGATGACGCGTGGCGGCCCGGGGCGTAGTTTTCCCAGCATGAATCGCCTTGCAGTCTGGATCATCGGAGTCGTCGTCGCGACGTCCGCTCTGGGAACCGTGTACCTCGTGGCGCAGCAGCTCGAGCGGCAGGGTGCCGACCAGGTGGGCGCGCAGCTGTCCACCCAGGTCGCAAGCGATCTCAGCACTGGCTCGACGGCGACGATCGACGGACTCCCCCGTGTCGACCTCGCCGCGAGTCTTGCGCCGTTCGTGGTCGTGTACGACTCGAAGGGGCATCCGGTCGCCGGGAACGGCTACCTCGGCGGCCGGCTCGCCGAACCGCCGGCCGGAGTGATCGAGGCGGCCGCATCGGAAGGATCGAACCACGTCACCTGGGAACCCCGGCCGGGCCTGCGGTTCGCGACCGTCGAGGTGCGCAGCGGCGACCAGGTCGTGCTGGGCGCGCAGTCGCTGATTCCGACCGAGCAGCGCACCGAGCGTCTGGGGATGCTCGTGGCCCTCGCCTGGATCGCCACGATGATCGCGATCGGGCTGATAGCGGCTGCCTTCTGGTGGGTGGACCGGGCGCAGACGGCACGAGGCACCCGTCTGAGCAGGTAGGATGCTTCGTGGCCGTTCTTCGAAAACGGGGAATGCGCCAGCCAGGAGAATTCGCCTAGTGGCCTATGGCGCACGCTTGGAAAGCGTGTTGGGTGCAAGCCCTCGGGGGTTCGAATCCCCCATTCTCCGCCCATTTTTGCTCAAGCGGCCCACAAGCATGTGTGCCGCGCGCTTCGGGGTGCTGAAGTACGGGGCGACCGAGTATTACAGTCGTTCCCATGCCGGATCCGCAACATTTCGACCGACATGCGGACCTGTACGACCGGGCACGACCTCCTTATCCGGAAGCGTTGTGGTCGCGTCTGGCGCAGCTCGGGGTCCTCGAAGCGGGCGAGCGGGCCCTGGACCTCGGGTCCGGCACCGGCCAGGCGGTCGGACCGCTACTCCGGGCGGGGATGCGGGTGACCGCGATCGAACCGGGACCCGCGCTCGCGGCACGGCTGAGCGAACGCTACCCGAGTGTCCAGGTCGTCAGGTCGACGGTCGAGGATGCCGAACTGCCCCGTTCATCCTTTACGCTCGCCACAGCTGCGACATCCGTCCACTGGTTCGACCTGGACGTCGTCCTTCCCAAGGTCCATGCGTCACTCCGGCCGGGTGGGACGCTCGCAGTCTGGCGGAACGCGTACGGCGACCCGGAAGCTCCCGTCACGCCGTTCCGGAAGCGGGTCGCCGAGATCGTCGGCCGCCGCCCGGGCGTCGTGCGCCGGGCTCCCGACGAGACGGAGACCGCGAGGTGGGCCCAGCTCCTGACGAGGAGCGCCCTTTTCGATGTCTCGTACATCGAGGAATTCCGCTGGAGCATCGAACTCGACGCAACTGCGCTCCGTGAACTGTTCACGACGTTCAGCGATTGGACGCCGTCTGAAGCATCCGAGATCGGACAGGCCGCCAACGACCTGGGCGGCTTCGTCGAAGAGCATTACGTCACGCCATTGATCGTGCTCGCGCCGGGACGCTCGTCGCGACGGCCCTGACCGGAGCGGTTCCGCACACGCGCCGAAGCCCTCTGAACTGGGGGTGCCGTGTCCCCCAAAATGCCGCTACCGGGCGTCGAGCGGATAGGTCAGGCTCAGAGAGCAGAGGGGAATCAATGGGACAGGAGACCGTCGTGACGGCCAAGAGCGTGGTGCTGCGCCCGCATGCCCACCTGTTCGCAAGTGGGATCATCGCGATCCTCGCGCTCACGACGCCGGTCTTCGCCGTTTTGTACTGGCTGACGATTCCTGGCGGGGTCTGGCCGCTCATCCTGGCCATCCACATCGTCGTCGTGCTTCTGACCGTGCTTGCGGTGCTCGCCTACTTCGGTACCACGATCCAGTTGCTCCCCGACGGCGTGCGCGAGCGTGGGTTCTTCGGGCGGGTGACCACCATCCGCCCGGGTATGGTCAGGTCGGTCTTGCTTCTCGACCTCTACGAGGGCAGCACGCTGGACACGCTCCCCCAGCTGTTCGTCACCGGCATCGACGGGCGGCCGCTCCTTCGCCTGCGTGGACAGTTCTGGTCCCGCGAAGACATGGAGCGCGTCGCCGAAGAACTCGATGTGCCGGTGACAACCCGGCCCGAGTCGGTGACTCTGACCGAGCTGCGCCGGGAGTCACCCGAGCTGCTCTACTGGTTCGAGCGCTTCCCTCGGGTGGGGCGCGGGTAGCGCTGCGACCGCAGGCACGGGTCGTGGAATCATTGCAGGGTGAAGACCGCCTCCGGCACACCGCTCAGCAAGGGTCTGCTGACACCCGAGCCACCGGAGAACCCCGTCAGCATCGAACGGTACTGGCCCGGCCCGGACGCCGCAGCCGTCGTGCGACACTACTGGCTGCCGCGCTGGAACCTTCCCGCCGGCGAGCGGCTCCGGCAGGACGTGCTCGAATACCCGACGACGAACATCGTGATCGAGGACGGTGTCGCCAGGCTCCACCGTGCCCACCGAGGACGGAGCGCTCGCACGCTGGTCGGTTCGGGATGGGCGTTCGGGGCGATGCTGCAGCCCGGGACCGCGCGGATGCTGCTGGCAAGGAGCATCCGATCGGCGCCCTCCGCCAGTGACCTGGCTGCGCTCGGCGTCGCCGGTTCCGAGGAACTCGCAGCGGCGGCTGGGATGCACATGGCCGCGGGTGACGATCGCGCCGCGATCGATGTCTTCGAGGCCTGGCTGCTGGAGCGCGTGCCCCGACCGGACGGGGACGCCGCTCTGGTCGATCGGATCGTGAGCGCCGTCGAGGGCGACCGCGACCTGCTCAGGGTCGAACAGCTCGCCGACCGTTTCGGCATCGGAATCAGGCGGCTGCAGCGCTTGGTCGGCAGCCACATCGGCTTCTCGCCGAAATGGCTGATCCAGCGCTACCGCCTCCAGGAGGCGGCCGCCGCCCTCCGCGGTGAGAGTCCACCCGCCCTGGCCGACCTCGCAGCCACTCTCGGCTACGCCGACCAGGCCCATTTCAGCCGGGAGTTCAAGACGGTGGTCGGATCGACGCCCGGTGCCTATGCGGCAGCGGCTCGCACGGACGACCCGGGAGAGGGCATCCGGTGACGGCGAACGTGGCGGCGGATGCGCTCGCCGCACTGTACCTGCAGCGCTGGGGTCTCATCCGCGACGGCGTGACCTTCACGACGCCCAGCAGCGTTCTCGTCCCTGTCGTCTGGCGGGACCGCAGGGCATTTCTCAAGGTCGCGACGGAGCGCGAAGAGGAGCTGGGCTCGCGCCTCATGGTCTGGTGGGACGGCCACGGATCCGCGCCGGTGTTCGAGCACGACGGACCCGCCATCGTCCTCGAGCGCGCTGAGGGGACGGGCTCGCTCGCCGCCATGGCGGAAGCGGGCGCGGAGCGGGACGACGCGGCGACCCGCGTGCTGTGCGAGGTCGCGTCGACGCTGCACGCCGTCGACGGAGACCCGCCGGACGGCCTCGTCGGACTCGACCGCTGGTTCCGCGAGCTCTTCGAGCACGCCGATACCAGAGGCGGATTCTTCGAGCGGACCGCATCCGTCGCCCGCGCGCTCATCGACGATCAGCGCGAACCGGTGGTGCTGCACGGCGATATCCACCACGGGAACGTGCTCGACTTCGGCGACGACGGATGGCGTGCGATCGACCCGAAGCACGTCACCGGCGACCGGGCGTTCGATTTCGCCAACATCCTCTGCAATCCGAGCGCAGAGGTGGCCCTGACGCCGGGACGCCTCGAGCGGCAGCTCGGCATCATCTGCGACGAGACCGGCATCGAACGGGACAGGATGGCCGCGTGGGCCGTCGCCTGGTGCGGGCTGTCGGCGGCCTGGGGTGAGCGCTCCGACGGCGACGCGGGCCACGCGCTGCTCGTCGGCATGGCCGCCGAGCACCTCCTCGCCTGAGCGGCACTCCCGCCGCGTCGGGCACTCCCGCCGCGTCGGGCGAGCACCATCTCAGCCGGCGAGCCGGTCCTCCAGACCCCACGCCTGGCCATAACCGCCTTCCGCTTCCGGTCGCGCCATCAGGTCGAGGAACGGCTTGGCGTCGAACGCTTCGGGACCGAGCACGCCGACACCCGACCACACGCCTGTCGCAAGCAGCTCGAGAGCGATCACCGGGTTGAGTGCGGTCTGCCAGACCACGCACTGGCTCTCGTACTCGCGCATCGTCCACTCGTTGTCGCTTACGTGGTACAGGTACACCTCGCGCGGGGAGCCGTCGACGGCGGTGCCGGTCGCCCACACACCAGCGCAGGTCTTGCCGGTCATGCGGGGACCGATGGTCGCCGGGTCGGGAAGGGCCGCGGCGACCACATCGCGGGGTGCGACATGGACGGGCCCGCTCTCGCTGCGCACCCGGATGGGCGTCGTCGAGTCGAGTCCGAGCTGGTGCAGGGTGCGCAGGATGTTGATGAACTCCTCCCCGAGCCCGTACTTGAACGTCACGCGCTTGGCGTCGATCCACCGCGGCATCAGCAGCACTTCTTCGTGCTCGACGTTGACGCACTCGACCGGCCCGATGCCCTCGGGGAAGGTGAACACCTCCGGTTCGCTGAACGGCGGAGTCGTGAACCAGCCCGCATCCTTCTCGAAGACGACCGGGGGGTTCAGGCACTCCTCGATCGTGGTCCAGATGCTGAACGACGGGGCGAAGATCTCGTTGCCGTCGGCGTCGCGCACGACGAGGTTCGCGCCGTCCCGCGTGCCCAGTTCGTCCAGCTCGCTGAACAGATGGTCGGCCGCGTAGCGGGCGAACACGTCGCTGAGTCCCGGCTCGACACCCATGCCCACCAGCGCCAGGCGCCCTGCCGTCTCCCAGTCGCCGCGCTGCGCGAACTGGTCGTCGCCGAGTTTCACACCGGTCTTGGTGTAAGGGTCGGTCGGGTGGGGCTCGGACAGGCTCATCGCCATGTCGAGGTAGTCGGCTCCCGCGGCGAGCGCGCCGGCGAAGATCGTCGGCACGAACTTCGGCTCGACCGCGTTCATCACGTGAGTCGCGGCGTGCTCCCGGGCGACCTTCTCGACGCTGTCCGGGTCGGATGCGTCGATCGCCGCGGACACGAAGCGGCCGGCGACCTCCGCCCCGTGCTTCTGCGCGATCCACGCGACCGTCTTCTCCGCCCGCGCGAGGTCGTAGTCGCTGACGATGATCTGATCGTAGAACGTGCGCCGCGCGGCGATCTTGGCGATGGCGTCACCGACGCCGCCGGCGCCGACCAGGAGGATTCTCATGACGGCAACCCTACTCGCGCGCACAGACGGCGATCGCGCCGAGCGTCGCCGCCCGCACCGAGAATCGCCCGTCCACCGGGGCACCTCGGAGCGGGCGGCGATTCTCGCGGATCAGCCGAGCGAAAGGGCGGTCCAGGAGACGGGCGGGAGGGTGACGGTGAGAGTCGCCTCGCCGACTTCGACGGACTCGTTCGGGTGCAGGCCGACCCGCTCCTGGTCGTCGAGGGTGTTCCTGGCCTGGATGTCAGCATCCGACAGCGTCTGCGCATCCAGCACCGAGACTCCCTCGAGTGCGGTCAGGTCGATCGTGACCGTCGCCTCCTCGGTCTGGCTGCGATTCACGAGGAAGACCGCCGTCGTGCCGGACGTCTCGTCGTGGGTCGCGACGGCGTCGATGAGGTTCACCTCGCCGTAGGCCTCAGTGACGTACGTCTCGCTGGCCAGCTTCACCTCGAGGGTCGTGCCCGTTGCCAGCCGCGAGGTGAGGGCGAACGGGAAGAACGTGGTCTGACGCCAGGCCGGACCGCCCGGCTCTGTCATGATCGGCGCGATCACGTTGACGAGCTGGGCGAGGGATGCGCTGGTCACCCGGTCGGCATGCTTCAGGAGCGAGATGAGCAGGCTTCCGAAGACCACCGCATCCGCGACCGAGTATGAGTCCTCGAGGAGACGGGGTGCGACGGGCCAGTTGTCGATCCCCTCGATCTTGTCGACGTCGTGGTACCGGTCCAGGTACCAGATGTTCCACTCGTCGAACGAGATGTTGATCGTCTTGTCGCTGCGGGTGACCGCTTTGACATGGTCGGCCGTCGCGACCACCGACTCGATGAAGCGGTCCATGTCGACGGCAGAGGCGAGGAAGCTGCCCAGGTCGCCGTTCTTCTCCTCGTAGTAGGCGTGGCAGGAGATGTAGTCCACATCCTCGTAGGTGTGGGTCAGCACGACGCGCTCCCACTCGCCGAAGGTCGGCATCTGTGCGCCCGACGAGCCGCACACCACCAGTTCCAGGGACGGGTCGAGCTGGCGCATCGCCTTCGCGGTCTGCGAAGCGAGCTTCCCGTAGTCGTCGGCCGAACGGTGACCGAGTTGCCACGGGCCGTCCATCTCGTTGCCGAGGCACCACATCCGGATTCCGAACGCGTCCGTGCGGCCGTTCGCGATGCGACGGTCGCTGAGCGCGGTCCCGGATGGGATGTTCGTGTACTCGAGGAGGTCGAGCGCGTCGAGCGTCCCCCGGGTCCCGAGATTCACCGCGAGCATGAGCTCACTGCCGACCTTCTCCAGCCAGGACGAGAACTCGTGCAGGCCGACCTCGTTCGTCTCGGTCGAATGCCAGGCGAGGTCGAGACGGCGCGGGCGCTCGTCGCGGGGCCCGACGCTGTCCTCCCACCGGAAGCCGGACACGAAGTTGCCGCCCGGATAGCGGATCGCAGAGACCCCGAGCTCCTTCACGAGCTCGATGACGTCGCCCCGGAAGCCCTCCGCGTCGGCGGTCGGGTGCCCCGGCTCGTAGATCCCGTCGTACACGCACCGGCCGAGGTGTTCGACGAACGACCCGAAGAGTCGCGGGTTGACGGGGCCGACGGTGAAATAGGGGTCGATCGTGAGGCGTGCGTTGTGCATGTTCTTCTTTCGAGTTTCGTGTGCGTGTTCGTGCGTGTTCGTGACGGAAGCGGGGTTGCCCGCGGCTACTTGAGGCTGCCGAGCGAAAGGCCGCCCTGCCAGTACTTCTGGAGTGTGAGGAAGGCGATGATGAGCGGGATGATCGAGACCAGCGCGCCGACGATGATGAGGCTCCACAGGGAGTGGCCGCCGCCGTTGTTGGATGAGGCGAGCTGCGACCAGAGGCCGAGCCCGACCGTGATCGGGTACAGCTTCGAGGTCGACAGCATCGCCAGCGGCAGGAAGTAGTTGTTCCAGGTGCCGACGACAGAGAGCAGGAGCACGGTGATCAGGGCCGGCCGCATCAGCGGGAGCGCGACCGTGAAGAAGGTGCGGTACTCACCGGCTCCGTCGACACGGGCCGCGTCGAGCAGTTCATCGGGAACGGCATCCGCCGTGTAGACCCGCATCAGGTACACGCCGAACGGGCTCAGCAGCGACGGCAGGATGACCGCCCAGATCGTGTCCGTGAGGCCGAGGCCGGACAGCAGGACGAACGTCGGGATGACCAGCGCCGTGAGCGGGACCATCACCGACCCGAGAAGAAGGGCGAAGGTGAAATTGCGTCCTCGGAACCGGTACTTGGCGAAGCCGTACCCCGCGAGGACTGCGATCACCGTCGCGCCGACGCCTCCGCAGACCGCGTACAGCACGGAGTTGCCGAGCCACTGCAGGTATTCGCCGCCGTTGTAGGTGAACAGGTCCTCGAGGTTCGCGAGGAGATTGAAATCCTTCGCGAACCAGAGGGCGCCGGAACCCGAGAACAGCCCCTGCGCATCCTTGGTGCTGGCGACGAACAGCCACCAGATCGGAACGAGGAAGTAGATCACGAGCACGACGAGGAAGAGGTGGGCGACGATGTTCCGCCGAGGGCGGCGGCCGTCCTTCGCGGAGCCGCGCGTCTCGCGGGTCGCAGGCACGGCATCCAGTGTCGAGGTGGTCATTTGAGCAGGCTCCCTCGCTTGCGGGTGGCGAACATGAAGATGTAGACCGCGATGAACACGACGATCCCGAGAGCGAACGAGATGGCGGACGCGTAGTTGAACTGCGCGTACGAGAACGCGAGGTTGTACGCGTAGATGTTGGGCGTGAAGTCGGGGGTGATCGTGCCGTTCGCGACCGGGGCGAGCACCTGCGGTTCCGTGAAGAACTGCAGTGTCCCGATCAGCGCGAAGACGAGGATGAGCACCAGCGCACTCGAGACGAGCGGCACCTTGATACGGAGTGCGACCTGCCACGAGTTCGCGCCGTCGATCTTCGCCGCCTCGTAGATCGAGGGGTCGATGCCCTGGAGCGCGGCGAAGATGATGATCATGTAATAGCCGGCCCATTGCCAGGTCACGATGTTGAGCAGGCCGTAGAACACGTTGCCCTGGCTGAGCAGGAACGGGGCCTGGGCGTTGAAGAGCGAGAATATCTGCTGCAGCGGCCCGAACGTGGGGCTGTAGAGGAAGCCCCACATGAGCGCGCCGATCACCGCCGGGATCGCATACGGGAGGAAGATCATCAGCCGCGAGAACTTCGCGAGCTTCGTGGTCAGGGCGTCGAGGAGGAGCGCCGCGACAAGCGACACCAGCATCTGCACGGGGATGAGCACGATGGAGAAGCGGACCACGAACCAGACACCGTTGAGGAACGACGGGTCGGTGAACGCCTTCACGTAGTTGTCGATGCCCGAGAACGTCGTCCCGGTTGCGAGTCCCTTCGTGAACAGGCTCAGGTAGAACGCGTAGGCGAGAGGAGCGACCAGGAAGAGTATGAACACGACGGCGAACGGGGCGATGAAGACCCAGCCCGTCCTGCCGCGCCGGTTGAGCATCCGCTCGCTGCCGGAGGCGCTCCTGCGGCGCCTGATTCCGCCGGAGACGGTGCCGGGTGGTGGTGCCGAGGTCAATGTCGACGCATGGTCTGCCATGGTACTTCCCTGCTGTTCACATCGAAGGTCTGTGGTGTGCCCGGCCGGGGCGGGCGGATGCGCACCCCGGCCGGACGAAACGGCTACTTGACGGTGAAGCCCTGGCTCTTGGCGTACTTCACCATGATGTTCTGCAGGTCGCTTGCGGCCTGTTCACCGGTGGTCTTGCCCGAGTTGATCTTCACCAGCTGCGCCTGCAGCTGTGCGTAGTAGTAGACGGAGAACGGGCTGTAGTTGAAGCCCTTGTACGCGTTCTCGGCGGGGACGTAGACATCCTTGTTGGCGGTCTGCCCGTTGAAGAACTCCACCTGGTTGTTCACGAACGCGTCCGAGGTCAGCACGCCCTGGTTGAGCGGGAAGATGGTCTGGGTCTTCCAGCCGTCGGTGAGCGATGCGTCGTCGGCGTAGAGGCCCTTGGCGACCTCGGCCGCGAGCTTCTTGTTCGTCGCCTGCGTTGTCACGGCGAACGTCGAGCCACCCCAGTTGACCGACACGGCGTCGCCCTTGTTCCACTGCGGAAGCGGAGCGACGAGGAACTTGCCCTTCTCCGAACCCTTTCCGACGCCGGCGCCCGTGAGGTACCCGGGAGCCCAGGCGGCAGAGACGTACGTCGCGTACTTGCCGCCGACCATCCCGGCGATGTAGTCCGTCGTGAACTGGTCCTGCGTGCCGACCAGCCCCTTCTTCACGAGGTCCGCCCAGTACGAGAGCACATCCTTCGTCGCCTGGTCGTCGAGGTTGATCGCGATGTTCTTCGGGTCGGAGAGGTCGTACGTGAACGGCACGGCGCCCTTCTGGGCCATGAGCGCGGTGATCGCTGCCGGCACGTTGCTGCCGAGGTCGCCGAACAGCGGGCCTCCCGCATCCTTCACCTTCTGCGCGGCCTGCTCGTACTCGGCCCAGGTGGTGGGAGGCGTGATGCCGTACTTGTCGAAGATGTCCTTGCGGTAGATCATCGCCATCGGGCCGCCGTCGACGGGGATCGCGTAGACCGACGAGCCCTGGGAGACGTCCTTCCAGGCGCCATCGGAGAAGTTCTTCTTCACGTCGTTCGCGCCGAACGGGGCGAGGTCGACGAGCGCCTTCTGGATCTCGAACCCGGTCAGCTGGTCCGCCTCGAGCATGATCACGTCGGGAGCGCCCTTGCCCGCGGAGATCGCGGTCTGGAACTTTGCGTACTCGGGCGCGCCCTGGCCGGCGACCGTCCAGCAGACCTGGACGTCCTTGTGGGTCTTGTTGAAGTTGTCGACGACGGTCGCCATGTTGGGGTACCAGGCCCAGACCGAGACCTGGGGCGCGTCGTTCATCATCTTGTTGGTGCAATTGGTGAGCTTGGGGTTGCTGGCGGCCTCGCCGGTGCCTCCGCTCGAGCTGCACGCGGCAAGCGTTGCGGCGAGCGCGACCGCGGACAGCGCCGCGATCAAAGCTTTCTTCCTCACTGTGTTCCCTTCGGTGGTGCTTCTCGTTGGACTTCTTCGTCTGACGCAAGTGAAGGGGAGCCGGATGCCGTTCCCGAATCCTCTTTGATTCACTCGATCGCTCGAACGTGTGTCCCTGGACACTGTTGCGTGCGTTTACAACGTTGTAGGTAAACGTTGTAAAGCTATCTTCACGATCACGGGGCGCCCTGTCAAGCCGATACTCCCAAGTCGTCGGCGAGTACGCGTTTGCGGGCGCGGATCGTGGTGGTCGAGAGCGCGCATCCCGTCAGTCGGCACAACACGCCGTTGCGAGCGGGCAGGATGCGGCCGCACGCAGCAAGCGAGTGCCCGCTCGCCGCGGCGTCTGCCACTTGACACGACACGCCGCACAGCGCGCGCTGCATAGGGCCAGAAGTGTCCCGTGAGCGCGCACACTGCAGCGTCGGCCCCGAAGGAACCGCACGCCGACGGGCTCGCGCTCACACGGTGGCCGTCGACTCGCGCTCGACGATGCGGAACGCGGCCTCGAACTCGCGCGGCGGGATGGTCCGCTCGGGATCGTTGATCCGCTCGAGCAGTACGCGCACCGCGGTCTCTGCGATCTCCTCACGACCAGGATCGACTGTCGACAGCGACGGGAGCGAATACCGCGTCTCGTCGATGTCGTCGAAACCGATCACGGCGACGTCCTCCGGCACCCGGATGTTCCGCTCCTGCAGCACTCGCACCGCACCGAGAGCGATCGAGTCGTTGAACGCGACCACCGCGTCGAAATCGAGCCCGGATGTCAGAGCCGCGCGCATCGCATCCGCACCGTCCGCTCGATGCCAGTTGCCCACGTTCACCACGAGCTCCTCGCGGTACGGCATTCCGGCGGCGGCGAGCGCCTCCTTGTAACCGGTCAGGCGGAGTCCCGCCGAACCGATCACCTCGTTCTCATGCGCGCCGAACGCCAGGATGCGCTTGCGCCCGAGCGAGATCATGTGCTCGGTCGCAGCCCGCGCGCCCGCGACGTTCTGCATCGTGACATGGTCGGCGGGTCCGTTGAAGATGCGCTCGCCGAGCAGGACGAGCGGTGTGGGGATGTCGAGGAGGTCGGCGTCCTCCTGCCCCAGGGCGAGGACGCTGAACAGGATGCCGTCAACCATCCGCATGCGCGGACCGTGCAGCACTTCGAGCTCACGCTCGCGATTGCCGCCGCTCTGCTGGATCATCACGACCAGGTCGTGCTTCGCTGCGGCCCGCATGACTGCGTCGGCCAACTCGGCGAAATACGCGTTCCGCAGGTCGGGGATGATCAGGCTGATGGCTCCGGTGCGACCGGAACGCAGCCCGCGGGCCGACAGGTTGGGCTGGTAGCCGAGCGCGGTGATGGCCTCGAGGACGCGCGAGCGGGTCTCCTCACGGATGTGCGGGTAGTCGTTCATGACGTTCGAAACCGTCTTGATCGAGACGCCGGCAGCCCTCGCCACGTCGTGCATGGTGACCGCCACGGCCCGCCTCCTTCATCGCGGACGGGCGCCGCATCCCGGCTCCACGCGTCCCCCGCACACGAACTCTACAACGTTGGAGACGCTTTACTTGCAAGCATGAAGGGATGCGGTCGCCGGCTCTCGGCGGCCAGTTTGTAAGCGAGCGGCGCCCACACGAGCACCGCCACTCCGGCGCCGAGGAGCAGTCCGCCGATCGTGTCGCTCAGCCAATGGGCGCCCAGGTAGGTGCGGCTGAAAGCCATGGCAAGCGCGTACGCGCTGCCGATCACCCACACCCAGACGCGGGGAAAGATGATGGCGAGCGCGACGGCCATCGTCGCGGCATTCGCTGTATGCCCCGACGGGAATGAGCCCGGATCGGACTGCACGAGCATGTCCTCAGGCCGCGCCCGGTCGACCGTGACCTTCAGCAGCTGGACCGCGCCGGCGCTCAGCGCTGCGGCGATCGCATAGTAGAGCGCCGCCCACGGCCGTCGGAACAGGAGGAGCACCACGACGATCCCCACCGGGACGATGACCACCCCGATCAGGCCGCCGCCGAGGGTGTTCATGACGAGCGCGGCGACGGTCCAGAAGGGCGAGCGGTGCTCGACGACCTCGCCCATCCACCTGACGTCGATGACGAACGGCTCGTTCGGGCGCAGAGCGATGATCCCGGCCATGATGAGCACCAGGGCGAGCGCCACGGAGGCCGAGACGACCGGCCAGAAGCGTGCGATGGTGTGCGCCTGGTGCAGATTGCCCGCCTCGGCACGCTCGTCGGTCATCCGCTCACGCTACCGCGTGGGTTGCCAGACGCCTCCCAGACACGTCAGTGCGCGAGCGCGGGCACCGTGCGCGGGCGCACGACGAACCAGAGCGCGAGGATGCTCACCGTCGACGTGACCGCCATCACGGCTCCCATCGGCACGGCGTTGCTCACGCCCAGCAGCCCGACGACCGGTGAGATGATTCCAGCGATCCCGAAGTTGGCCGCGCCGAGCAGCGACGCCGCGGTGCCAGCCTCATGGCCGTGGCCGTTCAGCGCCAGCACCTGCACGCAGGGGAAGCCGAACCCACAGGCCGCGATGAAGAACCAGAGTGGGATGACCGTGCCCCAGAGTCCGGCACCCGCTTGGCCGAGGATGACGATCAGCAGCGCGGACACGAGCATGACGACCGTGGTCACCGCCAGGATCCACTGTGGCCCGACGTACTTGGTGATGCGCGCGGATGATTGGACGCCGATGATGATGCCGATCGAGTTCACGGCGAACAGCAGGCCGTACTGCTGCGCGTCGAACCCGTAGATGCCCTGGAAGACGAAGGAACTCGAGGAGAGATAGGCGAAGAGCCCGGTGAAGTTCATCGCGCCGACGATGGCGATGCCGACGAAGACGCGGTCACTCAGCACAGCCTTGTAGCGCTGGCGGGTCGTCGAGTGGCCCGCGTCGTGACGACGTGCCTTCGGGAGGGTCTCGACGATCCACAGGCTCACGCAGATGATCACGAACAACCCGTAGACGGCGAGGACCAGGAAGATGCCGCGCCACGGCATCACGAGCAGCAACTGTGAGCCGAGGACCGGCGCGAGCACAGGCGCGAGGCCGCTGACGAGGGCGAGCCGGCTGAGCATCCGCACGAGGGGACGCCCGCCGAACAGGTCGCGCACCATGGCCATCGCGACCACACCGCCGGCCGCCGCGCCGATGCCCTGAAGCGCGCGGAAGGTGGCCAGGAGTTCGACGTTCGGCGAGAGGGCGGCGCCGACACAGGCGAGGATGTGCACCCCCGTCGCGAGGATCAGCGGGAGCCTGCGGCCGACCTTGTCGCTCCACGGGCCGACGATCAGCTGGCCGAGCCCGAAGCCGATGGTGGTCGCCGTCAGGGTGAGCTGGATCGCAGCCGTCGAGACGCCGAACTCGGTCTCGAGGGTCGGCAGCGCAGGCAGGTACATGTCGATCGTGAACGGCCCGAGCGCGGTCAGGGCGCCGAGGATCAGGATGTACGCCAGCCGCTGGCGGCCGGAAAGCGAGTCACCGGGGTGGACGACGGTAGTCACAGATGTCCTTGGGAAAGGGAACACCGCGGTCGCGTACGACCACGGTGCTGAAGCTGGATGGGGGCGTGCCGGCTCGGGGCCGGCGAAAAGGGCGATGATCGAATCGATTCAATCGAATCGATTCGATCGCGCAGTCATAAGCCTAGCGGATGCTCGGCCGTGGTTGTTACCGTTCCCACTCCTCAGGAATTCAGGAATGTGTGTGACGGATGTGGCCGGAAACGCCGAGCCGCGGCGTTCTGACACCACTCCAGCCGCATCCGTCACACATGTTCCTGAATTCCTGAGCAGACACGGCGCAGTGGGCGGATGGCACGGCGGCCGGGGGTGTGAAGGCACGCCGAGGGGGAAGGCACTTCCATGGCGATGCAAAGCCGAGCGCGAAGGCACGCCCGGGCGCGAAGGCACGCCCCGGCCCGAAGGCACGCCCCGGCCGAAGGCACGCCCCGGGCGGAGGCCCGACCGCGCCTCAGGCGCCGGCGGGATCGGCCAGCAGCGGACCGAACGCCAGCTCGGCCGCGCCGATCATCAGCGACCGCGACCCGAGTTCCGCGCGCGCGATCGCGAGTGACTCCCCCGACGCCTTCAGGGCCTGCGCGGCGACCATCGCGCTCAGCCGTTCCGGCGCCACCTGGTAGAGCGCACCGAGGAATCCGCCGAGCACGATCAGCTGCGGGTTGAAGACGTTCGTCGCGTTGCGCATGGCGACCGCCAGGAACGTCAGCTGCCGGTCGATCTCTTCGGCGACGGCCGGATCGTGCGCCGATACGGCGAGCGCCCGGTCGAGTTCGTCGCTGTCCGCGGTCGGGAGGCCCAGCACGCCCAGCAGCGCGGACTGGTTGACCTCGGTCTCCAGGCAGCCGATCGCGCCGCAGTGGCAGCGCACACCGTTGCTGTTGACGAGCGTGTGGCCGAGCTCTCCCGCGTAGCCGGAGATCCCCGTCATGGGTTCGCCGTTGACGATCACGCCTGCGCCGATACCACTCGCGCCACCGTTGATGTACACGAGGTCGGTCGCAGCCCGGCCCGCACCGAAGTAGCGTTCCGCCGTGGCTCCGAGGGATGCGTCGTTGCCTGAGCGCACGCTGAAACCGGTCGCCTCCTCGAGCATCGCCGTGAACGGTTCGTCCACCCATTCGAGGTTCGGGGCGAGCCGAACGACCCCGTCCGCCTCACGGACGAGGCCAGGAAGGGCCACGCCGATTCCGACGGTGCGCGCGAACGTTCCCAGGTCGGGGCGCAGCCCGTCGACGATCGCGCCGACGATCGCCACAGCTTCCGCTGCCGTGGGCGCGTGCCCGGTGGGATAGCGCACGCGACGATGCAGTGTGCCGTCGAGGCCGACCACGGCCACCGTGATCGCGTCGATCTCGGGGTTGACCGCGATCGCCACCACATCCGGAGCCGCCGTCACGACCGGGCTCGGCCTGCCGACCCGCGTGTTGACGCCCGGCTCGCTCTCGACCACCAGGCCGAGGTCGGCGAGTTCGCCCACGAGCGCGCCGATGGTCGAGCGGTTCAGCCCGGTCGACTGGGTGAGCTTCGACCGCGCAGCCGGTCCCCCGCGGTGCACCAGCCCGAGCACGGTGCCGAGGTTGTGGCGGCGAACCGTGTCGAGGTTGTTTCCGCGCGCGCCGGGAGACACGTCAGTCCGGGGTCCGGTCGGTGCCGGCCTGGCGGGCGTGTCGGGTTGCGCGGTCTGTGCGCGATCGCTCGAAGGTGTCATGGTCCACACGAACCATATCGAACCGCGGCCGGTATCCGTAGCCCGACGCAACCGCCGTACCAGGCGACCCTCCGGGGCGCCGGTCGCTCGTCAGCCTCACCGGACCCATTCGGCCCTTCCGTCAACGGCGGCGATCGTCGCGCCGCCTGCACCGACGTCGCCCGCGTCGACGATGCGGATGCTCCACTCCCGGTCGGCGGGCCCCGTCGCCACCACTCCGTGCGGGCTCCGCGCGACGGTGTAGTCGAAGGAATCGCCGTCAGGGGTGGTGACGGTCACGATCTGGACGGTGTCCGCATCCGCCGGCGCCGGGTACACCGCAAGCGTGAGCCCGTCACGGTAGTCGTAGTCCGGACGGTCGTCGCGGGCACCGATCGGAAGCACAGCGCCTTCGCGCACATAAAGAGGGATGCTCTGGAACCTGTGGTTCTCCCGGCGCCAGGCACCGCCGGCGACGCGCTCATCACTGAAGTAGTTCGTCCAGGTGCCGTCCGGCAGGTAGAACTCGACGTCGCCGGACGCCGAGAAGACCGGCGCCACGAGCACGTCGGCGCCGAGGAGGTACTGGCGGTCCAGGTAGCCGACCGCCGGGTCGTCGGGGAACTCGAGCTGCATCGGCCGCATGACCGGCGTCCCCGAGGTCGACGCCTCACGCCCGGCCGCGAACAGGTAGGGCATGAGCGAGAGTTTCAGCTTCGTGAAGGTGCGGGTGACGTCCACGGCCTCTTCGTCGAACGCCCACGGCACCCGATACGAGTTGCTGCCGTGCAGCCGTGAGTGACTCGACAGCATGCCGAACGCGGTCCAGCGCTTGAACACGCCGGGGTCGGGCGTGCCCTCGAAGCCACCGATGTCGTGACTCCAGAATCCGAAGCCGCTCAACGCCAGGGAGAGTCCGCCGCGCAGGGTCTCGGCCATCGACTCGTAGCTCGACGTATTGTCGCCGCCCCAGTGCACCGGCATCTGCTGGCCGCCGGCCGTGGCCGAACGGGCGAACAGCACCGCCTCGCCCTCGCCGCGGACACGCTGGAGCACGTCGAACACGGCCTGGTTGTACAGCTGCGTGTAGTAGTTGTGCATTCGCTCCGGGCTCGACCCGTCGAAGTAGTCGACCTGCAGCGGGATGCGCTCGCCGAAGTCGGTCTTGAACGCGTCGACCCCCTGGCTCAGCAGGTGACGGAGCTTGTCCTGGTACCAGGCGGTGGCATCCGGGTTCGTGAAGTCGACCAGCGCCATCCCGGCCTGCCAGAGGTCCCACTGCCAGACGGAGCCGTCCGGCCGCTTGACGAGATACCCGGCGTCCGCGGCCTCGGCGAAGAGTGGCGAGCGCTGGCCGATGTACGGATTGATCCACACGCAGAGGTGCAGGTCCTTCTCGTGGAGGCGGGCGAGCATCCCCTCGGGGTCCGGGAACGTGCGCGGGTCCCATTCGAAGTCGCACCAGTTGAATTCGCGCATCCAGAAGCAGTCGAAGTGGAACACCGACAGCGGGAGGTCACGTTCGGCCATCCCGTCGATGAAACTCGAGACTGTCGCCTCGTCGTAGGCGGTCGTGAAGCTGGTGGAGAGCCAGAGTCCGAACGACCAGGCGGGCACCGAGGCCGGCCGGCCGGTGAGCGCGGTGTAGCGTTCCAGGATCTCCTTCGGCGTCGGGCCGTAGATCACGTAGTACTGGAGGCTCTCGCCGGGGACCGAGAACTGCACCCGCTCGACCGACTCGGAACCGATCTCGTACGAGACGTGGCCCGGGTGGTCGACGAGCACGCCGTAGCCGCGGTTGGTCAGATAGAACGGAACGTTCTTGTACGCCTGCTCGCTCGAGGTTCCGCCGTCGGCGTTCCAGATGTCGACGACCTGCCCGTTCTTGACCAGCGGTCCGAAGCGTTCGCCGAGTCCGTAGACCAGTTCGCCGACACCGATCGAGAGCTGTTCGTGCACGTAGGTCGTGGGGCGCGACGGATGCTGCGTGTCGGCGACCCGTGCGTTGCCTACGATCCCGCTGGTCACCTCGGCGTCGGGCGCGACCTGCATGTAGCCGACGGATTTGTGGCCGCTCGAGGTGAGCGTGCGGCCACCGGCCGCGAACGCCAGATCCCACGGCGCACCGCCGGCGATGGTCGCGCTGAGGTGGCCGCTGGTGAGGACACCCGCGCCGTCGTGCACCTCGGCGACGCCGTGCCCGTCCTCGGTGAAGAGCTCGAACCCGCGCTCACGGCGGCCGCCCTGGAAGTGCTCGATCTTCACGCCGACGATGTCCGGGAGCGGCGAGGTCAGCGTCACGGTGAGCGTCGCGCGGTTCAGCGTGTCGCCCCGCGACTCGATCTTCTTGGTCGGGGCGGTCACTGTCAGCGAGCGCTCGCCCGCGACGATGTCGAACGCTTCGGCCGCGTACAGCGGCGTCACTCCCGGTCGGGTCTGCCAGAAACCATCGGTGAACTTCACTCGGTGTTGTCCTTACTGCGTGGGTGGAAGTCGGCCAGCGTGCGCCGTTATTTCACGGCGCCCGCGGTGATGCCGCGGGTCAGCGTGCGCTGGAAGATCAAGAAGAAGATGAGGGTCGGGATGAGGCCGAGGAGGGCGGATGCACTCGTCGTGGTCACATCCATCAACCGGTCGCCCTGCAGAACGCTGATCGCGACGGGCACGGTCTGGTTGTCGTTGCTCACGAGGAATGTCAGCGGGATCAGGAATTCGTTCCAGGTCCAGATGAAGAAGAAGATGAGCAGCACGCTGAGCGTCGGCCGGGAGATCGGCACCACGACGCGCCACAGGATGCGCCACCGGCCCGCGCCGTCGATCGACGCCGCCTCGAGGATCTCCTTGGGGAACGTGCCGTAGACGCTCGAGAGAAGGTAGGTGCCGAACGCGCTCTGGATCACCGTGAAGATAATGATCACGCTCCACACGTTGTCGTACAGCCCGACCTGCTTGAACATGAAGTACAGCGGGTAGAGCAGTGCTTCCTGTGGCAGCATGTTGGCCAGCAGGAAGAGCACGATGATCCAGGTGCGTGCCTTCACCCGCCCGATGCCGAGCGCGTAGGCGTTCAGCACCGAGATCACGACGGCGAGGATCGAGACGACGCCGCTGATGAAGATGGAGTTCCAGAGCTTCAGGGGGAAGTCGACGCGGTTCCAGAAGTTGACGATGCCGTCGAAGTAGAGGTGCATCGGCAGTTGCAGCGGACCGCCCTGGTTGTAGTCGGTCGGCGACTTGAACGAGTTGAGCAGGATCATCAGGAACGGCACGGCGATGACCAGCCCGATCACGATGGCGGCGATCAGGATGATCCAGTCGGAGGCTTTGCGTTTCGGCTTCTGCCTGTGCAGGCGCTTTCCGGATGAGGACAGCACCTTCGCGTCCTCGTCACGTTCGCGAGGGCTCTGCTTCTGCGGGGCGAGTGTAGTGGACATCAGCGCTCGTTCTCCCTGCGCTCGGCCCGGTTCTGGGCGAAGATGAATCCGGTCGCGACGATGACGATCAGCACGGTCAGCGCTGTGGCGATCGTGGCTCCGTAGCCGACCTGCTGGCTCTGGAAGAACTCGCTGTACGAGTAGTAGCTGGGCACGATCGTCGACGTGCCGGGGCCGCCGCGGGTGAGCGTGTAGATCGGCCCGAACACTTTGAGGGCTGCGATCGTGCAGGTGAGGGTGACGACGAAGATCTCCGGACGGATGATGCTGACCGTGATCGAGCGGAACCGCTGGAACCAGTTGGCGCCGTCGAGCTCAGCGGCCTCGTAGAGCTCGGGGTCGACACGTTGCAGGGCGGCCATGAAGATGACGATCGGGTAGCCGAGCTGCACCCACACCATGATCGCCATGATGCTGAGGAGCGCGGTGTCTGGGCTGCCCAGCCAGTCGTGGGCGAGAGCGCCGAGACCGATCTTCTCGAGGATCGTGTTCAGCGCCCCGTTGTCCGGCCGGAGGATCCAGCCGATGACGATGGCCGCGATCACCACGGGGAGGATCTGCGGAAGGTAGTAGGTCGCGCGGAGGAAGCTGGCGAGCTTGCCGCCGAACTTCTTGCCCACGAGGTCGAACAGCATGGCAGCGAGCACCAGGCCGAGGAGGGTGGGGATGATCACCATGGCCACGATCATCGCGACGCTGTTGCCGAACGAGGTCCAGAACTTCTCGTCGCCGAACAGTTTCGTCCAGTTGGCGAGACCGATCCATTTCGGGGGCCGGATGCCGCGATAGCTGGTGAAGCTCAGGTAGACGTTCCAGATGAGCGGAACGATCACGATCACGAGGAGGAGGACGAAGCCGGGGACCAGGTAGAGCCAGAAGCTCCCCCGCCCGCTCGACGGGAGCAGCGCATCCGCTGTCCGGCGCTTCTTCACGCGCGGTCGCTCGGCGACAGCAGCATCGGCCATGATGGGAATCCTTTCGGCCTTTCGATCCGACGAGCGCAGGAAAAGTGGGCTTCAGCCGCGGGCTTTCGCCCACCTTTCCTGTGCTCGACCGGGGGTGTTACTGGTTGACGATCTGGTCGACGCCGTCCTGGTACTCGCTGCCGAGCTCCTTGTTGACGTCGGCCGGCGACTTGCCGTTGATGAGCTCCTGCAGGCCGGCGTTCAGCTGGTCGTAGAAGGTCGGGGTGGGCCAGTCGGGGTAGAAGCCGATGCCGTCTTCAGCCGTGAGGGCGTTGAAGTTGGCGATGAGCTCCTTGCTCTTCGGGTCCGTGATGTCTGCGGTCTTCGCGGCCACCGGCACACCACCGTTGTTGCCGATGATCGACTGGATCTGCGGGCGCATCGTGATGTCGATGAACTTGTAGGCGAGTTCCTTGTTCTTCGCGTTCTCCGGGACGACCCACATGTTTCCACCCGAACCCGGCGACATCTTCACACCCGGGAAGAGGAAGGTGCCCCACTGGTAGTTCTTGATCTCGGTCTGGAACCGTCCGTACCACCAGCTGCCGGAGAAGAAGATCGGGTATTTGCCCGCCTCGAAGGCGGTCCCGGCGTCTTCCGCCTTGAGGCCGCTGGCGCTCTTCGAGATGTAGCCCTTCTTCACCCAGTCGTCCACGGTCTTGGTGGCTGTGCTGAGCTCCGTGCCCTGCCAGTTCACCTCGCCCTTGTAGAGCTGGTAGTCGTCGACCCAGCTGCGGTCGGCCTTGCTCAGCGCCAGCTGGTACCAGAGCTGTCCGAGGGGGTACTCCGCGGCCGACTCGGCGAGCGGGGTGATGCCGTTGTCCTTGAACTTCTGGAGCGCGGCGACGAACTCGTCCATCGTCTTCGGCACGGCGATGCCGTACTTCGAGAACATGTCCTTGTTGTAGTAGACCTCGACGTACTCGCCGTAGTTCGGGACGCCGTACCAGTTGCCGGAGCCCATGATGCCCTTGTCGTCGTACTTGGCGGTGGTCTGGAGGCTCGGTGCGAGCTTCTTGTCCCACCCGTACTTCTTGACGGCGTCGTCGAGGTTGGTCAGGAGGCCCTGGCTCGAGAGCAGGCCCGCTGTCGCGTTGCCCTTGTTGTACTCGAGGATGTCGGGAGCCTGGTTCGAGTTGAGCACCTGGCTGGCCGTGGAGCGGATCTGCTCGAAGCTCTTCGCTTCGAACCTGACCTTGGCGCCGGTCTCCTTCTCGAAGGTCGTGATGGCCTGGTTCCAGGCCTTGCCCATCGCGCTGTCCGCACCCTCGTAGTGCCAGAGGGTGAGGGTCTTGCCTTTGCCGTTGGTGCTGTCGTCCGAGCCGGATCCGCTTGCGCAGCCGGCGAGCAGCAGTGCGCCCGCGGCCAGAGCGGCCCCGATGGCGAGATGCCTCTTACGCATCCTTTACCTCCTTGTAGTGGAGTGGACGCGCTCTTGCAGGCTTCGCAGCCACTCCGATGCAATTTGTTGACGAGGGCAACATAAGCACAAGTTTCGATGTCACGCAAGCTTGAATTGCAAATTGTTCCCCGTCGTTTCGCTGGCGAACGATAAGTTCCACTCCCCAACATTGTTCGGTTTTCGAAACGCCGCGCGCGGGCAAGGATGCGGCACTACCGGCCGATCAGGCCCGCGAACGGACCTTTCAGGCGACCAGCGCGGGCCGGATCGGCGATCAGATCGGCGAAGACCAACTCCGCCGCACCGATGAGCAACTGGTCGGAGCCGAGCTCCGCAAGGCGCACCTGCAGGCCGTCGCGCGCCGAGCGCACGACCGGTCCGAGAATGTCGACGTCACCATCCCGGCCCGCCCCGCGGTAGAGGTCGGCCAGGAAACCGCCGAGCACCACCACGCTCGGATTGAAGACGTTCACGGCGTTACGCACGGCGATGGACAGCAGGTCGAGGTCGCGCTGGACGAGGGCGTGGACGGCCGGGTCGCTGGAGTCGGCCAGCGCATCCTCGAGCCCCGAAGCATCCGCCGAGGAGAGCCCGACGGCCGACAGGAGAGCGCCCTGGGTGACCTCGGCCTCGAGGCAGCCGCGTGCGCCGCAATAGCAGGCGAGGCCGTCGCTGTGCACGAAGGTGTGTCCGAACTCGCCCGCATACCCCGCCGCGCCGGTGACCAGGCGGCCACCGCTGACGACGCCGCCGCCGATTCCGCTGGGGCCGCCGATGAAGTACACGAAGTCGTCGATTCCGCGGCCCGTCCCGAACGCGCTTTCAGCACGCATCCCCAGGACGGCGGCGTTCGCAGCCCAGACGCGCTGGCCCGTCGCTGCTTCGAGCATCGCTGCCAGCGGCTCGTCGGCCCAGCCGAAGTGAGTGGCCTCACGGACCATCCCGTCGGCCAGCCGCACCTGTCCGGGAACAGCGACGCCGATGCCCGCCACCCGGATGCTGTCGTCGACGCCGGCGAGCATCCCGGCGATGGCCGCGGACGCGAGCGTCACGACCTCGGATGCGGTGCGCACCGACGCGGTCTCCATCCGGATGCGCTTGAGAACGTGCCCGCCCATCCCCACCAATCCGAGGATGAGCGCGTCGACTTCGGGGTTGACGGCGATCGCGACGGTCGAGGTTCCGACCCGGACGACAGGGCTCGGGCGTCCGGCCCTGGCGGCGCCGACGGGGGCGGTCTCCTCGACGAGCCCGAGGTCCACGAGCTCCGCGACCAGGTCGCCGACCGTCGAGCGGTTGAGGCGCGTGAGCTGCGTGAGCTCGGCGCGCGAGAGGGCGTTCTCGCGATGCACGAGGTTCAGGACGGCGGACAGGTTGTCGCGTCGCAGCTGGTCGGTCGTGCCGCTCTTGATCGCGGTCGCGGTCGGGCTGGTCATGGCATCGACCCTAACGCGCCGGACGCCTCGTGGTCACATTTTGTCCCCGCACACAACAAAACTGCGAGAATGTCCCTGACACGCTGGTCGACCGACCGCAAATATGCCGCAGCACAGCAGACGTCGCCACGAGAAGAAAGCAGGACAGTGCCGCTCACCGATCTGACGCTCGACGAACTCGTCGCGTTCCGCCCGTCCGTCGCCCAGCCCGCCGACTTCGACGCGTTCTGGGCTCGGACGCTCAGCGAGTCGAGGTCGCTCGCCGCAGCGCCGGACCTCACTCCCGCATCCACACCGATCACGGAGCTCGTCGTCGAAGACCTGCGGTTCAGCGGGTTCGGCGGCGAGCGCGTCGCCGGATGGGTGACCCGGCCGAGCGGCGACGCGCCCCGACCCGCAGTCATCGAGTACGTGGGCTACAACGGCGGCCGTGGCCTGCCGGGCGAGCGCGTGCTGTGGGCGCTCGCGGGTTACGTCCACATCGTGATGGACACCCGCGGACAGGGCAGCGGATGGGGCACCGGCGGCGACACGCCCGACCCGCACGGCTCCGGCCCAGCGTCGGCCGGCTTCATGACGCGCGGCATCCTCGACAGGGACGAGTACTACTACCGCCGGGTGTTCACCGACGCCGCGCTTCTCGTCGATGCCGTCGCAGGCCTCGGCTTCGTCGATCCGGCGCGCATCGCGGTCACGGGCGGCAGCCAGGGCGGGGGCATCGCACTCGCGACGGCAGCCCTCGCGCCCGCCGTCCGCGCGGTCATGCCCGATGTGCCGTTCCTGGCCGCTTTCCGACGCGGGGCCGAGATCGGGATGTCGGACCCGTTCGCCGAGATCGCACGCTACCTCTCGGTGCACCGCACGCACACCGGGCAGGTCTTCGAGACGCTCTCGTACTTCGACGGTGTGAACTTCGCCGAGCGCGTCACCGCGCCCGCACTCTTCTCGGTCGCCCTGATGGACGACATCGTTCCGCCGTCGACGATCTACGCTGCATACAACAACCTCGCTTCGGCGGATCGCGCGATCGACGTCTACGAGTTCAACAACCACGAGGGCGGCCAGACCGAGCACTGGCAGCGGCAGGCCGCCTGGCTCGCCGACCGTCTCTGACGGACGCTTTCTGTCGAGTTGGCAGTTGTTGCGGTTCAGCCCCACGCCGAAGCGGCAACAACTGTCAACTCATCGTCGGCAGCGGCGGGGGGCCGGGCGCGGGGGAGGAATCAGGGCTGGGGCGCCAGGGCGACCGGCTCGGGCCGTTCGACCGTGCTGGCCAGCTCGACGACGCGGTGCTCGCGCCCCGCTGTGATGACCGACTCCATGATCTCGAGCACGTGGAACGCCAGCTCGCCAGATGCGCGGTGTGGCCGGCCGGTCTCGATCCCGCGGGCCATGTCGGCGAGACCGAACCCGCGCCCCGCATCCACATAGCCTGCCGTGGCGGGCAGCTCCACCCACTCCCTGTTGTCCGCCGTGGCGACGGACACGATGTCTGAGAACTGGTTCGGGTCGGGCACCAGGATGCTGCCCGCGGTTCCATAGATCTCGAAGAGCGGTGCGCGCGTGGCCCAGACCTCGAAGCTCACGGTGACCGTGGAGATCACGCCGTTCGCGTGTTCGAGGATGGCGGTCACATGCGTGTCGACGTCGACGGGGATGCCCGCACCCGCGTTCGGTCCGGTGGCGATCGTGCGGTCACGACTCGACCGCGCCACGGCCCCCGAGACCCGGACCACCGGCCCGAAGAAGCTCACGAGGCTGGTCAGGTAGTACGGACCCATGTCGTAGAGCGGACCGCCGCCGGGCTGGTAGTAGAAGCCGGGAGCCGGATGCCACAGCTCGTGCCCGGGCGCCGTCCAGTGCACGGATGCGCCGACCGGGTCCCCGATGCGGCCGGCGTCGAGCAGCGCGCGGGTCGTCTGGATGCCCGTGCCGAGGACGGTGTCCGGTGCGGCACCCACCCGGAGCCCGGCATCGCCCGCTCCTGACAGCACGCTCGCAGCCTCCGACGTCGTCAGCGCCAGCGGCTTCTCACCGTAGACGTGCTTGCCCGCATCGAGCGCCCGCAGCGCCACCTCGGCGTGCGCCGCCGGGATCGTCAGGTTCAGGATCACATCGACGCCGGGGTCGGACAGGATCGCGTCCACGCTCAACGCGCGCGTCCCCTGCGCTTCGGCGACGGATGCGGCACGCGCGACGTCGAGGTCGGCCACGGCCGCGAGCCTCAGGTTGGGAAGCTTCGGGAACGAAGCGAAGTACTGGTTGCTGATGACGCCGACTCCGACGACTCCGACGTTCAATGCGCTGCCCACAGCAGCCCCCTCTCGATGATGGTCCGCACGTTCGGATCCTCGACGACCTCGATGCGGTGGCCGGGCGCCGATACGAAGATCCGCCCCTTCCCCCACTGCCTCGTCCAGATGGCGGGGGCCGTGACCGGCCGGTTCCACGCATCCCACGGGCGCACGTCCTGCGTGGTGGTCGCCAGCACGTCGTTGTACTCGTCGCTGAGCACCCAGTACTGCTCCGTTACCAGATCGAAGTCGTCGATTCCAGCAGTGATCGGGTGCTTCTTGCCGAGCTCGGTGATATGTACCGTATACGGAATATAGTTGTCCGACTGCTCGCCGATGCGCTCTGCCGGGTCCTTGCCCGCGTGGTGGGCGAACTGGCCGCCGATCATGTGCAGGTAATCGGCGTTGTTCCGGTACGAGTCGGCGATGCCGCCGTGCCAGCCGGCCAGACCCGTGCCACCCAGCACTGCGCGCTGGAGCCCGTCGAACTCCGCGGGCTCGATCGTGCTCATCGTCACGACCTGCACGATGAGGTCGACGGTGTCCATCACGTCCGCGTCGGCATAGACCGCCGTGCCGTCCTCCACCCGAACGTCGAAGCCGTTGGCCTCCAGGAACGGGATGAACAGGCCAGTGGTCTCGACGGGCATGTGGCCGTCCCATCCGCCACGGACGACGAGTGCCTGCCTGCCGGTCATCGGGTTCCCGTCCATGCGCTGCCGTTGCCAGCGCTCGTCTCGACCGCGTCGAGGACGCGCTGCACCTGCAGACCGTCGGCGAACGACGGCTCCGGGTCGCGCCCGGCCGTGATATCGGAGACGAAGTCGCGGATCTCGTGCGAGAAGGCGTGCTCGTAGCCGATCAGGTGCCCGGTCGGCCACCAGTTGCCGACGTACGGATGCTCGGGCTCGGTGACGAGGATGCGCGTGAAGCCCTGCTCCCCCGCCGGCGCCGTCGCGTCGTAGAACTGCAGTTCGTTCATCGACTCCAGGTCGAACGCGATCGCGCCGCGGTTGCCGCTGATCTCGATGCGGAAGGCGTTCTTGCGGCCGGTCGCATACCGGGTCGCCTCGAAGGAGCCGATCGCTCCGCCGGAGAGTCGTCCGGTGAACCAGGCCGCGTCGTCGACCGTGACCTGGCCGCGCTCGGCGGAGGCCGTGCCCCCGAGGCCGCGTCCCTCGCCAAGGAGGGGCCGCTCGGTCACGAACGTCGCGAGCGTCCCGCTGACGGACTCGACGGTCGTGCCCGTCAGGTACTGGATCATGTCGATGGCGTGGGCTCCGATGTCGCCGAGCGACCCCGAGCCCGCCAGCGCCTTGTCGAGGCGCCACGTCATCGGACCGTTCTCGTCGACGAGCCAGTCCTGCAGGTACTCGGCGCGGGTCTGGCGGATGTCGCCGAGGCGACCGTCCGCGATGAGTTGACGCGCGTATCCGATCGCCGGGACCCTGCGATAGCTGAAACCGACCATCGAGCGGATGCCGCGCGCTGCAGCGCGCTCGGCTGCTTCGACCATCCGCTCGGCTTCGGCGACAGTGTTGGCGAGCGGCTTCTCGCACAGGACGTGCTTGCCTGCGTCGAGGGCCGCGATAGCGATCTCGGCGTGGGAATCGCCCGGCGAGCAGATGTCGACGACGTCGATCTCCGGGTCGTCGATCACCCGGCGCCAGTCGGTCTCGGCGCGCAGCCAGCCGAACTTCTCGCGCGCCTCCTCGACGCGCTGCGCGTCCCGGCCGACGATGACGCTCATCACCGGCTCGACGTCGAGGTCGAAGAACCGCGGGGCGACCCGCCAGCCCTGGGAGTGCGCCGCACCCATGAAGCCGTAACCGACCATCGCGACGCGCAGGTGAGGCTTATCAGAGCCCATAGCTCACTCCTTCGAAAATCGGGATTTGTACGATGAAACCACGAACCCGTCGCAGCCTCCTACGCCGCACGCGCTATTCGGCAGGAATTCCGGCACCGACCGCGTCGGCCTCCATCAGTTCCACGCGCACCTCGACCAGCCGACGGTCCGCAGCGGTCACCGGGTGGGCATCCCCGACCAGCGTGAGCGATGCGGACGTCTCGCGCTCCGCGCACGACGGCCCGACCCAGAGGTCGATCTGCCCGGCTTCGACGATGCGCGTGAACGAGCGGTCGGTGAACGCGAGGCGGGTCGTCGGCACGTCGAACTCGACGATCGCCTCGTCGCCGGGGGCGAGGTCGACGCGCGTGTACCCGACGAGTTGGGCGACAGGACGGGTGACGGATGCGTACACGTCGTGCGCGTACAGCTGCACCAGGTCGGTGCCCGCGACGTCGCCGGTGTTTCGCACGCGCACGCTCGCGCGGAACGCTCCCCCGGTCGCCGCCTCGGCATCCACCGCCAGGTCGGTCCGCTCGAACGTCGTGTAGGTGAGCCCGTGGCCGAACGGGAGCACCGGGGTGCTGTCGGCGCTCGTGATCTCCGACGAGCCGCCGAGCTTCGGGTGCAGGTAGGAGTACGGCTGGGCGCCTGCCGAACGGGGAAGGGAGACGGGCAGGTGGCCCGATGGTGCGGTGCGGCCGGAGAGCACCGCAGCGATCGCGCGGCCGCCCTCTTCGCCGGGAAAGAACGCCTGGAGCAGCGCGCCGGGAGCGGACGCACCACTGACGGCCCAGTCCAGTTCGTACGGGCGACCCGAGAGCACGACCATCACGACGGGCTTTCCCGTGCGCGTGACTGCTTCGACCAGGTCGCGCTGGACACCGGGGAGCGCCAGGCTCTCGACGTCGTTGCCCTCGCCGACGGTTCCCCGCCCGAAGAGGCCCGCACGGTCGCCGACGATCACGAGCGCGACGTCGGCCGCCTGCACGGCTGCGACAGCGTCCGCGATTCCGGAGGTGTCATCGCCCTCGACCGCGCAGCCTGCAACGTGCGTGATGGCGGCGCCGGGAAACTCGTCGCGCACCGAGTCGAGCACGGAAGGGATGCTCACACCCAGCTCGACACCGGGATGGTGCGCGAGCACGTGGTTGACGAACGAATAGCACCCCATGAGCGCTTCGGCCGAAGCGGCGTTCGGGCCGACGACGGCGATGCGCAGGTTCTCCTGCTGCGGCGAAAGCGGCAAGACCCCGCTGTTCGTCAGCAGCACGAGCGACTCCTCGGCGAGCTGCCTGGCGGTCGCTCTGTGCTCCGGTGTGTCGAGATCGATGGAGGCCGGCGGCTCGGCGAAGGTCTCGTCGAACAGGCCGAGCTCCTCCTTCTGCGCGAGGACGCGCAGCACGGACCGATCGACGAACTCCACATCCAGCCTGCCGTCGCGCACGCGCTTCGCGAGCGGTTCGAGGAACGCGTCTCCGGTCGGCAGCTCCACATCGATGCCCGCGGCCAGAGCGAGTTCCGCCGCTTCACCCAGATCGGCCGCGACGGCGTGCATGGTGTGCAGGAAGGCGACCGCGAAGTAGTCGGACACGACGACCCCGTCGAAGCCCCACTCGTCGCGGAGGATGCCCGTGAGGTATTCGGGGGTGCCCGCGACGGGCACGCCGTCGATCTCCGCGTACGAGTTCATCACCGAGCGCACTCCGCCGTCGCGGAGCGCCATCTCGAACGGAGGGAGCAGCACGTCGCGCAGTTCCCGCGCCCCGGCGTGCACCGGCGCGTGGTTCCGTCCTGCCTGCGACGCGGAGTAGCCGACGAAGTGCTTCAGCGTCGCGTGCACGCCGGACTCCTGGAGCCCGCGCACGTACGCGGTCCCGATCGTGCCGACGACATAGGGATCCTCCGCGATCGCCTCGTCGACCCGGCCCCAGCGTGGATCGCGGATGACGTCGAGCACGGGAGCGAGGCCCTGGTGGATGCCCAGCTCGCGCATCGAGGCGCCGATCTGCCGACCCATCCGCTCCACGAGCTCAGGGTCGAACGATGCACCCCACGCGAGCGGCGTCGGGAAGGTCGCGGCCTTCCACGCGGCGAGGCCGGTGAGGCACTCCTCGTGGACGATCGCGGGGATGCCCAGCCGGGTCTCCTCCCGCAGACGCCGCTGCTCCGACCAAAGCCAGTTCGCTCGCTCGACCGGGTCCACCGGGCGCGTGCCGTAGACCCGCGTGAGGTGCCCGATGCCGTGGATGGTCGCCTCCGCATAGTCCGACGAGTTGGCCATCTCGCCGGCCATCGGGGCGACCACCTCGTCACCCTTGTCGACCCAGAATCCGACGAGCTGTGCGAGCTTCTCCTCGAGCGTCATGGAGGCGAACAGGCTCTGCACGCGGGCAGAGACCAACGGAAGATCGGAATTGATCATGAAAGTTTCACACTTCTCTCTGGGGCGGTCGGCCAGGGCTCAGCCCTTGACCGCTCCGGTGAGCCCACCGACGATGCGGCGCTCGAACAGGCTGAAGAACACCAGGGCCGGGATCATCGACAACGACGTGAAGGCGAGCACCTGGGCGGTGTCCGTCGAGTACTGCGATGAGAACGCCTGCACGCCCAGGGGCAGCGTGTAGGTCGACTCGTCGTTCAGGATGAACAACGGCAGCAGGTAGCTGTTCCAGCTGCCGATGAAGGCAAGGATGCCGACGGTGATCACGCCGGGCAGCGACAGGCGCAGCACCATGCGCCAGAAGAACCCGAGCCGGCTGCAACCGTCGATGAAGGCCGCCTCCTGGAGCTCGTCCGGGATGGCCCGGAGGAAGGGCACGAGGATGATGATCGTCGTCGGGAGCGCGAAGGCGATCTGCGGGATGATGACGCCCGCGAGGGAGTTCGTCAGTCCCAGGTTGCGCACGACGATGTACAGCGGCGTGATCGCGACGGTGATCGGGAACATGAGGCCGGCGGCGAAGAGCGCGTACAGCGCACCGCGACCCCGGAACTCATAGCGCGCCAGCACGTAGCTGGCCGCGAGACCGAGCGCGACGACGCCGATCGTCGTCGAGAGAGCGGCGATGAGCGAGTTGCCGACCTGGGGCCAGAAGATCCCTCCGGTGAGGACGCCGATGTAGTTCTGGAAGTTCCACGGGTTCGGGAACCCGGCCGGGTCGACCGTGATCTGCGAGTTCGTGCGGAAGCCGCCGATGATGATGTACACGATCGGTACGAGCATCAGTGCGATGACGACGAGCGCCACGAAATACACAGCGGGGGAACCCCACGGCAGGGCCTTGCGCTCCTTCCGGCGTGCGGCGCGGACAGAGGCGATGGCGCTCATTTCGCGGTCCTTTCGGTCAGGGCGCCCGCCGTGTCGCGGCGGAGGACGAAGCGCTGGTAGAACAACGCGATGATCAGGGAGATGAGGAAGATCACGACGGCGACGGCGTTGCCGTAACCGAAGTTGCCTGCGTCACGGCCGTTCGAGACCATGTAGGTCGCCATGGTCGACGTTCCGGCTGTGGACGCTACGTACTGACCCCAGATGATGTAGACGAGGTCGAACAGCTGGAGGGCGCCGATGATCGAGAGGAACGCCCAGATCCGCAGCGTGGGCGCGAGCAGGGGAAGAGTGATCCTCCGCTGGATCTGCCAGTACGACGCGCCGTCGAGTGCCGCAGCTTCATAGAGCTCCTCGGGAACACCCTGCAGACCGGCGAGGAACAGGATCACCGCGAAGCCGATGTACTTCCAGGTGAGGATGCCCATCAGCGTCCAGATCGCGATGTTGGGATCGGCGAGCCAGTCATGCGCCCACGAGCCGAGTCCGATCGCTTCCAGGAAGCCGTTGAAGGCCCCGTTGGTCGAGAGCATCAGGCTCAGGCCTGTTCCGACAACGACCTCGGAGATGACATAGGGCACGAAGATCAGCACGCGGATGAGCGACTGTCCGCGCATCTTGCGGTTGAGCAGGAGCGCGAGGAGGATCGCGACCGGTCCCTGGAGGACCAGGGACATGACCAGGATGAAGAGGTTGTGACCCAGCGCCTCCTGGAACGCATGATCTGTGACGATGACGATGTAGTTCTGCAGACCGACGAAGTCAGTCGGCGGGCCGTAGCCGTTCCACCGGAAGAATCCGTAGTACGCGGCCATGACGACCGGGAAGATGACGAAGCCGACGAAGACGATGACCGCCGGCCCCGCCAGGATGGCGATCTCCATGCGCCCCGCCCAGCCGAAGCCGCGGCGGCGACGCCGCGGCTTCGGCGGGAGCGACGCTGTCGCGCCGCCCCCGCCTCGCTGCGCGAGATCGGCCTTCGACACGACACCGGTCGAGGTGTTCTCGCGGGTGTTGCTCACTGGGTGTTCCTCTTAGCCCTTCTTGGCTGCGTCGTTGGCGGCCTGGATGAGACCCTTGGGGTCACTCTTGCCCGCCAGCATGTCGACGACAGCGACGTTGAGCGCGTTTCCGATGTTCTGGCCGAGGACGGTGTCGAGCCACTGGGAGACGAACGGCGCCTTGTTGTAGGCGGCCAGAACATCCTTCAGGTAGGGCTCCGTGACGGCCTTCTGTGCCTCGGTGTTGACGGGCGGAGAGTTGTACGCCTTGTAGTAGGCGGTCTGCTGCTCCGTGGTCGCGATGTAGTTCAGGAAGTCGGCGCACTCCTTCGGTGCCTTGGCGGAGCAGGAGTACCCGTCGACGCCACCCATGATCGAGCCGGGTTCGCCGTTACCGCCGGAGAGTTCGGGGAACGGGTAGAAACCGAGGTCGGGAAGCGGCTTCTGGTCGGGGGTGAGCGATGCGATCACTCCCGGGTCCCAGGCGCCCATGAGCTCCATCGCGGCCTTGTGGTTCGCGACGAGGCCGGCCGAGCTGCCCGCGCCCTGCTGGGCGGAGGTGGTGAGGAACCCGTTGTTGAACGGCTTCTCGGCGGCGAACTTCTGCAGGTCGGTAGCGGCCTTCAGCCAGCACGGGTCGGAGAAGTCCTTCGAGTCCGCGGTCTTCTGCATGGTGTCACCCGAGCACTCGCGCAGCGAGAACCAGTAGAACCAGTGAGCGGCGGGCCAGGCGTCCTTCGCGCCGAGCGCAATCGGGTCGACACCGGATGCCTTCAGCTTCGTGACGTCGGCGGACAGGTCGTCGATCGTCGCGGGCGCCGAGGTGATGCCGGCCTTGTTGAACAGGTCCTTGCTGTAGAACAGACCGCCGGGGAGCACGGACAGGGGCATCGCCCAGATCTTGCCCTGGTAGGTCTCCGCCTTGAACGACCCGGAGGAGATGTTGGCCTTCGTGTCGGAGGAGAGTTTGTTGGTGATGTCCATCAGCTGGCCGGCCTGCACCATGGCCGCCATCTTGCCGCCACCACGCTGCAGGAAGATGTCGGGCGCGTTGCCGGAGTTCAGTGCGGTCTGGAGCTTGCCGTCCAGGGCTTCGTTCTGGACCGTCTGGACCTTGATGGTGACGTTCGGGTTCTTCGTGTGGAAGGAGGCCGCGGCATCCTTCCAGAACTGCTGGCCGGGGCCAGTCGTCGAGTTCTGCCACAGGGTCATGGTGACCTTGCCGTTGCTGGAGTTGCTGCTGGGTGCGCTACAGGCACTCAGTGCCATCATGCCCGCAACCAGGACAGCCGCCCCCGCAAGGAGCTTCTTGGCTTTCATGTGATTCCAACCTGTTCTCTTCGTTGAGCAGGACCTCGGTGTTGTCCGAGGTGCCCGGTGAACTGGGTCTGCGTTACGCCGGCTCGTGCGACTGCCTCGTAGCACTGCAGCCGACCGCGTTCCCATGGGGGTCTCCGGACTCAGGCCCGGATGAGGCATCAGTGTTACAAACCCACCTGAGTGTGTCAAACGTTTTCGAAAATGATTTCCATTGAGGTATCGTCAGTACCCATGGGACGACGACCGACGATTCATGACGTGGCCGCAGCGGCCGGCGTCTCCGTCTCCACCGTGTCGAAAGCGGTCAACGGGCGCTACGGCATCGCCGTCGACACCGTCGAGCGCGTGCTCGAGGCCGTCGAGAGGCTCGGTTACGAATCCAGCCTCGTCGCCAGCAGTATGCGCTCCCGTCGCACGGGCGTGATCGGAGTGCTGGTCGCCGACTTCGAACCGTTCAGTGCCGAGATCCTGAAGGGTGTCGGCACGGCGCTCCACGATTCGCGCTACGACCTGCTCGCCTACAGCGGGTCGCGCCAGGCTTCGAGCGAGGGATGGGAACGCCGCTCCCTCAGCAGGCTGAGCGGCACCCTGATCGACGGCGTCATCATGGTCACGCCGACCGTCGTCAACGTCTCGGCGGATGTGCCCATCGTCGCCGTCGATCCGCACACCGGTCACGCAGACCTCCCGACCGTCGAGTCCGACAGCTTCACCGGCGCCCGTCACGCAACGAGCTACCTGGTGGAGCTCGGGCACAAGCGCATCGGCTTCGTCGCCGGTCGTCCCGACCTGCGCTCGTCCATCCTCCGCGACGCCGGCTACCGGCGGGCCCTCGCCGA
Source organism: Leifsonia sp. Ger2509 (assembly GCF_055231915.1). Classification (NCBI taxonomy): domain Bacteria; kingdom Bacillati; phylum Actinomycetota; class Actinomycetes; order Micrococcales; family Microbacteriaceae; genus Leifsonia; species Leifsonia sp. Ger2509. Next base: position 1,314,126 of record NZ_JBUYVB010000003.1, read on the forward strand.
GGCAGGGCTGCCGTTCGACGCGTCCCTGGTCGGTGTCGGCCGCTACCAGCAGGACACCGGACGGGAAGCCGCGACGAGGCTCCTGTCGCGGGCGGACCGGCCCACAGCGATCTTCGCCGCGAACGACCTCTCGGCGATCGCCGTGATCAAGGCGGCGACGGAATTGGGCCTCGACGTTCCGGGAGACGTCTCCGTCATCGGGTTCGACGACGTGCCGGAAGCATCCACGCACTTCCTCCCGCTCACGACGGTGGCCCAGCCCATGCAGCAACTCGGCGCGACGGCGGCAGAACTGCTGGTCGCGCTGATGAAGGGCGAGTCGCCATCGCCGACCCATATCCGCCTTCCCACCCGGCTCGTCGTGCGTGCGACGACCGCGCCGCCGCGATAATCTCCAGCGGGATTGCGTTTCCCCGCCACTGCCTATATGTTTATTCTCGCAACAAATCACCAATGATGCTGAAGGAAGCACACTCATGAGCACGACGACTCCCACCCGCGACGACAAATTCTCCTTCGGTCTGTGGACCATCGGCTACAACGGCACCGACCCGTTCGGCGGCCCCACCCGTCCCCAGCTCGACGTCGTCGAGGCAGTGACCCGGCTCAGCGAGCTCGGCGCCTACGGCCTCACGTTCCACGACGACGACCTCTTCGCGTTCGGCTCGACCGACGCCGAGCGCCAGAAGCAGATCGACCGGCTGAAGCAGGCCCTCAGCGACACCGGCCTCATCATCCCGATGGTCACCACCAACCTGTTCAGCGCCCCGGTCTTCAAGGACGGCGGATTCACCTCCAACGACCGCGAGGTGCGTCGCTTCGCGCTCCGCAAGGTGCTGCGCAACCTCGATCTCGCTGCCGAGCTCGGCGCGAAGACGTTCGTGATGTGGGGCGGTCGCGAGGGTGCGGAGTACGACGCGGCCAAGGACATCCGCGCGGCCCTCGAGCGCTACCGCGAAGCCGTCAACCTGCTCGGCCAGTACGTGACCGACAAGGGCTACGACATCCGCTTCGCCATCGAGCCGAAGCCGAACGAGCCCCGCGGCGACATCCTCCTCCCGACCGTCGGCCACGCCCTCGCCTTCATCGAGACCCTCGAGCGTCCCGAGCTGGTCGGCGTGAACCCCGAGGTCGGCCACGAGCAGATGGCCGGCCTGAACTTCGCCGCCGGCATCGCCCAGGCGCTCTACCAGGGCAAGCTGTTCCACATCGACCTCAACGGCCAGCGCGGCATCAAGTACGACCAGGACCTCGTCTTCGGTCACGGCGACCTGCAGAACGCGTTCGCGCTCGTCGACCTGCTCGAGAACGGCGGCCCGGCGGGCGGGCGGTCCTATGAGGGTCCGCGTCACTTCGACTACAAGCCCTCCCGCACCGAAGACATCACCGGTGTCTGGGACTCGGCCGCAGCGAACATGCGCACCTACCTCCTGTTGAAGGAGCGTACCCAGGCGTTCCGCGCCGACCCCGAGGTGCAGGAAGCGCTCGAGGCATCGCGGGTGCCGCAGCTCTCCGTGCCGACCCTCGGCGCAGGCGAGTCGTACGACGACCTGCTTGCAGACCGCGCATCCTACGAGGACTTCGACTCCTCTGCCTACTTCGGCGGCAAGGGCTTCGGCTTCGTGCGCCTGCAGCAGCTGGCGCTCGAGCACCTGATCGGCGCCCGCTCCTAGTCCGCCCAACTGATCGCCGAACGGTGAGTCCTGTGTCCATGCGTCCCGCGTGTCGCGTGCAGGACTCACCGTTCGTCGTCGTAACAGAGGAATACACATGACGCTCGTCGCCGGAGTCGACTCATCCACCCAGAGCTGCAAGGTCGTCGTGCGCGACCTCGAGACGGGAGCGCACGTGCGGTCGGGCCGCGCGAGCCACCCCGACGGCACCGAGGTCCACCCGTCCTTCTGGTGGGATGCGCTCCAGGCCGCGATCGACGACGCGGGCGGTCTCGACGATGTCGCGGCGATCGCGGTGGCCGGTCAGCAGCACGGCATGGTCGTCCTCGACGAAGCCGGCCAGGTCATCCGCCCTGCCCTGCTCTGGAACGACACCCGCAGCGCGCAGGCAGCACTCGACCTGATCGCCGAGGTCGGGGCCGGCGAGTACTCGCGCCGCACGGGGCTGGTGCCCGTCGCATCCTTCACCGCCACCAAGCTGCGCTGGCTCCGCGACGCCGAGCCGGAGAACGCCGCGAGGGTCGCGGCGGTCGCACTCCCCCACGACTGGCTCACCTGGCGGCTCCGGGGCTATGGCCCGGCCGACGAGAGCCCGCTCGGCCCGGTGCTCGACGAACTGGTCACCGACCGGTCCGATGCGAGCGGAACCGCATACTGGAGCGCCACCACCGGCGCGTACGACCTCGACCTGTTCGAAAGGGCACTGGGCCGCCCCGGCCGCGAAGCCGGTACCACCGGCGCGCCCGGAGCCGTGGTGCTCCCGCGGGTGCTCGGACCGGCCGAGACGGCAGGCACCACCCCGTCCGGCGTGGTGATCGGGCCGGGGGCAGGCGACAACGCGGGCGCGGCGCTCGGGCTGGGCGCCGGGGCGGGGGACGTCGTCGTGTCGCTGGGAACCAGCGGGACCGTGTTCGCCGTCACCGAGCATCCCACCGCCGACGTCACAGGCGCGGTCGCCGGTTTCGCCGACGCCAGCGGGCTCTCGCTGCCCCTCGTCGCCACGCTCAATGCGGCCCGCGTCCTCGATGCCGTCGCGCGCGTGCTCGACGTGGATCACGGCGGCCTCGCCGACCTGGCGCTGACCGCCGAAGCCGGGTCCGGCGGCGTGGTGCTGGTCCCCTACTTCGAAGGCGAGCGCACGCCCAACCTCCCCGACGCCAAGGCGAGCCTCCATGGACTGACCCTCGCGTCGAGCACGCGCCCGAACTTCGCGCGCGCGGCCGTCGAAGGGATGCTGTGCGGACTCGCCGCCGGACTCGATGCGGTGCGGGCGGTCGGTGTGCGCGAGACGCGCATCCTCATCATCGGCGGTGCGGCGCAGAACCCGGCCGTGGTCGCGATTGCGGCCCAGGTGTTCGACGCGCCCGTCGTGATCCCCGAGCCGGGCGAATACGTGGCGGACGGCGCGGCCGTGCAGGCGGCGTGGGTGTTGACGGGAAGGCGGCCCGAGTGGCCGCTCGCGATCGTCGCGGAGCCCACACCCGACCATCGCCCGGTCGTGCGTGCGCAGTACGCGCAGTATGCGGCGCTGAGCGCGTAGGGCGTCTGCGCCGGGGCGTCCGAGCTACCGCGACGCGTCGGCCACCAGGGCGCCGGAACCCGGGGCCACGACCCGACGCGCGACGACCCGGCCGCCGAGCACCAGCGCCACCAGGCAGATCACCCCGGTCACGACGAACGCGCCCGCGAACGGCCACGCACCGCCGGCCGGCCCGAGCGCTGCGAACGCGATGGCAGTCGCAGCGAGCGCCACAGCGGACCCGATCGAGTCCGCGATCGAGAGCGCCGAGCTGTTGAAACCCTGGTCCGCGGTCGTCGAGTACTCGAGCGTCATCACCGTCAGCCTCGGGTACATCAGGCCCATGCCGGCTCCCGCGAACGCCCATCCGATCATCTGGACGACGGGGTCCAGCCCGAACAGCGCGGTGGACAGGGTCACGCCGATCGCGACCGCCATGAGCGCGATGCCGATCCGGATGCTGGCGAGATGGCTGATCCCGGGAAACCGGCCCTGCACCCACGAGGCCGCCGACCAGGTGATCCCGGCGGCGGTCAGCGCGAGGCCCGCGACCGCCGGCGAGAGCCCGAAACGGCTGGTCAGCAGGTAGGGGATGTACACCTCGGTTCCGAAGAACGTCGCGGCGACGAAACCACGCAGCAGGATCACGCTCGGAAGCCCGCGCCCCGCCGTCAGCGTGCGCGGTGGAAGGAGCGGCCGCAGCGCGAACCCCGCGACCACGACGGCGACGATCGGGATGATCCACTGCACCGGCCCGCGCGCTTCGGCCGACAGGTTGATCGCGAGGACCGCCAGCGCGACCAGGACCGCCCAGCCGATGCGCCGCGCGTTCCATGGCGGCAGGTCGGCATCCGGGCCGGGCGCGTGCAGCGTGCGCATCGCGGGCACGACCATGAGCATCGCCAGCAGCACGAGGGCGACGACTCCGAGGAACACCCAGCGCCAGCCGACGGATTCCGCGACGATCCCCGCGATGAGCGGCCCGATCAGTGACGGGATGACCCACGCAGCGGCGAAGCCGGCGAAGATCCGCGGGTGCAGGACGGGCGGATAGACGCGCGCGACGATGACGTAGAGGGCGACCGTGAGCGCGCCGCCACCGAGACCGTGGACCAGGCGGCCGGTGACGAAGACCCCCATCGTCGGCGCGAACCCCGCAATGAGGAGACCGACGACGAACAGCGCGACGGATGCGAAGAGGGCGTTGCGCGGGTTTCCGCGATCCGACCATGCCCCGGCCAGCACCATCCCCACCACGCTGACGGCGAGCGGACCGGCGAATGCGAAGGCGTAGAGCGATGCGCCGTCGAGCTCCCGGCTGATCGTCGGCATGATCGTCGTGACGGCGAGCGCTTCGAACGCGGTGAGCATGATCAGCGCGCACATCCCGATGCTGATCCAGCGGTAGGGCTGACCGAGGACGCCACCGCGCGGGATCGCGCCGAGGGTGGCAGGGTCGACAGTCATGCCCCCAAGCCTAGAACCTCAACTATGGTTGAGGTCAACAGGGTGGCGTGGAGGTGGATGCGTGGAGAAGGTCCTCACCGTCGGCGAGCTGTCGCAGCGCAGCGGTGTCACCGTCTCCGCGCTCCACTTCTACGAACGGCAGGGACTGATCGCCAGCGAGCGCACCGCAGGCAACCAGCGGCGCTACCGCCGCGACACGCTGCGACGTGTCGCGTTCATCCGCGTGTCGCAGCGGGTCGGTGTGCCTCTCGCCGACATCCGGGCCGCGCTCGCCTCCCTGCCCGATGGACGCACACCGACCAAGAAGGACTGGGAGCGCCTCTCCCGGCTGTGGCGTGGCGAGCTCGACCAGCGCATCCGCGACCTGGAGCACCTGCAGCGCGACCTGACCGACTGCATCGGCTGCGGCTGCCTCAGCCTGCGCACCTGTGCGCTGCAGAACACCGGCGACGAGCTTGCGGCAGAAGGCCCGGGCCCGCGCCGGTGGGCCGACGCCTGAGCGTCAGATGCCGCCGGCCAGCCGGTAGTACGCCGCGTTCCAGCGCACCTCTTTCTTGAAGTCGCGCAGGGTCGTCGTCTCGTCGATCACCAGCAGCTCGGTGCGCGCCATGCGTGCGAAGTCGTCGAACGCCTCCAGTCCGACCGCCGTCGACATGACGGTGTGGTGCGCTCCGCCCGCCTGCAGCCACGCCGAGGCGCTGGTGACGAAGTCGGGCCGCGGCTCCCAGACCGCTCGCCCGACCGGGAGTTTCGGCAAGGGAGCGGTCGGCTGCACGACGTCCACGACGTTGGCGACGAGCCGGAACCGGTCGCGCATGTCCGAGAGCGCGACCACGATTCCCGGGCCGGAATCGGCGGTGAACACCAGGCGCACGGGGTCGCCCTTGCCACCGATGCCGAGCGGATGCACCTCGAGGGTCGGCCGCGCGCTGGAGAGCGTCGGGCAGACCTCGAGCATGTGCGCACCGAGGATCTTCTCGGCGCCCGGAGTCAGGTCGTACGTGTAGTCCTCCATGAGGGAAGCGCCGCCCGGCAGCCCGGCGCCCATCACCTTCGCCGCGCGCACGAGCACGGCCGTCTTCCAGTCGCCTTCCGCGCCGAAGCCGTACCCGTCGGCCATGAGCCGCTGCACCGCGAGCCCGGGGAGCTGCTTCAGCCCGCCCAGGTCTTCGAAGCTCGTCGTGAAGGCGCCGAAATCCCCTGCCTCCAGGAACGACCGCAGGCCGAGCTCGATGGCCGCGCCGTCGCGCAGGGACTGGTGGCGGTCGCCGCCCCGTCGCAGCTCGGGGACGACGTCGTACAGCTCCTCGTATTCGGCGACGAGGGCGTCGAGGTCGGATGCGGTGGCCGCGTCGACCGCATCCACCAACTCGTTCACGCCCCACGTGTTCACCTGCACCCCGAAGCGCAGCTCCGCCTCTGTCTTGTCGCCTTCGGTCACGGCGACATAGCGCATGTTGTCGCCGAACCGGGCGAGCTTCAGGGAACGCGTGGCCGCCCATCCGGCCGCCGCGCGCATCCACGTGCCGACGCGACCGGTCACCCGCGGGTCGGAGACGTGCCCGACGACCGTCGTGCGGTCGACGCCGAGCCTGGTCTGGATGTACCCGAACTCGCGGTCGCCGTGCGCGGCCTGGTTCAGGTTCATGAAGTCGAAGTCGATGTCCGCCCACGGCAGTTCCACGTTCGCCTGCGTGTGCAGGTGCAGGAGCGGCTTGCGGAGCGCGTCGAGGCCAGCGATCCACATCTTGGCCGGGCTGAAGGTGTGCATCCACGCGATCAGGCCGATCACGGCGTCGTCGGCATTCGCGTCGAGTGCCGCCCGGCGGATCGCGTCGGCGTCGGTCAGCACCGGCTTCCAGACGATGCGCACGGGCACGTCGGCTGCGGCGCCGAGCGTCTCGGCGATCGTGCGGGACTGGTCGGCGACCTGCCGCAGCGTCTCCTCGCCGTAGAGGTGCTGGCTGCCGGTGAGGAACCACACTTCGTAGTGGTCGAGGGTGGTGGCGGGCTTGGGCATGGTTTCTCCTTGGTGTTCAGTTCGCGCTCAGCCGGGGCTGGGCCTCAGCGGCCGTAGACGTTCTGGTAGCGGTCGAAGAGCGCGTCGATCGCGTCCTGCGGAAGTGGGATGAGCGGGCCGCCCTGGCGTGCGATGTGCACGGTGCGCGCCACATCCTCGAGCATCACCGCGGCCTTCACCGCGTCGCGGGCGTCGCGGCCGATCGTGAATGGACCGTGGTTCTGCATCAGCACGGCGCGGGAACGGTGGCCGGTCAGGGTGGCGACGATACCGCGGCCGATCGAATCGTCGCCGATGATCGCGAAGGGGCCGACGGGGATGTCGCCGCCGAACTCGTCCGCCATCGCGGTGATCACGCACGGGATGGACTCGCCCCGCGCCGCCCACGCGGTCGCGTACGTGGAATGCGTGTGCACCACACCGCCGACCTCCGCCATGTTGCGGTAGACGTAGGCGTGCGCGGCGGTGTCGCTCGACGGGCTGCGGTCGCTGCCGGGCGTGCCGGCGATGACGGTTCCGTCGAGATCGCAGAGGATCATAGTGTGCGGGGCGAGGTCGCCGTAGTCGACGCCGCTCGGCTTGATGACGAACAGGTCGGCACCCGGGACGCGGCCGGACACGTTGCCGCCGGTCCAGACGACCAGGCCGTTCGAGACGAGCTGGGCATGCAGGGCGGAGACATCGGCGCGGGTGCGTTCGATGGCCAGCTCGACCTCCGGGGTGAACGTCGGGGCGGAGGCGCTGGACGCGGCGGCGCGTTCCTGGGTGGGGTCCGGGGAGGTCACAGGGCGGCTCCTTCGACGGCGGGTGTCTCGGTGTCGGGTGTCTCGGTGTCGGCGGTCTCCGTGTCGGCGGCGGACGCGAGGGCATCGCGCCGGAGTGCGCGGAGGCGGTGCATCACATCGTTGGCGCCACGCCCGAAGTAGTCATGCAGCTCGCGGTACTCGGCGTACAGGCGGTCGTAGGCTGCTGCGGACTCCTCGTTCGGCGTGTAGACGGCCCGGTTGAGCTTGCCCATCGCCGACCCGGCCGCCCGCACATCCGGATAGGCGCCCGCCGCGACGGCCGCGTGGATCGCCGACCCGAGCGCCGGACCCTGCTCACTGGCGATCGTCGAGATCGGCAGGCGCAGCACGTCCGAGTAGACCTGCATCAGGAACGCGTTCTTGAGGAGCCCGCCGGCGACGATGAACTCCGTCACCGGAACGCCGCTCGCGGCGAAGGTCTCGACGATCGTGCGCGTGCCGAAAGCGGTGGCTTCCAGCAACGCACGGTACACCTCTTCCGGTCGCGTGGACAGCGTGGTGCCGAGGACGACACCCGAGAGCTCGTGGTCGACCAGAACCGAGCGGTTGCCAGACTGCCAGTCGAGCGCGACGAGGCCGTGGCCGCCGACCGGCTGGTCTTGGATCAAGCTCGTCAGGTATTGGTGGATGCTCACACCGGCCTCGCGCGCCGCCCGTGAGTGCGACTCGGGGACCTGGTTCTCCACGTACCACGCGAAGATGTCGCCGACACCGGACTGGCCGGCCTCGTAACCGTAGAGTCCGGAGACGATGCCGCCGTCGACCACGCCGCACATCCCGGGAACCTCGGTCAGGATGTCGCCGTTCATCACGTGGCAGGTCGACGTTCCCATGATCGCGACCATCTGGCCGGGCTCCACTGCCTGGGCCGCGGGGGCGGTGACGTGCGCATCCACGTTGCCGACGGCGACCGCGATGCCCTCGCGGAGACCGGTCCACGCCGCGGCCTGCGCGGACAGGGTGCCCGCCGCATCGCCGAGCTGCCCGATCTCGTGGGCGACCTTGTCATCGGCGAACCCCGCGAACGCCGGGTTAAGGGCGGCGAGGAAGTCGCGGCTCGGGTACTGGCCGTCCTGGAGGATGCCCTTGTAACCGGCGGTGCACGCGTTGCGGATGTACCGGCCGGTCAGCTGCCAGACGATCCAGTCGGCGGCCTCGACCCAGTGGTCCATGCGGTCGTAGATCTCGGGGTCCTCTTCGAGCAGCTGCAGGCCCTTGGCGAACTCCCATTCGCTGGAGATGAGGCCGCCGTAGCGCGGGAGCCACGACTCCCCGCGTTCGGCCGCGAGCGTGTTGATGCGGTCGGCCTGCGGCTGTGCGGCGTGGTGCTTCCAGAGCTTCACGTAGGCGTGCGGGCGTCCGGTGAACTCAGCGAGCTCGCTGAGCGGAGTGCCGTCGGAGGTGACCGGGAGGACGGTGCAGGCCGTGAAGTCGGTGCCGATACCGATGACGTGCGCGGGATCGATGCCGGCGTTGGCGACGGCTGCAGGGACGGCGGTGCGGAGCACCTCGACATAGTCCGCAGGCACCTGCAGCGCCCAGTCGGGCGGGAGGGTCGCGCCGGTGGAGGCGAGGGTCGCATCCATGACCGCGTGCGGGTAGTCGAGCACGGCCGAGCCGAGTTCGGCTCCGTCGGAGACACGGACGACGACGGCCCGGCCCGAGAGCGTGCCGTAGTCGACGCCGATGACGTAGCGGTCGTCGGATGCGCCCGCCGGCTCAGTGTTGGTCACGTTGACTCCTTTGTCGCGCACCCTGCCGGTCGCGTCGGCTTGCTGGGCCGTTCAGTTAATGTGAACGGTAACATTGGCCTCCATGGTACACGCGTGATGTCCCCCTCGGCAATTCCCTCGCTGCGGCGCGAGCATCCGCTCAATAGTTGCGGGCATCCGCTCATTAATTCAGGAACCGGCGTGACGGATGATTTCGAAACAGGCTGCGGATGCTCGATCGGATGCGCTTTCGTCACTCCGGTCACACATGTTCCTGAATTGCTGACGCGCGGCATCCACTATGAACGTGCGGGATCGGGGCGCGAAGTGGACGCCCGCACGATCAGCTGAGGTTGCACGAACTCGCCGACCGGCGAGCTGACGCCGTCGATGTCCGCGAGAAGCAGCGCTATGCAGCGGCGCCCCAGCTCCGCGAAATCCTGGCGAACGGTGGTCAGCGGCGGCCAGAAGTGCGCGGCCTCGGGGATGTCGTCGAACCCGACGACGCTGATATCGGCGGGGACATCGAGACCGGCGTCGCGGATGGCGTGCAGCAAACCGAGCGCCATCTGGTCGTTCGACGAGAACACGGCCGTCACGCGGGGATCCGCGAGCAGCGCGCGACCGGCTTCGTAGCCGAAGTCCGCCGTCCAGTCACCGAGGATCGGCTCGGTGCGCTCAAGGCGGGCCGACTCGAGCTCGTCGGTGAAGCCTTTCAGCCTGGCTCGCGCTTCGAGCCAGTCCTGGGGGCCGGCCACGTGCACGATGTGCCGGTGGCCGAGGTCGATGAGGTGGCGGGTCGCCGCCCGCGCCCCCGCGATCTGGTCGACCGAGAGCTCATGGCCTTCGAGGACGCCGGCGGTCTGCATCGTGACGTACGGCACGCCGATCGACACGGCGGAGATCGCTTCGAGCACGGGCGCCTGCGGTGCGACAACCACGATGCCCTCGACCGCTTGCGCCATCAGGTGGTCGATCGCGGCGACGATGTCCTCATGGTCGAGGCTGCCGAGGTGCGCGACGGTGACGTAGTAGCCGGCGTCACGGGCCGCATCCTCGATCGCGCTGATGCTGCTCGCGGGGCCGTAGAGCGACGCGGCCGACGCGGCGAGCACGCCGATCGTGTTGGATTTGCTGGTCACCAGTGCACGGGCGGCCCGGTTGGGCCGGTACTGCAACTCGTCCATGACGGCGAGCACCCGCTGCTTGGTCGAATCCCGGATGCTCGGGTGATGGTTGATCACGCGCGACACGGTCTGGTGGGAGACCCCGGCGATGCGCGCGACGTCACGCATGCTCGGCGCGCGGCCCTTGGGCGTCTCTTCGGTCACGCGGGAAATCCGATCGATCGGCGTTCGCACCAGCGCGCGGCGGCTGGACGCGTTCCATTATGCACGGCGACGGGTCGCACTCGACCACAGGAAAAAGCATCCCAAGCACCGGGATTGCGATGCTTTTCCCTGTGCTCGGCGGGCTGGTGAGCGCATGGACGAGCGGCGAGCGGGCGCGCGGGGCGAGCGCGCGCGAGGAGCAAGCGCGAATGCGCGCGCGGACGGAAGCGCACGTACGAGACCGCGTGAGGGACGCTCGCGCTACGGGCGCTCGACCGACAGCTCGCCGGCCGCACGGTCGGCGGCTTCGCAGGACTCTGCCGACGGCTCGGCCCGAGCTGTGGCGGCCGACGAGTGCGCCGACGGACCGAGTGCGCCCGTCGCAGTCGACGTGACGCGGGCGCGGGCACGCTCGCGGGCGCGGGCACGGCGGCGCATGATCACCCCCACCTGGACGGCGACGAGGGCGATGGCGAACGGCCAGACGAGGTTGGGACCGGCCAGCACGAGGAGTCCGGCGGCGAACAGGGATGAGGCCACCGCCATCCACCACCCGACCGACCAGCGGGGAAGCAGCACGATCGCGGAGGCCACGCCGACGCCGTAAACCGAGGCCGCGATGCTGGTATGCACGAGGATGACCGGCTGCAGTTCGCCGATGGACATCACGAAGACGGAGTACACGGCCATGATGACGGTGGACAGCAGCAGCCCGCGCCTGGCCACTCCCCCGTTCTCCACTCCGCGGCCGAACCAGCGGGGCAGGTCGCCGTCGCGCCCCATGGCCGCGCCGAGCTTGCTGAACGCCGCGAGGTACGCGTTGAACACGCCGGTGACGACGATCGCAGCGATCGCCGCGACCACGATTCCGCCCCCTCGACCGCTCGAGACCAGGACGAGGTCGAGCAGGGGCACGGCACTCGTTGCGGCCTTGGCGCCCAGCACGGCAACCGTCGTGGTCTGGATCGCCAGGTAGGCGACGGACACGATGACGAGCGCCAGAGCGGTCGCCCTCGGGATGTCGCGGTTCGGGTTGCGGAACTCGCCGCCGATGCCCGCGACCGCCTCCCACCCGGCGAAAGCCCAGATGTAGAGGCTCATTGCGGCGCCGACCCCCGAAATGCCGTGCGGCAGGAACGGTGTGAGGTTAGCGGCGTCAGCGTGTGGAAGAGCGGATGCGAGCACGAAGACGAGCACCGCGACCAGCGCCGCGGAGAGAACGAGCTGGAGCCAGCCGGCGAAGCGAACGCCGAAGGCAGTCACGACCACCGGGATCGCGATCAGTGCGATGGCAATCACGATGGTCGTCGTACGCGTGCCCCCGATGACGGCGACGACGTATTGCGCGGTCATGAGGGCCGCGATGGGTGCACCGATCGGCGTGCCGAAGAAGAACCAGTAGCTGATCACGCGGGCCGCTGTCGGACCGAACGCGCGACGGGCGAACGTGGCGACACCGCCCGCATCCGGATAGCGCCGTGCCAACGCTGCGAAGGTCGCCGCGAGCGGGATCGAGATCACCGCGAGCGCTGCGACGGCGAGGATGGCGCCGGGGCCCGCAGCCGCGGCCGCCAGTGCCGGTAGCACGAGGATGCCCGTGCCGAGCACCGCTGCGACATACAGCGCCGTGCCGCCGGCGAGCCCGAGATGGCCGTGGGGTGGGCTGGCCGGGACTGCCTGGGACGCAGCAGACGTCGGTGGCCTGCGATCCGTCATGTCTCCATGATGGTGCGGGCCACCGACATCGCCGAGAAGCCGCCGGGCATCCGTGAGCCCACGCCGCCCGGGGGAAGTCGCATCGACCGGCGCCTCCGCACGCTCAGCGCGCCAGCGCGGCATCGATGTCGGCGAGCAGATCGACCACGTCCTCGATGCCGACGGACAGCCGGATGACGTTGTCCGGCACCTCGAGCGCCGTTCCGCGCACCGAAGCGTGCGTCATCTCCGATGGGTAGCCGATCAGCGACTCGACACCGCCCAGGGACTCCGCCAGCTGGAAGACGGTCGTGGACTCGGCGAACCGGCGCGCGGCCGCCGCACCGCCGGCTAGCGCGACCGAGAGCATCCCGCCGAACCCGCTCATCTGCCGAGCGGCGAGCGCGTGTCCCGGATGCGCGGGCAGGCCGGGATAGTAGACCGCCTCGATCGCGGGATGGCCGACCAGCGCCTCCGCGATCGCCTGCGCGTTCTGGGAGTGGCGGGCCATCCTCACACCCAGGGTCTTGATCCCGCGCACCGTGAGCCATGCATCCATCGGCGACGAGACGGCGCCCGCGGCGAACTGGATGAACCCGACCTGCTGGGCGAGTTCCTCGTCGTCGATCACCAGCGCGCCGCCGATCACATCGGAGTGACCGCCCAGGTATTTGGTGGTCGAGTGCGCGATCACGTCCGCGCCGAGTGCAAGGGGCTGCTGCAGCGCCGGCGACGCGAACGTGTTGTCGACGACGACGAGGGCGCCGACCGCGTGACCGAGTGCGGCGAGCGCCGCGATGTCGCTGATCTTCATGAGCGGGTTGCTCGGCGTCTCGATCCAGAGGATGCGCGTCCCCTCCGTCGCGAGCGCCGCTTCGACCGCGCCGAGATCGCTGAGGTCGACGGTGGTGTTCCGCACGCCCCACGCGCCGTGCACCCGGTTGATGAGCCGGTGCGTCCCGCCGTAGACGTCGTTGCCCAGCACCACGTGGTCCCCGGGTTTCAGCACGGCGCGGAGCAGAGCATCCTCGGCTGCGAGGCCGGACGAGAAGGAGAACGCGCGACGCCCGCCCTCGAGGGAGGCCAGCAGGGTCTCGAGCGACGCCCGCGTCGGGTTGCCCGAACGCCCGTACTCGTAGCCGCCGCGCAGGCCGCCCACACCGTCCTGTACGAACGTCGACGTCTGGTAGATCGGCGGGATGATCGCCCCGGTCGTCGGATCGAACTCCTGTCCGTCGTGGATGGCGCGCGTGTCGAAGCCCTGGCGGCTGTCAGCCATATCGATGAGTCCTCACATTCGTTCTGGTGGTCCGGTGTGCGCTCCCGCCCTCGCGGGTCAGGCGCTCAGGAAGTTCAGCAGGTCCTGCCTGGTCAGCACGGCGACGGGCTTGCCCTCGTCGGTGACGAGCAGGGCACTGGCGCCGCCGAGCGCCGTGCGCGCGGCCGAGACCGGCTCGTTCGCACCGATGAGACCGAGCGGCTCCCCCGTGAAGGCGCCCACATCGTCGTTCATCTGGGCCCGCCCGGTGAAGACGGCGTCGAGCAGGGCCGTCTCGTCGATCGCGCCGGCGACCTCACCGATGACCACCGGCGGCTCGGCGGTGAGCACGGGCAGTTGCGAGACCCCGTACTGGGCCATGATCTGGATCGCGTCGCGCACCGTGTCGCTCGGATGCACGTGCACGAGGTCCGGGAGGTCACGGTTCTTGGTGCCGATGATGTCGTGCACCGTCGCCTCGTGCGGAACATCGCTGAAGCCGTAGGAGCGCATCCACTTGTCGTTGAAGATCTTGCCCAGGTAGCCGCGGCCGCCGTCCGGCAGGATCACGACGACGACGTCATCCGGGCCGAGGTCGGCGGCGGCGCGCAGGGCGGCGACCACCGCCATGCCGCTCGAGCCGCCGACGAGCAGGCCCTCCTCGCGAGCGAGGCGCCGGGTCATCGCGAACGAATCGGCGTCGGAGACGGGGATGACCTCATCCACCACGCCCGGATCGTAGGCGGCGGGCCAGAAATCCTCGCCGACACCCTCGACGAGATACGGACGGCCGCTGCCGCCGGAGTACACGGAACCTTCGGGGTCCGCGCCGACGATGCGCACGCGTCCCTCGGACACCTCTTTCAGGTACCGGCCGACGCCGGTGATGGTCCCTCCGGTGCCGACACCGGCGACCATGTGCGTCACCCGGCCGTCGGTGTCCTGCCAGATCTCAGGACCCGTCGTCTCGTAGTGACTGAGCGGCCCGTTCGGGTTGGCGTACTGGTTCGGCTTGAACGCACCGGGGATCTCGGCCGCCAGCCGATCGGAGACACTGTAATAGGAATCCGGATGCTCGGGCGGCACGGATGTGGGCGTCACGACGATCTCGGCCCCGTAGGCCGTGAGCACGTTGCGCTTGTCCTCGCCCACCTTGTCCGGGAGCACGAACACGCAGCGATAACCGCGCTGCTGCGCGACGAGGGCGAGCCCGACACCGGTGTTGCCGCTCGTCGGCTCGACGATCGTTCCGCCGGGCTTCAGAAGCCCCTCGCGTTCGGCGGCGTCGATGATGCGGGTCGCGATCCTGTCCTTCGATGAGCCGCCGGGATTCAGGTACTCGACTTTGACGAGCACCGTCGCCGCGATCCCCTCAGCGACCTTGTGGAGCTTGACGAGGGGTGTGTTGCCGACCAGCTCGAGGACGGTCTCCGCATACTTCACCCTCACAACCTAACAGGGGGTGTCGCCGGGTCACACGCGGAAATCGGTGCTGCCGCAGCTTCTCGTTCCGGTGTCGCCGCCGCCCGGCTCCTAGGATGGTGCCCATGCCCGTGTCCGACCTGTCGACGACCGCGCAGGACTACCTCAAGGTGATCTGGGCCGCGACCGAGTGGTCGCCGACGCCGATCACCGTGAAGCAGCTGGCCGAGCGGATGGGGGTGCGGGCGGCGACCGTCTCGGACGGGATCCGCCGCCTGGCCGAGCAGGGCCTGCTCGTGCACGAGCCGTACGGGAGCATCGAGCTCACCGAGAGCGGCCGCGCCAACGCGGTCGCGATGGTGCGCAGGCACCGGCTGCTGGAGACGTTCCTGGTCGAGATGCTCGGGTACGGGTGGGATGAAGTGCACGACGAGGCCGAGGTGCTCGAGCACGCAGTCTCCGACACGCTGGTCGACCGGATCGACCGCAGGCTCGGCTACCCGTCGCGCGACCCGCACGGCGACCCGATCCCGGCCCCGGACGGGACGCCCCACCGGCCGGATGCCGTGCCGCTGGCCGACGCACCCGCGGGTGTGGCGCTCGTGGTCACGCGCATCTCGGATGCGGACCCGGCCGTGCTCCGCTACCTCGCCGACCACGGCATCCGCCTCGACACGGTCCTGACGGTGACCGGGCAGCGGGCGCCCGCCGGCGACGCGACCGTTACCCTCGACGGCGCGACCGCGGCCGTCGACCTGGGCGCGACCGCCGCATCCGCCGTCTGGGTGGCGCCTCCCGCGTAGGGGGCGCATCCGACCTCGTCCCTAGCCCCGGTCCTCGTCCCGGTCCCTGCGCTCACGCATCCGCCCCCGCATCCGCTCGCGCATCCGCCCCGCGCATCCGCCCCGCGCATCCGCTCGCGCATCCGCCCCGCGCATCCGGTCGCCAAACTTTTGGCGGCCGATCGCCCTCTGTCCCGACTTTCTGGCGACCGAACGACGTTCAGCCGCCGCGCACCCACTCCCGGCCTAGATTGGTCGCCAAACTTTTGGCGAGGAATCGAGCTGGTCGCCAAACTTTTGGCGAGGAATCGAGCTGGGGGGAACTTTTGGCGACCGAACGGCGCCCGGGATGGCGCGCACAGGCATCGCCGACCCGGCCCAACCGCCAGCTACGCCAGCCCGACGATCGTCAGCACGACGAGCGCTGCGTTCAGCACGACGACGAGGGCCGCGATGGTCCAGCCGAGGATGCGCATCCCCCGCCCGTCCGCGCGCTCGCCCATGACCTCCTTGTTCGAAGTCAGCCGGATGAGCGGCACCAGCGCGAACGGGATGCCGAGGCTCAGGAACACCTGGCTGATCACCAGCGCCCAGGTCGGCTCGACCCCTGCAGCGAGGATCGCGATCGCCGGGATGAGCGTGACGACCCGCCGCAGGAGCAGCGGCACGCGGATCGTCAACAGCCCGGACATGATCGTCGCCCCCGCGTAGCTTCCGACGGATGCGGATGCGAACCCGGATGCGAGCAGCCCGATCGCGAAGATGGCAGCGATCACGGGACCCAGCGCCACAGAGATCGCCGCGTGCGCGCCCTCGATCGTGTTGGTGCCGCTCTGCCCGCCGAGGCTGGCAGCCGCGAGCAGGAGCATCGCGATGTTCACCGCTCCGGCGATGGCGAGGGCGCCGAAGACATCCCAGCGGGTGACCCGCAGCAGCCGCGAGACGACGTTCGAGTCCAGATGGTGGCCGTGGCGGTCGCGGGCCAGCGAGGAGTGGAGGTAGATGGCGTGCGGCATGACCGTGGCGCCGAGCATGCTCGCCGCGAGAAGCACGGTCGGAGCGCCGTCGAAGCGCGGCACGAGCCCGCCGACCGCCGCGCGCCAGTCGACGGGGCTCACGAACAGCCCGGCGAGGAACCCGATCGCGATCACGGCCAGCAGCCCCACGATGACCGCCTCGAACGACCGCTGCCCGCGGCGGGACTGCACGGCGAGGATGCCGATCGCGACCACTCCCACGATCAGTCCGCCGAGCGGAAGCGGGATGCCGAACAGCAGGTTGAGCGCGACCGCCCCACCGATGACTTCGGCCAGGTCGGTGGCTGCGGCGACCAGTTCGGCCTGCACCCAGAAGGCACGCCGCGGCCCGGTCGACAGCCGCTGACCGAGCAGTTCGGGCAGGCTGGACCCGGTGACGATCCCCAGTTTCGCCGACTGGTACTGCACGAAGACGGCGATGGCGTTGGCGGCGACGAGAACCCAGACCAGCAGGTAGCCGTACTCGGCGCCGGCGGTCAGGTTGGCCGCGACGTTACCGGGGTCGACGTAGGCGATGGCCGCCACGAAGGCGGGCCCGAGCAGGAGCAGCGCCCGGGCGCGCGAGCGGCGACCTCCGGGCGAACGGCGCCCGGTACGGCCCTCGACGTCGACGGACATGCCGCTCCCCACCACTGGCAGAAATGTTAGACCAGCCTAACATCCGGCCTCGTCCAGCCGAAGACCCGGACGCACCCTGGCACGACAGTGGTGAACGTCGGCCGTCAGTCGAGCACGGGCGACGACGCGCCCTCGGTCTGCTCGGCATACAGCCGCGCGTACACACCGCCGCGATCCATGAGCTCGCGGTGCGTCCCCCGCTCGACCACCTGCCCGTGGTCGATCACGAAGATCACATCCGCCGCCACGATCGTCGACAGGCGGTGTGCGATCGCGATCGTCGTGCGACCGCGGGAAGCCGTGTCGAGCGCAGCCTGCACAACGCGCTCCGAGATCGAGTCGAGGGCGCTGGTCGCCTCGTCGAGGATGAGCACCTCGGGGTTCTTGAGCAGCACGCGGGCGATCGCGATGCGCTGCTTCTCGCCGCCGGACAACCGGTAGCCGCGTTCGCCGACGATCGTCTCGTAGCCGTCGGGGAACGAGGCGATCGTCTCGTGGATGTTCGCGAGCTTCGCCGCCGCCTCGATCTGCTCCTGGGTCGCGTCCGGCTGTGCGTAGCGGAGGTTCTCGGCGATCGTCGCGTGGAAGAGATAGGTCTCCTGGCTGACGACGCCGATGTGGGAGACGAGCGACTCCTGCTCGAGGTCGCGCAGTTCGGTGTCGCCGAAGACGATCCGGCCGGCGGTCGCGTCGTAGAACCGGGGGATGAGATAGGACACGGTGGTCTTGCCCGCGCCGGACGGACCGACGAACGCCGCGAACTCCCCCGGTTCGATCACGAACGAGACATCGTCGAGCGTCGCGCGCTCGCCCGGACGCGCATCCGGATAGCGGAACGTCACGTGATCGAATTCGATGCGTCCGAGGTCGTGCGACGTGTCGACCGGGATCGCGCCCGGCCGGTCTGCGATCGCGGGCTTCAGGTCGAGGTACTCGAAGATGCGGGCGAAGAGGGCGCCCGAGGTCTGCAGGTCGAGGGCGACGCGCATGAGCCCGAGAAGCGGGAACAGCAGCCGGGCCTGCACGGTCGTGAAGGCGACGATCGTTCCGGCGCTGATGTCGTTCGCTCCGCCGAGGATCAGCCACCCGGCGACCAGGTACACGATGGCCGGGATGCTGGAGAGGAAGACGTTGACCATGGCGAAGAACCATTGACCGCTCATCGCCTGGCTCACCTGCAGCCGGATCTGGTTCTGGTTCTCGTCGTCGTAGCGGCCGACCTCGGTCGCCTGGCGGTTGAAGCTCTTCGAGAGCAGGATGCCGGAGACGCTCAACGTCTCCTGGGTGATGGCCGTCATGTCGGACAGCGACTCCTGCGTCTTCGTGGCGATGCGTGCCCGCACCTGCCCAACCCTCCGCTGGGCGACCACGAGGATCGGCATCAGGATGACCGCGATGACGGTCAGCTGCCAGTTGAGGAGGAGCATCGCCACGAACGCGGCGATCACCGTGACCGTGTTGCCGAGCACGCTGGAGACGGTGTTCGTCAGCACGCTCGCCACGCCGCCGACGTCGTTCTGCAGGCGGGACTGGATGATCCCGGTCTTCGTCTTGGTGAAGAAGCTGAGCTCCATCGACTGCAGGTGGCTGAACAGGCGCACCCGGAGTGCGCCCATCACCTTGTTGCCGACGGATGCGGTCAGGTACGTCTGCCACACCCCGAGCAGCGCAGACGTGACGAACACGACGATCATCGCGACGACGATCGAGACGAGCACCGGCATGTCCGGAGTGCCGCTCTTCGGGAACAGCCCGTCGTCGAACGCGCGCTGCGTCAGCAGCGGCGGCACCACCGACAGCGCAGCACCGACCAGGACCAGGAAGACTGTCATCACCAGGGCCGGCTTGTGCGGCGTGAACAGTCCGCTGATGCGCCGCATCAGGTGAGGGATCTTCGGCGCGGTCGCGTTGAGCGCCTTCTGGGCGGCGACGTCGCCGCCGCTCACCCGGCCGCCTCGACCGACGGGCGCACTCCGCATACTCACGGACCGAGCCTACGCTCGACGGACGACAGTGCTGACGGGATCAGACCACCCACACGGTCCGGTTCGCTGCCAGCGCACCGCCACTCACCGCATCCGGTTCGCTCGCGAGAAGGATGCGCGCCCCGGCCGGCAACGGAAGCGGTCGGGCGCCGAAGTTGGTCAGCACGCGCACGCCGCGGTTCGCGAACGACAGGTGCGACGCATCCGCCGCCCTCCACTCCAGCGCACCGCGCCCGAGACCGTGCTCCCGCCGCAGCCGGAGCGCCTCGCGATACAGCTCCAGCGTCGAACCCGCGACGCCCTCCTGCTGGTCGGCCGCGAGCGCACGGAACGCGGGCGGCTGCGGCAGCCAGGTCGCGCCGGTCGGGCTGAAGCCGTAGGCCGGCGCATCCGCCAGCCAGGGGATCGGAACCCGGGTGCCGTCCCGGCCGGTCTCGGCGCCGCCGGTGCGCGCGAAACTCGGGTCCTGGCGAAGCTCGTCGGGGAGAGTGGTGTGCTCCGGGAGCCCCAGCTCCTCCCCTTCATAGATGTAGGCGGACCCGGGGAGCGCGAGCACGAGCAGGGTCGCGGCCCGTGCCCGGCTGAGCCCAAGCGCAGCATCCGGCTGCTCCTCGTGCGCGCCGATCCCCCGCGGCCAGCTCGTCGGGTCGGACAGTCCGAAGCGGGACGCGTGACGGACGACATCGTGGTTGGAGAGGACCCACGTCGTGGTCGCCCCGACCGCCGCATTGGTCGCCAGCGCCCGGTCGATCGACTCCTTCATGCCGACCGGGTCCCAGCCGACCGTCATGAAATCGAAGTTGAACGCCTGCTGCATCTCGTCGCTGCGCACGTAACGGCTCAGCCGTTCGGCGGGCGCCACCCACGCCTCCGCCACGAGGATGCGGTCGGCTCCGTACTCGGCAAGTACAGCGTTCCAGCCGCGGTAGATGTCGTGCACGTCGTCCTGGTCCCACATCGGACCGCGATTGCCGCCGCCCTCGAGCTCCGCCGACGTGGTGTGCCAGTCGGGAAGGCCGGCCTGCTTGACGAGCCCGTGCGCAACATCGATGCGGAACCCGTCGACCCCGCGATCCAGCCAGAACCGGAGGATGTCCTTGAACTCGGCGACCACCTCCGGGTTGCGCCAGTTCAGGTCGGGCTGGCCGGGATCGAACAGGTGCAGGTACCACTGCGGTGACTCGCGCCCGTCGTCCACCCGCGTCCAGGCGGGGCCGCCGAAGACGCTCGTCCAGTTGTTGGGTGGGAGCTCGCCGTGCTCGCCGTGACCGTCGAGGAACAGGTAGCGCTCCCTCGCCGCACTCCCGGGTTCGGCGGCGACGGCTTCGCGGAACCACGCGTGTTCGTTCGAGGTGTGGTTCGGCACCAGGTCGACGATCACGCGCAGGCCCCTGTCGTGGGCGTCGGCGAGAAGCGCGTCGAAATCCGCCAGCGTGCCGAACAGTGGATCGATGTCGCGGTAGTCGGCGACGTCGTAGCCGGCGTCGGCCTGCGGAGAGACATAGAAGGGGGAGAACCAGATCGCGTCCACCCCGAGGCCGGACAGGTAGCCGAGGTGCCCGGCGACACCGCGGAGGTCGCCGATGCCGTCTCCGTCGGAGTCCGCGAAGGACCGCGGGTAGATCTGGTAGATCACCGCATCCCGCCACCAGTCGGTCGCCTTGGCGACCCCCGTCTGGGGAGAGGACCGGATGTCTGGTTTTTCGGTCATTTCGGCTCCAAATCGTGATGCAAGCGCTTACGTAAAACGCTTGCATATCCCCGGGTCACGGTATAGCGTGACGAACCAAGACGCAACCGCGCCTGCACCAAGCAGCTCAACGAGGAGTGAAATGAAAGCAGCACGTCTCTCCGTCATAGCCGGAGTCGCCGTCCTCGGTATCGCACTCGCCGGATGTACCGGCGGGGGGTCATCTGGTGGTTCGTCAGGCGGAGACGCCGGCGCCAACCTCACGGGCAAGGGTCCGATCACCTACGTCCAGGGCAAGGACAACAGCAACGTCGTGCGCCCGCTCGTCGACAAGTGGAACGCCGCGCATCCCAGCGAGAAGGTCACGTTCAAAGAGCAGACCACAGCGGCCGACCAGCAGCACGACGACCTCGTGCAGCACTTCCAAGCGAAGGACCCGAACTACGACGTCGTCGATGTCGACGTGGTGTGGACGGGTGAGTTCGCCGCCAAAGGCTGGCTGCAGCCGCTCACCGGCAGCCTGAAGATGGACAACTCAGCGCTCCTGGCACCGACCGTCAAGTCCGGAACCTACAACGGCACGCAGTACGCCGCACCGCAGACCTCGGATGGTGGCATCCTCTACTATCGCAAGGACCTCGTTCCCACGCCGCCTGCGACCTGGGCCGACATGCTCAAGGACTGCGCGATCGCCAAGGCACACCACATCGGATGCTACGCGGGACAGTTCGCGAAGTATGAAGGTCTCACCGTGAATGCCGCAGAGGCGATCAACACCAACGGCGGCACGATCGTCGGCGACGATGGCAAGACCGTCACGGTCAACAGCCCCGAAGCCAAGGCAGGCCTCGGCCGGCTGGCGGATGCGTTCAAGAACGGCGACATCCCGCCCGAAGCGATCACCTACATGGAGGAGCCGAGCCGCATCGCATTCGAAGCCGGCAAGCTGCTGTTCCTGCGCAACTGGCCGTACGTGTACAGCCTGGCCAAGACCGACGGAAGTTCGACGGTCAAGAACACCTTCGGCATCGCACCTCTCCCTGGCGTGAACGGCCCCGGTGTCTCCAGCCTCGGTGGACACAACGCCGCGATCAGTGTCTACTCCAAGCACAAGGCGACTGCGTTCGAGTTCCTGAAGTTCCTGCAGAGCGAAGAGACCCAGAAGTTCTTCGTGACCCAGGGATCCCTGGCACCGGTGCTGTCGGCCCTGTATGACGACGCGACGCTGAACTCGCAGCTGCCCTACCTGGCCACACTGAAGACGTCGATCGCGAACGCCGTCCCGCGTCCGGTCTCGCCGTTCTACCCGGCCATCACCACCGCAGTGCAGGACAACGCCTACGCCGCTCTCAAGGGTGACAAGACGGTCGATCAGGCGCTGAAGGACATGGCGGCCGCCATCCAGTCGGCAACCGCCGGCGGCTGATCCAGGGAACCGATCGATCCTGGGCGGCGGAGTCTCGACCTCCGCCGCCCAGGACATCCCCAACCACTCGCTTCCTCATCTAGGAGACACCGATGTCTACCTCGAAAGTCGTCGCACCACCCGAGACGCCCACCAAGAAGCCGACGCTCCGGGCGGGGGCCAAGAAGGCCCGCGGCCGAGAGGCCCGGTGGGCCATCTACCTGATCGCGCCGACGATGGTCATGCTGGCCATCGTGATCGGCTACCCGGTCATCAGCGCGATCATCATGTCCTTCCAGAAGGATGCCGGCCTGGATCCCGCGACCGGCCTGTTCGTGCAGGGCGGGTTCGCGGGCTTCCAGAACTACACGCACTGGCTGTTCCAACAGTGCGCAGGCCCCAACGGCACGACCGTCAGCTGTCCCCCGGGCAGCCTGGGCTCGCAGTTCTGGAACGCCGTGTTCGTCACCTTCTTCTTCACGGTCACGACGGTCGTCCTCGAGACGATCCTCGGAATGTGGTTCGCGTTCATCATGAACCGCACCTTCCGCGGGCGCGGCCTCGTCCGGGCCGCCATCCTGGTTCCGTGGGCGATCCCGACGGCCGTTACCGCGAAACTGTGGTTGTTCATCTTCTCGGTCGCCGGAGCCGCCAACGCCCTCCTCGGGATGCACGTCCTCTGGACCAGCGACGAATGGGCGTCCCGCTTCGCCATCATCATCGCCGACACGTGGAAGACGACCCCGTTCATGGCCCTGCTGATCCTCGCGGGTCTGCAGATCATCCCCGAAGAGGTCTACGAAGCAGCGAAGATGGACGGCGCGACGACCTTCCAGCGGTTCATGAAGGTCACGCTGCCGCTGGTGAAACCGGCACTGCTGGTCGCGATCCTGTTCCGCACGCTCGATGCGCTCCGCATCTACGACCTGCCCGCCATCCTCACCGGAGGCGGTGGCGGCACCGGTAATGCCACGACCACCCTCTCGATACTCGTGGTCAAACAGATCAGGCAGGGCTTCAACAGTGCCTCGGCCCTGTCGACCATCACGTTCCTCATCATCTTCCTCGTCGCGTTCATCTTCGTCCGGTTCCTCGGAGCCAACGTCGTCCGAACGACCGAGAACCAGCAGAAGGGCGTGAAGGCACAATGACCACCGTCGCCGGCCCCACAACGGCCACCACGGCCAAAGGCCCCTCACACACGCTCGACGTCGAAGCGAAGAAGAAGTTCCACCGCCGCAGGAGGAACCAGGGCATCCGCACGGGCGTCAGCGCGATCATCGTCGTGCTCTGGTGCATCATCCCGTTCTACTGGATGGTGGTCACGTCGTTCCGCGACGTCGGCTACACGTTCGAGACCACGCCAATCCCGACGCACTGGACGCTGGACAACTACGCCTACGCGCTCTCCACGACCGGCGGCAACCACCTCGTCCAGGCGATCCTGAACAGCCTGTTCATCGGTATCTGCGTGACGATCGTCGGCCTGCTGGTCGGCATCTTCGCCTCCTATGCGCTGGCCAGGCTGGACTTCCTCGGCAAGGGCATCGTGCTCGGCATCATCCTGGGCGCCTCGATGTTCCCCGGTGTCGCGCTCATCACTCCGCTGTTCCAGCTGTTCACGAACATCGGCTGGATCGGCACCTACCAGGCCCTGATCATCCCGGAGATCTCCTTTGTCCTCCCGCTGACGGTCTTCACGCTCACCTCGTTCTTCCGCGAGATGCCGTGGGACCTGGAGGAGTCGGCCAGGATCGACGGCTGCACCCAGTCCCAGGCGTTCCGCAAGATCATCCTTCCCCTGGCCGCGCCGGCCGTCTTCACGACGGCGATCCTCGCCTTCATCTCCTCATGGAACGAGTTCCTGATCTCGAGCCAGCTGTCCAGTGACGCGACGCAGCCGGTGACGGTCGCGATCGCGGGCTTCACGGGCAGCCAGCCGCACCAGGAGCCGTACACAGCTGTGATGGCCGCGGGGACCATCGTGACGATCCCGATCATCATCCTGGTGCTGATCTTCCAGCGTCGCATCGTCGCCGGCCTCACCGCCGGGGGCGTGAAGGGATAACCGATGCGCAGGGATCCCGGCTACTACGTGGACGTGGGTATCGGTTTCGTGGGCTTCTTCGCCTTCGTCTTCCTTATCGTTACGATCGTGAGCGAGCTCACGGGCGCCGATGCCCTCGGCTGGGCGTTGACGCTGCTCGTTCTCGTCATCATCCTCGGTCTGCTGTGGCGGGCACGCATCCGCATGCGTGACGCCGCCCGGCAGCCCGCGGACCGGCTCCACACGGGCTCCTGACTTTCGGAGTGGTGACTCACTGTGGCTGGCATCGACGAGGTCGCGCGTGCGACGGGCGTGTCCACGGCGACGGTGTCGCGCGCCCTTCGCGGGCTCCCGAACGTCTCCGACAAGACCCGTGCACGGGTGCGGCGGGCGGCGGATGAGCTGGGTTACGTCGCGTCATCGAGCGCGTCGGGGCTCGCCAGCGGACGCACACTCGCGATGGGCGTGGTCGTTCCGTCGGTGAGCCGTTGGTTCTACACCTCGGTGCTCGAAGGCGTGGACGCCGAGCTGCGTTCGGCCAGCTACGACATGATCCTGTTCAACCTGGGCGGTCACCGGGGCGACAGGGAGAGGGTGTTCCACCGCACGATCCTGCGGAAGAGAACGGATGCCCTCCTCGCGCTGTGCCTGGATTTCACGTCGGACGAACGTCACCAGCTCGCCTCCACCGGCCATCCCACCATCGTCGTGGGCGGGCCTGTCCGCGGGCTGCGGAGCGTGGGCATCGACGAGCGCGGCACCGCCCGCCGCGCGACCGAGCACCTCATCGGGCTCGGCCACCGGGACATCGCCCACCTCGGCGGGGAGGACGAGGAGGGCCTGAACCGTCAGGTTCCGATCGGGCGGATGCACGGATTCCAGG
The DNA here is from genome assembly GCF_055231915.1 of Leifsonia sp. Ger2509. Classification (NCBI taxonomy): domain Bacteria; kingdom Bacillati; phylum Actinomycetota; class Actinomycetes; order Micrococcales; family Microbacteriaceae; genus Leifsonia; species Leifsonia sp. Ger2509. The sequence goes on from NZ_JBUYVB010000003.1 coordinate 1,339,476, forward strand.
ATGCGCTGAGGGACGCAGGAATCCCTGTGCGTCGCGACTGGATCATCCCGGGCGGCTTCTCTCTGCCGGTGAGCCGCGCGTCGATGAACAGCCTGCTCGACCGGTCCGGTCCGCGCCCCACCGCGGTGTTCGCCGGCTCGGACGAGATGGCGATGGGAGCGATCCTCGCCGCGATGGACCACGGGCTGCGCGTTCCGGACGACCTCTCGGTGATCGGGATCGACAACCACGACTACGCCGAGTCGTTCGGACTGACCACGATGGCGCAGGATCCGTTCGAGCAGGGCGCCGTGGCTGCGCGCATCCTCCTCGACGAGCTGAACGGCGGCGAGCCACGCGCCCGCTCCCTCAAGATGCCCGTCTCCCTGGTCGAGCGCTCGAGCACCGCTCCCCCGCGCTGAGCGCCCGAGCGGCGCTCCGCAGCGTTGGGCACAAGCACAGGAAAAAGCATCCCGAATCGGACGATGGGGATGCTTTTTCCTGTGCTCGAGGCCGGGTGGCGTGGCTAGGCCGCGGCGGTGAGTGCCTCGGCCTCTTCGAGGAGCGACTCCTCGACACCGTCGACCCGCTTGAGGTGGCGGTGGCCGATCATGATGAGGGCCGTCGCCACGAGGACGGAGATCGCTGCGGCGTAGAACGGCGTGGCGGCGGTGAACGTGGCTGCGAGGATCGTTGCTGCGGGCGGTGCGATGGCGCCGCCGAGGAACCGGACTCCGGAGTATGCGCTCGATGCGACGGCGCGGGGAAGGTCGGTCGCCTCCATCACGGACTCGGTCAGCACGGTGTTCAGGATGCCGAGCAGCAGGCCGCCGACGATGACGCAGACGATGAGGCCGACGACCGAGTGGATGACGAGGCCGGCCGCCGCCAGGTCGACGGCGAGGAGCGGCATGACGATCCACAGCACACGCGTGCGCGGCAGCCACCGGGTGAGCAGCGGCGCCACCCAGACCGACGTGACAGCGAGCGAGACGCCCCAGCCGAAGAAGATGAAGCCCAGGCTGATGGCGCTGGAGACCCCGAGCGGCACGAGCGCGAACGGGGTGTAAGCGAGCAGGACGAAGAACCCGATGTTGTAGAACAGTGCGGCCGCCGCGAGGAAGCCGAGCGCCGGGTTGGCGAGCGCACGGAACGGCGCGGACAGCTTCGTCGGGGTGAGCGTGCCCTCCGGGTCCTTGCGCAGCAGCGTCGCGATCGCGATGAAGCCGATCGCCATGAGCGTTGCCGTTCCGAAGAACGGACCGCGCCAGCTCCAGCTGCCGAGGAGCCCGCCGAGCAGCGGGCCGATCGCGATGCCGAGGCCGAGGGCCGCTTCGTAGAGGATGATCGCCGACGATGTTCCACCGGACGCCGCTCCGACGATCGTGGCGAGCGCCGTCGAGATGAACAGCGCGTTGCCGAGCCCCCAGCCGGCGCGGAAGCCGATGATCGACTCGACGTTCTGGGAGAGGCCGGCCGCGAGCGCGAAGACGACGATCAGCGCGAGTCCGATCAGGAGGGTGCGCTTGGCGCCGATGCGGCTGGAGAGCCAGCTCGTGAAGAACATGGCGACGCCGGTGATGAGCAGGTAGCTGGTGAAGAGCATCTCCGTCTGTGTCGGAGTGGCCTGCAGGCTCTTCGCGATCGCGGGGAGAATCGGGTCGACGAGACCGATGCCCATGAACGCGATGACGGAGGCGAAGGCCACCGCCCACACGGCGGTCGGCTGGGAGAGGATGTTCGCGGGTTTGTCGTGTGTCATGTGCTTAGCGGGTGCTCCCTCGAAGTGCGGCGGATGCGGCATCCGTCAGTTCGACACGCGAGCCGATGATCTCGACGGCGTGCCTGAGTGAATCGACCTCATCATCGGACAGGTCGGCGAACATGGGCAGGAGGGCGGCCGCGAGCTGGTTGCGCCAGTTCTCGAGAGCCTTCGCGCCCTTGGGGGTGATGGCGATCTGCCAGGCGCGCGCGTCGTCGGTGTCGGCGATGCGCTTGATCCATTCGGTCTCGACCAGGTTGCGGACGATCTTCGTCATCGTCGGCTGCGAGACACGGCTGTGACCGGCCAGTTCACCGAGGCGGAGCGGTCCGCTCGTGAGAAGGACGCTGAGCGTGCGCCAGGTCGCCGGCGATTCGGTGTTGCCCGTGACGCGGGCGGCGAGTCGGGCGAGGCGATGGCTCGTGACGACGAGGTCGCCGAGGATCCTCTGGAGTTCTGCGTCGGGGGCCACGGCGGGCGTCGCCTCCTGTGCTGCTCGGGATTGAAGTGCGGTGTTCATGCTTATCGTTCTTTCGTGCGGCGCGCGGCAGGTCTTGTGGGCATGCCGATCGTCGCGATTCTCCGGGGTTGGGATGTCTTCAATTATATATAGCTTACCTATCTAATTCAAGAGCCAGGCTATATAAGTGCCGGAATGAAATTGCACGTCTCTTCAGCTCACAATTGCGATGGTGCACTCTCGCAGAGAACGCCCCCGGCAGTACTGGCCGGGGGCGTTCTCGTGGGTGGGGGCTACCGCAGGACCGGCCCGTGCTGGGGCGTGCTGCGGTAGAGATCCGGCGGGTGCGCGGTGCGCGCGACACCCGAACCCCCGGACAGTGCGGCATGGAGGACGTGCCGCCAATACGTGGCGAAGGACCGCCACCTCGTCGTGGTATTCATCGTGGGTACTTTCCGTGAGCGATTGCTGGAGCAGGCGCACGCCGGAGAGCGTGCGTGGGCGCCGAGCGTCCGCATGCCTCGCGCGACCGACGGACGGTGGTCCGTTAAACGCACGAAGGCGCCGCCCCGTTGCGGGGGCGACGCCCTCGAAACGCGGGATGCTCGGTGAGGAGGATCCGCGTTGCAAGCGTCCAGCGGCTCGAGATGAGCGCCGGTCAGCCAGTGGAAAGTGCCCCGATGCCGGGGCGCAGACTACTTGAGGTTGACGGTGGCGCCAGCTTCTTCGAGCTGAGCCTTTGCCTTCTCTGCGGTCTCCTTGTTGACGCCCTCGAGCACGTTGCTCGGAGCGCCGTCAACGAGTGCCTTCGCCTCACCCAGGCCGAGGCTGGTGAGTGCGCGCACCTCCTTGATGACCTGGATCTTCTTGTCACCGGCAGCCTCGAGGACGACGTCGAAGGAGTCCTTCTCCTCGACCTCTTCAACGGGGGCTGCGGCGCCGGCGCCGGCGGCTGCAACAGCAACCGGAGCGGCGGCGGTGACCTCGAAGGTCTCTTCAAACTTCTTCACGAACTCGCTGAGCTCAATGAGCGTGAGCTCCTTGAACGCGTCGAGCAGTTCGTCAGTCGACAGCTTTGCCATGATTTTCTCCTTAGTTTTCTTAGTTACTCACCGCGGTGCAGTCATCCGTGGAAACGGATGGTCAGCTCGCGGACTCCTGCTTCTCACGCAGCGCGTCGACCGTGCGAACGGCCTTCGACAGCGGTGCGTTGAACAGATATGCGGCTCCGAACAGCGAGGCCTTGAAGGCGCCGGCCAGCTTGGCCAGCAGAACCTCACGGGACTCGAGGTCGGCGAGCTTGCCTACCTCTGCTGCGGTCAGCGGGTTACCGTCGAAGTAACCGCCCTTGACCACGAGGAGAGGGTTTGCCTTGGCGAAGTCGCGCAGGGATTTCGCGACGGCGACGGGGTCACCGGTCACGAAAGCGATAGCGGACGGACCAACGAGCTCCTCGTCGAACGACGAGATGCCTGCGTTGTTGGCCGCGATCTTGGTCAGCGTGTTCTTCACCACGGCGTACGTTGCGTGCTCACTGATGGATGTGCGCAGCGTTTTGAGCTGAGCAACGGTGAGCCCGCGGTACTCGGTCAGCAGAACGGCGGTCGAGCTCTCGAAAAGTTCCGTGAGCTCGGCAACCGTGGCTTCCTTGTTCGCCATGGCCTACTCCTAAATGTTTACGTCGCACATCGCGGAAGCGATGTGCGCCTCGACCACCGGAGTCCGACGCCCACAAAGAAAAAAGCTCCGGCGCAGAGGCACGGAGCTGGAAACGCCGCCTGTGTCAGAAACACGGAAACGAAATCATCTTCATACACCTGCGCGGGCCCTCACCTGGGTGAGCCTTCGATCGGGTGCGATTGCGCGCACGACGATAACCGGCGGTCTTTGGCTTCGTATAGGTTACGGGACGCGCGGACTCTGTTGCAAATCCGCGCGCCCCGTCACCGTGGGTTGGTGTCGGTCGCTACCGCCCGGCGTCCGCGCCCGACGCGCAGTGATTGCCGGATCCCGCGATGTTCACGGTCACGTCGACGTAGCGCGGACGGTAGTTGTCCACGTTCGTGTACACGTCGGCCGTATCGAAGCTGTTCACGTTGTACGTGATCAGCAGCCGGCCGTCGGAACCGAGTTCGGGGTGCGCCTTCGCGTTGTAGGTGAAGACGTTCCCGGAGGTCTCGGGCGTGGAGTAGAGCACCGTCTTGTTCGTGAACGGGCCCTCGAGCGAGTCGCTGCGGTACATGACGATCTTCGTGCTCAGCGGCTCCGTGGCGTCGCTGGTGACCAGCGTGTACTTGCCCTGGAACATGCTCACGCTGAACTCGTTCGCAACCCCGTCCATGATCCGCTTCGACGCGGTCTCGTCCGCGGTCCAGCCCGCGTCGCCGAGGAACTCCCAGGCGCCGGTCGTCAGCTTTCCGCCCCTGACCCGTGCGAGGTGCAGGTACTTCGTCGCCCCCAAGTCCTCGACGCCGTAGACGTAGGTGTAGCCGTGATCCTCGTAGATCGCGGATCCCCACTCGACCGTGCCGGCCGGCCGGTCGGTGATCCCTTCGAAGCGCATGCTGGGCAGCGAGAACGACGCGATGGCCGTGTGGTCGAACGCGAAATCCCACTGGCCGGACCCGGTCTTCGCGAACTCCAGGAGGCTCACTCGCAAATGCGATCCTTCGACGGTGCCGTCTCCGAACCAGAACCACTTCTGGTTCTCGTCGCCGCCGGGCACGGCGACAAGGGACGCGGGGGCCGCTGCGGTGCCCCCGGTGTAGGTCGTGAGGCTGCCGCGGTCGTCGACGACGATCGAGTTGTGGATGAACGGCGCGTCCTGGGGGCGCGAGTGGTCGGCGTTGACGGTGCCGAGGAAGGTGTCCGAGTAGAGCCAGGCCGTGCGGCCGCCCGGAAGCGCAACGCTGTAGGCAGAATCCGCCCCGGTCCAGCGCCCGGCGGTGTCGCCGTAGTGGCCGAACAGCTGGGTCAGCGGAGCATCCACCGACGCGGACGTGGTGATGGTCTCGGCCGATGCCGGGGTCGTCGTCGCTGCGGCCGGCGCGTGGCCGGCGGCGCAGTCCGCCGCCAGGGCTGCGGATGGCACCGCCGCGCCGACGAGGGCCACTCCGAGCACGGCTGCGACCGCTCCGGCCAGACGGGTACGACTCTGTAACCTCATGGATTCTCCATTCATAACATTTCTGGTATCGTTACCAGTCGCTGACGTTACCATCCACTCGGCCCCGAGTACAGCAATCCGCGTAGACGGCGTGCCCGGGTAGTAGGTTGATGTCGTTACCAGCTACGAAACAGGCCCCGAGGAGCGACCATGGATCCTGCCGCTCAGGCGAGCCCGACGCGGCAGCCCACGGTCAAAGAAGTCGCGAAGCTCGCCGGCGTCAGCCCGATGACGGTCTCGCGCACACTCGCGGGCGGGAAGAACGTCCGCCCGGAGGTGCAGGACCGCGTTCTCGAGGCCGTCAACGAACTCGGCTACTACCGCAACGAGAACGCCAGGAGCATCCGCCCCGGACAGGCGAGCGGCCTCGTCGGCGTCGCGATCACCAACCTCGGCAACCCGTACTACGGCGCCTTCGCCCTCGGGGTCGAGGAGGTCGCCGCCCAGTACGGCCGGCGCATCGTGCTCGGCAACACGGGCGAGGACACCGGTCGCGAGCGCCAGCTGATCGCGGACTTCATCGGCCGCCAGGTCGAGGGGCTCATCGTCGTGCCTTCGGGCGACTATGCAGCCCACCTGCAGCCGGAGAGCCTGCGCGGCACTCCCCTCGTGCTCGCCTCCCGCAGCGTCAACGGCGTGGCGGCGGATGCAGTGGTCCTGGACGACATCGGCGGCGCGTACCGCGGCACGAAGACCCTGCTCGACGCCGGGCACAAGCGGATCGCCTACCTCGGGAACGTGACGAGCGTCTTCACCGGCCAGCGCCGCTACGAGGGCTACGTCCACGCGCACGAGGAGGCCGGGATTCCGGTCGACCCCGAGCTGGTGCGCCGCGGTCAGCAGGATGTCGAGACGGCGTCGATCGCGATGAGCGACCTGCTCGACCTGGCCGACCCGCCGACCGCCGTGTTCAGCGCCAACAACCGCAACACGATCGGCGCCCTGAAGGAGATCGGGGCGCGCCTGAACTCCCCGTCGAAGGCGAAGAGCGCTTCTCTTCCGGCGATCGTCAGCTTCGACGATTTCGAGCTCGCGGAGATGATGCCGGTTCCGGTGACGGTCGTCGATCACGACGCGCGCGAACTCGGCCGCGAGGCGGCGCGGCTCCTGTTCTCACGCCTGCTCGGCGACGCGGAGCCCGGTCCCGCCCGCGAGATCGAGATGCCCACCCATGTGCGGGTCGTCCGCGCCTGACCGGGGGCGACGGTTTTCCATCCTGTTGGCCGATGCGCTATGGTAACGATACCAAGTCCGCCGACAGCGCTCCATCCCCCCGATTCGAAAGGAAGACCATGCCGACACTGTGCATCGATTTCGGTGGCACCGCGATCAAGCTCGGCATCCTCGACGGGCCGCGCATCCTGGCGACCGCCACACGTCCGAACGCGGGCACGGAGGCCGACCTCGACCAGGTCCGCGAGGCGTTCGGCGAACTGACCGCTGCGGCTGGTCGCACGGTCATCAGCGGCGTCGGAATCGCGCTCCCGGGTGTCGTCGACCGCGCACACGGCAGTCTTGTCGCCGCCCACGACAAATACGACTACGCCCACGGCCGCGACCTCCGAGCGTGGGCGGCAGAGGCCTTCGGCGCGCCGGCCGTCGTCGAGAACGACGCGCGCGCCGCTCTGGTCGGCGAAACCGCCTACGGCGCCGCGGAAGGCGCCAGGGATGCCGTGCTCGTCACGCTCGGGACCGGAATCGGGACGGCAGCCCTCATCGACGGCCAGGTCCTGCGCGGCGTCCACGACCATGCGGCGATCCTGGGCGGGCACATGACAGTCGACCTCGACGGCCCGGTCTGCAACTGCGGCAACGTCGGATGCGCGGAAGCCGTCGCGAGCACCTGGGCGCTTCAGCGCGATGTCGCCTCGGACCCGGAACTCGCAGCATCCCCTCTTGGCGAACGCGCCGCACGTGGCCCCGTCGGCCTCCGGGATCTCCTCGAGACCAGGGAGTCGCCCGCGGTCCGCGACCTCTTCGACCGCTACCTGCGCGCCTGGGGCGCGGCGATCGTCACCCTCTGCCACGCCTACGACCCCGACATCGTGGTCGTCTCCGGCGGGGTCATGCGGTCGGCCGATGTCATCCTGCCCCGGCTGGCGGAGTACGTGGATGCGAACCTCTGGTCCTCGTCGCACCGCCCTGCGTTCGTCACACCGTCCGCACCTGAATTCTCGGTCCTGCTCGGTCTCTCCGCGCTGGCCGAGCACGCCGGCGACAGCGCCGCGACCCACCGAAAGGACCCTTCGTGACGCTCGCCGATCACTCCATCCGTCCGCACGCGACCTACGACAAACAGCCGTCGATCGCGCTCCCGCCGGGCAGTGTCATCCGGTCGGGCGCCGAGGCGTGGAACGAACTGGACGTGGCCGCCCGCGCCGCCGCAGACGGCCGCCCTCCGATCATCGCGATCGACACCTACCCGGGAGTCGACCTCCCGGCGCTGATCGCGGAGTTGCGCGCGAGCCTCCCCGCATACGATGTGATCGACGTGCAGGAGGCCGCGGCGAAGCCGATCGCCGAGATCGACGCTCTCATCGGCCGCAACCTGACCGACGACCGCGTGTTCGGCGTTCTGGGCCACTTCACGCTCGACGAGTTCTACGACGCCGAGAAGCTGGCGGGCCTCACACGCTCGGTGACCGAGGCCGCGCGCCCGGTCATCCTGGTCGGCTGGGGTGCCGCACTCACTCCCGTCCCCGCGGGTGTCCTGGTGCTCGCCGACCTGGCCCGGTGGGAGATCCAGCTGCGGCAGCGTCGTGGCGCGACGAACTGGCGCACAGACAACGCCGACGAGGACAACCTCCGCAAATACAAGCGCGGTTTCTTCGTCGAGTGGCGCGTCGCCGACCGCCATAAGCGCGACCTGTTCGACCGCATCGACTTCGTGCTCGACACCAACACGAGCATCCGTGACGCCGGGCTGATCACCGCAGACGCGTTCCGCGCTGCCTTGGCGGATGCGACCGCAGCTCCCCTCCGGGTGGTCCCGTTCTTCGATCCCGGCGTGTGGGGCGGCCAGTGGATGAAGGACCGCCTCGATCTGGACCGCTCGGCGACGAACTACGCCTGGTGCTTCGACTGCGTGCCCGAGGAGAACTCGCTGCTGCTCGAGGCCGACGGGCGCGTCGTCGAGATCCCGGCCATGGACCTCGTGCTGATGCAGCCGCGCGGCCTGCTCGGCGAGAAGACGTTCGCGCGTTTCGGAGCCGAGTTCCCCATCCGGTTCGACTTCCTCGACACCATGGGCGGCGGCAACCTGTCGCTGCAGGTGCACCCGCTCAACGACTACATCCAGAACACCTTCGGGATGCACTACACCCAGGACGAGAGCTACTACTTGCTCGACGCCGACGACGATGCGGTCGTCTACCTCGGCCTGAAGGCCGGGGTCGACCCGGACGAGATGGTCGCGGCCCTCCAGGCGGCGACGGATGGCGAGCATCCGTTCGACGCGGAGAAATACGTGAACGTGGTTCCGGCGCGCAAGCACGACCATTTCTCGATCCCGGCGGGTACCGTGCACGCCTCGGGCGCGAACTCGATGGTCCTCGAGATCTCGGCGACCCCGTTCATCTTCACCTTCAAGCTGTGGGACTGGGGGCGCGTCGGGCTGGATGGGATCCCGCGCCCGGTGCATCTCGACCACGGCGCCAAGAACATCCAGTGGGACCGCGACACGGCCTGGGTCGAGAGCAACCTGCTCGGCCAGGTCGAGGTGATCTCGGAGCGCGAGGGCGAGCGCGAGGAGCGCACCGGCCTGCATGAGCTCGAGTTCATCGAGGTCCGGCGCCACTGGTTCACAGACGACGTCCACCACGACACGGAGGGCACGGTCAACGTGCTCAACCTCGTGGAGGGCGACGAAGTGGAGATCGCGAGCCCGACGGGGGCGTTCGACCCGTATCGCATCCACTATGCAGAGACCTTCATCGTGCCGGCAGCAGTCGGGCCGTACATCATCCGCCGCACGGCGGAGTCGCGGAGCGAACGCTTCGCGACGGTGAAGGCATACGTCCGCGGTACTCGGGACCAGGACGACTGAGAAAACACACAGCACAAGCACCCCGCCTTGCAGGTCGAATGCATTCCTGCTACCTTTGCCACTGGCGTTGGTAACGATACCAATTGTATCGGGAAGACGACGTACGATGGCCGAGGCCAAAATCCGGGGCGCACCACCGTTGTGCCGGGAGACACCTCACCTCGCACACGAACAAGGGAGTTCACTTTGAACAAGAAACGCATGATCGGCCTGGTCGCTCCAGTCCTCGCAGCCAGCCTGCTCCTCGCCGGCTGCGCCGGCGGCGGTGCGAGCAACGCCACGACGGGCACGCTCAAGTTCTACACGGACAAGGCCGCGTGGAAGCCCCAGTTCCAGTCGCTGAACGCCACGTCCCAGAAGGACGAGAAGATCAGCCTCAACACCACCGGCTACTCCGACGAGAACCAGTACCAGGCGTTCGTGAAGCAGTCGTTCCGCACCCAGCAGAGCCCCGGCCTGTTCACCTGGTCGACCGGTGACTCGCTCAAGCAGCTCGTCGACCAGAAGCTCGTCGCCGACACCTCCGCCATCTGGTCACAGGCGGTCGCCTCCGGCAATGTCAGCAAGGACCTCGAGAAGTACTACACGTTCAACGGCAAGCAGTACTGCGTCCCGATGAACATCGCCTACTGGGTCATGTACTACAACAAGAAGATCTTCGACAAGTACGGCATCGACAAGCCGACCAGCTGGGACGAGCTGATGGCCGACGCCGCGAAGCTCAAGTCCAACGGGGTCACGCCGTTCTACCAGACCAGCACCCTGTTCACGTTCCCGTGGTTCGAGACGCTGGTCGCGGGCACCGACCCTTCGCTCTACAAGGGCCTCGGCGACGGCTCGGTCAAGTACACCGACCCGCGCATCGTGAAGATCATGGACACCTGGCGCGACCAGGAGAAGAAGGGCTGGTTCAGCGACGCGGGCAGCAAGACCGACCCGGCCCAGATGCTGAAGCAGGGCGACGCCGCGATGATCAACTTCGGCACGTTCTTCGGAGCGTCGCTGGACGGCGTCGGTATGAAGGCCGGCTCGGACTACGACTACTTCATCATCCCCTCCGTCGACTCGAGCCTGGGCAAGACCCCCGTTCCGGTCGAGACCGGCCCGCTCTGCGTCGCCAACAGCTCCAAGCAGAAGGACCTCGGCCTCGCATACTCCAAGTGGTGGATGACGGCCGGCGCCCAGACCGCCTGGAGCAACGCACGCGGCGACGTGCCGTTCAACCCCAAGGCCACCGTCAAGGATGCAGGCCTGAAGGCACTCGGCACCGAGATCGCGGGTGACAAGTACCAGCTCGTCACGCGCTACTTCGAAGCGGCGCCCACCCCCATCCTGAACGTCGCACTCGAAGAGTTCGGCGCCTTCTCCGCCAACCCCGGTGACCCGATGCCGTACCTGACCAAGATCCAGGACGCCGCCGACAAGTACTGGGCAACCCAGAAATAGAACGTGACCACACGTAAAGAGCAATACCGCTGGGCCGCCCGGGGCTTCGTAGCCCCGGGCGCCCTCCTGGTGGCCGTCCTCCTCTACCTCCCGCTGCTGTGGACGCTGTTCCTCAGCTTCACCGACTACAACGGCCTCGGCGACCCGAAATGGGTCGGGCTGGCGAACTACGCCACCATGTTCGACGACCCCGACTTCCTCGGGTCGATGTTCAACACCCTCCTCTGGGTCGTCGGAACGCTCGTCGTCCCGGTCGGCCTCGGACTGGTCCTGGCCCTCGCGACCTACAACATGAAGGGCGGCGTCTGGCTTCGGCTCCCGTTCCTCATCCCCTACGCGATCTCGGGAATCGGCGTCGGCCTCATCTGGTCGTTCGTCCTCCAGGACGGCGGCGCGCTCGACCAGGCGCTGAACTTCTTCGGGATCATGGACACCCCTCGCTGGCTCCTCGACGCCCCGCTCAACACCATCGTGATGATCATCGCCGCAGCGTGGCAGGGCGTCGGCGTGAACGCCCTGCTCTTCACCATCGGCCTCCAGTCGATCCCCAAGGAGCCCCTCGAGGCTGCACGGGTCGACGGTGCGACCGGGTTCCGGATGTTCACCACCATGCTCTGGCCCATGCTGCGCCCGCTCACCACGGTCGTGATCGGCCTCTCGATCGTCGCCAGCCTCAAGACCTTCGACATCGTCCTCGGGATGACCAAGGGCGGACCTGGGCGCGTCTCGGAGACGCTCGCCCTCACCATGTACAACGACACCTTCGTCAACAGCCAGTACGGCCTCGGGTCGGCGATCGCGGTGTTCCTCACCGTCGTCACGCTGCTCGCCTCCGTGCTGTACCTGCGCCAGCAGCTGTCGCGGAAGAACCAGTTCTAGGAGCGGATGATGGCAGCTCGCATCGCACGGACGACAGCGCTCGTCTTCTTCGGCATCATCTGGCTCCTGCCGGTCTACCTGCTCGTCATCAACGCGAGCAAGTCGCCGACGAACTACGACTCGAAGCAGTCGTGGATCCCCAACGGCACGGCCCTGCTCGACAACATGGTCCAGGCCTGGCAGCTCAGCAACCTCGGCGACAGCGTCGTCAGCACCCTGATCTACAGCATCGTCTCGCCGCTCATCGCGGTCGTCGTCGGCGCCGCGGTCGGGTTCGCGATCGTCGCCCTGAACCTGAAGAACGGGTTCTGGTGGTTCGTCTTCATCTTCGGCGGAACGGTGTTCCCGCTGCAGATGGTGCTGCTTCCGTTGTTCGACGGATACTCCCGGGTCGGGCTGTTCGACACCCAGCTCGGCATGATCATCGTGTACACGGCGATCTCGATCCCGTTCTCGGCCTTCGTCATGCGCAACTTCTTCACCGGCATCGCGCACAACGTGTTCGAGGCGTCGGTGGTCGACGGCGCATCCACAGTGCGCATCTTCTTCCGGATGTACCTGCCGATGGCGTCGAGCGCGCTCATCGCCATCTTCATCCTCCAGGCGACGTTCATCTGGAACGATCTGCTCCTCGGGCTCACCCTGAGCCAGTCGGACAGTGTGCGGCCGATCGTGACGACCCTCGCGGGCATGCAGAGCACCTACGGCGGCGCCCAGCTGTCCACGGTGCTGGCGGCGGGCATCCTCGTCTCGCTTCCGACGGTCGTGCTGTTCCTCTTCACCCAGAAGTTCTTCTCCCGCGGCCTCGCACTCGGCCAGTACTGAACCCCAACCACCTGGAGTCCCCATGCCCCGGACCATCCCGTCCGTCGACGACCTCGCCGCCGATGTCATCACCCACCATTACGACGACCTGGTCGCTCCCGCCGGCCTGACGAATTTCCTGGGCACGGTGCAGGTGGGGCACGACCTCACGGCACTCCACGCGGTCACGTTCCCGCCGGTCTCGCAGGGGCTCGCCGCCACCGGCGTGCTCTTCGTCGACGGGCGTGTTTTCGAGTCGTACGGCGTCCCGGTCTCGCACGCGTGGCGTCCGGACCGGGTCGTCCGTTCGGCGACCCTGCCCGGGCTCGCGATCGAGACGACCACGGTGTGCGTGCCGGGCGAGACGGCGGTCGCGGTGGACATCCGCGTCACCAACACCGGGGGGACGTCTCGCATCGTGACGCTCACCCTGGCCGCGAACGCCCGGGTGACCCGCTCGGCCGGGTCGTGGGGGGATGCGGAGTCCCCGAGTATCCGCAACACAGTGGTCGTCGACGAGTCAGGAACGCGGCTCATCTTCACGGATGACGACGCGACGGCCTGCAGTGTCCAGGGCCTCGATCGCGCCGGCTCGGCCCGACGCAGTGCGGTTCCCCCCACCCCCGTCGACGACTTCGAGGTCGGCATCGGTGGCCTCGGCCGCGGCGGCGAGCTCTCGGTCGAACTCGTCATCGAGCCGGGTGCGACGGAGCGCGCCGGTTTCGTCCAGTCGGTCGCGACCACGCATGAGGAGGCCGTGGCCGTGTTCGACCGTGTGGCCGCCGACGTCCCCGGCGCCGTCGCGTCGGCCGAAGCATTCTGGAACGGTCAGCTCGAGGCGGTCTTCACGCCGGGCAACAGCGAGTACTCCGGGCATCTGCCGACGCTCGAGACGTCATCGGACGCGCTCCGCCGCATCTACTGGTGGGGTGCCCTCGGTGTCATCTGGTTCCGGCGCGAGTTCGCAGGCAACGTGCTCGGGCGCAGCTACGACACGCTGATGCCGAACTACTGGTCGACGACCACGTTCATCTGGGACTACAGCCTGAGCTCCGTGGTCCACGCGATGCTCGACCCGCAGGTCATGCGCCGCCAGCTGAGCCACTGGATCGCCAGCGACATCCACACCCACTTCGGGACCTCGTCTCTCACCGGCGGCCCGGTCGGCCGGTGGTACTCGGTCAACGACTACGCGATGACGCGCATGGTCAACGACTACGTACGCTTCACCGGCGATACCGGATTCCTCGGTGAGCGCATCGGCGTCGCCGGCCGCGACAGCGAGACGGTCGCCGAGCACACCGTGGGATGGTCGGAGGCCTGGAAGGGACTCCGCAGCGCGGGGAACCTGGCCGATTACGGCGAGATCGACAACCTGCTCGAATGCGTCAGCTCGTACACGCACGAGGTCGCGAGCCTCAACGCCGCCAACGTGTGGAGCATGCGCACGGCCGCAGCCCACCAGGAGCTGCTCGGCAACGGCGACGAGGCTGCGCGCCTGCGCGCCGAGGCCGACGAACTGCTCCCCCACGTCACCGGGCTCTACCTCGACGGGACGGGGCATTTCGCCGCCGGCCAGCCCGACGGAACGCGCATCCCGGTGCGGCACTGCTACGACTTCAACGTGGTCGGGACGACGATCGCCGGCGACCTGGACCCCGAGACCCGCGCCGAGATGGTGCGGTTCTTCCAGCACGACCTGCAGACGCCGAACTGGATGCGCGCCCTCTCGCCGTGGGACCCGGACGCCAGCTTCAGCGTGCGTCCCGACCACCAGTGGAACGGGGCGTACCCGGCGTGGCCGGCCGATGCCGCCCGCTCGCTGATCGCGCTCGGCGCACAGGATGTCGCTCTCGGCTGGCTCGAGGGGCTCGCCCTCTCGACCAATCAAGGACCCGCCGGCCAGGCCCACTTCGTCGAAGAGGCCATGCCGCCGATCGGCGCCGGCGCACGCAAGGCTCCGCCGCAGCTGCCGTACATCAACGACTGGGCCTGCTCCTCGTCGGGCGCCTGGGTCGCGATGGTACTGGAGTCGGTGTTCGGGATGCACGTGGCGGTCGACGGGACGGTCACGGCAGACGGATGCGTCGCAGCCCTCGACCCGGATGCCACGCTCTCCGGCGTGCGCGTCGGTGACGCCAGCTATCGCATCCACGCCGACGGACGGGTGATCGCCGAATGACGGACGCCCCGGTCGGCGCGGTGCCGCTCGTCGAGGTCCCGCTCGTCGGCGGACCGGTGGAGATCCGCGGGGCGATCACCGTCGACCAAACAGCGAACGGTGTGCTGCCTCGTCGCCTCGGGGCGGCGGCCAGGCGCCAGCTCCCCGACGACTTCATGCGCGCATCCGTGTCGCAGAGCGCTGGGATCCGGCTCGCGTTCCGCACGGCGGCGACGCGCATCGAGCTGACCGTGCTCGCGACGAAGATGATCGAGAGCAAGACGGCACCGATGCCCGCCGCGGCCTACGAACTGGTCGTCGACGGTGTCGTGGTGCAGAGCCGGGAATCCAGTGCGGGCAACCGGTTCGTCTTCACCTTCGAGCGCCCGGATGCCTACCTCGTCGACGGCGAGGCGGACACGCTCCGCTTCGACGGGCTGGCCGCCCGGATGAAGAACGTCGAACTGTGGCTGCCGTACACGGACGAGGTGGAACTGCTCGGGCTCCGCGCCGATGCGTCCGTGGAGGCTCCTGCGCCGGCGACGGGTCGCACGTGGCTGCACCACGGCAGCTCGATCAGCCACGGTTACATCGCGAGCGGGATCGGAGCAACCTGGCCGGTCGCGACGGCACGTGCCACCGGGGTCGAGCTCACCAGCGTCGCGTTCTCCGGCAACGCCGTGCTCGACCCGCTGACCGCCCGGACCATGCGCGACGCGCCCGCCGACCTGATCAGTGTGAAGATCGGGATCAACATCGTCAATGGCGACCTGATGCGGCTGCGAATCTTCCGCACGGCTGTACACGGGTTCCTCGACACGATCAGGGACGGCCATCCGACCGCTCCCCTACTGGTCGTGTCACCGATCTTCTGCGCTCCGGTCGAGACGGCCGCCGGTCCGACGATCCAGGACCCGGACCGCACCGACGTCTGGACCACCACCGCGGGCACGGAGGACGACGTTCTCACCGGCAAGCTGAGCCTCGGGGTGATCAGGTCCGAGCTGGAGCGGATCGTTCGGGAACGGGCGGAAGCCGACCCGGCCATCCGGTACCTCGACGGACGTGAGCTGTACGGTCCGGCCGACGCCGAGCGTCTGCCCCTGCCGGACAACCTGCACCCCGGCGACGACGTGCAGGCCCTGATGGCCGAGCGGTTCGCGGCGCTGGCCTTCGGCCCCGGCGGAGCGTTCGCCGATCGCTGACCGGCGTGCGGTCAGCGCGTGGGGGTGGCGTCGTCGACGGGGACGATCTCGGCAGCGGCGACCTCCGCAGCGTCGACCTCCGCAGTGTCGGCCTCTGCCGGATCTGCCTCGGTCGCGACCTCGGTCTCGACCACGCCGGCCGCAGCCACGCCGTGCTCCAGCGGGAGCGACACGCTGAACGTCGTCGCGCCCGGCACGCTCGACACGCCCACCTCGCCGCCGTGCGCTTCCACGACCGCCTGCACGATCGCGAGGCCGAGACCGGTGCTCCCCGTCGTCCGTGCGCGCGAACTGTCCGCGCGGCTGAACCGCTCGAACAGGGTCGCCTGGAACTCCTCGGGGATGCCGGGGCCGTCATCCGTCACTTCGATGCGGGCGCGATCGGCCTCCTCGTCGACGCTGAGGCTCACCGTCACGTGGGTGCCCTCCGGCGTGTGGACACGCGCATTGGCGAGCAGGTTCATCAGGACCTGGTGGAGGCGCGACTCGTCGCCGATCACCTCGACGGGCGTGTCGGGCAGGTCGAGACTCCAGCGGTGGTCGGGACCTGCGGCGTGGGCGTCGCTGATCGCGTCGACGAGCAGGATCGACAGGTCGACGGGATCGCGTTCGAGGTCGCGGCCCTCGTCGAGGCGCGCGAGCAGCAGCAGGTCCTCGACGAGCGAGGTCATCCTCGTCGCCTCCGACTCGATGCGCCCGATCGAGTGCGTGACATCGTCGGGCAGGTCGTGCGGGCTCCTGCGGGTGAGCTCTGCATAACCGCGGATGGACGCGAGGGGGGTGCGGAGCTCGTGGCTCGCATCCGCGACGAACTGCCGCACCTTCTTCTCGCTCGCCTGGCGGGCCGTCAGTGCGGACCCGATGTGGCCGAGCATCCGGTTCAGGGCGGCGCCCACGGTGCCGACCTCGGTGTGCGGGTCGGTGTCCTGCTCCGCCACACGGACCGACAGTGCGACCTCGCCGTGATCGAGGGGTAGTTCGGCGACCTCCTGCGCCGTGCTTGCCACCCGTACGAGCGGACGCATCGCGAGCCGGACGACGAAGTTCGCGATCAGGAACGCGAAGATGAGACCCGCGAGCGTGACCAGGGCGATCACGAGGGTCAGCTGGGTCACCGTCGCGTTCACCTCGTCGAGGGGAAGCCCGATGATCACACTGTCGCCGTTGATGAGCTGGGCTGCGGCCACGCGGTAGTCCCCGAGCTCGGAGCCGAGGTTGACGGTGCGCGGCTGGCCATCGGCGGGCAGCGAGAGCAGCTCGGACGTCGGCACCGGCACGATCTGCGGAGAGACCGGTCCGTTCGGCGCGGCACCGCTCGGGCGCTTCGCGAGGATGACCGGGTAGATGAGCATGTCACCGCTGCGGACGACCCCGAAGGTCCCGACCGGCTGGCCGGGCGTGTTCACGATGCGGGTCACCTCCGGTCCGGTGGGGGCCGAACCGTAGACCAGGTCGGCAGCGTGCTGACCGCGCTCGACCGCGCTGGTCAGCTGCGTGTCGAGCCGATTCAGCAGATAGCTCTGCAACGCGAAGACGCTGACCGCTCCGATCACGGTGCCGAGCACGGCCAGCATCGCGACGACGACCAGGACCACGCGGCTGCGCAGTGTCCAGGAACGGAACGGGCGGATGCGCGGCACCCACCCCCATCCGCGTCGCCGTTGCGGACTGCCGGGCACGGCCGCCGCAGGAGCGGTCTGGGTCACGTCGCAGCCTTGACCATGTACCCGGCTCCCCGGACGGTGTGGATCATCGGGGCGCGGCCGGAGTCGATCTTCTTGCGCAGGTAGGAGATGTACAGCTCGACGACGCTCGACGATCCGCCGAAGTCGTAGCTCCACACGCGGTCGAGGATCTGGGTCTTGCTGAGCACGCGGCGCGGGTTGCGCATCAGGAAGCGCAACAGTTCGAACTCGGTCGCGGTGAGCGCGATGGGCGAACCGTCGCGCTGGACCTCGTAGCTGTCCTCGTCGAGCACCAGGTCGCCGACGACCAGCACAGGATCGCTCGCATCGGCGACAGCGCTGCGGGAGCGGCGGAGGAGGCCGCGCAGGCGTGCGACGAGCTCTTCGAGGCTGAACGGCTTCGTGACGTAGTCGTCGCCGCCCGCCGTGAGCCCGGCGATCCGGTCGTCGAGCGAATCCTTCGCGGTGAGGAAGAGGACCGGCGCCTCGTTGCCGTCCGCGCGCATCCGGGACAGCACCTGCAGCCCGTCGATGTCGGGGAGCATGATGTCGAGCACCACCACGTCCGGACGGAACTCGCGCGCGATCGTCAGGGCCTGCTGCCCGGTCGAGGCGGTCTTGACCTCCCAGTCCTCATAGTGGAGGGCCATCGAGAGCAGGTCGGTCAGCGTGGACTCGTCGTCGACGACGAGCACGCGGATGGAGCTGCCGTCGGCACGACGCAGGACGGTTCGCGGCTGGGTGGAGGCGCTCGTGTTGGCGCGGGAGTTGATCGTCACAGTCCCATTATCGTGAGACTCCTCGAACTGCACTATGGGAATGCTTTGTACAACCTGTGAGCGAAAAGTCTCAGGATCTGCGCGCCGTCCACAGCTGGACCACAGGCGCGCCATAGTGCGGCCAAAAGCGACGTGCCTACTGTCGCATCATCAGGCCGCAGCCCGCCATGGGCGGTATCCGCAGCGCGCCTGCCGTCGAGGAGAACAATGTTCGGCACCTACCTGCGACGCGAGCTCGTGAACCGCCGTAAGCAGACGATCATCATCGCTGTCGGTATGGCACTCGCGATCGCGCTCGTGATCATCGTCAACGCCGTCTCTGCCGGAGTCAAGGACGCGCAGGCGAGCGTGCTCCAGTCGGTCTACGGCGTCGGCACCGACATCACCATCACGCAACCGGCCACGGCGCAGGGCTCGACAACTACGCAGGCGGGCGGGGGCGGACCCCGGTTCGACTTCGGGGCCGGTGCGGGCGCACAGGACTCCACAGGTACCGGCCGCACGATCCACACCTCGCGGCTCGCCTCGGCGCGCGGCGCGGCCACGATGGACGCGACCGCGATCACGACCACGCAGGGCGTGAACAACGTCGCTGCCGCGGCCGGAGTGCTCTCCCTGACGAACACGACCTTCGACGGGGTCCTCCCCGACTTCCAGCAGCTGCGCCAGCAGCGGCTGCAGCAGCAGGCCGGCGGCGCAGGCTCGACCCCGGCCCCCACGGGCGGGGCGGATGGTGCCGGCGGCAGCTCCTTCACCGTCGACTCGTTCTCGGTGCTCGGCCTCGATCCCGCCGGCGATGCCGTCGGACCGCTGTCGTCCGTGACACTGACGAGCGGCCGGACCTTCACCAAGGCGGATGCCGGCAAGGACGTCGCCGTGCTCGACGCGACCTACGCCAAGACGGCGTCGAAGGTCAGCGGTGACACGGTCACCATCGGCGGCACGAACTTCACTGTCATCGGAATCGTCTCGGCGACAGGCGCCGATTCGACGACCGCCTCGAACGCGTACATCCCGCTCGATGTCGCCCAGAAGCTCTCCACCGAGACGGGCAAGATCAGCGCGGTCTATGTGAAGGCTTCGTCGGCGAGCGACATCGACCAGGTCAAGACCGACCTCACCAAGGCGCTGCCCGCGGCGACCGTGAGCACCCAGGCGGATCTCGCATCCAGCGTCTCCGGCTCTCTCGGAACCGCCGGCCAGCTGGTGGCCAACCTCGGAACCTGGCTGTCGATCATCGTCCTCGCCGCGGCGTTCCTCATCGCGATCCTCTTCACCATCTCGGGCGTCACCCGGCGCACCCGCGAGTTCGGCACACTCAAGGCGATCGGCTGGAGCAACCGTCGCGTCGTCGGGCAGGTCGCCGGCGAATCGGTCGTCCAGGGGCTCATCGGAGGTGTCGTCGGCGTCGTGATCGGGTTCATCGGCGTCGCGGTCGTGAACGCGATCGCTCCCACACTCACCGGCGGCATCAGTAACGGCTTCGCTGATGCCGCCGGGCGAGTCGCTCGCGCCGGCACGGGGACCGGCGGGACCGGCGGGACCGGCGGCGGAGGAGGAGGCTTCGGGGGCGGAGGCTTCGGCGCAGGCGGGTTCGGCGCGGCTGCGCGCCAGGCCGCCGCATCCACCACCGACATCGCACTCCACGCACCCGTGACCGTCTGGGTGATCGTGATCGCGGTCAGCCTCGCCATCCTCGGCGGCCTCATCGCCGGCGCGTTCGGCGGATGGCGCGCAGCGCGCCTGCGCCCGGCCGCGGCCCTCCGCTCGGTCAACTGATCGCCCACCCCGTCGAACGCCAGTCAGGAGCTTTCGTGTACACCCTCACCAACGTCACCAAGACGTATACCCAGTCCCGCCGCAACGTCACCGCGCTCAACGATGTGAGCATCGAGATCCCGGACGGCCAGATGGTCGTGATCCAGGGACCGACCGGCGGCGGCAAGTCCACCCTGCTGCAGATGCTCGGTGCGCTCGACCGCCCGACGTCCGGCTCGGTGGAACTCGAGACGTCGAGCCTGTCGAAGCTCGGCGACAGCAAGCTCACGAAGATCCGGGCGACCGAGATCGGTTTCGTCTTCCAGGGCTTCAACCTGATCCCGACGCTGACCGCGCAGGAGAACGTCGAGACGGCGCTGGCGCCGCTGCGGGTGAGCGGAGCGGAGCGCAAGCGTCGCGCGACCGAGGCTCTCGTCTCGGTCGGACTCGGCGACCGCGGCAGCCACCTGCCGTCGGAGCTGTCGGGCGGCCAGCAGCAGCGTGTCGCCATCGCGCGCGCCCTCGTGAAGAACCCGGATGTGCTGCTCGCCGACGAGCCGACGGGCAACCTCGACGAGGAGACCCGCGACGAGATCATGGACCTCCTCGAAGGTCTGTGGCGCGACCGCGGCCTGACCCTCATCGTCGTCACGCACGACTCGGCGATCGCGAAGCGGGCGCAGCGCCGCCTGCACATCAAGCACGGCCAGGTGAAGGAGGTCGCCTGACGGCTCGTTCGCCGAGAATCGCCGTTCGCGCCGAGAAGACCCGGCAGAGCAGCGATTCTCGGCGCGAACGGCGACTCTCGCCGCGCGCGGAGGCACCGCGCGCGCCAACAGGCTACTCGGGCAGCACCGTGAGGCCGAGGGACTGGACGAGCACGGCCGCCTGCGCAGCGTCCACGGTGGCGCCCTTCAGCTGTGCCGTCAGCGGGTCGAGCGAGCCGAGGTCGCTGCCACGCAGGTCGGCACCGGTGAAGTCGGCTCCCTCCATCCATGCCCCGGAGAGGTCGCAGCCGTCGAAGGTCGCGCCGTCGCAGCGCGCGCGGTTGAGGTCCGCCTCGCGCAGCCGCACGCCGTGGAAGGTCGTGCCGCTGAGCTTTGCACCGGGCAGCCCGACGAACGACCAGTTGCCGCCCGCGACATCCATGAGGTCAAACGAGCATCCGTCGAACATGCTGCCGGTGAGTTTGCACCGGGTGAACGACGCGTCGAAGAAGTTGCACCGCGTGAAGGTGCAGTTGATGAACGCGCTCTCGGTGTGCTTCGACACGTTGAACCGCACATTGCTGAACGTGCACTCGGTGAACACGGCCGCGGTGGTCGCGGCTTCGGTCAGATCGACGTCGAAGAAGGCGACGCGCGTGAACTCGACCCCGTCGAGCTCGCGCGCGTACCAGTCCTCGCCGCGGATCTCCGTCTCGGTCCCGGGAGCATCCGCTCCACCCCTGCGCTCCGCCATGCGTTCATCCTAGGCAGCGGATGCGTCGCGAGGGCGACCGCTCAGTCCTGGTTGGAGAACGCTGCGTCGAAGGATGCGGTGGGCAGCTTCCAGAGCAGCGAGCGGATGTAGCCGACGGCCTCCGCGGCGCCGTGCAGCCGGTCCATGCCCGCGTCCTCCCACTCGATCGAGATCGGGCCCGCGTAGCCGATCGAGGCCAGCGCGCGGAACGCGTCCTCCCACGGCACGTCCCCGTGCCCGGTCGAGACGAAGTCCCAGCCGCGTCGCGGGTCCCCCCACGGCAGGTGCGACCCGAGCACTCCGGCCCGGCCGTTCTTCGGCCGCAACCGGGTGTCCTTGCAGTCGACGTGGTAGATCCGGTCCTTGAAATCGACGATGAACCCGACCGGGTCGATGTCCTGCCACATCATGTGGCTCGGATCCCAGTTGAACCCGAACGCCTCCCGGTGGTCGATCGCCTCGAGCGACCGGGCGCTCGACCAGTAGTCGTAAGCGATCTCCGACGGGTGCACCTCGTGCGCGAACCGCACGCCTTCGCCGTCGAACACGTCGAGGATGGGGTTCCAGCGGTCGGCGAAGTCCTGGTAGCCGGCGTCGATGACTGCGGCCGGCACGGGCGGGAACTGGGCGACGTACGGCCAGATCTTCGACCCGGTGAACCCGACGACCGTGTCGACCCCGAGCCGCCGCGCGACCTTCGCTGTGAGCTTCAGCTCCTCCGCGGCACGCTGCCGCACGCCTTCCGGGTCGCCGTCGCCCCACACCTTCGAGCCGACGATCGCCTGGTGGCGGAAGTCGATCGGGTCGTCGCAGACCGCCTGGCCCTTCAGATGGTTGGAGATCGCCCAGACCTTCAGGCCGTAGCGGTCCAGGATGTCGAGCCGGCCCTGCAGGTAGTCGTCGTCCTCGGCGGCTCGCCACACATCCAGGTGCTCGCCCGAGCAGGCGATCTCGAGGCCGTCGTAACCCCACTCGCTCGCGTGCTTCGCGACCTCTTCGAGCGTCAGGTCGGCCCACTGGCCGGTGAACAGTGTGACCGGATGCGTGGACTTGAGTCCGGTGGATTCTTCGGTCATGGGCGTGATCCTTCCTCGATCTCGATCCAGGTGCCGGACTCGGCGGCGTCGATGACCGCATCCGTCACGCGCACGGCGCGCAGTCCGTCCGCGAACTGCGGCAGTCCGTCCGGCATGTCGCCGCGGACGGCGGCATAGGTGTCGGCGACGAACGCGTTGAACGCGTCCTGGTAGCCCTGCGGATGCCCCGACGGCACGACACACAGCCGCGCCGCGTCGTCGTGCAGCTGGTCCGCGTCGCGCGGGAGAAGCAGGCTGCCGGCCCTGCGGCCGACCCAGAGCGTCTCCGGCTGCTCCTGGTCGAACGCCACGCTCTCCGCGCTGCCTGCGATCTCGAGGTGGAGCCGGTTCTTGCGCCCGGGCGCGACCTGCGAGACGAGAAGCGTGCCGATGGCGCCGGACGCCGTCTCGAGGACGACGGCCACGGCATCCTCGGTGGTGATGGCGCTGTGGGCGGCACGCTCGGCGAAGACCGTCTTCTTCGTCGCGGAGACGCGGGTGACCCGGTCGCCGCTGACGAATTCGACGAGGTCGACCAGGTGCGAGCCGATGTCCGCGAACGCCCGCGACCGGCCGCCCTGCTCCGTGTCGACGCGCCAGTTGTCGTCGTCGGCGCCGAGCAGCCAGTCCTGGAGGTACGACCCGGCAATGCTGAGCACCCTTCCGGCCGTGCCGTCGCGGAAGCGCGCCCGCGCCTCGCGCACCATGGGGTGGAAGCGGTAGACGAAGGGCACGGTCGCGACGCGCGCGCCCGCCGCTGCGACCATCCGCTCGGCGTCGGGGACCGTGGTCGCCAAGGGCTTCTCGCACACGACATGCTTGCCGGCCGCGAACGCGGCAAGGGCCTGGTCGGCGTGCAGCGCGTTCGGCGTGGTGACGTGCACGACGTCGACCGCGTCATCGGCGAGCAGGTCGTCGAAGGACGCGTACGCCGTCTCGATGCCGAGCGCATCCGCTGCCGTGGCCGACTTCTGCGCCGTCGACGAGGCTATGCCGACGAGCCGTGCCCGGCCTGCCCTCGCCGCCCGGGAGTGCACGGTCGCCATGAATCCGCCGCCGACGATGGCGACGCCGAGGTGGTCGGCACCCATCCGGGTCAGGCTCCCGCGAGGGTGGAAGCCCGCGGATCCCAGTCCTCAGGCAGGCTGGGCGCGACGTCGACGGTGCTCTCGACGACGACGGGGGTTCCGGAGGTGCCGGCCTCGATCGTCGAGACCATCACGTCGAGCACGTGGTACGCCTGTTCTCCGGATGCGCGCTCCGGGCGACCGGCACGGATGGCGCGCGCGAGCTCGAGCACGCCGGTTCCGCGCGTGCTCGTCGACCCGTGTGCCGGGATCGTCTCCACCTCGTCGCGGCTGCGATGGATGACGAGGTCTCCGTCGAACGTGTTCGGATCGGGGACGACGAGCGTGCCCTCCGCACCGGCGACCTCGAACTGCGTACGCGCGAGCTTCGAGTCGAAGCTGAACACGCACTGCGCCGTCGTGCCGTTCTCGAATTCGTACAGCGCGCTGACGTGGGTGGGAACCGTCACGCTGAACTCTTCGCCCGCGCGCGGGCCGGAGCCGATGATGCGGGTCTCGCGGGCCTTGGACACCGCAGCGCTCACCTTCGCGACCGGGCCGAACAGCTGCACCAGCGTGGTGATGTAATACGGGCCGATGTCGAAGAGCGGGCCGGCGCCCTCCTGGAACAGGAAGTCCGGGTTCGGATGCCAGGACTCAGGGCCGGGGCTCTGCATCAGGGTCAGTGCGGTCAGCGGTGCGCCGATCGCACCGCTCTCGACGAGCCGGCGCGCAGACTGGATGCCCGCACCGAGGAAGGTGTCGGGCGCGGTTGCGACGCGCAGCCCGGCGGCGTGGGCCGCATCCAGAAGTTCCCGGCCGCTCTCGCGGTCGAGGGAGAACGGCTTCTCGCTCCACACGTGTTTGCCTGCGGCGAGCGCACGGAGTGCCACTTCGACGTGGACCCTGGGGAGGGTCAGGTTGACGACGATCTCGATCGCGTCGTCGGCGAGCAGCTCGTCGACCGAGCCGGACCCCGCGACGCCGAACGCGGCCGCCTGGCTGCGTGCGCGCGCCTCGTCGATGTCGGCGATGAAACGCACCTCGAGGTCGGGGAACGCCGTGAGGTTCGTGAGGTACTCGGTGCTGATGACCCCGGCGCCGATGATGCCGACGCCGACCCGGCCGGTTCCCGCGCTCATGCGAGGCCCTTCGAGGTGAGGTAGGTGTAGCTGTCGGCGATGGCCTGGAAGCGGTCGCCGCGCGAGTCGTCCAGCTCGATGACGCGGAGCGCATCCGGGGCCGCCGCGATGATGTCCGCAACGGGGAGCGAGCCCTGTCCGACGGCGACCTGGTCCTTCGTCTCCGTGGTGGCGGGGCCGTCCTTGATGTGGAGCGCGACGACACGGTCGCCGAGCCGCTTCAGCAGTTCGACAGGGTCGTGGCCGCCGACGGCGACCCAGTAGGTGTCGACTTCGAGCACGACGCCGTCGTCTAGCTGACCGGCGAAGTATTCGAGCGCGGTGACGCCGTCGACGGTGTTCTCGAGCTCGTGAGCGTGGTTGTGGTAGCCGACGCGCACCCCGTGGTCGGCGGCGACCCTGGCCGCGGCGTTGAGCTGGGCGGCCGTCTCGTCGATGTCCGCCTGGGCGGTCCAGCGGTCGGGGGTGACGTACGGGTCGATGACGGTCTCGATGCCGAGCGCCTTCGCGGCCTCGAACACGGGAGCAGCATCGCTGCCGATGAAGCTCTGGTGCGTGGTCGGGGCGCTGAGGCCGGCGTCCGCCAGACCGCGGGCCAGTGCTTCGCCGAAGGAGACGAATGCGAACGGCTCGACCTGGGTGAAGCCGAGGTCGGCGAGACGCTGGAGCGTTCCGGCCGTGTCTTCCTGTAGAAGTTCCCGCACCGTGTAGAGCTGCACGGAAAGTTTGGACTGGGTCACGATTCTCCTCGTCGAGTGATTCTGGATGCGCGCTGGGCGTGCCTCCATTCAACCAGACTTCTGTCGGTTGTCAATCAAAAGTCGCCTGCCGATCGCCATCTTTTGCTGTGCGCGCGGAGACAATGTGATTCAATGACTTCCATGAGCGACTTCGTGCGGGAGCGGCCCCTCGTGGCGCCCGAAGCCGCGTCGCTCCTCGCGATCCTCCGCGACGGCGTGCCACGCACCAGGGCCCAGCTCGCGGAGCTCACCGGCCTTGCCCGCTCGACCATCTCGACCCGCATCGACTCGCTCGCCGCCTCCGGCCTGATCAGCCCCGCCGGCGACGCTGTCTCGACCGGCGGCCGTCCGCCCGCGCGCATCGCGTTCCGGCCCGAGTCGCGCATGGTCGTCGCCATCGACCTCGGTGCGACGCACGGGGTGGTCGCCATCGCCGATCTCGCGGGCACCATCCTCGAGAGCGAGTCCCGCAGACTCGCGATCGAAGACGGGCCGGAGCCCGTGCTCGGCTGGGCGCTCGCCACCGCGGAACGTTTGGTCGCCGACACCGGCCGGCCGCTGGACGACCTGATCGGCATCGGTATCGGTGTGCCCGGCCCGGTAGAGCACTCGACCGGCATGCCGATCAACCCGCCGATCATGCCCGGCTGGGATCGCTTCGACATCCCCGCCTTCGTCGGCGCGAGCTTCCCCGGCATGCCCGTGCTCGTCGACAACGACGTCAACCTCCTCGCGCTCGGCGAGCAGGCCACCGCCTGGCGCGACCAGTCCGACCTGCTCTTCGTGAAGGTCGCCACCGGAATCGGCGCCGGCATCATCAACGGTGGGCGCCTCCAGCGCGGCGCCCAGGGGTCGGCGGGCGACCTCGGGCACGTCCGCGTGCCCTTCACCGCGGAGACCGCAACTCACAGCGCGAAAGATGCGGATCTCGAAGCCCTCGCCAGCGGGCCGGCGATCGCGCGCTCCCTGACCGCGGCCGGCATCCCCGCTGCGACCAGCGAGGACGTCGTGACCCTCGCCCGCACCGGAAACCCGGTCGTCCTGCAGGCGATCCGCCAGGCCGGCCGCGACCTCGGCGAAGTCGTGGCGACCTGCGTCAACCTCCTCAACCCGTCCGTCGTCGTCATCGGCGGCAGCATCTCCCGCGTCGGCGAACAACTGCTCGCCGGGGTCCGCGAGGTCGTCTACCAGCGATCGACTCCCCTCGCGACCCAGCATGTGACCATCACGCAGTCGAAGGCCGGCGAGACCGGCGGCGTGCTCGGTGCGGCCATCATGGTCATCCAGCACGTCCTCGATCCCGAGATCGCACGCTCTACGCCCGTCCGGCGCTGACGCATCCCGGCTCCCGGAAGGCACAGAACACCCAACGCATACGGAAGGACTCGTCATGAGCACGAAGACGAAGGACAGCAAGCCGGCGCTGCGCGTCGGAGTGGTGGGGCTCGGATGGGCGGGCCAGCAGCACATGGACGCGTTCGCTGCGCTCGACGGCGTCGAACTCGTCGCCCTCGCCGGGATGGAGGACGAGGCGCGGGAAGAGCTCGGCGACCAGTACAGCGTGGCCCGCCTCCACCGGGACTGGAAGGACCTGGTCGCCGAGGGAGATCTCGACATCGTCAGTGTCGCGGTTCCGACCTTCCTGCACGCTCCGATCACCATCGGCGCGCTCGAAGCCGGGATGCACGTGCTCTGCGAGAAGCCGATCGCACGCAGCGCGACGGAGGCGCAGGCGATGGTGGATGCGGCACGCTCGGCAGGGCGCGTACTCGAGATCGCCTTCAACCACCGCCGCCGGGGAGACATCGAAGCCCTCAAAGCGGCCATCGACGCCGGAACCATCGGGCGGCCGTATCACGGCAGGGCGATCTGGCTGCGCCGCGCGGGCATCCCAGCGCTCGGCAGCTGGTTCACCAACCGCGAGATGGCCGGCGGAGGCCCGCTGATCGACCTGGGCGTGCACGTACTCGACTATGCGCTCCACCTCTTCGGCGAACCGACCGTGACAGCGGTCTCGGCCGTGACCCATGCCGAACTCGGAACCCGCGGACTCGGCGGCGCGGTCTCCGCGAAGCAGCAGGTGGGATCGGCCTACGAGGTCGAAGACCTCGCGAGCGTTCTGCTGCGGCTGGAAGGCGGCGGGTCCCTGATGATCGAGACCAGTTGGGCCGCGTACCGGCCGGCCGGCGACGAGTTCGGGATCACGATCTACGGCACCGAGGGCGGCGCGGACCTTCGGGTCGTCGACTACGCGCCGGTGGGCGAGCTGACGATCTTCACCGGACAGGACGAGACGAGCGAAGACGTCGTCGTGAAGGCGGACCCGGGGCGGGGCCACCGTGCGGTGGTCGAGACCTTCATCGGGCACGTCCGCGACACCGGGCACTGGGCTGACTACGACGGCTCGCTCGCACTCGAACGCGCACGCGTGATCGACGCGTGCTACGAATCCGCCGCCGCTGGGGCCGAGGTCGTCCTCGCGCCGGCGACCGCCTGACGGAGAGGACAAGAACGATGAGCGCACTGCGTGTGACCGTCTGGAACGAAGGCGTGCACGAGACCACCCAGCCCGAGATCGCGGCGATCTACCCGAACGGGATCCACTGCGCGATCGCGGAAGGGCTCGCCGGCCTGCTCGACGGGGCCAGCATCCGCACCGCCACCCTGGCGGATCCGGAGCACGGCCTGAGCGAGGAGGTGCTCGCCGCAACCGACGTGCTCCTCTGGTGGGGGCACATCGCCCACGACCAGGTCGACGACGAGATCGTCGAGCGGGTGCGCAGGCACGTGCTCGGCGGCATGGGTCTGATCGTGCTGCACTCCGGTCACTTCTCGAAGATCTTCATCCGGCTGCTCGGCACGACCTGCTCGCTGGCGTGGCGCAACGAAGCCGAACGCGAGGTGGTGTGGACGGTCGCACCCACGCATCCGATCGCCCAGGGCGTCGAGCAGCCGATCGTGATCGACCACCAGGAGATGTACGGAGAGTTCTTCGACATCCCGACGCCGGACGATCTCGTGTTCATCAGCTCGTTCACCGGCGGCGAGGTGTTCCGCTCCGGCGTGACGTTCACCCGGGGTCGCGGCAAGATCTTCTACTTCAGCCCGGGCGACCAGGAGTACCCGGTGTACTTCCACCCGCAGGTGCGCCGGGTGCTCGCGAACGGGGTGCGGTGGGCGGCTCCTGCCGAGGGCGAGCGGCGCATCCCCGAGGTCTCGAACCCGTCGGTGGACTGGTTCGCGCGCTGAATCGCCTCGAGCCGGAGAGTGCCAGACCGAGGCGCACCGCTTTTGATGGCGGGGGGAAATCGCGCCGTGCACCCCGGTCTGGGATCGAATCACCAGTGTTATCGTGATTCGTGTTTTACGATAGCGCATATTTGTCCGAGGCGCGAATACATCGAACTAGCCCCTCTCGCCTCCGAGCGGACGGATCGGCCAGACTGAGACGGTGACCAGACTCGAATTCCTTCCGACGCCCCGCCACACGGATCCGGCCGATGCCCCTCCCCTGCGCTGGGGCATCCTCGCGCCGGGCGTGATCGCACACGACTTCGTCGACGCGCTGCGGGCCCATACCCGCCAGCAGGTCGTCGCCGTCGGGTCACGCAGTCTCGACCGTGCGGCCGCGTTCGCCGTGCACCACGGCTTCGACCGCGCCCACGGCTCGTACGAGGAGCTGGTCGCCGACCCCGCGGTCGACGTGATCTACGTCGCCTCGCCGCACAGCGAGCATGCCGCCCACGCGCATCTCGCCATCGCCGCGGGCAAGCATGTGCTGATCGAGAAGCCGATGGCCGTGACGGCGGCAGACGCCCGCGGGATCGCGGAGGCCGCACGGGCGGCGGGCGTGTTCGCCATGGAGGCCATGTGGACGCGCTATCTGCCGCAGACGGACATCGCCCGGCAACTGCTCGCCGATGGGATGCTCGGTGACGTGAAAGTCGTCACCGCGGACTTCGGCGGGGCCGCCCCTTACGACCCGTCCGGCCGGCTGTGGGCGCCGGCCCTCGCCGGAGGCGCCCTGCTCGACCTCGGCGTCTACGTCGTCTCCTGGGCGTCCTTCGCCCTCGGAACGCCGGAACGCGTTTTCGCGACCGGCGAGCTCGCACCCACCGGCGTCGACGCCCAGGTGGCGCTCGTCCTCACCTCCCCCGGCGGCGGCCAGGCGCTCCTCAGCACGAGCCTTCTGTCGGGCACACCCTCCCTCGGCACCATCAGCGGAACCGTGGGGAGGATCGAGACGGATGCTCCGTTCTGGGGCCCGAGCGGCATCCGGTTCCACGCGTCCGACGGGGAGATCCTGCATTGGTCCGACCCGTTCGGCCGGCCGCACCGGCAGGGGATGTCGTACGAGGCCGCCGCGCTCGCCCGCTACATCGCAGACGGACTGAGCGACTCGCCGCTCCATCCGCTCGACGAGGCGATCACGACTCTGGAGACCATCGACGAGGCTCGCCGCCAAGTGGGCTACCGGGACGTCGCCGCCGGGGCACAATAGACAGGTGACCGACCTGATGTTGACCTTCCCCTGGGAGGTCGACGTGACGGCGAAACCCGCCCATCTCTCGTACGAGACCCGCATCGTGGCCCGCGCGAGCGACCGCGTCGCCTGGCTGCGGGCGCGGAGCCGCGGCATCACCGCCACGGACGTCGCCAAGCTGTCGACGCCGCGATCCGTTCACAACGCCGCGCTCGACAAGCTGCATGGCACGGGCTTCACGGGGAACGTGTACACCGAGCACGGCCGGGCACGCGAACCTCAGATCGCTTCGTGGGTGCGCGCGAAGTACGGCATCGAGCCCAGCGACGCGCTCTTCCACGCCGAATCGAGCCGCCGGCACCTCGCGACACCGGACGGCATCGTCCTGCGCGACGACGGGACCATCGAGCTCGCCGAGATCAAGACGACGAACAAGAGCTGGCGCAGCATCCCCCGCCACTATCTGCGGCAGGTCTGGTGGCAGCAGTACGTCATCGGTGCCGAACGCACCCTGTTCGTCTGGGAGCAGCACGACGACTTCGTCCCGATCGCCGGGGAGCCCGAGTGCCGCTGGATCGACCGCGACGAGAACGAGATCGCGATTCTGGTCCACCTCGCGGACCAGCTGCTGGCGACCCTTATGCGGACTCGCTGAGCCCGGACGGCCCCGGCCAGCCGGGCTCGCGCATCCGCTCGTGGGCTTCGGCGCTGTGCGGCTCCCGGAGGTGCACGGCGGCGAGCCGCGGATCGCGCCCCTCGACGATGAGCGCGAGGCCGTACGTCGCGAGCCACGCGATCGCCACGGTCATGCCCGCGAACTCCAGCCACGCTCCGAAGTCGACCGCGATGTGCACCAGGGCGAGCAGACCGCCCGCACCGGAGATCACGCCGACAGCGATGCTGCTCACCAGTGAGAAGCGCGCGATACGCGGCCGGCGGCGCGAGAAGGCGACCTGCAGCATCGCGTAGCAGGCGGCCGCGAACCCGAGCACCGCGAACACGGTGTGGGTGAGATCCTGCACGGTCGAGCGCGAATCGACGATGGGCACAGGACACGTCGCGGTGCACGTCACCTGCGAGGCGACGGCGAAGCAGGCCCCGGCGAAGCCGATCGTGACCGCGGGGAGCCAGCGGTTCAGTACCGGCACATCCGGCCGGGCGTGGCCTGCGGCGAGCGCGATGGCGATCCCGCCGCCGGCGATGCAGAGCAGTGCCACCTCGAACGCCCCGGCAGTGGGTGCGCTCACGGCGCCCAGTTCGCTGACGTAGACCGGGTACGGCACGGTGAAGCGTGCTGCCCAGATGATCACGAGCCCACTCAGGACGGAGCCGGTGCCGAAGACGACGAGTGCGGGAGTCGCGCGCTGCCACGCACGGGCCAGCGGACCGGACACACCTCTCACCCGGAACTCCTCGCCGTCGACGGGCCGGCGGCGGATCCGTCCGGCATTGCGAAGAATCGTAACCCGCGGACCTGAGCGGTTCGTGCACAACCCGACCGGTCGGCCGGACACCGAGAGGGGGTATTCGAAACGGATTGTTCACAACCGGTGACGCCCCCGTAACACGGGTGACGCATTGGCGGGTTTGACTGGGATACGACACGTGGCGCGGCCCGACCGGCGGTGCGGACTGTCAGCGGTGACGACGAGGGGACGATTCATGCACGAGACCATGCGGGCCGCAGTCATCGACGGACCTGGGGAGCCGGGGGTCTTCCGTGTGGCCGACCTCGTCGTCCCCGAGCGGGTGAGCGCCGAGTTCCTGGTCAAAGTGGTCGCCGCGGGCGTGAACCCGATCGATGCGAAGACCCGCTCCGGTCGCGGCGTCTACGGGGCCATCCGCAATTTCCCCAGCGTCCTCGGCCAGGACTTCAGCGGCGTCGTCGTGCAGTCCCCCTACGACGCGCATCCGATCAAGCCGGGCGACGAGGTCTTCGGCATGGTGATGGTCCCCCGGTTCGGTGGAGCATACGCCGAGTACGTCACGGTGCCGTCGATCAGCGTCGTGCGCAAGCCGAGCACCCTCTCGCACATCGAGGCGGCGGGAGCACCGGTCGCAGCGCTGACCGCCTGGGGAATGGTCGTCGAGGTGGCCAAGGCCCACGAGGGGCAGCGGATGCTCATCCACGCCGGCAGCGGAGGCGTCGGCCATTTCGCCGTGCAGTTCGCCTCGTACTTCGGTGCGCACGTGATCGCGACGTCCTCGGCGCGCAACCTGGGATGGCTGCGCGAGCTCGGTGCCTCCGAGGTCGTCGACTACGCGAGCACCCGCTTCGAGGACGTCGTCTCGGAGGTGGATGTGGTGATCGACCTGGTCGGGAACGTCCACGACGACACCGGCTCGCGTTCGCTGAGCGTGCTGCGGCCCGGCGGGCTGATCGTGAACGTGCCGACGGGCAGCTGGCCCGGGTTCGCCGAGCAGGTCGCGGCCGCCGGTGTGCGCGGTACCGCGTTCAAGGTCGCGCCGGACGGCCACAGCCTCGCCGTGGTCGCGCGATTGCTCGAATCCGGCGCGGTGCGCGTGCACGTGGACCGCATCTTCGACCTCGACGACGTGGCCGATGCGCACCGGATGCTCGAGTTGGGGCACACCAGGGGCAAGCTCGTGCTGAAGGTGGCCGAGGGCTGAACTCGGCCCGGGCGCGACGGCTCAGCGCCCGCCGGCTCAGCGCCCGCCGGTCCGCGTCAGAGCGCGCGCTCCATCACCCAGTCGTGCTCGAGGCGATCGCCGACGAGGAAACGCTTCGACCCGATCCGCTCGAACCCGTGCTTGCCGTAGAAGCGCTGGGCTCGCTCGTTCTCCTCGTTGACGCCGAGCCAGATGGCGCGGGCGTTCCGGGCCGACGCGGCGTCGATGCTCGCGCGCATGAGGAGTCCTGCGACCCCGGCGCCGTGGTGCCCGGGGAGCACGTAGCACTTGCTGAGCTCGATCGTGGGCCGCACGCGGACGACGGCCGCCACATCCGGATCGGCCGGTTCGCCGTGGACGAGCATCGCGTACCCGACGGCCGCGCCGTCCGCTGACTCGGCGAGCAGGACATCCCTCGTCGGGTCTGCGAGGTACAGAGCGAAGCACTCCTCGGAGAGCACGGTCGCGATGAAGTGAGCCTTCGCCTCGTCGGTCGTGTGCGGCGGGCACGCGAGCGGGAAGGTCGCGGCTGCGACCGCGGCGAGCGCGGGCGCATCCTCGGTGGTCGCCGGTCGGACGGTCACGGTCATCCGCCCACTGTAGCGAGCATCCAGCCGGCCGCAATGCCGCGCGAGCAATTCAGGAATCCGTGTGACAGGAGTGCACGGGAGTGGCGCACCGCGGGCCAAGTACGCCCCAGGAGCCACTCCCGTCACACGATCTCCTGAACGACGAACGCGACTCAGCCGGCGAGTGCGAGCGAATCCTCGGCCGACGACGGCTCGTCAACGAGGTAGCGCGCGTACGCCCCGATCGTCAGGAATGTCGGGAACTCCGGCTGCAGCGCGACGTCGCTGAGCACATCCGCCGCCTCCGCGAAGCGGTTCCTCGGAGTCCCGCCGAGGCGCTCTGTCTCCTGCAGGAGGATGCGCGTCACCAGCTCGGTATCGATGAGGATCCCCTCCGCCGTCACCGTGCGGTTCTCGATCCACTGCCAGAGTTGCGATCGCGAGATCTCCGCGGTGGCCGCATCTTCCATCAGGTTGTCGATCGCCACAGCACCGATGCCGCGCAACCACGCCTCGATGTACCTCAGCGCGACCGTGACGTTGTCGCGGACGCCTTCGAGCGTCACTTCGCCGCCGATCGAACCGATGTCGAGCAGCTGCGCGCCGTCGACGTGGACGTCGTCGCGCCGGCGCTCCAGCTGGTTCGGCCGGCCGTCGAGTACTGCATCGAACTCGGCCTGCGCCGTGGCCACGAGGTCCGGATGCGCGACCCAGGTCCCGTCGAACCCGTCACCGGCTTCGCGCCGCTTGTCGGCTCCGACCTTCTCGAGGGCCTGCTCGGTCACCAGCGGATCGCGCCGGTTCGGGATGAACGCGCTCATGCCGCCGATGGCATACGCACCCCGGCGATGGCAGGTCGCGACGAGCAGTTCGGTGTATGCGCGCATGAACGGGACGGTCATCGTGATCTGCTTGCGGTCCGGGAACACGAAGCGCCGCCCTCGCGACCGGAAGGTCTTGATGATGCTGAAGATGTAGTCCCAGCGGCCGGCGTTCAGGCCCGCGCAGTGGTCGCGCAGCTCGTAGAGGATCTCCTCCATCTGGAACGCCGCCTGGATGGTCTCGATGAGCACCGTCGCGCGGATCGTGCCCACGGGCATCCCCGTGTACACCTGGGCGAAGACGAAGATGTCGTTCCAGAGGCGTGCCTCCTCGTGGCTCTCGAGCTTCGGCAGGTAGAAGTACGGCCCGCGTCCGGCCGCGACGAGCCGGGCGGCGTTGTGCCAGAAGTACAGACCGAAGTCGACGAGGCTGGCGGACGCCGCCATGGACCGGCCGGCCCGATCCGTGAACTCGATGTGCTTCTCGACGAGGTGCCAGCCACGTGGGCGCACGACGATCGTCGGCGTCTCCTGCGCTGTGACGGTGTACTGCTTGCCCTCGGGGCTCGTGAACGCGATCGCGTCCCGAACCGCGTCGAACAGCGAGACCTGGCCGCCGATGATGTTCGCCCAGGTCGGGCTCGTCGCATCCTCGAGGTCTGCCAGCCACACCCGCGCCCCCGAGTTGAGCGCATTGATGGTCATCTTCGGATCGGTCGGTCCGGTGATCTCGACGCGCCGGTCCTCGAGGCCGGGGCCGGCTCCCGCGACCCGCCACGACGCGTCCTCGCGGATGCTCTGGGTCTCCGGCAGGAACTGCGGGTCGCGCCCGTTGGTGGCGTCGACGCGCTTGCGCAGGCGTTCGGCGAGCAGTTCGTGCCGCCGTGCAGCGAAGCGCTCGTGCAACTCCCGCAGGAACTCGATCGCCTCAGGCGTCAGTATCTCGTCGAAGCGATCCCCGATCGCTCCCGTGATCTCGATCATGGTCTTTCTCCTTCTTGAAAGTGTCAGAACTGTTCGGACTCGGTGCTGCCGACCAGGGCGAGCGTCGCGCTGTCAGGGTTGAGCGCTGTCGCGATCCGGTCGAAGTAGCCCGTGCCGACCTCCCGCTGGTGGCGGGTCGCGGTGTAGCCGTGACGCTCGGAAGCGAATTCGGCTTCCTGCAGTTCGACGTAGGCGCTCATGTGGCGCTCGGCGTAGTCCGTCGCGAGCGTGAACATGGAGTGGTTGAGGGCGTGGAACCCGGCCAGCGTGATGAACTGGAACGCGTAGCCCATGGCCGCGAGCTCCCGCTGGAACCGGGCGATCTGGTCGTCGTCGAGGTGGGATCGCCAGTTGAACGACGGCGAGCAGTTGTAGGCGAGTTTCTTGCCGGGGAAGTCGCGGTGGATGCGCTCGGCGAACGTGCGCGCGAGGTCCAGGTCGGGCTCGGCGGATTCGACCCACAATAGGTCGGCATACGGCGCGTAGGCCAGGCCGCGCGCGATCACGGGGTCGAGACCGTTGCGCACTTCGTAGAAGCCTTCGGCGGTGCGCCCGCCGGTGAGGAACGCGCGGTCGCGCTCGTCGTGGTCACTGGTGAGCAGCGACGCCGCGAGGGAGTCCGTGCGGGCGATCACGATCGTCGGGACGCCCGCGACGTCCGCAGCCAGTCGCGCTGCGTTGAGGGTGCGGATGTGCTGCCCGGTCGGCACGAGCACCTTGCCTCCCATGTGCCCGCACTTCTTCTCACTCGCCAGCTGGTCCTCCCAGTGCACGCCGGCCGCGCCGGCTTCGATCATCGAGTGCATGAGTTCGTAGGCGTTGAGCGGACCGCCGAACCCGGCTTCCGCATCCGCGACGATCGGGGCGAGCCAGTCGCGCTGGTCGCCGCCGTCTTCTGTGGAGGCGATCTGGTCGGCGCGCAGCAGCGCGTTGTTGATGCGGCGGACGACGGCGGGCACCGAGTTCGCCGGGTAGAGGCTCTGGTCGGGGTAGGTCTGGCCGGAGAGGTTCGCGTCAGCAGCGACCTGCCAGCCGGAGAGGTAGATGGCCTTCAGGCCGGCGCGAACCTGCTGCACGGCCTGGTTGCCGGTGAGCGCTCCGAGGGCGGCGACCCACTGCGGGTCGTCCGCGCTGCCGTTGTCGTGGATGAGCTCCCACAGCTTTTCGGCGCCACGGCGCGCGAGCGTGCGCTCCTCCCGCACGGTGCCGCGGAGGGCGACCACGTCGGCGGCGGTGTAGTCACGGCGGATGCCCTCCCAGCGCGGGTCCGCATCCCATTCGAGCTGCAGCTCGGCTGCCGTCTGCGTCACGTCGCCGGGTCTGCTGGTGCTGCTGTCTGCGGTGCTCACGTCGGTCCTCCATCGGTAGCGGGTCGGGCTCTTGCATCGATCATTCGTGCCACGCAACCCCCGGAGCTGAGATTGGTCGACAGAATTTCCGCGGTTCTTCTGTTTGTCAGAACTTCCGAGCCGTGTCACCATGTCCTGCATGAGAGGCACTGAAGCCACCCGAACGATCGCGTTCGCCGGGGACCCCGAACCCGACGCCGACACCGGTGCGGACATCGACGCGCTCACCCTGGGCAGGCGCATCCGGGCGTTCCGCATTCAGCGCGGGCTCACCCTCGACGCCCTCGCCGCAGCCATCGACCGCGCGCCCTCGCAGGTCTCGACGATCGAGAACGGCAACCGCGAACCCCGGCTGTCCCTGCTGCGCTCCATCGCATCCGCCCTTTCCGTCTCCGTCGACGACCTGCTGTCGCCCGAGCCGCCGAACGAGCGAGCGGCCCTCGAGATCGCGGTCGAACGCGCACAGCGCGGTCCCGTCTTCGCGGCACTCGGCCTCGAACCGGTGCGGATCTCCAAGGCCCAGAGCGACGAGAACCTGCGCACGATCCTCGCTCTCCACCAGGAGGTCGAGCGGCTCCATCGCGAGCGGGCCGCCACCCCGGAGGAGGCGCGCAGGGCGAACGCCGAGCTGCGGCGCACGATGCGCGCCCGCGACAACTACTTCGGCGAGCTCGAGGACATGGCCACCGAGCTGCTCGCGGCGGTCGGCCACACCGGTGGCCCGGTGTCGCAGCAGGTCGTCTCCGACATGGCGAGCCACCTCGGATTCTCGCTGCACTACGTCGGCGACCTGCCTCACTCGACACGTTCGGTCACCGACAAGCGCAACGGCCGGATCTACCTGCCGACCGAGCAGTCCGCGTCCAGGGACTCCCGTTCGCCCATCCTGCAGGCCTTCGCGTCCCACCTGTGCGGGCACGACGAGCCCAGAAATTACGCAGACTTTCTCCGGCAGCGCGTCGAGACCAACTACCTGACCGCTGCCATCCTCCTGCCCCAGAAGGACGCGGTGGCCTTCCTCGCCGAGGCGAAGAACTTCCGGCGCATCTCGATGGAGGACCTCCGCGACGCCTTCGCCGTCTCATACGAGACGGCCGCCCACCGGTTCACCAACCTCGCCACCGCGCGGCTGGGCATCCCGGTGCACTTCATGAAGGTGCACGAGTCCGGGACCATCATCAAGGCCTACGAGAACGACTCCGTCGCCTTCCCCTCGGATGCGCTCGGTGCGATCGAGGGAACCACCGTCTGCCGCAGCTGGACCGCGCGCACGGTGTTCGATGTCGACGACCGATTCAGCCCGTACTACCAGTACACGGACACCCCGCGCGGCACGTTCTGGTGCACGTCACGCATCGAGAAGGCCAAGGAGGGCGACTACTCGGTGAGCGTGGGCGTGCCGTTCGAGCACGTGAAGTGGTTCCGCGGCCGCGAGACCCCGTACCGGGCCGTGTCCCGCTGCCCGGACGAATCGTGCTGCCGGCAGGCGCCGACCGACCTGGCCGAGAAATGGGAGGGGCAGTCCTGGCCGAGCGCCCGCACCCCGACGAGCCTGCTCGCCGCTCTGCCGACGGGAACGTTCCCCGGTGTCGACGCCACCGAGGTGTACACCTTCCTCGAGCGGCACCAGCCGGTCGGCTAGATGTCCTTCAGGGTCAAGCGGACGAGCCGGACGGAATGATCGGAAAATCACGATTTCACGACGGAATCCGGCACTCGCGCCCCCGCTCGGGCCGGGAGAATGTCAGGAACCAGGGCGAAGAGGCGGGGACCGACGTGGGCAGCACTGTTTTCGAACGAAGGCGACCGGATGCATCCGTCGTCGAGCACGCGCTGACCGGCACGCGCCAGTCGCCGTTCTGGATCGAGGACGCTCCGGCCGACGGCTATCAGATGCTGACCGCGGACACCCACTGCGACCTCGCCGTGGTGGGCGGTGGCTACTCCGGCCTGTGGACGGCCCTCCTGGCCAAGCGCACCAATCCCGCGCTTCGGGTCGTGCTGCTGGAGGCGAGGCAGATCGGCTGGGCGGCATCCGGGCGCAACGGTGGCTTCTGCGAAGCGAGCCTCACCCACGGCGACGACAACGGACTCACGCGCTTCCCCGGCGAATTCGACCGGCTCCAGGCACTCGGACGGGCGAACCTCGACGAGATCGAGCGCACCGTCAGCGAGCTGGCGCTCGACTGCGACTTCGAGCGCAACGGTGCGATCGACATCGCCACCGAACCCCACCAGGTCGAGTGGCTCCTCGAGGGCGCGAACGGCGATGACGCCCAGTTCCTCGACACGGCGGCGGTGCGTGCGGAGGTGAACTCGCCCACCTTCGAGGCCGGGCTGTTCCGCAGCCGCGACTCCGCCCTCATCCACCCCGCGAAGCTGACTGTCGCCCTCGCCCGCGCGTGCGCCGAACTCGGCGTCGAGATCTTCGAGAACACCCCGGTGACGGGCCTTGAGACCGGCAGCCTCAGCGTCGCGCAGGGCGCCGAACTCCGCACCCCGCGTGGCACCGTTCGGGCGCACAAGGTCGCGCTCGCCACCAACGTGTTCCCATCGCTGCTGAAGCGCAACCGGCTCGCGACCGTCCCCGTCTACGACTACGTGCTCATGACCGAACCGCTGACGGATGCGCAACTCGCCTCCATCGGCTGGAATGGCAGACAGGGCCTCGGCGACTCGGCGAACCAGTTCCACTACTACCGCCTGAGCCGCGACAACCGCATCCTCTGGGGCGGTTACGATGCGATCTATCACTACGGCGGGCGCATCCGCGACGACTACGAGGACCGCCCGGAGACGTTCCGGCGCCTGGCGAGCCACTTCTTCACGACCTTCCCTCAGCTGGAGGGGATCCGCTTCACCAACAAGTGGGCCGGCGCCATCGACACGTGCGGCCGGTTCTGCGCGTTCTTCGGCAGTGCGCGCGACGGACGCGTCGCCTACGCCACAGGGTTCACCGGGCTCGGGGTGGCATCCACGCATTTCGGCGCGCAAGTGATGCTCGACCTCCTCGACGGCCGGGCGACCGAGCGCACCGAACTCGCATTCGTGAAGAGCCGCCCGTTGCCCTTCCCGCCAGAGCCCGCCGCCTCGCTCGGCATCAACCTGACCCGCTGGTCCCTCGACCGTGCCGACCACAACGACGGCAAGCGCAACCTGTTCCTCAGGACCCTCGACGCGGTCGGCCTCGGCTTCGACTCCTGACCCGTCCCACACCCCGAAAACCCGATCGGAGCACTGCACATGGATGTACTCGAAAGGGTCGGCCGCATCGGCGCAGCCGACCTCCAACTCGACCGCGAGCCCGTGCCGCACGACCAGGTCGTGACCGGTTCGCCGACGACCGGGTCGTGTGTGCTCGGCGCGTTCGGCGACCACGAGGTGGGCGTGTGGGAGATGACTCCGGGTGCGATGAGCGACGTCGAAGCGGACGAGCTGTTCGTGGTGGTGTCGGGGCGCGCGACGATCGAGTTCGTCGACACCGGCGCGTGGATGCTGCTCGGCCCGGGCGACGTGGTGCAGCTGCGCGCGGGCGCCCGCACCGTCTGGACGGTCACCGAGACGCTTCGCAAGGTCTACCTGGGCTGAGCGTGCGGCGGGCGCGCTGTGCCCGCCGCCCGTTGAGTCCGTGAAAAGTCCGCTGATTCCGCCGGATCAGCGGACTTTTCCCGGGCTCAACGTGTCTGGATTCGGTCAGGCGCGGGTGCGGCGCGCCAGGAGGGCGGCGTGGAGGGCGCTCACGGTCTCGCCGTCGTCGAGGTCGGCGCCGAGGAGATCCTCGATCAGGGCGATCCGCTGGTAGAAGACGGAGCGCGAGAGGTGGCTCGATGCGGCCGCTTTCGTGCGGTTTCCGGGATTCGCGGCGTATGCGCGGAGCACAGTGAGCAGGTCGCCCCCGTTGTCGAGGTCGTACTCGATGAGCGGGCGGAGCATCTTCTCACTGTGCGCCTGGAGCCGGGGGTCGCTTCCGAACGAGTTGATGAATCGCAGCAGTGGCCGGTCGTCGACCCGGTGGACGGTGAGATTTCTTCGCCTGCTGCCGCCATTGCGCGCCAGGAGTTCCGTCGCCTCCTCCACAGAGGCGAGGAGGCCGGGGATGTCCACAGCTTCAGCCCCGACAGCCACCACAAGATCCTCGACGGGAAGACTTGCTGCATGAGCAAAACGACGGGCGAACGTGTCAATGGCATGGTCGGTCAGCTGCTGGTTCTGCCCCAGCGAGAGCGCGACGACGAGTTGCACGCTCTGTGCGGCCGGATGGGCGCCGGCAAGTGCATCCACGCCGATCTCGCGCGCGGCGGCGAGCGCAGCGGATGCGTCGGCCGTCCCCGAGCGCGATGCGAGCGCGAGCCCGACCAGCCGTCGCCCCCGCACCGCTATCCCTGCGGCTTCGAACCGCGCAACGAGGCCGCGCTCGCTGCTGAAGCGCCCCCCGACGAGGGCGCCGAGAAGGTGCTCGTGGCTCTGGCGGGTCCACTCGTCGGCATCGCGATCGGCGAGCCGGCTGAGCGCGAGCGCAACGGCGGCCTGCTCGAGCACGTTCGAGCGCCCGGCCGGGTGCGGGTCGCCGCCCAGGGCGATGAGGTGGCCCCAGCGGATCCCTCGCGCCTCGACCGGTGTGATCAGCCAGTCCGTGTCGCGGGAGCGATGGGCGAGCCGGGAGCGCTGCTCCCAATCGGCGAGCACGTCGTCCCCGGCATCGAGCGCCTCGAACGCGACGACCTGGTGGTTCAGGTTCTCGAGCACGACGGGAGCGCCGAGCACCCGGCCGACCTGGGAGACGATGAAGTCGGCGGGGCTTCCGCGCAGGCTCAGCTCGGTGAAGAGCGCATGGATGTCGTCCCGTGCCCGCAGCGCAGCCATCTGATCTGAGATGATCCGGGAGTGCACCGCCTCGGTGATGGCCACGAACCGGGCCTCGCGATGAAGCACGATCAGCGGGAGACCGCGAGATGCGGATTCCGCGATCAGGGCCGGAGGGACGGCGTCGAAGCGGACACCGAGTTCGAGGACGAGCCCCGCGATGCCGACACTGACGAGCTGCGCGATGTATCCGCGTAGGCCCGCATCGTCGCTCGGCCAGCCGACACCGGTCGACAGCAGCAGCTCGCCCCCGCTCACCAAGTGGGCGACGGATGCGGTCTCCGTCACGTGCACCCAACGCACCGGCCGGTCGAGGTTCTCGGCGCCCGCCAGCACCTCGGGCACGGCTGCGGCGACCTCCTCGAACCGGAGGACCTCGCGAATGGTCGGCAGAACCGCGCCGGCATCCGTCACCGGCGCGCCCGTCTCCGGACGATATGTACTGGCGATACCAAAGCCGC
This sequence comes from Leifsonia sp. Ger2509, assembly GCF_055231915.1. Taxonomy (NCBI): domain Bacteria; kingdom Bacillati; phylum Actinomycetota; class Actinomycetes; order Micrococcales; family Microbacteriaceae; genus Leifsonia; species Leifsonia sp. Ger2509. The sequence continues at coordinate 1,381,252 of NZ_JBUYVB010000003.1, forward strand.
GACGATCTGGCACGGAATCCTCCCGAACTGCTCTGCAATCATTGGGATGTAAGCCTAGTGCCCAGTCCGGGCATTTTGTCCGGCAGAGTTGCACAGACGCGTGCGGCCGCCGCCCCGTTCAGAGAGGATGGCCGCTCGTGGCCCTCATTCGACACATCGTCAACGGTGAAGCGTTCGGCACCGCCGAACGCACCGGTCCCGTCTTCAACCCCGCCACCGGCGACCAGCAGCACGAGGTCATCCTCGGTTCCGTCTCCGACGTCGAGTCCGCCATCGCCGCGGCACGGGCGGCCCTCCCGGCGTGGCGCGCGACCAGTCTGACGAAGCGCGCCGACGTCATGTTCCGCCTCCGCCACCTGCTCAAGGAGCGCACTCCGGAGCTGGCGGCGATCGTCACCAGCGAGCACGGGAAGGTCCTCTCCGACGCAGCCGGCGAGATCGGTCGCGGTCTCGAGAACGTCGAATTCGCCTCCGGGCTGATCAACCTCCTGAAGGGCGAGTACAGCCAGCAGGTGTCCACGGGCATCGACGTGCACAGCATCAAGCAGCCCGTCGGTGTCGTCGGCTGCATCACGCCGTTCAACTTCCCCGTCATGGTCCCGCTCTGGATGGTCGCCAGCGCCATCGCCTGCGGCAACACCGTCGTGCTCAAGCCCAGCGAGAAGGACCCGTCCGCGTCCGTCTTCCTCGCCGAACTGTTCCTCGAAGCGGGCCTTCCGGCCGGTGTGCTGAACGTCGTCCACGGAGACAAGATCGCCGTGGACACGATCCTGGACAGCCCCGACGTCGACGCCGTCAGCTTCGTCGGCTCCACCCCGATCGCCCAGTCGATCTACCAGCGCGCGAGCGCGAACGGAAAACGCGTCCAGGCACTGGGCGGGGCGAAGAACCACATGGTCGTCCTCGAAGACGCCGACATCGAAGCTGCCGCCGACGCCGCGGTCTCCGCCGCCTACGGCTCAGCGGGCGAACGCTGCATGGCGGTCAGCGTGCTGGTCGCCGTCGGTGAGGTCGGCGATCCTCTCGTCGCCGCCATCGAGCGACGCCTCGGCTCCCTCGTCATCGGCGACGGCACGCGTGCCGAGTCCGAGATGGGACCGCTGATCACTCGCGAGCACCGGGACAAGGTCGCCTCCTACGTGACCGGCGCGGCGGCCGAAGGAGCGACCGTCGTCGTCGATGGCTCGCAGAAGGCGTTCGACACCGACGGATTCTTCATCGGAGTCAGCCTTCTCGACAACGTCGCAACCGACATGCGCGTCTACACAGACGAGATCTTCGGTCCGGTGCTGTCGGTCGTGCGCGTCAAGACGTTCGACGAGGCGATCGCGCTCATCAACGCCAACCAGTACGGCAACGGCGTGGCTCTCTTCACCCGGGACGGTGGGGCGGCCCGGCAGTTCGAGTTCGAGATCGAGGTCGGCATGGTCGGCATCAACGTACCCATTCCCGTCCCGGTCGGTTCCTTCTCGTTCGGCGGGTGGAAGAAGTCCCTGTTCGGCGACGCGCACATCTACGGGCCGGAATCGTTCCACTTCTACACGCGGAGCAAGGTCGTCACGTCGCGCTGGCCCGACCCGGTGCACTCCAAGATCGAACTCGCGTTCCCCGGCAACTCCTGAAAGGCATCCCGATGACAGACACCATCCAGGCTCCGCGGCTGGCGAACGCGTCCGGGGCAACGACCGGTTACAGCGACCGGCTCGGCGTCGAGCATCCGTTCGGGGACGCGGCCGCCGAGCAGCAGGTCCGCTCCGACGACCGCAACCACGTCTTCCACTCGTGGAGCGCGCAGGCCCAGATCAACCCGCTGCCCATCGCTGCGGGCGAGGGCTCGACGTTCTGGGACTACGAGGGCAACGCCTACCTCGACTTCAGTTCACAGCTCGTCAACCTCAACCTCGGTCACCAGCACCCCGATCTCGTCCGGGCGATCCAGGACCAGGCCGGGCGGCTTGCGACCATCCAGCCGTCGATGGCCAGCGACGTCCGTGGAGAACTCGCCCGTCGTATCGCCCGCGTGGCGCCCGGCGACCTCAACAAGGTCTTCTTCACCAACGGTGGCGCAGATGCCAACGAGTATGCGGTGCGGATGGCGAGGCGCGTCACCGGGCGCCGCAAGGTCCTGTCGATGTACCGCTCGTACCACGGCGGCACGTCGACGGCCATCTCGTTGACCGGCGACCCGCGTCGCTGGGCGAACGAGCAGAGCGACTCATCCGTCGCTCACTTCTTCGGGCCGTACCTGTACCGGTCGGCGTTCCACGCGACCACTCCCCAAGAAGAGGCGCAGCGCGCGCTCGAGCACCTCGAGAACGTGATCGTGCTCGAAGGCGCCGCGACCGTCGCCGCGATCATCATCGAGACGGTCGTCGGCACCAACGGTGTGCTGGTCCCACCGCCCGGCTACCTGGCCGGCGTCCGCGAACTGTGCGACAAGTACGGAATCGTCTACATCGCCGACGAGGTGATGGTCGGGTTCGGCCGCTTGGGTGAATGGTTCGCCGTGGACGCGTTCGGGGTCACCCCCGACCTGATCACCTTCGCCAAAGGCGTCAACTCCGGCTATGTGCCGCTCGGCGGGGTCGTCATCTCCGACCGCATCGCGTCGTTCTTCGACAACGTGTCGTTCCAGGGCGGACTCACCTACTCCGGGCATCCACTCGCCTGTGCTGCCGGCGTAGCGACGTTCGATGTGTTCGAGCGCGACAACATCCTGGGGCGCGCGCGCGACCTCGGCGAGCGGGTCATCGAACCGGAGATCACGTCCTGGCTCGAACGCCACCGGTCGCTCGGCGAGGTACGAGGACGCGGAATGTTCTGGGCACTCGAACTGGTGCGGTCGCGGGAGACGCGCGAACCGCTCGTGCCGTTCAACGCCGCCGGCGCGGATGCTGCCCCGATGGGCGAAGTCGCCGCCGCGTGCAAGGCTGCGGGCGTCTGGCCGTTCACCCACTTCAACCGGGTACACATCGCGCCGCCGCTGATCATCGGCGAAGGCGAACTGCGCCACGGCCTCGCCGCGATCGACGCAGCCCTCACGGTCGCCGACCGCTACGTCCAGTAACGCTCGGCGCGGCCGCCCCAACCGCATCGAGGGTGACAGTTACGGTCGAGCCTGCCTGTTCCGCAGGCCACTCTCGACCGTAACTGTCACCCTCGACACGCTCACCCCGGCGGCACACCTAGCCGCGCAGCACGCCGTCTTCGCGGCGCGGCACGCCCAGCGGGTTACCGTCGCGCAGCTCGACGGGCAGAGCGGACGCCGGAGCATCCTGGTACGCCACCGGCGTCAGGAAGCGCCGGATCGCCGTCGCTCCGACCGACGTGTGCACGGATGCCGTCGTCGCGGGCCACGAACCACCGTGATGCTGCGACCACGCGATCGCCACCCCGGTCGGCCAGCCGTTGAACACGACCCTGCCCGCGACGCGGGACAGCGCTTCCGTGAGCCCGGCGACATCCTCGTCCGCCGCATGCTGGATGGTCGCCGTCAGCGACCCCTCGAGCTTCCCGACCGACGCGGCCAGTTCGGCGTCGTCGCGATACCGCACGACGACCGTCAGCGGCCCGAAGCACTCGGCCAGGAACACCGCGCTCGACGCCAGGAAATCCGGCGCATCGACCAGCACGACGACAGGCGCACTACCATCCGAGGCCTCAGCCTCGTCGACGCCACGCACGGTTCCGATGACCTGGACCTCCTCACGCCGGGCGAGCGACGCCGCCCCCTGTGCGAACGCGCCGGTCATCCCATCCGTCAGCAGTCGCTGCGCCGGAGCAAGCGCCACCGACTCGGCCAGCGCATCCTCGAATCCGCTGCCCGACGGCACGAACACGAGTCCGGGTTTCGTGCAGTACTGCCCGCCGTCCCTGGTGAACGACCCGACGAGTCCCGCTGCGAGTGACGCCGCGCGCTCCTGCGCCGCGGCGCTCGTCACCACCACCGGGTTGATGCTCCCGAGCTCCCCATAGAACGGGATGGGTGCCGGCCGCGCGCAGGCAAGGTCGAAGAGCGCACGCCCGCCCCGCTCGGAGCCCGTGAACCCGACGGCTGCGATCGCGGGATGCTGCACCAGCGCGACCCCCGCCTCCACGCCTTCGACCAGCGAGAACACCCCGTCCGGCGCGCCCGCATCCGCGAGCGCGGTGACCGCAATCGACGCAGTGCGCCGCGACAACTCCGGATGACCCGGGTGGGCTTTCACCACGACCGCGCATCCGGCGGCGAGCGCCGACGCCGTGTCGTTGCCCAGCACCGAGAACGCGAACGGGAAATTGGATGCGGTGAACACGGCGACGGGACCGATCGGCCGCAGCATCCGCCGGAGGTCCGGCCGCGGCGGAATGGTCGACGGGTCCGGCGAGTCCAGAGTCGCCTCCAGATAGCCGCCATCGCGGGCGACTCCGGCGAAGAACCGCAGCTGCGCGGCCGTTCTGGTCACCTCACCGTCGAGTCGCGCCTCGCTCAGGTGGGTCTCGCGGTGCGCGATCCCGGCGAGTTCGGCCCGGTGCGCTTCCAGCGCAGCAGCGAGCGCTTCGAGCCAGAGGGCACGTTCTTCGCGCGACGTCGATCCGACGCCGCTCGCGGCAGCCCGCGATGCTGCGGCGTCCACCGAAGCCGGGCCGGCCGATGCGCTCGCGCCCGCCGCCTCCCCAGCAGACGAACCCGCACTCACGAGAACGCCGCCAGTCCGGTGAGCGCGCGGCCGAGCACGAGGGTGTGGATCTCATCCGTCCCCTCGTACGTGCGCACCGATTCGAGATTCGCGAGGTGCCGCATCACCGGGAACTCATTGGTGATACCGTCGCCGCCGAGGATGCTGCGTGCCTCCCCCGCAATCTTCAGCGCCTCGCGAACGCTGTTGAGTTTTCCGACGCTGATCTGGGTCGGGGTCAGGTCGCCACGTTCCTTCAGCCTGCCGAGATGCAGCGCGAGCAGCACACCTTTCTCGTATTCGACGAACATGTCGGCGAGCTTCTGCTGCACGAGCTGCCTTGCGCCGATCGGCTTGCCGAAGACTTCGCGGCTGGTCGCGCGCCCCAACGCCGCTTCGAGGCAGGACCGCGCCGCGCCCATCGCGCCCCACACGATTCCATACCGGGCTTCGTTGAGGCAGCTGAACGGACCGGACAGCCCCCGCGCGCCCGGCAGCATCGCATCCGCCGGCACCCGTACGTCGTCGAGCGCCACGTCGCACTGGATGGAGGCCCGCATCGACAGCTTGCCGTCGATCGGCGTCGCCGTGAACCCGGGCGTCGAGGTCGGCACCAGGAACCCGCGCACTCCCTCATCCGTCGCCGCCCAGACGACCGCAACATCCGCGATGCTCGCGAGCCCGATCCACCGCTTGCTGCCTCGGATCACCCAGTCGTCGCCCTCGCGGTGGGCGAAGGTGAGCATCCCTGCCGGGTCGCTGCCGCCGCCGGGCTCTGTGAGCGCGAAGCATCCGATGCGCTCACCGCGCGCCATCGGCGGCAGCCATTCGTGTTTCTGCTCGTCGGAACCGAATTTCGAAATCGCGCTCATGGCCAGCGATCCCTGCACCGAGACGAAGGTGCGCCATCCGCTGTCCGCCGCTTCGAGCTCCAGGCAGACCAGACCATAGCTGACCGCGCCGGCGCCCGCGCAACCCTCGTCCCTGAGGTGCATGCCGAGCAGACCGAGCGCGCCGAGTTCGCCGACGAATTCGCGGCGGAAGTACTTGTCTTCGAAGTCCTGCTCGATCACCGGCCGGATGCGTTCGGTCGCGAACGTGCGGGCCTTCGCGGCCCAGTCGCGTTCGTCGTCGCTGAGCAGGGGGTCGATGCTGAAAGCGTCCTCGAGCAGGGTGCCCACGGGGTTCCTTCTTCCGTTCTAGGGTGTTGCGGGTGCAGTTGCGGGGCGGGATGCGGATGCCCGGCTCGCCTCGTCGAGCCAGACCGCGCCGTCGTGCTCTCCGAGCGCCGGTGCGACCCGCTCGTAGCGTGCGGGCGCGGACGAGAGGTGGATGGGATTGGCCGGCTGCACCTGGACGCGGCCGGTCGCGTCGTCGGAGACCTGCGCGACCGCGTCGAGGCCGAGCGACGCGGCGAAGTCGAACGCTTCGGCCACGCTGTTGACGAGCCCGGCCGGGACGCCGGTCGCCGCGCACGCCGACACCCAGTGCGCGGCCGTTCCCACGCCGAGAGCGTCGTTGACGGTCGCGCGCAGGTCCGCGCGGTGCGCAACACGCGACTCGTTGGTCGCGAAGCGCGCGTCGTCGGCGAGTCCCGGCAGCCCGAGGATCGTGGCGAACGATCGGAACTGCTTGTCGTTGCCGACGGCGACCACCAATTCGCGGTCGGACGCCTCGAACACCTCGTAGGGCGCGATGCTCGGATGCGCGTTCCCGAGTCGCCGGGGCGCGACGCCGGTCGCGAGGGTGCTGGACGCCTGGTTGGTGAGCCCGGCGAGCAGGGAGGTGAGCAGGTCGACCTCGACGCGCTGGCCGATGCCGGTGCGGTCGCGTTCGCGGAGGGCCAGGAGGATGCCCGACAGAGCGTTCAGGCCGGTGAGCACATCCACGACCGCGACACCGACTTTGGTGGGTGCCCCGTCCGGCTGGCCGGTGATGCTCATGAGGCCGCCGACGGCCTGCACGAGCAGGTCGTATCCGGCGAGCGCCGCGCCCTGCTGACGGCCGAACCCGGTGATCGAGCAGTACACGAGCCCGGGGTTCGCCGCCTGGAGGGTGGCCGCGTCGAGCCCGAAGCGTTCCATCACGCCGGCCCGGAAGTTCTCGACCACCACATCCGCCGTACCCGCTATGGCACGCGCCGCCGCCAGGCCGTCCTCAGTTCGCAGGTCGCAGACGACCGAGCGCTTGTTGCGATTGACCGCGGCGAAGTAGGTGGACTGCCCGCTCGCATCCACCGGCGGAGTCCACGATCGCGTGTCGTCGCCGTCCGGGCTCTCGACCTTGATGACGTCGGCGCCGAAGTCTGCGAGCATCATCGTCGCGTACGGACCGGCGAGCACGCGTGAGAAGTCGGCGACGCGGATTCCGGCGAGCGCACCCGGGGATGCAGTGCCGCTCATCCGGACCTCCTCATCGATGCTCCAAAAAACAATTCATTCTATACCGAATGATTTTGCGGTCCGTGCCGCCGTCAGCCCCTCGTGCGGATAGTGTGATTCCATGGTGCACCCATGACCAGTCTCGTCGGGCCGACCCGCTCCGCGCCAGGTGCGCGTGACGCGGTCTTCGCGCAGCTCGCGGGAGCGGGGCGCGCAGAACAGGTCGCCCAGCGGTTGACGGATGCGATCGTACTCGGCGTGCTCGTGGCCGGCGAGCGCCTACCGAGCGAGGCAGAACTCGCCCGACGGTTCGGGGTCGCGCTCGTGACCGCGCGCGAGGGGCTTGGCATCCTCCGCGAGGCCGGCCTCGTCGAAACGCGGCGGGGCCGCGACGGCGGGAGCTTCGTCATCGAATCGCCTGCCCCGCACGCCGCGCTGGTCCGCGCACGGTTGCGCGGCCTCTCGCAGGTCGAGCTCTCCGACCTCGCCGTCTACATCACGGCCATCGCCGCGGCCTGCGCCGATCGCGCCGCGGAACGCTCGGCGCCGGCCGACGACGAACGGCTGCGCAACTGGCTCGACGCCGCCGACTTCAGCACGCCGGCAGAAGCCCGGCGCAACGCGGGAGGATTCTTCCTCGAACTCGCCGTCCTCAGCCAGTCAACGCGTCTCGTGCGCGAACAGATCCGGCTCCAGGCCGAATTCGGTCCGGTCCTCTGGCTCGGGATGTCCGACTCCGGGATGCGCGACCGCACGTCGGCCGCGACCCGCGCCATCGCCGACGCCATCGCCTCCCGCGACGGCGAAGCGGCCCGTGCCCAGGTGACCGCCCTCATCCGGTCGATCGCTGAATGGCTCCTGGCCGCTCGGGCCGGACTCGAGAAGGGCGGAGCGCTCGATGGCTAGGCAGGCGACGACAGGACACCCGAGCGTCGACGACGGCGCCGGACTCGTCAGTTCGCTGTTCGACGGCGTCTTCGACCAGCTCGCCCAGTGGCGCGAGCAGATCGCCCGCGGTCCCGCCGAGACCACGCCGTCGAAGCTCGACGAGCTCGCGTCGGCGCTCGTGCTCCCGTCGCTCACCGCCGACGACGCGGTGCTCATCGGCGCCGGGTTCATCGCGGCTCCCGCCTACGTCCGCGGCCGCGACGTGCATTTCGCCTGGTGGCTCGGACCGCTCGAGGACAACCCTCTCCTGGGCACGACCGACGGCCCGACGAAGCTCGACCTCTCGACGCGGGGCTATGCCGACTACCTGCGCGACTTCCGATCGCTCGAGTGGTACAGCATCCCCGAGACCACGCACCAGACGCACATCACCGGGCCGTACGTCGATCACCTCTGCACCTGCGACTACATCGTCACGCTGACGATGCCGGCGGAGATCGACGGCACGATGATCGGCGTGGTGGGCGCGGACATCTATGTGAAGCGGCTCGAGCGGGAACTGCTTCCGACACTGCTGGCGATCGGGCAGCCGGTCACGCTGGTGAATGAGCAGGGCCGGGTGATGGTCTCGACCGACCCGACGCTCGCCGTCGGAACGCTGCTTCCCGCACGGCCGCCCGCATCCGGCGCGAGCGGCTACGAACTGCTCGCGTGCGCGGGCACCCCGTTCGCACTGGCCGTCGAAACCGACGCCTCGTGAACAATCATCCGTTGTTATATGTTTGAGACACGAGAGTGTGCATCGCGGCAGACCCTGAGGGCGCGCGTGCACCTGAAAAGGAGACTCACATGAGCTACGCAGTCATCAACCCTGCCACCGGTGAGACGGTGAAGACCTACCCGACCATCACGGACGCCGAGCTCGATGCTGCGATCGGCCGCGCCGACGAAGCACACCGCACCTGGTCGCGCTCCACCACGGTCGCCGAGCGCGCCGCCCTCATCCGCCGCGTGGGCGAACTCCACGTCGAGCGGCGCCAGGAGCTCGCCGAGATCATCGTGCGCGAGATGGGTAAGCCGATCGAGCAGGCGCTCGGCGAGGTCGACTTCGCTGGCGACATCTACGGCTACTACGCCGACAACGCGGGGGATCTGCTCAAAGACGAGCCGATCACGCTGCTGGCCGGCGAGGGCTCGGCGCTCATCCGTCGGAGTTCGCTGGGTGTGCTGCTCGGCATCATGCCGTGGAACTTCCCCTACTACCAGGTCGCCCGCTTCGCCGGACCCAACCTGATCATCGGAAACACGATCCTTCTCAAGCACGCCGAGCAGTGCCCGGAGTCGGCAGCGGCGATCGAGCGGATGTTCCTCGACGCGGGCTTCCCCGAGGGCGCCTACGTCAACATCTACGCGTCCCACGACCAGATCGAGAAGGTCATCGCCGACCCGCGCGTTCAGGGCGTCTCGCTCACCGGCTCCGAGCGGGCAGGCGCTGCGGTCGCCGAGATCGCCGGCCGCAACCTCAAGAAGGTCGTGCTCGAGCTCGGCGGCTCGGACCCGTTCATCCTGCTGTCGACCGACGATCTGGATGCGACCGTGCAGAACGCGGTCGACGCGCGTCTCGACAACAGCGGCCAGTCGTGCAACGCGGCCAAGCGGTTCGTCGTCGCCGACGAGCTGTACGACTCGTTCCTGGCGAAGTTCACCGCCAAGCTCGCCGAGGTGGAGGCCTCCGACCCGACCAGCGACGACTCGGCGCTCGGCCCGCTCTCGTCGCTCAAGGCGGCGGAGGGCCTCGACGAGCAGGTCAAGCGCGCGGTCGAGAACGGCGCGACCCTGGTGCGCGGCGGCGGTCGCAACGGGGCGTTCTTCGAGACCACGGTGCTCACCGACGTGACCCCGGAGAACCCGGCCTCCCAGGAGGAGTTCTTCGGTCCGGTCGCGCAGGTCTTCCGCGCGAAAGACGAGGCGGACGCCGTGCGCATCGCCAACAACACCCCGTTCGGCCTCGGCTCGTACCTCTTCACGACCGACGAGCAGCAGGCCCTGCGGGTCGCCGACCAGATCGAGGCCGGCATGGTGTTCGTCAACGTCGTGCTCGCCGACGGCGCCGAGCTGCCGTTCGGCGGCATCAAGCGGTCGGGCTCCGGACGCGAGCTCGGCCGGTTCGGCGCCGACGAGTTCGTCAACAAGAAGATGATCCGCATCGGCTGAGCGCCCTCGCGCAGTCCCACCCGTCGAGTCCCACCCGTTGAGTCCCACCCGTTGAGTCCGGGAAAAGTCCGCTGGAATCGTTCGTTCCGGCGGACTTTTCCCGGTCTCAACGCCGCGGAGGGACCGCGGATGGGACCGCTGACACGCCGAGACCAACTAAACATCCTGTTTTATAGGTTTTAGTGCGCGGTTCCCACTATATTGGGCACACACGACGAGGTGCCCGCGGTCAACGGTGACCGCACACGGCCCTCTGGTATGACCCGGAAGGCAACGAATGTCAGCAAATCCGTCCACCTCCGACCACCTCGCCGACGGCGAGCATCTGGCGGTCCTGGGGTACGAGGATTCCTTCAACCGATCGATGTCGCTGTGGGCGAATTTCGCCCTCGGTTTCACGTATCTCTCGCCGCTCGTCGGCGTGTACTCGCTCTTCGCGCTCGCAGTCAGCACCGGCGGCCCGCCCTCGATCTTCTGGATCTTCATCGTCGGCGCCGGCCAACTGCTGGTCTCGCTGGTGTTCGGCGAGGTGGTCTCGCAGTATCCGATCCACGGCGGCATCTACCCGTGGACGAGGCGACTCTGGGGTCGCCGGTATGCGTGGATGGCCGCCTGGATCTACATCTGGGCGATGATCGTCACGATCACCGCGGTCGCCGAGTTCGGCAGCGGCTTCCTCGCCAGCCTCTTCGACATCCCGGTCACCAAGGAGGTGACCCTGGGGCTCACCACGCTGTTCCTGGTGGTCGCGCTCGCCTTCAACTTCTCGGGCACGAAGACCCTGGGTCGGGTCGCGCGCATCGGCCTCGCCGCCGAGCTGATCGGCGTCATCGCCGTCGGCCTGTACCTGCTGATCTTCCAGCGTCACCAGTCGTTCAGCGTCTTCTTCGACACGATGGGCGTGCAGGGCAACGGTCCGTACATCACGGCCTTCCTCGGCGCAGCACTCGCGGGCCTGTTCCTCTTCTACGGCTTCGAGGCCTGTGGCGACGTCGCCGAAGAGGTCGAGAACCCGGCCCGCCGCATCCCCCGCGCGATGATGATGACGATCGTCGTCGGCGGCGTCTCAGCCCTGTTCGCGTTCGGCGGCTACGTCATGGCGGCGCCCGACCTGCAGGCGATCGTCGACGGCAAGGACGCGGACCCGATCCCGAACATCCTGCAGTCGGCCCTGGGCGACGTCGGCGCGAAGATCTTCCTCGTCGTCGCGCTCACCGCGTTCCTCTCGTGCGTGCTGAGCCTGCAGGCCGCGGCGAGCCGCCTGCTGTTCTCGTTCGCCCGCGACGGGATGATCCCGGGGCACACCTGGCTCGCCAAGGTGTCGCCGCGCAGCAAGGTCCCGACCAACGCACTGATCGTCGCGTGCGTGATCCCGCTGCTGATCTGCGTGATCATCTATCTCGGACCCGACGAGCTGCTCACCCAGATCACGTCGTTCGCTGTGCTCGGCATCTACGTCGCGTTCCAGTCGGTGGTGCTCGCCTCCCTGCGGCAGCGGATCAAGGGATGGAAGCCCGCTGGCCCGTTCAACCTGGGCAAGGCCGGCTACGTCATCAACGTGGTCGCTCTCGCCTACGGGATCTTCGCGATGGTCCTGCTGGCGTGGCCCGGCCACAGCGGGGTGTTCGTCAACGACTGGATCGTCCTGATCGGCCTCGCCATCGTCGCCGGCACCGGACTGCTCTACCTGTTCATTGCGCGGCCCGACCGCAAGTCGAACGCGCCCGAGGGTGACGCCATCCGGGTCGCCGAGCTGCTGCGGGCGCGCCGCTAGCAGCGAACCCGTGCGACCGAGTGTCGCCGTTCCCGTCGAGATGATCCGCCGCACCGGCGATCCTCGGCGGGACCGGCGACACTCGCCGTAAACCGCCCTACGCGGTGCCGGGAAGGGATGCGCGTGGCCGGGGATGCACGACCAGCGCAGCACCACCGAGCATGACGGCCGCCGCCGCGATGACCCAGCCACCGACGAGGAACACCCCGGCCGGGTGCACGATCGACTCCCCGGCGAGCGCCTGGAAGGTCACCAGCGCAAGGACCGCGACGTAGACGAACGCGGCGACGACCACGAGGCGCAGCCGGATCCGGTCGTCAGCGAGCAGGCTCCAGCGCCGACCGAGCCAGCCCAGGAGGATCGCGAAGAGCGGCAGCAGTTGCAGCGCGTGCATGCCGACGAAGTGCGGGATGCGCAGATCGCCCCCGACCGTGCTCCAGCCGAGGAGCGGAAGGCCGGGTCCCCCATCCGCCAGCCCCACCGTGTGCGCGCCGGCGATCCCCTGGAAGTCCGAGAGCTGCTGGGAGGTCGGGCTCGTCATCAGGTAGGCGAGCCCCATGCCGATGAGCGCGATGACGGCGCCCGCCCGCACGGCGAAGGTGGTTGAAGCGGTCGGCAGGCGGAGGAAGAACACGGCGATCGTCGTGAGGAACGTGCACGCGTAGAGCGTGGTGATCGAGATCGCCATGATCGCCCAGACGGTCGTCGCGAACGGGGTGCTGACGTTGAAGTGGCTCGTGGTCCCCGCGGCCGCGGCGCCGACGATGGCGACCTGCTCGACGATCAGAGCGACCGCGATGACGGTGCCGACGGTGTGCGCGAACCGGCGCCAGCGGGGCAAGTGCGCGATCAGCCACGCCCAGGTGACGCTGTACAGGAAGATCGAGATCGAGAACTTGAGGGGCTTCAGCCAGGTGTCGACACCGGTCACGACCCGATGGTCGACGGCCAGTCCGACGAGGCACACGGCGGCGCAGACCACCATGAGTGCGGCGACCGTCATCAAGGGACGGTGCCAGGCGAAGACGGCTTTCATGAGATGCGCCTTTCTGTCGTGACGTAGGCCTGCGCGATGCGGCGGAGGCCCGCTGCGAGGGTGTCGCCGAGCACCGTGCCGACGACCATGAGCTCTGCCATGTCCGTCGGGTCGGCCAGTCGGGCGACCGCGCCGAGGTCGGCCTCGGCCACATGCTGGGCCGCCGCCGCGTACGCATCGAGGTACGAATCGGGTAGTGGATAGCCGGCCCGGTCGAACGCGTCGACCACGCGGGCCGCGATCTCGCGCCCAGGATTGTCCCCGCAGTCACCCCAGCCGGCGCGATCGATGACGCCGTCCACGCGGGCAAGGGCTGCGGCCGAGCCCTGCGAGATACCCGAGACGGTGTCGCGGGACAGCGCACGCTGGGCGATGTCGAAGGTGTGGGCGATCGGAGCATCCGGATCGTCGAGCGCCGTGAGCACGCTCGAGATTGCGCCGATCGAGAGCTTTCCGACCTCGAGCATCGCGCGGATGAGCCGCAGCCGGTGCGCGTGGGAGTCGGCGTACTCTGTGCGGTTGCCGCCGACGCGCGCCCCCGCCGGCAGCAGGCCCTCACGGACGTAATACTTGATCGTCGCCGCCGGCGTGCCGGAGATTTCGGCGAGTTCCGTGATGAGCATGCAGTGATAGTAGCACTACCGGTAGCGGCACTACCAGTGCAATTCCGAAAGAAGGGGCGGCCGCGCCCCGAAACGCGACCGCCCCTCCGGCTTGCTGCTGGCCGGCGGCTGCTAATGCCGCCCGGAGGCCAGCAGTGTGAGCAGAGTGAACGTCACCCCACCAAGACCGGTCACATCGTCATAGCCCTTCGCGGTCTTCAGCGACGTGTCGGCGTCGAGGGTCACCAGATAGCTGTTCCCGCTCGACGGGCTGGTGAACTCGAGCGCGCGGGTCGGCGTCTGCGGCACGACGTCACGGAAGCTGTTCGGCAGGATGCGGTCCAGGCCGTACAGCGTCGGGTTCGCGAATCCGATCGTCCTGTGCGTCGCCTGCTGCACGATCGCGATCTGCGCGGCGACGACGGGTGTCGCGAGCGACGTGCCGCCGTAGGTCGCATTCCCGAACTGGCCCGTGGCGAGCGTCGAGTCGTCGACGATCGGGCTGTAGCCGATCAGGAACCCCGTGTACGGGTCGGCGATCGCCGCGACATCCGGCGAGACGCGGAACCCGTGCGCCAGGGAAGTGGGGACGATGCCCCGCTGGTAGTCCGGCTGGGCGAACACTGCGCTCGTGCCTCCGCCCGCGCCCCCGGCGAATCCGCCGAAGTTCTCGAAGGGAGTCCCGGGAAGCGGCGTGCTGTAGACGGGCGTGCCCGACGCGTCGCGGATGATGTAGTCGCGGGTGCTCCCCCATCCGGTCTCGTACGCGATCCTGCCGCTCTGGTCGATGCCGAGGCTCGTCCCGCCGACCGCGGTCACCCACGGGGACGACGCCGCGAAGTCCGGCGATGCGTAGCCGAGGCGCGCCGCCTCGTCACCGTTGTCGCCACTCGAGAAGTAGAGCCCGATGCCTTCGCCCGCAGCCTGGATGTAGAGGTTGTTCTGACCCTGGAGCGTGTTGGTCGGAACCGCTTCTCCAGCGTTGCCGTAGCTGTTGCTCACGATGTTCGAGAGCTTGTTGTCCAGGATGGTCGACATCGCGATATCCAGTCCGCCACCGCAGTTGAAGCCACCGACGTAGAGGATGTTCGCCCCCGGCGCGATCGCGTGGGAGGACTCGACGTCGAGCGTCTGCTCCGTCTGCCACCCACTCGGCTGCTGGCAGGCGGCCTGGTCGACGAACTGGCTCGGGGTGGGGACGATCTGCCGGTACTGGCCCGAAGTCAGCGTGGGCTCACCCAGCGAGGTCGCGTACGTGTTCGCATCGTCCAGGATCGTCGGCGACGCGTAGGCGTCGATGATCGCGATCGTCTGGCCCCTGCCGTTCACTCCGGCCTTGTTCAGCTTGTCGAGGCCGTACGCCGACCGCAGCTGCGAGGGGGTGTAACCGCAGATGTACGTGCCGTACTGGGTCTGCCCTCCGTACGCGGGCGGAACGGTCGCGGTGTGCTCACCGGCGTAGTTCGAGCACTGCGCCTGCACGATGGGCGTAGCCGCGGCCTTGCTCGTGATGCTCGGTGCGCTCGACCCGGCAGCGCCATCCGGAGTCGCCAGGTCGGGCCTGGTGAGCAGGCGGGACTGATCGAGGCTGATGCCGGAGACCTTCGGAGCCAGCGACGCCGGTAGCGAAGGCGCGTGCGACGGAGCCACCAGCCGGTGCTTCTCGACACTGTACGTGCGCAGTTCGGTCGAGAAGGCCGCGCCCAGTTGCGCGGCGGTGCCACGGAAGACGACGAACTCGCGGTTCGCCGGGGTGGCGAAGATCGTCAGACCCTTGCTCTTCAGGAAGTCGACCATCGCTTTGAAGTCGGTCCTGGTCGGAGAGAACCGAGCGATCCACGCCGACGGGGTCAGCCCCTTGCGGAAGCCCGCATTGAGCGGAGAAGAGACGGCTTTGGCGAGCGCCACGGCGCCGGCCTCGTCACGAAGAGGCAGGAAGATCTCCCCTTCGAAGCTCTCCGCTGCCGGTGCTGCACCTGCGTCATTGGCCGGGGTGGCCCATTTGGGGACGGACCCCGAGTAGCTGACCCGGTCGGCGGCCACTGCGCCTCCCACTCCGGTCATCGATAGTGCGACCACTGCGGCCGCGGTTGCCAGGATTGCGACGGTCCTCTTGTGGAGGGCGCGACGTATGACGCGAGATGTCATGAATGTCGTCCTTAACTCGGCAGTGAGAAGGTGCGCGACGCGCACCTGATCGCGACAGTATCCCGCATCCGTTCTAGCCACAAGATGGGGTAGACAGGTCTGCCGAAATTTCTGCACGACCGAAAGGAATGCATGCATTTTGGGATGCGAAAAGGCCCGCCCCCGAGGGGAGCGGGCCTTTCGATGAGGGTGCTACTAGATCGCGTTGACGTCCAGCGGGATGCCAGGGCCGAACGTGGTCGACACGGCACCCTTCTGGATGTAACGGCCCTTCGAAGCGGACGGCTTCAGGCGAACGACCTCTTCGAGAGCGGTGCTGATGTTGTCGTTGAGCTGCTCAGCGGTGAAGCCCGCCTTGCCGACGACGAAGTGCACGTTGGAGTGCTTGTCGACGCGGAACTCGATCTTTCCGCCCTTGATGTCGGAGACGGCCTTCGCAACGTCGGGCGTGACCGTGCCGGTCTTCGGGTTCGGCATCAGGCCGCGGGGACCGAGCACCTTACCGAGACGACCGACCTGGCCCATGAGCTCCGGGGTCGAGACGGCAGAGTCGAAAGCGGTGTAGCCGCCGGCGACCTTCTCGATGAGCTCGGCGCCGCCGACCTCGTCAGCGCCAGCAGCGATGGCCGCTTCGGCCGCGGGGCCGGTCGCGAACACGATGACGCGCGCGGTCTTGCCGGTACCGTGAGGAAGAATGACGGTACCGCGGACCATCTGGTCCGCCTTGCGCGGGTCGACACCGAGCTTGAGGGCGACCTCGACGGTCGAGTTGAACTTCGCGGAGCCGGTCTCGCGCGCGAGGGCGACGGCTTCGCTGGGGGTGTAGTACTTTCCGGGCTCGATCTTCTCGGCCGCGGCCCGGTAGGCCTTTGACTTCTGTGCCATGTGTTTCTCCTGATTCGAGATTGTGGTCTGGATGAGCCTGGCTGGCTCTGCCACGTGTTACCTGGTGGGAGGGAAGCGTCGCCCCGCAGGGGCGCCAGCGTGTGCTGGGACGCTCAGCCCTCGACCGTGATGCCCATGGAGCGGGCGGTGCCTGCGATGATCTTCGACGCAGCGTCGAGGTCGTTCGCGTTGAGGTCGACCATCTTCTGCTCGGCGATGGAGCGGACCTGCTCCTGGCTCAGCTTCGCGACCTTGACAGTGTGCGGCGTGCCGGAACCCTTGGCGACTCCTGCGGCCTTCTTGATGAGCTCCGCCGCCGGCGGGGTCTTCAGGATGAACGTGAACGAGCGGTCCTCGTAAACGGTGATCTCGACCGGGATGACGTTGCCGCGCTGCGACTCGGTGGCCGCGTTGTACGCCTTGCAGAACTCCATGATGTTCACGCCGTGCTGACCGAGCGCCGGACCGATAGGCGGTGCAGGGTTGGCGGCGCCGGCATTGATCTGAAGCTTAATCAGACCAGTGACCTTCTTCTTCGGTGCCATGTTTCTTCCTTCTTTGTGGGTATTCGAGCTTCACGGGCGAACCCGGTCCGCTCTCCCGGTTTCTCGGCCTTTCCGAGACCCGGTGAAC
This sequence comes from Leifsonia sp. Ger2509, assembly GCF_055231915.1. Classification (NCBI taxonomy): domain Bacteria; kingdom Bacillati; phylum Actinomycetota; class Actinomycetes; order Micrococcales; family Microbacteriaceae; genus Leifsonia; species Leifsonia sp. Ger2509. The sequence goes on from NZ_JBUYVB010000003.1 coordinate 1,398,471, forward strand.
TGAAAATCGTCAGAGCTTGGTGACCTGGTCGAAGCTGAGCTCGACCGGGGTCTCGCGCTCGAACAGCGACACGAGCACGGTGAGCTTGCCGCTCTCCGGCTTGATCTCGCTGATCGAACCGGGAAGGCCTGCGAACGAGCCCTCCTTGATGGTGATCGTCTCGCCGATCTCGAAGTCGACCTCGGCCGGGATGACGCGCGCCGCGGTCTTGCCGCCCTTCGCGCCGCCCTTCGCAGCCGGAGCCTCCTGGATCTGCACCAGGCTCTTCAGCATCGAGAACGCCTCTTCGAAGCGCAGCGGCGTGGGGTTGTGCGAGTTGCCGACGAAGCCGGTCACACCCGGAGTGTGACGGATGACCGACCAGCTGTCCTCATTGAGGTCCATCCGCACCAGCACGTAGCCGGGGATGCGCACACGGTTGACCATCTTGCGCTGGCCGTTCTTGATCTCGACGACGTCTTCCATCGGAACCTCGACCTGGAAGATGAAGTCCTCCATCGACATCGAGACCATGCGGTTCTCGATGTTCGACTTCACGCGGCGCTCGAAGCCCGCGTAGGAGTGGATGACATACCACTTGCCGGGCTTGCTGCGCAGTTCGGCACGGAACTCTTCGTAGGGGTCGACCGGGCTGGCCTCTTCGTCTTCGACCGCCTCGACAGCGGCCTCCGCCTCCTCGGCGGAGTCGACTTCGAGCGCTTCGTCGACGACGCGGTCGGCCTCGGGGTCGACGGCTTCCGCCATGGCGTCGAGCACTGCGTCGAGGTCGATCTCGGTGCCGTCCTCGGCCACGATGTGGAGCGCCTCGTGCTCGGCCGCGTCGACCGAGTCCTCTTGCGAGGCCAGAACGTTGCCGGTCTGCGCCTCATCGTCTTCGGAGGACTGCTCGGCTGCCGTCGCCCAGTCCACGTCGTCGCGATTTGTCTCAGACACTGAATTCATTCCATTTCTCTTGTTTGCCGATGCAGCCCCTCGTGCATCCGGCCTGGTGCATCTACCTCCGCCGCCGGAAGCTCCGGCCGGCGCATGACGGCTACTTCGGGTTACCGAACACCCACACGACACCGAGCCCGAAGATCCAGTCGAGCAGCGATACCAGCGCCATCATGATGACCACGAACACCAGGACCACGCCCGTGTAGCTGAGCAGCTCCCGGCGCGTGGGCGTGACGACCTTCCTCAGCTCCAGGATCACCTGGCGGATGAACAGGGCGATCCGCGCGAAGGGTCCACGCTTCTCAGCGCGATCCTTTTTCGCGTTTGCGACGATTTCCTCGCTCGGCTCGTCGATAACTTTTCGGGCCACCTCGTTACACCTTTCGTGGGCCGACATGTAGATGCCGACTTGCAGGGCGGACAGGACTCGAACCTGCAACCTGCGGTTTTGGAGACCGCTGCTCTACCAATTGAGCCACCGCCCTAGGGATGAAACGCGACACACTCTCACGCTCGTCTCAGGCATCAGGCTACTCGAAGAAGCTCCGAGGTTTCTTACGGAGCAACGCGTTGCTCTGCCAAAAAAGGGCGCAAAAAAGCATGGCAGATTTCAACTACCTCGAACAAGTGTAGGTGACGGGTGCGGCACTGTAAAGTCGGGGGCCGCGGGCGCGCATCCACCCTCAAGCCTATGCTGGAACGGTGACCGGATCAGCACGAATTTCGAAGAGGATCGGCTCCATCGCGGAGTCCGCCACCCTGAAGGTCGACGCCAAGGCCAAAGCGCTGAAAGCGCAGGGCCGACCCGTCATCAGCTACGCAGCAGGCGAGCCCGACTTCGTCACGCCAGACAACATCGTCGAGGCGGCGCTGGCGGCCGTGCGCGATCCCCGCAACTACCGCTACACCCCCGCCGCAGGGCTTCCCGAACTCCGCGAAGCCATCGCGGCGAAGACGCTGCGCGACTCCGGACTCGAGGCGGCGCCCTCGCAGGTCGTGGTGACCAACGGAGGCAAACAGGCCGTCTACCAGGCGTTCGCGACGCTTCTCGACCCGGGCGACGAAGTGCTCGTCCCGACCCCGTACTGGACCACGTATCCCGAAGCGATCAAGCTGGCAGGGGGCACCCAGGTCGACGTCTTCGCCGGCGCAGACCAGGACTACCTGGTCACGGTCGACCAGCTCGAGGCGGCGCGCACGGACCGCACGAAAGTGCTGCTCTTCGACTCGCCGTCGAACCCGACCGGCTCGGTCTACAGCCCGGAGCAGACGAAAGCGATCGGCGAGTGGGCCGACGAGCACGGTCTGTGGGTGATCAGCGACGAGATCTACCAGAACCTCACTTACGACGGCGTGAAAGCGGTCTCGATCGTCGAGGCGGTTCCCGCCCTCGCCGACCGCACCATCCTCGTCAACGGCGTCGCGAAGACGTACGCGATGACCGGCTGGCGCGTGGGATGGATGGTCGGCCCAGCCGACGTCATCGCCGCGGCGGCCAACCTGCAGTCACACCTCTCGTCGAACGTGTCGAACATCTCGCAGCGCGCAGCCCTCGAGGCGCTGACCGGCCCCCAGGAGGCCGAGGAGCAGATGCGCCAGGCGTTCGATCGTCGCCGCAAGACGATCGTCGCCGAGCTCAACGCGATCGACGGGGTGCGCACGCCGACGCCGCTGGGTGCTTTCTACGTCTACCCCGACGTGACGGGCCTGCTCGGGCGGAGCTGGGGCGGCGTCACGCCGACCACCTCTCTCGAACTGGCGGACTTCATCCTCGAGCAGGCGGAGGTCGCGACAGTGCCCGGCGAGGCGTTCGGGCCGTCGGGCTATCTGCGCCTGTCATACGCGCTCGGCGACGACGAGCTCCTCGAGGGCGTGCGGCGCCTGCAGCGCCTCTTCGCGTAGCGCGCCCGACGGCCCGCCTCCGTCGAGTCGTCGCTAACTGCCCTATCCACGCGGCTTTTCGGTCGGTTAGCGCCGACTCGATCGGAACGGTGACGGAGGGGGCTGTGGAGAACGATGGGATGCGCGTGGCGGTGCGGCAGGGTGGAAGCGTGCCCCGCCGCATCCCCCTCCCCGACGACCTGATGAGTGAACCATTCGCTCTCCGTGCGGCCCTTGACGAGGGGCTGACTGAACGGCGTCTTCGGGGCCGCGACCTGCGCCGTCCGTTCCGCGGCGTCCGCGTTCTCGCCGCGTCGCCGGACACTGTCGAGACGAGGTGCCGCGCCTACATGTTCCGGATGCCGCTCGGCGGCTTCTTCAGCTGCGTTACGGCTGCGCTGCTCCACGGCATCCCCGTGCCCCGGAAGTCGGAGGACGACGACAGCCTGCACCTCTCGGTGCCGCATCCGATGCGTGCTCCGCGCGTCGCCGGGATCGTCGCCCACTCCGTCCGGGCGACGGAACGGGATGTGACCTGCATCGACGGCATCCCCGTCAGCGTGCCATCGCGCACCTGGTGTGAGCTGGGCGCGATGCTCGCTCTCGACGATCTCGTAGCGGCAGGAGATCACCTCGTGCATTGGCGACGCGGGACCCTCTCGATCGACGAACTGGCCGCCGCCACCCGAGATTACGCCGGTTCGCGCGGGCGCGTTCGCCTCCGCGAGGCGATTACGCTGATCCACGATCGGTCGGAGTCGCCACAGGAGTCGCGCCTGAGGCTGATTCTCGCCCGCGCGCACCTCTCACCGAGCGTGAATCATACGATCAGGACCTCGTCCGGGTACACCTTTCGCGCGGACCTCGCCTTCGTCGAGGATCGAACCCTGCTCGAATACCAGGGGGACCACCACAGGGAGCGGCAGCAGTACCGTCGTGACCTCACGCGCACGATCCAGCTCCAGGCCGACGGCTGGACGATCGTCCAAATCGGTCCTGACGACGTGCGCAACGCACCTGCCCTGATCGCCCGCATCCGCGCGATCCTCGCGTCGAGTCGGGGCTAACTGCCCTATATACGTGTTCCTTCGGTCGGTTAGCGCCGACTCGATGCCAGGGTGGGTCGGCTGGATCAGAGGAGCTTGCGCTCGAGGGCCCAGGCGGTCAGCTCGTGGCGCGACGACAGCTGCAGCTTGCGCAGGACGGCGGAGACGTGCGTCTCGACCGTCTTGACGGAGATGAACAGCTCCGCTGCGACCTCTTTGTACGCGTAACCGCGCGCGATCAGCCGCATGACCTCGCGTTCCCGCGCCGAGAGCCGGTCCAGCTCATCCACCGCCTCCGCCTGCTCGCCGGCGGCGGCGCCGAACGCGTCCAGCACGAAACCTGCGAGGCGGGGCGAGAAGACGGCATCCCCGGAGGCGACGGCCACAACGGCGCGACTGACCTCATCCCCTGAGCTGCCCTTCGTCAGGTAGCCGCGGGCGCCCGCGCGGATGACACCGACCACATCCTCGGCCGCGTCCGACACGCTCAGCGCGAGGAACCGCGTCTCCGGGAAATCCCCGATCGTGCGCCGGACCACCTCGGCACCTCCGCCGCCCGCTCCGCCCGGCAGGTGCACGTCGAGCAGGACCACGGCCGGACGCGCGGCGGCGATCGCGGCGACCGCCGCATCCACGTCGGCTGCCTCCGCGACAACGATGAGTCGGTGATCGAGGTCCGCACGCAGGCCGGAGCGGAAGATCGAGTGGTCGTCGACGATCGCGACCGTGATCGGGCGCTGCGCGGTGGCCTCCGCGGGCTCTGCGGGCTCCGCCGCCACCGCGTGCTGCTCCGGCGCTCCGCCCGGCGTGTCCGTCTCGCTCATGTCTCACTCCCGTGGTCCAGGTGCAGGTGCACTTCGGTTCCCGTTCCGCCCGCGCCATTCGAGACTGTCGCCTGGCCGCCGGCGCGCCGCATCCGTCCGATGATCGATTCCCGCACGCCGAGCCGGTCCTCGGGAACCGCCGCCAGCTCGAACCCTGGACCTCGGTCGCGGATGAAAACATCCACGCCGCCCGCCGTGTTCTCCACGTATACCGAGACCTCGCCGCCTGCGTGGCGCGCCGCGTTCAGCATCGCCTCGCGCGCGGCGGCCGCCAGCTCCGGGGTGACGGAGTCGACCGGCTCGCCGACGGCGACCACGTCGATGCGCACCGGATGGTCGAGCTCCAGTGCCGCAGCGAACTCGCGGATCTCGGTGGCCAGGTCGCGCTTCGGCGTCTCCGCGCCGGCATAAAGCCAGTCGCGCAACTCGCGCTCCTGCGCGCGGGCGATGCGTGCGACCTCGCTGGATGCGCCGGCCCTGTTCTGGATGAGCGCAAGGGTCTGCAGCACCGAGTCGTGCAGGTGGGCGGCGATCTCCGCCCGCTGCTCCTCGCGCACGCGGGCGGTGCGTTCGGCGATGAGCTCCCGCCAGAGCCGGATCGCCCACGGCCCGAGCAGCACGGCGGCCCCGGCGAACACGGTCACGATGACCAGCAGCCACACCCATCCGGAGTCCGTCCTGCCGGCGCCCGCCGTGAGCACGGCGCCCATCGCGAGGAGGAAGGCTCCGGCGGTCACCCGCAGCACGGTCGACGAGGCCTGCGCCGGCGCGACATCGCTGCCGTCGGCGAACTGGTCCCACGCCACTCCGGCGACGACGAGCGCGACCATGACGAACACGGACACGACGAGGCCCTGCCCGGACCCGCCCAGTGCCGCAGCCGAGACGCCCACGATCCCGCTCACCGCAGCAAGGACCACGAGCAGCCACGCCACCGGGACCATCCGGTGGATGGTCGTGGCGTCGGGCGTAGCAGGGTCCGGTTCCCGCAGCGGGGTGAGCGCCCAGAGCCACAGATAGAGCAGGATGCCCGCGCCTCCCACGAAGGCGAGCGCGACGAAGCTCCAGCGGACGACCGCCACCGACCAGCCGAGGTGGTCCGCGAGCGCGACCGACACACCGCCGAGCACGCAGTCGCGCGGGCGCGCAAGCGGGCGTGCCGGCGGGCGCGCTCCACGCGCGGACGCGCTTCGGCCGGATGTCTGGGTCACGTCAGAATCCAAGCAGGTTTCCGGGCAGACGGCACCCGCTGGGGAATGATTCAGGGTGCGCTCAGGGTGATACCCCATAGCGCGGGCGCGCCGGCCCGCGGGAGCATCGAGACATGTCACAGCAGCAGACTCAGCCGCAACCGGGCCCAGGCGCCGGCGCAGGCTCGAATCGTTTCTTCGGATGGATGCGCAGCCTCGGCATTCCCCGCACCGACGGCTGGATCGGCGGCGTCTGCGCCGGCATCGCGGACCGCATCGGCATCGACCCCCTGATCGTGCGCGGCATCGCGATCGTGGCCGCCGTCCTCGGTGCGCCGGTCGCCCTCTTCTATGCGGCCGCCTGGGCCCTCCTGCCTGACCGCAACGACACCATCCATGCCGAGAAGCTGGTCCGCGGCGAGTTCGACAACGCGATGATCGGCATCGGAGTGCTCGCCCTCGTGTCGTTCCTGCCGTTCACGCAGGGCATCTGGTGGGCCGGGGCGCAGTTCTGGGGTGCACCCGCGTGGCCGGAAGCGATCGGCCGCACCCTCTGGACACTTCTCATCATCGGCCTCATCGTCGCGTTCGTCGTCTGGGCGGCGCGCGGGGCCCACCTGCCTCCCTGGGCCGGCGGTTCGACACAGGATCCGCGAACGGCTTCCGCGGGTTCCGCCGGTCCAGGGTACGGATCGCCGGCGACGGCGGGGTCTGCGGATGCGGCGGGCGATGCGGCGGCGACCGGCTCGACCGCGAGCCCTGCCGCGGGCTCGACCGCTGGCCCGACCGCTGCTAGTGCGGCCGCCGTGGCCGCTGCCGCCACCATCCCGCAGCCGTCTGTCGACACCTCGGCCGAGCCGACCGAGCCTCCCACTCCCCCGACGGACGCGCCCGCCGACGACTACGCCGCCTGGAAGGCCCGGCACGCCGCCTGGCAGGCGGAGCACAATTCCTGGCAGGCGCGCCGCGACGCCGACATGCGGGCGGTCCGGGCGCAGCGCGCGGCGGAGAACCGGGCACGCTCCCAGGCGTATGCAGCGGAGGCGGATGCGCGGCGCCGCGAACACCGGCTCGCGAACCCGCGCACCAGCGCCGCGTATGTCTTCGCGACGATCGGTCTGGCGCTCATCGCATCCGCTATCACTGCGATCGTCGTGAGCAATACTCCCGAATTCGGCGGGTACGAGGTGACCGCCTCCCTCGCCGTCGCCACCATCGTGTTCGCGCTGGCCGGGGTGCTCGCCGGTGCACTGCGCAGGCGGAGCGGGTTTCTCGGATTCCTGTCGATCCTGCTGCTGGTCGCCACGCTGACGACGGCTTTCATCCCGCGTGACCGGCAGCTGGTGCTCCAGCCGGTCGGTGCGTGGCTGGCTCCCACCGCATCCGCCTCGTACACGCAGCCGTTCGGTGACACGACACTGCTCGTCGATTCGACGACCGCCGGCGGCGCGCCGGGCACGCCGGTGATCGACCTCGAGAAGGGACCGGGCACCACGTACGTGCTCACCGACGCGAAGACGACGGTTCGGCTGGAGCTGGTGCTGCGCGGCGCGAGCCTCTACTCGTCCGCCGAAGGTCAGGGGCCCGTTCCGGTGCCCGACTGCCTGCGGACGCCGAGTGGAGCGTGCGGGTACGACTTCGTCGACGGCCCGAACACTACACCCGACGTCATCGTGCGTATCGAACAGACCGGCGGCCAAGTGCTGCTGCAGCGCAACCAGGATCCGACAGGAGTGCAGCGATGAGCGACAACGACGACAAGACCGTTCCGCTGGAGCCGACGGCCGAGTCCGGGGCGACGACGGATGCGGCGCCCGACTCGGCCGCGGATGCTGCGCGCCATGCGGTGGCGGATCCGGCGCCTCCCACGACGACGGATGCGGCGCCCCCCACGACGACGGATGCGGCGCCCCCCACGACGACGGATGCGGCGCCCGACTCGGCCGCGGATGCTGCGCCCCACACGGCGACGGACACGGCGCCCCACGCGTCGACGGATACGGCGCCAGACGCACTGGTGGATGCTGCACCCGCGCCGACCGCCCCCAGCACTCCGTGGACGATCACCATCACATCCGACGCCTCCGCGATGAGCCGCCGGCGCCCCCGCACCCGCTGGGCCGCCATCGTCTGGGGCCTGATCATCGCCGGAATCGCGGCGACGACTCTCGCCATCGTCGGCTCCCCCGACCGGCGGCAAGCGGTGTCCGACTGGGCCGCCAGCCTGACGCCGGGGGCGTTCTGGATCCTGTCGGTGCTCGTCGTCGGCGTGTTCATCCTGATCCTCTCCGTTCTTGCGCTCATCCGCCGAGCTCAGCGCCGCCGCAGCGTCGTCTGACCGGCACCGGGCAGCCGCACGCACCGCTCGAACCCGCGGGTACCCCTGCCGGTCGGGCCGCGTGTCGGGCAGGATGAAGCCATGACCACTGACGCCAGTGCCGCCCTCGACCCGGATGCAGCGGTCTCCGTGCGCGACCTGCGCAAGGATTACGGATCGATCACGGCCCTCCACGGGGTCAGTTTCGACATCGCGCGCGGAGAGACGTTCGGGCTTCTCGGGCCGAACGGCGCGGGAAAGAGCACGACGATCGAGATCCTGGAGGGTTACCGCGACCGCAGCGGCGGGAGCGCCCAGGTGCTCGGGCTCGACCCGCATCGCGGAGGCGTCGACTGGAAGGCGCGCCTCGGCATCGTGCTGCAGTCGAGCGGCGAGGCCGGGGACGTCACCGTGCGCGAACAGCTGACGCATTTCGCGGGCCTCTATCCGCATCCGCGCGACGTCGACGAGGTCATCGCCGCCGTCGGACTGACCGAGAAGGCGAAGACGCGCATCAAGAACCTGTCCGGCGGCCAGCGGCGGCGGGTCGACGTCGCGCTCGGTTTCGTCGGCAGGCCCGAGATGCTGTTCCTCGATGAGCCGACCACCGGGTTCGACCCGGAGGCACGCCGCGAGTTCTGGGAGCTCATCCGGAGCCTGAAGCGCGAAGGCACGACCATCCTGCTCACCACCCACTACCTCGACGAGGCCGCGCAGCTGAGCGACCGGGTCGCGGTCATCGCGAACGGTCAGCTCATCGACATCGGTGCCGTCGACGAGATCGGGGGTGCGGATGCGCGCATTCCGATCGTGCGGTGGCGGGATGCGGGCGGCGCGCAGCACGAGGAGCGAACGCAGCATCCGGCTTCCGTCGTCGCGGCGCTCGTCGCGCAGTCCGGGGAGCCACGGGACCTGGAGGTGATCCGGCCGAGCCTGGAGGACATCTACCTCGGGCTCGTCAAGGAGAGCGAAGCCGGGGTCGCGGCATGAGGACGCTCACCCTCGGCGCCCGGCGCGTCGGCTACGAGACCCGCGTCTACTTCCGCCAGGGCGACACGATCTTCTTCACCTTCCTCTTCCCGGTCGTGATGCTGGGGATCTTCTCGGTGGCGTTCCAGGGGCTCGGCAATGTCGGCAAGAACCCGGACGGCTCGGGCGGTATCACGCAGGCTGCTTATTACCTTCCTGCGATGATCGCTGCGGGGATCCTGCTGAGCGGTGTGCAGAACCTCGCGGTCGACATCGCCGGAGAGAAGGGCGACGGTACCCTCAAGCGGCTCGGTGGCTCTCCCCTGCCGGTGATCTCCTACTTTCTGGGCAAGATGGGCCAGGTGATCGCGACGAGCGTGCTTCAGATCGCGTTGCTACTCGTCATGGCTCGCTTCGCGTTCGGCGTCGCCCTGCCGACCGATCCATCGAAATGGGTCACGTTCGCGTGGGTCTACCTGCTCGGGATCACCACGTCCGCGGTCCTCGGGATCGCGCTGTCGTCCGTGCCGCGCACAGGGGGAAGCGCGACCGCCGTGGTCATCCCCATCGTGCTCGTGCTGCAGTTCATCTCGGGCGTGTACCTGGCGTTCAACCTGCTGCCGACGTGGCTGCAGAACATCGCCAGCATCTTCCCGCTGAAGTGGATCGCGCAGGGGATGCGGAGCGTGTTCCTGCCCGACAGCTTCGAGGCGATCGAGCCGAGCGGAAGCTGGCAGCACGGGGCGACCGCGATCGTGCTGCTGATCTGGCTGGTCGTCGGCATCATCGCGTGCCGGGTGACGTTCCGCTGGATCCGCAAGGACACGTAGCGCCCGGACTAATTACAAGCGTTTTCTTCTGCGTAGGATCGGCAGCATGGGATCCCTCTTCGTATGGAACGTTTTCGTCTTCGGGCTGGTCGCGGTCGTCGTCCTGGCCATCACGCTCGTGACCGTCTGGGTCCGCCGAAGCCTTCGCGAGCGCCGCGACGAGTCGAGCCCGGGAAAAGTCCGCTGATTCGGCAGAATCTGGCGGACTTTTCCCGGGCTCGACGGATGCGCGGGCGCGCGCTACGCGTTGTCCTTGCGGAAGGTGCGCGTGCCGATCCAGAGGCCGGCAGTGAAGAGGGCCAGCGTCCAGAGGACGCCCCACAGCGTGGTGAGCGTCGCGATGTCGCCCTTGAATGCGTCGCGGATGGCATTGACGATGTACTTGATCGGCATGAAATTGCTCACCGTCACCAGCCACTGCGGCGCACCCGTCTCGAGACTGATCGGCAGCAGGATGCCCGACAGCAGCAGCACCGGCAGCGCGATGCTGTTGAGGACCGGCGCGAGCACATCCTCGCTCTTCGTCGACAGCGCCAGCGCGTTCGACGAGGCCGAGCACGCCCCGCCCAGCAGCATCGTGAGGAACAGGCCGAAGATCATGCCGGGGATGGACCCGGTCAGGCCGAACAGGAACGCCAGCGAAATCAGCAGGATGCCCTGCACGGTGAGCAGGACGATGTCGCGCGCCACCCGCCCCAGCAGCAGGGCTGTGCGGCTTGCCGGGGTGACCCGTTCCGCCTCGACCACGCCTTCGCGCCACTCTGAGATGAGCCCGAACCCGGCGAACAGCGCCCCGAAGAGGCCCAACTGGATGAGAAGCCCCGGCACGAAGAACGTGTAGGCGTTGACGTTGCCGATCTGCGCGGCGAGCGGAACGAGCAGCGGTCCGAAGAGCGCGAGGTACAGCACCGGCTGGGCGAGCCCGATGATCACCCAGGCGGGGTTGCGGAGGGCCAGCCGCATCTGGCGGCGGAAGATGATCCAGGTCTGTCGTGCAAAGGTCATGGTCGAAGTCCTTGTCGGTGGGATGCTCGGAGGCGCCGCGCTCACGCGTCTTCGCGCAGCGAACGGCCGGTCATGGTGAGGAAGACATCGTCGAGCGTCGGTCGGCGCACCTCGATCGACGCGAGCCCGACACCGGCCGCGTCGAGCGAGCGGAGCAGGGACGGAAGCTCGCCGCCAGCGCTCGGCACGCGGACGCTGACGACGAGACCGTTGACATCCGTCGCCGCGTCACTGGTGATGCGCGCGAGCTGGGCTGCAGCGGTCGACACGTGGGATTCGTCGTGGAGGACCAGCTCGATCAGGTCGCCCGCGACCTGGCGCTTGAGCGCATCCGGAGTGTCGGCGGCGACGATCGACCCGTGGTCGATGACGAGGATGCGGTCGCAGAGCGCGTCGGCCTCGTCCAGGTAGTGGGTCGTCAGGAAGACCGTGCTCCCCCGCTGCGTGCGCAGATTCGAGATGTGCACCCACAGGTTGGCGCGCGCCTGCGGGTCGAGCCCGGTGGTCGGCTCGTCGAGGAAGACGAGCTTGGGGTCGTGCACGAGCCCCATGGCGATGTCGAGGCGGCGGCGCTGCCCGCCCGACATGGTCTTGGGCTGCCGTTTCCACATCCCTTCGAGGTCGAGTTGGTCGAAGAGCTCTTTGCCACGCTTCTCGGCCTGGGCGGCGCTGATGCCATAGAGGAGCCCGTGGTCGACGATCTCCTCACCGGCGCGGGCTTCGCCGGCGGTCGAACCGCTCTGCGAGACGTAGCCGATGCTCTTTCGCACCTTGATCGGGTCTTTCGCGAGGTCGTGGCCCGCGACCGTCGCCGTGCCCGTCGTCGGTTTGAGCAGGGTGGTGAGCATCCGGAGCGTCGTGGTCTTGCCCGCGCCGTTGGGGCCGAGGAAGCCGACGATCTCTCCCTCTTCGACGTCGATGTCGACGCCTGCCACCGCCTGGACTGCGACGCGCTCGCGCCCCCGCTTGGTGTCGAATGTTCGTGCGAGTCCTCTGGCGTGGATCACCGTGGCTCCTTGGTCGGATCGGGAAGTGGGGTTTCGGTTTCGCGATATATCGCGTCTGCGTCAACTCACGATATATCGCAATCGGATGCAGGCGCAAGCCTAGGAAACCACATGCCTCGGACATGCGGAAGGAAGCGAGCAGACGCCTAGAGCGAAAGCCCGACCAGGATCGGTTCGGGATGCAGGATCACGCCGAACTCCGCCTGCACGCGCCCCTGCACGTACGAGGCGAGCTGCACGATCTCGTCCGCGCGTGCATCCCCGCGATTCGTGAGCGCGAGGGTGTGCTTGTCCGAGATCGCGGCCCGTGAGCCCGGCAGCGCGAACCCGCGGCGGATGCCGGACTGCTCGATCAGCCACGCCGCGCTCAGCTTCACCGCGTACGGCCCCTCGGCCAGCGGGGGAACGTCATCCGGATGCACGCCACCGGCACCCAGTGCACGCACCACGTCGGGCTCGTCCGGCTCGACGGGCCAGCGGGGCGCGGACGATGGAAGGCCGCGCGCGAAATTCTCCGAGACGATCGGGTTGGTGAAGAACGACCCCGCGCTGACCGAGTCGGGGTCGTCGGGGTCGAGCACCATCCCCTTGGTTGCGCGGAGCGCGATCACTGCGCGCCGCAGCTCGGCGACGGAGACCCGGGAGCCGAGCGACACGCCGAGGGCGTCCGCCAGCTGCGCGTAGGCGATCGGTTCGCCGAGTGGCGCGCCCATCGGCTCGTTCGCATCCGCGAGGTCGAGCTCGACGGCGAGCACCACTCCGGCGAGCCCGCGCTTCAGCACGGAGGTGCGGTAGCCGAGCCCCAGCTCCGCCGTGGTCAGGCGGCGCACCTCGCCGGTCGCATAGTCGAGGAAATCGATCGCGACCAGGCTCGATGAGAGCTCCTGCCCGTACGCTCCGATGTTCTGGAACGGTGCAGCGCCGGTGGACCCCGGGATGCCGCTCAGAGCCTCGATCCCCGACCAGCCGTTGCGGACAGCGGTCGCGGCCACGTCATCCCACCGCTCGCCCGCCTCCACGCGGATGCGCACCCGGCCGGCCGGAGCATCCAGCCGTTCGATCCCCCGCGTGGCGACGCGGATGACCGTGCCGGGGAAGCCGTCATCGCTCGCGACCGTGTTCGAGCCGCCGCCGAGCAACAGCCAGTCATCGCCCCCTGCCCAGACCTCGAGCGCGGTGGCGACGAGAGCGTCCCTGGTCACCGGTTCCACGAGGCGGTCGGGCACGCCGCCGACCCTCATGGTGGTGAGGGTGGACAGTGCGGGGGTGGCGGATGCCGCAGACGGGTCGGTCATGTCAGGCGAGAGCGACGCGCACCTGCGCTTTGCCGAGCACGGTGCCGCCGTTGAAGGTGACCGTGAGGTCGATGCGCGCCACCTGCGCGTCTTCGTCGAGCTGCCCGACCTTGGCGACGATCGTGACGGCGGCGCCATCCACCGGGTCGACGACGACGGGGCGCGTGAAACGGACCTGGTAGTCGACGATCCGTGCGGGGTCGCCGGCCCAGTCGACGACCGGCTGCACAGCGACGCCCATGGTCAGCATCCCGTGCGCGATCACGCCCGGGAGTCCGACCGACGCGGCAACATCGTCACGGTAGTGGATGGGGTTGAAATCACCGGATGCGCCGGCGTACCGCACGAGGGAGTCGCGCGAGAGCACGACCTCGCGCTCGGCGACGACATCGCCGACAGTGAGTGCGTCGAATCGAGGCATTACTCGTCCCCTCTGACCACGAGGGTCGAGATCGCCGTGACGACGTGCTCGCCCTGAGCATCCGTGATCGCGGACTCGGCGGTCACCATCGAGAGCGCGCCCAGCGATTTCACGCTCGAGACGGTGAGCGTCGCGGTGAGCTCGTCGCCGGCGACGACCGGGCGGGTGTAGCTGAAACGCTGGTCGCCGTGGACGACGCGGCTGAAGTCGATTCCCGCATCCGGTTCGGCGAGCAGTTGGGCGAGCGTTAGCTCCTGCACGACGACCGGGAAGGTGGGCGGTGCGACGAGGTCGGCGTGACCGGCAGCGAGCGCGGCCCCGACGTCGAAGCTGAGCGGGCTGGTGGCGAGGACGGCGCGGGCGAACTCGCGGATCTTCTCGCGCCCGACGAGGTACGGACTGGTCGAGGGGAAGACGCGCCCCTGCAGCTCTGGGTTCACTGGCACCGGTCCATTCTACGGATGCGCCTCGGGCCGCCTCCTGCTGCGCCGCACGAACGCGCCGCCGCAGGGGGCCGCCCGTGCACACCTTCTGAACGCGCGCACACAGTGCAACCTGGGCACGGGTTCAGAAAGTGGGCGCGATGCTGCGCGGGCGCCGGATGCACGCGGGAACGCGCCGCCGCACTAGGTGTGTCTCACCGCACTAGGTGCAACACGTGCGGCGAGCGGGAACTAGTGCGGCGAGCGGCACAGACGGGGCCGCCCGTGCACACCTTCTGAACGCGCGCACACGGTGCAACTTGGGCACGGGTTCAGAAAGGGGGCGCGGGGCTGCGCGGGCGCCGGATGCGCGGCGGCGCGGCGGGTGCGGCCCGGCGGAAACGACGAACCCCGCCGGGCCATCTGGCCTGCCGGGGTTCGTGCAGTTCTTCGACTGCAGTCAGTTGCGAAGAGCGCCTACTGGCAGCTGTCGCACTGCAGAAGATCCATGGGGTCGACGGGAACTGCGTAGCCGCCAACTGTGTCGCTTTCGTATTCCATGATGGCCTCCCCTTGAAGTCTGTTGAACCGCTGTCGTGCGGTGTCTGCCCACTATATAACGTGAATGACACGATTGTCATTCCACTACATGTAGTGTTTTGAACTTTTTTTCGACTAATTCGAGAATAGGCGCGACCACCGACATTCGTGGTGCGAGAAGCGGCCTACGACGTGGCGCCCCAGCCGAAAAAACCCGCCCGTCAGCGTGTCGCGAGCAGCCGCAGCTGCAGCATCGCGGCGAAACGCGCTTCCGCATCCCCGAGGTCGAGCCCGCTCACCTCGGTGATGCGCCGCAGCCGGTACCGGAACGTGTTCGGATGCACGTACAGCGCCGCCGACGCGGCCGCGACATCGCCGAAGCAGTCGAGCCACGCCCGCAGTGTGCGCACCAGGCTGGAGTCGTTGCGCTCGTCGTACTCGATGAGGGCGCCGATTGGCCCTTCCGGTTCGTCCCCGCGCGCGGCGACGAGGTCGCGCAGTTCGAGAAGCAGCGATTCGGTCTGCACGTCGGCAAGGCGCGCGACGCGACCGCTCACGTGGCCGTCGCGCAGCACTCTCAGCACCCGGTCGACGGTGGCGCGGGAGTTTGCGATGCCGGCGACCCCGGAGGCTGCCGGTCCGATGGCGAGCACCGCGGGCATCCGCGAGCCGACCCGGTCGAGGAAGTCCTCTGCGATGTGCGTGGCGTGGTCTTCTGCCCCGTCGCGGTCGTCGCGGGCCGCGAAGATGCCGTAGGCGACGTCGCCCACCAGCGCGACGGCGGCGCCCGGACGAACAGCCGAGAGGTGCACGGCGAGCGCATCCGCGAAACGCTGCCGTTCGCCGATCAACAGCTGGTCGGCCCGCACCGAGCGCTCGCGCTGCGCATCCAGGAGGAGCGCCGCGCCGATCACACCGACACGCTGGCCGCCGAGTCCGAGCCGTTCCAGCGCATCCCGTGCGCCGGCCGCGCCTTCCAGCGCGGTGCCGACGAGCTCGGTGCTGAGCCTGCGCTGGACGTCCGCACCGGCGCGCACGCGCAGCATGTGGAGGGCGACGAGCTTCGCAGCGTCACGGAGGGCGGATGCGCGCTCCTCGGTGACCGGACCATCCATGGCCGCCCACACCGATCCGAGCACTTCGTCGCCCGCACGCACAGCGAGCGCGACACGCTGGGTGGTGAGCCCCTCGTAGCCGATCTGGATGGGGTCGACGACGACGGGGCGGTCGTGGCGGTACAAGTCGCGGAACACGCCGCGTTCGGTGAGCACCCGGGAGTAGCGTTCGGGAACCTGCCGGCCGATGATCGTCTCGGCGCGCGACGCATCCGCCTCCTCCTGGCGTCCGGAGAAGGCGAGCACACGGGACGAACGGTCCTCGATGGTGACGGGCGCATCGAGCAGCGCCGCGATCGCGTTGGAGACAGCGAAGAGGTCGCCGGAGGGCAGCCCGCCCAGCGATTCGTGCTCCGCGTCGCCGATGTCGCCCTCGGCGAGCAGGGAGCGCAGCAGCGCCGCGAGCTGGGTCCAGGTCGCGCCGCGGGCGAGGCCGAGCACGGCGACGCCGGAGCTGTCGATCGCGGCCCTCACGTCATCCGTCAGCTCGACCGGCGCCCGGACGATGAGGGCGACCACGCCGCGCGTGCCGAGTTCGGTCACCAGCTCGGCCAGCTCGACCGGGTCGGCGATCCCGACCCCGAGCACGAGGGCCCGCTCGGGGTACGCAGGCTCCTCGACCGGGTCGTGGATGACGACTCCGCCGATGTCGTGCGTCACCTCGACGTCGCCGTGCACGAGCTCGAGCAGCGTCACGCCGAGATCGTCGAGGATGCGTCCCAGGCTCGATCGGGGACGCAGGTTCATGGTCGGGAGCATAACGACCTCAGATGTGCACCCACTCGACGGAGGTTGTGAGCTCGTCGAGTATCTCCTGTATGGGTTCGACGCCGAGCCCCGGACCGGTCGGCACGTCGAGGTGCCCGTCCTTCATCACGAACGGCGCCGTGATGTCGGTGCGGTAGAACCGGTCGCTCGCCGAGACGTCCCCGGGGAGGGTGAAGCCGGGGAGCGAGGCGAGCGCGACGTTGGCCGCACGTCCGATGCCCGATTCGAGCATCCCGCCGCACCAGACCGCGATGCCGTTGGCGGCCGCGAGGTCGTGGATGCGCTTCGCTTCGAGGTAGCCCCCGACCCGGCCCGGCTTGATGTTGATGACCTGGGTCGCGCCCAGCCGGATGGCGGCCGCGGCGGTCTGCGCCGACGTGATCGACTCGTCGAGGCAGATCGGCGTCTTCACGATCTTCGCCAGGTCGGCGTGCCCGAGGATGTCCTCCTCTTCGAGCGGCTGCTCGATGAGGAGCAGGTCGAAGTCGTCGAGCCGGGCGAGGTGGCGGGCGTCGCGCAGTGTGTACGCGGTGTTCGCATCCACCTGAAGCAGCACGTCGTCGCCGTACATCTCGCGCACCGCGCGCACCGCGTCGATGTCCCAGCCGGGCTCGATCTTGAGCTTGATGCGCACGTACCCTTCGGCGAGGTAGCCGCCGACGGCGTCGAGGAGCTGCGGGATGGAGTCCATGATCCCGACCGAGACACCGGACGGCACCGTCGAGTGCACAGAGCCGAGTTCGCGCGCGAACGAGCGGCCTTCGGCGCGCAGTTCGGCGTCGAGCACGGCCATCTCCAGGGCCGCCTTGGCCATGCGGTGGCCCTTGTACGGGTACAGCGTGTCGCCGACTGCGGGGGCACCGGAGACGCCCGCTGCTCCGAGTGCGGGGATGAAGAAGCGCTTCATCACGTCGACGGCGCCGTCCGCATATTCGGGCGAGTAGAGCGGGTCGGGGAGTGTCACGCACTCGCCCCAGCCCTCGCCTTCGTCGGTGACCGCGCGGACGAGCAGAATGTCGCGCTCGGTCTGTGTGCTGAACGACGTGCGGAACGGGGACACCAACGGCATCGCCACCCGCCGCAGTTCGAATCCTTCGAGCTTCATCGCGTGACCTCCGCGTTGTTGGATTGCACGACGTACCCCTGGACCCGGTCGAACCCGACGATCCTTCCGCCGTCGCCCAGCAGTTCGGTGAGCCGTTCGCGCACGCGGACCCGCCATTCGTGGGCGAGTTCGGGTTCTTCGAGTCGCATGGCCTCGATGTCCGCGGGCACAGCGACGGTCACGCGGTCGTGGCCCGAGGGCGCGACTGCGGATGCGGGCACCCGGCCGGTCGCAGCCGCCGCCACGACGACGGGGTCCCGAAGCGTCCAGCGCACGAGCAGGCGGTCGGTCTCGTCGTCGCCGTTGATGACATCGCTCATCACGCCGTAGAAGTTGCGGAGGTATTCGACCGGCGTCGCTCCGAGCTTGACCACGTTGAAGTATGCGTTGCGGGCCACGAGCGGATCGAACGTCCACTCGATCGTTCCGATTCCGCGGTCGAGAGCCCAGGCGCGCTGGTGGAGCTTCATCGCGAAGCCGACCGAGCGACCGGTCATTGCCTGGCTGACGCCCGCAATGTGGCTGTGCAGCGCGTGCCGTTCCGGTGTCGAGTGGAAGGCGATGGTGGCTCCCACGAGGTCGTCGCCGTCGAAGGCGCCGCCGATGTAGTTGCCCGCCTTGCTGAAGGCTCGCAGCAGTTCGGGCGTGACGGGCGGATTGCCCGTGCGTCCCCAGATGTCGGAGAGCAGGTCGACGGTGGCGTTGAGTTCCTCGATGCCCGCGAGCTCCCGCACGGTGACGCCGGCCGTCTCGGCCGCGGCCTCGGCAGCGGAGACCGCCTCGTCGGCCGGTCTCAGGTCTATTCCGGTCATGACTCCCCCTGTCTGAGCTGGTCGAGCTGGTCCAGCGGGTCGGGCTGGTCGAGCTGGTCGGCGATGAGCGCGCCCAGCAGCGCCGTGCGGGGCGCGATCGCCTCGACGAGGACATGTTCGTCGTCGGCGTGCGCTCCGCCGCCGACCGCACCGAGACCGTCGAGGGTCGGGATGCCGAGTCCGGCCGTGAAGTTGCCGTCACTGGCTCCCCCGACGGCGATGCCGACGAGGGGCTCCAGGCCGAGCCGGGAGGCGAGGGCCTGCGCGCGGTCGAACAGTGCCGACGAGGCGGTCGTCTCGAGCGGAGGCCGGTTGGGGCCGCCCTCGACCGTGACGACGGCGCCCGGCAGGACCGCGGTCAGCGTGTGCATCGCCGCGTCGACCCGCTCCTGCTCGGCGATCGTGCAGACGCGGACGTCCACGACGAACGACCCGGCCGCCGGAACGGTGTTGGTGGTGGTGCCCGCCGCGATCACGGTCGGGGTGACGGTCGTGCCGAGCCGCGCATCCCCGAGCGTCGCGACCGCGAGCGCCTGGTGCGCGAGCTCGAGCGTCGCATTGACGCCCTTCTCGGGCTCGAGGCCCGCGTGGGCGGCGCGACCCGCGACGCGGACCTCGTACATGGACGTGCCCTTGCGCTCGATCTTCAGCGCACCGCCGTCACCGCTCGCTTCGGTGACGAAAACAGCGCGGGCGCCGGTCGCCTCCGACTCGATGAGAACGCGTGAGGACGGCGAGCCGAGTTCCTCGTCTCCGGTCACGAGGATGGTGACCCCATCGCGGTCGGGCAGCGCTGCGACGGCGTTCAGCACCATCACGAGCCCGGTCTTCATGTCGAAGCTCCCGGGCCCGGTCAGCACCCCGTCACGCACGGCGAAGGGATGCGTCGCGAGCGAGCCGATCGGCCACACCGTGTCGTGGTGCGTGAGCAGCAGCACCGTGGTCTGCTCGCCGAAACGCCACCGCAGGTGGGTCGTTCCATCGACGACCAGCCGCTCCGGCTCCGCACCGAGCAGTTCGGTGCCGAGCGCCGCGACCTCCCCGGCCGAGCGGGCCACCGCAGCGGAATCCGCTGACGGCGACTCGCACTCGACGAGGCGACGGATGTGGTCGAGCATCACCGCGGGGGCGGCGACGTCGGTTCGGACAAGGCTCACGCTGGAACCGCCGTCTTCGGTGTCGCGCGTGCACCGAAGTGCAGGTATTCCTCGCCGGTGGGGAGCGAGTAGAAGGTGACGGCGATCCAGGTCTCGGTGCCGGGAGCGCGCACGGCGAACAGCTTGTCGTCGACGGGCACGAGCGGGTACTCGTCCACTGGGGACTCCGCCGTCAGCTCGACGAGCGGACCGGTCATGGTGGTGCGCAGGAACGGGCCATCGTCGTTCGTGAGGATCTCCATGCGGACACCGGCACGCTCGTAGGTGCCGAGGAACGGCGTCACGTCGACGTCGGCCGGTTCGGCCGGCGGCTGGAGCGGCGACTGCATGGTGAGGCCGGACAGCTCGGCGAAGATCTCGCGGTAGAGGTCCTCGTAGAGGTCGCGGGTGTGGCCCCCGTTGGTGAGCAGGGTGACCGCGACGCCGCTCTCCTGGTGGATGCGCAGGAACGCGGCCTGGCCGATCGTGTTGCCGTCGTGGCCGTAGAGGCGATCGCTGTTCCAGCCGAAGCGGATCCAGCCGAGGCCCCACGAGTCGCCCAGCGAGTACTTGTCGGGGACCTCGGCGTGCAGGTCCTGCATGGCGAGCACGCTCTCCTCGCTGAGCAGACGGGTGCCGTCGGCGGCGAGGCCTCCGGTCATGTGCAGGCGCGCGAAGGCGAGCACGTCCGCAGCACGGGCGGTGATGAGACCGGCGGGACCGAGCGAGCGCGGCAGACCCCAGATGGGCGTGACGATCTGCTCGTCTCCGACATCCACGTGTCCGACGGCGGCGGCATAGCGGATGGCGTCCTCGGGCAGTGTGACCGTGTGGGTCAGGCCGAGCGGGCTGAACAGCAGGTCGCGCATCGCCGCATCCCACGTCTGGCCGGTGACCTGCTCGATGACCCGGCCGAGCAGGCTGTAGCCCGAGTTGCAGTACGACCAAGTCGCGCCGATCGGGTGGTTCTGGCCCGCCTCGTGCAGCAGGTACGCGTACTTCTCGATGCAGTCGTCGCCGCGGCCGGTGTCGGTGAAGACGTCGCCGTCGATGCCGCTCGTGTGGGTGAGCAGGTGCCAGACCGTCACGCCTTCCGTCAACGCGTCGTTCACGAGGTGGAAGCCGGGCAGGATGTCGACGATCCGGGTGTCGAGGGCGAGCTTGCCCTCATCCACCAGGCGCATGACGACGGATGCGGTCCACACCTTCGAGATCGAACCGATCTGAAACACCGCGTCGGTTGTCACCGGGGCGCCGGTGGAGATGTCGCGGTTGAGGGTTCCGGTGGCGGCGGTGACGACCTCGTCGGGCCGGCCGCCCGTGCCGAGGCGCAGGATGCCGAGCTGGGCGCCAGGGACCTTGTGGCGCTTGGCGAGCGCGGTCAGCCGGCGCTCCCAGTGTGCGGCGTCGATCGGCTCGGGCCGCGGGCCTTCTGCGTCACCCGCATACTGCTCCACCCACTGGACGATACGGGTGCAGAAGTCGATGCGGTGGCTCGGCTTGCCGAGGAGCGGGAAGACATGGCTGGCCCCGGGGTAGATCACCAGGCGGGTCGGAACCCCCTGCTCGCGCAGTGCGTAGTGCCACTGCTCGGCCTGGCCGACGGGGCAGCGCACGTCGTCGCCGCCGTGGAGGACGAGCGTCGGAGTGGTGACCTTGTCGACGTGCGTGTACGGGGACAGTTCCGCGAGACGCTCGCGGTCGCCGGCCTTCCAGGGCAGGGCACCCAGCTCGGCGACGTTCAGGAAGTGCGCGTCGTCGCTCGTGCCGCCCATGCTCGTGAGGTCGGCGACGACGCCGCCGCTGACCGCAGCGGCGAAGCGGTCGTCGCGGCTCGTGAGGTAGCAGGTGGTGAACCCGCCGTAGCTGTAACCGGTGATCGCGAGACGCTTCGGGTCCGCGAGGCCCTCGGCCACGAGCTGGTCGATCGGCTCGAGGAAGTCGTTCGCGTCGGCCTCGCCCCAGGCGTTGAACACGGCGTCGTAGAAGTCGGTGCCATAGCCGTCGCTGCCGCGGGGGTTGACGATGAGCACGGTCCAGCCGCGGGCTGCGAGCTCCTGGTGGTACAGGTGCATCTCGTCGGCGGCGGCGTTCCAGGCGTTGTGCGGTCCGCCGTGCACGTCGATGAGCAGCGGCGTGGCCCCGGTGACCTCGGGGTCGCGGATGACCCAGCCCTGCACGGTCACGCCATCGCTGATGGCGAACTCGCGGCTCTCGCGGACGAAGAGGTCGACCTCGGCGAGGGTGTCGCCGTGCCGGGTGACCGGGGTCTCGGCGCCGGTCACCAGGTCGACGGCGACGATCTCGCCGAACGAGGTGGGCGTGGCGAGCGCGATCGCGGCCGCGTTGCCGGCGACCGACAGGCCGCTGACGACGTGCCCCTCGCCGCCGTGGACGAGGCGGGGCGCGCCGCCGGTGAGCGGCACAGCGTAGAGGTGCGTGCATCCGCGGTCCCGGATGGCGAAGAGCACGTCGCCCTCCGCTGTGAACTGCGGGAGCGCCCCCGGGTACGCGGGAGCGCCCGGCATGACGTTGCGGTCGAGGGATGCGGCGAGCGCGGTCACGGCTCCGGTTGCGAGGTCGACTGCGAAGAGACCGGCGTGCGCGCGGGGTTCGCCCTGCCAGCCGACGACGACCAGGCCGTTGCCGTCAGGCGTGAAGGTGACGGTACCGGCGAAGCCGCCCTCGAAGGCGACGGCGCGTGGGAGCGCCTTCGGGTCGACGGCGTCGATGACGTGGACCGACGAGCGCATGGTGAGCTCGTCGACGCCGTGCGGGTGCGCCGTGAAAGCGATGGTGGCGCTGTCCGGGCTCCAGGCCGGGCTGCCGGCGTGCTCGTCGGCATCGGTGAGCTGGCGCAGTTCGCCCGTCTCGACATCAACCACGTGCACCTGGGTGCGGAGGCCGCGCAGGTAACCGGCGCCGTCCACCTGGTAGCCGACGCCGTCGGTGACGATCGGATCCCCCGTCCGGCGGGCGCGGTCGGTGTCGCCTTCGCCCTCGACGGCGGCGTTGTCGACGGGAGCGGAGAACGCGATGCGCGTGCCGCCCGGACTCCAGACCGGCGCACCGGCACCCAGCGGCAGCGTGGTGAGCTGCTTCGGCTCGCCGCCGGCGACCGGAAGCGTCCAGAGCTGGCCGTCGCGCTGGAACGCGATCGTGGTTCCGTCGGGCGAGAAGGCGGGGCTCGCATCCGTGGTCCCGCGCGTCAGCGCGCGGGCGGCGCCAGAGCCGTCGGTGATCCAGAGCGAGCTGACCGACGTGTCGACTGCGGCGTCATTGCCGCCCAGCACGTAGGCGATGCTCGAACCGTCGGGCGAGACGGTCGGCTGGCTCGGCACGGACAGTGCGAGCAGGTCTTCGATGCGCATTCTGCGGGTCACGGTGGACTCCTTCTTTCAGTGGGTTGTCGTGGTCTGGACTCGGCGCGGGATCGCGGAGAGCAGCTGGCGGGTATAGGGATGCTGGGGCTCGTCCAGCACCTGGGCCGTGGGGCCCTGCTCGACGATGCGGCCGCGGTACATGACCGCGACGCTGCTGGCGACGTAGCGGACGACGGCCAGGTTGTGTGAGATGAACAGCATCGACAGACCGAGCTCGGCCTGCAGCTCCCGCACCAGGTTGAGCATCGAGCCCTGGATCGAGACGTCGAGCGCGGAGGTGATCTCGTCGGCGACGAGCACCTCCGGCCTGCCGGCCAGGGCGCGGGCGATGGCCACTCGCTGCCGCTGGCCGCCGGACAGCTCCGAGGGATAAGCCTGCGCGCGGGCGTTGTCGAGGTGCACGAGTTCGAGCAGTCGTTCGACCTCGTCGCGACGTTCGCTGCGGCCCAGTCCGCGCGGCAGGATCTCGGCGATGCTCGAACCGATCGTCATGCGCGGGTCGAGCGAGGAGTACGGGTCCTGGAAGACCATCTGCAGAGGCCGCCGGCCGCGGCGCGCGGTGATCGGGGAGCCGTCGAGGAGGATACGGCCCGAGTGCACAGGGGCCAGGCCGACGGCGGTGCGGGCGAGGGTGGACTTGCCCGAGCCGGACTCGCCCACGAGGCCGACGACCTCGCCGGACGGGACCGTGAGGCTGACGCCGTCGACGGCTGTCATCGCGGTGCGGCCGGCGCCGAAGCGCACCGTCACGTCGTCGAACCGGAGCTCGCTCATGCCAGGACCTCCGCGTCGCGCTCGGAATCGGTGGGTGCGGTTCGCAGCACGGGCATCCCGAGCTGGATCGGCTCGCCCGCGTGCCAGCAGGCCACGCGACGGCCGGCGTCGTCGGAGACGAGCTCGGGGTCGACGCCACGGCAGCGGGCATCCGCCAGTGGGCACCGGGCGGCGTATGCACAGCCGGCAGGGACCTGGCCGGGGTCGACCGGGCGGCCCGGCACCGTCGCCAGGGGCTGGTCGAGGTCGGTCGTCATGTCGGGGACGGCGGCGAGCAGGGCACGGGTGTACGGATGCTGTGCTGCGGTCGCGAGTTCGTGGGCGGGCAGGTCCTCCACGATGCGGCCCGCGTACATGACGAGCACGCGGTCGCAGATCTCGGCGACGACCGAGACGTCGTGGCTGATCAGCAGGAGGGCGACATCGTCCTCCTCGCGGATCGACTGCAGCAGCCCGAGCACCTGCTTCTGCACGGTGACGTCGAGCGCCGTCGTCGGCTCGTCGGCGATGATGAGCTTCGGCGTGGCCATGAGACCCATGGCGATCATGGCGCGCTGTCGCATACCGCCAGAGAACTCGTGCGGGTACTGCCGAACACGACGCTCGGGCTCCGGCAGCCGGACCGCGTCGAACCGGTCGACGGCGCGGGCCAGCGCATCCTTGGAGCTCATTCCCTGGTGTGCGACGGCGACCTCGGCGAGCTGGCCGCCCATCCGCTTGGTGGGGTTGAACGAGGTCATGGGGTCCTGGAAGACCATGGCGAGCGAGGTGCCGAGCAGGCGACGGTGGCGGGCGGGGTCGCCCTCGAGCAGCGCTTCACCGAGGAAGTGGAGCTTCTGGGCATCCACCTCGCCGGGCCGCTCGACCAGCTGGGCGATCGAGAGCGCGGTGAGGGACTTGCCGGAGCCGGACTCGCCGACGATGCCGACGGCCTCTCCCGTGCCGATCGAGAAGGTGATACCGCGGACGGGGCTCACCGGACCGGATGCCCCGGGGAAGCTGACCCGCAGGTTCTTCACCTCGAGGACGGCGTCGCCGTCGCGCACCTGCGGCACCACCGGCGCGGGTGTTGAGGCGGCGACCTTCTTCTTCACGGTCGCGAGCGGGTTCATGGAGGCGATCCCGAGCGCGCGCGCCGCCGATTCGCCGACGAGGTTGAACGCGAGGCCCGCGATGACGACCGCGATGCCGGGAGCGAGTGCGGCCAGCGGGTTCACGTAGATACCGGAGAGCCCTTCACCCATCAGGCGGCCCCAGTCGTACGCGGGAGGCTGCACGCCCAGGCCGAGGAACGACAGGCCGGCGAACGCGAGCAGGGTGCCGCCGGCGCCGATGGTCGCGTTCACGATCAGCGGCTCGCCGACGTTCGGCAGCACGTGGCGGCCGAGCACCCGGAGCCGCCCGACACCGCCGACCCGGGCCGCGGCCACGTAGTCGCGCGAAGCGACACCGGCGATGAGGGTCTGGCACAGGCGGGCGAACGAGGGAGCCCCGGCGAGACCGATGGCCAGCACCGCGCCGAGCCAGCCGGAACCGAAGATCACGGCGAAGAACAGGGCGAGCAGGAGTCCGGGGAAGGCGACCGCGATACCGACGATCCAGGTGATCACCTTGCCGAAGCGCGGACCGAGGAGCAGCGGGAGCACCCCGAGCACCAGTCCGACGGTGACCGATACGAGCGTGGCGAGCAGGGCGAGAACGATCGAGAGCCTGGTCGCCACGAGCACGCGGTAGAAGAGGTCGCGGCCCAGGTTGTCCGTTCCGATCCAGTGCTCAGGAGACGGGCCGGCGAGCAGGTTGTCGGTATTGACCGCATCCGCCTTGTCGCCCCACAGGATCGGAGCGAAGACGGCCGTCGCCAGGACGATCGCCAGCAGAACGATCGCCGCGACGCCGAGAGGAGTGCGCATCGTGCGCCGGATGGATTTCATCAGTGCTCCGCAACGGTCGAGCGCGGGTCGAGCAGGGCGAGGATTACATCGACGATGGTGTTCACGAGCAGCACGCCGACGCCGTAGACGAGCACGGTGGCCTGCACGAGGGGATAGTCCTTGGTCTGGATCGACTGCACGATGGTGCTGCCGAGCCCGGGCCACGCGAACACGTTCTCCACGAGCACGGTGCCGACGACGAGGGAGCTCAGCAGGAGACCGGCGAGCGTGAGGGTGGCCGTGAGCGCGTTCGGCAGGGCGTGGCTGAGATGGATGCGCCACGACGAGAGCCGCTTCGCCCGGGCGGTCCGCACATAGTCGGCCTCGAGCACCCCCAGCATCTCGACGCGCACGATGCGGGCGAGCACGGCCGCGGGGCCGAGCGCCAGCGCGATGACAGGAAGGATGTAGGACGCAGCGCTGTCCCGTCCAGCGACCGGCAGCCAGCCGAGGGTGACGCCGAACACGAACACGAGGGCGACGCCGAGCAGGAAGTCGGGGATCGTCGACAGGAACACGCTGCCGGCCGTGAAGCCGAGTTCGAGCTTGCGGCCGCGCGACCGGCGGGTGGCCACGGCGACGCCGACGCCGATCGGCACGGCGATCACGACGGCGAGGACGAACGCGAGACCGGCGAGCGCTGCCGTGGCGGCCAGCCGCTGTCCGA
Source organism: Leifsonia sp. Ger2509 (assembly GCF_055231915.1). NCBI lineage: Bacteria > Bacillati > Actinomycetota > Actinomycetes > Micrococcales > Microbacteriaceae > Leifsonia > Leifsonia sp. Ger2509. The sequence goes on from NZ_JBUYVB010000003.1 coordinate 1,424,845, forward strand.
TCACCTGGGCGACGGGAAGCTGCGAGCCGATCGACATACCGAGGTTGCCGGTGAAGATCCCCTGCAGGTAGTGCAGGTACTGCTGCCAGAGCGGGTCGTTCAGGCCGAGGGCCTCACGACGGGCGTTGACCACCGCGAGCGGGGTCGTCGGCCCCATGGCCGCTCTGATCGGGTCGCCCGGCACCAGGTGGATCATGAGGAACGACGCCGTCACGAGCACCCAGAGCGACACGAGCAGTCGCCCTGACCGGCGGATCGCGAAGCGCTGCCAGCGACGATCGCCGGCGGTGCGCATCTCTTCTGCCGGCAGGGCGACTGCTGATGTCATGCCGAGGTTTCCTTACTGTTTGGAGCGTTGGAGCTGTGGAGCTGTGGTGCTGGGGTGCGTTCGGCTCAGCCTGCGGCTAGCCGAGCATCCGGATGGTGGTGGGGGCGATCTCGCCGACGTACGAGAACGTGGCGCCCTTGCCGAACGTCTTCACGAGGTTGTTCGCGAAGGGGATGACATCCGCGGCCTTCACCAGTGCGGACTCCGCATCCGCCCAGGTCTGGCAGCCGTCTGCGCCGTTCATCGTCATGGCCTTGGCGACGTCCGACGAGTAGTCGGCGTTCTTGATGTTGGCGAAGTTGGTGCCCTTCGGCGCCGCCGGGCCAGAGAGGAAGCCGACGAGCTGGTCAGGGCTGTTGACGTTCAGCGGCTCCCACGCGATGTCCCACGCGCCGGTGCCGAAGAGGGCGTTGGACACAGCCGTCGCATCCTCCTGCGTTGCGGTCACCTTGGCACCGATGGCGTCCCAGGCCTTGACCGCGAGCTCGGAGGCCGCGGTGCCGCCCGTGCCGAGCGTGGAGTCGTAGACGAAGGTCAGGTTCAGCTTCACGCCGTTCTTGGCGCGGACGCCGTCGGATCCGACGGTCCAGCCGGCCGCGTCGAGCGCTGCCTTCGCTGCTGCGATGTCCTTCTTGGGAAGGGCGCTGGGAACCGAGTCGATGGAGCAGCCGACCGGCGGGATCACGGCGAAGTTGGTCGCGGCCGTGCCCTTGCCCGACGTGAGGACCTTCTGGAGCTCACCGAGGTCGAGCGCCTGGGTGAGGGCCATCCGCACGGCGGGGTCGGCCGTGGGGTGGGCGCCGGTGTTGTTGTACCACTGCTCTCCGAGGATCGCAGGGGTGCTCACCGAGTAGAGCTTCGCGGCTTCGAGGCGCTGGGCGTCCGGTCCGACGATCTCGGCCGCATTCACCTGGCCGGCCAGCAGCAGGTTCGCCGCCGTCGTCTCGTTGGGGATGATCTTCGCGGTCACGGTCGCGGGCGTGCCCTTCGCCGAGGTGCTCGCGCCCCCGGGGCCCCACGTGTACTTCTTGTTGACCTTGTAGGTGTAGTGGTCGTTGGGAACGGCCTCGGTCAGCACGAACGGGCCGGTTCCGATGGTGGCCGTGGCGAGCTTCGAGCGGTCGGCGAGACCGGCGTCGCACACCATCGGCAGGTTGGCGAGGCTCTGGAGCAGGAACGGTGCCGGCGACGAGAGGGTGAGGGTCACGGTGCCGGCCGACTGGTCGGCGGCGGCGGTGATGCCGGCGGGGATGAACGCTCCGAGGAACGGGCTCTTGTTGGCCGGGTTCTCCAGCCAGGTGATGTTGTCCGCCGCCGTCTTCGCGGTGAACGTGGAGCCGTCGGAGCAGGTGACGCCGTCCCGGACGGTCAGCGTCGCCGTCGTTCCGTCGAGCTTCCAGTCCTTCGCCAGGCCGCTGACGACCTTGCCCTTCGAGTCGACGTTGACGAGCGGGTCGTAGGCGAAATGGGTGAGCGCGAAGAGGGCGCTCACCGCGGAGGCCTGCGGGTCGAGGTTGCCGGGGTCGGCGCTGAGGGCGAGGGTGAACGGCGCACCATCGACGTACTTCGCGGACGTCGATGATGCGCCTGCGCCGCCGGCGCATCCGGCCAGGGAGGTGACGGCGACGGCTGTGATGAGGACGGTGAGCGCAGGTTTCCTGAACGATTTCATGAAGGGATGCTCTTTCTGCTGTGCGTACTGCGGTGGACGCGGTGGGTGGGGGGCTATTCGGCGCGCGTGACGACGCGGCCGTAGTGGATGTACTTGGCCTTGCCGTCGCCGGCGTCGCCGAGGAAGGCGTAGATCGGGTGGATCCCGCGCGGCGACTCGAGCTGGATGAGCGAGTCGGCTTCGTAGGCGACGAGTTCGCTGCGCACCGGCTGTTCGCCGATCTCGGCGAGGATGTCCTTCGGCGTGCGGTCGATCCAGATGCGGCCGTCGTCGTCCTGGCTGACGACGAGGTCGTAGATGGTGTCGGAGTACAGGCCGAGGAACGGCGTCGCGTCGATGGTCTCTGGCTCCGCCGGGGGCAGCGGATGCGCGGGCAGGGTCACCCCGACGACCTCGTTCAGGATGCGGCCGACCACCGCGTTGAACAGGCCGTACACGTCTCCGCCGTTGGTCAGCAGCGCGACGGCGAGGCCGGCCTCCGGCACGACCCGCAGGAAGGCCGCCTGGCCGATCGTACCGCCGTCGTGGCCGATCACGGTGGGCTGCTGGGAATCGATGATCTCCCAGCCGAGGCCCCACGCATCCCCCATACCGGTGAGGCGGGGAAGGTCGACGTGCTTGGTGCGCATCGCCGCGACGGACTCGGCGGAGAGGATGCGGGTGCCGTCCGGTGCGGTGCCGCCGTCGAGGTGCATCTTGACGAAATGCACCAGGTCGGCCGGGCTCATCGCGAGCATGGAGCCGGCGGGCTCGTTCGAGCGGGCGAGCGCCCAGGTGGGGGCCGAGATCTCGACGCCATCCGCATCCGGTCCCACGTGGCCGACGGCCGCGCGGTGCAGGATCGCCTCGTAGGCGCTCGGGGCGACGTGGGTGAGGCCGAGCGGCGTGACGATGTGGTCGAGCAGCGCCTGCTCCCAGGTCGTCTCGCGGAGGACCTCGACGAGGCGGCCGAGGATGCTGAACCCGACGTTGTTGTACGAGAACAGCTCGCCCGGCGTGAAGAGCTGGGGCAGTTCGGCGATGGCGGTGATGTACTTGGCGATCGCATCCTCACCGCGCCCGGTGTCGGTGAACACGTCGCCCTCGAAGCCGCCCTGGTGGCTGAGCAGCTGGCGGGTGGTGATCGTGGATGCGGCGGCCTCGTCGGCGAGGTGGAAGTCGGTGATGTAGGTCTGGATCGGCAGGTCGAGGTCGAGCAGGCCGTCGTCGACGAGCTGAAGGACCAGGGTGGCCGTCCAGACCTTGGTGATGGAGCCGATCTGGAAGACCGAGTCGGGTGTCGCATCGACGAGCGTGGAGGTGCTGAGCACGCCACCGGCCCCGTTGATGATCTGCCCGTCTTTGAGGACCGCGACGGCCGCGCCCGGGACTTTGTGCTTGCGGACAAGGCTGGCGAACTCGCCGTCGATGAACGCCTGGATCTCGTCAAGTGACTTCATTCCCTCACCATAAGAAGATGGGCGGGCGCCCCTTTCGTCCGATCGGACAGTTAATCGGGGGTTCGTTCGTCGAGCTGCACAAGCCCCCGTGCATCCCGAGCCGCCGCGGCCGCCGCCGCACTACTTCGCTCACGACGCACGAGTCAGAACCAGTGCGGCGAGACGCACTTAGTGCGCCGAGCCCAGGGTGGCGCGCGCGGCGTCCAGAAGAAGGCGCGGCGCCGCCGCCGCACACTTTGTGAACCCGGGAACAGGTTGCAACCCGGGCGCTCGTTCGCAAAGTGTGCGGTCGCGGCCGGATGCGTGTCGCCGCACTACTTCGCTCACGACGCACGAGTCAGAACCAGTGCGGCGAGACGGAGCTAGTGCGCCGGGAGGTGCCGGGCATACGCTCGTCGGTAGCGGGAGGGGCCGAACCGGGAGGTGCGGGATGTCCCCGGAAGTGCCGGACGACGTTCGCAACGACGTCGCAGCGATGCGGGACGCGGTGCTCTTCGATGGCGCCCAGCGCAGGCGTCGGCTGACCCGCTTCTGGCTGCTGCTCGTGCTGTCATCGGTGATCGCAGCATCCGGTGTGGTCGCGAACTCGTCGGCGACCGTGATCGGCGCGATGATCGTGGCTCCCATGATGCTTCCGATCCAGGGCATCAGCCTCTCGACGGTCCTCGCCGACGGGGTGAACCTCATCCGGTCGATCGTTCTCGTGATCCTGGGGGCCGCGGCGGCCATCGGGATCGGGTTCATCATCGGCCTCCTGGTGAGCGAGCCGGTCGTCGCCGCGACGGATCCCGAGGTCGCGAGCCGCGTATCCCCCGACCTCATCGACCTGGTCGCGGCGCTGGCGACCGGAGCCGTCGGCGCTGTCGCACTCGTGAGGTCCGACATCTCGGACACGCTTCCCGGGGTCGCGATCGCGATCTCGCTCGTCCCTCCGCTCACCGTCGTCGGCCTGACGCTCGAGTCCGGGGCGCCCGGCCAGGCCGCTGGCGCACTCCTGCTCTTCGTCACCAACGTCGCCGCCATCCTGGCGACAGGAATCGTCATCCTGAGCATCTACGGCTCGCGACCGGCGCCGGGCGAGGTCGAGACCAGCCGGCCGATCCGGCGACGGAACGCGTTCATCGCCGTCGCGGCAATGGTGGTGATCGTCGCGGTCCCGCTCGCGATCCAGTCGGTGCGGCTCGGGCAGCAGGCGGCCCGACAGAGCTCCATCCGCGTGGTCGCCCAGTCCTGGGCCCAGAGCAAGGGCTGGGAACTGGTGAGCGTGACCGCCGCGAACGGCGCCTACCTCGTGCGCGTGACGGGCGCGCCGCCCGTGCCTCCGACCGACACGCTCGAAGCGCGGCTGGAGTCCGCCGGTGTCGACCCGTCCGGGATCCAGGTCGACCTCGTGCCGTCCTACACGGTCGACCTGACGAAGCCGTCGCCGTGAGCGCGCCGGCCTCGACGATCTGTGTCGCCGCACTACTTCCGTCTCGCCGCACGTGCTAGAACACGTGCGGCGAGACGCAGCTAGGGCGACGAGCGCAGGGGGCAACCTGGGCGCCTTCGGAAGGCGTCCCGGCCGCGGCGGGTGCGGCGGCGCGGCAGGCGTGGCACTCTGGATCCATGAGCGAACCCATCGACGTGGACGTCGTGCGCGTGTTCACCGACGAATCCGGTGACTACGGCAACGAACTCGGCGTCATCGAGAGCACGGGATCCACCCTCGGGCGGGAACAGGAGATCGCACACACGCTCGGATTCAGCGAGACGGTCTTCGTCGACGGGATCGATGACGAACTGTTCACCGCGCGCATCCGCATCTTCACGCCCGCGAAAGAGCTGCCGTTCGCCGGCCACCCGAGCGTCGGGACCGCCTGGCTCATCGCCCGACAGGGTATCCAGCTCTGGGCTCTGCGCGAGAAGGCCGGCGAGGTCATGGTCGACTTCGAAGGCGACATCACCTGGATCACGGCGCGTGCCGACTGGGCGCCGGAATTCCACTGGATCCCGCTCGACTCCCCCGGCGAGGTCGACGACCTCGACCCTGCCGGGTTCACCGAAGGCCAGCACTACGCCTATGCGTGGATCGACGAGACGGCCGGGCACCTGCGTGCGCGCATGTTCGCGCCGGAGATGGGGATCGCCGAAGACCAGGCGACCGGAGCAGCCGCGGCCAGGATCACCGCCTACCTGCGACGCCACCTCACCATCGTGCAGGGCGACGGTTCGGTTCTCTACACCAACCTCGACAGCCCGGAGCTCGTGCGCGTGGGCGGCCACACCGTCTACGACCGTCGCATCAGGCTCGAACTCCGGTGACGCGCATCGTCGAGCATCCGGTGACGGATGCCAACGCCGGGCCGTACGGGATCACGGTCACCGACGATGGATCGGTCTGGTTCACGGTGGCGCGAGCGGGCAGGGTCGGCCGGCGCGGTGTCGACGGTGCACTCCGGTTCGTCGATCTCGGCGACACGGCACAGCCATCGCTGGTGTCGCGCGCGACCGACGAGTCCGTCTGGGTGACCGATACGACAGGCAACCGAATCGTGCACATCGGGCCGGATGCGGGCGGCGACATCCGCGTGCTCAACGAGGTCGCCGTCCCCACCATGGAGTCGAGCCCGTTCGGGATCACGACACTCTACGACGGCACGGTCTGGTTCACCGAACTCGCAGCGGATGCGCTCGGTCGCGTCGACATCATGGGCCGGGTGACCGAGTTCCCGGTCGGGCGGGCGGATGCGATGGTGTCGATGATCGCGGGCTCGGGCGAGAGCGTGTGGTTCACCCTCAACCAGGGCAACGCGGTGGGGCACGTGCGGGGCGGGGACGCGGCCATCCAGTTCTTCGAATTGCCGCGGCCGGCATCCGGTCCCGTGGGGATCACCGTGGCGGAGGACGGTGCGGTCTGGTTCGCGGAGGTGCTCGGGGGCACGCTCGGGCGCATCGGGCGCGACGGCGCGCTCACGGAGGTGACCCTCCCCGATCCGGAGTCGAAGCCGCACGCGATCACAGCGGCGCCGGACGGCGGATGCTGGTTCACGCTGTGGGGGTCCAACCAGGTCGGCTTCGTGACCGACGACGGCGACGTCACACTGCATGATCTGCCGACACCGGCGAGCGAGCCGCACGGCATCGCGGTCGCCCCCGACAGGACGGTCTGGATCGCGCTCGAGCGCGGGATGCTCGCGGAGCTCCGCGCGAACGCCTAGCTTCGCCTAGATGTGGGGCACGCCCGGTGCGGACAGCCCCTGAATCGATGCGTGGTCTCGCCTAAACCTCCCGCTTTCCGCCGCACCCGGCGTTGGACGCCGATTACCTGTGTTCCATGACATTGGAACCTAGGGCATTTATGCGCTTCAGTAGACACGGACGGGTCGCCGCACTCGCAACCGTCGTCGCACTCGTCGGTATCACCGCGGTCCACGCGGCCGACACGCCCGCGACAGCCGCGACACGCTTCGGAACGGTATCGACCGGGCACATCGCGTTGAGCGGCGACAACCCGGTCGCCGCGGTCGCGCTCAACAATCGCTTCAAGACGCAGCTCGTTGCGTCCGATACCGACCTCGGCGCGGCCTTCTTCCTTCCTGACGAAACCAGCGGCGCTCAGAACACAGCTGTCTACGCGGTGGAGGACGATGGCAGCTCTGCGGGCAGAAGGGCATTCGACTCCTCGACCATGGTTTACGCGACCGACCAGGGCTTCGGCGGATCAGGCACGCCTGCCGATCCGTTCTGGGTCCGGTCGACGGCGACCGTGGACCAAGGGCCGCAGGTCAGCCAGAAGCACAGTTACATCGAGGGCGACGACTTCGTCCGCACCGATCTGAGCTATACCAACCGCGGAGATACGGCGGAGTCGATCAAGCTCTCCGCCTGGGTCGACTGCTACTTCGCACACAGCGACCGGGGCATGTCGGAGTTGCAGAGCGACCGACGCACCGCGTCGTGCAAAGCCGCTGCGGACGGACCGTACATCTCCCTCGTCGCAGCCTCCGCCGGGTCGAGCCTGGCGGCCGGTAACTGGGACGCCGTGCGCCGCGCGGCACGGGAGAACTCCGAGCCACTCTCGAATGGCTGCGTCCCGGTCAACAGCTGCGACACCGTCCAGGACAACGGGATGGCGATCGCGTTCAACGTCACCGTCGAGCCGGGCGCGACCGTCACGAAGACCTATTTCACGAAGTACACGCGCGACATGCGCCTCACCGATCTGACGGCGCGCTTCAACGCCTCACGAAACACCATGCTCGTCGGTGAAGAGGTCACGTTGACCGCCGAACTCACGAACGAGGGCAACGAGGCTACGACGAACACGGCCGTGCAGCTTCCCCTCCCCGAGGGCTTCGAGTACATGTCCAGCAACCCGTCCCCGGGCACGGCATACGACCCGGACTCGGGGACCTGGCAGCTGGGAACACTGCACCCCAATGCCAGCGCATCGCTGAACGTCACCGCACGTGCGACCAGGCCGGGCGAGTTCACCGCGGGTCTCACCGGCATCGGATCGGACGCGATCGACCTGGACGCCTGCACGACGCTCGGCGACGAGGCCTGCGGCGGCACGGCCGTCATCACGGTCGACCAGGAGCTCGTGCTCGGCAATGCCTCCATCGCTGCGTCGCCACAGACCGTCGTCGCCGACGGCGCCGCGGCCTCGACCGTGACCGTCACCTTGCGCGATCGGCAGGGCAACCCGATCGCCGAGGCAGGACACGACGTCACCATCGCGGCGACCCACGGTTCGCTGGGCGCGGTCACCGACAACGGCGACGGCACCTACTCGGCGCCGTGGACGTCGACTGCTGCGGGCACCGGAACCGCATCGTTCACCGTCGACGGCACTCCGGTCGACAGCACCGTGGATGTCGAGTTCACCGCGGGCGACGTCGTCGAGACCGAGAAGCCTGGTGGCACCGTCGGAAACGGATCGGGGCCCGCTGGTGGGTCGCCAGGCGCAACCCCATCCGGAAGCTCGACCGTCAGGTCGCTCGCGCACACCGGAACTGACGTGATCCTCCCGGTCGCCGTCGCGGTCGCCGCCACTGCCGCCGGTATTGCACTCCTCGGCATCAGTCTCTGGAGACGCCGCCGGCGAACGCAGTAGCCATCCCGCGACCGAGTCCGGGAAGAGTCCGCAGATTCCTCAAAATCCTGCGCGGCTCTTCCCGGACTCACTGCGTGGTGCGACCACGCGTAGGCCAGGAACCCTCCTTGCGCATTCGGCCAGGATCCGCGCAGAGATCCGCGTCCAGGCACGCGCACAGATCGCCTCTCTCCGGGCTCGCGGGGCCGGGGCCTGTTTGCATCGACCCATGAACTCCAGACCCCATCCTTCACGACGCGCGGGCCAGCTGATCCGCGTCGCCGCGGTCGCCGTCGCCGCCTCCCTTGCCGGCGCTGCGGCGAGCGCAGCTCTTCCGGCCACCGCTACGCCAGAGGTACGCGGTTCGGTCACGAACGGGTCCATCCGACCCGGCCCCGGAAGTGCGGTCGCGTCGATCGAGCTCTCTGCGCACTACAAGACGCAGCTCGTGGCAGCTGACGATACGCTCGGCGCAGCCTTCTACCGACCGGCCGACGTCGGCGGCGCCTCCAACACGGCCGTCTACGCCGTGAAGAGTGACGGCACCCGGGTGTTCGACAGCACCGACAGCACCCTGTCGACTCTTCAGAGCTCGGGCGGCTCGGGCACCGCAGCCCGCCCGTTCTGGCTCCAGACGACGGGGTCGTCACCGACCGGGCCGGAAGTCAGCCAGAAGCACAGTTACATCGAGGGCGACGACTTCATCCGCACCGACCTGACATACACGAACCGCAGCGATAGTCCGGAGTCGATCAAGCTCTCGGCCTGGGCCGACTGCTACTTCGCCGGCAGCGACAAGGGCCTCTCCGAGGTCCAGGCGTCGCAGAAGACCGCGTCGTGCAAGAACCCGGACTCGGACGCCTCGATCTCGTTCGTCGCCGCCTCTGGCGGTGCCAGCCTCGCCGCCGGGTTCTGGAGCACCGTACGCAGCGCAGCCAACTCGAACAGTGAGGCGCTCCCAGACGCGTGTCTCCCATCCAGTGCGTGCACGGAGGTGCAGGACAACGGCATGGCCATCGCCTTCGCACTGACGGCCCAGCCGGGCGAAACGGTGACGAAGACGTATTTCACCACGTACACGAGCCAGCTCAGCCTCACCGTTCTGAACGCCCGTTTCACCGCGAACCCGGAAACGGTGTTCGTCGGCGACGAGGTCGATTTCGACCTCGCGCTGAGCAACGACGGCACCTCGTCGGCATCGGAGACCACAGCGCAGTTCCTGCCTCCGGCCGGCTTCGCCTACACGTGGAACGCCACGTCCGCCGGAACCTACGACCCGGAGACGGGAACGTGGACGATCGGCACGCTCGACCCCGGCGGAAGCGCAACGCTCACGGTGGCGGCGCGGGCGACCACAGCCGGGACGACGACGGCCGGTATCAGTGCCATCGGCTCCGACACGATCGACCTGGACGCCTGCACAACGCTCGGAGATCCCGGATGCGGCGGCACAGCACTCCTGGCGGTGAAACAGAAGCATGTCGCCGAGAACGCCACGATCGCTGTGTCGCCGCAAACGGTCGAGGCTGACGGCGAGGCCGCATCCGTCATCACTGTCACGCTGCGCGACAGCCAGAACGAGCCGATCGCAGAGGCCGGGCATGACATCGCATTCACGCCGTCCCTGGGAACGGTCGGCACGGTCACCGACAACGGCGACGGGACGTACTCCGCACCATGGACATCGACCGACCTCGGCGCCGCAACGGTCTCCTTCACCGTGGACGGCACCGCGGTCGACCGCAGCGGCCACGTCGACTTCATCGCCGGGAACGTGGACCAGCAGAATTCGACTGCTTCGGTGAGCGAGGGTGATGCGATCGCCGACGGTGCGGCACCGCACACGATCACCGTGTCGCTGGTCGATGCCTCCGGTCACGCACTCGCGGGCGAGGCCGAGCTCATCGACGCCGACACCGCTGACGATCTGGGCGACGGGACGATCAGCGACTTCACCGAGACCGCGACGGCCGGAACCTACACGGCCACCATCAGCTCGACGATCGAAGGGCGCAAGGCCGTCACCGCATCCGTCGCCGGAGCGGCCCTCCCGATGACAGGCACCGGGACAGCGGCCTTCGTCGACCAGGTCGGAGCTGATACCGCATCGACGGAAGCGTTGGCTCAGACGGGAAGCGACCTGGCCGCCCCGATCGCCCTCGCGCTCATCGCCGTGCTCGCCGGCGCGGCCCTGCTCGGAGCCACTCTCCTCCGCCGGCGCGCCGAGTAGCCCGGCGCCCGCGGTCGAGCCCGGGAAAAGTCCGCGGATTCGTCAGGATCTCGCGGACTTTTCCCGGGCTCGACGCACTAAGCGCGAGCGGCCGCGACGATCGCGGCGGCGGTCTCGCGGCCGACGCGGATCGCGCCGTCGACGTGCTGGTAGCCCTTGCCGGCCATGTCGCTGCAGGAGAACCAGATGGGACCGACGGGGGTGCGCAGGTCGGCGCCGTAGCGCGCCAGGCCGCCCATGTCGAAGCTGGCCGCGTAGGCGCCGCGCGTCCACTCCTCCGAGCCCCAGTCGCTCTCGTAGTAGACGACGGGCGTCAGGGCCTTCTCGCCGTAGTAGTGCGACAGGGAGGTGAGGATGCGCTGCTTGCGCTCGTCGGCGGTGAGCGCGAAGACGCCGTCGGCCGCCTCATCCGCCACGAAGCCCACGAGCGTTCCGCGCGAATCCGCATAGTTCGTGTTGTCGTACGCCTCGTGCACGAGTTCGTAGGGGCTGAAGGCCGTGCCGGAGAGCCCCGCCTCGCGCCAGAACGGCGTCTCGTAGACGGCGTGCACCTTGATGACGAACCCCATCGACAGGTGCTGGTGCAGTTGCTGCTGCCGCCGCGGGAGGGGCGGCTCGTAGCTGATGCGGCTGATCAGGATGGGCGGCACGGCGAGCACCGCGTACCGGGCCTTGACCTCGACCGAGTCGGTGACCGCCGTGACCCCGCCATCGTGCCAGCGCAGCGTGCGCACGGCCTGGCCGAGCCGCACATCCCCGCCCAGGCGCTCCGCGAGCAGCAGGGGAACCTGCTGAAGGCCGCCGACGACCCGCTCGTCCAGGATGAAGTCCGCGTCGACGAGGTTGCTGAAGCTTCCGGCACTCGCCGCCATCAGCAGGGCCTGCAAGGCCGAGAAGGCGTGCGCGGGCTTGGTGAGCATCGCACCGGCGATGAACATGCCGATGTTGTCGCGCGCTTCCTGGTCGTCGGTCTGCGTCTCCAGCCAGCGGCTGAACGAGATCTCGTCCAGGTCCTTGGCGAGCGGATGCGCCCACGGCCGGTCCGGGTCGATCTCGGCGACCAGGGCATCCAGCTTCTCGATGAGCGTGACGATCTCGGCCTCGGTCTTCGGCGGCACGGGGAAGATCTCGCCCTCGAACCGGGTGAGCTCGCCGCTCGCGTTGAGATAGACGTTCTCGCCCTCGCGGTACCGCGGGTAGGTCTCCAGGCCGAGGTCGGCGAGCGTGCTCTTGAGCGCATCCTGGTCGGGCGAGACCCACTGGCCGCCGATCTCGAGCATCGCCCCGTCGACGTCGTCCGTCCACAGGCGTCCGCCGACGCGGTCGCGCGCCTCCAGCACGGCGACCGAGAGGCCCGCCTTCTTCAGTTCGGTCGCCGCGGTCAGGCCGGATGCTCCGGCACCGATGATGACGACGTCGCGTTCGATCGCGCTCATTGTTCGCTACTTTCCGTGCCGGCCGCTCAGGACGCCGGGATCAGGGTGTATTTGGTCGACAGGTACTCGTGGATTCCTTCGAGACCGCCTTCGCGTCCGAGTCCGGACTGCTTGACGCCGCCGAACGGTGCCGCGGCGTTGGACACGAGGCCGGTGTTGACTCCCATCATGCCGGTGTCGATGCGGTCGATCATCCGCTGCGCCCGCCCGAGATCCTCGGTGAAGACGTAGCCGACGAGACCGTATTCCGTGCCGTTCGCGAGCGCCACGGCCTCAGCCTCGTCGCGGAAGGTCGAAATGGCAAGGATCGGCCCGAAGATCTCCTCGCGCACCACGTCGCTGCCCGGTGCGACGTCGACGAGCACGGTCGGCTCGAAGAACGAGCCGGGACCGACCGGCCGTGACCCGCCGGTGAGCAGGCGCGCTCCTCGACCGACCGCGTCGGCGACCAGCGACTCCATGTTCTCGACGGCTGCCCTGTTGATGAGCGGTCCGATCGTCACGCCGTCGTCCGTGCCGCGACCGACGACGAACGCGTCGACCCGCTCGGTGACGCGGCGAGCGAACTCGTCGGCGACCGCCTCGTGAACGAGAAACCGGTTCGCGGCCGTGCAGGCCTGGCCCGTGTTGCGGAACTTCGCGAGCATGGCGCCCGTGACCGCCTTGTCGAGGTCGGCGTCGTCGAACACGACGAACGGTGCGTTGCCGCCCAGCTCCATCGAGGTGCGGAGGACGCCCGCGGCGGACTGCTCGATCAGCGTGCGGCCGACGGGCGTGGAGCCCGTGAAGCTCAGCTTGCGCAGCCGCGGGTCGGCGATGATCGGAGCCGAGACCGCGCGGGAGGACGACGTCGTGATGACGTTGACGACGCCCGCCGGAAGACCCGCGTCTTCAAGCAGCTGCACGAACAGCAGGGTGGTCAGCGGGGTGAGCTCGGCCGGCTTGATGACGACGGTGCAGCCAGCCGCCAGGGCGGGCGCGATCTTGCGGGTCGCCATCGCCAGCGGAAAGTTCCACGGCGTGATCAGGAAGCACGGTCCCACCGGCCGCTGCGAGACGACGGTCGTGCCGGTGCCTTCGGGGTTCGTGCCGTAGCGGCCGGCGATCCGCACCGCCTCCTCGCTGAACCAGCGCAGGAACTCGCCACCATAGGTGACCTCCCCGTTCGCCTCCGCGAGCGGCTTGCCCATCTCCAGCGTCATGAGCAGGGCGAAGTCGTCGCGCCGCTCCTGCAGCAGGTCGAAGGCGCGACGGAGGATCTCGCCACGGGCGCGGGGCGGGGTGGCCGCCCACGCATCCGCGGCTTCGACGGCCGCGTCGAGAGCACGTATGCCGTCCGCGGCGCCCGCATTCGCGATCCGCTTGATCACGCGGCCGGTCGCCGGGTCGCAGACCTCGATGGGGTCGGCGCTCCCGGCCTGCCAGGCTCCTCCGATGTAGAGGCCGTCGGGAACGCGTTCGAGCAGCTCCGCCTCGCGGGCGGACACGGCTTCGACTGTGGTGTCGGTCAGGAGGCTCATGCATTCACCGCGCCGATCGACGCGAGAGCGTCCGCGACGATGTCGAGGCCCTCGACCAGCAGGTGGTCCGGGATGCTGAGCGGCGGCAGGAACCGGATGACGTTGCCGTAAGTCCCGCAGGTGAGCAGCACCACCCCCGCGGCGTGGACCGCGGCGGCGACGCGGGAGGTGAGCGCAGCGTCCGGCTCACCCGTGACCGGGTGGACGAGCTCGATCGCGACCATCGCACCGAAGCCGCGCACCTCGGCGACGCGCGGGTCGGCGTCGCGCAGGGCGCCGAGCTTCTCGAAGAGGATGCGGCCGATCTGCTGGGCGCGCTCGACCAGGCCGTCCTGCTCGTAGGTCTCGATCGTGGCGAGGGCCGCGACGCAGGCGAGCGGGTTGCCGCCGTACGTGCCGCCGAGTCCGCCGACCTGGGGCGCATCCATGATCTCGGCGCGACCGGTGACCGCGGACAGCGGCAGGCCGCCTGCGATGCCCTTGGCGGTCACGACGAGGTCGGGGACGATGCCGAAGTGCTCGCTGGCGAACATCGCGCCGGTGCGGGCGAAACCGGTCTGGACCTCATCCGCGATGAAGACGACGTCGTTCGCGGCGGCCCAGTCGGCGAGCGCCGGAAGGAAGCCGTCGGCCGGGACGATGAACCCGCCCTCGCCCTGGATGGGCTCGATGATGATCGCGGCCAGGTTCTCGGCGCCCACCTGCTTCTCGATGTGCAGGATGGCGCGGCGCGCAGCCTCGGGGCCGCTGAGGCCGCCGTCGCGCAGCGGGTAGGACAGCGGCGCGCGGTAGATCTCGGACGCGAACGGTCCGAAGCCGCTCTTGTACGGCTGGTTCTTCGCCGTGAGGCCCATGGTCAGGTTGGTGCGGCCGTGGTAGGCGTGGTCGAACGCGACGACGGCCTGCTTACCCGTGTAGTGGCGGGCGATCTTGACGGCGTTCTCGACGGCCTCGGCGCCCGAGTTGAACAGAGCGCTGCGCTTGGGGTGGTCGCCAGGGGTGAGGCGGTTGAGGGCCTCGGCCACCTCGACGTACGAGTCGTAGGGCGCGACCGTGAAACAGGTGTGGGTGAACTGGGCGACCTGCGCCTGGACGGCCTCGACGACGCGGGGGGATGCGTTGCCGACGCCCGTCACGGCGATCCCGGACCCGAAGTCGATGAGCGAGTTGCCGTCGACGTCGACGAGGACGCCGCCGCCCGCTGCCGCAGCGAAGACGGGGATGGTCGTCCCGACGCCGGCCGCGACGGCCTGCGTCTTGCGCTCCATGCGCCGGCGCGATTCCGGGCCCGGGATCGCGGTGACGAGGCGGCGCTCCTGCGGAAGGCCGGGACCGCCGGTCAGGGTGGCGGATACGGTGTCGACGATGGTCATGGTCACTCCAGTGCACGGGTGCGCCGGGACCGGATCGCGACGGCGCTCTGTCGCCCACTGTAGGCATCGCGACGCCGCCGAGACATCGCCCGCTTGTACAATCGGAGTAGGTTTGATGACCACGGCGTACAACGAGGCGCCGGGATGCGGAAAGGAAGACGCCGGCATGCCTCCGACCCTGCGACGACTCCTCGCGAATCCCGAACTCGACCTGCGGTTGCTCACACCGGAGCACTCGCTGCCCGCGCAGGCACTGGACCAGACGGTGCAGTGGGTGCACAGCTCCGACCTCGCCGATCCGACGCCGTTCCTGTCCGACGGCCAGGTGCTGCTCATCACGGGCACGCAGTTCGACCCGCCAGCCACCGCACCGGCAGACTTCGCCCCGTACGTCCGGCGGCTGCGCGACCGCGGTCTCGCCGGTCTCGGCTTCGGCACCGAGGTCATTCGCGACGGGACCCCCGACGGGCTTGCCGCGGCCTGTCTCGAGGCCGGCCTGCCCTTGTTCGAGGTGCCGTACCGGGTCCCCTTCATCGCCGTCTCGCGCTACGTCGCCGACCTCGCCGCCGAGGAGCTGTTCGCCCGCAACACCTGGGCGCTCAAGGCGCAGCGGGCGATCTCGCTCGCCGCGCTCCGCCCCGACGGGCTCACCGCGACCCTCAGCGAGCTCTCCCGCCAGCTCGACCACTGGGTGGTGCTGTTCGACGCGACCGGATCGGTCGATCGCGTGTTCCCGCCTGACGCGCTCAGCGCATCCACCATCGCCGCGGTCGGCGCCGAGGCGACCCGGCTGCTGCGGGCTCGCCGACGCTCCAGCAGCACGATCGTCTCGGGCGGTGACACCCTCACCTTGCAGACGCTCGGCACCAGTGGGCAGCTGCGCGGTGTGCTGGCCCTGGGCGGCGCAGGCGAACTCGACCAGGCCGGCCAGCAGGTGGTCACGAGCGTCATCGCACTGGCCGGGCTGGCGCTGGAGCAGAACTCGGCCCTCGATCGGGCCGTCGGACATCTTCGCTCCGGCCTGTGGCACGTGCTGGTCTCCGGGGACACGCAGCTCGCGTCGGATATCGCGGCGCAGATGTGGGGCCCGATGCCGGAGGAACCGGTGCGCGTCTCGCTGGTGGACTCCCCCATCGACGGTGCGGACTCACTCAGCGAATGGCTGGAGCTGCGGGTGGCCGAGCATCCGGGAACCCTGTTCTACGCGGCGGACGACGGCCGGATCGTGCTGTGTTTCAGTGACGGTGCCGCCTCGCCGGTCGAGGAGCTGACCGACGGGTTCGGCCTGAAGGCCGGAGTGTCGGATGCGCTGGGTTACGCGGACCTCGCCCGCGCCCACGACCAGGCGGGCCAAGCCCTCGAACGCGCCAGGGAAGGCGACGAGGGCATCGTGTCGTTCGACACGATCTCACGGCAGGGAGTGCTGGCGTTCCTCGCCCGGACCGATGCGCGCGAAGTCGCCCGGACGACGCTCGAGCCCCTGATCGCGGCGGATGAGGCGACCGGCAGCGCGCTCGTGCTCTCACTACGCACCTGGCTGGAGCACAACGGAACGTTCGATTCGGCGGCGCGGGAGCTGGGCATCCACCGCCACACGCTGCGCGCTCGGGTCGCCGAGGCGGAGCGCCTGCTGGGCCGCGACCTCTCCAGCTTCCACGCCCGCGCCGACCTCTGGGCCGCCCTCCTCGCGACCCGCGGGTAGCTCTCGGCCGAGAGTCGCCGCTCGCGCCGAGTGTCGCCGTTCGGGCGGCGATTCTCGGCGGTATGAGCGATTCTCGGCGGCACGGGGCGGGCGGGAGGGCGGTCAGGCTTCGCGCGTGATCTCGACGGTGACGAACAGTTCGGATGCAGTCGGGCCCGCGTACACCCCGCGCAGCGGAGCGACATCGGTGTAGTCGCGCCCATGCCCGACGCGCACGTGCCGGTCACCGATCTCCACCTGGTTGGTCGGGTCGTAGCCGTGCCAGCGGCCGCAGAACCATTCCACCCACGCGTGCGATTCGCCGGTCACGGTCGCGCCGACGACCGGTTCCGGTGAGGGATGCAAGTACCCAGACACGTAGCGCGCCGGGATCCCCACCGACCGCAGCGCTCCGACCGCGATGTGGGTGATGTCCTGGCAGACGCCCTTGCCCTCGGCCCAGGCTTCGGCGGCGGTCGACGAGACCCCGGTCACGCCGGTGACGTACTCGACCTCTTCGCCCACCCGCCGGCAGATCTCGAGTGCCGCCTCGCACGGGTCGTCATGAAGTCCCGCCGCAGTCGCGGCGATTCCGGCCACGGCGTCGGCGGGCTCGGTCAGGACGGTCTGCGGTAACTGCTGCACATACTCGCCCGCGGTGAATCGCACCCGCCGCAGCTCATCCCACGACAGTCCCTCCGCATGCGGCAGCGGGTCGAGCACCTCCACCAGGCTGCTGGCCGACAGCGTCAGCTCGCGATGCGGCGCCAGCACGTCGAAGGCGAGCACGCGCGTTCCCCAGTAGTCCGTGTACTGGTGGTGCGACGAGACCGGCTGGACCTCGAGGTTCGAGTGCAGCACGAGTTGCCGCTCGCCGGTGACGGGAAGCATCCGCGCTTCGTTGTACGAGGCGGTGACCTCCCCTTCGTACCGGTAACCCGTGGAGTGGGTTATGCGCAGGCGCTTCACGATCGCTCTCCGATCCAGTTCGGCACGACGTTCTCGGGAAAATAGCGCTGCCGAATGGCCTCGCTGGCCGCACTCGTCGCATCCTGCACTTCCGACATCTGCGCGGGCAGGTCATCCAGGATCTCCGCGATGGGCCGGAACTCCAGATCGCTGCGGATCTGCCCGAGCAGCCGCTGCGCTCGGTCCGTGACCCCGGACCGCTCGCTGCGCGGCTCGATGTCGTGCAGGCATCGTTCCGCCCGCGCCACCGAGTACAGGATCGAGCGCGGGAACAGCCGGTCGTGCAGCAGGAACTCGGCGGCGTTCCGTGCCGACGGCACACCGCGGTAGGTGCGCAGGTAGGCCTCGTAGGCTCCGCACGAGCGCAGGATGGTCGTCCAGCTGGGGCCGCTCGCCTCGGTGAGCGAACGGGTCGCCAGCAGCCGGGCGGTCATGTCGGCCCGTTCGAGCGATCGCCCCAGCGTGAAGAACTGCCACGCTTCGTCCCGGCTCGCGGACGACTCCATGATGCCGACGGCGAGCGCCGTGCGATCGCGCACCCAGGAGAAGAACTCGTGCACCTTGTCACTGGTCACCCGCCGCGGCATCCGCGCACTCGTGGTGTTGAGGCACTCCCACAGTTCCGTGGACACGATCTCGCGAGCGCGGCGGGCGTTCTCGCGCGCTGCGCTCAGCGAGTACACGATGGAGGCGGGTTGGGCCCGGTCGACGGCGAGGATGCGCAGCACATCCTCGCGCGCCAGGCTCGCCGGACCGGGCGCCTCGCTGCCCATCACGGACAGCAGCGACCGGCACGCCGTGTCTTCGTCGATCCAGGGATCCTCGAGAAGCAACTGCAGGTGGACGTCGAGGATGCGGGCGGTCCCGTCGCTGCGCTCGATGTAGCGACCGATCCAGAAGAGGCTGGCGGCGATCCGGCTCAGCATGTCGGCCTCCCGAGCGCCGGCTGCTGCTGTTGCTGCTGTTGCTGCTGCTGCTGGTCGCTCCGCGGCGCATCCTGTTCGGAATGGCCGGGCGCGTGCTGCGCGGCGTACCCCGCGAGCGCCGGCGCGGCCTGATCGGCCACGAGCCCCTGGACGCTGCGCGACGCCGGCTGCTCGGCGTCGCCCACGCCCACGGACCCGACGACCCAGGTGTCCTTCGATCCACCGCCCTGGCTGCTGTTCACGACGAGCTGGCCTTCGGGGAGTGCGACCCTGGTGAGTCCGCCCGGCAGCACCCAGATGTCGTGACCGTCGTTGACGGCGAACGGCCGCAGGTCGACGTGCCGAGGGCGCATCCCGTCTTCGACGAGGGTCGGGATGGTCGACAGCTGCACGACAGGCTGCGCGATCCACCCGCGCGGGTCTGCGATGAGTCGCGCTCGCAGTTCGGCGAGTTCCTTGCGGCTGGCGTCCGGTCCGATGACCAGGCCCTTGCCACCCGAGCCGTCGACCGGTTTGACCACGAGCTCGTCCAGCCGGTCGAGCACCTCGTCGAGCGCGCCCGGGTCTTCGAGGCGCCACGTGTCGACGTTGGGGATGAGCGGCTCCTCCGAGAGGTAGTACCGGATGAGGTCGGGCACGTAGGTGTACACGAGTTTGTCGTCGGCGACACCGTTGCCGACCGCATTCGCGATGGTTACGTTTCCGAGGCGCGCGGCCAGCATGAGGCCGGGAGTGCCGAGCACCGAGTCGACGCGGAACTGCAGTGGGTCCAGGTACTCGTCGTCGATGCGGCGGTAGATCACATCGACCCGTTTCGGACCCGACGTCGTGCGCATCCAGACCTTGCCCGCGGAGCAGAAGAGGTCACGGCCCTCGACGAGCTCCACCCCCATCAGCCGGGCGAGCAGCGTGT
Organism: Leifsonia sp. Ger2509; assembly: GCF_055231915.1. Classification (NCBI taxonomy): domain Bacteria; kingdom Bacillati; phylum Actinomycetota; class Actinomycetes; order Micrococcales; family Microbacteriaceae; genus Leifsonia; species Leifsonia sp. Ger2509. The sequence continues at coordinate 1,444,409 of NZ_JBUYVB010000003.1, forward strand.
GCTCGAAGTAGGCCGAGTTGTAGACGCCGGGCGTCAGCACCACGACGTTCGGCGCGTCCATGCCGCCCGGTGCGCTCGCGCGGAGCGCCTGCAGCAGCCGGTACGGGTAGTCGCCGACAGGACGCACCCGCATGGACGTGAACAGTTCGGGGAGGGTCTGCGCCATCACCCGCCGGTTCGAGATCACATAGCTGACCCCGCTCGGCACCCGCACGTTGTCTTCGAGCACCCGCCAGTCGCCGAACTCGTCGCGGATGAGGTCGACACCGGACACCTGGATGCGCACGCCGTTCGCGCTCTCCACTCCGGCCGCCGCGCGGTGGAAGTGGGCGGATGAGGTGATCAGACCGGCGGGGATGACCCCGTCGCGCACCGCGTTCTGCGCACCGTAGACGTCGCTGAGGAACGCTTCGAGAGCGCGGACACGCTGCTTCACGCCCGCTTCGACGCGCATCCACTCGGCCTGCTCGATGACGCGGGGCACCGCGTCGAGCGGGAACGGTCGCTCCTCGCCGGCGAAGTCGAAGGTCACGCCCTGGGCGAGGTACGAGCTGGCCAGGGCGTCGGTGCGTCCGCGAAGTTCCTCCTGGGTGAGGGTCGCCAGGGCCGCGTAGAGCTCGCGGTAGGCGGGACGCGCGTGCTGGGCTCCGGCCGACCGGCCGTGCTCGGCGAACATTTCGTCCCAGGCCGCGCCGCGGTTCTTCCGGCGCTTCACCGCCTGGATGCCGTATCCCTCGAAAAGGTCGCCCATGGATGGACTGTAGCCAGCCGGTGTTGCTGCGGTGTTTCCGCACGTTTCCGGGGTGCTACGCGATCGGCCGATGGGAACTAGCACAACACGTAAATACTTGGATAGCCGCTTTAATAGCGACTGTGTTATTTATAACGGAGATGCAAGTTTAGAAGGACGGATTGTTGCTTCGAGCAAATCCGCAAAACCTTCGAGAGGCATGTTTGTGAAACCGTCGAATCCGGAGCGCTTGCCATCGGGGGAGCAATCCTCTACAACTGCGGATTCCCAGGTGGGCGCGCCGTCGGCGCAACCGCACACTTCACTCCCGGGTTCTGGTGTGGCACTCAATCCTGACCCGAGGGAGAGAGTGGGCAGGTCTATCAAAGAGCGAAAGTATCCCGGTAGTGCCCTCTTCCTCCTCGGCGCCTCCAGTGCGTGCTTCGTCATTGGGCTTGCATTCGAGTTCGGCGGCCACCGCGGCCAAGGGTCGACGTTGTTCCTGGTCACCTTCGTTCTGGGGATGATATCGACGAGCATCACTTTCGTCTCCGGCATCCGTCGGGACAAGCGTCAATCGACACACCAAGGGTGACAGATCCGGTCGAGCGTGCCTGGCACAAGAGGCGCGCTCGACCGGAACGGGCACTCTCGGCGGCGAAACGCGCGCCGCCGGGTCAGGGCTGGAGGCGCGAGGGGTGCCAGGTGCCGTCGGGGCCGAGCAGGTAGGCGAGGCGGCGGTGCAGGCGGTCGGTGCGCCCGTGCCAGAACTCGATGGCGTTCGGGGCGAGGCGGTAGGCCGCCCAGTCGGCGGGGCGCGCGATCTCGGCGTCACCATCCGCCAGCGCCGCGGCTTCGGCGGCGAGTCGCTCCTCGCTGTCCAGCAGGCCTCCTTGGTGCGAGACCGCGGTGGTCGCCTGCGACGCGCGGGAGCGCTCGGCGAACAGGCGGTCGGACTCCGCCTCGCTCAGCCGCGTGACGGTCCCCTCGAGCTTCAGCTGCTGCATCGTCTCGCGCCAGTAGAAGACGACGGATGCGGTCGGATGCGCGGCGAGCTCGCGCCCTTTCCGACTCGACGCGTAGGTCGTGAAGGTCAGACCGGATGCATCCACCTCTTTGATCAGGACCATCCGTACGGAGGGCACCGGATGCGCTCCGTCGGCATCCGCACCGACGGTCGCGAGTGCCGCCACCCAGGCCTCACGCACGCCACGTTCGCCCGCCCGTTCGATCCACTCGCGTGCGAGCGCAAGGGGCTCCGGAGGCGGGGAATCGAACTCGGGCAGCGCGATCGAATCGTCGCCGGTCAGGGTGTCGGCCATGACTCGAATGTATCCGCGCATCCGCCTGAGCGTGCAGAATGAGGCAATGATCACTCCTCTTTCCGGGACCCACTACGGCCTGGCGGCCGGCGACTACACCGCGACGATCGCGTCCGTCGGTGCCAGCCTGCGCACCCTTCAGCATCACGGACGCGACATCGTCGTCCCGTTCGAGGCCGACGAGATCCGTCCCGCCTATCGTGGCGCGACCCTCGCGCCGTGGCCGAACCGTGTGATCGACGGCCGTTACACCTTCGACGGCGTCGAGCAGCAACTCCCACTCACCGAGCCGAACCGCGGAAACGCGCTGCACGGACTGGCCACGTGGCTGGACTTCACCCCCGTCGACCGGTCGGCGAGCCACGTCGTGCTCGTGGCGACGATCGAAGCGCAGGCCGGCTATCCGCACCGCATCGAGGTGACCGTCACGTACGCGCTCGACGAGACCGGCCTGCACTCCACCGTGTCAGGCCTCAACACCGGTCACGATCCGGCCCCGTGGGGCACCGGCCCCCATCCATACCTGACGCCCGGGTCCGGCCGCGTCGACGAGTGGACCCTGTCGCTTCCCGCGTCGTCCGTGCTGACGGTGACGGATGACCGGCTCGCCCCGATCGGGCTGGCCGATGTCGCGACGGAGGACGACGGCTCCTTCGATTTCCGCACGCCGCGACCCGTCGGCACGACGTTCATCGACCACGCGTTCACCGATCTCGGCCGCGACGAGGATGGAACGACGACGGTCACGGTGCTCGCACCGGACGGCACCGGGGTCGGGATGACGTGGGCCATCGACTGCCCGTGGGTGCAGGTGCACACCGCCGACACTGCGGACCCTTCCACGAGCCGCATCGGGCTCGCCGTCGAGCCCATGACCTGCCCGCCCGACGCGTTCAATTCCGGCACCGACCTGATCGTGCTCGCACCTGGCGCCACGGCGACCGCGGGTTGGACGATCCACGCGATCTGAGCAGCTGCAGCGGACAGTGCCGTGCGGCGGTGAGGCCGGCGGGCGGACGCCTCACCGCCGCTGATCTCAAGCCTAGAGTTTTTCGATAACGCTGGAGATGTTCTCCACAGGAGTAGTTTCGACAGGAATGTCGATCAGGCCCGTCATCGTTCGACGTCCTCATGTCAGCCATCCACGACAGGAGAGTTCAATGCGCTACGAGATTCTGATCTACAACAACGCCGAATGCGACGCCGCCATCAACGGCGGGTTGAAGGAGGAGTTCCAGAACGCCCACGACACGGTCATCCGCGAGCTCCAGGCTTCCGGCGAACTGATCGAGACCAACGAGCTGAGCACCGAGGCGGCCGTCGTCGTGAGGACGGATGCGCGCGCGCCGCACCGCGTGCGAACCACCGACGGCCCGTTCATCGAGACGAAGGAGTGGGTCGGCGGGTTCTACCTGGTCGACGTCGACAGCATCGACCGCGCCGTCGAGATCGCCGGGCGGTTCGTCGAGTCCCGCTTCTCACCCGTCGAAGTGCGGCAGCTGGTGCACGAGCTCGGCTGAAGCCGCGTGCGCGGGGCCGGCTGGAGCACAGGTCAGGACTCCGGGCGGCCCTGCGCGTACCAGTCCGCAAGGCCGGAGAGCCCGGTCGCGTAGCGGCCGAGATCGGTGCTCGCCGCGTGTGCGGTGATCGTGCCGAGCAGCACCCCGACCGCCTGGTCGGCCCGGCCCTGCTCGTTCAGGGTGAGGGCGAGGAAGACGCGGACCGCGTCCGATTCCGGGAACGCGGCCCGCGCATCCTCGAGCACGCTCAGCGACCGGTCGAGTTCGCCCAGCCAGCGCAGAGTGCTCCCGTACTGGCACAGGCACATCCGCAGTCGCTCCCCCGACAGGCCCGCGGCCAGCGCGTCCTCGTAGAACGCCTTCGCTGTGCGCTCGTCGCCCGCCGTGTCGTACGCGCCGGCCACCTCGTAGATCAGCACGGGATGACCCGGGTTCTCGGCGAGAAGGTTCTCGAAATAGGCGATCGTCGGAGCCATGTTCTCGCGATCCCTGCGCTCGTAGCCCAGCGCGATGGCCTGCTCGAGCTCGGGGCTCACCTCAGAAGTCATGGCCCCACGGTACCGGGCGGATGCGGCCGCACCGGGCGAATGCCGCCCGCACCACTCAGAAGGTCGAGGTGCCCCGCAGGCGCCGTGGGCGCGCATCCGGATCAACGACGAGCCGGTTGAGCGGGTCCGCCCAGAGACGTTGCAGGCGGGAGACCGGCTCGATGCGGTGGCGGCGCGCGCGTCCGACGGGTCGCGGGGTGCTCGACCCGTCCTCGTGCCACCGGTCGAGCGCATCCGCACTGCTCTTCCAAAGGTCGAGGCCGCCGTCCGCATCGGCGAGACGCGGATCATCCTGGTCGAGACCGAGATGTTCGGCCCAGAGCTGCTGCCGCAGCTCCCGCGCGATTCCGCCCGAAGACCCGCCTCCCCTGTCGATGACCGCACACGTCAGCTCGCTGTCCGTGGTCCAGGACCGACGGTTGAAGTTGTCCGACCCGCAGGTCATCCAGTGGTCGTCGACGATGCAGATCTTTGCGTGGAGGTAGATGGGGGTGCCGGCCTCGTTCTCGAGATCGAAGACGCCGACCCGATCGGATGCGGCCCGCCGCAGCGTCGCGATGGCGCGCTGTTGACTGAGCCGTTTCGGTGGGCCGGTGATCGTCCCGTCGAGATCGGGATAGCGCGGTACGACGACGATCACCCGCAGCCGGGGATTCGCGACAAGTGCCTTCGCGATCCCCGTCGCCACCTCTCTCGACCAGAAGTACTGGTCCTCGATGTAGATGAAGGAGCGGGCGCGGGCGAATGCTTTCGCGTACGCCCGGGCGATGGTGCGCTCACCGGCCGGGGCGAACGGGAACGGCGGATGCTTGGGCCCGTACGTCCGCAGCAATTGCACCGCGTGCCGGCCGACGGGAGGTGGCCCCGGCGCCGCCTCCGGAAGTGGCTTGGGATGACGCGGCATGTCGGCGAGTCGCTGGAGCAGCATCCGATACGGGTTGCGGTGGTCGAGCGGATGCGGGTCGTTCCAGCGTTCGGAGAACACGGCGAGCAGGTCGGCGACGACGGGCCCGCGCAGTGCGAGGGCAGCGTCGTGCCACGGCGGCCGATCCCCGTAACGCGGATCCATCGCCACGGCCTGCGGGTCTCCTGTGTGCGCCCGGTCGTCACGGCGACTGTGGGAGAGGTCGATCCCACCGACGAACGCGATGTCGCGCGACGGATCGTCCCCGTGCCGGATGACGAAGAACTTCTGATGGTGGGACCCGAACGGACGCACGCGCTGGTCCAGCAGGACCTCTCCCCCGGCATCGTTGATCGTGCGACCCAGGCGCGCGTTCGACCGGCTGCTGATCGGGGCGGACACGCGCTCGCCGTGCGATCGCCAGATCAGTCCGCGGACCTGCACCCCGCGCCGCGCGAGGCTCGCCAGCAGGTCCCCGATGGACGGACCGTCGGGCTGGAGCCGCTCATCCGCATCCCCGCGCCAGTCGGTGAACCATACCCGGTCACCGGGGCCGAGCGCATCCAGTTCCTCGTGGAGCCGGTCGAAATAGGTCGCTCCGTGCACCAGCGGCTCGACGAGGTTGCCTTCGGACCACGGCGGGTGCCCGGTGCCCCCGCCCTGGACCTGGGCGGCCCAGGGCCCCAGCTCGGCACTGTCGAGGAACCAACTCCCGGCGTCATCGTCCACGTCACGCACATTACGCCTGGTCGAAATCCGGATGCGAATTTCCTCTTGCGCGATCACTATTCGGTGTTACTATCTAGTGGTAGTCAGCATCACCGAGTAGCTAAGGAGGGGATCATGGCCAAGCAGATGACCGAGATGCTCAAAGGCACACTCGAGGGCATCGTCCTGGCGATCCTGGCCGATGAACCGGCCTACGGGTACGACATCACCGCCCGGCTGCGCGACCAGGGCTTCTCCGACATCGTCGAGGGCACTGTCTACGCGTTGCTGGTCAGGATCGAGCAGCGCGGCTTCGTCGACGTGGCGAAGGTCCCGTCCGAGAAGGGGCCGCCACGCAAGGTCTACTCGCTGAACGCAACGGGCAGCGAATACCTCGAGGAGTTCTGGAGGAGCTGGAGCTTCCTCGCAGAACGGATCGAACAGCTCCACCACCACATCGAACACCCGCAGGAAGAAGGAGAGTAATCATGGCTGCAAAGTGGATCGAGGTCCTGACCGGGTCGCTCGAGCAGAAGAAGCAGTACAAGCAGTACAAGGCACGTCTCGAGGCGCTCCCCGAGCCGTACCGCACATCCGCCAAGGCATTCGAGCGGTACTTCATGTACAGCGGCGGCATCACCGACGGCGACACGCTCGTCACGATGCTGAGCGACTTCGCCGACCTCTGGGAGCGCGCTGCAGTGGACGGAACGCCCGTGAGCGGGATCGTCGGCGACGACCCCGTCGAGTTCGCCGAGGCCTTCACGCAGGCATACAACGGCAAGCAGTGGATCGACAAGGAGCGCGCTCGTCTCGTCAAGGCGGTCGAGGATGCGGAACAAGGAGAGAAGCCATGACGAACGAACCAGCCATCCGGGTGCAGGGCATCACCAAGTCCTTCAAGGACCTGCATGTGCTCCGCGGTGTGGACTTCGACGTGCAGGCGGGGAGCATCTTCGCACTGCTCGGCTCGAACGGCGCCGGCAAGACCACCCTGGTGAAGATTCTGTCCACCCTGTTGAAGTCCGACGGGGGCACCGCCACCGTCTACGGCTTCGACGTCTCCACGAAACCCGGCGACGTGCGGGAGTCGATCAGCCTGACCGGCCAGTTCGCGGCGGTCGACGAAGTGCTGACCGGCCGGGAGAACCTCATCCTGGTCGCGAAGCTGCGCCACCTGAAGAACCCCGGCCGGATCGCGGACGACCTGCTCGCCCGGTTCACGCTCACCGATGCGGGCAACCGCAAAGCGGGGACGTACTCGGGCGGCATGCGGCGCCGGCTGGACATCGCGATGAGCCTTATCGGCAACCCGCCGGTCATCTTCCTCGACGAGCCGACCACCGGACTGGACCCGCAGGCGCGCATCGAGGTGTGGCAGACCGTCAAGAAACTCGCCGGACAGGGCACGACCGTGCTGCTGACGACGCAGTACCTCGACGAGGCCGAACAGCTCGCCGACCGCATCGCGATCCTGCACGAGGGGACGATCATCCAGAACGGAACGCTCTCGGAGCTCAAGAAGCTCCTCCCGGCCGCCAAGGTCGAATACGTCGAGAAGCAGCCCTCCCTCGAGGATGTCTTCCTCGCCCTCGTCGGCGACACCCGCGCAACCGGCACCGGCTCTACCGGCACCGACAACGACGACCACGCCGACGGCGCGGTCCCCGCAGGAAAGGAAGCACGATGACCACCCACGTCCTCAGCGACACCGGCGTCCTCACCGGCCGGTCGCTGCGCCACATCCTCCGCAGCCCCGACACGATCATCACCACTGCGGTCACCCCGATCGCTCTGATGCTCCTGTTCGTGTACGTGCTCGGCGGCGCGATCAACACGGGATCCAGCGGCTCGTACGTCAACTACCTGCTGCCCGGAATCCTGCTGATCACGATCGCCTCGGGAGTCGCATACACCTCGTACCGGCTCTTCCTCGATCTGCAGGGCGGAATCTTCGAACGGTTCCAGTCCATGCCGATCGCAAGGTCGAGCGTGCTGTGGGGCCACGTGCTGACCTCCCTGGTCGCGAACCTGATCTCGATGGCCGTCGTCATCGGTGTCGCGCTGATCATGGGGTTCCGCACCGGAGCATCCGTCGCAGCCTGGATCGCGATCGCCGGCATCCTCATCCTGTTCACCCTCGCCCTGACCTGGCTCGCGGTCATCGCAGGCCTCTCGGCGAAGACCGTGGACGGCGCGAGCGCGTTCAGCTACCCGCTGATCTTCCTGCCGTTCATCAGTTCGGCGTTCGTGCCGACCGAGTCCATGCCCGGCCCGGTCGCCTGGTTCGCCGAGAACCAGCCGGTGACCTCCATCGTCAACACCATCCGGGCACTGTTCGAAGAGCAGCCGGTCGGCAGTGACATCTGGGTCGCGCTCGCGTGGCTCGTCGGCATCCTCGTGATCGCCTACGGTTTCGCGATCTCGATCTACCGCCGCAAGATCAGCTGACCGCGGGCGCTCCCTTCTTCGCGCCCGTTCGACATCGTCCGCCTCACCATCACCGGTGGGGCGGACGATGTCGTGTGATCGGTTACCGCAGGGCGTTCGCGGTCATGACGGGACGCGAGTCGTGCTTGGATGGACAGCGTGCTCCGGACCATGTTCGCCTCGAAGATCCACCGTGCCACCGTCACCCACGCGGACCTCCACTACGTCGGCTCTCTCACGGTCGACCTCGACCTGATGGAGGCGGCCGATCTGCTGCCCGGTGAGCAGGTCGCCGTGGTCGATGTGACCAACGGCTCCCGCTTCGAGACCTACCTGATCGCAGGCGAGCGCAGCAGCGGGGTCATCGGCGTCAACGGTGCGGCAGCCCACCTCGCGCAGGTCGGCGACACGGTCATCGTCATCTCGTACACCCAACTCGACGACGCGGAAGCGCGGGCGTTCGTCCCCCGTGTCGTCCACGTCGATGCCGGGAACCGCATCCTGGCGCTCGGCGACAATCCGTCCGAGGCGCTGATTCCTGGTGTCTCTTCGCCCCCGTACGCACAGGATGTGCGCACGACCGACGAGCGCGCGTTCACCGGCTCAGCAGCGTCTCCTCGTCGGCCCACCGAAGCTTCTCCGGATTGGCGATCGAGTACACACGGGTGACACGCCCGTCCTCGACGGCCAGCCCGATGACACCGGCGAGTTGACCGTCGAGCTCGACGCGTATCCCCGGCTGCCCGTTCACCCACATCGCCGACGCCACGAACTCACCGGGGTACTTCGCCAGCCCCCCGATGAGGTAACGGGACAGTCGCTCGGAGCCTACGATCGGGCGGCGGGCGGCGCCGCGCACCTTTCCGCCGCCGTCGGCGACCGACACGACATCAGGGGCGAGCACATCCATGAGTCCCTGAAGATCGCCGGTGTTCAGCGCCGACACCAGCCGCTCGACGACCACTTCGTGCTCCGATCGGGCGACCCCGACCCGCGGACGGCGTGCTGCGACGTGATCGCGAGCCCGATGCGCAATCTGCCGGACCGCCGTCGGCGTCTTGTCGACCGCATCCGCAATCTCGTCGTACGGCACGTCGAAGACCTCGTGCAACACGAACACAGCGCGCTCTGCGGGGCCGAGGGTCTCGAGCACGGTGAGCATCGCGATCGACAGGTTCTCAGCGAGTTCGACGTCATCCGCGACGTCCGGACTCGTCAGGAGCGGCTCGGGCAACCACTCCCCCACATACTCCTCGCGCCGACGCGACACACTGCGGAGCTGGTTGAGCGCCTGCCTGGTCGTGATGCGCACGAGGTACGCCCGAGGCTCACGAACCTCCGCCTTGTCGACCGCCGCCCACCGCAGCCAGGTCTCCTGCAGAACGTCCTCGGCATCTGCCGCCGAGCCCAGTAACTCGTACGCGACGGTGAAAAGCAGATTTCGGTGCACGACGAACGAGTCGTCTTCGACGCGAGCGGAACTGCCCATGGGAGCGAGCCTACGCGGCATCCGTGATCGGCTCCCCCGCCGTCGCCCGCGCGGCCAACGGCGCGAGGCCGCATGCTTCCGCGAACTCCTCCGAACGGATCCCGAGCGCCACGTTCATGCGCGCGCTCATGTTCATGAACGCGACGCGTGCCGCGAGCTCGACCAGCGCCGCCGCGCCGAGCTCGTCGAGCAGCTCCTGCGACAGTTCGTCAGTGACAGCGGGTGGAGTCTGGCTCGCAGCGTCGGCGTACTCCATCACCCGCCGCTCCAACGGTGTGAAGACGGATGCCTCACGCCAGCGCGGCACCTCGCGCACCTTCGCCTCGTCCAGGCCGTTGTTGTGCGCCATGAAGTAGTTGAGATCGAGACAGAAGCTGCACCCGACCGCCGCCGCGGCGGCCATGTGAGCATAGGACGCGAGGTTCGGGTCGAGCTCCTTCCACCCCTCGACCTTCCGGCCGATGGCCATCGAGTCCTTCATCACCCGCTGGTTGTTCCACAGCACGCCGATCGAATCGGGTACGTGGCCCATCATCCTGCGGGAGGCGACCTTCACCACCGTGCCGAACAGGCCGGTTACCTCCGTCTGCGGGATTCGAGTCTGCGTGGTCATGTCTCCTCCAATGTCGTCGACGGATATGTCCCGTCGACATGGAGACACCGGCGGAGGGTCCGGTGTGACACCTCGAGCGAGGACTGGACCGAGACGAGGCGGCGAGCGCGACTCGCGCTACACGGCCTCCAGCTCGATCTCGATGTATCCACCGACGATGCGCGTGCGGAACGTGCGCAGGACGAGCGACGGATCGGTGAAGCACTCGCCCGTCCCGAGGTCGTAGACCTCTTTGTGCAGCGGGGAGGCGACCGTGACCCGGTCGCCTCGGGACCCGACGATCCCCCGAGCCATCACCGGCGCGCCGCCGGCCGGGTCCTCGTGGGCGACCGCGTAGACCTCGCGGGGGGTGACAAGGAAGACGGCGATCTGGCGCATCCGCAGAAGCACCGCCTCACCCCAGGACAGCTCCAGGTCGTCGACGCGGCAGGCGCGCACCCAGTCACTGGGCTGGGTATCCGGACGCCGGGTGCTCTGCGTGATCGTCATGACCCCACGGTAGGCGGGCGATGTTTCCGAAGCCCTCGCGCACTGTTACCTCTCTGTGAAGGCCTGCTCACACCGGGGGAAAGGCGATGTGCGTGCGGTGTTAACGCGCGGTTACACAGCCGAAACGGCGAGGAAACCCCCCTCTCATACGCTCGAAAGGCACCGGGGCGAACGATGGGACCGGTGCGGCGGCAGCCGCTGGAGACGCGAAAGGGGCCCGCATGACGACCGAACGCACGCTGATCGTGGGAGGCGGCCCCGCCGCGCACCGGTTGGTCGACGCACTGGTGTCTCGAGGAAGCGGCACGGACCGCTCCATCGTGGTCGTCACCGAAGAGCCCTACCTTCCGTACGACCGTGTGCAGCTGAGCAAGCGGCTCGCCGACGGCACGGTCGATCTCACGCTCGAGCCCGCCTCGCACTGGGAGGATGCAACGGTCGAGCTGCGCGTCCGCGAATCGGTCACGGCGATCGACCGCCTGGCCAAGACCGTCACGACGACCACGGGCGCGGTGCTCGGCTACGACGACCTGGTGCTGGCGACCGGCTCCTCCGCCCCTGTTCCCGACATCCCCGGTTCTTCTGCGGCCCGGGTGTACCGCACGATCGACGACGTGGATGCGCTGGTCGCCGAAGTCGCCGAGCTGCGGGCACGCCTCGGTAGGGCGCCGCGGGTCGCGGTGGCCGGTGGCGGGCTGCTCGGGCTGGAGGCCGCCGGCGGCGTCGCGACGCTCGGTGCCGAAGCCGTCATCATCCACTCCGGCGGCTGGCTGATGTCCGCACAACTTGATGAGGGCGCCGGCCAGGCGCTGGGCCGGCTGATCTCGGCGCGAGGGATAGACCTCCACCTGGGCACCCGTCCACGCGAGATCGTCCTCGGCGACGACGGCCTGCCGGTGTCCGTGCGGTGCGCCGACGGGCGCACGGTTCCCGCCGACATCGTCGTGTTCGCGATCGGGATCCGTGCCCGCGACGAACTGGCCAGGGATGCCGGAATCGAGACGGCAGAGCGCGGCGGCGTGATCGTCGACGAGGGCTGCCGCACCTCAGACCCCGCCGTGTGGGCCATCGGTGAGGTCGCCGCCGTCGACGGCCGCACGATCGGGCTCGTCGCACCGGCGAATGCGATGGCGGAGACCGTCGCCGATCGACTTCTCGGCGGCGACGCGACCTTCACGACGGTGGACGACGCGACCAAGCTCAAGCTCTCCGGCGTGGATGTGGCGAGCTTCGGCGACGCGTTCGCGCGCGACGCCGGCGCGCTGGAGATCGTCTACGCCGACCCTGCGCGCGGCCTCTACCAGAAGCTCGTCGTCAGCGGAGACGCGAAGACCCTGCTCGGCGGCGTCTTCGTCGGCGACGCCGCACCGTATGCCGGGCTCCGACCGCTGCTCGGAAGGCAGCTCGAGGCCGAACCGGCGGCCTACCTCTCGGCTGCGGGCGCCGAGCCTCCCGCGGGGGGCGCGCTGCCTGACGATGCCTTCGTCTGCTCGTGCAACAACGTGAGCGCGGGCACGGTGCGCTCGGCCGTCGCTGACGGCTGCCATGATCTCGGCGAGCTCAAGGCCTGCACACGCGCCGGCACCCAGTGCGGCTCCTGCGTCCCGCTGGTGAAGAAGCTGCTGGAGGCCGAGCTCACCGCCGCAGGGGCCACCGTGTCGCACGCGCTCTGCGAGCACTTCGAGCTGTCGCGGCAGGAGCTGTTCGAGTCCATCCGCGTGCTCGGGCTGACGAGCTGGGACGAGACCATCGGTCGGCTCGGGACCGGCCGCGGCTGCGACATCTGCAAGCCGGCGGTCGGCTCGATCCTGGCCAGCCAGCACAGCGGGTACCCGCTCGACGGCGGTCGAGGCCCGCTCCAGGACACCAACGACCGTGCACTCGCCAACATGCAGAAGGACGGAACGTACTCGGTCGTCCCGCGCATCCCCGGCGGTGAGATCACGCCGCAGAAGCTCGGAGTCATCGCGCAGGTGGCGACCGATTTCGGGCTGTACACGAAGATCACCGGCGGCCAGCGGATCGACATGTTCGGAGCTCGCCTCGACCAGCTGCCGGACATCTGGAAGCGGCTCGTCGACGCCGGATTCGAATCCGGCCAGGCGTACGGCAAGGCGCTGCGCAACGTGAAGAGCTGCGTCGGCTCGACCTGGTGCCGCTACGGCGTGCAGGACTCCGTGGGAATGGCCGTCGGGCTGGAACTGCGGTATCGCGGCCTGCGCGCGCCGCACAAGTTCAAGTTCGGCGTCTCCGGCTGTGCCCGCGAGTGCGCGGAAGCCCGCGGCAAAGATGTCGGGGTGATCGCCACCGATAAGGGCTGGAACCTCTACGTCGGGGGCAACGGCGGCTTCCAGCCCGCCCACGCGCAGCTGCTGGCCTCCGACCTCGACGACGAGACCCTGGTGCGCTACATCGACCGCTACCTCATGTACTACATCCGCACGGCCGACCGCCTGCAGCGCACGGCCAGGTGGATGGAAGACCTCGACGGCGGCGTCGACCACGTCCGCGAGGTGGTCGTCGAGGACTCCCTGGGCCTCGGCGTTGAGCTGGAGGCGGCGATGGCGAAGCATATCGACACCTACGAGGACGAGTGGGCGGCGACCCTCCGCGACCCAGAGCGGTTGCGCCGGTTCCGCTCGTTCGTGAACGCGCCGACGGAAGCCGACCCCTCGATCGCCCGGGTCGAGGAGCGCGGACAGCTGCGCCCGGCGACCGCGGAGGAGCGAGCCGCTGGAACCGTATTGCTGGCCGGCACGACCATCCCGGTCCGCTCCGCGGCCATCGCGACGGAAGGAGACGCCCCATGACCATCCGCCCAGGTACCGTGACGCTCGTCGGAGGCGGCCCCGGCGACCCCGACCTCCTCACCGTCGCCGCCGTCCGCGCGCTGGCGGCGGCCGACGTCGTGCTCTTCGACCGGCTCGCCCCGCACGAGACTCTCGCCGAACTCGCGCCCGGAGCGCTCCTCATCGATGTGGGCAAACGGCCGGGGCACCATCCCATCCCCCAGGACGAGATCGAACGCATCCTGGTCGAGCACGCGCTTGCCGGCGCGAACGTTGTCCGGCTGAAGGGCGGCGACCCGTTCGTCTTCGGCCGCGGCGGCGAAGAGGTGGAGGCCTGTCGACGGGCCGGAGTGCCGTCGCGCGTCATTCCCGGGGTCACGAGCGCGATCGCCGTGCCGGGTGCTGCAGGCATCCCGGTGACCCACCGGACATACTCGCGGATGTTCACCGTCGTCTCCGGGCACGCGCCCCTCTCGCCCTCCGAGCTTGAGCACCTTGCGGGTCTCGGCGGCACGATCGTGGTGCTGATGGGCATCCTGAACCTTCCCTCCATCACGGCGGGGCTCGCCCGGTTCGGGATGGCCCCGGCGATGCCCGTCGCGATCGTCGAGCAGGGCTTCTCTACGCGGCAGCGCACGACGTTCGGCGAATTGTCCACGATCCTCACGGAATCGGTGAAGGCCGGCGTCTCGTCTCCCGCGGTGATCGTGATCGGGGAGGTCGTCGGGCTCGCGCGCGACGGTTACGCGGACGCGACGACAGCACTCGCCGATGCCGCAGCGGTAGCCGTTGCGGCCGGAGTGACGGAAGGGTGATGTGAGCGACGAGCGGCCTGGCGTCACGGCGTTCCGGCCCGACCAACTGGCGGGGTTCCGCATCGGCGTGACCAGCGACCGCCGGTCGGCTGACCTGATCGACGCGTTCGAGCGGCGCGGGGCGTCGGTGCTGCACGCGCCGACCGTGCACATGCAGCACGCTGAGGACGACGCCCCGGTCATCGCCGACACCGACCGGGTGATCGCCACCGCACCGGACGTGCTGCTGGCCACGACGAGCTACGGGATGCGGCGCTGGTTCGACGTCGCCGACTCGGCCGGGCTGGGCGAGGACCTGCAGCGCACGCTGGCGAAGGCCACCATCCTCGTCCGCGGCCCGAAAGCCCGGGGCGCTGTGCGCGCTGCAGGCCTCGACGACGCGGGGATGAGCGATGAGGAGACCACGGCATCCCTCGTCGGCAAGGTGATCGCCGAGTTCCCGGCCGGGATGACGGTCGCTGTCCAGCTGCATGGCCAGAAGGATGAGGGCCAGTTGCAGCGATTGCGGGATGCCGGCTACCGCGTGATCACGGTCGCGCCGTACACCTGGTCGGTCGCCCAGGACGACGACGAGCGCGCGACCCGGCTCGTCGAGGCCCTCGCCTCGCGTCAACTCGACTGCGTGACCTTCACAAGCGCCCCGGCCGTCGACGGGCTTCTCATCGCGGCGCTGGCACGCGGCCGGTACGCCGACGTGGTGGACGCGTTCCGCGGGGATGTGGTCGCCGCGAGCGTCGGACCGGTCACCTCCGCCCCGCTGCTGGGCGCCGGGATCGAGCCGCTCCAGCCCGACCGCTACCGGATGGGGGCGCTCATCCGCCTGGTCTGCGAGCACCTGGAGGCGCAGTCCACCCGGCGCGTCAGCACCCGGCACGGCGACGTCGAGCTGCGCGGCAGTGTCGCGGTCGTGGACGGCACCCCGGTGCGGCTGACGCCGGCATCGCTGTCGCTGTTCCGGGCACTGGTCGCCGCGAACGGCGCCGTCGTCTCCCGTCGCGAGCTGTCGACCGCCCTCGACGAATCCTGCGATGAGCACGCGATGGAGGTGTCCCTCAGCCGGCTGCGGCAGAGCCTCGCCACGCCGGGCCTGGTCGCCACCGTCGTCAAGCGCGGTTACCGCCTCGACGTCTGAGCCGAGACGGTTCGCGACGGGCAGCGGTCTGGCCGTCGCGTCCGGTCAGCAGGCGCGACAGCCATCAGGGAACCGGTGCCGCGGCGAGAATAGCGGCGATCCGGCCTTTGCAGCCGCCGCACCCGGTCCCAGCGCGCGTCTCGCGGCCGACGCACTCGACAGAGTCGCAGCCGGCGGACACGGCCTCGCCGATACGGCCGACGGTCACGCCGTTGCACCAGCACACCGTCGCCTCCGGTCCCAGCGGATCCTCGACCGGCGCGGCCCCCGCATCCGCCGCATCCAGGCGCAGCAGAGCCGACGGCTCGGCTGGAAGGGCCGCGCCGCGTTCGAAGAGGAGGGTGAGCTCGGCCCCCGCATGCGGCAACCCGACCGAGACGAAGCCGGTCAGCGCCCCGGCGCGGACGACGGTCTTGAGGTAGGCGGCGCGCGCAGGGTCGAGCCAGACGCTCACGTCGGCATCCGCATCCCAGGGCTCCGCGGCGTGGTCGCCCCCGGAGACGACATCGATGCCGGTGGCTTTGAGCATGACCGCGGTCGGTCGCTCACGGAGCGCGACCGCCGCATCCGGTGCTGCGACACCGCCCATCGCCTCGGCCGCCAGCCGGCGAGCGAGCGCCCCCGCCTGACGCCAGCCCGGCCCGATGAGCCCGCTCGGGGCTCCGGGAACTCGCCCGTCGGCGGGCATGTCGTCGGGCGAGGCGAGCTGGGCGCAGTCCCCGATCGCGAAGACGTCGGGATCGGTCCAGCTGCGCAGTTCCTCATCCACGAGGATGCCGGCCGAGCAGGCCAGGCCCGCCGCCAGCGCGAGCTCCATGCGTGCGCCCACCCCGCAGGAGAGGACCAGCAGGTCGCCGGGGATGTAGGTGCCGTCGGCGCAGCCGACGCCGTCGAAGACGCGCCCCGCCTCCTCGGAGCGGAAGCCGACGCTCTCCGCACGGGCGTGCGCGGCCATGCCGACGCCGAGCGATCGCGCTGACCGGGCGAGCATCCTGCCGCCCGCCTCATCCAGGTTGCGTGCCATCGGCGACGATCCGTGATGGACGACGACCACGTGCGCCCCGTGCTCGGCGGCCAGCAGGGCGAACTCCATGCCGAGCACGCCCGCGCCCAGCACCACGATCGTGCCGCCACCGGCCACCACCGGGGCCACCGCGTCGGCGTCAGCGAGATCGCGCAGGACCACGACACCCGTGGGGAGCGGATGCTCGCCCCGGTCGAGGGCGGGGTCCGGCGCGGCCGCCCGGTCGCGCCGGGTGCGCTGGAGGCCGTCCAGGGTCGGGATGTTCGCCCGCGCCCCCGTCGCCAGCACCAGCCGGTCGTACGGCAACTCTCCGCCACCGTGAAGGATGACGCGTTGCCGCACCCGGTCGATCGACGCGGCCACATCGCCCAGCCGAATGTCCACCCCGGCGGCGCGCGCGGCCTCTGTGTCAGTCACTTCCAGGCGGTCGCGGTTCGCCGCCCCGACGGCGTACTCGGCAACGAGGACGCGGTTGTAGGCGTCCTCGCGCTCGGCTCCGACGACGGTCAGCCTCAGGTCGCCCGCAGTGACGGCGGGCAGCAGCTCCTCGACCAGGCGCGCGCCGACGGGCCCGTACCCGACGAGCACGACGCGCAGGGGGCGTCCCGTCATGCCGCCTCTGTTCCCGTGCCGCGTTCGACGGTGACGGCGGTGCGTTTGAACTCCGGCATCGCCGAGATCGGATCCACGGCGGCCTCGGTGAGCACGTTCGCGCATCCTCGCCCCGCGTAGTGGAAGGGAAGGAAGATCGTGTCGATGCGCATCCCCGCAGTGAGCAGGGCCCGCGCCGCGACCTCGCCGCGCGCGTTGCGCACGCGCACCGGGTCGCCGTCGGCGATCCCCAGCCGCGCGGCGGTGGCGGGGTGCAGCTCAGCGCGCGCCTCGGGTTGCGCCGACAGCAGTTCTGGCACGCGCCGGGTCTGGGCTCCGGACTGGTAGTGCTCCAGCAGGCGTCCGGTGATGAGGGTGAGCTCGCCTGCGGCGCGGCCGGCCGTGATGTCACGCGCCCGCACGGGCACGAGACGTGCGCGGCCGTCGGCGTGGCCGAAGCGCTCTTCGAACAGCCGCGGAGTTCCGCTCGACCCGGCCGGGTACGGCCAATGCGCCGCCTCCCCGGCCTCCAGCATCTCGTCCAGGACGGCATGGCTGATCCCCGAATAGTCGGCGATGCCACCAGCGGATGCCCGGGCCAGCTCGTCGAACACCGCCGCCGGATCCGTCGGCCACACCGAGGGGGCGTCGAGGCGGCGTGCCAGGTCGGCGAGGATGTCGAGCTCGCTGCGCACCCCCGGCGGTGGCGCGATCGCGCGTCGTCGACGAAGGACACGTCCCTCGAGGCTGGTCATCGTGCCCTCTTCTTCGGCCCACTGCGTGACGGGCAAAACCACATCCGCCAGCTCGGCCGTCTCGGAGAGCACGAAGTCGCACACGACCAGGAGGTCGAGGGCCTCCAGTCCCGCCCGGATGGCACTCACATCGGGCCCCGAGACGACCACGTTCGAGCCGTGCACCAGGAGTGCGCGCACGCCACCCGGTCGACCCAGCATCCCCAGGAGTTCGACGGCCGGCACCCCGGGTCCGGGCAGGATGTCCGGTGGGACGCCCCAGACGGCGGCGACCGCCGCGCGCGCATCCGGGTCGGCAATCTTGCGGTACCCCGGCAACTGGTCGCACTTCTGGCCGTGCTCGCGTCCGCCCTGACCGTTGCCCTGTCCGGTCAGCGTGCCGTAGCCGGAGCCGGTCCGTCCGACGAGTCCGAGCACGAGCGCCAGGTTGATCGCGGCGGTGGCGGTATCCGTTCCGTCGACGTGCTGCTCGACGCCGCGCCCGGTGAGGATGTAGGTGCCGCGGCCACCCGCGAGCCGACGGGCAACCTCCCGGAGTCGCCCGACCGGCACGCCGGTGTGCTCCTGCACCCGCTCGGGCCACCATCCCGCAACACTGCGGCGCACCGCATCGAAACCGGTCGTTCGCTCGCTCACGTACGCGTCGTCGCCGAGCCCTTCGGCGAGCACGACGTGGAGAAGCCCGAGCAGCAGCACGAGGTCCGTTCCGGGAGCCGGCTGGAGGTGGACTCCCCCACCATCGGCGGTGAGCTGAGCCGTCTGCGAGCGCCGCGGATCCACCACGACGAGTCCGCCTGCGGCGCGGGCTCCGGCGAGATGACCGATGAACGGCGGCATGGTGGCGGCAACGTTCGAGCCGAGAAGCAGGATGGTGTCCGCATCGTCGAGATCGGTGACCGGGAACGGCATCCCCCGGTCGACGCCGAAGGCGCGGTTGCCTGCCGCGGCGGCCGACGCCATGCAGAACCGGCCGTTGTAGTCGATGCGCGATGTGCCGAGCGCGAGCCGCGCGAACTTGCCCAGCAGGTACGCCTTCTCGTTCGTGAGTCCGCCGCCGCCGAACACACCGACCGCATCCGCGCCGTCTTCGCGGCGGATCGCTGCCAGCCGCTCCGCCACCAGGCCGAGCGCGTCGTCCCAGCTCGCCGGACGCAGTTCGCCCGACCCGTTGCGGATCAGGGGCGTCGTCAGCCGGCCGGGCGTCGTCAGCAGCTCGGCCGACGTCCAGCCCTTTTTGCAGAGTCCGCCCCGGTTGGTCGGGAACGTGCGCCCGGCCACGGTGACCGGCGTCGGCCCGTCCGCGGTCGGCGTCAGCGTCATCGCGCACTGCAGAGCGCAATACGGGCAGTGGGTGTCGGCGGACATCTCGGCGCGCCGCCTAGATCCGCACCCCGCGGCGGCGACCGTGGACGGCTACCGCCACGGTGATCGCCAACAGCACCACGTAGGCGGCGACGAACCAGAGCAGGCCTGCCTCGTACCCGCCCGTGCCCGCCTTCGACAGCCCGAGCACCTGGGGGACGATGAATCCGCCGTAGGCGCCGAACGCCGACACGATTCCCAGTGCGGCTGCCGCGGTGCGCTGCGCGGACACGTCGCCGGCGGTGCTGTGCCCGTCGTTCGCACCGGAGCGCAGGGCGAAGAGCGTGGGGATCATCCGGTAGGTGGCACCGTTGCCCGCTCCGCTCGCGACGAACAGGATGAGGAAGAAGCCGAGGAACAGCCAGAAGTCGTCGAGCGGGAGGGTGACGACGACGGCGAGCGCGCCGAGCGCCATGACCACGAAGGCGGCGATCGTGATGGCGCTGCCGCCGAAGCGGTCGGCGAGGCGCCCGCCGAACGGCCGAGCGAGAGAGCCCACCAGCGCACCGAGGAACGCGAGGGACAGGGTCGCGCCTCCCACCGGGAAAGCGGCGAACGCGGGGAACTGGTCGGCGATCAGTTTGGGGAAGACGCTGGAGAAGCCGATGAACGATCCGAACGTCCCGATGTAGAGGAGGGCCATCAGCCAGAGCTCGGGTGCTCTCAGGGCGGCGAGGGAGGCCTTCACGTCGGCCCGCGCGCTGCTCAGGTTGTCCATCCGCCGCCACGCGCCGATGACCGCGATCAGGATGAGCGGAACCCAGACCAGGCCGGCGAGCGGCAGCTGCAGGGTCGCCGCAGCGCCGATGGTGATGACGATCGGAACCACGAACTGCGCGACCGCAGCGCCCAGGTTGCCGCCGGCGGCGTTGAGCCCGAGCGCCCAGCCCTTCTTGCGCTGCGGGTAGAAGTAGGTGATGTTCGCCATCGAGCTGGCGAAGTTGCCGCCGCCGAATCCGGCCAGGGCGGCCACCAGCAGCATCACGCCGAACGGCGTATGGGGATTCGCGACGCACAGGGCGAGCCCGATCGCCGGGATGAGGAGCAGGGCTGCCGAGATCATCGTCCAGTTGCGGCCGCCGAGACGCGGCACCATGAACGTGTACGGAAAGCGGAGGGTCGCACCGACCAGGCTGGGGATCGAGATCAGCCAGAACGTCTGCCCTGTGGTGAAGGTGAATCCCGCAGCGGGAAGCGCCACGACCACGATCGACCACAGCTGCCAGACGACGAAGCCGAGGAACTCGGCGAAGATCGACCAGCGCAGGTTGCGCTGTGCGATCGCGGCGCCTTGGTCGCGCCATTGGATCGGATCCTCGGCGTTCCAGCCGTGGATCCACCGGCCGGGACGGAAGACGAGCGACGATTCGTCGGTCGAAGCGGCAGTGGGGGCGGAGACGGTGCTTGTCATCGTGGGGACCTCCTGCGAATGGGTGATGCCCCCACGCTAGGAAGTCCGTGTTTCGGCGGGCCGCGCGCGACGTGAAACCTGCGTGACCAACACCTCTCGTCCCCCGCGTGACGCTGTGAGGGGCGGCGACGTGACGCGCCTAGTGCGGATCGCGCTCGAGGGTGTCCGGTCCCGGCGGACGCACATCGACCAGGTGCTCCCCATGGGGCCGCTCCGCATCCACTCGCACCAGTCGCGCGTGCAGCACGTCGCCGATGAAGAGGTCGTACACGAGGACACCGATGATGCCTCCGATGAGCGGACCCAGTATCGGAACCCACATATAGAAACTGAACCAGGGTCCGTCGCCGGGTACTGCCAGGTTGCCCCAGCCGGCCGCCCACGCCAGCAGTCGGGGCCCGAGGTCACGGGCGGGATTGATCGCGTAGCCCGCGTTCGCGCCGTAGGAGATACCGATCGCGGCGACGGCGAAGCCGATGATCAGCGGGCCCAGGTTCGCCTGCACCGCTGTGTTGCGCAGGTCGATGACCGCCACGACGATGAGCACGAGGAACATCGTTCCCACGATCTGATCGATCAGCGGCCACCACATGTTGCCGTGGAAGTAGGGCGCCGGAAATGTCGCGAAGATCGAGAATGAAGCGAGCGTGTGGCCGTTGACCTTCGGCCCTTTGCTCGCAGCGTCGAAGGCTTCGATCGCCTTGACGTAGACGAGAAGCACCAGCGCCGCGCCCACGAATGCGCCGAGCAGCTGCGAGGCCATGTAGGGCAGTACTTTCACCCAGGCGAACTTGCGCCGGACCGCGAAGGCGAGGGTGATCGCCGGGTTGAGATGGGCGCCGCTGACTCCGCCGGCGATATAGACGGCGAACGCCACGGCGAAGGCCCATCCCCAGGTGATCAGGAGCCAGTCGCCGGTCCCGAGGAAGAACGTGGTCGGGCCCTCCGTGCGCCCGGAGCCGGGGAGGGCAGCCACCGCCATCGCTACGACGCCGTCGCCGAAGGCGATCAGCACGAAGGTCCCCAGGAATTCGGCCAGACATTCTCCCCACAGGCCGCCGCGGGCCTTCAGCCGGGAACCCCTGAAGAGAACTGGAATCGTTTGGTCACTCATCGCCGCACCTCCGCCATCGAACAGGTACGGGCACGCCGCCGAACGTGTCCCCGATTCGGATGCTAATCCGCGCATCCGGCGAATACAAGCGAAACGCAACAATTGCGTCGACGCAACAGCCGGAGTAGATTCAGGTCGGTCGGGCACGCATCCGTGTCGTGGCCAGGGCGGAAGCAGGACGCCGACGCCGCGGCGTCCTGCTTCTTCAGACCGCCACGGAACTCTTCGAGACCATCAGGCCGCGAAAGAAGGCGGCGAGTTCGTCCGTCGCGGCCAGCGGCAGCACGTTCGCCACGTACTGGTCAGGGCGCACGACCACGACGACGCCGCTACGGTCGATTCCGCGGAGTTCGAAGATGTCCTGGGCCGGGTCGGCGGAGAAGACCTTGTTGTAGTCGATGAGGTCGAAAGGCGCGACCCTCGGGAGGAACGCGGCCGGCACCGCGCCGAGGTCGATATCGCTGTGCGCCTGCTGGTAGATCACCTTGACGTCGAACCACGCGTCGACGTCCTGATCGCGCGGAGTGAACGCGCGCACCGGCGAATCGGGGGAATCGGCGATCCACGTCGCGAAGTCCGACGCGGCCGAGACGTCACCGGGGCGGGCGGGGTCGGCGAACACGTAGATCCGCCAGCGTGCGTCGGCGGCCGCGACGTGGCCGAGATGGATCGGATTGCCGTCGCAGACGCGCGTGACCAGCGCGGACTTGAAGCGTTTACCAACGGGGAAGCCGGTCGCGAGCTGTTGATGGACCGGTTCGGCGGTCACCATCGAGGCCGAGTACTGGGTCATGAAACCAGCAGGGAACTCGGCCGTGCGCACATAGAACTCCTCGAGCTCCGACGGATCGTCGAGGTCCTCGGGCCTTGTGGCCATCAGCGTCGACCACTGCTTGTCGAAGTCGATGAGATTCTGCGCGACCACCTGGCGCTCGGCCGAATAGGTGGCCAGCAGCGCCTCGGGGCTTCGCCCTTCCAGAACGTGCCCCAGTTTCCATCCCAGGTTGAAGCCGTCCTGCATCGACACGTTCATCCCCTGGCCGGCTTTGGCGCTGTGGGTGTGGCACGCGTCGCCGGCGATGAACACCCGCGGCGTCTTCGAACCGACCGCCTCCGCCGTCACGTCGTCGAACCGGTCGGTGAGGCGATGGGCCACCTCGTACACGCTGTGCCACGCGACGTTGCGCACGTCGAGCGTGTATGGATGAAGGATCTCGTTGGCTTTGGCGATGATCTGTTCGATCGTGGTCGCCCGGACCGCACCGTGGTCGTCGGCGGCGACGTCGCCGAGGTCGACGTACATGCGGAACAGGTACCCGCCCTCACGCGGGATGAGGAGGATGTTGCCGCCAGAACCGGACTGGATCGCGCACTTCGTCCGGATATCGGGGAAATCGGTGACGGCCAGCACGTCCATCACGCCCCACGCGTGGTTGGCGTGGTCACCCGCCATCGTGCATCCGATCGAGTCGCGCACCCTGCTGCGGGCGCCGTCCGCCCCCACCACATACTTCGCCCGCACGAGCCGTTCCTGTCCGTCGAGGTCGCCATCGGTGTGCACGAGGGTGACCGTGACCGGGTACTCCCCCTCCTCCGCGATCTCGAGGCTGCGGAATTCGTAGCCGTAGTCCGGCACCATCCGGGTCGGTGCGTTCCGCATCACTTCGGCGAAGTAGTCCAGCACGCGAGCCTGGTTGACCAGCAGGTGCGGAAACTCGCTGATTCCGGTCGGGTCGTCGACCGCCCGGGCCGCGCGCACGATCCTGGTCGGGTCGTCGGGGTCGGGTTTCCAGAACGCCATCTCGGTGATCCGGTACGCCTCGGCGATGATCCGCTCAGCGAAACCGAAGGCCTGGAAGGTCTCGACACTCCGGGCCTGGATGCCGTCGGCCTGGCCGATCACGAGGCGTCCGCTGCGGCGCTCGACGATGCGGGTGGTGATGCCGGGGAACTGCGAGAGCTGGGCCGCAGCGACCATCCCGGCCGGTCCCGTTCCAACAATCAGCACATCGACTGCTTCGGGAAGCTCATCCGGCCTGTCGATACCGACACCGGCGGCGGGCTGGATGCGCGGGTCACCGGACACGTATCCCCTGTGGTGGAACTGCACGGGGCTCTCCTCACTTCTTTGTGGGGTTCAAACGCACGGTGTTCGATAATCGAACACCTAATTCTTATATCGCACACCAGTGTAGGCGCGGTCCCGGTGAGCGGCAATGCGGACATCCCGTCACCGCGTGTTCATGAACCGTTTGGTTGACCCCCTCATGGGGGATACGTCAGTCTCGTGGCTGTGATCTCTCTGGGAGGTCGTCCACCGGTGGGATGCGTTTGCAACATCCCACCGCGTCTGTGTTCTGAACGATTCGAGTTCGTGAAAGGTCTCTGAGATGCACGACAAAACTCCTCGACGCAAACGATCCGGCAGGCGTCGCCTGTCCCTCCGCACACCCCGGCAGCGGATCGTGGCGGTCGCCGCCACCACCTGCGCCATCGCCCTCCTCGGTACCGGGATCGCGAACGCCTCGACGTTCGGGTTCGGCGACCAGCAGGTCGGCAGTCAGAACAGCAAGGGAGAGCAGATCTCCTCGAACCAGGTGATCCAGCCTGTCGGCGACCGCCTCATGACGCCGTTCGGCAAGCTCATGGGATCGGTCGTCAGCCCGGACGGTCGCTACCTCGTCGGCACCAGTGCCGACCGATCGGTCGACCTGCAGGTCTTCGATCTGAGGTCGTACCGGCCCGTCGCGGCTGCAGGAACCCTGGCAGCAGCATCCTTCGCGACAGCGGCATCCAACGCCGGCTATGCGGGGATGTCGTACCTCAAGATCGCTGATGGCACCGTCGGCCAGGAGGGCCCCGCCTTCTCGCCCGACGGAAAGTTCCTGTTCGAGCCCGTCGCGACCGGGATCATCCGGTATCCGTTCAATACGGACGGCTCGCTCGGCGCCGGCACGAAGATCAGCATCCCCACGACCGCCTCGGGCCTCGAAGCGCTGACCGCCGGGATGGCGTTCTCGCCCGACGGCGCCACGCTGTACGCGGCGGTCAACGGACAGAACACCGTCGTCGCCATCGATCCGGTGACCGGAACGATCCAGCACACGTACGCCGTGGGCATCGCTCCCCGGCAACTGACGATGGTGGGCTCGCACCTGTACGTCTCGAACGAGGGAGGCCGGCCCGCCGTCGCCGGAGAAGCCACAATGGGGTCATACGGCACACAGGTTCCCGCTGACACCAACCTCGGCACCTCGACGACCGGAACGGTCAGTATCATCGACACCACCGACCCGGCGGCACCGCCGTCGTCGATCGCCGTTCAGCTGCACCCGACAGCGATGCACCTCGACGGCACCACGCTGTACGTGGCCAACACGAACAGCGACACCGTCTCCGTCGTCGACACACGCTCGAACCAGGTCGTGCAGACCTTCGCCACCCAGCCCTGGGCGTCGTCGAAGACCGGGTACGAGCCGACCGCCATCACCATGCAGGGCGACCACCTGCTGGTGTCCCTCGGCCGGGCGAATGCGATCGCGATCTACACAGTGGACCGGAAGGACCCGCGCGACCCGGCCAGCTACATCGGCCTCCTGCCGACGGACTACTTCCCCGAGAACGCCACCGCGGTCAACGGGAGCATCGTCGTCACCAACACGCGCGGAATCGACGCTCGTGGGCCGCTCCTGACGTTCACCAAGGGCCAGGGAACGACGCCGGCGACCGGGCACGGGACGCACTCCACTACGGCGTCGCTGACCAGGTTCGTGCTTCCGAACGACAAGCAGATCCAGAAATACACCGCGACAGTGTTCACCCAGAACGGCTGGGACGCCCGCTCGGTCAAGCTGGCCCAGGGCGATCAGGGCGACGGCGGGCCGGTCAGCGCCATCCCGAAGCGCGTCGGCGACCCGTCCCCGATCAAGCACGTGTTCCTCCTCGTCAAGGAGAACCGCAGCTACGACCAGCTGTACGGCGACATGAAGCAGGGTGACGGCGATCCGACGCTCGCCCAGTTCGGGCAGAATGTCACGCCGAACCAGCACGCTCTGGCGACGCAGTTCGGTCTGTACGACAACACGTACGACATCGGCACCAACTCCGCCGAGGGCCACAACTGGCTGATGCAGGGAGACAATCCGGCATATACGGAGACGAGCGCCGGCGAATACACCCGCTCGTACGACACTGAAGAGGATGTTCTCGGCCACCAGCGCACAGGCTTCCTGTGGACCTCGGTCCAGTCAGCGGGCAAGACGGCGAAGAACTTCGGAGAGTTCGAGTACGGCGAAGGAAAGCCCTCCGGCGCGACCTGGCAGCAGTATTACTGCACCGCGAAAGGCGTCATGGCCGGCGGCGATCCCGCCACGCTGTTCGATCCGTCGATCCAGCTGCACGCGAGCTCGGCCATCCCCTCGCTGAATGCCATCACCGACCCGAATGCCGCTCCGTTCGACCTGGCCGTGCCGGACATCTACCGTTACGAGACCTGGAAGCAGGACTTCGAGAAGAACGGCCCGTCGAACCTGAACATGGTGTGGCTCTCGAGCGACCACACCGGTGGAACGGCGGACCCGGAGGCCCAGGTCGCTGACAACGACCTCGCCGTCGGAAAGATCGTCGACGAGATCTCGCACTCCCGGTACTGGAAGGACTCGGCGATCTTCGTCGCCGAGGACGACACCCAGGACGGCGCCGACCACGTCGACGGCCACCGGGCACCCATCCAGGTGATCAGCCCGTACGCGACGCACGGCAAGACGGTCAGCACCTTCTATTCGCAGATCAACCTGGTGCGGACCATCGAGCAGATCCTCGGCGCGCAGCCGCTCAACCAGAAGCTGGCTGCAGCGACGCCGATGACCGATGCGTTCACCAACAAGCCGGACCTGAGGCCGTACAACGCGGTGTTGAACCGTGTGCCGCTGACCGAGGGCGTCGTCACCGCGCCGGCCTGCGGCTACGACACCCTCGGCCTGACCGGGGATGCTGCCAAAGCGGTGAACGCGGCTGCGGCGAAAGCTGCCGCGATCCCTGCTCCCGAGCAGGCGACCGCGGCGAAATGGCAGAAATGGGCCGAGAAGCAGCACTTCACCGGCACCCACGGCCACAACGCGATTCCGGACTACGACAACCCGCAACTGATGAACCGCTGGACGTGGTACCAGGCGCACCACTGGACCACCGCCTACCCGGGGGACGCGAAGATCTACGGACCGGACGACGTTCCAGGGATCGCCCCAGGGTCCGTCAACCACGACGACGAGTGATCCTCGCGGATCACTGAACTCCTCCAGCAGCGGGCCCGGCGGGACACCTCCCGCCGGGCCCGCCGCTTCGTCGTGAACGTCGATCCGCCTAGCCCACGACCTTGTCGAACACTTCATTGAAGGCCTCGGTGGAGCTCGGGTGAGTATAGATCGAGTTCCGCAACTCGGTCGCGGTGACATCGTGGCGCATGGCCAGAGCAACCGTGTTGATCAGTTCCTGCGCATCGATGCTGAGCAGTGCAGCGCCGAGGATGAGGTCGGTGTCGGCGTCGACGATGAACTTCATCACGCCACGCGTCTCCTCGACCGTGTAGGCCCGCGGCATTGCGATGATGTCGGCGACGTTCTCCCGCGCCACCGTTATGTTGCGGCCCTGCGCGCGCGCGACGGTCTCGGTGAGCCCGACGGTCGCCAGCGGCGGCGTCATGAACAGCGTGTGCGGCACCGCGACCCGGTCGGTCGTGGTTCGCGTGCCGTCACCGAGCAACTCGTCGAGGACGATTCGCGCATCGTCGAGTGCCACGTAGGTGAACTGCGGGCCACCGTTCACGTCGCCGAGGGCGAAGATGTGCGGCTGGCTCGTGTGGAGGCGTTCGTCGACCTGGATGCCACCGCGGTCGGTGACGTTCACGCCCGCTGCTTCCAGGTCGAGCTGCGAGATCGCCGGCCGGCGGCCCACCGCAGACAGGATCGCGTCCGCGTCGATGGTGAGTGTCACGCCGTCCTTCTCGTAGACGACGGTCGCCGTCGCGCCGTTGTCACGGACCTCCCCGACGGATGCGCCGGTGATGATCCGAATGCCGTCGCCTTTGAGAATTTCTGTCGCCACTGCGGCGATGTCCGCATCCTCACGTCCGAGGAGACGCTCAGTAGCTTCGAGTACGGTCACCTGGGTACCGAAGTGCTGGTAGATCGCGGCGAATTCGAGCCCGAGATAGCCGCCTCCGATGATGACGAGCTGCTTGGGAAGTCGATCCTTCTGGATGAGGTCGGTGCTGCTGACGAGGTGGGGGTTGTCGGCCAGTCCGGGGATTGCCGGAACGAGGGCCTCGGATCCTGTGTTGATGAGGATCGTCTGCGCGGTCACGGTGATCTGATCGTCGCCTTCGCCGACCGCGACCGTGTGCGCGTCGAGAAAGCGCGCAGTGCCGGTGATGACGGTGGCGGTGTCCTTGCTGTCGAGACCTGCGAAGTTTCCGGCCCGGAATGCGGTGGTGAGTCTGCGGACGCCCGCAACCGAGTTCGCGAAGAACTCTTGCGCGTCGTCTTCGAGCCGCTTCGCGCCCGAATAGTGAACGAGCATCTTCGTCGGCACGCAGCCGACGTTCGGGCAGGTCCCCCCATACATGTTCTCCGACTGTTCGACCAGGATGACTCGTCTGCCCGCGTCGCTGAGCGCGTGTGCGGCCGTTTTGCCGCCTTTGCCGAATCCGACGACGAGGACATCTGCGGTGAGGTTCGTTGCTGTTTCCATGCCATTAGTCAACGCTTCCGCAAAGCGCGATGTAGGCTGTTGTGTCGCATATTTCTGCCCGAAAGTCTCACATGGATGCTGTCAGCCACCTGATCCGACTCGCGCGCGTCGACGCGTCGCTCGACAAGCACTGCCTGCTGAGCTCATCGACGCACATGGACGTGTCCTACGACACCGAGCGCACAGCGCCGTTTCATGTGCTGCTCGAGGGAACGTGCCAGCTCCAGGTGGGTGCGCACCTCCTCGACCTTCGCCCGGGTGACGTCGTCCTGATCCCGGGCGGCGAACCGCACCGCATCATCACCCCGGGCGCGGGGCGCATTCGAGGGGTGGCCGAAACCCGTGGTGACGCCTTCGAGACGACGGTCACCGATGGGGCGGGATCCCCGGTGATCGACCTGTTCTGCGGGCACTACACGTTCGGCCCGGGCACCGGATCGATCCTCTTCAGGAGCCTGCCCGAACCCGTGCACATCTCGTTCGGCGCGACTTCGGAAACGGATGCTGCGTTGCGGATGCTCAGCACCCTCATGCGAACGGAGGCCGCCCGCGAGGGAGAGGGAACCGCAGCGATCCTGTCCTCGCTTTCGAGCATCCTGCTGACCATGATCCTGCGGACGTCGCGGGGCGCGACGACGGATGCCGCACTCTGGACGGCATCGAGCAACCGGGCGATCGTCGCCGTCGTCGAGCGTGTGCTCGAACGCCCCGGTGACGACTGGTCGATACAGAGGATGAGCGAACTCAGCAGGATGTCCCGCGCGACGTTCATCCGCCAATTCGAGCGCAACACGGGCACGAGCTTCGGAGTCTTCCTCACCCGGGTCCGGTTGATGGTGGCCGCCGGCCTGCTGCAGACGACCAGCCTGACCGTCGGCGCCGTCGCCGCCGAAGTCGGGTTCAAGTCGGAATCGGCGTTCTCGCGGGCGTTCGTCAAGCAGGCGGGCGTGACTCCGGCGCGATCACGCCGGGCCGCTTCCGTCGCCGAGCTCCGCTGATTCTCACAGCTGACGTCGACGGCGCGGCAGGAGCCGGGAGAACACCGCGGCGGTGGTCAACCCGTAGACGAGGTGGGCGGCGAGATCCTTGCCGAGTGTCTTGGCGTCGTACTGCCAGATCGGCTTGTAGAGGTGCATCGGCGGCAGTATGACGTAGCCCGACAGCCACATCGCGGTACCGAAGACCAGCCCATGGACGGTTCGCTGCTTCTTCAAGGACGCGGCGACGACGCCGTACGCGACGGCGCCCGACACTGAATAGGCCCAGTGCATGATGTTGTTCGTCGGAGCCGCGCTCTCGTCGGGGAGCTCGCGTTCGAAGAGCCCTTCGACGATCCGCTTGCCGACCTGCGCGGGTGCAGGAGCCTCGTCCCAATCGCTCACGTCGGCCGAGAACTCCCACTCCGGGAAGGGCTCGGTTCCGTGGTTTCGCCGGTATTGGGCGTACAGCCAGAGGTCGAACGCCACCGTGCCGGCCACGCCGGCGATGGCACCGCGGACGATCGCGCCGACCGGGGTGACCCTGGCTCGCGTGGGCGCGGCGCTGCTGCATGCTCCTGACGGGCGTCGGCCGTGCTCGGTCATCGTGCGCCCCTTCCTGATGGCAGGGATGGTGTGGGGTTGCGAGTGCATCCTTCCACCACCCGCCTCGCGCGTCCAGCACGATGCTGGTCCGGATGCGCCCGGGCGGTGACTAGGAACCGATCGCGGGCGTGGGTCTGAAAGCGTTGGCGGCAGTATCCATGACGACTTCGGAGCCGCTTCCTGAATCAAGGATCGTATTCCGCGGTGATCCGGAATCGACCATGACGGCCGCGACGTGGAGGGCGTCGCCGGCCTGCGTCGTCAGCAGAGCGTCGACCTGGGCCGAGAATGCGGAATCACCCGATCTGGGATGCGCGTCCAGGGCCACCACGTGGTTGCTGGCGACGTAATTGCCACCGCCCGCCACCAGCCGGATGATCACCGGCGTCGCATCGGCCGGACGAATGCTCTCGGCGTCGATGACCTCGGAGAAGTGGTTTCCGATCAGAGAATTGTTGCTGCCGCTGACACGGAGCAGTCCGTACAGGTCGTCCAGCCCGTTGTCGACTCCCAGGAATGGAGTCCACGGCTCGTGGTCACGCAGGAAATGATTCGAGGCCACGAGGTTCTCCGAACTGTCCGCCGCGAGAACGACCATCCCGGGGTAGAACGAATGCAAGCGGTTGTTCGTGACGCTCGAACGCGTGACGCTGTGAAGATAGACGCTGCTAGCGCCGCGGGGGAAGACGTTGTTCGCCGTCACGAGGAGTCCGCCATGGTTCTCGGCGTAGATCGTGTGACCCTTGGGGCCGGCGCCGACCAGGTTGTCCGTGACCTTCGACGCCTGCCCCCATCCGCGCAACTCGATGCAGCTTCCGCATTCAGCGATGAAGTTGTCGTGAACGGACAGGGCGTCCGCGTTGTAGATCGTGAGTGCGTGTTCGAGGTAGACGAACCCCATGCCTGTGACGCGGAAGGAATCGTTGGCGTTCGCGACATAGATGCCCGTCTTGCCGTTGACGTAGGTGTTCTCCGGATGCAGCTCCGAGCCATCCGAGTCGAAGTGCAAACCGTCGATGCAGAAGTCGGAGAATTCGACCGAGCTGATCCGCGGGCTCCCGGTTCGTTCTATGAAGAACGCGGCGCGCGTGGATTCGACCGCTTCTTCTTCACGGGGGATGTCCACGAGGATGCGGCTGCCTCCGGGCCACAGCTCGTGCAGGTCGGGCCACTCGTCTTCGGGCACGTTGAAGCGGATACTCGACGAGGTGAAGCCGTGTCCGGAGCCCTCGATCCTGAGGAAACTGATGTCGATCACGACCTGGGTCCGAAGGTGGTAGTCCCCCGGCGGAATGTAGATGACGGCGCCTGGCTTTCCACCCTGGCCTTCATCCGTGGTCTCCTGACGTGCCTTCACATCGGCGATGATGCTGTTGATCACCTCGCCGATGTCTTCGGCGGGGTCACCGACGGGCCAGCTCGTCACGTCGTAGTGGTTGGCGCTCGTCATCGACTCGCCTCTCGTGTCACTGGGACGCTGGTGCGGGCTGCCTGCAGTTCGCTGAGGCGCGGCAGGTCGGCTCCCGGTCGGGAGACCGTGATCGCTGCTGCGTGTGCAGCCGTTTCGCCGACGGCTTCGAGTCGCTCGGCCGAGATCGGTCCTCCGTCCCACCCGTCTCCGTCGAAGGCGAGCGCCCAGATCAGTGCTGCCATGAAGGAGTCGCCAGCGCCGACGGTGTCGGCGACGCGGGTCCGGGCAGCTCCGATGCTGACGCGATGGTGGCCACTGGCGAGAGAGGCGCCCTGGCTTCCACGGGTGACCACGGCCACGCTGACTCCGCTGTCGATGAGGCGGTCGAGCACATCCTCGGGAGTCATTCCCGGATACAGGTATTCCGCATCCTCGTCGCTCAGCTTCGTGAGCTGGGAGCTGAGCGCCAACTCCTCGAATGACGCGCGAGTCCGGTGCGGATCCGGCATGAGGGACGCCCTGACGTTCGGATCGAAGCTGATCAGGGCACCATCGCTCCGGCCGCGCACGAGGATTTCCCGGGTGACCTCCGCGCCGGGTTGGAGGAATGCGCCGAGCGAGCCGGCGTGGATGAGCGTCGGCGATTCACGATCACCGAGCCGCGCCGGGTCCCAGCGCAGCGTGAATCGATAACTGGCCGACCCGTCCTCAGCGAGGAAGGCCGTCGCCGTGGACGTCGGCGCGCTCGTCACCGAGCCCGGAGTCACGGCGACGCCCGATGTGCGTAGCTGTCGCTGGATCAGTGCTCCGTCCGCGTCGTCGCCGATCGCTGTATGCAACATGGTCGCGACGTCGAGGCGCGCAAGACCGAGCGCGACATTCGCCGGCGATCCTCCGGGATGGCGGCTGACCCGCCCTCCGTCGACGACTTCGTCGATGAGTGCCTCACCGACGACGAGGGCGCTCGGCCTCATGAAGGAATCCGGATGTTCAGCGCGTCGACTGAGTCGTGTGTGCGGATCTCCAGGCGTCCGTCGCTCCAGTGGACGGGTTGCGGATCGGTGATCTCCCCGACCCAGCCCCCGTCGCCATCGTTGTTCCTGAAGGCCAGAAGCTGCCATCGACCCAAACGGTCCTGGACGAGACGACCCACATAGAGTCGTTCATCGGTAATCCTGTACGCGTCCTCGATGTGGAACGGCCCGGCCAGCGAAACGGTCGGGAAAGCCCAGATGCCGCCGACCGGTTCCTCGGCGCGATGCTCGCGAGAGAGCTCGGTTGCAAGACAGGAGAACAACCCGACCGGCCGGCCCTCGAGTTCGATGGTCTGGATCACCTCGAGGTGCCCGAACCCCGACCCGGGCGCCGACAGCGGCGGCTGCACCGTCCAACTGGTCAGATCGGAAGATGTCGCATGGCCGACCACACCGCGGTCGTCCGAATCCCCGTGGTTCGCCCGAGCTGTGATCAGCATGTGCCAGACGCCGCCATCGCGGAACACCCAGGGATCACGCCACGCCTGGTCCGGCCACTGTCTGGTCGTCGCCGTCTCGTACCAGCGCTGGTCGGGTTCGAGCACCTGACGGCCCGGCTCCCGTCGCCAGGTGAACAGGTCATCCGACACGACGGAACTGATCCGCTGGTTCAGTCCGCCCTCCGACTGGCTGACGGCTGTGTAGAACATCCGCCACGAACCGCTGTCCTCGCGCACGACCGAACCGGTCCACGTCGCCAGGTCGTCGAACGTGGGTGCGTCGTCCGGGATGACCGCATCGGCGTGTTCAGTCCAATTCGTCAGATCCTTCGACGTTGCATGACCGATCGTGGCACGCCAGTGCCGTCGATCGGGGTCGAGGAGGGCGCGGGACGCCTTGAGGAAGAACAGGTGATAGTCGTCGCCGTCGTCGGCGATCCAGAAATCCCACACCCAGGAGGCGGCGAGGTGAAGCATGTCGTTCCTTTCAGTCGGCTCGTGGTGCGGCCACGGACCCTCTGACCACGAGCGGGCAGTCGAGAAGGGTGGGCTCGTCGGCGAGCGAGCGGTATTCGGCCTCGCCCTGAAGCAGGTGCACGAGCGTCTCGACCGCCCAGGCCCCCATCTCGTAGTGAGGGAGTGCGACTGTGGTCAGGCCGGGGAAGAGGTTCGCTGCAATGAGTTCCTGGTTGTCGAATCCCACGATGGAGAGGTCGCCGGGGATCTCGAGACCGAGCTCACTCGCCGCATGGTAGGCGCCCATCGCCATCCGGTCGTTATAACAGAACAGAGCTGTCGGCCTGTCGTTCCTGCCGAGGACCTCGCGAGCGAGCTCGTATCCGGGAAACGTTTCGGACGGGGCGGAGACGACCAGGCTCTCGTCGAAGGGAATGCCGTGCTCCTGGAGGACCTGGCGGTAGCCGGCGAGGCGGAGGTGCGTCGCAGGCACATCGTCGTCGTTGTTCAGAAAACCGATGCGCGTGTGCCCGGCCTCGACCAGATGGCCGACGGCGGCGACGGCGCCCGCGACCTCGTTGGGGACGACCGCCGGGACGATGCCCGCCCGGTCGGTCGAGTCGATCAGGACAGCAGGCAGCTCTTGTAGGTTCGGCGGAAGGGATACGGTGCGGTGATACATCGTCGCGTACAGGACCGCGTCGACCTGGCGGTCGATCAGGGCCTGGACATCCGCCCGGTGGGACGGGCCGCCGGCCTCGCGATCCGTGTTGATGATGACGAGGGTGAGATCGTGCTCACGCGCCGCGTTCTGCGCGCCGAGGATGATCCGTCCCGCGTGCGGAGTGGTCGCGATCTCTTCGCTCAGAAGGCCGATCAGGCCCGACCGGTTGGTCCGGAGCCCCTGTGCCATCCGATTCGGCCCGTATCCGATGGACTTCGCCGCCTCGCGCACACGCGCGCGCGTCTCTTCGGAGACTCTCATGTGCGGGGTGTCGTTCAACACGTGCGACACCGTCGTGATCGACACCCCTGCGAGCTCCGCGACCTCGCGGATCCCTGCACTCTTCACGGTCACTTCTGTCTCCCCATTTCCTGGTTCACGCCCACGACAGCACGCGTCGACATTCCCACGTCGCCGTGGGTCACCCTTTCACCGCTCCGAGGGTGAGGCCGGCGACGATGTGCCGCTGGAGCACGATGGCCAGCACGATCACCGGTACCGAGTAAAGCACCGCGAGCGACGTCATACTGCCCCAGTCCAGGCCGAACTGGCTCTGGAAGTTGGCGATCTGCAGGGGCGTCGTGACGGCACGGACCGACGTGAGAAGCAACGCGAAAATGAAGTCGTTCCACGATGCCAGGAAGGCGAAGATCGCCGCGACGGCGACTCCCCCTCGGGTGACAGGGAGAACGACGCGCCACAAAGCGCCCATCCTCGAGCATCCGTCGACGCGGGCGGATTCCTCGAGCTCATCCGGGACCGCCTCGAAGAAGCTCGCCATGAGCCAGATCGACAGCGGCAGGGAGATCGTGGTCTGCGCGATCGCCAGCGCGAGGCTCGTATCGGACAGGCCGAGGTTGTGGAAGATCGAGATGAGCGGCGCACCGACGACGATGGCGGGAACCATTCTCATGATGAGCGCGAGAAGGATGAAGATCCGGCCCGGGCGGGTGCGGTAGCGGGTGACGGCGTACGCCGCCGGCACCGCGAGGACCAGTGAAAGAACCGTGCTGATCACGGCCGTCTCGATGCTGTTGACGAACGACTGCGGTACACCCTGCGTCGTGAGGGCCGTGATGTAGTTCTGGATCGTCCAGACCGATGGCAGGATCGTCGGCGGAATCGCGTTCGTCTCGATCGGCGTCTTGAACGACGTGAACAGCATGTAGACGAATGGGAATGCGTAGAGGACGACGAGCACCGTGAGAGCGGTCCAGAGGATGGCGCGGGTGCCGCTGCGCCGCGTTTCGAGTCCGTTCATCAGTGGTCACTCCCTGGACGCCAGATGGTGAGTACAGCGACGATGGCCACGATCATCATCGCGATCAAGTAGAGGGTGCCCATCGCACTGGCGAGCCCAGGGTTCCCGTTCGCGATCTGCGTGTTGTAGACGAGCAGCGACATCACATTCGTCGAATTCTCCGGGCCGCCGTTCGTCATCACGACGATCGTGTCGAATGCCCGCGCGGCATCGACGCCGCGGACGATGAGCGCCACAGCGATCACGGGGCGCAAAAGGGGAAGGATGATCCGGAACAGCAGGGTTGGATAACGTGCCCCGTCGATCCGCGCCGCCTCGAGGATCTCCCCCGGCACGTTCTGCAGGCCGGCGAACAACACCAGTGCGATGAAGG
Organism: Leifsonia sp. Ger2509; assembly: GCF_055231915.1. NCBI lineage: Bacteria > Bacillati > Actinomycetota > Actinomycetes > Micrococcales > Microbacteriaceae > Leifsonia > Leifsonia sp. Ger2509. The sequence goes on from NZ_JBUYVB010000003.1 coordinate 1,480,184, forward strand.
ACGTGGTGAGCCAGATATCGGGCAGCGCCACCGAGAACAACGCGATGCTCGGGTCGCTCAACCATTGGATCTGGTTGGGCGACGAGATGATGTGAGCCTCATAGAGAAGCTGGTTGACGATTCCGGAATTGTCGATGAGCAGGAATCGCCAGAGCAGACCGGCGACGATCGGGGCGATCATCAGCGGGTAGAGGAAGATGGTCCGGAAGATCCGGGAGCGGTTGCCCAGGCCGCTGAAGAGCAGTGCGACCGTGAGGCCGAGCACGAACTCGAAGAAGACGACGATCGCGGTGTAGGCGATGGTCCGCCCCGCCGAGTTGCTGAACTCCGCCGACGTGAGCGCCCGGGTGTAGTTCGAGAACCCCACGAACGTGCGGGGGCTCCCGGCGATCGGGTTGTAGTGGAAGAAGCTGTTGCCGACGAATTGGATCAGTGGCCATGCCACGAAGGCAGCGAGGAAGAGCGCTGCGGGCAGCATCAGCAGGAGGGCGAACCGGCCATCCGTGAGGCGGAAACCCTTGCGTGACGTGGACGCCGGTCGGCGGGAGCCGGGAGCGGCCGGCCGGGTTGCCGGCCGCTCGTGCGTGGTTGCGGTCATGACTACTGCTGAACGATCTGATCGACCTGCGTCGCGGCCGACTTCAGGAGCGCGGCGTTGTCCGCGCCGGGCTGCATCGACTTCTGGATCATCGGGATGAGCACGTTGTTCACGATGTTCTGCCAGTTTCCGTTCGCCGGACGGCTTATCGTCGCCGGAGCCGATAGCGTGGTGACCATGGGGTTGTAGGACTCATAACCCGGTTTTCCCGCGAACTGCTTCAAAGCGGAGATGCGGGCCACGAGTCCGAGAGACGTATTCGCGCTCAGGGCGTTGTGGTCGTACGCGAACTTCACGAAGGCCGTGGACGCAGCCTGGTGGGTGCCGTCCCGTGGGATGCTCAAGTAGAACGGGCCGGGAACGCCCGCGACACCGGCAGGACCACCGATCATCGGTGCGACGCCCGTCTTTCCGAACACGGGCGAATTCGACGGGATCTGGCGGTAGGCGTGCGCCCAGAAGAGCATCATGGCCGACTTGCCTTGGTTGTACAGGTTCTGTGCCGCATTCCAGTCCACGGCCGCAACACCGGGGGGCGCGAACTTCGCGAGACTCGTGTAGTAGTCGAGCGCTTTGAGGCTCGCCGAGTCACCGAGTGTGGACTTGGTTCCTGCGGCGTTCAGGACCATGTGCTTCTCACCCGCCTGCGAGAGAATTGCGAGGTACTGGGTCTCCTCCGCTCCGGGCAGCGGCGCGCCATGCATGCCGTTCTTCGTGAAGAAGGCCGCAACGTCGGAGTACTGCTGCCAGGTCGTCGGTGGCTTCAGGTCGTAGCCGTACTTCGCCTTGAACGCCGACTGGTTGGCCGGGTCGTTGAACAGATCCGTGCGGTAGTAGAGGATCTCCGAGTTGGCGAATGCCGGCATGCCGACGTAGTTGTCTCCGACCTTTGCTCCCTGCACCACCGCCGGGAAGTTGTCGGCCTTGACCTCCGACGTGTACATGCTGTTCAGCGGCTGCAGCCCGGCCGCGAAAGCCGGAAGCCAGACCTCATCGAGGGCTGCGACGTCGAACGAGACGCTACCGGTCGACAGCTCGCTGTTCACGCGGTTGTAGAGGCCGTTGTACGGCAGCTCGACGAAGTTGACCTTGACGCCCTTGTCTTTCGCATAGAGGTCGGCGATGGGCTGAAGTTCCGCGTGTCCACCTGCCTCGACAAGAACGGTGATCGACTTCACTGCAGAGGATGTATTTGACGACGGGCCCGAGGTGCATGCGCTCAGGGCGATCAACGAGACGGTGGCGACCGCGACAGTCGCCGCCACCTTGGTGCGCGGGAAACGCACTCGACGGGACTCCGTCATATTCGTGCGAAGCATCGTTACTCCGATTTCAACTTGGCGCGGCATCGACCGCGGAGCTAGTTCACCAGCTTACGGTGACAAAACGTTTTGGCAAAACGTCTTGGCACAAAGATAAGTAGCTCCCTCTGTATTCGTCAACTGGAAAAAACTGCCAAAACTTTTGCTGCCCTCCCCTCACATTTTTGACATTTCAAACCGAGCATGGTCATAATTGAGCCTACTCAGTTTTAGAAACGGAAGAGACCACCATGAAAGCGTTCGTCATCGACGACTACAAAAGCCCCCTGCGCGAGTCGAACAGACCCGAACCCGACCTGGGCGACAACGACGTTCTCATCGACGTCGCCGCGGCCGGCCTGAACCAGCTGGATGAGAAGATCCGGCTCGGCGAGTTCAAGCAGCTGCTCCCCTACCGAATCCCCCTGACGCTCGGCCATGACGTCGCGGGCACGGTCATCCGCGCCGGCGCGAACGTGCGGCACGTGAGGCCTGGAGACAACGTGTACGGGCGTGTCCGCGATGGACGAATCGGCACATTCGCCGAACGGATCGCAGTCGACGAGTCGGACCTCGCGATTCAGCCGGCATCGATCACACCCGTGGAGGCAGCATCCCTCCCCCTGGTCGCCCTGACCGCTTGGCAGGCACTCGTCGAGCGCGGCAACGTTCAGCCCGGTCAGAAAGTCCTGATCCATGCCGGCGCCGGCGGGGTCGGCACGATCGCGATCCAGCTCGCGAGGCACCTCGGCGCGCATGTCGCGACCACGGCCAGCGGTTCCGACGCCGAATTCCTTCGCGGGATCGGCGCCGACATCGTCATCGACTACCGCACGCAGGACTTCGAAAGCCAGCTCGCCGGATATGACCTGGTGCTCGACAGCCTCGGCCGGAAGAACCTCGAGAAGTCGCTGCGCACACTGGCACGCGGCGGCAAGGCGATCGGCATCGCCGGCCCGCCGACCCCTGAGTTCGCCCGCGCGGCGGGGCTCAATCCCCTGCTTCGCACGGGGATCGCCGCTCTGAGCCGCACCATCCGCAACCAGGCCAAGAGGCTCGGCGTCAGCTACGAGTTCCTCCTCATGCACGCCAGCGGCGACCAGCTGCAGGAGATCAGCGACCTCGTGGATGCCGGCATCATCCGACCGTTCGTCGGAAAGACCTACCCCTTCAGCGAAACTCCCCAAGCCCTTGCGGACGTATCCGCAGGTGCCGTCCGCGGCAAAGCCGTCATCACGATGCGCTGACCCACCCCCCACGTCACTAAACCCCAAGGAGAACCTGCAATGAGCACTACCGCCAACCCCGTTCCGATCACGTCCTACGCACTGGCCCCGACAAAGACCATCGCTGTCGCCGGCACGACCTATGCCTACCGGGAGCTCGGGCCGAAGGGCGGCGTTCCTGTCGTCTTCTTCGTCCACCTCGCCGGCAATCTCGACAATTGGGATCCCCGCATCATCGACCCGATCGCGAAGAATCGTCACGTGATCACCTTCGACCAGCCGGGCGTCGGCGGGTCCAGCGGCACCTTCCCTCGCGAGCTGGATCAGGCCGCCGACGAGGCTTATCGGTTCATCCGGGCGCTCGGTTTCGACCTGATCGACATCTTCGCCTTCTCGATGGGCGCGATGATCGCGCAGGACCTCGTCGTCGAACATCCCACCCTGGTGCGGAGGCTCGTCCTGACCGGCACGGGCCCCCGTGGCGGGAAGGACATGGACAAGGTCGCGCGCACCACGTACTACGACATCCTTCGCGCAACCCTGACCCGTTCGGACCCGAAGGAGTACCTCTTCTTCAACCGCAACGCCAACGGCAAGCTCGCCGGGAAAGCGTTCGTCGAACGCCTCCAGGAACGCACGTTCGACCGGGACAAGCCGATCACGCTCTCAGCCTTCCGAACGCAATTGAAGGCGATCCAGCGGTTCGGCCGGTCCCAGGCCTCCGACCTGTCCGTCATCACGCAGCCCACCCTGATCGCCAACGGCGACAACGATCGCATGGTCCCCTCTGTGCTGTCCGAAGAACTGCACCGGCGAATCGCAGAATCGGAGCTGGTCATCTATCCCGATGCCGGACACGGAGGCGTCTTCCAGTTCCACGAGAGCTTTGCGGCGGCCGCGGTTCGATTCCTCGCGCCCTGATGATGGGCGCCCGATGGATGCGATGTCCGTGGCAGGATCGATGACGACAGATTCGAATTCCAGCACCGTGGACCAGAAGGACCCGTCATGACCATCGCCTCTCCGGCCGGCCGGCGCGAGCGCAACAAGCAGGAGAAGCTGGACCGCATCCTGTCGGCCGCCGGCGAACTGTTCGCCGAATACGGGGTCGACGATGTCACCACGCAGCAGATCGCGGACAAGGCGGACATCGGCACCGGCACGTTGTTCCTCTATGCGAAGACCAAAGGCGAACTCCTCCTGCTCGTCCAGAACGCCCACTATGAGGCTGCGCTCGCCGAGGGGGTGGCCGAAGCCGACGCCATCAACGACCCGCTGGAGGCGATCCTGGCGATGCTCGGGCCGATCGTGGAATGCAATCGGGAGCAGATCGACAATGGCCGTGCTTACCTGAGGGAAATGGTCTTCGGCGACGCTGCAGAACCGCATCACGCCAAGGCGCTCGCCATCGTCGAGCAGACCGAGAGAGCGACCGGAGACATCCTCCGCCGCCACGGTCTCGCTGACGAGGGCAAGGCCGGCGTCCTTGCGCGGCTGATCTCCGCTGCGATGTTCGTAACCCTGGCTGCGAGCCTCAACGTCGGAATGAGCGTCGATGCGCTCATGGATGAGATCCGAATTCAGGTATCGGCCCTGATCTAGGGTCCGGGTGGGGGTTTCATCCGCCGATCCCCCATCGGCGTCGCGGCCTCGACCGCGCTCCGGGCGGGTGGTCGCCGGCGGGCCCAGCCGGCGACCACCGTGGTCTCTCGGGTAAGCATCCGGGTCGCCCGCCTCATGCGGTCCGACATGCACATCCGTGAGAGCCCGGTCGGCGGATCAGGATGCGAGGACCTTGTGCTCGCGGTCCGTCGCCGACTGCACCATGATCTTTCGCGGCTTGGCGCGCTCGGCGATCGGGATGACGACACTCAGCACGCCGTTGTCGTAGCTTGCGCTGATCCCCTCGGAATTCACGTCGTCACCGATGGAGAACTGGCGCATATAGGAACCGAACGGCCTCTCCTGTGCCAACCAGCGTGCGCCTTCGCGGTTCGCTCCCGAGCGTTGTGCGCGGATGGTCAGCAGGTGGCCGTCGACGTCGACATCGACCGAGCCCGGGTCGATTCCGGGGAGGTCGGCATTGAGCACGTACTGGTCACCTTCACGGAACAAGTCGACAGGCATGATCCGCGGCTGCCGGCTGGTGTCGAAGACGCTTTGCGCGATCCGGTCCAGCTGGCTGAAAGGGTCGAATGACATCGACATGGTGAGATTCTCCTTCCGATTGTTACTTTCTCAAGCGACGCACATCGGGGCTGAAGCGCCCCGCGCCGGCGGAGGCGAACGGATCGTCGACCGCGGTCGAATGAGCCTCACCTGCCTGGCGACACGAGGTGCATTCTCCCCCCCGATCGGAGCGACACGTACCCCGTCCCAACGCTGGCAGACCCGAGCGGTGCGGGGTGTGTCGGCCCATCCGGAGATGATCTCCTCGAATTCGAGATCGACCAACTCCTGGTCGGCATACACCAACTCGGCGAATGCTTCTGTCGTGCTCACGGCGTCTGCCATCGACACGGTCCTCACCTCCCGCTGTGCCGCGTGTCGCGAAGGGGTCACTTCGAGTGATGCACATTATCTTATCCGTTTGATACAGATTTTATACACCATCGATTGACATTGATCAACCGCTCCTCGCAGACTGTTCCTATGGATGACAGCGCCGGGAGCCGACCCGTGTACAGCATGGCGGTAGCGGCCGAACTGTTGGGACTACCCGCCGCCACGCTGCGGCTCTACGAGCGAAAAGGGCTGCTGAGCCCCGCCCGCACCGAAGGAGGAACCCGCCGCTACAGCTCGAACGACATCGAGCGGATGCGGCGCGTCTCCGAGCTGCAAGACGACGGCGTGAACCTCGCCGGCATCGGCAAGGTCCTCGACCTGGAGGGCGAGAACGCGACGCTTCGCCGAGAAGCCGCGGACCGCGCGAAGAAGAGTTCCGACGACGCCCGGCCGCGGGCGGACAAGCGGCGAGGCTGATTCACGTCGGAGGCAGGACGTCGACCCCACGGGGTTCTTGCGCGTCCGCTGGAGCGATCCGCTCCGACACCGGCTCGGGGATGAGCCGTAGCCCTTGCGACGAATTCGAGGCGAGGGCCAGACGGTCCAACCATTCCCGGTTGATGTCGCGCCGTGGGGCGGCGTCGTAGCGGAACGAGATCGGAATACCCGGGTCGATCCAGATTGCGACCTGCGCAGCCTGCCCGTCGGAGTCATCCACCCAGCAGAAGAAGAACCCCTCACGCCGTTGAAGCTTCAACCCGATCACGATCTGCAGATGCTGAAGCGTGTAGTCGTCGATCGAGATCGGTGGAAACGGTCCGTAACACAGCCGACCCATCGGAGCCACCTCCTGGCCCGCGTTCGCCGCCACGTAACGCCGTGGGTCCGGGGTTGGGCCCGCGGCCGAACGTCCATCCTGACGGAACAGACACTCATAAGTGTGGCCCACGGAGCCTCGATTGCGATAGTCCAGCGCGCGACTTGCATACCCTTCATTTCCCCGGTCGGTAACCCCTGTTTCTTTCGGGTGCGGCGGCTGACACTGGCGGGCAAGCTCACCACTGCATAACAAGGAAAGGGCGGACACTATGACCGACTACAACTCGTCGGCGACGCGCGATTTCACAGCGTCGGCAACAGTCACGACCAACAGCGGCTCCTCTGAGGACACTGCCGAGCTTGCTCGTGAGCAGGCAGCGCACGTCGCGGAGACGGCGCAGAGGTCGACCCAGCAGGTCGCTGAGACGGCAAAAGACGAGGCGGCGAATGTCGCTGAGGAAGCGAAGGAGCAGTTCTCGGAGCTGCTCGGGAGGACCCAGGAAGAACTCAAAGAGCAAGCGGCGCTCCAGCAGGAGCGGTTGGCCGGCAACCTTCGGTCGGTCAGCGACCAGTTCCGGCAGATGGCGGCGAGTGCGACCGAGCGCGGGGTGGCAACGGATCTGGTGAAGCAGGCTGCTGCCCGCACCGGCGACATCGCCACCTGGCTCAACCAGCGCGATCCGGGAACCCTCCTCGACGATGTCCGGGCATTCGCACGTCGTCGCCCCGGCGCTTTCATCGCGGGGGCCGCCATCGCGGGAGTACTCGCCGGTCGCCTCACACGCGGGGTGGCGAGCGGGAACGACCAGTCCTCCCAGGCGCGAACGCAGGTCTCGGTGCCGCCCGCCGTCCCGGCGACGGTCGTCCCGCCGACGGACATCCCGCCGACGGTCGTCGACACTCCCAGCACCTGGACAGACCCGGAGCCGGCATTCGAGGCCGACACGGTCGCCGAATACCCGGTCACCGGCACGGGTGGAATGGACCGACCATGACCGACATCCCCACACCCTCCGAGCAGAAAGCAGAAACCACCTCGCTCGGCGACCTTCTCACCGAGGTCTCGCGCGACATCTCGACGCTGATGCGCCAGGAAGTCGAGCTCGCGAAAGCCGAATTCCGGGAGAGCGCGAAGCGCGCCGAGAAAGGTGCGGGCCTCCTGGGAGGCGCCGGCTACGCCGGACTGATGGCGGTCTTCTTCTTGTCGGTCGCCCTCTGGTGGGCGCTCGGCTACCTGATGGGCAACGCCTGGTCCGCAGTCATCGTCGCGGTGATCTGGGCGATCGTCGCGCTGGTGCTCTTCGTGGTCGGACGCAAGAGCATCCAATCGATCCGAGGTGTCCCGCAGACCGTGGACACGATCAAAGAAATCCCGGACACGCTGAAAAGGAATGAGGAGAACCGATGACGAACAACCCGGATGAGATCCGTGCAGACATCGAGGCCACGCGCCGCGACCTGGGGAGCGACGTCGATGCGCTTGCCGACAAGGTCAGCCCGTCGAAGATCGCCCAGCGCCAGACACGCAAGGTGCGCTCGGCGTTCTACTCGGTGAAAGACCGCGTCATGGGCGTGGCGGACGACGCGAAGGAGTCGATGGCGTCCGCGGGCGACGATGTGGCAGAGGCTGGACACAAGGTCGTCCAGAAAGCCCAGGGCAACCCGCTCGCGGTCGGCTTGATCGCCTTCGGTGTCGGCTGGCTGGCGGCGTCGCTCGTCCCGGCGAGTGACACAGAGAAGCGCATCGCCTCCTCGGTCAAAGACGCTGCCCAGCCGCTGGTGCACACCGTGACGGACGCGGCGAAGGATGTGGCGGACGACCTTCGGCAACCGGCCCAGGATGCGGTGAACGCGGTCAAGGCGACCGCGACGGATGCGGTGCAGAACGTGCGAGACGAAGCGTCCTCCGCGGTCGACGATGTCAAAGATCAGGCCGGAGAAGCGAAGCACGCGCTTCAGGAGAACGAGCTGTAGGGCGCGATCATGACCGACATCGGTGCCAGCGAACGGCTCAGTGGCGCGCCGTCACCCGAGGACTCCCGCAAGCCGGCGAGTCCGACGGGCGTGCACAAGCCGTCGTGGAAACTGATCGTGAGAAAGACGTTTCGCGAGTTCAGCACCGACCAGTGCTCCGACATCGCGGCGTCGCTCACCTATTACGCCGTACTCTCGCTGTTTCCGGCGTTGATCGCGCTGATGTCCCTGCTGGGCGTCGTCGGCCAGGGCAAGAAGGCCGGCGACGCCCTGCTCGGGGTCCTGCAGCAGGTGGCCCCCGGCTCGACGGCGGCCCTGCTGCGCGGCCCGATCGAGCAGTTCGCGACGTCGCCGGCGGCGGGCTTCGGCCTCGTCGCCGGCATCGTCGTGGCGATCTGGTCGGCGTCGGGTTACGTCGGGGCGTTCAGTCGCGGGATGAACCGCATCTACGAGATCGATGAAGGGCGCCTGTTCTGGAAGCTCAAGCCGCAGCAGTTGCTGGTGACGGTCATCGGCATCGCCCTCATGGTCGTCGCAACGGTCATCCTCGTGGTGTCCGGTCCCGTCACCAAAGCGGTCGGCGATGCCCTCTCCGTCGGGTCCGCAGCCCAGGTCGTCTGGTCGATCCTCAAGTGGCCGGTGCTCGCACTCGTGGCCGTCCTTCTCGTCGCGATCCTCTACTACGCGACGCCGAACGCCAAGCAGCCCCGGTTCCGCTGGATGAGCCTCGGCTCCCTGATCGCACTCGTCGTCCTCGTCGTCGCAACGCTGCTCTTCGGGTTCTACGTGACGACATTCAGCAACTACGCGCGAACCTACGGGTCGCTTGCCGGCGTGATCGTGTTCCTGCTGTGGCTGTGGATCGCCAACATGGCCCTGCTGTTCGGGGCCGAGTTCGACGCGGAGACCGAGCGCGGGCGCGAACTCCAGGCCGGAATCGCGGCCGAAGAGAACATCCAGCTGCCGCCTCGGGACACGACCAGGAGCAGGAAGGCCGCGGACGCGGAAGAGCGCGACATCGAGCGTGGCCGCGAACTGCGCGACGACGCGATGGAGCGCGCTGACGGCGAGCGCGAGCGCAGCCGATAAGCCGGCGATCAGGCGTCTTCCGGGCGCCAGGCACGCGTCGAGAAGAATCGTCGACGTTTTGCGAAGCGGCGTTGGTCGAGCGTTGCCAGCTCGTCGTCGAGCTGCCTGCTGATCGGGCGACGTTCCCGCGCCATCCACGGGACGGCCTTGAGGATCATCCACGCGCCGCGCAAGAAATCCCGATTCTTCGGGGTGTCCGCGATCGTGAAAAGAGTCCACCGCACTGCGCTGCGAAAGGGGCGGTGAAGCCACGCGTTGATTCGACTTCGGCTTCGCGGCGGCGATGGCCTGGCTGCTGTTTCTGATCATCCTCGGTATAACGCTGATCCAGTTCCGGATCAGCAACCGACTCGTCGCGGGCAGGTGTTCGACAACGCGCTCATCCCCCGCACGTTCGTTCCAGGCAACTTCGTCGAGGTCTGGAACCAACTCCCGTTGCTCAACTGGTTCGTCAACAGCATCCTCATCGCGGTGCTCGCGGCAGGCTTCGTCGCCATCTCGAGTTCGGTCGTCGCGTTCGGGTTCGCGTATTTCCGGTTTCCGGGGCGCGGGTTCCTCTTCGCCCTCGTCTTGGCGACCATGATGCTTCCGGGCGCCGTGACGATGGTGCCGCAATACCTGATCTGGAAGAACCTCGGCCTCGTCGGAACGTGGGTCCCGCTGTTCGGCCTCAACCTCTTCGGGTCGGCGTTCCATATCTTTCTGCAGAGACAGTTCTTCCTCGGTCTGCCCCGCGAGCTCTTTGAGGCTGCCCGGATCGACGGTGCAAGTTATTTCGGCCTCTTCCGCCGGATCGCGATGCCCCTGTCCATCCCGTCGTTCATCATCATCTTCATCTTCGAGTTCCAGGCGAGCTGGAACAACCTCCAGGCGTCGCTGATCTACCTGAACGGCGGATCCCCGAGCGGCTTCACCGTGCCTCTCGGAATCGCCTACGCGATGACCAAATTCAGCCCGACCAACGGCGGCCACGGCGACTACCAGTATGTGATGGTCGCCGCGCTGCTCGTCACGATCCCGATGCTTCTCCTCTTCGCCTTCGGCCAGCGCTTCTTCATCGAGGGCGTCGCCACCCAGGGCCGGAAGGGCTGAGGCCCGGCCCCTCGGCCTCAGTCGCCTGCGTTCGCGGCACGCAGATTGCTCGCGATCGTGTCGAGCGCGTCCTCGAGCGCGTTCTGCATTCCGTCGAAGTCCGGCGTGGTGTGGATGGTCAGTTCGACGCCGTCCTCAGTGAGCCGGAGCGATCCGTTGTAGTCATGGGGGCCGGGCGCCGACCAGCTGATCTCGTTGGCGGCCCGGTCGACGTCGAATTCCGCTTCCGACGTGACCGGCTCGTCGACACCGTCGCGATCAGCGTCGACGACGGCCGTGGTCTCCACCTTGCCGTCCGGCAACTCGTGCGCATCGGTGATGCGCGGAAAGTATCCGGGCAGGTTCGACGGGTCGGCGACATAGTCGAAATACGCTTCCGGGTCGCCTTCCAGTGCGCGGTGCGCCGTGTATGTCGGCATCTCACGTCCCTTCGATCGGTCAGTCGTTTCGGCGCACGATACGCGGAACCAGCCTCGGCTCAAGGGAGTTGACAACCCCTGCGGAAAGGGGTTCACCTGTTGTGTGCGTGAGGGCGCCCGGCCCACGCCTGGATCGATCGCGGAGGCGGAACCTGTGACGACACGACAGCTGCTGCTCGTCAGGCACGGCGAGAGCGAGGCCAACGTTTCGGCAACGGCGTCCGAGGCAGCGGGCCTCGAGGTAATTCCGCTCCGTCACCGGGACGCCGACGTTCCGCTGTCGAAGCTGGGCGAGAGGCAGGCACTCGCGCTCGGCACCGTTCTTCGACAGGCCGAAGGGCCACTGCGCGTCTGGTCGTCGCCGTATCGCAGGGCGATCCAGACGGCCCTTCTCGCGCTCGGCGAGGACACCGGGCTGAGCATTGATGAACGTCTTCGCGACCGGGAACTCGGAGTGATCGATGGACTCACCGCACACGGCGTCGACGTGCGGCTCCCTGGCGAGGCTGAGCGACGGCGATGGCAGGGCAGGTTCTACTACCGCCCGGCCGGCGGCGAAGCGTGGACGGACGTCGCCCTTCGGATCCGCTCCTTCGTGCGCGACATCGACTGGACCGGCTCCCGCACCCTCCTGATCTTCGCGCACGACGCGGTCGTCAGCCTGTTCCTCTACGTTCTGCTCGGGTTCACCGAGGACACGCTCGATGAGTTCCTGCGCACGCGCGTCGTCGGCAACGCCACTGTCACGACCCTGGCCGGCGGGTCAGGCCGACCCTGGACGATCGAGACCTTCGGCGACGCACGTCACCTGGTGGCCCAGGGAATCCCGGCCACCGAGCACCCGGGGACGAACCGTGACGACGCACTCTGAACCGACTCTCGTCGATCCCGCACTGCTCAGGGCTCGCCCGATCCCCGAAGCCGGCGGCTCCAAGCGTTCTCGTGGCGAGGTCGTCATCGTCGGCGGCTCCCGCCGGTCACCGGGTGCCGCCCAGCTCGCGGCGATAGCGGCCCTGCGGGTGGGCGCCGGTCGGTTGACCCTCGCAGTCGCCGAAAGCGTGGCCACCGCCGTGGCGGTCGCGGTACCCGAGTGCGGCGTCGTCCCCCTGGCCGAAACCGGATCCGGTCGCATCCGCGAGGCGGGAATCACCGCACTTCGCTCGGACCTCTCGACCGCGGACGCGGTGCTCGTCGGTCCGGGGCTGGACGACGTGCGCGCCACGATCGCGATGCTCCGCCGGATGCGCCGGATGACCCCTCGCGCCGTCCCCATCATCCTCGATGCGTTCGCGCTCGGTGCGCTCGGCCGCCGACCGAACCTCGTGCCGCACCGGGCAGTCCTCACTCCGAACCCGACAGAGGGGGCCCTCCTCCTCCGCCGACCGACAATCGAGCTGTCGACGGATGTCCGCCGGATAGCGCAGCGGTTCTCGGCTGTGGTGAGCTGCCAGGGCCGGATCGCAGCGCCCGGCGGCGAGGAGTTCCGCGTGGCCGACGGCGGTCCCGGGCTCGGCACATCCGGCAGCGGCGACGTGCTGGCGGGCGCGATCGCCGGGCTCGCCGCGAGAGGCTGCGACCGGATCGATGCGGCGTTGTGGGGCACGTACCTCCATGCGCGCGCGGGTGCCGCGCTCGCCGAAGCCACCGCCTCGGTCGGCTTTCTGGCGCGCGAGATCGCCGACCAGCTCACTGTCGAGATCGCACGGTTCGACTGAGAAGGACCTGTCTGCCCGGCGCCTGGCGAACCCGCGTCCCCGCACCCTGGCAAGGGGTAGAAGACGGGGGCCCATCGGGGTAACTTCGCGGGACAGATCGAGAGTGCAGGAACACGGATGAAACACATTTTGTACGGCGGCAAGTCGCTTCTCGTCGGGGACGACGCGGCAGACACTCTGCTCGCATATGCGGCCGCGCTGACGCGCGCCGGAAGCGGCGACAACGTGGAGCTCCACGCGATCGGCGCGGACGGCGACGAGGTTCGGGCGACCCTCCTGCTCGACCCGGGCATCGCGTTGATCGCGGAGACGGCGACCGGGACGTTCACCGAACCCGATAACGCCGGCGTCGTGGACTGGATGCGCGAGCGAATCGCGGTGCTCAGCAACCCACCTGTCGCGCGGCCGATCGAGGACGACTTCGACAGCCGGTTCGAAGAGGACTACCAGGGGGAAGAGGACTACCAGGACGATCGTGGGTAGTCGCTCGCCCCGGGGTCACACTTCGATGACGGCGGTGACCGGATCTCCGTGGTCGTCGACGACGACCAGCCCACGGGCATTCGTCGCTGCGATGGTCAGCGCTTCAACCCATTGGCGGTTGATGGGCTGGGCAGTCGCATCCTCGTAGTGGAAACGAAGCGGGAGCGAGCCATCCAGCCAGATGGTGTTCCGGCCGCCGCCGTCCGGCACCGGATCCTGCCACGAAACGGTGAACGATTCTCGACGACGCAACTTCGCCACGATGACCATCTCGAGGTGGGCGAGCACCCGATCGTCGAAGTGAACCCGTGTGCTCGAGTCGTAAGCCAGGTAGCCCACCGTCGCACCACCTCCCGTCCGTTCATCACCATACGACGGGAGCGCTCAGCGCGGAAGCCCCGTTCGACGGGGCTTTTGTCTGCGGGAGTTCGTCATCCCGTTAGGGCTGGTGCCCCTGAAGCGATCAGCTGAGTGGCAGGCGGGCTGGTCTCCGGTCGTGTGGTGACGATGCGTGACCCGAGGGTCCGCTCTGCGTCGGCCTCGGCCATGATCAGCATCCCTCCCGTGCGAGCGCTGTTCACGAGGAGCGCTTCGATCCATCGCGGATTGATCGCAGGAGCGCGGCTTCCGACGAAACGGAAGACGAGATGCGAGTCCCGGTTGATCCACAGGCTGAGCCGTCCCGACCCCTCCTCGGGCGGCACCGTCCAGTTGAGCAGGAAGCTCTCGTGGTTCAGGAGTTTGGCGACGATGGCCAGTTTCAGGTGTGCGAGGAGCCGATCGTCGAACTCGAACTTCTGCGAGTCACCGAAGAGGAGAGTACCCATAGTTCATTGTCGGGCCTCGCGGGTCAATCGGTCCCCCGGCGGGCCGCAGGTGTGGCCGGCTCAGTGCTGGTCGGTCGCGTTTCCTGCCGCATCGGGGTCGGCCGGGTGCCTGTCCAGTTTCACCCAGACCGGCGGGTGCGGCAGTCGTCGCTCCCGGTAGAGCCGAAGGGCGAACGGCGCCCAGATGATGACCGCGACGCCGGCCCCGATGAGCATTCCGCCGACAGTGTCGGAGATCCAGTGGGCGCCGAGGTAGGTGCGGCTGAGCATCATCAGAACGGTATAGACGACCCCTGCCACCCAGACCCAGACGCGCCAGAAGATGATGCCGAGCGTCGTCGCGATGAGCGCCGCGTTCGCGCTGTGACCGGAGGGGAATGAGCCGAAGTCGGGCGTCACAAGGATCTCCGTCGGTCGTGGCCGACCGACCAGGGTCTTGATGATCGTTGTCAGGGTCACGCTCGTTGCGGCCGCGACCGCGTAGTAGAGGGCTCCCCACGGCCTTCGCCAGATCAGCAGTCCACCGATGATGATGAGCGGCACGATGACGATCGAACTGATACCGCCGCCGATCCAGTCGAATACGAGGGCGGGGATGGTCCAGATCGGAGCGCGCGCCTCGACCAGCTCCCCCATCCACTCGACCTCGAAGCCGAATGGCTTGTCGGCCTGTCGGTAGAAGATGACGAGTGCGAGCAGGACGACCAGGAGAAGTGCCCCGACGCCCGAGACGACCCACCAGAGCCGGGCGATCTTGACTTCACCGGGTGCATCGCTCTCTACGACGTCCTTGATGTTCTCGTGCTCTGAATCACTCATCTGCATGCCCCGCTCAATTGGCCAGGCCGGCGACGAGATTGACCGCCGAGGCGAGGATCACTGCGCCGAAGAAATAGGAGAGGAGCCCTTGACGAAACGCTGTCGCGCGGATGGCCCGCGTCTTCAGATCCGTGTCAGACACCTGGTACGTCATCCCGAGCGTGAACGCGACATAGGCGAAGTCGAGATAGTTCGGCGGTTCGTCCTCGTTGAAGTCGATCCCGCCGTTCGTCCCCGTGTAATAGAGGGACCCGTAACGCAGCGTGAAAAGCGTATGGATGAGGAACCACGAGAGGGCGACGCTGAGCAGCGCGACGATCGGAATGATCTCTTTTCCTGCGCCCGGCGCATGCTTCGCGCCCCCGAGCAGAACGACCACCGCGACGACGCTGCCGACGCTGGCTATGAGCAGGAGGATCTCCGCGAGCGCACGGTTCGGGTCCTCGCGGGTCGCGTAGCTCTCGGTGCGCCGCTCGTCCATCCTCCCTACGACGATCCATACCCACGCGATGTAGAGCGCGCAGGCTGCGGCCCACCCGGAGGTGATCCCGTACTGAGGTCCGACGGTGATGCTGACGACGACGCCGACGACAACTCCGACGATCGCCATGAGGAGGACGCGAAGCCGCGTGTCGTGCCAGTGTCCATAGTGCGCAACGGAAGCCATATTTGCATCGTCCCACTGCACTCGCGACGGGGACAGGTCTGGAATTCCGCAGGCTTTCGTGCGTCGATGTCGACGACGAGGCGGGCGACGCCCGCGCCCCTCGGGAGCGCCGGGATTATTCTGGTGTGATGGACGGCGGGCGGCTCGCCATTTCACTTCTCGGCGGCTTCTCCGTCGCCGTCGATGAGCGTGCCATTCCCGACGGAGAGTGGCGCCTGAAGCGCGCATCCGACCTGGTCAAGATGCTTGCGCTCGCACCGCGCCGCCGGCTCCCGAAAGACGAGGTCATCGAATCCCTCTGGCCGGGCGGTGATCCCGGCCGCGGTGCGACGAATCTGCGGAAGGTCGCGTTCGAGGCCCGGCAGGTTCTCGGCCTGCCCGACGGCATCGTGCTCGACGAGGGGCTCGTCAAGTTGGCTCCTGACCACGTTGTTCTCACCGACGCGGACCGATTCGCGGACGCCGCCTCCAGCGCGCTCGCCTCCGGGGATCCGTCGGCGTGCCGTGCGGCGTCGAGTCTGTATAGCGGTGAGCTCCTGCCGGAGGACCCGTATTCAGCGTGGTGCGAGCAGTACCGGCGATATCTGCGCGGCCTGTTCCTCAACCTGCTGGAACGCGGGCAGCTGTGGGGACGGCTGGTGCACGAGGACCCCACGAACGAACGAGCGCACCGCGAGATCATGCGTGCCCAGCTCGACCGGGGCGATCGCGCCGGCGCGATGCGGCAGTTCGAGCTTCTCCGGGTCACGCTCCGTGAGGAACTCGGCATCGCTCCCGGCCCGGACACGGTCGCCCTCTACGACCGGGCCCTCGACATGGACGGCCGGGATGCCCCCACCCCGGCGGAACGTGCACGGGCGCTGCTCGCTTGGGGACTCGTGCACTGGCAACGCTCGGATCTGGGCGAGGCCGAACGGACAGCCGAGGAAGCGCGCGCACTATGCATCGACGCCGGCCTGCCCCGCGAACTGGCCGAAGCCAGCGAGCTGCTCTCTCTGATCGCATACGCACAGGGCCGCTGGCGCGACGTCTTCGCACGCGGCTTCGTGCAGAGCCTGAAGTCGAACGCCGACCTCGCGCCATTCGTCTTCGACGCGAACATCTGCATGAGCGAGTTCGCGCTCTGGGAACAGACAGGGCTCACGGACGTAGCCGACCTGGCGGACCGCCTGCTCCTGGCGGCCGTCGAGCTGGGCAGCGTGCAGGCCGAGGCCGTGGGAAGGCTGTTGCGTGGGGAGACCAGTCTGCTGTCCGGACAAAACATCGCCGATGCCCGCGACGATCTGACGAGGGCCGTTCGCCTCCATCAGCAAGCCACGGCGAACACCGGCTTGGCGCTGTCCATGGCGCGGCTTGCTCAGCTCGAGGGCAGCCGCGGGGACCTGGAGCGAGCGCGGCAAGGCCATCGGCAGGCGCTTGAGGTCGCCCAGGGTACCGCGGTCGCCGGCCACCTCATCCCGTTGATCCACGGGGGCCTTTTGCCCTATGAGCCGGAGGGTGGAAGGCTCGATGCGATCGCGGCCGCCGAAGCCGCTTTCCGCGGGCTCGCGGTCTGCGACAGCTGCGCAATGTCATTCAGGGTGAACGCTGCGACCGCGTGCGCGCGTTCGGGTGACGTGGGCCGCGCGAGTGAGTACCTCGCAGAGGCTCGTCGCGTCGCACAGATGTGGTCGGGCGGTCCCTGGCATGCCGCCATCGATGAAGCCGAAGCGACCATCCGATCGGCTCAGGGCGCCGATCCATCAGAGATCGCTGCGCTCTATCGCAGGGCCGGGGAAGGCTTCGACTCTGCCGGCCGCGTGGGTGATGCCGAGCGATGCAGGCGAGCCGCTGCTCTTGCTGCGCTGCAGGAGTAGGAGGCCCCGTCCGGCAGGTAACGCCCGGGGAACGCTCGCCTCGTAGCTTTCCAGTACAAGGTGATGGTCATCTTGCAACGGAACGAGGAGGACACCATGCCACTGTTCATGGACATCCACAACAGCATCCCTGAAGGCGCCGATGCAGAGATGCTCGCCGGCGCGCACCAAGCCGACCTGAACATTCAGGACAAGTACAGCGCCAAGTACCTCAACTACTGGTTCGACACCGAGGCAGGCAAGATCTTCTGTCTGGTCGAGGCACCGGACGCAGAGAGCGCGAAGGCGGTCCACCGCGAGTCCCATGGGCTCGTCGCCGACGAGATCTACCCGGTCGCGCAAGGCTGACGGTTCGCGCTCAGCAGGATCGGCCTGAACGCCGCCGCGGCGGCCGGGGGTCGTTCGGCCTACCCTTCCTCGCGCGGGAACGCCGATCCTGAAAGAAGGTCGATCGCGCCGCGGGAGGAGGGCCGGATACCCACACTGTCGGCTGTCCAGAACGCGTCGGGGTAGACGAGCCGTCCACTGACAGTGCCGTCGTATGCGGATAGCAGAGCGACCTGGAATCCCGGCTCGGGGATGCGAATGGAGGGGCGCTCGAAGCCGTGATCGGATCCGCTTGAGAAACCGCGCGACCCGTAGTACCTCGGGTCCCCCTCAAGGAACAGAGCGGGGGCGCCAGCACGATCGGCTACCGCCCGGGAGGCCGCCACGAGTGCCGTGCCGATGCCGCGACCTTGATGCGCTGGGGTTACTGCAAGCGGGGCGAGCACGAGCACCTCGACCAGTCGATCGGGCGCGTCCACCCAGCCACGGGAGAGCAGCGCATAGCCGACGACGACGTCGTGCATGACGGCAACCAAGCCGTGACGAGTCGCACCAGACGCGTACAGCGCCCGCACCATCTGAACGATGCGTTCGCCGTCGGTCGGCCCGAAGGCGGCCGCAACCACGGCCTCAACCGCTGCGGTCTCGTTCGACAGGGCCCCGCGAATCTCCATAGACCACCATGGCACGTGTCCCTCCTCAGACGGAACCGGTGCTGTCTCCAAGCCGCGCTCGCGGGATCAACCCTCGTGGTTGTAGTACGGCCACGGAAGGAAGCGGCGTTCGCCGCGGCGGTCCGGGCCGTTCAGACTGATCTCGCCTGTTGCGGCCCACTCGACTCCGCGCGGGAACATGCGAATGAACTCGATGCGCCGGAACGTGTCGATGTCGTGCCCGATCGTGATGGTGAAGGAGCGACCCTCACCGTACTGGTTGATCCAGGCGATCGGCTGGTCAGTGTTGATACCGGGCAGGCCGGAGATCCCCTCCGGCGGAATCGCCACTGGGTAGTGCGACATGGGCCAGACAGGAGCCTTCTCGTAGGACTCGAGATCATCAAAGGTCGTCAGAAGGACCTGAGCGCCTTCATAGAGCTGGACCCCAGTGAGGATGTCGTCCCCCGTCACCGTCCAGGTCTCACTGATCCCTTCGGTGATCTCGTGGCGGGGCTCCACGGTGCTGAGCTTCGCCTCACCCCACGGCCGGGGTCGCAGGCCGGTCGGCACGCTGAGCTTTGCTCCGCGCATGACGTTGTATTCCTCCGGGTACCCCCAGTCGTCTTCCTGAGCGGCGGAGCCATGGAACCAGACGATTCCTTTGCCATCGTCGTGAACGAAACGGAGAAGAGTCGCATCGGTCTCTGCACCGAAGCCGGTCGCCTTCTCGTGGTATCCGTCGCGACCTTCGAAGACGACGATCACGACGTCGTACTTGTCGATGATCTCCGCTCCGAGACCGCGTGGATCCTCGATGACACGGACGCGAAACCGTCCGGTGTCTTCGAGAAGGCTGGTGAGCCACTGGTTGTGCTGTCGAAAGCTGCGGAACTCGTTGTCGTGCTCCCGGGTCATGTGCCCCGAGAGGATGAGCACGTCGAGGTTGTCGGTCATTCTCGTTTGGTTCCGTTCCCGTGAGTTGGAGGACGAGGCGGTCATCATCCCCAGTCGGTGTCCATCTGCTGGAGCACCTGCCTGGCGGTCATCTGACCGGTCAGGATGCCCTGGACGCCGTTGCCCAGATCGTTGTAGACCTTCACGGCCGTCCAGTCCGTCGACGGCAGTCCCCGGACGGTGCCGGAGGTGATGAGGTCCTTCACGGTGGCGAACTGCGGGAGCAGTGTCGAGGACGCCGTCGCGGTGACCGGGATGGTGCCGACCGCCTTCGAGTAGGCCTCCTGGCCATCCTTCGAAAGGATGTACTTCAGGAAGTCCTGGGTCAGTTTCGGGCTCTTGGTCCGGGCGCTGGCGGACACGCTCTGGTCAGCGCTGACGGAGAGGTACGTCTTGACGCCGTCGGGGGCGGCGATGGGCAGGATGACCAGCTTCACGTGGCCCCCGGCGGCGTCCATGATCTCTTTGGCCGCGTTGCTGGGCGCGAAGAATCCGAGGATCTTCCCCGACGCGGCACCATTGGTCAACGCGTCGAAGCCCGCACTCGCGGCGCCATCCTGGAAGCAGCCGGCGTTGTACATCTTCTTGATGGACTCCAGTGCCGTCGTCCATCCCTTGGTGCCGGCGAACGTGGTCTTCCCGGCCGCACGCTTCTCGTTCCAGTTCTTGTCGTGGCCGTAGACGGTCGAGGTCGCCAGGCCGAGGGCCAGGAAGGCATTGTTGGCGATCGCCGATCCGGCCAGACCATAGATCGTCTTGCCCGCAGCCCGGGCCTTCGAACACTGCGCGATGATGCCGCCGAGGCTCGTCGAGGCATCGATGTTCACGCCGATCGACTTCGCGAGCTCGTCGTTGTAGATCACGCCGTTCGCGTTCGAGCCGAGCGGGACCCCGTAGGCCTTGCCGTTGTAGACCCACAGTTCCTTCTGCGACGACGGCAGAGTGGACGTGATCGCCGGATCGGTCAGTGGAAGCAGGAGACCCGCTTTTGCGAACGGGATGATCGAGTACGACTGTCCCGTTCCTCCTTCCGACTGGAAGCTGTCGGGAGCGTTGCCACCCTGGACGCGGGTCCCGATCGCGGTGGGATAGCTCTGGGCCGGAAGGTTCTGCGGCGTGACGGTGACGCCCTTGTGGGCCTTCTCGTACGCCGTCGCCAGTCCCGAATACGCTGCTTTGTCCTGGTCGTTCGTGGCGCCGAATGCGAAGGTGATGGTCTGCGGCTCCGCGCCTCCTGCGGAGTTGCTGCCGGAGCAGCCTGCGAGGACGAGCGCCCCTGCGGCGAGCGTGGCGGCCAGCGGGAGGATCCGGGTCAATCGGGGACGGTGCTGTGTCATGGTCATGCCTTTCGAACGACGTTGTCGGAGAGAACTGGAGTTGAGGCGAGGATGGGGGCGAGGACTTTCTGGACGTACCAGCCGCTGACCATCGCGCTTTCGGCCGGATGGGGGCTCTGGTCGGACTCGACGACGATCCATCCTTCGTAGTCGTGTTGTGCGACGACCCGAACGAACCCTTGGAAGTCGACGAGACCGCCCTCGTCGGTGGGTTCGAAGAACCACCGGTCGATGCCCCGGGGTCCGCCCTCCGTGCGGACGAACTGTTCGGCGTGCGGTGTGAGGGCTTCGGCGTCGTCGACGATGTCACATGCGTTCTTCAGCTGGATGTGCCTGACACGGTCGGCGTGGCGGGCGAAGACCTCGATGGGGTCGAATCCGGCGACAGCGCATTCTGCTGTGTCGAGGGCGAGCCCGACCAGCTGCGGATCGGTCGCCTCCAAAAGCCTGGCGAGGCCGTCGTCGAGCCGGAGTGCGGAGAGGAAATCGAAATGCAGGGCCAGCGAGACGTCTGCCCTGGCCACGGCGGAGCCGACCTGATTCCAGCAATCCGCGAGCGCCGCGATCTGGCGGTCGTCCAGCGCGCCGGTCTGCCACGCCGATCCGCACGGACGCACGACGAGCACGTCCCCGCCCAGAGCCGCGAGGGCTTCGGCGAACCAGACGGCGGTCGCGGTGATCCGCGGAATCGCGGTGGCATCGAGCGGGTCGTGGCCACGCCCCATCTCGACATCGAATCCGATGAACGGGTCGTAGACGTAGCTGGAGACGCCGTCCAGGGCGCACGCTCCCAGGACCTCGCGGAATCCGTCCAGCGATCCGTACAGATGGGCGATCTGTTCGGGAGAACCCAGCGGCTCCCACGGGCCGAAGCTCTCGGCCGTGAGCTCGACGGCGGCGAATCCACTGATCGAGATGGTCTTGAAGGCGCGCTCGTGGTCGCGCTTGCGCACGAAGGCGTCGATGTTGGTGTCCCACTGGTTCAGGGCGTAGCCCCACCGAATCTCGGTCATGCCCGCGCCTCCTGATAGATCCCGTCGAGGACGTTCTTGGCGTACCACCGCGCGATGGCCGTGCTCTCCGAGTAGTCGCCGCCGATCTTGTCGGCCTTGTCGTGTTCGACGCTGATCCACCCGGTGTAGCCGTGGTCGCGCACCGAACGCATCATGGACTCGAAGTCGACGAGGCCCTCTGCGGTGCCCATCTCGTAGAACCATTTCTCGGTGGTGACGGCCGACAGCTCCGCGTCCGGCCACAGCCGGTAGTCCTCGTTCACGTCCTTGGTGCGGGTGTCCTTGAAGTGGAAACCGGAAACCCTCTCGTGGTGCGCCTCGTACACATCGACGGGGTCGACGTCTGCGATGCAGTGCTGGGCGGTGTCGACGAAGAACTTCACGTACTCCGGGTCCGCGTACGCGTAGAAGGCGTCGATCTGAGCACGAGTGCGGATGCCGCCGTAGAACTCGTGGTGGCAGGTCAGGTTGACGCCGTATTCGCGGGTGAGCTCGCCGACCCTTCCCCAGATGTCGGCAGCGTGTTTGAGGCCATCGTCGCTGACCCCCTGCGCATCGAAGTACCGGGAACCGGGCATCACGATGATGTTGTCGAGCTGGATGCCCGACCAGCGTTCCATCGTGACCTTGAAGTCCTCGAGGATCGTGTCATGCGTCGCTGGCACCTCGGGGGCGTACCGGTCCGGGTCGTAGTAGACGCCGTGGAACGTGTTGACTATTCGCTCCAGTCCCTGCTCCTGGACGAACTCCTGGTAGCTCGCGACCGAGCCGTACTGTTCGAGGATCTGCCAATAGCGGAAGTCGAAGGTGTCGATCGCGTCGAATCCGACAGCGGCGACCTGGCGCAGGAAGCGGGTCATGGTCCGACGTGAATGCCACTGATCGTACGGACCCCGAGGGCCGTTGGCGCGCCAGTGATCCATGTAGCTCCACTTGGGTGGTGCGGTGTTGACGTCCCGGTCGGGTTCGCCTCTGTCTTCGGTGACCACGAGCTGCCTCTCTTGACCAAACGGACGCTTCGGTGCGCCCGCTTGGTCGGGACAGTAGCACGAATGCCTACGCTCTCGTAAGTTTTGATTTTTCGTGCTTAGCTACGGGTGTGAGCGGAAGAGAAGGGGGCTACGCCCCGGGTCGTGCCCGCAAGGAACTCATCCTCGAGCAGGCGATCGCGGCATTCGGGTCGTCGGGGTTCGACAACGCCACGCTGACTGACATCGCAACAGCATGCGGATTGTCGAGGCAAGGTCTTCTCCATCACTTCTCGAGCAAGGAAGAGTTGCTGACCGCCGTCCTGGCGCGGCGCGACGAGTTGGACGGACAGAGTTTCGCAACGACGATCGCGAGCAACCGGACACCGATCGAAGCCTTGGCAGAGACCATGACCGAGAACGCGCGAATGCCTTCGGTGATGCGCCTCTACACACTGCTCTCAGCGGAGGCGACCAACCCTGATCACGCCGCCCACGAGTATTTCGAGTCGCTCTACGTTCGGCTCCGCGCCCAGATGACCGACGCCATCGTCGCAGCCCAGTCAGAGGGCGCGCTCCCCTCAGAGTGGCCGGCCGAGACGTTCGCCACAATGCTGATCGCCCTCAAGGACGGCCTCGCCTTGCAGGCGCTTCTCTCACCGGATCTTGTCGATCCCGCACGGATACTTCGTGAGGTGAACGAAATCTTCGGTGGGCGCACTCCGTCAGATGGAGGCAGCGATCTTCCACTCCCTGGCCAGAAGTGACCACACCTGCTTGTCGTGGAACACGCCATCGACCGGCCACGCCTCGCGCAGCACGCCGTCGAGGGTCATCCGGAGCCGGCGTGCCACCGCGGAGCTCTTGTCGTTATCGCTGCGGCATCGCCACTCGGCCCGGTGCATCCCCCGCTCATCGAACGCGTACGCGAGGAGCTCTCGCACGGCGTTGGTGATGTAACCCTTCCCCTCGGCGTCCGGCTCGAGCCAGCAGCCGACCTCGAATGCGCCCGTCGCCGTCGAGAACTCAACGAACATGACACCGCCGACGAGAGTGCCTGCGACCCAGATTCCGTAGATGCCTGCGCCGTCGCGGGCCGCCCGCTCGGCGTAGCGGTCGAGCGTTGAACGCGCTCCGGCCACATCGGTGGTGACGAACGACGGCCCCACCCACGGGCGGATGTGCTCCCTCGCCCGGTCGAGATGCGTCGCGAACTCCTCCGCCCGCCACGGTTCCAGCGGCCGAAGCTCACCGCCGGATGCCAAAGTCTTCGAGAACATGGGCACACGCTACACGGCCCGCCGGGCGCCAGGGCGCGACGTCAGCCCGCTCCGGCCGAATCATGACGGATGAGGCCATTCGATCCGAGACGCGCAGTCATGGCGAATACTCATCCGCCGACGACCGATGAATTTCCGGTCGCGAGCCAGTCTGTATAGGTGACTCGATCCCCGAAAGGACCAGACCAGTGACTACTATGTCAGCACCGAAACAAGCCGAGTCGCTTGGATGGGTTCTCGCTGAGGGGGCGGCGTTAGTTGACTGATCACGTTGTCAACGATGGCTTTGCCCAGGCGGCAGAGCCGTACCGCAAAGAGCTGCTCGCCCACTGTTATCGGATGATGGGTTCTCTGCATGACGCCGAAGACCTGGTGCAGGAAACCCTGCTTCGAGGCTGGCGGGCTTACGGCACGTTCGATGGTCGGTCCTCGGTTCGCACGTGGCTCTACCGGATAGCGACGAACGCGTGTCTCACCGTTCTGGCGAAAAGCGCTCGACGGGAGTTGCCATCGGGACTGGGTGCACCGAACGCACCCGCGGAGGCCCTGGCATTCGAGCGGGCGGATTCGACGCCATGGCTTGAACCCGCCCCGACCGTTTTACTCACTGAGCAGCCCGATGATCCCGCGTCGATCGCGGGGGTCCGGGAGAGCACTCGCCTGGCCCTGATCGCGGCGTTCCAGAGACTGCCGCCACGACAACGGGCAGTCCTGATCCTTATCGATGTCGCCGGGTTCACCCCCGCCGAGACAGCGGAGTTCCTCGACATCACGGTGACCGCCTCGCGAAGCCTGGCGCAGCGAGCACGCTCGACACTCGCACGGGACCGTCCGATTCAGGAGGACGTGGTTCCCACCCCCGGTGTGGACAGCGTGGTACTCCAACACTATTTGGAGGCATTCGAGCGCGGCGATATGGGGCTTCTGGCCAGATTGCTGCGCTCCGACGTCGAATACGAGATGCCACCGATCGCGACGTGGTTGCGTGGTCGAGACGCGGTCCTGAATCTTCACCTCCAGCGAGTGTTCGATGTGCCCAGGCGCATTTTCGCGACGTCCGCAAACGGGTTTGCGGCGGCAGCCTCATATTCCGCGACTGGGGACACCGAGCTGTCTGCGCAGGGCATCCACGTGCTGGAGATCAGCGACGGACAAATCTCTCGAATCACGCTCTTCCTCAATAAGGGAATCTTCCCCAGCTTCGGGCTCCCCCTGTCGCTACCCGCTCCGGGATCCACCGGGAGTCATTCGGCCAGCGAAGTCACACGCCAATAAGAAGGAGAAGAAAATGGCACGAATTGTGGTCAGTGAGAACCTCTCGCTCGACGGCGTCAATCAGGACGAGGGATTCGAGCACAGCGGCTGGTTCCAGCAGTACATGGGAGGGGACCGCGAGGAATGGAACAAGATCCTGTTGGCAGAGGCCCACAGCGCCTCAGCCCTTCTGCTGGGGCGGCGAAGCGATGACTACTTCGGCACCCGGTGGCCTTCACGGACCGGTGAGTACGCGGACACCTTGAACGGTCTTCCGAAATATGTCGTGTCATCGACCCTCACCGAGCCAGTGTGGATGAACACGACCCTCCTGAAGGGTGACGTGATCGAAGAGGTCTCACGCTTGAAGGAGGCTCTCGACGGCGACATCATCATCTACGGAAGCGGTCAATTGGTACACACTCTTATCGAGAACAACCTGGTCGACGAGCTGCGGGTGATAATCTTCCCCGTTCTGCTCGGTGCCGGTAGACGCCTCTTCGTCGAGAGCAAGGCCAAGACATCCCTCCGCTGCCTTACCGCCAAGGTCATCCACGACAACCTGGTCTCCGTCAACTACGAAGTGTTGCGCGACTGACCGGAAGGGTCGTGGGCCGATGATTGTGAACGCCGCGATCTGGCTGGTGTTCGTCGCCGCCGCCGTGCGGCCGCCATTTCGCCGCGGGCCGCTCGGTTTCGCGGTCTTCGTGGCCACCATGTCCTTCAACGAGATCCCTGCAGTGCTTTTTGCGGTCTTCATCATTTCGATACTGCTCGGCGGCCGGCAAGCGAGCGTGCAGGAGTGGGTGGTCGGAGGGGTCTTGGTTGCCGCGACCGTTGCGGGGATGATGTGGCTTCATGTGAGAGCTCGAACGGTGCGTGGCGCGCTTGAACTCGGTTTGGACCAGGGGCTCGGCGGACAGTGGCGGACTGCGCTGCATGATCAGAAGGGGCGTGGAAACCTCCCGCCGACGCCGTGGCTGCCGGGAATCCTGTCGCCTTTTCAGCGCAGGGTTCGGGGCGTCGTGCGGATCCGGAACCTGGCCTACGGCCCGGACACGGCACACCGGGTCGACACCTACCGTGGGCCAGGAACTATCCCCGCTCGACCCGTACTCATCCACCTTCACGGCGGCGGGTTCGTCTCGGGAAGCAAGAGTCGCGAAAGTGTCACCCTGATCAACCAACTCGCAGCAAACGGCTGGCTTTGCGTGAGCGGAAACTATCGGCTGAGAAGCCCAGGACAACACCCCAATGCTCTCATCGACGTCAAAAGGCTGATCGCCAGGATCCGGGAAAACGCCGAGGAGTTGGGCGCTGACCCGTCTTCGGTCTACCTGGCCGGCTGCTCCGCAGGCGCTCACCTGGCGGTCAGTGCTGCGCTCACGCCGGACTTCGCCGAATTGCAGGCAGATTTGGGTGCCGCCGACACGAGCGTCGCAGGCGTGATCGCGTTGTACGGCTATCTCGGACCCCGAAACTCAGACCCGACAAGCTCACCGGCGTTGCTCGCGAGACGCGACGCGCCACCGATGCTCATCGTTCATGGAGCCAACGACACCGCGATACCCGTCAATGACGTTCGCGCAGTGGCCGAATGCCTGAGACGGACATCGCAGAAACCCGTCGTCTTCATCGAGCTCCCCCACGCTCAACACAGCTTCGACCTCTTCGCCTCTGTTCGATCTCGAGTGACGGCGGACGCAGCCGAGGCGTTCCTGACCTGGGCCCAAGCCCGCGCGGGTTGAGCGCAGTGCCCACACGTCTTCCCTCCTGTCGCAGCGGCATAGCCGACGAGCCTTACCCCAGGTCGAGGCCCGCCTGGATCTGCGCGATCCCAGCATCCATCAAGGCGAACGGATTCGCCGTGGGGTCGTCGGTCACCGCTGAGATCATCGCCATCGCAGCACCGACGATGGCGCCTGAGGTTACACGGATCTGGAAGTCGTCGGGTGACCGACCGATGCGTTCCGGGATCGCGTCGGACAGCAGCGTCATAGTGTCGGAGAACTGGGCGATTGCGGTGGCGCGGAGTGCGGGCACCGCCAGCACAAGCTCGATTCGCTCGCTCTGTTCGGCGTTCTGTTCCACACTCAGGCTGCCGAAGGTCGACTTCATCGCGCGCCGCAGGCAATCGAAAAAGGGACCGCGCCTGACCCCGATCTGGCCGGGTGCGTCGCGCACCCGGCCAGATCGCCTGCCATCGGTCAGCGTGGCGCGATATTGCCTCGCCAGCCGTCGCCCTGATTGGCCGGCACTTCGATGAACTCCTTGAAATTCTGAAGATCCTTCTTGATAGCTCGATCGTCCACTCCGAGCGCCACGCCGGCCTTCTCGAGGAATCCTTCTGCTTCCCAATCGAGTTGCACGGTCACCCGGGTCGTCGAATCGGACAGCCTGTGGAAGGTGACGACGCCGGCATGATCCACCTCGCCTCCGATACTGTTCCACGCCACACGCTCGTCGGGATGCTGTTCGGTGATCTCGGCGTCGAATTCGCGTTCGACTCCGGCGATCTTCACCTTCCAATGAGAGTGCGTGTCGTCGAGCTGATTGATCGATTCGACGAAATCCAGGAAACGCGGAAAGGACTCGAACCGTGTCCACTGGTCGTAGGCGACACGGACCGGCACGTCGACGTCGATGGTTTCGATTACTTGGGTCATCTTCCCTTTTCCATTCGGTTGTTTCTCGTCGTCGGCGGGTGCGGAGTGTCAGTGCTTGAAAGCGTCTTTGACGTTTTCCGCTGCCTTCCCGAGGTCGGCCTTCGCCTGGTCCGCTTTGCCTTCGGCAACAAGCTTGTCGTCGTCGGTGGCTTTGCCGGTGGCTTCCTTCGCTTTGCCTTTGAGGTCGTTTGCGGCGTTGTCGATCTTGTCTTCTGCACTCATCGCGGGTTCCTTTCGTTGGGATGCTCGGTCACCGCCGGCTGTTACCGGACGGCGAGCATTCCTTCATCCATACGCCCACCTGCCGGCATCATCAACCCGGTTGCGCTGGCGGGGATTTCCGCGATGATGGACGGCGCGAGGGTGCTGTGCGGGTAGGCGGGAAGCCGCGTCTGAGGGGGATCTGTGGTGGGCGATCGCTGGGGTATTGGGTAGCCGCATGGCCGTGAATGTGATCTCGCTGACTCCTGCGCAATCGTTGGGCATCCCGGTGGCACTGGTCGGCGGGGTGTTTCTCGCGGTCGGCGCCCAGCTTCAGCAGCGCGGCGTGGCAAACGTGGATTCTCATTCGACTCAGACGAAACGAACCGGCCTCGGGGTCGGACAGTTGTTGGCCCTCGCGCGCCGTCCCGCGTGGCTCATCGGGACCCTCTGTCTCGGACTGGCGATCGTTTTCCAGCTGTTCAGCCTCTATCTGGCTCCGTTGACCGTTGTTCAGCCGCTCGGCGCGGTGGCGCTGGTGATCACGGCCGTCGTCAACGCCCGCATCACCACGGTGAGACTTGACGCTCCGGCGATCCGGGCGATGGCGTTCTGCGTGGGAGGAGTGGGCCTCTTTGTGACCGTCGCCGCGATGACCACGACCTCGCAGCCCATCCTGGAGCCCCAGCTGGTCAGCGTCACGATCATCCTTGCGTTCGTTCTCCTCCTCTTCAGTCTCGGCTTCGCCTTCTTTCGCAAACGATTCACTCGCATCTTCTACGTCGTCGGCGCCGGCGTCCTGTTCGGTTTCGTAGCCACCCTCGCGAAGGTCCTGATCGGTCGCATCCAGACCGTTGTCGACGCGCATTTCCAGCTGGCGCCCGCGGACTGGCTGACAAGCGTCTGCCTGGTCGGGTTGATCGCGGCCGCCATCCTGGGCAGCTACTTCGTGCAGACCGCGTACTCGTCCGGATCGCCGGATGTGGTCGTTGCCGGCCTCACGGTGATCGACCCGCTCGTCGGCGTCACGATCGGAATCGTCGTGCTCGGCGAAGCGTCACACGCTCCCCTCTGGGCCGGCCTGGTCTTCGCAGTGGCCGGCGCGCTCGCCATCTACGGGGTCATCCGCCTATCCATTCTCCGCCCCCAGGAGGGCAGGGAGTCGCGGGAGCGGTGAGGGAGGCGGAGCGCCGTCCGGGCCGGCGAGGGTTCGCAGCGACCGACTCCGGATGCCGTGGCCCACCTCAGGCGTCGTGGGCGAGCAACCCGAGGTCGCGCAGGCTCTCCGCGGTCTCGACGATCGTCTCGACAGCCGGCCTCGGCCGGAAGCCGAGCTCTGCCTTTGCGCGGTCGTTGTGGATGATGAGCGGCGCGGGCTCCTCGCCCGGCATCTCCTGGGTGGTCACGCGGGCGGCGAGTCCGCCGAGCTCGTCCCGCAACACGTTCGCGACATCGAGGAACGTCATCGTGGGACCGTCCGCGAGCAGCAGGTAACGCTTCCCGGCGGCGGTCGGGGTGGTCATCGCGGCGATGTGCGCCGACGAGACGTCGCGCACGTCCGCGATCCCGAACCGCTGTCGGGGGACGGCCGACATCGTGCCGTCGAGCAACCCGGTGAAGAACTGCAGCGACGATCGGGCGGACGCCGTCAGTGTGGGGCCCGCGATCCACGTCGGGTTGAGGACGACGAGTTCGAGCTCGCCGCCTTCTCTCTCGAGGAAGTCCCACGCCGCCCGCTCCGCGACCGCCTTCGACAGTGGGTACGGGGGCAGCCCAGGGGTGGCCGGGTCGGTCCAGTCCGACTCGTCGTAGTCACGCACCGGCTTCGGCGAGTACCCCACGGCGGCGAACGACGAGGTGAGGACGACGCGACGAGCGCCGGCATCGCGGGCGGCCCGCAGCACGCGCAGCGCGCCGTCCCGGGCGGGGACGACGACCTCGTCCGGGACGGTCGTCTGGATCATGGGCGAGGCGACGTGGTAGACGTCGGCGATGCCGGAGAGCGCAGCGTCCCATCCGTCGTCGTCGGTGAGGGAGGCGGCGACGAAGGACAATCCCGCGTCGTCCACCCCGGCCCGACGGACGGCGGCGCGGACCTCCTCGGCACGCTCCAGCGAACGCACGGTCGTGCGAACGTCGACGCCGGAGGCGAGCACGTCGGCGATGAGCCGGGTGCCGAGATACCCGCTCCCGCCGGTGATGAGAATCGTGGGGTCGGTGGTCATCGTAAGGTCTCCTCAAGTCTGGGAAGGATGGATTCGAGCTCGCTGCTCGCCGCCGCTTCAGCGGACATGTCGTTGCGGTCGCGTGCATCCCAGAGCGCGGCCTTCACCCGCAGATAGTCCAGATGCACGTTGAGCGTCGCGACCTGCTCCTCTACCCGGCGCGCATGCCGGAGCAGGATGTCCCTCTGCTCACCCGCCGCAGAGTTCCCTTGCCGCCGATTGGCCAGGTAGACGCGCATGTCCTCGATCCCGACGCCCATCGCCCGCAAGCAGGCGAGCACCTGGGCTTCGTTGAGGTCGGCCTCGCTGTAACGTCTGTGGCCGCTGCGCCCGTCGCGAGCGATCGGCCCGAGCAGGGCGACCTCTTCGTAGTACCGCAGAGTGGGCTCGCTGAGCCCGCTCTGCCGGGACGCGTCCTGGATGGTCAACGTGGTCATGTTCCCATCAGAACAGACCTCAAGCGCTTTAAGTCAAGCTGGCGGAGGGCTACCTGTACCACGCGTGGCGAGTGCCACTCGATTCCTCGCCAGGACGTGAGTACGGTGGACATTGCCCAACAGACGTGCCGGGGAGGTTCGGGGTGCGCATCCAGGACACCGTCGTCGCCGACCATGAAGGCGAGCACCGGCCCGACAACACCAGCCACCGGCTCCACCTCGTCGCGTGACCGCTCTCCCGACCGACGCCGAACGCCGTCTCGCCCTGCGGCGGATGAAGACCCTCGCGACGAGCCTGCTCGCCGTGGCCGCCGTGGTTTTCGCCGTGGCATACGCGCTACAGGACCGCTACCCCTGGCTCGGGTTCGTCCGCGCCGCCGCCGAGGGTGCGATGGTGGGCGCGCTCGCAGACTGGTTCGCTGTGACCGCGCTGTTCCGGCACCCCCTCGGGCTTCGCATCCCGCACACAGCGATCATCCCGACCCGCAAGGACGAGATCGGGGCGAGCCTCGGCGAGTTCGTGGAGACGAACTTTCTCTCCGACCAGGTCGTCGCCGGCAAGCTGGGCCGGATCGATCTCGCCGGCGCCGCCGCCGACTGGCTCTCGGAGCCGCAGAACGCACGCCGAGTGGTAGCGGAGTCCTTCCGCGGCATGACCGGACTCGCCGCCCTGGTCGACGACGATCGGATGCGAGAGGCCATGGAGGCGGTCGTGCGCACGCACCTCGTCGCGCCTTTGTGGGGCCCGCCGCTCGGGCGGCTCGGCGAGCGAGTGCTGAGCTCGGGTGGGCATCGTGAGGTGCTCGACCTGCTGCTGGACCGGATGGCCGGGTGGCTCGAGGACAACCCCGAGGCGTTCGGACCGGTGGTGTCGCGGCGCCTCCCGTCGTGGCTGCCGTCGTTTGTGGACCGCGTGATCGACGAGCGTCTCCACGCGGAGGCGCTCCGATTCGTTCGGGAGATGCGCGACGACCCCGACCACCGACTCCGCCGATCGCTCGACGAGTACCTCGCCCAGTTGGCCGACCGACTGCAGCATGACGAGGCGACCATCGAACGACTGGAGGCGGCGAAAGGCCGCGCGTTCGACGATCCGCGAATCCGTGAGCTGGCGGCCTCCACCTGGGCGGCCGCACGCACCGCTGCGATGGACGCGCTGTCCGACGAGAACGGCGAGCTGCGGCGCCGCGCGGAGGCCTTCGTCGCCGACGTCGCGCGGCGGGTCCTCGCCGACGACGAGCTGAGGGCGTCCCTCAACACTCGACTGACCGACTTCGCGCTGCACTTCGTGACGAACTACCGCAGCGACATCTCGCACGTCATCACCGAGACGGTGCAGTCGTGGGACCCCGCCGAGATCACCGACAAGATCGAGACCCAGGTCGGCCGCGACCTGCAGTTCATCCGCATCAACGGCACGGTCGTGGGTGCACTCGCCGGCCTCGCGATCTACACCATAGCCACCGGGATCTCGGCGCTGTTCTAAGTCCGGTCCGCTTGGTGAGTGTGATGCGGTCGGGCGGTTGACCGCGACAGTTCGGGCGTGACATCTTCGTACCGTGGATGACCTCAGCGCGCGTAGGCTCGGACGTGGCGATCTGGCCGTCGCGCGCGCCACCTTCACGATGATGCGGGAGGTCTTCGACGAAGATACCGGCGGGAGCGAACCGCTCACCGACGAGTATCTCGAAAGGATTCTCGCCCAGGACTCCTTCTGGGCACTGGCCGCATTCGTCGGCTCGGAGATAGTCGGAGGACTCACCGGGCACACCCTCCCCATGACGAAGTCCCAGTCCTCCGAGCTCTTCATTTACGACCTCGTCGTGCGTCGAGAGAATCGACGACAAGGTGTGGGGCGTCGTCTGATTCAGGAAGTTCGAGACCTCGCCGAAGCGGTAGGCATCCACGACGTGTTCGTTCCAGCCGACAACGAGGACACTCAGGCCCTCGACTTCTACCGCGCGCTCGGACCCGTGGAATCAGCGGTAACGCATTTCACCTTCCTGGGCCCGTAGGTGCCAGGAGGTTCCTGGCGAAGAACCGCTCGGAGTCTTCTGTCTCGAACCAGGGAATCTGTTGGTGCGGGCCGGTGGTTATGTGAACCACTTTCTGGTCCGATGCGAGCGCCTCGAAAAGGGCAAGACCTGACTCTCGATCGATTTCTGCGTCGTCCCACGGCAGCAGGTAGAGCACTGCCGCCGTGACGGTTCGCGCCGCGGCAAGGAGCGGTTCGAACGCATAGGCGGCACCGAAGACCGCCGCGCCGATACGGTCGTCCACTGATGCCAGCCGCATACCGATCTCGGTTCCCAGCGTCATGCCGCTGAAGCCCACCGGCCGTTGCGCGTCGATCTCGGGCAGCGTCTGCAACGCGTCGAGGGCGACCTGCCATTCCGGAACTGCTCGCTGCGCGAGGAAGCCGTTGAACTCGCTGACGATCGCGCCCAGCGGCTCGCCCGCGGTGCGGGCGCGCCGGAGTTCGTCGACCCAGCGCGCATCCTCGTCGGAACGAGGACGTTCGCCGTGGCCCGGGGCGTCGATAGCTGCAACGTGGTAGCCCAGCGCCGTGACCAGATGTCGCGCCCGGTGCACCAGGCCCGCCGCTTGCTTGTGCAGGCCGCCCGGGTGGCCCATGAGAACGAGTGGTGCAGGGTCTGCGATGTCATCCGGCGACCACAGCACGCCAGGTACGTCACCGAGGGTGAACAGCCGTTCGAGAACGCCGCTTGACGACGTTTGGGAAGTGAATTGCATGAGGGTTGCCTTTCAGGATCACACGTGTTGGTGCTCCCGACGACACTCAGGTCAGTCGACCGTCCGTCGCGGAGACGAAGAGCACCCAATTTGCAGGAAAAACACTGGGCATCACCTCCTTCTCGATTCGACGATCGAGAGCCTAACGGACAATCCCATGGTTGGTCCACCTTTCCCGATACCCGACATGGGGGCCCAGTCTCGCCTCTTTGAGGGACGGGCGGCGGCGAGTGCGTCGCGGTCGAGGACGTCGGGGATGACACCCTCCGCTCCCACACTGGTGCTTTAGGCCTCCGTACGCCGCGCTACCAGGTAGAGCGGGAAGAAGAACACGAACATCACCGCGCAGAATATCAGCCACGCTCGGGGTCCCTCGATGAGCAAGCCGCCAATCTGGACGGAGACGGGATGGTTCTCATCTCGGGATCTCGCATCGAAGTAGACCCACGCGTCCAAGATGGCCAAGACGACGATCGCCATCGCGGTGACCGTCAGCCCCACTGCGATGTTGTTACCCATGACGACGCCATCCCCTTTTCCCGACTCCCCTTTTCCGGACTCCATTTTAGCGGTCATCCCTCCTCGTCATCGCTGAAACCCGCGCCGACGCCGAGCGCCACCGCGAAGCGCACAACACGTATTGACCGATCGGCTTACGACCGCTTGCGCCGATAGCCGAGAGGCCTACGCCGGCGCGATTTCTGTGAGCCGGGAGGCGACGAGATCACCGAAACGCCGCACGAAGTCTGACATGTCCGGGCCGATGGCGCGGAAGTGGATGTGCTGCACACCAAGATCGGCGTAGGCCTGGGCGACGCGCAAGAACGCGTCCGGATCATCCACGGGATTCGTCACGCCACCCTGAACAGTCTTCTCGATCGCACCGTAGTCTGTGCCAAGCCGATCGCAGTGGCTGCGGAGAACCTCGAGCTTGTGGGCGACCTCCTCCGGACCGGATGCGATGATGTTGCATCCTTGCGCGTACTGGGCGACCAGGCGCAGCGTCTTCCTTTCGCCGCCCCCACCGATGATGATCGGCGGATGCGGGGTCTGGATCGGTGCCGGGCTGCAGATCGTCTCCGCCAACTGGAAGTGCGTACCGCTGTAGGGCCCGTCGTTTTCGCTCCACATCTGCAGCGCGATCTGGATGGCTTCCTCCAGCCGTTCGAATCGTTCGCCCAGGGACGGGAACGGTACCCCGAGCGCACGGTGCTCACGCTCGTACCAGGCTGCACCGATGCCGAGAAAAGCGCGGCCGCCGCTCAGCACATCAAGCGTCGTCGCGATCTTGGCCAAGAGACCCGGATGGCGGTA
Source organism: Leifsonia sp. Ger2509 (assembly GCF_055231915.1). NCBI lineage: Bacteria > Bacillati > Actinomycetota > Actinomycetes > Micrococcales > Microbacteriaceae > Leifsonia > Leifsonia sp. Ger2509. The sequence goes on from NZ_JBUYVB010000003.1 coordinate 1,514,960, forward strand.
GGTCACGCCCGTGACCACCGTGCCCAGCCGCAACCTGCTGGTGGTCCCCGCCAGAAATCCGAGCGAGGTGTAGCCCTCGAGCATCGGGTCGTGGGCGGTTCGGAACCGCTCCATCTGAAAGTAGTGGTCCATGACTGTGAACCAGGACGCACCGATCTCCTCGGCTGCGATGGCGGTGTCGCGCATCATCGGCGCGATCGAGGCGGGTTCACCGGGAACGGTGAAATCCATGAAGTGGAATCCGAAGCGCATACCCCAACATACGCACGCCCGCGCAGAAGGGTCTATCCGTTCGATCCGACCATCGCCGTCACGTGGCTGCAAAGCGGGGGCGAAACCAGTCGGCCCCCCTATAAACCGGTTGGATGATGCTTATCATCACATCGGCCTTCCTGATCCGCCCGTGATCGAAGAATGATGGGGCAGTGCGCGCAGTGTGGTGCTCGCTTTCGGAAGGAGAACAATGTCGGGGTCCCTCACAAGCGGCCGGCCGGTTCCCCGAATCGAGCGGACTGAAGGCGGTTTCCGCCTCGTCCTGGACGGGAAACCCGCCCTGCTCCTCGCGGGTCAGCTGCACAACTCGACGCCGACGGATGTCGACCTGCGTACCGTGCTGAAGCGGGTACGGGGTATCGGCGCTTCCACCGTCATCAGTTCGGTCAGCTGGTCTCTCGTGGAGCCCCGGGAAGGCCGGTTCGACTTTTCGTCCGTCGATGAACAACTCGAGGCCGCGCGGGCTTCAGGCCTGCGACTGGTTGTGATCTGGTTCGGAGCGTTCAAGAACGCGGGCTCGAGTTACGCGCCGACGTGGGTCCGGGCCGACCGGGCTCGATTCCCTCGCGCCGTCGTCGACACGAGCCGAAAAGAGCTGTTCACACACGCTGACACCACAGCGCGACCGGTGCTGTCCGTCTTCTCCGAGGCTCTCCTCGCAGCTGACGAGCGGGCGTTCGTCGCGTTGATGACGCACCTCGAGCAGTCTGACGCGGAGCACACGGTGGTGATGGTCCAAGTCCAGAATGAGGTTGGCCTGCTGCGCGCCTCGAGAGACCGATCATCGGTTGCCGCGGACGCGTGGGGCGAGGCGGTGCCACAGGCCCTGCTCCAGTACCTCCGTGAGCGTGGCGGATCGCTTCCGGAGTCGCTGGACTCCGCCTGGGCGAGCGGGGGTCGACCGAGCGCAGGAACCTGGCAGCAGGTTTTCGGAGATGGCTGGGAGGCGGACGAGATCTTCATGGCATGGCACTTCGCCGCCTATGTCGAACGTCTAGCCGCTGCCGGAAAGGCGGTGAAGCCCCTCCCGATGTACGCCAACGCCTGGCTGGGGCCGCAGCCGGGACAGCCGGAGGCCGGAGATTACCCGAGCGGTGGTCCTTCCTCGCGAGTGATCGATATCTGGAAACGTACAGCACCGTCGCTCGACTTCGTTGCGCCGGACATCTATATAGAGGACGCGAAGGAGGCGATTTCCCCTTACCACCGGCCGGACAACCCGCTCTTCGTCCCCGAGTCCCGGATCGCTACCGGCAACCTCTTCCTGGCGCTGGGCTTAGGGGCCGTCGGCTTCTCAGCCTTCGGGATCGACGACGTTCGCCCAGGCAGCCGGCTCGGACAGGTCTACACCCTCCTCGGCGGCATGACGGACGTGATCACCGCGGCTCAGGCGGATGGACGGATCGCCGGAGTTCTCCTGGAAGACGGGCAACAACAGGGAATCGCCTTCAGCGACGTGCGCGTCGTGGTGCAAGGCTCGCGCGCCCTCCTGCAGACAATGCTGCTCGACGCCGGTGTGCAGGCCCCGCCTCCAGTGGTGGAAGCCCTCAGCGAGACCGCTCACGGCATTCCCGCTCCGGCCGACACCCGCGCCTTCGGCATCCTGATCCAGGAGAGCCAGGACGAATTCCTCGTGATCGGGCAAAACCTCACGGTCGACTTCGCTGCACCAGGGCCGACCATCGAGATCGACAGTGTCGAGGCGGGTTACTTCGACAACGGCGATTGGGTACGCACACGTGTCGTGAACGGCGACGAGCGTCTCACTATCGTGCCGCTTGACGAGGTAGGGATCGCACGCGTCCGGCTGCTCCGGCTCTCCGAAGAGACCGACCGGTGAGGGGCTCGTCGACAACCGACCGCTTCGCCACGCGTGGTCGCTGCCGCAGGCGCACGCGAGAACGGTTGACGGCCAGCGTCAGGAGATGTGCCAGATATGCCCTGTCGCGTCCGGATACTCCGCGAGAATGACGTCGAGGCTCTTGTCGAATTCGTCTTCGTTGTGACCCGTGAGATACAACTCGACGTGGTCGGATGCTCGCGACGAGTTCTTCTCGACCCGGGTCACCACCATCACGTGGTCGATCGATCCACCGCTCCACGTGAACATCACGACGTCTCCGACCGAGATGTTCGAACGCTGGTCCAGCGGGTACTTCGTCAGCTGAAGTTCAGTGGTGTTCTCGGCGAAGTATTCATCCATTGCAGGCGCGTATCCCCAAGAAAGGCTGCGATCCTTGCCGGCATCGCGGCTCTTCCACTGAGGATTCATCTGCCAGCCTCGCGCGACGAGTGTCTGGTTGACGAAGTTGGCACAGTCTCCACCGAGGCTGTTGAGGTCACCGTAGGCGGCGGTGTTGTAGTCGTCCCAGCGGTCCCGGGCATAGTCGTACTGCTTCTGTACCCCCGGCGACAAGCTCGCGTAGGCCGCAGACGATATGCCCGTTGTCACGGGACGCGATCCATTGAAGGAACCGATGAGATCGCCGGCGCACCCGGTCAGGACTAGCCCAAGGCCCGCTGTGAGGAGGGAGAGAAGAGCAAGCATTGCCCGCGGTCGTCGTCGGTTCCTGCGTGCAGTGCGAAGCGGATCGTCAGTGCGGTAGCGGAGCATTCTTCGATCAAACCAAGCAGGGCGTATCGTCAGCGTTCGCCGTTTTCGATATGTGCACGACATCTTTGATATGACGGGCCGCTGGTTGGTGGCTGCCGAACTAGGGACCCGGTACCGGCTTCGCGACGAGAACGGAAACAATCCACGTCCAATCGGAGCCGTTATCTGCCCGACGCCGGTACCTGATGTACGTCCGCGGCGTCGGCGCGACGACCCTCGATGACGTCCTCGCGGCCAGCGGTGTCAGCAAGTCGCAGCTGTACCGGCACTTCGCGAACAAGGACGAGGTCGTCCGAGCCGTCATCGACCTCATGGGCGAGCGGGTCATCCAGCGCGAGCAAGACGCGCTCGGCCGCGTCTCGACGATGGCCGGGCTACGTCGCTGGCGGGATGCGCTGGTGCAGAACAGCGCGCTGCGACATGGCGCCTACGGCTGCGCGCTCGGCTCTTTCGCCTCCGAGGTCGCCGATCACGATGACGCCGCCCGCAGGACGCTTCTGGCGCTCTTCGCCGAATGGAAGGACCTCCTCGCGGGAGCAATACGACGGCTCCAGGAGAACGGCACCCTTCCGCCTGAAGCGCCAGTCGACGAACTCGCGACCGGGCTCCTCGCGGCGTTGCAGGGCGGGTACCTGCTCGCGCAGACCGCTCGGGACGTCACTCCGATGGCGACCTCGATCGACATGGCGCTCACGCATATTGAGAGTCTCTCGGTCGGCTGACGACCTGCCCCTGCGGGTTCTTGGCGAAGGCGACCGTGTAAACGGTCCCGATCAGTGCGAATACCGCATAGCCGATGGCGATCTGCGGGACGGAGACCAGTGTCGAGAGCTGGCCGGCGAGCAGACTCGGGATCGTGGCCCCACTGTAGCTCAGCAGGTAGACGACCGCGAAGATCGATGCGCGCTCGGCCACGCTGCTGCCGTAGACGAGACCGTGAGTGACGGCACTGATCGCGATGCCCTGTCCGACGCCGGCGACGACCGTCGCGACGAGGAAGAGCGCCAGTGCGCCCGTTGCGTTCGCCGCGATGATCCCTGTCCAGCCGAGAAGGAACGCGACCATGCCGATCCGCTGGGCTGTGGCCGGGTTGAACCGGTGCCCGAGGGGTGCACCGAAGGCACTCGGTGCCATGTACGCCGCGAAGACCAACCCAGTGATCATCGGGCTCTTCGTGTGAAGCTGGCCCTGGACAAGCGCCGGGACGAACGCTTGATAGAAGGCGCCTGTCGCCCAGGTGGGCAGGATCACCGCGGCCGCGACCGGCAACAGGTTCCTGACCCGGCCCGGCACCCGCACGCTCGGGCGGAGCGATCGCCACTCGAACGGGCTCCGGGTGACGGTCTCAGGGCTGATGACGATCAGCATCGCGGACACCAGTAGCAGAACGATTGCGACCAGGAACACGAGCTGGCGGGGCCACGGACCGAACTGGACGAGCGCCCCCGACGCGATGGCACCCAGCGCGAGCCCGAGCATCACCGTCTGGCTGGAGGCGACCGACGCGAGCCATGCCGGCCGTCGCGGTGCCGCGTCGACGATGTAGGCGGCGAGACTGCTGCTGGCTATACCGGCGCCCAAGCCCATCAGCAATCGGCCTGTGATCAGCACGCCGATGACCTGCACGTCGAGCAGGACGACGCATCCCGCAATGAGCAGAGCCAGGCTCGTCAGGGCCGCCGCCCGCCGGCCCACGAAGTTCGAGAGCCGACCCAGGATCAACAGAGTGCCGATGGTGCCGATCGAGTATGCGACCACTGTCAGCGCTATATCGGCGTTGGTGAAGCCATCCTGCGCCCGGTAGACGTTGAACAACGGGATCGTCGAGCCGACTGCCGCGAACGCCGCGACCAGCGCCACCACCCCGGAGACGAACGCGAGCTGTAGGGTGCCCCTGCCGCCCTCGCGGCGCATCACGCGCCTGGTGCGATCGCACACGCCGAGATGCAGAGCCAGACGCCGTCGCGCTTCTGGTACGCGTCCGTGTAGAGCGCCTCCTTGATCGAGCCGTCACTGACCAGCTTGTAGCTCGTCCGACCGTGAATCAGGGCGACGTCGCCGAAAAGCCGGATCCGCGCGTCGAGCAAAGTGAGCTCGGTGAAGGGCCGCGGGCCTGCGATGTACTCGAGGTACTCCTCGCGATTGCGGGTGACACCCGGGGTCTGCACCACGAAGTCCTCGGCGAGGAACTCGTTGAAGCGTTGCGCGTCGCTGGTCTGGTCTGAGTGGTTGTAGTCGAGGTTGAGCTGCTCGAGGACAGCGAGATCTTCGGCCGACTGGTCGTTGTTCATAAGGGTTTCCTTCGCTCGCCGGTGATTCACGCTTGAAGAGGACTGTTTAGTCCACATTAGATCGGATGCAGATCGCCTGCAAGCGGCTGGCATCGATGTCTCTGAGGACTAAAAAGTCCATTTTGCGATTACGATGTTCCATGACTCGACCAAGAGGTCGAAGCTAGACATACGTGGCCGCCCCCTGGTGGTCATGGCTCCAAGGAGGTGCCCCATGAAGGCGATAGTGGTGACCGATCAGGCCGAAGGAACGGCCGGAATGAAGCTGATGGACCGCCCGGAACCCAAGCCCGCGATCAACGATGTCCTCGTGGAGTTGCACGCCGCCGCATACGTGCCCACTGAGATCGACTGGCCGTCCACGTGGGTCGACCGCGCCGGTCACGACAAGTCCGCGTCGATCCTCGGCCACGACCTCGCCGGAGTGGTGACGGCCCTCGGCTACGGCACTACGGGGCTGAGTGTCGGACAGCGGGTCTTGGGCATCTCCGACTGGCACCGCGACGGAACACTTGCCGAGTATGTGGCCGTCGAGTCCCGCAACCTCGCACCCCTCCCTGGCGATGTCGACTTCACCGTCGGCGCGAGCCTTCCGATCTCCGGCCTCACCGCCTGGCAGGGCCTGTTCCAGCACGGCCGCCTGCAGTCCGGCCAGACCGTCCTCGCGCACGGTGCCGCCGGCGCTGTCGGCACCATGGTGACCCAGCTCGCCCGGGAAGCCGGAGCCTACGTCATCGGCACCGGGCGCGCCGCCGACCGGGAGAAGGCGCTCGACTACGGCGCACACGAGTTCATCGACCTCGAGAACGACGCGCTCGAAGAGGTGGGCGGTGTGGATCTCGTGTTCGACGTCATCGGTGGCGCCATTCAGGAGAAGTCCGCGCTGCTTATCCGTCCGGGCGGAACGCTGGTCACCATCACTGGACTGGGCGATGTCCGGCCCACGGATGGTCTCTCTGTCGATTTCGTCGTCGAGTCCGTGCCCTCGCAGCTTGTCGAGATCGTCCAGCGCGTCCGCGACGGACGGCTCCGCACGAACATCGACGAGGTCGCACCCCTCGACGACGCCATCGCCGCGCTCAACCCGACCCAGCGGCGTAAGGGAAAGACCGTTATCAGCATCCGCTCCTGAAACACCTGGTGAGAACCGAGCAGAAGGAACCCCAATGACCAACGCAGACTTCGAATACCCCGACGAGGCCGGATACCCCGACGGCGTCGGCACCCTCACCCAAGACCAGGTCGTGCTCATCGACGAACTGGACACCGAGGATCACTCCCCCACGATCGGCTTCTTCGTCTCCCGAAACGAGCCCGTCTCCACCTACGAGGCGATCTCCGGTGACACCGTGATCGGCGGCCTGACCTATAATCTCGCCGCGGAGAACCGGCTCGTGCTGGTCGCGGCCGCAGTGTTCCCCGAGTACCGCGGGCAAGGCGTCGCCACGGAACTGATCAGGCGCGTCCTCGAGGACGTACGCGCCCGCGGCAACACGGTCACGATCCTGTGCCCGATCGTCTGGGCATTCATCGACCGCAATCCCGAATACAACGACATCGTCGACCCGGAACTCCCCGGCCCCCGGAAAAGCCGACGGGACAAGGAGCAGAAATGAACGCGAAGAAGCACAAGGATCCGGCGCACTTCCCGGTGATGGACGGCGCGCAACCGGCGCCCCGCGAGGACCAGATCGCAGGCATCGTCCAACGAGTCTGGGCTGACTCCCGCCTCTACCACCAGGATGTGGAAACCCTGCTGCGCGAATGGCTGGCTACCGACCAGTGCGTGGTTACGGATACCGAGTTCACGACCCTGCTGACCAAGGCCCGTAGCGAGTTCGACCGCATCGCGACCACCGACGACTCAGGCGCGCCAACGTGCCCTGCACACTCGCTTGTCGAATGCATCTACTGGGACGTGCAACAGCTCGAACGCTCGTCGTAGGCGACGCTCAGCCGACCACGAACGTCAGTGCGCCTCCTTCAGGCCTGGTTCGATGGTTGCGTGATTTCACCGGCGGCCTCGGACTTCACGGCCTCCAGGACGCGCGCGAGCAGCTCAAGGGTGCCTTCGGCCGCCGACAGCTCGTACTCATCGCTGAGAGCGCGCGGGTCTCGGTAGACCAACTCTGCCCCCGTCTCGGTCTCACGCACGAGAACGCGAAGCGGCAGGTCGAGACCGGCGCGAGCGTCGGCGACCATGACCTCCGTTCCGACCGACGGGTTCCCGAAGATCAGCACGGTTTCGCCGGCAAGAGTCTGCCCCACCGTCCGGGCCGCAGCAGCGTGGTCGATCGCGGCAGACATGGTGATACCACGCCGCTCAACCGCGGCCCGCAATGCGACGACCACATCATCGAACGCCTTGTCGGTGCGCTTACTCCGTAACCCTCCGTCGCCTGTCATGTGTCCAATATTCCTGTACGCGCTGGCGAGCGTCGACGCCCGCACACGGCGGCGCACGCCCCAGAACATCGGCGTGCTCTACCTCCACCCCGAGGTACAGGACGAGCGATTCGACGCCTTTCGCCATGAACGCGATCAATTGCGGGCGGCTTAGGTCGTCTCGGCGCCGCCCCCGCTCATCCGGATGTGAAGGCCACGTTCAGCGAGGGGCGCCTTGGAATTCTGCTCATCCAGCTCGCCGAAGTGATCATCCAGCTTCGCCGAAGCGGAGAGACCGATGCTCAGGACGATGCGACACTCGCAGAGTCGTGCATGCGGCTCGTCGGCCAGACGACGGCGCAGATCAGAACGGCGCGCGCAGAGGGCGCCGACCTCATCCGGCTCGCCGAGTCAGCGCAGCTTTGACGTCATAGCCGTTCCTGGTCCGCCGTCGGGCGATGAGGAGCGCAAGGAGCCCGGCGGCGAGCAGGGCCGAACCACCAAGAAGACCCGGGATGCTGACCGAGGTGCCGGTATCGGAGAGTTCGGTTGTCGTCGTTGATCCGCCGCCACCTGCCGGGACCTCGGCGCCTACCACGGTGTTGGTCACTGTGATGGTCGGGCTGCTGATCGAGCTGCCCACAGTGATGGTGGGTGGGACGATGGTGGGTGTTCCCCAGGTGAAGGCGTCGGTGCTGAAATCGCCGGGTTCGGTCGAGAGCGTGGGCTCGTCGAAGGTGCATGTAGTGCCGGCGGGGAAGGCGAGCGGGTTTCCATTCACGGCAGGGTGGCCACTCGCTCCTGGCGTGATCGCGATCGTGCCGGCGGCTGTGCCGGGGTCGACGGTGCCGTTGACATACCCGTCCGCGCTGCACGACCACCCGATGTTGAACGTTCGGCTCCCGACATACGCGGCATGCGTGTCATTGATGGTCTTGGTGACGACGAATGTGCCCAGCACAGTATTCGTCACATTCATGGTGATCTGTACCTCATCGGCAGGTGCCGGCACGACGAATGACCCGTCCGACGGATTACCGTTGAGCTCGAATTGCCGGTTCGCCCAACTGAGTCCTCCCGTACTGACCTGGCCAACACGGTTCACCAGGAAGCTGAGGTCTTCGCCCACACGGCAGGTCTGCCCGATGGGCAACTCCCCGATGACGACGGAAGCTCCGGCTTGCACTGTCCATGGTTCGCTGAATGTACCGCCGCCGGGCAGGTTGCAGGTGAGCGTCCCCGTGAACGCCGGGTTCAGAGGATCGAGCGCCGATCCCGGCGTCAAAGTCTTAGAGATGGTCACGTGCCCGAATTCTGTAGGGTCAGGCGTGGTCGGAACCTGCACCATGCACTGGAAGCCGGCGTTGCCGATCCACTCGAAATTGTGCTGTTCATTTCCCGTGCCGTTGGTGGTGACGTTGCCGCCCACGTAGACGCGACCGTTCGTGCTTGCCGTCAGCGTCGCAGCACCGTGAGGGATGAGGAGACTCCCCAGAACCTGGCTCGACCCGGCAACGTCGACCGAAGCAGCGTCCGGGAAGTTCCAAAGTGTGCGGCTGGAAACGGTCGAGTACAGCGGGCTTGCGAAGTCATCGGCGCGGACCCCATTGTCGGAGAAGAAGTTGGGCATGAACGTCACCGGGCCACCGAGGATGTTCACGGCAACCGACGCGCCGGCGGGGATCCCCGTGAAATGGAACTCCCGAGCAGCGTTCATCGCCGCCGCCGTCATTGCGAAGACTTGCGCCGCTGACGTTCCGTCGCCCGTGAACGTCAGGATCTGACCGGCGGCCCCGACGGTGCCGGTCGGAGTCTCCGCAGCCAAAGACGCCGATGTCGGTGCCAGCGCCGCTGCAAGGGGCGCGTAAGCGGACACTGCGGAAGAACCCATCCCTACGGTCACGGCGGCGCCGTTCGTCTCGATGACCGCGTCGGTATTCACACCCAGCCCCACGGCCACCCGGCCACCGCCGACCACTCTGGACCCGACATCGAGGATGGTCGGTCGCGTCACCTGAAGAGAGCCACCGACAGCCAGCATCACCGTCCCGCCGGAGGGAGTGACCTGCGTGCCCACGCCGACGGCGCCGACGTTGAACACGCCGCCCGCGGATTTGTTGAACGTCGCGTTTCCGTCGACGACCAGAAGGCCCTCCGATTCTGCAGCAGACCCGACCGCACTGTAATTCCCGCCAGCGAAGACGGCCACATTATTGTCCGTGAACAACGGAGCATCATTACTGATCCCGGGCCACTGTCCATCCGGAGGGCAAGCCGGCGACTGCGCCGCGTCAGCCGCGCCCGTTCCCACAGCGACACTCAACGCCGACCATGCCACAACCAGCGTCACAGCCGCGGCAAGTCGCTGGGCCACATTCGATCGCGCGCCAGGTCTAACAGACATCCTGGGCATGCGACCCCCTCTCGAAGGGTCAGCCAACACGAGCCGCCACGGATCAGCGGTCGAATTCACGGAACGATACTCCCTCGCATCCGGTTCGGCAACGACTGGTGGGCACCGGCCTTGCCGCGCCTGCCCAACCCGCGACGGTTCCTAGTCCTCAGGGTCAGCGCCAATTCTCGATGCGCCGCTGATCGGGAGTGAAACCGTGGTCGACGCCCCACAGGACCGCCTGGGTGCGACTCGCCACGTCGATCTTGCGGTAGATGCTGCGGATATAGGACTTCACCGTGTTGGGGCTCAGGTAGGTCAGAGCGGCGATCTCCGCGTTGCTCTTTCCTTGGGTGATGAGCGCCAGGACCTCCGATTCGCGGTCCGTGATGCCCTCGAGGCGACCGGGCCAGTCGAGCCCCAACGCGCTGCTCGCACGCTTGGGTGGAGCGCTGACCACGAGCTCGCCGTTGTGGATCGCTTCGAGCGCGGCAACCAGGTCGCGTGCTGGCAAAGTCTTCGACAGATACCCGTGCACGCCGTAGTTTCGGGCACTCTCGACAAGTGACGGGTGAAAGTTCCAGGTGTAGACCACGACACGCTTCGCGCGAGGATTCCGAACCAGCGATGTGATCTCTTCCTGATCGGTCTCGGGCTGCGCGAACGAGTCGTACATCACGATGTCGATGACATCCCGAAGCGGTTCCTCGGCGTCGATCTCTACGACTTCGACACGGTCAGGGTATTGATCGAACATGTGGGCCAGACCGAGCAGCACGACGTCATAGTCGTCGACGAGGGCCACCGTGATCGGCGCACCACTCCCACTCCTTGATGTCACCACGTCTCAACGATTCCACCCCAAGGGGTGTAACGCCACACCCGAAGGGGTGGTTAGGTCGAGAGCGTCCATATCACTCTCGCAGAACGGAACCGATCATGAACATCCTGCTCATCGTCATCGCCATCATCGCGATCATCCTGCTACTCACCGGAGGGCTGGTGCACACCCTGAGTTTCCTCCTGTGGGTCGGAATCGTCGTGCTCGTCATCGCGGCAATCATCTTCCTGGTCCAGCTACTCACAGGGCGCCGTCGCGTCTAGACGACCATGGGCACGCTGATCGACCCACAGACTGGTCGCGTGGCGGGCCGAGGTTCAGTTGGGCACGTCGTAGTCGACGGGTGGCACAGTCGATTGACCCTCGCCCAGAGGCAGCGCGGCAGACGACGCGAGCTGCCGGGTTGCGATGGTGAACCGCTCGACCACCTCGTCATCCACGATCTCGTCGTCATGGCCGGGCTCGTGCGTGGAGACGAGCTGGCTCGCAGGGCCGATCAGCACCTGGGCGATGCCACGGCCGCCATCCGCTTCGCGCACCGGGATCTCGACCGTCGCTGATGTCGCGTTCCGTGCGAGTGCGGCGGCGTATTCGAGTAGCGCGGCCGCAATCGCATCCCCCGTCACGAGCGACCCGCCGGCATATTGGACTCGATGCATTGGAATCTCATTTCGGTTGGTTCCACGAACCGTAGTCGCCAGGGCCGTGAGGTCAATCCCTTGCGCGGCACTGGCGATAGAAACGTGCTCTGCATGCCCGGCTGCGTCTGGTCGTCGAGAACGGGCAGCTTGTCGAGCACACTCATCGAAGCAAGACCGTGCGACAACGAGCTCGCGGCTTGAGCCGTAAGCACTGTCCCGATTGAGACCGGCACAGAGGATACGGTCGCGATCAGAACGAGCGCGGCAAACAAGGGACTTTTCTTCATCATCATCACGGTTTCACCATCGAAACGGTGTGGGTGAGGTCTAGCGGACGGCTCCGGCGAGTGCATGCCGATCCGGCGGCGACGCACCGAGCCTTCCGACAGTGACCGCCGACGATTCGAGTGCCGTCCCGATGATCGACCGGACCGCATCCAACGTCAGACCCCGGCCCACCACGGCGCCGAGGTGGTCGCCGTCCAGGCAGGCGAAGAGCAGGCCTGACATGAAGGCGTCCCCCGCCCCGATCGTGTCGACGACACGGACGGAGCGCGGTGTCATTACGAACGAGTGCTTGGGCGTGCGCACCAAGCATGGACGCGGCCCGCGCGTGATCACGAACAGAGACACGGCCACGCTCGACGTAGGCGTCGGCGATCTGAGCGTGACCGAGTTCGGGATACAGCCATCCCGCATCCTCGTCGCTCATCTTCACGACATCGGACAGCGCGGCCAGGCGTTCGACGTGATCCACGACGGTCGGGTGGTCACCGAGCACGGCGGGACGGATATTCGGATCGAACGAGACCAGGGTCGACGCATCGGCCGTCGCGAGCGCCTCCAGCACGCGATCCGCCCCCGGCTCCAGGAGCGCGCCGATCGATCCGGTGTGGATTACGTCAGCGCCCACCAGCCCGCCGAGCTCCGGCTCCCACCGGATGTCGAAGAGGTAGCGCGCCGCGCCATCCTCGTCGATGTTCGCTGTGGCGCTGGAGGTAGCGGTTCCTGATACCGAGCCGGGCGCGACGCGTACACCGGACTCGGCCAGGTGACGTTCGATCATCTGGCCGAGCCGATCCGTCCCGAACTGCGTGAACAGCGTCGTGCCGACGCCGAGACGCGCGAGACCTACCGCGACGTTCATCGGGCTTCCCCCGGCGACCTCACGAACGGCGCCCTCGGCGCCCACAATGCGGTCGACCAGGGACTCGCCGATGACCGTCGCCGTGCTCATCGCGCCAGCTGCCAGATCTTCACGGGCTCGGATGCGGCGATCTCGAGCGAGTCGGCCGCCGGCGCGACCGGCACTGCGAAGACTCCACCATCGGTCGAGACCTCCACGGTCGGGCCGTCGACGATGATCCGCACCGGTCCGTCTGAGAACGGCATCGGCCAGGATTCGCTGCCCTGCTGAATCCGCAGCCCCTCGCCGTCGAATACCAGGCTCGCGAGCACCGTCGAACCAGAAGCGACACTGAAGTGTCCGCCGGGTGCCGGCTGCCAAACGCAGTCGGCCGCGAGCCCGACGATCTGCGATGTCGTCACCTCGCGCCGGTACTTCTCAAGACCGGCGTGGGGCGCGGCTACGAGCGTCTCGCCAACGAGCGACAGCGTGTGCGGGATGCTGTGGGCACTTGCCCAGCCAGCGTCCCGGTCTTCGACATGGCGCAGCCAGAACGTGAGGGAGGGTTTCCCTTCGGCATCGCGAAAGAACGAGGGCGCGTAGTAGCTGGGTCCGTAGCTCAGACGACCCCACGACGTCGGTGTGAAGATGCCGTCTACATAGTCGCCTACGGCGTAGATGACGTAGTGGAGCACGTCGTCGTCCCAGACTGAGGTGACCATCACGTGCCGGCCGTCGAGTGCGAACAGCTGCGGGCACTCCCAGAGCGCCCCCGTCCACACCGGCTGCGTCTCGTTAGTGGACCGTTGCACCGCGATTCCGTCGTACGACCACTCCTCGAGGTCGCCGGACGAGTAGGAGAGCGCGGTTGCGGTCCCGTCTGCCAGGCCGGCGCCGACGAGCATGCGCCAACCCTCCCCGTCCCTGAAGACGAAGGGGTCGCGGTAGGCGATGATGTCGAGTCCGGTAGGCGCGGTCCCAATCACGCCGTCCTTGACCCAGCTGAGCCAGTCGGGATCAGCCGGACGCGCGCGACGCACCCTACCGATGCCGATCCCGGGCTGTACGACCGAGGTGTAGAAAATGGTCGACTCTCCGGCATCGTCGGTGACCAGCGACCCCGTCCAGATGCCGTCGTCACCATCGCCGGGGGGGATCGCCACCGGCTGGACCGTCCAGTCGAACAGGTCCGGCCCCGTTGCGTGACCCCAGTGGCAATTCGGCGCCCAGACGAGACTCTCCGGCACGTACTGGTAGAAGAGGTGGTAGCGGCCGTCACGGTAGGTGATGCCGTGGGGGTCGTTGATCCAGCCGGTCGGTGCAGTGAAGTGGAACTCCGGGCGCGTCATTCTGCGACTCCGGCGTCGAAGCGGGCGCGGACGTCGCGAGCCTGAGTCACGTTGCCCGCCTCCCATCTGTCGACCTCTTCCTGACGCTGCGCGCGCATTTCATCACGCGCGGCGACGAAGCGCGCCATACGCTCGGCCGCGCGAGCGCGGGCCTCGGTCTGCTCGTCGCTCAGCTCGGGCAAGGGCGCCTCGACTATGCGGTCGATCGGGCGCAGCGGAAGGCGCTGCTCCACTGGCAGGATCGTGAGTTCGGGCGACGGCAGCGTCTGGTACCAGTACGCGGTCGAGGACCAGTCGTCGGAGAGATGGTTGCCGTGGCCATGCTCGAAGGTGACCTTGATGCGCTTGGAGAAACGGATCGGATCCGCCATGTGGAAGCGGTAGCTGTGGTGGAAACCCGGCACGTTGGCCTCGTGCACCATCGTGCCGTTGAACAGGTACGCGTTGTCCTGCATGCCCCACGCGTGCCCGAAGTAGTCCTCCATGCCCGTTCCGTGGAGGCTCGGCGGCCACGTGTCGTCGTCGATGAAGATCATGTCGTCGCCTTCACCCCACCACGAGCCCTGGAAGTGGCGCACCGCCAGGTTGCAGCCGACGTAGTGTCCGCGTCCCTCAGTCTCGAGAACGACGTAGTTGTCGTCACCGGTCAGGTTCGGGATGGTCGTCTCGATGCTGTTCGCCTGCAGGTCGGGACCCCAGCCCTGGTTGGGCAGCGCCCGGCGCCAGTGGGCGTGGAAGTACACCGTGTCCTCGGGCAGCGGCTCGCGGACGAGTTCGTAGTCGATGTAGAAGTACTGCAGGTAAGGGATGTCGTTCTGGTTCTCGACGACGATCCGCGCCCGCGAGTTGAACGGCATCCGGAAGTAGCTGTTGAAGGCGGCGCTCCCGCCGAACGTGTTGAGCTCCGGTTCTTTCGCCGAGACCGAGAGCGGAAGCGAGTCGTACGATCCCGAGAGCGAGTTCATCAGGCCGAAGAAATCTCCGAGGGGTGCGATGACACTCGGGGTCTCCTGATCGTCCCAGTACATCTTGAGCACGATCTTGCGGTAGTAGTCCGGGTCGTGCACCTCCCAGCTCACCCCGAGCGCGTTGTGGATCTCAAGCATCGGCACCCCGACGACCGCCGGGTCGATCTGGCCAGGGCCGGGCTGGATGCGAGACGACTGCGTCATCCAGATGTGCGTGATGAAGCCCGGACCCTCGATGTCGGCGAGTACGCGCTCCTCGCCCGGCATCACGATCCAGTTGTCCCGGTTGCGGCCCGTCTGGTCGAAACTCGACGCCCGAGCGGTACGGGTGTCGCGACTCACGGTCAAGTTGCCGAGCAGTCCGCTCGGCAGGTAGGGGTTGTTCATCGGGGCTCTTCCTTGAGTGTGTAAATCGTCGAAACGTTTGCGCAACCGATGCTAGCTGGCATAGTGGATGGTGGCAACTGGTTACTGCGCTCGACTTGAGGCAGTACATTCCAAACGTCCACCATCAGGGCGACGAACAGGGGTAGACATGGCAACGATCGTCGAAGTAGCGGCACTTGCCGGGGTGTCGACATCCACCGTCTCGCACGTGCTGAACGAAACCCGGCATGTCGAGCCGGCTACCCGGCGGCGGGTGATGGACGCGATCGAGAAGACCTCGTATCGTCAGGATGCGCTGGCCCGCGCGATGCGGCGATCGCGAACCGACAGCATCGGGCTCGTGATCCCCGACGCGGGCGAGCCGGCATTCGCCGAAATGGTCCACGGGGTGGAGCAAGCGGCGGCGAAGCTCGGACTCACACTTCTCTTATCGAACTCGGCCGAAAGCGCTGAGCGCGAGGCGAAGGCCGTGAAGGTACTCCTCGAACGACGGGTCGACGGGCTCATTCTCGCCCGGTCCGCCAACTCATCAGAAAGCATCATCGACGACCTGAAGAAGGAGAGCGCGGCCGTGGTCCTTCTCGACCGCATGTCGCCCAGCTCACCCTTCGACCAGGTCGGCACGGAGAACCGACAGCCTATGCGTTCACTGGTCTCGCACCTCGCCGATGCCGGCCATCGGCGGATGGTCCTGGTCGCGGGAGACCGCCGTGTTTCGACCCTTCGCGAGCGCGCGGACGGGTTCACGATCGGGGTCATCGAGGCCGGACTGGATCCCTCCGATCAGGTCATCATCGCCTCGGACGGCCCGGAGAACTCGCTCGCTGCCGAAATCGCCACGGAGATCGACGACCCGCGCTGCCCGACCGCCTTCATTGCGTGCAGCACTGTTCTTGCAGTCGCCACGCTCGAACAGCTGAAGGCCGCGAACAAGCGCATTCCCCGCGATTTCGCGTTCGCCACCTTCGACGGATTCAGTCATTCGGATCTGTTCGAGCCGAGCATCACGACGGTGCGACAGCCCGCGTTGGAGGTGGGCATCGCAGCGGTCGATCTTCTGAAGGATCGCCTGGCCGGCTCAACGTCGATGCCCAGGACCGTCCACCTCGAGCAGTCGATCGAATATCGCGAGAGCACGCGTGGCTACCGATTCGATGCGCGTCCGAATGAGACCATCTAGCACCCGCAATCACAGCCACGGGATTCATCGACCAGCTTGACAACCCGACACGTGCACGTCTAGCTTTACGAAATGAGACGCGCAAACGTTTCGATGAAACTCGGCTCCGGCGGCTCTGTAGACCGCCCACATCAATGGAGATGAAATGCACAGCACGCACCATCCGAAGAGACTCGCAGCTGCAGTTGCTGTCGCGACTGCAATCGCATTGACCATCGCAGGATGCTCGGCGGGATCCTCCAGCGGTCCCACGAAGATCAGCCTGTCGATGCAGAACCCGGACGTGAAGACTTCTGACCCTGCGACCTGGGCCATCGTCCAGGCGTTCGAGAAGAAGTACCCGGACATCTCGGTCACCGTCACCGGTCAACCCGTTGCCCAGCACCTCCAGGCCATCTCGGTCGCCGCCCAGAGCCACACGCTCCCCGACATCTTCTGGGTCTACAAGTCCACCGCAGAGCAGATGAACAAGGCGGGCGATCTCATGGATCTCGCGCCGGTGCTGAAGAGCCTCGGCCTCACCGACAAGATCGCTTCGAGCACTCTGGACAACTTCTCGACCGGCAAGGTCACGTACGGCGTCCCGTATCAAGGCCTCCTGACGGGCATCTGGTACAACACGAAGATCCTGAGCGACAACGGGCTGACCGTTCCGAAGACGTTCGACGACTTCCTCAACGTCGCCAAGACCCTCCACAGCAAGGGCATCACGACCCTCTCCGACGGAGCCAACCAGTCGTCGTTCTCGGTCTGGTCTTTCCTCGTCGACCTCGACCGCTACGGCTGGGAGAGCAAGTACAAGTCGATCCTCGCGGGCCAGTCCAGCTACGACAACCCGGACTTCATCCACTTCTACGACAGCATCGCCAAGCTCCGCAAGGCGGGCGCCTTCCCCTCGAACGTGACCACGCAGACCTACCAGCAGGCGGTCAACGAGTTCACCAGCGGCAAGGCGGCGATGCTGGATGCGGGCATCTGGGCCTCCAGCGCGATCCAGGATTCGTCCGTAGCGCCAGACGCCGGTTTCTGGAACGGCCCCACCTTCTCTGACGGAGTGGGTAAGCAGGACATCGTCATGAACGTCGCCTCCGCCCCGTTCGCCGTCAGTGCGGACGTGCAGAAGAATGACGCGAAGAGCGCGGCCGTGAAGAAGTTCATCGCCTTCTACTACAGCGACACGGCGCAGCAGCTGCTCGTCGACAACGGCCAGCCGCCAGTGACGAACTACACGCCCAAGCTCGACGCGACGAAGCAGAGCGTCCTGAAGGGTGCACTCGAAGCGTCCACCGCTCCGGGGCTCACCAGCCCGCAGACCCAGCCGGACCTAGTCGTGTCCACCGCAGTTGCGAGCGCCATGTATGACAGCATCTACGGCGTGATCGAGGGGCAGCTGACCTCGAAGCAGGCGGTCGACCTGGTGCAGACCGCGATCACAGCGGGCAAGTAGGCGCAACAGCCATGATCCGCCGGGTGGGCAGCACCGCCCGGCGGATCATTTCATGAACACAGCAACAAACGGAGGATCACGTGGTCTGGCTCAGCACGCGCTGGCGAATCGCACTCATGGTCGCACCCGCGATCATCGTCTTCACCGCACTGATCGTCTACCCAGTGATCTATTCGGCCGGCTACAGCCTCACCGACTTCGCCGGGTTCGGCGATCCCGCTTTCGTCGGTTTCAAGAACTACATCGCTCTGTGGAACGACCCGTTCTTCTGGTCGTCCCTGAAGAACACCGTGATCATCCTCGTCGTCAGTATCGTCGTGCTGGTCCCGGGCTCGTTCGGCCTCGCGCTTCTCCTTCGCCGACGATTCCCCGGCGGCGGCGCGCTCCGGGCGCTGGTCTTCGCGCCGGCGATCATCGCGCCGATCCTGATCGGACTCATCTGGGTCTTCATCCTCGATCCGAAGATCGGCATGCTGAACCACTTCCTCGGCTGGCTCGGCCTTCCGCAACCGGAATGGATCGGCGGAAACGTATTGACCCCGTATTCCGTGGCCCTCGTCTTCATCTGGAGCAGCGTCGGCTTCGCAATGACGATCTTCTACGCAGGGTTGCAGCAGCTGCCCGGCGACGTGATCGAGGCGAGTTCGCTCGACGGCGCGAGCGGCTGGAAGCAATTGCTGTACGTGACCGTGCCTCTCATGAAAGAGAGCTTCGCGATCGCGTCCGTGCTCCTCATCACCAACGTCTTCAAGATCTTCGAACTCGTGTACGTGCTCACGAATGGAGGTCCCGTGCACCGCTCGGAGACCCTCGTCAGCTACATGTACTTCATCACCTTCACCAACCAGCAATACGGATCCGGGATGGCATTGGCTGTGATCATCACGGTTCTCGGCGCGGTCGTGTCTCTCGCCTACCTGCTGGTCCTGAGAGGCAGGAAATCCGAATGAGCACCGCAACGCAGACCGCCACATCCGCGTCGCCCACGACGGTTCCGACCGCCGCACGGGAGCGTCGCCGCCGCAAAGGAGGCATCATCGCGGCCGTCGCCGCGTACCTCATCACTTTTCTCGTCCTGCTGCCCATTCTCTGGATCGTGCTGCTCTCCTTCCAGTCGAGCTCGAAGATCCTGTCCAACCCACTCGATCTGAGTTCGCTCAGCCTGACGAACTACGTGCACGCGCTGACCTCCCTTCCGCTCGCCCAGATGTACGGCAACACCATCTTTCTCGCCGTCGTCTCGGTGACGATCGGCACCGCCATCTCGTTCATGGTGTCGTTCGCGCTGACCCGCATGATCTTCCGGCGCAGGCGGGTGCAGTCAGCGCTGCGGTTCTACCTGCTCGCCGGCCTCGCGGTGCCGGTCTACATCCTGCTATTCCCGGTCTATCGGCTGGACCTGGCGATCGGCGTCTTCGGCTCGTATGCGGCTCTGATCATCCCGTATGTAGGTGTCTCGATCCCCTTCAACACCTTGCTGCTGACCGGGTTCCTGCGCGACCTGCCGAGCGAGATCGAAGAGGCCGCGATCATCGACGGCGCTGGGCTTTCGCGGCTCGTCTGGAGCGTGGTACTGCCCGTTATGCGCCCCGTCATCGCCACCGTGCTGATCTTCAACGTGGTCTACGTATTCAACGAGTTCCCGTTCGCGTCGATCCTCATCAACAACCCCGACATGGTCACCGTCTCACTCGCTGTGTCGCAGTTCCAGGGCCAATACAGCATCGACTACGGCGGGATGATGGCCGCGGCGACCCTTGTGCTGATACCGCAACTCGTCATCTATGCGATCTTCCAGAAACAAGTGATCGCCGGAATGACCGTGGGAGCCGTGAAGGGCTAGCCCACTCTAACCGCGCCGATTCCCAATTCCGGCGTCTGCCCCGACACGCGGCCGAGGGCGCGGGTCATACCCTCTTTTCGTCCACACTGGCCCTGTGCTCCATCTGCGCATCATCGCTCCCGACGACCTCGTCGACCCGGTGCTGACCGCCATTCAGGGCAGCCCCGCGACGACGAATCTCGTGCGCATCCCGCACGCCGCTTCGCGGCCACCCGGCGACCTGGTGCTGTGCGATGTCGCCCGGGAGGGTCTCAGCCCGCTGCTGGACGAGTTCCAGCGTCTGGGCGTGCATCATTCCGGGTCGATCTCGGTGGACGACATCGGAATCGAGATCTCGGATGCGGCGCGGGCTGCCAGCAGGGCGGCTCCCGGCCACGCGGCCGATGCGGTCGTCTGGCAGGAGATCGAGCAGCGCACGCACGACGAGACCAGTCTGTCCCCCACCTTCCTGACGTTCATGGCGGTCGCGACCATGATCGCCGCGATCGGCGTGGTGTTCGACGAACCCATCCTGATCGTCGGCGCGATGGTCGTCGGACCCGACTTCGGGCCCCTCGCCGCCCTGTCCGTGGGCATCGTACGAGGCAAGCGACGGATGATCGCGCAATCGGTGACAGCACTGGTGGTGGGCTTCCTGGTGGCGATCGCGGTGACCATCCTGTTCACCTTGCTGCTGACCGCTCTGGGCCTGATGTCGTCCGCAGACCTCGAGAACTCGCGGCCCTTGACGGATTTCATCTGGAAGCCGAACGCGTTGAGCTGGGTCGTCGGTTTCCTCGCCGGGATCGCCGGACTGCTCTCCCTGTCGACCGCGAAGTCGGGGGCGCTCGTCGGAGTGCTGATCTCCGTGACGACGGTGCCCGCCGCAGCGAACGCGGCCGTCGCGCTCGCATACTGGGTGCCCGTGCAAGCCGGAGGGGCGCTCATCCAGCTGGTCGTCAACCTCGCCGCGATCACCCTCGGCGGCGTACTCACGCTGACGGCACAGCGCCTCAACTCGCGCCGTCGCGCGGCCCAGGCGACACACGCCCGGCCCGACCAGGCGTAGCGGAACGGATCAGGACTCCCGCCCAGCCCGCGTCCCCACTCCTGCAGAGGATGTTCGGCGAGGTCCGCGTCGATCTTCTGCAGGGCCATTCAGAGCCGTTTCGTCAGCAGCAGAGAGTCGCCGTGCACGGGGTCTGCTTCGACCTCGCCAGTGTTGTCGAAGCCGAGTTTGGCGAGCACCCTCAACGACGCCGTGTTCCAGTCGCGCACTGTGGCCCACAACCACCGATGACCGGATGCGCGCGCCCAGTCCACGACTGCCCTCGACGCTTCGGTCGCATAGCCTCGGCCCCAGAATTCACGAAGGAACTCGACTGGTCCATGAAAAGGATGATTCAGGTCCGTCAGCCGAGCCGCGCGAGCAGGTGGTCGCCCACCCGCAACGCGTTGGCCATGGCCGTGAGGGCCGGATTCACCGCGCCGATGCTGGGGAAGAAGCTGGTGTCGACGACGTACAGGTTGTCCAGTTCGTGTGCCTTGCAATCGGGGTCCAACACTGACGCTGCGGGGTCGCTGCCGAAGCGCACGGTACCCGCCTGGTGGGCGCATCCGGCGACCGGGATGTCGTTCTTCATGTAGACGTCGCGAGGGATCAGATGGTGGGGATGCAGGCCCAGGTGATTGAGGTGACCCTTCACCCGCCTGTAGAGCTGCTCGAGCGGCTCCCGGTTGTTCTGCGTGTAATCGAGCGAGACATTCCCGTCCTTCGCGAGCGTGACCCGGTTCCCGGGATCGGGCAGATCCTCTGCGGAGAGCCAGAAGTCGACCGCGTGCTCGGCCATCTCGTCGAGAGTGAATTCGGGTGCGAGCTTCGCGATGGCCTGCTCCCCTCGATACATCGGGGGCGAGGACTTGCCGACCATCTGCACGTTGCCCATGGGGTACTCGAAGTCGTCGTCGCCGAGGTACCAGTCGTTGATGCCGAGCGTCTTCTGGAAGCGGGTGTCGTTCTTCTCCATCGAGATGGCGAGGAAGGCCCGGCTGTTGTGGAACATGTAGTTGCGCCCGACCTGGTCGGAGCCATTGGCCAGCCCGTTGGGGTGCTTGTCGTCGGCACTCGCCAGGAGGAGCTTCGCGGAGTTCGCCGCACCGGCCGAGACGACGACGATCGAGCCGGTGAAGGTCTGCTCCGCGCCGTCGATGTCGGCGACCACAGACGTGACGGCGCGCCCTGACGGATCGGTCTCGAGTCTCAGGACGTGCGCGTTGCGAACGAGCGTGACGTTGTCATGCGTGACGGCCGGACGGACGGCGATCACGTCGGCGTCGGATTTCGCGTGCACCAGGCAGGCGAAGCCGTCGCAGGTGGCGCAGCGGATGCACGCACTGAATGCCGGGTTCGCCTCATCGAGCATGATCCCGTTCGGGGTGTGGAACGGATGCAATCCCACCCGCCCCAGGTCGTCGAAGAGCTCCTGGATGCGCGGCTCGTGCGACACCGGCGCGAACGGATACGGCTCACCCGGCGGATCCGTCGGGTCTTCACCGCGCAGACCGTGCACCTGATACAGGTCCTCGGCCTGCGCGTAGTAGGGCGCGAGGTCGGTGTAGCTGATCGGCCACGCGGGCGAGATCCCGCCGTGATGCTTCAGCTCGCCGAAATCCGCCTCACGCAGCCGGTAGAGGGCGGCCCCGTAGAACTTGGTCGCTCCTCCGACGAAATAGTGGACCTGGGGCTGGAAGGGCTTCCCGTCCCTGTCGTACCACGTGTCCTTCGAGACGTAGCGGTTGTCGACGAAGACAGCCGTGGCATCCCAGTTCTGGATCTCCCGGGGCAGCCAGTCGCCGCGTTCGAGGATCAGGATGCGCTTGCCCGAGGGCGCGAGCCGGTGCGCCAGCGTGCCGCCGCCCGCTCCGGATCCCACGATGATGACGTCGTAATCGTCGGCCATGAGTTCTCCCCCTCACAGGGTTCGGTGTTGCGATTCAGAGAGACAGCTCTTCGAGCCGGTCGGCGAGGATGACCCGGGCCGCCGCTTCGATGAGTGCCAGGTGCGAGAACGCCTGCGGGAAGTTCCCCAGATGCCGGGCGCGATCGACCTCGAACTCCTCCGCGTACAGGCCGAGCGGCGACGCGATCCGCAGCAGCCGCTCCAGCAGGTCCGTGGCCTGGTCCCTCTCGCCGACGACGGCGAGCGCCGACACCAGCCAGAACGAGCAGATCAGGAAGGTGCCTTCCTTGCCCGTCATCCCGTCGTCGGTCTCGCCGGTGACATAGCGCAGCACGAAGCCGTGCTCGGTGAGGTCGTTCGAGATCGCGTCGACCGTCGCCTTCATCCGCTCGTCGGTGCCGGGCAGGAACCCGAAGATCGCGGCGAGCAGGGTCGAGGCGTCGAGAGCGTCCGTGTCGTAGTGCTGGCGGAGCACCCCGGCGTCAGTCACTCCGTGCGCAAGGATGTCGGCCCGGATCTCCTCCGCGGCCTCGCTCCAGGTCTTCTCGAGCTCGAGGTCCTCCCGGATCCCGGCGATCTTCGCCGCTCGGTCCAGTGCCACCCAGCCCATGATCTTCGAGGAGACGTAGTGCTGCGGTGCTCCACGGGCTTCCCAGATGCCCTGATCGGGTTCGCGCCAGGTCGCGAGAGCCTGCTCGGCCTGCGACTTCACCAGCGGCCACAGACGCCTGGGCAGGTGCTGGTTGCGCCTCGTGTGCAGCAGAAGGGAGTCGAGGACCGCACCGTAGACGTCGTTCTGGCGCTGGTCGAACGCGCCGTTGCCGAGCCGGACGGGGCGCGCCCCTTCGTAGCCGGAGAGCTCGTCACGCGTGGACTCGGTGAGGTCGCGTCGGCCGTCGATGCCGTACATGATCTGCAGGCCGCCGTCTTCGACCGGTTCGAGATCGGCCACGAACTGCATGAACTCGTCGGCCTCCCAGTCCAGGTTCAGGAAATGAAGCGCCTGCAGGGTGAAGGTCGTGTCGCGCATCCACGTGTAGCGGTAGTCCCAGTTCCGCTCGCCTCCCGGTGTCTCCGGGAGCGACGTGGTGAGTGCTGCCACGGTCGCACCGGTCGGCATGTACGTGAGGCCCTTGATCGTGAGGGCCGCCCGCTCCAGCGGGTGACGCAGCGGATGGTCGGGGATGCGCGCCCGCGCCAGCCACCGCCGCCAGAAGCTCACCGTGCGGTCGATCCGTTCCGTGGCATCGTCCACATCCGCCGGCGCCGCGAACTCTTCGGCCCAGGACAGCGCGCAGTACGCCTTCTCCCCCGCCTTCAGCATGTGCCGCGCCCGCGCCGAACTGCCCTCCAGCCCGATCGACATGTCGGTGACGAGCCGGAAGGTCTGCCCCGCGCCGGTGGCCTCGGCGATGTGCCCGTCCGCGTCCACGATCCGCCATGCCGCGGGGTCGCGCCCGTAGTCGAAGGCGGGCTCGCAGATCAGCTCGACTTCGACCGAGCCTTCGAGGCACTCCACCAGTCGCACGAGCACATGGTCGGCGTCGTCATCTGCCGGCGGACGGGTGTGAGGTGTGACGTGGTCCGGCCCCGTTCGCGGTCCCATGGTGAGGGCATCGTGCACGAGCAGCCAGCCGCTGGGCGTGTGCCAGGTCGTCGTCAGCACATTGGTTCCCGGCACGTACGACCGCGCTGTGGGCGAGTTGATGCCGAACGGTCCGAACCGGAAGGAGCCGGCCTCCCGGTCGAGTAGGTTGCCGAACGAGCTCGGCGAGTCGAACGCGGGCACGCAGAGCCAGTCGACCGAGCCGTCCGGAGCGATGAGCGCCCCCGTGTGGCAGTTCGACAGGAACGCGTAGTCGGCGATGGGCGGGAACGGCGATGTCGTGAGGCTCACTTCGCATCACCTTCGGGCTCCACGATCCAAGGGCCCTGCCACCCGCCATGGTCCGCGACGAGTGTCGACGCGATGGCGGGACCCCAGGTCCCGGGGGCGTACGGATGCACGGGCGGTGGGTCGTCGATCAGTGGCTGCATGATGCGCCAGTTCTCCTCCACCACGTCCTGCCGCTTGAAACGGCCCGAGTCGCCGACGATCGCCGCATGCAACAGCACCTCGTACGGTGTGGCGCCCTCGCCCCCTTCTTCGACGAACTCCGCGTCGAGGGTGATCGCCCGCGGTCCTTGCCCGTCGGCCCGGTGGGCGTCGACGATGAGGCGGGCACCGGTGGAGGGATCCAGCTTGACGACGAACTCGTCACGCGCGGGCCGGCGGTCTTCGCCGCTGCCCAGGCCCAGGTGCACCGGCGGCGGCTCGCGGAAGACGATGCGCAGTTCCGTCTGTGTGACCGGGAGCTTCTTGCCGGTGCGGATGTAGAACGGCACGCCTTCCCACCGCCAGTTGTCGATCTCGAGCCGCAACGCCGCATAGGTCTCTGTCGTCGAACCTTCGGCGACCCCTGTGATGTTCTGGTAACCCTCGTACTGTCCGCGAACGTAACGAGCCGGATCGGCGGCCTTCACGGCACGGAAGAGCGTGACCGCAGCGTCACGCAGTGCCTCCGGTCCTGTTCCCGATGGCGGCTCCATCGCCGCTGCGGCGACCACCTGCATGAGGTGGTTGACCACCACGTCGCGCAGGGCGCCGACCGGGTCGTAGAAGTGTCCGCGGTCCTCCACGCCGAAGTCCTCGGCCATCGTGATCTCCACGCACTCCACGTAGCTGCGGTTCCACAGCGGCTCCAGGACGGTGTTGGCGAAGCGGAGGTAGAGGATCTCCTCGTAGCCCATCTTCCCGAGGTAGTGGTCGATCCGGTACAGCTGCCGTTCGTCGAGGTACTTGTGAAGTTCGACCGCCAGCGCCTTGGCGGATTCGAGATCGTGACCGAACGGCTTCTCGACGACGACGCGGGCCGCCGACGTGAGACCGGCCTCAGCCAGTCCCTGGGCGACCCGGGCGAACAGGAACGGAGGGATCTCGAGGTAGAACACCGGATGCTGGGTTCCGCTGATCGCCTCCCCGACGCGCTGGTAGGTGGCCGGGTCGTCGAAGTCGCCCTGAACGTAAGCGAGCCGACCGGCGAAGCGCTGGAATACGGCCTCGTCGAGCACCTCCCCCGTGGCCACGATCGAATCGCGTGCGCGCTTCACGAGTTGTTCGAGCGTCCAATCGTCGACGGCCACGCCGACGATCGGACAGTCGAGCAGTCCCCGGAGCTCCAGCCGGTACAGGGAGCGGAACGTCATCACGCGGGCGAGGTCACCGGTGATCCCGAAGACGACCAGGATGTCGGCGACCGCCGACCACTGCCCTGCGTCCTCAGCCGGTGCCGCTGATGTCGTCGAGGTTGCATCTGCCATCGTTGTCTCCGTTCTCAGTGAATCAATGCGCAGCGGGCGGACCGATCACCCGGCGCCGGAACACCACGTAGGTGTAGCCCTGGTAGAGCAGCACGATCGGGAAGCACACGGCCGCGACGATGGTCATCACGGTCAGTGCGTAGTTCCCGGATGCGCTCCCCGCGACCGTCAGGCTGTACGACGCGTTCGTGCTCGACACGAGTACGCGCGGGAAGACGCTGACGAACACCGATGCGACCACCAGCCCGATCGCAACGGAACTGGCTGCGAACGCCAACCCGTCGCGAGCGCGGAACTGGGCGATGAGCGACGCGATGACGGCGGCGAGCGCCAGCGCCAGCACCAGATAGGTGCCCGCTCCCGGATGCGCGACCAGCGCCATCCACACCCCGAACACCACGACCATCCCGAGCGCGACGAAGGAGGCCACGTGCCCGAACGCTCGCGCCCGGCCGCGGACCACATCCGTCGTCCGGAGCGCAAGGAAGGTGCAGCCCTGCACGAGGCAGAGCACGAGCACGGTGAGTCCGGTCCAGACGCCGAACCCCGTAAAGAGAGTCCAGAAGGTGCCGGTGAAGTTCCCGTCGCTATCGATCGGCAGGCCGGCCAGCAGGTCGCCGAGGGCGAGCGCCAGCACCGTCGGGGCGACGATGCTGCCGACCGTCAGGCACAGGCTCCATCCCCCGCGCCACCGGTCACCGCGTCCGCGGCCGCGCCATTCGAACGAGATGCCTCGCACGATCAGGGCGACCAGGACGAGCACGATGGCCAGGTACGACGCCGAGATCCAGGTCGCGTACCAGGCGGGGAAGGCCGCGAAGATCGCCGCCGCCCCCACGACGAGCCAGACCTCGTTGCCGTCCCAGAACGGTCCGACCGTGTTGATCGCCACCCGGCGTTCCGTCTCGGTGCGGCCGACGACGGAGTGGATGGCGCCGACACCGAAGTCGAAGCCCTCGAGCACGAAGAACCCGGTCCAGAAGACGGCGATGATGATGAACCACACGTCCGCGAGAGTCATGGGGTCCTCCTCAGCTGTTCCGGGTCGAAAGTCAGTAGGTCAGGGCAGGGGTGTCCGAGCGGGTGTCCTGGTCGGCGTCCTCGTCGATCTTCTCGAGGTCGCGACGGCCGTAGCGCAGCATCAGTACAAAGTCGAGCACGGCGAGCAGGATGTAGACGAGGAAGAACACAGCCAGACTGATGACGAGGTCCGTGGCGGAGACGCTCGTCGACGCGCCATCCGCTGTCTTCATCAGTCCCTGCACGATCCAGGGCTGGCGGCCGTTCTCGGTGAGGAACCAGCCGGCCGTGTTGATGATGAACGGGATGGGCGCCGCCCACGTCGCGACGAACAGGAACACCCGCGACGTCGGCAGTTTTCGGCGCAGCGCGATCCAGCCGCCCCACAGGGCGAAGAGGAACACCATTGTCCCGAGGTACGCCATCACCCGCATCGACCAGTACTGGATGAACACGTTGGGCACGTAGTTCCCCGACCCGTACTGCTGCACCGACTGCTGCTGCAGTTCGTTGAGGCCGACGACCTTGCCGTCCCAGGTGCCGGTCGCCAGGATCGAGAGCAGATGCGGCACCTCGATGATCTGGGTCGGTGTCTCGTCGTTGTTCCCGCCGCCGATCTGGAACAGCGAGAACGAGCACGGCTGGCAGGTCGTCCACTGTGCCTCGGCGGCGGCGATCTTCATGGGCTGGTAGGTGGTCTCGATGACACCAAGGTGACTGCCGACGCCGAGCGCGAGAGCGGAGGCCGGGAGCAGCACGACGAGCGAGAGGACCGCGGAGGTCTTGAACAGCATCCGCCCCCGCCGCAGCTGCCACGCCGAGACCGCCAGCATCACGACCGCCCCCGTGACCAGCGACGCGAGGATCACGTGGATGTATCCCCACACGAACACCTGGTTGGTGAACAGGTCGCCGATCGAATTGAGCACCGGCCGCCCGGTGGCCGAACTGGTCGCGTAGCCGACCGGATGCTGCATCCACGAGTTCGCCGCCATGATGAACGCGGCGGAAAGCATCGCGCCTGCCGCGACCAGCCACACCGAGAGCAGGTGCACGCCGCGCGGCAGCACGTTCCACCCGAACACCCACAAGCCGAGGAAGGTCGACTCCAGAAAGAAGGCGGCCAGCCCCTCCATCGCCAGGGGCGCGCCGAACACATCGCCCACGAACACCGAGTACTTCGACCAGTTCATGCCGAACTGGAACTCCTGCACGAGACCGGTCACGACACCGATCGCGACGTTGATCAGCAGCAGGGTGCCGAAGAACTTCGTGAGCCGCTTGTGCCGGGGGTCGCCGGAGCGGAACCACGCGGTATGGAGCAGCGCCACCAGGAAGGCGAGCCCGATCGTGACGGGTACGAAGAGGAAATGGTAGATGCTCGTCGACGCGAACTGCAATCGAGCCAGATCCACCAGATTCACGACAACGGCCCCCTTCCGGTCCGTGTGTGCGGGCATCGAGCCCCGTCGAGCGTGTTCACGCCCCGGTTCGGAATGGCTGCGCATTGCGGTCGGAACCGGTAGTCGCGACTCCAAGTGTGCTCGCATTCGCGACCCGGCCGCAACGGATGGACGGAATCGCGTCGGTTAACAATCGGATTGTTCCCCGACCCCACTGGGCCTTCTGCGTACGGCGCTCCGGAGACGCCAGGGGGTCGGGGCGTCGCTTCACGAAATGTGCCGGCTGCCTTCTCAACCGTCGCACCTTCAAAGCACCCGCGACTCCAGCGGCCCCGCGTCGACAAAGGTGCGCGCGCGCACTCGCCCGTCGTGGTCCTCGAACCAGAGCGCGAGCCGACGGCGACTGGATGCAGGGCTCGGCGGCACAGCGATCGTAGAAGCATCGCAAACGGCGAACGGATAGACGGTGAGGTCACCCGAGCTGGCGAGGGGCCTAGAGACGCCGGCGACGGGCTGCCCCGCGAGCGCCCATTGTGCATGCACCCGCCCACGCAAGGGCTGGCGCCCATGGTGGGAAACGCACACACCCAACTCCAATGTCGAGGTCGGAATTTCCATGTCCGTGCCGGCTTGCTTCGGTACCAGGTCGACGACGATGACCGTTTCGGCATTGTGATCGGCCGGATCCATACCGCCCAGATCCTTTCGGCGACGTTCCGCAGTGAAGAGTCCCGCCGACTCGTGTTCAACATCGGCGAGTTCGGTGTAGACGTAGCCTGCTATGCGGTCGTGCCGGCGCATTTCCTGGGTCTGCCACCGCACGTGCCACGCCCGTTCGAGACTCGTGAAGCCGCCGCCGTACTCGCTGTTGATAAGGGGAATGCCCGAGCGTGTCGCTTCGGCGCTGCCGTAGATGCTCTTGTCGACCACGAAGCCTGGGCCGAGCGGAACAGGGAAACATTCCCGGGCACCGGATGCGATCTCCGCAACGTTCCTCGCCCACGATGCGGGGTCCTCGTCGTAGTAGTGCCAGTCGGCAAGGTCGGTCTTCACGTGCGCCCAGCCGGAGTTCTCGACGATCGGTCGCGACGTATCCAACCGTGCGAGCGTGTCGTATGCGGCCACCGCCGCCGCCGCTCGTGCCGCGTCGCCTGGGATGTCCCAATCGAGACCCCATTCTTCGTTGTAGAGACCCCAGATCACAATGGATGGATGATTGCCGTCGCGCTCGACCATGTCGTCGATCTGCGCCTCGAAGTTGCCGGCCGCTTCCGCGCTGAACCGGCTCGTGCTCGCCGGCTCCGCCCACACCAGCATTCCCAGTTTGTCCGCCCAATGCAGCCAGCGCGGTTCCTCGAACTTCAGATGCTTGCGAACGAGGTTGAATCCGCTGGCTCGTGCGAGCTGGAGGTCCGTGATCAGTGCCGCGTCGTCCGGTGCTGTGATGCCCGATGTCGGCCAGTACCCCTGGTCGAGTACGCCTCTCATATAGAAACGCTCGCCGTTGAGGTGAAGCTCATCGCCGCGCGCCTCGAACCGTCGCAACCCCGACGATACGATCACGGTGTCGACGCCGGCCACAGTCAGCTCCACCGCGTACAGATGCGGATCGTCGGGTGACCACAGCCTCGGCTCGGCGATGCGAAGGAATCCGCGCGCGAGACCATCGTCGTCCGCGACGAGCTCCAGGTGCTCCTCCGCGCCACCCTGAACCTGTAGAGAAACCTGGGCTCCGGACGGTGCATCGCCGGAGACCCGGACATCGACGTTGAAGCCGTCGAGGGAGTCGCCGCGAAGGGCGACGGATGCGGCATAGGTTCGACCGCGCGCCTCGAGCCACACGCTCTGCCAGATTCCCGAGCTCGGCATGAACGAGACGCCGTCATAGTCGTCACGGGGGAAGGACCGTTGCTTTCCGTGAGGAATCGCTCGCTTGTCCGAGGGCGCCTCCACATCAACGGTCAGGATGCCGGTTCCCCCGGCCGCAAGTAAGCCCGTCACGTCGAATTCGAACGACGTGTAGCCGCCCTCGTGCACACCCACGTCTACCCCGTCGATCGCGATCGACGCCCGATGATGCACGGCCCCGAAGCAGAGGAAGACTCGCGACCCGCCCCACTCGGCCGGCACAGCAATCTGGCGACGGTAGCGGGCGTTCTCAAGCCACGTCCGGCCGACGCCCGACGCATCCGTCTCCCAGGCGAACGGCACGGTTATCGCCGTCAGCTCGTCTTCAGTCTCGAACTCCCACCTGCCGTTGAGCGACTGCCAGCGCGCCGATCGGTCGCGATCGGGCCGTGGGTACTCGGGTTTCGGGTGCGAGGAAGCCATTCGTGGTGTGCCTTTCGATTCGATTGCAGTGCTCATCCCTTGACGCTCCCCGCGAGGATGCCGTTGATGAAGTGCTTCTGTAGTGCGATGAAGACGATGAGGAGTGGGATCAAGGCGATCGAACTCGCAGCGAGCAACTCGCCGGTGACGTGCGCGTAGTCGGCGCCGATCTTGTTGCCACTGATGTTCTGCGCAAGGGTCGAAAGCACGACCTGCAGTGTCTGCATGCGGTCGGTGGTCGTCACGACCACGGGCCAGACAAAGTCGTTGTAGATGTTCATAACGGTGAGCACAGCGAGGCCGGCGAGGCCTGGCCGGATGACCGGCATCACAATCCGCCAGAAGATGCCGAACTCACCGCATCCGTCGACTCTGGCGGCGTCGAGGAGCTCGTCCGGCACTGAAGAGATCACCTGACGCATCCAAAAGATCGCGAACGCGTCCACCGACCCGGGCAAGATCAGTGCTTGATACGTATTGATCCAGCCGAGCTCTTTCATCTCGAGCAGCATCGGGATCACGAGCACGATGATCGGCAGCATCAGCGTCACAAGCACTGCACCGAAGATCAGATTCTTGAAACGGAAGTCGTATTTCGCGAATGCGTACCCGGCGAGCGGGGCGAAGAAGAGCGTGATGGAGCCCTTGACGAGAAGAACGACTGCGGTGTTCAGGAAACCGGACGCAATGGGAACGTCCCCGAACATTTGACGGTAGTTCTCGAACGTCACTGTGGCTGGATTGAAGCCCAGAGGGTCCGCGATGATGTCATTGGCCGGCTTCAGGGCCGACACGAGGGTCCATACGACCGGCGCGAGGAACGCAAGCGCGAGAAGCGCCAGGACCAGGTGCGAGCCGATCGCGGGCTTGCTCCGACGGGAGCGCAGGGCCTTGTCGAGCACAGGTGTGGTCATAGCCGTCATGTCAGTCTCGCGCCCTCAACAGTCTTACGAAGAACAGGGATAGCGCCATAACGACGATGACGAGCAGGAAGGAATTTGCTGCACCGGTTCCGAGGTCGGCGACCGTGATGTGGTCGTAGAGATAGAGACCGGCGGTCGTCGTGGATCCGTACGGGCCGCCTTTCGTGACCACGTACGGCTCAGCGAACATCTGGAACACCGCCAGCGTCTGGAGCACGACGAGGAACATGATCGTCCGCCGCATCAGCGGCACCGTGATGCTCCAGAGCTGGCGCACGCGCGACGCCCCATCGAGACTCGCCGCCTCGTACAGTGAGGTATCGATCGATTGCAGCCCGGAGAGAAGGATGATGATCGCGAAGCCGGTCGTCTTCCAGAGGAACAACAAAGCGAGCGTGGGCTTCGACCAGACGGTCGTCGTCAGCCAGCCGATGCCGGGCAGCCCGACGAGATGAAGGAAGCTGTTGACGGCTCCGTAGTTCTGATCGAACACGACGATCCAGATCTGAGCGATCGCGACGAGCGGGGTCACGAACGGCACGACGAAAGCCGTCCTGTAAAAGCCACGTCCTTTCAGCCTGGCGTTGTTCAGCGCGACGGCCGCCATGAGTCCCACGACGAGCTGCGCTGGAACGATGAGTAGCCAGAGGACTCCGGATGTCGCCAGTGACGCCCAGAATGCCGGATTCTGCAGGAGGTAGATGTAGTTGCTCCAGCCGACCCATTCCGCGGCGCCCGCACCGTGCCAGTTCGTGAAACTCAGGCGAAACGTGAAGACCAGCGGATAGATCGTGAACGCTACGAACGTCGCGAGGAAGGGCAGGATGAACACGTAAGGTGCCCACCTGCGCCGCAGCGAGGACGCACGTGGTCCCCGCTGCAGCGCGTGAGCAGCCGTCTGCGACACCGTGGGGGTGGTCGTGACGGTCATCGATATCAGCTTCTTTCTGTCGTAATGCGGTGCAGGCAGCGGATTACTGACGATCGATCAGATTGGCTTGTATCTGCTGGCTCGATTGCTGGATGACCTGCTCGGGCGTCAGGGTGCCGTCGAACATCTTCTGGATGTTGTTGCCGAGGTAATCGACGGCACTCGCCCACCACTTGGGAGTCGGCGTTCCGCCCGGGATCTGCTTGCCCGCGACCGTCGCCGTCTTCCAGAGGTTCTGGCCGCCGAGCGCATCCACTGTTCCGAAGAGGGGCTTGTTCGGGTCGGCAGCGGGCTGGTAGCTCGGGACAGAGGTGTCGAGTCCCTTCGGGTAGACCGCGTTCGGACCATACACCGCGGTGTAGCCGCTCTTGTCGAACATCAGGAACTTGTAGAACAGCCATGCCAGCCCCGGGTTCTTGGCGTCCTTCGGGATGACGAACGACGAGCCGCCCATCGCACCCGACCGCGCGCCTCCCGCCGTCCAGGCGGGAAGAGGCATGGCGCGCCAATCACCGGTCGTCTTCTTGAGCAGTTGCTGCGGCGCGAAGTCCCACCAGATCGACCACGGCACGAAGACCTGCTTGCCGGTGTCGAGCGTGTTGATGTCGGTCGGGCCGAGGTAATCGGCGCGGGTGCCCAGCTTCTCCTTCTGCACGGTGTCAAGCCAGCTCAGGATCTGCTTGTAGGCGGGAGAATCGAGGCGAAGCTTGCCCGAAGCATCGGTCATGCTCGTTCCTTGCTGGCTCGCGAACATTTCGAGCCACAGCTGGGTGAGGAACGGGACATTCTCCAGGTGGATTGGGCCAGACGTCGGGTCGGCCGCCTTGACGGTGCGAGCGGCCGCGAGAAGGTCGTCGTAGGTTTTGATCGACGTCGGGTCGATGCCATCCTTCTTCAGCACAGTGGCGTTGTAGAAGAGAAGGCCGGGGTCGAGGTCGAACGGGACACCGTAGATCCCGCCCTTGGTCGAGTTGACATCGACCTTCTGTTTCGCGATCTTGCCGAGGTAGGGGCTGAGGACGCCGGAGAGATTCCAGAGGCTCGGGGCGTACCCCGCGACAAGCGAGTCGTCGAGGAAGACCCCATCAGGCACGTCCGTGCCCGTCGTCAGCGTGTTCTGAAGCTTCGCATTGATGTCGACGGCCTGGTGGTTCACCGTGATGTTCGGGTACTTCTCGTTGAACTTCTTGATCGTCGCATCGAACACATTGAAGAGATCGCCCGAACGGTCCCAAATTGTGATCGTGCCCTTGGGGGACGCGGACGTCGGTGCGTGCAACACGTTCTTGTCGTCGGATCCTGAGGAAGCGGACCCGATTTGCGGGCCGCAACCGGTCAGCGCGACCGTCGCGGCAGTGCAAAGCGCAACGATTGCGGCCGTCCGCCGGCGCGTCGAACGGCCGCCGCGCTTGTTCACCCCGCGGCTTTGGACTTCTGGGCTTTCCATGAACACTCCTTCGTGATCAGCGCAAATTCGGTCGGTGTAACCGGTTCTTCGGGTAGCGCGTCGTGGGCTGTGTTCGAGCGACACTACCGTATTTGCCATCGTAGGCAAAAGAGTAGCGCGTGTTTGCGCACGTTGCAAACGCTATGCTGTGAACGGTCAATCTGTGAGGAGGTAAAGGTGCCCGCAACCTTGAAAGATGTTGCAGATCACGCCAATGTTTCGATTCGCACTGTGTCGAACGTGGTGAGCGGCTATCCGCACGTGAGTGAGAAGATGCGCCAGCGCGTGCTGCGGGCTGTCGACGAACTCGACTACCGCCCCAACCTGGTAGCGCGCACGTTGCGCACCGGACGAACCGGCGTTCTCGCACTGGTCGTTCCCGAAATCGACGTCC
The DNA here is from genome assembly GCF_055231915.1 of Leifsonia sp. Ger2509. Classification (NCBI taxonomy): domain Bacteria; kingdom Bacillati; phylum Actinomycetota; class Actinomycetes; order Micrococcales; family Microbacteriaceae; genus Leifsonia; species Leifsonia sp. Ger2509. The sequence goes on from NZ_JBUYVB010000003.1 coordinate 1,549,445, forward strand.
CCTACTTCAGTGAGCTCGCGCGTGACGTGATCAACGCTGCAGCGGAGCTCGGGTACAGGGTCATGATCGACCAGACCGGCCATGACCAGGCCCGCGAACGCGAATTACTCACCGGCAGCGATCGGACGATGTTGTTCGACGGCATACTCTTCAGCCCCCTCGTCACACGCGCCGAACTTCTCGACATGGCCCCCCACTCGACGCTTCCGCTCATCCTCCTCGGCGAGCACGAATTCGACGGACGCTACGACCACGTCGCCATCGACAATGTCCGAGCCGCCCGGGACGCCACCAACCACCTCATCGACATCGGGCGCACGCGGATCGCAGCGATCGGCGAGCAGCCGTTCAAGAACTTCGAGACCCCGCACCTGCGCACCGAAGGATATTTGGCCGCGCTGAAAGACGCAGACCTCGAGTACGACCCCCGTCTGGTGCGTCCAGCCACCCACTACAGCCGTGCCGATGGCTACCAGGCCGCCCGTGAACTCCTGGCGCTGCCCGATCGCCCTGACGCGATCTTCTGCTATTCGGATCTGCTCGCGATGGGCGCACTTCGCGCCGCCTTCGACGCGGGCCTCCACGTACCCGATGACGTGGCGATCATCGGAATCGACAATATCGACGAAGGCAAGTTCTCCCGACCCACCCTCTCAACCATTTCGCTCGACACTCCGTTCATCGCACAACAGGCAGTGGCACGCATCGCCGCCCGCATCGAGGACCCCGATGTGAAGGCCGAAGAAATCGTTGCCCCCCACACCCTCATCGTGAGGGAGAGCACGGCGAACGAAGGGCAACGCGCACTGTCATGATCGTTGGTCCCGCTGTCCGCCACTGGGGCGAGCGAGCAGCGCATCTGCTCGCGTTCGGGAATCGCGCCAGTCGCACCGTCAAGGCTGGTCGACCACTCGAAACGTGAACGAAAGCCGATCGTTCAGCGGGATACGCCCTCGACCGAGTAGTGGCGTTGGATATGCGCGGTCATTCGTCCCCACTCGCTGTTCGCGACACGTTCTTGGTGCATCCTGAAGACGTGCTCATTCTCAAAATGCTCCGCGACTGTCCAGACCAGTGGGTCTGTGGTTGGAGTGACGTCGAAAGATAGGCAGCCGGCCTCGGCGCGGGTGAGGCGGACGTGCTCCGGCAGGTGAATGATCACGACGCGCGCCTCGTCCTGGTTCGCGCAGACCAGCTCGCCCGTGAGGTAAACGCCGCCCATGCTCACAGCCTAGGTTGGAACCTGTTTCGGTGATCGCCCGGGAGCCGATCCTTTTGCGAACGTGAACGGCGTCGGAAATGCCCGCTGGATGCTCAAACCACCCCGCCGACGTTTTCAGACAACATGGCGGCGCCCTTCGCTCCGGCGAACCTGCCTACAGTGGCCTGCGCGACTACTTCGAGAGCGATGCGGCCCCCCGTTGCAGCGGCTGCTCGACAGCGCCGCGAAGGCCGGCGTCATCAGAGACGGCGTCGACCCGGTCGAGCTGATCGGCGCGATCGCGAACCTGTCTGTGCCGGTACCGGGCGACAGCGACATGTCGCGCGCATCCCGCATGGTCCGGTTGCTGCTCGACGGGCTCCGCTACCGGGCGGTCTGCCGTGCGCTAGCCGCCCGTCACACAAGATCGCGGTAGCCATTGTTCACGACGGCTCACCCCTCAAACATCGAGGAGAAGTGTCAGGACCTCGATCACCCACGCCTCAGACTGACGGAAGGTCGACAGGGGGCACGGCCGCCGCGGCACATGCCACATCATTTGTTCACGAAGCAGCCTCAGCTTTCCCTGGCTCGGCTGAACCGCGCAAGCGCTGCGCCGATGAGTGCAGCGATGACGGCGACGATGAGGAATTTGGTGCCGTCCGCGGTGCCCCACGTGGTCCACGCCGGAATAGTCGGCACGAGGAGCGCAGCACCCACCGCCCCGATTGCGAGGCCTCCGAAGGTGGCCGACAGGCGGGGGTTTCGTCCCGGTACTCCCGGCGGGGTGGGCTGCCGCGACAGGTCGTCGGCGATCAACCGTGGGACTCTCGGCAGGTAAGCGACGAGGTGGATGGCAAGGGTGACCACCCAGACCAGGAAGCTGAGGACGTGTATGACGACGAGGGGCTGGAGGGCTGGGCCCGTAATCGCCAGAGCAATCCCACTGCCGATCACTCCCAGCGTGGAAGCGACCAGCAAGGGGGCGAGCACCCTCGGGAGCAGGCGAGGCGGGCCTTTGCGGCGGTAGGCCGGGGCATGGGTGTAGTAGCGCACGAAGCGCCAACCCGTGCTTGCCAGCTTGACGATCACCGGCCCAGCCAGAAGTGTCCCGACGACGATATGCGCCGCCATCAGACCGTGCAGCGCGGCGACGGTGATCATCTCGATCACGCTCAGCACCAAGATCACCGCCCCGGCCAGCGCGGTCAGCCGCTCATTGCCGAGCACCCCGGGCTCCTGCACGAGCCCTGGTCGGTCGGTTACCATGACAGGCCCCTCATCGGTGGTTCCGCGCGGGCAATTCTGCGGTCACGCGGAGCGGATGATCAGTCGCACGAACACGCTTCCGTGTTCAGTTGTCGCCTACCCGAGTGCTCCTAGTTGCGTTGGCCTTTCGGCTCCTCGGCACGTTGGCACCCTCTCAGCTTGGGATCAGGCTACCCCTTCGGGGTATCCCCCGGAAGGTTCCGGAGGGCGCTCAGGGCTCAGGGCTCAGGGCTCAGGGCTCAGGGCTCAGGGAGTAGCGTCACCCAGATGATGCCGACGAATCCCAAGAACACGAGGAGACCGATGGAACGAATCCCCAACGGCCTGCCCCGACCGCGCAAGAGAAGCGTTCCTTCTCCTCTCGATCCCTTTACATACGGATTCCATATGATACGGTTTTCGTATAATATCCGATAAGTGGATGCGATCGGTTGCGGTGCATTCCAGAGGGAAGGACTCATCATGATCTTGGTTACCGGCGCAACGGGGAATGTCGGCCGCGAAGCAGTGAAGCTGCTGAGCGACAAGGGGCAGGAGGTAGGCGCTGTCACACGCAATCCCGACGCTGTCCTGCCGGATGGCGTGCGCCTTGTGAAAGGCGATCCGTCCGTCCCTGCCACCCTGTCTTCCGTTCTGGACGGAGTCGAGGCGATTCTGCTCAGCCCGCGCGCCGTTGGCGAGGGGCTCGCCGAACTGCTCTCACTCGCGAGGGAGCACAACGTGCAGCGGGTGGTTCTACTGTCGGCGCTCACCGTGGAGTACCCCGTTGGGGAGGCACGCTTCGCCGACGCCTTCGCGAAGGCCGAGGAGGCCGTCAAAGCGAGCGGAATCGAGTGGGCGATCCTGCGATGCGGCGACTTCGACTCCAACGCGCTCGCCTGGGCTCCGCAGATCAGACAAAGCGGCGTCGTTCGAGGGGCGTATGGCAACGCCGCGACCTCTCCGATCCACGAACACGACGTCGCCGCCGTGGCCGCGCTTGCGCTGATCGATCCGTCCCACGCAGGCCAGACCTACCTGATCACCGGCCCCCAGTCGCTCGACCAATACGACAAGGTCCGCCTCATCGGCGACGCGATCGGGACGACCCTGTCGTTTGAGGAGGTCTCCCCGGAGCAGGTTCGTCATGGCATGCTCGCTCAGGGCCTGCCCGAGGAGATCCCCGACCGACTGCTCGGCTCGCTTGCCGACTATGCGCGTCAAGCTGGGCCGACGTGCGAAACGGTGGACCGGGTACTCGGCCGCCCGCCGCTCACTTTCGCGCAGTGGGCGCTCGAACACGCCGCCGCTTTCAGAAAGTAGTCGCAGCGCCCGCTGAGCTGACAGTGCGCACCCGCGTGTCCAGCTCATTGTGCCGGTAACCGTTGCGTTGCGCATCAGATCCGGGGACGGCGACCAACCGCCACGAAAAACCCCCAGAATGGCGAGATCCTGGGGGTTTAGTAGCGTGGGCGGGACTTGAACCCGCGACACCACGATTATGAGCCGCGTGCTCTAATTGATGCCCAACGAACAGCCGAGCCGCGGGTGAATTCGCCGGAATTCCGGGGAACTTGGAGTCCCAGTGATGACGGAAATCACCATGAGGCCGATTCAAGTGTGGGCAAATGTGGGCAAGCCAACAATCTCCGTAAGTCATGCAGTCAGCGATACAATCAACGAATTTGCGGTTAGAGATCGCACTTTGATCGTGACTGAATCGGCTGGCGCTGCTGCCTTTGCGCACTCAGCGACGTGGTGCTGCGATCGACCTCGGTTTCCCGCCACACGCGGACGCAACTCGCTCGGACTGTGGATCGTTGGATCGCGCACCTGATCCGCTGGATGACGAGGACTTTCAGTCCTGGGCGACCGTTGAGAGGTGGAGGGAGCTGGTAATCACGGGATCCCTCCACCGTCTGTTTCGCCCGTTCGGTCATGAGCGCCTGGTGCCGGTCAGGCAGCTATGTTGTTCGATTCGGCCCGTGACGCGAAGTCGATGACATACTTGACGCCTCGGGACCGTCCGGCCGCAACGACAGCTTCGGTCGCTGGCGCCTGCTCCGGGGTGACGGTACTTATTTCGAGGGTCAGCTCTCCTTCCGCCGCGAGTTTCGCGAGTCGTTCCAGCTCTACGCCGTCGGGTCGAATGTAGAGATTGTTGGTGATGATTCCGCGGCTGGGTTCCGGTGCGTCCGAGGTGAGGGACGTCAGGCGACCGCCGTCTTCGATGAGCTTCATCGCTTCCTCTGAGGTTCCGTCCGCGGCGATAAGAACTGCGTCGAATCGGCGGTCGGTGGTCTTCGCCCAGTTCTCGGCGTGGGAATCGATGATGTCGATCGCGCCCAGTTCGCGCAGCCTGGCGGCGTGCCTTGGACTGGCTGCTGCGACAACCTGGGCGCCGGCTAGAACTCCAAGCCGGATAGCGAGGACTGCGGTCGGGCCCGAGCCGACGACGAGCAGTCGCGTGCCGACGCCCGCTTGCAACTCTTCCAGGGACTGGCTGGCGGTCAGACCCGCCACGGGTAGCGCGGCCGCCTGTTCCGGGGTGAGGTTGGACGGCAGGAGAGCGGCGCTTGCGGCGTGCACAAGGATTTGCTCTGCCCAGGTTCCGCTGCCTCCGGGGAGCGGAGTGTCGTGGACGACGACGACATCACCGGTCTTGAATTCTTTTACGTCGGCGCCGACGGCGATGACGCGCCCGACGCCTTCGACACCGAGTGCGGCGGGCGTTTTGAGGCCGACATCCCAACCGTTGGTGATGTGCAGGAGCGCATCCCATGGGCCGATTCCAGCGGAGATCGTTTGCAGTAGAAGCTCTCCTGACTGCGGCTCCCGTGGAGTGGGAAGCTCAAGGACCTCGACGGTCCCATTCTCGGTTTTGGCTCCGATTCCAATCATGATTTCTCCCTTTTTTGACGTGTAGATGTGGGCTTCCGCGTTCTCTGGTATCGCGGCCGCCCCTTGTGGCCAACGCCACGTGACTTATGTGCTCTTGAACGAATGTTCTGCACCGGACTTCGTTCCCAGGTCGAGGACCTCGATGGTCGCCTTGCGTACCCGTCGTATCGCCCTAGTTCATTCTTACAGTTTCAGAACGATTTCGTCCACTTTTGAGCGAATGGTCGTGTGTGTTTTCCACCGATCATGCCTGCGTGGGGCGTTCCACTACGCCAGTTCGGTAAGTGCAGACTGCTGTTACAGCGGCTCCGACAGCGTTACGTCAGATTCGGACAAAATCTGGTTGCGCCCGCTCAGTCTCGCGTCTGCGAGTGTCGGAACGCTTGAGGATCGATGGGACGCTGGGCCCGTGGGAGCCCCTCGACTACGAGAAGATACGATTCCGTGACGAGATCGTCGACAAGCCCCAATCCGAGACCGTTTCCAGGGTGAAGCGTGATCCAGTGAGTCTTGTCCATGTGGTAGCCGCGGGTGATTCCTGGCTGAGTTTCGCGTAGCGCCAACGCATCGGCAGGATCCGCTTTGAGGATCACGACCGGCTCTCCGGGCATGGCCGTCTGGAGCATGAACACCTTGCCTGAGACTTTCCATACCTCCCAGTCACCTGTGGCCTGGTGGCTCCGCTCGGCTCCGGGCAGTTTCTCGGCATGCGTGGCCGATCGCTCCTGCAGGCTCACGTCCTTTTGCATTTTCGGTCTCCTTGATATTCGTGTGGGTCGGCAAGACGATCGGCGAGGTCCTGTCATGGACCGATTCAGAGACCCGGCACGCCGTCGACGTGCCGGGTCCGCGGTTCAGATGAAGGTGAACAGCCGGTCGGGGTGGAACCGCGAGATCGGGGTGCCGTACGCCTTGGCCGCATCGGGGTAGCCAAGTGCCATGAGCACCGTTGTCGTGTATCCGGTCTCGCGGATTCCGAACGCCTCGTCGACGCTGGCTCGATCGAAGCCCTCAAGTGGTGTGGCGTCGATGCCGAGCTCAGCAGCAGCCATCATCGTCATCCCCATTGCCATGTAGGTCTGCTTCTCCATCCAGTGGTCCAGATCCTTGTGGGTGGAGTTTCGAATGTTGAGGAAGTCGCGGGTCATCGACTCCCATAGTTCCTGCTTTGCGGAGTCGGGGAATCGGCCGTCCGCACGTTCTTTCGCGAAGACCGCTTCAAGGTGTTCCTCAGGCACGTCTGTCCGCGTGGCGAGAATGATTGCGTGCGACGCGTTCATCACCTTCTCGGCGTTGTCCTGGAAACGCTCGCCCAGGTTATCTGCGAGCTTCCTCTTCCCTGCCTCGGTGGAGAGGACATAGAAGTGATTCGGCTGCACGTTCACTGATGACGGCGTCGAGCGGAGAAATCGCAGCAGCTGCTGGAGCGTCTCCTCCGGAATGGTTTTGCTGCCGTCGAAGTAGCGCGTGAGGTGCTTGCCCATGAGCTTGTCGAGATCCATGATTGGTCCTTCTTTCGTCGTTATAGATGGTCGATGGGGTAATAGATATGAGGCGCCGGTCGATCAGACGACTGTCAGCGCGCACCGCGGCCGAGGAGATCGCTCATCCGCGCGAAGTCCATGCCAGTCGTCGCGGTCGCAAGGTCGCCACGCGAGAGTGCGCCGACCGCCTCTTCGAGGGCGCCCATCGCGTGGGCGTAGAGCGCCGGGCCGAGACTGATCCGCTTAACACCGATCGACCGCAGTTCGGCGACGGTGAGCACCGCGTCGGCCGGCGAGATGAGGACGTTGACCGGAGTCGGTGCCACCGCAGAGATGATCGCGCGAAGCGAATCGAGGTCGGACGGGTATGGTGCATAGACCACGTCAGCCCCGACCTCAGCGAAGGCGGTGAGACGGCGGATCGTGTCGTCAAGATCGGGCCGCCCCTGTAAGTAATTATCCGTGCGACCAGTGACCACGATGCGCCCCTTGCCCGCCTCTACCGCGGCGCGGACGCGAGCGACCGCCTCATCGAACTCGCGGATCGGCCGGTCTGGGTCACCGGACGTGTCCTCGATCCCGATCCCGGCCAGCCCGTGCCCGATCGCCGCGTTCACGGTCGCAGCAACGTCTTCGGGCGTATCACCGTAGCCGTCCTCGAAGTCGCCGTTGACGGGCAGTCCGGTCAGGCGAGCGAGCAGCCCAGCGTGTGCGAGGTGCTCATCGCGGGTTACTTGGTGCCGCCCATCCTGTCGCCCGAGAGACGCGGCGAGGGCAAAGGAGGACGTCGCGATCGCCTCGAAGCCGGAATCGGCAAGGAGCTGCGCCGAGAGGCCGTCCCAAGCATTCGGCATGACGACGCCTCCCTCGCGGGTATGCAGCGCAAGGAACTTCTCGTAGATCTCAGAACCCGACATCTCAGGCTGCCTGACCATCGACGGCGGGAATGTCGACGACCGTCTGATTGACGTTGTTGATGTAGTTCGTGAGAAGGTACACAACCGCAATGGTGACGATCGACAGGATCTCAGCATCACCGTATCCGGCCCCGCGTACCCCCGCGATATCAGCGTCGCCGACCTGCCCGCGGGTCTCGATAACTCGTTGCACGAAGCGAGCCACGGCCGCGCGACGAGGGTCCGTCGAGCTCCCAGTGCGGGCCAACTCGATGTCATCGGTCGACATTCCACCGAGCTCCGATGACACGTACGTGTGCAGAGCCTGGCAGTAATCGCAGTCGTTGGAGTGGGAGACAGCCAACGCAATCGTGTGCCGGGTCTTCGCGTCGAGAAGACGGCCGATGCTGCGCTGCAGCGTCATCACGATCTCGAGCACTACCGGGTTCGCAGAAATCGTGTCGAACATGCCCGGCGCGAAGCCGAACTGAGCCCGAACTCCGTCGAGGATGCTTTGCGTGCCGTCCGGGATCTCTTCGCGTTGAGGGGCTGTCAGTCGGGACATGTAAGTGGGCCTCCAAATTAAATTGCTGGACGATTTCGTCCGCTTTTAGCAGTCAACACTATGCCGGAATGGGTTGTCAAACCCACTTTTTGTTAGAGTGACGGAATGGAGAGTACGACCGAACCTCAAATGCGGCTGAAACTCACAACCAAAGGGGTGGCGACGCGCGCCCGCATCTTGCAGCACGCTGCGGAGCTGATCTACGCGAATGGCCTCCAGGCGACGAACAATGAGGCCCTCCGAAGTGCCGCCGGCGTCAGCGGATCACAGCTCACCCACTACTTCCCGACCAAGGAAAGCCTCGTTGGCGGGGTTATCGGCTGGCAGGCAGACCACATCCTCGAGTTTCACCGCAGCGAACGATTCGCAGGTTTCGACAGCGTCGACGCGTTTCAAGACTGGGCGGACTTCTACGTCCTTTCCGGTCGCCCGTTCGAGGACGGTTGCAGCCTGGGTTCCCTCGCGAGCGAGATCGTCAAAACCGATCTCGACATTCACGACCAACTGGCGCGCGCATTCGAGCAATGGCGAGACATCTTCCGTGAGGGGCTCGATCGGATGCAGCAGCTCGGTCGCATCAACGCCTCGGCCGATCCGGTACGGCTTGCCCACATGTTCGTCGCTGCCTACCAAGGTGGCATGCTCCTCGCGCAGATCACTCGCGACATCACGCCGTTACGGGACTCTCTGTACGCCGCCGTTGACCACCTGCGGACGTTTGCTCCGGGGCCCGACGAGACTGGCGCCTCATAACACATGCCCGTGTGTCGATTTGGGACGTAGTCCTCGTCGTCGCAGTTGTTTAGTCAGCGGTGGTCGCGACGATGACCTTTCCGAGGCTGGACTTTCTCATCGAAAATGCGGCTGCTGCTTCGTCGAGAGACACCACATCTCCGACGAACGTGCGGAGACGGCCGGACCGCACTCGTTCAATCAGCTCGGTGAGTTGCACACGGCTGGTCTCCACAACAAAGAAGTATGCGCTGATGTCGGAGCGTGGGAGAACCGGCGGGTTCGCGATTGAGATCGTTGTCCCACCAGCCCGCACTCGACCTGTCAAACGCGACCCAACGTCACCCCCGAGGGCGTCGAAGAGAAGGTCCACGTCCTGGTCATCGTCCATGCTGTCCTGGTCCAGATCGAGGAAGCGATGCGCGCCAGCTTCCGCGATACGCTGCCGCTGTGCCTCCCGTCCAGCTCCGATAACGAAGGCACCAGCGTCACGGGCGAGTTGAGTTACGACGGTTCCGACGCCGCCCGCGGCGCCGGCAACAAGCACAGTCTGTCCAGGAAGCAGCGATCCATGCTCAAACAGGCCTTGCCATGCAGTCAGCCCAGAGATCGGGAGACTCGCAGCGGTAATGAAGTCGACGTCGGCGGGCAGCGGTGCGAGGTTACGTGCTTCGATCGCCACATACTCAGCCAGGCTGCCGTCACGGGCCCAATCGGCAACGCCAAAGACACGTTGTCCTACGGTTAGGCCGGTAGTGCCGTAGCCGAGTTCGGCGACGACGCCCGCCACCTCATGTCCGGGGATGGTTGGCGTTCGCTCCCGGCCGGCTCGGTCTACCCAGGTCGACGGCCATTCCAGTTCGCCCGGTGTGAATCCCGCCGCATGAACGCGAACGACGACATCGTTCTCTGCAGCGTGAGGGTAGGGACGGTCCTGTAGTGACAGTCCAGCGGTCCCGGCGGCGCGATCAGTTACGGTGATTGCTTTCAATTTGAGCTCCCTTATGGAAATAGGCTCCCGTGTTAACTGACGATATGTGCACTCGGAAGGTGAGGGTGCCCATGGCGTCCAGGCTCTAATGACGGCGCGTAGGCGTCCTCGTCAGCCGCGCGTCGACAAGGACAATGCCAAGGTCAGTTTGCACGCCAACCGCGCACGACGTGACTTGTGGACTCGATATTACATTCACACCAGGTTAGGAATGGATGTAGTACTGACGGCTTGAGCGACGTCGACTTTAGCGACACCCTGGCATCCACCTGGATTGGATCGCAGCAGCAGCCTCAGTTCTCGACATGCGCTGAAAGGTGGCACCTCATGAGCCCGGCAGAAGACCTCCCAACGGAAACAGCTGAGACGAACCGCAATTCAACCCGGTCTAGTACGGACTTGCTCAGACAAGCGGGGGTGAGTATTTGGCTGGATGACCTGTCGCGTGACCGACTCGAATCGGGTGCACTCGCCACTTTGATCGCAACGCGAGATGTTGTCGGCGTGACCACGAATCCGGCAATCTTCGCGTCGGCAGTCGCTGGGACAGCTGCGTACGAAACGCAATTGCGCACACTTTCGGAGCGGGGGTCAACGGTGGAGGAGGCCGTCGACTCACTTATTGCAGCCGATGTTCTCCGAGCTGCGGAACTTCTCGAACCGACGTATCAGAGAACCCAGGGTCTAGATGGTCGGGTTTCAGTCGGAATCGATCCCACATTCGCGTATCAAGCGCATCAGACTTTCGAGCGGGCCAACCGTTTGTTGAGGACGCTGAATAGACCAAACATCATGATCACGATCCCAGCCACATCGGAGGGCATCGATGCAATCGCTGAAGCGATCGCATCAGGAATCAGCGTCAACGCCACCCTTCTATTCAGCATCGACATCTATCGTCTGGTGATCCAGGCGTACCTGTCCGGCCTCGAGCGCGCAGAGCTGGCCGGGCGCGACATAGCAACGATCTTCTCGGTCGCTTCCTTCTTCGTCTCGCCCGTCGATGATGAAGTCGATGATCGCCTCGGGGATCTCGAGACTCCTGACACGGCCGAGCTGCGCGGCGCTTTGGGTGTCGCTAACGCACGCCTGGCGTATCGGGTGTACCAGGAAGAGTTTTCCAGCGCACGCGCACAGCGCCTTCTCGCGCGCGGTGCGAACACGCAGCGCCTGCTTTGGGCATCAACCGGTGTCAAGGACCCAGACCTACCGGACACGTTCTATGTCGACGAACTCGTTGCGCCTGAAACCATCATCACGATGCCGCCGGCAACGTTAGAGGCGTTTGTCGACCACGGCGTTGTGTCCACTGACGCTGTCATCGGTCACTACGACGAAGCCGTCGACGTTTTCAGGCGTCTGAGTTCAGCCGGAATCCCGTACGAAAAGGTCACTGACAAGCTCCTCAGCGACGGAATCACCAAGTTTGAGGCTTCGTGGCGGCAACTCAAGAACAGTGTCGTGGACGCGTCCCGATGACATCTCCGCACCACAGGGCCATCTTCACGGCTTGCGGCCAACGGGTTCCCATGGCTACGCACTCCCGCTGTTGGTCGTGGTGTCGTTGCGAGGATTGCGTGCGCCGAGGAGGGTGTAGACCGTGGCTACCAGTGCGAATACGCCGTAGCCGAGAACAATCTGCGGGAGCGAGAACATGTTGGAAAGCTGGCCCGCGATGAACGCGGGAATAGTGGCGCCGCTGTAACTGATGAGGTAAATGACGCTGAAGGTTGCCGCGCGGTCGCCGAGCGTGCTGCCGTACAGGAGGCCCCGGGTGGCTGCACTGATGGCTATCCCTTGAGCGGCGCCGGCGACGATGGTCGAGACAATGAACAACAGAAGCGTGCCTGTGGCGATCGCTGTGATGATGCCGGCGATGCCAACCACGAAGGCACCCATCCCGATGCGTTGCGCGGTCGCGGGCGCGAATCGGCTGCCGAGCGGGGCGCCTAGGGCACTGGGGCCCATGTATGCAGCGAACACGAGCCCGAGGATGAGCGGGCTGGAAGTGTGAAGCTGGTTTTCAACGAGCGCAGGCACAAACGCTTGGTAAAAAGCTCCGACTGACCACGTGGATAGCAGGACAGCCGCTGTGACGGGAAGCAGGTGTCGAACTCTGACCGGCACGTGGATGCTCGGTCTCATCGACCGTCTCGCGCCCCGCTTGCGAGCCACTGTCTCGGGGCTTATGGCAATGAGGAAGACCGACACAAGAAGGATGCCGATGGCGACTAGGTAGATGAGCTGACGTGGCCAAGGCGCGAGTTGAATAAGAGCACCGGACGCGACAGCACCGACCGCGAGTCCAAGCATGACGGTCTGGCTAGAGGCGACGGAGGCAAGCCAAGCGGGCCTTGCCGGTGCGGTGTCGACAATGTACGAGGTGAGGCTGCTGCTTGCCAGCCCGGCGCCGATTCCCAAGAGAAGTCGACCTCCCACGAGGGTGCCAATTTCGTGCACGTTCAGTAACAGCACGCACCCCAACAAGAGCAAGCTGAGACTGGCGATTGAGATTGGTCGGCGACCCAGATGATTTGACAGTCGCCCAAGAACCAGCAACGTAGTGAGCGTGGCGGCCGAGTAGACGACAACCGCAACTGAGATGCCCGCGTTGGTGAATCCGTCCTCGGCTCGGTACACGTTGAAGAGCGGTACCGTCGATCCGACTGCGGCGAACGCAGCCAGCAGTGCGACTACCGCCGACACGAATGCCAGCCGAGGTCGCGGACGCCGGGCGATTTCGTCGACTACTGAGACTGCCTCGGTTGCCAAGTTGTGTGCTGACAGGTCAGGCTCCCGGCGCGATCGCGCAGGCCGAGATGCACACCCAGGTACCCTCGCGCTTCTGGTAAGCGTCCGTATACAGTGCTTCCTGCACCAAGCCACCATCGACCAACGTGTAGCGGGCACGACCGTGGATTAGCGCAATGTCACCGAAAAGTCGGATCCTGGACTCTAGAAGAGCCAGGTCCTTGAAGGGGCGTGGCCGCCCGATGTACTCCAGGTACTCTTCGCGGTTTCGGGTGACGCCCGGAGTCTGCACGACCAAGTCATCGGCTAGCAGGTCACGAAAGCGCTCAGCATCGCTGGCCTGGTCCGCCTCGTTGTAGTCGAGGTTGAGTTGCTCGAGGATCGCCAGATCCTCCACCGACTGTGTGTTGCTCATATTCCTGCTTCCTGCTCAGTGGGACTATCTAGTCCCTTTTTTAGCAAGAGAAGAATGTAATCTCTAGTTCAAAAGTGAGTTGCTCGCCGCCTTCAATCCGACAGGGGCGCTCGAGCCGCGGACGCGCGTGGGCACGCCGCGTCAGAGAGGCTTCGGGACACATTGCAGTGCCAGAAGCAGTACGTCATCGTCCTCGTCGATTTCTGGGCTACCTGGTGCGGCCCCCGCACGCGTTCGCGCCGGTTTTCGAAAGATCCGATACGCAGAAGCCCGAGATTGCTTGTTCTCAACCCGCCGGTGCCCTACCGGCTGCAGCGTTGGCGGAGCACTCGGGTGCGCATGTCAATAACCTGATGATGCAGGAGCCTCCGGGGACCGCCGCTAGGCATTGGCTACAGACGCCTCAACCTCTTCACGCGACAGTAAGCGCAGGTGCGAGATCGCCATATCTATCGAAGATGCCATCGGCGCCACGTCGAGCGCTGTTTGTGCCAATAAATATCCGCCTTGGACCGCCGCCACGAACCCTGTCGCAATCTGGTCGATATCAATGTCCGCCGGGATGACACCTTCCTGCTCGAACCTTCGGAGAAGGTCTACGAAAAGTTGCTGCCAAGCGGTGAAAAGCTCCTGCATCTTCTTTCGGGCGATTGCGTCGTGCTCCGAGACCTCGTTCGCAAGCGAGCCCAAAGCGCATCCATACCGGCCCTCATGCAGAGCGTTATTCTCGACGATCGCATCTCGCCAACGTTGCAGGCCGGCGAACGTCCGAACCTTTTCCAAGCGTTCTCGTTCGCCGGAGATCTTTTGGTCGCCGACGTATTCGATTACCGCCCGCACGAGCGCTGACTTGTCTTCGAAGTGTCGATACAGCTGAGACTTGCTGACATTGCCCGCTGAGACGACGTCGTCCAGTGTTGTGCCACCTACTCCTCGCACACGAATGAGATCAGCAGCAGTTTCAACTATTTTTGATCGCGTCTTCGCGCCGCGCGACGTCAATCGCGTCACCGCGCCCCTCTCCGAACTTTCCTCCACATGGCCCATCGTACGACCGAGATGGGTGTTGAAGGAGCCAAGAAGTGCCGTCTGATCAGGCGACCCGCATTATCGACTCCGCTGGTATGCGACCGCAGCGTCACACATTCACGAGTTTTCTGGACGTCTGAGTCCAGTTCCGGAAGACGTGCAATTTACAGGCTCGTTACGGAAGCGCGTATTGGTCGGGCCATGTCCTTGGATTTCGAGGTCGTTCGCATCTCGGTCACCACTTAGTCACGCCGCGCTCGGGCTACGTCACAGGCAATTCCGGTCGCTACCGTTCTGTTCCAGGGGCTCCCCGGCGCAACGGCGACTCGAAATAGGCAAGGTGACTCGAAGGCGGCTCGAAAGACACATTTTGAGCCAGGGAGTTCCCTCTTCGCCATCGAACCGGCCGTGTGGCTGAATGCTTGTCGTGCGTCCGAGCAACCTCAGAGACGAATGAACATCAGTGAATCTGCGGGAAGGCAAGGTTGGCCATCGTCCAGCCCTTTCCGAACGCCTCAGAAGACTCCGAGATTGCGCCCCCAGCGAGAAAGTTTGTTCCACGGCAAACGGGACGATATAGTCCATTTCTATCGAGTATCGAATGTAAAATCGAGTTCTAAACCCGGGAGAGATCGTGACACACACTGCACTAGATCGTCCATTTACTGTGAAGGGTGAGCGCACCCGAGCGAGGATCGTCGCCACTGCCGCAACATTAATGCTTCACGATGGGGTGGCAGGGACCACGATCGAATGTGTCTGCGAGACCGCCGGCGTGGGAAAGTCGCAGATTTACCACTATTTCGACGACAAGAACGAGCTCGTACGCGCGGTAGTCGAAATGCAAGCTGACCTCGTGCTCGGTGGGCAGGAGCCGCATCTGACCAACGTTCGTGGTTGGGAGAGCTGGGATGCGTGGCGCGATTTTGTCGTCGACCTTCAGCGAGAAAACGGGTGCGGCGTCGGATGTCCCCTGGGTGCGTTGGCCAGTGAGCTAGCAGACGCTGACGAACTCACACGCAATGTGCTCGTGAGGAGCTTCCAGCGGTGGGAACGAGCCTTCCATAACGGCGTTCAGCAGATGAAAGACATGGGCCTGGTGCGCCAGGACACCGATGCAGCGTTTCTGGCGACAACGTTCCTAGCGGCGCTCCAAGGAGGTTTGCTCCTGTGTCAAACCTGCAAGGATATTTCCCCGCTGGAAACGTCTCTCACTGGAGCAATCGCGTATCTCCGAACCTTCGCTGCATCCAAGTGACCTGAGGACAGCGACCAGGGGTGCCTCCCCGATCCTCCAGGTTTGTGGAACTGCGCCGACATCGTCTCTCGTCATCGGGCTCGAAGATGTCACCGTTCTGATTCGTCCTCGACACTCTCGCCTGCCTGCGAGTGATCGGGGTGAGCTGCCTCGGCGACGATGCCCGAGCTGAGTCCCGGACGCTTCTGGTCGACCATGCCGGCGTATTGCGGATGAGCGTCGACGAAGGCCCGCACGATCGGACAGTAGATTGCGATTTTCGCGTTCTGCTGACGAAGATCGTCAAGCACCCGCCCGATGAACTCCGTCGCCACGCCGCTGCCCCGGAACTTTGGCTCGACTGTCGTTTTCTGCAGGACGATCCGCCCTGCCACGCGACGATAGGGCAGAGTCGCCCCATCCTCTCCGTCAATTCGTGCCGTGAACATTGAGTGGGGCACATCGTGAAGGATTTGCATGTCGAAGGAGGACGAAGCGACATCAACGTATCCGCGGGACAGTGGGCGATCGGCTAACTGCCTGATCGACTCGTCGTCGTAGCTCTGGGCGGCAGGATGCCGGGGGTCAGGGGGTCCGAATCCAGCGCCGGTCACTTTTCTGCCGCACCCCGATGGGCCACGGGTGCACGGCCAGGCTCTGTAGGGTCGACGAGGTCGCGATATTCCGGGTGCTTCTCGAGAAAGTCAACTACAGCGTCACACCAAACTGTGATGGTCTGATGATTCGCTCGGAGGTCATTGAGCATCGTGGAGATAAGGTTCGTCCCGATGCCGCGCTTCCGATGGTGTTCTTCGATAGCCGCGTGTGTCAACGCCAAGCGCGCAGTTCCGACCTGCTCGTAAACGACAACCCCAACGAGCTCGCCGTCGAGGAGCGCTTCCCACGTGCGGTTGCTCTCGTTCTTCTGCACGACGAATGCGGGGTCACCCTTGTGTTCCGGTTTCATCTCGGCTCCTTGAGCGTGACGGGTGGGTCTCAGTTGGATTCCGTGTCGCGGACCGTCTTCACAGGGTCGCTGTCCGGCACGTCGAAGTAGTACTTCACGTACATCTCGCCGTTGATATCGCGCGCTTCACCGGCGACGTACCAGAAAACCGATTCCAGCCCGCGAACTGCAGCTATCGACGCGATGCGAGGGTCAACTTTGCCGTTGATGAGGATTCGCCGGTCGCTGGTCCCCGCGAGCGGACCGTCCTCGTGTTCGACGATGTACTCGGGCTCGGTTGTAAATGTGTCAGTCATGTGCATACCGTAGCGTCCGGTATTCCCTTCCATTCATTGCGCCATGGTGTCGAAACCATGGCTATGCCAAATACAATAGTGGACGATAGGGTTCAGTTTAGCCAAACTTCTCAATCTGGAGGAACGATGAGCGATCACCCGAAAAATGCACGTCCGGAGAACGGCGCCCCGATCGACGCCGAGGACATCCCCCGCGCGATCACGGCGGGCGAATTAGTGTACGAAGACGGTTCAACCCAGGTGTTTCTGGCGGACGGTCGGACGACCTTCGTCGAGCGCGGCCGGCCCACTGAGGGCGAGTGGTATCTGGACGACGGAGGTAAGTTCTGGTCGTTCTGGCCACCGAGCTACCGCGCGAGCTACGACCTCGAATGGGTGGTTGAGGCCGGAGAGTTCGCTGGCGTAATATTCCGCGACGCGAAAAGTGGTTCGGTGTCCACCGGGCGTTACAAGCGGTGACTCGTATTCGGACCAAAATGAGGTTGCGGGCGGATTGCGATTCTTAGTCTTGCTGTGCGCCAGTACCTCGGGAGTTCCAGCGACGATTCGACATCGTCCTTGTCATGGTCAATACTGGACGAAATCGACCATTTTCGACATGGACCAAGTGTCCGGGAGGTCAAGTGCTGGAATCAATTCTTGACACTAACAGGGCCGTTCTCACGTTCAAGGAACGGGAATGGCACGTTACGAGAGACGCCACGTACCAATGGGCGATCTCGAGCCCGGAGGGCAACCCTGTTGGCGTTCTGCGTTGCGTCACCACGGCGGGGGCGGAGGGCGACCCGATCTTTGACCTCACTCGGCCCGGAATCATCGACGACCCTCGGACTACGGGCACCGACTGGCTTTCGATCATTGAATACGCGATCAACGAGTATCTCGACAAGGAGCCCCAACGAACCGACCGTGAGGTCAGCTAAGGCCACAGCGACGGGCGGGGCCAACGGCAATGACGGCGGGACGGTGATTCAGAAACCGGTCGTTCCTGTCGAGATGAGCGTGTCCGGTTCCGGCAAGTCGACCATTGCGGCGCTTCTGGCCGCTCGATTGGGATGGCCTTTCGAGGAGGGCGACACTCTCCATCCTCACGCGAACATCGCCAAGATGACGGCGGGACGTGCGCTCACCGATGCAGCGCGACCTAGAGCCCCTCGACGCCCTGGCGCACCACCATGCATAAGCGTTCTAACATCTCCGCCCACGCAGAGTCGGATACCGCTGAGTAATTGATGACAAGACCCTCGTCAACGGATGTGCCGGGGTCCAATCCTTCGTGTCGGTATTCGGACAGCCCGGTGACCCCCAGTCCGCTAGCGGCTGCAATTCGAAGAACCTGAGCTTCTGCGCCGGGGGGAAGTTCAACCACCGCCTCAAGCCCTGCCGCCATTCCTCGCACACGTGCATGCGGTACGGCCAGAGACAGGGCTGTCGTAAGCTGGCGGCGCCGTCGTCGGTATAGCCGCCTGCGCGTGCGGACATGTCGATCAAACGCTCCAGAGGTGATGAACTCGGTAAACGTGAGCTGGTCTACAACGCTGACCGTTTCGACCTGCCCCTTTGCCGAGAGCACATCGCCCAGAAGGCTATTGGGAACCGCCATCCACCCCAAACGCAATGCCGGCGCAAGCGACTTGCTCGCTGTCCCGAAGTAGACGACGCGCTCCGGGTCAAGTCCTTGTAACGCCCCGATCGGCTTGCGGTCGTATCTGAACTCACCGTCGTAGTCGTCCTCGAGGATGTACCCATCGGTGCGGCTGGCCCAGTCAAGCGCTGCAGCCCGACGTTCCGGGGACAACGCGACGCCAAGCGGGAATTGATGGGCAGGTGTCAGAAGCACTGCGTCGACTGTCAATTCGTCCAGTCCCCTTACGCGCGCACCCATGTCGTCAACGGCAAGCGCGGGAGTACTCAGCCCGATCTCAGCTAGCAAGCTACGGTGGCGGGCTAGACCATAGCTTTCGACGGCAATCACGCGCGCGCCGCGCTGCTTGAGCGCTTCAGCGACGAGCGAAAGTCCATGGTGAAACCCCGAATTGATGACGATGCGTTCGGGGCCCGCTCGCACTCCACGAACTCGAGCCAGATAGTCGGACACAGCAATGCGCAGTTCCATCAGTCCGGCCGGGTCGCCGTAGCCGAATGTACTGTGCGTGGCCGCGCTTAGAGCGCGACGGGCGGCGGCGATCCAGGGTTGCCAGGGAAAGTCCGCGAAGTCACCTGAGCCCGGCGATTGCCCACCGGCGGCCCTTCGGCGGTCCACTCCGCCAGCGGGAACCGGGCGCTCGATGGGAGTGCGCACAAGTCCTGCGACTCTGGTCCCCGAGCCTTGGCGGGCAATTAGCCATCCCTCGGCGACTAGTTCCGCGTAGGACTCTGTCACCGTGCCCCGCGCGAGGCCAAGGTCCGCGGCCAGCACCCGAGAAGCAGGTAGCCGCGTTTCGGGGGGCAGTTTGCCAGACCTCACCGCTTCTCGGAGAGCAACGGTCAGACTGGCGCCTGGGCGTGGACCTTTGACGTCCGACAATAGATCGGATACGAGGTTTGAGCCGCGACCGGCAAACGAATTGGTCTGCGATTCTCGGGTAGAAATAGCTTCGCTTCCAATCCGGTGGCCTCGCGCGGTCGATTCATTGATTTCAAATTTCGTGTCAGAGAGATGCCGTCCACCACGTCCAGAGTCGGCGTTGCCAGCGCATCCGGAATCATCGGCACCCGGGTCATCCCCCGTCGCGGTCGCAGGCCATGTGATCGGTGGAATGGCACCAGCGCCCACCGAGGCGAGCCAACACGGAGAGCCGCGTCGTGATCGAGGTGATTACCCGCGTCACTAGGGGATTTTCTCTTGTCGAGGACAGCGGGTCAGGACCGATGTGCGGCCCTGGGCATACCGGGATGCTTAGGGTCGACAAGGTCGGCATACTCCGGGTTGCGCTCGATGAAGGCCCAGACGATCGGGCACATGATGCTGACCGTCTTTCCTCGTTTGCGCACGTCGTCGAGCACCCGGCGGATCAGTTCGGACGCAATGCCTTGTTTGCGATACTCGGGGAACACTGCCGTGGCCAGCAGCACGAGTCGGTCCTCGCCGGTGACGTTGTACGTGAGGCCCGCGATCACACTGTCGCCGGAGATGGCTTCGTAGATCCGGGACTTGTCGTCGTTGACAACGAAGAAGCTGAATCCCGGGACATGGTCATCCTCGATCACCTCATCGATGAGGAGAGTCTGGTCCTGAGTGAGGGTGCCGACTCCATCTGGGTAGCCGGCTTCGTCAGGGTACTCGAAGTCGCCGCGGCTCGAGTCGCTCGCATTCGTCATGAGGTCGTTGTTCCTTTGCTGATTGCGGATTTCACGGTCTATCCGTTGCGTCGCTCGGTCCGGTTGACCATTCTAAACAATAACTGGACGTAATAGTACAATCGCGCCGTTCGAGTTAGTGTCGGATATCGTGTATTACTCGTGTGTATTGCATCTCACACACCGGACTTGTTCGTCCTCTCCACTCGACGCCGAGCCGATGTCATCAGGCCTTGACTTCGCCACGGAAGGTCCCCATCGACTGACCCATGCCCTTCGCGAAAGCGAGCATCGGCGCACCGAAGAGAAGAAGGACGACGGCCAGAATGATAAGAAGATGCCATCCCTGGAGTCCAGCCGAGCCGACAACGAAATACGCGGTGCTACGAGTCAGTCGCCGTCGTAGTCGAAGTCGCCGCTCTGTCGGATCGCTCCGTTCACTCCGGCGGGGTAGAACCCGCCCGAATGCACGCTCTCCGAGGTCAGGTACACCACATTGAGAACTTGTGCGGCGGTGCGGCTGAAGGCGATCGAGTTGGCGTCGGTCGGGACGATGTTCGCCACGTCGGCGGTGCCGATGCCCTGGTCGTCGTCAGTCCTGCCATCGAGACTGTCGCGAGCGTCCGAGATCTTCTGCACGGTCGGGTACACGGAGGGTGTTGCCACCCCTTCGGCGTACAACGTCGCGCGGATGGTCCCAGCGTGGTACGCCTCGACAGCCAAGAGGCCGGCTGCAGCATCCAGGTAGGTCTTGTTCGCGATGAACGGAGCAGCACCCTTGAACGCGGTCACACCCACGTCTTCGAAGATGAAAGCGGCGAAGAGGAAGTTCAACTCGTTGGCGTACGGGTCGAACCTCTGGCCCTTGCCGATCAGCCCCGCGGCCATCGCTGCGGCGGTGAAACTGGCATCCAGTGAAATCGCCGGTCGGGAGACGGCAGCGGCGCCGAGGGCGTGGCGGAGGAAGGCTACGTGCCCTTTCTCGTCGCCGGCGATCTCTTGCGCGAACTTCTTGATCGCCGGCGTCTTGAACGGGACAGCACGTCCTCCGCTCACTTCGCCGCGGGTCCCCGTTCCCGTCGTCATGTTCAGCGGAAGACCCGCTCCGGTGACCGACCGGGAATAGAACTCGGCTTCCAGGTACTCCAAGTTCAGGGCGAAGTTGAGAATCGAGGCGTCACTGGGCGCACCCGGCACAGCGGTCGCTCCAGGCGCGGTCGGCTGTGTTGTGGCGACCGCGGGGTCCGCTGCCACCAACGTCGCTGCAGCGCCCACGCCGGCGATTCCAGCCATAGCGAAAAGACTGCGGCGATCCAATTTCGTTTCCGCGCTCCGCGCGATGGCATTGGTTATGAATTTTTTGTCAAACATTTTTCCTTGCTCCCTAAACGGATAGTCAAGGACGGGAAGAGTGTGCCGGTCTCGGGTTTCGCCCAACGCGGACTGTGAGCCGCGTCATAGAGCGTGCCAGTCACGGGTCTCGCCCAACGCGGACTGTGAGCCGCGTCACGTAGATGATACCTCAAGGATGTCGTCGTGTCTTGGTCAGGTCGACCTCTTGATGATCGATGAACTCGGCCGCTTACGAGCCCGACGACGCAGCGACTCAGCCCTGAAACCGAGCCGGGCCGCCACCCTCTGGCACGCGGTCGACAGGTTCAGATACTCAACAAGATGGTCGAGCTCCAACCCGTCGCTCGCAGTATGGTCTCCTCCGGAATCCTCTTCGGCATGATCAAATTGTCCTTCCAGACTCGAAGGAAACGGCATCAAGCCGGGGACGGTTCAGGTACCTGTGCGCATAGGGTTTCTGATCGAGAACCTCGGCACCGCGCAGGCGTTGGCTGACCTGCTCGACGCGCCGAATGCCGGTCAGGTAATTGAGGCACGGTATATTGCCTCGATTGACGCGTCCAGGACGCGATCAAACTGCTCCTCGCTCTGCTGGACGGTCAGCCCTTCCAACAGCGCACGACTGAAGCTGGCGATGAGCCCATGGTTGCGTGCGAGTCGGGCGACAGCGTCAGCGCGACTGTAGCCACCAGAGAGCGCAACGACGCGAGCGACGTTCGGGTGGTCGATCAGTTCAGCGTAGAAGTTGTCGATGGTCGGAATAGTTACCTTGATCGCGACCTTCTGGCCGCCGAGCTCGGCCAAACGCTCCAGGATTGCCGCTTTCAGCATCGCTTCAGCTTCGGCCTTATCGGAAGCGTCGATGTCAACTTCCGGTTCCAGAATCGGTACGAGATCAGCCGCCAGCACTTGTTCTCCTAAGTCGAACTGCTGCGCGACGATCTGCCCAATCCCGCGCTCGTCGGCTGAATGTATAACCGAGCGCGATTTCGTCCCCAATGCGCCGGACGAATGGCACCTCTTTAGCAGCGCATCGAGTGACGAGATGTCGTTCATCAACTGGACGCCGTCCCGTGGCTCACCTAATCCCTTATCTATTTTCACAAAAGGCAGGACGCCCCTCTCATCCCACAGGTATCGGGCGATGCCTTGGCCGCCGATTTCACGCTCGAGAGTTCCTTCGAACAGGATCACTCCGAGAACACGATCGGCGCCGAAGACGCGGCTGGAGATGATCCGCACTCTTTCGGCGTGGATCAGGTCGAACATTTCCGACTCGGACGAGTACTGCGACGGTGTGATGCCGTACAGGCTCAGGGCTTTCGGCGTGCTACCGCCACTTTGGTCGAGCGCCGCGATGAAACCGCGCCCGCTCTCCAAACGGGTTAGCTGCTGATGGTTGGGCATTGCCGTCTCCCTTCGAGGGCGCCGTCAACCAACGAGGTCCATCCGACGCCCCGTTGCCCTCGCAATACGATTAATGGCCTACGGAGGTCTGGGGAAGGCAACGACTTTCCTCGCCTTATTGTGATCCACGACAGTCATCGGCTCGGCCGAATGGTGTTATGGCGGGTCAGCTGGGTTCCAGCGCCGTTGCGACGGCCCGTTCAAGCGAATTCCAGGACCCGAGGAACTTCTCAATTCCCTCGCGTTCGAGTGTCGAAGTCACATCCGCGTAGGAAATGCCAACGTCGGCAAGGAGTTCTAAGGTTTGCCGCGCGTCGTCGATGGGTCCGGTGATGGTGTCACTCGCGATGGGCTCCGGCGACCAATGGCACACGTCCGGCGAATTCATCCGCTTTCATTGCCAGCTCCTCCTCACCCGTTTGAGGGTGCTCTGTTCATTACAGCGAGGCGCAAATGTAATCTCTAGTTCACAAGCGGTGGCTGTGCGACCGAGTCGGTTCTCAATCGCCCGGACGACCACAAAAGGGAAGGAGTCGACGGCGTGCGCCGCGGCCACACGAACCGACCGCGGCGGCGTGCGCCGATGTCAGGCAACGATCTTGGTGAAGACCTCATTGAACGCCTCGGTGGTGCTCGGATGTGTATAGATCCCGTTCTGCAAGGTCGTCGCCGTGACACCCTGTTGCATAGCCAGTGCGATCAGGTTGATCACCTCTTGCGCGTCGATGCTCAGGATCGCGGCGCCCAGAATCAAGTCGGTGTCGGCATCGAGAATGAACTTCATCACTCCGCGAGTCTCCTCAACGGTGTAGGCACGGCGGAAGGCAACAATGTTGGCCACCTTCTCACGAGCGACCTTGATGTTCAGTCCTTGCTCGCGTGCCTCGCGTTCCGTAAGCCCGACGGTAGCCAGCGGGGGCGTGATGAAGACGGTCCGCGGAACCGCCACCCGGTCCTTGGTGCTCCGTTTTCCCTCGCCGAGCACCTGGTCGAGAACGATTCGTGCGTCATCCAGCGAGATGTAGGTGAACTGCGGCCCGCCATTGACATCGCCAAGCGCGAAGATGTGCGGCTGGGAAGTCCGAAGAAACTCGTCCACAACCACAGCTCCTCGCGGAGTGACATCCACTCCTGCGGCGGCGAGGTTCAGCTCATCAGTGGCCGGCTTGCGACCCGTCGCGGGGAGGACAGCGTCCCCCTGAACGGTGTAAGTAACGCCATCCTTTACATAAGTGACGATGCTCGTGCCGTTCGCGTCCTCGACTCGGGTCACCGAGGAACCCGTGATGATGGTGATGCCGTCACCCGAGAGAATCTCCGCCGCAACGGACGCGACATCTTCGTCTTCTTTCGGAAGGAGCCTTTCGGTCGCCTCGAGCACAGTGACATCAGCGCCGAAGTGCCGGTAGATGGACGCGAACTCGAGTCCCAGGTAGCCGCCACCGATGATGACCAGGTGCTCAGGCAGCTTGTCCAGGCGGGTGAGGTCGCTGCTGCTGACCAAATGGGCGGTCGTCGCGATCCCCTCAATGGCGGGCACAACTGGTTCGGAGCCCGTATTGATCAGAATCGTTGATGCAGTGACTGTGATCTCATCCTTACCCACACCCACCGCGACGGTGTGAGAGTCGACGAAACGGGCCATACCTGTGATAACGGTTGCTAGATCCTTGCTGTTTATGGCGTCGAAGTTGGCAGCGCGACCAGCGGCGGTCAGAGCGCGAACCCCCTCGATCGAGCTCGCGAAGAACTCCTGAGCTGCATCCTCAAGACGCCTCGAATTCGAGTAGTGAACCAGCATCTTCGTGGGAATGCAGCCAACGTTAGGGCAGGTGCCTCCGTACATGTCCTCGGACTGCTCGATCAGAACGACTCGCTGACCCGCGTTCGACAAGACATGGGCGGCAGTCTTCCCTCCCTTGCCAAAACCGAGAACGATGACGTCGGTCGTTAGAGATGTAGTGCTTTCCATGCCTTGAGTCTCCTCCAGCCACGGTGCTACAAATAGAGCATTGGGTATCAATAAATCGCTCGAAAGTATCAAATGGATCAGATCAGCCACCTGTTGCGAATAGCTCGACTCGAGGCAACACTGGACACACGCTGCCTCCTCGGAGGGTCCACAATCATGGAACCAGGCCCACGGGCGCCTCGGGAGATCCCCTTTCACGTCCTACTCGAAGGTGAATGTGACCTTGAAGTCGGTGGAACACTCCATCACATGACGGCGGGGGATGTGGTGATAATCACAACGGGGGCGCGCCACCGCATCTTGACCGCCGGGGACGGGCCAAGCAAGTCCATCAAGAGACGTGTCGGGGCAACGTTCTCCACCAAGACCAGCGGTGACGGGACCGCCCCCATTATCGATCTGTTCTGCGGCCACTACACGATCGGCGCCGGCGCCGGCGCGATCCTGTTCAAATCCCTTCCGGCGCCAACCCACGTGTCCCTGTTCGAAAATCAACGAGGACGGGACACCCTTAACAAGCTGAGTGAACTGATGCGAGCAGAATCGGTGCATGACGGGATGGGGTCCGCGGCGATACTGTCGGCGTTCTGCACCGTGCTGATCGCCCTGGTGCTCCGGACAACAACCGCGGCTCCCACTGCGTACGGACGGCTGTGGACCGCCGTGGCTGACCCTCAGATCAACACCATCATTCTCGACATCCTGGCGCGACCTGCGGGACGGTGGTCGCTCGATCAGTTGAGCTCGGAGACAGCCATGTCTCGCGCCACATTCATCCGACGGTTCCGAGCAGCGACAGGCACAACGTTTGGGCAATTCCTAACCCGTACCCGGCTGATGATCGCAGCAGATTTGCTCGACAACACGGACCGAAACGTCGCCGATATTGCGTCAGAGGTCGGATATCAGTCTGAGTCGGCGTTCACTCGCGCGTTTCGAGGAGCAACCGGGGAGACACCCTCCCGCTTTCGGCGGTTCCAGCGCGACGTGGTCATGACCGGAGCCGAAAGCGGCACGGTCCCAGCTGCCGCCACAATGTAGACCGGCGGGGTCGCCCTTGCGCTGGGACTCGAGGCACAGACTAGGCCGAGTCGAGCCGATCAACACTGACGCGCCACCTGGGGGCAAGAACCTGGGTGCTTGCCGAGCGTCAGGTCATAAAACCCGGAGCGAGCTCGTTCGCGTCTGGGCTCGCTCCGCCTTCGTTCGTGAATAAGCAGCACCGTCTCGAATGCTTTCGTGTCAACGGAACTTGTTGCAAGGTGGCCGACATCCCGCGCATTCGATCTGCGGACCAGCCACGCCCGGTGGCGAACTCCAGGGATCAGCTGTGGAGTTGGCTAGCTGTCGCAGGGTGGGGGTTCTGGGCGGCTAGGAGGGTGATCACTGTGCCGATCAGGGCGAACGCCCCGTACCCGAGTGCGATCTGCGGTACTGAAAAGGTGTTGGAGAGCTGGCCTGCGATGAGGCTTGGGATGGTCGCACCGGCGTAGCTGAGCAGATACACCACGGCGAAGATCGGTGCTCGGTCGGCCAGGTTGCTGCCATAGAGCAGGCCGTGGGTGGCGGCGTTGATGGCTATGCCTTGACCTGCGCCGGCGATGACTGTTGCGGCGATGAATAACGGCAATGCTCCGGTCGTGTTCGCGCTGATGATCCCCGCCCACCCAGCGAGGAAGGCTGTCATCCCGATTCGTTGAGCTGTTGCCGTGCTGAACAGGTGTCCGAGCGGTGCTCCGAAAGCGCTAGGCGCCATGTATGCGGCGAACACCAGTCCGAGGAGCAGGGGGCTCTTGGTGTGGAGTTGATCCTCAACGAGCGCGGGGACGAAGGCTTGGTAGAACGCCCCCGTCGCCCAAGTGGGCAGGATCACAGCGGCAGCGACCGGAAGGAGATACCTGACCCGCGCTGGTACGCGCACCGTCGGCCGCAAAGACAGCCAGGTGAACGGCCGCGGGGTGACCGTTTCAGGGCTGAGGAAAATCAGCACGGCAGACACCAACAGGAAGACGATTGCAACCAGGAAGATGAGGTCCCGAGGCCACGGACCGAACTGAACCAGGGCGCCAGAGGCGATAGCACCCACGGCGAGACCGAGCATCACCGTCTGACTCGAGGCGACCGAAGCCAGCCAGACCGGCTTCTTCGGCGCCGCATCGACAATGTAGGCGGCGAGAGTGCTGCTGGCCATCCCCGCACCCAAGCCCATCAACAGCCGGCCACCAATCAGCACCCAAATGAAATGCACGTCCAACAGCACAACACAGCCCAATATGAGCAAGCCGAGGCTGGCGAGAGCCGCCGCCCGCCGTCCTACATAGTTGGACAGCCGACCTAACACCAGCAATGTGCTGATTGTGCCGATCGAGTAGGCCACCACAGTCATCGAGATATCGGCGTTGGTGAACCCCTCTTCAGCGCGGTAGACGTTGAACAGCGGAATCGTCGAACCAACGGCCGCAAACGCGGCCAACAAACCAATGACGGCCGAGACAAAGGCAAGTCGCAGCGTAGCGCGCTGGCGAATCCGATGGAGCGTTGGGGTCGCGTTTTGCATCTAGGTCGCATTTTAATCGCTTTGCGGCGTCTTGCCACTCTTCGGTATCGCGCTCACCACTCGCCTCCTCGTTCGTCGGGATGCGCGTTTCAGCTTCAGCATTCCAACCCGGTCCCCCTCGGACACCCGTCCAACAAGAGCACACGCCGGACTAGTCGACGAGCGCCGCGACGGCACGAGAAGTCTCGACCGGGCACGCCCACAACGGCTCGCGCCCGTCCGAGCGCTCCTTGACGAGCTGTGGAGCAACTCCCCCGATGTGGCGCGCCGCCTCGCCGAAGCCGAGCACGGTATCACCGACGCCCGCATGCCCCGAAGGCGGGCCGGGTGACCTCCTCGAATCAGACGCCCGGCCCGGTTGGGTAACGTGGCCAGCCAGTAGTCCTTCCGTAAAGACCTACTGGCTAGACGGCGAGCCGACCCCCGTCGACCGGAAGAATCGCTCCATGTACGTGTCTAGCCTGCTCGGACGCTAGAAAGACGATCGCATCCGCGACGTCCTCGGCGTCGCCCGGGTGGCCAGCGGGCGTTGTCGCCGCCAACATGTCGAGACCGTCGCCCATCCCGACAGTGCCCTCGGTGCGGGTGGGCCCAGGACTTACCGCGTTGACGCGGACACCGGCGGGGCCGAACTCCGCTGCCCACGCCTTGGTGAGCAACTGAAGCGCAGCCTTGCTAGATCCGTAAAGAGCCATGCCCGACATCCCGAAGCTCGCGACCATCGAGCTCACATTGACGATCGCGCCCCTGTCGCCAGCGACCATCGCGGGAGCGAGGCGGGCGACGAGGATGAAGGGTGCTTTGATATTGACCGCCGTCACGGCGTCGATCTCGTTCCCGTCTACGTCGGGGGTAGGGCCAAAGGGGAAGATCCCAGCGTTGTTGACAAGGATGTCAACTCGGCCTCCGGAGATCTCGAGAGCGCGGCTCGCGAGGTGGTGAACACTGGCGGAGTCGAGCAGATCTGCGGCGACGAATTCGGCGTTGCCGCCGGCGTCTCGGATACGCCTAACGGTGGCTTCTCCGCGCTCAATATCGCGCCCGCTGATGATGACGTGTGCGCCGCGTGCGGCGAGTTTGAGTGCAGTAGCCCTGCCTATTCCGCTGGTTGAGCCCGTGATGAGTGCGGTCTTGCCGGTGAAGTCGGTAGTCATGCTGATCCCTTCGAATGGAGTGAGTACTGCAATCGTGTCGACAGAAAAATGGAGTGGCAACTACAAAAACTGATATCGTAACGAGATGACATCGGCACCTGAAGCGAAAAGACCAGCTCGCGCGTTCACTGCTAAGGGACTTGCAACTCGTCAACGCATCGTGGAGGCGGCGTCTGCGCTGATCCTGGAGCACGGTCTGGAACGCTCGACTCTCGAAGACATCCAAGGCGAAGCCCGAGTGAGCGCATCGCAGCTCTATCACTACTTCGCAGACAAGAGCGCACTGCTCCTGGCGGTTATCGACCACCAGGCCGAGACCGTACTCGGCGCCCACCGGCAGGTACTCGAGCGCCTCGACAGCTTCGATGCGCTCCTCACATGGCGCGACATGATCGTGACAATGCTTGAGGCCCAGAATTGTGTCGGAGGATGCCCCCTCGGCTCCCTCGCAAGCGGGCTGGCCGAGTCCGACCCGATCGCCCGTCACGCGCTGGCGGAACACTTCAGCCAATGGGAGCTGCTGCTAGCCGATGGCCTGAGGGCAATGCGTGCGCGAGGCGACTTGCGGCCAGACGTCGACATCGACACCTTGGCCGTCAGCATCCTTGCAGGTGTTCAGGGTGGCCTGCTGCTCAGCCAAACCCGACGCGACTCCCGCGCGGTTCAGATTGCAGTTGATACCTCGATCGCCTATCTGCAGACCCTGCGCCCGTGAAGCAACTGGCGTTCGCGGACCCGGCGAGGTGTCGTTGACCCGAGCCCGGTGTCGGTGACGTCAGAGTGTTTCGACGTCTCGCGGCGGCCGGGCTGCCACCACCTCGAGTTCCACGAGGAATTCTGGGCGCAAGAGCGCCGGGACGACGGCGAGCATCGACCCGGGGCGGTGGGGCACGTAGCGGGTGCGAACGGCCACATAGTCACCGATGTCGGACTCGTTGGTCACCCACTGCCGGATGAAGACGATGTCGCTTACCGAGGCATCGGCTGCCTCCAGGATGCGCACGACGTTCTCCCATGCCTGCTCCGACTGGCTCGTGATGTCGGGTCGTACGTCCCCGTCCTGGTCAATTCCAGGTGTGCCCGACACCAGAATCTGCTCGTATCCGGCGGGGATGACGACGGCATCCGCGTAGTGCCCTATCTTGCTGGCGATGCCCTGATCAATTGTCTGCAGGCTCATTGGCTTCCTCTCAATTCGCGGTCAGTACATTCCTAACCGAGACGGATTGTAATATCGAGTACAGTCTTGGCGGACTGTGTCACCGGCCTCGGAAAGAGCCGATAGTGCACGGTCTGGTGCCGCTCCCCACTGCCGCAACCAGATACGGCAACTCGTCATCTACAGCGGCAAAAGGCGGATCACGTCGTGGAGAGGCTCGCGATCGCGACCAGGCCACCAATCCCGATCACGTACAGGACAAGGACGACAAGGGAATCCACTCCCATGCCGATCACCTTCCGTTCGGGGCGGAATGCCAGCCCGAGTAGGTACACCAGCGTCAGGAGGATCGCCAGCGCCGTCAGATAGATGTCGGACGCCTGCGCGTTGGGCAGTACTGCTTTTCCAGAGATCAGGGTGGCGACGGCGAAGAGGACCGGAAGAAAGGCGTTTCCTCCGAAGATGTCGCTGACGGCGAGGCGATAGTCGTGCTGTTTGACTGCGGTGAGGCCGGTGGAGAGTTCGGGTAGCGCAGTCGCCCCCGCCAGGAAGGTAGCTCCAAACACGACGCCGGAAAGCCCTGCGTGGTCCGCGAGGACACTCCCGCTCTGCTCGAGCAGGATGCCGGCCGCCAGGGTGACAGCAGCCGCTACTAAGAAGATGGCGACCGACTTCCGTGTCCCCATCCGCTCATGACGGACGCGGGCTATGCGACGAGCTCCATGCCCCGGCGGCTGGGACTGGGATCCGGGCGCGCGTCCGCCATCCTGCCAGGCCATGCTCCTGCTCGCGCGTACCACGAGGAGGATGCCGATCACCCAAAGACCCACGATAAGCACCACGTCCGGGGTCAGCCGCAGTGCAATCAGATCCCCCGGCAGCTGGCTCCCGCCGACGACCACCGCGAGCAAAGCGATCACGAGAGCAGCTTCGACGATCAGCGAGAGGGAAGCAGCACGGTAGGTGAGCGAGCGGGCACCGCGCACACCGAACAGGTCCAGGAGGACGAGCACGACGGTCTGGAGCGCGATGCCCCCGAGGATATTGCCGACGGCGATCGAGAGATCCCCGGAGGCCGCCGCGCTGATGGTGATGGCAAGTTCAGGAAGGTTGGTCGCCACAGCGAGGAGGATGAGGCCACCGAGTGCTTCGCCGAGCTTGAACCGCATCGCCAAGACGTCCGTGTACTTGCTGAGCTCAACACCCGCGATCCAGGTCGCTGCCGCGGCACCGACGAAGACGGCGATGAGCAGCCATGGAGGAAAGAGGTCGGCGATCACCGCTCGCGACTACCTGTCGACCGGACCTGCTCTGGATCCTCCTGTCGGATTTCGGCGACGAAGGACCGGTCCTGTGCCTCGATCCCCGCCGCACCCTCCAGCACCTGATCGAGCAGCGCAGCAGGGATGACAACTGCTCCGGAGTGGTCGGCGTAGATGTAGTCACCGGGCACGACGGTTGCACCATCGAGGGAGACAGTAACGTTGGCGGCGATCGGCATAAGTGTCTCTGTGCCGGCTCGCACGGTCTCGCCTTTGCAGTAGAAGACCGGCTTGTAGTGCATCAGCTCGTCGAAGTCCCGAAGACGGGCGTCGGTGATAAGCCCGGCCAGTCCGAGGTTCTGCAATCGTGAGAACTTCGTACTGCCGCCGACCGACGCGTCTGGGTGACCGGAGCTGTCGAGCACCAATACCGTCCGGGATGGCTGGGCGGGGACAGCGTCGTAGAAGTGCCGGGCGAAGCTGTGACGGCTTTCATCGAACAGGTCCGAGCGGAACGGGACGAACCGGATCGTGGCGGCCTGGCCGAAGAGGACCTTCCCCGGGGTCGGAGAGACGAGGTCGAGCACGTGCGCCCGGTGGTCGATCAACCGTCCGAGGGCGTCTGTCAGGGACGCCGCGGAGACGGAGCGGAGGCGGCCGCTGTTCACGATGCTCATCCGGATCTCTCTTCGGAGTGCCTCGGGGAAATGCGCGGTGTGGCGCCTTGCGCGAGTTTCAGCCGCGTCCAGAGGTTCATGTTGATGACGACGGCTGCGAGCTCAGCGATCTGTCGTTCGTCGAAGTGGCGGGCCAGCTGGCGGTGCGTTTCCGGGAACCCGGCTAGGTCATAGTTCGTGAGTGCCTCGCAATACTCGAGAGCAGCTTTCTCGAGGTCGGTGAACATGAGGCTTTCCCGCCAGCTTGGGAGGTGTGCGACCTTCTCAGGCAGAATTCCCTTCTCGAGCGCGCTGCGCGTATGCAGGATCAAGCAATAGGAGCATGGGGTCAGCTGCGTCACTCGCAGGCGGACGAGCTGTGCGAGCTGATCGTCGATCGAAAGGACGGCTGTGTAACCGAACGCCGCCGCCATCTCCTTGGCTATGGCGTGGAAGGGCGTCACGTCAGGATCGAATCGGACGTCGGTGAACGTCACATCGTTCGCGACCGATGAATCGTTCATACCGACTCTGTCGTGTTGGGACCGTTTCGCTCCAGCTGCTGGACGTCCCAGTAAAGGCACGCGACGAGGTCGTGGGCGGGACAGTGTGGTGCTTCATCCGCGTCGGAGCTCGTCGCTAGCCGGTCGAACTCGCCGCGGGCTTTTGACAGCAAGACCACGAATTCCTGTTCGTTGACCACGCAGCCTTCAACGCCGAGCCATTCGGTGAGCAAGGCTTCGACGTCTTCGTGGTAAACCCTCGATTCCGCCCAGACACGCTGAACGATTCCGGCGATCTGGTCTTCGCGCGGTGCCGGCCCGGCTCCGTCCATTACCGGAAATGTCTGGACGGGCTTCGGTTCTCTGTTTCTCATTTGTCTTTCTCCTTGCTGGTCTGAGCAACTGGTTCAGCCACGATTGACCAGGCGCTGCGCGGCTTGGCTGATTGCTTCCCGGTCGATGCCGGCCGCTGACAGCAGTTCGGCAGTGGTGCCGGATCCGGGTAGGTTGCGCACGGCGAGGTGTTCGATGCGAACGCGTTCTTTCGTGCCGGCGGAGAGCGCGGTGAGCACTGCCTCGCCGAGTCCGCCTTCCGGGTGATGGTCTTCCACGACCACGATGCGGCCGGCTGTGGCATCGACAGCTTCGCGGATGGTGGCTTCGTCGAGCGGTTTGATCGAGTAGGCATCGATCACCATCGCCCTGATCCCCATGTCGGCGATGATCGCGGCCGCGGCGAGGCATTCGTGCACCGTTACCCCTGCGCCTACCAGGGTGATGTGGTCGCCCCCGCTCGAGAGCAGGGTCTGCGACCCGCCGATGCGGAATGCAGTCCCTGGGGTGTAGAGAACCGGATACGCACCGCGGGTGGTGCGCAGGTAGGAGACGCCGTGCCGGTTCGCGAGCAGCTCGACGAGCGCCTGGGTGCTGACGGCGTCACTCGGATAGAGGACAGTGGAGTCGTAGATCGACCTCATCATGGCCAGGTCTTCCAGTGCCATCTGCGACGGCCCGTCGGCGCCGATCTCCACCCCGGCGTGCGACCCGACCAGCCGGATGTTCGCTCCGGAGATTCCGGCCATCCGTATGAAGTCGTGTGCTCGGGTGAGGAACGCAGCGAAGGTTGATGCGAACGGGATGAAGTTGCGCACGCTCAGTCCGGTGGCCGTTGCCACGAGCTGCTGCTCGGCGATGAACATCTCGAAGAAGCGGTCGGGGAACACTTTGGCGAACGTGTCGGTGCCTGTCGAGTTGCTCACTTCGCCGTCGAGTGCGACCACGTTGCTGCGGCGCCGGCCGAGGTCTGCGAGAGCGTCGCCGTAAGCCGTCCGGGTCGCCACCTGCGCTCCAACGGTGTAGACGACCGGCTCGACATCATCATCCAATTCGGAGTCTTGAACGATGGCGGCCGCGCGTCTGGTCGGCATGGGGCCGCGGACCAGCAGGTGGCGT
Organism: Leifsonia sp. Ger2509; assembly: GCF_055231915.1. Classification (NCBI taxonomy): domain Bacteria; kingdom Bacillati; phylum Actinomycetota; class Actinomycetes; order Micrococcales; family Microbacteriaceae; genus Leifsonia; species Leifsonia sp. Ger2509. The sequence goes on from NZ_JBUYVB010000003.1 coordinate 1,582,933, forward strand.
TCACCGCCGAGCTCGCGGATCGCCTCTTGAGCCAGGTCGGCGGGCAGTGCTTTGCCGTGCCAGCCTTCCTGATCCTCGATGAGTGAGAAGCCTCGGCCTTTGATGGTTCGGGCGAGAATGACCGTCGGCCTGTCCTCCGCACCCCCACACGCGTCCGCCATGGCGGCGTCGATTTCTTCAAGGTCGTGTCCGTCGACGCGGATGACATGAGCGCCGAAGGCCTCGAACCGTCGAGCGTAGATGTCCAGGTCCCAGCCGAACTTGGTCGGTCCGCGTTGCCCCAGTCGGTTGACATCCACCACGGTGATGAGGTTCGAGAGCCCGTAATGGGAGGCCGTGTCTATCGCCTCCCAGATGGATCCCTCTGCGAGCTCGCTGTCGCCACAGAGTACCCACACGCGGTAGGGCAGCTTCTCGAGATGACGGCCGGCAAGTGCGATACCGACGGCGTCGGGGAGGCCTTGCCCGAGCGACCCTGTGGCGAGATCCACCCACGGGAGAACCGGTGTCGGGTGTCCCTGCAGTCTGCTTCCGAAGCGGCGGTATTCGTTGACCAGCTCATCGTCGGTAATGGCTCCCACCGCCTTGTAGACGGAGTAGAGCAGCGGAGACGCGTGACCTTTGGAGAAAACCAGGTGGTCGTTGTCCGGAGTCCGTGTGGCACGGTCCCAGTCGTAGCGGAAGTGCCGCCCGATAAGGACAGCGAGCAGATCGGCGGCGGACATGCTGGAGGTCGGGTGACCCGATCCTGCACTTGTGCTGGATCGGATGGAATCCACGCGAAGCTGAGCTGCCAATTCAGCGAGAGTTGCCAAATCTGGATTCGTGATGGGTGTCTGTTCCGGGTTCATGCTTGTGGTTCTCCGTTAGTTCGGTCGGTCATACGTCGATGTCGATCCAGCGCAGCCCGCGCATGGCGAGACGGCGTCGCGGAGTGCTTTCGACGAGCACTGCCAGGATGTTGTCGCAGTTGCGGCAGCGCATCACGAAACCCATCGGCAGCCCGAACACCAGCGATCGGGCCAGCTCTGCGATGTCGCCACAGTTCGCGCATTGGCCTTGCATGACCGTGATGTCGAGATTGAAGACGTCGCGCAGCGCCCCTGCCACGACATTGCCATCGAGGAAGTCGCTCATACTCCACCGAACCTCTCTGTGCGAATGGTCTCCGGGCTGTGGCCCAAAGAGCCAAGGTTTCGAGACACCCTCTCGACGAATCCGGTTGGTCCACAGATGTAGATCCGCGCGTCGTCTGTCGGCGGGATCACCGCACTCTGCAGGTCGGCGGTAGTCAATCGTCGCGGTTCGTCCTCCCATCCCGGCGGTGCGAGCCGGGTGTAATGCCAATTGACGTCCACGTCGTCTCGCAGAAGAGTCAGTTCCTCCCGGTAGAACGCGTCGTCCGGGCCTTTCAGCGAGTAGAGGAGCCGCATCGGCGTTGTGCTCCCCGTACGCCGATGCTCGCGCGCCATCGCGAGGAAAGGGACGACACCAGAACCGCCGGCGATCAGCTGTACGGGGGCGCGAAGCGCTTCAGTCCAGACGAACCAGCCGCCGAGCGGTCCCCGCAGTTCCACTGAGTCGCCAATCTCGAGACCGTCTACCAGGAACGGGGAGACCTCGCCGTCAGGAAGTTTCTCGATGCCGAGTTCCACCCGGGTGCCGGGGCCCGATGACGCGATGGAGTATGACCTGACGGCTTGGTATCCGTCCGGCGCTGTGAGTCGGACGTCGACGTGCTGCCCGGCGCGGTTGCCGGGCCATTCCGGTACGTCGAAGGTGATGCTGCGGGCGGCCGGGTTCAGAGGCACCGCTGCGACGAGCGTTGCCACGTACCAGGGAGTGCTTGGGCTCATGAGTACCGCTCTTCACGCCACGGGTCGCCGTGGAGGTTGTAGCCGAGTTCCTCCCAGAACCCGGGAGTGTCATCCCGTTGCATTTCTAGTCCGCTGACCCACTTTGCGCTCTTCCAGAAGTAGAGGTGGGGTACGAGAAGCCGTGCGGGGCCGCCGTGCTCCGAGGGAAGGTCGTCACCGTCGTATTCGATGGCGACCCACGCTTTCCCACCAAGGATCTCGTCCAACTGCAGGTTGGTGGTGTACCCGCCGTATGAGTGGGCCATAACGTATTCGTACTCCGTCTCGACGCCGTCGAAAAGACTGTCGAGCGAAACTCCCCGCCAGTGCGTTCCGATCTTTGACCAACTCGTGACGCAGTGGATATCGGTGGTGATGTCTTCGATGGGCAGGTGGTGCAGTTCTTCCCAATTCCAGGTGTGAGTCTTCCCGGATTCGGTCCGGATGAAGAACTGCCAGTCATCGGTGTCGATGCGTGGTGTCGGCCCGGCCGAAAGCACGGGGAAGCCTCCTGTGAGGTGCTGCCCTGGCGGGAGGTTGTCGTCGGGCTCGGGGCGGTGGCCGGTGAAGCCACGTGTGAACACTGCCATGATCGTTTCTCTCTCGTCAGTCGAAGGGTTTCGGGCTCGAATGGGACGCTGTCAGGAGGATTGCTGCTGACGTTTCGGCAGTTTCCGGTCGGGGCGGACGTAGTGGCAGGTGTAACCCGCCGGGTCCTTCTGCAAGTAGTCTTGATGCTCCTCCTCGGCTTCCCAGAAGTCACCTGCGGGTTCGACTGTGGTGACGACCTTGCCCGGCCAGAGCCCCGATGCGTCGACGTCCGCGATCGTGTCCACGGCCACCTGCCGCTGATCTTCCGATGTGTAGAAGATCGCCGACCGGTAGCTTCGACCGATGTCGTTTCCCTGTCGGTCCCGCGTCGACGGGTCGTGGATCTGGAAAAAGAATTCGAGAAGGTCGCGGAAACTGATCAGATCGTTGTCGAAGATGATCTCCACGCTCTCGGCATGATCGCCGTGATTACGGTAGGTCGCATTCGACGTATCGCCGCCGGAGTAGCCGGTGCGGGTTCGGAGGACGCCTGGCTTCTTTCTCAAGAGTTCTTGGGCGCCCCAGAAGCATCCGCCGGCCAGGATCACACGTTCTGTACTCATTTCTCTGCTCCTTATGTTCTTGCTCGGATGATGCCGGCGTGTGTACTGCTGCAGATCGTCGTGCGACACAAGCTCGAAGTCGTACTCGGACGTTTGCACGCCGGAATTTTCTCCGGAGGTCGCAGGGTCGGCGGTGAGGTAGACGATGATGAGGATGTGCTCCGGCAATCGGCCGAAGGCTCGTCCTTCCGCGTCGGTGGGGACGAGGTGAGTCGGTCCTTGTCACCGATGCCCTGGCCGAGACGCTTCGCCCTCTTTCCCGATCTCGCTGGAAGGCATGAGACATTCCTATCGAGTAGTGAATGTAATATCGAGTCCAAAACAGGAGGACCAGTGACCCAGATCGCGCCAGCCCGTTCGTTGACTTTGAAAGGCGAACGGACCCGAGCGAAAATCGTCGACACGGCTGCTGGGCTGATGCTCAAAGACGGCGTGGCTGGGACCACGATCGAAGGAGTTTGCGAGACAGCGGGGGTTGGCAAGTCGCAGGTTTACCACTACTTCGATGACAAGAGCGAGCTGGTTCGTGCGGTGATTGAGCGACAGGCTGAGCTCATCCTCGGCGGCCAAGAGCCGCACCTGGCCAATATTCGCGGATGGGAGAACTGGGAGGCATGGCGAGATTTCGTGGTCGACATCCAGAGGACTGGCGGCTGCATCGGGGGCTGCCCGCTCGGCTCGCTGGCGAGTGAGATGGCGGACGCGGACGAACTGACGCGCATGGTGCTTTTCAGGAGCTTTCGACGGTGGGAGCTGGCCTTTCTTGGCGCAGTTCAGCAGACGAAAGAGCTCGGGCTGATTCGGATGGAAGCGGATACGACTCTTCTCGCCATGACCCTGCTTGCCGCTCTTCAAGGTGGTCTGCTGCTGTGCCAGACCTCCAAGGATGTCTTCCCACTGGAGATGTCGCTCAACGGCGCCATCGGCTACTTGCGGACATTCGCCGCGTAGCGGGTCGACGGGTGATAGAGGAGAAACAACCGTCGCCGGCTTTTGACGGTGGAACGGTCTGGATTCGCAGCGTCGGTTTCCAGGTGGCCCGATTCGTGCGGACGGAGGCAGCCAGCTCAGCGCTTTTGATCTTTGCGATCGTCGCCGCGTTGATCTGGGCCAACGCCGGTGGCGGAAGCTACCAGGCCTTCTGGGGAACCGAACTCGCGATTCAAGTGGGCAGCGCCCGCCTCGAACTCACCTTGGGTGAGTTCGTGAGCTCGGGACTGATGACCTTTTTCTTCCTCGTCGTCGGTCTCGAGGCGCGCCGGGAGTTGGACCTCGGCACGCTACGCGAGCGTCGCAGAGTGGTGCTGCCGTTCGCCGCCGGTATCGCCGGGATGGCGCTGCCGATCCTGATCTTTCTCTTCTTCAATGCGGGGACGGAAAATGCGCATGGCTGGGGCGTGGCGATGTCGACCGACACCGCTTTGGCGCTCGGGCTGGTCACCCTCGTGGGACGTAACCTCCCGGAGCAGATCCGAGCGTTCATCCTGACCGTGTTCATCGTCGACGATCTGGTCGCTCTCGGGGTTATCGCCTTCGCCTACAGCGGTCACGTCGAGATGGTGCCGTTGCTCATCGCTGTCGGTGCGTTCGTCGCCATGCTGGTGATGCAGCGCGTTGCCTGGGTGCGCTGGCTGGCGCTGCCTGCGGCACTGACCGCCTGGGTCGCCCTGTTCTTCAGCGGCGTTGACCCCATTGTTCTGGGGTTGATCGCCGGTCTGACGACACCAGCCTACGTTCCGGGGCGCATGACCCTGGAGGATGCAGCCGGATCGTTCCGCCGTTTCCGTGAGCAGCCGACCCCCGAGTCGGCCCGTCTCGCCGCCCTCGGGCTCAAGGGCGCCCTTTCGATGAACGAGCGGCTCCAATCGACCTACCTTCCCTGGACCAGCTACGTGATCGTCCCGCTGTTCGCGCTGGCGAATGCGGGGATCTCGCTCGACCCGTCTTTCCTGCTCGCAGCTCTTACCTCTCCGGTCACCCTCGGAGTGATTGTCGGCTATATCGTCGGTAAGCCGGTGGCCGTGCTCGGCATTTCCGCCGCCATCGCCTGGTTGAGCAAGGGACGGCTGCGGCCACCAGTCGGTTGGGTCGGAGTCGCCGGCAGCGGGACGATCGCGGGCGTCGGCTTCACGGTCGCCGTACTGGTGGCTGGTCTGGCATTCACCGGCCAGGCCCTCGCAGAGGCGAAGCTGGGAGTGCTGATCGCCGTACTGGGAGCCACGGCGATGACCTGGGTGGTATTCCAGCTGACCTCACTGTTGAGCCCGGAACAACGAGCGCAGGCCCTGCTGGGCGATTCGCCGGAACTGACCGATCTGGCCGTCGCCGTTGATTCCGAACGCGATCACGTGCGAGGGGATGTCAGTGCTGTCGTGACGGTCGTCGAGTACGGCGACTTCCAGTGCCCGTATTGCGGCCGCGCCGAATCGGAGGTGACTCAACTGCTCTCCGACGGGGACATCCGCTTCGTCTGGCGAAATCTTCCTATCGCGGACGTCCATCCACGAGCCCAGGCGGCCGCTGAGGCTGCAGAGGCTGCCGGTGCGCAGGGTGCCTTCTGGCCGATGCACGACCTCCTGCTCGCGAACCAGGACGATCTCGAAGAGGAAGCCTTGCTCAGCTATGCATCGACCCTGGGCCTCGACGTGGATCGTTTCCGTCACGACATTGCCGAAGGAACCTTCCGCGCCCGCGTCGAGGAGGATCTGCTCGGCGCCGATCTGAGCGGCGCATCGGGGACGCCGACCTTCTTCATCAACGGGCGCAGACATTACGGCGCCTACGACGTGGACAGCCTGCGGGCCGCCGTCATGCTCGCACGAGATCGCGCCGGCGCGCTCACCAGCTGACTCGGCGAGGCCTTCCGCGACCGGGCGGCTACCTATCCGGCCCGTCGCCGGCGAGTGACCCTTCAAACACGCGTCGCGTCATCATCCTGTCCTTTCCCATTCGGCGATCGGCATCTCGACGAGGGCGGCCGACTCTGTTCTTTCTGGCCTCCGAGCTACCTGCCTGTTACGACCTGTCCTGGTTGTCGAGGGTGGCCTGTTCGTTGGAATGAGCTTCCGCGTACGTGAAGGCGAGTCAGTGTCGGCAGGTCGATACCGGTCGTGATTCACTAGCGGGCGCGAGACATGAGGCACCCCAGGCCGCGATCTGAGCAACCGTCACCCCAGCAGGTCGTCGAGGCGCCCGACCAGCCATTCGGCTCGCAACGTCGAGGCAAGCGCACGCGTCGGGGCGTCGAGCAGTGAGTCCGTGCGCTGCATCGCCTCAAGAATCGCAAGCGCGGCGCCGAACACTTCGAGTGCAGGTACTGTATCGGCGGGCCCAGGCGCGCGCGCGAGTGCCACGATGTCGAGTGCGACGCTACCTGCCGCGGCACACGCGATGACCGTTCCCAGGTCGACGGCCGCGGCCTCCTCGGTCGCTGCGGCAATTGGCTCAAGGATGGTTGTCGGCTCGCCCGACATGGAGAGGAAACGCATCGTCGCTGACCACTGGTTCGATCCCCAGAAGAGCTGACGAGGGTAGCCGCCGTCCATCGTCACACGAAGAGACCACGTCCACGGCGGCTCGCCGCTGTGTATGACCGTGAGCTCGACGCCACTCAGAATCCGCACGACCTTTTCCCGCACCGATTCGAGGATGGCTCGTTCATCCGCGAGCATAGGACCCCTCGATTTGTGTCGTATCGCGGCGACTGGCACGGATCTCATCGCTCCAAGGCCCCGTGGCGCTCGACCGGGAAACCGGCAGGAGATCGGTCTCGAACCAGGGATTCTTCGCTTGCCAACGAAAGCTCAAAGGCGACGGACGCAGCAGCGGAGTTCGCCCCCGCAACGCGTCGATTCGGGCAGCGGAGCCAAGTCGCTGAAATCGAGCGCCCTGGGGCACCTCCGCCGAGTCGCTCGCCGCACCGTAATCTTCATCGTTCGACACTGTCCATCTTCTCTCGCAGCCAACCGAACTGTGCGGCATGCACGATTGATCAGTCTGAACCAGCTCGACCAGAAAATTCAAGCGGAGGCAACAATCCTCGCCGCCGTCGCGGCCCTCCTGGACAAGAACGTACCTCAGGCCGCGCGACCGCTGATTGAGTTCCTCCGCTGCGTCTCAGTAAGCCTGGGAGCGCCTACGTTGCATGGGCACTCCCGGCTGGTCGAAGACGGGTGAGGTTCAGACCACTGGTTTGTGCCACTACGCGGCGGTGCGGTCCGACTCGGTGGGGCCGCTGAAATCGATGACGTATTTGATGCCTCGGGAGCGCCCGGCCGCAACGATGGCTTCGGTTGCTGGCGCCTGTTCGGCAGTTACCGTGGTGACATCGAGGCTGAGCTCTCCTGCAGCGGCGAGCTTCACAAGCCGCTCCAGATCGGCGCCGTCAGGGACGATGTAGAGGTTGTTGGTGGTGATCCCGCGAGTCGGCTCCGGCGCGTCTGATGTCAGGGAGGTCAGTCGCCCTCCGTCATCGATGAGTTTGATTGCCTCCTCGGAAGTGCCGTCAGCGGCGATAAGCACCGCGTCGAAGCGGCGGCTGGTCGTCCGACTCCAGTCCTCGGCGTGAGAGTCGATCAGATCGACAGCGCCGAGCCTCTCCAGGCGATCGCTGTGACGGGGGCTCGCCGCTGCGACGACTTCAGCACCGGCAAGGACGCCGAGGCGGATCGCCATGACGGCGGTAGGGCCGGAACCGACGACGAGTAGGCGGCTACCGGCACCGATCTGAAGCTCTTTGAGCGCCTGGCTCGCAGTGAGAGCCGCAACCGGCAGAGCGGCTGCGATATCTGGGCTGAGGCCCGACGGCATCAGGGCCGCGCTCGAGGCGTGGACGAGGATCTGCTCGGCCCAGAATCCACTTCCTCCGGGCAGCGGAGTGTCGTGCACGACGACCACGTCACCGACCTTGAAATCTTTGACCTCCGAACCGATTGCGATGATGCGGCCGACGCCTTCGACGCCCAGCGCTGCCGGCGGCTTCAGCTCGACATCCCAGCCGTTGGTGATGTGTAGCAACGCGTCCCATGGACCGATGCCGGCAGTGATCGTCTCGAGCAGAAGCTCACCTGCCTCCGGCTGTCGAGGTGTGGGTAGGTCGAGGACCTCGACTGCCCCGTTTACCGTTTGGGCTCCGATCCCGATCATGATGTTTCTCCTATTCTTCGACACAACGGTGGGGCGGCTGTCCTCACGCGTTCCGCCCGCCCGGGCGTTCGCGACTCCGCGGGCTTACTTTCATAGTGCAAGTGTTCCTCGAACGGCTTGCTACCAATAGCCCGACGCGTGTCATTTTTCGGCCCTAAAGTTGCAGAAACTCCGTTGTGTGCTGCAGTTCGGTGGCTAATTCGCTACCTGGCTCGTCGTGCCGAACTAGCTCACAAGCCGTCGATGCTTACCTCACACGGCGGCCGCCGATACGGGCCCGCTGACTTCCGGTCCAGCATGCCGCGGACGAAGTCGTGGCTGACGAGCGATCCGCAGTGCCCTTCGAGAACTTCGATGAAGTTGACGATCACCGGGCTGTCGGCGAACAGCAAAACCTCGTCTAGCCGGCGACACGATTACTTCTCCCCGCTGTCCTCGCGCTCCTTTCCCGCGACAGACCAGAACGGCGACTCGAGGCCTCTCACAGCGGCGACCGAGCAGATTCGTTGACGGCTTTTCGCTCTGTACTCGATATTACATTTTGAGGGCGATAGGAATATAGTGCGGCAAGCGTTCGCGGGCAGACGGAGAGTGATTTGTATGGCAACAGGCTTTGAAGGTAAAAAGTTGGTAGTACTCGGGGGCACTAGTGGAATCGGGTTTCAGACCGCGGCGGACGTCGTTGCGGCGGGCGGCAGTGCCGTGATCGTTGGCCGCCCGGGACAGAAACTCGATGACGCCGTGGCGAGCCTGTCGCGCTCGGGCAGCGTGTGGCCGATCTCGGCTGACCTGACCGACTGGGACCAGGTCGTCGAGACGCAGAAGGAGCTGGCGCAGAGTCATTCCGATGCCACCCTCCTTGTCAACTCGGCTGGGCTCGTTCGGCTCAAGCCCTTCCTCGACCACGACGTGGCGGACTACGACTCTTATCATGACCTCAACAGGGCGACTTTCTTCCTCACTCAGACGGTCGTCAAGGGTATGGTCGCGGGCGGGAAGGGTGGTGCGATCGTGAATGTTGGCGCGATGTGGGCATATCAAGCACTCGCCGCGACGCCTTCGTCGGCATTCTCGATGGCCAAGGCCGGCCTGCACGCCCTCACGCACAACCTTGCGATCGAGCTCGCCAGCGAGGGCATCCGCGTGAACGCGGTGGCGCCTGCCGTCACCAACACGCCCCATTTCGACTGGATCCCCGTCGAACAGCGGGAGGCGGTGCTACAGCAGATGGCTGGCTTGCACCCACTGGGCCGAGTCGGCACCCCGCAGGACGTGGCCGACGCGATCATTTTCCTCCTCTCTCCGGCGTCGAGTTGGACCACGGGCGCCATCTTCAACGTCGACGGCGGTGTCATGGCCGGCCGCAACTGAAGTCGAGCCGCTCCAAGGAAACCAACGGTACGGACACCGCGCTTCGCGCGACCGCATTCCGCTCAGAACCAAGTGAACAAACCATCCCACGGCCGTTTGCGCTGCTTCGACCTTGGGCTTCCCACGAAAGGTTAACCAATGCCAACGATCGAAGTCACCGAGTCCAATCTCCAAGAGCAGATCGATAAAGGAGGGATTCTTCTTCTCGATTTCTGGGCAACCTGGTGTGGGCCGTGTTCATCCTTTGCCCCCATTTACGAGTCTGCATCGGCGACGAATCCGGACATTATTTTTGGGAAGGTGGATACCGAGGCGGCGCCCGGACTTGCCGAAGCTGCCGGAATTAGCGCTATCCCCACTCTGCTCGCGTTCCGCGACGGAACTTTGGTCTTCGCCCAAGCAGGAGCACTGCCCAAACCCGCGTTAGATCAAGTCATTGAGCAAGTTCGAGCGCTCGACATGGAGAAGGTGAAGGCGGAAATGACCGCTCACCCCGATCACGCTGCGCACTCATCGGGTGCCGACATCGCGTGAGCGTGCGCTCTCACTACCGGCGACCATCCGTTCGTCCCTAGCATTCGATCTGACAGTCCTCGAACGGGTGCGTCGCCGGGCAGCGGCGTGCTGGTTCCCAACCTACAAAAAGGCGGAAGCTGCCGCTCCATCCTTACGCGGTTTCCTCGGTTTGCGGCCGAACGGGGGCGTCTTTTCCGGGGCCGATGCCGATCGGGATTCCTGCCTCGGGATGGTTCATGTCGAACGCCGGCGACTCCGAGCGAATGCGCGGAATCGATGTGAAGTTGTGCCGCGGCGGCGGACAGCTGGTCGCCCACTCGAGGGAGCGGCCGTAGCCCCACGGGTCGTTGACCGTTACTTTTGGCGCGTTGCGCGCGGTGAGATAGACGTTGAGGAAGAACGGGATCATCGAGATGGCGAGGAGGAACGAGCCGACGGTGGACACCTGGTTGAGCCAGGTGAAGCCATCGCTCGGTAGGTAGGTCGCATAGCGGCGAGGCATTCCCATGACGCCGAGCCAGTGCTGGATCAGGAACGTCGTGTGGAATCCGATGAACAGCAACCAGAAGTGCCACTTGCCGAGCCGGTCGTTCAGCATCTTGCCTGTCCACTTCGGCCACCAGAAATAGAAGCCGGCGAACATCGCGAAGACGACGGTGCCGAAGACGACGTAGTGGATGTGGGCAACGACGAAGTACGTATCGGAAATGTGGAAGTCCAGCGGTGGGGACGCCATGATCACGCCGGTCAGTCCACCGAAGGTGAAGGTGATGAGGAACCCGATCGCCCAAAGCATTGGGGACTCGAACGTCAGCGATCCACGCCACATCGTGCCGATCCAGTTAAAGATCTTCACGCCGGTCGGAACCGCGATGAGCATCGTCAGGAGCGAGAAGAATGGCAGGAGGACCGAACCGGTCACGTACATGTGGTGAGCCCAGACCGTGACGGACAGAGCCGCGATCGCGATCGTCGCGTAGACCAGCGTCTTGTAACCGAAGATCGGCTTGCGGCTGAACACCGGGAAGATCTCCGACACGATGCCGAAGAACGGAATCGCGATGATATACACCTCGGGGTGTCCAAAGAACCAGAACAGGTGCTGCCAGAGCAGCGCGCCACCGTTTGCGGCGTCAAAGATGTGTGCCCCGAATATCCGGTCTGCGCTCAGGGCAAAAAGTGCCGCAGCGAGCACTGGGAAAGCCATAAGCACGAGGATTGAGGTCACCAGGATGTTCCAAGTGAAGATGGGCAGCCGGAACATGGTCATGCCTGGGGCGCGCATCGTAATGATCGTGGTGATGAAGTTGACCGCGCCGAAGATGGCGCCGAAGCCAGAGAGAGCCAACCCTAGGGCCCACAGGTTAGTACCGATACCGGGCGAGAAGGTGGTGGACGATAAGGGCGCGTAACCGGTCCAGCCGAAGATTGCCGTGCCCGCGGGAGTGAGAAATCCGGATATGACTATCAACGACCCGAAGAAGTACAACCAGTAGGCCAAGGCGTTCAGTCGTGGGAATGCGACATCGGGGGCACCGATCTGCAGCGGCATGATCACGTTCGCAAAGCCCGCGAACAAGGGAGTCGCGAACACCAACAGCATGATCGTGCCGTGCATGGTGAACAGCTGGTTGTACTCGTCTCTTGTCTGCACGACAGCGAGGCCCGGCTCAAAAAGCTGGGCGCGAATGAGGAGCGCGAGTACTCCGCCGATCAGGAAGTAGATGAACGAGGTGAATAGATACAGGTATCCGATCGTCTTGTGATCAGTGGAGGTGACCCACGACGCCAGAACGTTCCCCCGGCGCTGCGCGTGCGAAGAGATTGGATCAGGCTCCGGCTCGACCAGCAGGGCCGGAGCCTTCCGTCCCAGTTGGGCATGTTGTGACGTCATCAGCGCTCCCGAAAGTTGAACATCGTCCAGTGACACTCGAGACTTCTTCGCCCATTCGTACTGCGCGACGGTCAGCTATTCTGTCCGCTCTCCCGCAGTTCACCGTTCAGCCCGTCCGGGTAGAAACCGCCTGAGGTGGCGCGTACCGGGGTCAGATAGACGATGTTGAGGATGTGCTCCGGGGAACGGCCGAATGCTCTACCTTCGGCGTCCGTCGGGACGAGGTTCAGGGACTCGCTGTCTCCAATGCTCTGGTCGTCACCCCCCACACCGTCGACTGCTCCGCGCACGTTGGAGATCTTCGCGACCGCGTCGAATACGGCGTCGTTGATCATGCCCTCGTTGTAGAGCGAGGTGCGCACGATGCCCGCATGGTACGCCTCGGTCGCAAGCATCCCTGCCGCCGCGTCAAGATAGGTCTTGTTAGCGATAAGTGGGGCAGCACCCTTGAACGCGGTGACGCCGACGTCCTCGAACAGGAACGCCCCAAAGAGGAAGTTCAGGTCGTTCGCGTACGCGTCAAAGGTTTCGCCCGGCTTGATCAGACCGGCTGCCAAAGCGGCGGCAGTAAAGCTCTGGTCAAGTGAAATGCTCGGCCGAGCTACCGCCGTGTTTCCGAGGGCATCGCGAAGGAACTTGACGTGAGCTCGTTCATCACCCGCGATCTCAGCTGCGATCCTGCGGATGACCGGGCTCTGAAAAGGGACAGGCCGTCCGCCGCTGACTTCTCCGCGCGTCCCGGTTCCTGTTGTCATCTCGTCGGGCAAAGTCTCCCCAGACGCGCGGAGGTAGAACTCCGCCTCAAGATATTCGAGGTTGAGCGCAAAGTTCAGGATGCTCGCATCACTGATTTCGGACGATTGCGCGTTCTGTCCGGACTCTCCGTTCGCGGCAGCGGCGACCATCGCGGAAAGCCCCTCCCGATCCGCATCTGTTTCCCCGCTTCGGTTGACAGCCCGCGAGAGGAAATCGTTGTTTTCAGACACTGTTTATCCCACCTCTTCCGATACTCCGGCCAGTGGTGGGAGGGCATGTCATCTCGGTGGACGCGCCATCACTTCAAGCGCCTCGTATGCTTCCCACCCGCGACGCCGTCGGGCCGGCGGACACGTTCGCTCGGCTTCCTTGTCATACCCGTCTTGGGTACAACTCCATTAGAGCCCCATGGGCGTGTTATGTCGAGTGGAGGAAACGGGTTTCGTTTGCAACATTCCGCCCACCGCGCTGCAGCCCATGACATGGCCCGGTGCAATGCAACCGGGTCACCATCAGTCCAAGCTGACAGCGAACCGGAACGTCGATGTACCAGAACGTAGAGGCGGCGACGCTATCGGGCATCACGTCGTCGCCCTTCCAGGCTTGCAGTTGCGTCGATCGTCGATTCGACCTGCTATCTGGACTAAATCAAACACTACGGCGCGGCCGCCACCAGAGGCAACCCTCACGAACGTCGTCCGCGTCATTCGGTTGCGGATGAGGTCACCGCCGGCCGCAAAGACGATCTTGACCCGATAGATCCTCTGCCATTGAGGCTCCTCAAACGCGGGCGCCCTGTGGAGAGGATCTCGATCAAGTGCGTGACACTTCGCAGCAGCCTCCTGCAGCGCTCCCGCCCGAGCGTTCGGGTCGATTGCAGCAAATCAACACACCATCTTGGTGGCCGGGCGATCCAACTGAATCGCCCGGCCGCAAAAGCTGTCGCTGTGAAGAACCGTGTCGTGTTACGGCTGGTGTTCACAGCTCAGCTGTTGTGATCACGCGTTTTGACCGCTTTCACGCAGATCACCGTTCAGGCCGTTGGGGTAAAAGCCGCCCGAGGTGGCGCGATCAGGGGTGAGGTAGACGATGTTCAGGATGTGCTCGGGGGTACGCCCGTATGTGCGGCCATAATCGTCGTTCGGGATGAGGTTGAGCGTGGTGCTGTCACCTATGCTCTGGTCATCGGTTCCGACTCCATCGACGGCGCCACGTACGTCTGAGATCTTCTGAACTGCCGCGAAAACGGTGTCGTCGATCATGCCTTCGTTGTACAGCGAGGTTCGGACAATTCCGGCGTGGTAAGCCTCCGTTGCCAGGAGACCCGCCGCCGCATCAAGATACGTCTTGTTTGAGATGAATGGCGCTGCTCCCTTGAACGCCGTGACGCCCACGTCTTCGAAGAGGAAGGCGGCGAACAGGAAATTGAGGTCGTTCGCGTATGCGTCAAATGTCTCGCCCGGTTTGATCAGTCCTGCCGCAAGTGCTGCTGCCGTGAAGCTTTGATCAAGAGAAATGGCGGGTCGTGATACCGCCGCGTTCCCGAGTGCGTCGCGCAGGAATGCGACATGGGCACGTTCATCGCTGGCGATCTCTTCAGCGAACTTGCGAACGACCTGATTCTTGAACATGACCGGTCGTCCCCCGCTCACATCGCCGCGCGTGCCCGTCCCGGTTGTCATTTCGTCGGGTAGGGCGGTCCCGGTGGCGCGAAGGTAGAACTCTGCTTCGAGATACTCCAGGTTCAATGCGAAGTTCAGGATTGACCCGTCGCTGATCTCGGGCGCGTCTGATATAGGGTCCGAGTTGGCCGCGGCTGCGACCATCGCGTTGAGGCCTTCGCGGTCTTCCGGAGTCTCGGCGCTGCGGTTGACTGCATTGGAAATGAATCCGTTGTCTGACATGGTTTCGACCTTTCAGTGTTGCGTTTCTTTGGAGTCACCGGTCGTATGGGTGACGCTGTAGACGACCCTTGATGGGCTGTCAAGCTCAATTTCTGCCAGCACCCGCTTAAGCTCATGTCTACCCTAAAAGGACGTATTAGTCCACTTGCTCGAGTTGAAAGCGTCCCTGTACAGCGACTAATCGCCATATCCTCGAGGTGAAAAGACAGTTGTCTGGATCCTCGTCATGGAGTGAGCTTCAGTCTTGGCGGAGCGAAATAATCGAGACCAAGAAATGCATACTTGCCGGACGAGAGGACGCTCGCATATTCTGGACGAATTAGTTCCGTCCACACGCCGCGCCACGCACTGAAGTCGCGCCCGCGGTTCCGATTATCGTTACGCACGACCCGGTCTGGTCACGATGAGTGAAAGGAGATATCTGTGGAAAGCGCCCCGGAGCCAACACGATACGCGTTCGAGTATCCCGAGGAGACCGGATACGCCAGCGGGAAGTGCGCCCTCAGCGTTCACCAGGCCGTCCTCATTGATGAGGTAATCGATGGCCCCCATGCGCCCGCATTCGAGTTCTACATGATCAACGACGAGAAAGCTGGCGTCTACGGGGCGATGGTCGGCGACCTCGAAGTCGCCGGTCTGACGTACAACGCTACGGGCGAGGACCGACTCGTCTTGCTGGCCGTCTCCGTGTATCCGGAGTTCCGCGCCAAAGGCCTTGCCACCGAACTTATCGGACGTGTCCTCGACGACGTACGCACGCACGGCAAGACGGTCACGATCCTCTGTCCAATTGTGCGCACGTTTATCGAACATAACCGCGATTACGCCGACCTCGTCAATCTCAGCCATCCTGGAGTGACAAGACGTTCAAGTTGACCCCCGAGCAATCTTCAGCACTGAAAAGCGTGCCAACCTGGATCAATGTCGATGCCACCTCGACGTGTGGAGTAGGGCAATCGCTTGGGTTTCGGCTTGCACCCACAGCCAGCTGCTAGGTCGCCGTCGCCGTACAGTTCAAACCGTCTGCAATCGGTGTTTCGATTTCGGCCGACTCCTCGATTGGGTGGATCTGATGTTCACTGCTGACCCGCCACGCCTCGAACGTGAAGCTGCGCGGGCTGCGCACGCTCCACCATTCGGACGATCACGTCCAGATATGGTCTACGCGAGGCAATGCAGAGTTGGCGTTCCATAAATTGGAGGAGCGGGTCGTCCAGGTCTCGCGAGGTGCGCGCGACTAAAAGTGAATGAGGCGAGAAGGGTGGAGCGAGCAGTGGACGTGGTCTACGGTCACTGGCCTGTCCGGGAGTTGCTATCGCATCGAATCAACGCCTGAGAGGCTTTCAACGTAGGCCAGTGCCATGTCGATCGATGTTGCCATCGGCGTCACATCTCGAGCGGCCTGGGCCAGCATGTACCCACCCTGAATGGCACCCACGAGCCCGGTCGCGAGCTGGTCGACCGGCGCATGAGGTGAAAGCGCTCCGCCGTCTTGAAGCCTGCGCAACGCACCCGCTAGGAGTCCCTGCCATTCGATGAAAAGTTGAGAAAGGGCCTGGCGTGCGAGCTGGTCGTTCTCGGATACCTCAGAGACGAGCGAACCCAGCGCGCAGCCGTACGACCCGTGTTCGAGGGCGTTGTTCTGGATCAACGCGTCACGCCAGCGTCGCAGGCCTGAGGTCGTCGACACATGGTCGAGAGCATCGCGCTCGCGCTCCATTATTCGTTGGCCGACGTGGTCGATGACAGCCCGCACCAGCGTGTCCTTGCCGTCGAAGTGATTGTATAGCTGGGACTTGCTCACTTCACTCGCCGCTATCACATCGTCGAGGGTGGTACCGCTGACGCCCCGGACGTGAATCAGGTCGGCCGCCGAGGAGACGATCCGTGCACGCGTCCTTGCACCGCGCGCTGTCAGGCGTTTGCCATTGTGCATGGCAGCTGTCGTCATCGCACGCCTGTGCTGCTTAGAGGGCAACACGTTCCTTGTTCCTGCGGGTTGTTGTCGTCGCCGACCAGAGTCACAAGTGCAAGGTCGAGCGCAGCGTTCAGCGGTCGATGAGTTTGTGCGATATGGCTTAGCGTGCTGCCCCCATGGAGGGCGGCGAGTATGAGTACGGCCGTCCTCTGGACGTCGACATCCACCCTCGGGTTCCGCACGGAAGTGCGCTCGGTTCGCTTCGTTCCTCCGCCCTTTAGCAGCCGGCGGACGGCCTTGGCGATGAGTTCGCGCCATTGGTCCAGGAAGTCAGCACGGTCAGCGGCACCATCGGTTTGCCGCAAGGCCAACGCGTACGGCGACCGCGCGCTCATGACCTCCTCTACGACGCGGCGCCGCCAAGCGGCCAGCATCTTTCCGGTCGTTACCTCTGCCAGGCATACTCTTTCGCGGGCCAACACCTCGGCGAAGCATGCCTTCATGAGCCCTCCTATTGGGTTCGCCCGCGCACGGTATTCCTCCCTATTATAGGACTATACGGTCCTGTTGCGTCATGGAAGTGACGCCTGATTTGCTGTCGAGATGGCTGTGCACAAGGGCGCCAACTATCGTTTTGAGGGTCTTAGTCGTGCGAAGCGGTTGCGGCGCGTCCATGACGCCAGAAGGCCCAACCTCATGACATGGCCAGTAAACGGTTACGCCGGCACAACCAGAAGGAGTTGGCCATGAGTTTCGATTCAATCCGAGCGGGAATCATCAGCGACCCAGAGAACTCTTGGGCAACGAAGATCGGTTACCTGCCGCTTTACGCGGCGGGAGCGGGTGCGAGAGTCGCTATCATCGGCCAAGCGCCCGGACGCAAGGCTCAGGAAAGCGGCATCGCCTGGAATGACGCCAGTGGCGCCAAACTGTTCGACTGGCTCGGCGTGTCTGAGACCCAGTTCCGTGATCCCGAGTTGTTCGCGTTGCTTCCCATGGACTTCTACTACCCCGGCAAAGGCGCTAACGGCGACTTACCGCCCCGAAAGGGATTCGCCGGTCGCTGGCACAAGCCACTTCTTGATCTAATGCCCGAGATCCGGGTAACCATTCTGATCGGCCAGTACGCACAGCAGCACTACCTACAAGGCCATACCAAACGGAATCTCACAGAAACCGTCCGCGCCTTCGAGGAGTACCTGCCAAGCATTTTCCCACTGGTTCATCCGTCCCCGCTGAACTTTCGGTGGCAGTCGCATAACCCGTGGTTCGTAACCGACTTGCTGCCCGTTCTCCGACAGCATGTGGCTGCGGCGATGTCCTAAGCGCTGTCTGAAGACGATGCCGATGAGCGCACAGTCTCGATGATCTCTTGGTGGTCCAGCCTGTCGGCTCACCGGCCGGACGGCGGCGCGGGCAAGATACGCTCGTCCGCGCCAACGGTTGGCGAGTGAAGCCGTCGCGCGACCAAAGCGGCGTGTCCGCCCGACTGGATGATCGAGATCAGCCCCGCCGCAAGAAGTAGGGCGCGGATTTGCCTCACCTCCTTCACAGGAAGATCCGTCGCAGCGGCAATTTCCGCGACTGTGGCCGAAGACGCACCCAACTCGTCCGCGCACGATGCTTCGGCCTGCGCAACCACGACGATCAGATCGGTTCTATATGCGGCATCACGAGTTGGATCTAACTCAAGGGAACCCTTGAAGTGGCCCACTGCCTCCAACCAGGCGTGCGCCCCCGGATAAAACGGCTCAAGCATTCCACTCCTAGGGGGTCGACTGTTTGCACTCCGGCGCGCGTGAACGCCTTCCGCAGCGCCGGGTCCGATGAGGGATAAGGTCCGACGAGGTTTCCATTCCTCGCCAACTAGAGCAACAATCGATATTCTAACTCGGCTGCACTGATCTGCCTTGCGCCCGGTTGCGCCGTGCGCGCCTCGTTCCACGCACAACACACACCGCTGACAAGAATCGAGACAATACGAGGGAAAACCATGTCATGTCTGGGACGCAGAAATAGGTACGCACCCTGAACTTCGCCCTGGTTCGGGATCCGGGGCCTCATCTCGTGTCCTCGTCACAGTCCATTCCCGCATCCAATGAAGTGAGCGTTGTGGGTCTAGTAGAACCGGATTCACTTAGTGAATGGCCATTTCCAGTGCGCAAAGGGACCCCGCGGACTTGCGCCAACGTGTGTTGAGTGCCTACTCGCATCCCACGAACAGCGCAGCAGGATGTGACGAAGCCGAAGCCGACCGTGGTACTGGACTTGCGGAACGGTTTGCGTCGCGTCAACCGACAGCACCACAGACACCGCTTCCGGCGTTAGGCGGAGCTGACCCAGGCGCCAGGCTTATCGACATCGGTGCGTTCGAATGCTCGTGCCGTGAGAAGACGGCGTGCACCCCGGCAGACAGCCCTCGCTCGGTTCACCGTGAGTGCCGGCGTTGGATGAGTTTCCTAAGGCTGGATCGCTTGGGCGGGCCCTCGCCTGTCTCTGGTTCCGCGGTTCGCGGAGTTGGGATGAACTCGAAATAGTCACATTCAGGGCAACTCGCGATGTACTCGTGCACGGCTAGACCGACCCCGAAGAACAGGTTTGTTCGGCGGTGCATTGTCGCTTTACATTCTGGGCAGATCATGTGCCGAGTGTCCTTGGTCGGCGAATGTGTTTTGAGGGCCCGACAACCCGAATGCCGGGCCCCCGCCGCCGGCAGGGCAACCCGCCGCGACACGAGCACCGAACCGATCCGGCACTCGCATAAGGCAATCTACACGAACTAGACCAACAATTTAACCTCAAACACGCTCAAGTCGAACCACAGCTACGGGCCGTGGGAGACTGAATCCGCACGAATGCATTCACCGACCCGAACCTGGAGGCGATTGTGCTGAAGGAACCTGCTGACGCCGAACCACCGCGCAAACTCATTCGTGATCGAGCGTACGACGCAATCGAGGCAGCGATTCTGGATGGAACATTTCAGCCTGGTGAGGTGCTCGAGGATGCCCGGCTACAGGAGTGGTTGCAGATCTCGAGAACACCGATACGTCAAGCGTTGTATGCACTGAGTATCAAGGGATTAATCGATATGGCACCACAGGCACATACCCGCGTTGTCCTGCCGCGACGCGAAGACGCGGTCCGCTATCTGCAGGCGACCGGTTTCCTGATTACGGGGGTAACTGACCTGGTCGCCGAGGCCGCCACTGAGATTCAGCGTAATCACTTGATTGACAGCCTGCAGGCGATCAACGCAGCAACACAACAACGGGACAAGACGTTGTTCGTCCTCGCCCTGGGCCAGTACTTCGAAGAACTGAACAAGATCAACCCGAACCCTATCCTCGCCCAGCTCAGCGGCCAAGCCATGGTGGCATTGGGATATTACGTGTCAGTCGTGCTGCGCGAATCCGATGTGCCATGGGACGAAGTGGCAACCCAGCATGACGTTCTCATCGCAGCCTGGCGCGCGGCGGACCCTGAGACGATCGTCGCCGTTACGCGGCGGATCTTTGGGTTACGCGGAGCCCGCTGGACGGCTATATCAGAAGTTGCGCCGCTGGCGGATTGACCAATTGTTGCTTTAGTTGGGGTTGCTTTCAGTTAGCCAACTTTCGGATTTGGCCAGTAGCGGGGCTGCGTGAACAGTATCGTCTGGGCACTGCGGCTTGGGTCCGCGTGGTCTGTACGTCCACGGCCACTCACGACGGGCGCCGGCCGGGTTCCCGTGGCTGCGGCTATAAGGGCCCCGTCTAGAGATGGCGCGTCGAAAACGCAGTTGCAAACCAAGCAAACTGAATCGCACTGGGTTTGGTTCCTAGCTTTTTCGAGGGCGGCGGCCGCCGTCTCGGGTGATTCGAGGTCAGCGTAGTACGGGTCGTCGACTTCGGTGAGGGTGCGCATGTCGAGCTCCCCGTGGAGACGCTGGCGGTTCCACCACGACAACCACCGAGCGTGGCGAGTTCGACCTGCTGAACGGTTCGCCACGGGCCTTGTCGGCGGATGAGCACGGTTTTGTAGAGTCCGTTGACGGCCTCGGCGAGGGCGTTGTCGTGCTCCGGCACAAAACGTCGTCACCGACCCCCGCGGCGCATCATCAGGCCACTGGGCGATCGCAAGACGGACACGAGAATCAACAGGCTCAACACGACTCATCCCTCAAAGATCGAGGAGAAGTGTCACCTCCAAAACCGCCAGAACCGATCGAGGGCCCACCCCCGGGCGGCGAGGGGGGAAGTTGAACTCCATCGCCTCGTGGATGAGGTTGCCAGGTAGATAGCGATGGCGCTTCCCGCACTGCATGTATTCGTGATCGAAGGTAAGTCGCTCGCCGTCCACTGGACACAGCGGGTCCTGTGTTTCTGCTTGAGTCGTTCGTAGGGTGTGCTTCCTGCGAGGGCTCCGTGTTACCCACTCAGTACACGAAATCTGGCCCCGATCGGTGAGTCGGGTCAGCAGCGACTGTGAAGGAGTAACCCGACTCGCCGCACTGGAGTAGTTTCGTGAGGGGATCGACGCGGCACTGCGATCGCCAGATCGGACGGTGAGGTTCATGAGCAGCACAACCGGATCCCGTGCGATCGACGAGGCGATCGCCGCACTGGACCCAGACCTCGCGTCGGGCTTGACGCGCATCATCGGCGCGCTCGACCCCGAGGATCTCGCAGAACGCGAACCTCGCGACGTGGTGGGCGCCGCGCTCTCGATGCGCTCCCTCGCCGCGCGTCGCGACCGCGGGCAGACCCGGATCGCGGTCTTCACACCGACGCTCAGCGAGGATGGATGGACGTCGCGGCGCACGATCGTGAACATCTGCACCGATGATTCGCCGTTCCTCGTGGATTCGGTGATCGCGGCGGTCGCCCGGCAGGGCCTTGCGGTGGACCTGCTCGTGCATCCCATCGTCGAGGTACGGCGAAGTGCCGACGGCGAACTGCTCGAAATGGGTGCCCACGGCGGCGACCTCGAATCGTGGATCCACCTCGAGGTCGATCGCGTGCCGACCAGCGAGGGCCGACACCAGCTCGAAGAGCGTCTGCTGTCGGTGCTGGATGATGTGCACGCGGCCTTCGACGACTGGCAGGCCATGCGCCGGGCCTGCCTCGACGTCGTCACTGACCTGCGCACCACGCCGCCGGCGACGGCCGACCCCGCCACGGTCCGCCCGGCCATCGACTTCTTCAGCTGGCTCGCCGACGACAACTTCACGTTCCTCGGCTACCGCGAGTACCGGCTCGAGACCAGCGAAGACGGTGAGGACGTGCTCGTCCCCCTGACCCAAACGGGCCTCGGCGTCCTTCGCAAGCCCACCACGGCGATCGCGCACCTGCGGCCCGAGGCGCAGCGCACCGCGCGCGACCCGCGCCTGCTCACGATCACCAAGGCGAACTCCCGCGCCACCGTCCACCGCGACATCTATCTCGACTACATCGGCGCGCGCACCTTCGACGAGGCCGGCAACGTCACCGGCGAGCGTCGCTTCCTCGGCATGTTCACCTCGGCGGCGTACGCGGCCTCCGTCTCCACGCTCCCCATCGCTTCGACCAAAGTGCAGGCCGTGCTCAAGGCATCCGGATTCCCGCCGACGTCGCACTCCGGCAAGGATCTCCTGCAGATCCTCGAGCAGTACCCACGCGACGAGCTCTTCCAGGACACTCCGGAGCACCTGCTCGAGGTCGCCACCGAGGTCGGCCGCCTCCGCGACCGCCGCCGCGCCCGCGCGTTCCTGCGCCGAGATGAGTTCGGCAGGTTCGTGTCTGCGCTCGTCTATCTGCCGAAGGACCGATACAACACGGCCGTTCGGCTGCGCATCGAGACCGTGCTGCGTTCAGTGTTCGCCGCCGAGAGCGTCGATCACGCCACGTGGGTCGGCGATGCTCCGCTGGCGCAGTTGCACTTCGTGGTGCGCGTACCACGCGGCTCGTCGCTGCCCGACGTCGACGAAGCGGCGCTGCAGACGGACCTGGCGAATGCTGTGCGCGGCTGGGATGAGGCGCTCGTCGACGCACTCCACCACGCCCACGGCGAAGATGAGACGGCCCGCTTGCTCGGCCGCTACGGCGAGGCGTTCCCGCTGGCGTACAAGGAGGCCGTGACGCCCGAAGAGGCCCTCGACGACATCGCGCTGCTCGAAAGCCTCGAGGCCGCGGAGTTCGCGGTGCACCTCAACGTGCCGGAGCGTGACGACCCCGGCAAGCGCGTGCTCACCGTCGTCTCGCACCGCGAGTATCCGCTGACGCAGGTGCTCCCGATCCTCACCGACCTCGGCACCGATGTCGTCGACGAGCACCCGTACGTCGTGACCCTCCCCGGCGGCGAGGTGCGACACATCTCCGACTTCGGGCTCACCGCGCCGGGTGCCGACGGCGGCAGCGCCGAGCGCTGGAGCGACCCGGCATGGGGCGGCGACTTCGAAGACTCGTTCGCAGCATCCTGGACCGCCGCTGCCGAGAGCGATCGCCTCAATTTCCTGGTGCTGCTCGCCGGCCTCGACTGGCGCCGGATCGTCATCCTCAGGGCGATCGCGATGTACCTGCGGCAGATAGGCTCCGCCTTCTCCGTCGAATACATCGAGCAGGCGCTCGTCGTGAACCCCGCATTCGCCGGCGACCTGGTCGGTCTGTTCGAGCTGCGGTTCGACCCCGCTCGCGAGGGAGATCGGAAGGCCGAGACGGCTGCGGCAGAGGCCGAGCTGCTGCGCGCGCTCGACGACGTCGCGAGCCTCGACGACGACCGCATCCTGCGGTCCTTCATCGGGGTGATCGCCGCGACCTGGCGCACGAACTTCTACCAGCCGGCATCCGACGGCTCGCCGAAGCCTTGGGTGTCGATGAAGCTCGACTGCGCACGCGTTCCGGGCCTGCCGAAGCCGCACCCGATGGCCGAGATCTGGGTCTACGCGACCGAGGTCGAGGGCATCCACCTGCGCTTCGGGAAAGTCGCGCGCGGCGGGCTGCGCTGGAGCGACCGCCGCGAGGACTTCCGCACCGAGGTCCTCGGCCTCGTCAAGGCGCAGATGGTGAAGAACGCCGTCATCGTGCCCACCGGATCGAAGGGCGGCTTCTTCGCGAAGCGTCTCCCGGCGCCGACAGACCGCGCGTCCTGGCTCGAAGCCGGCAAGGCCGCCTACCGCACCTTCATCCGTGGCCTGCTCGACGTCACGGACAACCGCGAGGGCACCGAGATCGTGCCGCCCCCGAGGGTCGTGCGGCATGACGGCGACGACTCCTACCTGGTGGTCGCGGCGGACAAGGGAACCGCCTCCTTCTCGGACATCGCGAACGCGATCTCCGAGGAGTACGAGTTCTGGCTCGGCGATGCCTTCGCGTCGGGCGGATCGGCCGGCTACGACCACAAGACAATGGGCATCACCGCCCGGGGCGCCTGGGAGTCGGTCAAACGGCACTTCCGCGAACTCGGCGTCGACACCCAGGCCGAAGACTTCACGGTCGTGGGAGTGGGCGACATGTCGGGCGACGTGTTCGGCAACGGGATGCTGCGGTCACCCCACATCCGACTGGTGGCGGCGTTCGACCACCGCCACGTGCTCGTCGACCCGCACCCGGATGCCGCGGGATCCTTTGCGGAACGTCAGCGCCTCTTCGACCTGCCCGGGTCCTCGTGGGACGACTACGATCGCACACTCATCTCCGCCGGCGGCGGGGTGTTCCCGCTCACGCTGAAGTCGATCGCCGTCACGCCCGAGATGGCCGAGGCGCTCGGCCTCGACCCCGCCGTGACGACGCTCACCCCGCTCGAGCTCAAAAGGGCCGTGCTGCTCTCGCCCGTCGACCTCTTCTGGAACGGTGGCATCGGCACGTACATCAAGGCGAGCGACGAGACTGACGCCGAGATCGGCGACCGCGGCAACGACGCGATTCGTGTGAATGGCAACCAGCTTCGACTGCGCGTCGTCGGCGAGGGCGGCAACCTCGGCGTGAGCCAGCGCGGCCGCATCGAGGCCGCACTGTCCGGCGTGAGCATCAACACCGACGCGATCGACAACTCGGCGGGAGTGGGGACATCGGACCGCGAGGTGAACATCAAGATCCTGCTCGGCGCCGTCGAACGCGCCGGCCGGCTCGACCGGGGCCCCCGCAATGAACTCCTTCGCTCGATGACCGACGAGGTCGCCGACCAGGTCCTGCGCGACAACTACGAGCAGAACGTCCTGCTCGGGAACTCGCGCGCCAACGCAGCCGTGATGCTGCCGGTGCACGGACGCCTGATGGAATTGCTCGAAGAGCGCAACGAACTCGACCGAGAGCTCGAATTCCTGCCGAGCCCGGCCGAGGTGCAGTTGCGCCAGGCCGATAGCCGCGGCCTCACCCGACCCGAGTTCGCCGTGCTCGTCGCGTACGCGAAGCTCGCGCTCAAGACCGACCTCACAGCATCCGACCTCGCCGATGACCCCTGGTTCGCGGGAACGCTCGCCGAGTACTTCCCTGAGCCGGTCCGGGACGGGTATGCGGGAGACCTCGCCGCCCATCCGCTGCGAACCGAGATCATCGTGAACTCGGTCGTGAACTCGATGGTCAACAGGGGCGGCATCACCTTCGCATCCCGGGCCGCGGATGAGACCGGTGCGTCGAGCGAGCAGATCGCACGTGCCTATGTCGCGGTGCGGGAGATCTTCGACCTGCGCGGCTTCGTCAGTGCCGTCGAGGCCACCGACAACGTGGTGCCCGCCGCGGTGCAGACCGATCTCTACCTCACCTTCCGTCGCCTGCTCGATCGGGCCACGCGCTGGTTCGTGCAGCACCGCCCGGACAGGTTCGACATCGGCAGACAGATCGAAGACTTCCGGAATCCGATCATGTCGCTCTGGGGTGGTCTCGGCGACCTGCTGCAGGCTGGCGATCTGCGCCGCTTCGAGCGGCGGATGATCGAGCTTCAGGAGGCCGCCGTCCCCGCCGACCTCGCCCGGCGCGGCGCAGGCGTGCTCGACGCGTTCTCGCTGCTCGACGTCGCCGAGTGCGCGCGCCTGCGTGATTGGGACATGCGGGAACTGGCCGGCCTCTACTTCGCGTTGTCGGCCCGACTGCGGTTCGAGCAGATCCTGACCAAGATCACCGCCCTGCCGCAGAGCGACCGCTGGGGGTCGATGGCCCGCGCCACGATGCGCGACGACCTCTACGCCGTGATGATCGAGCTCACTTCGACGATCGCCCAGCAGACCGCGCCGATCGAACCTGCGGCACGCATCGACGCATGGCTCGACCAGGGCGGTCCATTGGCCGGCCGCACACTGGAGGAGGCGCTCGCCGCCGCGCACGCCGAGGACGGCTCAGGGCTTGCCACGCTGTCCGTGACGGTCAGGCGTCTGCGTTCGCTCGTGCGTTGAACCCTCAGGCCCACGCGATCTCGCCAACGGCCGCCGCATCGGCGAGCCAAGCCGACGTGACGGTCACCGTGCGGCGCCCATCGCCCTGTCCGGCCGCGCACATCGGGGACACCACCCTGCGTGGGTGTAACAGAGTGGATTCCCCACTCAGTACGCGTGAAGTCTTGTGATGTATCAGGGCGGATGGCATCAATGTCGAATTCGAGACGGTCGGCACGAAGGACTAACCGGCAGGCCGCCCGAGGGTCCCCTGCATCGTGGCGGGAAATTCCAGGCAACCGGCGGCTGTCAGGATTAGTGTCAGGTGCATGACCCGGCGGAGGTTCGAACCCATCTACTCCACAGCGGTGGCGATCGGTCGATCGATCTTCGCGGTGCTACGAGTGAAAGGGTCGGCGACCGGGCTGGAGAACCTTCCGCAGACCGGCGGCGCCGTCTTTGCAATGACCCATTTCGGTTACCTCGAGTTCGCCCTCGTCGAGTGGCAGACCTGGCTGCGTACCCGCAGGCGCATCCGCTTCCTCATCACCGAGCGGGCCTTCGCGAAGCCCGCCGTGAGGTGGCTGCTGAACGGCATGCACCACATCCCGGTCGACATGAAGGGGGGCGCGGCCGCCTTCGAGCGGGCCGTCGTCGCGGTTCGCGCGGGCGAGCTCGTCGGCGTCTTTCCCGAAGCGGGTGTCAGGGCATCATTCACCGTGCGTGAACTGAAGACCGGCGCGGCGCGACTTGCGCGCGACGGTGGCGTGCCGATCATCCCTGTCGCGGTCTGGGGTGGCCAGCGCCTGCTCACGAAGAATCACAGGATCGCCTTGCGCGACCGGTTCGGGGTTCGGGTCACATTCGAGTTCGGGACGCCCATCATCGTCGACGAAGGTTCCGACATCCACGGGGTAACCGAGACGCTGCGTGAGTCGCTACAGCGGAGGGTCGACACGTTGCAGAAGAACTATCCCCTCGACGGTACCGGCCAGTGGTGGCAACCCCGATCCCTTGGTGGAACAGCGCCGACGGTGGAGGAGGCTGCTGCGGCCGACGCGGCACGCGCCCTTCGCCGGGAACAGGGCGCGTCTCAGCCCGGGAAATAGCCCTCACCGCGGACCCGTCACGGTGTCCACCACGGCCTCAATGGCAGCTCGGGGACGCCGCCGCGATCCAAGGGCTTGACAGCCAGCACCTGGTGCAACTGGATGCCTCCGTCCTCGAACGCGAGCCGCGATCCCGCCATGTACAGCCCCCACACCTTCGCTGTGGGAAGTCCGACCTCGCCGACCGCCTCATCCCAGTGCTCGACCAGGTTGGCGCACCAGTCGCGCAGCGTCAATGCGTAGTGCGGGCGCAGGTTCTCCTCGTGCAGCACCTCGAGACCGGCATTCTGGGCTTCGCTGATGATGCGCCCCGATCCGGTGAGTTCACCGTCGGGAAAGACATAGCGGTCGATGAATCCGCGGGTCGACGGCTCGCTTCGATTGTCGGGACGGGTGATGCAATGGTTGAGCAACAGCCCGCCAGGACGCATCCGGGATTGCAAGAAGCCGAAATACGAGCCGTAGTTACGCACTCCGATGTGCTCGAGCAACCCGATCGACGACACAGCGTCGAAGTCCGTCTCTGAGATGTCGCGGTAGTCGCCGTAGCGCACCTGGGCCAGATCGGTCAGCCCTTCGTCGGCGATGGCCTGCTGAGCCCATGACGTCTGCTCCCGCGACAATGTCACGCCGGTGGCCGTGACCCCGCGGCGGGCCGCATAGCGCACCATGCCGCCCCAGCCGCACCCCACGTCGAGAAGTCGATCGCCCGGCTTCAGCCGCAGTTTCTCGAACACGAGCCGGTACTTGTTCTCCTGCGCCTCGTCGAGAGAAGCGTCGAGATTCGGATAGCACGCGCACGTGTAGGTCATCGACGGCCCCAGTACCCACTCATAGAAGGCGTTCGAGACGTCATAGTGGTGGTGGATCGCTTCGGCGTCGCGGCTCTTGCTGTGGCGGAGCCCGCCGGCGATCCGCCGCCAGCGAGGCGGCACTTCCTGCAGGGGCGGCGCGATCGGCCGCAGGTGCTCGACTCCGATCGAGCGGATGATCCGGGCCAGGTCCCGCGCCGGTGGCCGGGCGAATTCGAGGCTTTCCGCGAGCGCCTTGAGCAGCTCGTACGGATCGCCCGGATGCAGGCCATGGATGTCGAGGTCGCCTGCGATATAGGCACGTGCGAGTCCGAGATCGCCCCGACCCGTGGCGAGATAGGTTGTGCCGCGCGGCGTCTTCAGCTCGATTGCGAACGGCGCGTCGGGCGGTCCGGCGGAGCTCCCGTCATAGGCGGTGAACCTGATCGGCAGCCGGCTTCCGGCGAAGATCTCGAGGATCTCGGCGAGGGTGAGCTTGCCCGGCCCCCTTGTGTCCGTCGGTTCGATGGCTTCGGAGTCTTCCGTCGCATCCGCCGAATCGTGAGTGAATGTGCTCATCGCCGTTGCACTGCTTTCTCGTAGAGATTCAGGAGACGCGAATCGGGGTCGTATCGTTCCTTCACAGCCCGATAGTCTTGCCCGCCATAGAGTTCGTCGAATCTTTTCGGGGTGTAGAACGCGTCGGAGTACAGCGACTTGTGGCCGTCGAGTTCGCTGACCTGGCGCTCGATCATCCGATTGGTCTCGCCTTCGGTCGACCCGACGGGCACGGACGCCCAAAAGCCGATGTTGACGTAGGTCTCGTGGGATCGGAGGGGGTATAGCGGCCACCCATCATCGTCGCGCAACCGGATCGGGCACAGCCAGATCGGCTCAATCGGCACGTTGGCCAGGAACCAGTCGAGGAACTCGACGCAATGCCCGATCGGCACCTCGATGTCTTGCACGACGCGTTCGCGTGGCGGCCGACCCTTGAGTTTCTCGAGGCCGTTCTCGATGTGAAACCGGTGCTCGTACGCCATCAACTTCGCGTAGACGCTGCTGCGCCGGTAACGCCGCGGCCAGAGCCTGCGAATCCGCGGGTCCTGAGCGCCGAACGCGGCCGAACACCAGAACCAGTCGGTGTCCCACCGCCAGAAGTAATCGTGAATAGTGAGTCGATCATCCAACCCACCCTTGTCGTGCTGGATGGACCGATAGTAGATCAGCTGTCCGCTGTAGTCGCTGACGGACCCCGGCGCCTCGGTCTGCACGCCCACGCACAGATAACTTTCGTCCGCGCTGAACACCACGCCGTCAAGGTAGTCGACCGGAACCCCGTCGCGGCGACCGGTGTCGATGATTCGGTCCATGGTCGCAATCAGGTCGTCGAGGGTATGGAACCGCAACTGAGTGAGCGCGACGAACGGCTTTACAGCCTCGAGCTCGATGCGCAGGCGCACCGCGTAGCCCAGCGTTCCGTACGAATTGGGGAAGGCCCGAAACAGATCGGCGTGCTCGGCCGGCGACGCTGTGACCACCTCGCCGGCGCCGGTCAGGATGTCCATCTCAACGACCGACTCGTGCGGCATCCCGTTTCGGAACGACGTCGACTCGATGCCGAGGCCGGTGACCGCGCCGCCGAGCGTGATGGTCTTGAGCTGCGGCACCACCAGCGGCGCCAGCCCGAAGGGCAGCGTCGCGGCCACGAGGTCCTCGTAGGTGCACATGCCGCCCACGTCAGCGGTCTGCCCCTCCGGGTCGATCGAGATGACCCCGGTCAACCCGGAGATGTCGAGGCCCCTGGTGTTCGCCTTCGCCCTCGCCCGGAACAGGTTCGAGGTGTGCTTCGCGAGCCGAATAGTAGCCGCCGCTGGGACGGCGCGATAGCTCTCCAGAAGGCGCGCCACGCCGACGGCATGAGCGGTTCGTGCGTCGGTCATGTGAGCGGACACGCCCTCACGCTAGTCCGCCGCAGATTCGAGGGGAAGAGACGGTCTTCTACACGACCACGACTGTGCGCCCAAACGACTACCTGACACTTGTGCAAGGTCGCGCTGGGCCACGGTGGGTCGTGGTTCGAATGTGATTCAATTGTGCGCAAAATGCGCGCAGGCCGTGAGCAAAAACAGCCTCTGATCAGCCATCTCATGAAGCGGAGGGCGCGGGATTCGAACTCTATCCGTGCCCACGGCAGTGCCGCCTTGGGAGCTTCGAATCGCCCACCTCACGCACTACCCCGGCTCGTATTGCAGGGCCGGCAGCGTCTCCTGACTCGGTGACCACCCGCGCGGGCGTCTCCGCCGTACCCGTCAGGGTCGGGCGTCGGCGACGTCTCGAGCCTTCAGAACCCGAAACGGGTTGACCGGCCGCATCCCCAGCACGATCTTGCCGCGCGCGTGGAGTCGCTCAAGATCGTGGAAGGCGTCTCGGACGAAACCGAACGGGTAGAACCCCGAGATCAGCACGTTGAGTTCCCGGTCGGCTGCAAGACGCGCCACACGCGCCAGCTGCTTGGTGCACGTCACGCTGTGCTCCTCCGTGGGGAGCATGGCTGCGATCTCGACCGATCGCCGGTCGACGCTCGACCGGTAGCGTGCCGGCTCGACGCCGAGCGCTCCCAACACGGCGTGACCGTCCTGACCGAAGTTGTCGACGTAGGCCGTGACACCGTCGGGAGCAATGGCACGGATCCGGTCGGCGAGACCCGCCCCGTAGACCACCGGGATAACCCCCTGCTGGCGCAAGAAATCGAAGTTCCGTTCGCCGCAGGTGCCAATCACACGCACGCCGGCCCGCTTCGCCAGCTGAACTTCGAGATTTCCGACACCTCCGGCCGCAGCGGAAACCACCACCGTCTCGCCTGCCGCCAGCCGGAGGCCGTCGAGTATCTCTACCGCGGTGACCCCGGCCAGGTAGAGAGCACCGGCGACTTCCCACGAGAGCTCTCGCGGTTTCGGCACGATCGCGGACGCCGGAACGACGACGTGCGTGGCGTGCGACGATCGCACCGCATGTCCGAGCACGTCGTCATTGCGTGCGAACCTGGTGACGCCCTCCCCGACCTCGATCACAACGCCTGCGAAGTCGCTGCCTTGGCCTTGGGGAAACGAGCAAGGAACCTCGACGGCAAGGCGTCCCTGTCGCACGAAGGCCTCAATGTGGTTGATGCCGGATGCCAACACTTCAACAACCAGCTCGCCCCGACCCGGATGCGGGATGTCGCGTTCGACGATCTCGAGGACCTCGACACCGCCGAACTCCTGAAATTCGACCGCCCACATCGATCTGCCCGACTTCTTCATTTCGAACCCCCTTCGATCACGCGAGCTCGCCAGGCGCTCACGACAGTTCCCCTCGGACGATCGAGTTTCCGGAGTGTGCCGGGTTGCCGTCGAGCGGCTCCTGCGAGACGTCGACGATGGGATACTCGGTGAGGTTGACACCGGCGGGCACGGCAAAGGTCCCGGTGTCCTCCGACAGCACGCCGATACTGATCAGCTTGGTCAACGAGGTGGACATGACCCACACCTCGCGGTAGCCGGGGCCCGCCTGCGGAGCCGTGAGCTTGACGATCATCTCGCGCTGGCCGTCAGCCGTCTTCTCGACGGTCACCTCTCCCGATGACCCGGCCCAGTGGGGGAAAGGCTCCAGCTCGGCCGTTGCCACCACGGCCGGAGACGGGTGCGCCGCCGACCGGAATAACGCGACGGCGCCGCCGACACCGAGCACAAGCGCGAGCGATGCGGCGAGTGTAAGGCCCGTGATCCAGACCCGGCGCGCGCGACGTGTGCTGGAAACACGCACAGCCCGCGCAGGCGGACCCTCCAGGTGGGGCTCCGCCAGCGCGTCGGCCTGCCCGACAGCGATCGCGTCCCGAATCCTCTCCCAGACGATCGGCGACGGGCTTTCCAGCGTCGGCGGAATGGCGGAGCCCGAACGGGCGAGCGCCGCAACCCGACGCAGGCTGTCGACCTCGGCTCTGCAGAACCGGCACGCCAACACATGTTCGCGGTCGATCTGGGGGATGTCGGTTTCGTCGAGCGCCATCATGGCCAGGATTTCGGGATCGCTATGATTCATCGCCGGCCTCCAATCGCCCTCGTAACCGTTCGAGGCTCCGCCGGATGTGACTCTTGACCGTGCCGAGCGGGATTCCCAACCGTTCGGCGATCTGCGAGTGGGTGAGTCGATCGTAGAAGGCGAGGTGCATGATCGTGCGCGGAGTCTCAGGCAGGCGTGCGAGTTCGTCGGAGATGAGCATGCGATCGGCGATGTCGTCCGACCACTCGAGTGACTCCCGGTCGAGGCTCAGGATGAGCGCCTCCCGATCGCGACGCTCTCGCGCCAGCCGGGCATGCGCGTCGACGATCTTGTTCCGGGTGATCCCCATCAGCCAGGCCGCCAACCGCGCACGCGTCGGATCGAACGTCGACCTGCTCGTCCAGGCGGCCACGAAGACTTTCTGGGTGACATCTTCGGCTTCCGAGACGTCGCGCAGCGACCGGAGGGCGAGGCTGTATACGAGGCGGCCCCAACGCTCGTACATGAGCGCGAGCGCCCGCTCGTCGCCGGCGACGAATTCCGCCGCGAGCGAGGCGTCCTCGTTGCCCTGCACGAGTTCGGTCACACATAGTATTCGTCGCCAACCTGTCTTCGGATGCATCTGACCGGAAAATCTTCGTGCCGATGCATCTGAACCCCTGCTCGGATCAGAAGTGTCTGTCACGGGGTGGCGTTGTCATCCTGACGCTGAACTCAAGAGAGAAGTCATCGAATGCCCACTATCGTCGAAACGGCCATCAGCGCCGGCTCGTTCAACACCCTCGTCGCCGCCGTCCAGGCCGCAGGACTGGTCGACACCCTCAACGGCGCGGGCCCCTTCACCGTCTTTGCTCCCACCGATGCCGCTTTCGCGAAACTGCCTGACGGAACGGTGGAGGCGTTACTCGCAGACATTCCCCAGCTGACAGCGATCCTGACCTACCACGTCGTGCCCGGGGCCGTGCATGCAGCGGACGTGGCAGGACTCGACTCGGCGACAACGGTGCAGGGCGCCGACCTGACCTTCGACAGCAGCAACGGCGTGAAGGTGAACGACGCTACCGTCACCCAGGCAGACATCGACGCTTCCAACGGGGTCATCCACGTGATCGACACTGTGCTGATACCACCGGCGGCCTGAGCCGCGTCGTCTGTCTGCTGCATCCGAACCGCCCGTTCCCACAGAAGTATGTGGCGACGGGCGGTTCCGTTCGCCCCAACGCAAAGGAGCAGAGGATGCGCAAGAAACTCATCGCGGCGGTCACCATCGGGCTGGTCGCGGCGCTCGGCATGGCTGTACCGGCCCATGCCAGTCCGTCGTGGGGTCATTTCGGCATTGCCGAAGTGTCGGTCTTCCACGGCGTTCCCAACACCCCGGTCGACGTGTATGTCGACGGCTTCAGGGCACTCAACGACTTCCAGCCCGGCTCGATCGTCGGACCGTTCGCCCTGCCCGCCGGGACCTACACGGTGGCGATCACGGCAGCGACGGCACGAAACGCGAAAAACCCGATCATCGGACCGGTGAAACTGACCTTCGCCGCGAACGGCAACTACACGGTCGCCGCCCATCTCACCGCCTCAGGTGCCCCGACGGCCACATTGTTCACGAACGACGTCAGTCGTGCGCCTAACGGCGACGGCAGGTTGACCGTCCGGCACACTGCCGCAGCGCCCGCCGTGGACATCCTCGCCGGCGGAGCACCCGTCGTGACCGGACTGACCAATCCCAACCAGGCATCCCTCAACCTAGCCCCGGGTACCGTTTCTGCGGCCGTCGCCCTCGCAGGAACAACCGCCCCTGTGATCGGACCGGCGAACGTCACCATCTCCAAATGCGTCGGCACCATCGTCTACGCGTGGGGCAGCGCGGCGAACGGAACGCTCAACCTCGCGGTGCAGAACCTCCCGCTCGGCCACCGTGCGTTCTGGCCTCGCTGGAGCTTCGCGCACTGAGGCCGCTCCCTCGGCGAGAGGGATATCGGCGCCCAGTCGCCGAGGCCTCGAGCCGACAATCGCGGGGCGTGCCGGGTTGAGGTGTCTCAGGATCCTGAGGCCTCAGCCCGGCACGGATCCCCTTACGGCTGCCAGGCACGCGACAGTACCTCCGGAAATGACTCGATCAATCTTTCCAAGTAATCTACTAGCTTGGCTAGATAAATTGTGAGAGAGTGATGGTCAGATTCCTTAGATCTCGAAACATCCACCTGACAGCCGACGAAAATGAACCCAGAATTTGTCACCGAGGCAACAGCCATCAGCATCGAACGAGACAGAGCCTTGGACGATCTCCACGCCGCGTTCCAACGGAGTGCGAGCCCCGATGCTATTGCTGAGATCATCGCTGAACTCGAACTGATCAACGGGCGATGCGAGAACCTTCGCCAACGCTTCTACCCGCAGGCCGTCAAGCTCACTGTTATCGTCGGCCGCGCGATCACGTGGAGCCACAGCGGGCTGATGCGCGTGGTCTGGTCCGCCATGCCGAATGCAGTAACAGTGGCTCGATAGCGGCCCCGCGAGAAGAGACGGCGTTCGACAAACAGTGAGCGGGGTCGAGCACCCTCACCTGACGAGGACAGCTCCGGTTGCACCCATGTGTTCCTCAGACTGCGCGCACCTCACTGCCGAAGCGCGGCAGAACCACATCGAAGCGACAGCCGCTGGCAGTGTTTCGCACTGACACGTCTCCGGCATGCGCCGTGACGATGCCGTGAACGATAGCGAGGCCGAGTCCCGCGCCCGCCGAGACCAGTCCGTCGCTGATCGGGGTACGTGCGGAGGTTCCTCGCCACCCTGCATCGAAAACCCTCCCCAGATGCTCTTCCGGAATACCGCCGCCTTCGTCGATAACGCTGAGCGCCACGGTCGAATCCGCGGTCTCACGAGCCGACACGATGATGTCGGAGCCGCGCGGTGCGTGCTGGATGGAGTTCATCAGCAGGTTTCGGATGGCGCGGGAAAGTTCACGCGCGTCGCCCCAGATGGTGAGGTCGCCGGCTTGCGACTCGCGCAGCGTGACCTGACGTGTCGCAGCGACAGGGCCGAGGTCTGCGACGGCGTCGCTGACGAGGTCGTACAGGGAGAGCGGTCCGAGTTCGAGCGAGAGTGCGCCCGACTGGATCTTGGAGATCTCGAACAGGTCGTCGACCATATGACTGAGGGTGTCGCACTGGCTGCGGAGTTGCCGGTAATACCGCTGGGTATCTTCGGCGAGGCCATCCTCCAGTGCCTCCGTCATCGCCTGAAGGGCGGCAAGCGGGGTGCGCAGATCGTGGGATATCCAGGCGACGAGCTCGCGACGGGACTCGTCGAGCAGTCGTACCTCTTCGCGCGCTTCAGCGAGTCGAAGGGAGACGTCGGCCAGCTCGGTGGCAAGGGCACCGAATTCGCTTCCGGCGTGGGCGTCGGCCGAGACGACTCGCCCCTCACCGACCGCTCGCGTCGCAGCGCGCAGCTGGCGGCTGGTGCGCACGAGACCGAAGCCGAGAACCGCGGCGACTCCCAGACTCACGAGCGCTGCCACGCCGATGACCCAAGCGAGCACGATGAAATCGTGCTGCGAAATGTACATCGCCTGGGCGATCGCGACGGTGCCGCCCACGATCGAAGCGACGGCAGCCGCGACGACAACGACCAGACGAAGCAGGATGGATGCCCGCTTGGCCAGGTAGAGCACCGCAACGGCGATGGCCGAGATCACAATGGCCACGACTAGGGTCGTCGTGACGATGACCCATAGGTCTGCTAGCGAGATCATGGCGACTCCTTTCTCATGCGTTCAACGGTCACACGCTCATCCGGTAACCGACGGCCCAGACAGTCGTGAGGTAACGCGGGCGCGTGGGATCCACTTCGATCTTCTCGCGCACCCGCCTTACGTGCACCGTGACCGTCGACAGGTCGCCGAAGTCCCAACGCCACACCTCCCTGAGAAGCTGTTCGCGACTGAAAACTTGATTGGGATGCTTCAGGAAGAACGCGAGGAGATCGAACTCGCGCGCCGACAGCGCCAGCCGATGACCGAGCTTGGATACGGTGCGATTCGAGGGATCGATCGCGAATTCCCCGAGCTCGAACGGCGACTCCGGGGTCAGCTCACTGACGCTGCGCCGAAGGATCGACTGCACCCGCAGCACGAGCTCCCTCGGAGAGAACGGTTTGGCCAAGTAGTCGTCTGCACCCGCCTCGAGTCCGTCGATACGGTCTTCGGTGGACCCGAGGGCGGTGAGCATGATGATGGGCACGTGGCGCTTCTCCTGAAGACGGCGCGCGACTTCGAGACCATCGATCCCTGGGAGCATACGGTCGAGAACCACCAGATCGGGTGGCGTGCGCTCAGCGCACTGCAGTCCAGAGAATCCGTCCTGTGCTTCGTCGACGATGAGTCCAGCCGAGCGAAGGTAGCCGCTCGCCACTTCGCGGACGGTAGGGTCATCTTCGACGACGAGCACTCGCCTGTCCCGCACGTCGCTTCCCGGCCGCGCGGGCGTAGTTGCCGTCATGGCATAACAATAGGTTCGGTCGCTGGGAGCCGACACGGTTCGGTCGGCTTCTGAGCCGACTGTACGCATTTCGTAAGATTCTCGGACCCGGTGACGGGCGGCGCGCTGCGTAGCGTCGGATCGTGAGCGAACAAGTGGATGTGGTCTTTCCGTGTCTTGATGAGGCCGAGGCGCTGCCGTCGTTGCTCGCGGCCCTACCCGATGGATTCCGGGCCATCGTCGTAGACAATGGATCGACGGATGGCAGTGCGGGGATCGCCCGGGCGTGGGGTGCCGAGGTCGTGGTCGAACCTCGTCGCGGGTACGGGGCTGCGGTTCATGCGGGACTTCTCGCGTCCACCTCGGAGATCGTGGTGGCGTGCGACGCAGACGGCACCCTCGATCCGGCCGAGTTCCAGGCGCTCGTCGCTCCCGTTCGCGACGGCGCCGCCGATCTGACCATCGGTCGACGTCGGCCGACGTCCCGGTCGGCCTGGCCTGTTCCGGCGCGAATCGCGAACTGGCAGCTGGCTCGGATGCTCCGCTCGCGCACCGGGGCGAGCATCCGTGATCTGGGGCCGGTACGCGCCGCATCACGCGAGGGCCTCCTGTCGCTGCCCATCGAGGACCGGCGAAGCGGCTATCCGGTCGAACTCTTTCTTCGCGCCGAGTCGGCCGGCTGGCGGATCGCGCAGGTCGACGTCGCCTATCGGCCGCGGATCGGCCGATCCAAGGTGACGGGCACGGCTCGCGGTGCCGCTACGGCTGTCCTCGATATGCGCCGTCGGCTGGCCGAGGTCCCTCGATGACCGCCGTCGCAGTCATCGCGAAGGAGTGCCTGCCCGGCAGGGTCAAGACACGACTGCAGCCGGAGTTCGCGCTGGAGGAAGCGGCGTTGCTTGCAGCAGCCGCACTCGCCCAGACCATCGATCTGGTGTCGCGCCTGCCCGCGTCGCGACGCATCCTCTATTTCGACGGGGCGACGCCGCCCGACAGTGCCCGCGGCTGGGAGGTCATCCCCCAACGCGGCGACGGTCTCGACGAACGGATCGCGTACTTGTTCGACTCCGTGGCCGAGCCGTTGCTGTTGCTCGGCATGGATACTCCGCACCTCGATCCCCGCTCGCTGGGGCCCGTCTTCGAATCCTGGGGCGACACGGGTGCGTGGTTCGGCCCCGCGACCGACGGCGGGTTCTGGGCCCTTGCGATGAAGGATCCGGACGGCTCACTCATCCGCGGAGTCCCGATGTCGATGGAGCAGACCGGCCGCATCCAGTTCGAACGCCTGTCGTTGGCCGGGTTAACGGTCGGCCTCCTGCCACCACTGACCGACATCGACACGGCTGCGGAGGTGCCGGCGGCGGCCGAACGGTCCCCCCTCCTCCGGCGAGCTTTACGGTCGCTCCACGACGTTCGGGCCATCGCGTGAGCAGCGTCCTCGTCGACAGCCCCGGTCTCGGTTTCGGCCACGGAGGCGCCGAACCCTTCGACCATGCCATACGCTCGGGCGGCGGCCGAGTGGGTCTGATCTCCGCCGCCGGCCACGACGAGTCGGCTGCGACCCTCGACGTATCGGCCTTCCTCGCCCCAGCGACCAACGACGAAAGGCGGGCGCTCGCACACACGACAGGGCCGCTCCTCGACGTCGGATGCGGCCCCGGGCGAATCGTTCGTGCCGCGATCGACGCCGGCCGGATGTCACTCGGAATCGACATCTCGCGCGCTGCTGTCGCGCATGCGACCGGGTGCGGACTACCCGTCCTCCGGCGCTCAGTGTTCGAGCCGCTCCCCGCGGAAGGCGCCTGGGGCACCGTCGCGCTGTTCGACGGGAACATCGGAATCGAAGGCGACCCGAGCGCGCTGCTCGCGCGCTGCGCCAGTCTTCTCGGCCGTGGCGGCCGGGTGATCATCGAGGCGCATCCGGAGCACGAGCGCGACCGGCGCTTCACGGCGCAGCTTGTGCATCCGTCTGCCGGTCGAAGCGGTTGGTTCTCCTGGGCGGAGGCCGGCTCATCGACCGTTCAGTCGATCGCGGACGATCTCGGAATGACGACTATGACGGTGACCCACGGCGCGCGAGTGTTCGTCGTCGCCTCACGATGAGCGTCGCGACGAGCGCAACGAGAACGGCGATGCCGAGCCATACCAGGCCGAGGCGCGCGATGTAATCACCGGGTACCACCGTCGGGTTCCTCGGCCCCAGCACCTGCGCGACCAGCTCGGGGACGACGATCGCGGTCAGCAGGACGCCGACCGCGAACCCCGCTTCGACGACGTACAGGATCGCTGCAGGGATCCGCCGGCCGAC
The DNA here is from genome assembly GCF_055231915.1 of Leifsonia sp. Ger2509. Taxonomy (NCBI): domain Bacteria; kingdom Bacillati; phylum Actinomycetota; class Actinomycetes; order Micrococcales; family Microbacteriaceae; genus Leifsonia; species Leifsonia sp. Ger2509. Next base: position 1,621,508 of record NZ_JBUYVB010000003.1, read on the forward strand.
ACGATGCACGAACCGGCCGGCAAGCGCGAACCCGGGGACGATGATCGCGTCGTGGACCACCACGGCGGCGCCGAGCCAGAGGACGAGGCCGACCATCTCGCCGAACGTGAGGTCCCGGAAGACGAAGAAGGCACCGGTCGCGATCAACGCGATACCGCCGCAGAAGAGTACGACACGAGTCGCCCTCACGATGGGATCACCTCGATGGAGTGCAACCATTTCGTCTGGAGCACGCCTGGCCGGCCCGGGGCGATGACGCGGGCCGGGTAACCGTGGTCGAGGTCGAGCGTCGCCCCGTTCAACCGCAGCGCGACCAGCGTGGTCGGATCGTGCACGAATTCGGGGCCCATCGTCGTCACCCGATAGGGCCCTCTGGGCTCCAGGCTCGTGATTCGAACGGCGGCCTCTGCCGACCCGCCGACGTGGGCGACAATGTCGCGCAGCCGAACTCCGGTCCAGGTCGCTGGGGTGCTCCACCCTTCGACGCACGCGATCGGCAGCACGGCGCTGGTCTGGGGCAGCCGGGTGAGCGCGCTTCGTGAGAACTCTGCGACACCGTTCGGGCCGCGAACCGCCAGACGCCATCCGTCCGAGCCGGCAACATGCAGCACCCCCGCCGCGCTCGCAGTCTTGTTGACCGGAAGGGATTGCGGACCGAACCCCTGAACTCGCGGCGCGAAGAGGTTGAGCGGTGCGAGCCAGCCGAACGACTGTCCGGCGGTGAAGGCGACCAGGGTGACGCCGGATGCCGCTATCGTGCCGAGCAGCGCACGCCGGGACACGCGGCGCTGCCGGTCCTCGTCACCGTTCATCGGTCACGCTTCGATCGTCGACTGCGCTCCGACGCCGCCAGAACCGCACGATCGTGGGGAGCTTGAAGGCGATGTGCACTGCGATCGAACCCACGATGATCCAGGCGAGCGCGAAATGCGTCTGACGGAACGGGAACGGCCAGGGATACCACTGGTAGGTGTTGACGAGCCCGATCACCGGTTCCAGCAGTGCGCTCGAGACCAGGACAGCAATCGACGCCCGTTCGAAGAACTCGGGCACGGAGGTGACGGGCGGCCAGACGAACAACCGGGGATAGACCGTCCACAGTTTGCCGAGAATCAACGGAAAGATCGAGATCCCGACCGTGATATGGAGGCCCTGGGTGAACGCGTAGAAGCCCGGCCAGGTCGGAAACCGCATGCCGGGCAGCGGCTCCTGCAGGAGATGGCTGTACAGACCGGTGACGAAGCAGACGACGAAAGCGGTGGCGAGCAACCGGCCGATGACCACCGTGGTGCGTGCGGTGCGCGCGGGGGATGCGAACAGCACCTGCGTGCGGCTCATCCGCTCTGCAAGGGAGTTCGAGACGCGCTCGGTCACCGACATGGGACGATTCTCGTTCGGCCGCGCGGTTCGAATGGTCGCCAAATATTACGGTCCGCGAACAGCCGGCCCGAAACGACGCGGCGACGGTCGGCGGCGCGGGAGACTCGACGTGTGAAGGTCGTCGCCGTCTCTGTGCTGCTCGCTGCCCTGGTCGCGGTGACCGCGGTTTCTGCGGCGACTCTGAGTGCCTTCGTCCCCGGACAGAGCGTGCCGCTCGGGCTGGCGACCGGGCTCGCCTGGCTGCTCGCGATCGCGGCGTTCCTGACCATGCTGCGCATTCACGGGAGAGCCGCGATCGTCCTCGTCCTCGCAGGTTCCGCTGCCCTCGGGCTCGCTGCGCTGGCCGGGCCGCCGAATCTCAGCACAGATTCCGCCCGCTACGCCTGGGATGGCATCGTCCAGAACGAGGGCGTCTCGCCGTACGCGTACCTCCCGGCCGCGGACGCGCTCGCCCCGTACCGGCAGACGTGGCTGTTCCCGTCGCCTGTGCTCGCTGCCGACGGGGAGCTCCGCTGCACGGGTCCCCGGATCGAGGCGACTACGACCATTCCTGGCGGGAGTGTGCTCTGCACGGCTCTGAACCGCCCCCAGGTCCCGACCATCTACCCGCCGGTGGCAGAAGGATTCTTCGCCGCGGTCCGCGCCACCGTGCCGGCGTCCGCCCAGTACTGGCCGATGCAGGTCGCGGGCCTGCTGATCAGCCTCGGGACCACAGCTCTCCTCGTGGTGGGGATGCGACGACGCGGGATGGACGCGCGATGGGCGGCCGTGTGGGGATGGTCGCCGTTCGTCGCGGGCGAAGCCGTCACCAACTCCCATGTGGATGCGCTGGGCGCGCTCATCGTGGTGGGGGCGACCTTCCTCGCCGTTCCCGTCGCACGGGTCTCGATCGGCCCGGGCCGAGCCGTCCTCGTCGGCATCGGGATCGGGCTCGCCGCCGCCACCAAGTTCGTTCCGCTGATCGCGGCGCCGCCGATCGCCCGACGGCGACCGTTCACGATCGGCCTCGCCGCCACCCTCACGTTCGCCATCACCTACGTTCCCTACCTGGCCGCGACCGGATGGGCCGTCCTCGGATACCTGCCCGGCTACCTGAACGAGGAAGGATACGACACCGGATCGCGGTTCGCGCTGCTCTCCTCCGTCCTTCCTGGCCAGGCAGCGACCGTGACCGCCGCCGTGCTGGTCGTCGCTGTCCTCGTCGCGGCATGGTGGCGCACGGATCCCCGCCAGCCCTGGCATGCGCAGGCGGTCTCGATCGGCATCGTCCTGTTGATCGTTAGCCCGGACTACCCGTGGTACGCGCTCATCCTCATCCCCTTTGTCGCGCTCAGCCGTCGCTGGGAGTGGCTGGCGGTCGTGGTCGCGTTGTCGGTTCGACCGACCCTGCCCGAGCATTGGGAGGGTACCGTGCTCCTCGCCGTCACGGCTGTTCTCGCCGGAGCACTCACCGTCGCCCGTGCCCGCCATGCCCAACATCTCGCCCGCCCATCGGTGAGCGACAGAGCCCGACAGGAGACACGATGACCACAGCGAAGATCGGGGTGATCGGAGGGAGCGGCCTCTACCACCTGTTCGAATCCGACGCGGCCGAGACGGCCACGGTCGAGACCCCCTACGGACCCCCGTCCGGACCCATTCGGGTCGGGCGCCTGGGTGAGCGCCCCGTCGCTTTCCTGGCGCGGCACGGCGAGAACCATACGTTTCCGCCCCACCGGGTCCCCTATCGCGCGAACATCTGGGCGCTCGCATCGCTCGGAGTCCAGAACATCGTCTCGTCGTCGGCGGTCGGCGGGCTCTCCGAGCGGGCGACGCCCGGCTCGTTCCTCCTTCCCGACCAGCTGATCGACCGTACGCACGGTCGATCGGATACGTTCTTCGACGGCGACGATGTCCAGCATCTCGCTGCCGCCGACCCGTTCGACCCTGAGCTTCGTGCTTTTGCACTGCGCGGGCTGATCGACCTCGGCGAACGGGTCATCCCGGAGGGTACGACCGTCGTCATTCAGGGTCCCCGGTTCTCCACTCGTGCCGAAGCGAGTTGGTTCCGGGCCGCCGGCGCAGACATCGTCAACATGACCCAATACCCGGAGGCCGTACTGGCCGCCGAGCTCAACCTCGGCCTCGTGAGCTTGGCCTTCATCACCGACACGGATACCGGAACGGCCGACGGTGACACCACCGAAGCCGCAGACGCCTCCCTGGTGCTTGAGCGAATGGCACAGGCCGCTCCACGTATCCGGGCCGCTGTCGGCGCCATCGTCGCGGCGATCCCCGACGAATTCCGGGGGCGGCCGTCGATCCCTCGAGCATCCGTCGACCGCGTGCTCACCCGGCATCCGGCAGAGCGGATGACGCCATGACGCATCTGCTCGTCACCGGGGGGCTCGGGTTCATCGGCTCACACATCGTCGAGGAGGCGGCATCCCTCGGCTGGCGCGTCACAGTCATCGACTCCCTGCGTCCCGAGGTGCACCCAACGGATGCGATCCCCGACTGGTTCAGCTCGCTTGGCGGCGACATCGACCTGATCGTCGGCGACGCAGGAGCGGTCTCCGACCGCGTGCTCGACTCCGTCGACGTCGTCTGCCATCAGGCCGCGAAGGTCGGCCTCGGCGTGGACTTCGACGACGCCCCCGACTACACCGAGTCCAATGTCACCGTCACAGCCAGACTGCTCGCCGCGATGGCACGGCACGGCGTCGCACGACTCCTTCTCGCCTCGTCGATGGTCGTCTACGGCGAGGGGCTCTACCGCGACAGAGGTCGGCTGATCCAACCGCCCGCTCGCAGTCTGGCCGATCTGAGGGCAGGGAGATTCGATCCCATCGGCCCCGGTGGACGAACGCTCGAGCCAGCCCTCATCAGCGAGGATTCCGCGCCCGACCCGCGAAACGTGTACGCGGTGAGCAAGCTCACTCAGGAGCAGCTCGCGCGTGCCTGGTCCAGGGCGACCGGAGGAAGAGTCGCCGCATTGCGCTACCACAACGTATTCGGGGCGAGGATGCCGTCTGGCACACCGTACGCGGGAGTCGCATCGCTGTTCCGCACCAGTCTCGCGAACGGTCACGCTCCGAGAGTCTTCGAGGATGGCAGACAGCGCCGGGACTTCATCGACGTCCACGACGTCGCATCGGCCAACATCGCCGCAGGCCGGTGGCTCGAGGGCTGCGCACCCGAGACTTTCAGGCCATTCAACGTCGCAAGCGGCGTTGTGCGCACGATCGGCGACTTCGCTTCGGCGCTCTCCGAGGCGATGAACGGGCCGCCACCGGTCGTCACAAACGAATTCCGCCTCGGCGACGTCCGACACATCACCGCATCGAGCGAGCGGATCACCGCGGAACTCGACTGGCACCCCCGTCAAGACTGGGCGACGTCCATTCGGGAATTCGCGATCCAACCGGCACGGGCACCGATCGTGTGACGCTCAGCCCGAGGTTCACCCCGCCAATTGTGGATCCTGGTGCCACCGGCAATCGAGGCTGCCGCAATCGTGCCCGAGGCGGTCTTGCCGACCGATTTACGCCGTCGGGGACGCCGCGTCCTTTATGGGCTCGACGGTTGTCTCGGCCACGAGAGCGGCGACCACCTCCGCCGGCACATCCTCTTCTGCCTTGCGCTTTGCATCTTCTTCCTGTTTGACCTCGACCCGTGCTGCCTGCCAGGCGGACCAGTGTCCCGATACGAGCGCCCAGAGCGACAACGCCGAGACGTACACAACGCTGTTCACCCACCCCGTGGCAATGGATATCGGGATCATCACGACCCAGAACAATGCCAGCCATCCGTTGACTCGACGCATGAATACCGGGTCACCCTGAACCGCGGCCCACAACGTCTTCATGCCATTCGTGCTGATCTCCTTTCCATGCTCGGCAGACGTTACCCTCCAGTCGACGGCCGGAAAAGTCCCCGGATCTGCGAATTTGCTCAGACAGGGCATGAGCCGTCCCCGGTTTGATGCCGTTTCCTTCGAGTCTGGAAGGGCACTGTTTATCATGCCGAAGAGGATTCCGGAGGAGACCAAGTTGCGCGCGACGCGGCTGGTGCTCGACCATCAGGATGCGTATCCGAACCTGTCGACCGCGTGCGAGACGGTCGCGCGCCGGCTCGGGTTCTGGGACATCCTCCTCTTCTCCTGCGCGACCGAGGGTCTCAGCCCCTGGCGGCGGGAGGCGGGTGAGACAGGCGGAATCTGGGCCTGCCCCGTCCGCGCGGACGGGACGATCGACGCATCCGAGTCGTACCTGGTGGTCGACGACAACTTTTACAGCGGGCGGGCAACGCAAACGCGCGACGGCCGATGGGTGCTGCTTGCGTTCAACCAGATTGATGAACAGACCGGGGCCGGCGGCGGGATCACCGATCCGATGCCGCTGCGATGGTCGAGTGACCGGCGACTTGTCGTCGATCAGGAGGCGTCACGGCCAGTTCCCTTCACCTCGTAATCCGCTCACGCCCAGAATCCTCAGCTCCAGCTTTCCGGCCGCGACTCCGATGAGCGTCCCGGCCAGAACGTGTTGGATCGCGGATGCTGCGTGGGGCCCGGTTGTTTCCCCGCTCCCAACCCGACAGTCCCCAGCAAGCTCGTCGGCCTTCGCTGGGTTTGTGGGGGTGACCCCGCCCCAGCCGACGAAAGACCCCCAGAATGGCGAGATCCTGGGGGTTTACTAGCGGGTCGGGACTTGAACACTGCGGCGCATAGCCTGCCACCGCGCGGTCACCACAAGAAAGAAGGGAACAAATGAGTTTGATTGACCGCATTCTTGGACGTAAGTCCGACGTGATACCCGATCCTCTGCCGAAGGGGGTGGCGTCGAGCGACGCCTTGGCTGTGGATCGATACGAATAGATGCTGCGAACTGCTCCGCCAAAAATGACCGAGAAGGTCCACGTGGAGGCGTTCGGAAAAGTGACGCCAGCTCAACTGGACGTGTTGTTCGACCGGTTCACTGCTGCGGTTGCGAGCGATGCCGACCGGCCAAAAAGCGCGCGACCCCGGAGCTTTTGCCCGAACGGCCGCCCGCGCCGAGGCTCATGGACCGGGTGCAATTTCCCGGATCCTCGGGGCGGATCCGGGCAACCTCGGACTGAACACGGGGGCAGGTCTCGATCCTGCTGGTTGCGCCGCCTCATCGGCCCTCTGAGCCGCCTGGGATGGCGAATACTCTGCTTGGGACGACTTCGGCGACTGGCTCTGACACCGGCTAACATCGATACCGTGCTGATTTCTGAGGTCGACAGAGTCTAGCCACCGGCAACCGGTGGCGGCCCCGCTTCCCCGATGTTGCGCCAGCAGACCGCAGCAGTCCAGGCAGCTCAAGCGGCGGATCACGCAGTGAAAGCTGAGCGACGGCAACGGGCCGAAGCGGAAAGCAAACTCGCCCGCCGCGCGCGCACGGCGAAGACGGCGAACGAGAACAAGCGCGGATCCAAGATCCTCATGAACGGGCTGGGTTCCCGGGCAGAGGTGTCGGCGGGAAAACTCCGCTCCGGCTTGGACGATCGTCTCGACGCCGCGAAGGCGACCCGTGAAGAGGCAGCGGCGCGCGTCAGGCCGGACCAGAAGATCAGCCTGCAGCTTCCCGACCCTGACGTCGCATCGAGCAGACGGATCGGGGAACTTCGGGGGACCAATCGAACGATCGCGATCCAAGGGCCGGAAAGGATCGCGATTGTCGGAGCGAACGGGGTGGGCAAGACCACTTTGCTCGAAAACCTCGTCTACGGGCGCGCGCCCGAAACCGGGCGGCCGGCAGGCGTGCTCCACACCGATCGGGTCGGCTACCTCAGCCAACGACTCGATGGCGTCGATGACGAACTCTCCGCGCTTGAGAATCTGCGGGAGGTTGCGCCTACCGTGCCCGACGCCCAAATCCGGAACCAGCTCGGCCGCCTTCTCATCAAGGGAGCGGACGTGAACCGTCCTGTCGCCACACTGTCAGGCGGCGAACGCTTCCGTGTCTCGCTGGGCCGCCTGCTATTTGCCGAGCCGCCAGCGCAGCTGCTGGTGCTCGACGAGCCCACAAACAACCTTGACCGGACAAGCGTGGATCAGCTGGTCACCGCCCTCACCGGGTACCGGGGAGCCATCCTTCTCGTCAGTCACGACGATCGCTTCCTGGCCAGGCTCAGGCTCACCGCAGCATTCGAGCTGGATCCGCGGGGAGGACTCAAGGCCGTTGATCTGCCGCCGGCCGTTTCAACTCTCTGGTGACGGCAGAGCGGCACGCCCTACGAAAAAACCCCCAGAATGGCGAGATCCTGGGGGTTTAGTAGCGGGGGCGGGACTTGAACCCGCGACACCACGATTATGAGCCGTGTGCTCTAACCACCTGAGCTACCCCGCCGCGGCCTCCGTTTGCGCTGGAGGGCGGAGCCCCCTGTGGGAATCGGACCCACTACCTCTTCCTTACCAAGGAAGTGCTCTACCAATGAGCTAAGGGGGCGAAGCCTGAGCACGACGGTGGACCGTCGGCCGTTTTTGGCAACCGTACGAGAATACCATCCCGCGAGGGCTGCCAAAAACACACGATGACCGACCGTTACCGCACTTTTCGCCGCGCTCGCGCCAGGCGAGAGGACGACAGAAGGCTCAGACCTCGGCGCCCGCGAGCGACGCGTCCGACAGCGCGGCCACATCCTCAGCGCTGAGTTCGACCCCGACGCTCGCGACGAGGTCGGCGAGCTGCTCCGCGTTCCGCGCACTCGCGATGGGCGCGACCACCGTGGGCTGCGCGGCGAGCCACGCGAGCGCCACCGAGGCCGGCGCGACACCGTGCGCCTGCGCGATCCGGTCGAGTTCGACCAGCACTCCGCGGCCGCGGTCGTCCAGGTACTCGGATGCTCCCGCGGCGCGCGGGCTGTCGATCGTGACACCGTCGCGGTATTTGCCGGTCAGGAATCCCTTGGCGAGCGCGAAGTAGGGCACGACCCCGAGGCCTTCGCGCTGCGCGAGGTCGCGGTACGCGTCCTCGAAGCCCCGCTCCACCAGGTTGTAGTGCGGCTGCAGCGCGACAGCGCGGTGCAGGCCGTTCTCGTTCGTGACGCGGAACCACTCGGCGATGCGCTCGGGCGTGTAGTTCGAGATGCCGATGTACCGCACCTTGCCCGCGTCGACGAGGCTGGACAGCGCGCCGACGGTCTCCTCGAGCGGGACGCTCTCGTCATCGAAGTGCGCATAGTAGAGGTCGATGCGGTCCGTCTTCAGCCGCTCGAGGGACGCATCCGCCGCCTTCAGGATGTTCTCGGCGGCGAGGCCCTTGAAGTCCGGATGCTGGCTCACCTTGGTCGCGATGACCACGTCATCCCGGTTTCCCCGCGCCTCGAACCACTCGCCGATGATGCGCTCGGAGTCGCCGCCTGTGTTGCCCGGCACCCACGCGGAGTAGCCGTCGGCCGTGTCGACGAAGTTGCCGCCCGCTGCTGCGTACCCGTCGAGGACGGAGAACGAGGCGTCGCGGTCCGCGGTCCAGCCGAACACGTTCCCGCCGAGGGACAGGGGGTAGACCTCGAGGTCAGAGGTGCCGAGGGTTCTGCGCGGTGCGGTCATGGAGTCTCCTTCGTGATGGGCCGACTTCCAAGCTAACGCCTCCCCCGGAGACGTATTCCCAGCACCCTACAGAGCGAACGCGGGCAGCGTCACCCCGGGCAGCCGCCACGCGGTGAACGACGGCCCCGTACCGGTGAGGCGGATGCCTGACCCGCCATCCTGCAGGCCACCCGAACCGACGAGCGGCGCGACCCCGGCATCCGGCCGGGTCACGAGCCCCGGCGGCAAGGCAAGGTCGTACGCCTCGCGCGCGGCGACGACGAGGATCGACTCGTCCGCATCCTCCCGCACATACACCAGCACGTCCGGGCCGACGTGCAGCCAGCGCATCCCCCCGCCGTTCAGCGCGGAGTGCGCGCGGCGCAGACCGATGAGCGAGCTGTAGAGCGCGATCGACTCGGCTGCGGCCCCGTCCACCTCGGCCCATGGCAGCGGCGTGCGCGATGCCTCGCCGTCCACGCCGGTGAGCCCGAACTCGTCCCCGGCAAACACGACCGGGATGCCCGGGAGCGTCACCGACATCCCGAACGCCACCGGCACCACACCGGGCTTCGCGTTCGTGAGGAACCGCGGGGTGTCGTGGGTGTCGAGGGCGTTCATCGTCCCGAGGCGCGTGCGCCAGGGGAACCCGGCCACGAATTGCCGGTGAGCGGCGAAGAACTGCTCGCCGTCATACAGCGGGATGGTGCCGAACGGCAGCCCGAAGTACGACGACTCGCTGTCGGGCTCGGACAGCCAGCCCCAGAGCGGGCGCGTGAAGTTGGTGTACGTCATCGCGCCGTGCCATGCGTCGCCCGGGAAGTCGCTGGCCGCGTCGTTGGTCGATTCGCCGAGCAGGATCGTGTCGGGGTTCACCTCGAGCATCGTGCGGCGGATCGTGCGCCGCACCTCCTCGTTGAGGTCGTGGTCGAGATAGCGGCCGGTCATGTTGGCGACGTCGATGCGCCAGCCGTCGAGGTCGTACGGACCGGCCAGCCAGCGGCCGACCACCGAATCCGGCCCCTCGATGAAGCGGCGGCGCAGCTCTGCCGAGCTCCAGTTGAACTTGGGCAGGCTGGGCACACCGAGCCACGAGACGTATTCGGTGTGCTCGTCGTTCAGCCAGTAGAAGAACTCGCTCTCCGGCGCATCCGGGTTCCCATATGCGGCCTGGAACCATTCGTGACCGTCGCCGCAGTGGTTGGAGGTGAGGTCGCCGATGACGCGCATCCCGCGTTCGTGCGCAGCCTCGACCAGCCGGATGAGCGCCTCGTCTCCCCCGAGCAACGGGTCGACCACGGAGAAACTGGATGCGTCGTAGCGGTGGTTCGAGCGCGCCGGGAACACCGGGGTCAGGTAGACCATGGTGGCGCCGAGCCGCTCGAGGTGGTCGAGGTGCTCGCGCACTCCGTCGAGGTCGCCGCCGTAGAACTGCTGCGAGCGCGCGGGCGGCACGACGTCGACGGGGTCCGACCAGTCGGCCGGGATCGCCCAGTCGGGCGTCGGATGCGCATCAGCGGCGGCCGACCGCGCGAACCGGTCGGGGAACACCTGGTAGAGCACGGTGTCCTTCACCCACGCCGGTGGCGCCGGAAAGGTCACCACTGTGAAGTCCTCCGAGTCGAGCGTCTCGATCTCGTGCAGTCCGGTGGCGTTCACCCACACCTTGCGACCGTCGGCCCGGGAGATGAGAAAGCGGTAGCCGTGCACCGGGTTCTCGACGTGCAGCGGCGCCTCCCACCAGTCCCAGCCGTCGGCGCTCGACACGACCACCGCATCCGTGAACCGCGGTTCGTGATCCGGGTTCGACCGCGTGCGGACGGCATCCACCGCTCCCCACGCGTGGGGCACGCGCAGGCGCACCGCGATGGTGTCGCCGAGCGCAGGCTCCTGGCTGGAAACGTACAGTGGCGAACCGTCGTGATGAGGCAGCATGTGCCTACTTAACCGAACCTGCCGTCAAACCGCCAACAATGTATTTCTGCAGCGCGAGGAACAGCGCCACGACGGGAAGCGCGGCGAGCACTGCGCCGGCGGCGAAGATGCTCCAGTTGTTCGAGAACTCCTGGGAGACGAACGTGTACAGGCCGACCGCCAGGGTCTGGGTCGAAGGGTCGGTCAGCACGACGCTCGCGATCACGTATTCGCCGGTCGAGCCGATGAACGACAGCAGGCCGACGACCGCGAGGATCGGGGCGACGAGCCGCAGGATGATGCCGAAGAAGATCTGCGCGTGGCTGGCGCCGTCGAGCTTCGCGGCCTCGTCGATCGACACCGGCACGGTGTTGAAGAACCCGTACATGAGGTACGTGTTCACGCCGAGCGCGCCGCCGAGGTAGACGAGGATGAGGCCGAGCTGGCTTCCGAGACCGAGCGCAGGGAACACATCCGAGATCGCCGACAGCAGCAGGAAGATCGCGACGACCGCGAGGAACTGCGGGAACATCTGGATCAGCATCAGCGACAGCAGGCCGATGCGGCGACCGCGGAAACGCATCCGCGAGAACGCGTACGCAGCCATCGCACCGAGGAAGACGGTGCAGCCCGCGGTGACGAGGCCGATCACCATCGAGTTCAGGAACCACAGCGCGAACGGCATGTCGGGGTTAGTGAACAGGGCGACGTAGTTCTGCGCGTCGATGGTCGAGAAGAGCGCGTTCGAGCCGACGAGCGAACCGCCAGGGTTCAGGGATGCGCTCACGACGTAGAGGAGCGGGAAGACCGCGACGACCACGAGCGTGATGCCCACGACGTGACGCCAGCCGGTGTCGCCGAACCAGCGGAGGAGGTTGAACGGCCTCTTGTTCATGAGTTGATCTCCTCCAGGGACTTCGTCTTGCGGAACGCGATGATCGAGATGATCGCGATCAGGATGAAGATGAGGATCGACAGCGCACTGGCGAGACCGTAGTCGCGCACGCCGCCCTGCCCGAACGCCACCTTGTAGACCATCGTGATCAGCAGGTCGGTGGACCCGATGTCGAGGGTGGTGTCGGTGAATCGCGGCCAACCTCGCGTGAGCATGTAGATCACGTTGAAGTTGTTGAAGTTGAAGGCGAAGGATGCGATGAGCAGCGGGGCGACCGAGACCAGCAGCAGCGGCAGCTTGATGGAGCGGAAGATCCGCCACGGGCTCGCCCCGTCGACGCGGGCGGCCTCATCCACCTCCTCCGGCAGGGACTGCAGGGCCCCGGTGCAGACCAGGAACATATAGGGGTATCCGAGCCAGAGGTTGACACCGATCACGCTGAGCCGCGCGAGCCACGGATCGGTCAGCCACGGGATCTGCGCCCCACCCAGCAGCACCTGGTTGATGAACCCGAACTCCGGGTTCAGCAGGCCGGCCCAGACGAGACCGGAGAGGAACGCCGGGAACGCGTAGGGCAGGATGACCAGCACGCGGTAGATCTTCTTGCCACGCAGCCGCGGATGGTTGAGCACGAGCGCGAGGAACAGACCGAGGCCGAATGTGGTCGCCACGGACAGGAACGCGAAGACGAAGGTCCAGATGATGACCTTCCACAGTGGACCGGCCAGCTGCGGGTTGGTGAACGCCTTGACGAAGTTCTGCAAGCCGACGTCGACCTTCCAGCCGGGGCTGAGCGTCTTCGTGCCGTCGACCTGCTGGAACTCGCCCTTGCCGTTGTCGGCATAGACGACGCCGTTGGCGTCGGTGAAGGTGTCGGCCTTCGCGTCGTAGGTGAGGTCGGACTTGTAGACGTAGGCCGTGCTGGCGTCGTCGGTGCGCAGGAAGCCGTCGTTCGGGTTGCTGGAGACCGGCACCTTGAGCGAGGTGATCGCATCCTGCTGGTCGAGGACCTCGGAGAGGTTCAGGCTGCGGTAACCGGGAACGCCGGTGGCGCGACCGGTCGAGTCCTTCTCGGCGTTGGTGACCGGCTTGAGCGGCTGGTTGGTGGTTCCGATCGAGGTGGTGCCGTCGGGTGCGGTGACGAGCAGATAAAGAGGAGCGCCGCGCTGGAGGACGCTGAGCTGGTACTCGGGCGAATCGGGGATGCGCTTGGCGCCGGCGCTCGAGATGGAGGCGACCGCGTCCTCTTTGGTGCTGTTGTGTCCGTCGCTGTAGTTCGTGAAGGCGATGTAGCCGCTGAAGGCGACCACGAACACCTGGAAGAGCAGGAGGAAGAACACCCCGGGGGCGAGGTACTTCGCGGGGAGCCGCTTGCCGCGGCCGAGGTAGATCCAGTTGATGACGCCCGTGACGAGCACGGTGACCGCGACCGGGATCCACATGTGGAGGCCGACCATGACGAAGACCGTCCAGACGGCGAAGGCGTCGAGCAGGCCGAGCAGCACGATCTTGGCGATCAGTCCCCCGATGCCGCTGGAGCCGCTCGTCCGTTCCGGCCTCGCCGACCGTGCCGGCTTCGCCGGCTTCTGGGGGCGGATGCGCGGGGCCCGGTCAGTGCCATCGGCCTGCGTACCCGGGTCGACTGCGAGCTCATCCGCGGAGTCGAGAGTGTCGACGCGATCGTCATCGTTCATGGTGCAGCTGCTCCTGTGGTGCGTGCAGGGACCGGGGCCGCGACGTGCGCGACCCCGGCCCGGCGAGGGGGCTTAGCCCTTGATCTTCGACTGGATGTTGGTGACGGCCGTGTTCCACACGGTGGCGGGGTCGCCGTCGCCCTTGATGAGCTGGAGCTCCGCGGAACCCCAGTCGGCCCAGACGGATGCCATCTCGGGGATGGCCGGCATCGGAACGCCGTTGAGACCGATGTCACCGAACGACTTGATGTCGGCGTCGGTCTTGGCGACAGCGTCGTAGGCGCTGGTGAGCGCCGGCGGACGGCCACCGACCTTGTACAGCTGCTCCTGGACCGCGTCGGTGCCGAGGTAGTCGACGAGGAACTTCGTCGCTGCGACCTTGTTCTTGCTCTTCGAGCTGATGAAGAACGCGTTCACACCGAGGAACGGCTTGGCGTCCTGGCCACCGGCCGACGGCAGTGCGTCGATCGAGTACTTGATGCCGGCCTTCTTGATGGCGGGCACGTTCCACGGGCCGGTGAGGTAGTACGCCGACTTGCCCTTGGTGAAGGCATCGAGTGCGATGTCACCGGTGATGTTCGGGTTCAGCACGCCGTCCTTGCCCCACTGCTTGACAGCGGTCGCGAACTTCACGCCCGCCTCGTCGCCGAGGGTGAGCTTGCTGGCATCGTAGCTGCCGTCCGCCTTCTGGGCGAAGACCGAGGAGCCGAACGAGGTCTGGAGCGGGTACATGTGGTACGGGTCGCCCTGCTTGGGGTCGAGGCCCAGCAGGAACGGGTACTTCGCCTTGCCTGCGGCCACAGCGGCCTTGCCCTCGGCGAGCACGTCGTCGAAGGTCTTGGCTGCGGTCGGCGCGAGCTCCGTGTTGCGGATGAGCGCGACGTTCTCGATCGAGTACGGGAGACCGTAGACGTTTCCGTCGTAGGTGACGGCCTGGACTGCGACCTTGGCGAAGTCCTTCTCCTTGTCGCCGAGCTGGAGCGGGGCGACGACGCCGTTCTGCACGTAGGCGCCGAGCTTGTCGTGGGGCGAGACAATCATGTCGGGGCCCTTGCCGGTCGGGACCTGGCTGATGAAGTCCTTGTCGACGTTGGCGAAGTCCTTGACGACGAGCTTCACCGTCACGCCGGTGTCCTTCTTGAACTGCGCGGCGACCTCCTTGAGTGCGGGCGCGCGCTGCGTGTCGACCCAGAGGGTCAGCGTCTGCGAGCCCTTGGAGAGGTCTTCTCCCGAGGTGTTCGACGAGCATCCGGCGAGTGCGGTAGCCGCGACCGCGGTGGCGGCCAGGGCGGCGATTCCTACCCAGGACCGTTTGGTCACCTTCATTGGTGTGCCTTTCTTCTGTGATGTTCCGGAGAACGGTCGCCCCGACACAGTGGCGAGAGACCGTTCTCCCAGACGCTTTGATGCAAGCGCTTCCAGTTATAGCAAGCCGATTGCAGGAATGCAATTGTGCGTAACTGCGGGTGTTTACGTGGATTGCCGAGGAATGCGGGCGATTTGGCGGCAGCACGAAGCTGTCGTGTAGGGTCGATCATGGAAGCGTTTGCACGATTGTTACATTCGGTACCCAGCTTCCGGGCGGCTCGCTTCGATAGCATCGACGTCAACGACCGACTCGAGCCCAGCGTTGCGCCCACCGAACGACTGAGGATTCCTGTGAACTCGACCATCGTCATCTCCGAGCCCACCGAGACAGCACGCGAGAGCGCTGCGCCCACCGAGCCCACCCTGGGCCGCGAGTGGTGGCGCACCGCCGTCATCTACCAGGTGTACCCGCGCTCCTTCGCTGACTCGGACGGCGACGGCCTCGGCGACCTCGCCGGCATCACCCGCCGCCTGCCGGCCCTCCGCGACCTCGACGTCGACGCGGTCTGGCTCTCGCCGTTCCAGACCTCCCCGCAGCGCGACGGCGGCTACGACGTCTCCGACTACTGCGACGTCGACCCGATCTTCGGAACGCTCGCCGACTTCGATGGGATGCTCGCCGCATCCCACGCCCTCGGCCTGCGGGTGATCGTCGACATCGTCCCCAACCACTCCTCCAGCGACCACGCGTGGTTCCGGGCGGCGCTCGCAGCGAAGCCCGGCAGCGCCGAGCGCGAGGTCTACATGTTCCGCGACGGAAAGGGCGCCGCCGGCGAACTACCGCCGAACAACTGGGAGTCCGTCTTCGGCGGCTCCGCCTGGACCCGCATCACCGAGCCCGACGGCACGCCCGGCCAGTGGTACCTGCACCTGTTCGACACGTCGCAGCCCGACCTGAACTGGCAGAACCCGTGGGTGCGCGAGCAGTTCCGCGGCATCCTCCGCTTCTGGCTCGACCGCGGCGTCGACGGCTTCCGGGTGGATGTCGCCCACGGCATGATCAAGGCGGCCGGGCTTCCCGACTACACGCCGCCCGCGGTTGGCGGCAGCATGGGCGGCGGCACGGCCACCCTCGAGCCCGACATCAGCTCCGAACCGCCGACGGCGCCATACTGGGCGCAGGACGGCGTGCACGACATCTACCGCGAGTGGCACGACGTTCTCGAGGAGTACGACGACGACCGTGTGCTCTGCGCAGAAGCCTGGGTCGAGCCGCTCGAGAAGCTGGCCCGGTGGGTCCGCCCCGACGAGATGCAGCAGGCGTTCAACTTCGAATACCTCGAGACCCCGTGGTCGGCCGCAGAGCTGCGCTGCGTGATCGACCACTCGATCTCGGCTTTCGCTGGCGTCGGCGCCCCGAGCACCTGGGTCCTGTCGAACCACGATGTGGTCCGGCACGCGACCAGGCTGGCGCTCACTGGCGAGAACCTGCAGGGTCACGGCATCGGCCCGAAGACCCCCGGAAAGCCCGACGCGGTCCTCGGGCTCCGCCGCGCCCGTGCCGCGACCGCGCTCATGCTCCCGCTGCCCGGCTCCAGCTACCTGTTCCAGGGAGAAGAGCTCGGACTCCCCGAAGTGATCGACCTCCCCGATTCGGCGCGCCAGGACCCCACCTGGTTCCGCACCAACGGCGAGCGCTACGGTCGCGACGGATGCCGCGTGCCCATCCCGTGGGAAGCATCCGCACCCTCCTACGGTTTCGGCCCGACGGCTGCCAGCTGGCTGCCGCAGCCGGCCTCGTGGGCCGGGTTCGCGCGGGATGTCCAGCTCGGCGACCCGGCGTCCACCCTGTCGCTGTACACCACGGCCCTCGCCGTGCGTCGTGAGCGCAACCTCGGGCTGGGCGCGATCGAGTGGCTCGACGGATTCGGCACGGACGTCGTCGCGTTCCGCAACGGCGGCCTCACGGTGATCGCGAACCTGGGCGAGGCGCCGGTCGAGCTGCCCGACGGGGAGCTCGTGCTCGCGAGCGGGCCGCTCTCCGGCCGCACGCTGCCGACCGACACGACGGTCTGGCTGGCCTGAGGCGCGGCGCGGATGCGCGTCCCCCAACGTTGCCCCGCCGCTGTAATTCAGGAACCTTCACGCTCGAAGCGGCACTGAACGGCCAAAACCGGCCGATTCAGCCCGATCGGGCCCACACGTTCCTGAATTTCTGAACGCCAGCAGAGCCTGCGCGGGGCGGCCCTGTCTCGGAATTCAGGAACCTTCGCGCCCACAACGGCGGAGAACGGACGAAATCGGCCGATTCAGCCTCATCGGACGCGCATGTTCCTGAATTTCTGAACGATCGGCAAGTCGACGCCGCGTCACCACATCTCGCAATTCAGGAACCCTCACGCCCAACGCGGCGCTGAACGGCCGAAATCGTCCGTTTCGGCCTGATCGGGCTCACACGTTCCTGAATTCTGAACATCCGCCTCGGCGGGACGCAGCGCGCGACGTACGTTCGCGTCAGTCCGCCACGCCCAGCGCGTCGAGCGCCGCGACCAACTGCTCATAGAGCCCGGGCTCCGCCGCGATCAGCAGGTCCTTGCTCTCCAACCCGCCGCCGAGTCCGCCCACCTTGGCGCCGGCTTCGCGCGCGATCAACGCTCCGGCCGCGTGGTCCCACGGGTTGAGCATCCGCTCGTAGTATCCGTCGAGCCGTCCAGCGGCGAGCGAGCAGAGATCGAGCGCTGCCGAGCCGATGCGGCGGATGTCACGTACCTGGTCGATGAGCCCCTGCACCACCCCGGCCTGCTTCACCCGAAGCTCGGCCGAGTACGAGAAGCCGGTTCCGATGAGGGCGAGCGGCAGCTCGACACCGGTTCGCACGCGAAGGCGCGCGCCGTTCAGGAAGGATCCGGCGCCCGCGGTGCCGGTGAACACCTCGCCGATCGCCGGATTGGCGACCACACCCGCCAGGGCGCGCCAGGTCGCCGGGTCCGGATCGCCTTCGACCACGGCGATACTGACGGCGTAGGCGGGGATGTCGTACGCGTAGTTGACCGTGCCGTCGATGGGATCGACGACCCACGTCAGTCCGCTCGTTCCCTTCTCGGCGCCCGACTCCTCACCGAAGAACCCGTCGTTCGGGCGCGCCTCGGCCAGCGCATCCCGGATGAGCTTCTCCGACTCGCGATCCGCGAGCGTCACGATGTCTTCGGCGGACGATTTGGACGCGGCGATCTCGACGCCCTCGCGGCGCCGGCGAAGCACGAGCTCGCTCGCGCGCTCGGCGATGGAAACCGCCGTGGAGAGGAGTTCATCAGGAGCGGTCATGGGCCCAGCCTGTCACAGACGCACCCTCGTCGAAGCGGCGGCCCCGAATCAGGTCGGGATGCGGCGGGTCGGATGTGGCGGGTCAGCCTGTTCGGCGGCACAGCCTCTCAGCTCACGTCATGTGGCGTGGCGCCGGCACGACGAAAGAGCCCGGCCGCCGGCCGGGCTCTTTCGTGACACATCTCCGACTCAGCGAGGACCTGGGTCGCGACTCATCACAGCGTGGCGAGTGAGGGATTCGAACCCCCGAAGTCTAAGACGGCTGATTTACAGTCAGATCCCTTTGGCCGCTTGGGTAACTCGCCAGGGCGCACCCGACCACATGTATTCATCTGACCGAAGGCGCTACATAAGGATACTCACCGAGGCTCGTCTGGTGAAATCGGCTCGTCCGGGCTCTCCGACGGCGTCGGCGCCTCATGTTCGCCGGGGCCCGGAGGAGCCCGCCGTATCCTCACCAGCTGCATGATCGCCACTACGAGCGCGCCGAGCAGGATGATCAGTCCGGCCGCATACATCCACCCGGTCATCGTCGGGCCCCTGCCGCGTTCATCCCGCCTCCGATGCGTTGAATGGGCAGCTTACCCGCCCGGCGCCTGCACGGAAAGGGGTGAACGCCGCACGGACATTCATCCCCTCCCGGCGCTCGCTAGGATTTAGCGAGGCGGAGCGAACGATTGCGAGGTGTCCGTGGTCGGAATCGATGAGGTCGCTCGCCGCGCAGGCGTCTCGACGGCGACCGTCTCCCGCGCTCTCAGCGGCAACGGCCACGTCTCGCCCGGCACGCGCCTCAAGGTGTCGGAGGCGGCGCTGGATCTCGGCTACGTCGTGTCGTCGAACGCGTCGAGCCTCGCATCCGGGCGCACGAAGAATGTCGGAGCCGTCGTTCCGTACCTCAACCGATGGTTCTTCTCGTCGGTCATCGAAGGCGCCGAACGCGCACTCCTGCGGCACGGCTACGACCTCACCCTGTACAACCTCAGCGGTGGAGGGGATGAGCGCCGCAGCGTGTTCGAGCACTTCCTGCTGCGCAAACGGGTGGATGCGGTGATCGCCATCTCCCTCGAACTCACGGAAGACGAGGTCAGCCGGCTTCTCGCTCTCGGCAAGCCGATCGTCGGCGTCGGCGGCCCTCTCGCGGGCGTCCGCACCCTCACGATCGACGACGTCGCCGTCGCCCGCCTGGCGACCGAGCACCTGCTCGCCCTCGGGCACACCCGGATCGCCCATGTCGGAGGCCACAAGGAGTTCGACCTCGACTTCCACATCCCGACGAACCGGCGGATCGGCTACGAGCAGGCGCTCACGGGCGCCGGCGTGCCACTGCGTCCGGAGCTGTACCAGCCGGCGGACTTCACCATCGGTGGCGGCTACCAGGCGGCGAAGCAGCTTCTCGGCGCGCCCAGGGACCGGCCGACCGCGATCTTCGCGGCATCCGACGAGATGGCGATCGGCAGCATCCTTGCCGCCCGCGACCTGGGCCTGAGCGTGCCGCACGATGTCTCCGTGGTCGGCATCGACGACCACGAGCTGGCAGAGTTCTTCGGGCTGACGACGGTCGCGCAGTTCCCGACGGGCCAGGGCGAGAAGGCCGTCGAACTCCTCATGGGCGTGCTGCAACCGGACGAGACCCACCCGGAGCCGGTGAACACCGCGCTACCGTTCGAGCTGGTCGTCCGGTCGAGCTCCGCGCGACCGGATCCCGCTTCCTGACCCGCGCCCATAAACTGGGTGAATGGCAGATTCATCTTTTGACGTGGTCAGCAAGGTCGACAAGATGGAGGCGGACAACGCCCTCAACCAGGCACGCAAAGAGGTCGAGCAGCGATACGACTTCAAGAACGTCGGCGCCTCCATCGAGTGGAGCGGCGAGAAGGTCCTGATGAAAGCCAACACCGAGGAGCGGGTGAAGGCTGTCCTGGAGGTCTTCGAGTCCAAGCTCATCAAGCGCGGGATCTCGCTGCGGAGTCTCGACACCGGCGAGCCGTTCGCGTCTGGCAAGGAGTTCCGCATCGAGGCGGGCATCAAGAACGGCATCGAGCAGGATGCGGCGAAGAAGATCTCGAAGCTCATCCGCGACGAAGCGCCCAAGAGCGTCAAGTCGCAGATCCAGGGCGACGAACTGCGGGTGTCGTCGAAGAGCCGGGACGACCTTCAGGCGACGATGGCACTGCTGAAGAACGCGGACCTCGACGTCGCGCTGCAGTTCGTCAACTTCCGTTAGGGCTTTCGCACCGAGAGTGCCCGCTGCAGCCGAGAGTGCCCGGTGCGCGGGGCTATCTCGTCCGCAACGGGCACTCTCGCCGGCCAGACAACGCCGCCCGACGCGTGGGCGCGCCTACCGGGCATGCAGGTAGCCGCGCAGCCAGCGCGTGACCTGCGCGTAGGCGTCGGCGCGAGCATCCGGCGCCGAGAGCGTCACGTCGTGCAGCGCGCCCTCGATCCGGGCCACTGTGACCGTCGCACCCAGGCGAACCGCGCGCGCGGCGATGTCCTCCACAACGAGCACGATGTCGCTCCGCATCATGTCGGGCGTCCAGCGTGGGAGGATCGTCGAGCGCGCCGACAAGAGCGTGAGCACCGGCGCATCGATGGAGAGCCCGGCGGCGACCCGCGCGTGCCCCACGAGCACCGCGTTCAGCCACCCCGGATGCACGGCGAAGCCTCGCAGAGGCCGCCAGTTCAGGTCGTACGTCCACTCGCCGTCCAGCGTCGATGACACCGAGCGGGTATAGAAGCCGAGGTCCACGTTCGGGAGGGGCGCGTGCGGCTCGAAGCGGGCCTGCATGCCGATCAACGGTGCGAGGGCGGCGCGCCCCGCACCCCGCGCCTGGAACTCGAGCCACGGGCTGTTCAACACGATCGCCGCCGCCCGACCGGGGTTGCGGTCGGCCCAGAGGCTGAGGGTCAGGCCGCCGGTCGAGTGCCCCATCAGGATCAGCGGTCGACGCGCGTCGACCTCGCCGTCGTGGATGATCGCGAGGGCCGCTCCGATCTCCTCGTCATACGCGGCGAGGTCGTCCACGTCGCCCGGCGTCTGGTGCGGCCGCAGACTTCGGCCGTATTTGCGAAGGTCGAGGGCGAAGAACCGCGCACCCGACCGGTGCCAGAACTCCGCGAGCTGCGTCTGGAAGAAATAGTCGGACCAGCCGTGCACATAGAGCACGTCCGCGCCGTCCGCGGGTTGTTTCGCGAAGTGGGGGCGGGGCGCGGGCCGGTAGCGGACGAGCGTCGCGACGACCTCGCCCTCACCATCCGGTTCGAGCGGAATCGTCAGCTGCTCGAAGTGCTCGCCGAGCACATCCGGTTTCCACACAGTCCCCTGCGCCACGTTCACACCCTAGCGGGGAGCTTTCAGCTCAGAGAGTGCCCGTTGCGGCCGAGGGTGCCCGGTGCGCGGGGCGATCTCGTCCGCACGTGACCCTCTCGTGCGTCGAACCCGGCTACGAACGGTTGGAGATCTGCACCATCTCGTCGCGCGGGACCACCTTGATCCGCACCCGACCCTCCGCCTCGCCGAGCGCCAGCTCGTGCGAATCGAGGTTGTGCCACCCGTCCAGGTTCGTGTACTCGACACCGCGCTCGCGCAGCAGCGCTACGATCGACCCCTCCGAGGGGTCGACCGGCGTCCACCAGTTGCCCTGGTCGTTGATGACGTGCTTGATCGTCTCCATCGCATCCGACTTGGTGTGCCCGATCAGCCCGACCGGACCGCGCTTGATCCACCCCGTCGCGTAGACGCCGTACATCCGCGTGTTGTCTGTCTTGTGCAGCACCTGCCCCTCGCGGTTCGGGATCACGCCGTGCTTCTCGTCGTAGGGGATGCCGTCGAGCGGCGACCCGAAGTATCCGACCGCCCGGTAGAGGGCGCGGATCGGGATCTCGCGGATCTCGCCGGTCCCGCGCACGCCGCCCTCCCCATCCGGTGCCGTGCGCTCGTAGCGGATGGCGGACACATGCCCGGTGCCGTCGTCGACGATCTCGAGGGGCTTCGCGTAGAAGTGCAGGTGCAGCCTCCGCGACGCCGTGCCGACCTCGCGCTGGCGCCACTGCTGCAGCACCCGGTCGATGACCATGACCTGTTTGTTGCTCGCGATCGCCGCCTTCGACGCATCGTCGTACTCGAAGTCCTCGTCGTAGACGATCATGTCGACATCGCGAAGTTCGCCCAGCTCGCGCAGTTCGAGCGGCGTGAACTTCACCTGTGCCGGCCCGCGACGACCGAAGACGTGCACATCCGTGATGGGCGATTCCTTCAGGATGTCGTAGACGTTCGCCGGGATCTCAGTCGGCAGCAGGTCGTCCGCGTGCTTGGCGAGCATCCGCGAGACATCAAGGGCCACATTGCCGTTGCCGATCACAGCGACGGACTCGGCCTCGAGCGGCCACGTACGCGGCACGTCGGGATGCCCGTCGAACCAGCTCACGAACTCGGCCGCGCCGTATGAGCCTTCGAGCTCGATCCCCGGGATGTCCAGGTCGGAGTCCCGGATGGCGCCGGTGGCGAAGATCACGGCGTTGTAGTGCTTCTTCAAGTCGTCGAGGGTGATGTCGGTGCCGAAGTGGACGTTACCGAAGAGCCGGATGTCACCGCGGTCCACCACCTCGCGAAGGGCGGTGATGATGCCCTTGATCCGGGGATGGTCGGGCGCGACGCCGTAGCGGACCAGTCCGTAGGGCGCCGGGAGCTGCTCGAAGAGATCGATGGAGACATCGAAACCGCGCTCGGCCTTCAGGAGGATGTCCGCAGCGTAGATGCCGGCCGGTCCGGCACCGACGATGGCCAGTCTCAATTTGGTCATGCGTGATCGCCCCTTTCTGGCTGGGTTGGTCTAGCTGGATCGTTCGACGATGGTTTCGGCGAAGCGCGTGAGCGCCTTCTTGACCGGACCGTCTGGAAGAGGGTTGATCGCTTCGACGGCCTCGCGCGCCCAGCGGTGGGCTTCGTCGAGGGTCTGGCGGGTGACCGCGTGCTCGCGGAGCGCCGCGATGGCGGAGATGGATGCTGCACTGGCGGTGCCATCATCGGCAGTGCCGATGACATCGCGCTCGAGCCGCTCGAGGAGGACGAGGGCTTCCGGGTCGGTGAGCGCGAGCTCGCGGAGCCGGAGGAGGGGGAGGGTCGCGACCCCCGCGCGCAGATCCGTGCCCGGCGTCTTGCCCGTCTCCGCGGCCGCACCGGAGAGGTCGATCACGTCGTCGATGAGCTGGAAGGCCACACCGACCTTCTCGCCGAAGACCACGACGGGCTGTTCGTACTCGGAGGGCGCACCCGAAAAGGCGACGCCCATTTGGGCGGCGGCGGCGATGAGCGAGCCGGTCTTGTCAGCGAGCACCTGGAGGTAGTGCTCGATCGGGTCTTCGCCGTCGCGCGGACCGATGGTCTCGTGCAGCTGGCCGAGGCACAGCCGTTCGAAGGTGTCCGCCTGCAGGTTGATCGCCCGCTCGCCGAGGGATGCGACCATCTTGCTGGCACGCGCGAACAGCAGGTCGCCGGTGAGTACGGCCACCGAGTTGCCCCAGACGTGCTGAGCGCTCGGCACGCCGCGCCGCATCTGCGCTTCGTCCATCACGTCGTCGTGATAGAGGGACGCGAGGTGGGTGATCTCGATCGCTTCGGCGGCAGTCAGCACCTCGGGCGTGTTTCCCGCTCCGAGTTGCGCCGTCAGCAGGGTGAGCATGGGCCGCACCCGCTTGCCGCCGGCCTCGAGCAGGTAGCGGGCTGTCACATCCGCGAGATTGTCGGCGAACCGCATCTCGGCGTGCAGGCCCTCTTCGACGCGGACGAGCCCAGCGTCGACGGCCGCCGCGAAGTTCTTGTCCGCGCTCGACGCGAAGATGCGCTCGCTCAGACCGACCTGGCCCGAAAGCGAGGTCCCCCGCCTGGCGACCGGAACGCTTGAAGCCACTACTCCCCCTCGGTGAGCGGCACGAAACCGCGGTGCAATGCGACGATCCCCGCCGTCAGGTTGCGATAGGCGACGCGCTCGAGGCCGACATCGCGCATCCACTCGCTGAGCACGGGCTGGCTGGGCCATTCCGCAATCGAGTCCATCAGGTATTCGTATGCCACGGGATTCGAGCTCGCCAGGCGGACCAGCACAGGCATACCGTAGCGCAGATATGCGAAGTAGCCTTTGCGCACGACAGCGGCCGGGGGCCGGGAGAACTCGCAGATCACGACGCGGCCGCCCGGTTTCGTCACGCGGCGGAACTCGGCGAGCGCCGCCTTCGGGTCGACGATGTTGCGGAGGCCGAACGAGATGGTGACCGCGTCGAACTCGTCTCCGAACGGAAGCGCCGTCGCATCCGCCTGGACGAATTCGATGAAGGGATTGCCGGCCTGGCGCTCGCGGCCGACCTCGATCATGCCCGCGGAGAAATCGGCGGCGATGACACGGGCGCCGGTGCGCGTCAGCGATGCGCTCGACGTGCCCGTGCCGGCTGCGACGTCGAGGACGAGCTCACCGGGCTTCGGGTCGACCGCGCGCGTCGTCGCGTACCGCCACAGCGCTGCATTGCCGACGGACAGGATGGTGTTCGTCCTGTCGTAGTGCGTCGACACTTCGTCGAACATCGCAGCGACCTGCTCGGGCTTCTTGCTCAGGTCGGCCTTACTCACCGTGCTAGCTTACCTTTCCACTTCTTCTCCCCATCCCGCGCCCACCGGACGCTCAGTTCCGCGGGCGTAGGCTTGAGCAGTGACTCCCCTTTCGACTACGGCGCACGAACCCCGCGTCGTCGAACTCACGGTCGAGACCACCCCGCTCGACGATGTCCGCCAGTTGCTGCCGTTCCTCGACGCGCGCCGACCGCTCGTGTGGATGAGGAAGGGCGAGGGCCTCGCCGGGATCGGCACCGCCCTCCGTCTCGAATTCACCGGACCCGACCGGATGCGCACGGCGGCGACCGCCTGGCGCGAGGTGGTCGCCGCAGCCACGGTTGTCGATCCGATCGCGAAGCCGGGAACCGGCCTCGTCGCGTTCGGCACGTTCGCTTTCGCGGATGACAGCGCACTCACCAGCGTCCTGATCGTGCCCGAGGTGGTCATCGGCCGGCGTGGCGGTCGCTCCTGGATCACCCGGATCCGGCCAACCGGTTCCACCGGCACTCTCGCCGCACCGCAGCCGACGACGTTCGGCACGGAGTACCGTCTCTCCCTTCTACCGGGTTCGCTGAAACCCGCTGCCTACCGTGACGCGGTGGCGGATGCCGTCACCCACATCCGCGCCCACGACCTCGGCAAGGTCGTCCTCGCTCGCGACCTCGTGGGCCACCTCCCCCTCGAGTCCGACGTCCGCCGTGCCCTCGTCGAGCTCGCGCTCGGCTACCCGGACTGCTGGACCTTCGCCGTCGACGGCCTGGTCGGTTCGAGCCCGGAGACGCTGGTGCGCGTCGACCATGGAACGGTGAGCGCCCGCGTGCTCGCCGGCACGATCTCGCGCGGGCCGGATGGCGCATCCGATCGCCGGGCCTCGGTCGAGCTGGCGGCCAGCCCCAAAGACCTCGACGAGCACCAGTTCGCCGTGAAGAGCGTGCTCGCGGCCCTCGAACCGCACAGCAGCGCGCTCCAGGCGAGCGAAGCGCCGTTCACCCTCAAGCTGCCGAACCTCTGGCATCTCGCCACCGATGTCGCCGGCACGCTCAGCGACGGTTCCACATCGCTCGACCTGATCGACGCCCTGCACCCGACGGCCGCCGTCGCGGGGACACCGACCGATGACGCCCTCGAGCTCATCCGCCGGCTCGAACCCTTCGACCGCGGGCGCTACGCGGGCCCGGTCGGATGGGTCGGTGCGGATGGCGACGGCGAATGGGCGATCGCACTCCGGTGCGCCCAACTCACCGAGACCGGCGACCTCACGGCATATGCCGGATGTGGAATTGTCGCCGAATCCGACCCCGAGCGCGAACTGGACGAGACGACGATGAAGTTCCGCCCCATCGTCGAGGCGTTCGGCTAGCCGTTGAGCCCGGGAAAAGTCCGGGCGATTCCGCCGAATCGGCGGACTTTTCCCGGTCTCGACAGCTACGACTGCGCGAGCCGGACCTTCTCGGTCTCGATGTCGTAGTCCACCTGGGGCCAGTCCAGGTGCATGCTGTCGAGAGCATCGATCAGCAGGTGCTGTACGGCAAGGCGCGCGTACCATTTGTGGTCGGCGGGAACCACGTACCAGGGCGCGTGGTCCGTCGATGTCCGGTCGAGCATCCGCTGGAACGCATCCTGGTACTCGTCCCAGTGCTGCCGCTCGTCCACGTCGGCCGGGTTGTATTTCCAGTGCTTGTCCTCGCGGTCCAGCCGCCGTGCCAGCCGCTTCCTCTGCTCGTCCTTGCTGATGTGCAGCATGACCTTGACGACGACCGTGCCCGTCTCGACCAGTCCGCGCTCGAAGGTGTTGATCGCGTCGTAGCGGCGCTCGATCTCCGCGGGCGGCGCCAGCTCGCGGACCCGTGCGATGAGCACGTCCTCGTAATGCGAGCGATCGAAGACCCCGAACTCGCCGGCGGCGGGCACCTGCTTGGCCACCCTCCAGAGGAAGTCGTGCGCCAGTTCGACCTCGTTCGGCTTCTTGAACGCCACGTAGTGCACGCCGTTCGGGTCGACGGCGCGGACGACGTGCGAGACGATCCCGCCTTTGCCCGCGGTGTCCATCGCCTGCAGCACCAGGAGGATCTGCCGTCGCTCGCCGACCGTGCCGGCGGCGAACAGCCTCTCCTGGAGGTCACGCAGCACGGCGGCGCCCTCGCTCAGGGCATAGGAGCCGTGCTTCTTCCCGCGGTCGAAGCCCGGACGCGCGCCGGTCGGACTCTCGGCGAGCACGAAACCGTCGCCCGCCCTCAGCAGGTCTCGCGGGTCGGCGGTCCAGAAGGTTTCACGCATGTCCGGGCTCCTCGTCGTCGAAGTACTCCATGCTCGCACGTCGCCCGCCGTGTCCGGCGGAAGACCGACCCATTCCGAGCTCAGCGAGGAAGCGGGATCTCGAGGATGCTCGGTCCGACCGGAGGCGCGGACAGCGCCTGGTCGAGCTCGCCGCGCGTCCGGACGCGCTGGTGGTGCCAGCCGTACGCGTTCGCGAGCGCGGCGATGTCCACCCGTTGCGGTGTGTACAGCACCCGGTCGAGCGCGGCCGCCGGGGCGGTCGACGCGACCTCGAGCCCGTCAAAGATCGTGCCACCGCCATCGTTGCCCACGATCAGCTGCACCTGCGGACGTGGCTCGCCGTCGCCGAGGAGCAGCGACCCCGCATCGTGGAGCAGCGCGAGATCGCCGAGGAGCACCCGCGTGATCCCGGACGCCTCCCCCGCAGCGTCAGCGGATGCCCGGCTGGCCAGCGCGATTCCGATCGCGGTGGCGATGGTGCCGTCGATCCCGGCCAGCCCGCGGTTCGCGTGCACGCGGATGCGCTTTCCCGGCACGATCTTGTCGGCGTCGCGGATCAGGCGGGATGCTCCGAGCACCAGCCGGTCGTGCGGCCAGGTGAACCTCCAGAGCGCTTCGGCGAGCATCCCCCGCGTGATCGGGGCGCGCACGGCGGCCAGTTCGGCCCGGGCGAACGCTCCGCGCTCGACCGGATTACTGGACAGCGCTCTGTCGAGGTCGGGTACGGCGACTCCGGGATCGGATGCGCGCTCGGCCTCCGCCTGGAGCGAGCGACTCGCGAACACCCACCGGCCCACCCATTCCCGGGCTTCGGGAGAGCTCGGGTCGGTGCCGGCGGCCGCGACGACAGAGCCGACGAGCGTCGCGCGGTGGCCCGGGTTGTACACCTCGGTTCCACGTGGTGCGACCACGATCGTTTCGACGCCGCTCCGAACGAGCAGCGCGGGGACCTCCCGGCTCAGCGTCGGGTGACCGAAGACGATCGCCCGCTCGACCCGGCCGCCGAAGTCGTCGACGACGAGCAGCTCCCGGTAGGCGACGACGAGGTTCGGGCCGAACCGCGCACCGCTGGTGACCTCGGCCAGCAGCGGCCATCCTCCGGCGCGGGCGAGCTCTTCGGCATCCGCGCCGGCACCGGCGCCGGCGACCACCACGGTGCGTGGGCCCGCGACGAGCTCGAAACGCGGGCGACCGAACGTCGCCGGTTCCGTCGGATCGCCCAGCGTTGCATCCGCCACGGCATCCGCCACAGCGTCCCCGGTCGCAGCCGCCACGACATCCGCGACCGACCCGGTCAGCACAGCATCCAGGACGGCATCCGCCACAGCATCCGCCACCGCGCCCTCCGGCACCGCCACGGAGAGCGGCTCGCGGAACGCGATGTTCAGCTGCACGGGTCCGGGATCGCCGCTGACCCCGCCGATCGCCGCATCCACCGCCTCACGCGCGAGGTCACGCGCGCTCCCGCTCTCGGCCGCATCGCCCACCGGCGCATCGATGTCGACGCTCATCCGCGCCGCCGCACCGAACATCCCGGGCTGGACCGTCGTCTGGTTCGACCGGATGCCCCGCAGCTCGGTGGGCCGGTCGGCAGTGATCACGATCATCGGGACCATCGAATGGTGCGCCTCGAGCACGGCAGGATGCAGGTTGGCCGTTGCCGTGCCGCTGGTGGTGATCACCACGGCCGGGCGTCCGCTCTCTACCGCGAGACCCAGCGCGAGGAACCCGGAGACGCGCTCGTCGATCCGCACGTGCAACCGCACGGATGCGCGGTGCTCGAGTTCCGCGGCGACGAGGGCGAGCGCCTGCGACCGCGAGCCGGGGCTCAGCACGATGTCGCGCACGCCGAGGCGCACGAATTCGGTCAGAAGGGCGAGCGAGTAGTCGGTGGCAGGGTTGCCGGTCGGGGCATCATGCATCCCGTCGGCCGGTTTGGTCGTTCTCAGGGCCATCCTTGTCGAGCTCGGAGAGCTCCTGCTCGAGGCGCCGGATGCGCTCCTCCTGGTCTCGATCGGCAGCGAGGCGCTTCAGGAACTCCGGATCGTCGTCGGGGGCGACGGTGCGCCGGCCGACCGGGGACTTGCGGCGACCTCGGCCGATCATGAACCAGAGGATGCCCCCGATGATCGGGAACAGGATGATGACGAGAAGCCAGATCGGCTTGGGAAGGCCACGCACTCGCGCACGGTCGAACAGCGCGCAGTCCACCACAGAGTAGATGTAAAAGACCGCGGCAACGACGCCGAGGACGATCCAGAGGCGAACCATGCGTCAATCGTAACTCTCAGAGAGTGTCTCTAAGCTGGGAGCGTGAAAGGCATTCCCTCCTGGGTGACATACACGGTGCTTCGGCTCCTCGTGTTCATCGTCCCCCTCGCGATCCTCCTCCTGCTCGGCGTGGAGGCGTGGATCTCCGTCGTGGCCGCCGCATTGATCGGGCTCTGCCTCTCCTACATCTTCCTGCGCCGACCGCGAGAAGCCGTCTCGCGCGACCTGTACGACGTGCGGCACCGCGAGAAGCCCGTCATTTCAGCCGACGACCAGGCGGAGGACTCCGCAGTCGACAGCGCAGGTCCCGGTCCCGATCAGAAGGCGTAGGCCGCGCCGAGCGCGAGCGCCACGGCCAGTCCGGTGAAGCTCGTCAGCTGCAGCGCGAGGATGAGTTCGCGCGGCGTCTTTCCGGCGAGGACGATCAAACAGGCCGGGAGGGCGAGAAGGAGCGCGAAAAACCCCAGCCACGCGAACGGGTAGAAGATCGCCATCACGGCGAGGATCCCGAACGGCACCAGCAGGAAGATGCAGAACACGATCCGGGATGCGACGTTGCCGATCAGAACGGCGAGCGTGCGCTTGTGCGCCTGCTTGTCGGGGACGATATCGCGGATGTTGTTGACCATCAGCACCGCGCAGGCGATCAGGCCTGCCGCGACGGCTCCGTACCAGGACTCCTGGTTCACCACGCCGGCAAGCATGTAGGTGGTGCCCGCGGTGGCGACCAGGCCGAAGAACACGAACACGAACAGTTCACCGAGACCGTAGTAGCCGTAGGGCCGCTTGCCGCCGGTGTAGAACCAGGCCGCAGCGATCGCCGCAGCGCCGACGACGAGCATCCACCAGTGCTGCGTCAGCACGACGAGGGTGAGACCGGCGAGCGCTCCGAGCGCGAAGAACGTCAGGGCCACCAGCAGCACGGTGCGTGGCGCCGCCTTTCCCGAGCCCGTCAGGCGGCCCGGCCCGACGCGGTATTGGTCGGTGCCGCGGATCCCGTCGGAGTAGTCGTTGGCGTAGTTGACCCCGATCTGCAGGAACACCGCGACGAGCAGGCAGAGGACCGCGCGAACCGGGTGATAGACACCGGCGCCCTCCGCGACGGTCGCCGCTCCGGTTCCGATGATGACGGCGGAGATCCCGAGCGGGAGCGTGCGCAGTCGCGCACCGGCGATCCAGTCGGATGCGGTGGCCGGCTTGACCTTGGTCCGCGGCGCTCCCGGACGCCCCCTCCGCCCCGACGCGGCGGGGTTCCCGCCACGGTTGGCGGGCTTGGATTTCTGGGATTTCGCGCGGTTCTGACTCATCACAGAGCGCATTCTATCCAGGCGCACTATGGGGTCGGATGCACGTCGACCAGCCGTGTTATCGCAACGCGATCGGGTTTTCCGCTCGCGAGCATCGGCACGTGTCCGACCCGGACGATCTCTGCCGGCGCGGCGGCTCGTCCAAGCTCCTCCACCACCGCGCTGCGGAGTGCGGCGAGGTCCATGGGTGGCGTCGTGTCGGATACGACGACGGGGACCTGCCCCCACTCGGCGCTGTTCCGGGCGACCACGACCGCGTGTTCGAAGCCCGGCTGTGCGCGGACGACCCGCTCGACGGCGGCCAGGAGCACCTTCTCGCCCCCCGAGATGATCACGCTGTCTGCTCGGCCGGTCACCACGACGGTGCCCGCTTCGACCCGGCCGAGGTCGCCCGTGCGATACCAGCGATGCCCCGCATCGAGGTGGAAGGCGGCGTCGGTTCTGACGGGGTCGTCGAGGTAGCCCTCCGCGAGCGTCGGACCGGCGATCTCGAGAAGGCCGTCGACAGTGCGAACCAGGGTGCTCCCGATCGGGACGCCGTTGTAGACGCATCCGCCGGCCGTCTCGCTCGAACCGTACGTGGCCGTGAGGGCGAGGCCCCGCGCATCCGCCCGCTCGCGCAGCGTCGGTGGCAGGGACTGGCCGCCGACGAGGATGCCGTCGAAAGCGCGAAGCACATCGAGCACCTGGGGATCGGCGTCCGCGGCGTCGAGCAGGCGCGCGAGCTGGACCGGCACGAGCGAGACGAACCGCGCATCCGCGGTCATCGACCGTGCCAGCGCGGCGAACGCGACCGGGTCGAAGTGGCCGGGCGCGAGGATGACCGGGTCGGTTCCGGCGGCCACCGACCGGACGAGCACCTGCACGCCGGCCACATAGTGGGCGGGGAGGGCGAGCAGCCATTGTCCCTGGCCGCCGAGAGCTCCCGCGGATGCTGCGGCGCTCGCGAGCAGGGCATCCGCTGAGAGCGCGACACGCTTGGGCGCCCCGGTGGAACCCGACGTCTCGACGACGACGGCGACGTTCTGGGGCACGATGGCGGGGACACGGGCTGCGCCTGGCGTGCGCGCGCGGTCGCCGCCGCGGTCGGCGCTCCTGCCGGCGTCGCTGCCCGTGCCGACCGCGTCGCGCGGCAGGACGGCCGGGCCGTTGCCGGAGAGCACATCGCGCACCGCTTCCAGGACGACCGCGGGCTGCGCGGAGTCGACGATGCGAAGCGGCCGGGTCACCTCGGCGCCATCAGTACTGCCAGGGGAACGGCGACCAGTCTGGATCCCGTTTCTCGAGGAAGGAGTCGCGGCCCTCCACGGCTTCGTCCGTTCCGTAGGCCAGGCGGGTCGCCTCGCCCGCGAAGACCTGCTGGCCGACCAGACCATCGTCGACGGCGTTGAAGGCGAATTTCAGCATCCGGATCGCGGTCGGCGACTTCGTCAGGATCCGGTTCGCCCACTCGAGAGCTGTCGACTCCAGCTCGGCGTGCGGGACGACGGCGTTCACGGCTCCCATCTCATAGGCGCGCTGGGCGGAGTACTCCTCGGCGAGGAAGAAGACCTCGCGCGCGAACTTCTGCCCGATCTGGCGGGCGAAGTATGCGCTGCCGTAGCCGGCGTCGAACGACCCTACGTCCGCATCCGTCTGCTTGAACCGGGCGTGCTCGGCACTGGCGATGGTGAGATCGCAGACGACATGCAGCGAATGTCCGCCGCCCGCCGCCCAGCCGGGAACGACGGCGATGACGACCTTCGGCATGAACCGGATGAGACGCTGCACCTCGAGGATGTGGAGTCTGCCGCTGCGTGCGGCATCGATGCCCGTCGCCGTCTCGCCATCGGCGTACTTGTAGCCGTCGCGCCCGCGGATGCGCTGGTCGCCGCCCGAGCAGAACGCCCATCCGCCGTCCTTCGGGCTTGGCCCGTTGCCGGTCAGGAGGACGACGCCGATGCGAGGGTTCGCCCGCGCATCCTCGAGAGCTGCGTAGAGCTCGTCGACCGTGTGCGGGCGGAACGCGTTCCGCACCTCGGGCCGGTTGAACGCGACGCGCGCCACCCGCCCGGCGAGGTCGTGGTGATAGGTGATGTCCGTGAGCCCGTCGAAGCCGGGGACGGGCTTCCATGCGCTCGCGTCGAAGATCTCGGAAACGACCGGTGCCATGCCCCAAGCCTAGGGTCTGGCGCTGCCGCCGCCATGAAGTCCGCGTGCCAGACTGGGAGGATGCAGCCTGAGCTGGCCGACCTGTTGGCGAACGCTCGCGTCGTCGCTCTGCCGATGCGAACGCGATTCCGCGGAATCACCGTGCGCGAAGCCGTACTGATCGAGGGTCCGGAAGGCTGGACTGAGTTCTCGCCGTTCGTCGAATACGACGACCGCGAAGCCGCAGCCTGGCTGCACGCTGCGATCGACTTCGGCTGGAGAGCGACGCCGCCGCTCCAACGAACCACGATCCGCGTGAACGCGACCGTCCCGGCCATCCCGGCTTCCGAGGTCGCCGAGGTGCTCGGCCGCTACCCGGGCTGCCGGACGGCGAAGGTCAAGGTCGCCGAACCGGGGCAGTCGCTCGCGGAGGACGTCGCGCGCGTGCGGGCGGTGCGCACGGCGCTGGGACCGGAGGGCAGGATCCGCGTCGACGCCAACACGCTCTGGAACGTCGACGAAGCCGAGCACGCCATCCATGCGCTCGCCGAATTCGACCTGGAGTACGTCGAACAGCCCTGCGCGACCATCGAGGAACTGGCCGAGATCCGTCGTCGCACCAAATACATGGGCGTGCCGATCGCCGCCGACGAAAGCGTTCGCAAGGCGAGCGACCCGCTGGCGGTGGCGAATGCGCGGGCGGCGGATGTGCTGATACTCAAGGCGCAACCGCTCGGCGGCATCCACGCGGCCCTGCGGATCGTTGCCGAGGTGGAGCTGCCGGTCGTCGTCTCGAGTGCGATCGACACGTCCGTCGGGATTGCGATGGGAGCGCACCTCGCCGCGGCCATCCCCGCGCTCGATTACGACTGCGGGCTCGGCACGGCCGCGATGTTCCTCGCCGATGTGACGGACGAGCCCTTGCTCCCCGTCGACGGTTCGATCTCGGTGGCACGGCCGGTCGTCAGCGAGCGACGGCTCGACGCGCTCGCGGTCGACGCCGAACGCCGGCAGTGGTGGCTCGACCGGGTCACCCGCTGCTTCCACCTGGTCGAACGGGCCGAAGCGCTCTGACCCGCTGGATGGGATCAGCTCGGGTGGGATCAGCGATGATGGGATCAGCCGGGATGGGATCAGCGATGAGGGAATGGCGCTCGTCGGCTCCGCGTTGGCCCACGGTACAGGCGTAGACACCGCAGCCCGCGCATCCGAAACCCGCACCGCTTCGCTGAAAGGCCCCAGCATGGCAGCAACACTTCCTGTACGCGCGAGATTCTGGACGGCCGCCGCGGTGGTGGTCGTCGCTCTCTGGTCGAGCGGCGCCCCAGCCCTGATCTACCCGGTGTACGAGCAGGCGTGGGGCCTCACACCCGCCGTGATCACGGCGATCTTCGCGGTCTATCCGATCGTGCTCGTTGTGGTCCTCGTCGTATTCGGCGGCATCTCCGACTACATCGGGCGGCGGACGACGATGCTCGCCGGCCTCGGTTCGATCGCGGTCGGCGTGCTCATCTTCGCGATCGCGCCCGACGTCGCCTGGCTGTTCGTGGGGCGCATCTTCCAAGGCATCGGGGTCGGGCTCGCCCTGAGTCCGGCCGGCGCCGCGCTCGTCGAATACGGGCGGAGCGTATCGTGGGCGAGCTCGATCAACACGCTCGCCACCGCCGTCGGCCTGACCATCGCCACGGTGCTCGGCGGCGGGCTCGTGCAGTACGCGCCCTGGCCGAGGGAGCTGACCTTCTGGGTGCTCCTGCTCGTGACCGTGGCCTTGACGGCTGCCGTGAACTTCCTGCCGCGGCACGACCGGAGTGCGGCTCCCGGGTCGCGTTGGCGCCCGCGCCCCATTCGTGTTCCGCGCGGACTGCGTGGAGTCGTGGTCGCCGCATCCCTGGGAGCCGCGACCAGCTTCGCGGTGGGTGCCGTGCTCATCTCGCTCGGTGCGCAGCTGATCAAGGATGTGCTGCACACGGAGAACGCGTTCATCGCCGGCCTCGTGCTCGCGATCAGCGCCTTCGTCGGCGGCTGGGTGTCGATCGCGGCGCGCCGACTCGCACCGCGCACGTCGGTGGCGTCGGGGGCGCTGCTCTCTGCCTTCGCGACTGCGCTCCTCGTCGTCAGCGCGAATCTCTCGTCGCTGCTCCTGTTCGTCGTGACTTCCGTGATCTTCGGGGCGGCATATGGGATGCTCTTCCTCGGCAGCCTCGGACTCGTCAACCGCTACGCGCAACCCGACCACCGCGCGGGTACCCTCTCGGTCATCTACCTCGTCGCCTACCTCGGGCAGGGCACGGTCGCGATCGGGCTCGGAGTGCTCGCGACGGCCCTGGGCCTGGCCCCGGCGCTCTCGATCGTCGGCCCGGTGCTCATCGCGTTGGCGCTCTCCGCTGCCGTGGCTGCGATCTTCTTCGGGCGGCCCGCTGCGGTGGAGCTGGCAGAAGCGGTGCAACAGGTGGATGCGGCGCGTTGAGGCGCGGCTGCTCTGTCAAAGCGTCGGCGCTGAGGGTAGCCTGAGGGGTGTCGTCGAAGGAGATGATGGGACCATGCAGGCATCGGTTGGAGACAGGCTCGTCATCCACGGCAAGACGGTCGAGAGTCCGGATCGTTCTGGCGAGGTGCTCGAGGTCCACGGGGCGGACGGTGCGCCGCCGTACCTGGTCCGCTTCGATGACGGGCACGAGACGCTGGTCTACCCCGGCACCGACACCGTCATCCAGCACGCGGACGCGTAGCTGCCACACGGTGGGGTCGCGGCTGCGGCCCGCGCCCACCTTCTGAACCGTCGCACACGGTGGAACCTGTGCGCTCGCGCAGAACCTGTGCGCTGGCGCGGAACCTGTGCGCTGGCGCGGAACTCGCGCAGAACCTGTGCGCTCGCGCCTCGCCCTAGAGGCCGGAGTAGGCGTGCAGGCCGTGGAAGAAGACGTTGACGACTCCGAAGTTGAACATCACAGCGGAGAAGCCGATGATCGCAAGCCATGCCGACCGTGAGCCGCGCCATCCGCGGGTCGCGCGGGCGTGGATATACCCGGCGTAGATCACCCAGATGATGAAGGTCCAGACCTCTTTGGTGTCCCAGCCCCAGTAGCGGCCCCACGCCTTCTCGGCCCAGATGGCCCCGGCGATCAGCGTGAACGTCCAGAAGATGAAGCCGACGATGTTGACTCGGTATGCGAGGTTCTCGAGTGTCTGCGACCCGGGCATCGTGGCGAGGAAGCGGAACTGCTGCGGTTTCGACTCTGCGACCTGGCGCTCACGCCGGACCTGGAGCAGCTGTAGCCCGGAGAGCGCGAACCCCAGCGCGAAGAAAGCCGTGCCGAGGATGGCAACCATGATGTGGATGACCAGCCAGTACGACTGCAGCGCCGGCGGCAGCGGAACCACGGGAACGTAGTACCGCACGGTCGCGATCATCAGGAGGATGCAGACGAGGCCGAGCACGAACGTGCCGAGGTATTTGACGTCGAAGCGCAGGTTCACGAGGAGGAAGACTCCGACGATGACCAGGGTGCCGGTCATCGAGAATTCCCACATGTTCGCCCACGGAACGCGGCCGGCCGCCACACCGCGAAGGATGTCCGCGGCGAGGTGGAAAGCGAATCCGAGGATCGTCAGCGCGAACGCGACGCGGAGGCTCTTCGATGTCTCGCCCCCGCGATGGACCTCGTCTTCGACGCGGGTGCTGATGCGGGTGAGGGTCGTGGTCGTTCCGCCGCCCTGAGCGGTGGCGGTCGCTTCCGCGCGGCGCTCCACGGCGCTCGGGACTTCCGCGGGAATCGTCGCCCGTGCGCCGCGGCGCGCCAGGTCGAGCGCGAACGCGACGAACGCGAAGGCGTAGATGCCCATCGCGGAGTAGATGCAGAGTGTGGAGAGCTGAGCCAGGGTGTCAGTCACGGTGTAAGCCTAAGTGTTTTCTGTTGTGGTGAGTGACGCGATATGGCGGTCGGCCAGCGCACTGACCGCAGCCGCCAGGTTGGGATCGTCACCGCGGGCGAGACCGGCGTATTCGATGGTGAGGGATCCGTCGTCGCCGCGGATCGCTTTGACCCAGATCCGTCGGCGCGGCACGAAGAGCGACGTCAGCAGTCCGGCGAGTACCAGGATCGCGAAGAGCAGTACCCAGCCCTGGGTCGGGTCGTGGTGGACGTCGAGCGAAGCGAACCGCTTGACGTTGTCCAGGCTGACGCTCCCGAGCCCGTTCGGCAGCTGCGCGGTCTGGCCCGGGGCGAGCTCGAGTGCCTTGAGTTTCGTGCCGGGGCCGGTCAGCTGGGTCAGCTTGTCCGTATCGAGGTTGTAGACGGACTGCGGAACACCCGAGTTGACCCCGAGGTCGCCCTGGTAGACGTTGAGCGTGAGCAGGGGGTTCTTCAGACCGGGGAACGTCGACGCGAACGCACCTGCAGCGGTCTGGCTGTCTCCCTTGGTCGGATAGAAGAAGCCGATCATCCCGAGCTGTTTCGCCAGCCCGTCCGGCACCTTGATGACGCCGAGGGAGGTGAGGTTCGGATCCTGTGGCAGGAAGGGAACCGAATCCTGGAAGACGATCGCGCCGTCGGGGTCCCGCACAGTGATCGTCGGCGCATAGCCGTTACCGAGCAGGTACACCTGCGTCCCGCCGATCTCGAGCGGGTCGTTCACCTTGATGGTCGTAGTCGCAGACGCCGATCCCGGCCCGGTCGTCGTGACGTGGGCCGTGTAGTCGAGCGGCTGGCCCATCGCGTTCGCATTCTGCGTCTCGTACGCGACGTCAAGACTGTCGACGCGGATCGAGAACGGCTGCAGAGACGAGTCGTTGAAGAATCGACCCGGGTTGAAGGAGTTGTACGACGGAAGGCTGTTGACGAAGCTCTGCCCCTCGACGACCACCTTCTGGCCGTTGTAGCCGAAACCGCCACCCAGGCCGACCGCGAGCAGGATGCCCACGAGCGCTGAGTGGAAGACGAGGTTGCCCGTCTCTCGCAGGTAGCCGCGCTCCGCGGAGACAGACGTGGACCGCGCGTCCTCGAACAGCGCGACGCGATAGCCGCCCTTGCGCAGGAGGTCTCGCGCAGCGGCGATCGGCTCGCCGGCGTTGGCGGCCTCCTCGCTCGTGATGGTGCGGCTCTGGAATCCGGCCATCCGGGGCAGCCGGACGGGTGTGCGCGGCGGTTTCGCCCGCAATGCATCGAAGTGGTGCTTCGTGCGCGGGATGACGCAGCCGACGAGCGAGGCGAACAGGAGCAGGTAGATGGCCGAGAACCACACCGAGGTGTACACGTCGAAGGCCTGGAGCTTGTCGAGGAACGGGGCGATGTCGGGGTGCGCCTGGAAGTACTGGGTCACACCGTTCGGGTCGGAGCTGCGTTGGGGCACCAGCGACCCCGGAACCGCGGCGATCGCCAGCAGCAGGAGCAGGAACAGCGCTGTGCGCATGCTGGTGAGCTGCCGCCAGAACCACCGCAGCCACCCGACGAATCCCAGCCTGGGCTGGTTGATGTCGGTCTCCTGCGGCGGGGCAGCGGAGTCGATGTGGTCAGATGGCCGGCTCAAAACCCGTGATCACCGCCAAGAATTGGGACATGAGCAGGCTCCACAGCCCGGTGACCATGAGTACTCCGATCACGATGAGCAGTGCACCGCCGATGATGTTGATGGCACGGATGTGCCGTTTGAGGAACGCCACGGACGATGCGACCCACTCGTAGCCGAGGGCGACGAGGAGGAACGGGACTCCGAGCCCGATGCAATAGAAGAGGCCGAGGAGGGCTCCGCGCCACGGCGACCCACTGCCGACGCTGAGGGCGTTGATCGCGATGAGTGTCGGACCGAAGCAGGGCGTCCAGCCGATTCCGAAGACGATGCCGAGGACGGGCGCGCCGATGAGGCCTGTCGCGGGGCGCCAGTTGGGCTTGATGGTCTTCTGCAGGAACGAGAACTGCCCGACGAAGACCAGACCCATGATGATGACCACCACGCCGAGCACGCGCACGACGATGTCCTGCCAGCGGATCAGCCATGCCCCGAGCGCGCCGAAAGCGGCGCCGTAGGCGATGAAGACGACCGCGAAGCCGAGCACGAAGAGGGCGACGCCTGTGAGCAGACGCGACCGGTCGCGTCTGACTCCCGGCTCGCTGAAACCGCCGACATAGGCGAGGTACCCGGGCACGAGCGGCAGGATGCATGGGGAGGCGAAAGACACGAGCCCCGCGAGCAGCGCGATCGGCAGCGCAAGCAGAAGCTGCCCGCTGAAGACGATCTGTCCGATTCCGCTCACGTTCAGTCGGTCTCGGCGAGCGTGGAGCTGATGAGCGAGTCGAGGATGCTGCGGTCGGGAATCGCACCGAGGATGCGGGCGGCGACGCGGCCCTTCTTGTCGATCACGAGGGTCGTCGGCGTCGCCTTGGGCGGAACCGTGCCGCTGAACGCGAGCAACACCGAGCCGGTGTCACGATCGAGCACGGATGGGTAGGTCACACTGTGGTCTTTCGCGAATCCGAGGGCGGTGCTCGCGGAGTCGTAGAGGTTGACCCCGAGGAAGCCGACGTTCTGCGCCTGGTACTTCTTATGGAGCGCCTCGAGGTCGGGTGCCTCGACCCGGCACGGCGGGCAGCCCGCGTACCAGAAGTTGACGACGAGGACTTTGCCCGCATAATCCTTCGACGACACCGCGGCGCCGCGCTCGGTCGTACCGGCGAAGCTGACTGCCGGTCCACGGTGGTCGAGTGCGATCTCAGTGATCGACCCGTCGCCCGCGATGTAGTTCTGGCCCGTGCCTGCGCGGTACTGGGCTGCCAGCGAGTCGGTGGTGCAACCCGTAAGGAGGAGGGCGACGGCGGCCAGGGCCGCCGCGGGTGCGAGGATTCGGAGCCTGCGGTTCGTCGGGTTCGTCATCACACGGCCCCGACATCCGTCGCGGACGCCTGAAGCACGCGCGCCGGCTCGACGTACCCGACTTCGACGAGTGCTGTTTCGCCGTCGTCGCCGAGTCGCTGCTCGATGGTCGTGATGCTCGAGAGTGAGCAGCGGCGCTTGCGGGGATCGTGCGGGTACCGCTCGCCCGCGAGTGCGAGATGCGTGACCCAGATCGGCAGTTGGTGGCTGACCAGTACCACGTCGCCGGACTCCACGGACAGGAAAGCATCGTCGAGTGCCGCGCGCATGCGCCGGACGATGCTCTCGTACGGCTCGCCCCAGCTGGGCCGGAGCGGGTTGACGATGTAGGGCCAGTTGCGCGGTTTGCGCAGAGCGCGCCTCATCACAGTCCCCTCGAAGTGGTTCGTGGGTTCGATGATGCGGTCTTCGATGTCGACCGGGAGTCCGAGGGCGAGCGAGATCGGCGTCGCCGATTCGCGTGTGCGCTGAAGCGGGGAGGCGAGGATCGCCGATATCGCCCGGTCGCGTTCGACCAGGTCGTCGGCAGCCGCCTGGGCCATGCGGTGACCGAGTTTGGAGAGGCCGAAGCCTGACATCCTGCCGTACAGGATGCCATCGGGATTGAACACCTCTCCGTGTCGGACGAGATGGACCTGGCTTGCTACCACGCCCCCAGTCTACGGAGGCCTTTCCCTTGAATTCGCCGGGAACGGGCGGGCGGTAGGCTTGATGGCTGTGACCGCACGCGTTTTGATCAAGAACCTGTCCGCCCTGCCCGACGGCCCCGTCACCGTTGCGGGCTGGGTCGATACGGTCCGCGACCAGAAGAAGGTGCAGTTCGTCGTCCTTCGCGACGAGTCCGGCGCCGTGCAGCTGGTCAACCCCCGCACGACCGATGCCGACGGCGCTGTCATCGCCGACGAGCCCGCAACGACGATTTCGGGCCTCTCGCAGGGCACGTTCGTGGTCGCCACGGGCGAGCTCAAGCACGACGAGCGGGTCAAGCTCGGCGGCATCGAGATCAAGCTGTCGAGCCTGGTCGTCGAGACCGCATCGATCCCGGAGACGCCGATCGCCGCCGACAGTGGCATCGACAAGCGCATGGACTGGCGCTTCCTCGACCTGCGGGAGCCGAAGCACAACCTGATCTTCCGCATCCAGACCACGTTCGAGCACGCGATGCGCGAGTACTGGATCGACAACGACTTCATCGAGATCCACACCCCCAAGCTGATGGCGAGCGCCAGCGAGTCGCGCGCAGAACTCTTCGAGGTCGGGTACTTCGAGACTAAGGCGTACCTCGCCCAGAGTCCGCAGTTCTTCAAGCAGATGGCCCAGTCCGCCGGCTTCGGCAAGATCTTCGAAGTCGGCCCCGCCTTCCGCGCCGACCCCAGCTTCACGAGCCGCCACGCGACGGAGTTCACGAGCGTCGACAGCGAGGTGAGCTGGATCGACAGCCACGAAGACGTGATGAAACTGCACGAAGATCTCATCGTCGCCGGTTTCACAGCAGTGAAGGAGAAGCACGGCGAACAGGTCGCGGAGCTCTTCGGCGTCGAGATCGTCGTTCCTTCGACGCCGTTCCCGCGCATACCGCTCGCGGAGGCCAAGCGCATCGTCGCAGAGCGTGGCTACGAGGTGCCCCGCCACGACGACGACATGGACCCCGAAGGCGAGCGTCAGATCTCCGCGTATGTCAAGGAGGTCTTCGACCACGAGTTCGTCTTCCTGACCGACTACGCCTCCAGCATCCGGCCGTTCTACCACATGCGCCACGCGGACGACGCGACGCTCACGAACAGCTACGACCTCATCTTCAACGGCGTGGAGATCTCGACGGGTGCTCAGCGTGAGCACCGTATCGAGATTCTCGAGGCCCAGGCGCGCGAGAAGGGCCTGGACCCGGAAGAGCTCGAGTTCTACCTCGACTTCTTCCGCTACGGAGTACCACCGCACGGCGGCTTCGGCATGGGCCTGGCCCGGGTGCTCATGCTGATGCTGCACCTGTCGAACCTGCGCGAGACCACGTACCTCTTCCGCGGTCCGACGCGCCTCCTTCCGTAGCCGGCTCCACGCGTCAGCACTCGTCCACCAGTCGTCAGAGGCGCATCCATTCGGAACCTGCGACGAGGATGTGGCCGAGGAAGCGGAGCCCGATCGTTGCGGCTCCGGCACCGAGACGCCGGGTGACGGACACGTCGGCGACGCTCGGTTCGAGCGCACCGTTCGGATGGTTGTGAGCGACGGCGAAGGACCTGCCGCCCCTGGTGAGAACAGCCTGGAGCACCTCGCTCGGTTCGACCTGGACCGGCGTGTCCCCGCCGTCGCGCACGAAGACGACCTCCAACGGCCGGACAGCCCGGTCTGCGACCACCACCACGAAACGCTCGGTCGAGCGATGAGCCAGCTCGGGCACGACGATGCGTGCGGTCGCCTCGTCGTCGACGAGCGGGGACCAGGCCGAGGTCGTGCCCGCCCTCCGCCAGATCTCGAGCGTCGCAGTGAGGCGGCCCGCCATGGCTGGGCCGATGCCCGGCAGACGTTCGAGCCGGGTGACGTCCATCGCGGCGAGCCCACTGAACCCACCCGTCTGGCGGAGGATCGATCGCGCTGTTGCGAGCACGCTGCGGCCCGGCTGTCCGGTGCCGAGCACCAGCGCCAGGATCTCCTCGTCGGTGAGCACCCCCGGGCCCAGCCGGCGGAGTCTTTCGCGGGGTCGGTCATGCGGTGGGACGGCTGCAAGCGGCTCATCTTCCTCCTTGTCGAACATTCCCCCACGCTATGAGGCCGGCGTCCGCCACAGAGCGAGCGGCCGGAATCTGTGGACAAGCTGACCTGTGGATGGGGTTCGCGTGCGAGGCGTCCCTCGGTGTGAGATCGTGGAAGTGAGCGGCCACGAGCCGCCGTTTTCAGGCCACTAAGGAGTCGTCATGACCGCCAACACCGACGTCGTCATACTGTCTGCTGCACGCACACCGCAGGGCAAGATCAAGGGCAATCTCGCATCGCTGCGGGCTGTCGACCTGGGAGCCGTTGCGGTCCGCGCCGCGCTCGAACGCCTCAGCGCGGGAAGCGCTGGCGCGCTCGGCGCC
Organism: Leifsonia sp. Ger2509; assembly: GCF_055231915.1. NCBI lineage: Bacteria > Bacillati > Actinomycetota > Actinomycetes > Micrococcales > Microbacteriaceae > Leifsonia > Leifsonia sp. Ger2509. The sequence goes on from NZ_JBUYVB010000003.1 coordinate 1,664,087, forward strand.
GCCGACGTCGACGCGCTCATCTTCGGGCAGGTGCTGCAGGCCGGGGCCGGCCAGAACCCGGCGCGCCAGACCTCGATCGCATCCGGGATCGGCTGGCAGGTTCCCACCGTCACCATCAACAAAGTGTGCCTCTCGGGACTGGCCGCGATCGTCGACGCGGCCAGGCTCATCCGGTCCGGCGAGGCCGAAGTGGTCGTCGCAGGCGGCCAGGAATCGATGACGAACGCACCGCACGTCCTGCCCGGCTCCCGCCTCGGCTGGTCATACGGCTCCATCAGCGCGCTGGATTCAGCGGCTCATGACGGGCTCACCGATGCGTTCGACGGCGACTCGATGGGGGCATCCACAGAGCGCTTCACCTCCAAGCTCGGGCTGACCCGCGAGGCGCAGGACGAATTCGCGGCAGCATCGCACCGACGCGCCGGGGCTGCTGCCGCCGCCGGGATCTTCGACGCCGAGCTGGCTCCCGTGTCCATCCCCCAGCGGAAGGGCGATCCGATCGTCATCGATGCCGACGAGGGCGTGCGACCGGACTCGACCGCAGAAACGCTGGGCAGACTGCGCCCGAGCTTCGCGGACGACGGCACCCTCACCGCGGGCAACTCATCGCCACTGAGCGACGGGGCAGCGGCCGTCATCCTGACGAGCAGGGGGAACGCGGAGCGTCGTGGACTCCCCTGGCTCGCCGTCCTCGGCGCGAATGCGTCCGTTGCGGGCCCCGACAATTCGCTGCATTCGCAACCCTCGCACGCAATCGCTGCGGCGCTCTCGAAAACAGACCTCGCCGCATCCGATCTCGACTTCATCGAGATCAATGAGGCCTTCGCGGCGGTAGCGCTGCAGTCGATGGCCGACCTGGGGCTCGACCACGAGCGGGTCAACATCCACGGCGGCGCGATCGCTGTCGGACACCCGATCGGCGCTTCGGGCGCCCGTCTCGTCGTCCACGCAGCGCACGAGCTGAACCGTCGCGGATCCGGTCACGCTGCCGTTGCACTCTGCGGTGGCGGCGGCCAGGGTGACGCACTCATTCTCACCCGCTGACAGGAAGGGAAGCACCCGGTGGCGTGGCGCGGCCGCGCGGGCGGGTCATGTGACCAGATGGAGATCGAACACCGCGCAGCGCGGCCCCGCGTCCACCCGACGGCGTATGTCGCGCCGACGGCCGTCCTGAGCGGTGACGTCGAGATCGGTGCGCACTGCCGCATCCTCTTCGGCGCGGTCCTGACCGACGAGGGCGGCCCGATCCGGCTCGGCGAGCACGTCATCGTGATGGAGAACGCGATCATCCGCTCGACGAGGCAGAACCCAGTGACCATCGGCGACCACACCCTGATCGGTCCGCACACCTATGTGGTCGGCGCGAGCATCGAATCAGAGGTCTTCGTCGCGACCGGCGCCCGGATCTTCAACGGGGCACGGCTCGGTCGCGGGTCCGAAGTGCGCATCGACGCCATCGTGCACCTGCGCACGTCACTTCCCGAGGACTCCACCGTTCCCATCGGCTGGGTGGCCGTCGGCGACCCAGCGGAGATCCTCCCGCCCGACCAGCACCAGGCGATCTGGGAACGACAACGGTCGCTCGACTTCGCCGGATACGTGTTCGGCATCGACCCCATGAACATCGACCGGCCCTTCATGGTCGAGCTCACCGAGCGTTATGCGCGCTCACTCCACAGCCACGGGGGCGACGCCCTCGTCGACGACGAGACAGCCTCGATCTGAGAACACACGAAGGGCATCTCCCCGCATCCCGGGCGCGGAACCGTCAGCGCGTGCGAACCGGCTGGAACGCGTTCGCCGGATAGTAGGTGACAGTCGATGCCCACCCGTCCGGCAACAGCACGGGCAGGAACTCGCGCTCCGCCTCGACGCTGTCGAAGGCGATGTCGATGACTTCACGCCAGCGCCCGTCGGGCATGCGCTGCACGGTCGCCTCCCACGTCACTCCCGGCGTCTCCTTCGCCTGGAGCCGAAAGTGGAACCCGACCGCGCGCCGCCGCTTCAGCAGTGAGAGCAGCCCGCGATAGACCGCGAAACGCTCGACCTCGGTGAACCAGGGCCGCAGGCTGCGGACAAGCACGTCGGCGTTCCAGAGGATCGTCGTCGCAAGTCCCGCGCGCGACTCGTAGATGTCGACGGCGATCACGCCGGGCAGGCGGCGAAGAGTCATGCGGAGCGTGTTGCGCGTGATCCCCTCCTCGACCGTGCTGTGCAGGTAGAACGGAACAGAGGACTGCACCGAATAGGCGCCTTCGCGCTGCACGGCGTAATCGACCAGCCGCTGACCGGGGCCGAAGAACTCACCGAGTACGGCGAGCGCCGCGGCGACCTGTTCGTCCGGCGGATCATCCTCCACAGCACCCGCCGTGTCGGCGTACGCCGTCGACTGGTGAAGCACACCGAGCCGGAATCCGCCAGGGAGCGCCGGCCCCGCCTTCACGGTGAGCCACTGCGGGACCACAGCTGCGCGATCCATCGGGTTCTCGCGCCCCTCGATGCGCGGCACGATGTCGAGCACGTGCTCGAGCGCCAGCACCCGGATGCTCTCCGGAACCGGCACCCGGCCGAGCGGCGCGCCGGCCGTGACCAGGTGCGTGACCGTGAACCCGTGCCGCGCGGCCCGCACGGCGACCTGCGCCGCCACCATGCCGCCGAGGCTGAAACCGGCGAGCATCACCGGTTCACCCGGGGCGATGCCGGCGACCGTCATTGCGGCGAGCGCGGCGCGCGTCATCGTCGGCTCGTGTTCCGCACCGATCACCAGGTCGGCGGTGATGTCGTTCGGCGCGATGCCCGCCCGTGGATGCCACGATTTGGTGCTCGGGAACTGGACGAGCCAGCGGCGGATGCCGTCCGCTGCGATCCTGGACGTGATCCTCACGACCCCGACCTCGTTGCGATCGTCGAGATCCGGGTCGCAGAGGTCGTCGATCTCCCGCTGGCTGACCAGCAGATCGCGGTACCCGGTGATCTGACGCCTCCGCATCGCACCTGCCGCAAGTCCCGGAAACCCGAGTGGGTCCGGGTAGGTGCCGAGCGTGAGACCGAGCTGGTCGGCCGTCGAGTCGTGAAGGCCCGATGACGGCACGTAGTCGACCGGCGCATCCGGATCGCGCCACCATCGCACGAAGTCGGCGATCTGCGGAAAGGCGACCACGAGGAAATCGTCGAAGGTCTGCACCGACGGGTCGTGTCCGTCGATCAGCCACCCGCGGCGGCGACCGAGCCCGACTGCCTTGGCGAGGATCCCCCGAAGCGTGAACACAGCAAGGTATGGTCGCGCCCGCCACCGTGGCGACACGATGCCGATCAGGCTCGACGCCAGCGCCACCGGCCCGAGGAGGAAGCCCGCGAGCCGGGCCGTCGCGCCCACGAATCGCGGCGCGCCGCTCAGATAGGAGGAACTGAACACGTCCGACCGGCGGCGCCGAGAGGTCGGGGACGGGATGACGAACGGATACTCGACCCGCCGCATCCGCTGGCCCGCGTACCAGATCCATGCCCACGCATAGCCGACCAGCCAGGAGACCAGCCAGACCAGCCAGACGACGATCGCGACCACGACCAGCACGACTCCGGCCGCCAGCGCCAGCACGGCACCGCCGACGACCCCGATCACGAGGAGGATCCAGCCGAAGCCTCCGCGCCCCGCCCACACCCGGGGCGGAAGCTCGGCCTTCATGGCGTCAGCCTACCGCGGCGCCCCAAGCTGCTAGCGCGGTCTGTCGAAGCGCGCGCCCTCCGGCTTGGATCGCTGTTCGAGCAAGATGAGCAGGATGAAAGCGCCACCGAACGGGATCAGGCCGAGAAGGGCGAGCGGTCCGGCAAAGTTCGCGTCGTGCAGGCGTCGCCAGATCAGCGCCAGGAATGGCACGACCGTGCCGAGGACCCAAGCGCCGAGGAGCACTGAGGGCAACCAGGAGAGCGAGCTCAGGGGGCCGGGCCGGACGATGCCGTGGGCGCTCGTGGCACCGGCAACGATGAAGACCATGATCGCGATGTAAAGTGCCACGACCACGACGACATTGACGCCGAACCACCACCAGAATTCGCTGCGGCTGGCGCGGCCGGTGAAGTCCGCATACTTCGCGAAGAAGCGCCGGATCGCTTGGCCGAGGGAGGCTCCGTAAAGGGGTGCCCACAATGGGGTATCGCTTGTTCGTTCGGACGAATAGGTGGGCGCGGTGGTGATCGGGTTGTTCATGGTGGTTCACGCTAGGGCGACCATCTCCGCCCTATGTGGCATTCACGATCGCTCTCAGGGGCGATCCCACCTGGATTCGGTGCTGATGCGGCCCGCCTACGTGCCACGTCCCCACAACGCAAGGGCGGCCTCCGTAGAGGCAGCACATGGGGAGCGGGCCCGTCGGCCCCCGACCTGACCCTGTTGTCGGCAGCCCATTGCACGCTAGCTTGTCCATACGAGCGCCGCCAGGGTGGTGCGCCGACCGTCGGAAGGACGATCACATGTTCAACAACTTCTGGAACGTCATCTGGCTCTTCTTCTGGGCCTTCGCGTTCCTCGCCTACCTCATGGCGCTGTTCGCGATCATCGGTGACCTGTTCCGCGACCAGAAGCTGAACGGATGGTGGAAAGCCGTCTGGATCATCTTCCTCATCTTCATGCCGTTCCTCACCGCCCTCGTCTACCTGATCGCGCGCGGACGTGGGATGGCCGAACGCCAGGCCGAGGCAGCCAACCGGGCACGCACGCAGGTGGACGACCGCATCCGCACGGTCGCCACCACCTCACCGGCCGAGGACATCGCGAAGGCCAAACAGCTGCTCGACAGCGGCGTCATCTCGCAGGGAGAATTCGACGCGCTCAAGGCGAAGGCCCTCGGCAGCAACCTCTACGCCGGATCCTGACCAGCGCCCGGTTTTCGGCCCTTGACCTCGGATTCCGCGGGTCAGGGGCCGTCTGGGCGACCCGGATGTAATATGCATGTATGCCTGTCCCAACGACCGAGAGCGTCACACCGCGCAGGCTGATCCGCGACGAAGTCTTCCTCCGGCTGCTCGACGCCATCGTCAGCGGAGACCTCGCCCCAGGCGAGCAATTGCACGACTCCGAGATCGAAGAATGGGTCGGTGTCTCACGCACACCCGTCCGTGAAGCACTCAACCAGCTCGCGGCGATGGGGCTGGTCGAGGTGCTTCCCCAGAAGCGCACGCGGGTCGCGCCGATCGACATCCCCCGCCTGCGGGGTCTCGTCGCCATGCTCGGCGCGCTCTACGTCAGCGTCGTCCGCGACACGGTTCCGCTCGTCACCGAGGGCGACCTCGCGGAGCTCGACGAGTTCGCCCAGCGTGCAGAAGCGGATGAACGGGAGGGCGTCTCCGAGGATCGCCGCCAGTCCCACCTCACCGACTCACTCCTCAACATCTACGTGCGCCGACTCGACAACAAGACCATCGCCAGGCTCACGACCCGCCACGTGCCCGAACTCAGTCGCGCGCTGAAGGCCACGCCGTCGCTGCGCGGATTCCAGTTGGGCGCCCCCATCATCCGGGAGATCGTCGACGCCACCAGGCGTCGCGACGCCGACGGCGCTGCCGCGAGCGTCCGTCAGTACTGGGATGTGGCCCTCACCGCCCTCGTCGACGACCTGGCCGAAGACGTCAGCGCCGCGACCGCATCGAAGGCGGTCTGACCGTGCCACTACCCACCACGGACTCACGGCCGGTCGAACGCCGGCTCCTGCGCGACGTCGTCTACGAACGGCTCTACACCGCGATTCTCGACGGCACGCTCGAGCCCGGCGAGGTGCTCCTGGACGAGAAGCTGACGGCGTGGCTGGGCGTCTCCCGCACACCGGTGCGCGAAGCCCTCATGAAACTCGCCGACATCGGCCTCGTCGAGCTCGCCCCGAACCGCTACACGCGGGTCGCGCCCATCGACCTCCGCGCGATCGACGAGGCGATCTACGCGACCGGGATCCTCGTCGAATACGCGGCACGCACCTCCGTCGCGACGATGGAGGCGGCAGCGATCCGCCGACTCGGGGAGTACAGCAAGAACGCCAAGCGGCTCGCAGCATCCGGAGACCTGCCCGGGCTCGGCGCCGCCTTGCGCGACTTCTTCGTCGAGTTCGAGAAATCCACCGACAACACCGTGCTCCTGACGGCCGCCGAGGGTCTCAGCCCGCAGCTGCTGCGCTATGTGACCGTCTGGCAGATGCCGTTCGAGATCGAGGATGTGGCGTCAGCGGTCGCGGAGATCGCGGCCGCCGCGAAAGCCCGCGACGGAGAACGCACGGCCGAGCTCATCCGCGACCTGTACGCGCCGGCGCGCGAGACGTTCATCCGGGACTACCGTCGCACGGACGCCGAGATCGACGCCCGGCCGCTCGTCTGATCAGGCGGGCCCGCACCGCTCGTCCGACGACGCGTCGGTGGCCAGGTCGGCGGCCCGGCGATCCGGGTCAGACCTCGAAGTCGACCGACGAGCGCTCCGCGACCACCGACCGGATGAACGAAGCCACCGTGAGATGATCCGGATGCTCCTGGTAGCGCAGCAACGCGGCCTCATCCTCGTAGTCGGCGATCAGCACCAGGTCGAAATTCGCGCCGGGGTTGAGCACGTTCGTGCCCACCTCGAGCCGCAGGATCTCGGGGATCGACGCGGGCAGCGCCTCGAGGCCGCGGGCGATCGCGGCGGCGTGCTCAGCGCGCTCCGCCTGATCCGTCGCGGCGAGTTTCCACGAGACGACGTGGCGGATCATGATGCCTCCAGGAGTGCTGTGCGAAGACGTGCCGGATCGACGCGCCAATAGGTGTGCATCCGCCCGTCGATGAGGACCACCGGGATCTCGTCGGCATAACGCTCGAGCAGTTCCGGATCGTCGAGGATCGAGCGCTCGGCGATCGTGATCTCGGGCGACCCTTCCGGCAGTCCGGCGACGACACCCGTGATGACATCGCGGGCGTCATCGCACAGATGGCAGCCGGGTTTGCCGATCAGGGTGAGGTCGACGTGGGGCACGGGGTCAAGCATAGTTTCGGGCAGCAAAAAGCGCCGAACCCCCGAAGGATCCGACGCTCTCGACCAGTACAGCAGCGAGGGACGACCCCCGCGGAAGCTCTACTTCTTGTTGCGACGCTGGTGGCGCGTCTTGCGAAGCAGCTTGCGGTGCTTCTTCTTCGCCATACGCTTGCGGCGCTTCTTGATTACGGAACCCACAAAGACCTCACAAAGAATAGGGGGTTTGCCGCGGGTTTCGCGGCGACACAAAGGCCAAGTCTAGCGGAACCTAGGCGGTCTCGGCGACGTGGTTCTCCAGGGCATGCGTGACGGCCGACTCGGGGACCCGGAAGGAACGCCCGAAGCGGATCGCGGGAAGCTCCCCGGAATGCACGAGCCGGTACACGGTCATGCGTGACACGCGCATCATGTTGGCCACCTCGGCAACCGTCAGGAAACGCACGTCGGAAAGATCGGCAGCCATCTCGATGGTCCTTTGCGTTCGGGTAATCGCAATGTTACTCGTGTGACGCGAGTAGTGAATCGAAACTCTATGGCAGCGTGCCCGCGCTGTAAATAGGGAGGTCGGAAGGCTATTCGCGACGCCACTTGCGCGGCGTCACCTTCTCCACCGCGGTGGTCACCCGGTGGCTGGTGTCCGCCAGGACCTTGCCGACCGAACCGGCGAACTCGCGCGTCTCCTGGGCGAGCGCCTCGCTGGCTTCCAGCTCCTCGAAATCGGAGGAGAGGAACGGGATGATCCAGTCCTCGACGTCCTCGAGCGGACCCGAGTCCAGCTGGTAGTAGCGGTGCTGGCCCTCCTCGCGCACCTTCACGAGCCCCGCATCCCGCAGCACCTTCAGGTGCTTCGACACCGTCGGCTGGCTCAGCTCCAGCTTGGCGACGATCTCGGAGACGCTGATCTCCCCGGAATGATGCACATCATCGACGTATCGGTCGAGCAGGACACGGAGGATCTCGCGTCGGGTCGCGTCTGCGATCACGTCAAAGATGTCGGCCATGGGTCAAGGGTAGTCACTTCGGCCACCGGAGTACCATGACAAGCTGTTGCCTGTCGTCGGGGAGGAGCAACGGATGAGCGCTGCCCGGGTTTCGCGCCTCACCCCCACGAGCTGGGGCGGACGGCTCAGGGAGGCGGTCAACGGCTTCGCGGGCCGCAGCCCTTCACGATTCGCGATCGTCGTCTTCGTGTCGCTCATCCTGCTGTTCACTCTCCTCTTCTCGTTGCCCATCGCGACCGTCGAGCGCAGCAGCACTCCCCTCGCCGATGCGTTGTTCACCGCCGTCTCCGTGATCTGCGTCACGGGCCTGTCGACCGTCGACATGGCGACCCACTGGTCGGGCTTCGGCCACGTGCTCGTCTACGTCGGCGTGCAGATCGGTGCGGTGGGTGTGCTGACCATGGCGTCCATCCTCGGGCTGGTGATCTCGCGCAGGCTCGGACTCCGGGCGAAGCTCATGGCGGCGAGCGACTCCAACCCGCTCCGCCTGCACAGCGGTCCTGTGGCCGAAGGGCAGGCCGTGCGGCTCGGCGAGATCGGCAACCTCCTGGTGACGATCGCGATGAGCATGATCGTCATCGAAGGTCTGGTCGCGGCCCTGCTCTTTCCCCGCATCCTGATCGCGGGATTCCCGCTGGGTGAGTCCATCCTCGACAGCCTCTACTACTCGGCCATGGCGTTCACCAACACGGGATTCGTCCCCAACGCCGAAGGACTGGCACCGTTCGCGACCGACTTCTGGTTCCTCGGCGTCCTCATGATCGGCGTCTTCCTGGGCGCGATCGGATTCCCGGTGATCTACGCGATCGCGCAGAACCTGCGCCGGGAGAACCGGGGACGTCGCCGGCGCTGGTCCATCCACGTGCGGCTGACACTGCTGATGATGGCCATCCTGCTCGTCGCCGGTGCGGTGCTGTACATCGTCCTCGAACACGACAACCCGAAGACGTTCGGCCGGCTCGGACCGGGAGACACGGTCTTCCAGTCGTTCTTCCTGTCGACGATGAGCCGATCCGGCGGGTTCTCGACGATCGACATCAGCAAGCTGAACGGGTCGAGCCTGCTCGTCACGGACATGCTCATGTTCATCGGCGGCGGGTCGGCCTCCACGGCCGGCGGCATCAAAGTCACCACGCTGGCCGTGCTCTTCCTGGCCGCCCTGGCGGAGGCGCGCGGAGTCGAGTCGATGGATGCGTTCCGTCGGCGCATCCCGGGCGACGTCCTGCGGCTCGCGGTCGCCATCGTGCTGTGGGGCGCGACCACCGTCGCCGTGTCGAGCATCGTCATCCTGCAATTCACGAAAGCGCCGCTCGACCATGTGCTCTTCGACGTCATCTCGGCGTTCGCGACCTGCGGCCTGTCCACCGGTCTTACCGAGAGACTGCCGGACGCCGGGGTCTACGTCCTGGCCGCGACCATGTTCCTCGGGCGCGTTGGTACAGTGACACTCGCTGCCGCGCTCGCGCAGAGCCAGCGGCGGCAACTGTTCCAGCGCCCGGAAGAGAGGCCCCTCGTTGGTTGACCGGATCAAGCACGACGCGCCCGTTCTCGTGATCGGGCTGGGGCGCTTCGGGGCCGCGACCGCGGGCGAACTCGACCGGCTCGACCGCGAAGTGCTCGCCATCGACGCCGATGCGGGACTCGTCCAGAAATGGGCCGAACGGGTCACCCATGCCGTGCAGGCCGACGCGAAGTCGATCGACGCGCTGCGCCAGATCGGAGCGCAGGACTTCTCGATCGCCGTCGTCGCCGTGGGCTCGTCGATCGAAGCGAGCGTTCTCATCACCGCGAACCTCGTCGACCTGAAGATCCCGCAGATCTGGGCGAAAGCGATCTCGCACTCGCACGGGACGATCCTCGAGCGCATCGGCGCGAACCACGTGATCTACCCGGAGGCGGAGGCCGGCGAACGGGTGGCCCACCTCGTCTCGGGGCGGATGCTCGACTTCATCGAATTCGACGACGACTTCGCGCTCGTCAAGATGTTCCCGCCGAGGCCGATCCGCGGACTGCCGCTGTCGGAGTCGGGTGTGCGCCGCAGGCACAACATCACGGTGGTCGGAGTGAAGAGTCCCGGCAAGCCCTTCACGTACGCGACGCCGGACACTGTCGTCACGGACCACGATCTCATCATCGTCTCCGGCGCCTCCGCCGACATCGAGCGTTTCGCCGCCCTCGAGTCCTAGCTGAAGCGGTTGAGTCCGGGAAAAGTCCGCCGATTCTCTCGAATCGTGCGGACTTTTCCCGGACTCAACGCATCGCACGTGGGTTGTGGAGAGATCAGCGCACGAAAGACGCGGGTCGTGGACGATTGAGGGATGAGTTCTGGGGGGAATGCAGCAAACTCGCTTCGTCGGAACGGGTTCACGGTGCGACAGGCGCGCGCGATCGGAATGAGCCGGCATCGCCTGCTGCGCGACGACCTTCAGCGACCATTCCACGGAGTGCGTTCGGTCGGCGTCGACCTTTCCGACCACCTCTCGCGCTGCCGGGCCCTCCTGCCCCGACTGAAGGACGGTGTGGTCTTCAGCCACGCCTCAGCGGCGGTGATCCATGGCATACCGATTCCGCGGCGGCTCGAGAAGGGCCCGGTGCATGTCAGCGCCTTCACGCCCGACCGCGAACCCCAGCTCCGCGGTGTGGCCGCTCACGAACTTCAGCACGCGGGCCAGGAGGTCCTCCGTATCGGCGAGCTCCCCGTGATCGGTGCGGCGGATGCGTGGGTGCAGCTGGCGTCGACGCTCGGCGAGGACGATCTCGTCGCGGCGGGAGACTTCCTCGTCACGGGCGACGAGCCGTATTCCGGTCGCAGACCGCCGAGCTCGATCGACCATCTCCGGGTGGCGGCAGCACGCTGCGCGCACAGACGCGGCATCACGAAGGCACGTCGTGCGCTGGAGTTGATCCGTTACGGATCGCTCTCGCCTCGTGAAACGCTCGTCCGACTGCTGATGCAGAGGGCGGGCCTGCCCGACCCCCTCCTGAACCACCGGGTGATCGGCCCGGAGGGCGATTTTGTCGCGATGGTCGACCTTGCGCTCCCCCAGTCCAGGCTGGCGATCGAGTATCAGGGTGAACACCATCGAACCGATCCCGCTGTCTACAACGATGACATCCTCCGACGAGAGCGCTTGGAGGACGCCGGCTGGTCGGTGATCTACGTCACTGCCCGCGACCTCGGGACCACCCCGGAGGCCCTCGTCCGCCGAATCCGCTCCCGACTCGCTCGTTGAGTCGAGTCCGGGAAAAGGCCGCGAGAGTCCAAAGAATCAGTGGACTTTTCCCGGACTCGACTCAATTCAGGGCTGGGCGAGCTCGCGGGCCCGAGCCAGGGCGGCGTTGGTGGCGCGGTCGAAGAGCGCCTTGAGGTCCGCGGACTCGAGCACGCCGATGGCGCGTTCGGTCGTCCCGTTCGGGCTGGTGACCCGGCGCCGCAGCTCGGCAGGGTCCTCGCCGGATGCGACGAGCAGTTCGGATGCGCCCAGGAACGTCCCATGGACCAGCTGCCTCGCCTGCTCCCGCGTGAAGCCCTTGTCGACCGCGGTCGCTGTGAGCTGCTCGACGAGGTAGAAGACGTAGGCGGGGCCGGAGCCGGAGATCGTGCTCAGCGCATCCAGCCTGCTCTCCGGAACCTCCACGACCTCGCCGACCGTCTCGAAGAGGGTGCGCACGACGGCCATGTCGTCCGGCGAAGAACGGTGACCGCCACTGATGCCGGTGACGGCGCGCCCGACGATCGCAGGCGTGTTGGGCATCGACCGCACCACCGCCACCGATCCCGGAAGGTGCGCTTCGAAGGTCGAGGTGGTCACCCCCGCGGCGACGCTGACGATCACGGCTCCTGGCGTCACCGAGCCGGCGATCTCGCGGAGCAGGTCGGGCACCATGTGCGGCTTGACAGCGACGAGCACGATCTCGGCTCCGTCCACGGCGAGCCGGTTGGCGTCTGCGTTCTCCGCAGTCGCGAAGGCGGTGACTCCAGGGGTTTCCGCGAAGTCGTTGGCCTTCTCGCTGGTGCGGTTGGTGACGCGGATGCCGCCCTCGACCTTCACGCCGGGTTTCAGGAGTCCGGCGAGGATCGCCCCGCCCATGGAGCCCGCCCCCAGGATCGCGATGGTGGGAAGGATGATGGTCTGCGTCTCGGTCACACGACCATCCTAGGATTGTCAGCATGAGCGCATCCGGTGGAAACAGAGCGATCGTCGCGGCCCTCCTGGCCAACCTCGGAATCGCGCTGACCAAGTTCATCGCCTGGTTCGTCTCGGGTTCCTCGTCGATGCTCGCCGAGGGCGTGCATTCGCTCGCGGACTCCGGAAACCAGCTGCTCCTGATGCTCGGCGGCCGACAGGCGAAGAAGCACGCGGACAAGGAGCATCCGTTCGGCTACGGACGCGAACGCTACGTCTACGCGTTCGTCGTGTCGATCATCCTGTTCTCCGTCGGTGGTGTGTTCTCCGTCTACGAGGGCATCGAGAAGTTGCGGCACCCGCACGCGCTCGACAACGTCTGGGTGCCGCTTCTCGTCCTGGTGATCGCGATCGGGCTGGAGAGCTTCTCGCTGCGCACGGCGATCCGCGAGTCCACGCCGCTGAAGGGCAAGCAGTCGTGGGTCCAGTTCATCCGTCGCGCCAAAGCACCTGAACTGCCGGTCGTGCTCCTCGAAGACGTCGCCGCCCTCATCGGCCTCGTGTTCGCGCTGTTCGGCGTGGGACTGACCGCGATCACGCACAACGGGGTGTTCGACGCCATCGGCACGCTGCTCATCGGCCTGCTGCTCATCGTGGTCGCGATCGTGCTCGGCATCGAGACGAAGAGCCTCCTCGTGGGGGAAGGGGCGAGCGACGAGGACGTCGCTGCGATCGAAAAGGCGGTGCTCGCCGGCGACGAAGTGGAGCGGATCATCCACATGAAGACGCTGTACCTCGGACCGGATGAACTCCTCGTCGCGACCAAGGTCGCGGTGGCCGGCGACGACCGGCTCGCCGATGTCGCGAAAGCGATCGATGTGGTCGAGGCGCGTATCCGGGCGGCCGTGCCCATCGCCCGCTCCATCTATATCGAGCCGGATGTGTGGGTCGACCCGGAGGGGACCCATCCGACCACGGACGCCATCGTCATCAAGGGCCTCGAGTGACGCGCGTGGCCCTCGTGCTCCAGCACGACCCCACGATCCATCTGGGCAACATCGGTCCGGTGCTGCGCGAACACGGGTACGATGTGCGCGTCGTGGACGCGACGACCGAAGACCTGACGGCCATCGACCCCGGCGAGGCGGATCTCGTCGTCGTGCTCGGCGGCGAGATGGGTGCGTATGAGACGGATGCGCATCCCTTCCTCCTCGACGAGCGCGCGCTCCTGCGCGACCGCCTCGCTGGCCGGCGACCGACCCTCGGGGTGTGTCTCGGCGCGCAGCTGATCGCAGGCGCACTCGGCGAGCGCGTCTACAAGGGGGAAACGAAGGAGATCGGGTTCCGCCCGGTCGAGACCACGCCGGCCGGAGCGGATTCGCCGGTGCGGCATTTCGCGGGAGTTCCTGTCGTGGAATGGCACGGCGACACGTTCGAACTCCCGGCCGGGGCGACGCTGCTCGCTTCGTCGAGCGCATACTCCAACGAAGCGTTCTCGATCGGCGACTACGCGCTGGCCGTGCAGTTCCATCCCGAGGTGACCGACGAGATGCACGAGCAGTGGGTCGTCGACGGCTACAACGAGCTGTCGGATCAACGACTCGACGCGGATGCCCTCCGTGCGGAACGCGAACAGTATTCGGCAGCCATGCAGGAGGCGTCGCGGCGCGCGTTCGGCGAGTGGCTCGACCAGCTGGACGCCGCCCGGCACTCCTGACCCGCGTTTCGCGCCCGTTGTGTCTCGCCGCACGCGTTAAACCTCGTGCGATGAGACACAGGTAGTGCGGCGAGCGGCCGCGCTCAGCGCTTGGCGACGAAGAAGTCGTACAGCAGTGCGCCGCACGCTTCGGCCTCGACACCGGCGAACACCTCGACGCGATGATTGAGCCGCCGGTCGCGGAGCACGTCGTAGACGGATCCTGCGGCGCCGGCCTTCTCGTCCCACGCGCCGAACACGACCCGCGGAACCCGCGCCGCAAGGATCGCGCCCGCGCACATCACGCACGGCTCGAGGGTCACGACGAGCGTGCATCCCTCCAGGTGCCAGTCGTCGCGCGCGGCGGCCGCCTCGCGCAGGGCCAGCACCTCGGCGTGCGCGGTGGGATCGTGACGCAGTTCGCGCTCGTTGCGCCCTGTTCCGATGACCTGGCCATCCGCATCCACCACGAGCGCTGCGACGGGGACGTCGCCCGTGTCCAGCGCGCGGCGCGCTTCGGCGATGGCGTCGCGCATCAGGGCGCCGAATTCGGCGGGGGCGGCCAGGGCCAACGCGTCATCTCCATTCGCCGGGCGCTCTTCGCAGCGGTCAGATAGATTGAGCCTATGCGAGTCCACGTTGCCGACCACCCCTTGATCACGCACAAGCTGACGGTGCTCCGCAACAAGAACACCCCCTCGCCCGTGTTCCGTGCCCTCACCGAAGAGCTCGTCACGCTCCTCGCCTACGAGGCGACGCGCGCCGTGCGGGTCGAGCCGATCGACATCGAAACGCCGGTGACGGCGACGACGGGCGTGACACTCAGCAAGCCCAAACCGCTGGTCGTGCCCATCCTGCGCGCGGGGCTCGGGATGCTCGAAGGCATGGTCAGGCTCATGCCGAGCGCCGAAGTCGGCTTCCTGGGGATGGTGCGCAACGAGGAGACACTGGAGCCGACGACATATGCCGAGCGCCTGCCGGAGGACCTCTCGGACCGCCAATGCTTCGTGCTCGACCCGATGCTCGCCACGGGCGGCTCGCTCGGAACGGCGATCGAGTTCCTCTTCAAGCGCGGCGCGGTGGACGTGACCGCCATCTGCATCCTGGCCGCTCCGGAGGGCCTCGCGGCGCTCGAGAAGGCGACCGAGGGACGCGACGTGACCATCGTCCTCGGCGCCCTCGACGAGCGCCTCAACGAGAACGGCTACATCGTGCCCGGGCTCGGAGACGCGGGCGACCGGTTGTACGGAACGGTGTGAAACATTCCGTCATGATTTGACATCGCGAGTCATTCTCCGTTTTACTTGCGAACATGACTGACAACTCGCGTACCCTGACCTCCTTCGAGGCCCCTGGGGATGCCGGCATGATGATGCCCGGCCGTGACGCTGTCATGTGTTGCCGAATGTGCCGCTAATCTAGCGACCCTTCGCCGAGTCCCGACGCCGCCGACCCACTGAGTCGTCCCGGCCGCGGACTCCCCGGATGCCCCACACCCGCATCCGAACATCGGCCGATCTGTGGCCCAACACAACACTCGAATCCCTGGCACAGCCGTATCTGACAGCCATATCTGCAGATGGCACTGGATGATCCAGACGCGACGGATTCACCGCATCATCACCAAAGGACTCCTCCCATGTCTCTCGCAACCGTCGAAACCACTCCCGCCTACTCCCCCGCCCGCCGCCTCGCCGCGGCTCCCGCCGCGACTGCACCCGCTGCAGCCCCCACGCCTCCCCCGGCCGCCACGAAGATCCGCGCCGTCCCGAACGGGACCGAGGCCCGCGGCTTCGTCCTCTACGTCGGCATCGACGAGGCGAAAGCCGCCGCCGCCGGCACCGACCTCGGCCAGCTCGTCGAAGCTCTCAAGCGCCTGACCGCGGAGATCGCGCCGTCTGCCGAGACGTACGCCGCCGTCGCACTCGCCCCTGAGGGCGCAGGAGGACGCGACGTGGATGTGGTGCGCCTCGCCCTGCAGGACCCCGCCGCGATCGCCAAGCACCGTCACGTCGCCGAAGAAGTGGATGAGGACCGTGCTTCCGGCGGCGTCGTCGTGGACATCTCGCGCAAGCGCCTGGTGCTCGACAACCAGCCGGCCGCCCTCACCTACAAGGAGTTCGAGTTGCTCCAATACCTGGTGCTGCGCGAGGGCCGCACGATCGAGCGCGCGGAGCTCATCGCGTCGCTGTGGAGCGCCACCGACGACGAGGTTCCGAACGAGCGCACGATCGACGTGCATGTGCGTCGACTGCGCGCGAAGCTCGGCCGCTTCGAGGACATCGTGCGCACGGTGCGCGGCGTCGGCTACCGGTTCGACCGTCACGCGGACGTGTCTATCCGCCACGCGAGCGCCCCGAGCCCCGACCTCTTCTAGGGGGCCGCGCGCTGTGCCCGCTCCGTTCCCCGGCGGCCGCGAGATCGGTCGCCAGAAGTTCGGGCCGCGCGGCGGTCGGTCGCCAAAGTTTTGGCGACCGACCAGGGATGGGCGTTCGGGCCCGAGATTGGTCGCCAAAAGTTCGGGCCTCGAGGCGATTGGTCGCCAAAGTTTTGGCGACCAATCACGGTTGCGACCAATCACGGTTGCGACCAATCACGGTTGCGACCAATCACGGTTGCGACCAATCACGGTTGCGACCAAGCACGGTTGCGACCAATCACGGTTGCGACCGAGCACGGTTGTGACCAATCACGGCGGCGAGCGACCGGCGGCGGCGACCGCCGGGTTGGCCTCTACGCGGACCGCTGGTAAACGCGGAAGGCACTCGTCGCGAGCGCGGCCATCACCACGGTCAACGCGGACAGCAGCCCGACGTGCACCCAGATCGACGCCCAGTCCGGGCTCGCGCTGAGCGCCTCGCGCCCCACCACGACCGCCCACTCGAACGGGTTGTATTTCGCGACCGTCTGGACCCACTCGGGCGACAGCGCCGTGTTCATGATCGCCGAGCTGAGGAACATCAGCGGCAGGGTGATCAGTTGCGAGATCCCGATCAGCACGGTCTGTTCGCGCGCCAGCAGCGCCGCCGCATTCGACAACGAGCAGAAGATCGCGGTCAGCAGGACCACCGCGAGCATCAGGATCAGGATGCCTGTCGGCCCACCCGAGAACCGCGCGCCGGCGAGGTACGCGATCCCGACCACGATGAGGCTCTGCACGACGGCGAGGATGGACTGGTAGATGAGCGATGAAACGATCATCGCCGGCCGGCTCGTTGGCGAGGTGAGGAACCGGTCCATCACGCCCCGCTGCATGTCCTGGATGTAGACGGTGCCCGACCACGCGCTGCCGAACAGCGCCATCATCATGACGATTCCGGGCGTCAGGAACTCGAGATAGCTCTGGCCGGATCCGAAGCCGGGTATCTCGACGACCGACTTGAACAGCTGGCCGAAGAGCAGCAGCCAGATGACGGGCTGGACGATGTTCATCACGAGGAAGGCCGGGAAGCGCGCCGCTGCGCGCAGCTGCCGCCCGGTGAGGATGAACGTGTGGGTCAGTGCGATGGTCATGATGCGCTCTCCAGTGCGTAGTTCTCCTGTGCCTTGCTGAGGGTGCGGCCGGTGTGCCGCAGGTAGACGTCGTCCAGGCTCGGGCGGGCGACGGTTGCGGATGCGACGACGAGCGCGGCCGTCTCAAGAGCGGCGAGCGCCTGCGGGAGGGTCGCGGCACCGAGGTCGGCCCGTGCGCGGATGGTCCGCCCATCCGCCCCGATCTCCCGGAGCGCGTCGACGCGTGCGAGCGCCGCAAGAGCGCTGGCGGGGTCGCTGTCCGGAGCGAGCTCGATGACGACGGCGTCGCCGCGCAGCCCGTTCTTGAGCTCCTCCGGCGTGCCGCCCGCGACGACCGTACCGTGGTCGACGATCGCCAGCCTGCTGGCCAGACGGTCCGCTTCTTCCAGGTAGTGGGTGGTCAGCAGCACCGTCATGTGCTCGAGCTTGGTCATCCGTTCGATCTCGGCCCACAGTTCGGCGCGGGCCTCCGGGTCGAGTCCGGTGGTCGGCTCGTCGAGGAACAGCACCTGGGGGCGGTTCATCAGGCCGATGGCGACATCGAGTTTGCGGGCCATTCCGCCCGAGTACGTCTTCACCTGGCGGTCGGCCGCCTCGCCGAGGGCGAAGCGGTCGAGGAGTTCGGTGGCCCGCGCCCGCGCATCCCGTGCACTCAAGCCCTGGATGCGGCCGGCGAGGACGAGGTTCTCCCGCCCCGTGTCCACCGGATCGGACACCGGTTTCTGTGCGACGAACCCGATCGCCCTGCGCACGTCGGCCGGGTGACGCGTCACGTCGATCCCGGCGACCGTCGCTCTCCCCGCGTCGGGTTGGGCCAGTGTCGAGAGGATCTTGATGGTCGTCGACTTGCCGGCGCCGTTAGGCCCGAGCAGTCCGAAGACGGTGCCGGCGTCAGCGGCGAAGCTGAGGCCGTCGAGCGCTCGGACCGGCGGTTTGCCCCGCCCGGTCGAATAGGTCTTGACGAGTCCGTCGGCTTCGAGAGCCGACGTTGTGTTGTTCGCCATGGTGGCGTCCTTCCTATGGTGGAAGTCGTGCCGGCCGGGCTGCGCAGTACCATTGCAGTGGACCCTCGGTGACTGTTGACGCAGGTTCCGTTCGCGGAACGACTGGGGTTTGGGTGGCTCGGATGTTGGCGCATCCGGGCCACCATTTTCATTGGGACAGCGGATTGTCTAAGCCATGTCAGCTCCGTCGCGATCCGAACAGCATGCGGGCGAGCACCAGCATCATGACCACGAATCCGCCGAGCAGCGCGAGCCACGACCAGAGCCAGCCGATGGTGAAGCTCAGCACGATGAAGAGGGCGAAGGCGACGAGCCAGATGACGGCGGTGTAGATACCGAAGCGGGCTGCGGACTCCGGCTCCTCCTCGAAGCGGTTCGGAACCGTGTACTCCCGCTGCGCCTGGCGTAGCCAGGCCTTGTGGCGGTTGGTCTGGGTGGCGCCCAGGAAGGCGAAGACGACGACACCGGCCACCAGGCCGACAGCCGCGAAGACGATGCCCCACAGAGGAAGGACGCCCAGCGCGACGAGCCCGGCGAAGCCGAGACCGTAGACCGTCAGGAACGATGCGAGCGCATAGCCCGCACCACGACCGGACGGCACGGGGTGGTTGGCCGTCGTCTCTTGGACGAGCGAGTCGCCGACGATCCACCCGACCCCGGTGGCGCCGATGCCGAGCAGCAGGATCGTGACTCCCACCGGGAGTGCGAGCACCCCGGTGGCCGCAAGGCCCGCGAGCAGGAGTCCCACGATCGCGACGATGGATGCCAGAACGACCCGCACGACGAACGCCGGCTTCGGTCGCACCTTCTGCAGCCGGTAGGCAGGATTCTGCGGACCCCAGGCCGGGGCGGGCGTGGATGCGTCGCGCGCGTCGGACTCGATCGACTCGCCGACGAGTTCGGTCACGTCACCGAGCTCGTCGATGGCCTGCTGCGCCGCATCCACCGGATTCGCTCCACCGGCCTCGAGGTCGGCGACCCGAGCCATGAGGTTCGCGCGCACCTCTTCCTTGAGGTCCTGCACCTCCGGCGTCAGCGGGATGCCGGCGAAGGCTTCGTCGAGGAGCCGGTGGATGTCGCCACCGCGTCGGGGTGTGGTGTTGTCAGTCATTCTTCGCATCCTTTACGGCGAGGAGTGTGTCGATGATCGCCTTGGTCGCGACCCAGGCTTCGACGTTGCCGTGGTAGACCGCACGGCCGGCGTCGGTGATGCGGTAGTACTTGCGGCGGCCGCCCTGCGTCTCGTCGCCCCAGTAGGACTCGACGAGGCCGTCCTTCTCGAGCCGGCGATACGTGGCGTACAGCGTCGCTTCCTTGATCTCGTACCGGCCACCGGTCGAATCGCGGATGGCCTTGTAGATCTCGAAGCCGTACTGGTCGTCGCGCCGCAGCAGCCCGAGCACGATCGTGTCGGTGTGGCCGCGCAACAGATCGGCCGCGAAGGCGTTGTTCTCGCCCGCCGCTCCGGTCGAGGCATTCGGGATGTTCATCACGACAAGTACTGTATCACACACAGTACTTGAATCAACAGACCTGTGGGCATGCGGCCCTCCGATAACTGCGGCAAAGCAAACTCGCAGAAAAATAACGGATTGGTAACTAGCGGTCGTTACCTCTTCGTTATATAGTCGAAGAGCGTTAGTTGTTTGCTGTGGCAACCAACGCGGAATGTGATTGCAGGACACTCTTGGTGCAAGGGAGAGGGCCGGCCGCTAGCCTCTGCGGCCGGCCCTCAATCTGTCCCGGCCCGAATCGACTCCTCTGAATCGCTGGCACAATCGATGCATCTGCATCGAGAATGGTGCCGGGGTTCGATGAGGGGAGGCGGCCATGAGCCGACGGGCGAATGCGGTGACCGCGTGGGAATCGCTGTTCAGGGCGCAGGTCGACGTCATGCGCACCCTCGCCGCGGAGTTCCCGACCAAGGACATCTCGTTCAACGAGTACGACGTGATGTTCAACCTCACCCGCCAGCCCGATCGGGAACTGCGCCTGCGTGACCTGAACAAGCACGTTCTGCTGACCCAGCCGAGCGTCAGCCGACTCGTCGACCGCCTCGTCGCGCGTGGGCTCGTCGCCAAATGCCCGGAGCCGAACGATGGACGCGGAACGATCATCCGCCTCACCGACGACGGCTACGACCTGTTCCGCCGGGTCGCCGTAGAGCACATGAAGACCATCGACGCACGCGTCGGCGGTCGCCTCGACCAGGACGAACTGGACCGCCTCACGGAGCTCTGCGACAAACTGCGCAGCCCCGGCTGACGGCGGACGCGAAGTCTCCACCGACCGGCGATCTCCGGCTTTCGTCCAGAGGTTCGACGCGTATCATGACGCCATGAAGTCTCCGGAACGTACACGTTGGGGCGTGGCTGGAGCAGCGGCGGGGTTCCTCGCACTGAGCGTTGTTGCAGGAATTCTCGCCGCTGCTGCCGTCACGCCCGCCGTCGCACTCACCGGCACTGCAGCCGACGACACCATCGGGGTGTTCGACGGCCTGCCCGAATACATCAAGGTCGAGCCGCTCGCGCAGGCGTCGACGATGTACGCGACCAAGGGTGGCAAATCGGTCCCTATCGCCACGTTCTACTCGCAGAACCGTGTCGAAGTGGGCTGGGACGACATCGCCCAGACCATGAAGGATGCGGCCATCGCAACCGAGGACCCGCGCTTCTACGATCACGGCGGCATCGACGTGACCGGCACCATCCGCGGGGCGCTCCTGACTGCTCTCCACAAGGATGTGCAGGGCGGTTCGTCGATCACCCAGCAGTACGTCAAGAACATCCTCGTCCAGCGGTGCGAGAACAAGCAGGTCGATGTGACCGCGACCGCGGCCGTGCAGAAGAAGCAGCTGGCGGACTATCAGGCGTGCTATTACGACGCTACGCAGGTCGACCCGGTGCGCAAGCTGAAGGAGATGCGCTACGCGATCGGGCTCGAGAAGGAGTACAGCAAGAAC
Source organism: Leifsonia sp. Ger2509 (assembly GCF_055231915.1). Taxonomy (NCBI): domain Bacteria; kingdom Bacillati; phylum Actinomycetota; class Actinomycetes; order Micrococcales; family Microbacteriaceae; genus Leifsonia; species Leifsonia sp. Ger2509. The sequence goes on from NZ_JBUYVB010000003.1 coordinate 1,685,378, forward strand.
CAGATCCTGCAGAGCTATCTCAACATCGCGCTCTTCGGCGGCAGGGTCTACGGAGTCCAGTCGGCGGCCTCCTACTACTTCGGAGTCTCTGCGAAAACTCTCAACCTCCAGCAGGCCGCAACGCTGGTCGCGATCCTGAACAATCCGGACAACCTGCGCATCGACCAGCCGACAAGCACCGACAACGGGGCGAAGAACGGCTACGCGCTCACGCTCGAGCGGCGCAACTACGTGCTCAACCGCATGCTCGCGAACGGCAAGATCACGAAGGCCGAGCACGACGCAGCGGTCGCGACCAAGATCCAGCCGAAGATCACTCCCGTGCAGAACGGCTGCATGACCGCCCAACAGTACAGCGCGGCGTTCTTCTGCGACTACGTGCAGCGGATCATCCAGCAGGATCCGATCTTCGGGGCGACATCGGATGCGCGCACGCTGTTCCTGAACCGCGGCGGCCTCAAGATCTTCACCACCCTCAACCTGGACCTGCAGGCGGTGTCGCAGCACGCATTGAGCAGCTACATCCCGCCGACCAGCCCCAATCTCGACCTGGGCGCGTCGAACGTGTCGACCGAGGTCGGCACCGGTCGCGTCATCACGATGGTCCAGAACAGGGCGTACAACAACACCGCGGCTCCGCCGCCGGGAACGACCGCGGTCAACTACAACACCGACTACGCCTACGGCGGCTCGGAAGGCTTCCAGACCGGTTCGTCCTACAAGGCCTACGACCTCCTCGAATGGCTGAAGGAAGGCCACTCGCTCTACGAGGTCATCGACGCGACGCACCACACTTTCGCGCAGACCTCGTTCCACGAGAGCGACCCGTGCAACGACATCGGCGGATCCCCATGGAACGTCGCGAACGACGAGGGCGAGTCCGTCTCGCGGATCAACGTCATGAACGCGACCGCCCAGTCCGTGAACTCCGCCTTCGCGATGATGGCGACGAAACTCGACCTCTGCGGCATCAAGGAAGGCGCACAGGCACTCGGCGTGCATGGCGCGGACGAGCAGGCGAACCCCTACATGGCGAACCCGTCCTCGGTGCTGGGCACGAACTACATCGCGCCGCTCACTATGGCGACCGCCTATGCGGGCATTGCGAACCACGGAGTCGCGTGCAGCCCGGTCGCGATCGACAAGATCATCGCCGCCGACGGCACCCCCCACGCCGTTCCGAAGACGAAATGCAACACGACGAATCCCATCGATCCGGCTGTCGCGGCGGCGGCGATCTATGCGCTGCAGGGCGTTCTGCGCGGGGGCGGCACGGCTGCTTCGGCGAACCCGGGAGACGGCATTCCGATCTTCGGCAAGACCGGCACGACCGACAACTCCCTCGAGAACTGGCTCGTCACCTCGACGACCAAGATCGCGCAGGCGACCTGGGTCGGCAACGTCGAGGGCGCTGTCGCGCTCCGCAGCCAGTCGTTCCAGGGTGTCGGTGGCGGAGACGTGAAGTTCGCGATCGTGAAGCCGATCGCGGCAGCACTCAACGCCACCTACGGCGGAGCCGCCTTCCCGGCGGTCGACGGCAAATACCTGTTCAGGCCGGCACCGCCCAGAGCACCGACACCCACGGCGCCGACAGGACCGGGCGCGGGTGGAGGAACCGGCCACGGCGGCGGCCCTGCGCCCGGCCCCGGCCCCGGCGGTCCCGGCGGCGGCAAGGGCGGTGGAGGCGGAGGCGGTGGCGGCGGTCACTGACCCCCCGGCGTGGTGGCGATACGCGACTCCGTCGTGGCCTCGCCTATTGTTGACACGTGGGCCGAAATCCTGATCCGACCAGAAAACCAGAGCTCCTCGCTCAGATCCTCGATCATGTAGCGACCGAACCGCTGTCGCGGATGACCTTCCGGTCCTTAGCGACCGCGCTCGGCGTCAGCACGTACTCGTTCGTGTACCACTTCGGGTCCCGTCGGGAGATGATCGACGCCATCCTCGAGGAGAGCGTCCGCCTGCAGCAGGAGGTGCTGCAGGGCGTGGACATCCTCTCCTTCGACCGGCAGCAGCTCACCGCCTGGTACAAGGAAGCGTTCCGCTTCTCGCTCCGCGACGCCAACCGCACGGGCCTCCGGCTCCAGTTCGAGGCGGGGGCCCTCGAGGCCGTCGACCCCGACATCGGAACGCACATGACCGACGCATTCTCGAGTTGGCTCGCACTCATCGACAACTGGCTCGTCGATCACGGCGTCGAATCCGACCGGGCGACCACACTCGCCAACTGGATCGCGGACACGTCCCTCGGCCTTCACTTCGGCTACCTGATGACCGGCGACCGCGACCGCACGATTGCGGCGTTCGACGTGTTCATCGACGCCTTCATGCGCGAGGCACTCGGCGACTGAGACGTCAGCGGTCGGCGCTCGGTCAGCCGTGACGACCCGGTGTCGACCCGCTCAGCGGTCGGCAGGCTCCAGTACGCGAGCGAAGACCTGCGCCTGCCACGGGGCGAGGTGTCCGTCGGCCGCGGGGACCGCATCCGGAACGTTGCCGAGCACCAGCTCGGCACCCTCCCAGCCAGGAACGTCGGCTACGTCGTAGACAGCGGGCGAGCTGCTCAGGTTCGCCAGCACGAGCAGTTGGCGGTCGCCGAGCGTGCGCGTGTACGCGAAGACCGTCGGATGGTCGAACAGCACCATCTCGAGCGTCCCGTGCGAGACGACCCGGTCCCGATGCCGCAGTGCGATGAGCTCCCGGTAGTAGGCGAACACCGAATCGGCGTCATCGAGCTGGGCGGCGGCGTTGATCTCCCTGTAGTTCGGGTTGACCGCGATCCACGGTGAGCCGGTCGTGAAGCCGGCGTGCGCCGCATCCGTCCACTGCACGGGTGTACGCGCGTTGTCCCGACTGGTGATGCGGAGAGCGGCCAGCACATCGTCCGCCCGCGCGCCGAGCGCCCCGACCGCCTCGCTGTAGTGGTTCAGGGACTCGATGTCGCGGAAGTCGTGGATGCCCTCGAACGGAACGTTCGTCATCCCCAGCTCTTCGCCCTGGTAGATGTACGGCGTCCCGCGCTGCAGGTGCAGCACCGTGCCGAGCGCGGTCGCGGATTCCCGGCGGAGGCCGCCGTCGTCGCCGAACCGGCTCACGACGCGTGGCTGGTCGTGGTTGTTCCAGTAGAGGCTGTTCCAGCCGGAGTCGGCGAGACCGGCCTGCCAGCGCGCGAAGGACTGCTTGAGCTCGAGCACGCTGGACTCGCGGGCATCCCATTTTCCGCCGGGTCCGTGGTCGAGACCGACATGCTCGAACTGGAACACCATGTCCACTTCGGCACGCGCGGGGTCGGTGAAGAGCTGAGCGTCCGCGACGGTGACGCCCGGCATCTCGCCGACGGTCAGGTACTGTCCGTCGCGACCGGCGAAGACGCGCTCGTGCATCTCGTGCAGGAATTCGTGGATGCGCGGCCCTTGCCCGTAGAACGGGTAGCCGTCGCCGTACAGCGCGCCCGGCGGCACCACGCCGTCCGGCAGGTCGGGGACCTTCGAGATCAGGTTGATGACGTCCATCCGGAACCCGTCGACCCCACGGTCGAGCCACCACGTCATCATGGCGTAGACGGCGTCGCGCACCGCCGGGTTCTCCCAGTTCAGGTCGGGCTGCTTGCGGGAGAACAGATGCAGGTAGTACTCCCCGGACAGCTCGTCGAACTGCCAGGCCGAGCCCGAGAAGAAGGAGCCCCAGTTGTTCGGCTCGGCCCCGGGGTGCCCTCCGGTCATCCCCTCGCGGGGCGCGCGCCACCAGTACCAGTCACGCTTCGGGCTGTCGGGCCCGGACGACGACTCGACGAACCACGGATGCTCGTCGGAGGTGTGATTGACGACGAGGTCCATCACCAGTTTCATGCCGCGACGGTGCACCTCCGCCAGCAGGGCGTCGAAGTCGTCGAGCGTTCCGAAGAGCGGGTCGATGGCCTGGTAGTCGCTGATGTCGTACCCGTTGTCGTCGTGCGGCGACGCGTAGATCGGCGACAGCCAGATCACGTCGACGCCGAGCGCTTCGAGATGGTCGAGGTGCCCGATGATCCCGCGCAGGTCGCCGATGCCGTCGCCGTTCGCATCCGCGAAGCTGCGCGGGTAGATCTGGTAGACGACCGCGGAGCGCCACCACTGGTCGCCGGTCGGCGTCGGATGCTCGGGTGCGGTCGCCATAATCGTGTCGGTCATGCTACTCCGTCCGGGTCGAGGTCGATGAGGACGAGCTGCCAGGCGCCGGGAGCCGGAAGCGTTGCGGTCGCGTGGGTCCCGTCCGAGTGGACGGATACGTCGATCAGCCGGGGAGACCTGTCGGGATCGGCGACGCGGACGCGCGGAAGGACGCCTGCGACGACGCGGATCCGTAGTGTCGATTCCCCTGTGCCCCCGAACGGCTTCTTCTCGTTGTCCCATAAGGCGTCCGATTGGCCGGTCAGGTTGATGAGATGAACGACGAGTCCGTGCGGCGTCCGTGTGACGCGACGCCAGACGTGGCCGGGGACGGCGTCCTCATCCACGACGACATCGGCGAACGAGACATCGAGATCATCGTTGTACGCGCCGGCGTATGCGGACGTGACGTCTACGATTCCGGGATCGAGGAGGAGGGCATCGTGCTCGACCAGGAAGTCGTACCAACGCTGAAGCAACGCGGCCGTCGATTCCTCGACGACGTGGTTGCGCACATAGTACGGGTCGACGAGGATGCGGTCGGCCTCCCCGGCCAGGAGGTGAGTCGCCCCATGCGAGAAGAGGGTGGCCATGGTGAGCGAGGTAGCCCGGTCGGAAGAAGCGGCGTCGGCCTTGTCGTAGACGTGCTGGTAGGCAGCGATCACGACTGGTTTCCGACCGCCGGCCGCGCGTGCGCGAGACACGACGCGCGCCAGCGAGCCGAGTGAATCCTGCGGGTCCCAGACTTCGATGTAGACCGCATCCTGCGGGCTGGCCCCCGTCTTCCACGTGGGAAAGTCGTTGACGTTGTTGAAGACGAGCTGGGCATCGGGGAGGCGATCGCGGACCGCGCGGATGAGAACGTCGAACGATTCGGCGACATCCACCACCCGGCCGTCTGCGCGGCGCGCATGCTTCGGGTAGCCGTACTGGTCGAGATGGAAACCGTCGAACCCGACGCGTTCAGCGGATGCGGCGAGCTCCCCGGTGAAATGCTCGAGCCACGGTTGGGCGGCAGGGTCCACGATGAAGAGGAAGTCTCCGAGCGCATACGGGTCCCCCGAGCCGTCGAGCAGAGCGTGCTGGTTCCAGCCATCCCATTCGGCCGGACCGACAGCGTAGACGGCCGCGTAACCGAGTGCTCGCGCTCCGGCGTTACGCACGGCGACGGCAAGCGAGTGCACGGTCCTGAGCGAGACCGCCTGGCCGAGCGCGTCGTCGTACTCCTCGCCCCCGCCGAGGAGATCGGCGTGCCGGTAGGCCCAGTCGTAGAACTGCACATCCGTGAGGTGAAGACGGCGTACGGTGTCGGCAAGTCCCTGCGGGTCACGGCCCGGACGATAATCGACAGCGAAGCCGTAACGGACTCGTGCCCGCGGGTCATCCGTCACCTCGACGGCAGTGCGCGATCTTTTCGTACCGTCGGACCACTCCACCCCGTATCCGCCGGGATCGAGCTTTCCGAGCGACGCGATACCGGCGCCGACCGATCCCCAGCGACCCACCAGGTCGCCCAGACGCCAGAGCGTGATCTCGCCCGGCGAGGCGTCGCCCCGGACCTCGATCTCGACGACGTCGCTCGTCGCGAACCGGGACCGAACAGGCAGAAGCTGCACCGTCATCCCTTCACCGCGCCCGAGGTCAGCCCTTGCACGAAGTACCTCTGGAAGATGAGGAAGACGATGATCACGGGAACGATTGCGATCATCGATGCCGCGAACACGAGTCCCCATTGCGTAGCGTTCTGGCCTTGGAAGAGTCGGATGGCGATGGGCAACGTTCGTTTCTCCGGACTGTTGATGATGGTGAGCGCCCACGCGAACTCGTCCCAGCACGACAAGAAGGTGAAGATGGTGGCAGTGGCGAGCGCGGGCTTGGCGAGCGGGATGGCCAGACGCCAGTAGCGCGTCCACGCACCGGCACCGTCGACCTGCATCGCCTGGTCGAGCTCGCCCGGGATGGACGCGAAGAACCCACGAAGGAGAAACGTGTTGAGAGCCAGTGTCCCGGCTACATAGAACACGATCAGTCCTCCGAGCGAATCGATGAGTCCGAAGAATTTGGCGAGGACGAACTGCGGGATGATCAGCATCATGGCCGGCACGACGAGGCCGATCAGGAGGGCACGGAAGATCCATTCGCGCCCGGGGAAGCGGAAGCGCGCAAAGCCGTACGCCATCATCGAGCTGATCAGTATCGAGAGCGCCGTCGAAATGAGGGCGACGATGACCGAGTTGAGAAAATACAGGGCGAAGTTCTCTGTCGTGAGCGCCTGCGTGTAGTTGGCTGTCGTCGCAGGGTTGGGAATGAACTGCGGCGGCGTCGTGAGCACGTAGGCCTGGCTCTTGAAGCTGGTCGACAGCATGTAGAGGAACGGCGTCACCATGACGAACGCGCCCACCACCAGTATCGCTATCCGCACGGTACTGCCGAGCCTGCGCTGGACTGTCGCATTCATGCGAGCTCCTCCCCGCTGCGGTCGCGGAAGACCCTCAACTGGACGATCGCAAGGACGAAGACGATCACAGCAAGGATCACGGCGAGGGCGGAGCCGTAGCCGAAGTCGAGATAGCTGAAGGCCTGGTTGTACATGTAGGTGAGCACCACATCCGTCTGGCCCCCGGGACCGCCGCCTGTCATCACGAGGACCGACGTGAACACGTTGAACCCGCCGATGACGAGCATCACCGTGACGAAGAGCATCGCGGGCCAGATCGCAGGGATGGTCACCGCGCGGAATCGCTGCCAGCGAGATGCCCCGTCCACGGTGGCCGCTTCCTCGAGCGACTGCGGTACGCCCTGGAGGGCCGCGAGGAAGATCATCATCGACCAGCCGATTCCTTTCCAGACGCCGAGCGCGCAGATAGCGACGAGGGCGGTCCAGCGCCCCGAGAGCCACGACACGTCTCCGCTCGTGAGATGGAGGAAGTCGTGCAGAGTGAAGTTGACGAGGCCTCCGTCGGCGAAGAGGTACTTGAACAGGAGAGAGACGACAACCCAGCTGGTGACCACCGGAAGGTAGAACAGCACTCGGAAGACCGGCTGGGTGGGGCTCCTGCGCTTGAGCAGCGACGCTATGAAAAGGCCGAGGATGATCTGGGGTGGCACGGTGAAGAGCATGTAGATGCCGCTGTTGGCCAGGCTCAACCAGAAGTGGTCGTCCTGGAAGGCGCGCACGTAGTTGTCGAATCCGATGAACTGGCTCACCGCGCCCGCGACGATCTTCCAGTCGTAGAAACTCATCTGCACGGCCTGGACGATCGGGAAGAGGATGAGGACGCCGAACAGGATGACGCCGGGAGCGATGAAGAGGTAGGGGGTCGAAAGACTGCGCACGCGCGCCCAGGTGAGAGGTCTTCGCGCTTCACGCCGCGGCGCGACGGGGGCGAGCCCCGTCGCGCGCGCGGTGTGTTCCTTGGTAGTGGAGCTCACTGGACTGTTACTTCCCCTGCAGCAGGGGGTCGATCTGCTTCGCAGCGTTGGTCAGCGCGTCCTGCACACTCGTCGACCCGGCGAAGGCCGGCGTGAGCGCAGCGGACAGGATGCCGTCGACCTTCGCCCCCTGGGGGATCGCCAGACGCGATTTGGCTGTCTTCAGCTGGTCGGAGAACGTCGTGAAGTAGGGGTCGATCGCAGCTTGTTTGTCGGCGAAAGCGGGGATGACTGTCATCTGACCAGTCTTCGCCATCTCGATCTGGAACTGTTCGGATTGGGTGAAGCGAATGAACTTCTCCGCCGCAGCCTGGTACTTCGACGACGCCGTTAGCACGATGCTCTCGCCGCCGACAACACTGATCGACCCGCCGTCCCCTGCGGGAACCGGCGCATAGATGGGCTTGAACGCAGGGTATTGGCCTGCCCAGATGCCCTTCATCCACGGACCGTCGAGGATGTTCGCGTATTTGCCGGCCGGAAGTCCATCCGATGTCGATGTCGCGCCCTGATTACCTGTGATCAGGTTGGGGATCTGTCCCTCCTTGTAGAGGTCGACCAACATCTGCACCGCCGCCACCGACTTCGGCCCGTCGAGGTAGCCGCTCGCCTTGGTCAGGCTCGCGTTCGTGACCTCGCCGCCGCCCGACCAGATCCATGGGAAGACGTTCCATCCACCGAGGCCGCTGTCTGCGAAGACCGACATGCCCGTCCCTTTGAGCTTCGCAGCCATCTGGGTAAGCGCGTCGAAGGTCGCGGGCGGCTGGCTCATACCTGCCGCGTCGAGCGCTTTCTGCGAGGTGATGAGGACACGAGTGTTGGTATCGAGCGGGAGTCCGTAGTACTTGCCATTGAACTTGTTCGTCGAGAGTGTTCCCGGATAGGTGGCCTTCGACAGTGTGCCGAAGTCGTTCATCGATTGGGAGAGCGGAACCAGCACACCGAGCTGGGCGAGCTGCGGAACCCAGCCGATGTCCGAGCGGACGAGGTCGGGAAGGGCCCCGCCCGCCGCGCTCGTCGTGAGCTTCTGGAGCAGGCTGTCATACGGGATGTCGACGTACTTGACCTTGATCCCGGGATTCGCCTTCTCGAAGGCGGGAATCAGGGACTTGTCGAGCGCGTCCTGCTGGGTCGAGTTTCCCCCGTTGCCGTATGAGCCCCAGAAGGTCACGGTGACCGGGTGCTGCGCGGACCCGTCGCTCGGCGATGATGTCGACGAGCATCCGGCGGCGAGCAGCGCGATGGATGCTGCCATCGCGGCTGCGGCCGCCAGGGCGGTGGAACGCTTCATTGCGATTCTCCTGTCGTGAGTGTGAAAGCAGTGCGCTCGGCGGGCGGAGCGCGGTGTCTTGGAATTAGTTTTACGTCAGAAAGAATTCGATGTCAACACCGAATCTTTCCCGGCTTTTAGCGTGCCTTTGTTTGATTGACGAAAAAAACCTCGTATGCCAAAGTAATCATGACCGTCGACGAGGAAGAGCCCAGCCGTGCGAATCGCAAACCCACCGTGGACACCCGATTCGGGTGCATCGCGCTCTGTCGCGCTCGAGGTTCTGATCAACGGTCCGATCTCACGAAGCGATATTGCACGCAAACTCGACCTGTCGCCGGGTTCCCTCACCCGGCTGAGCACTCCACTGATCGAAAGCGGTCTCCTCGTCGAAAAGGACGAGCTGGCTGACGGCCGCGCGGGGCGGCCATCGCGACCACTCGACGTCGTCGCCGCGTCCCACCACTTCATCGGGATGAAGCTGACCGCCGACGAACTCCTGGCGGTCGCGACCGATCTCAGGGCGAATGTGCTGTCCTCCGTCTCCACCCGACTCGCATCGCGGGAACCCGACAGCGTGGCGGACACGATCGCCGACGTCGCGATGCAACTCGCCCGAACCGTGCCGAACGTGACCGCCATCGGAATCGGCCTCGGTGGGCGTATCGCCGACAATTCCGTCGTCGCAAGCGCCGCGTTCCTCGAGTGGGAGGACATCCCGCTCGTCCAGATGGTCGAGGCCAGGACCGGAATTCCCACAATCATCGAGAACGACGTCGTTGCGTTCACGGAGGCTGAACATTGGTTCGGCTTCGGACGTGGTCTCGACAGGTTCGCAGTGATCACCCTGGGGGCCGGAATCGGATACGGGCTGGTCATCCACGATGAAATCGTCGCGGACGACGACTCCGGGATCGGCCTGGTCGGGCATTGGCCTCTCGACCCGTTCGGGCCGCTCTGTCCCGCAGGTCACCGGGGATGCGCACGGAGCGTACTCACGCAGGCGGCCATCATCCATGAAGTCGGCGCCGCACTCGGGCGGGACGTGTCCTACGACGAAGCGCTCGATCTCGCCGCAGCCGGGGAACCCGCCGCCCGCAGGGTCGTCGAAGACGCCGGCCGTGGCCTCGGTCGGCTGCTGGCCGCCGTGGCCAACCTCACACTCGCCCAGCGCATCGTCCTCGGAGGCGAGGGTGTGCGCCTGGTCGAAGTCGCCCGCTCCGCGATCGACGAAGGGATCGCAATCGATCGGGACCCGCGGGCTCGAACGCTCGATCTCGTCACGACACCGGGCGACAACACGGAATGGTGTCGGGGAGGGGCCGTGATCGCAATCCAAACGTACGTTCTCGGCACCCACCCCGGCGCTCTCGCGGATTGAGGCGTCCCCCTGGCCGCATCCGTGCCGGCCACCCGTTCGACGAACGAGCTGCGCACCCTGGCGGCCGACCCACCCCGCGGACGCCACCGCTCCCGGAGTAATGTCGCACACATGGGATTCGAAGGCTGGCCCGACGCGGCGCTCGACTTCTTCCGGGGTCTCGAGGCGGACAACTCGAAGGCGTACTGGACGGCGCACCGGGACGTCTACGACCGCGACGTGCTCGCCCCGATGCAGGCGCTCGTCGAAGAACTCGCGCCCGAATTCGGCGAGGGCAAGATCTTCCGGCCGTACCGGGACGTGCGCTTCAGCGCTGACAAGTCGCCGTACAAGACGGCCATCGGGGCACTCCTCGGCGGCCGGGGTTACGTGCACCTGTCCGGCTCCGGGCTCGGCGTCGGGGCGGGATCGCACACCATGGCACCCGACCAGCTGGCCCGGTATCGCGCGGCCGTCGACGACCAGGAGCGCGGCGAAGAGCTCGAGAAGGCCATCGCCGACGTCGAGTCCCTCGACATCCGGATCATCGTGCACGAGTCCCTTGCGTCGGCTCCGCGCGGCTATGCGAAGGACCACCCAAGGGTCGCGTTGCTGCGCAACAAGGACATCTCGGCCTGGCGCGAGTGGGAGCCGGAGCCCTGGCTGAACACGCCCGGCGCCGCCGACCGCATCGTCGGGTTCTTCCGCGACAGCCGCCCACTCACCGACTGGCTCGACGAGAACGTCGGGCCGACGACCCAGCAACGGAGCCGCTGAGCCGACCCCGACGGCACGAGCGCCCGCTAGCCTGAGACCCATGCTGACTCCTCCCGTCGCCGCCAAGAAGCCGACCGTGCGCGTCCATCACGGAGATGTGTACGTCGACGACTACGAGTGGCTGCGCGACAAAGAAGACCCGGCCGTTCTCGCCCACCTGCACGAGGAGAACGCCTACACCAACGCGCGCACCGAGCATCTCTCGTCGCTGCGGGAGCAGATCTTCGAGGAGATCAAGGGGCGCACTCTCGAGACCGACCTGAGCGTTCCCACCCGCGAGGGCGCCTGGTGGTACTACACGCGCACTGTCGAGGGCAGCCAGTACGGCATCCACTGTCGGGTGCCCGTGGCCGGCCCGGACGACTGGGAGCCGCCGGTGATCGATGAGGCGACCGCGGCGACCGGCCTCCCCGGGGAGCAGGTGCTGCTCGACGACAACGTCGAAGCCGAAGGTCACGAGTTCTACTCCCTGGGCAGCTTCGACATCAGCGCCGACGGCACACGCCTGCTGTTCGGAGTCGACACCGAGGGCGACGAGCGCTACACGCTGCGCATCCGTTCGCTCACCGGGGGCGGCGAGATCTTCCCCGACCTCATCGAGGGCACTGCGGGAGGCGCCCTGTTCGACCCGAGCGGGCACTACGTCTTCTACACGACGGTCGACGACGCCTGGCGCTCGGACACGGTCTGGCGCCACACGGTCGGCGTCGGGCCCGACCAGGAACCGGACGTGCAGGTCTTCCATGAGCCCGACGAGAAGTACTCGGTGGGCGTCGGACTCACCCGCAGTCGCGCGTTCCTCGTCATCGAGGCCGGTTCGAACATCACCAGCGAATCGTGGCTTCTCGCGGCCGACGACCCGACCGGCGAATTCCGCGTGGTGTGGCCCCGCACCGAGGGCGTCGAATACGACGTCGAGCACGCGGTCGTCGCCGGCGTCGACCGGCTCCTCATCGTGCACAACGAGGGCGCCGTCAACTTCGAGCTCGTCAGCGTTCCCGCGCACGACCCGCAGGGCCAGCGCCGCGTCCTCATCCCCCACAGCGCGCAGGTGCGCATCGAAGGGGTGGATGCGTTCCGCGACTTCGTCGCCGTCGAGTACCGGCGCGACGGGATGACTCGGGTGGCCGTGGCCTCCGTTCCGAGTGAAGGCGGCCCCCGCGACGACCGCCTTCACGAACTGACCTTCGACGAGGAACTGTTCACCGTCGGCGCCGGAGGCAACCCGGAGTGGAGCCAGCCGACCCTGCGGCTCGGCTACGGCAGCTTCGTCACGCCCTGGACCGTCTACGACTACGTCGTAGCCACCGGCGAGCTGCGGATGCGCAAACAGCAGCCGGTGCTCGGCGAGTTCGATCCCGACCTCTTCGTGCAGCGCCGCGAATGGGCGACGGCGGCCGACGGCACGCGCATCCCGATCTCCCTCGTCTACCGGCGCGACCTCGTCAGCACCGACGAGCCGGCGCCGCTGCTGCTGTACGGCTACGGGTCGTATGAGGCGAGCATGGACCCCACCTTCGGCATCGCGCGGCTCAGCCTGCTCGACCGCGGCATCATCTTCGCCATCGCGCACGTCCGCGGCGGCGGCGAGCTGGGCCGCACCTGGTACGAGCATGGCAAGCTGATGCACAAGCGCAACACGTTCACCGATTTCGTGGAAGCGGCTCGCCACCTGATCGACACCGGCATCACCGCTCCCGACCGCCTCGTCGCCCAGGGCGGAAGCGCGGGCGGACTCCTGATGGGTGCCGTCGCGAACCTCGCGCCCAAGTACTTCGCCGGCATTCTCGCCGAGGTGCCGTTCGTCGACCCGCTGACGACGATCCTCGACCCGTCGCTCCCGCTGACCGTCACCGAATGGGACGAGTGGGGCGATCCGCTGCACGACCCGGAGGTGTACCGCTACATGAAGTCGTACTCGCCGCTCGAGAACGTGCACGAGACGCACTATCCGCGCATCCTCGTCGTCACCAGCCTCAACGACACCCGCGTCTACTTCGTCGAGCCGGCCAAATGGGTCGCAAAGCTGCGCGAGGTGGGGGCGGATGCGCTGCTCAAGACGGAGATGGCGGCCGGCCACGGCGGGGTTTCCGGGCGGTACAACGCGTGGCGGGAGCGGGCGTTCTCATACGCGTGGGTGGTGGATGCGCTGGGCGCGCATCCGACCGCCGAATAGCACCTCAGCCCAGGTCGTCGGGGTCCTTGCCGGTGCGGTAGCCGGAGTCGAGTGTGGCGATGACCGCGAGGTCGTCACCGTCGAGGGCGAAGCCGAACACGTCGAAGTTCTCGCGGATGCGCGCAGGGGTCTGCGACTTCGGGATCACCACGTCGCCCAGCTGTAGGTGCCAGCGGATGACGACCTGCGCCGACGTCACGCCGTGCTTGCGCGCGATGCGGGCGAGGGGCTCGTTGTCGAGGATGCGCCCCCGGGCGAGCGGAGACCACGCCTCGGTCGCGATGCCGCGCGCGGCGTCGTAGGCACGCACATCCCGCTGCTGCAGCCACGGGTGCAGTTCCACCTGGTTGAGCGCGGGCGTCGTCGCCGTCTCGCGCGCGAGCCGGTCGAGGTGATGGATGTGGAAGTTGGCGACCCCGATGGACCGCGCGCGCCCGTCGGCGTGCACCCGCTCGAGCGCACGCCACGTGTCGACGTAGCGGTCCTGGGCCGGCGCAGGCCAGTGGATCAGGAAGAGGTCGACGTAGTCGAAGCCGAGCCGTTCGAGGCTGGCGTCGAACGAGCGCAGGGTGCTGTCGTAGCCGTTCTCGGTCCACCACACCTTCGTCGTGACGTAGACGTCCGCGCGGGCGAGCCCGCTGCGCCGGACGCCGTCGCCGACACCGCGTTCGTTCTCATAGAAGGCGGCGGTGTCGATGTGCCGGTAGCCGGTCTCGAGGGCGAATTCGACCGCATCCGCCGTCTGCTCGTCGCCGATCTTGTACACGCCGAAACCCAGCTGGGGGATGGTGTTCCCGTCGTTGAGCACCACCTCAGGAACATCGGCCATGGACTCATTCTTCCAGCTCCATTCCCTCGCGAGCGCAGCTCGCTCGGCGCTGGCGTCGCGGCGCCGCAGTGCGGCGCTTCCAGCTCCAGCGCCGACCCTCGCGAGCGCAGCTCGCTCGGCGCTGGCGTCGCGGCGCCGCAGTGCGGCGCTTCCAGCTCCAGCGCGCAAGTGTGAACTCGCTGGCAATCGGGCGAACAGGGTTGAGGCGCGGCCGGAGGTGGGGAATCGTGGCTGACTTCTGAACGCCAACCGGAAGGAAGAGCATGCTCACCCTGACTGAGAACGCGAGCACCATCGTCAAGACCCTGACCGACCAGGTTCCGGGCAGCGAGGACACCGGGCTGCGCATCAGCAGCACCAACGAGGAGCACACGGCCTTCTCGGTCGGTGTCGCCGACGCTCCCGAACCGATGGACCTGGTCGTCGAGAGCGAAGGCGCGCGCGTCTTCCTGGAGCCCGGCGCCGCTGTTGCGCTGGACGACAAGATCCTCGACGCGACGCTCGACGATCGCGGCGCTGTCAGCTTCGCCATCGGCCTCGCCGAGTGACGGACGGCGGGGGGTGCGCAGAGCGTGCGCACCCCCCGCATCCGCCCGCTTTTGTAAACGTCTTGTGAAATCAGGGATGCGGCTATGAGCCGGGGCCCCGGAGAACATATAGTGCCGACATGACCAACGCCCCAGCGACGGACGTCGCACCCGCCACCGCACCCCGCAGCAGCGCCGCAACCATCGAATCCGGTGGTATCGAGGCGATCCCCCTCGATCGGCGCCACGGGTCGCCGTGGCAGCTTCTGGCGACCTGGACGGCCCCGAACCTCGAGTTCGCCACCATCTTCGTCGGGGTCATCGCGATCGCATTCTTCGGCCTCGGTTTCTGGCAGGCCATGCTCGCACTCGCGTTCGGCACGGCCCTCGGCGCAGTCACGCAGGGCATCCTGTCCACGTGGGGGCCGCGCGAAGGGCTCGCCCAGATGGTCATCGGGCGCACCGCCTTCGGCAGCCGAGGGAACATCCTGCCCAGCGCCCTGAACACCGTGATGGCCGGCCTCGGGTGGTTCGCCGTCAACTCGGTGAGCGGCGCTTTCGCGCTCGCCACTCTCACCGGCATGTCGACGGTTCTCGCCCTCCTCATCGTCGTGGTGATCGAGGTCGCCGTCGCGTTCATCGGCCACGACCTCGTGCAGCTGTTCGAGCGCTACGCGAGCTACGTGCTCGGCGCGATCTTCCTGGTTGCGACGATCACGATCTTCATGCACGCGAACCTCGGCGCTCCCGTCAAGGGCGGTGGCTTCAGCTTTGCCGGGTTCACGCTCACCGCCGCCGCCGCGTTCGGCTACGCGGCCGGCTGGAACCCGTACGCGTCGGACTACAGCCGGTACCTCCCGGCGAACGCCAGCGCGAAAGCGATCGGCTGGGCCGCCGGTCTCGGCAACTTCGTCAGCTGCATCGTCCTGATGGCCGCCGGCGCCGCGGCCGCCACGATCGCGGGGTTCAACCCCGACGACCCGACGACCTCGTTCACGGCGACCATGCCGGTCGTCATCCGCGACCTGACGCTTCTCGCGATCGCGATCGGCGCCATCGCGGCCAACGCGCTGAACATCTACTCCGGCGCGATGTCGTTCCTCGCGGCGGGGATCAAGATCCCCTTCAGGTTGCGGCGCGCGATCGTCGCCCTCGGCTTCGGGGTGCTCGGCTTCTTCATCGCGTGGAGCGCGCTGGCGGATGCGGGCAGCAAGTATGAGAACTTCCTGCTCGTGATCGCCTACTGGATCGCTCCGTGGCTGGGCATCGTGCTCACCGACCGCCTGCTGCGGCGAGGCACCGAGATCGCCAGCCTCGTGCCCGACCAGGCACGATACCGGAACCCTGCCGGTGCCATCGCGCTGGTCGTGGCCGGTTTCATCTCGATCCTGCTGTTCTCCAACCAGGTCTTCTTCAAGGGCCTGGTCGTCCAGGCGGCCCCGCAGATCGGCGACCTCACGCCGCTCGTCGGATTCCTGCTGGCCGGTGCGCTCTATTGGGTGCTCTTCCGGGCCTTCAAGGTCCGGCTGGGCGCACCCTTCACCGGCGCCCCGGCCGTCGTGGTCGGAATCGACGCGGCGGACGACGTGGCATGACCGACGCAGGCGGGCGCTTCATCCCATCCGAGATGCTGTATCCGACGGATGCGGAGAAGCTGTCGATCGCCGCGGAAGAGGCGCGACTCGGCGCGGACGAGGGCGGCATCCCCATCGGGGCGGCGCTCTTCACCTCCGACGGCAGGCTCCTCGGCCGCGGGCACAACCGCCGGGTGCAGGACGGCGACGCCTCCATGCACGCCGAGACCAACGCTTTCCGCAACGCCGGGCGGCAGCGCAGCTACCGCGACACCGTCATGGTGACGACGCTTTCGCCGTGCTGGTACTGCTCCGGACTGGTGCGCCAGTTCGGCATCGGCCGAGTCATCGTCGGCGACGACCGCAGCTTTCTCGGCGGCCAGGACTGGCTGGCCGAGAACGGCGTGGAGGTGACCGTCGTCAACGACCCTGCGCTGATCGCGATGATGGGCGCCTTCATCGAGGCTCACCCCGCGCTCTGGAACGAGGACATCGGCGAGGACTGAGCCCCGCGTGGCAGGTCAGGTGAGCGGAACGCCGGCCCGCTGCGCCCATCCGTCGATCTCGTGCAGCAGAGCGACCTTGCGGTCGAGCGGGGCGAACGCCGACTCGACCGAGTTCTGCGCAAGCCGCACCATGTCCAGGGTGCTGAGATCGAGCGCATCCCTCACCGCCACGAAGTTGTCGCCGACGTAGCCTCCGAAGTACGCAGGATCGTCGGAGTTGACCGTGACGCGCACGCCGGCCTCCAGGAGGGCGCGAAGCGGATGCGCTGCCAGGTCGGGCACCGCGCGGAGCCGAACGTTCGACAGCGGGCACACGGTGAGCGCGATCTCCTCATGGGCGAGCCGGCCCACGAGCGCCGGCTCGTCGACAGCGCGGATGCCATGGTCGATCCGCTCCGCCTGCAACAGGTCGAGCGCCTCGCTGATGTATGAGGCGGGACCCTCCTCGCCGGCGTGCGCCACCGCGTGGAGCCCGGCAGCGCGCGCACGGGCGAAGACGTCGGTGAAGAGCGACGGCGGATAGCCCGCTTCGGCCGAGTCCAGCCCGACACCGAGCAGGGAATCGGAACGCTCGAGCGCCCAGGTGAGGATGCGCTCGGCGTCGCGGACCGGCTTGTCGCGGAGGAAACAGAGGATGAGACCGCCGGACAGATCATGATCGCGTCGCGCCTCGTCGAGCGCGGCGCCGATACCGTCGACGACCGCTTCGAACGGCACGCCTCGTGCGGTATGGGCCTGCGGGTCGAAGAAGATCTCGGCGTGCCGCACGCCCTGGGCGACCGCGCGCTGCAGGTAGCGGCGGGTCAGCTCGGTGAAGTCGTCTGCGGTACGGAGCACGGTCATCGTGGCGTAGTACAGGTCGAGGAAGGACTGCAGGTTCGAGAAGTCGTAGTGCGCCGCGAGATCCTCGACCGACGCGAACGGCAGCCGGATGCGGTTGCGGTCGGCGAGCTCGAACGCGAGATCCGGTTCGAGCGTGCCCTCGATGTGCAGGTGCAGCTCGGCTTTCGGCAGCGTGAAGAGGTCCGGCGCAGTCATGGGACGATCCTCCCACGGCGCCCGCGGCCCGCGCGGGACGCCGAAAGGTGCGAAAAGTGGACTCTGGCGCCGGGGCCGAAAGCCACTTTTCGCACCTCTCGATGGTGCAGGTCAGAGGGCCGCGATGCCCTCGCTGCCGACGGCACCGGGCACGACGACCGAGCCGACCGCGGTCAGGCTGCCTCCCGTGCCGATCCGGAAGGCGTCGACGATGCCCGCCTTGCCCGCCTGGACATACAGGAAGTGGCCGTCCGCTGAGACCGCGGCGTCCACCGTCCCTGCGTCGGTCGCCGTGTTGCCGAGGGCCACCAGGGCTCCCGAACCCGCATCACGGTAGCCGGAGACGCTCCCGCTTCCCGCGTTGGATGCGAAGAAGGATGCTCCGGACCCTGCGATCCAGCAGGTCGCCGCCTGGCCCGTTGCGGCCACGGCGACGGGCGTGAGGGTACCGTCGGCGTGGATGCTGAAGGTCGCGACAGCGTTCGTGCCCGCTTCGGCGACCACCAGGTGTCCGCCCGCGTCGAATGTCACCGCGAACGGAACGGTGCCCGGTTCCGCGTTCTTCACCGGCAGCGGCGAGAGCGCGCCGAGACGGTTGACGCCGAAGACGTCGATCGCGCTGCCGTTGCCCTTCGTGGTGACGACGAGCTTCGAGCCGTCAGGCGTGAACGCGACCTGGCCTGGCGTGCTGGTGAACTCGGGGGTCTGGGTCGCATCCAGTCCGAGCCCGCGGTTCCAGGAGGGAATGCGCACGATGACGTCGCCGATCCGGACGAAGCCCTGCACGGCGCCGCCGTTGCGTGCGTTCAGCACGTAGACCAGCGCTCCGTGCGTTGCGATGCTGACCGGGAACGCTCCGCCGGAGCCGATCGTCTCGAGCCGGATCAGCCGGTCACCGTGCACCAGGAAGACGGTCACGGAGTTGCTGCCCGCGTTCACGGCGTAGAGCAGGCCGCGGTCATAGACGAGCGAGCCCTGCGAGGCGAGGTGGTCGACGACGGAACCTACGAGCTGGCCGCCGAGGCCGCCGGTCGGGTAGGTGCCCGCCTGGTGAAGGGAGCCGTCGGGAGCACGATCGTAGGCGACGACGGCGTTGCCGGAGAGGCCGTCGGTCTGCACGAACACCGCCGACGCGGGATGGACGAACGCGGCCGTCGCCGGTGCGGGCGAGGCGAGCGCCGGGGTGGCGAAGAGTGCGGTGGCGGCCACGGCCGCGACACCGGCAAGAGCAAGACGAACTGCGGTTCTCATGATTCTCCTTCGGTCCTTCGATGGGTGGTGCTTCCCCGCGTTAGTGGCGAGCGGTCGCGGATGCTTACGCCCGGACATCCGCGCACTCAGCCAAATCTCAGGTTCGGGCCGGCGCCCGACGCCGTAGCATCGGGACATGGACGCCGCCCGCGCGAATCCGCAGCCGCTGTGGCGCCCCTCCCCCGAAGCCGAGGCGGAGACCGCCGAGTGGCGGCGCGCGCTCACCGCGGGCGGAGCCGTGCAGCGCGAGGCGACCGAACGTCTCTACGAACTCCTGCTGCGGGTGTCGCGAGGTGAGGTGCAGCGCCGGGCAGCCGCCATCCGGGTCAGCGGGCCGGAACTCGACGACCTCGCGCACCAGGCCGCCGGGGATGCTGTCATCGCGGTCCTCCGGAGACTCCACGAGTTCCGCGGTGAGAGCCGCTTCACCACCTGGGCGTGCAAGTTCGCGATGTTCGAGGTGTCGACCAAGGTCGGGCGGCATTTCTGGCAGCATCCGACGGTGCCGCTGGAGGCCCCGGACTGGGAGCGGCTCCCCGACCGGCTCGGGATCTCGCCCGAAGACGCGACGCAGGATGCGGAACTCCTCGCCGCGGTGCGCGCCGGCGTGGAATCGCAACTGACGCGCCGCCAGCGGCAGGTCTTCCTCGGGGTCGTGGTCGACGGCATCCCGATCGACGCGCTGGCGCTCAAGATGAAGTCCACCCGCGGCGCCCTCTACAAGACGCTGTTCGACGCGCGACGAAAGTTGCGGGGCTACCTTGTCACTAACGGATACCTGGATGCCGACGGGAGGGAGAAACGATGAGCGCGCGCTCCGGCCTGACGGCATTCCTGCGCACCGGCGCCGACGACGCGGGCTGCGACAAGACGATGTCGCTGATGCACGTGTATGTCGAGCTCATCCTCGCCGGGCTCGATGCGGCGAAGCGCTACCCGGGGATCGCGACGCACCTGGCCGGGTGCGAGGGCTGCCGCGACGACTTCGAAGGGCTGCTTGCTGCGCTGTCCGCGTGATTGCCGCCGATCGGCCCCGCCGAAAGGTGCGGAAAGTGGACTCTGGCGCGGGCGGAGGTATTTTCGCATCCTTGGGCGGGCCGCCGGGGCCCAGGGACACTACTGTTGTATTCAAGGATGGAGTGGTAACGATCGCAGAGGGGCGTCGGTGTCAGTATCAGTAGAGGACTGCGGGAAGCCGGGGGCGGTCATCGGCGTCCGCTCCGACGTGGGATGCAGATGACGGCACATCCCGTCCACCTCGTCACCCTCACGAGCCCCCAGCTCACGGTCACGCTCGACCCCGTTCGCGGTGCGGACGTGCTCTCCGTGGTGGAGGGCGGCACCGGATCCGAAGTGATGTGGTCCACCCCGACGCGCGTCCGTGCCGAACACGTGCTGGCCGGAGCGCCCCTCGTGAGCACCGATTCGTTCGCGAACTTCCTGGCCGGCTACCGCGGAGGCTGGCAGACGCTGACGCCGAACGCCGGCGCGGCGCGGACGATCCACGGCGCCGCAGTCGGCTTCCACGGCGAGGTCGCCGTGTCGGCGTGGACCGTCGTCGACGTGAGCGACGACCGCGCCGACCTGCGCCTGGAATTGCTGTCGGTGCCGGTGCGGATCGAACGCGAAGTGCGGTTGCAGGGCAGCACGCTGCAGGTGCAGGACCGGCTGGTCAACCTGAGCACCCAGGCGCTCGAGTTCGACTATGTGCAGCATCCGGCGTTCGGCGCCGACCTGCTCGCCGACGAATGCCGTGTCGAGACCGGAGCACGCCGGTTCACGGCCGACCCCGAGACGACCGGTCCGCTGGCGGCGGGAGCCGCATTCGCCTGGCCGGACGCCACCACCGTCGACGGCGAGCCGCTCGACCTGTCGGTCGTTCCAGCGCCGGGCAGCTCGCACCTGGTCTTCGGCTGGCTCTCCGACTTCGAGCGTCCTTGGTACCGCATCACGAACCTGCGCACCGGTCTGGCCGTGGAGGTGGAGTGGGATGCCGAACAGCTCCCATACGCCTGGTTCTGGGAGGAGCTCAACTACAGCCCGGACTACCCGTGGTACCGGCGAGCCCGTGTGTTGGCGATCGAGCCTGCGAGCACCCAGACCTCGGGCGCGGATCGGCGCAGTGTGCTCGCGCTCGCTCCGGAGCAGTCGACCACGATCAGGACGAGCCTGACGGTCTCGCGCGACGTCGCGACCCCGGCCCGCTAGGCGCGCGGGCGTCGCTGCAGGTCTTCGCGCTCACCGCACGCGTTGCGTCCCGGCGCACGCGTTGCAACACGTGCGGTGGGACGGAACACGTGCGGCGACCGGTGCGCGAGGATGCGCGGGCGCCGCACGCTGCGACACGTGCGGTGGAACGGAATGTGTGCGGTGCGCGAGGATGCGCGACCGCCGCACACGTTGCGTCCCGGCGCACACGGTGCACCCTGTGCGGTGGAACGGAAGGTGTGCGGCGGCCGACAATCGTGGCCGTGGGGGCAGGGCCCGCTCAGACTCGCTCGAAGACCGCGGCGAGCGCTTGGCCGCCGCCGATGCACATGGTCTCGACGGCCAGTGTCGCGTCGAGGGCCGGGAGTTCGTGCGCGAGCGTGGCGAGCATCCGCAGTCCGGTCGCTCCGATCGGATGCCCGATCGAGATGCCGCTGCCGCGCGGGTTGAGGCGGGGGTCCTCCGCATCGATCCCCCAATCGGCGAGGCAGGCGAGCACCTGGACGGCGAACGCCTCGTTCAGTTCGAGCACGTCGATGTCCGACCAGCCGAGGCCGGCCCGTTCGAGCGCGCGATTCGCCGCAGGCACGGGAGCGACACCGAAGATGCGCGGGTCGACCCCGGAGACCGCCCACGATCGCAGCCGAAGCGACGGCGTGAGGCCGAGCGCCGCAGCGCGTTCCGGGGTCGTCACGATACAGGCCGCGGCCGCGTCGTTCTGGCCGCTCGAGTTGCCTGCCGTCACGGTGGCCTGGGGGTCGACGCCCCGGAGGACGGGTCGCAATGCGGCGAGCGCTTCGAGGGAGGTGTCGGCCCGCGGATGCTCGTCATGGTCCACGACGACGGACCCGCGCCTGCCCCGCACCTCTACCGGCACCAGTTCGGCGTCGAATGCGCCGGACTCCTGGGCGGCGACGGCCCGCCGGTGGGAGCGGAGCGAGAGGGCGTCCTGCGCTTCGCGGGTGATGCCGTACTCGCGCCGCAGCGTCTCCGCCGTCCCCACGTTGCCCTCCGGCGTCGGGTAGTCGCGTCCGCCGACGGTTTCGCGACCGCGGGCCAGGGCATCGTGGAGCAGCAGGCCGCCCGCGGGCAGCCCGCGGCGGCCCTGCTCGGTGTACAGCGGCGCGTTCGACATCGATTCGGTGCCCAGAGCCACCACCACGTCGCTCACCCCTGTCTGGACCTCCATCGCCGCGTTGACGACGGCCTGTAGGCCCGAGCCGCAGCGCCGATCCAGCTGGTAGCCGGTGGTCGTCACCGGGAACCCGGCGTTGAGTGCCGCGACGCGACCGAAGGCCGGGGCTTCCATCGTGGGGTAGCCCTGGGAGCCGATCACGCCATCCACCGCCGCAGGATCCAGCCCGCTGCGCTCCACGAGCGCCCGAAGGACGGTCTCGGCGAGCTCCAGCGCGGTCAACGGGGCGAGCACCCCGCCCATCCGGCCGACCGGCGTGCGCAACGGGGAGCAGATCACGACATCGCGCAGCTCAGGCATCCCCTTCCTCCAGTGCTACCGTCAGCGGCGCTCCGGTCGCAGCGACGACCTCGTCCACGGTGACGCCGGGGGCGAGTTCGCGGAGCATGAGACCGTCGTCGGTCACGTCGATCACGGCCAGGTCGGTGATGATCCGGTCGACGCAGGCGCGGCCGGTGAGCGGAAGCGTGCACTGCTGCACGAGCTTGGCCGAGCCGTCCTTGGCGACGTGCTCCATGACGACGATCACGCGCTCGGCCCCGTTCACCAGGTCCATCGCGCCGCCCATCCCCTTCACCATCTTTCCGGGGACCGCCCAGTTGGCGATGTCGCCCGCCGCGGAGACCTGCATCGCGCCGAGCACCGCCGTCGCGATCCGGCCGCCGCGGATCATCCCGAAGCTCGCCGCAGAGTCGAAGTAGCTCGCTCCGGGCAGCACCGTCACCGTCTCCTTGCCCGCATTGATGAGCTTCGGATCCTCCTCCCCCTCCCACGGGTACGGACCGACGCCGAGGATGCCGTTCTCCGAATGCAGCACGACGTGCACGCCGCCGGGGAGGTGGTTCGGGATGAGCGTCGGCAGGCCGATGCCGAGGTTCACGTAGTCGCCGTCGGTCAGTTCACGGGCTGCGCGGGCGGCCATCTCGTCGCGGGTGCGCGGCATGTCAGTTCTCCTCCGGTCGCGGGCGGGTCGTGACCTTCTCGATGGGCAGGTCGTTCGCCTCGTCGGCCGTCAGTTCGACGATCCGGTCGACGTAGATGCCGGGCAGATGGATGTCGTCGGGGCCGAGCTCGCCGGGCTCCACGAGCCGGTCGACCTCCGCGATGGTGATGCGCCCGGCCATCCCCGCGAGCGGATTGAAGTTGCGTGTCGACTTCTCGAAGCGCAGGTTGCCGTGCCGGTCGCCGACGGCCGCCCGCACCAGTCCGAAGTCGGTGCTGATCGCGGTCTCGAGCACATACTCCCTGGTGGGCCCGAAGACGTCGAACGGGCGCAGCTCCTTCGGTCCGCTCTGCTCGGCGACCGAGCCGTCGGCGGCGTACCGGATCGGCATCCCGCCGTCGGAGACCGCGGTCCCTGCGCCGGTCGCGGTGTAGAACGCCGGAATGCCGACTCCCCCGGCACGCAACCGCTCGGCCAGCGTGCCCTGGGGCGTGAGTTCGACCTCGACCTCGCCGCCGAGGTACTGGCGCGCGAACTCCTTGTTCTCGCCGATGTAGCTCGCGATCACGCGGCGGATGCGCCCAGCGGCCAGCAGTTCGCCGAGCCCCCAGCCGTCGACGCCGCAGTTGTTGCTGACGACCTCGAGCCCGTCGACGCCACGGGCGAGCAGCGCGCGGATCAGCACGATGGGGACACCGGACAGTCCGAACCCGCCGACGGCGAGCGAGGAGCCGGAAGGGATGTCCGCGACAGCTTCGTCGGCGCTCGCGTACGTCTTATCCATCGTTCTCCTCGTGGTCGGGTGCGGCGTCGGTCTCGGCGTCGGTCTCGGCGTCGGTCTCGGTTTCGGCATCGATTTCGGCGTCGGGAGCGGGGCCCGCGGCATCCGGCTCTGCGAACACCTCGCGCATCACCGCGAGCGCTGCATTCGCTGCCGGGAGCCCCGCATAGAGCGCGGTGTGGTGGATGACCTCCGCGATCTCCGCGCGGGTGAGCCCGTTCCGGAGCGCTGCGCGCATGTGCATCCGCAGTTCGTTCTCGTGGCCGCCCGTCACCAGGCTCGCGAGCGTCGCGATGGACCGCTGCGCACGGGTGAGCTGCGGCCGCGCCCAGACCTCCGCCCACGCGTAGCGGGTGATGAAGTCCTGGAAGTCGGCGGTCTCGGCGGTGATGGCGGCGGTCGCACGGTCCACGTGCGCGTCGCCGAGCACCGCACGACGCACGACCATCCCGCGCTCGAAGGTCCCCGGCGTCGTGAGGTGGGCGGCGATCAGTTCTGCGGTCGCATCCGGGTCTTCGAGGGGGACGAGGTGGGATGCGCCTGGCAGTTCGACGAAGCGCGCATCCGGGAGCGACGCGGCCAGCTCGTGCATGGCCTCGGGAGTGCAGACCGGGTCGTGTCCGCCCGCGACGATCAGGGCGGGGATCCGCACGTCGGCGAGCGAGCCCGTGCGGTCGAAAGCGCCGAGGGCCTCGCAGCACCGTGCGTACGACTCGTCGTCGACGTCCATCAGTGTCGCGAGCGCTCGCGGACCGGGACCGTCGGGATGCGCATCCAGGTACCCGGGCGCGAACCAGCGCTCGGCGCTGCCCGCGACCACGGAGGCGGTGCCGGATGCGCGCACCTGGGCTGCCCGTTGCGCCCACGATTCCGCCGTGCCGATCCGCGAGCCGGAACAGAACATCCCGAGGCCGAGCACGCGCTCCGGCGCTGCGATCGCGAGTTCGAGGGCGACGGCTCCGCCCAGCGAATCGCCGGCGACATGGAACGCGCCCCCACCGACCTCGTCGACCAGCCCGAGCACGGCGGTGGCAAGGTCGGCCACGGCGAACGGCTCGCGGGCGGCCGGCGATGCGCCGTGCCCGGGGATGTCGATGCGGAGGATGCGCGGGGCATCCGGTCGGGCGGAGAGCCGGGCGACGAGGCCGTCCCAGATGTCCGTCGTGGTGCCGAGCGACGGGAGCAGGACGAGCAACGGGCTGGCCGTCGCCGTCGGCGCCGCCGGCGAGAGGAACCCGCGGAGGATGGGAACGGTCACTGGGGCTTCTCCGTTTCGTGGGCAAGGGCGGCGAACCGGGCGAGGGAGGCTTCCACGACCGCACCGGCTG
Source organism: Leifsonia sp. Ger2509 (assembly GCF_055231915.1). Lineage (NCBI taxonomy): Bacteria > Bacillati > Actinomycetota > Actinomycetes > Micrococcales > Microbacteriaceae > Leifsonia > Leifsonia sp. Ger2509. The sequence continues at coordinate 1,710,721 of NZ_JBUYVB010000003.1, forward strand.
CCGCGACCGCGGTGGGCGGCGCATCCTCGGCCGGAAAGGAGACCACGAGGTGGTCGACGGCATGGGAAAGAACGGCCGCGCTCTCGGCCGCGAGCCGGAGCAGCCCGCGCCATGCCTGCCACTCGGCGTGCCACTCGCCCGTCGGCCGCGCGTCCGCGCTGAGCGCCGCCGCGTGCAGGGTCGCGACCAGCCCGCCCGCGCGGAGGCCGTTCGCGGTGAGGATCACAGCGTCGACCGGGTTGCGCTTGTGCGGCATCGCTGAGGATGAGCCGCCTTCGTCGGGCGACAGGGTTCCGTCGCGCGCCCCGAGCCCGAGGGCCCGCCCGATTCGACCTGCCGTCGCGCAGACCTGCGCCGCGGCGGCTGCGACGGCGAGCACCGGCGCACGGTCGGTGTGCCAGGCGCGTGCGGGGTCGGAGAGCCCGAGGTGGGAGGCGAGGGATGCGCGGAGCACGGCGGGCGCGTCCGGTCGGCCCGAGAGCCGGGCGAACGCTTCGCCGGTGCCGACGGCCCCGCCGAGCTGCACCGGGAACTGGGTGGCGTCGAGAACCGCGAGCGCCGACGAGACGGCGTCGAGCCAGTCCGCCACCGCGGCGCCGACGGTGCTCGGTTCGGCCGGCTGGCTGAGGGTGCGGGCGATGACGGGGGTCGCGCGCTCGCGCTGGGCCAGGATCCCGAGAGCGTTGCCCGCCTCGGCGAGGTCGGCGCGCGCTCCCGCGAAAACCTCGCGCGAGACGACCATGAGCGCGCTGTCGATGATGTCCTGGCTGGTGGCGCCGCGGTGCACGCGCCCCGCGCTTTCGCCGGCCTGCGCCCTGAGCTGTTCCACGAGCGCCACGACGGGCATCCCGTCCCTGCGCGCGCCGGCGAGCAGCGCATCCCGGTCCAGAGTCGATGCGTCGAGCGCGGAGGCCACGGCCTCGCCGTCGCCGCCGTCGAGCTCGGCCCACGCGAGGACGAGCGCCCGTTCGACGGCGACGAGCGCTTCGAGGATCGCGTCGTCGCCGGAGGCGGCCGCGGACCCAGCGGCCGGTTCGAGCAGGCCCCAGTCGTAGGCGTCAGCCACGGCCGTCTCCGCGGAAGTCGAGGAACACGGTCTCGCCGTCGCCCTGGAGCCGGATGTCGAACCGGTAGCTGCGCTCGGCGTCGGGAACGGCGACGAGGGTGCCGCGCCGCTCCGCGTCGATCCCCGCGAGGAAGGGGTCGGCCGCGTTGCGTTCGGGTTCGTCACCGAAATAGGCGCGAGTGAAGAGGTGGTGCAGGAGCCCGCGGGCGAACACGGTCACGAGAAGGTACGGAGCGGCCCCGTCGCGGGTCGGGCCGGGCTTGACCGTCGTGAACGTGTATTCGCCCGCGCGGTTCGTGGGCGCCCGGCCGAACCCGGTGACCGTGTAGCCATCACGGTTGATGCTGCCCACCCGGGTGATCGGGACGCCGTCGCTGTCCGCTCCCCACACCTCGAGTAGCGCATCCGGAACCGGCTCGCCGGCCCCGTCGTAGACGACTCCGTGCAGGCGGATGGCATCGGGGCGCCACGGTGCCGCGACCTGCTCCCCGCCGTCGTACGGCAGGGCGAACCCGTAGAAGGGACCGATCGTCTGCGACGGCGTCTGCTCGAACGCCCTGCTCTCAGGCATGGTCGCCTTCCTCCGGTTCCATCCAGGTCGCTCGGCTGCCGGTGAGCACGATGTCCCAGCGGTAGCCGAGCGCCCACTCGGGCACGCTCAGGTCGTGATCGTAGTCCGCGATCAGGCGTTCCCGGGCCGCCGGGTCGACGATCGACTGGTAGATCGGGTCGAGAGCGAAGAGCGGATCACCCGGAAAGTACATCTGCGTGATCAGGCGCTGCGTGAACTGGGTTCCGAACAGGGAGAAGTGGATGTGCGCCGGCCGCCACGCGTTGCGGTGGTTGCGCCACGGGTACGGCCCCGGCTTGATCGTGATGAACCGGTAGGAGCCGTCGTCATCGGTGATCGCGCGCCCGACACCGCTGAAATTGGGGTCGAGCGGGGCCGGATGCTGGTCCCGCTTGTGCACGTACCGCCCGCCTGCGTTCGCCTGCCAGATCTCGATGAGCTGGCCCCGGACCGGATGGCCCTCCCCGTCGAGCACGCGGCCGGTGACGACGATGCGTTCGCCGAGCGGTTCGCCGCTGTGCTGGATGGTGAGGTCGTTCTCGAGGGCTTCGACATCCGAGTGGCCGAAAGCCGGCGAGACCAGTTCGATCTCTTCGGGGTCGGCACGCACGAGTGCGTGGGTGGGATGGCGCAGCACGGAACTCCGGTACGGCGCGAAGTCGCGCAGCGCCTGCGCGGGGAGCGGCCCTGCTGCGGCCGCCGCAGCGTGGACCGCCGCGATCTCGCCGCTGATCTCGGCCTGGGTGGGTTCTGTCATCGCCTCGCTCATCCTCAGAAGGGGAGTCCTGCATACTGTTCGGCGAGCGCCGCCGCCGCGTGCCGCGACGCGGTGGTGTACTCGAGCCGGCCGACCTGGGTGCGATAGCGGAAGGCCGCCTCGGAGGGCTCCAGGCCGCGGTCGACGTGGAGGAGTTCGGTCATCCACTGCGAGAACTGCTGCACCTTCCACTGCCGGGCGAGGGCCGACCCGCTGTAGGCGCGCAGCGGCGACTCGTCGCCGGCCCGCTGCGCGATCAGCGCGCGACCCAGCAGCGCCACGTCCGCGATCGCAGAGTTGAGTCCTTTCGCCCCGGTGGGCGGGACGATGTGGCCCGCATCCCCGGCGAGGAAGAGCCGCCCGTGCCCGAGGGTGGACGCCACGAAGCTGCGCATCGGGGTGATCGACTTCTCGGTGATCGTGCCCTCATGGAGCGTCCAGCCGGGGACTCCGAGACGTTGCTGGAGCGCATCCCAGATGCGCGCATCCGACCACGCGTCGATCGATTCGTCGTGGTCGACCTGCAGGTAGAGACGCGAGACCTGGAGCGACCGCATCGAGTGCATGGCGAAACCGTCGGGGTGCAGGGCGTAGATGAGGTCGTCGGTCGACGGAGGGACGTCCGCGAGTATGCCGAGCCAGGCATATGGATACCCGCGCTCGAACGCGGTGACGCCCGGGATGGCCGGGCGGCAGACACCGTGATAGCCGTCGGCGCCCACGATGAAGTCCGCGTCGATGCGCAGCTCCTCGCCGGCGTGGAGGGCCGTGATGTACGGGGAGTCGGAGTCGATCGCGTGCGGGCAGACGTCATCCACGTCGAAACGCACGTCGGAGCCGAACCGGTCGTGCTCCTCCAGCAGGTGATGGACCAGCGCCTGCTGTCCGTAGATGGTGACGGTGCGGCCCACCAGGTCGAGGAAGTCGACGTGATGGCGCTGGCCCTCGTACTGCAGGTAGATGCCGTGGTGGGTGAGCCCGCGCTCCCGCAGGTCGGCGTCGAGGTCGAGCTCACGGAGGATGTCGACGGATCCCTGCTCGAGGACGCCGGCGCGGATGCGGCCCAGCACGTACTCGCGCGACTTCTGCTCGAGGATCACGAAGCCGATGCCGGCGCGACGGAGGATGTGGCCGAGGAGGAGACCGGCGGGCCCGGCTCCGATGATGGCGACCTGCGTTCGCACGGCTCCCGCCTTTCGCGTCGATGGGAAGGTTCGTCCATCGTCGTCGATCGGTGTCGAGGGCGGGCATGTATTTCCACTGAGTGGAAAGGAATTCAGCGGCGGGCGCCGAGCGCTCCCGACATGCCTCGGGCGGCCATCCGGACACCGAGGGGGAACTGCGGCTCGGCCGCCCGCTCGACGTGCGCGATGATCGAGACGGCCGCGACGACCTCGCCTGACGCATCGCGCACCGGCGCCGCGACCGAGAAGGCGCCGCGCGTGAGCTCCTCGACCGACGTCGAGAGCCCGGTGGCGCGGATGCCCGCGAGACGCGACCGCAGCTCGGCCTCACCGGTGAGCGTGTTGGGCAGGTACTTGCGCGGGGCGCCGGCGAGGATGTCGGCCAGCACCTCCGGAGGCGCGTAGGCGAGGAGCGCGAGGCCGACGGCGGTCGCGTGCAGGGGCAGGCGCGAACCGACGTCGCTGATGACCGGCACGGAACCGGGCCCGGAGAGCCGCTCCAGGTAGACGACGCCGAGGCCGTCGCGCACGGCGAGGTGTACGTGCTCGCCGGTCGCCTCGAGGAGGTCGTCGAGGTAGGGGCGGGCGACATCCCGGAGCCGGCGGGCGGTGGGCTGGCGGACGCCGAGCCGCCAGAGCTTCATCCCGACCCGGTAGCGGCCGTCATCGCCCCGCACGAGTCCGCCCCAGGCGACCCACTCGGCCAGGAGACGATGCGTGGTCGACGGCGGCAGGCCGGCGCGGCGGGCGACCTCGCTGAGGGTCAGTTCGCCGCCGCGCTCGAACGCATCCGCGATGGCGAAGACACGCTCCGCGACGCTGCGCTCATCGCTCGCACCACCGGCCATGCGGCCAGCCTAGGGTCGGGCCGGCCTTCTCGCGCACCTTTCGCGAGCGCCCGGGAGCGCTAGGCGTCGAAGCGGGCGCCGGCCGGGTCCGAGGGACGGCACATGAGCACAAGGAGCACGATCCCTCCGGCAAAGGGGAGGAACGTCCACAGAACGTTCCACGCGCTCAGGTTCCCGTCGTGGAGCCGGCGCACCGTGAGCGCCCACGAGGGGACGATGATCGCCAGCGCCGCCGCGAGGAAGACGAGAGCCACCAGAGTGCTCGCGGGCGACCTGGGTTCGAGGACGCTCGTCAGGACGACCGCTGCGAGGTAGAAGAGGGCGAAGACCAGCTGCCACCACCAGTACTCGCTGCGGCTCGCGCGACCCGTGAAGCGCGCGTACTTGGTCCAGAACCGGATGAACGCCTGGGCGATGGATGCGCCGGGAAGCGGCTCCGAGTCCGGGTCGATCGGCGCGTACCCGAACGAGGAGGAGCGGGGCGCCGCGTACGCCATCGGCGTGTATGACTCGGACGCGGACGACGGATACGCCGGGACCGCGTAGCCGGGAGCCGCGTTGGTGGGAGCGGCATACGTGGGAGCCGCGTAGGCGGGAGCAGGAGCGGGAGCGGGGGCCGCGGCGGGCACGGCCGCCGGATGCTGCTGGGTGTGCTCCGACCATCCCTGCCCCGTCCACCAGCGGAGCTGCCGGCCGTCCAGCGGATCCGGGTACCAGCCCGGCGCCGGCGTCGAGGTCGGGGGGACGGGGGTGGCTTCATCCATTTTCCGAGTGTGTCAGGGGCGGCGGGATGCAGCCCATCCCCAGTTCTGGTCAGGCCGCGCTGAGCTTCCTAGGATGGGGTTCGCATGGCACCGACTGCGACGAAGGAGACGATCCGATGACCGGTACACACGAGGCGGCCGACGACGACACCGCCGCCGCCGAGACGGGACAGGTCTTCACCGACGAGGAACGCGCGGCGATGAAGGAGCGCGCCGCGGAAGTCAGGACGGCCCGGCGGCGCGGCGCGAAAGCGGACGACGCCGACGGCGAAGCCGATGTGCAGGAGAAGATCGCCGAGCTGGAGGATTCGGATCGCGCGATGGCCGAACGCATCCACACCGTCATCATGCTGAGCGCCCCTGGGCTCGCGCCTCGCCTCTGGTATGGGATGCCCGCCTACGCGAAGGACGGCAAGGTCATCTGCTTTCTCCAGCCGGCGAAGAAGTTCAAGACCCGGTACGCGACGCTGGGTTTCAACGACGCGGCGAGGCTGGACGACGGCTCGATGTGGGCGACCTCTTTCGCGATCACGACACTGGATGCGGACGTGGAGGGGCGCATCGGCGAACTCGTGAAGCGCGCCGCGGGCTGAACCCAGGTCAGCGCGTCTGGATGTTCGCGAGGCGGGCGAGGTCATCGCGGGCGATGGTCCCCGTCTTCTTCCGGATGTTCCGGAGGTGCGCCTCGACCGTGCGGACGCTGACGTTCAGGTACTCGGAGATCACGACGTTGCTCAGGCCTTGCGCAATGAGGGAGATGACCTCGGATTCGCGCGTCGTGAGACCGATGCGCTCGGCCGGCGTCGTCAGCTGGTCCGGCGTTTCAGCGAGGATCCGGTGGACGAGTTCCCGCGCCTCGACTGCCTGCGCCTCCTGCCTGCTGGAATGGTAGAGCTTGACGGCGCCGGTGAGGAACCGGGCCGCCTCGTCGTGGGCGCCGTGCCGGTGCAGGGTCCGCGCGGCGGTGACAAGTGCATCCGGGTCGCTGCGGAGCTGGGCGTCGCGGGCATCGAAGTAGGCGGTGTACATGGCGCCGCCGATGGCCTCCGCCTGCTGGCGGAACTCCGCCGCCTGCTCGGGGTCGTACTGGGCGACGAGCGACAGCATCGTGAGGGTGGCGGCGGCGAGACGGTAGTTCCTGGCCGTCAGCTTGGCCGCCGCGCGCCGGTACAGGAGGGCAGCGGTCTTCGCGTTCTCCGAAGCTGAGACTTCCGCTGCGTCGACGAAGTCGATCGTGCCGAACGGGAGGGCTTCACTCCTGCCCTCCAACTGGCCCGCCCGTTCGCGCAGGCCGACCGTGGCGCGGAGCCGGTCCGTTCTGATCGCGACGAACGCGAGGAGGTGGAGCAGGGCGTGATCGGCCGGGAAGAGAAGCGCACCGCCGTCGACGCGGGCCGCGATGACGGTCTGGGAGGCGGCGACGGCTTCGTCGAAGCGTCCGAGAGCAGCGTGCGCCAGGACTGCTACGTACGTGTGCGCGACGAGGGGCAGCCGATCGGCCGCGACGATGCATCGCTGGATGCGGTCGGTCGCCCAGGCTGCGGCCTCCTCCAGCCGTCCGGAGCTGTAGAGTGCGAGACCGTACACGACGTCGTACTGCCCCAGCAGCAGACACGATGGGTCACTCGGCACCCGGCTGAGCGCGCTGAGCGCCTCCTCTCCTTCCCCGCGGAGCGCCAGCCCGTAAGCGAGGACGATGGTGGCTATATCCCCATTGGTTCCGTGCAGCTCTGCGAGGTCGCGCAGCCGCACCAGGTCGGCGTCGCTGATCCGCTCGGTCTCGAACCGGAGCGCGATCGTGAGCGCTTCGAGTGACGGCGAGAACTCGAACCCGTCGTGGACATCCGCCAGCACGCCCGCCGCGATGACCGACGGGATGACGCCGGAGGTGAGCTCCCAGCGGGACCGCAGATAGCGGAAGGTGAGCTCATCGCGCGGCCGCGACCCGGCAAGGACAGTGTTGTCCAGCACCCGGTCGACGATCGCACGATCGCGGGCACCGGAGAGCTGGAGGTTGAGGACGCGATTGGCCGTCGCGACCGTACGCTCGGCGTTCCAGTCGGCGATGGCCGTGGCGAGCTGGGACCGATAGGCGTCCCCGAAGACTCGGCCGAGAAGGGGCAGGTCGACAACTGTCGCTGCAGCATTCTCGGCCCGGCCCGAGAGCTGCAGCGCTCGAGGCGCGCGCGGGCGCCTCAGGAAGTAGTCGCCGAGCCCGGGCGGGTTGAGCGCGATGAGGGTCTGCCCGTCCGCCGTGAGCGTCCGGATCAGGGACGCCGCATCGAGACCCGAGAGCACCTCCTCGCCGAGCACGTTCCTCGCTGTGACGATGTCGGTCACACCGAGCAGCGCCAGCGAGTTCAGCGCGTCGAGCGTCTCGGCCGGCTGACGGGAGAGGAGGGATTCGTACACGACGGTGAGCTCATCGATCCAGAGGTCCTCGGCGTCGGACCAGATCCCGCCCTCGTTCCGGATCCGGCCGCTGGCAAGCGCCGCCTCGGCGATGGCGACGGCGAGCCCGGGGCACCCCGCGGATTTGGTGTGGATGCGACTGGAGAGCACAGGCGAGACAGGACCGTCCACGAGGCCCTCGAGCATGTCATGCACGCCGTCGACCGAGAACGGCAGCAGTTCGACACGGACGACTGGATGCGCGAACCTGAGCAATGCGCGCTCCGACACCGGCGTGGTCATCGTGGTCGCCGCCACGATCGGAATCCGCAGCGCCTTCCACACGGCCTCGATCACATCCCACGAGACCGGGTCGAGCCTGTCGGCATCATCGATGAGGATCACAGCCGGTCGGGCCTCCTGAAGCCGCAAGAGGAGTGCCGAGGGCGATGTGGCCTGCGGGGTCCCGAGCGCGACCCTGGACTGCTCTGCCTCCATCAGGGCCACCCCGATGCGCAGCGCGTCGAGCGCCAAGCGCTCTCCGACGCCCCTGACCGACAGGACGGCGAAACCCGCCTCCCCGAAGATGTCCCTCACTCGTTGAAGGACACTCGTGCGGCCGGACCATGCGTCGCCGACCACCTCGACACAGGACCCGTTGATGGACTCGGTCCCGACTCGCCTCGCCTCGCGCTCGCGCATGAACACCGTGACCCCATCCACCGTGGATTGCACACCGCCGGTCTGATTTCGCGCGCCCATGAGGTCGTACAGGACGAAATCCGGAATCATCACGGCCTCCGAGTACACGCGTTGGAACGATCGGGGTCTGGACGATGAGGGGCCGGGGCCGCGCACTATGCGGGCTGACCCCGGCCGGGTCGACGAGAACCCGACGTCTCGTCAATGCGGCCGGAACGCCTCCAACCCGGAGGTGGGACCGCACCCCAAACGATAGGGATGCATTCGCGTCAGACCGCGCGGCGCGCTTCGAAATAGGCGTCCGCGCAGCCTGGGATGCGCGTATACGCGCACGACCGCCTAGGGCGATTCAGGCCGACTAGGCGTTCTGGCACACAGCCAGGTGGCGGCTACCGATCAAACGGGACCCCGAAGATTCGGTAGCCACGCGAGCGCCTGGACGAGCAAACTCGGGATGGAGACAATCGACGCACCAACCACGAGAGAGAAGGCCATTCCGTGACAACGAACGACCCGGAGGCCGATGCGGGACACGGTGCCACCTCCACCGCGATCGAGCCGACGCGCCTCGCCAGCTTCAGCGACGGCGTGCTCGCCGTGATCATCACGATCATGGTGCTGCAGTTCGCGGTCCCCCAGGGTGGACGGCTCACCGACCTGGTCCCGCTGATCCCGACCTTCCTCAGTTACGCGCTGAGCTTCGTCTTCGTCGGGATCTACTGGAACAACCACCACCACCTGATCCGCGCGACCGAGCGGATCGACCCTCGCGTCATGTGGGTGAACCTCCACCTGCTGTTCTGGCTCGCCCTCATCCCGTTCGCGACCGCGTGGCTCGGTGAGCCGAACCATTACCTCATGACCTGGCCCGTGTTCCTCTACGGTCTCGTCTGCCTGATCATCGGCCTCTCCTACCGGTTCCTGCAGCAGGCGATCGCCCGGGCCAATCCGGGTCTGGCGTTCTCCGACCGCATCCGCCGCGACTACAAGGGACTCGGCTCGGTGGTCATCTACGCCGTCGGCTGCGGTCTCGCGTTTCTCGCCCCCTTGGTGTCCATCGCGCTCTACGCGGCGGTCGCGATCATCTGGTCGATCCCGGACCGTCGGCTGATCGGCGGTCAGTGAACCTGGTCTTCTTCCCCTTTCCTTGATTTCGCGTTAGTCTGATTAACATGAAAGTGTCGGAATCCTCCCGAAGCTACACGATGTCTGCGCGGGCCGACGCCGCCGCTGCCACTGCGGACAGGATCCTCGACGCAATGGCCGACCTTTTTTGGGAGCAGCCCTCCGACCGGATCACGCTCGAGCAGGTTGCGGTTCGCGCCGGGGTGACGGTTCAGACGGTCATCCGCCGATTCGGCAACAAAGAGCAGCTGTTCGCGGCCGCCGTTGCGCGACAGGCGGCGCAGGTCGGGGAAGCGAGGGCCGGGGTCATCCCCGGTGATGTTCCCGGAGCGGTGGCGAATCTGATGGACCACTACGAGCTGATGGGCGAGCGGGTGCTGCGGATGCTCGCTGAAGAGGATCGTGTTCCCGCGATCAGGGCGTTGGTCGAGCAAGGCCGGAAAGTTCACCGGGACTGGTGCGAACATGCGTTCGGCCCGTTCATCGAAACAAGGGACAGCGTCGCAAGCGACCGACGCATGGCCCAGTTCGTCGCGATCTGTGACGTCTACACCTGGAAGCTGCTGCGTCGTGACAGCGGACTGAGTCGTCGCCAGACTGAGCAGGCGCTCGTTGAGATGCTCGCTCCATTGACAAGGGATGTGCCCTGATGTCTGTTGTACTCGCCTATACCTCGCCTGCGATCGGGCATCTCTTTCCGCTCACTCCGGTGCTCATCGAGTTGCAGAAGAGAGGCCACCGGATCCACCTGCGCACCCTCGAAGATCGGGTCGAGCTGATGAGTTCACTCGGTTTCGAGACCCAGGCCATCGACCCCCGCATCGAGTCGGTGCCGATGCGCGACTATGTGGCCAAGGGGCCCAAAGCCGCTCTCGCACAATCCGCAGACGTCTTCGCCGAACGTGGTGTCTTCGAAGCGCCGGATCTCACCTCGGCGATCGAGCAGGTGCGTCCCGACGTCGTCATCGTCGACGTCAACAGTTGGGGCGCGGGTTTCGCCGCGGAGGCATGGGGTGGCCCCTGGGTGACGTTCGCACCATACACGCCGGCCCTCGACTCGTCGGGGACTCCGCCTTTCGGTCCGGGCCCACTCGGCACGATACGAGACGCCGTCGTTCGGAAGATCGTGTTCGGCGCCGTCGAACAGGCCATGCTGCCCCGTGTGAATTCCCTGCGGCACGACCTCGGTCTTCCCCCCGTCACTTCTGCTCAACTGCGGCCGCCGACGCAATCGAGAGGTGCCTTACGGCGGTGCCGAACGCGGATACCCCGTTCTGATCCCGCCGGCAGGGAGAACCGTCCCCGGTTCGGCCATCTCCTGTTGAGTGAGGCTCACCCCTCGCTGGCGGCGTTCTCATCGTCGGCGGATGGCGCGGCGAGGTCGGCGAGGACGAGCGCCGCCTGCGTCTCCGCGGATCGTTCGGCGACGGCGTGTCCGAGAACGCCCTGAATCCGCTCGAGCCGGTTGATGAGGGTGTTGCGGTGCAGGAAGAGGCGCTCTGCGGCCGGCGCGATCCGCATCCGGGTATCGAAGAAGATCCGGAGAGTGTTGCGCATCTCTGCCATTTCGGGGCTGTCGGCGGCCAGCTCCCGGAGTTCGTGCTCGACGAACCAGCCGGCGCGTTCCTCGTCGCGGCTGAGGAGGATCGCCAATGCCGCGTCGCCGTAGGAGGCACCGCTACCGACGCCCGAGCGTGAGGCCAACCTCAGCGCGTCGGAGGCCTCGATGAAGGTTCGCCGAAATCCGGCGGTCCCGAGATGCGGTTCGCCGAGACCGACCAGGAGCGGCGCAGGCACGTGCAGTTCCGCGACCCCGGGTGTTCGTGGCCGCCGTTCGCTGGTCGCCCAGAGGTGAACGGCGCCCGCGTTCGTTTCGTAGCGCAGCAGTCGACCGCTGCCGACAACCCGCGCGAACGCGTGCACGACGCTATCGAGGACGCGCCGTTCGACCGTCCCACCCGGTGGGACACCGATGGCGCACCCAAGATGCCACCCCGAGAGAGGGATACGGAGCAGGCGTGACGCCGACTCGACCTCCACGGGCTCCGAGATCACCAGCGATTCGATCGTGCTGCGGATGCGAACCTGCTCCGCCTGGTCGACGCGGCGGCGCTCCTCGACGATCGCATCGGTTGCTGCGCCGATCCACGCATCCATGGTTTCGCACACGGAGGTAGCAAGGGCAGGGATGACGCCGGCACCGTCGGGCCCCGCTGCGATGGCGGCGTCGATCAGCATGAGCAGCCACTCCTGCTGCACGCCTCGCATAGCGTTCGTGATGGCGGACAGCGGAATGTTCCGCCTGACGATGTCCTCCGCGAGGTCGCGATCGATCGCATCGCTCTCCGCTACCGGGCCCGGCTCGCCCGCGAGTCGCAGGATCGTCGCACTGAGCACGCGCTGGGCGAGCATGCGGATGACCGGCCACGGCGCGAGGGAGTCCTCGATCTGCTCGTGGAGGACGGATAGAGACTGTTCCGAAGCCCCGGCCACCCACCGGACCACCCCGTCACCCAGTCGGGTCCGCAACTGCTCGGCGTCGTCGACGGCGAGCGAACCCGGTTCGCCATCTCCATCCCAGTCGAGCGTGGAGATGACTTCAGCCAAGCGTTCCGCTGTAGACACGCGGTCAGCATAGACCCCCTGAGGCAGAGTGCACAGCGGCGTTCCCAACCGTGCGACACAGCGCACGATGCCCCGCGGCCGGATCTGCGGGAACGTGGAACAACCGCGAAAATCCGTGGAATCCACGCCGAGGAACGCACGGCGGCCCTCAAGAAGAAGCTCAACGTAGCCTGAGCGCCCGTCGGTCGGGGCGCTGTCGTGCACGGCGCCCCGACCGATGTCCGAAACGACACACGAACGGTTGACCCCCATGGACGAAACAATCCACAAACCCCTCACGGATCCGGCGGATACGGTGACACGAGCGTCGACACCGGCACGCTCGCCGCGGCGCTCCGCTGCACGGCTCTGGGGTGACGCGCTGGGGCGCGCCGGAACACGATCGGCGCAGCTGCTCCTGGTCGGTGCCGTCGTCGTGGCCCTGATCGTGCTGCTGACCCGCGTGTCGATCGTCACGATCCCTCTACTGCTCGCCCTCATCTTCGGCGCGGCCTTCGCGCCGTGGATGCGCTGGACACGACGGCGCGGTTGGCCGCCCGCGCTCGGGGCGACCTTCGCGCTCGTTCTTCTGCTCGCCCTCGGCGTCGGCGCTGTCGCCTTCATCGTCGGGTCGGTCAGCAACGAGGGGGCTGACCTCGCCCTCAAATCACAGGAAGGTCTGCAGCGCGTCGTAGGCTGGTCGCGATCCCTGCCGTTCTCACCCGACCAGCATCAGCTGGACGGTGTCACGAAGCAGATCACCGGCTTTGTGAGGAGTGCCGAATTCGGTTCCGGAGCCGTGAACGGAATCGGCGCGGTGTCCGAACTCGGAGCGGGCGTGGGGATGATGGCGATCATTCTCTTCTTCCTGCTCAAGGACGGCCCGAAGATGTGGGATTTCCTCATCCGGCTGTTCGAGGGCGCCGCCTACGAACGTGCGGACCGCATCCGGCGGAAGGTGGTCGACGTCTTCGGCGGCTACACGTCCTCCACCGTCGCCGCGGCACTGTTCGACGCCGTCGGAATCCTCATCGGCCTCCTCGTTCTGCAGGTCCCCTTGGCGGCACCGCTCGCGATCCTCACCTTCGTGCTCGCGTTCATCCCGATCGTCGGCGCCGTCAGCGCTGGCGCAGTCGCCGCTCTGGTCGCACTCGTGAGCAACGGCCCGCTCGATGCGGCACTCGTCGTGCTCATCGTCATCATCGTCAACCATCTCGAGGGGGCGGTCCTGAAGCCGATTCTGATGGGCAAGACCGTCAGCCTGCATCCGCTTGTCGTGCTCCTCGCGATCGCAGCCGGCACGGCCGTCGGCGGAATCGTCGGAGCCCTGATCGCAGTTCCGCTCACGGCCGCGGTCTGGGGCGTCGTGCAGGTGTGGGACGGCGAGAACCTTCCTGCACGCTGGGCGCGCCCGAAATCCCGCGCTCGGGCAGAGGTCGACGCCGACGCCGCGCTGTGATCCGGTGCGTGCGGGTGAGCAGTGAGCATCGAGCATCGAGCATCGAGCATCGACACCTCGCACTCCCGGTAGCAGCCCGACCGAGCGCCGCACGGGTAAGCCGGTCATCCGCGTGCGGCCGTAGGGTTCTCTAGAGCCTGGATTTCTTACTCGCCGCGCAGGAGCCGAGCCCCGATCAACATCCGCCCGTTGGAGGCAACACGCATGGTTGAACCCGGAAGGTATCGACACTTCAAAGGCGGTGTCTACGAAGTGGTCGGCGTTGCCACTGACTCGGAGACAGAGGCGGCCATGGTCGTTTACCGGTCGGCCGACGGGCGCCTGTGGGTCCGGAGTGCGGACATGTTCGAGGAGACTGTCCAGGTCGATGGTGTTCCCGCACCCCGATTCGCGCGGATGGGTGACGACTGAGCAGCTCGTCCATCGCGTTAGCGCGCCCCTACTTCCTCGCCAGTCGGGCCGAGCGAGAACGTGGTCGCGCGGGTTGCGCCTCTGTCTCGTCATCGGATCGATCTCGAGGCAGCGGGATGGTCGCCAGCAGTCCGAGGAAGATTGCGCCGGCGGCGGCGTAGGTGGTGATGCGGGCAGCTGTCACCATGGCTTCTTCAGCGGCTGCGCGGGCGGTCGGATTACCGTCGGCTACTGCGGCGATCCCCGGAATTGCGGCGCCGGCGGAGTCGGTGACGGCAGTGACGACCTTCTGTTGTGTTGCCGCGTCGAGGTCGCCGGCGTCGCTGAGGTTGGAAGCGGTGCTGTTGGCGAGTGTGGACACGAGGATGGTGCCGAGGATCGCGATTCCGAGCGCTGATCCGAGTTGTCGGATGGTGCTCTGCAGCCCGGATGCCTGCCCGCTTTGCCGCACGGGAACGTCGGCGAGGATGACATTGGTCAGTTGCGCGGTCGCCATCCCGACTCCGACCCCGTAGAGGAAGAGCCAGGCGGCGATCCACCACCCACTGGCCGTCTGAGTGATGGTCGAGGCCAGGCCTACGACAGCGATCACTTCGAGGAGTAGACCGACGCGAACGACCCCGCGCCGCCCCAGGCGCCGGGAGAGCTGCGCGCTCGCGCTCGAGATCAAGAAGGTCCCGATCGCCAGCGCCAGAACGACGAGTCCTGTGGTGAGTGCTGAGTAGCCGAGGGCGCCTTGGAGGTATAGCGGGAGGGCGAACAGCATCCCGAATTCGCCGAGGGCCACGATGAGCGCGGCGATGGATCCGAACCGGAAACTCCGGATTCCGAAGAGGTTGAGGTCGAGAAGGGCATGCTTGCCCGCCTTGGCCAGGCGGCGCTCGCGCACGACGAACAGCAGGAGGGCGACGATCCCGACGGCGAACGCGATCGGAATCGGCGACAACGCGAACGGCCAGCCGGTGGACGCACGGTCCGCGGTCAGCCACCACCCGTAGTGCTGTCCTTCAATCAGCGCGAAGACGATTGCGCCCATACCCACGATCGACAGGGCGACCCCACCGAGGTCGAAGCCGCGCGCAGCGGACTCCTCTTTCGTCTCGGGCACCCAGAGCAGACATCCGATGAGCACGATCACGGCGATCGGAACATTGATCAGGAATGCCCAACGCCAGCTGAAATCGGTGGCGAACCATCCGCCGACCAGAGGTCCGACGGCGGCCATTCCGCCGATCGTGGAACCCCAGATCGCGAAGGCGATGCCGCGTTCTCGACCGCTGAAGAGCGCATTCACGGTGGACAGCGTCGCCGGCAGGATCATCGCCGCGCCAACCCCTTGCAAGACACGCGAGCCGATCAGCGCGGGACCGGACCCCGACAGTGCCGCCAGGATGCTCGCTACACCGAAGATGATGATGCCGACGATCAGCAGCCTGCGACGACCGAAGAGATCGCCGATTCGTCCAACGGTGATCAGCAGCGCAGCGAACACGAGCGCGTAGACGGAGTTCACCCACTCGGCGGCGGTGGCTGTCAGGGAGATGTCCCTGATCAAGACGGGGAGCACGACGTTCACGACAGTCGCGTCCATGATGATGATCGAAACGGCGAGAGCGATGACCGGCATCGCCTTCCAACGGCGAGGGTCCGGGGATTGAATCTCGGTGCCCGAGGTGGTGTCCGTCATAGCGTCCATTCCGAGGATGTTGTCAACATGTGCGTCAGGATCATACTACGTTGCCAACGCAAGTGTCGGGAAGATGCAGACGCTGAATCGTCATCAGTGCATTGCTCGCGCTCCGCCGGGAGGGTCGTCATCTGAATTAGGCTGGGTCACGGTTCACCGGAGGGATAGCCGTGCCAAAGATTTCAGCCCCGACCGTCGCCGAGCATCGTGAGCGGCAACGCGAGAGTCTGATCGCGGCGGCCACTGAACTCCTTGTCTCCGATGGCGTCAATGCGGTCACACCCGCGGCGGTCGGCGCCGCGACCGGCCTGGCCAGGCCGAGCGTGTACCAGTATTTCGGCTCGCGGTCGGACATCCTCGCGGCGGTCATCGAGGAGTCCTTCCCTCCTTCGATCGCCGCATTGGAAGCAGCCCTCGAGGGCGCGTCCGGGCCGCACGAGGTCATGGACATCTACATTCGGGAGACGCTGCGCCAGGCCGCGGCCGGCGCTCATCGAGTCGCGTCCGCGCTGGATGCCGCGCAACTCCCTGCGGACGTTCAGACGCGACTGGCCGAGTTGCACCATATCCAAATGCTGCCGTTCCTGGCGGCGCTTCAAGAGCTGGACATCGATGACCTCTTCGTCACCGCCCAGCTCCTCGGCGGCATGGTGGAATCGGCGATGAAAGCGGTCGAGAGTGGGGCCGATCTCGATGTTGTGACCAGGCGCGCGATTGAGATCACGCGCGCCGCCGTCGCCGACGACTGAACTGCGCCGACGCGAATCACCGGCGGCGAGCCGATACACAACCTGAAGCTGGGGCCGCCCTCGTGCTGTGCACATGCCGTCGTACCGACGCTGGTGTCAGCAAATGATATGGTGAGGAAATCTTCCCAACACTTCTGTCCGCAAGGGGCTTCTTCATGTTCGTCGCCTGGCGAGATCTTCGCTTTGCTCGTGGTCGGTTCACCCTCATCGGTTCGGTGGTTCTACTCATCACTCTGCTTGTGGGCTTCCTTGGTGGTCTCACCCAAGGGCTGGCGAATGCCAACATCTCCGCAATCACTCCGTTCCAGGCCGATCGGATGGTGCTCGCTGATCCCAAAGCGGGCGCTACCCTGAATTTTTCCGACTCGCAGATCACGGGTGCCGCCGCGGAAACGTGGCAGACCGCCTCCGGCGTGGCGGTCTCCGAACCGTTGGGGATCCTCATCAGCAAGGTCACCTCCAAGGACAACCAGGAAACGGTCTCCCTCTTCGGCGTGCAGCCCTCGTTCACAACGATCTCTCCCGACCAGCAGGTTCCGCAAAGCGCGGGGACACTGGTGCTCTCGAAGCGTTCGCAGGTCGCCCTGAAGGCGAGTATCGGTGACACCGTCAAGGTCTTCGGCAGAGACTTCACCGTGGCGGCGATTTCGGGGAGCGCCGAGTTCGCCCACACGGGGGTGATCTGGATGAACATCGACGACTGGCGTTCGACCTACGCCGCCCAAACGAAGGAGAAAGCGCCGGTCGCTACCGTGTTGGCGGTCCGGGGTTCCGGCGGAACCGACTATTCGGCGATCGATGCTCGTGCCCATACGACCTCCTCCTCGGTTCTGCTGTCGTTGATGAACATCGAAAGCTTCAAGAGCGAAATCGGTTCCCTGATCATGATGCTCGGTCTGCTGCTTGGGATCTCGGTCCTGGTGATCGGTGCGTTCTTCACGATCTGGACCATGCAGCGCCACGGTGACATCGCAGTACTCAAAGCACTCGGCGCATCGACCGGGAGCCTGGTGCGTGATTCCCTCGGCCAAGCCCTGGTCCTTCTCATCATCGGGGTCGGCCTCGGGATCGGGGTGGTCGCAGCTGTCGGCGCCGCCATGCCGCCCGCCGTCCCGTTCGTCGTCAGCCCGATCACCACCATCCTGCCCGGGGCGGCGATGGTCCTGCTCGGACTGGTCGGCGCGGCGTTCGCCCTCCGCTCGGTCGTGAAAGCGGACCCGCTCACTGCCCTCAACAACCAGAACAGCTGAGAGACGCCATGATCAACCTTCACAACATCACCCTCACCTACCCTGACGGCGCAGACACACTCACGGCCATCGCCGGCGCGAACCTCGCCGTGCAGCCCGGTCAGGTCGCCGCCATCACCGGCCCGAGCGGCTCGGGTAAGTCAAGCCTGCTGGCTGTCGCCGCCACCCTGGCGACACCGCAGCGCGGAACCGTCACAATCGACGGCATCCACGTCACGTCGCTCGATCAGCGAGGCGCCGCGCGGCTCCGCCGTGAGCGGATCGGCATGGTCTTCCAGCAGTCCAACCTGCTTCCGTCGCTGACCGCTATCGAACAACTCCAGGTCATGACCCACCTCGGCGCGAGCGCACGCACTCGCCACGGCAAGGACACGCGCGCGAAGGCAGCGGAACTCCTCGCGGCCGTCGGTCTGGAAGGCAAGGAAGGCAAACGGCCAAGCGCTCTCTCCGGCGGCCAACGCCAGCGGATCAACATCGCCCGAGCACTGATGAACGACCCGTCCGTGCTGATCGTCGACGAGCCGACCAGCGCTCTCGATCAGGAGCGCGGTGCAGCCATCATCGACTTGATCATCGAAATGACCGCGCAGCGCAATACGGCAACCCTTCTGGTCACCCATGACCGCTCCCACCTCGCGCGCATGGATCAGGTCCACACCATGATCGACGGCATCCTCGCCGACGCATCGGAAGCAGCACTCGTCACCGCCTAGACCTGGTCAAGCAACCAACAAGCACCCGCTGAGAAGGCTCGACGTATCCCGCGCGTCGGGCCTTCTCGTGTCACCTGGCCCATGGATCAACCAGGAGCTTCACGGCACGAGCCGGTGGTACAAGAGCGAGCTGGAGGCAACGGCTCGCTTGCACCGCATCCTTGCGAGTGGCCTTGCTTTCGGTCCAGGACGGGCGGACACTACAGACGAACGGAGGGGTGAGTGCTCAGTCGACCGAGGGGGACGGGGACCGACGTCAAAGGTCATCCGGGGCTGCGGGCTGCGACTATCGTCGCCGCGGTGGCGGCGATAGTGACGTTGGGGACCGGCGTTCCGGGGAGCGAGGCAGCCATCCCCGTGTCGTGGCCACAGTTCGGGGACGGGCCGGGCCACCCGGGTGTGAACCTCTCGGAGACGGCGATTGGGCCGGCGACGGTTGGTGCGCTACAGCACGCGTTCACGGCCACGCTGCCTGGCGTCGCTGACAGTCCGCCTGTGGAACTGTCCGGGGTTGCTACTGCGCGCGGGTCGAAGGATCTGCTCTTCACGACAACGAAGAACGGCTGGATCGTGGCCGTGGATGCGATGACCGGTGCGATCGTCTGGTCGCATCAGAACGGGCCCGGCGGCTGCACGATCAACAACGCCGGGCAGCCTTGCTATACCACTTCGTCACCCGCGATCGACCCGAATGGAACGGATGTGTATTCGTATGGCCTCGACGGGCGGGTACACAAGTATGCGGTGGGTACCGGCGCCGAGGTGGTGGACGCGTCCTGGCCCGAGCTGGCGACCCGGAAGCCGTTCGATGAGAAGAGCTCGCCTGCGCTGACTGTTGCGACGGTGGGCGGGGTTTCGTATCTCTACGTCGCCAACGGCGGATATCCGGGCGACCGGGGCGACTATCAGGGGCATGTGACGACAATCGACTTGGCGACCGGCGCCCAGACCGTGTTCAATACGCTGTGCAGCAATGAGACGATCCATTTCACGCTGACGCCGGCCACCGATTGTCCGCAGGTTCAGTCCGCGGTTTGGGCTCGGCCCAGTGTGGACTATGACGCGGCGACCGGTCTGGTCTATTTCGCCACGGGCAACGGCCTCTTCGATGGTGTCCACAATTGGGGTGACACCGTGGTGGCCATCAACGCGAACGGTACCGGCGCCGGCGGGAAACCCGTCGACACGTATACCCCGACCGACCAGGCGACGTTGAACGCTGATGACCTGGACATTGGAAGTACCTCCCCGGCGATCGTCACAGCCCCGGCGGGGTCGTCGGTGCGGAACCTCGGAGTGCAGGGCGGCAAGGACGCGAAGCTGCGGTTACTGAACCTGAGTGACCTGAGCAGGCAGGGCGGTCCCGGGCACGTCGGCGGCGAGCTGCAAACGCTCCCGGTCCCGCAGGGCGGGATGGTGTTCACCCAACCGGCCGCCTGGGTCGACCCGTCCGATGGTTCGTCCTGGGTGCTGGTCGCGACCGGAAACGGTATCTCCGGTTTGAAGGTGACTGCCACCGCTGGCGGGAGCCCCCGGCTGGTGCCGGTGTGGACGGATGCCCTGGGTGGCACCTCACCGATCGTCGCGAACGGTGTCGCCTTCTACCTCACCAACGCCGGGGCCCGCGCACTCGACCCCGCCACCGGCCACGTGCTGTGGTCGGACAGCTCCGGAACAGTGGGGCTCCACTGGCAGAGCCCGATCGTTGTCAACGGGCACCTTTACTACTCCGACGGCAATGGCGGCCTTCGCGCGTTCGCCCTTCCACCGTCGACCCAGAATGTCGTGCGGCTCGCCGGCGTCGACCGGTATGGGACAAGCGCGGCCATCTCGGCGGCGACCTATAAGTCCGGCGTGCCCGTAGCCTATGTGACCTCCGGTCTCACCTACCCAGATGCGCTCTCCGGTGGGCCCGCGGCAGCCCGCGGCCGAGGGTCGCTCCTGCTCGTGGACCCGAAAGCGATCCCGGCGTCAATATCCGCCGAGCTCCGTCGACTCTCCCCCGGCCGGATCGTCGTGCTCGGCGGCACCGGGGCAGTCAGCGCAGCGGTCGCCAGGACGCTCCAAACGTACACGACGGGCACGGTCACCCGCCTTGCGGGCCCCGACCGCTACGCCACGAGCGCCGCGATCTCAGCCGCGACAGTACCGGCCCCCTCCCCCGTCGTCTACATCGCTGCGGGAGACAACTTCCCTGACGCGATCTCGGCAGGCTCACTGGGCGGCGGCGCGGCCGCGGGGCCGCTGCTCCTCGTTGAGAACGGCGTGATCCCACCAGTGATCGGCGCAGAGCTGACCCGCCTCCATGCCGGGAAGATCGTGATCGTCGGGGGCACAGCATCCGTGAGCGCCGCCGTCGCTCAACAACTGAAGAACTACACGACTGGGACGGTGACGCGACTCGCCGGCTCTGACCGTTATGCGACGAGCGCGGCCGTCTCAGCTACCTTTCCCGCCTCCACAAGCCGCGCCTACATCGCGTCCGGGACCGCATTCCCCGACGCTCTCTCGGCCGCGACAGCAGCCGGACCCAATCATTCACCGATTCTCCTGGTCGCTCCTGACGCGATCCCTACCTCCGTCGCGGCCGAATTGACCAGATTGAAACCCAGCTCCATCGTCATCGTCGGAGGCAGCGGAGCGGTCAGCCAATCCGTACAGACGGCGCTAGCCAACTACGCGCCCTGACGAGCTACGACGCGCCGAACACACGGTACTTCGACTTCACCTCTTGACCCGTCGTCAGGTTGTGGACCGTCTTCAAGGGCTTTCCGAGGTTCTGGTCGGGCGGCACCTCGATCCAATCGCCTTCGTCGATCGCCCCGATGATCTCGTGCCCTCGCATCTCGAATCCGTAGACCTCCGGATCGCCTTTGCCGGTGTTCACGCTCAGTCGGAAGGAGAGCTGCACCATCGACGCCGGCTTCCCCCGCCAGGGGACCACTTGCTGGCGAATGTGCGCAGCGACCCCGACGAGCGAGTAGCTGGACCTAGGTCGGTGGGGCGGCGCGGCGGATGGAGGGGTCGGCATCCCCGACGGCCGGCTTGGTGCCGGCGCTGCAGGTGCCCTGCCGGGTGCCTGTTCAGTCGTGCTCGGTGGGCGTTGGCCGAGGGCCACGAGCGCAGCGGCGTGCTGTGGGTTCACCTGCAGCGCGCGTTGGAACCAGGCGCTCGCACTCGCCTGATCGCCCTCGCGCTGACTCACAGCACCTAGGTAGTACAGCGCGTTCGAGTTGCCGGGATCCATGGCCGCCACCTCGTTCAGCGCTTGCCGTGCGCCGACGTTGTTCCCCTCCTGGAACATGGTGACGCCGAGGCCGTAGACGGCGGCTGATCTCGTACTCATATCGGGGGATGCATCCCGCGCCAACTCGTAGCGACGGCGTGCCTGCGCCAAGTCACCAGCCCGAAAAGCCGCGTTCGCGTCGGCGAGTGTCTGGTCGGGCGTAGCAGCGGAGGTCGGGTCGGGATGTTGTCCGCGTTGTTCCCCTTCCTTGATCTTCCGCTCCATCCCGGCTTGGAGGGACGCCGGGTTGACGGATGCCCCTGCACGCTTGCCCGGATCCCACCTGTTGTTCGGCATATGAAAACCCTCGTTTTCGAGTCCTAGTGATGAACGGCCCCGGTGGCGAGTTCGCCGCCGTCGGGGTTCTCTGGAGGCGGCTGCTCCGGAACGGTGGCTTCCGGCTGGTTCGCCGCCGGAGTCGCGGATGGATCGAGCGGGTCCAGCTGCTGGCCGTCAGCGGATTGGTAGACGTGCGTCCCAGCGTTGGAGCTGTACCCTCCATCGCCGGTAGCGGCCGGGGGCCCGTCATTCGTCGAAGGGTCCAAACGTGCCCCATCGTCCTGGTGAACCGGGTGAACCGCGGGGGCTGTTTGCGCCGGGTCGACTCTGACGTAGTCGGTGTTGTCCGGCGTCCACACCGTGAGGTTTTGCAGGATGTCGATATCGGTAGGATCCACTCCGCCAGGAGAGCCCTCAGGATGTGAGGGGTCGAGTGCGTTGGCGTATGACGGCTGTCCATCACCGTGTGGTGGTGTGGATGCGACATCTCGACCGAGATCGGCATGGGTGGAGTCGCCTGTCGCTGCTGTGTCGTCTAAGTCCAGTGGAGGGAGGACACCCGCGGTCGCGTCTTGGTCCAGCCGGACGTCGGAGGGTTCGCCCACATTCGGGTGTTCGCCCGGCCCGACGTGGGAGGGTTCGCCCGCATTCGTGTCGGTGATCGGAACCTCGATGAGGGGCGACGTGGATGCGACCGGCAGTCGGGCAGGGCCGAACAGCCCCCCGCCACCGAAGACGTCGAAGATCTCGCCCGGCGCGATCGCCTCATGCTGGAACAGTGGATGCGCCTCCCCGCCGTCAACCTGGTAATAGCCCTCGTAGGACGGGAAATCGTCGACAACGCCTTCGAATGAGATCGTGCCCTTTGTCAGATTGATGGCGACGGTGCCCTGAAGATCCATGCGCGGCACTCCCGGAACCAACGGATTGCCGCGGTCCATGTTCACGTCGACCACGAGCACCGAGTCTCCCGGGTCGTGAGGCGCCTGCAGATCGTGCACCCCGGCAATCGGGTCGCCAATCACCGCGCCTTCACGCGGTGCCATGAAGCCGGTGTCATCCACTCGGGAAGTCGAGTCGGGACGCTCCACGGTCCCTATCGCCGTGCGCAAGACCGCCCCCGTCGCCCCATCGAGTTCGAATGTCGTGCTGCTGGGCGGATTGACGCGCTCGAATTGAGGATGGTCGGAGAACGGCTCGCGGATCACCAGCTCGACATGAGCGCGCGCGGTCGCGTTCGGATCAGCACTGAAGCCGCGGCTGTCGGTCGCGAAGAACCCCGCCGGTGACTGAAGCATGTACTGGCCTGGATGACCGGGCCGCGGTTGCGTGTGGCCAGGGATGTGGCCCGGGATGAACGCGTTGACCCAGATTCGGATCTCATGAACGTCGGGCATGAGCCACCCCCAATGCGGGCGCCCGATGGAAGACGCAGCACGATCGGGCATTGGCAGTCATATCATACGGTGGGCGCGTGCGCAAGAACCCCTGCATCGCACCCTACCGGCAAATCGCAGCGTTGCTCGCGGGTGCGCGTAATGACGATACGCAGGGTGCCCGGTCGGTATCTGGATCGTGGAGCAGTGGGTCTTTGGCCCGGGAATGGAGCACCTGCGAACTCCGAGGAGCGTCACCGGACGGTTCGGGTCGGCCGTCAAGAAATTGCAGTATTTGTGAAGTGCGCCCGGAGGGATTCGAACTCTAATCGGAGGCCCCGAGATCTAGCCAAAAGGCTGAAAATCCCTTGAGTCTCCGCGGATTTCGAGTGCGCTGTGATCTCACAAGATCTCCCGTGTTCCCACACAGTTGTGGGGTTTTTGTGTGGGAAGGGCGCGGCTCAGAACACGGTGTGCAACTGACAGAGGCCCGCCTATGACAGTGGGTCCTTCGCTGGCACCATCGGTGTTGAGATCAACTTGCCCACGAGGTCGCACCAACGACAACTATCAAACTAGATCGGCCACCAGCTGCCCTAAGAAGGTCAGCCAGTCGAGCAATCACCAAGATCTTCAGCGGTCCCATCCCGCATTCTCTGTGCTCACGGCGGTACCTAAAATAGATCGTTCTCTCGCACTCTGTGCTTCACTCGACCGACGTCTCGAACCGAGATCCACGGTGTGGTCGATGCTGGAAAGAGGGGTCGGAGGACACTCCGCTCAATCAGGACTGTCAGGTTGTTGTCAACCCACCCGACGAACTGGCCGATGGTCACGCCGCGTCTGCGCCAGATCGCAATCGTCACAAGCCATGCGACCCAACTCAACGGAATGACAATCCACAGCAACAATCCGCGAATCGATAGAAGCAGGAGACCGGTCAATAGACCCATTGGCTCACGGTTCATCGAAGGCCTCCAACTACGTCGCTAAGCTCGGTCCCAAACTGCAGAACTTGGAAGAAAAAGTCTCCTTCGAATGCGCCCGGGCTCTCGGTCACATACTGTCTCTGTTGGATCATTCTGCGTTACGTCAGGCCCGAACCTCTCGACTCATTGGTCTAGGGGTTCAATCCTCGGTTGAGTGTAAGCGCAAGGCTCGTTGGACGATCTGGCAACAATCGTCGTGCAGGCTTCGCCGTGAAGCCCGGGCGCCCCAATCGAAAACGAATGTCTCAAGAATCCTTTTGTAAATGAGAGCTTCCGATTGCCCTTGCGATGCCAGGAGGAGCAGTTCCGATGCAACGGAGTCGTACTCGTCATCGTTTTCTGGTATTCGGGGTCCTACACCGATCGGGTCAATCCCCCAGATGATGTCTACTACGTCGCTAAATCGAGCTTTATTCGCCATTCGCCCCACGGATCAATGATTCGCCGTCCGACTCAGATTGTTCCGATCGAGGACCCAACCGCCGACTCATTTCGGCTCTGATGGTTTCAACGGTTCTTGGAAGGGCCGGATAGAGGCCGCCTAAGAGATCGCTACTCGGAATCAGTGTGAACTCAAAGCTCGCAACGCCGTCCCGCGCGCTCACCTCGAGTCCGGCGAATGGCCGTCCGGCGTCGTACAGCGTCCCCCTCGAAATCGAGGTGATCCGAGACGCGTTCACCGAAAGCACCTCGCGTGGCGTTTCCTTACCCGCCCAGATGCTGAGACTTCGATTTGCGATCAGCACGCTCAGCCATAATCCCGCGGGAGGCTGCGCCTCGTCTGACGATTGCAGGGACTGCGCTTCGACGGTGTCCATGAGGTCTTGCGTTCGGCGAACAGTAATCACCAGTCCATCCGGATGCGCGTTCAACAGGTGCCGGCGCCGAAGCACGTTCGGTCGCACCATCGCCCAGACGACGAACGCAACCACCACAACAACCAGCGTCGAGGTCACCAAGCCAATAGTGACCTCCGTCGAAGGACCGAGCGGAGAATTCTGGATGCGGCCAACAACGACGCCAACCATGAAGACCAGCCAGACAACCATGAAAAGCAGGGCGCCGATCCAACGCCCCTTAGGCAGTTTTGACATAAGAATTGTTCAACCCGTCGCGTAGGCCTAGAGCTTGTCTACACAGTAGACGGCAGTCGCAATACTGATTCCAAGCGAGAGCCCGACCACCGCGCCAGCGGGGGCTCGACCGATTGCCCACGGTACCGGGCGCCTGTACCACGGGAGCATCACCGGTTCGCCGACCCATCGTTCGCCGTCGTAGTACAGCCACTCATTCGAAGGCGGAGGGAACCGATAGAAGCTCGCGATGGGCTTCTCGGGAATCGGAGGCAAACGGCGTGAAATGTCTCCAGGAGTGTCACCGCTCAAAGTCATCATGGCTTTTTTGGTTCGCCCCTCGTCAACATGTAAGTGGCGAGCACGGCCGGGAGTGTGGTCCCGCCGACGATGATCCAACTCGGCGCGACGATCCCAATGCCGGCCAAAACCGCAGCCGTGGCGCCAAATCCGGCTGCAATGCAATAGAGTCCGACAACCATCCAACGTGAATATTTCATCAGCGCGGTATCAGCCATTCTGGTATTCCCCAAAGGCCCCGTTGCCCAACCGGTCGAGTCGGAAAGACCATGAGAGCCTCCCTTACAGGTCGCCCGTGCAACAGGCACGTCGGAGCGATCCTAGACATAGAACGCGGCATCGACACTTGATGTGAAAACAGACGGAAATCAATAGCCCGCGTAATCACGCGGAACCGTCAAGGGGCGCGTAACCCTAACTGGGGTAGATTAACGCGCCGAAATCCTGTCTGCGTCACCGTTCAGGACGGGTCGAACGGACTCGAAACTGAACAACCCGAGACCACCGGGGTCGATGAGGAGGCAGGCTCCCGGCCCAGTGGCTTGGACGTCAGCGTCACAGTGTTGCTGTTCCGCCATCGGACCTGCGATCGTCTGACCCCGCTTAGTCGTGAGGGACCCCGCGCCTCGCCCGCTCGGAAACGGAACTCGCAGGGTCGGCCGGCGGTCGGCGCGAAAGCGAAGCGTGCCTCCTTAGCGCACCCGTCCGAACCGTCCCACCCCGGACCGGCAGCGTCAACGGATTGTCGGCTTCGACCGCCGGCAACAAATGAGGGAACGAACGAAGGTGACGGGAACCTCATTGGCTAGATATCGAAACCCTATGAGTAAACGACCGCTGATGGACGGATCCAGGGAGAAGAGAGAAACGGAGGGTGGAAAGGCGAACGAAAGGGATGAAGGAAGTTAATGAACGAAAGGGATGAAGGAAGGTAATGCACGCAGGCACTCCGAAGGAGGAGTCTCAAAACGGCCAGGACACCAGAGTTCGACGTAAACCCGGTTGCGCCCGTTTAGGGGTCCCTTACCGCGCCTACGAGTGTCTCGTAACGGAAGTGTGCCGAACCCATGAGATGAGAGACCACACCAAACGCGAACGGCCGAGCTGTCGGCCATCACCCTCGTGCAGTTCCAACATCAAGGACGGCGTAGGACCGGCCTTTGAGCCGGTTCGCGGAAGAATCGCCGCCTGTGTCCGCGTGGGCCCGCTGTTCGCCTGGTAGAGCGTCGCTGTAGTCGGGGCGCGACGTGCAATTCGATAGAATCCGGCAATGCCCAGCCCTCGCCCACTCGGTGACTACTTGCGAGCTCGTCGTGAGCTCTTACAACCCGCCGACGTTGGGCTTGCTCAGGGCCCGGGGCTGCGAAGAGTGGCCGGTCTGCGTCGTGCTGAAGTAGCGGCCGCTGCCGGGATCAGCACCGAGTACTACGTCAAACTCGAGCAGGGTCAGGAGACGCACCCCACTGACGAAGTGCTCGACTCGCTGTCCCGAGCGCTGAGGCTGGACGCCACCGCGACCTCGTATCTGCGCGCGCTCGCTCGTCTGGAGAAGAAGGCCAGTCAGCCAACGGCCCCGCCGAGAGTCGAGCGTTCTCGCTGGCTTATCGATTCTTGGTCGATGACTGCAGCAATGATTCTTGACGGCCACTGGGACATCGTCGCGACAAATCCGTTGATGTCTCGTCTGATCCCCGCGTACCAGACGGGGCGCAATGCGGTCACCGTGCTCTTGCTCGACCCTGACGTGCGCGAACTCTACCCGGATTGGGAGGGTTTGAGCCTGCGCTCGATCGCCCTCTTCCGTTCACGGGCGGGCCTCGGCGCAGACGACGCGCGAACCCAGGAACTGATCGCCCAACTGACGCGGGACAGCGCCCGATTCAGGGAGTTGTGGCACCGCCACGACATCGCCGGATTGGCAGAGGGCACACATCCACTGAGCCATCCTGCGGCGGGAGTCCTGGAACTCCATTTTGCCCAGCTTCCGCTTGTCGGCACAAAGGACCACTCGATCTTCCTGTATTACACCGAGCCAGGGTCGCGCTCTGAAAGCGCATTCGTTGAACTCGCGTCAGGGAGGTAGCGACAGTACTAGGCATGACTCGGGCACGCGCGGAGCAAGCAACGAGCCTTAGTCTCGGCCTATGGAGCTAGGACTCGCCGGAAAGGTGGCTGTCGTCACCGGGGCAAGCAAGGGCATTGGTCTCGCGATAACCCAAGGGCTTGTGGCCGAAGGCGCGAGGGTTGTCGCGGGTGCGCGCTCATCATCGCCTGAGCTGGACGCACTCGTCGCAGCGGGTGCCGTTTTGTTCGAAAGCGTCGACCTCTCAACACCGGATGCACCGGCGCGACTTATCGCACGGTCGACCGAGTTGGGCGGACTGGACATCCTGGTCAACAATGTTGGAGCGGTCACCTTCCGCTTCGACGGATTCTTGGCCATCACCGACGAGCAGTGGCTCGGCACCATCAACCTCAGCTTCCTTGCCGCTGTGCGCACGACGCGAGCGGCCATCCCTGCTCTCATCGAGCGAGGCGGGGGCAACGTGGTGACAATCGGATCGGTCAACGCCTTCCTTCCCGACCCGCCTGTGGTCGACTACTCCGCGGCAAAAGCCGCCGTCTGGAACCTCTCGAAGGCGCTCTCGAAGGAATTCGGAGCTCAGAACATCCGCTTCAACACCATCAGCCCGGGGCCCGTCGCCACCCAGCTCTGGCTCGGTGAGAACGGCGTGGCCGCAACAGCCGCGAAGAACATGGGCGTCGACTTCGATACGGCGCGCGACCGCGTCGTCGCCAGCCAGGGAGGATTCTCCACCGGCCGATTCACCCAACCTTCCGAGGTCGCGGACCTCGCCCTGATCCTTGCCAGCAACCGTGCCGGCAACGTCACCGGAGCCGACTTCCTCATCGACGGCGGACTCATCAAGACCCTCTGACTCATCCAGAACCCAACAAGGAGCACACATGACCAAGAACGTCGTTTTCATCCACGGACTGTGGATCCACTCCAGCGCCTGGAAACCGTGGCAAGACCTCTTCGAGCAGAACGGTTACACAACCGTGGCGCCCGGCTGGCCCGGCGATCTCGACACCGTCGAAGCGACGCGAGCGAACCCGGAAGGGCTCAACAATCAGGGGATCGCCGAGATCTGTCACCACTATGCCGACTTCATCGAGAAGTTCGACGAGAAGCCGATCGTCGTGGGTCACTCCTTCGGTGGCCTCATCGCCCAAGAGCTGCTTGCCAACGACCTTGTAGCCGCGGCAATTGCAATCGACCCGGCCCCGATCAAAGGCGTGAAGGTGCTGCCCTTCGCGCAGCTGAAGTCCGGGTTCCCAGTGCTCGGCAATCCTGCCAACAAGTCACGAACAGTGTCCCTGAACGAGAAGCAATTCAAGTACGCCTTCGGCAACGTGCTGAGCCAGGAGGAATCAGACGCGCTACACGCGGCCTGGACCATCCCGGGGCCCGGACGCCCGCTGTTCGAGGACGCAACGGCCAACTTCGTGCGCAATTCGCCTGCAGCGGTGGACACGCACACAGCAGTCCGCGGACCACTCCTCCTGACATCAGGGACGGAAGATCACACGGTCCCCCAGGCCGTGACGGTCGCCGTCGCGAAGCTTTACTCCGACAACACCTCCTCCGAGACGGACTACCACGAGTTCGAAGGGAAAGGTCACTCCCTCACGTTGGACGCCGGCTGGAAGGACGTTGCGAACGTCGTGCTGGAGTGGCTCGACGCCAAGGGATTCCAATCGAAGTGACCCGAAGGGTGTGAGAAGTGATGGGAGAGAGACAGTGCCTGTAAACGCAGTCGACGGCGA
This sequence comes from Leifsonia sp. Ger2509, assembly GCF_055231915.1. NCBI lineage: Bacteria > Bacillati > Actinomycetota > Actinomycetes > Micrococcales > Microbacteriaceae > Leifsonia > Leifsonia sp. Ger2509. The sequence goes on from NZ_JBUYVB010000003.1 coordinate 1,740,136, forward strand.
CGCCGAACGATTCTTGGAGAAATGCCACCACGCCCTCCACCAGCACACAAGTGGCAACCCGGGACCATTCCTCGACCTCTGGTCGCGCGCCGATGACGTTTCACTCATGGGCGGAGTGGGAGGCCACCAGGTCGGTATCGAGGCGGTCACCGAGCTGCTCACAGCGGCAGCCAAGACACTCAACTACGAGACCTGGGAGGCCGAGACGCTCGCGTCCAGCTTCGGCCCCGAGCTTGGTTTCACCGTGGAACTCGAACACCTGACCCGAACCGTAGGAATCGAAACCGAGGAGATGAGCCTCCGAGCAACGACGGTATACCGACGCGAGAAAGGCGAATGGAAGGTGATCCACCGCCACGGCGACTCCCTCATGACGGTCGAGATAGACCCGAACGGGCGTCGCTGAGGTTGAAAGCAGTCGCCACATCCAACCGATTCGGGCGCGAATGACCGAAGCACCCGCAGCGGGACCTCCGCTCAGATGCCCATCGTCGTGCGGTTCTGAGCCGGAGCCTCGCGTCCGGTAACGGATGGTGGAACGCGCCGGTACAGCGAGTAGGAAGTCAGACGGCTTCGGCTGGATCCGACCTGCAGAAGGACGGCGTCAACCTCGCGGGAATCGGATTGGTCCTCGACCTCCAGGACGAGATCGACACGCTACGGAAAGAGATCGCGGACGCGGCGGAGGGCCGGCCAGACGAACCGGAAGGGGACCCGCTAGCACGCTAGACGATCGAGTCGCGAAAGGGGCGCCCGATGCAGACCCGCTTCGCGGTGGGCAGTCGAAACGGTGCAGCAACGCTCGCTACGGCGCTGCGGGAGGAACAAAACCTGCAGGGTCACTCGCGCATCGAGGCAGTTCTGCGCCGATGGCCTGCGCGAGCGGTATCCGAGCGCCGTCGGCCTATGACCAATGCCGATATTCTGGCTCGAAGAGATAACGAATGTGGGGAGTGGCCACGAAAAAGCGTCAGCGTGCGGGCTTGGCTGGGCTCGGAGTAGCGGTGCTTCTGTCGGCCGGTTGCACTGGGATGCAGCCGCCTGTCCGACACTCCTCGCCGACGACGGCCTCCAGCGCGCTCGTCGCCGAGGCGTGTCCGGTCACCCCGTCCGCCCGTGATGACGTTCCCGCCTCGATCGGGGTGCAGTGGGCGTCTCCGGTCTTCAGCCATGGGAACTTGTGGGTCGGGGCGTGGTGGGTCATTCCCCAGTCCATCAAACAAGTCCGCTCGAAGGGCCTCGGAGATTCTACGTACCCATATCGGGAGAAGTATCCGACGTGGACGCTCAAGGACGGCAAGGTGACCTCCACATCGGGACCGCCGCGAGTGAGCGTGAAGGCCCTCAACGGGCAGGGACGCGGCTCTGGTACTGTCGGTGGTTATGCGACCGCGACCCTTCCTGACGGCACTGCGGTGAACTGGTGGCCGACGGTAGTGAGTTTCTCTGCCACCGGCTGCTGGCAGGTCAGCGAAACTGTCGGCAGCGACACCGTCACCTACGTCGTCCGGATCTGACCGAACCAACCTGATCCAGGGCGCTCCGGCGCGCTCGAGACCATCCAGAGGCTCGCACGGTTCGATGACTTCGTGCGTTTCATCGTTCACTCGCTGAGTTTCGCCGAAGGCTATCACCCTGCTCAAGGACGGCCAGACGCAGCCCTTCCGTAAATGCCCGCACTTGCGATCGGGCTTACGCCTGTAACGACGCCCGCAAGCGGATCCAGTAACGTGCGATCGCAGACGTGGCGCTCTCGTTAGGCGTTGCTCACAACTCTGACGCTATCGTCGTCGACGAGCGCGCGTAGTTCGCTGGTGATGCCGAACCGGAGCGCAGCATGTTGCTCGCTGAGCTGTGTCGACGGATTGCTCCAGTTCCCGAGGTCATACAGCCACACGGGCCGCCAGACCAGTTCCTCGGGCTCCCACTCATACCGGGGCCAGATGTGCGCGTGCACAAATTCGTCGGCATTGCCGAGGATGTCGATGTTGACACGACGAAGAGCTGAGTCCGATTGTCGGCACGCTCTCTCCACGGCGGTGGCGAGTAGGTCGACATCGGCTAGGAATTGGACACGCTCGGCCCGCGGCATCTCCGCGAGCGATTTTGCATTCGGATCCTTGCCGAGTAGCACGCAGTATCCGGGCAGGAACTGGACGTCTCCGATCACGGCGTAGCCGCCCTGCAATTCCGCGAGCACGGTGGGATTCTCCCCACGTGCGGCCGAACCAATCCGATCTTCACGCCAGTCCATGAGATCAACGATATCTGCGGTCCGCGTCGAGTCCTGCTTGACGTCCATAAGCCGATCGGCTATCGGACGACGCTGAGCTTCGAGGACACAGCAAGCTTGGCCTTCATTGCGGTGGCCGGCTCGGACCACAGGTGTGCGTCTGGTCTGAATTACGGCGAGGACGTCCCCTACCATTCCCGTGCGAATTGCGATGCGCCGCTCCCTCGCGAGTCGACGGACTTCTGCTCGGATGGCCTCAGTCGAAGTGGTGGGATCGCAGCGCATAACCGCTTGCTCGTTCGTAACGGCACCATCCAAAAACTTGGCGGCCATCGAATGAGCGTCCATAGGACAAGTGTCCCCCTCCGGCTCACCCGGGCCAATGAGGTTGCGCCGCATGAGTCCGGTTCGGGATCCGTGCCGGCGGCAGGCGCTCCGAGGGCAAGGAAGAGAACGGCGAAACGGACGCCCACCGCGACGTTCGGGGTTATGCTCAGCCTCATGGTCGCTGTCGGCGATGAGATGACGAACGTGCAATCGGGTGAACGGTTTGTGTAGCGGGCCACTCGTGCGTCTACCGGTGGCGCCTATTGCGAGTTTGATCTGTTCCTGGCGCCCGGCGCCAAGGTTGCTGCAGCCCACCGCCATCCCCATCAGGAAGAGCGCTTCACCACTGTGCGCGGCGGTCTCAGGGTCACTGTCGCGGGCGAGACCACGCTCCGCGAACCCGGTGCTGAGACGGTGGTCCCGGCGGGTACGCCCCATAAGTGGGGCAACGCGGCTGGGACGGAATCGCATGCGATCGTGCGGTTGACACCGGCGCTCCACATCGAAGACTTCTTCGCCGTGTTCTGCCGGCTAGCAGCCGAAGGCAAGGCATCATCGTCCGGACTGCCGCGTAATCCTTTGCAGATGGCCGTCGTGCTCGACGCCTTCCGTGACGAATTGGACTTTGCGACACCGGCGCAGCACGCCGTACTCAGTCCGCTCCTGACAGCGGCCGCCTTCATCGGTCGTCGCTTCAGAATGAAAAGCGGTCACCCGACGATTGCATCCGCCGCGCCCTTTGCCTGATGGGCGGCCCACATCGGATCGCCAGCCGCGACGAGTTGAAGGCGCGCATCGCACAGAGCCTGTCCGGTGGGCATTTGTGCTCCGGACCGTGACACCAGAGCTGGGGCTCACCTCGATTCGGCGTTCCAGATAGATTCCGATCCCATGGGGACCGACAAGATAACCTTGACTCTTCCAACGACGGACTGGGTGGTGATCGACGGGACGATGGACAACGCCTCCTCGAACGCGATCGATTCGTACGACAAGAAGGTCCACTGGCGGGCCACTCGAATCCGTGAGGAAGGCTGGCGTCAGATCCCCGACTGGCCGAAACACGGCGAGGATCTGACGAACTGGCCGGCACCCGGCCAGACCTCGTCCGTCACCCTGACGCAGAAGCAGTGGGAGTTCATCGCGGCTGCCCTCGACGAGGGTGCTGTCACCTCCGACTACCTTGCGGTGCTTCCCCAATTCGCGGAGTCGCGCGACGAATGGCTGGAGGATGCCGCGGACACTCGGCGGCTCGCTGCGGAGATCCGCGAGAAGTTGGCATCTTGATCTGACCCACGTCTCAGACGACGTCACGGAGCTTCGTTCAGCTCTTTGCTCCCCACACGAAGCTCCGCTCGAGGAAGCAACGAGTCGCCGATCTGGCCACGGAGAGATCCAGCCACCAACTCGCGCTGCGGCTCGGCGGTTCCCTCAGCTCGCTGTCTGATTCCCACGAACCTCGTCGATCGGCCTCCCAGCGCACGCAGCTAGCGGCGGCGATCTAGGAGGCGCTTCCTGACCCTGGCGGCCCATCAAGCAAAGTGGGCACGTATTCAAGGAGCTGCAGCCGCCCGTCGAAAAGACGGCTCTCGACTAGCTCTAGCCGTACGTCCGGGTAACCGTCAAAGATGCGGTCGCTTCCGGTCGCCCCGGTGATCACGGGGAAGATGACCACGCGATAGCGGTCAACTAGTCCAGCTTCCAGCAGGTCGCGACTCAATGACAGGCTGCCCAGCGTCCGCATCGGCCGGTCGGCGGAATTCTTCATCTCCCGCACAGCCTCGACGGCGTCTCCCGAAACGAGCCGGGTGTTCTCCCACGACAGCGGCGTCTGCAGGGTGGAGGAGAACACGATCTTCGGCGCCTCGGCGAGTGCAGAGGTTCCCTCTTCACCGGAGGCCGCGAATTGGGACATCAGGCGATACGTGTTCGCGCCCATCAGCAGGATGTCGTTCTTGTCCGGTGACTCATCGAGCCATGCAAGATATTCGGGGCCCTCCATTCCCCAGAAACCGGGCCAGCCCTCGGCGGCGCCGTACCCGTCGAGGGAAATGATGAAATCCACTGTGACCGTCTGCATGACACTCCGATGTGATGTAATCCAGCTTCGCTGCGGCGAACGTGAGCTTCACGTTACGCCCGTCACACCCAACTCAGTTGGCCCTGTCCTGACACACTCACCGTTTCCGAGGTCGCCACGATCAGGTTCGCTCCTGCCAGCGGGATGTCTTCGCGACGCCTGATTCACAGAGCGGTGCCGGAGCCGGTGACGTCCGACCACCGGAGAAGCGTTCGAGCGCCGCGCAGCGTTCCAGCCGCGCCTTCTTCCGTTCGGCCCATGGGGGATCGTGGAACGGTCGATGTCAGCCGATAACCGACAAAATTGAATCGGGCAAAAGAGATGGAGCGTCGTCATGGGTGACAACATCGTGGTCGGTCTGACGGTCACCGTGATGGCGATCGCCGCGTTGGCCATCTTGGACACGTGGGTCTACCTCGATGCGCGATCCCGAGATGAGGAGAACCGTCCGGTTTCTGTCCAGATGGGCGGCTTGCTGATTGAGGGGCCCGAGCGTGGCTGATGTTCTGCGCGGTGCTGTTCGTATTCTTCTTCCCGCTCTACCTGGTAGCGCGTCGCACTGCGGCCTAACGCACCCGTATGGCGCGCTGATCTCGGACTCGCGATCCACCCAGCGAGGGCGGGGACTGGAGGCTGGCAGAGAGCCCCGCCCGCAAGTCGATCGGTATCCGTTGCACGGTGATCGATCGTTCAGCGGGATAGGCCCCCGACCGAATAGTGGCGTTGGATATGCGCGGTCATTCGTCCCCACTCGCTGTTTGCGACGCGTTCTTGGTGCATCCTGAAGACGTGCTCGTTCTCAAAACGCTCCGCGACTGTCCAGACCAGTGGGTCTGTGGTTGGAGTGACGTCGAAAGATAGGCAGCCGGCCTCGGCGCGGGTGAGGCGGACGTGCTCCGGCAGGTGAATGATTACGACGCGCGCCTCGTCCTGGTTCGCGCAGACCAGCTCGCCCGTGAGGTAAACGCCGCCCATGCTCACAGCCTAGGTTGGAACTTGTTACTGTGACCGCCCGGTAGCCGATCCCTGAATAGCTCGATCATCGCCTCGCGATTCCTGGCCTCCGACGCTCGAAGGGCGAGTCGCTCACTCCGCGACCAGTGACCCGTCGCAGAAAGCGCGGATCGGCTGTGGTCTAGCAATGCGACGAACAGAGGGCGAGTTTTCTCCATCCGGATCGTGTGGCGTTCGGTTGTGCGACAAGCGTGCCCGCCGCAGGAATCCCACGCGCAGCGACCCAAGGGCGGGCGCTCTATCCTGCGGCGGCATGCTAATCGCTTTGCGGAGCAAGCCGATGGTCAACTGATGCCTCGCGCTTTCGTGTCGGTGGTGCGGCATACGGTCAAACCGTGGCAACTCTCGACGACCTGCGCCGGACCGCCGCTGGGTTGCCCGGTAGCGGGGAGCGAGCGACGACGGGCGGCGCTGCTTGGTTCGTTCGCGGCAAGCTGTATGCGTGGGAGTGCCATCCCTGGCCAAGCGTTCCCGCTGATATGCGCGAGATAGTCGCGGCCGAGCTCGTCGTCGGGGTGAAGGTCGCCGACCGCATGGACGCACTCGCCCTTATCGAAATGGCGCCCGACGTGTTCCTGCGCACCACGACCCCCTGGGGTCAGCCGAAGGTCGCATTCCGCATGGCCGGCATGGACGAAGACCATCTTGCCGAACTCGTGACGGAGGCGTGGCGTGTGCAGGCTCCGAAGTATCTGCGGCGTGAGTTCGACGACATCGGCCGTTAGACGATCGGTCAGACAAGGATCCTTCAGCGGTCCCCCCGACGTCGGGCAATAATCGCAGCCTGAGACCGCTGACCAGCAGTGTTCCTGACGTGTGATTCGATCACGTCGAAGCCAGTCGCTGTCAGCTCTTCGCTGAGGGCCTCCACGGACCACCGGTATGCCGGCGTGACCGCGTGAGCGAACTCCTCAACCACAGGGCCCTCGAAGAACCCGATCAACAGCGCGCCTCCAGGCTTGAGTACTCGGCTGAACTCCTGAAGCGGCACCCGCATCGTGCCGGGCTCGTGGTGGATCAGGGAATACCAGGAGAGAATCCCGCCGACGGAACCGTCTCTGACGTCGAGGGCGTTGAGGCTGCTGGTCGTGAAAGGTACGTCGGGGTAGGTGCTTCGCGCACGCTCGATGAACTCGGGCACCAAATCGATGCCCTGGGCAGAAAGGCCTCGTTCGGTGAGGAAGTTCGTCCACTGACCGGGCCCGCAACCTGCATCGATGACGCTGCCCTCAACCTCATTGGCCCATGTTGATACAAGCTGACGATCTGAAGGGTGCACGGCGCTCATCGATCCGAAGAGCTCAATGTATTCAGCTGCACGGCGTGAGTATGCGGCGCTGGCCCCGTGGTCAATCACGCGATCGAGTTTACGCACGGCGGATCCACGTGCCCGTAAGCCGGTCCGTGATCGGGCGACCCATGTGGCAGTTCAGAAGCACAACCGCCACAGGACTCCGCGCCGCGCCTCGATGCGAGTCGACGGCTAGCGCGGCACCCGATTCGGGTCCAGTCGTCACCACGCGCGGCTGCGTCAAGAACAGGGTAGACACCGTAGTCGCTCGCCGACGTCGGTGCGCAAATGCCGTCGGGAGAGGAGAATGCGTTCATGTCGGCGTGGCTCCGAGCCACTGCCATCGCGGTGGCCGTGATGATGCTTCTCGTCGGGTGCTCCCAAGGGGCGCCCGCGCACCAAAGTCCGCCACCGCGGATCATCGACAGGATCGCCTATGCGCCCGCACAGCCTCCCGGGACGGCGGGCCACCTGCTGGACATCTACCTGCCCAAGGACACCTCAAGGCCGGTGCCATTGATTATCTGGTCGGGCGGCAATGCGTGGGTGGACGATACCGGCGCGAACACGGCAGGACAACTCGCACAGATCTTCACGCCGCACGGATACGCTGTCGCCGGCATAGACATCCGCTCCAGCAGCGAGACCACTTTTCCGGGGCAGGTTTCCGACGTCAAGGCGGCGATCCGGTTCCTGCGTGCCAACGCCGAGCGCTACCACCTCGACCCCGGACGATTCGGCGTCGCCGGCGACTCCTCCGGCGCCTGGGCGGCCGTGATGGCAGCCCTCACCGGGGATGTCCCGTCGCTGGAAGGAGATGTCGGAGTCACGGGCACCTCCAGCCGAGTTCAGGCCGCGGCCGCCTTCTACCCGCCGACGAACTTTTTGAGCGCGGACAAGTACCTGCCTGTCGCGTGCTCGCCGCCCAGTGCCGGGCAATGTGCCGCCGCGGACCAGTACTTCTCCGCAATGCTCGGGTGCCCGATCCATTCGTGTCCGGACCGGGTCGCCGCCGCGAACCCGATCAGCTATGCCTCCGCGAACGACCCGCCGCTGCTGCTCTTGCACGGCCAGCAGGACACGCTTGTACCGTGGCAGGATAGCCTCCTGCTCTTCCAAGCGATCCAGCGCGCAGGAGGGCGAGCACAGCTTGTCTTGCTGCCGCGAGGTCAGCACGGTCAAGCGATGGAATTCCTGAGCGACGCCAGCGTGAAGTTCGGCGCACAGGCGCAGTCCACCGACCGAGGACACGAGACCACGACACACCCGATCGTCCTCACATCGCAGTACCTGGTTGGCTTCTTCGACCGATACCTCCACTAGAGAAGCACTTCGTCGAGTCCGCAGACCCCACCGAATGCCGGTCGTCTACCGCGCCGGCCTCAGCGACGAGCGCAACAGTTGCATTGGGGTGTTCTCGCGCCACACCTATCGCGTGCCTGAGGGGAGCTCCGACCTGCTCAGGGGAGCGTGATTCCGCCCGGGCCCTCCCAGGCAGGCGAGTACAGCGGCTGGTACATCAGCATGGGCTCCAAGCCGGGCACTTCGAGGAACACGCATCGGCCGTAGGGGCGCTCATCGACCTCGCCGGCGAAGGTTGCTCCCCGCGTGCGCAGCTCCTCCATCGTCGCGTCGAGGTCGTCGCACAGCAACGACAACTCGTGCCGCTGGGCGTATTGCTGATCGCTCCCCTCCCAGGTGCGCGGGTGCGCAGCGGTCTCGCTCGCACCGGTATCGAAGATCGGCCACCCCGGCCTGGCCTCGATGAAAGGCAAGACGAGCACCTCCCGGAAGAACGCCCGCGTCGCCTCCGGGTCGTCGCTGTACACGATCGCGTGAAGACCGGTGATCATGTCGCCACGCTAGTCGCAGGTATACACCCTGTCGAGGGTCGGCGACAGCATGCGCTATGCGGTCGATCGTCGGGACACCCGTCGAGGCCCGGTCCCAATTCGGTGGATCGCCTAATTCGCGGGAGGGCGATTCCCGTAAGACCCGCCCGCAAATATGCCCGGTGAAGAAAAACCCTGATCAAATGCGGTATTTGTGAAGTGCGCCCGGAGGGATTCGAACCCCCAACCTTCTGATCCGAAGTCCGATGTCCACGGGATAGTCAGCCTCGACGACTACCGAGTTCTGCGTGGTGAGCGCACGGATCAGCCCTTAGATCTGGTTCCGTCGACCGCGTCCGACTTCTAATTCGAAGTCTGATGCGCCTAATGAGTTGCCACCGCCGCCTAATTGCGACCTCGGCTAAATAGCGTGGACCGGTGAGTTCACCCCAGGCGATGCAATCTCTTGCTGCGGACGATCAACTCATCGCCCGCTGGCAGGACACGATGCGGGCACGCAACCTCTCCCCCCGAACCTGGCATGACCAGCCGGCTATCGTCCGTCGTATCGCCGAAGACACGGGCACTCACCCAAGCGAACTCTCAAGTGAACAGCTGATCGGATGGCTAGCCGTCGCGCCCGTCACCGCAGGATCCAAGGCAACCTATTTCACCGCGGTGAGGGCGTGGAGCAAATGGCTCGTTCGCACCGGATACCGCGATGACGACCCAACGCTACGAATCGATCCGATTCGAGTCCCTCGCTCATACCCGAACCCGATCTCAACCGATCAATTGCACCGCATCCTCGCAAGCGATCTTGCGCCCCAGACCCGCGACAAGTTCATCCTGGCCGCTTACGCCGGCCTCCGAGTCAGCGAAATCGCCGACCTCCGCGGCGCCGACCTCGACATCGGCGCTGGGAAGCTCCATGTTCGCGGCAAGGGCGGCCTGGTCGCACCCGTCCCACTCCATCCGATGGTCCTCGAAATCACCGAGCGGTATACGACCCGTGGCTGGTGGTTTCCGTCGCCGTTCCGCCGCGGTCCGGTCCGGGGCGATTCGGTCAGCACCGTCCTCGGCAACGCCATGAAGCGCGTCGGCATCCCCAATGGACACCCCCACCAGCTCCGTCACTGGTTGGCCACTGAGCTGACCAATAGGGGCGTTCCGACGCGGACGATTCAGGTGATCATGCGGCACGCGAATATTGCGACCACGGCACGATATGCCGGAGTCCAAGACCAGACTCGGCAGGCGGCGATCGACCTCCTCCCGCCACCCAAGTGACGATAGAGCGGGCGCGCTGGCAGCCCACATTCTTTGCGGGGGCTCATGTCCATGGAGCCTCAACACCAGGTTCTGCCTCGTTACCAGTCTTGCCGGTCTAGATCAATCGTGCTTGTCCCTCGAGAGCGCCCAGTACGTTGGCCATATCTTGAGCTGCGTAACCTTCCATGTCGATCGCAAGAAGGCTTGGCGATGACCACTCGACTTGAGCTCCCAGCGACAAAACACTTTCGAGTGCTGAGCCCCGATGACGATATTGCGCCCGTGCGAAGAACGCACGAAAAACGTACCGCCCTCACGAACTCAAATCACGACTGAAGACAAACTGGCGCTCACCTTCTGTCACGGTCTCTGTGGTGTGGCCAAGTGCTACGTCGTGGACGAAGAAGCAGGAATTCGCAAGGCGTCTAGAAGTGCAATTGGTGGGTGTTCAGACGCGGCGCCCAGTTTCGTAAATCAGCTTTCCCTCTGTCTCACAAGTGGACAGGTAACCGGCGATCGCTTGCGCAGATCCAGCGTCAGGAGTGTCGACAGCTAGAAGGTTCGTTGATGACCATTCGAGCAACGCTCCCATGTCAGCGAGAGATTGCGCGATCTTGTCCCGCGGCTGGAACGACTCGCCGAACCAAACTCGAAACACGAACCGTCCGAAAGGCTCTACCACCTGCCGAATCGTATATTTGCGTGCGCTGTCCGTGTACGTTTCCACAATGTCACCTAACGCAATGTCATAGAGAAAGAACGGGATACAGCACAGCTCGAATTGATTCTCTGAGACCTGTCGTGCCCACAGCTGTTCGCGTAGGGCTGTGGAATGTTCGGCGGAAATGTCAGCCGCGATGATGAAATTGCTTCGACCCTTCCACACCGGCTCGAGATGTTGAACCTCGCTCCTAGCCATCACGGCCACCAGCCCGGACTCCACGGACCCGGATATCCCTCAGGCGGGGTGATTGGATAAGGTCCGTTACTGCGGGAAAGATTGCAGTGAGGGCAAGCCACTTGAGCATTCTCAGTGTCGCATTTCCACCGAGCGATTTCGGCCAGGCGTGGTCGATGTGCGGAGTTTGCGTTTCCATGTGGCACCACACGCACACCGGCTTGTCACCGCCAGTCGCCGTGAGGTTTTCCTGAATCGCCCCCTGCTTGATCGACTGCGGGAACGCGTTCCCCGCAGACACCTCGCGCTCCCAAGGGGTCACCGTTTCGTGAGGTTCAGCCATTTCTCACCGCTACCCATGAGCCGGTCGATCAGGTGGTTTTTGTCCCATACCGCAACGGTTTCCAGGCCGACCCATTCGTCACCGACCGCCGGCCGAATTGTGCCATGTTCGTAAATCCGCTTTGCACCTGTGATGGGGTCAGTAATGCACCCGGGCGGCGGCCATCCGTCTTCGTCGGCACTGAGTGGGTCTTCTCCAACGATTGGAACGTCCAAGGACCGTACGACGTCAAGGTATACGCCGACAACAAATTGAAAGTCACGACTGCCGATGGGCGGTCTGCCCGGCTGCGATGAAACTTCACGATAAAACGCAACAGCGCTGTCCCGAAGCTGACGTCCGTAGGCGTAGTTCCCGTCTGGGAGGGAGAACTGAATCACTTCTCCGACGCGAGGCGTTCGGTGCTTCATCTCTACTCCCCGAGGTTTCCGAACAACTCGAAAGCATGTCTCATGTAATTGACATAGTTCGGGTTCTTTAGGCTAACCCCATTGATCTTGTTCGCAGCGACACCAAGGCTTCGATTGTAGTCAATGAGGTCTTGTTCCCGTCCACGAATAGCCCAAGCGTCCTCGGAAGACTGGTCCAAGGTCGCAGGACCGAACCCTTGTTGGTTATAGGCGTGAGACGAATCGCGTCTCGCAACGTTCTCTCTGGGGGTTCCGTATCCGCTGGTTCGTCCCGAGTAGACCTCGCCGGTTTCTTGGTTGACTTTGGTATAGGTCTGGAAGGTGCGAGACGCCGCAACCTCGCCGTCGGTCTCGGCGGCCGAGGCCCCCAAGGTGGAAGCGGCGCCAACGGCGCAAACGCCGTCGGAGGCCACCGTGCAAGCAAGAAGCGGCAGAGATAGTACGGTGCTAAGCACGATCGGCCCAACGTAGCCAGGAGCGTCACGCGCGAACTCCGAACCCCACGTCGGTGTGTATGAGGGGCTGCCCCCACTGTTGTAGAAGTTCGACTTGCCAGAACTAGTGAGCTTGTCGACCCAGCCACTTGGACTGGAGCCGCTCCCTCCAGCGTGGGACGTCGTAAACGCGTGGTAAATTCCGTAGTCAGCACTTGAATTTCCGGCTGCCAATGGAACCCCATGGGCGACGTATTCGGCTCCGTTTCCTGCCGCGCTTCCCGACGAACCTATGCAGTTTGTGCTGTGGTTCAATGAGTCCGAGTTTGTCTGATAGCAGTAGCCGGAGGGGTCGCTTCCGGTGATTGGACTGTTTCCTGCGTATGTGTATCCGTTGTTCTGGACCGGATCGAACGGCGCTAGGACCGCATCCACGGAGAGGAATTTGCCAAGTGATGGGTCGTAGGCGCGTGCTCCGAGCTGGGTGAGTCCGCTGAGGGTTGATACCGGTGCGTTGAGGTAGCCGTGATCACTGGTCCAGGTGGCTGGGGTGCCGCGGGTGTTGCCGTAGGGGTCGGCGTATCGGCGGGTGATGGTGCCGGTGGTGGCGTCGATTTGGAGGTCGGCGGTGTGGTTGGCGTCGGCACCTAACCAGGTGAGGGTGGATCGGACCTGTCCCGACTTTCCCGGACACCCGAGTTGGGGCGATGATCGTCCCGGGAGGAGTCCGGATAATGCCTGCTGCAAAGCCAGAGGAGTTCCGTCGCAGGGCGGTGGAGCTTGCTCGTTTGGGTGAGAAGCCGATCGCTCAGATCGCTAAGGATCTCGGGATCAGCGAAACCGGTTTGCGACGTTGGATGGCGATCGCTGACGTCGACGAGGGCCGGAAGGAGGGTTTGACTTCTGACGAGCGTGCCGAGCTGGTCCGGTTGCGTCGCGAGAACCGGGTCCAGGCGATGGAGATCGAAATCCTGAAACGGGCGAGCGCCTATTTCGCGAAGGAGAACGTTCTCCCAAAATAGTGTTCCGGCTGGTCCACGAGTTGAGCCGCGACTTCCCGGTCGCGGTGATCTGCCGGGTGCTGAGGGTGTCGACGTCTGGCTATTACGAGTGGCGTTCCCGTCGCCCCTCGGATCGTGACCTCGCCGATGCGCACCTGATTGACCAGATCCGCGCCCTTCATGCTGCTGCCCGCGGCACCTATGGTGTCCGGCGTGTGCATGCGGAGCTGGTCCTCGGCCGGCGCCTGAACATCGGTCACGGGCGGGTGGAACGGCTGATGCGGTTGGCGGGACTCCAGGGTGTCCACCACCGTCGTTGGCGGCGCGGCGGGCCCGGCCGGCTGCCGGCGGTGTTCGAGGACCGGGTGAAACGGGTCTTCGCTGCGGACGCGCCAGACAAGCTCTGGGTGACCGACATCACCCAGCACCGAACCAGCGAAGGCTGGGTCTACTGCGCCTGCATGGTCGACGTGTTCTCCCGCCGATGCGTCGGCTGGTCGATCGCCGATCACCTCCGCACCGAACTCGTCGTCGACGCGATCGACATGGCTCGCTGGCGACGCAAACCCGTCGGCACCATTATCCATTCCGATCGCGGAACCCAATTCACGTCCTGGCTGTTCGGCGCCCGGCTTCGTGAGGCCGGGCTGATGGGCTCGATGGGGAAAGTCGCCTCCGCCTACGACAACGCGCTCATGGAATCGTTCTTCGGCTCGATGCAGATCGAGCTCCTCGACCGCCGCGCCTGGGCCACCCGGGCCGAGCTCGGGGCTGCGATCTTCGAATGGATCGAAGCGTTCTACAACCCGACCCGACGCCACTCCGGCATCGGCTATCACAGCCCCAACCAGTTCGAAGCCCTTCACACCGACGCCGCGACCGCGGCATGATCAACACAAAGAAACCGTCCGGAAAACCCGGGACAGGTCAGTTGATGTCGCCGGTGTGGTTCGCGTCGACACCCAACCACGTGAGAGTTGTGCCGTTGCGTTCGGCGGCGGGGATGCCGTTGACGCTGTAAGTGCGGGTTCCGGTGACGGTGCTGCTCCCTGCGGCGACGGGGAGTTCGGTGTCGCCCAGGTACAGGGTGGATCCGTTGGTGGGATCCGACTGGAGGAGCAGGTTGCCGGAGGCGTCGTAGATGTTGGTTTGGGTGACCCCGCCGGCGGTGACGGTGGAGAGTTTCCCGTTGGGGTCGTAGGTGAGGGTTTGCCCGGGACGGGTGGTTGTGTTCCCGGCGGCGTCGTACCCGTAACTGTCAGTGGATCCGCTGCCGGCGGTGTGGGTGACGGTTTGGACGGCGTGCGGGTTCGCAGCCCCGGCGGCCGGGTAGGCGTACGTGTCCGTGGTGGTGGTGCCGGTGGCGGGGTCGATGGTGTACCCGGTTCCGGTACGGGGCTGCTCCCCCGATGGCGCCGCGGACGGTGTGGTCTGGCAGTGGTTGGCGGTGGGGGTCCAGGCGCACTGGGTCGACAATCACCAGTTCTCCCTATTGATGGGAGCTATCGGTGTGCCCGCCGCCCTCGCCTCGGCCGTCGTCGGCTTCTACAACGGCCGCAGCCAAGACTGACGCCAGTAGCGCACTTCCGTCGAGCGAAAATGGTGCACTTCTAGAAGAGCGTTAACACGCACTTCTAAGGGAGCGTTAACAGGCGCTGAGGGTGATAACGCTCATGTGCTAGCAACTGCGTCTGCGAACAGGATCCAAATTAACAGACTTACGAAGGGTGCGATGCCAGCTAGAGCGACGGCGACGATTCCGTCCGATTTTCCGCGATTGCGCCCTATTGCTCGCACGCCCTGAACAAGTGCCCAGGTTCCGAACACTGTCCCGAAGAAGCACTGAAGTGCCACCAGCGCAATATCGGGGCTCAAACGGAAGAAGACGCCCACAAACCACCAACCATGTTCCAGGGTGGAGACGGAACTGAGATGAGACCTGGTCCCAAACAGGCCGACGAGTGCCGACATGATCGACGAGGCAACGACAACGCCGAGAGCTAAGGACAGCGCCCTTCGTCCGTCACTTACGGCGCGCCACGGCGGAACGGTCCGAGGTGAATTTGGCGTGGTCTCCTCGGGCGTTCCCGCGTCTCCGCTATCCCAGCCGAACCACTGAGCATCCTCATCACTAGGCTCGATTGGCCGGTGCGATCGACTCATTGAGATAAGAGTTTCATAAAAAGGGTGATTGTGCCGATACACCCAACGATGATCAATGCGACTCCTACGAGCAGTAACTCGGTCGGTCTCATGAGCCTTGGCTTCTCGGCCCATGGTTGTCCGCTATATCGAAGCTTGAGCCGAATTCGATTCTTGCCAGCAATGAGAATGATGCCGAAAACTATCGTTGCAGGAAACGCGATTACGAGGATCGTGTCGGGAAATATCGTCATCCTAAGAATCACAGCCCCTTGACGACTGTTCGCGCTCTTCCATGTGAACGCACCTCATCGCCATCCGATTGTCGACCCGTAGCCGTTATTGTAATCAAATCCGCTGCCGCTGGGAACGATCTGTCCGCCGGTGATTCTGTATCCCAGTTGCGGACCCACCGCCACGTCCCTTCCGGCAATAGTGAAGCTTACTTGCTCACCAACGAACGCTTTTGCGCCGACCTCGACCCCAGCCGACCCGCCTCCTCCGAGAGTCTGGGTCGTCTCGACGCCTGCCCCAGACCCGAAGTCTTCGACCGTGTTCCAGCTAATCCCCTGAACCTGACTCTCCGACTTTGCGCTGCTCGTAACCCCGGTAAGACTGAAGACCGAGCCGGCTCCGATTCCGGCGCTTAACGAACCCACCAGCGCCGGTGAAACATGGCCGTCGGGGTATCTCATACCGCAGTATGAGAGCCCGACACCGACCATGACAGTGAACGAACCGGATGCGCACAACCCAGTTGACTGAACGACAAACGGTTTGGCGCCAGGGGTCGCAATGAGACCCTTGAGTTGGCTACTGGGAATACCGCAACCGTTCTGAGTGCATTTCGGGTGAAGGTAGGAAAGCGGTGGGTCAATCTTCGGATTGGAGCCCTTGCCTCCGCCTCCGGGATTTCCCGCGGACGCGGGCGCGGGTGCGGTTGCTGGAGGCGTGGCTCCATAGTAAGCGTCTCGGCACGCAACGGTCTTGCAGGTTGGGTCAGTTGGTTCATTGCCGGATGGGTCCGCCAGAGTAACTGGGTTGTTCGTCGCGTAGGCGTATCCGTTGTTCTGTTGCGGGTTCGCCGGGGCGAGAACGCCATCGACGGACAAGAATTTGCCGAGGGTGGGGTCGTAGGCGCGCGCCCCTAACTGGGTGAGCCCGGAGAGGGTGGAGGTGGGGGCGTTCAAATACCCGTGGTCGCTGGACCAGGTGGCGGGTGTGCCGCGGGTGTTACCGTAGGGGTCGGCGTAGCGGCGGGTGACGGTACCGGTGGTGTTGTTGACGTTGATGTCGCCGGTGTGGTTCGCGTCGACACCCAACCACGTGAGAGTTGTGCCGTTGCGTTCGGCGGCGGGGATGCCGTTGACGCTGTAAGTGCGGGTTCCGGTGACGGTGCTGCTCCCTGCGGCGACGTGGAGTTCGGTGTCGCCCAGGTACAGGGTGGATCCGTTGGTGGGATCCGACTGGAGGAGCAGGTTGCCGGAGGCGTCGTAGATGTTGGTTTGGGTGACCCCGCCGGCGGTGACGGTGGAGAGTTTCCCGTTGGGGTCGTAGGTGAGGGTTTGCCCGGGACGGGTGGTTGTGTTCCCGGCGGCGTCGTACCCGTAACTGTCAGTGGATCCGCTGCCGGCGGTGTGGGTGACGGTTTGGACGGCGTGCGGGTTCGCAGCCCCGGCGGCCGGGTAGGCGTAGGTGTCCGTCGTCGATGTCCCGGTGCCTGTGGTGTCGTTGTGGGTGACCTGGGTACGGTTGCCGGTGGCGGCGTCGATGGAGTAGTCGGTCCAGTACGGGGCCGCTCCCCCGATGGTCGCTGCGGATGGTGCGGTGGTGCAGTTGGTGGTGGTGGGGGTCCAGGCTTGGGTGAGATCGTGCAGGTAGTCGTAGCTGAAGCATTGGTTGTCGGCCCCGGCAGCCCCGGTGGTGGCGATAGCGGTGGTGTCGCCGGCGGGGTTGTGGGTGTAGGCGCGGTCGGCTTGGGTGGTGGTTGTGCTGCCGGTGCCGGTGGTGTCTTTGATGTCGGTGGGGGCGCCGGTGGCGGGGTCGTATTGGTAGCTACTGTCGGCGGTGTTGGTGCCGGTGCGGTGGATTTGGGCGATTTGGTTGATGCCGGTGTAGGAGACGCCGGTGACGATGTTGGCGGTGGCGGAGAGGCTGGAGGCGAGGCCGACGACGTTGTATTGGGTGATGACGTCTTCGGCGGGCAGGTTCCCTTCGGCCGGGTAGGACGCATCGCCGAGGGCACCGTTCTGGTAGTACTGCAGCCCGGTTGTGTAGGAGGTGCCGGCGAACGCGGGAGCCCCGGCGGGAATGCTGATGGTGGTTCCGGTGGGTCGGTAGCCGCCGTCGTACCCGGTCACCGTGGCGGTGTAGGCGGCACCGGGGGTGCTGGCGGTGGAGCCGACGTAACTGGTCGACGCGGCCGGTTGCCCTTTCGCCGCGGCGTCGTAGGTCCAGGCGGCGAGGATCGGCCCGGTTGGGCTGGTGGTGTGCTGGCTGGTTTTCCGGTTGAGGGCGTCGTAGGTGTAGGCGAGGGTGACCCCACGCGCGTCGGTCGAGGTGAGGAGGTTGCCGGCGTCGTCGTAGGTGCTGGTAGTGGTGCCGGTGTCGGGGTCGACCGCCGTGGTTTGGTGGCCTAACACGTCGTAGGACCAGGTCCAGTGGTTGCCGGCGGGGTCGACCATGGACGCCATCTGCCCCTGCACGTCGTAGGTGTAGTTGGTGGTTTCGAAGGAAGCGCCGGTGGGGGTGGAGTTCAAGTATTGGGTGAGCTGTGTTTGCTCGCCGAGACTGTTGCTGATCGTGGTGGTGGGGGTGCCGCCAGCGGGTGGGGTGGTGTCGACCCGGTCGACGCCGGTGTAGCTGTTGCTGGTGACGGACTTTTGCACGCCGAGGGAGTAGACGGTGCTGGTGGTGGGGCGGCCGGCACCGTCGTAGCTGGTGGTGGTTTCGTCGGGGATCGCGGATTCGCTGGACGGCAGGAACAGGGTCGCTGACGGGGCGGACGCGGTGGTCCAATACGCGCTGTTCGTGAGCCGAACTCGGCCGGCGGAGTCGCGCATGGTGTCGGCGGCGAACATGCCGCCGGCGCCGGACGGGGACTGGGTTTGGATGGGCAGGCCGAGCCCGTCGAACAGTTGGTAGGAGGTGACGGTGTTGTTCGCGCCGAGGGTGGTGGTCGCAATCGTGTTCGGTGCCGTTTTCGACAGCGTGTACGCGTACCCGATCGACGGTGCGGACGGGAAGGAGGCTTGGGCGCGGTCGGTCAACCACACCCCGACCCGCCGACCTAACGCGTCGTAGGTGGCGGTGGTCACCTTGTTGTTTTGATCGGTGACTTTCGTTTCGACCTCCCAGCGCGGGTCATACACGGTTACGACCGGCCAGCTGAACGGGGCGGTGTTCGTCACCGTGATCGCCGTGGTCGCCCCGGACCCGGCGGTAGCTCCTGCGGGCGGGGTGTAGGCGGTGGTGGTGGTGTGGCCGAGGACATCGGTGACCACCAGCGGGCGACCCATGATGTCGTAGCCGGTTCGGGCGGTTTTCGCCCAGGTCGCCGCACCGGACACGTACCCGTTGACGGTGTCGGTCTCGGTCGGGTCGCCCTTGATCGGGATGGTGCCGAACGCGAACGTGTCGTACGCGGTTTTCGTGTCACTGATCAGATCCGCCGGGTACGACGCGGACGCCAGGTTGGCGCAGTCCACCCCCACCTTTTTGATCTCATAGGGGGCGCCAATGATCCCGACAGCAGTGTTGTTGAGGTAGCTGGTGGTGGTGCACGTGTGCGGGGCATCGGACGGGGCAACGTTGACCTGGGTGGGCAGACCGGTGGCGGGGTCAAAGGTGGTGACGGTGTGGGTGGTGCGGTTGCCGCCGGTGGAGACCGGTTCGGTGGTCAGCACATCAGCGTCGCCGGTGAGCCTAGCGGTGATCGTGCCGTTGTTCGCGGTGACCGCTGAAGCCCACGGGGTGGTGACCGTGTCACTGACCATGGCCCCAGCGACCCCGTTCAGGTTTTTCGCTTCGCGGGTGCGGCCGGCGAACCAGAGCGAGTCCGGCACCCCGGGCGACCCGGTGACACTGACTGTTTTGGTGCCGCCGGAGGGGGCGGCCCGGTCGCCGTCGAGGCCTTGGTAGAAGGTGTAGTCGGTGGTCTGCTGCAAGGCGGGGCTGTTGTGGTCGCCGACCCGGATTTCGATCTTGTTGTAGCCGGCGAACACATTCCAGGTGCGGGCGTTGTCCGGCACCAGCGGGGAGGTGTTGTACCGCCAGGCCGGCAGCCCGGTGTAGACGTAATCAGTTTCCTGGGTGGCGTCCATGGCGTTCCCCGTGGTCGGGTTGGAAACCACGCTGGTGACCACGTATTTGTGGAACAGGTCCTGTTCGGGTGCCTGTGGTGGGGTGACCTGGGGAGTCCACAACTGGGGGAAACACCGTTTCGTGTTCGACTGCGGTGCCGCATTGATCGTGGCTACGTCGGCCGGCACGCACTCCGGGACCGAATAGTTGACCGAGATGGCCGCCCCCAACCCTGTGTGTAGCGCCGTGATCCTGTACCGGGCCAGTGGGGACAGCCCGCTGCCGGTGGTGAGGACCCGGTTGTCCATGGTCGCCCCGCCGAAGGTGGTAACCGGCTCGGTCAATGACGCCGCCCCGTTGTAGCCGGTGTGCGAAATCTGGGTCAACCACAGGGCGGGGTTCGCGGTCTCCCCCGTCGGTGGGAACGAATGCCCGAGCGTCCACACGTCCACATTCGAATACGCCCCGGCGACCAGCGCTTTGGTGGTGACGGTGGACAGCATGCTGGTGGTCCAGAAGGTCGGTGACACGAACGCCGTGCACGTCCCACTGGTGCAGTTCTGGTCGAACGGGACATCCGGGTAGTAGGTCGGATGCGCGGGGGCTGTCGCATATCCGGATGCCGGTTCCGCCGTGCAGTTCACGTGCGTGGTGTCGTTGCAGCGGCCGTAGGCGTCGTAACCGAAGACGACCTTCCCGGACGCGGCGTTGGTGGCGTAGGCGTTGCCGGTGGTGAACCCGTAGTCGATGTGTTCGAGCTCCCCGCCACGGGTGTAGGCGGTCGCAGTGGTTTTGTTCTTCGAATAGATGTTGGTTTGCGCGTTGTAATAGAACGCTTCCGCGTTGCCGTGCACGTCAACGACGTAGTCGAGGTTCCACCGCCACGCCTGCACACACGACGACGCCGCGAACGTCGTTGAGTGGCAGGGCTCGCCGGTGTCGTTGCCGAACACCGGGACGGTCCAGGTCGAATTGGTGGTGGGTTTGCCGGTGGCCCAGCCGGGTAGCTGGTTCTTCCCGAAAAAGTATTGGGTGCCATCCCGGGTGGTCATCTTCCAGCAGTCGGTGTCGTAGGTGCCGTTCGCGGCGCATCCTGCAGTGGTGCCGACGAGGTGTTCGAATTTGGTGCCGTCGTCGTTCTGCAGCTTCCACGCACCGCTGGTCGAATCTTTGACGAGTTGGCCGGAGTGGCCGGCGAAGGAGATAGAGGCGTTGTCGGTCTTCCAGCACAAGTCACCGGAGGTGGTGACCGGGACCGTGTCGGCGGCGCAAGACACGTAGGAGCGTTCGATGAACCCGGCACCGGACAGGTTCCAGCCGTCACCGATCGCGGAGGTCTGGTTGTTCGTCGCCCCGGTCTCCCCATCAATGGACTGCGAGTCATAGTTCACCGCCACGGACGGGGCGGGGCCAGCGGCGGCCGGTGGAACCCGGAACGGGTACGCCCAGGTGAAGTCACCGGTCTGCGCAGACACATCCCAGGTCGAGGACGGTTTCAACGGCGTCGCGGTGAACGACCCGGTACCGGTGGAAGAGATCGGGCCCGCAGTGGCTGCCAGCAGCATCGGCTGCGCACTGAGCATCGGGGTGGCGACGATCGTGCTGGACGAGTCTGCGGTCGACGGCACCCGCTGAGCGACCGGGGACGAGACCGACTTCTTCTGCGTGCTCAAACTGGACCGCTTTGTCACATAGGAGGCCGGCGCCACCGACAGCCCGGCCGCAGACGGGGCCGACGTCGTCGACCCTGTCGCTGCGGGTGGGGTACTGCCATCGACCTGGACCCAGTGCAGCCGGGAGGCGTAATCGGCGCCGTAGAGGCTGTTCAACATGTTGGTCGGAATCCGCACGGCCACCGGGGCGGCGACGGTGGAGTTGTCCGTGCGGGACAGCTCGACGACGAGGCCTTTCAGACCGAACTTCTTGGCGTCCGCCTGGCTGAGGATGCTGGCCTTCACCGAGCCGACCGTGCTCGAAATGCTGCCCTTGGTCCGCTTCGCGGGCGCGGTGCTTGGGGTGGTGGCAGCGACGGCGAGACCGGTGTTGCCGAGGTTCTGCCATGGCCCACGTTTCAAACCGCCACCGCCGTGGGAGGGCAGCGTGGTCAGGGTCCCGGTGAGTGGGGTGCTGGTGTCGAAGTCGCCGGGGCTGGGGAGACTGCTGGTGGCAGGTGCCGCGGATCGGTTGCTGGCGGGGATCGGGCGGGCGGCGGTCGGTGTGGCGTGGTGGCCGGGCACTTTCGGTCCGCGGTTGACGGGCACCGTTGACGCTTTCGAGGGCGGGGCGGGGGGTGGGGTGAACCCGGTGAGTCCGAGCGTCCCGACCGTGATCACCGCCACTACGATCGTCAGTTTGCGCAGCTGGAAGCGTGTTTTAGCCATCACGATGTCCCTTTTTGGATCCGCGGGTGGGGTTGTCAGGTGAGCGGGTTGGATTGGGCGAGCTCGCTGAGCTGGTCGCTGTCGATCACACCGGGGAAATCGAACGGATCGCTGATCTGGCCGGTCCAGGCTTGATAGTCGGTGGTTGCCGTCTGCCGGGCGGCACCGACCACGAACGGACCCGCCAGGGACGGGATGCTGGCCACAGTGTTGACCGCGGGAGCGGTGGCCGTGGCTCCGACAACTAGCCGGAGCTGGTGGGCGACCGCATCCCAGATCCCCGTGACGAGTACCCACTGTTGGGTGCTGATGCCCGCCTTGGTGGCACAGGTTTTCGTTGTCCCGCTGGTGACACAGAACTCCCAACTGCCGCTGTTCTGGCTCAGTGTGACCACCGACCCGGCCGGCCCGGACTGCGACAGGGCGGTTTGGATCCCGGTCGTGGTCGTCGGGTAGAGCCGGGCACCGATCGAGAAACTTCCCGACCCGGTCGCCGACGTGGCGGTCGTGTCCGCGGCCCCGGGTGGGGCAGTGAAGTCCAGGGGGCTGCCCTTCGGGTCGGTGAAACTGGTCGGCACCGACCGTAATGGTGCGGCGGTGGTCCGGCCGGTGCCGATCGTCAACGGCAACTGGTTGGCATTAGTGTCGGTGACCGTCTGTCCCCCGGTCAACTGGACGCCGGCGGTGTCGGTGAGCCAGGTGTGACCGTTCTGATAGTTCACCGTCGGCGACTCGCCGGCAGTGATCGGGACCTGGGCAACCTTGGTCGATACGTTCCCGGCGGCGTCCAACGCGGCCACATACAAGGTCAAAGCGGTGTTGTTGTCCGGTGGCGCCACCGTCAGGGTGGCCGTCCTCGAGCTGACCTGGCAACTGAACGATGCGGTCGCCGTGTTCACCACCGGAGTCGTGCTGTTACAGGGCAGCCCAGTCAACGACGACGCGGTCGCCGCTGGCACCGGCGGTATTGATGAGCCGAACCACCAATACTCGAACGCCGCCGTGTCCGGGGACGTCGAGGCTGCGGTGGCGGTGACCGTGATCGGTGACCCGACCGTGTATGGTCCCGGGGCGGCGACGGCGGTCGGCTGGTCCGGGGCGATGTTGTCGGCCCGGAAATAGCAGGTGTTCGACGGCGGCGATGTGCCCCACCCGTCGTTCGAGTCCACCCACATCGAATACGGGACGTTGTCCCGGAAATCATTGGCCACCCACTCGTGCGCAGGGTCCGTGTAAATGGTTGCGCCGGGTGCCTCGTTCAGTGACATCCGGTTGGAATAGGTCACCAACGGTGACCCGTACATGGTGTGGAAGGTCGTGACCAACAGAGCACCGGTATCCGGGTCGGCGGTCGACGCGACCGGGACCAACCCGGTCGTGCTGTCGTTGATCCACGCCGGGTTCGCTTGCGTCCCGCAACCGCGTTTCGGGGTGTCGAACCCGAGCAGGACCGGCGCGGACGGTTTCGTGTCGTACTTCACATAGAACGTTGCTGCCTGGCTGAAATGCCGGCGGGTCAACGTGTCGGACTCGTCCTGAGCGCGTAACCCGATCTGGACCACGCTGGCACTGTTCGCTGCCGCCCACACCGCCGACTGGCCGGTGTTGAACCCCTCCAGCTTCGCCCCCGCACAACTGCTGCCGTCGGCGAGGGAGAGCGTGTCGTCGAGGTGCTGCCACAGGTTGGGGTCGGTGTTCCAGGTGAACCCGGGGGTTGCCGGCCCATACCGCCACGCCTGGATCGGTTTCGCGGTGCACGTGTTCGACCACAACTCGGTCACATCGAACCGGGAGGTGATGATGACCTTGTTGGCCAATCCGCTGGTCGGGAACTGCCAGAACGCCCGCGACAAGTAGCCGCCGCCGTTGCCAACCGACTGGATCCCACCGGCCTGGTTCCCATTCAGGTAGGACTGGTCCGGGTACGCCCGGTCGGTGAACCAGTACGCGTTCGCGCCCGGCTGCCACTCCGGATCCACAAAGATGGGATAGGTCACGCCTGCTGTGGTAGCTGCAGCGCTGACGTTCAACGTCACCGAGCTCGCGGAGGTGCTGAACGGGAGTGGTCGCACTTCGGACCCACCGGATGGGCCTTGCCCGTCAGAGCCGGCCCCGGTCGAGTCCCACCAGGTCGGCGATGCCGACGTGACAGCTGACCCGTCCGTCGCGGTTGCTGTGACCTGTTTCGTCGCGTTCGCGGTCACCGATGCGCCGCTGATCCCGAGCTGGACGGTTTTCAGGTTCGGATTCGCGGCCGCGGCAGCAGTTTTCACCACAAGCACTTCTGACATTCCAGCTGCGGTCGCGGTCAACTGCAGGTCGACCCCGGGGTACACCTCCCGGTAGGTGGCGGTCGCCCCCGCCACGGTCGGGGACGGCAAGGTTCCACCCGGCCAGGTCTCCGACACCCACTTGGCGCCGGTGGTCTGCACCTTCGCCATCAGGTCGCTGCCGCCGGCGGAGAACTCCACCGGTGCCGCCGCTGTCGTGGGGGTGAGCATGCCATCGGTGCCGGTGTGGAGGGTCACGTCCACGGGCACCCAGCTGGTGCCGTTCTGGACCCGGACCGGGACCGAGGACGCTTGCAACTCCATCGACCCGTCCGGTTGCGCGGACACCTGCGACAGCTGGTCGGTTTGTGAGTCGATCGCGACCGGGTGACCGTACTGGGCGGCGACTGCTGACGCGGTCGCCGGATCGCTGGTGTGTGTCACATCCGCCAGGGGTGTGCTCGATGTCGCAGCGGTCGCTCCTGTTGCCGTGCCGGCGGCGGAGGCCAAGCCTGCGGTCAGCAGTACCCCGACCACGGTGGCGGCGGTCACCGGCCGCAGCCGAGTCCTGCCGGTCACGCGGCGAATCCTGAACAGCCCTGCCCTATGGCGCGGAAGGAGTGGATTGAAGCAACGGGACGCATGAAACCCCCTAGAAACTGCCTACACACGAGGCGGCAGGACTGAAGGTATCGGCAAACATTGCAGGCATGAAAGATGTAAATCGTGGATTTTCCGGAATGCCCCCTGTATTGGGGTAAACCGCATGCATGCCGGTCGTGTTGGAGCGGAGCGAATTCGCGGACATTTGCGGAGCCGCTGCGCCATGCGGGCGGCAAGGCCGCCTCGTTAGCGGCCTAGTACATTAGGCGGGTGACGGACGCGCTCTCTCGGCTCATCTACGTGGATGACTCTGGCGACACCAAGCGCGGATGGATCGTTTACGGCTGGGTGGAGTGCTCGCCCGCGGAGTGGGCGCTGGCATTGCGGACTTGGCTTGAGTTGCGCAAGGAGCTGTGGCGCGAATTCTCAATCCCGCCGGCTCAGGAACTCCACGCGACTGATTTCGTATTCGGGCGATCGAGGATCTCGACCAATCCGCCTGATCGCTTTGTCCATCATGGGATCACTTACTGGAAGGATCTCGGCCGCGCCGTCGCGATTCGCTGCCTCGAAGAAATCCGCGACTGTCCGTACATACGAGTCGGGGCCGTTTGGGAACGCACCGATCTGCGCGGGAGCGAATACTTCGAGGAGCGTGGCCGTATGTACGCGGCGCTGGTGGCGGCGTGGGACCAGGAGCACCGCAACGCTGGCGACTTCGCCTTCGTCAGCATGGACGGCGACGGCTCCGACCCTTCGTACTTTCGTGCACACCGGGCCCTCCCGCTGGACACTAGGCGCATCATCGAAGACCCAATGTTCCACGACTCGAAGCGATCTCAGTGGATGCAGATGGCCGATCTGGTGGCATATGCCGCTCACGCCCATGTCAGTGCCCACGCCGGCAACGAGTTCGCCTGGTACTGGTACGAAGACTATCTGGCGAAGAAAGCACCAAAGAGTGAACCCTGGAAGTTAAACAGCTAGGCCCGCCAATCCACGAGAGTGGGGCGAGCCTGCCTGAACAGTTTAGCCGAGGTAGCGACCAATGTCGATCCCTCACGACCATACCGACACTGCGGGTGATCGGGATCAACGCGATCTCGTTCTCCTAACAAAACTTGCCGCCGTAACACTTCACCTACATCCAGGCCTCCTTTGTCCAGCCCCTATACGACTGGCATCATCGTTGTTCGTGCGAGGTCATGCCCAACCGTGTGGGCGTGGACTGCAATAACGATTGGTGCGATCCGCTCGTGCTGGCGCGGGGCTTGCGTCAGCAGTTCGCCAAGGACGAGAACTGGGTCGAGGTGACGGATTGCAGCTTCAACCTGGCCCGCGAGCCGACCATCGCATCGGATCTGGCAAAGCAATTCCCGCGATGCGGTATCGAGCGCGCCGCTAAGCGCGAGCAGGAAATGCGTTGATTCCGAGTCCGAGACATACCAAGGCTCCCCAACGACAATTCCACGTAAGACAGTGGAAGTTCCCATGCACGTCGTCTCGTTTGGCGCTTGCCGATCAGTCATGAGCCTACCTTCCGGGTGCATATTGCGTCGTTGGATCTCCCGTTCACCGGATTCTCGAGCACGCGTCTGGGCGGACATCATTGCTGATTCGGACGAACACTGCGCGCTTCAAGCGGGCCCCTTCTTGTCGAAGATCCGGAGATCTCATGGTGAAGCTTTCTTCACAATAGTGAAGATTTCGACACTGCGCGGCAAACGCGCCGCGACTGAACTGGAGTAGTGAATTACGCCACTCGCGACCCGAATTTTGAAGCGTTACGGGTGGAGCTGAGTAAGCTCCGAGCCTCTCGAAGATGGACCTATGACACCCTCGCAGAGCGGTCCGGAGTTACTCGACGCACGCTGATTGCGATCGAAACCGGCACAACTCACGGACGTCTTGATTCGTGGTACAGGATTGCGCAAGCCTTGGGCATGGACTTGGGCGAGCTCCTCGCCCCCCTTGATACCTAAACGAAACCTTCTCACACCGACCGCTTCTGACACCCCAAGCTCTTTGCTCTGCACACGCCGGCTTGAGGTTGAACCGTGAACCGGCGGAATTCTTGAGATAGGTCAGGCCGAGCGCCCCGCATCGCGAAGGCGCCCGGCCGCTCCTTGAGTTATGCCAGAGCCACAGACATAGCGGGCTGCCCCGGGATCGCGGTCGGCCATTCGGTGGTGCGCGCCGGGTCCGGGTTGGGGATTGGCGACTCTACACCGAATTCAGGGCCGGCCACAGGTGAACGCTCATCGGCGGCCTTCGACGGGTTGATCATCGTGGCCGCGTTGTACTGGAGTCCGGCTCCGACAGCCGTCGCCTGGATCTGCGGTTCTCCCATCGCGAGCGTTCCATCAGACTTTTCGTACGCCCGCCCCTCGTGCTCCCGACCCGACACGATCGCCTGATCGCCCTTGTGCAGGGTTTGCCCGACGTGTTCGGCGAGCTGTCCGCCGATGTAGACGTTGTGGAACGCGGTAGGGCCGTCGCCCCACTTCCCTTGCTCGTCCTGCACTCGGGTGTTCTCCGCCAGACGCAACAGCGCGTAGGGCTTCCCGTTCCTGTCGATGCCAACCTGCGGGTCGCGGGTGAGGTTGCCAACGACGGTCTTCTGCGGGGTCTGTGATTCCGCCATCGCGGTACCACCCTTTCGTGTTCATACGATCACGCACCGGATAGTGCGCTCACCCAATACGCGACCGGATGCGCTAGTCCTTCGCCCCAGATCGGCACGTAGACGAGGTCGCTGCCGCAGGGATATTGCGCCCACATCCCGGTGGAGACGCCTAAATAGTCCGATGTCAGTACCGAAATCTGCTCCGACCCGCGCCCACTCGTCCACCGGCCGGGGAACACTCGTCAACGCGATAGGAGCACACCGATGTCGAACCTCCCCACAGCCACACCCCCCACCAAGTCCGCACCGACCCCGGGTATCTTTCGCGGGACCTTTGGCCGCGCCGGCCGATTTTGCGCGAAGCACAAGCTGCCCACCGCGGCGGCCGTGACCTTTCTCGGGGCTGGGCTTCTGATAGCCGGATTCTTCACGACAGTCACCATCCAACATACGATCGCGGATGCCTCCTACCAGGACGCTCGCATCGAGGCGGTGGCCTTCTATCGTTCCGATCAGAACGCGCAGGTCGCCTTCGCCGAAGGTCACCAGGATGTGACCCAGCTTGCCGAACAGGTGAAGAAGGCCGAGGGCATGTCCGTCGGGTACCTCTCTCCTGCGCAGCGGAACACTCTTGCCGACCACGGAAAGCTGCTTCGGATGTACGCCGGGTTCATCGCCGGCGAACCCGTGACCGCGCCGGTGCTGACCGGAACGGCGTCAACGGGAACGGACGAGCTCAACCACGCGGCAGACGCCCTCAGCCGCGAGGTCGCCGCTCAGCAGCTTGCGCACGCGACCACCTCGAAAGCCGCCACCGGGATCGTTGGACAACTCGACTACACGAACCGCGTACTCGCCGGAATGATCGAAGGGCAGCCGGCGACGTCGACCACCAAGAGCGTTGACGGTATCGACGTGACGGCGCGCACCGTCCTCGCTACCTGGCCGAAGGCCCCGCAAGCATCCAAAGACGCCGTGACGGCCGCCGCCGCCGCAGCACAAAAGGGAGTGAAGACAGGTGCGGAGCCGGCACCTCTTCTGCTGGATTACCTCGCCAAAGCACAGGCCGTCCATGCTGCCCACGACCAACAAGTCGCCAAAGAAGCTGCCGCAGCGGCGGCGGCACAGCAGGCTGCCGCGGAGGCTGCGGAGAGGGCGCGAGCGGGCTCCGGACCTGACCGTTATGGCACAAGTTCATCCCATACTGGAGGCGATTCGTCCGGGGGTGGATCGTCCAGCGACGTGCCCTCGGGCGGCAGCCGTCCAAGTAGTAGCGGAGAACCCGCTGCAGGCAATCCGAGCTCGAGCGGTGGCAGCCCTGCCGGTCCCAGCCACGAAAAGCTCGTCGAGTGGGGCACCCATGCAAGTGACTGCCGCCCAGATCTAGTTGCGACCTACCGCTATTGGGCATCGTATGGCGGCTACGTCGTGGTCCATGACCGCTACCTCACCGCCGACTTCAGAGACACCGGGACTGGCTGGGAAGTCACCGGTTCCTACTGCGTCCAGTAGCGACGCGCGAAACGCGTGGAGGCTCGCCCTACTCCCCTCTTGGGTGAGCCTCCACGCCCATGTCAGCCTTCAGCGGGTGACGACGACAGGAGTTCCCAGCGGGAGCTGGTTCACAGCGACCAAGGCCGCAACGGAAAGACGGATGCACCCGTGCGAGACCGCGCCCGCATTGGTCGAGTTGAAGTGCATCCCGATGAGACCGCCATCCGAACCGCCAAATGGCTCATCTACAGCACCCGAATGGAGGCTGGTGAGCAGAATCGGATGCTCGGCCTGTTGCGAGTCTTCGAAACGCGCCTGGAGATATCCGGTCGTGCCTATCGGTGTCGGCGTGCGATCCGTGCCGACTCCTACCTTGTAATCGACCGTGGACGTATCCCGC
This sequence comes from Leifsonia sp. Ger2509, assembly GCF_055231915.1. Taxonomy (NCBI): domain Bacteria; kingdom Bacillati; phylum Actinomycetota; class Actinomycetes; order Micrococcales; family Microbacteriaceae; genus Leifsonia; species Leifsonia sp. Ger2509. The sequence goes on from NZ_JBUYVB010000003.1 coordinate 1,769,489, forward strand.
ACAATCGAGAGCGTCTGGTGTGAGACCGAGATCCGCACAACGGAGTCAAGTTTCTCCACCTTGCTCAACATGTGCCGCGGCACCCATCCGGCCGTTTGGGCCGCCGCGTCCCCGCCCACCGTCGACGGTTTCGCCTGCCGCGACGGAGTAAGCACGAGAGCCCACTCCGCCGTCACCTTGACCGGAACGATTACTGTGGGCTCACCGAGGAAGTTCTTCGCCGGGATTCGCGCGATCGCCGAACCGTAGTCCGTACCGAAGACCGGAACGTCTGCCGTCGCCATATATGAGTAGGCGACGCCACTCGTAGAGGTGTCGCGATAATCGAGCAGGCCCGGGATCACCGCGTCGTGGTTCGCTGCGGGCAGCGCGGCAATCTGCTCGCCTGTAAGCGCAGGGGGCGCGGCAGCCGTCGGTGCAGGTGCTCGTGCAGTGACCGATCGCTCGCCGGACGCGTTCGAGGAATAAGCCAGCGAGGTCATGATGGCAATGGCGGCAACTACTGCCACAACGAAGCCTCCGATTCCTGTCAGCACCCGACAGTGCGCCCGTGCCCAGTTCGCTGGGTTGTCCGACTGTTTCGTCAAAAGTGTTCTCCCGAACGTAGAGGCGGGTCGGACAGAATCCGTCCGACCCACCCGAATGGTGTGCTTCTATCCAGCGATTACGGGCATCCGAACGGCTGGAGCCGGGGGCGTCGGCTCCAGCGGCGTGGGTGGAACCGGCGGCGTGGGTGGAACCGGCGGGGTCGGGGGTGTCGGGGGCGTTGGCGGGGTCGGCGGTGTCGGCGGGGCATCCACCGTGAACAGCTCGTCGAGGCAGCCGCCTTCCTTGTAGAGCTTCCCGTCGCGGTAAACCCGTTCAACGAAGCCGTACTGGATACCGGGGAGAAGCGCGCCCGTCTTCTGGCTGCGATAGATCGCGTGCTGATTCAGGCCCGGGGTCAGCTCGATCGGGTTCAGTGCCGGCCCAACCTGGTCTTCAGCGGTGCATGTGAGGGTCTCTCCGAACGGAACCGCATACAGCGTCACAACTGCCTTGTCCCCCTCCTTCACCCAGCCATCGACGTCAAGCAGGTCCTGCGCCCACGCGCTCTCGTGGACCTGTGGCGTCGTCACCACCGCGAGCTCCTCGACCGGTGTACTCTCCTCCGAGTCATCCGCGCGCGAGACGCCCAGCACATCACCCGTGTCGTGGTTCACCCACGTGTGAATCCAGACAATGTGCATCCCGGCAGTGACCGACTCATCCAGAGTCGGGATCGTCCAGGTGTGGTCGGCCGGGCCAGCCGTGTTCCAGACCGGGGTCTCGAACAGCCTTCTTCCGTCGGCGACATCCTCACCAGTTGCCGACTGCGCACCCGCCATCAGATAGGCGACGCTGGACACATCGATCCCCCCACGTGGGAACCATGCGGGCTCTCCCGTCACAGTTACCGTCTCCGAGGCCTCGGACGAAGGTGAGGCAAGCACCTGAGCCTTCGAACTGACCTGAGGCACATTGCGCGGAAACGGGTCGGAGAAGTGCGCAGACGCAGTCAGGGTAGACGGGATGCCAACCGCCGAAATCGTGTCCTGCCCGCCAGGCGTGCGATACAGATGCACCTGAGGAATCCAGTTCCCCTCCACCGTCGAGCTGTAGCTGCCGCCGGCCTCATAGGTGAGGCTGTTCGCGGGTGGGACACCCATCGTGTGCAAGGTGGCGGAATCTCGAACGGTCGCGGTATTCGAGCCGTTCTCGAGGAATCGCGCGTTCGAGAGTGTCAACGTCGTAACTGTGCCTACAGGAACGTTGCGAACTACGATCGATCCCTCGAAGTTGTGAGATGCGTCCATGTTGTTCTCGACAATCGGGACCAGCGAGGTCGCTCCCGGCTTGATCGCCTGCGCATCCGCAAGCAGCTTCTTCGAGATCGCCAATACCGTGTCGTAGTCGGCGCCGATCGCGTTCCTCGCCCAGGCGATCTGTGAATCGAACGTCGAACCAGGATTGCCGTTGTCCGCGATCATCCCGGCCGGATCCTTCAGGTACTGGATCACGAAGCCGGCCGCCGCGGCCCACATGTTGACGTTCGTCGGTTGGCCACTGAAGGCCGGGAGCGAGTTCATGTTCTTCGCCCCGATCGCAGCCGCGTAGTGCAGCTGGGCCTTGACGGTGTCGGACGCTCCCGCCAGATTCCCGACGATGCCCTGATCGACCGTCGCGGCAGACGGGTAGCCAACGCTCGGCTGGATGCACCAGGTGGGGACGCCGTTGACCGTGTGGGCGCCCTTGAAGGTGCCGGCGGCGTAGGAGCCGTAGCCGGGACCCTGCTCAGCTGCGATCGCTGGAGTCGCTAGGGCGACAGCTGCTCCTGCGGAGAGCGATCCGCAGATAATCGTGGCGATGAGCCTTGTTGCGGATGGTCGACGCCTGCGCTCTCGGGGTCTGGCCGGATGCGCGCTCGAGACGCCTCGGATGAAGAGGTTCATTGGGTGTGTCTTCCGTTTCTCAATTGAGCCCTCGACCTGTTCGGCGATCCGCTATGGATGGCTCTAGCCGAAGGCTCGTGTACACGACGTATGAGATCGCCGTTCACCCAATACGCGTCGGAAGCCGTCAGTTGTTCGCCGCAGTTTGCAGGCGATATCCCACTCTTGCGTGAAGAAGGATCCAGAGGGACAGATCGATCGAATCCACGCACGTTCTCTTGTCCCGCAACGCGAAAGGATTCTCCGGCCGTGGCTCGCGCGACGTCTGGCGGCGAGGCTCACTGCCCGTCCGGGCGTCGCGCGGGACACTCCAACGTCCGCGTCCGCGATACAAAAGCGTCTTGGATACGTCCCTCGCCCCGGTAATACTTCGACGCCTACAATCACCGCATGACCAACGCCCGGGGGCCGGAGTTTGAGGAAAGTGGCGATCCCGCTTGGATTGAACCTGAGATTAGACGCGGCGGAGCGCTAGAACCCGACCTGTACATGGGTTGGGGTCGTTGGCGAGCGCGAATCTTCCCGGCGAGTGACCATATTAGTGATCGCAATCCGTTGGCTATCGGCAGAAACGGCCTTCGGACCGCGGTGGACCGCCTCTTTCAAGTCCTTAGCGAACTACCCAAAGGGCTACCTGACGATGAGACGGTCAGACCCAGTGAGTCTCCGACCATTCGAGCAATCGTCGCCGTTTCTGATGCTCTGGAATGGGTACACAGCCTGCACGACCACCTCACGAGCGCCCAGATCTATCGGCGTCCGTCCGAACTCGATCGCGAACTTGGACCCTACATAGAGGGCCTAATCGGCGCTCGCAATGCGTCACATCACGGCCTAAGAAGAGTCGTCGGTTTTGTTCCAGTGCCAATGTCTGTCTATAGAGTCGATGGAGCCCGCTGGGTGCACAGCGGCGCATACATAGAAACAGATCACTCACTTCAGCTTCGGTGGGTCGAGACACTACCCCTGCGACCAGAAGCGCGGGAGCAGGGGAAGCCGGCCTTACGTGTCGCGGACCAGATAGACGCTTACGAAAAGCAGCTGGCTGGGCGCGATGTTCGCAATACGTTCAACGCCGCGATCGCGTTCTATTTCAGCGTGATTGAGCAAAAGCCATGGCCTTCCGACATCCTGTACGGTCCGGCGACCGCCCCACCGCCTATTGACCCGGCCGTCGTCGAAAGGTATGCGACAGGGCAGCCGATCCGTCCGAACCCCGAGCAAACCTGAAGCTTGCGCGTCGCCGATCGCGATGAGCGCCGTGCGGCAAGCACGCAGTCAGCGATACATGGGCTGTCGTTGGCGGAGAACCCACACAGCTACGCTCATAGACAGCATTCTTCGGGGACGCCTCGTCGTCCAGGATGGGGGCTTCCGACCCCGATCGTCATCATGGGCGCCTCGCGCCGGTCTCGATCACCAGAAACGCAGCACCTAATTCAGGTTCGCCCTAGGAAATCTACAGGTCCCAGCCGCTGGCCATTCGACCGGACTGTACAGAATTCGGCTGCTTTTGGCCCCCTCCCGCTACGATCGCTATCGTGACGGACAACGAAGTTCCGACGACGATCTACCACTACACGACTATCGCGAACGCTCTAGACATTTTCAAGTCGGGAGAGTTCTGGGCCAGCGACCTTCGATATTGCAACGACGCAACTGAGACTAAGTACGGTCGCAAGGACGTACTCGACCGGGTCGCAGCCCTCGCCGGAGAGATAAGGCGCGAACGTGCGCCTGTATCGCCCGGGGAGACCGATGGGACGAATTGGAACGGTGACAACCCAGAGTTCTTCGCCGGCATCCTCGAACGCATTGCCAACGAGCATCGCGACCCTTCGCGCGACCGGGGCGCCACCCCGTTCGGTGTCGCCTTCTCCAAGCAGGGTGACAAACTCAGCCAGTGGCGCGGCTACGCAGGCGACAACGGCTGCGCTATCGGAGTCGATTCAACACGCCTGGTCGCTGAATTTCCTGCGTTTCGGCTAGAAAAGGAGTTCCGGTCGATCTGCTACGGGCCGACGGGGATCGACGCCGTCTACACGAGGATCAAGGATTACGTGGCGCCTGAAGGCAAGGTTTCTACCAGCTTCGATTCCGAGCCAAACCACGAGGCGAAGAGCCTAACGGCAGCTGCTCGTGCGCTGCTGTCTGTCAAGGACGCAGGTTTCGCTGAGGAGGAAGAGGTCCGACTCCTTATTTCCATCCCGCCCTACTACCGAGCGGAAGGCTACAACTCCGACGGCGAGGATAGGGGGGTTCCAGGGTTCCGAGTCAACGCTACCGGCCTTGTCGTACCGTACTGGAGGGTACCGATCAACCGCGCGGCGATTACCGAGGTGCGCGTTGGGCCCGGGGTCCATAAGGAGCGCAATCTCGCGGCACTGGATGAGTACTTCAGGGGCTGGTTCACCGACTGGTACGACCCGTCCGTTCAGCCAGTCATCTGTGGCTCTGAGATCCCTTTCCAGTAGTCCGAAGACGACTGAGTTGGAAGCACCACGATCGAAGGATCGACTAGAAACGGGTCGAGCTCTCGGTCAGATCAAAACGACAGGTGAGAACCGCTCCGGTCCTAGCCCGACGGGAAATTGATGCCACCTGCCCGCGTCCATATGCGGGGATTTCTGGATCACGAACGGGTACCGCGGCGTCCGGGCCTATCGCCCCCGACGTTTCGATCGAGCACAACCGAATGTCAACAACGTCCGTCATTTGTGTGGCGTGAGACGCGCGCCGCTGACTTGGGCTGACAAAGCCCCCGACTGCTCTAGCCAGGCTTCTAGTTCCCCAGCGCTCGGGTAGGAGGACTGAGCCCCACGTCGGGTCGCGGCAAATCCGCCTGCCGCGGTCGCCACCTCCACGGCCTCCAACAACAGAGACCCCGCCGCCAGGCGGGCACAGAGCGCGCCTGCGAACGCGTCACCGCACCCGGTCGTGTCGACGGCTTCTAAATGCACGGCAGGTACGACGAGCGACACGAACGGAGAATCGAGCCCGAGTTCGCGGTGCAGGACCAGCGATCCGCGAGCGCCGAGGGTGACAACTGCTGCTCCGATTCCGGCTGCGGCCAGTCGCTCTGCCAGCGCCGGCACGCTGGATTCGGGCGCGAAGACGGTTTGGCCGATGAACTGTGCCGCTTCGTGTTCGTTGACGAGAAGAACGTCGATCGACTCGAGCAGCTCACGCGGCACGTGGCGGAACGGCGAGAGGTTCAGGACGACTTGCGCACCATGCCGCTGGCCCATCGCCGCCGCCTGAAGCACGGATTCCACAGGGATCTCCAGAGCGAGACTGACAATCGAGCTCCCCTCGAAAACGCCGTCGTCGAGAAGGTCTTCGGTAACGCAGTCGTTGGCGCCGGGCACCACGGTGATCGTGTTCTCGCCCGACGCATCGACCTGGATGATCGCGCGTCCAGTTGCGACATCGTCTAGACGAGCGACGTGGAACGTCTCTATTCCCAGCGCGTGTGCTTCGCGGAGCAAGTAATCGCCCGCCGCGTCTGTCCCGACGGCCCCGACCAGACGGACGGACGCCCCGAGCTTGGCCGCCGCGGCCGCCTGGTTCGCGCTCTTGCCGCCAGGGCTCTCCGCCAGGTCGCTGCCGGTGAGCGTCTCACCGGCCATTGCGAACCGCGGCACGCGTACGTTGATGTCGAGGTTCATCGAACCGACGACAGCGATGGTGGCCATGATCTCTAATGGATGACGGTGCAGCGTGTGGGGCCGAACCACACCACGTCTTCGCGCTTGACACCGTAGAGGTGGTTGCCGATGAACGGTTCGACCGCCCACGCACCCGTCATGACAGTCTCGTTCCAGGCGTCGATGTAACCGTCGTCGTACGAAGACTCGACGGTGAGGGAGTGTCCGATGTTCGACAGGCGGTCCAGGAGCACGAAGTCGGTTTTGTCGAGCTCTTCTTTGAATACACCGAACCAGTCGCACGCGCGCATGCCCGGGCGCGCCGACGCGAGCACGTGAGCGTGGATGCGTTCGATGGTGGCGAGCGCCTCGACTTGGGCAACGTTGTCGCCGCGGACGAACGAACGAGTGCAGTCGCCCCACCAGCCGTCAGGGGTGACAGGGTGCACATCTACCATGCCGAGGTCGAGGTTCCAGAGGGCGCGGTCGGAGGGCTTGTCGGTTGGGAAGCAGCTGAGGGTTCCGATACCGAATCCGACCGTGGTCGGTGTCCACACACCGGTGCCGCCGAGTTCGACCACGAGCCGGTCGATTCGGTCCCGTACCTCGCGTTCGGTCTCGCCGGGCCGCGCGGCAGCGGCCGACGATTCTGCAACACGGATGGCAAGGCGCTGCGCCTCCACGAGACCCGCGGGCGGCTCATCCGTGATCACCCGTTCCGCCATCGACGCGTTCAGTGTCGGTGTGCTCATTTCAGTACTCCTTCTCGTAGTGCCGTGCTGTTTCGGTCGTGGGCCGCGAGCCAGCTGATCAGCTGCTGCCACAGGGTCGGGTAACCGCGCCAGGCGAGGAACTCGACCGGCAGCCAATGGGGCCCCATGTCGCTCGCGAACGCTGCGACCCGCCCTGCGCCGGCCTCGCCGATGACGAGGAGCGGATGTCCACCGACCTCGACGAGGGTCTCAGTTCCCGCCTTGGCTACCAAGCGGTGGTAGCCAAGGAGGTGCGGCCAGGTGTCGTCCAGACCTGCGGTTATCTCATGTGCAGCGACCACGGACGCGATCACACCCTGGGGCGTCTCCTCGCGATCGTCTCCGATCTCCATCTCGACGGGCAAAACACCCGCGAGCGCGGTGTTGCGATAATTCGCCTTCGCCTCGATGCCCTGAAAGCTTAGGTAGCCCCCGACCATAAGCAGCGAACCGCCTCCGCGAACCCATTCGGCGAGAAGGGCGAGTCGGTCCGGCATCCGACGTCCACGCTGGAACACCGACCCGGGTAGAAGAAGGGTGTTCGCGCCGATATCGCTCAGCACGACGACGTCGAACGCGTTCAACTCATCGAGGGTCGACGGGAAGAGATCGGCCGCCACGTGGTTGGGCTGGAACACGACCTCGACATCTGCGGCCTCGAGTGCGGCGATGAAGTGTTCCGCGCCCTCTTCGTAGACGGATGTCATGAAGGTGTCGAACCCCTTGGTGTGAATCGAGGTCGTCGACCACGACTCCCCCGCCAACAGAATCCGGCTCATGCGTGGACTCCCTTCGTTGCGTGGGCGAAGCGCCCGATCCGGTCGACCAGCTGGTCGAGAAAGTGGTTGGCGTCGGTCGACCAGGCGATGTCGGCGTTGGGCCGCCGACCCCACGTCCCCCGCAGGTCGGCGACGGTCGTGCCGCGCGTGAGGGTGCCCGCGAGCTCGACGTCGATGGTCGCCGGCCGTAGTTGCGCGAGCCCGGGATCGATCGCGAGTGCCGCCGCGAACGGGTCGTGCATGAATGCGGCAAAACCTCCGCCGTTGTCCGACTGATTCTCCATGTAGAAGCGGACGGCATCGGAGAGTGCGCGCACGATGGGGTTGGTTGCGGTCGACCGGGTACCACGCGGGTCGTCCGTCGAGATCACTTCGGCTGGGGCGCTGCCGGCGAGTTCGGCGATCCTCGCCACGTGGGCCGGCGTGAAGACAATCTGCTCGGTGATGTCGAGCCCGCACACGATCGGTCGCCGATCGTCGGGAACCGTCGCGAACGCATCGAACACGATCTTCGCCGCCTCCGGATCGACCGCGATGTTCCATTCGGAGGTCGGTGTGGTGTTGCCAGCGTGGTTGTACGAGCCGCCCATGACGACGAGACGCTTTAGAAGGAGGGGAAGCTCGGGTTCGAGGCGCAGCGCCAGGGCGAGGTTTGTGAGGGGGCCCGTGATGAGACCGACAATTTCGCCCGGGCGGCTGCGGACCTCCGAGACCCAGACCTCGGTTGCGTGCCGCGCCGACAAACCCTGCGAGGGCGCGGGCAGTTCGGCGTAGCCGATCCCCTGCGGCCCGTGCGTCACCTCGGATGTCTCCAGCGGCTGGACGATTGGCACCTCTGTGCCGAGTGCCACTTCGATTCCCGTTCGACCACAGAGTTCGAGCAGCGCGAGGTTGTTGGCGGCCACCTGGCGCGCCGGCACGTTGCCGGCAGTGCATGTGATCGCCACGATCTCGGCGTCTGGGCTCGCAAGCAGATAGAGCAGCGCGAGCGCATCGTCGACACCGGTGTCGACGTCCATGAGGATGGGCTGTGTCACGAGAGCACCCGCTCGTCGGTGAGCTGTCGGATCGCCGTTACGAACGTCCGAACGTGGTCCGAGTCAACGTCGCCGGTATCAATGTACGTGTCCTTGAGGTAACTGCCGACGATGACCGCGTCGGCGTGGGCCAGCGTCGTCGCGCAGTTCTCGGGCGTCACTCCGGCTCCGACGACGAGTGGAAAATCGGGTCCGAGGATGCTGCGGAACTCGGCGGTCTTCGCCACCGGCGTCACAAGGCCCGTTCCATCACCGGTCACCACGATCGCGTCGGAGCGCTCTGCGCCGAGCCGCAGGTCTTCTTCGAGGCTGCGGCCGGAGCGGTACGGCTGGTATTTGAAGCGCACCCCGCCGAGAACGAATGCATCAGATGCGCGCCGCGCTTCTGCGAGGCGAGCCGCAAAGTCCCCGTCCTCGTCAACTGGTAGGTGCCCGGCGACCGAGTCGAGCTGGAGAAAGCGAGCACCGAACTCGTTTGCGACCTCGAACGCACGCCAGTCGTCCTTGAGTACGTTGACGCCGAAGACGGCCTCGGGTCGCGTGGTTCTCAGGTAGTCGCAGACGGCGACCACGTCATCCACGTCACCGTAGTAGTTCTCAACAATCAGGGCGTCGACGCCGTTGGACCACAACTGCTCGATTTCGCGCTTGGCACGCTCGAACCGGTCGGAGTGGTCGTCGCCCTTGAGGTGCAGCATTGCGAAGACGGGCCTCGCGGACGAGAACGATTCGAGGAAGCTCTGGGTAGGCATGGATGTCCTGTTCTTTTGGGGCATGAGGTGGTCAGGGAACGAGTGCGACAACGTCGCTGATGGTGAGGGCGCTACGGCTGAGCTCGAGATCGCGCGCGAGTTGAGCCACTTCGAGGCGTTTGATTCGCGCGCGATGCAGCACGTCGTCGTCCGCGAAGACGTCGGCGCACGGGCCGTCGGCCACAATGGTGCCGTTCGCCATCGCGATGACGCGCTCGAAGGACTCGACGACGAACCGCATGTCGTGGGTGATCGTGACGACCGCGATGCCGTCGGCGCCAAGCCGATCGATCATCGTGTTGAGCAGCTCCAGGCCTCGAAGGTCCAGGCCTGCGGTGGGCTCGTCCAAGATGACGTACCGGCACTCACCGACGAGGACGGCGCCGATCGCGACGAATTTGCGGATGGCCGCCGGCAGATCCTTCGGATTCGCATCGAGGTAGGCGGCGATGCCCGCCAGGTCAATGGCGCGTGCGACACGTTTGTCGCGCTTGGCTGCATCCCACTTGTAGTAGCGGGGCATGAACTCGACCTCGGTGCGCACGTCGCTGCTGAAGATCTGGTCGTCCGGGTTCTGGAACACGTAGCCGACACTGCGTGCGACCTCAGCGGTGGTACGGCGTGCCGTTGAGACCCCGTCGATGATGACTTCACCGCTGGTCGGCTTGAGCAGGCCGTTCATCAGTTTCACGGTCGTGGTCTTGCCGGCGCCGTTCTGGCCGACGATGGCCAGCCGCTCGCCGTCATCGATCCTCAGGTTCACGCGCGTGACTGCCGGCGAGCCGTCAGGATAGGTGAAAGCGACGTCATGCAATTCGATCGGCACGATAGACCTCTTCGATTCGGGCGCTCACGGCGCGATGTGCTTCTGCGCGGGTCACCGGCATGAATGGCAGCGGCTTCCCGGCCTCCCGGAGCCTCCATGCGAACTCGGTCACTTCGGGTGCGGGGACACCGGTGTCGACGAGGTCCGGTGAGGTGAGGACATCGGTGGTGGGGCCCGACATCGCGACGGCGCCGTCCTTCAGCACCGTGATCGTGTCGGCGTACTCCGCCATCAGGTCGATCTTGTGCTCGACGAGCACTATCGATTTGCCGCGGTCCTTGAGGCCACCGATGATGCCGAAGACCGCTTCCGACGCCTCGGGGTCGAGCTGCGACGTCGGCTCGTCGATGACGACGACGTCGGCATCCATGGCGATGATGGACGCGAAGGCCACCTTCTGCCGCTGACCGCCCGAGAGCTCGTTCGGGTTCTTACGAACGAGCGATTGGATGCCCAGCTGCTCGACGACGCGCTCGACGCGCTCGATCATCTCTTCTCGGGGGACGCCGAGGTTCTCAAGGCCGATCGCGATCTCCTCGAACACGGTGTCCTTGATCCCGCTGATCTGGGTGAACGGGTTGTCGAACACACACCCGATCGTGCGAGAGAGCTCTGCCGGGTTCCAGTCGAGGAGGTTGCGGCCGAGGACCACGACCTCGCCCTCGAGGTCCCCCTTGTGGAAGTGTGGGATGATGCCGCGGATCAGGCCGCACAGCGTCGTCTTCCCGCTGGCGTTCAAGCCCACAATGCCGTGCAGCTTGCCCTCCTCCAGCTCAAGGGTGACCCCGTTGAGCGCTGGAGATTCGGCGTAGGCGTATGTAAAGCGCACGTCGCGCAACGAGACTAGAACCATCCGACTGCCCCACCGATACAACTCAGGATCGCCGCGACGATCGCCAGACCGACTATGAACCATTCCCACCGCGGGGTCGCTCGCATCAGCACCAGGTGGCTGTGCGGGATGTGGGAGTTGAACGCGCGCGCATCCAGTGCGATCGCGCGTTCCTCGGTCGCCGTCATCGCAGACAGGAACACCGGCGCGAGCACGGGGAAGAACGCCTTGACCCGCTTGCCGATGCTGCCCTCGGTCTCGATCCCGCGCGCTTTTTGCGCATCCATCACGACCTTGGCCGTCTTTCCGAGATCGGTGATCGCTTGAAAGGACGCTAGGAGCACGTAGCTGGCGTATGGCGATAGGCCGCGCAGTTCGAGAGCGAGCATCAGGTTCCGGATGGGGACGAGAGCGAAGAAGAGCGCTACCGCACCGCAGATGGCCATTACGACTGTCGAGAACCGGAGCCCCTCGATGATGCCCTCCTTGGTCACGCTGATGGGTCCCAGAGTGAACAGTACGGTCGCACCTTTGAGGAGCAATGCCCGAAGCACGAACAGCAGCAGACCGACCACCAGCCAGAGCTTCAGAAAGGTCAGTGTGAACGACCGGCCCACACCGCCGGCGAAGGCGAGCGCCACGAAGACGAGGCTCACAGCGACCGGGGCGATGACGCCCGGAATACCGACCGCGATCACGGCGAGGGCCGTCAGCACCAATAGTGTCGTGATGGGGCTGCGATCACGGAGCCAGTTCCCGAGGGTCGCCTCCTGCCGGAAGGTGTCAGCGAATCGGTCGCCGTGGGCGGGGACAGCGGTCATGAGCTCGACGATCCGGACTCCACCGTCTCGACGGAAGCCGGTGCGGAGGGGGACGTGCGCGGTTTCGCCAGATACACCCAGCCGAGCGGCAGTTTGACGAGCAGACGCTTCGGGATGCCCTTGATGATCGCGTACACGATGAGTACGGTGGGCACCTTGTCGAGGATGTCCATCGGCAGTTGCGCGGCGAAGTTGGCCGCGTTCAGGTCCATGCCCATGGCAACGAGCGCGCCGACGATGATGGCGCCGCCGCCGACGGCCAGGCCGCCGAAGACCCAGATGGTGATGAGCGCACCTAGCACGCCGCCGATGAGGGCGAACGGAATCGCGCTCAGCAGGGCCTTCCACCACACGCGGAAGACGCCGAGTCGGCCGAACCAGCCGGCCAGCAGACCGAACATGATGCTGAGGATCGCGTAGGCGAAGGTCGGCGGCGACGTGATCGAGTTGATCGCATTCGACAGGAATCCGACCAGTGCGCCGGGGAGAGCCCCGCAGGTGGCGCCGACCAGGATCGTTCCGATGCTGTCGAGGTAGACCGGCAGTTTCAGAAGGAGAGCGATCTGGCCGCCGACGAAGTTGATAGCGATGCCGATCGGGATCATGAAGATGGTGAGGCTGCCGTAACTGCGCATCAACCGTGCGAACTTGCTGTTGCTTGCCACTTTCGGGCCTTTCTGTTTGGTGCCGACGACGATGTCGGTCACGGATTACGCGGTTCGGACGAACTGCGCTCTGAATGAATTGACCACTTCGGCTGTGGTCATGCCGCCTCGAGCGCCGGCCTTGCCGACCGACAAGGCCGCTGCCGCGTTGGCGAACTCAGCGGCCTCGATCACATCCCCGGTGGTCGAGTAGGCATAAAGGAATGAACTCGAGAAGGTATCGCCCGCGCCGGTCACGTCGACGACATCGACCGGGAAGCCGGGAACGGTCGTCATGCCTTCGGCGGTGTACAGCTCGCAACCCTCACTATCCCGGGTGACGACGATTGCCGTCGCCCCCGCGGCGAGGTATGCGCCGATACTCCTACCGCTCTGGGTGAAGCGCTGCTCGCCGAGTGCATTCATGAAGAGGATGTCGCAGAGCTCGATGAGGTCGGACTGGTGGTGCTCGTGGTTGTACACGTCGATATCCATCACGACTTTCACTCCACGGTCGCGAAGCGCGCTCAGGATGTCCCGAGCCGTCAGCTCACCCATGCGGAAGGGCTTCGCGTCGGTAAGGCTGGTGACGAGGAACTCGGCACCGGCCATGTGCTCGAAGGCTGCGGGCGTGATCTCGGTGTGCGTGATACCGAGATTGGGGATGAGCACGATGTGCTGGTCACCCGAAAGAAGGATGATGCAATGCGAGTCGGGAACGGCCTCGTCGAAGATCACGTGTTCGGTGTTGAGGCCCAGGCCAGACAACTGGCGCAGCAGCTTCTGGGTCAATTCACCAGAATTCAGCTGCGACATGAAGGATGTCTTCATGCCATAGTTCGCGAACACCGCTGCGGAATTGGCCACCATGCCCCCGAACTGCACGGGCAGGGCCTCGACGATCACCTTGTCTCCGGCCACCGGGAACTGCGGTGCGACGAAGTATTCGTCCTGCGCGACGTCCCCGAAGAATACGGAGTAGGTGTCGCGGGTCATCGTGCGACCTCGCTTGTCGACTGGCGGGCGATCAGGGTGACGGGCAGTATCTGCTGCTCGGCGCCCATCGCCTGCTTCGACTCGAGAGAGTCGATCATGCGCGTTGTCGCGATGGTGCCGAGGCCGATCACATCCTGGCGGACGGTCGTGAGCGTCGGGAACGCGTAGCGCGCAGCGGCGACGTCGTCGAACCCGACGACAGAGATGTCGCCGGGAACGTTGATACCGTGCGAGCGCAGGGCGTTGACCACACCGAGCGCCATCAGGTCGTTGTGCGCGAAGACGGCGGTGATTCGGCCGCTGGCTAGCTCGTCAAGATATCGCTCGGCGATCGCGCGCCCGCTCTCCTCGGTATTGTCGCCGGTGAAATCCTGGATGCTCGTGGCGCCGAGGTCATCCCAGACCGCCAGGAACCCGCGGCTGCGCGAAGCGCTCGACACGGGGTGACCCTCGACGCTGATGATGAGGGCCGAGCGATGGCCGAGCCCTGCCAGATGTTCGGCGGCCAGACGGCCACCATCCTCGTTGTCGGAGACGACGGCGGGGAACGCTGTGCCTTCGACCTGGTCGTCGACGAAGACGAGGGGCATGCCGCCGAGCAATGCACCCAGCTCTTTCTCTGTTGGGGGCGCGCCTGCCGAGTAGATAATGCCGTCGACGGCGCGCGAGTTGATCATCTCGAGGTAGTGCAGCTCGCGGTCGCGATCGGAGCCGGTGGTGGCGAGGATCAGGTTGTAGCCTCGGTCGACAGCCGCGCGTTCGACGCCCTTGGCGAGTTCGGCGAAGTACTCCATTCCGATGTCGGGTACGACCAGCGCGAGGATGCGCGTGACACCGAGTGCGAGGTTCTGGGCGGAGCGGCTCGGGACGTAGTCGAGTTCGGCCATGGCGGCGAGCACGCGGGCCTTGATTTCGTCGCTCACCTTGCGGTTGCCGCTGAGGGTGTGCGAAACCGTCGTCGAGCTGACCCCGGCATGTTCAGCCACATCGGCGATCGAGACCACTGGAATCCTCCTTGATTTTGCAAACCGCTTTGGCAAGCGCTTTGCAACAATGTAGCCTGAGTGCCACACAAGCGCAAGTGCGCAACCGAATGCGGTGGGAGACGACAATGACAGACCAGGAACGCACGCTGTTCGTTACCGACCTCGACCGGACATTGCTGCGCTCGGACAGCTCCGTCAGCGATGACACGGCACGGTTGCTGAACTCGGCGATCGAAGGCGGCGCCCTGTTCACTTACGCGACAGCGCGCTCCTTCCGCTCCTCACGGCGCGTGACAGGGGCGTTGCGACTCCGACTGCCGGTCATCACGTACGGCGGCACCATCACTGCCCACCACCAGACCGGCGAGCCGATCGACATCCGTCTGCTCCCCGAGAGTGTCGTCGCGAATGTGCGGCACGCGTGTGATCAAAGCGGCGCGACCCAGCCCATCCTTCATACGTTTGAGGGAGGTCGGGATTGGCTGCGCTGGCAGCCCGAACACGAGGCTGCGGGTACGACAGCGTTTCTTGACGCGAGAGCCGGCGATCCCAGACTTCGACCGATCACCACTGATGACCCGATCGACTTGTCGTCAGTGTTCTATGTGGCAATCCTCGCCTCACGTCGCACCCTGTCGGTACTTCGCGAGGATCTGCGTTCGACCTTGGGCGATTGTGCTCACTTTCTGAGCGACGATCCAGGGACGCCAAGCTTCAGTTGGCTCGAGATTCACAGCAGCACCGGCACAAAGGCGGAGGCGATCCGCCGGCTCATGCAGGACCTCGGCGCTGACCGCCTTGTCGTGTTCGGGGACAACCATAATGACGTCCCCATGTTCGCAATCGCCGACGAGGCCTACGCAGTCGCCAACGGCATACCCGAGCTGAAAGCCATCTCCACTCGGGTCTTGGAGACCAACGACACCGACGCTGTAGCGCGCTGGATTAGCGCGCGGACATCATCGTGATTGGTAGTCATTTGGACGAAACGCAGCGCGATGGGTGCCGCACCAAACCGCATCCGATCGAAGTCTCACTGCGGGCGCGGGCGCCTACCCAGAACCGCCACAAGCGACACAAGTGACACCAGCGCCCACACACCTTCGAGCAAAACAAAGCCCCACTGTCCAGACCGTATGGCTTCGCCAGCCAGTACGCCGGAGCCGGCCAGATTCAGAACTAGATAGAGCTTCGACTTCGGGTTCAAAACTCCGCGCTGAGCAAGCAAGAACGCCGCGAGTACGAGAAGGGACCCAGCGATTTGGACAACCTGATCCATGACAGCTCCTTTTTGGAGCGTCGTCTTGTCAGACCGGGTACGGCGCATCTCGTCCAGAGCAACATCGGAGGATGTCGATCGGCCAAGCATACCCGTCGATGGCAGGACGTGAGAGGCCGTTCACGGCTACAGCAATCGATGATCGACTCGGATATGCGCAAACGGATTGAGTGCGCCCGCAACCACATCCCCACCTGTGACCTCGGTCGACACCAGCCGTCCGCGCCTTCAGCAGATTGTCCCAATCAGCTGTCCGAAAGTGCTTCGTCAGCAGACGCTCCACGATCTCCGCCAAATAGGTTGTCCGTGCGCGGCGCGGGTGCCACAACACGTAAGCCGTCCTGGTAGCGGATCGCGAAAGGGGCGCATCTTTGGCCTTCAGAGCAAGGTTCGCTGCACATCTCGACCCGAAACGCTACGCCTCACCGCCCTGCATGCGCGTTGGTATCTCACGTCTGAATTGACTCAGTTGCAGGTCGGCCCGTCGAAGCTCTGCAACGCTCCATTATTCTCGGTCCATGTCCTACGTTGCAGAGACCGCGGTGCTCTCCGAGCTGCGCCCCGGAGAGCGTCTGCTTTGGAGCGGTCGGCCGGAGGCGCGAGCTCTCTTCATTCCGGCCGACGGATTCCTGATCCCATTCGGTCTGCTGTTTCTTGCTTTTGCGGTCTTTTGGACAACGCAGGCAGCGCAAAGCGCACCGGTGTTCTTCCCGATTTTCGGATTCTTGTTCATTGTCATCGGGCTGTATTACGTGTTCGGCCGATTCTTCGTCAAGGTCTGGCGCAAGCGTCGAAGCGTCTATGCGGTCACCGACCGGCGCGCGTTCGCGGTGGAGGGCGGAACAGTCACAGATACGCCGATCATCGGCGTCGGGCGAACGGTGAGCCGATCACCGCGGAATCGACTCGTCTCGGTGGCGTTCACCACCGGCCGAGCCGCAACGTGGAATCCGATGGGCGGCGGAAACCGGATGCCTCTCAACTCAGGCCTCGACGGACTAATATACCAGCGCCCACTAGCGTTCTTCGATGTCCCAGACGGCGACGGGCTCCTTCGCGCACTCGTCGAGGCAGAGTCCCTCCAACAGCGATCCCGTTGAGGGTGTGGGCGAGCGCTATCGGTCGCTCAATCAACGAGGCGTCCCGATAGCAGAGCACGATAGGTCCAAAACACCCATCGGCACTCTCCTTGCGTCCACTCTCGCCCGGAGGTTCTCGCGCTAACGCGGCCAGCTAATCCGGCATTTGGGAGCGGTGGTTGCATAACAACCCCAGGGTGGAGAGCCGCGCTAAGTCTGACCCCGCCGAGGGGCACGTCCATAAAAGTGCTAGCGGCGCACTTCAAAAGAGCTTCAACATATGCCCTCGTTATGCCTGATCCAGGGGTTTTTTGCATTGGGCGATCGCAAGCCGGTACGTGGCGAAGACATTATTCGGGCGTTCGTTCGTCAAGCCCTAGTTTCTGAATTATCCGAATGGCCATAGCCGGCTGAGCCGTTTGCGGGACTATAACAGGCTCCCCCATCCAACGCCGGCGGGGTAGGTCGGAATGTCCTGAGGACCCGCTTGAGTGCGAACTTGGATGTTCAGCTTGCCGACTTTGCGAAGGCCAATCTTGGACATGGTCGGGTGCACCCCGAGTATTGCCTCTTTCGGGATCTCCGTCACCAGATTCGGCTCGCCGATGCCACCCTAAACAAGCACAGCGTCCCAATGGACCTCGAGTATGTAAGACCCTGTCCTAAAGCCTGAATATTGGTTCCCTAGCGAGATTGCAAGCATCGTGTCATCGCGTCCTGAGAACCCGACCAGGAGCGAATCGGGGTGAGCTCGCTGCACCGATGTCCTGCGTCGAGCGGAGTTGGAAACGAATATGAAGGTGAGCCCGAAAAGTAAGACAAGCCCAGTGATGACAGCCAGCAGCTGAGGCACGAGCCAAGAGGCGGTGTTGGGGGACGTGCGCTCCACAATGACGAGCGCGACGGACGAAAGCGCACAAAGGCCGATCGCTGCGAAGCGGAGAATCCATCGTGCACGAACGCGCGAACGCGCGAACGAGCAAACCCCGACCGTGCCACCAACGCCTCCACACCAAAACCAGGTCGTGCTAATAGGCACGCGAAAGCGAGCATAGGGGCAGAACGTAACGTTCCACATTTCATGCGAAACCCCACAGAATAGCGGAACCCCGCAACCGTGCGGAACCAGCGAGGCGGCGTAACTACTGGGGTAGATTAAGCGGTCGAAATCGCTCAGCCGTGACCAGCACTCGTACAGAAGCTGATCACGATTACCCTCAACTGGGTCGAGGGCCGACTCGACTGCGGCGTCTCGAAGAACGCGAAAGTCGCTGACTTGCATCGAACGCAGCGAGCCATACGACCGCACGCACTTTCCGCTCGTGCTGCCTCACTGCCAAAACGAGGAACGGCGCAAGGACGAGCGCTCCGAGGATGCCGAGTACCCCTCCAAAGAGCAGGCTCGCAAACCAGGGCTGTGCGCCGGAATGAATCGGGTTTGTTGGCGCAATCACGAGTCCGAGAAACGCGACGAAGAGTCCGGCCATCGCCAGCTGGATCGTCATGGAATCATCTGCGATACGGCGACGCAGTTCCGTACGGACTTGAAGCTGCAGTTCGGGGTTCTCTCGGTGGAACGCGTTGACTCGTTGCAACGTCACCAGCATGTCCCTATGAACATGTCGCGCGACAAGCGCGTCAACCTTACTCAATGCCGAGACTTTCGCTGGCCCGGAAGCCGCGACTTCAGCATGCTCCAACTAGTTTCTCGAGGCCAGATTCGTTCACGATCGGGACCCCGTAGTCGCGCGCCTGCCTCGCCTTTCCAGACATCGAGTCCGGGTCGGCCGCGACTAGAAGCTTGGTCTTCTTCACGACGTTTTCCTTCACGATGAGGCCCATGCGAGTCAGCAGTTCTGCCCAGACCTCTCGCGGTTTCGTCATTTCTCCGGTCAGGACGACAATGTCGCCTGGCGTGAGCCGAAAGCCGGAACTGACCAGCGGCGCCGAGTTGAGCGGCGCGCTGCCAAGTGCGCTCTCAACTACTACGCCGTCGACGCCAAGGACCGCGCCCACCTCACGAATATCGTGGATCTCAGCCACCGTGAGCACATGGTCTTCCCACGCCGAAGCGACAAGGCCGTCGAAGTACGCGCGATGCGCCAATCGCACATCGTTTGCTGACATATCAAGGTGTGCAGCGAGTTCCAGGAGCGCCGAGGCCTCAGAGACAGAGACCACGCGGTCGAGCAGGACTCGATCCAGCAACGCCAAGTAGTCAACATTCAGATGACTTCCCACCCTCGCCGTCGTAAGCGAACCGACCAAGCGAGACATGAAGGATACCTCGGGCTCGAACGCCTCCGTGCGGGCAACCCACGGGACAGACAAGTCGACGGCGAACGGCCCATGCGGGGATGCGGAAGCCAACCAGCCCTCCCAATAGTGCGGGTCGGGCACTTCTTTCATCTGGGTATGAAACAGCTGCGCCGTAGCGAAGGCGTCACCTCCGGCGCTATGCGCCCCAACGAGGTCGACGCCGGCCGCGCTGCAACACTCGGCGAGTCGGCGGTGACCGGACAGGCTCTGGCTCAGCCGCATGGTGCACAGCCACCGATTCGACTCCGGCACGTAGAACCCGGCGTCCGTCATCTGGTAGTTGAGGAATCCCGAATCGAACACTGCGTTGTGCGCGACCGGCACACGGTCATCCATCAGCTCGGCCACACGTGGCGCGACCTGGTCGAAGATCGGTGCCCGGGCCGCGGCTGCTGCGCTGATGCCGTGGATGTGCTGCGGCCCCATGTCGCGCAGCGGATTCACGAGGGTCTCGTGTCTCGACTCGATCTCGCCATCCGGGGAGACCAATACGATCCCGATTTCGACTATCCGGTCGTGCTTGGTTGGGAAAAGACCCGTCGTCTCCAGATCAATGACCACGAAACCTTTGCTCATGCGCGCTCAAACCTCCCCCACGAAGTTATCGGTGCGAACGGCGGAGCATCAGCCGCCCAAACGGGGCACTTCGTATCGGTAGTCCTTGAAGGCCGGGGCTTTGCGCATCACATGCCCGCGTTCTAGTGCATCGAGCAGGTTCCACGCTCTCATTGCTCGGGGCGCCTCGTGAAGGTGTCGGCGAGCTGAATAATCCCACCTCGTCTAAGGCGAGAGCTCAGACCTTGCCCGGATCGATATCACGAAGTTCTTGAGGTCGAAGGCGAAGAGATCGTCGTTTCGCGTGGTCGCATTCTTGAGAAGAGTGAGCCGCGCATACGTATGGAAAAGCGGTTCAGAAAAATGGAATCGCCCGTCAAGATTCTTTCGAACAACGGCTCCCCGACCCTCGTGGCTTAGTTGACGAAGGTAAGTTGTAAGGTTCCCGGACGGATAGTCGGGATGGCTCCGCCTAATTTGGGCCAAAATGTCACCATGCAACGCACCGCCCACATCTAGTGCAGCCAGCGACGCCAGAATCAGTCGACAGTTGTCGTATCCAGTTGATTTGGTCCGCTTCAGCGCGCTTTCGAATTTTGCCCTTAGGGTCGCAGATGACGACAGGACATATTGCTCCGCAGCCGCCCTCAGATCGTCTTCTGTAAGCCTCGTCAGCTCTCGCTGCGTCCGCTTTATTCCGCGAGCAAGTAGGGAATTGAGCGCGAGCGCGTGTGCGACGCTTGCGCTACCGATCGAGTTCCTGACGATCTCGGATTCCAAATCGGTGAAATCTACGTTCATCAGTCGGCCGCCGCTCGAGATCAGCGTGCGTAGCTCCGCGTCTGAGAACGGCGGGACGAACACTTCCGCCACGCGGTTCCTCATTTCTGCGTCATAGCTAACAACGTCTCTTGCTGAATCAGTCGCTCCAATCACAACTATTCTCAGCTCGGGATAGTTGGCTCCGAGATCAGAAAACACTTTCATCGTTTGCGCAAGCGCACGCCGTTCAGCGGCGGGAACCTTGTGGAAGTCTTCAATAAGCCAGCACTGCCCAGACGCACCAATCAATTCCCCTAGCCGCTGGGGAGTGAGTTGCGGCGGGACTATGCGCGAGCTTGCCGTTGCTGAATTCTCCTGCGTGGACGTCGTAATTCCCGCGCGGATAACGCTGATCGAACTTCCGATTTCGCCCGCAATAGCTGCTTGGCGCCCGGAGTTCTTTTCGGTTTCTACCCAATGCTCGAGCGAATCAAATCCTTGGAGCAGCACATCACTATAGGTCGACGTGGACGTACACCGGGTGACGATGTACTTGGCGTACTTACCAGCGAGCTCCTTCGCAAGCAGTGTCGACTTTCCGGAGCCGCTCTCCCCATAGACGATGACCTGCATCCCGGGGCTGCTCAAGGCAGACTCAAGGAGGGCAAGCGGCCGATCGCGAGGCACGAAATTCTCCTGTGCAGGCACGCCAGGAGTGAACACTCTATATGCACTCAGTTCTGTTCGTTTCCGCGGTCGACTACCAAAGAGTGCCACGACTCACCTCACCCGAGGGCGTTCGGTCCTCTCGTACTGTTTCGACCATAACGCCCACCCGTAGGCCAAGCCGAGATACCGGGCACCGGCAACTTCGTGGCGATCGCTTCAGCCGGGCCGGTGCTTATTCGAAACGCGCCACCGCGAACCGTTGCAGAACAGCATATTGGCGCGTCCAGACGTCGACGCTAGGCAGCGGCAAAGGCCGGTCAATTGGTGGCTTCCTGTCTTTCTTGAATAATCCTCACTATACTCGAAACGGAGAGGGCAAGGACGATGTCGATCTGGTCCCAGTTCAGCGAGCGCCACCCCGAGGTGGCCGAACCGGTTTCCTACGTGGATGAGTACTTGCGCACGTCGCCAAGGCGGGACCGGATCTTTGGAAATCCGCGGGAGATCGAACGATGGCAGTATCTTCGGTCCCAGCTTCTTGGGGTCGGCGCCTGGCTAGATCAGTACAGTCAGGCGATGCTTCCTGTCGTGTTCGTATCGTCCCGAGCTATCGGCGAAGGCTTGATACCGCTCGAGGAATCTCCTGTCGCCGACCTTCGTTCAGCCGTAGACGTAGGACCGAATTTGTTGGCCGTCGGGATCGAGCCCCCAGCCTATTCGCTGGACCGCCGCTCGGCACCCGGTTACGCGTGGGGATGCGCAACGGAATGTCCGGAACGCTTGCCGATCGGAATGGGACGCTCGGTTTCCTAACGGCGGGCCACGTGGCACCCGACGTTGGCGCGCTAGTTCGGGATCGTGCTGGATATGTGATCGGGAGTGTGATCGAGTCCGAATCACCCGGCTCCGCATCTTTGACGCCAGCGGCCGATGTCGCATTTGTTGAGTGCGCGTCTGGCGGTTCATCGCGAATATCGCGCGCTCTGGTCACCGTCGCCGAGAGAGACCTGGTTGAATACGCAGGGCAAAGAGGTTCGATGACCACATGGATTCAGGCCCTTTCGCCGAACTTCGTTGTGGACCAGTCACGGGCAGGATGGGCGGAAATTGCGATGACCGCCGGTCCAGTCGCGGATGAGGGCGACTCGGGCGGATCAGTCTTCTGCCCAGACGGCTCCCTAGCCGGGCATGTAGTGGGAGGCACTAGGAGCAGCTACACACTCGTGCAAGGCGCGGAATTTCAACTCGAAAGAGTCCACGCCGTCGCGATTGAAGAGCAATATCCATGAGCGAAATCAACTCAACCTTGATCGCTTGGCTATCGATGATCGCCGCCGCAATCATCTTCATCGCTGCCCTAGTCGACCTCATTTCAACGTGGCCGGGCAGGAAGAAGGCCGAAAGTGCCATTGCCGCCGGGTCAGAAAAGATGAAGAAATTCGCCGAGGAAGAGCCGGGCAGCGACATGGCCAAGGAGTATGCGGGTCTTGACCTCAAAGGAAGTTGGGAGGCTCTAGGAAGCCTCGCCACAGCCCTAAAGGATCTTGATCGCTCGTCAAGGCTATTTCTGCTATCTCTAGCGTTTCTCGCAGTTGCTGGCGCCACGGTCGGGCTGCAGGCAATCGGTTCGGGCTTGGCGGCCGCCGGGTCGTGATCCTCGCGTGCCTCACTCGATTCCTCAGCGGCCGAACGTATCGCGACCAGGCGACGACCTGATTGGTGCACGAGGGGCACCGTGAGGGCGTGACCCCGCCAGTGCCGGACAGGCCGGAGCGAGAAGTCGCAGGCGACCGATTGGGCCAGGCAACAGGAGACGTCAGGAGAAAAGAGCCGAATACGGAGAACGAACGAAGCTGAGAACAAGCGAACGAACACAATATGAGAGCTGCGAACCGAGCATTCAACCGAGCAAGGCCAATCGAGGAAAGCCAATGCACGTATGCTCTCGAATTCGAGAGACTAAGATATCAGTATGCGAGGCGGGATAGTTCCGTGGAAACGTGGGTCAGCAGGCCACGGAATTCGGGCTGCCGTCTCGTACGCGCTCGGGGGTAGCTGCGACGCGTCGAAGGCGAACGAGGCCGCGCAGGACACCGTGATCGCCGCATCCCGGTACGCCGCCCAAACCGTCACGCGACACGTCGTGACGAACGGCGAGATCTCGCGCGACGAGCTCAGCGTTGACCAACTCCAGACATGGATCGACGGCCGCGATCCCGAGACCGGCGACGTGCGCGGCAAAACCATGCACGAGCCCAACGCCGCGCTCCTGTACGACGCCACGATCAACACGCCGAAGTCGTACTCCCTGGTCGCGATGATGCATCCAGGGCTGGCAGCGGAGCTGTCGAAACTGATGGACCGGGTTCGCGACCAGGCGATCGCGAAGTGGCAGACCGAGTTGAACGCGCGCCGTGGCGCCGGGTCCAAGGTCCGTGAGGACCTGGCCCGGATCGAGGTGGTCGAACTGGACCACGCCCGGTCCCGCTCGTTGGACCCACATTCCCACCGGCACTTGTGGCTGAACGCGAAGGTCCAGGGCCAGGACGGCAAGTGGTCCAATGTGGACTCGAAGGTGCTCATGCAGTACCAGCCCATCATCAACGGGGAGGGAGAGCTGGCGGCCCGGACGGACCCGCAATGGCGGGCCACCCTGGACCGGTTCGGACTGACACTGGACGCCGATGGCGAGATCGCAGAGGTGGCCCATCTGGTTCGTCCGTTCAGCAAGCGGGCCACTCAGATCGAGACCAACCGGGCCGCCCGCGAGGCGTGGTGGCGGACCAACAACCCGGGCCGCGAACCGTCGGCCCAGCACTTTGCTTCGTTCGACGCGTGGGCGTGGGCCAAGGACCGCCCGAATAAGCCCAAAGAGTTCGACGAGATGGACTGGACCGAGAAAGTCCGTTCCGAGTTGATGGACCTGGACCAAGAGGCCGGGCACAAGCTGGCCCACCTATTCACCGCATCGGACCACGCGGCGGAATCAGGCGTGGACCGCGCGGCAACGGCAGTGGACCATCCATCGATCGCAGATCTGGACCGCGACCAACTCGCGCTTTACGCATCGGTCTGGGCCGACAACCGGTCCGCGCGGTCCAACGACCGGTTCAATCACTACACGCTGCGGGCCGCGGTGGCCTACGCCGTCGCCGCGACCAACCTGGTCGCTGACCGGGCCACCTTGGACGAGTTGATCGAGGACGTCACCGACCGGGCCATCCGCGACCACACCGTGACCCTCGCTGACGCTGAGCACTTGCCGGGCCACATCAAAGCCTTGCGGTCCACTGCCACGGTCCAGGTCAAGACCGAGCTGGAGGCGCTGTTGCGCGAGATCCAGAAACCAGGCCGCCGTCTGGGCGAGAAATCCATCAGGGAGATCGACCGGGCCACGAACAAGCATCCGCTGGACTCGAGGCAGTGCGAGTCTGCCCAGCTGATCGCGGGCACCGACCGCCTCTTGACCATCACCGGGCCGGCCGGCACAGGCAAGACCACGATGCTGACGGTCGCGAAGAAGGCGCTCGACGCACAAGGCCGACGGGTGATCGTTGTCGCACCCTCCAAGAAGGCCGCTCAGGTAGCCGGTGCCGCGATCGGAGCGAACGCATCATCCGTCCACGCGCTCCTTCACTCGTACGGATGGCGCTGGTCCAGCGACCGCGCAGGCGAGCACTGGACCCGCCTGAAGCCTGGCGACCTGGACCCGCACGCCGGGCATGAATACACCGGACCGGCGGATTCGTTCATCCTTGGTCCCGGCGACCGGATTGTGGTCGACGAGGCCGGGATGATGGACCTCTACGCTGCCCGCGCACTCCTCAGCATCGCGAACGAGACCGGAGCCGGCATCGCCAAAGTCGGCGACCCCCGCCAGCTCGATCCCACCGGACACGGCGGGGCGATGGCACTCGCTACCCGCCTCGCGGATGCGACGACCGAGCTGTCGGCCGTCCACCGATTCCGGCTCGCCGACGATACCGCCGACGCTGAGTACGCCGCGCTCTCACTTCGGCTTCGCGAGCCAGCCGGCGCAGAGGATGCTGGGGCAATCGCGTACGAGCTCGCGCGGCGTGGTCAGATCGTCCGTGCCGACGATGATGACTCCGCCCGAGCCCTGATCGTGGACAAGTGGTTCGCCGCCCACGGTGCCGGCAAGACCATCGCGATCACGACGACGACGAACGACCAGGCGCAGGACATCAACGAGGCCATCCAGGCGCGACGCATCGATCAAGGCCAGCTCGACACAACCCGCGCTGCTTTCGGGCAGCACCAGCAGGCTCTATATATCGGGGATCGCATCCAGACCCGCAAGAACGACTCCAGCGCGGATGTCTCCAACCGTGACGACTTCACCATCATCGACATCCACGACGACGGTCGTGTGACCGCGCGTCGCGAAGGCGACTTCCACAACGACGAGACCACGCTCGGTGCCGACTATCTCGCGTCGCATGCGCACCTGTCGTACGCATCCACCGCGCACGGCATCCAGGGTGCCACGGTTGACTACGCCATCACGGCACCCGGCGTGACCGGTGCCGGCCTCTACGTCGGGATGACCCGTGGTGTCCGCGAGAACCACGTGATCAGCACGGCCGCGACCCCGGATGCGGCGATCGCCGAGATTGCCGAGGCGATCCGTCGCAGCGCGGTCGAGGACACGGTGGAGCAGACCCGGATGCAGATCGACTACGAGCTCTCCGTCGCCGCGATGCCGAAAGAGCCCACCCTCACTGCCAAGGACCAGCTCGCGATCGATTCGCTCCGGACCGCCATGACCGACCGGCTGGGCGCAACCGAACACGAGATCCGGATTGTCGACGCCCTACGCGAGCTCGCGATGGCCGGCGAACTGAACCCGTGGCAGACGCACACCGCGCTCACGACAGCAGCCGATCAGCTTCGGCAGGCAGAGACGCGGCGTGCCGATCTCGAGCGACTTGTTGCCGACACCGAGCACGCCGCCGTACGCGTGACCAACAACCGAATCGCCGAGACACGGAACGCACTGGACCATGCCGACCAGGCAGTCCGGGACGCTAACCCCCTTGCGCGCGGCATGAAACAGCGTGCCGCTGAGCGCGCCCGAACTCTCGCGCAGTGCCAGTACGAAGCGACCATCCCCGGGGACTCGACTCGCACCACTCCCGATGCATGGGTGTCGTGGGAACGAGCGGAGATCGAGATGGCGGTCTCACGTGCCCGAGGGCAGCTCACCGAACGGCTGCGCGCCAGTTCCGCAAAATTGCTCGCTGCAGCTCGAGAACTCGACGCTGCGCGGGACGCTCACCAGTCCACTATCGACTCCTGGCGGGAGCGCGTTGGCGGAGCGGCCGCGTTGCTTCCGCGCGGCGTCAAGGTAAGCGAAGCTGCCAATCTCGAGCGGCTCGGAGTCGTCCGCGAGAAGCTCGATCAGCAGGCATCGAAGATTCGAGTCGATCTTAAGACGTACGACGTGCTCTCAATCGAGGAGCGGGCCTCCGTCGCTCATGAGCTGAACCGCCCGACCGCCAATGAAGAAGTGCAGCGGAGCGAGAAGACGGCACTGTTTGAAGCCGAGACGAAGGTCGGACACGGCTCGACGATGATCCCCTCCCCCAACATGTCGAACTCGGTGATTTAGACAACGTTCCGTGGCCCTTCGCTCTCAGGTAATCGAATGTGATGCCCAAGTCGCGACGTGTCGACCCACCGTGCCGTAGGTTTCATCTCAGTACGGCATCTCAACTCCAAACTGACGAGGCAAGCATGAATGAAGCAGGCGAATCGGGCCACGAGTTCGAACAACGCGGCCTATCGCTAGCTCGCGCTCTACACGACCCAATGGGCACACAGGGCGCAGTTATGTATCTGGGCAGCGAGCGGGATGGGCTTTTCGTTGGACATGAGGAGATCCACGCCTATGAGTTCACGGTTTCGCGAACAAAGGACAAGGCCGTCAAGGACGGTGCCAAACTCGCAGACCTACTCAGGGGTGTTGGGGCACAGGCTGGCAACTCTCTCAAAACACGAACAGGATGGTTTGTCACAGTCGAAGAGCCGACGGGCGAACAAAGGAGTTCAATCGAAGCCATCGCGCGGCAGCGCGGTGAGCGAATCAACGCGATAAGCATCGCAACTCTCCACTCCCGAATCTGCAATTCCGAGCTGTACATACAGGCGCGCGACAACGCACCGTTTGGGAGCGTCTCCTTCGGCACCATGCAGATGGCAAAGGCACCCAACGTCCCGGTCGAGCTCCGAAGCTCGAACGGCGAGTTTGTAACGGTCGACACCATGGCGGACCGCCTCATCACGGGGCAGCGAGTGCTTCTGGTCGGAAACTACGGAGTCGGTAAGAGTCACACACTACGTGAGCTCTACTCGATCCTACGCAAGCGGCACTTCAAGAATGGAAAGCTAACGCCGTTCCCGATCCACATCAATCTCCGCGACTGCGCTGGGCTCCGAACGCCGGCCGAGATTCTTCGGCGCCACGCGGAGGAGATCGGCTTTGATCATGCCAACGGCCTCATCTCGGCGTGGCGTGCTGGCGCGTGCGTGCTTCTTCTCGACGGCTTTGACGAAGTTGTGCCGAGCCGGTGGTTCGGGAGCGCTGCAGACCTTAAGACGGTTCGTTGGGAGGCGCTCAGCCCGATACGACGGCTTGTGAGCGAGACGCCGAACGGTGCTGGGATCGTCGTTGCAGGTCGATCGCATTACTTCTCAGGGAAGACGGAGATGGTCTCTGCCCTCGGTTTCAAGGCCTTCGAGCATTTCACCGTCCCCGACTTTGACGAAGGTCAATTGAAGCAATTCCTCGACCAAGCGGGCGTGAAATGGACGGTTCCCGACTGGGTTCCGATGCGACCGCTTCTCCTCGGATATCTGGTAGCGATCGATGCCGAGGACGCGGCCAACGTGGCGACAGCCGTGAGCCGGGCCACCGGATGGCGCCGGTTCATTGATGCCATCTGCGACCGCGAGGCGCAGATGTTCACTGGGGTGCGACCGGAGACCATTCGGAGCATTGTGTCTCGGGCAGCCACACTTGCGCGCTCGAGAGGCGACGTTACAGGACCGCTAGATATGGAGTTGCTGAAATCTGCATTTGTCGCGGTCAACGGCTTACAGCCAGATGAGGAAGGGCTTCAGTTGCTGCTACGCCTGCCGGGGCTTGCGGCGGCGGATCCCACAGATTCCGCTGAGGCTCGCGTTTTCGTGGATCGCGACCTTGCTGATACTGCGTACGGCCTGGACCTCGCCGAATATATTCTCAGTCCATACGACGACTCTCATCCGCTCATTTCTGTCGCCTCCTGGTCGACTGCCTCGAGCGACCTTGGTGTTGAGGTTTGCGCCGCCTCCTTGAATGAACTCGGGGGCGGCCCGACGATTGTGACGTCAGCTTTGGTGGCCCGTGCAAAGCACGAGAGATTCGACGCGGTAATGGCGGACTTGATTCGAGTTGCCGTCGAGTTCACCTGGGACGCCCGACCTGTGGCCTCCACATTCCTCGTAACTGGGGTCTATTTCGAACAGTTGATCCTTGCTGACCACCCCGTACTCGGAGTCGCTAGCTTTCGCGACTGCGTGATCGAACGCTTGGATGTAAGCGGTCTCGATGAGGCGAGCGCTGCGCCTCATTTTCAACAATCACTGATCGGACTCATCGACGGAGTATCCGCTTTACCGAAATGGCTGGACGGGCAGTTTGCGGACTGTGAGATCGACCGATTCAGCCTCGCGACCCAAACCACGGCCGGCATCATGCAACTCGATCTTGACCGTGAGTCGAGGATCGCCCTGAGCGTGCTGAAGAAGGTCTTTGGACAACGCGGATCAGCTCGCAAAGAGGGGGCGTTGAGCCGGGGTCTAAGCCTTAATGACAGACCGCTCGTTTCCAAGGTCATTGACGAACTGGTTTCGCAGGGCTGGCTTTTGAAATCGACTTCCGGTAACAACGTCGTCTATGCAGGCGCGAAGGAGCGACGCAAGGACGCCCTTCACGCGCTCGAAACGCCCGCCGACTTCAAGCTGTGACTTAGCTTTGCACCCGAGCCCCGGACACTCGCCTGTTTCGATGCATCTGATGCGCAACGCGACGTAACTGATCAGTAGGTGTGTGTCTGGGTCGCCCAAATGTCAAAGCGTTCGATGTAGTCGGTGAATCGGCGTTCCGACGGCTCGATGTGCTGACTGAAGCAGGCTTCGACGTTGTAGTCGCGGAAACGCACGAACGCCGCCGACATCTCCCGATGGAAGCCCAAAGGGCCGCCACCGGAGCCGTCGGCTCGGAAGGATGCGACCCAGAACGAGCAAAGCGCTGAGAGCTCTTCGACGAGCGCGCCGTGCATGAACCAGCAGTCGGGGATCTTCGAGCTGGATAGGTGGTAGCGGTGGATGAGCCAAGTCACCCACTCGGCTAATGCCGCCCAGTTCTCAGCGATCTCGTCGTCAGGCATCGTGCGCCAGTTGAAGATGGTCACGTCGCCGATCAGTTCGGTCGCGGTTCCCCGGTCACTGGCGTTCTCGTCTAGCTGCTCAAGCCGTTCAAATTGTTCGGGGCGCAGCTCGTAGTCACGGAATCGACTCGCCAGATCTTCTAGGTCGTCCTCAGCGAGCGGTGTCGGCGTCTCGTCGTTCTCGCTCATCGGGGCGAGTCCACAAGCGCGGGAGTGCAACCGAGGACAAGGTCGACGATGCGGCGGCGGAGTCTTCGGATCGCTTCGAGCGACGCGATCCGCCGGCTAAGGCTGCCGTATGTCGATTCGAAGTCGAGAAGCTTATGCACGGCTTCGTGACAGCGGGGGCAGAGCGCGACTATGTCGTCGTGGTCTTCTTCTGCAATCCATCCGCTCGCAGTCCAGATCACACCGCTGTAGTCGAGATGATGCAACTCGAGGTTGCCGAGGACAAAGCAGGCGGCGCACTCCGGTCGCCTCCCGGTGCTGATCTGCTCCTCGCGTCGCCACTGGGTCGAGCGGTGTCGCCAGCTGGGTGAGCGAAGGTACTCCTTGTACTTTGCTCGCTCGATGTCGGGCTTGCGTCGGCTAGACATTCACGGGGTCCTTCTCATCGGTGGCATAGTCGTCGTAGCTGTCTCGGAGCGCGGCGCGCGCTTGGGTCTCGGTGCTCTTCTTTCCGGCGCTGATCTCGGAAGCATCGGCTCGTTCGATCCAGGCGGCGAGGTCGAGAAGCACTCCGCGCATGTTCTTGAAGACGAGCACACCGATCCCGTCGGGCAGCCGGCGCAGCTCGTCGGCGCGGATCAGCGGCACGTCTTCGTCCTGGGTGTTGTAGGTGACGCCTGCCCGGGTTGATTCACTGAAGGAGTACTTCTTCACCGTGCGCGGTCCGAGGAGTTTGGAGAAGTTCTCGAGGTCGGATTCCGCTGCGGCCCCGCCGAGCAGCACCTTGACGTTTGATGCTTCCCAGATCGTGTCTGCCTGCGCGGCAGACCAGCCGGAACGCGCCTGGGACAGGGACTGAAGGACGACCATGGTTGACACTCCTTGCCCTCCGCCGTCAGCGAGGACCATCGGCAGCTCGGGCCAGGCGAACATGTTCGCGATCTCGTCCAGCACGAGGGTGAGCGGCGGGTCGAGACGACCGCCTTTCTGGGTCATCGCTTTCTTCCTGGCGGCTTCGACGACGTCGTTCATCATGGCTGAGAGGAATCCACCGACGGCGGCCACTCCGACACCTGTCCCGACCAGATAGAGGGTTCCGCGTCGGTTGATGAAGTCGATGGCGTCGAATTCCTCACCGGGCGCGGGCGACATGGACTCGGCGATCTTCGGGAGGAATAGTGGGTCGAATGCCATCTTCAAGGAATGCCAGTTCGAGTCGACCATCCGTGGGTCGGCGTCGAGTACGCCTTTGAGCCGTTCGGCCCAGCCGGGCGCGCCGCCTGCTGCGAGGTCATCGATCGCGAAGCGCGCTTGCCCAGGGCTCGCGGTCCAGGCGCGCATCTGCTCGATCCCGCGGCCGCCGACGGCCGCGGCGTGCAAGAGGCCGGCTGCGATCGTCGCCGATGCCGCCGCCCAGTCGGCATTGTTGCCGTCGGTCGCGGCCGACCCGCCGAGGATGTCTTTCGCGCGCCGCGTGGCGACTTCGGGATCGTCGGAGCCGATGATCGGTGACCACTTCCTGCCGCCGGGGATGCCGGTGACACCTTGGGGGTCGAAGACGACGATGGGGCGGCCATCGACGGCGCGGGCGTTCAACGTGGCGTGCAGGTTGTCGGGGCGGGTGGAGGTGGTCACGACCGCGCCCGGAGCGTCGATGATCGCGCCGATGATGATCCGGAATCCTTTGCCGCTTCGAGGCGGACCCCAGAGGCACATGCTGGACTCGACGGACACGTAGACGGGGACACCCCGGGAGCGGCCCAGCGACATTCCCACGTCCCGCGGAACTACCGCCCGACCTGAATCCGCCAGCGCAGGGCGCAGGATCGACGCATGGGCGAGCACCGCGCGGGCGGAGATCGTGTTCTTGATCTCACGGGCGCGGGCGAATCCGTCACGTGTGCGAAGGTCATTCATGAAGTAGCCGGTCGAGTGGCGCCAGTTCTGCCAGAAGATCCCACCGGCCACCGCAATCAGCACCATCAGCACCACGAGCACGATCGCCGCCCCGTCGAGCGCCGCCGCTGGAACTGCGCATCCGGGTACCTCGCCGAACCGGGTCGGGCTCTGAGTGAACAGGAACACCAGCGGCGAGACGATCTGATTGCTCAGGGTCGCGAAGCGTCCGCAGCCGAGAAACGTTGCGACTTGCATCGCCGGGATCAGGGCGAGAAGGAAGAGGAGCGCAGCCGTCAGCGCGGTGTAACCCATGCGCTGCCTGGTGGACATCATGGTCAGTGCTCCCGTTCAACGGTGTCGGTCGTGAAGGCTTCCCATTCGGCTTCGGAGGGCTGGATACGCACCACATCCGCTTCCTCGCGACTGACGAGGAAAAGCGCCTCACCGGGCTCGAATTGGAGGGTCAACTCGGCTTGCGTGGCGTTCAGGCCCAGGGTGCGGGTCACGTAGTCCACGGTGTCGGCGGTCTGCCCGAACGCGATGCGGATGTCGGTGTCGGCGATCAGGCCCTGGGCCTGGGCGCGAATGGCTGAGCCTTCGTCGCCGAGCGCGTCGAGATCGGATCCGCGGTGGAACAGGTACCAGTTGGAGGTGTTGTCGTCGCGCCCGAGCTTTTCCTGGGTGGTCTTGTCGTCCAACCCCGAGCCGGACGAGTTCACGTCGGCGAGGAGGCCGATCGCGGCTTCCTCGTGAACGATGACGCGGCGCTCTTTCGTCGCGCTGATCGCCTGCTTGATCCAGTTCGAGGTTGCCAGAGTCGCGATGGCCTGCCCCTCCTTGGACGTGTATTTCAGCCCCGAGGTGTCCACGGTCATGATCGGCACGCTCGTGTCGAACTGCACCGTCGAATGACTGTCGAACATGCCCCGCACATCCCCCTCGACCAGTCGGCGCAGGGTGTGAAAGAGGTTACGGCCGCCGTCACCGACGAGTTCTCGGGACTCCGCGGACGGCTCGAGCAGGCAGTCAAGCACGGCACTCGCAGTCGGCCGGTCAGTGCGCGCAAGCACTTCGCCAAGAGCCAGGTCGAGGGCGGTGTGTTCGACGTCGGCGATGCCGTCCTGGCTGCGAAGGATGCCCACGATCTTTCGAAGGGTCGAGCGCCGCTGCTGCAGAACGAGCTCAGCGTGCTCGTCGCGCGTTAGATCCGGACGCGCTGGCCCGGGATCGAGCAGGTTCAGTACGTGTGCGCCGCCGGGTCGAACTGCGATTGTTCGCCCGTTTGCGTACCTGGCGAGTGGCGTCCATTCGCCTTTCGGGTCTGAGGGGACGGCGAAGCGCACACCGTCGGAGAGGAGCCGGTTGGCCCATACCTTGCAGCCCATGGATTTGCCGGTGCCGGGCGGCCCGAAGATCGCGACGGCGAAAGACCGGGCGATGCCGGCCGCGTACGCTTCCCACGGAGAAAGCGAGTAACCGCGCCGCTTGAACAGGTTCTCGCCGATCAGGCCGCCCTTAGTCGGGGCACCGGTGCCGGCCACGAATGGGTATGCCGCCTGCAGGACGCGGGTCGATACCCGGTGCACGGGCGGTCGCGCAGAAACGGACCCGCGCCAGTTCCACGGCTGTCGCACGCCTGCACGAGGAACGTCGCTGGTCGGCATCGCCGCTGCGACGACCTTCTCCTCGTCGTAGATGCGGCTGTGTGCCGACCGTTCGGCCGCCCGACGCGCCTTGCGCTGGGCAGATGTCTCGCGCGCGGGGACGAAAGTGACCGTCATTTCTTGACCGCCCCGAGTGCGAATGGCAGCGCGGCCGTGTTGAAGGCGGCTGCCTGCTGGAAATACATCACCCTCGGCTCGATCTGCGCCTCTTGCGCGGCCACCTCGATCAGGTTCCGCGCTTCGTCGAGTTCCTCCCTGGAGGATGCGGAGATCGTGATGAATCCGCGGTACTCCATCTCGCGGAACCCTTCGGAGAGGTCGTCCTCGCGTGCGGTGACCTCTTCGGCTTCTGCGTCCTGTTCACGCGTTGTGCGCTGGCCCATCTTCTGCCGGGTGCTCTCGGCCTGGTCCAGATCGGTCTGCGCGTGGTTGATCTTCCGGAGCGCGTCCTCCTTAGAAACCGGCCCCAGCTGCAACGTGACACAGCGGGTGAATTCACCGGAATCGCGCACGAGCTCCTCGAGGAAGCCGATCGGTACGTCGCTGGTGGGCCATTCACCGATCCAGAAGACCTGGTGGTAGCTCTCGTCGACGCGCAGGTGGTCCCAACGCCGCATCGCTCCAAGCGGGCGTACCGCCTCGGGCGCGCTCAAAGCCTCGCCCCATCCGTCCCGTTGTCTAGCGATCAGGGTTTCCGGGTCATAAGCGCGGCGGGCGGAGAGCCGGAGCTGGTCCGCCGTCAGAGCGCGCACGTTGCTGACCCCAGCACGTGAGAGCGCCCGAACCTGCGTTTCCGCTTCCAGCTCCAGCACCTGGCCGGCGCCGTCCAGTCCTCCCCCGGCCCGTTTGATGCGCTGGGTGAATCGGCGATCGCGAAGCGAGTTGAGCGAAAGGGCGAAGGTGATCTCGTAGGAGAACTCCATCGATGCTGCTTCGACGGTAGCTGCGGCCTCGCGCGCCTGCTCGTCCGACCACGCCAGTGGGGACTCATCGGTGAACCGGAGTTGCGTCCCGCACGAGACGCAGAATCTGTATGGCCCCGGGCTCCCGCAACTCGGACAAACCACCGGGCGGGCTTCTGCCTCGAGGCGTTCTGTGATGCGCTTCTCGGTGTAGTCGGAGACGTCTGTCGACGACGAGAAGTCGGTGCGCATCCGTATGTCGGCGATCGTCAGGCCCGGGACGCGGGTGAGGCCGTTCATCCATGACACGAAACCGGCGACGCCGCTGCCTCGCTGGCTCTCGTCGAGGAGCGGCCAGGTTGAGGTGTCCATTGTGAGCGTGAAGGCGAACTGTCCCCGGGTCGGGTCGTAGCTGAACCCGAGTCCGTTGCTTGTCTCGTGGATGTCGAGTGATCCGAGCGCACCGGGGAGGGTCAGCCGGCCGACCTTCACCACCGCTGGGCCGCCCTGGGCGACCCACTGTCTTGTCGCTCCTTCACGCCAAAACCGGAGGACGTGAAGCACGTAGACCAGGAGCGCCTCGCGCCGCCATCGACCCGCGCCAGTGAGCCCGGCGAGGATGATCGGTCCGATGAGCACTCCGAGCAGAGTCCATGCTTGTGCCCACAGGAGAGTCGCGACGACGAGGACGCATCCGCCGATCACGAACAGCTGCGACCACACCAAGCCGAGGATCACACCACGACGTTCTCTACGCCCGAATCGGACTCGAATTGCGCTGACCGTTCCTTCACTCATTGGGCTCTTCCTTTCGCTCAACTCTCGCGGCCATTGCTTGGAACGGCGTTCCGTCGCCGGTAGAAGCCGCCGGACGTGGTGCGACCGCTATCGCGGTTGCGTCCTGCTCGGCCGTTGGCCCCGCTTTTACCCGTGGTTCCGTTGCCTTCGCTGCCGCCATCGCGACCGCTCGCGCCGTTCCTGCCACCGCCACCGCTCGCGCCGGCTTGTCCCCGGCCAGTCGAACGTGTGCTCGCCAAGCGCGACGTATTGCGAGCACGGCCGAGCATCCCCGCCACGCGTGCCGGCGTGCCAGCTACGCTCCGAACCGACTGAACCTTGCTGAGCCCTCGGGTAACAGATGGACGCGACGCGACCGCGGCCTGCACCTCGTTGCCGGCCCAGCGAGTCAGCGCAATCGTCATGGCGGGCGACGCCGATGCAAGAAGGAGCCCGACGAACCCCGCAACGATTCCCCACAAGTCTGTCGTCGTCTGGCCGGTCTCCTTCTGAGCGTCGGTCGATCCACCTGCGGCGATCGCGACGCAGACGCCGATAATTCCTGCCGCCAGGGGTTTCGCAAGCAGGAGGCCCGCGACGATCTCCGCCCATCCCTTAGCCCACGCCGAGAACTTGGGCTGCCCGACGAACATCAACGGGATCGGTGCCATCGCTGCCAGCACTGCCAGACCAAAGACTCGAGTAAGCATCGCGACAGAGAGGAACCCAACCGCTATCAACAGAAACCCAAGGACAAGGATTGCCATCAAGGGGCTCGTGCCGCCATCGAGCGGGGCGACGATCGCCTTACTGACATCCGTGTCGACAATCACCCACGGCGACGCGTCCGGATCTGCGACCTCGTACGAGCTGAGTCCAGTCATGTTCAGCACAGCGTGGGTCAGCCCGCCTTCCTTGTCGTTCTGAAGGAGATCCATGAACGAGTCAGTGACGGCGTTGACGAACAGGTTCATCTGCTGCATCAGGAGCGTGCCGACGAATACGGTCGGGACGCTGGCGAGCATGGCCAGCGTCACTTGACGGACGCGCCGGCCCGAGCCTTGGGCGATTGCAACGGTGAGTTGGACAATGCCAACGATCACCGCGACCGATGACATCAGAACCATCCAGAACGCGAACTGGTTAGACAAACCCAAGTTCCCGAACGTCCCGGTCTGATCGTTGGCCGCAAAGATCGTGATCGACGAGTCGGCGTTCAGCGCACCGCGAAGGAGACCCGCGAACCACGACGCGAGCTGGTCGGCGAAGTCACGCAGAACCGTATTGAACGCGTCGGCCACGGAGTTCTTGGCCGCGCAGCCGACGTCCAGCCAGCTACAGTCCTCGGCCGGGCCCAGCATCAGCCGGCGACCTTCATTCCCTGCGCGAGCGCGATCAGCCCGGTCGCAGATCCGCCCACGACGACCGCGACGACGGCAACAATCACAACCTTCCACCCCCAGGCCTTGGCCTCATGCTGGCGGGCAAGTGATCCGACAATCAGAAGGATCGCGCCGACGACCACCGCTAGGACACCGCCGCCCAATAGAAGGCCGGCTGCCCACCCGCCGAGGGTGGAGACGATGCCGGACAGGGGCCCGTCGAACACGGGTGCGGGCTGAACGAGACCGTCGGCGAGCACGAGCGGGTCGATGCGGGTTGCGAGCGAGAACATCAGGTGGCCTTTCGCCGTGGAGTGGTTCCCGCCGGACAGCGGGGGTTCACCCGTATACGCGAAAGGTGCTCGTAATCCTTCGCCGCGGTTGGCGCCGTGGGATCCGACATCGGCCCCCGCGAAGCGCCATCGGACCGTTGATGTGGCGGCCCACTAGGGTCGCGCTATGGATTGGACCGAACTGGAGCCTGATCAGCGGCTGACCTACCTAATCGGTGATATCGCCCGAAACGACGTCTTCGTGGAGGGCGAGGCTGGAAGCGTATTCCAGATCATCTCGGCTGCGAGCCCCAACCCCGCCGAAGAGCCGCGTGACCTCGCACACTTGCTGGATTCGATCAAGACGATGCTTCGAGGGATCGCGCTCGACGAATTCCCTCGCGAGATGACACGGCAAGCGATCATCGAGTGCAAGGCCGCACACAAGGCGCGCATCGGGCCCGTCCATGATCGGTGGATCCATCACGGCGCGCAGGACGAGAAGTGGACTGCGCACCAAATGCTCACGAGCCGACCGAGCAAAGTGCCCGCAAGTCCGAAGAATCTCAGCTCCTTCCTCAAGTGCCGAGACGATCTGCTTCACGCCGGCTGGCGGATGCGTGGTGTCGCACTCGTCTTGCCATCGTGGCTTGGCCAGGCAAGCTTCCTCGACGAGGTGACTGAGACCGATCGCCGCATGTGGACCGCTGTCGCCCTCGGCCGCTTTCCGGTTCAATCCGGGTACGTCCTATCGGGTGTCGAGGTAGACGTGAACGTGCCGCTTGCTCCGAGAGGCGGATGAGCCCCGAGTGGAAACCGCCGCCGCTCTTGTCAGAGCTTTCGGGCGGCGCACCTTGCCTGTTCAGCTCCGACCTTGGGAGTCCACGATCGTGAGCACCTGCCAGGGGCGGGACGCGTCCGGGCGGGCCAGATTCACTGTGTACCGGCCCGCGTCTGTTGGTACGGTCACGATGGCCCACGAGACAAGATCGCCTGTAGTCCCAAACGGCGGCCCAGTTACCTCCGTCGCGGGGATACGGGACGGGTCGGCGTCCTTGTACCAACCTTTCCCCTGATCGCTCAGGTACGTGGACAGGCCCGCGTACCAGTCCGCGGGTGGCAGGGTGGGCCGGGCGAAGGCGGTCATCGCTGCCGTGGCCGTGCGGGCGGCGTCTGTACTCGCGTTCGCTGGAGCGGGACCGGGGTCTTCGTCGTGCTCGGGCGCCGGAGGGAGGGGCGTGCTCGATGCGGCTGGCACTCCGGCTTTCGGTGTCGCCGTATTTACCGGCTCGTGGTGAACGGGCGCGCAAGCGGTCAGAAGGACAAGGACCGCGCCGGTGACTGCGGTCGCGAGGCTAGTTCGTTGTGACATTCAGGGGCGCTTCCGTGTAGAGGAGGTCGA
Source organism: Leifsonia sp. Ger2509 (assembly GCF_055231915.1). Lineage (NCBI taxonomy): Bacteria > Bacillati > Actinomycetota > Actinomycetes > Micrococcales > Microbacteriaceae > Leifsonia > Leifsonia sp. Ger2509. The sequence goes on from NZ_JBUYVB010000003.1 coordinate 1,807,614, forward strand.
TGTGTTGGTGGTTGCATCCGGCTTGGTCGAAGAACGGTGTCAGGTGCACGAGCGGGATCGCGGTCCGGCATTGGATCTGGCCGGCTCGGGATCCGGTGGGCATGATCGTGTCGAGGTACCTCACCAGGTCAAGGCTTTGCGGGTCGCCACCGGTAAGCCTGGTCCCGCTGAGGTTGGTGAAGTCGATGGCCGTCGCGGGGTTCTTGCAGTGCGCCGAGAACTCGCAGTTGAGGTCGAGGCCGATGCAGGGTCGGGCGAGGTCACTGATCCCGACGGTCTCGTACCGGCCCAGCGCGAGCACGAGGATCTGGAACACGCGAGAATCGACAGCACAGCCTGGCCGGGGCTGGCCGTCGGCGATCGGTTTGATCTCCCACAGAATCGTGTTCTGGCTCTCGACCTCGAAGAAGGTGCCGTTGTTGTAGGCGTCTATCAGGATTCGCGCGTTGGCCTGATCCGACGCAGACACGGTGCACGAGCTTTCGCAGGTGGCGGCCTGCCCGCTGCCGGCCAGGCCGCCCACGACAAGGCAGATCACGCCCACGATGCCCGCGATCGCCGCGAACGGTGACATGACCATCGCGATCAGCAGCCCGGTCAGGATTTTCGACTTCCGTGATTTACCCGCTGCACCGCGGGCGACGGCTTTTCCGAGCTTCCCGGCTATCTTCTTCCCCGCGGCCGCCGCGACGGGAGCTACCACGAGCACCTCTCTTCACGGAACACCCTCCAGGCGACCAGGCGCAGCAGGGTCGTCTCCCGCTCTGCGCGTGCCTCGCGCTGCGCGGATGCGCCAGCACCAACGGTGCGGGAAGGCACACAACGGTCCTGCACGTCGTCTAAGCCCAACCAGGGCTCGTCCGCCGCCAGCTGCACTGCGGCGCGAACCACGCCGGCCACTTGTCGGACCCACCAGCTCGTGGCCCCGCTGATTTCATGGTCGAATCCATCCGGATCGAATCGCTGCACGACTTTGGACCAGGTGCTCTCACCTACGGATGCGCGGATGTGGCGGCAGATCGCGCGGGCCTCATCTCGAGCCGATAACCGTTCGAGCAGGTCAGGGCTTGTCGAATCGGCGGTTTCGTGGTCGAACACTTCGCGGCGGCGGGCCCGTTTGTAGATGTGCTGCCGCACGACGTGTTGCGCGGTGCCGGTCGTGTATCGGCCGAGCGTCGCCTCGTTCGCACGCCCGGAGACGGCGGTGCGCTCCCACACGATCGAGAGGATGTCCGCGAGGACTTGTTCGGTATCGCTTTGACGCCCATAGGTTCCGAGGCGCGAGATGACCATTCCGCGGGTTCTCTCGACAGCGGCAGCGATGACCTTCGCGTCCTGAACCGCCGGATCATCCACGGGCCCCGAGATCACTTCTCGAAGCGTGTCCATGTCGCACCCTCATCGCAGGTGTAGCCCGTGATTATCGAAGCTGGAACCCACGCGGGCGTCAGCTTCGTCTCCCTCTCGCGGCGCGGGTGGCCGAAGTCGTCGAACCAGCCGAATTCGACGTACACGTTCGGGCCGTTTTCACCTTCTGTGAATCGTTCGGCGCGACCGAGTTCGTTTGTCACTCCCGATGCCGAGTGGAGGCTCAGACGGCATCCGATCAGATCGGACGCGTTGGCATTCGTCAGACGCGGTTGCTGTGGTGTGAGGACAAGTCCGACGATCACGATCAGCCCAAATGCGGCGAGGACCGCGGCGACGAGCCCCCACTGCCGCATCGAAAGCCGGAAGATCCGCCGACCAGTGCCTTGCTCAAGCCAGGACAGGATCCGTCGATCCGGGTTCGTGGTTTCCTCGGTCATGCGTAGATTTCCTCTCGTTGGCGTGGTGGATCGATCCTGGCTCGGTCCGCATCTCGAGCTGCCTCGAGCGCTGCGCGGGATGCCGGGTCGAGTGGTGACGACTCCGGCCAGTCCTTCGGGATTAGTCCCCGAGCTCGCGCCGACCGCACATCGGCGGCCTCCTGCGCTCCGCTGCGAGCCGGCACTGGGCTGGTCGGTGGATCAGTGACGAGCAGCTCAGGGCGAACCCACCGACCGGGCTCTCGCTCGATCGACGATGCGACGTATGCCACCGGATCGCCGATCGCTCGCGTCGACGCCGTGACGATCTCCACGGCTGCTCGCTCCAGGTCGATCGTTTCGACTCGCACCCTCGGTGACAGTCGCTGCACCAGCAGCTCCGCGTCAAGTCGCGGATGCACTTCTCGCATCAGGTTCGCCAGCGCTGGGTCGACCGCGAAGCCTGAACTGGAATCATCGTCGTCGTCCGTCGGTGGACCTGCGGCGGCCACGAGGCCAGGTGCGTTTTCGGTCGCGACGGAATCGTTCGAAGACGAATGAGGGTTCTCTTGTGGGTTCTCTTGAGGGTTCAACGTAGTGGGGGTGCAGCTCTCGCACCCTCCCCCTGCGACAGCTGCACCCTCCCCCTGCAGCTCCCGCAGCGTACCCGGCAAATCCTGCCGGGTACCAAACTCGCGGGATTCCTCGCCCGATGGAACGGCGGAGGATGTGCCAACGGCCGCGGATTCAATACCCGGCAAATCTTGCCGGGTACCCGTCGGCCGCGTGTTCTCGACGTCCAGCATGTAGCGGGTGCTGATCTGCGTACCCCGCCTGTTGAAACGTGGCTCGATGGCGACGAAGCCGAGCTTGCGAAGCTGTGCGATCTGGTCACGGACACTTCGCTCCGAAAGCTCAGCCTCGTACGCGATCAGCGCCACCGACGGGAAGCAGGAGTCCTGTTCGTCCGCCTTGTCTGCCAACACGACCAGGACAGCCTTACGGGAGGGTGAGCCGGTGCGGGCTGCCATCGCCCAGTTCAGCGCTCGGATGCTCACCGCTGCTTCTCCGGGCAGGACGCGAACCATCGAGAGCAGTGCAGACGCTCCGCCGGTAGGTCGTCCACGATGAGTTGGTTCGTCGTCGCAATAGCCGTCGCCACTAAACATCACCTCCCATTTCAGACCGACCGTGAGTTTCGAGCGGCTCAAGATCACGGACATAATGAGGGGCTGCCGCGATCTCAGCGTTCCGGCGTCGCCAGAACGCGAGATTCTTGCCCTCGACGATCTGCCTCGACGTCAGGTCCCGCACGTTTAAGGGATGGATCGAAACGGCTCGTTCGTATCGTTCGAGCTGCGATTCGGCGAACTCGGCCCAAAAGCGCCTGGCCTGCCGCTTCTCCCGGCAACCTGGGCGTTCCGTCGGATCGCACGAGAAACAAGCGGCGTCCTGGATGGCCGTCATGCGGGTGCTCCGATCGTTGAGATCTCGACGGATGCTTCGCTTTCATCAGCGATGGTCTTCTTGATCTCGTTCAGCCAGCGCTTGGCCGTGGTGAGCGGCACTCCCGCCCACTCGGCTGCCATCGAACCGGTCACATGCGTTCCCTCGTTAATGGCCTCGCGGACCCGGGCTTCGAGAACGAAGCGGGGTTCGGGAGAACGGTTGGGATGAGGGGTCTCGGTCCGCTCTGGTTTCGGCTTGTGCGCTTCCACCGAAGGCGGCGAGGCAGACAGCTTGGTCGGAGTGACTGTTCTAGAGGTTCGCGCTCTGTTCTTCTGGGAACTCACCATGACCACGAGCAGGTGCGAGGCGAGCAGGAGCGCGATGGCCGGCACCGCAGAGACGACGGTCGCAACAGCGAGCGGGACTCTGAGGTTTGCTTCGGTCGCGTGGAGCGCGTTTCCCGCAACGCTGATCGCCGAGAACACGACCAGGGCCGCCCACGGATACCAGGACACCCGACGACCTCGCCGCCCAAGGACGAACGCGGCCGCGGTTGCGACCACAATGAAGCCGTCGACGATCACCGGCCAAATGAATGCGAGCTCAGCGGGAATCCCCGAGGCGATCGCGAGATCGCGCAGCGACGCGAAGCTCAGCGTGAACCCGCCAGTCGCGAGAACCCCAACGCCGCACGCGGTCGCAATGTTCAGAACTGGGTTGGATCGTCCGATTGCGATCGGCTCACTCATGGGAACGTCCCACCTGCGCCACGGGTGTGGCGACGACGTCGACGAGCGATGAGGCGTCGTCGATGCCGCCCGAGCGGGCAACCCACCCTGCAACGACACCGACCGTTTCAGGTGACGTGCCAGCCAGCCACATCAACACGCGCTCGTCGTACGCGGCCCGCTCCACCCCTGCCGCGTCGAGCACCGACGACAGCACCCCAACGCGGCCTTCTGTCGTGAACGCTTCCCGGCCGAAAGCGCGACGCGATTGCGCACCGGACGCGAAGGGTCCAAGCCCTCCTGACGCCGGTTCAATGCGACAGTTCGCTCCTCCTCCGAGGTCGCTCGAAGTATCATTGACTGAGATCATGATTCCTTTCAGGATCACGGCCCCCTGTTACAGCAGGGGGCCATTTCTATGCGGAGACGTTGACGGCTGACCGGCTCGGGGCCGCGGGATCAGCGATAAGAGCCTCGATGCCCACGCCGAGGATGCTTGCGATCCTCATCGAGTCGTCGATCGAAAACGACACCGCGCCACGAAGTCGCCGGTCCAACCACACGAACGGCCGATCGAGCTTTCGTGCAAGCCATGAAGCCGAACGCTCCTGATCACGCAGGCACTGTCGGATGTTGTTCGCAACGATCGGCGACGTTTCGTGCATGGCGTTCCTTCCCGACATGCGAATAATTTCTATTCGCTAAGCAGAGAAGTTACCATAGTGCTTGGTATTCGCGCCATCTGGTCAGAGAATGGTCGCATGACCGATGTTTTCCAGGTACCTGTCGGGGATACGGACGTAACAGCCGAGCGAATCACCTTGCTGCTGTTCCGTCGAAAGATGACCTTGGCGGCCCTTGCGAAAGAGATCGGTGTTGCGCGACAGAACCTCAGTGCAAAAATGCACGGCCGACTTCGCTGGTACTTCCCGGAGATCAAAGCCGTCGCGGCTGCGCTCGACACGAGCGTGGCGTTTCTTAACGGGGAAACGACAGAACCCCGCCGGATCACCGACGGGGTTCTGATTGGTGCGGATGAGTACCGCGACTACCTCATTTGGTGCGCCCGGAGGGATTCGATCCCCCAACCTTCTGTTCAGTAGCTTGGGGGATCGAATCCCCCCGGGCGAATGACATCCTAACCGGGCTTTTCGCCTTCGCCCTGATCACACGCGCACTGATGCGCGACCGTGTCGCAAGCCGTGAGGCAGGCGACCGATGAGCGGGGACTTCGTGGTCAACACGCCGGCGGAAGCGGCAGCGCTGCCCGACGGCCAGTGGGTGACGGATGCGGACGGCAAGGCGTGGTGCATGCTCGACACCCACCTTGGATTCCCGCAACGGATGGCCGGTCACAAGCGCTCGTTGACCAACCTCGACAACTTGGCATATCCGCTCGACCTGGCGGACTTCATTGGCGAGTGCGAGCACAAATGGGGCCACCACGAGCTGGGCCAGTGCTACCGCTGCGGTGTCGTCATTGCCGAGCCTCGCCCACTGTTCTTCGAGGCGATCGAGTTCGACGAATGATGCGCTGCACGCTCTGCTCGCGACGCTTCGAGGCCGGCGCAGATGATCCCGACGCGGCCCTGGAGGATGCCGCCAGGCACGTGCGAGTCAGCCACCGACGCTACGCGAGCGAAGAGCCCGAACTACTGGAGATCGACGCGTGAGCGCCCTGGCGATGTTCGACCTCGACAGCCGGGGCGAGGTCGTGCCGGTGCTGCCCTGCGGGCACCACGTTAACAGCGACGACGGGCCGGCGCACGAGCTGGAATGTCTCGGCGGGGTCTGCCCGTTCTGCCTCGACCCCGCCGGCGCCTATACCGTGTGGCTGCATCACAATCCGCGCGGCTGGGCCGAGGCCGGCTGCTGCGCGTTCCAGGGGCACATGTTCGACGCCGTGGCCGAGTGCATCAGGTGTCGCTCGTACACGTTCGGGCACGACGGATGCCCCAACCTGGCGTGCCCCCTGTCCGCCGGACGGCAGGGCTTTCAGTCCGTTGGAGAAACAGAGTTGCCGGATGAGTAGTACTGGTACCAGAGGCCAGACGCGTCCAGGTTCGCGAGGACGTGCTTTACCGCGTCAAGTCCGTCCGGCACGTCAGCTCCCTGGCCAAGCAAGACCGAATATTTCACGACACACACGGTCGGGTCAACCGTGACGTTCCAATCGTGATCCGCGGTCGCCGACACTCCGCCCGCTGTCAGAGCGAGTGCGTCGTCGAGGTCTGCTCGCTTCACCCAAACCAGCACATCCATTGTCTGAATCACCCTCAAACCATACTCAACACGAACGGGAGCATTCATGGGCACCATCAAGCAGGTTATTGCGCGGACCGATATCGACGGCGTCGAGGGCATCGACCAGCCCCAAGCCGTGCCCGTGACCGAGTGTGAAACGTGCGGCGCGATCGTCCGCGACGATGCCCTGCATCAGTCGTGGCATGCGCCGGTCGTCGATACCCCCTAACGGGGCATGGCGACCGTGCCGATAGTCGGGAGGGAAATATGAACGTACTCTCAGACTCCTGGACCAAAGCAATTCATGATTACCTCACAGCACAACGCGCCGCCGGTGCACCCTCGACGACCTGCAACACGAGGCGGCAGCACCTCCAGCACCTCGCCCGCCGGATCGGCGTCGAGCCCTGGCAGGTGACCGGCGACCAGCTCGTGATCTACGCCGGCGAGCAGGAATGGAAACCGGAGACCCGACGCGGCCGGCGCACCACGATGCGATCGTTCTACGGCTGGGCGTCCACGGTCGGCCGCGTCGAAGCGAACGTGGGTCTGGCGCTGCCCCGGGTGGCACCGTCGCAGCCGCGGCCGCGGCCAACCCCGGAACGCGTCTACGAGCAGGCACTGGCGCACGCTGACGACCGGCTCAAGCTGATTCTGCGGCTCGCGCACGACGCCGGGCTGCGCCGCGCCGAGATCGCACAGATACACTCCCGCGACCTGTTCGAGGATTTGCACGGCTGGTCCCTGCGGGTCAACGGCAAGGGCTCGAAACAGCGCACCGTACCGCTGACGCCACGGCTTGCGCTGGAGCTGCGCACCCTGCCTGATGGGTGGGCGTTCCCGGGGTCGGACGGCGGGCACCTGTCGCCGCGCTGGGTCGGCAAGCTGGCCACCGTGGTGCTGCCCGACGAGTGGACGCTGCACACCCTGCGGCATTCGTTCGGCACCCGCACCTATCGGCACAGTGACGTTTTCGTGGTGCAGGCGCTGCTCGGCCACGCGTCGCCGGCGACGACGAAACTCTATGTCGAGGTGGCAGACGACTCACTACGCCGGGCTGTGCTCGCGGCCGCTGGCTGATACCCACAAAAGCCTCGCCCAAGTTGGGTGAGGCTTTTGTTGTATTCCCTGCGTCATTAACGCCCAGGGCGAACAGGGGCCGTTTCCGGAACCTTCTCTCGTCATACTCAAATTGTGAAGATTAATCGCATTTTGAGAGGAGGGACGTCATCACCTTACCCCAGGACGACTGGTTTGGTCGACGCAAAAAACGCGGCCGCATCCGTCATGGCGCTATTGGAGCAATCTGCCCCAACTGCCCGGAAGCGACGGACATGATCTACAACGCGCGCACACAACGATTCGTGTGCTCGTGCGGGGACTACTCCGAACCGCGCTAGTCGCGCATCCCATCAACGCTGGCCCCCACATCACTACGTGGGGGCCAGTCTCGTTAGCGGGCGTTCGCTCCCGCGGTCCCGCCGATCGCCGCAACGCAGGCGGCGGCGACCGCTCCGGCGATGATCGACGCTTGCGGGCCGAATACCTGCGTGCCGGCGATCACGCCCGCCGCTGCGCCCACAGGGGCCGCGACAGCATAGATGACCTGGCGAGCCTTGAGCGGCAGCAGAGGCTTGGGTGTGATGGTGTCCGTGTCCGTGGTGGTCATGGTGTTGTTTCCTTCCGTGGGTAGGTGTCCTCGAAGAGGCCGTGCGGGGCCTCGGGTGGTGGCGGCGGGTCTTGCCTGTAAATGTGGTCAACGAGCTGCCGGCACCACAGCCAGAGCAGCCGATTGTCGCGCTCGGTTCGGGCGACCCGCGCCTCTAGATGTTCCTGGCGGTTCTCTCGACGGGCGCGGACAGCCTGCCACGTGGCGAGGGCTGCAGCGATAATGGCCGCGACCGCTCCAACGATCGCGACCCACACCCCATCGCTCACTTCTGGCGCGCGGTGATCGCCGCCAGCTTGTCCCAGATCAGATTGTCGGACAGCTCGATCATCTCGGCCTGTTTGGCGAGGCCGACCGCCTCGATGGCGCGCACCTCGTCCATGTTGACGAGCGGGGTGAGTTTGCCCTCGGGGCTGACGTAGCCGATCGTGCTGTCTTTCTTGTGGATGAACTTGCCCATCTCGGTCTCTCCTATCGGGGTGGCCCCGCCGGCGGCGGGGATGCTTGCGGGTGCGGTCTGCGACCGCATGAGTGCGTCGAAGTCGACGTTGCCGACGTTGCCGTAGTCGTGGCTGTGGTTTCGTCTGAACGAGATGTGAAGGTGCGGCCCGTAACCGTCGTTGTTTGGCTTGCCGGACTCGGATCCGGATGCGCCGCTGACGGCGATCTTCTGCCCCTGCTTGACCCGATCGCCGGCCGAGACGCTAAGCGCGTTCAAGTGCAGGTAATCGGCCCCGCTGCCGTCGTCGTGGTCGATGTGGATTCGGCGCCCTCCGGAACCGTCCGGCGCCCCGTAGGCGTCCGTCACGACCCCGGCAGCGACCGACACTACGGTGGTGCCCTTCGGTGCCTTGTAGTCGGTGCCAGGGTTGACCGAGTGGCGCTCGACGTGATCGTCGAAGCTGTCCGAGACGGCTCGGACGATGGTGGGGTAAACGTATGCAGTCATGGTCACATCCAGTTCGCTTGGGGAAGGCTGATCGTCATGCGGTCGTCGGGGAATGACCAGGTGATCCGGCGGGCGATGCCGGACAGGGTGCCCTCGGGAAGGATGACGTTGACGGGGTCGCCGGTCTGCACGCCGATCGCGGTTGCGTTGGTGCCGGAGGCGAGCGGCACGGTTATCTCGGCGTTGATGACGATGGTCTGGGCGCGGGCGAGCGCTGCGGTGGCACCGTTCACGCCGGGGTCGGGTGTGCTGAAATCCTGCACGAGGGTCTTGTGGTAGCTGCCGGCGGCGGGCTTGGCGGTGTAGGTCTTGAGCCGGTTGGTGTTGGTCGCGGCGTCGTTCCACCGGTACCGATAGACCACGGCATCACCCCAGTACTGCGAATCGGTGTCGATGGTCATCGACGCGTCGATGATGTCGGAGTTGTACTGGAATGTGTGCAGGTAGCCTGCCCCGTTCCCGGCCGCGCGCTGGGCGGCGGTGATCAGGGCGTATTGGGCGGCGGTCGGCGGGAACGGGGCAGGGTCGAACGTGGGACCGTTCTCGAGGATCGGATAGAGCACCCACCCCTTGGCCGTGATCAGCGGGTTGATCCAGTCGTCGAGCGTCTGCCCGACTGAGAGGGTGGACGCGGGCGTTGCGGCCGTCGAGGCGTCCGGGCCGAAGAACAGCAGCGCGGGCTCCCCGGCGAAGGCCAGCGCATCGTTCACGAGCCCGTCGATGCGTTTCGTGCCGGGTACGTAGTCGGTGGTCTCCGCGCGGGCGAACTGCTGCAGCTTGAACTCGGTGGAGGCTACATCCAGCGTCAGCGAGTCGTCGGTGCCGTAGTTGCGGGTGTAGTTGCGCACGACCAGCGGCACATAGAGCAGTGACTGGGACTGGGTGCCGTCGTTGTTGCCCTGCACGTCGAAGGACCACACGGCGACGCCGATCACCGGGTAGGTGCGCGGGTCGAGGGTGGCGAGCTGGGCGGCGCTCGGCGGCGGGATGGTGATGCTGCCCTGGTAGTAGGGCATCCACCCCTCGTCGGCGGTCACGTTCATCCGGATGATGTCGAACGTGGTCGTCTTATCGGGCAGCCACATCTTGGCGATGATCTGGCGGCCCATCAGAGTTCCGCCTGCTCGACCACGGCGAAGCTGACCAGCCACGCGTCGCGGGTGTCTGGGTCGAGCGCGACCCGCACCTGGCCACCGCCGAGCGCGAACGGCATGTTGATCCACGGCCGGTCGGTGTCAGCCAGCAGCCAGTAGGTCGCGATGCTCAGCATTTGGCGCAGCGTGTTCACTGCGGCGTCGGACTTGACGAGGAACGTGAGGTCACCGGCGCGCGCCCCGAGCGGGTGCAAGGTGACCCACGGGAAACCATCCCCGGGTATCGGGTTGAGGGTGTTCCCGATCGGTGCCGACAGGTCGTAGCCGGTCATCAGGTCCGGGGTGAAGATGTCGGCCGGGTCGTAGTGGCCCTTCGATGAGGTCGAGGCGTCCGCCGTACCGGCCCACGTGTAGATCGCGTTCGGTGGAACGTTCGCGGTGGTCCCATCAAAGTACGTGTCCAGAACGATCCCGGGCGCTTCGAACAGCAGTGCGGTGCCGTCTAGCACGGAGCCGACCGTCTGCGGCACGCCCGAGCGGGCGCGGATGATGGCGTACTGCGCACCTGCCGGCACGAGCTGGTTGATCACTGCGACGCGCCCCCACTGCGACGCACTGATCGTCGTGTTAGCGCCGACGAACGCCGACCCGATCAGTACATCGGCCGAGGTGTAGAACTCGACCACAAGCTTCGCTTGCGTCATCGCCAGAGTGTTGCGGATATACATGGAGGCGGTGAATCCGCGGCCGATCAGGTTGGACACCTGGAACTCTTTGCCCGCGCCGTAGATGATGTCACCGTAGTTGGTGGAGGCGACCGTCCACGTCTGGCGCTGGTAGGTCGTCACGCCGGCGACGGGGCCGCTGCCCGTCTGCGAAGACGCTGCGGACGTTCCGCCCGCGCCCGCGTAGACCGTCCAGCCAGTTGCCGTCCGGCGGGCCGGGTTGGTGACCCGGTTGATGCGATCGGTGACGGTGGTGCGCGGGTTGCGGGTGATGGTGGTTGTCAATTGATGGCCCTACCTGATCGGGGATCGACGAGACGAACGGGGACAGTGACGTTGGTCTGCGCCCGGATCGCGCGCTGCAGCGCCGAGTCGTCGATGCGCCAGGTGGCGACGATCTCAGGTCCGGCGATGTTGTGCGGGATGTTGTTCTGGAAGTTGTTGGCGTAGGTCTGCCCGTTGCCGGCACCGGCCTTCGCCCAGATGTCGTTCAGCTCGGCCTGCTGCTGCGGTGAGGCCTGTTTGTACCCGGCGAGCTGCGCGGCCGCGGTCTCCTGCCCTTCGGACTCCAGAAACCCTTTGGCGGCGTCGGAGAGGCCACTGGAGGCGAGGTTGGTCTGGTAGTCCTCCAGCGCCTTCTGCTTGGCCTGCATCGCTTTGATGTACTTGGAGACGTCGAGAAGCTGCCGCTCTTGGTTGATGTAGTCGTCAGCGTTGCCGGCGGTGTCGGAGTAGGCCTTGCCGATCTGCGCGACCAGCTCTTTCTTGCGCTCCATCTCGGGAGCGCCCGACTCGGCGTAGAGTTCGTCGGCCTTCGCTGCGGCGTCGGCCTTCGCGGCGGCCTGGTCGAGGATGTCGACGAGGTCTTTCTGCGCCCCGGCCTGCTTGGCGAGATCGTCGATGACGCCGGGGACGATGTCCGCGTTCGACTGGGCTTGAATCTGCTGCTCGCGCAGCGACTGCAGGTGCTCATGCTGGGCAAGGGTCAGCTCGCGCAACTGCTGGGCGTTGCCTGAGTAGGCTTGCGCGACATCCTCGAAGGTGTTCCCGGATCGCTTGCTGAGCTCGGAGAGCTTCTGCAGGGTGACCCCGGATGTGTCGCCGGTGGTGGCCAGTTTCTTGAGCGCATCGACGATGTGATCGATTGACACCTGCCCGCTGTCGCCGGCGTCGATGAGCGCCTGGGTGAGGTCGGCCACATCCTGTTTGAACTGCTGGCTGGTCTCGTCGCCCTTCTGCAGGGCACCGTTGACCAGACCGATAGCGAGCGCGCCGGCTGCACCGATGGCGAGCCCGACCGGGCCGAGCGAGCCGACGAGTCCGCCGAGGGTGCCCTGGATGCCATCGACGAATGACTGTGCCGACCCGTCGAAGCTGGAGAAGGTCTCGGCGGCGTTCTGCTTCGCCTCGTTACCGATCTCGTGGATGGCCTCCCGGTTGAGCTTCGTCTTCTCCCGGGTGGACAGCTCGAAGTCGCTCGTGCTCTGACTGTTGGCCTGCCGCTGGGTCCGGGCGAGCTGCTGGAACGCGTCGCCGGTCTCCTTGGTCTCGCGCTGCGCATCGCGCATCGACTCTTCGAGCTTCGCCCCCGACTTGCTGCCATCGGTGGCGAGTTCGTCGAGGGAGGATGCGACCGAGTCGAAGCCCTTCGCCAGGTCACCGGTGCTCTTGACCGCGTCGCGGGTATCGACCGCGATAGGGATGTTCACGCCGGCGGACATCAGGGCTTCCCTTCGAATGCTTCATAGATCGTGCGGACGGTGGTCTGTACCCACAGGGCGGCGAACCGCGGGATGAGGTTGGCGGCTGTCGGGTAGACGACCCAGCCAGTGCGGGACCGGGGCGGGAGCTGCCGTTTGGTGTTGCGGGTGACTGTGTAGGGTCGGCCCTTCGAGCTGCGAGCGTTGTAGGTCGTCTTCCGGGTGTCGCCGCGGTCGGCTCCGAACTCCAGCGCCGACCACTGCCTTTTCGGATTCAGACCGCCGGAGAGCGGCTTGCCGACTGTGGCCGACTTGAGGGTGACGTTCGTGTTACTGACCGCGACCCGGGCCGTGTCAGCGAGGGTCCGAATCTGCACCCTGCTCAGCGCGTGCTCGGTGAGGCCCTTCTGCCATTCGGGCAGCAGCTCCGACTTGGTGTACTTCCGGATGTTGGCCGAGAGGGTCTTATCCATGACTTTCAACGCCTGCACTGTCGCACGCAGCGCGGTCGAGGATTTGGTGCTGATCTTCAGCAGCGGCATGGTGTCGACCCTCTCGGCCCGCGGGGTTACGGTGCCGGGACGATGACCGGGCGACCGTTGACCGGCAGGGACACCGACGAGGTCGCCACCGCGCCGCCCGCGCCGCCGATCGCACCGGGGACGATGACGACATCCGCGGTGACGGTCGGGCTGTCCACGTTTTCGTCGGCCTCCGGAAGGAACGTCATCGGCACCACTTCGCCTTCGTGCTCGTGAAGGTACTGGGCGAGGCTGCCGGGCGTGGTCCAGTCCTGCGCGAAGTCGAGCGCGCAGACCCACGTCGCCGGGGTCGAGAAGTTCTGGATCGCGGTCGGGGTGAGGCCCTTGAAGACGACCTGGTTGGTGGTCGGGGTGAATGCCACCGAGGACACGGCATCCTCGAAGGATGATCCGTCGATTTCGACGGTGGCGTTCTGGAGGAACAGCGCTTTGTTGAGGATCTTGGCCATGAGGGGTTAGCTCTCTTTCTCTGCGAGGATGGATGTTTCGATGTCGTAGGCGAGGTACGCGCCGGCGGTCACCTTGGTTGCCTTGGTCGGCTTGATGCGGGGGCTGATCGATTCGAGGACTTCCCAGAGCGTCTGCACGTCGTCGTCCAGGGCGATCTCGGCCCGCTCGAAGTCGCTCAGCGGGCTGATCAGTGCGATGACGTAGGTGTAGGTGTAGGAGCCCTTCGGCGCTTCGGGCGTGTTCACGATCTCGTCCTGCTTGAGCTTGATCGTGACGGCGTCGAGCTTGTCGGTGTTGCGCTGTGACGGCACAACGCGCCACGTGGTCGGGATGGCCGCGGTGAGCAAGGCCTCGAGGTCGGATCGCACGGACATCAGAGAGCCACCGGGACGCCACGGCGCGGCCGCAGTACCTGTTTGATCATCCAGTCGAGCGGGTAGGGCCTGATCATGAAACTGTCCTCACCGATGCCACCGTTCGACGGGTCGACCAGCGCCGCGTTCCACAGGTTCCGGGCCTGCATCAGTTGCCCGGTCTTATAGTTCCCCGGCACCGGGGCATCCTCGGCCAGCGCGGGCGCGAAGTCGAGCACCTGTCCCTTGGCACCCTGCAGCAGCTCGTACAGCTTGAGGTCGGCGCGTGGTGCGTCCGCCCAGTCGTCGCGGGCGGCGTCGAGGGTGTACCAACCGTCTTCAAACGCATCGACGACGACCGGGAACGCGGCGACGAGCTGGCGCGCACCGGCGGTGTTGGTCAGGGTCAGTCGCACCCGCCACAGCCCGGCCGGGGTCAGCTCGACCTCGGCCGGCCACGCGATGCTGATCTGGTCCAGCTCGGAATCGATCGTCGCGACCATCGGGGTCTCGCTGCCTTCCGGGGACAGCAGCAGCGCCTCGGCGGCGGTGAACGGCCCAAGGTCTAGGGCAGGCTCGACGATGAGCGGCTGCGCTGGCGCGTCGCCTTCGTAGAATCCCATGATCGTGCCTGCCCTATCCCTTGAGTGTCCGGTGGTTACGCGTCGGCTTCGCCGATGATGACGAGCGCCTGCGCGTAGTCGGCCATGAACTGCGTGTAGCCGATGTTCGCCCGGTCGACGCCGCCGTGGGCGATGTCGATCGCGTCGAGCTGGAGCGGCGACGCACCGGGCAGCTCGTTGACGTGCGCAGCGTCCTTCGCGCCGACGAGCACGGCTGACGTGTCCTCGATGCCGAGATCGCCACGGACCACATGCACCTTGCCGTCTGCGGTGCCCGACTGGTCGGTGATGCCGAAATCGACGCTGAGCCACTGCGGCAGCGCATCCTTGGGCGCGTAGATGATCTCCTTCCACGCGGCCGCGTTCGCGATGGCGAACGTGGGCGTGTCGTCGATCGGGTCGGCACTGATCGCGTCGACACCCTGGATGAGCTGCTTGATGGCGGTCGGGTAGTCGCGGACATCCGGCAGCGTCGGGTAGACATCCGGGGCGACGAGCGTTGCCGAGCCGACGAGCTGGGCGCAGGTCCACTTGTCGGTGACGCGGGCGTAGCTGTTGGTCACGAGGCGCAGGAACGCGGCGATGACTTCCTCATTGCCGGGGATGTCGAAGAACTCCCGGGCGATGTCGGCCGCCCAGCCCCAGCGCTGGAACACGGACGCCACGAGCGCGGTGGTGCCGCCCGACGAGGGCACGTCCGCCTTGTTACCGTTCCACGGCTGCACCGGCTCGGTGCCGGCAGAGACGGTGAAACCCTTCTCATCGATCGCGACGATGTTGCCCTGCCCGATCAGCGGCATGTAGCGCCGGTTGTAGGTGCGCTGCTTCCACACCTCACCGAGCCAGTTGGGCTGGAGCACACCGGCGACCGGCAGCGCACCGGCACCGGTCACCTTGATGTCGGTCAGCGCGGCCAGCATGGTCTCGGCCTCGCTGTCGCCACGCTTGGCGCGGGTGATGAGCGAGAACACGTCACGTGCGCTCTGCTCGTCGATGAGCCCGGCCGGGGTGACCAGGTTGGCCGCGGATGCGGCCAGAGTGCTTGGAACGGTTGCAGCGCCCACGGTGGTGTCCTCCTGTGTGTTGGTGGCCTGAGGGTCAGGCTCGGTGATTTCCGTCACGGTGACGGTGGTTCGGGTCACGCGCTTCTTGCCGCTCCCGAGGTCTTCGACCTTCTCTGTGGTCTCGGTCGAGTCCGACCATTCGGAGCCGTCGCTGCCGGTCGTGGTGTAGCTCGACGTGCTCGACGACTCGGCCGGCACCTCGACCCCGTCGACCTCGACCGAGCCATCGGCGGGTGCCACAGCGAACAGCGCCGCGGTCTCGAACGCGCCTTCGCTGCAGAGCGCCGCGCCAGTGATGAGCCCGGCGACGGCCTTCGTCCTGTCGACGGTGTCGCGGACGATGCCGCGCAGCTCGGCCGACAGCTTCTTGAGCTTCCCGGCCGGATACTGGCTGGACAGGTACTCGTCGCCTTCGGGCGTCCGGGCGATCGCGAACTCGGCGTAGACGCCCTCGCGGCGCTTCTCCAGGTGGGTCGCCCGGCCGATCGGCCCGAACTGGTCGTGCTCCACGTTCAGGGTGACCACGGACGGGTCGGCGGGCAGCTCGACCGCGTCCGCCGAGAAGTACACCGGCTCGGTCTTGGACATGGACAGTTTCGAGGTCTCCCCGAACGGGAGCAGGATGCCGCGCACGATCCGCGCATCGACATCGACAGTGAAAGCGCCGAGTTCCATTGGTGTTAGTCCTCCTCTGCCGGCCCGGTGGGCTCGGCTTGACTGGTCAGTAGGTCGGTGAAGTCGAAGCGCACACGCTGGCCGCGCGGCACCACGTTGTCGAGCGACAGCGCCTGCTCGATGGGATTGGCCCAGTACGGCACCGTGTAGTCGAACAGCTCGTTGCGGTGGCCCTCTTGGGTCGAGTAGGTCAGCGACGCCTGGGCCACGCTGCCGTCGAGCATCGCAGTGGGCATGTTGAAGTAGTTGGCGAAGTCGATCCGCAACGCGTTGCGGCCGTTCTCGAACAGGCTCGTCTCGGCCGTCGCCTGCGCGAACTCGGCATCCATCGAGTAGGGCAGGAACATCACGCCGCCGTCGAGGTTGCGGCGGGCCTCAGCGACCGCCAGCACGTAGGGCTTCGCCTCGTCGACCGTCATGCCGTTGTCTTCCTTCTCCTTGAGAAGGATCGGCGGGATGGGGTTGCGCACCCGCTGCGCCCACGCCCGGTCCATCGCCCGGGCGGCGCGGATCGTCTCGGCCGCGGCGAGCAGCAGGCCGGGGCCGGGGCCGGGGATGTAGACCACGTCGTTCTCGTCGACCTGCTCATCGTTGACGAGGATGTAGCCGTCCGCGTCGACCCGCCACGTGTCATAGGGCACGTTGACCGCATCGAGAATCTGCCCGGCGGTGCCGCGCTTGACCGCGAGCAGGCTCGCCTCGTTGAACGCGATGTCATCGAGCATCTGGCAGTTGCGCAGGTACGGCGACACTCCGGTGTCGGAGCGGTAGAGCCAGGTCGGCTGGGTGGCCAGCGGGCCGGTGGCGTCATAGGCGCGCAGCGGCCGGGAGGCGATCAGCGAGTGCAGCACGGCGCGGGCCTTCGCGATCGACGGCACGCGCAGCGCCTCGAGTCGGGTCAGCGGCAGCCGGTCAGTGTCGAGCCCGAACAGCTCGCCGGTGAGGATCTGTGCCAGCTCACTGTCGGCCCACGGTGAGGCAACAGCCTTGGGTCGCACGAACGGCACAACGTTCGACGCGGCGACCTGCTGCGCCAACTTGAACCCGCCGAGAATTCCCATGAGTTAGATGCTCAGGGCTCGATCCGGACATTTACGGCGTCGGTATCAATTCCCGGTCGCGTTTGGCGTGTCGCGCCCGCCGGCGGTCGCGGCTGTTGCGGAGCTGCTGCGTGCCGTGGAAGGTCTCTTCGTGGGCGATCGCCTGGGTTTCGGCGGCGTCCTTCGACAGGGCAATGCCGCGCCAGAACGGGCAGAGATGGCAGCCATACACGAACGTCTCGTGCGACCCGTCTACGAATGCGCTCATGCTGCAACCACCACTGCCGTCGTCCGTTCTCGTGTCTTGCCTGCGTGGTACTGGTCCCAGTTCCGCAGCGCCAGGGTGGCCGCGACGAGCGGGCAGATGTCGCCGCCGTCGAGCGGCTTACCCCACAGCCAGATGCCTTTGTCGCCGCGGACCTCGCGCTGCGTGGCGATCATCGCGGCCGAGTTCAGCGAAGCGTCGTCGAAGTGCTGCAGGGTGCCGCGTTCGAGGTCGCGCAGGAACTGCACACAGCCGGCGGCGATGTCGCCGTAGACGAGTTTCTGCAGCCGCGGCCGCGGTCGCAGCGCCAGCGCCTCGGTCACCGTGGCGGTGCTCTCCGCGAACGAGTCGTAGGCGAGCGTCGACCCGGGGTAGCCGCGGGACAGGTCACGCATCCGGGCGGGCATCCACCGGGTACCCTGCCGGTGCTCGATGACCTCGATGCACGCGGTGCCGGACTCGTCGCGCCATGCGGCGACGATCGCGGCCGACGACCCGCGCGGGGCGATGTCGAACCCGAACGCGACGCGGCGCGGCTTCGCCTGCATCGGTGCGATCGCGTCGTTCCACCATCCGGCGGGGATGGCGCTCGTGCCGTAGGCCTCCGGCCACATGGACAGGTACTCGCGCGCCCACTGCGGCTTCGGCAGCTTCTTGGATCGGTAGTTCTTCAGCATCTTCTCGATCGTGGTCAGGGTGCCGATGCCCGGGTGCACAGCGCGCAGCAGCTCCATCGCTGCGTCCTCGTCCTCGACCTGCGCCCACTCGACGCCTTCGGGTGCGCAGTAGTCGACGCCGCCGATGGTCGGGTCGGCCTCACGGATGCGGCTAACCGAATCCCAGAACGGACCCACGCGGGCTTCGCCGGCGGTGCCGGACAGGCACAGGGCGGCGTTCGGTTTGGTGTCCATCAGCGGCAGCAGACCGGCGACCAGGTCGCCGCCGGCGTCCACCGGGATTTCCTGCGCCTCATCGATCCACGCGAAGTCGGCAGCCTCGCCGCGGTAGGCCTCGGCGTCCGGCTTGAACACGAGCATCGTCGAACCGTTCTCGAAGTAGATGCCCTTGCCGACCTCGCCCATCATGATCTTGAACCCGCGGCGGGTGTCGGTCTCGTCCTCGACCGGCAGCACGTCCTCACCGAACAGGGCGATCGCCTGCTGCCGTTTCTTCGGCACCGGGCGGTGGCCGCGCAGCCACGGCGGCAGGTCGAGGTCGTCGGGCGGGTTGACGGTGTCCAGTCGGCGCTTCCACTCACGCAGCCGAGCGGTGCCCTTCACCCCGTTCTGCGCCGAGAAGGTGACCTGGTAGCCGGGCCTGCACTTCATCCGGCCGAGCACGAGACAGAAGATGCTCGTGGTCTTCGACGCGCGGCGCACGATCTCCACCACATACTCGTCGTAGGGCGCGTTCAGGGCGTCCGCGACGATGAGCTGCTGCGGCTGCAGCGGGTAGCGCGGCGGGGTCATCGCCTGCAGCCGCTGCAGCTCGTCGGCGTCGTCGAGGTCGACCAGCTCATAGCCCATCAGACGAGCCCCCACGAGGAACTCGACGCGAAGGGAGGGCGTCTCGTCGAGGGTGCCGGCGAACGTTGGCGGAAGCGCGCGCGCCCGAATCGAATCCCACAAATCGAGAGAGAATTTCGTGCTGCTATCTAGCGGGGGTATGGACGCCTCGCTCAAAAAACTCACCACGAGCGGCGCCCGACGTTGCGCCGAGAGCGGGAGGCGTTGACGATCCGGGCACCGAGCTTACCGCCGGCCGACAGGTTGCATCGAGTGTGAGCTGGGCCGGTGTTCGCGATGGTGGGCCTGCCACCGTTCGCTGCGTCCTGGCGATGCCCGACCTGCCACGCGTCGGTGGGCAGCACCGGCCGTCCGCAGTTCACGCAGGGTGCAGGCAGTTGCGCCTTGATGATGGCACGCAGCTTGGGCGCGTGGGTCGACCACTGCTGCGCCCGGTGGTGGCGGCTCACCGTCGACCCGCCCGCTCCGCATGCAGCGCGTCGGATGCCGCCCGCTCGACCTTGATCAGAGCGGAGCGCAGCGCGACACCGTCATCGTCTGCGAGGAACCAAGGCGTGTTGTGATAGCGAGCGAGCGCTATCAGCTCGTCGTCGTCTAGAAGCTGGGCGCTGCTGCCGCTGCTGCGATCACGAGACCCGCGATGAAGTTCGCCACCGTCGCCACTGCCACCACGCCCGTCGTCGCCACGATCCAGCCGAGCAGCACGCGCACCTTCTGCTCGTGGGTCTTGCGCTCCCACTTGGTCTGAGCCCGCGGCTTGTCCCAGTTCTCCAGCTCGTAGTTGTTGGTCGGCATCGCGGGCGATCCTCTCACTGCGCTTGATCCGGAGCCAGACGACCCCGAGGGTAAGCCACAGGATAGCGCCCAGGGTGTAGGCGAACCACGCCGGCATGCTGTCGTTGTCGTGCATCAGGCGCTCACCTCGCAGCGGATCTGCGAGGCGACGAACTCGATAGCCGCCCGCCATCCCTCGATGCCCTCGCGGGACGGGAAGAATCCGCCGGTGCCGTTCGACTCGTGCAGCGCATACCAGCCGGCGCTCAGGCCATGCTGGGCCCGCCGCTTGAAGACCAACCATTTCACTTTGCGACTCCCATCCAGAGCAGGGGTGAAGCCAGCCACGCGCAGGCGGTGAGCCCGGCGATGACGACGAGCGGAGCCCAGACCGGCGGCGCGGGCTTGATGTAGGTCGAGCGACGGCGGCGGCTCATGCGTCGACCAGCTCGGAGTCGAGGACGACGAGGTGCCCGTATAGGCAATGGCGATCGTCGACCAGCTCGGCGTCGCAGACACGATCAGAGTTCGGGACAGGGTGCGGGCCCGTCTGGTTGTCTCTAGAACTCTCTTTAGTGTTCTTACTTGTGTTCTTATAGGCGTTGGATGATCCAACGCGGTGCGCATTGGATGATCCAACGCGGGTGCCCACCGTTGTTGGATGATCCAACGCGGTGAACAGGGGCACGTCGCCGTGGTCGTGCGGGTCGCAAATCTCCCAGGTGGTGCCCTCGAACTTGCCGCCCTTGCCCTGCAGTGTCACCCGCTTGAGGTAGCCTGCAGCCTCCAGCTCGTTCGTGGCTGAGCGCATCGCGTCGATGCCCTCGGTCGGGCTCGTCGCTGCAATCGCCTTGAGCGTCACGTGCCAGCCGTCCTCGTGCGTCATCAGCATGGCCAGCAGGCCACGAGCGCGGAAGGACAGCGACTCGTCGCGCAGCCACGGATTCGGGAGCTGCGTGAAGTTGCGCTCAAACCGCATCTGCCGGCGGATCAGCCGAGGCTCCGGTGTCGGGTTTGTTGTCACAGCACGAACATTCCGCACGCCGTGACACGTTCGCGGATTGGTTGCGGCGTGTCGGGATATTTGACGCGGATTGCGCTAACGTAGCCGCATGACGATGATCGACAATCCGACGTGGACGCTCGCCGACAGGCTGCGCCGCTCGCGTCTACTTGCAGGGCTGGAGCAGGCAGAGATCGCCGCTCGGCTGGGTGTGGCTCGTGCCACCGTCTCGACATGGGAGACTGGAAAGACCGAGCCCAGCGCATCGAACTTCGTGCGCTGGGCTGCGATCACTGGCCAGCCTCTTGAGTGGCTGGCCGAGGGTGTGGTGCGCCCGGAGGGATTCGAACCCCCAACCTTCTGATCCGTAGTCAGATGCTCTATCCGTTGAGCTACGGGCGCGCTTTGCGTGTCAGGCGAGGCCTGGAACACACCGGCTTCGGGCGGGAACCGCTCGCAAGCCACGTTAGAGACTACATGATGGGGTCGGGCGCCGCCAATTGGGGCCGTCTACGCTGGCTCGCGCTCGCATCCGCGGCTCGTCGCACTAGTTGAGTTTCGGCGCACGAGGTAGACCACGTGCGGCGAGACGTTCCTAGTGCGAGGCGCAACCCTGCGTCGAGGCCACGACGGCGAGAGGCGCCGAGCGCACGCGTCGTGAGGGAGCGCACGTCGAGGTACGCGTGCGCTCGACGCGAACGCGGGCGGATGGACGGCCCACCTGCGCTTCACGCGAACTCGGGCGCATGGACGGCACACGCGCGCCCAACGCCCGCGCGATTACGCGAACACCTCGTCGAGGAAGCACACGAGCGCCCGCCAGCTGCGCGCATCCGCCACCGGACGGTACCGGTCCGACCCGGGCACCGTGAACGCGTGCGGCGCACCGCTGTAGCTGGTCACCTGCCAGTCGACGTGCGGAGCCGCACGCAGTTCATCCTTGAACGCGGCGATCGCCTCATCCGGAACGACCGGGTCGGCCCCGCCGGTGAGGATCATCAGGGACGCCGCGATCGCGCCGGCGTCGCTCGGGTCGTGGGTGACCAGTCCTCCGTGGAAGGACACAACACCGCGGGCGGGTGCCCCGGTGCGCGCGAACTCGAGCGCCGCGGTGCCGCCGAAGCAGTATCCGATGACGACCAGGCGCGCGGGGTCGACGGCGGGATGCTGCAACAGGTGGGTGAAGCCGGCACCGACCCGGGAGCGCAGCAGGGGCAGGTCCCGGTAGTACCGGCCCGCCTCGGCGGAGGCCGCCTCGCCGGTGGGCCGTACCCCCGCACCGTACAGGTCGGCGGCGAAGGCGACGTAGCCGAGGCGCGCGAGCATCTGGGCGCGCATCCGCACGTTGTCTCCGACACCGCTCCAGTCGTGCAGGATGAGCACGGCCGGCCGTCGCTCGTCGGCTTGCGAGTCGCGGGCGAGATAGCCTTCGAGCGCCAGGCCCTCGTGTTCGTAGGGGACGTCCTCGGTCTCGATGAACGTGTGCTCCCGCACGGGGACCTGCGCGAGCAGTGCTTCATGGACAGGCGAAAGACTGGGCATGTGCGACTCGATGGTCACGGTACCTCCACGGTTCCACGGTTCTACGGCGTTCGACACGCTGCGGCCTGCTGTGGCGCTGCGGTATGCGGTGGAACCGAGGTGCGGGTCGGGTTTCCCACAGGGCCAACCATACTCTGGGGAAACGCGCGGGGCCATGATCCTGAAGCGGACGTAGGCTGTGCACATGGCGAAGGAATTCACGCATGAACCGGATGCGGATCGTTACGCTGTGCACATCGACGGCGAGTTGGCCGGCGCGCTCGACTACTCCGTTCTCGGCAGCGCTATCTCGTTGACGCGGGCGTACACCGCTCCGCATTTCCGCGGCCACGGTCTCGCCGGGGAGCTCGTCTCGTTCGCGGTGGACGACATCGAGGCGACGACGGACTACCGCATCGTTCCGATGTGCTGGTATGTCGCCGCGTGGTTCGACAAGCATCCCGAGCGCAGCGAACTGTTGTCACCCCGCACGAGCGCCTGACGACACCGCAGCGGCAGGCTCGACGGTCGCGCGGGCCAGAACGGCGAGCACGCCGGCGGCGATGATCCCCTGCCCCAGGCAGTAGGTGAGCATGGTGAGCACGTCATGCCCCGGGATGGTGAGCGCAGGCAGGAACCTGGCGAGCGCGAGGACGGTGTCCGAGATGACGAACACCGCAGCTCCCGCAGCCACCATCGGCGAAACGCGCGTCGCCGCGGTCGCCATCGAACCGAGCACGAGCCCGTAGAGCACGACGGGGACGACGAGCGAGCCGAGGCTCGGGATGAGCACCGCCAGGAACACGATGAACCAGACCGCGTAGACGATCGACCACGCGCGCGGCCGGCCGAACCCGCCAATCCGGAGAAACAGCACCAGGTACGCGACGTGCGCCAGCAGGAACGAGCCGAGCCCGAGCACGAACCAGAGGTTGCCGGGGACCATGAGCGCCAGGTCCCCCAGCCAGGACAGACCGATCGCGAGGAGCAGCAGTCCCACCCGCAGCGTGAACCCCCGCCCCAGTCGCGCGAGCACGACGGCGATGGCGAGCGCCGGCATCAGGAGCGGCTTCGTGACCTGGACCAGCGCATCCGCCCCCGTCGCGATCGCGACGACTTGGACGATGCTGACGATGATGAAGGGCGTGAACGCCGGCACCGGCCGGATCGTGACGCCGCGCCATCCGCTCAGGATTCGCCCCCGACGGCCGGTTCGCCGACGAAGGTGTGCGACTCGCGTGATAGCTCGGACCAGAGCTGGCGGTCGCTCACGCGCACCCAGTCGCGCGTCGGATGTCCGGCGGCGCGGAATGCGGCCGCGACGCCCCGAGCCTTCAGGTCGTTCGCACGCGCTTCCGGCAGTTCGACGACGAGGTCGTCCCCTTCCAGGAAGGCGAAGAGCCTGCCGCGGACGAGCAGTCCGTCGGCGGCGATGTCGACGTCGTAGTCCTCATCTTCGGCGAGCTCGATCGTCAGGCTGTTGTAGGCCTGCGCTGCAGCATCCGTGGTCACGTCCGTGCCTCCTCGTGCGATGGTGTGCTCACGCTAGCAGCCTGTGCAGGAAGCGGACACAAGCGGCTCGAGCACCTCAGGATCACCCGAAGATCACCCGGGAGCGCATTGACAGACCGGGCGGGCGCGTTCCACACTCAGCTTTGTGAGTGTGAACGAGCTTAACGAGGACAAAGCCGTCGCAGAAGTGGCCGAACGGCTCGCCGAGCGGTTCCCGTCGATCCCGCGCCGCCGGATCGACGAGATCGTCCAGAGCGAACGGGAGTCGCTGGTCGGCAAGCCGATTCGCGACTACATCCCTGTGCTTGTCGAGCACGGCGCGAAGGCACGCCTCCGTGACGAGATAGCGACGAGCGCCTAGGCGGTGCCCGTCGCGGAGCAGGATGCGCGCACCATCGCGGGCGTCCATATCGAGGTGCGCTGGATCGCGGTCGCACCCGACTACCCAGCGCAGCGCGACGATCACCTCGCCCGCGACCTGCTGACCTCGCGGGAGCTCGTCCGCTATCGCTCCCTCCGCCCCGGCGCCGCCCGCACGTTCCTTGCCGGACGCCGACTCCTTCGCGACCTCGTCGCCGTTCTCGCATCCGTCGACCCTGCCGAGGTCGTGATCGAAGCCCGCTGCCCGTACTGCGGTGGACCACACGGCCGGCCGGCCGCCGTCGAGCCCGCGGCCGCGACGACGCTCCATCTCGCGCTCGCGCACGCGACCGACCTCGTCGCCGCCGCCGCCGCGTGGGGGCACCCGGTCGGGGTGGATGTCGAGAGCGCGGATGCTGAACGCCCCGCAGAACGCGACGCGGCGATCGCGAACGTGGCCGGTGCATCCGGTGACGATCCCCTCCAGCACTGGACCCGCGTCGAGGCGGTCCTGAAGGCCGATGGCCGTGGGCTCGGCGTCGACCCGCGGACGGTGCGCATCACCGGCGCCGATGACGAGCTTCGTGCGCGGATCGACGGCGACGACACTGTCTACGCGCTCTCGTCGCTCGACCTGGGGCGCGGATACACGGCCAGCGTCGCCGTCACGACCTGACCACCGGTCGACCTCAGCGAGCCCGAGCCCACGGCCCGCGTCGCCGTCAGGACCTGACGGACGTCGCCCTCGGCAGTCGCGGCAGCGAGGTCGCCACCAGCCAGTGCTCGAAGAACGTGCCCAGGTCGGCACCGGCGTGCTCCTCGGCCAGGGCACGGAAGTCGTCGGTGGTCGCCGTTCCGTGGCGACGCGTCGCGGTCCACGCGCGCAGCAGCGCGAAGAAGCGGTCGTCGCCGATCGTCAGCCGGAGCGCGTGCAGCGTCAGCGCCCCGCGCTTGTAGACGCGGTCGTCGAACATCAGGGCCGGACCCGGGTCGCCGATGACGATGTCGTGCGGCAGCGAACGGATGCCTGCGTGGTAGCGCCGCGCCATTTCATCCGCGGTCGCGCCTCCCGAGTGCTCCGACCAGAGCCATTCGGAGTAGCAGGCGAATCCTTCGTTGAGCCAGATGTGCTTCCAGGCCGCGATGCCGACGCTGTTGCCGAACCACTGGTGCGCGAGCTCGTGCGCGATGAGCCGCTCCGAGCCGCCGTCACCGTCCGCGTGGTTCGCCCCGAAGATCGCGACGCCCTGCGCTTCGAGCGGGATCTCGAGGTCGTCCGCCGTGATCACGACGCTGTAGTCCGCGAAGGGGTAGGGCCCGAACGACTCGATGAAGAAGGCCATCATCCGCTCGAGCGGGTCGAAGTCGGCGCGGACCTGCGCATCCACCTCCGGCGCGTAGGCCACGACACCGGGAACGCCCGCGAGGTCTCGGGCCTCGCTGACGTATCGGCCGATCTGCACGGTCGCGAGGTAGGTGGCCGTCGGCTCGTGCTGTTCGAACGCCCAGGTGCCGCGGCCGGCCGACACCGAATGGTCGAACAGCACCCCGTTGGCGAGAACGGTGTAACCCTGTTCGCAGGTCACCCGGATGCGGTAGCTCGCCTTGTCCGCCGGATGGTCGTTGCACGGGAACCACGTGGGCGCGCCGGACGGCTGCGAGGCGACGATCACTCCGTCGGTGAGCTCCTCCCACCCGACGAGGCCCCAGTGGCTGCGCCGCGGCGCGGGCGACCCGGAGTACTCGACCTCCACCGTGAACAACTCGCCGATGCCGATCGCCTCCTCGGGCGTGATGACGAGCTTCGTCGCCGTCTGGCTGAACCGCGTGCGTTTGCTGCCGTTGACCCGAACCCGGGACGCGCGCAGCCGCACGAGGTCGAGACTGAACGATCGCAGCCCCTGGATGCTCATCGCGCGGATGACGGCCACCGCGTCCAGCCGGTTGGTGGCGACCTTGTACCGCAGGTCGAGGTCGTACGACTCGACCGAGTAGCCGCCGTTGCCCGACGTCGGAAGGTACGGGTCGCCGGCTGTCCTGGCGCCCGCGGGGATCGCCGTCATCAGGTCACCGTCGCGTGGTAGTCCGCGATCGTGACTTCGCGCCACGGCCCGATCGGGTTGCCGCTCCAGCGCGTGCGGTCGGGGACGAATTCCCCGCGCATCACCAGCGAAGCGGGACCGACCGTCGCGTGCGCGCCGATCCGGGCGGCGGGAAGGATGACGCTGTGCGGCCCGATGGTCGCTCCGGCATCGAGGATGACGGTATCCATGCTCATGATTCGATCATGGAAGAGGTGAGTTTGCACAACGCACCCGCGGTTGACGGTGGATGCGTCGCCCAACGTCACGAGGTCGGCTTCGGGCAGCCAGTAGCTGTCGCACCACACTCCGCGGCCGATCGAGGCGCCGAGGCTGCGCAGCCACCAGACGAGCGCGGGCGTGCCCGCGGCAGCCTGGGCGAACCAGGGCGCCGACACCATTTCGACGAACGTGTCCGAGACTTCGCTGCGCCAGACGAAGGAGGACCAGAGTGGATGCTCGCCGACGCGGATGCGCCCCACCAGCAGCCATTTGCCCACGGTGCTCGCCCCCGCAGCGACGGCCCCGGCCGCGAGCATCACCACCCCGCTCAACAGCACCGCGGCGAGTGTCCCCCACGCCTCGGCGAGCGCCGCCAGCGTGAACAACACGCCAAGGCCGACCGCACAGCTGACGAAGACCGGGATGATTCGGCACAGCTCCCACAGTGCGCGTGCGACCCGCAGGTACGTCGGCGGCGCGAACGTGCGGCTCTCGTCCGCCGCCGCAGCCTTGCGCCGGAGTCGCACGGGCGGTGAGCCGAGCCACGACGATCCGGGCTTGGACTTGCGGGGCGCGGCGGAGAGCACGGCCACCAGACCGTCGCGCGGCACGCGGTGGCCGGCTCCGGCCATCCCGGAGTTGCCGAGGAAGGCGCGCGCGCCGATCTCAGCCCGGGCGATCCGCACCCGGCCGCCGCCGAGTTCGTACGACGCGACGAGGGTGTCGTCGGCGAGGAAGGCGCCGTCGCGGATGGTCGTCATGCTCGGCAGCAGCAGGACCGTCGAAGCTTCGACATCGTGGCCGACCGTGGCCCCGAGCATCCGGAGCCAGACCGGAGTGAAGAGGCTCGAGTAGAGCGGGAAGAGTAGCGTGCGCGCGAGATCGAGCAGGCGCTCGATCGTCCACACCTGCCAGCCGACCCGGCCGCGCACCGGGAAGACACCCTCGGCGACCCCGAGCGAGAACAGGCGCACGAGCACGACGACCAGCCCGGAGAGGATCACACCGGCCAGCAACGTCGCCGGGATGAGCGCGGCGAGCGAGCGCCACGCGGCATCGGCGAGGGTCGGGGCGTCACGGATGAACAGGGCGACGATCACGCCGCCCGCCGAGAAGGCGACGATCGGAAGCAGCGAGAGGATGATCGCGGAGGTTCCGTAGCCGACCAGCCAGCGGGTGCGTCGTGGCGGCCGCGCGGGGTCCCACCACTGTTCCGCCTTGCCGACGCGCGCGGCAGGCGAGCCGGCCCACACCTGCCCGGCCGGGACGCGGCCGAAGACCGACGAGCCGGGAGCGATCGCGGCGTTCTTGCCGATCCGTGTGCCCGGCAGCAGAGTGCTGCGGGCGCCGACCGTACTGTTGGCGCCGATCCGGACCGCGCCGATGCGCAAGGTGTCGCCGTCGATCCAGTACCCCGACAGGTCCACCTCGGGTTCGATCGCGGCGCCGGTGCCGATGCGCAGCATCCCCGTCACCGGAGGCAGGGAATGCAGGTCGACCTCCGGGGCGATCCGCGCGCCGAGTGCGCGGGCGTAGTACGAGATCCACGGGGCGCCGGCGAGGCTGACGGCGCCGACTTGGTGGGCGACCTGCTCGGCGAGCCACAGGCGCAGATGCACACCGCCGCCACGCGGATAGTCCCCGGCGCTCACCCCGGCCAGCAGCAGTCGCGCGCAGATCACCGAGATCGTCATCCGCCCGAACGGCGTCGCGAAGAAGATGAGGCCGACGATGAGGAACCCCAGGTTCGCGGTCGGCAGGGCGTCGAACCCTCCGAACCAGTGCAGGATAGTGCTCGCGGTCAGCAGGTAGAGGAGCCAGCGGAAGCCGCTGAGCACGAAGAGGGGAACGCCGAGCACCGTCTGGAGCAGCTGCATCCGGCGCGGGGTCGGTGGAACGATGTGCGTGGACTCCCCCGCCGACCGGTCGCCGATGCGGGAGGCGACCTCCTCGGCCATGGCGCCCAGCCGGGGATGCGCGTAGATGTCGGCGACCGTGAACTCGGGATCGCGCACCCGGATGCGCGCCACGAGCTGGGCGGCAGCGAGCGACCCTCCGCCGAGGTCGAAGAAGTTGTCCGCCGGGTTGGACACGGGCAGGCCCAGGACCGCCTGCCACTGGGATGCGAGCTCCCGCAGCCCGGGATCGAGGTCGGCCTCGCCGGGGTCGAGATCGGGCAGAGGCCATGGGAGCTGCGCGCGATCGACCTTGCCCGAGGTGCGCGTCGGCAGGTCGCCCACGACAGCGAGCAGCGGGACGAGCGCGGCGGGGAGCTCCTCGCGCAGCCTCGTCAGGGCTGCGCCGCGATCGAACGATGCGGGATCGCTCACCGCGAGGTAGCCGACGAGGACCTGGTTGCCCGCATCCGTCTTCCGCACCGCGGCGGCAGCCCCGGACACACCGGGCAGGTTCTGAAGCGCGGTCTCGATCTCGCCGAGCTCGATGCGACGGCCGCCGACCTTCACCTGGTCGTCGGCCCGGCCCTGGAAGAGCAGCCCGGCAGGATCGAAGCGCACCAGGTCGCCGCTGCGGTAGGCGCGGTCCCATCCCAGCGACGGGAAGGGGGCGTACTTCTCCGCATCCTTCGCCGGATCGAGGTAGCGGGCGAGCCCGACGCCGCCGATGATCAGCTCGCCAGCCTCCCCCGCCGCGACCGGGTTGCCTTCGCGGTCGACGACCGCGAGGATCCAGCCGTCGAGCGGGAGGCCGATCCGCACCGGCTCGCCCGGCCGCACGAGCGCGGCGCAGGCCACGACGGTCGCCTCGGTCGGGCCGTAGGTGTTCCAGACTTCGCGCCCGTCGACGGCCAGGCGATCCACGAGGTCGGGCGGGCAGGCCTCGCCGCCGAAGATCAGCAACCGGACGTTCTCGAGCGACTCCGCCGGCCACAATGCTGCGAGCGTCGGGACCGTCGACACGATCGTGATGCCGTGCGTCGTCAGCCAGGGGCCGAGATCCATGCCGCTGCGCACCAGCGAACGCGGGGCCGGCACCAGACAGGCGCCATGACGCCAGGCCAGCCACATCTCCTCGCACGACGCGTCGAACGCGACGGAGAGGCCGGCGAGCACCCGGTCGCCGGGTCCGATCGGCTCGCCCTGAAGGAACAGGCTGGCCTCGGCGTCGACGAAGGCGGCAGCAGACCGGTGCGAGACGCCGACGCCCTTCGGGGTGCCCGTCGAGCCGGACGTGAAGATTATCCACGCGTCATCCTGCGGGGTGGGCGGGGTGACGATCGCGTTCACGGAGGTACTCGGATGCGGCGGCGCACCGGCGAAGAGCGGGACGTCCTCGTCCTCGGCCGGGGCGCCCACCTCATCCTCGTGAGGGGTCGGCAGGTAATCGCCGTCGCCGGAGATGACGCCCCGGACAACGGCCTCGCCGAACACGAGGTCGGCGCGCTCCTGGGGATCGTCGGCGTCCACGGGGACGTACGCTGCGCCGGCGGCGAGCACGGCGAGGATCGAGACGTACAGTTCCCGGGAGCCGGACGGCATCCGGATGCCGACGCGATCGCCCCTCCGCACGCCGGCGAGGTTCAGGCGTGCGGCCGTCGCGACGACGCGCGCCATGAGTTCGCGGTAGCTGAGGGCTCCGCGACCGTCCTCGAGCGCGGACGCTTCGGGGTGGGCGAGGGCGGTGGCGCGGAGGATGTCGAGGAGGGTGCGCGGCGCGGGCGCGGCGTCGCCGCGGTCGAGGAGGGATGCGGGCGCGGCGGATGGCGGTGGTGCGGATGTGGTTGTGGACATGGGCGCGTCGTCACCGCGGTCGAGGATCCCGTCGGATGGTTCGGTCACGTCTCACTCCGGTCGATGACTCGCGGCTGGCCCTGCGCTCGCGCCGCCCCGACGCTAGCTGCGCGGGGTTGCCGCGAGGTGAACGGACCTCATTCGTCCATGCTCGAGAGCAGGTCGACGAGCCCCGCCTTGCTCAGCGACCAGTACCCGGTGCGGCCCTCCGCCTTCGCGCGGTCGCGGAGTTGACGGACAGTGAGGTCTGCGACAGGCGTCTGGGTGGACGACGGGGCCGAGACTGGCGGCGTCGTGCGCGGCCGTGAACGCACCGGCCTGGCAGGGACCTCCGTGACCAGCTTCGGGGTCGCGGGGGCCTTCGGCTTGGCGGGGGCCTTCGGCTTCGCGGCGGCCCTCGGCTTCGCGGCGACCGATTTCGCGGTTGCCGTCGATGCCTTCGGATTGGATGCTGACGCCTTCGGTTTGGCTGTCGCGGTCGACGCCTTCGGCTTGGCCGGTGCCGCCTTCGGCTTCGCTGCTGCCGCCTTCGGCTTGGACGCTGAGGCTTTGGGCTTCGCCGTTGAGGCCTTTGGCTTCGCGGCGGCCGACTTCGGCTTCGCTGCGATAGCCTTCGTGGTCGCTTTCGCCTTCGCCTTCGTCAGCGTGGGCGTCGACTTCACGGCCGTTGCGGCCTTCTCCTGGACGGACCGCGCGGAGGCAGCGAGCGCATCCGTCGCCTCTTTCGACTTCTTCGCGATCTTCGCCGTAGCCGCCTTGGAGGCCTTCGCGACCTTCTCGGTGGCCTCCTTGGACGTCTCGGCCACTTTCTCGGTGGCCTCCTTCGACGTCTCCGCGACCTTCTCGGTGGCAGCCTTCGACGCCTTGGTCACGGTCCCGCGGGCCTGCTTCGCGGCGGCGAGCGCCCGACGCTGGAGTGCCTCCAGCGAGGACGCGAGGTCCTCGACCCGCTTGCGCGCCTGCTTGTCGAGGTCCTTGGCGGCTTTACGTGCATCCTCGACCGCCGCCTTCGCTTTCGCGAAAGCTTCGTCCGCCGCCTTCTCGAGCTTGCTCTTCTTCGCCATGATGTCCTTTCGGATCGGGGCGCCGCAGCACCGCAGCATCGCCAGTTTGACACCGCGATGCCAGTTCAGTCACGCGATTGTGCCTGCGCGCGTCGTTCGGGGGGTCCCAGGCGCAGAAGCGACAACTTCCGCTCGTGCTGGTTGCCGCCGACTATCGGAAGTCGTCCCCTCCGTGGCAAACGGTTCAGGATGCGGGTGGGAGCGCATCCGAACGGGCGCGCGCGCTGGTATAGCCGAAGGCCACAGCGCCCAGTGCGGTGACGCCGCATGCGACCCACAGCATCCACTCGCCGGTGAGGATGGCGCCGACCGCCGACGCGACGGCGACGAGCGAGAGCCCGATCGAGCACGCGAGCAACAGACCGGGACTCGCCGGCTGCTGGGTCTCTCCGGGCTCGAGCCGGGGCCAGATGACGATCATCGCGGTGGCCAGAGGACCGATGAGCAGCGAGATCACGAACCAGTTCCACCGTGAACGGTTCTTCTGTTCTGCGAGTCCCGCGTTCACCAGGGCGAGCGCGAGCCATCCCCATCCGGTCGTGGCGTCCATCCCACGACCCTAGCGACTCGGCTCGCGAGATTGGTCGCCAATATATCGGCGAGGCACTCGATTGGTCACCAAAAGATTGGCAAGCGATCGGCTCAGCGGCAGGCCGCTCCTCACTCGGCAGATTGGTCGCCAACGTATTGGCGAGGCACTCGATTGGTCGCCAAAAGATTGGCAAGCGATCGGCTCAGCGGCAGGCCGCGCTACTCACTCGGGAGATTGGTCGCCAATATATTGGCGAGGTATTCGATTGGTCGCCCAAAGATTGGCGAACAACGAGGCAGGCCAGCGGCGCGCCCGCCTCAGCCGGCGTAGCGCGCGGCGGCCCCTGCGGCGACCCGCTCGATCAGGTCGTACGGGATCGGCCGCGCGTACAGGAAGTTCGCCGAATCCTTCGCCGCCCGGTACGGTGCAATCTGCTCTTCGAGTTCGCCTTCGAACGGCGGCACAGGGTAGATGCCGACGTGCTTCTTCCAGCCCGCGAAATGGATGGCGTGCGTCGGGTCGACCATAACCGCCGCGATGTCGTAGCGGATCTTCTCCTGCCCGTCCGGAACTGCGGAACGGATCGCCCGCCTCACACCCTGCAGCACCTCCTGCACCTCGGGCGGGAACGATGCGATGTATTCGTCGACTGTCGCGAATGACGATGCCATGTCGCCATTCTCCCCGATCCGCGCCGGATGCGCCCTAGCCCTAAGCACCCGATCGGAGCAAGATCGGAGACGAGGAGCTGCATCATGGTCGAGCATTTCGACGTCCTGATCGTCGGGGCCGGGCTGTCGGGCGTGGGGGCCGCGTACCGGCTGCAGACCGAGCATCCGGCGAAGACGTTCGTCCTGCTCGAGTCCCGGCAGCACGTCGGCGGCACCTGGGACCTGTACCGCTATCCGGGCGTGCGCAGCGATTCGGACATGTTCACCCTCGGCTTCCCCTTCCGCCCGTGGCCGGGCCGCGATGTGATCGCGGGCGGGTCGGACATCCTCGCCTACCTCGAGGACGCCGCGCGCGACTACGGGGTCGACGAGCGCATCCGCTTCGGGATGCACGTGGAGCGCGCATCATGGTCGTCGGATGCGGCGCTCTGGACGGTCACGGCCCGTTCCGGCTCCGAGACCCGCGACTTCACCTGCCGCTTCCTGTATCTCTGCACCGGTTACTACAGCTACGAGAGCGGCTATCGCCCGGATTTCGCAGGCATCGACGACTTCGGGGGCCCGGTGATCCATCCGCAGGACTGGCCGGCGGAGCTCGAGTTCCGCGACCGGTCCGTCGTCGTCATCGGAAGCGGCGCGACCGCCGTCAGCCTGGTGCCCGCGCTCGTCGCGGGTGGCGCGAGGGTGACCATGGTGCAGCGTTCGCCGAGCTATGTCGTGTCGCTGTCCGCATCCGACCGGTTCGCGGATGTGCTCCGTCGCATCCTCCCCGCCCGCGCGGCCAACCGGATCGCGCGGTTTACCCATCTCACCCAGAGCCAAGGCTTCTACCTGTTCGCGCGACGGTTCCCGTCCGCCGCGGCCCGGTGGCTGATCCACGGGGCGCGGGCGCGCGTCGGGGGTGGCGCGTCGGTCGAACGCGACTTCACTCCGCGCTACAAGCCGTGGGACCAGCGCCTGTGCGTCGCGCCCGACGGCGACCTGTTCACGGTCCTGCGAACCGGCGCGGCGACGATCGTGACGGATGCGGTCGACCGGTTCACGGCATCCGGGGTCGAGCTCGCGTCGGGGCGGCACCTCGACGCCGACATCGTCGTGACGGCGACCGGACTACGCCTCGTCGCGTGCGGCGGCATCGAACTCGAGGTGGACGGGGTGCGCGTCGACCCGGCGGAACGGCTCGTCTACAAGGGGCTGATGCTCGCCGGCGTGCCCAACCTCGCCTGGTGCGTGGGATACACGAACGCGTCGTGGACACTGCGCGCGGACCTGTCGTCCCGCTACGTGTGCCGACTGCTCGCGCACCTCGACCGCGCCGGGCTCGACATTGCGGTGCCCGTCGCGCCGGACGACGACGGCGTGCGCCGACCGATCCTCGACCTGACCTCGGGTTACATCCGTCGGGCGTCGGCGGTGCTGCCGAAACAGGGCGGACGGGCGCCGTGGGTGCTCCGGCAGAACTATCTGCGCGACCGCGCGACGATGCGCTGGAGCCGCGTGACTACCGGGATGCGGTTCACCGGCGCCCTGCGCGGCTCGTCCGCCGTGACCCCGCCCGCTGCGGCCCCGCCCGCCGCGACCCCGGCCGCACAGGGGCAGCATCCGCTAGTGCGGACCGCGCCCACTGACGAAAGTTGACCTTTCTGTCGCGACGGCCGCTCGGCGTCGGCGCTGCGCCCGCGCCGCCCGCGCACAAAAGGGGCAGATTCCGCTAGTGCGGATCGCGCCCACTGACCGAAGTTGACCCCTCTGTCGCGGGCGCGTCACCCCAGGCGCCCGCGGCGCCGGCAGCACGCTCGCGGAACGCGACCATGTTCATCCGGTTACCGCAGCGGACGCTGCAGAACCGTTTCGACCCGTTGCGCGACAGGTCGACGAGGATCCCCGCGCAGTCGTCGGCGGCGCACTCGCGCAGACGGCCGGTCTCGCCGGTGCGGATGACGTCCACGATCGCGAGTGCGACCTCGACACGGATGCGTTCCGCCAGCGGTGCGTCGGGTTCGGTCGCGTGCAGGTGCCAGTCGAACCCGTCGTGGCGCATCAGGTATGGGAGGGCCCGGGCGGCCCGCAGCATCGTGTTGACCTCGACGGCGGCGGCGTCGCGGTCGAGCGTCCAGAGCTGCCGAAGGCGCTCCCGCGTTTCGCGAACGTCCGCCAGCTCGGCCTGGTCGTGGTCGATGCGCCCGGAGAACTGCTGCTCGGCCAGGAACGCACCGAGTTGCTCAGGCGTTTCGAGCTCATCGGCGCCGCTTCTGCTCGCACCCGGATGCGTATTGACGAGGGCGACCGTGAAGTCCAGCGTGTCCTCGGTGTCAGGGGCAAAATGCAATTTGACTCCTTACTCAGCACAAGACTAGCGTCGGATGCACACCCCATCGACACGCCCAGCCAGGGACCGCCCATGAAACGCTCGTCGACCTCCGTCGGCCTTGTGATCGCCGTGATCTCCGCGGCCACGTTCGGCATGTCCGGTGCGTTCATCAAGCCGATGCTCGAAGCAGGCTGGAGCCCGGCAGCAGCGGTCACGGTGCGTGCCCTCACCGGCGGAATCGTGCTCGCTCCGTTCGCCATCCTGTCGGTGCGGCGAAACTGGGGCGTCGTCTGGCGGTCGCGCTGGCGGATCCTCGGCATGGCCCTGGTCGGTGTCGCGGGCTGCCAGCTCGCCTACTTCGCGGCTGTGCAGCGCATCCCGGTCGGCACGGCGATCCTCATCGAGTACATGGCACCGCTTCTCCTGGTCGCTGTCGTCTGGGTCGGCTCCCGCCGCGTGCCGAAAGCGGTCGTCCTCATCGGCTCGGTCGTCGCGCTCGCCGGGCTCGTCCTCGTGGTCTCCCCCGGCGGCGCGAGCAGCTTCGACATGCTCGGGCTCACATTCGCCATCGCATCCATGATCGGCTGCGCCGGCTACTACGTGATCGCCGCGCGCCCCAACAGCGGCCTGCCTCCGGTCGCACTCGCGGGCTTCGGCCTGCTTCTCGGCGGCGTGGTGCTCGCACTCGTCGGCGCGACAGGTCTCGTCCCGTTCACAGCGACGTTCGGCACCGTGCACATGTTCGGCGCCGAGATCGCCTGGTGGATCCCCCTCCTCATCGTCGGCGTGGTCGCGACCGCGATCGCGTACGCGTCGAGCATCACCGCGAGCGAGATCCTGGGCTCCCGGCTCGCATCGTTCACCGGGCTGCTCGAGGTGGTCGCTGCGACGTTCTACGCCTGGCTCCTGCTCGGCGAACGACTCACGATCCCGCAGCTGATCGGCGGCGTGCTCATCCTCGTGGGCATCGGTTTCGTGCGCTCGGAGAAGGCGGATGTTCCGCTCGAACCCGCATCCACGACCGGTTCCGTCCGCGCTGGCGTTCCGGCACGCATCCCCAGCGACTGACGCCCGACCGGACCGGTCGTTCCGCTGGAATCCCCAGCCACATGCGCCTACTCTCGATGCGGTAGCAGGAGGCCACGGAAGGGATCGATGAACGACGCTGATCACCGCATCGGACAGGTGCTCGCCGACCGGTACAGACTTCACGAGGTCATCGGACGGGGCGGCATGGGTTCGGTCTTCCGCGCCTGGGACGCCCGGCTCGAGCGCTTCGTCGCGGTCAAGGTCTTCGCGGCGGGGACGGCCAGCGACGACGACCGCCGCCGCGCCGAAGTGGGACTGCTGGCGCGCCTGAACCACCCCAACCTCGTCACGCTCCACGACGCGCATCTCGCTCCGGCCGGGTCCGAGGATCCGAGCTTCCTCGTCATGGAACTCGTCGATGGACCCGACCTGCGTTCCGAGCTCGAACGGGGACCCCTCACCGGCGAGGCCGCAGCCCAGATCGCCTGCGAGATCGCGGAAGCACTCGTCGCCGTCCACTCGCTCGGCATCGTGCATCGCGACCTGAAGCCTGCGAACATCCTGCTCGCACCCACCGGCCTCCCGTCTCCCGCCTACCACGCGAAGCTCGCCGACTTCGGCATCGCCCACCTTCTCGGCGCCGAGCGGATGACCACCGGCGGCCTCGTCCTCGGAACCGCCGGTTACCTGGCGCCCGAGCAGGCCACCGGCGATGGTCCTGGCGCTCCGTCGGACGTCTACGCGCTCGGACTGGTCGTCCTCGAATGCCTGACCGGCGAGAAGGCGTACCCCGGCAGCGTGGTCGAGGCCATGAGTGCACGGCTGGCGCGGGACCCGGCGATCCCCGAGGATCTTCCCGTTGCGTGGGCATCCCTGATCAGCCAGATGACGGCGCGCGACCCGGCCATGCGACCGAATGCACTCGAGGTCGCGGTGACCACGCGGGAGATCGCGGACGAACTGGACGGATGGGCCGCAGCGGCCCGGGCGGACGCGGTCACGGATGCGACGGTGGCGATGCTGCCGCCGACACGCGTGCTGCCTGTGGTGGCGGATGCGGGGCTGGCGGGCGCCGGCCTCGCGGGCGCCGGCCTGGCGGGCGCCGGCCTGGCGGGCGCCGGCCCAGGCCCGGCCGAGACGGTCGCGAACCTGCCACCGCATCCACCTGAGCGCAGGCGCGGGCGCCTCGCGGCCATCCTCGTGGGTGCGGGCGCCGTGCTCGTCGCCCTCGTGCTCGGTGCGAGCATGCTCCTCAACGCTCCGCAGGCAGCCACCCCGCCGGTGACCTCCCCTCCGCCCACCTCACCGACGCCCACGCTGTCGCCCACGACGACTTCTCCATCCGTGGCGCCGCCCCCCGCTCCCGCCACCCACGGAAACGGCAACGGGCACGGCAAGGACAAAGGCAAAGGGAAAGGCAAAGGGGACGGCTGAGTCCCGCTACGCGCTGGTCAGCTCCGACAGGTCGGTCGCGCCGGTCTCGCCGGTGACGACGGCGGACGGGCGCATCGCGCTGGTGTTCCGCAGGAACACGATGATCCAGCTGAAGATCAGCACCGCGGCGACCAGCTCCACCGCGGTCAGGTTGTAGTAGCCGATCACGAAGAACACCGCGAGCACGACGATCACGCCCACGAAGACATAGCCCAGCAGGATGAACACCCTCGGCATCGCAGGGATCTGCCACCGAAGCCCCACCACCATCACCGCGAAGACGACGAGCATCCCGGTCGCGCACCCGGTGTGCAACGCATAGAAACGGTCGACGGGAAAGAGCCCGACGCAGGTGAGGGCCACCCCGATGACGATGAGCGCGATCCGCACCCGGTTCCTCCCCCTGACTTCGGCAGGCGTACGGACGGGGATCGTCGCGGTCGCATAGTGGGCGATCGTCGTCACGATGACGCCCGCGATGATGAGCGTGATGTTGAAGGCGAAGGCGGAGATGTCATCCGTCATCCCCAGCGCGCTGAGGTTCTTCTTCCACCAGTGCGGATCCGACGAGCTCAGCATGCTCGCCAGACCGCCGACGACCAGGAAGAGCGCCAGCACCAGCGAGAGCAGCATCGGTGTGAGGTTCACGGCCGAGAGGAAGACGATGTAGGTGGTCACGGCGAGCGCGACGCCCGCCAGCACGGCGGCCGGCAGGCTGAAGACGACCGCTCCGATGAAGCTGCGGTTGAGGAGGTCGGCGAGCCCGATCCAGCCGAGCAGCGCGATGAACGCGTGCGCGAGAGCGAGAGCGGCATTGTCGAACCAGTGCAGCCGGACGCCGGGGACGTCGAGCCGGTTGCGCACGTGGAGGCCTGCGCGCAGGTCGCCGAGGAGCGGCGCGCGTTCGTGCCGCGGCCTTCCCGCGCGCAGCAGCATCCGACCGGCGACGAACGCGATGAGGGATACGAAGGCGGCTCCGATCGCCACGAACGCCCCCAGCGAGTCAGGCCCGGAGATGGGAACATTGCGACCCCAGAAGAAGACGATGCCGACGAGTCCGCCGAGCAGGATTACCCCAGCCCCCCCGACGAGCGCGACGGATTCGACGGACTCGGCGTTCTCGACAGGACGGCGCAGCATGCGCGCAATCGATGATGGCTGGCTCATCAGGTTCCCCTGTTCGATCGACCCTGCTACTGTCCAGAACATATCGGATGCGTCGACGGCGCGAAACAATTCCCAGCGCGATGTCGAGAACGGTGAACCGGTTCCGACCCCCTCACGAAACACGGTGGACCGGAACCTCTCCGGCAGTCGCCGTCAGACGAAAGGACCGATCATGACCAGCATCACGCCATTCCTGTGGTTCGACGACAACGCCCAGGATGCGATCGACCTCTACACGGGCCTCTTCCCCGACGCCCGTGTGCTCGATCGGCAGCACGGACCGGACGGCAACCTCTTCACCGCGACCATCGAGCTCGCCGGGCAGCGGATCCTGCTGCTCAACGCCGGGCCGGGGCATCCGTTCACCGACGCCATCTCGCTGTTCGTCAGCTGCGCCGACCAGGACGAGGTCGACAAGTACTGGGATGCTCTCACCGCCGAGGGAGCCCCGGTCGCGTGCGGGTGGCTGACCGACCGCTTCGGGCTGTCCTGGCAGATCGTGCCAGAGGCACTGAACCGTCTGCTCAGCGACCCCGACCGGGAGAAGGCGGGGCGGGTCATGGCGGCGATGATGCAGATGCAGAAGATCGTGGTCGCCGACCTCGAGGCCGCCGCGCGCGGCTGACGCGCTACGCGCCCTCGGGCGGATGGATGAGCAGGTCGACCCGGTCGTCCAGGTACTCGTCGAGGGGCCTCGCCGCCTCCGGGCCGAGAGTGGCGTTCCAGCGCACGAGTGCGCGGCCGTCGGCGAGGATGAGCGGACCGGCGGAGGCGGCGAGCGACGCAGCATCCAGCAGGATCGCCGCCGCGTCGAAGTTGACCGTCTCACCCTTCGGAAAGCGCGCGCGGAACGCCGCAGCCCGATAGGCACGCCGCTGTTCGGCCGACTCGGACTGGTAGGCGGGGCGGCCGGGCTCGAGCGACCGGGTGATGGAGCCGGTCGCCCACAGTCCGTCCGAGCCGGGACTGGGAGCGACGCCCAGCAGCAGCGCCCCGAGCCGCCAGACCCGGCCGATGGGAACCATGGTGGCCTCGCGGGGGATGAGCAGCACGCGTCGTGAGGGGACGAATTCGGCGAGCGCTTCATCCCGCGCCCCGGATCCGGCGAGACGAATCCGCGTCCGCTCGAGACTCTCCCTGATCGCCGCGACCGCCAGATCGTCGCCCGTCGAGCCGTCCACATCCGGAGCCTAGTACGCCGAGCGGCCGCGCCGCCGCGCCTGGCCTTGAGCATCGCGGGCGTCCGTGCCAGTGTTCACACTGTCCGCGGGCGGCACGGACCGCGACGCGGGGTCGGGAGGTGCAGGATGCTGCTGGACGGGAAGAACGCGATCATCTGGGGCGGCGGCGGCTCGATCGGAGGTGCAGTCGCGCGTGCTTTCGCCCAGGAGGGTGCGCGCGTGCACCTGTGCGGTCGCACGCAGGAGGCACTGGATGCGGTGGCCGGTGACATCCACTCGTCCGGCGGACTCGCCGAGACGGCGATCGTGGATGCGCTCGACGAGACCCAGGTCGCCGATCACGTCGAGCGTGTGGCCGGCCGGTTCGGGAGCGTCGACATCGCGTTCGACCTGATCTCGGTGGATGATGTGCAGGGCACGCCGATGGTGGAGATGTCGCTCGACGACTACGAACGGCCGATCCGCACCGCTGTGCGGTCGTTCTTCATCACGTCCACGGCAGTGGCCGGGCGGATGCGTACCCAGGGCGGAGGCGTGATCCTCGCGTTCGGCGGCGACGGCGGGCGCAACCCGATCCGCCACTACAGCATCGGCGGATTCCAGGTGGCGCTGCAGGCGGTGGATGCGATGCGCCGCCAGCTGGCTGCGGAACTCGGCGAGTACGGCATCCGGGTGGTCACCATCCACACCGGAGGCGTTCTCGAGACGGTGCCGCGCGACTTTCCGGGCCGCGAGGGCATCGCGGAGTCGATCGTGGAGTCGACGATGCTCGGGCGCGCGGCGACCCTGGAGGAGGTCGGCGACGTGGCGGTATTCCTCGCGTCCTCGAAGGCCGCATCCATCACGGCGGCGGCGATCAACATCACGGCCGGCGCCGTCGCCGACTGAGCGCGGCTGTCTCAGCGCACGAGGGTTCACAGCTCGCCGCACGCGTTGCATCCCAGCGCACAAGTTGGAACACGTGCGGTGGCACACAACTCGTGCGACGGGGCGCAGGCGGGACCCGGTGGTCAGTGGCCGGGCGTCGGCACGCGGATGACCGGGCAGCCCGCGAGCACCCGAGCGATCGCGTCGCGCTCGGCCGGCGCCACCCACAAGTGGTACCTCGCCTTGACGGCTACCTGGGATGCGACGTACTGGCACCGGTAGGAGGCCTGCGGAGGCAGCCAGGTCGCCGCATCCGCATCCGATTTGCGCTCGTTCGTCGGGCCGTCCACTGCCACCAGGTTGAGCGGATCGTTGGCGAGCTCCTCCCGCTGCAGCTGGGTCAGCTGTTGCGCGCCGGTCTGCCAGGCGTTCGCGAGGGGAACGCGGTGGTCGATCTGCACCTGGGCGGATTGGGGTCCGCGCACGAAGTCGATGGTCTTGCCGGTGTATGGGTCGTGCAGGATGCCGGTGAGCACCTTGCAGACGCCCGACTTCGTCTTGTCCACCAGGTCGCGGGCGAGGATGTCGTTGCGGGTGTCGCAACCGTTGTGATCCATGTCCTTCCACGCGGGGCCGAAGTCTCCGACGCGGTTGTAGCCGGTCAGCGGGGCTTTGCCCTTCACGGGAAGGGTCGCGAGCAGTGCGCGTGCGTCGGCGGTCGGGGCGCCCGGCGCGACGGCAGGAGGGGCGGGGATGGGATGCGTCGGTGTGGGCGTCGCCGAGGACGGGCTCGCGACAGGCGAACCGGCGTCGGCGGACCCGGCCGGACTCGGCGACGGGAAGATCGCGGTGAACGTGCCGGCCGCGCATCCGGTGACGGTGAGGACGAGTGAAAGGGAGACCGCGGCGAGGACGGCCCGGCGTGCTGTGGTTTCGATGGGTCAAGTCTGCAGCAGCGGAAGCATTTCGACACGCGGCTACGCCGATGCCAGCGAGTTAGGCTAGGGTAACCTAAGCCACCTCGCCCCATCCCTCCGCTGGAGTGCCCCCTCAATGAACCTGACCAATGCTGCCATCCTCGGCGGCATCGCCGGCGTGACCATCTTCCTCGGCCTGCCCATCGGCCGGCTCGGTCCGCGCGCCGTCGGGGTGCGCTCGCTCCTCAACGCGATCACGATCGGTGTGCTCCTCTTCCTGCTCTGGGATGTGCTCACGCACGCCGTCGAACCCGTCGAGACCGCGCTCACGAAGGCGGCCCTCGATCACACCGACAGCTGGTGGCCGTTCATCGGACTCGGCTCGCTCTTCCTCGGCGGCATCATCGTTGGGTTGATGGGACTGGCCGCTTACGACCGGTGGATCGCCGCCCGCGCCAAAGCGATCGACCCCTCCATCGCGGACACGGGTCGGGGGGTGCTCCACCTGCACGAACCGGCGAGCCGCCTCGCGTTCCTCATCGCTGTCGGCATCGGCCTCCACAACTTCTCCGAGGGCCTGGCCATCGGCCAGTCGGCGGCGAGCGGCGAGATCAGCCTCGCCGTGGTCCTCGTCGTCGGATTCGCCCTCCACAACGCCACCGAGGGCTTCGGCATCACGGCGCCGCTCGCGGGCGGCAGCCGCCGTCCCAGCTGGGGCCAGCTCGCCCTCCTCGGCCTGATCGGCGGAGGGCCGACGGTCGTGGGCTCCATCCTCGGCGGTCTCTTCGTGAACGAGGCGCTGGCGATCACGTTCCTCGCGCTCGCCGCCGGCTCGATCATCTACGTGATCGTCCAGCTGCTCGGCGTCGCGCTCAAGCTCGGTCGCGGCTACACGCTCTACTGGGGCATCCTGATCGGCCTCGCGGCCGGCTTCGCCACCGACTTCATCGTGACGGCCGCCGGCGTCTGACCCGCGCCCCGCGCGCCGCCGAGAATC
Organism: Leifsonia sp. Ger2509; assembly: GCF_055231915.1. Taxonomy (NCBI): domain Bacteria; kingdom Bacillati; phylum Actinomycetota; class Actinomycetes; order Micrococcales; family Microbacteriaceae; genus Leifsonia; species Leifsonia sp. Ger2509. Next base: position 1,849,889 of record NZ_JBUYVB010000003.1, read on the forward strand.
GCCATTACCGCCGAGAATCGCCCCTGTACCGGGTCATCTCGGCGTAAACGGGGACTCTCGCGCGGACGGTCGCTGCCGAGATGGTCAGTCGCGGTCGAATGTGGCCGCTCCGCGGGACAGCTCGACCGCACGTGTCACTCTCGGGAGGGCCCCGACTCCACATGCGAATGGGAGGCGGTCCGGGCGTTCAGGAGACGGCCCGTCGAGATGAGGGCGGCAATGCCCGCCGATGTTCCGGCGATCAGTACGGATGCGGTCGCGAGTGCGTGCCCGAGCGGGGCGACCGGCTCGTAGAGAGATGCCTCCGCCAGGGTGGCGTCGGCTCCCCAAACCGAAATGGCGATTCCGACCAGAAGGAGTGCCGCAAGCAACGGCGAAAGCATCCGCAGGAGCGACTTCATAGGCGAAGGCTATTCGGAGATCCTGAGCAGCGACCCAACCACTGCCGAGAGGGTCAGTTCCGGTCGAGCGTGGCCGTTCTGCGGGACCAGCTCGGCCGCACGTGGCACTCTCGGGCCAGGCGCGGCTACGAGGCCGCGCGCCGCTACTCGGCCTGCGCGTTGACGGCGAGCGCGGGCACCCGCTCCGCGCGCTTGTGGTCACGGTTCATGATCGCGACGCACACGATGATCGCGACGGTCAGCACTGCGCTGACGAGTCCCGTGCCGAAACCCACTCCCCCGCGCTCCGGCGGGAGCCCGAGCCAGTCGGAGAACGACGCCCCCAGCGGACGGGTGATGATGTATGCGAACCAGAACGAGAACACCCCGTTCCATCCCCAGAACCGGAACCCGATCGCCGGGATGGTGATCACCACCGCGAACAGGATCCCTGAGGCGAGGTAGCCGAGGTGGAACGTCGTCGCGGTCAGATCGCCGGCCGCCGTGCCGAGCGCGAAGGTCGCCATGACCGCCGCCCAGTAGAACGTCTCGCGGGCACGCGTATCGATGCGGTGGATCGAGAGTGTCTTCTGCGTCGCGTACCAGAGGGCGAAGATCGCACCGAGCGCCACGAGAAAGCAGGTGGTCGACACGGCATACGGCACGCCGAACTGCACGTGGATCACATCGGCGATCATCGTGCCGAACACGCTCACCATGACGACCGCGAACCAGTACACCCACGGCAGGTAGCGCTTGGCCGCGAACTGCAGGACGAGGGATGCGGCGAGCACCACGAACGCGATGGCGACAGCCACCGGAGGGTCGATCTGGTGCACCATGAAGTCGGAGGTCGTCTCGCCCATGGCGGTGGTCAGCACTTTGGTGATCCAGAAGATCGCCGTCACTTCGGGGACTTTGTTTCGCAGCACCCGCCCACCCTGCCACCGGTTCTCTAAGAATCAGCCAAGCGTTAGATTGAGCACCGATGGACGAGAACCGACCCCGCCTCCTTCTGATCGAGGACGACCCGCAGCTCGGACCCCTCATCGAGCAGGTCCTCGCTGAGCACTACGACGTGCTGCGCGTCGTCGACGGCGATACGGGCCTGACCGTGGGGCTCACGGACGAGTTCGACGTGATGGTCGTCGACCGCCGGCTTCCCGGGCGCGACGGGGTCGCCGTCGTCGAAGCGTTGCGTGCACGCCGGGTCGTCACGCCCATCCTGATGCTGACCGCGCTCGGCACGGTCGCCGACCGGGTCAATGGTCTGGATGCGGGCGCCAACGACTATCTGGTGAAACCGTTCGAGTTCGACGAACTCCTCGCCCGCCTGCGCGCCCTGCTGCGAACCTTCACGGGCGAAGGCCCGTCGCTGTCGATCGGCGCGTGGGAGTTCTATCCGGAGAGCCGCTGCATCTACTCGCCCTACGACGGGCGCATCCAGCTGACCGTGCGGGAGACCGCGCTGCTGCGGCTGCTCGCCGAGAATCCGCTGCGCACGTTCAGCCGGAACGCGATTCTTCGAGCCGTCTTCGAGAGCGACGAGCAACCTGGAACCGTCGACACGTACGTGCACTATGTGCGGCGCAAGACGGACAAGGACATCATCGCCACCGTGCGTGGCGAGGGCTACCGGCTGGGTCAGCTGTGAGCCGGAAGAGCGGGAGGGATGCGGTGGTCGACAGCGACACGCGTGCCGTGCGCCGCGCATCCCGGTTCGTCGGGCTCTGGATCACGATCGCATCCGGCGCCCTCGTCATCGCCGCGATCGGCGCCGCGTTCTTCTTCATCCTCGACCAACTGCGGCCTTCCGAGCTCAGCGAGAAGCCGCTGCCGGGCGAGCACAAGATCTACATCGACACGACGGAGGCGCTCGTCGCCTTCATCGTCGTCGGGATCCTCGCGGTCGCGATCGCGGGCGTGCTCAGCCTCGTGATCACGCGCCGGGCCGTGCTTCCGCTCGGACGGGCCCTGCGCATCCAGCGGACCTTCGTGCAGGATGCGAGCCACGAGCTGCGCACGCCGCTCGCCGTCCTGGATGCGCGCCTCCAGGTCCTGCAGCGCTCCCTCGACGTGCACGACCCGTCGAGGGAGACGGTCGAGCAGTTGCGCGAGGACACGCGGACGTTGATCGAGATCGTCAACGACCTGCTGCTGGCGGCGGATGCGGACGAGAACAGCAGCGCATCCGCACCGGTGCTGGTCGAGCCGGCGATCCGCAGCGCCGTCGACGCGATGGCCGTGCTGGCGCTGCCCCGTGGCATCCGGATCGCGCTGACGCTGGACCCGGCGGGTGGGTCGGCCCCTGCGACCCGCGTGCCGGAGACCAGCCTGCAGCGGTGCCTGACCGCGCTCCTCGACAACGCGGTGGCGCACTCGCCGAACGACACGACAATCCGGGTGCTCGTCACCGCCGACCGGCGCGATGTGTCGATCGCGGTCGCCGACGAGGGCACCGGCATCCAGGGAATCGAGCCACGCCGCATCTTCGACCGGTTCGCCCACGCGGCACCGACCAGCGGATCCGCACTGCCGCGGTCGAGCTTCGGTATCGGCCTCGCGCTCGTGCGCGACATCGCGACCCGGCACGGCGGGACGGTCGACGTCGCGGAGACCTCGCGGGAGGGCACCACCCTCGTGCTGCGGCTGCCGCTCGCGCACTAGGCGCGTTGAGTCGCGCGGCGGATCAGTCGAATTCGCTGAGCTGGTCGCCCTGGAAGCCGTCCACGTCGCCCACCTGGTCCACGTCGTCCTCGGCGTCCTCCATGACGAGGAGGGCGACCGCGTACACGAACGTGGCAATGACAACCGCCACGGACAGCCCCAGCAGCGTCGCCCAGCCCATCCGTCTCTCCGTCCGCATGCGTGCATCCCCTCCGCACCCAGCATCCGCACTCGCCTCCCAGATGCCTCCAAGAATCTGAGTCCCTGCGCAGCCAGAGGGCTTCTTGGATGTTTCTGGGAGTGGTACCTGTGGACTGGAGGGGTCGACCGAGAGGTATATGCAGGCTGGAGGTCCCGCATGTCGAAGACCATCGATCGGACAACGAAGCCCACACTCGCCACCGCAGTTCGCGCATCCGTGCCGCTGCGATACCGTGCTGCGCTCTTCGGTCTGATCGCAGTGGTGGTCACGGCCTGGGGTTCGTGGACGCCCTCACTGTGGGGCGACGAGGCGACCAGCCTGATGTCGGCGGAGCGCCCGCTGCCGACACTGTTCACGATGCTCCGGCATGTCGACGCCGTGCACGGCACCTATTATTTCCTCCTGCGCTGGTGGGTCGTCCTGCTCGGTCCCTCTCCGTTCTCGATCCGGTTCCCGAGCGCCCTTGCCGTCGGTTTCACGGTCGCCGCCGTCGTGGTGATCGCGACCCGGCTCGGGTCGTCACGGCTCGGCGTCATCGCCGGAATCGTCTGCTGCCTGCTCCCTCGGGTGACCTACATGGGCGAGGAAGCCCGGTCGTTCGCGCTCAGCGCTGCGATCGTCGCGTGGCTGACCGTGATCGTGCTCGATTTGCTGCGTCGCGACGAGGCACCCATGCGGTTGTGGGTCGCCTATGGCGCGCTGCTCGCGGTCGGCAGCTACGCCTTCCTGTACGTCGCACTGTTCGCGCTGGTGCACGCGGTGATCCTCGTCAGCGCCCGTGCCCCGCGCGCACTGCTGGTGCGCTGGGCGACGACCGTCGGGATCGCTGCCGCCGCGGTCCTGCCCCTCGTGATCTTCGCCATCCTCGAACGCAAACAGATCTCCTACCTGGCGACACACGACCAGCTCAGCCCGGACACGGTCTTCAGTTCGCTGTGGTTCGGCGCTCCCTGGTTCGCCGCCGCCGCGTGGGCGCTCATCATCGTGGCGCTCGTGGACGCGATCCGGATGCGCGCGCGGCGCACCCGGGCCGGAGTCGGACCTGATGTCCAGGCCGACCTCGCCGGTACCGCGCGCCCGCTGTCGCTGGTGGCGGTCGCATCCGCCTGGCTCTTCCTTCCCACGCTCGTGGTCGTGCTCGGCAGTGCGGCGATCCCGGCCTTCACCGCCCGCTATGTATCGTTCTGCGCTCCGGCGGCAGCCCTCCTCATCGCGTGCGGGATCGAGGTGCTCGCCCGCGGCCGGCGCTGGGTCGAACTCGCCGCGCTGGCCGCGCTGGCCGCGCTCGCCGCTCCGATCTGGTTCGCACAGCGCACGCCCTATGCGAAGAACGACAGCGACTGGGCGGTCGTCAGCAGCGTGATCGGCTCCTACGCGGTCGCCGGTGACGCGGTCGTCTTCGACGAGTCCGCGCATCCGTCGAAGAAGCCGCGACTGGCGATGCACGCCTACCCGGCGGGATTCGCGAACACGCGCGACGTCACCATCGACGTTCCGTACACCGCGAACAACGGATGGGCGGACCGGGCATACACCGTCGCGCACGCGGCCGCACTCGGGCGTTTCGACAGCGTGCGCCGGGTCTGGCTGATCGAGTACGCGGACGGCAGGCCCGACACCTACGGGACGGGTGACCTGGAACGCCTCGGCTTCGAGGAGCGCGGGGCGGTCATCCACACGCACCGCGGCCTGATCGTCGAGTTCACCCGCTGACCAGCCATCACAGACCACAGACCACAGACCACTCACCAACCACCGACTGAACGGAACTCTCATCTGATGCTCTCCGCACTGCACACCGGACTGCTCGACCCGCAATCCCTCATCGACAGCTCGGGAGGCTGGGCGCTCCTCGTGATCTGCGGGATCGTCTTCTGCGAGACCGGGTTGCTCCTCGGCTTCTTCCTGCCCGGCGACACGCTGCTCTTCTTCACCGGCGTGCTCACCTTCACCGGGCACATCACCCAACCGCTCTGGGTGACCATCATCGCCATCGCGGTGGCGGCGATCCTCGGCGACCAGCTGGGCTACACGATCGGGCGCCGCACCGGGCCTGCCGTCTTCGAGCGGCGCGAAGCCGGCCTGTTCAGCCGGGCGAGCGTCGAGCGAACACAGCACTTCTTCGACCGGTTCGGCCCAGCCGCCGTGACGGTCGCCCGGTTCGTGGCGGTCGTCCGCACCATCGCGCCGGTGGCAGCCGGCGTCGGGCACATGCGGCGACGCGTCTTCACCGTGTTCAACGTCGTCGGTGCGGCGGTCTGGACGACCGCTGTCGTGCTTCTCGGGTACTGGCTCGGGCACATCCCGGGCGTTGCGGACTTCGTGTCGAAGTACCTGGACTACATCCTGATCGGGATCGTCGTCATCTCGATCGTCCCCCTCCTGATCCGGCTGCTGGCGGCACGGCGGAAGCGGCGTCGCACCGATGCCCCCGCGGCTGGCGCGGCAGAGAGAGACGCGGCGAGTCCCGCGGACGCAGCCGCCCTTGCCGCAGCGGCGGGTCGCGCCCGTCCCGCGGACGCGCACCCCCACGGAGCTCCGTCCGCCGAAGACCGCCCCCGCTGAACTCCGCCGAGCACAGGAAAACCGGGCCTCTGTCGGAGGCTGAGGCCCGGTTTTCCTGTGCTCGGCGACGCTTGGGGACGTCGGGGTAGTGAGTGCCCGGCCCTCCCGGCCTGAGGGGTGCCGGTTGCGGGAGGGCCGGGACGCTCACGGTGACGCTTCGGGTTGCGCCCTGCGTCATGAACGACGGTAAACCCGCAACGACTTTCGCGGGAGGGATTGACTTCGCACCCCGTCCGCGCCTCGTCGCGGACCGCAGCGCGGCCGATCGGACGTCTTCGGTCGCCGAACCGCGCGACATGTGGCAGAACCTGCCCGATCGCGGACGGCGACCCACGCTAGCGGCGTGACAGTACCGCGAACACGGGGCGGTGGCGCGCCCCCGACCGATCCTGGTCGGTCAGCACCGTGAAACTGTCGACCGCCCACCCGGGGGTGACGAGGATGTGGTCGATCGGCATCGCCAGCCAGGTCGGCACAGCGGTGGGCCAGCTTCCGACACTGGCCGCGTGCGCGGCGGCGGCGGCGTCACGGCACCGGCCGAGCCCCGAGTCGCCGAGCCCGTCCAGCGTCGCATTGAAGTCGCCTGCGACGATCGTGTCGCCTTTCGCACACTCAGCGCTCACCCACGCGAGTTCCGTGCGCCAGTCCGCATTGCCGTGCAGCGTCGGCCGGGGGGCGTGCAGCGCGAGAATGGTGGGCTGGCGCGAGTCGGACGGCTTAACCACCAGGGTCGCGGAACGCTGGGGGCTCCCGGTGGTGGTCGTGTCGGCGCGCCGCAGCGCCGCATCCGTCAGCACCAGCACCCCGTTCCCGCCGGCCCGGTGGGGGACCATGATGAGGTTGTGGTGGGCGAGGGACGCGATGAGATCCTGCCTCACCGCCGTAGCGACGTCGGGCAGCACGATGACGTTCGCGCGCACGGAGACCGCTTCTTCGGCGATGGTGTCGGCTGAGACGAGGTCGGCGTTGATGTTCCAGGAGAGGATGCGCAGCTGCGCGTCGAAGATCGGCGCCGGGCGCGCATCCACCACCCCGCGTGAGAGGACGATCGGCGCACTGATCGCGGTCGTCACGGCGAGCGCGACGGCGATCGGGAGTGCGAGGAATCGGACCGGGCGGATGCTCGCTGCGGCGAGCGCGATGACGGCTCCGGCCGCGGCCGCGACGGTGATCGCGTTCCGCGCGGCGATCACCCCCGCCAGGACGGGCGTCCGCCCGATCCCCAGGATGCTGGCGAAGCCGAGTACGATCGCGACCGCCACGAAGACGCCGACAGCCCACCACCATCCGGAGCCCGACGCGCGGCGCCACGGCTCAGCGGCCGCACGCTCAGCTCTGCCCACGTTCAACCTCGGGATAGGGATGCTCGACCGGTCGCGGATCGGGACCGTGAGGGAACACTATCGACGGAACCGCCGAACCGCCATCGGCGCACCCACGAACACCCTCGTCTTCCCAGCCAACGTCAAGCCTGGGCAGTACGCTCACCACATCGGCGGGAGGGACCCGCTGTGAGCCTGGAGCAGAGCGATGTCGCAACCGTCTTCCCCGACCGGAGCATCCGGATCACCCACCCCCCAGAACCCGGGCGGCACCGCCACGGCCACCGCACCTGCGCCCGAGCACCGGCGCCCTTTCCTCAGGCCGAGCCGCCTGCTCGCCAACGCCCCGCACGAGAAACTACACCCTGCGGTGCTCGCGGAGGCCGAGCGCCGAGCCTCGAGCGTTCAGCTGCGAATCGCCGACGCGATCACCTCGTTCGCCGGGTCGATGATGTTCGTCTACCTGCACATCGCATTGTTCGCGGTATGGATGCTCGTGTTCGAGAAGAGCCCCTGGCCGACGCTGACGCTCATCGTGTCGCTCGAGGCGATCTTCCTTTCGACCTTCGTCATGATCGGACAGAACCGGCAGGCGGCCTTCCAGCAGTCCAAAGCGGACCACGACTACATCGCCCAGCAGAAGCTGCTCGAGGAGAACACCGAGCTGACCCGCACGATCCACCAGCTGACGAAGGAGATGCACGCGCGGATGCTCGAAAACGGGACGCCGTCGGCCGGCGCCCCCGACGCGTCCCGCTGACTACCAGGCTGAAGCCGGCGCCTGCACGACCTCGACAGGACGCGTGCTCCAGTGGGCGCCGTTCGCGTAGTGGCTGGTCGACCAGGGCGACGCCCAGATCGCCGCCGCCGTCACGTCGGGGGATGCACTGGCCGCGAAGCCTGCGACGATGTCCGGGTAGCCGCGCTGCAGGTTCTGCGCCGCATACTTCGCCGCCGTCACGAGGTCGGGGTAGCTGCCGAGACCTGCCCCACCGCCCGAACCGTAACCGTTGTTCAGGGGGTTGTTACGGTTCCACCAGTCGGGCGGACCGTTCTCCTGTCGCATCCAGCGCAGCATCACCGTGACGTTGTTCTCGCTCTGCGGCCAACCGCCGAACATCATGACGAGTTTCGCCCAATCGGCATTCGTCGCGTTCGTGGTGAGGGTCTGCACGCCGTCGGTGGCGCTGATCTCGTCGCGCTTGACCGGCGGGGCGGTCACGTGGGCGTCGACGTAGAACACTTGCACAGGCCCGTGAGAGCCCGACGGGGCGGGCGCCGCCTGTGCCGGACCGGTCGGTGAGATGGACAGCCCGGCCACCAGTGCGAGGGCGGTGACACCCACCCCGATGCGGTGGTGGATGGCCCGCGTGACGATCGCCTTGGACACAGCGACGGGCCGGCGCGCCGAGCGGCGGCCGTGCGATCGTGTGCGGGGTCGGGTCTGCATACCCGTCCGAGGCTAACAAACACTCAGAGAGAGCGGTATTCCGCACGTCACACGGACGGCGAAACGGACGCCCGGATGTGCCCCATATACGGGCTTTCTGCGAAAGCCCTCAGAAAGATAAGATTACGCGATTACCCAACTCGACGAGGAGTTCCGTGAAGCGTCGTTCCCCCGCGGCCGTTTTCTTCCTACCCTTTCTCACGCTCGGTATCTACTGGATCGTCTGGCTCGCCCGAACTCGCGGCGAACTGATCTCACGAGATGCGCGCGTGCCGACGACATGGTTCTACATCGTGCCGATCGTGAACATCTGGTGGCTGTGGAAGTTCTCCGCCGGCATCGCACACGTCACCGGTAAGAGCACCGCCGCACCTTTCGCACTGACCTTCCTGCTCGGGAACATCGGCGCGACCTTCGTGCAGGCCGGCCTCAACGCCACCGAGGAACCGTACTTCCCTGCCATCGGCGACCTGCACTACAGCTCGCGGCTCGCCTGACCCGTCAGACCGGTTCCGGATAGAGATCCAGGCCGGCCGCGACGGCGATCGTGCGATAGGCCTCGGCCAGGCTGGCGAGCGACTCGTGCGCGTTCAGGCCGCTCGGATTCGGCGCCACCCAGACCTGCGAGTCGCCCCAGAGGTCGTCCTGCCTGCCCGTGCGCGCGTCCGGTCGATCGAAGGCGACGCGGTACGCAGTGATGCCGAGCACGGCGACCACGGCAGGGCGGATGCTCGTCACGCGGTCCCTGAGTGCGCCGCCGCCCGCGATCAACTCGTCGCGGGTGAGCTCGTCCGCGCGTGCGGTCGCCGTCGGAACGATGCTCGTGATGCCGAGGCCGCGCGCGAGCAGGTATGCCCGGTCTTCCGGCCGGAACCCTTCGGACGCGTCGATCACGCGGTCGGTGATGCCGGCCCGGTGGAGCGCGGGGTAGAACCGGTTGCCGCGCTTGGCGAAATGCGCCTGGACGGCGACGGTGAGCAGGCCGGGGTTGATCCCGACGAACAGCAGTTTCGTCCCGGGCCCGACGAGGTCGGGAAGCGTGGCGCCGCGATAGGTGAGAAGTTCCGCGCGCGAGATCGTCACGCGCTCAGCCTAGGCCGGTGGCAGCAGGCCGGTCGCTGGTCGCCGGTTCAGACGTCGCGTGTCTGGCCGATCAGCACCTCGAGGCGGAGCCCTTGGCGTGTGGTGACGATCTCCGCCGGAATGCGCGGCGGCTTGTTCGCGCGCTCCAACCGGATCAGCGCCTCCGCGAACGCGGGCTCCAGGCCGCGTGGAACGACTCCGACGACCCCGCTGACGCGCCTGCCGGTGAAGAGCCGGATTTCCATCGGAGCATCCGTGCGCTCCTCTTCGATGGTGCGCTGGCCGCCGGCGGTGAAGACGTCGCTGCCGTTCTCTTCGAGCACGGCGCGCAACTCGTCCTGGTACGGATCGCTGCCGGCGAGCTGGATGCGCAGCTTGGCCGACTTCGGGATGAGGTCGAACTTGTAGTCGTTGAGCGAGCCGGATCCCCGATCGTTCTTCGGAAAGGCTTCTTCGTTGGCACGGTTCCTCGGTGACATCCCCCTATTCTCTCAACGGCCGGCCGCTCCCGCAGCACGGGATGCACGAAAGCCGCAACACCTACCCGCTCAGTGCGATCCGCCGGCTCCGCCATGACGCGTACTGCGCCCACGGATCGTCCACACCCTCCTGCAGCGCCGCGACATGCGCGCTCAGCGCCGGCCCGGTCTCGAACCACTCGGTGCGGGGGATGCGCAGGTCGGCGAACTGGGCATGGCGGCGCTGCTCGAGCATCCGCCCTCCGGGCTCGAAGGCGAGCACTTCGTGGTGCGGGAGAGCTGCGATCCGCTGGCGCGGGTTGTTGGAGGTGCCGATCTTGATGCGGTCGCCGAACCGCAGGTAGTAGACGACGTCGACACGCACGTCGACGATCCCCTGGTCGGGCAGGTCGCCGACCAGGGGACTCGCAGGCGGCGCAGATCCAGCCGGACGGATAGCGGATGCCGACCCGCCGACCGCAGGCGAGGCACGGTGACGGGAGCAGGTCGGTGACGCCCACATCCCTGGCCACCCAGTCGTACGCGGCGAGCAGGTGGTTGGTGCAGAGGGCGAGCGGGGAGCCCGGGTCGCGTGGTTCCGGGCAGCGGCGTCCGTCGGCCAGCGTGATCGCGCATCCGCTGTCGTGTTCCGGGCCCATGGGGCTCACGGTACCCGCCGCATCCGACGCCGGACAGTCGTGCGGTCGCCGAGGGCACGAAGGGTGACCCCGGCGTTCACCTGGCCGCCGGCACCGATGACGTGACCGGCGGCCAGGCGGTCTATTCGGGCGAATGCGGCAGGAAGACGCGCATCGTGCTCGGCCCCCGGTTCGCCCAATTCGCGTACGGCCGCAGTGCAGCGACGATTGGTGCTTCAGACATTGCGCGACCCGCCGACCCGTAGGGCCAGGCCGATTCCTCCGCGGCCGTCAAGGACAGGGTGACCGTCGCGCCGTCCTCGGTCAGGAACGGTTCGAAGGCGGTGTCCACCCGCACCGCATCCACATCGATGTCTCCGGGCAGGTCGACGGATTCGAGGCACAGCACGAGTGGGCCGCGCTCGACCGCGACAGTGCCCCGGACCGCATCGATGCGATCAGAGGGCTTCACGAACCGTGCGTTCATCGGCAACTCGATACGGAGTACGCGGCCCGCGTCGAATACGGCACGGTGACGCACGTAGCCGTCGACGACCTCGAGCCGCTGTCCGTCGAACGTGGCCTGGGCCTCCTCCCGCGCCCACGGCGGGATGCGTACGCTGACTTCGACCTCTGCGGGGCTCTCCACGGTGACGACGATCTCGCCGCCGAACGGGTAGCCGCCGGTTCGCACGCGCATCCGAACGGGCACCCCTGCGCCGGTCACCGTATCGATGTCGGCGTCGGCGAGCTGGTGCAGCTGGACCCCGTCGTCGGTCGCGGTGGCGATATAGGAGGACACGCTCGCCAGGGTGCGTGCGACGTTGGTCGGACAGCAGGAGACCTCGAACCAGGGAGCGCGGAGGCTCGCCTCGGCCCGCTGGCTCAGTTCGCCCTCGCTCGGCACACTTCCGCGCTCACGCTGGTGGAGCGTGTTCGCGTAGTAGAACGCCCTGCCGTCTTCGCGTGGCGAGACGAGAACCGCGTTGAAGAGGGTGCGTTCGATGAGATCGGCGTACTTCGCCTCCCCGGTCTGCAACAGCAGCCGCCAGCTGAGCATCACCGAGGCGATCGAGGCACAGGTCTCGGAGTACGCCCGGTCGGCGGGGAGCTCGTAGTCGCTCCCGAATTCTTCATTCTGGTGGTGGGAGCCCATTCCCCCCGTGATGTACGTGCGCCTGGCGACGGTGTTGTCCCACTGGAGCTTCACTGCGTCGAGGAGCTCCTCGTCGCCGAACTCGGTGGCGATGTCGACCGCGGCGGATGCCAGGTACAGGGCCCGGACGGCGTGGCCGCGAAGCACTTCCGCCTGCCGCACCGGCCTGTCATCGAGAAAATATTCGCTTCCCTGGAAGAGGGTCGTCCGAAGGGTCCCCCGCCCCCGTCGCTCGATCAGGACGCGAGCGAGTTCGAGGTAGCGTGGCTCACCGGTCGCCCTTCCCAGTTCGGCGAGCGCCGTCTCGATCTCGGGATGACCGCAGACGGCATCCCGGCCTGCCGGTCCGAACTCGGCATAGACGTGATCCGCGACCCGGCGGGCGACATCGACGAGCTGGTCGTCGTGGCCCGTGCGGATTCGCGCGACAGCCGCCTGGAAGAGGTGTCCGAAACAGTAGAGCTCATGCCCCCACTCGAGGTCGGAGTACCGCGGGCGCTGGCCCGGTCGCCCGAAGCTCGTGTGGAGATAGCCGTCCGCCTCCTGGGCGCCGGCGACGCGGGCGACGAGCGAACGATAGGTTGCATCGAGGTGCTTCTCCCCGCTGCGGCCGAGTTCCCATGCCATCGCCTCGAGGAGCTTGTAGACCTCCGAGTCGACGAACTCGATCCCGGAATGATGGTCGGCCACCGTGCCGTCGGCCGCACGATCGAAGTTGGCGATCCAGCCGATGCGTTCCATCCAGGTCAGGCAGTGATCGAGGATCGCCGTCGCGTTGAGCTCCTGCTTGTCAGCCCAGAAGCCGTCGACGAGCCGGATCTCCTGCTGGCTCAACGGGCGCAAAGTGGAGTTCGACGGCGTGACGGGTCCGCCGAGCCGGAGGTTTTCAAGCGTGGTCGTCATGCTTCTCCGGTGACAGTCGTCAGGTGGCGTTCGCGCATCGCGGCATCATTCGCGAGCACGAGATAGGTGCTCGCAGTCCAGGTGTATGCGCGGTCGCGCAGGGCCTCCCCGGTCACGGCATCGAAGTTCTCGGCGAAGCCGCTGCGTTCGCACAGTGCACGGAAGCGCGAAGAGATGGTGTCGGCGAGCCCGACGAACCCGGCCCTGCGAACTCCGTCCTCGATGAGCGCCGTGGACGGGGCCCAGATCGGACCACGCCAGTATCCGTCGGGTTCGTAGCGGTCGGACCCGACGCCTTCGGTGGCCGGCCCCCACTCGGTGAGATGATTCTCGATCTGCTCGGCGAGTCGTTCGGCAACGTATCGGGGAAGCCGGTCGCCGAGCACGATCGGCAGCGTGTTGAGCAGGCTGCTGGCACTGCTCGCGGCGCCCGTGACGACCGACCGGGCTACGAAGTGCTCGCCGGTCCAGAGCTGCTCCAGCAGTGCGCCCTCCAGCTCGCTGGCGATCGCGCTCCACGGCTCTTCGGAGCGCGCCAGTTCCAGGGCCAGCTCAGCCAGAGCGTCGAGCTGGAGGATCAGGAAGGCCGCGAGGTCGGGCGACTCGATGATGCGGTCGACGTCGAACGTGGTCGAGTTGTCCCATCCGCTGTCGTTGCCGTGCTGGTAATACGGGAGGTCGTGCCCGGGAGCGCGACGTGAGCGAAGCCAGAATCGGGTCCAGCTCGCGAGCCTCTCGTAGGCGACCGTGAGTTCTGCCTCAGTGAGTTCGCGTGTCGCCCGCGAGCGGATCTTCTGGAACGCCCATCCGTGGATCGGTGGCTTGACGAAGTTGTAGAGGAGCTCCGAGTGCGCTATCGAATCGGGTAGCGCGCCGGACGGGTCCTGGTGATCGAAGGGAAGAAGGAACTGGTCGAGAGCCGCGTCGACGTCCGATTCGGCGAGCGCGAGCGCGTTGAAGCAGTGGTCCCAGCTCCAGACCTTATCCATCCAGTGCTTGGACATGAGGATCGCTTCGCGCCCGAAGAAACCGGAGGGCGCGACAGTCGCGGACCAGAGGACGTACGCGGCCTTCACGGAACCGGGTGACGGGGTGGGCGCCAGCGCACGGTGGTACGCCTCGAACTCTGCGGCGACAGCCGTCATGACCTCGCGGAACGGGCGGGACTGCGTATAGCCGGGGCGCGCCGTCTCGAACTCTTCGAGCGCGATCTCCCACGGCTCATCCTCGGCCAGGTCGATCATCCGGTCGGCCATTCCGAGGGCGCCGTCGCCCGTGACCACGGCCGAACCGGCCAGGACGGTGACCCGGTAGCGGCGACCCGTCTCGTAGGTCGTCAGCACGATGCCGCCGTCGACGGGGTCGGTGAAGAGGAAGGCGCCGGTGAACGGCGTCAGGCCATGAGCGGCTTCGATCAGGCGCAGGCCCAGCCCCACGCCGCGGATGCGGAGGGTGTCCGCCGACTCGAACGTCGCGTCGACGCTGCCCGCATCATCCGCCCATCGGATCGAGGCGGGCGTCGCGGTGATCGCAACGTCCACCGGCTCGCCTGCGCGTGTCGGCGCGAACTCGAACACCGGATGCATCCCCGTCTGGTGGCTGACGAGATGCACGGTGGGAGCGCTGCGGTGAAGGCCGATCACCGGCGACAGGTCGATCCAGGAACCGCGTCGCGCGAACGGGATCTCGCGGATGTCGAAAGACCACTGGGAAGCGTCCATCAGTCTTTGACCGCCCCCGCCGTGACCCCGGCCGCGACGTACTTCTGCGCGAGGACGAGCAGCACCGCTGTCGGGATGGACGCGACGACGGCGGTGGCCATGATCGCGTTCCATTCCTGGTTGTTGTTGCCGATGTACTTGTAGATGCCCAGTGTGATCGTCTGCAGGTCACCGCCGGAGTTCAGCGTCGACGAGAAGATGAAGTCCGACCACGCCCAGAGGAAGGCGAACAAGGAGACCGTGACGATGGCGTTGCGGCTCACCGGCAGCACGATCGAACGGAACGTGCGCCAGGCGCCCGCTCCGTCGATCTTCGCGGCCTGCATCAGCTCGTTCGGGATGCCTGCCATGAATGCCGAGAAGATGAGGACCCCGAAGGGCACAGCGATGGTCGAGTCCGCGACGATGAGGCCGGGAATGGTGTTGAGGATGCCCAGATTCAGGTAGATGGCATAGAAACCCATGGCCATGATGATCCCGGGGATCATCTGTGCGATCAGGAGCACGAAGTTCAGCACACCGCGGCCGGCGGGACGCAGCTTGGCGAGCGAGAACGCGGCGGGCGCCGACAGGACGACGGTGAGCAGCACCGTTCCGAGGCCGACGATGAGGCTCGTGCCGAGGTACGGCAACTGCTCGCTCATGACGGTCTGGTAGCCCTCGAGGGTCGGGTGAAGCGGGAACCAGTCGGGCGGGCTCTTGCGCATCTCGGTCGTCGGCGTGAGCGAGACGTTGATCATCCAGTACACCGGGAAGAGCATGATCGCCGTCAGCACGAGGCCGACGATCGTCTTCCACCAGGGACGCTTGCCGTTCATGAGATGTCTTGCTTTCGCTGGGTGCGGATGTAGATCAAACCGAAGATCAGCGCGAGGACGATGAGCACGTTACCGACGGCTGCGGCCGGGCTGAAGTCGGGCAGGACGGAGCCGAAGCCCAGCTGATAGGACCATGTCGCGAACGTCGTCGACGCGTTGCCGGGGCCACCGCGGGTCATGATCCAGATGATGTCGAACACCTTCAGCGTGTACACGAGGCCGAGGAGGATCGTTATCGCCGAGACCGGACGCAGGAGGGGGAAAGTGACCCTCCAGAACTTCTGCCAGCCGTTCGCGCCGTCGAGCGAGGCCGCCTCGTACAGGTCGCCCGGGATGTTCTGCAGCCCGCTGTACAGGATGACCAGGTTGAACGGGATGCCGATCCAGATGTTCGCGATGATCACGCTCGTCAGCGCCCACTGCGGCGAGGTGAGCCAGTTCACCGGTGCGACACCGAACGTGTGGAGCACGGCATTGACGACGCCCGAGTCGCTGTTGAGCATCCACGACCAGGTCGACGCCGACACGATCAGTGGCAGCAACCACGGCACCAGGAACAGTGCGCGCAGGGTTGCCGAAAGCCGGAAGTTCTGGTGGAAGAACACGGCGAGCGCCATGCCGATCGTGAACTGGAAAGCGATCGAGATCACGGTGAACAGGGCGGTGTGCAGGAAGGCGGGCCCGAAGGTCGGGTCCTGGAACACCGTGATGTAGTTGTCGAAGCCGACGAAGGGCGCATTGCCTTCGACGAACGACCGGACGTTGTAGTCCTTCACGCTCAGCTCGACGTTTCGGTAGAGCGGGAACGCGTAGAACACGACCAGGTAGATCACGACCGGGGCGAGGAACGCCCAGGCCGCCCACTGCCCTGAGCGGCGGCGGGAGGGGCGACCAGGTGGGGAGACTCGCGCCGCCCCACCTGGTGCGCCGACAGACTGCTCGAGTGCTGCCTGTGTTGTTGTCATCGGTTTTACCTCTGTTGCTTTGTACAGCCTGGTTACGCTACTTGGTTGCTGCAGCCGCCGCCGTCTGCGCTGCCTTGAGCGCGGCCTCCGGCGTCTGTGCCCCGCTCAATGCGTTCTGGACGGCGGTCCAGAGCTGCTGCGAGATCTTCGGGTACTTCGTCCCGAGGTTGTCGCTGGTGCGGCCCTTCGCGGCAGCCACCGCGGCGACCCAGGGCTTCAGCTCCGGGTTCTGCGCGACCTGCGCCTGCTGCGCTGCCGTGGTCGGAGCGATGTACGACAGCGTGTTGTCGGTCGTCACGAAGTTCTCCGTGCTGGTGAGGCACTTCGCGATCTTGACGCTGGTGGCATAGCGTGCGGTGTCCTTCTGGACCGGGATGGTCATGAACTCGCCGCCGGTCGGTGCCGAAGCGTCGCCGCCGTTCATCGCCGGGACCGTCAGGATGCCGTAGTCGATCCCGGCCTTCTTCACGTTTCCGAGCTGCCACGTCCCGTTCTCGCCGAAGGCGAAGTCGCCGGTCGCGAACTCCTGCCAGCTGGTCGTCTGGGTGTTGTTGATGACCGAGTTGGGCGCGTAACCCTTCTTCACCCAGTCCGTCCACAGCGCGAGGGACGAGACAGCCTCGCTCGAGTCGAGCTTGGTCAGGTCGGCGCCGGCTCCCCAGAACCACGGGAGGAACTGGAAGCTGCCCTCTTCGGTGCCGATCGCCGAGAAGGTGATGCCCTTCTTGCCGGCGGCCTTGACCTTGGCGAGCGCCGCCGTCAGCGAGTTCCAGTCTTTGACCGTCGAGATGTCGACGCCGGTCTCGCTGAGGACCTTCTTGTTGTAGTAGAGCGCAAGGGTGTTCGCGCCGATCGGTACCCCGTAGGTCTTCCCGTCGACGATGCCCGCCTGCAGGATGTTCTTCTGGATCTGCGAGGTGTCGAGCTTGTTCTCGTCGGTCGAGGTGAGGATGCCAGCGTCCGCCAGGGTCGAGACGACGGGGTTGTCGACGAGGAGCAGGTCGGGCGAGCTGCCCTGCTGGCCGGCGAGGAGGGCCTTGCTGGTGAGTGCGCTGGTGTCGCTGCCGGTGCGCTTGATGGTGACGCCGGCGTCGGTTCCGCACTTGTCGATGAGCTTCGCCCAGTCGCTGGTCGCGTCGAACTGGGGGTATGGGTCCCAGAACGTGTAGCTGCCACCCGCGCTGCTGCTTCCTCCGCTGCTGGCGGACGAGCAGGCGGACACGCCGCCGACAACCGACACTGCCAGGATGGCCGCCCCGATTGCTTGCATTTTCTTGTTGCCGATCACAGTATTCCTCCTTGAATTGTGCGTTGCATTGAACCGCTTCCGCCTGTGGCTGCGTTCGCGTCAGGGATCATCGGGTGCTTCCACGGTTCGTGAGTTCCGGCGCGATGAACCGTGTCACCGGAGCTCCAGCGAGCTCGGGCGAGTTGATCCGCCGCACCAGGTGCCGGACCGCTTGCTGGCCCAGCTGGTCGGGCGAGGTCTCGACGGCCGTGTACGGCAGTGAGAACGATCGACCGAAGTCTTTGGAGTAGAGGCTGACGACGGAGAGGTCGTCAGGAACGCGGACCCCCCGCTGCATCAGGACGGATGGGAGCGCCGCGATGGTCGCGTCGTTGTGGACGATCATCGCGGTCGCCGTGGGGCGCGCGTCGAGGATCGCGTTCAGGCTGACACCGATCGCCGGCTGCTGCGCCTCCCCGTAGTACGCGAACATCTGGATGCCGTACCTGGCCGCACGCTCGAGGGCGGCATCGCGGAATCGCCAACCGTACGCTCCCCCGCGTTCGAAGACGTGCTTCGGCGGGGACACGACGATGATCTCGCGATGACCGAGCCCGTACAGGTGGTCGACGAGGAGCCGGGCCGATTCGCCGAAATCCAGGTCGAACACGTCGAGCCCTTCGGTGTCCTTGGGCAGTCCTACGAGTGCGCCGGGCTGGGGGGCCGCCTTGAGCGTCTCCAGTCGGTCGTCATTATGCGTGACGTCGAGGAGCACGACGCCATCGACCATCCCTGAGCTGGTCACGCGCTTGAGCGCCTCGGTTCCGTCGGCTTCGGTGACGAGCAGGATGTCGTAGCCGAGTTCGCGCGCCGTGTCCGAAACAGGAAGGACGTACTGGAGCATCGCCGGGGCGAACTCGTCCTGGTGGAACTGCGTCAGCAGGCCGATCACCATCGTCTGCGATGTGGCAAGGGCGCGCGCGCCGGCGTTGGCCATGAACCCGAGTGACTTGATCGCATCCTCGATGCGGGCGCGGGTCTCATCCGAGATCGTGCGTTTTCCCGACAAGGCGTAGGAGACGGTGCTCCGGGCGACGCCGGCCTCACGCGCCACGTCTTTGATCGTTACGGCCACGCTGCCTCTTCCATTCGTCGTCGAACCGCTTCGATGACAGTAGCGCCGTGGAACCCATTAATCAAGTCGAATCGGTTCGACGATTTTTTCGGGCCTGATCAGAGGATGGAAATTGCCCGCGCGCGCGGCGGCGACGTGCCTGGCCTGGGGTTCCGGCGCGGACCTTACGGGACGGTGCGCGTGCTGTCGCGGACCACGAACCCGGGCTCGATCAACCGGGTGAGAGGTTCCCCGGCCAGACCCGGCGTCTGAATGCGGCGCACCAGCTGGGTCACGGCGAGCCTTCCGAGTTCGTCTGGCAAGGTCTCCACGGCAGTGTAGGGAAGCGAGAAGGCGTTGCCGAAGTCCGCCGAGTAGACCCCGACGACGGAGAGGTCCCGCGGCACGACGACACCACGGGCGTTCAGGTATGCCGGCAGTCCGGCCACGGTCGCATCATTGTGGACGATCAGCGCGGTGGCGGTCGGCAGCGCCGCGAGCGCGGCGTCGAGCGCCTCGGTGATCCCCGGCTGGCGGGCCTCTCCCTCGTGGACCGACATCCGGATGCCGTACCGCGCCGCCCTCTCGACCGCGGCGTCCCGGAACCGCCAGGCGTAAGAACCTCCGCGATCGTAGACGTGCCGCGGCGGTGTGACGAGGATGATCTCGCGGTGTCCGCGCTCCGCGAGGTGGTCGACCGCCATCCGCGCCGCTTCGCCAAAGTCGAGGTCGAACGCGTCGAATCCGGTGGCGTCGCGAGCATAGCCGATGAGGACGCCCGGCTGTTTCGCCTGCCTCAGCGGCTCCAGGCGAACGTCATCATAAGTGACGTCGAGCAGGACGACGCCGTCGACCATATGCGACGACGTCGTGCGATGGACCGCACCACGCAGGTCGGTGTCCGTCACCATGAGCAGGTCGTACCCGTGCTCGCGGGCGGTCGTCGAAACCGGCAGGACGTACTGCAGCATGGCGGGAGCGAACTCGTCCTCCCGGAACTGCAGGTACAGGCCGAACACCTTCGTCTCAGCCGATGCAAGCGCCCGGGCGCCTGCATTCGGCGTGAAGTCCAGAGTGCGGATGGCGTCTTCGATTCGCGCGCGCGTCTCTTCGGAGAGCGTCCTTTTTCCGGAGAGCGCGTACGACACCGTGCTCACCGAGACTCCGGCGGCATTGGCCACGTCACGGATCGTCGCGGCCACGTCGCTCCTCTGCTCGTTCACCGTGCGGTCCCTTCATGTTCCCACGAAAGGGCCGCAGCTCCGCCCGTCGACCGCGCCGAACCGCCGCAAGGGCCCCGAATCCCGCATGATCGTCGAACCGGTTCTCGCGGGGCGCGTCACCCGACGGACCGCTCTCGTCGGCGTCGCTTCGCGCCCACGCCCCGGCATCTGGCCTCCCGATCCGACCCCACGATTCGCATTCTCGAGCTCGAACCGGTTCGATGATTCCCCTGCGCGCTCGCCGCGTAGCCGCGCTCCAAGTCCGATGCCGCGACCTGGCGAAACGACTCGACGTGGCGGGCAAAGCCCCGTGTTGCGCCACTGGCGGCCACCACCGCGCAGGCTTACGCTGACGCCATGACCAACGGGCCGGACGCGCTCGGCCGGCGGGCGCGGCGGGCGCTCGGCACCAGCGCCGCGCTCGCCCTGCTCCCAGGGCTCATCCTCGCCGGATGCGCATCCCCGGCTCCCACCGCGACGCACACGACGTCCGGCCGTCCACCTGCGGCCCGTCCCACGCCGGGCGCCACCGACATCCGGCCTCCAGTGGGCGTCGCCATCCCCGGGGTGAACAGCTGGCTCGGATACCACGCCGACCAGGCGCGCACCGGGGCGGTGGCCGCGCCCGCGCCTCACTCCCCGGCCACGCTCGCCTGGAGGGCGAACCTCGGAGGAGCCGTCTACGGCCAGCCGGTCGTCGCCGGCGGACGGGTGATCGCAGCGACCGAGACGAACGAAGTCGTCGCCCTGAGCCCGGCCAACGGGCAGCTCGTCTGGTCGGTCTCGCTCGGCGCACCCCTGACGAACGTCGGTGCGGTCGCGGGATGCGGCAACATCGATCCGCTCGGCATCACCAGCACTCCGGTCGTGGATGCTGCGACCGGCACCGTGTTCGTGGTCGGCGAAGTCGCCGCACGAGGCTCCGTCCACCATCAGCTCGAAGGCATCAACGTCGCGACGGGGCGGGTCGCGCTGTCCGAACCGGTCGATCCCCCGCTCCCTGCCGGCGAGAGTCCCGTCAGCCTGCTGCAGCGCGCATCCCTCGCCCTCGCCAACGGCCGCGTCTACATCGCCTACGGCGGCAATTACGGGGACTGCGGTGCGTACCACGGGTGGGTCGTCGGCGTGAACGAGACGGGCGCTCCGAACCTGGTCTCATTCGAAGCGGCTCCGGACGGCCAGGGCGGCGCGATCTGGCAGGGCGGCGGCGCACCGGCCATCGACTCCGCCGGAAACCTCTACGTGGGCACGGGCAATGCGAACCCGGATCCGCCGCAGGGCGGTCCGGACCCGGTGCGCTTCACAGAGAGCGTCGTCAAGCTGTCGCCGACGCTCAAGCCGCTGGCCTCGTACAAGGACCGGACGGCCGGCGGGGACGAGGACCTCGGCACCACGAACCCGGTACTGGTGGGGGGCGGGACGCTGTTCTCGGTCGGCAAGACCGACATCGGCTACGTGCTCTCGCAGTCTGCCCTCGCGCCGGTCGCGGCCATCCACGGGGTCTGCGGGAGTGACCCGGACGGCGGTCCGGCCTACGACGCGGCCACGAACCGGATCTTCGTTCCGTGCAGGGGCGGCGGCATCCAGCCGGTTGATCTCGCCCACGCAACGGTCGGCCCGATCATGTCCGGGGCGAACGGTTCACCGACGCTCATCGGGTCGACGCTCTGGGCCGCCCAGTACCCGGATGGCACGCTCAGCGAATACAACGCGCAGACGGGGGCGCTCATCCAGACGATCGGGGTCGGGTCATCGGTTCCGAACTTCGCGACGCCGAGCACGGCCCTCGGCCTGCTCTTCCTCGGGACGACCTCCGGCGTCGTCGCGTACCGCTGAGCCCCACGCGGGGCCGCCGATTGTGCAGAAATCGCGGGTGCCCGGCGAATGCACCCGCTCTTTCTGCACAATCGCTGGGCGGTCAGGCGCCGAAACCGATGACGCCCGTGAAGTCCGGGGTGCCGTCGGGCTTCGCGGGGAGGGGCGCGCCGTTGATGTAGCGCGGCCACTCGAGGCGCAGACCCGCCTGCGGGAAGAGCGTGGGGTATGCGGCGGGCGGGATCGACCGGTGGGATGCGGACGATGCGGCGGCGGCCGCGGCCGGTGTGAGGGCGGGCGCTGCCTGCGTGGCGGTTTCGGCAGGCGTGGCGGCGGGCGCTGCCTGCGTGGCGGTTTCGGCAGGCGTGGCGGCGGGCGCGGCCCAGGCCGAGCCTTCGGGCGTGGCGGCGGGCGCGCCCCAGAGCGAGGCACCAGCGACAGCGCCAGGTCCGGCGGCCGCGGCGCCCGGACCGGACGGCGGCGCGTACTGCGGAGACGCGACAGGCCACGAGACCTGGGCGATCGGGGCCGGCTTGGGGGCCTTCGGCCCGAAGAGGGTGAATGTCAGCGGGATCAGGATGGTGCCGAGCGCATCCAGGATCGCGATGATCCCTACGAGCCGCCAGTAGGTGTCGCCGAAGTCGGTGCGTGTGAAGAGGAGGGGCAGGGAGAGTCCGAGTGTGAGCAGGCCCACGAGCACGAGGGTGACCACCGTGACCTTCGACATGATCGGCCCGGTGAAACGTCGTTGCGTGTTGAGCACGAGATGGATGTGGAGCAGCCCGATGCGCGTCACGGCGACCAGGAAGAACCAGGCGAGCGGTTCCCAGACCGGGGCGTTCGGGTCGTAGGACGCGGGAATCCAGATCTTCGTGAGCCCGACGAGCAGCAGGTACGCACTCGTCACCACGCTGACCGCACCGAACCACGGCGCCCGTCGGGCGGAGACGTCCGCGTCATACCAGGAGGCGAGCGAGAAGAAGACGAAGAGGCAGATCGTCCCGATCAGCCGCCAGCAGGTGTCGTCGAAGCGGCCGATGATGACCGCATACACCGCGACGAGGGCCGCCGCGATGAGCGCGCCGACGACGATGCGGGGAAGAAGGTGACGTACCCAGGCGTATTCGCGCGGAGCTGTCTCGGTTGTCATCGTCATATTCCGTTTCTCGCATGTGATCGGGGTCACCCGCTTGCCGCGATCGTATCGGCCTGTTTCGCCCGTGCTGATCCGTGCCAGTACGGAATCCGTTCCAGTGCCCTCGCACTGGGGGTGCGGCCACTAGGATCAGTCCCGTGTCCACCGTGACAGTGCGAGCTGACCGATGAGCGACAAACCGCCGTTCCGAGTGCCCGTCGGCACCGCCGCCAACCCTGTTCTCGACGCCGAGACATTGCAGCGGCTCCTCGCCCTCGGTGTCTCGGAGGAGGTCGAGGCAGGAACCCATCTCTTCAGCGTGGGCGACTCCGACTGCGACATGTTCGTCGTCGAGTCCGGCCGAGTGAACATCGTGCGCGAAGCCACGGTCTCCTCGCCGGAACGCATCATGGCCCAGTGGCAGTCAGACGAGTTCCTTGGTGAGCTCGCCATGCTGACCGGGCAGACCTCGCTGCTGACGGCGCTGGTTGTAGAGTCCGGCCGGGTCTGCCGCATCAGCAACGCGACGTTCAAACAACTCATGTCGAGCGACGGCTCCCTCTCCTCGCTGCTCCTCGCCACGTTCCGCGCCCGTCGTCGGCTGCTGATGGCCGCCGCCGACAAGACGGTCGAGATTCTCGGGTTCGAAGGATCGGCGAAGGCGATGGCACTTCGTACTTACGCGTCACGCATGGAGCTGCCACACCGCTGGCGCGACGTGTCGACCGAGGCTGGGCGCACATCCCTCGACGCCTCCGGCAAATCCGAAGCCGACCTTCCCGTCGTCGTTACCCGGGGAGAGATCCTGACGAACGCGACCACGCGGCAGCTGTCGGAAGCGGTCGGCCTGTCGTATAGGAGCAAGACCGGCGACCACTTCGACCTGGTCGTCGTCGGCGCAGGACCGGCGGGGCTCGCCGCGGGCATCTACGGCGCATCCGAAGGCCTGTCGACACTGGTGCTCGACGCGATCGCGCCCGGTGGCCAGGCCGCAGCGAGCTCGCGGATCGAGAACTACCTGGGCTTCCCGTCCGGCGTCTCCGGGGCCGAGATCACTGAACTCGGCATCGTCCAGGCGCTCAAGTTCGGCGTGCGGCTGTCAGCGCCGTCTGAGGTCGCCGACCTGCTCTCCGGTCCGGATCACGCCGGGCGTGCCGAGCTCACGATGGCCGACGGCGAGACCATCACTGCGCGTGCCATCGTGGTGGCAACGGGAGCCCGCTATCGGCGACTGCCGCTCGACCGCTGGCAGGATTTCGAGGGCGGCAGCATCTTCTTCGCAGCGACCGAGCTCGAGGCCCGGACCTGCGCCGGCAGACCGGTCGCGGTCGTGGGTGGTGCGAATTCGGCCGGTCAGGCGGCGGTCTACCTGGCCGACCTCGGCTGCACCGTGCACCTGATCGTCCGAGGCGATTCGATCGGCTCGAAGATGTCGTCGTACCTGGCGGACCGTGTGGCCGCGCATCCGCGCATCCTCATCCACACCTCCAGCGACGTGACCGAGCTGCGTGGCGAAGGGCACCTCGAAGGGATCACAGTGAGCTCGTCGGCGACCGGCGAGCAGACGGACGTCGACGCGATCGCGCTCTTCTGCTTCGTCGGGGCGGTCCCGGGGACCGCGTGGCTCCCGAACATCCAGCGCGACCAGAGCGGTTTCCTGCTCACCGACGTGGACCTGCCCGTCGATGCCGCCGACGAGACCTGGACGGTTCTCGGGCGACGGCCGCTGGCGTTCGAGACGAGTATCCCGCGCGTGTTCGCGGCAGGGGATGTGCGCCACGGCTCCATGAAGCGCATCGCCGCTGCGGTCGGCGAGGGGGCGAGCGCCGTGGCGTCGGTGCACCGGGCGCTCGCGGCGGGCTGACGCGACGCCCGCCACAGAACACGTGCGGTCGCCGTGAGCGAGCCGCCGTCACGCGTCAGAGGGCAGCTCCAGCTGCACGCGCAGCATCTCGGCGAGGCTCTCGAGCTCGGTACGCACTCCGTCGCGCAGCGCGGGCGCGAACGGCTCGTCCTCGTGGATGCGGTGCACCCGCAGCAGGGAAGCCGGCAGGTCCGTCGTCGCGTCGACCTTTCCGACGAGCCGGTCGCCGTCGAGGATCGGCAGCGCGTAGAAGCCGAACCGGCGCTGGGAGGCCGGCTTGTACATCCCGAGCTGGTAATCGAACTCGAAGAGGTCGACCATCCGTTTCCGTTCGAAGATGAGCCGGTCGAACGGGGAGAGGATCGCGACGCGGCCTTCGAAGGCACGGTCCAGCTGCGCCGGGTCGACGCGCCACGAACCGCGCACACCCTCGATGACGGCCTGCTCCCCCGCATCCGCGACGACCACCGGCTCGACCTGTGTCTCGGGCCCGCGACCGCGGGCGATGCCGAGCGAGCGCAGGCGCCGCGCGTCGCGTTCGCGGGTCGCATCCGGTTCCGGCACCGCCGGATCGCCGGGGTGGATGCGCTCGGCCAGGTCCCACTGCCGTTCGCGCCCGACACGGCCCGCGACGGCCACGTCACCGGCGGCCTCCATCAGTTCGAGCATCATCGGCACGTTGCGACCGTCGTTCCAGCCGGAGCTCTCCCACTGCTCGACGCACGTGTCCGGAAGGTCGCGCGACACCATCGGGCCGCCGTGCCGGAGTCGTGTGAGGATGTCGCGGCGGCACGCGTCGTTCGCACGCAGCCAGGCGGCGCGGTGCTGCGACCAGGGCCGTGCATCCGGCCCCGGCCACGCATCCATCCCGGCTCGGTAGAGCGCGATGTCGTGCGCAGCACGGATCATGCTCTGCAGTTCGACCACGACGTGCTCGCGAAGCGCCCGTTGCAACTGCTCGGGCCGGTAGAGGCGGCCGAGGCGGCTCCAGAGGACGAGGTCGGCGCTCGGTGCGACGGCCGCGGTCGGCTCGTACTGCACGAGGGTGAGACGGCGCACGGTGTCGAGCAGGTCGACGGGGCGTGCCGCGTCGAGGAGCTGGGCGCGCACGGCGATGCGACGCGCTTCCTGCCTGGTCAGCCGGTGCGGTTCGGTCACGTTTCCATATTTCCCGGTCCGGGGGCAAAGGGACAGGATGAGCGCGGGATCTCAGTTCTCCACAACCGCGATCTGCCAACAGGCAGGCAGGATTCGAGAAGCGTCCACCGGAGGCCCGCAATAGGCTGAACGCCATGGAAATTGCCGACAGTCACGACCGGATCCGCGTGCAGGGCGCACGCGTCAACAACCTCAAAGACATCAGTGTCGAGCTGCCGAAGCGCAGGCTGACCGTCTTCACGGGTGTCTCCGGTTCGGGCAAGAGCTCGCTGGTCTTCGGCACGATCGCGGCCGAATCGCAGCGGATGATCAACGAGACCTACAGCGCGTTCGTCCAGGGATTCATGCCGACGCTCGGCCGACCCGACGTCGATGTGCTCTCCGGTCTGACGACGGCGATCATCGTGGACCAGGAGCGCATGGGCGCCAACGTTCGCTCCACGGTCGGTACGGCCACCGATGCGAACGCGATGTTGCGCATCCTCTTCAGCCGGCTCGGGCAGCCGCACATCGGCTCTCCCCAGGCGTTCTCTTTCAACGTCGCGTCAGTGACAGGTTCCGGCGCGCTCAGTGTCGAGAGGGGTACTGCTCCGACCAAAGAGCGACGCGACTTCACGCTGCTGGGCGGCATGTGCCCGCGCTGCGAGGGGATGGGCGTGGTCAACGACATCGACCTGGCCGAGCTCTTCGACGACAGCAAGTCGCTCGATGAGGGCGCGATCACCGTGCCGGGGTACACGGCGGCCGGCTGGAGCGCAAGGCTCTACAAGGAGTCGGGCTTCGTCGACCCGAAGAAGCCGATCCGCGACTACACCGAGACCGAATTGCACGACTTCCTCTACCACGAGCCGGTCAGGATGAAGATCGCCGGCATCAACATGACGTACGAGGGGCTCACCCTCCGTATCCAGAAGTCGATGCTGGCCAAAGACAAGGAGTCGATGCAGCCCCACATCCGTGCGTTCGTCGATCGGGCGGTCACGTTCAGCGCCTGCCCGGACTGCGGTGGCACCCGGCTCAACGAAGGCGCGCGGTCGTCGCGCATCGCGGGCCTCAACATCGCGGACGCCTGCGCGATGCAGATCAGCGATCTGGCGGAATGGGTGCGCGGCCTCGACGAGCCCACGGTCGCGCCCCTGCTCGCCGGCCTGCAGCAGGCACTCGACTCGTTCGTCGAGATCGGTCTCGGCTACCTCTCACTCGACCGTCCGGCAGGCACGCTCTCCGGCGGGGAGGCGCAGCGCACCAAGATCATCCGCCACCTCGGGTCGTCGCTCACCGACGTCACCTACGTCTTCGACGAGCCCTCGATCGGGCTGCACCCCCACGACATCCAGCGGATGAACGAACTCCTGCTGCGCCTGCGCGACAAAGGCAACACGGTGCTCGTCGTCGAGCACAAGCCGGAGATGATCGCGATCGCGGACCATGTGGTCGACCTGGGTCCCGGCGCGGGGTCGGCCGGCGGCACCATCTGCTTCGAAGGCACGCTCGACGACCTGCGGGCGAGCGGCACCCTCACCGGGCACCACCTCGACGACCGGGCGAAGCTCAAGGATGCGGTCCGCGCCCCGAAAGGCACCCTGCCGATCCGCGGCGCGACCGCCCACAACCTGCAGAACGTCGATGTGGACATCCCTCTCGGTGTGCTCGTCGTCGTGACCGGTGTCGCAGGTTCGGGCAAGAGCTCGCTCGTGCACGGCTCGATCCGGGAGGGCGAAGGCGTCGTGTCGATCGACCAGGCCGCGATCCGCGGGTCGCGGCGCAGCAACCCGGCGACCTACACAGGGCTGCTCGACCCCATCCGCACCGCGTTCGCGAAGGCGAACGGCGTGAAGCCGGCGCTGTTCAGCTCCAACTCCGAAGGAGCATGCCCGAACTGCAACGGGGCCGGCGTGATCTACACCGACCTCGGGATCATGGCGAGCGTCGAGTCCACGTGCGAGGTCTGCGAGGGAAAGCGCTTCGATTCGTCGGTGCTCGAATACCACCTCGGCGGCCGTGACATCAGCGAAGTGCTGGCGATGCCTGTGACCGAGGCGGAGGCGTTCTTCGGCTCCGGCGACGCGCGCACGCCCGCGGCCCACACCATCCTGGGTCGCCTCGCCGACGTCGGGCTCGGCTACCTCAGCCTCGGTCAGCCGCTCACCACATTGTCCGGCGGCGAGCGCCAGCGCCTCAAGCTCGCCACCCATCTGTCGGAGAAGGGCGGCGTCTACATCCTCGACGAGCCCACCACCGGCCTTCACCTCGCCGACGTCGAACAGTTGCTCGGCCTGCTCGACCGGCTCGTCGACTCCGGCAAATCCGTCATCGTCGTCGAGCACCACCAGGCCGTCATGGCCCACGCTGACTGGATCATCGACCTGGGTCCCGGTGCGGGTCACGACGGCGGCCGCATCGTCTTCGAGGGAACGCCGACCGACCTGGTCGCTGCGCGCTCGACGCTCACAGGGCAGCATCTCGCTGCGTACGTCGGCGGCTGAGGGGGCGGTTGCCCGCTCTCCCACCTGGCGTTCGCTCGCGAGGACCGGCTCTCGCCGCGGCGTTCGCTCGCGGAGACCCGCTCGCACGCGGTGTGTCCCGCCGTACGCGCTGTGTCCCCCGCACGCGTTGTGTCACACCGCACGCATTCGTGCGTACTGCGGTCGGACAGAACACGTGCGGTCGCGATCAGGAGCCCGGCGCCTGCCGCCTGCGGCTCCCGGCGCACTAGTTCTATCTCACCGCACTAGGCAGAACACGTGCGGCGAAACCGAAGTAGTGCGCCGAGACCGAAGTAGTGCGGTGAGACCGGGCACTGCCGTGAGCCCTCACGGCGCATCCGCATCCGCATCCGCATCCGGCTGGAAGCGGTATCCCATGCCGGGCTCCGTGAGGATGTACCGGGGCCGCGTCGGATCGGGCTCCAGCTTCTTGCGCAGCTGCGCGATGTAGAGCCGCAGATACCCGCTGTCGCCCACATGCTGCGGCCCGCGGATTTCGGTCAGGATGCTGCGCTGAGTGACGAGCTTGCGCGGGTTGCGCAACAGCACCTCGAGGATCTGCCACTCCGTGGGCGTCAGCCGCACAGGCGACTCGCCGCCGCCGGCCCGCACGGAGACGATCTTCGCACTCAGATCGACCGCGACAAGGCCGAAACGCACCACCGGGGCGTCCTCTCCCGTGCCACTGCTACGGCGCGTGAGCGCGCGGATGCGGGCCAGCAGTTCATCCGCCGCGAACGGCTTGATCACGTAGTCGTCGGCGCCCGCATCCAGGGCGCCCACCTTGTCTGCCGAGTCCGTGCGGCCCGAGACGACGAGGATGGGCACCGTGTTCCAGCCACGGATGGCCTCGATCACCTCCCGGCCGCTCAGGTGCGGCATTCCGAGGTCGAGAACGACCAGGTCGGGCCGCGTGGCGACCACCGCCGCGAGCGCATCCTTCCCGTTGCGCGCGAGCGTCACGTCGTAGCCGTGCGCGCTCAGGATGATGCGGAGCGCGCTCAGCATCTGCGGGTCGTCATCCGCGACCACGATCCTCATGTCACGCATCCCCTTCGCTTGGATGACCGCCCGCGTCCACGATCACGCATCCGTTTCGCTGGGGTCGCCGCCCGCGTCCACCGGGCCGCGCGCATCCGCATCGACGGGGAGCGACAGCACCATGGTCAGGCCTCCCCCGGGCGTGTCCTCTGGCTCGAGCACGCCGCCCATCCCTTCGACGAACCCCTTGGTAAGCGCCAGCCCGAGCCCGATCCCGGCCGTGTTGTCGGTGTCGCCCATCCGCTGGAAAGGGTGGAAGATCTCCTCTTTGCGCTCGTCCGGCACGCCTGGCCCCGAGTCGGCCACGCGGATCTCTACGTTGCCGCCGAACGCGCTCGCGCTGACCCGCGGCGGCTGGTCCGTCGGCGAATACCGAAGCGCATTGGTCAGCAGGTTGACGATCGCCCGCTGCAGCAGGATCGCGTCTGCCCGAACCTCGGGCAGGTCCGCGGGAACGTCGATGACGACGTCGCCCGGCCTGACGAAGAGTTCGTCGAGAACGGACGGCAGGATGTCCTCGAGGTCCACCGGCGCGAGTGAGATCGCGAGCACGCCTGCCTGCACCCGGCTGACATCGAGCAGGTTGGTGAGCAGGTCCGACAGTCCCTGCAGGCTGACCTCCGCAGTTTCGAGCAACTCCTCCTTGTCCCGTTTGGAGAGCCGGGCGTCCTCGGAACGCAGACTCGTGATCGCCGCGGTCGCTGCAGCGAGGGGCCGCCGGAGGTCGTGCCCGACCGCCGCGAGCAGCGCCGTGCGCACGCGGTCCGTCGCCTCGAGCGGCCCGACCTCCTTCGCCGCCGTGCTCAGGTCCACGTGTTCGAGTGCCGCATCCAGCTGTGTGACGATGACCGAGAGCAGACGGCGGTCCTCGGCACGCAGGTCGCTGCCGAAAAGTTCGAGCGTCCCGCGCGACCCGACGCGGATCACCGTCGGCACCGCGTCAGCATCGACCTCGCCATCGACGGTGACCGAGTCGCCCGCGGTCAGCCGCACCGCCGCGAGCCCGAACGCTTCGCGCGTGCGGGCGACCAGCGACTGCACCGCATCCCCGCCCCGGATCACGCCGCCCGCGACGGTCGCAAGCAGCTCGGACTCGGCGGAGGCGCGCGCAGCGGCCCGCGTCCGTCGCGCCGCCTGGTCGACGACGACGCTGACCAGCACGGCGATCACGACATACAACGCGAGTGCCAGCAGGTGGGTCGGCCTGCCGATCGTCAGCGTGTAATACGGCGCGACGAAGACGAAGTCGAGGGTGAGTCCGGAGAGGATGGCCGCGAACAGCGCGGGCCAGATGCCTCCGACCAGGGCGACCACTACGACGAGCAACTGGTAGGCGAGGGCGTCCGCGGTGAGGGAGTCGGGGCTCCGGATGGGCAGCAGCAGGAGCGTCAGAAGCGGCCCCGCGATCAGCGCCAGCGCGAAACCGTACGCGCGCCGGCGGACGCTCAGGGCACCGCTGCGGCGGAACCTCGGCAGGTTTCGTCCGCCGGCCGCGCCGTGCGTGACGATGTGGACGTCGATGTCGCCCGATTCGCGCACCACGGTCGCACCCACCCCCGACCCGGTGAGCAGTGCGGACAGCCGGCCGCGGCGGGAGACGCCGATGACCAGCTGGGTCGCGTTGCTGGCGCGGGCGAACGCGACCAGCGCCTCCGGGATGTCCGTGCCGACGACCTGGTGGAAGGTGCCGCCGAGCTCCTCGACGAGCTTGCGCTGCGCCGCGAGCGCCGCCGGATCCGTCACCCGCAGCCCGTCCTGACTCGCGACGTGGACGGCCAGAAGTTCCCCGCTCCCCGACCGGGCCGCGACCCGCGCCCCTCGCCGCAGCAGGGTCTCACCTTCTGGTCCGCCGGTCAGGGCGACGACGACGCGCTCGCGCGCCTCCCATTTCTCTTCGATCCCATGCTCTGCGCGGTATCTCTGCAGCGAGCTGTCGACCTCGTCGGCCAGCCACAGCAGGGTCAGCTCGCGGAGCGCCGTCAGGTTCCCGAGCCGGAAGTAGTTCGAGAGGGCGGCGTCGATCCGGCTGGCCGGGTAAACCTGGCCTTCCGCGAGGCGGTCGCGCAGGGACTGCGGCGTGAGGTCGACGACCTCGATCTGGGTCGCGCTCCGCACGATCGAGTCGGGGATGGTCTCCCGTTGCGGCACACCCGTGATCTGTTCGACCACGTCGTTCAGGGACTCGATGTGCTGCACGTTGACCGTCGAGATCACGTCGATCCCCTCGGCCAGCAGCGCCTCCACATCCTGCCAGCGCTTCTCGTGCTGCGAGCCCGGCGCATTGGTGTGGGCGAGTTCGTCGACCAGCGCGATGTCCGGGTGGCGCGCGATCACCGCGTCCAGGTCCATCTCGGTGAGTGTGATGCCGCGGTGTTCGACCGCCATGCGCGGGATGAGCTCCAGGCCGCCGAGCATCGCAGCGGTCGCCGCACGCTCGTGGGTCTCCACGACCGCAACGGCGACGTCCTTGCCCGTGTCCCGCAGGCGGTGACCCTCCTCGAGCATCAGGTACGTCTTGCCGACACCGGGTGCCGCGCCGAGAAGGACCCGGAGTCGTCCGCGCGCTGCCACGACGTCCTCCTACTTGTTCCCGGCCGGGTCCATCGCCGCCAGCGCCAGGTTCAGCTGCAGCACGTTGACCGTCGGCTCGCCCAGGTATCCGAGGTCGCGTGCCTGGGTGTGCGACTCGACCAGCTTCTTCACGCTGTCGGGGCTGATCCCGCGCGCCTTCGCGACCGCGTCGACTTGGAGGAGCGCATACGCCGGCGAGATGTGCGGGTCGAGCCCGGAACCGGATGCGGTCACCGCGTCGGCCGGAATCCGGGCAGCTCCCACCCCGTCCCTCTTCTCGATGACCGCTTTGCGGTCCGTGACAGCCTTCAGCAGGTCGGGGTTGTTCGGGCCCAGGTTGCTGCCGCTGGAGGCGCCGGCGTCGTAACCGGCGCCTGCGGCCGACGGCCGGGACTGGAACCACTGCGGCAGCGGGTTGCCCTTCTTGTCGGTGAACGACTGGCCGAGCAGGCTGGAGCCGACGACCGTGCCCTGGTAGCCGATCGTCGAACCGTTCGCCTGGGCCGGCAGCACGAGCTGCCCGATCCCGGTGATGACCAGCGGATACACGACCCCGAGGACGATGGTGAGGATGAGCAGGGCTCGCACGGCGACCCAGAATTGGCGACCCGTCCCGCGTAGTGACGCGTTCATGTGAGTGTCCGTTCCGTTTCTAGAATCCGGGGATCAGGCTGACGATCAGGTCGATCAGCTTGATTCCGATGAAGGGGGCGATGATCCCGCCGAGGCCGTAGATGAGCAGGTTGCTGCGCAGCAGCACGGATGCGGATGACGGCCGGTAGCGCACGCCGCGGAGGGCGAGCGGGATCAGGATCACGATGATGATCGCGTTGAAGATGATCGCCGACAGGATGGCCGACGACGGCGAGTGCAGCTGCATGATGTTGATCGCCTTGAGCCCGGGGAACACGCCGACGAACATCGCCGGGATGATCGCGAAATACTTCGCGACGTCGTTGGCGATCGAGAACGTGGTCAGCGCACCGCGCGTGATGAGCAGCTGCTTGCCGATGCTGACGATGTCGATCAGCTTCGTCGGGTCGGAGTCGAGGTCGACCATGTTGCCGGCCTCCTTCGCCGCCGACGTGCCGGTATTCATGGCCACGCCGACATCGGCCTGTGCGAGCGCCGGGGCGTCGTTGGTACCGTCGCCGGTCATCGCGACCAGATTGCCGCCCTCCTGCTCCTTGCGGATCAGAGCCAGCTTGTCCTCGGGTGTGGCCTCGGCGAGGAAGTCGTCGACACCGGCCTCTGCGGCGATCGCCTGCGCGGTGATGGGGTTGTCGCCTGTGATCATGACGGTGCGGATGCCCATCCGGCGCATGTCCGCGAAGCGGTCCGCGAGCCCGGTCTTGACGATGTCCTTCAGGTAGATGACGCCGAGGATGGTCGCGGTGTCGTCCGGCGATTTCGTCGCGACCGCGAGCGGCGTTCCGCCCGCCCGCGAGATCTCGGCCACCTTCTCGTCCAGGTCGCTGAGGATCGACGCCGCGATCGGCCCCGACTCCTGCGCCCAGGCGATGAGCATGGATGCGGCGCCCTTGCGCACCTGGCCGCCGTCGGAGAAGTCGACGCCGCTCATCCGGGTCTGCGCCGTGAACGGCACGACCTCGCCCGCCCGCTCGCCCGTGTTGGCGAACCCCTGCATCTCGGCCAGCGCCACGACGGATGAACCCTCGGGCGTCGGGTCGCTGAGCGAAGCCAGGGCGGCCGCCGTGACGAGGTCGAGTTGTTCGACGCCGGAGACCGGCGTGAACTCCGCGGCCTGCCGGTTGCCGTAGGTGATGGTTCCGGTCTTGTCGAGCAGCAGGGTCGTCACGTCCCCGGCGGCCTCGACCGCACGACCCGACATCGCGAGCACGTTGTGCTGCACGAGCCGGTCCATGCCGGCGATGCCGATCGCGGACAGCAGCGCACCGATCGTGGTCGGGATGAGGCAGACCAGCAGCGCCACGAGAACGGTGACGCCGGGCGCAGCATTCGCGAACCCGGCGGTCGGACCGAGCACGAGCACGACCACCACGAAGATGATCGTGAGGGCGGCCAGCAGGATGTTCAGCGCGATCTCGTTCGGCGTCTTCTGCCGCGCCGCGCCCTCGACCAGCTTGATCATGCGGTCGACGAACGTCTCGCCCGGCTTGCTGGTGATCCGCACGACGATCCGGTCGGACAGCACGCGCGTGCCACCGGTGACGGCGCTGCGGTCACCACCGGATTCGCGGACCACCGGGGCCGACTCGCCGGTGATCGCCGACTCGTCGACCGAGGCGATGCCCCGGACGATGTCGCCGTCGCCCGGGATGAGCTCCCCGGCCGTGACGATGACGACGTCGTTCAGTCGCAGGTCCGCCGAGGCGATCTGGTCGACCTGGGCGGTCAGCGCATCCGCATCCGCTTTCTCGTCGTAGTTCGCGACCCGGTTCGCGATGGTCGTGGTGCGGGTCTTGCGCAGGCTGGCCGCCTGGGCCTTGCCGCGGCCTTCGGCGACCGACTCGGCGAGCGTCGCGAAGAGCACGGTGAGCCAGAGCCAGATCGCGATCGCCCAGGTGAAGCCGAGCGTGACGGGCGAGCCGCCCGAGGTCTGCGGGCCGAGGAACGGCTGCGCGATCGCGAGCGCCGTGGTGAGCCCCGCGCCGATCTCCACGATGAACATGACGGGGTTGTGCCACATGTCCTTCGGGTTGAGCTTGCGGAACGCCCCGGGGAGCCCGGCGAGCAACTGCCCGGCGCTGAATGCGCCCTGGGGCGCCTTCTGGCCGGTCTTCTTAGCGCTCGGTGGAACGGTCTCAGTGAGTGTGGACATCGGTTAGTGAAGCCCTTCTGCCAGGGGACCCAGCGCAAGAACGGGGAAGTAGGTGAGTGCGGCGACGATGACCACCGTGCCGACCACGAGGGTGACGAACAGCGGTCGGTGCGTCGGGAGCGTGCCAGCGGTCGCGGGCACCTTGTCCTGGGCGGCCAGCGAGCCGGCGAGGGCGATGACGAACACGATCGGGAGGAACCGGCCGAGGAACATGGCGGTGCCGAGCGCGGCATTCAGCCACGGGGTGTTCGCGGTCAGGCCTGCGAAGGCCGAACCGTTGTTGTTCGCGGCGGACGTGAAGGCGTACAGCACTTCGGAGAAGCCGTGCGGCCCAGGGTTCCAGATCGAAAGCTTCGTGATCGACTGCTCGACCGCGGGAATCGCAAAGCTGAGCCCGGTGCCGAGCAGCACGAGCGTCGGCGTGGTGAGGATGTAGAGGCTCGCGAGCTTGATCTCGCGCGCTCCGATCTTCTTGCCGAGGTACTCCGGCGTGCGTCCGACCATGAGGCCCGCGAGGAACACCGCGATGATGGCGATGATCAGGATGCCGTACAGGCCGGATCCGACACCGCCGGGCGCGACCTCACCGGTCATCATGTTCACCATCGCGATCATTCCGCCGAGGGGAGTGAAGCTGTCGTGCATCGAGTCGACGGCACCGGTCGAGGTCAGTGTCGTCGAATTGGCGAACAGCGTGGAGCCGATGATCCCGAACCGCTGCTCCTTGCCTTCCATCGCGGCGCCCGCCGCCGTCGTTGCCGTGCCACCGGCCTGCAGTTCGAACACGGTCATCGAGACCAGGGTGACCACGTAGATGGTCGACATCGCACCGAGGATTGCGTAGCCCTGCCGGTTGTCACCGACCATCCGGCCGAACGTGCGCGGGAGCGCGAACGGGATGAGCAGCAGCAGGAAGATCTCGACGAGGTTCGTCCACGCGGTCGGGTTCTCGAACGGATGCGCCGAGTTGACGTTGAAGAAGCCACCGCCGTTCGTGCCGAGTTCCTTGATCGCCTCCTGCGAGGCGACCGGCCCGCCTGGGATCGTCACCGTTGCACCGGTGACGGAGGTGACGTGCTCGAAGCCGTTGAAGTTCTGCACGGTGCCGCCGATGATCAGGATGATTGCGAAGACGGCGGAGAGCGGAAGCAGGATGCGCAGGGTGGCGCGGGTCACATCCACCCACAGGTTGCCGATTGTTCCGCTCCGGTGTGCAGCGAAGCCGCGCACCACGGTCATCGCGACGGCGATGCCGACCGCTGCAGAGAGGAAGTTCTGCACGGCCAGGCCGGCGATCTGCACGCTGTAGCCCATTGTCACCTCGGGCGAGTACGACTGCCAGTTGGTGTTGGTGACGAAGGAGATGGCCGTGTTGAACGAGAGCCCTTCCGGGACCGCCGGGAGCCCGAGCGAGTACGGGAGGATCGCCTGCACGCGCTGCAGCAGGTAGAGGAAGAGCACGCCGAGCACCGAGAAGATCAGGACGCTGCGGAGGTAGACGGGCCAGCTCTGCTCGACGCGGGAGTCGACGCCGATGAGCCGGTAGAACCCGCGCTCGATCCTCAGGTCCTTCCTCGACGTGAAGGTCGCGGCCATGTAGTCGCCGAGCGGGCGGTAGGTGAGCGCGAGCAGCAGGATGAGCGTGGCGAACTGCGCCACGAAGAGCCACGCGGTCATCTAGAACTTCTCCGGCTTCAGCAGG
This sequence comes from Leifsonia sp. Ger2509, assembly GCF_055231915.1. Classification (NCBI taxonomy): domain Bacteria; kingdom Bacillati; phylum Actinomycetota; class Actinomycetes; order Micrococcales; family Microbacteriaceae; genus Leifsonia; species Leifsonia sp. Ger2509. The sequence goes on from NZ_JBUYVB010000003.1 coordinate 1,886,357, forward strand.
GCATACACGAGGTAGGCGAGGGATGCGACGGCGAGCGCCACCGCGAGCAGGTCGAAGACGATCACAGCTTCTCCACCCCTCTGCCGACCAGGGCCACGATCGCGGCGAGCGCGAGGATCCCCAACACACAAACGATGTCCAGCACCGAATATCTCCATCCGAGGGTTCGCATCCGCTGACGGGATGCGGGAACCGGCGACCTGCCGGAACCCAAGGACTCATGTAACTCGCTGCGCGGTGCCGCCGACGGCGTCCTAACGGAACCCATACGCTCCGGCGCCCGGTCCTAACGCCTTTCCTCCGGCGGTGGCGGCCTGTGGCGGCCCTTCGCACTAGTTCCGTCTCACCGCACGCGTTCGGACTAGTGCGGTGAGACGCAACACGTGCGGTGAGACGCCTTGCGGCCACCGCGTCAGCGCCGCGTTAGCATTCGCCCCGCGGCCGTATGGAGTTCGCAAGGATTCGGCCGACGGCTCCCGGCCGAGCGCATCCTGTTCTCGTGGTCGAAATCCTGCGCAGACTGACCGAGGGCGACAAGCCCTGGGGAACCGCCGACGTCTCGCCGGTGAACCGGAACATGTGGCGACGCGACCGGTTGTCCGTCTATCCCCCGGGGACGACGCGTGCCGAACGGCGCGCGCTGCACTTCATGCACACGTGGCCGGTCGGCGGCGCCGTCCTGGGCATCGTCCTGCTGGCCACGGTGGGCGATCTCTGGCCGCCCATCCCGGCGACCATCGCCGTGGGCGCACCGTACCTGGCCGGCTTCTGGCTCGGAGCGGCGCTGACGCGTTCGGTCCGGCCGCGCATCCGCTCGCTGACCGTCGTCAGCGTCTACATCCACGGCGAACTCGAGGAGTACGGCGACGCCGCGCTGCTGCGCGAGACGACCGCCTCCCTCGTGGCCCTGGATGCGCGCCGCCGCGCCGGCACCATCGACCCCGTGCACTACGAGGCCGAGTGGGCCCGCATCTACGACACCCTCCCGCAAGCACCTGCCCGCGCGAGAGTCGCCGTTCGCGCCGAGAGGACCCGTTACACGGGCGATTCTCGGCTCGAACGGTGATTCTCGACCTCGAAATACAGGTGGGTGTGGAGGCGGCAGCCGGGGTTGAACGCAGAACCGCAAGCGGGACAGGCCAGGACGGACACATACGTGGAGATGGGCAACTCCGTCTTGCACACCCCGCAGAGGATCGCCTTCGTATCCTGCTCGGCGACCGGCCACTGGCGCGCTTCGTGACCTGCCGCCTCCGCGTGGCAGAGGTGGCAGGGGTAGTAACGGCCGCAGCACCAGAACTTGATGGCGATGATGTCGGTCTCGGTGCGGTAGTGGATGCACCGGGTCTGTTCGTCGACCGTCGCTCCGTACACGCGGATCATCGCCGGCTCCCTGCGTGACCGCCGCGGGCGACGAGTGCGTCCCCGAGCTGGTCCGCGTGCTTGATGGCGAGCACGAGCATCGTCGAGGTCATGGCCACGATGTTCGTCCCCGCCCGACGCGCGCGGTACGCCTCGCGCACCCGGCCGACGTGCGATGCGATCACCGGGATGCTCGTGATCGCGATCATGAGCACGGTGCCGACCGCTTCAGGGTCCGCTCCGAACCTCCGGAACCTCCCCACGAGGCGTTCGATCGTTTCGAGCATCTCGGAGAGGGGCGTGGTGAGCGTGACGAGCGCCGCTGCGAGGATCAGGATGACGATCCGCGACGTGTTGAGCACGGCCGCCGTCTCTCCGACGAAGAGCAGCTGCCCGACCAGGGTGACCACGATGATCCACCGCATCAGGTGGACCTGCCGGAAGAGCTGGCTGCGAAGCATGCCGGCGAGGGCATATGCACCGACGACGACGAGGCCCCACGCGGCCAGGAGCCGACCATCCGTCGTGAGCGAGATCAGCGTGAGCACGACGATCATCAGCCCGAGCTTGAGCCCGGCCGGCATCCGGTGCACCGGACTCGTGCCATCGACGTGGAGCGGGATCACGCGAACGCCTCCTCGTAGCGCGCGATGACCTCGGCCGGGTGGCCGCGGTCGACCAGCCGGCCGCCGTCGAAACGGATCGCCACGTCGCAGCGAGCGGCGAGGCGCAGATCGTGGGTGACGAGCACGAGCTGCTGGTCCATCTCGTCGAGCAGGTACCGCTCCATCCGGCGGCTGTTGACAGCGTCGAGAAGAGCGGTCGGCTCGTCGGCGACCACAAGCGACGGGCCGGAGACGAGCACCGCGCACAGGCTGAGCAGCTGCTTCTGGCCACCGGAGAGCAGGTGCGCCGGGGAGTCCCGCAGCGCGGTGAGGCCGAACCGGCGGAGCGCCTCCTCGACCGTCGCGGCGATCTCCGCCTTGCCGACGCCGCTTCCGCGCAGCGAGTAGGCGACGTCCTCCGCCACGGTCGGCATGATGATCTGCGCATCCGGGTTGCTGAAGACGAAGCCGACCCGGCGGCGCAGTTCCTTCTGCTGCCGCACGGTGTCGAGGCCGTGGACGTGGACGGTTCCAGATGTCGGCCGGGTGAGGGCGTTCAGGAGCCTAGCGAACGTCGACTTTCCCGATCCGTTGCTCCCGATCACGGCGATCCGCTGCTCGTCGAGCGTGACCGACACGTTCGCGAGGGCCGCAACGCCGCCGAACTCGACCGCGGCGTCGTCGAAGACGATCCGTCGCTCGCTCACCGGACGACCTCGAAGAGTGCTGCGACTCCCATGCCGCCGCCGACCGCCGCCGTGGCGAGGCCGAGACTGCCCGCCGACGCGCCGCCGCGCACCAGCCGCGAGAACAGGCGGACGACCGAGACCGCTCCGCTCGCGCCCCACGGATGGCCGAGGGCGAGAGTGCCGCCGTCGGAGCAGACACGCGGGTCGGTGCGGCCCTCGCCGTGCAGCCCGAGGGACTCGAGCACCGCCAGGGTCTGGGCGGCGAAGGCCTCGACGATCTCGACGGCTGCGACCTCATCGAGGGAGACTCCGGCGAGCGCGAGGACCCGTTCGACGGCCGGAACCGGCCCGATCCCGGGGAGCGCGGGGTCGCATCCGATCGTCGCGGACGCGACCAGGCGGAGCCCGGGAGCGGATGCGCGCACCGCGTCGTCGACGACCACGACGGCCGCCGCTCCGTCACTGATGCGGCTCGAATTACCCGCCGTCACCGCGCCTCCCGCGAGCGGTGGGAAGCGCGGGAGCATCCGGTCCAGCGCTGCCCGGGGTCTGTCATCGGCGGACGTGGTGCTGACGGTGACCAGCTCGTCATCGAACCGTCCGTCGCGGATGGCGTTCCCCGCGGCCCGGTGGCTCCGGAGCGCATACGCGTCCTGTTCCGCGCGCGAGATCCCGAATCGCTGCCCGAGCGCCTCGGCGGCGGGGAGCATGTCGGGGTCGAGGTGGCCGACGGGTGTGAAGGGAGCGCGCGCATACGGACGGCCGTCCAGCACGCGGACCGGTGCTGTCGAAGCACTCTCCGCGCCCCCGGCGACCACGGCCCGGGCGTCGCCCGCCCGGATGAGACCGGCACCGGTGATGATCGCCGCGAGTCCGCTCCCGCACTGGCGGTCGACCGTCATCCCGGGCACGATCACGTCGAGTCCCGCGGCGAGCGCCGCCACGCGCGCTGTGTTGCCACCCGGGCCCATGCAGTTGCCGATCACGACGTCCGCGATGCGCAGTCCGTGACCCACGCGCCCTTCCGCGTCGTCGACCGCCGCGCGGATCGCCGACGCGGCCAGCGCATCCACCGGATGCTGCGCGAGCCGCCCGCCCCGCGTCGCGATCGGTGTGCGACGGGCGGCCACGATGGTCGCCGCGTGTTCACCGGCCAAGGCGGGACACCTCCCCGTTCGCGACGGCTGCGCGCACACGTCCGCGCGCCGGCTTGCCGGTCGGGGTCAGAGGGATGCTCTCCATCGCGTACCAGAGGCGGGGCCGGTGAGGCAGCATGAGGGCCTCGCGCATCCGCTCCCGCAGTTCCGGCGCGGTGATCCGGCTGCCGGGATCGAGTTCGACGACGGCGGTCACGAGGGCGTCCGTCCCGTGGGAGGACTCGCCGAACACGACGGCCTCCCGGATGCCGGGGACGGAGCGCAGGACGGCCTCGACCTCTTCGGGGACCACGGTCGCGCCCGCGGTGAGGATGGCGCCGTCCGCCCGCCCGCGGAGAGTCAGGCGGCCGTCGCCGTCGATCACCGCGAGATCGCCGACAGTCGCCCATCCGTCCTCGCCGACCTCGAACGGGCCGCGTCGGTCGCCCGCGTACCCGGCTGCGAGATACGGCGAGCGCACCCAGAGCCGTCCGGCGTCGTCGATCCGCGACTGCACGCCGGGAAACATCCGCAACCCCGAGCCGTCATCGTCGAACGCGACGAACGACAGCTCGGCCGCCCCGTAGTAGGTGACGACCTGGATGCCGTGGTCGGTCGCACGTGCCCGCAGGGCGGGATCGAGCCCGGCGCCACCGATGAGGGCGGCGCTCAGCCGGTGGGACGCGCCCTTGTCGACCAGGTCCAGGATGCGCTCGAACAGCAGCGGCGTCGCGTGCACGTGTGTTGCGTCCGCGAGGTCGTCGGCGACCGGCTGGCGCAGCCGCGGCAGACGGATGCTGTGGCCGAGAGCGCGGGACATCGCGACCGAGAACATCGACATCGACGAAACCAGGTGGACCGGGAGGTAGACGACCGACTCGGGGGTGAGGCCGACGAGCTCGGCGATCGCCGGGTGGGAGGCGGACCACGACGCGTTCGTCCGGAGGATCAGCCGCGGCGTGCGCGTGCTTCCTGAGGTCAGCGTCGCCCAGGCGAGTCCCGGAGGAGCGACCAGGGTTCCGCAGGTGCGCTGCAGGTCACGCCACTGCTGTTCCTCCCAGCGGTCGTCTCCGATCACCGGGATGCCACCCGCGGACCGGACCGCGAAGGCCTCGATCAGCGCCTCGAGCGCATCCGGGGTCCGGATCGGCTCGATCCGTGCGTGTCGCTCGCAGCGGCCGGCCGCGCGCTCTGCCGCGGCGTCGATATCGGCCGCCGACAACCGCTGCTCGCCCCGCGCGATCCACCCGGGACGGGTCATTCCACATCCACCAGGTCGTCGGCCTCCGCTTTCTTCGGCTTCGCCGCGCGACGTGTGCTGTACGCGGTGAACGCGGGCGGATAGGCGCGCCAGAGAAGCATCGTGATGGTGGCGGCCAGGACTGCTTTGAGGACATCGCCGGGGATGAAGGCGAGGCTGAGCAGTGCGGTCTGGCTGATGGCGAGGTGGGTCACCCATGCCTGCACGGGGATGCCGATCGCGTAGATCACGCCGATGCCGCCGACGAGGCAGGCGACGAACGCGCGCAGCCAGGTCGGCTTGCTGCTGCGCGCCCAGAGGATCAGGCCGATGACGAACGAGCCGGCGATCCATCCGAAGAGGTAGCCGGCCGACGGTCCGACGAACACGCTGATTCCCCCGCGGCCGCCGGAGAGCAGCGGAAGGCCGAGGGCGACGAGCACTTCGAACACGATGACGGAGAGAGCGCCGAGCCACGGCCCGAGGATCGCGCCGGCCAGCATGACCCCGAGGGTCTGGGCGGTGATGGGCACGGCGCCGCCGAAGACGGGGATCGCACCGGGGAGCCCGAGAACGGCGATGAGCGCCGCGAAGACGGCGACTTTGGCGAGGTCACGCGGGTCGATGGCACGGGAAGTCTTCACGGTTGCGCTCCAATCGGGATCATGAACACCGTTCACCTGAACGCCGTTCACCTGAACAGTGTTCACTATACTGGCGGAATGGACAACCCGGACGAGACCAGCACCCGCCTCATCCGCCACACGCAGCAGGACGTCACGCGCGCCGCCCTCTCCGTGCTCGACGAGCTGGGCCTGCCCGATCTCACGATGCGTCGGCTCGCCTCCGTGCTCAACGTGCAACCGAGCGCCCTGTACTGGCACTTCCCGAACAAGCAGTCGTTGCTCGCTGCCGTCAGCGACAGCATCCTCGACCAGGTGCGCGTCGCGCCGCCGACGCAGGACTGGCGTGCCGACCTGCACTCGGAGGCCGGGGCGCTGCGGGATGCTCTCCTCGCCTACCGGGACGGTGCGGAGGTCGTCTCGAGCACTCTCGCGCTCGGGCTCGGCGGCGACCAGGCGGAGCGGCGGCTCGCGGCGGCGATCGAGCGCGGAGGCTTCGACGAGCGGACGGGCTCTGCGGCGGCGCGTGCGGTGCTGCACTTCATCCTCGGCCACGTCTCACGCGAGCAGCAGCACCTGCAGGCCAGCAGCCTCGGTGCGGCGCGCGACTCGGGCGGCCTGGACGACGAGGATGCGGCGGGCGGCTTCGGCTTCGGGATCACGCTGCTCGCGGGCGGGCTCGAGGTCTACCGCAGCGCGGCGGCCTCCGACGCGCCAGCCTAGGCGCCCTGGCCGCGGGCTACCCGCCGGAGTGAGGCGTCCCCGCCACCTCGACATGACGAGGATGTCCCGGGCCGGCGGGCACACGGCCGGACTCGTCGCGCGTCGGCTCGGGGCGCGGGGCGCTACTTGCTCGGGGTCGGCCCCGGCGTCACGGGCGTTCCCGGGCCGGTCGGCAACGGCTGCTTGAAGGTGGAGAGGTCGAGCACCCGCACCGCGCTGATCGTGCTGCCGGACCGCGATCCGAGCACGATGACCTCTTGGCCGACCGCGAAATCGGAGGCGCTCTCCGACTGCATCGGAGAACCGAACTGGGTCGAGGATGAGACCTCCACAGTGACCGAGACACCCTTCTGCGTCTCGACCTGCCACGTCGATCCCGAGATGTCCGTGATCGTCCCGCGGACCACCGAGAACTGGGTTCCCGAGTTCGGGTTCGGCGCCGCGCCCTGACCCTGGCCCTGGCCGGAACCGTCGCCCTGCCCATTGCCCTGGCCCTGGCCCTTGCCCTGTCCGGGAATCCCCGGCACCGGGCGCCCGCGGTCCTCGAAGACGTGACCAATGCCGATACCGCCGTGCGAGATGACGCTGCCGACCGCGAACGCACCAGCGCCGACGAATCCGAGGATCACGAATGCGCCCAGGATCAGTGTGGAGATCGCGAAGGCGAGGCCGTAGCGCTTGTAGAACGGCTCATCGGCCGGATGCTGGTGGGGATGCTGCTGCGCCGGCACGGAGCCGGGCTGCGGCGCGACATACGCCGGCTGCTGCTGGGGCACATACCCCGGCGCCTGCGGTGCCACATACCCCGGCTGCGGGGGCTGCGGCTGCTGAGCCGGCGGCAATGGCTCCGTCGGCATGTTCTCGTCCATGGTTCCAATGATGCACGCGCGGTAAGGAATCGGCTGGGAGCCGTTTATGTTTCCGATGAGAATCGCGAAGCCTCCCCTTGCCTTCGTGCCGTTTCGGGCGGATGGTCGCAGAGTGAGTCTGTCCTCGGCGCTGCGCGACTACGGCGTGATCGGCGATGGTCGCACGATCGCTCTCGTCGGACGCAACGGCAGCATCGACTGGCTCCCGCTGCCGAGCCTGAACTCGACGCCCGTGTTCGCTGCCCTCCTCGACCAGGAATCCGGGGGCTGCATCGAACTCGCCCCGGTCGGCGACTTCACCGTCTCGCGCCGCTACGTGCGCGGCACCAACGTCCTCACCTCGCTCATCCACACTCCGACCGGAAGCGTCCGGGTGACGGATGCGCTGGTGACCGGCGTCGAAGGGCGCCTCCCCTGGACCGAACTGGGCAGGCGCGTCGAGGGGGTCGACGGCGAGGTGCGGATGCGCTGGTCGGTGACGCCGGGGAACCTGCTCGGCACCGCATCCCCGTGGATCCATCACGACGGGCGGCATTCGATCATCCACGCCGGCGGAGTAACGATCGGGGTGACGGGGACCGAGCACCACCCGCGTCGGCGACGCCAGCCGGCGCAATCGGAGACCGCCCTGCAGGGGACGTTCACGACGTCGCCGGGCTCGCGGCACATCCTCGCCCTGGTCGCGACGGAGAACGAGCCGCTGCACCTTCCCGATGCACAGGCGGTCGATGCGGGAATCGATCGCACGATCGCGACCTGGCGGGAATGGTCGAAGACCTTCTCGTTCGACGGCAGGTGGGCCTCCGAGGTCCAGCGGAGCGCACTGCTGCTGAAGTCGCTGGTGTACGCGCCGACCGGGGCCATCGCCGCGGCCGCCACGACATCCCTGCCCGAGAGCGCGCATGGCGGCAAGAACTGGGACTACCGGTTCGCGTGGGTGCGGGACGCCGCCTATTCGGTGCGCGCGCTCGTGCGGTTCGGCCTGCGGACCGAGACGCACGCCGCATTCTCCTGGCTGCTCGAGACCATCGAGGACGATCCGTCCGACCTGCACGTCTTCTACGACCTCGACGGCGGTGTGCCGCACGGAGTCACGCGGTTCGCAGTTCCCGGGTGGAACGGGATCGGTCCGGTCGTCGCCGGCAATCGCGCCCAGGACCAGCTCCAGCTGGGTGTCTTCGGCGACCTGCTGGGCCTCGCGCACGAGTACGTGAATGCGGGCAACATCCTCGACGAGAAGACGAAGCGGATGCTCGCGGGTGTCGCCGACAGGACGTGCGACCTCTGGCACACGCCGGACTCCGGGATGTGGGAACTCGTCGAGCCGCGTCACTTCACCTCGTCGAAGATGGGATGCTGGCAGGCCCTCGATGCGGCCGTCCACCTGGCGGAGAAGGGGCAGCTGCACGGCAGCGCGGACCGGTGGCGGGCGGAGCGGGAGCGCATCCGCGACTGGATCGGCGAGCACTGCTGGTCGGAGGAACGCCACGCCTACACGATGATCGCCGGCGGTTCCGATCTCGACGCATCGGTGCTCCTCCACGCGCCCAGCGGGTTCGACCGGGGACCCAGGATGGCCTCCACCATCGACGCGATCGTCGCCGAGCTCGGGCGCGGACCGCTGCTCTACCGGTACTCGGGGATGGACGCGGTCGAGCATCCCTTCGTCGCCTGCTCCTTCTGGCTCGCTGCCGCGCTCGCGAGCGTCGGCCGGCAGGATGAGGCGGTCGCGCTGATGGACCGGCTGGTGAAACTGCCGAACGACGTCGGCGTGCTGGCCGAGATGATCGACGAGGACCAGAAGACCTTCTGGGGCAACCTCCCGCAGGGTCTCAGCCACCTCGGCCTGATCAACGCCGCCATCACGATCGACGAGCGCAGTCGCTCGTGAGACGCAGGGCTAGGCGGCGGCCTTCCTGAGCAGGGCGATCGTCCCGACGGCCGCAGATGCGGCTGCGGCACCGAGTACGACTCCGACGCTCCGGTGGTGCTTGGTCAACGACCACTGCCGGCTCCGGGACGCCGCCCGATCGTCGAACCTGCCGTGCGACCCGAAGTCCCGGTCGTCGTCGGCCGGCTTCCAGAGGTTCGCGGGCTGGTCGGCGCTGCGCGGCTCGTCCGTCTGCTGCGAATCGAACCCGGTCTTCCCGAGGTAGCGGTCGAGCATCCCGGGCGCCACCGCGTTCACCAGGAGGGTGACGGCCGTGCTCGCGCCCACCCAGTACTCGCGGCGCTGGGGATGCGCGGCCGCCCAGACGATCGCGCGCGCCGCGACCTCCGGCTGGTAGATCGGCGGAACCGGCTGCGCCTGGCGCGGAAGCCGCGAGAGCACCCAGCTGAACTGGGGCGTGTTGAGGGCGGGCAGCTGCACCATCGTCGTGCGAATCGGGCTCTTGTCGTGCAGCAGTTCGCACCGGAGGGACTCGTTGAAACCCTGGATGGCGTGCTTCGCACCGCAGTAGGCCGCCTGCAGCGGGATGCCGCGGTACGCGAGCGCCGAGCCTACCTGGACGATCGTGCCGGAGCCGCGGGTGCGCATCCTCCGCAGCGCCGACATGGTCCCGTAGACGAAGCCCAGATAGGTGACCGCGGTCGCCCGCTCGACCTCGGCAGCCGTGAGCTCTGCGACCGGCGCGAAGACCGATGAGAAGGCGACGTTGACCCAGACGTCGATCGGCCCGAGCTCGGCCTCGATGCGCTCCGCGGCCGCATCCACTGCGTCCGCGTCGGCCACGTCGACGCTGATCGCGAGCGTCGTGCCTCCGGCGTGCTCGATCTCGCGGACGGCCCCGTCGAGCCCGGCCTGCCCGCGGGCGAGCAGCGCCACCCGCGCGCCCAGCCGTCCGAACTCGACCGCCGTCGCGCGTCCCACACCGCCGGATGCTCCGGTGACGACGACCGTCCTTCCCGTGAATTCCGTGTCCATGCCCGCATGATCCCACCGCGTCGGCGGCGAGGGCAGGGGCTGGAAATTGCGAGCCCGATCGTGTACGCCTGACGGCCCGCGACTTACGCGGCACCTCCGCCGGGACTATCGTTCCGGGCATGGACGATGGAAAGCCCGATGTCGACCCGGAAGACGGCCGCAACGAGTCGCTGAGCCAGCGATCCGACCGCAACTGGGACGAGATCCTCCAGGAACTGCGCGTGACGCAGACCGGAACGCAGATCATCACCGGGTTCCTGCTGACGATCGCGTTCCAGCAGCGCTTCACGTCGCTGGGGCCGGTCCTCACCGCCACGTATCTCGCGCTGGTCCTGCTCGCTGCGGTCTGCACCGGACTCGGGCTGGTGCCCGTCGCGCTTCATCGTGCACTGTTCCGGCGTCATGAGAAGCCCAAAGCCGTGACGATCGCCGACCGGTTCGTCAAGGCGACCGTCGCCCTCGTGGCCGTGCTCGCGGGCGGTGTCGTCCTGTTCATCTTCAGCTTCGTCGCCGGTCCCGTCGCCGGGATCGTCGCGGGCATCGCCGTCTGGATCGCGCTCGCGGTCCTGTTGCTCGCGGTCCCACTCGGCTCCCGCACGCGCGCCGAGCACCGCTAGCGGCCGGCGCGTGCGGTCGAGTCCGGGAAAAGTCCGCGGATCCGGCAGAATCGCGCGGACTTTTCCCGGGCTCAACGCTGCCGGTAGGGAGCGGCGTCGGCCTCTCTGAGGACGAGGCCGTGGCCGGGGCGGGCGCGGTCGGGCACGAGTTCGCCGTCCGTGAGGGCGGGCAGCCCGTCGAAGAACAGCCGCTCGACGAGGACGTGGTCGTGGAAGTACTCCGCGTTGACGACATTGGGCAGGGCCGCCCCGATCGACGCGTGGATGGCGGGGGCCGTGTGGGAGCTGGCCGGGATGCTCGCACCCTGCGCCTGCGCTGCGGCCAGGAGGAACCCCGTCACACCGCCGCACCGCGTGGCATCGGCCTGGATGACGTCGACAGCCCCCGCCGCGAGCATGTGGTGGAAGTACGCGGGCGTGTACCCGTACTCGCCCGCCGCGATCCGCACACCGGCGGGCGCGCGATCGCGCAGCAACCGCAACCCGTCCGGGTCGTCGCTGGAGACGGGCTCCTCGAACCACGTGACGCCCAGGTCGGCGAAGCGCTCGGCGAACCACAGCGCCTGCTTGCGTTCGTACGCACCGTTGGCGTCGACGAAGAGTTCGACGTCCGGGCCGATCGCCGCGCGGGCGGCGGTCACCCGGGCGAGGTCCGCGTCGGGTTCGGAGCCGATCTTCATCTTCACCGCGCGCATCCCCTCGGCCGCCCATCCGGCGAGCTGGTCGGTCAGTTCGCCGTCGGTGTAGTCGGTGAAGCCTCCGCTGCCGTACGCGCTCACCGACGAGCGCGCCCCTCCGAGCAGCGCGGCGAGCGAGACGTCGAGCAGGCGGGCCTTCAGGTCGTGGAGCGCGACGTCGACGGCCGAGATGGCACCCGCGCAGACGCCCGGCCAGCCCTGGTTGCGCACGGCCCGCGCCATCGCCCAGAACGCGCGCGTCGTATCGAACGGGTCCGACCCGATAAGCGGCGGAAGCAGCACATCCTTCGCCACCTCGAACATCGCGGGAGACCCGTAGGCGTAGCCCAGGCCGGTCTCCGAGCCCGCGCTGACCTGCACGACGATCAGCGAGGTCGCCTCCCAGCGGGCGGTGCCGTCGGACTCGGCCCGTTCGACCCCGCCGGTGCGGGTCGGCACGGTGTAGCCGCGCACCTCAACGGCACGGATGGTCGCCTCGCCCGGCATCACTTCCCCTTCGAGTCGTCGCCCCCGAGATGCAGCTTGTCCTTGACGCGTTCGACCCCCTCGGTGAGGAGCGCCTGCGCCGAATCGAGGATGGCACCGCGGCCCGACGGATCGCCTTTCAGGAAGGCCAGGGCCGTGTTCTTGGCGAACTCCCTGGTGATGTGCGGCGGGAGCGGCGGAACGTTCCGGCTCGTGTGAGCGTCGATGAGCGTGACACCACGGGTCGCGAACGCGCTGTCCCAGGCGGCCGCGACCTGGTCGTCGGCGGTCACGCGGATGCCCGTGAAGCCGAGCAACTCGGCCCACCCCGCGTAGTCCACCGACTCGACATCCTGCGAGGTGGACCACACCGGGTTCGCATCCTCTGTTCGCATCTCCCACGAGACCTGGGTGAGGTCGTCGTTGTGGAGCACCAGGATGATCAGCTGCGGGTTCTCCCACCGCGACAGGTATTTCTTGATGGTGATGAGCTCGTTCATCCCGAGCATCTGGAAGGCCCCGTCTCCGATGGTGCAGATCACCGGCCGCTCCGGATAGGCGAACTTCGCGGCGACCGCGTATGGCATGGCGGCGACCATCGTCGCGAGCCGCCCCGACAGGTCGCCCATCATGCCGCGCCGCAGCCGGATGTGGTGCCCGTACCAGTCCGCGGTCGTGCCCGCATCGGCGGTGACGATCGCCTGGGGCGGCAGCCGCTTGTTGAGTTCGCGGAACACGCGCCGAGGGTTCACCCCGTCTTGGTATTCGACCTCGGCCTGCGCGGCCATCTCGTCTTCCCAGTCGACCATCTCCGCGGCGACCCGTTCCTGCCAGGCGAGGTCGGTCTTCTCGTCCAGCAGCGGCACGAGCTCGGCGAGCGTCGCGCCGACGTCTCCCCACAGGTTGAGCTCGGTCGGATACCGCAGCCCCAGCTGCTCCGGCCGCAGGTCGATCTGCACGGCCCGCGCCTGTCCGGTCGCCGGAAGGAACTGCCCGTACGGATAGTTCGTGCCGAGCAGCACCAGCGTGTCGCAGTCCTGCATCTGGTGGTAGCTCGGCAGCGAGCCGAGCAGGCCGAGCTGCTGCGTGTGGTAGGGCACATCCGACGGGATGACCTGCTTGGCGCGGAGTGCCGTGATGATCCCCGCGCCGGCCTTGCGCGCCGCCTCGAGCACCAGGTCGGTCGCCCCGTTGGCGCCATGACCGACGAGGAACGTCACCCTGCTGCCCGCGTTGATGATCTCGGCGGCCTTCGCAAGCTGCCCGCGCGGCGGAACGACCGCAATGGATGGCGCTGCCGAGCTCGACCGGGACACCCACATCTCGGGCGACGGCTCGACCATCTCCATCCCCTGCACGTCGTGGGGCAGGATGATGACCGTCGGCTGGAGGCGCACCTGAGCCGTGCGGAACGCCGTGTCCACGACCGCCTGCGCCTGGGAGGGCGAGAGGACCGTCTGCACATAGGCCGCCACATCCGAGAACATCCGCTCGAGGTTGCTCTGCTGCTGGTTGAACGTGCCGAACGCGTTGAGCCCCTGCTGCCCGACGATCGCGACGACGGGCTGGTTGTCCATCGCCGCGTCGTACAGCCCGTTCAGCAGGTGGAATGCACCAGGGCTCGACGTAGCGACGCACACACCGACCTCTCCGGTGAACTTCGCGTGCGCCGTGGCCATCAGGGCGCAGATCTCCTCGTGGGTCGGGCGGATGTACTCGAGACCCTCGCCGTCCCGTTCCGCCTTGCCGAGAGCGCCGTCGAACTCGCCGATGCCGTCGCCGGGGAACGCGAAGACACGTCGGACCCCCCACTCCCGGATGCGCTGAATCACGAAATCGCTGACGGTGGTCGTCATGGTCTTCCTCTCTCTGGTGGTTCGGGATGCGTCACCAGGCGGTCAGCCGCCCTTGCGGCGAGCGCCATGATCGTGAGCGCCGGGTTCGCGCTGCCCTGGGTGGGGAGCACGCTGCCGTCGACGATGAGCAGGTTGGGGACGGCGAAGGTGCGGCAGTCCGCGTCGACGACGCCGTCGGATTCGTCCGCCGCCATCCGGCATCCGCCCACCAGGTGCGCGTAGCGCTGGATGGTGATCACTTCGTCGGCGCCGGCCGCCTTCAGGATGCGCTCCATGACATCCTGAGCGGCCTTTGCGAGCATCCGGTCGTTGTCGCACTGCGTGTAAGAGAAGTGCGCGACCGGCAGGCCGTAACGGTCCTTCTCATCCGCGAGGGTCACCCGGTTGTCCGGCAGCGGCAGGAACTCGCACAACGCGCCGAGGCACGCCCAGTGCACGTAGTCCGTCATGTAGCGGCGGAACTCCGCACCCCACCGCCCCTCGGCCATCACGTGCTCGGCCCAGGTGATCGGCAGCGGCGAGACGGTCTGGATGGAGAACCCGCGCTTGTACGGTTTGGTCGGGTCGGTCTCGTAGAAGTCCTCGGTGCTCACTTCGGGTGGTGGGCCCTTCCACATCCGCACCTCCGAATCGAAACGCCCGGCGGTCTGCGGCGCGCCCTGCACCATCAGGTACCGGCCGACCTGGTCGAAGTCGTTGCACAGTCCGTCGCGGAACCGCGCCGAGGTCGAGTTGAGCAGCAGGCGCGGCGTTTCGATCGAGTATCCAGCGACCGCCACCATCCGCGCCCGCTGGAACCGGGGACGACCGTCACGCAGGTAGTGCACGCCGGTCGCCTCGCCCGTGCGCTCGTCGACCTCGATCGAGGTGACCATGCACTCGGCGCGCACCTCGGCGCCGTGAGCGACCGCATCCGGGATGTGCGTGACCAGCGGCGACGCCTTCGCGTTCACCTTGCAGCCCTGCAGGCAGAACCCGCGATAGATGCAATGCGGCCGGTGCCCGAAACGGCCGTTCGCGATGGCGACAGGCCCGACCTTCGCGGTGATGCCGCTCGCGAGCGCCCCCCGCTGGAACACCTCGCCGTTGCCGGACACGGGATGCGGCCGGTGCGGGTAGCCGTGCGGGTCGCCCCAGGGCCAGTGCTCCCCCGCGACCGGGAGCTCCTCCTCGAGGTCCCGGTAGTACGGCGCGAGGTCGGGGTAGTCGATCGGCCAGTCCTGGCCGACGCCGTCCAGCGACCGGGTCCGGAAGTCGCTTGGATGGAACCGCGGCGTGTAGCCCGCGTAGTGCACCATCGAGCCGCCGACACCGCGCCCCGAGTTGTTGGAACCGAGCGGCACCGGGTTCTTCCCGCCGATCTGCCGCGGCTCGGTCCAGTACAGCTGGTGCGATCCGGCCTCGTCGCTGACCCAGTCGCGCTCCGGATCCCAGAACGGTCCGGCCTCCAGCGCGACGACCTTCCAGCCGGCACGCGCCGTCCGCTGCAGCATGGTCGAGCCGCCCGCGCCGCACCCGACGATGACCAGATCGACCACGTCCGTATCGTCGAAGTGGCGCATCCCGAGGTCGTCGGGGAGGGCTCCGCGCGGGGTCAGAAGCCAGGCGGACTCGTTGCGCGTGCGGACGTCAGCGGGCATCCGGCGCATCCCTCACGGGGTCCTGGGCCGGCCTCGCGTCGGCGACCTCGAACGGCTCCCGCCGGTCGACGCCGATGTCCTTGTAGCCACGCGGATACGCGGGCCCGGCGAACCCGATCTCGTTCCACGCCCACGGATGCGCGTAGAAGGCGGTGCAGGCGTACCGGGTCCACAGACTCCACACCTGTGCGGGAGGCATCCCGTGCCACGTCTCCGCCTCGCTGTCGTGGACGGCCGCCAGAAGGTCGGTCTGGTCGTCCCACGCGCACTCGCTGAAGGTCGCGCCGTGGGCGGCCTTCGCATCCTCGTCGAGCGCCGCCAGTGACCGCTGCCACGCGACATCGTCCGGGGGCATCGTGTCGTAATGCCAGCCGTCGGTCTCCCGCTCTGCAAGGCGGGAGTCGACCATCCGCGTCACCGGGACCTTCCGCTCCGTGCGCTGGTAGAGCAGCTGATCGAACAGGGCGGTCGCCGCGGCCTCCTCGGCGACCGAGAAGAAGCGGATGGGCGGGAGCATCCCGAGGCGGCCCTCGACGACGCTGCGGGTCGCGTCATCCCAGCGCTCCCGGAACTCGAGGATGTCGAAACCGGGGAACCGTCCGCCGCCGTCCGCCGGGTCCAGCGCGAGGCCGCTCATTTCTCCCGCCGAAGGATCGCGGCGAGCACCCCCATGCCGCCGACCATCGTCACCAGGAGCGGTGCGAGGAGGGGCGGGCCCATCTCCAGGTTGTAGCGGGCGTTGCGCCAGCCGCCCGGCTTCTGGCCGATGCCGCGGGCGTGCAGGTACGTGCCCTGAATACCGTTGGCGATGATGGTGAGGGATGCGATGGGCAGCAGCGTCTTCGCCATGCGCTCGCTGAAGAACCCGGCGATGCCCGCGGCGGCACCGATCGGTCCGAGAACGACAGGGACCCACATCCACTTGTTGCCGAAGCTGGCCTTGTCGTGCTCGAAGAAGATCTCACCGGCGGTGACGACCGCTCCGGCCGCCGTCAGCGCCGAGAGCGAACGCTCGAACCTGCCGGTCTCGACGTTGCGGACCATCCGGTCGATACCGTGCATCGGGGGCGACTTCGGGAACGTTCGACGACGTGGCACGGGCAGCATCCTCCTTCGCGGCGCTGCTCGTGCAGCACCAGTGGTGACGACGCCAATCTGTACTCGCATGGGGCGCAGCGCGTAAGCGCCCCTGAGAGAATTCACACCTGGTGGTTGCCCGGTCGAGTCCGGGAAAAGTCCGCGGATTCCGCAGAATCTCGCGGACTTTTCCCGGGCTCAACGGCTTCGGGCTAGGGGCCAGGGGCGGCACAAAGGTAGGGGTGGTGCGCGATAGAACCGGCGGATGCGTGCACACACAGTCCGTCGAGCAGCCGCGCGCGGGCACGAGCCGGCTGCCCCTCCGCCTTGTCGGGTTGCGTTTCGTGAAACAGGAGTTCCGGGTGCGGATGCCCGGGTCGCGTCGGTCCCGGAACTCCTGTTCCGACAGGCTCAGCCGCGCGTGAGCCTTGTGAGGTTGTAGGTCGTGGGCAGCGTCATAGATTGACCCTTTGCAATAACGATTCCTTGCGTCGAGCTGTACCAGAAAGTCGAGAGATAGTCGCCCGCGCTCACTCGCGTTACTCCGCTCGTATTGATTGCAAGTGAACCGGTCCCATACCAGCCGTGAGGGATCGTCCCACTCCACGCACACGCGTCGCCGCCACCACAGCCCGGCCCGCGCATAGTGATCATTCGCTGGAACACAGTCGGTTGCTCTGTCGCGAACGCGGCCGATGAGCCTCCCGTTTCGGGATCGAATAGCGTCTCAGACGGGCCTGCCGCGATAATCGCGGCGATTTCGGCTTGAGTTTGTGTCCCGACGAGGGCCTCGAGTCGTGCCCGCACGGCATCATCGGGCGGGCTCGGCTCTCCGACCGCGGCCGGCGCGAGCGAGCCTTCGGACTCGGCCGCGAAGCCTGGTGCGGCAGGGACCAGTAGCAACAGGCCGGCAACAAGTCCGGCAGAAGTTGCGATGATCGGTTTCATGGATTCCTCTCGTTGACGTGGGATGAAGCGGCGAGAAGTCACGTCGAATCGTTTCAAGCTGCCGCGTACTAGCTCATCCCTTTATCGAGAGCGGTGGAGCGGTCGTCGCGAAGTTAGGCGGTGAATCGACGGCAAATAGGCGGCGTTAAAGGCCAAGTAGGCGCGGGGCTGCGCGCATCCGTACCCACCGTTCCTGATTCCGACAGGCGGCGCATCGTGATCATCCGCTGAAACTGCGACGACGCCTCGGACGACGGGCGAGTGCGCCCGTTCCGGCCGAGGGTGGCAGGCGTGCCTGACCGTGTCGGCCGGAACGAGCCCTCTCGCCGCAAGCGGCGCGGCCGGCTAGTACCCCGCCGGCCAGCTGAACGCGGCCGGCGCGGTCGCCGTCTCGCCCGACTTGGTCACGACGATGTCGATGTCCTCATGGTCGGCGAGCGTGATGGCCGCCGGGTCGCCGGTGACCGGCTTGCCATCGACGAACGTCGTCACGGCGTCACCGGATGCGGACGAATACGCGCCGATCCGGCCGGCCGCGAGCGCGACGTTCCATTCGGTGAACACCTGGCCCAGCGTGAAGGTGGCCTTGACCGGGGATTCTACGTGGACGATCCCGGACTCGTCGTGCGTGTGCAGTGGGGAGATCTGCGCGTTCGTCTCGTCGATGCCGAGCAGTGCCGGAACCTTCACGGCCGCGCCGTCGACGGTGACGCTGAGGTGCGAGTGGATGTGCTCGACCGTTCCCTCACTGCTCAGCATCGTGAGGCCCGCGGCCTTCGCGCGCGCAGACGGATCGGCCGGTGCGGCCCAGGGCGGTGACGACTCCGCGCCCGATGCCGACGTCGGTGCGCTGCTGGACCCCGTCGCGGGCGATTTGCCGTTCGCGTTGGCATTCGCCACGATCACGCCGCTCACGAGGCCGCCGACGAGGACGACCGCCACACCGATACCCGACCACAGCAGCAGCCGGTTCCGTCGTTCGCGGCGGCGCTGCTGCTCGAGCAGCGCGGCTGCCTTCGCTCGTGCCGCCGCCTTGGCTTCGCGGGTTCGAGCGTTCTTGGAGTCTGACATGTCACCCTTTCGGCGCGGATCCTCCTATCGTCGCCGATGGCGGCCGGGAGTTGACTGAGCGTCCGGTGGGTGTCGACGTTGCTGTCAACCGTCTGTCCTCAGTAGCGGAGTTATTCCGACTTAGCAGTCATAAGTCGGAATGATGAGCTTCTTATTCCGACTTAGCACCGTAAGTCGGAATAACGAACCGCCTATTCCGACTTTGCGCACCGTCGCCCCCTCGCCGCCGTCCCGCACCCGCCCGACCCCGCGCACAAAAAAGGAAGGGAGCAGAACTCCCTTCCACTTTCAATCTATAGCTGAGTAGGGGGCTTGCCGCAAGGCCCCCGTCGTGACGGAGAATCGAGCACTGTGACTTCCCGTACCAGCGCGTTCGACCTGCCCGATCGACTCGCCGCCAAGCGTGACGATGCGCTGATCGGGCTCGACGAGGAACATTTCGCCGCGATCGCGCGGAGCCTCGACGAGTCCATCGCCGACCTCACCCAGAGGCTCGAGATCGAGCGCAAGGCCCCCGGTGGCGACGGTGAGGCGGCGCTCACCCGCGACCTGGAGATCCACCGCCTGTCCGGCCAGCTCCGGCTGTTGCAGCGCTTCGGCCTCGACCTGTGCCTCGGGCGCATGGTGGGCGCGCACGACCACGCGGCCGTCTACATCGGCCGCCTCGGCCTCACCGACCGGGCCGGGCGGCGCCTGCTGGTCGACTGGCGCTCCCCCGCCGCCGAGCCGTTCTTCGGCGCGACCTACGCGAACCCGATGGGCCTCTCCAGCCGTCGTCGCTACCGATGGATCCGCGGGCGCATCAGCGACTTCTGGGACGAGGTCTTCACCCCCGACGGCTTCGAGGGCAATGCCGCACTCGATGAAGAGTCCGCCTTCATCGCGAGCCTCGGCAGCAGCCGGTCGACACGGATGCGCGATGTGCTCGGCACGATCCAGGCGGACCAGGATGCGATCATCCGTGCCGGTTCCCGCGGCGCGCTCGTCGTCGACGGCGGCCCCGGCACGGGCAAGACGGTCGTCGCCCTGCACCGTGCCGCCTACCTCCTCTATTCCGATCCGCACCTCGCCCACAACCGAGGGGACGTGCTGGTCGTCGGTCCGCACCGCGGCTACCTCGCCTATGTCGACGATGTGCTCCCGAGTCTCGGCGAGGAGGGAGTGCAGACCTGCACACTGCGCGACCTGGTCTCCGAAGGAGCGACCGCGGTGGCGGAGGCCGACGAGCGCGTCGCCCGCCTGAAGTCGTCGGCCGACCTGGTGAAGGCGGTGGAGGCTGCGGTCGGGTACTACGAACAGCCGCCGGCGAAAGGACTGACCGTAGAGACCCCGTGGGCAGACCTCCGGCTGAGCGCCGCCGAATGGGCGGAGGCGTTCCGGGCGGCGGACCCGGGCGTCCCGCACAACGAGGCGCGCGAGCAGGTCTGGGAGGCGCTGCTCGAGATCCTCATCGACAGGTTCGACGACGAGGAGATTCCGCCGCACCTGCTTCGCCGCGCCCTGCTGCAGAACGAAGAGCTGACCGGCATCTTCGCAAAATCGTGGCCCCTGCTCGACCCGGCCGGCGTCGTCGGCGACCTCTGGTCGGTTTCCGCCTACCTGCGGTTGTGCGCTCCGTGGCTCACCCTCGACGAGGTCCGGCTCCTGCAGCGGGCGGATGCGCGGGCCTGGACCGTCTCCGACCTCCCGCTCCTTGATGCGGCCCGCCAGCGCATCGGCGACCCGGACGCCTCCCGTCGCAAGCGCAAGCGGGAGGCGGCGATCGCCCGCCAGCAGGCGCAGATGGCGGATGTCGTCGACGACCTCATCGCGTCGGACGACAGCGAACTGATGGTGATGTGGATGCTGCGCGGCCAGGACTTCGCGAACACCCTCGTCGACGAAGCGGGCCTGCCGAGCGTCGATCCTGACCTGCTCGCCGGCCCCTTCGCGCACATCATCGTCGATGAGGCACAGGAGCTGACCGACGCCGAGTGGCAGATGCTTCTGTCGCGGTGCCCTTCCCGGAGCTTCACCGTCGTCGGCGACCGCGCCCAGGCCAGGCACGGGTTCACCGAGTCGTGGCGGCAGCGGCTGGAGTGGGTCGGACTCGACGATGTCACGCTGGCCTCGCTCACCATCAACTACCGCACGCCGGAGGAGGTCATGACAGAGGCCGAGCCGGTCATCCGTGCGGCCCTCCCGGATGCGAACGTGCCGACCTCCATCCGCTCGAACGGTATCCCCGTCCTTCGCGGCCGCGTCGCGGACCTCGAGGCGATCGTCGCAGACTGGCTCGCCGCGAACGACGACGGGATCGGCTGCGTGATCAGCGCCGGGGAGGCCGGGATGGCCGGGATGCGCATTCCGGCCGACCCGCGCATCCGTATGCTGACGCCGGAACTGTCGAAGGGCCTCGAATTCGACCTGGTGGTGCTGATCTACCCCGAGCTGTTCGGCGCCGGGATCGAGGGTGCGGTCGACCGCTACGTCGCAATGACCCGCGCCACACAGCAGCTCGTCGTCCTCACCGGAGGCTGAGGTCCGCCTTCTCGCACGCCCGGCTCCACCGGTGAGGGGTTATGCGGGGCGGGCCCACGAACGGCTGCGATACTCGATTCGGGTCATGTGGGAAGGAGCGCGCGATGGATGCGTCGGGCTGGGATGAGCGGTACCGGGCCGCGTCGGAGCACGGCGGCATCTGGGCGACCGACCCGCCGCGCGTGATCAGCGAGGTCGTGGGCAGCCTCGCGCCGGGCTCCGCGCTCGACGTGGCGACCGGGGACGGCCGCACCGCTGTATGGCTGCGACAGCAGGGGTGGGCCACGACCGGCGTCGACTTCTCGCGGGCCGGGCTCGACCTGGCGAGAGCTCGTCCAGGCGGCGACGACGTTGACTGGGTCGAGGCGGATGTCCGGACGTGGACGCCGCCGCAGCAGTACGACCTGGTTGTCGTCGGCTACCTGCACCTCGCGGACAACGCATCCGTCATCCAGCGCATCGCCGGCTGGGTTGCGCCGGGCGGGCACCTGGTCGTGGTCGGACACGATGTCGACAACATCGCCGCGGGCGGCCACGGCCCCTCTGAACCCGGCGTGCTGTACACGCCGGACGTGCTGCGCGCCGCCGTCGAGTTGGTCCTGACGGTCACACGATGCGAGCAGCTCCGACGGGGCGGCGACGACGACGGGGAGCTGCGCGGCGGCCACGGCGGCGACGCGGTGGACACCGTGCTCGTCGCCGCGCGCGCTGGGGCTCGGCCCTAGGTCGTCGTCGATCAGGAGGTGGTTCGGCGGCGGCGTGCCCGTCGCACGGCCGCCTGCGCGATCACGAGGGCGGTACCAGCCGCGACCGCGAGGAGTCCCAGCCAGCCCCAGCCGCCTGCATCCGAACCCGTTCCGGGCAGCGATCCGGCGGGCTGTTCGGGTGCGGGGGGCGCAGGCGGCGTCGGAGTCGGCGTCGGAGTCACCGCTGGGTTCACGGTGACGGATGCGGTCGCCACCGCGCACAGGTCGGGCGCAGTGGCCGCGCAGATGCTGTACGTGAAGGTGTCGGTTCCGGTGAACCCGGGATCAGGCGTGTAGACGAACGCTCTGGCGACCGCCCTCAGGGAACCGTGAGCGGGCGGATCGACGATCGTGGGGGCAGTGACCAGACCGAGGTCGTTCGCAGTCACGTGGAGGGTCACCGCGACCCCTACAGTGGTCGTGGCCGAGTCCGCCACCGCGACGGGGAGCACCTCGACCGTCACCATCCCGGTGGAACACAGCTCAGGCGTTCCGGCGTCGCACGCGAACACGGTGTAGAAGTCGCGACCCGCGAAGCCGGCCAAGGGCTGGTAGCGGGTGAATCCCGACGCGCTGACAGCGGCCGTCCCCGACCGCGGGGGGATGCCCCGGGCGGCGACGAAGGGGTCGCCCTCAGGGTCCGTGATCGTCAGCTGCCGGCCCACCGGCACGGTGGCCGTGGTTCGCATAGTGAGATCGTCGACCACCGGCGGCAGGTTCAGCCGGAGGACCGTGACGGCGATCGTGGCGCTGTCGCAGAGGGTCGGAGCGGTCGGCGAACAGACCTGGAAGACGAAGGAGTCGGCGCCGAGGAAGCCGGGGTCCGGCGTGTAGGTGGCGGTTCCGGCGGCGGTGTCGAGCGTCACCGTGCCGTTCGCCGGCGGCGTGACGAGAGCGCTCGCCAGCACGGCGCCCGGCGATGAATTCCCGGGGACGAGCGGGATCACCACCGACTGGTTCTGGAAGACCTGCGCTGCACCGTCGGATGCGATCGGGAAGACGTTGATCGTGATAGTGCCCTGATCACACAGCGACGGCGTGCCGTTGTCGCATACGCTGAAGGTCGCGGTGTCGACGCCCGTGAATGCGGGACCGCTCCGGTAGATGAATTCGCCGCCCGGCAACATCCCGAGTCGACCGTTCGACGGTGCCGTCACGATAGTGAAGGTGAGGGCCTGGTCGATTTCCGCATCGACCGCCGTCGCGCGCCCCAGGATCGTCGCACCGGTGTTGCCCTCGACGGTGACGTCGTCGGCAGTCGGTCGCGTGTTCGGCAGTACCGCCGGGACGACGATCGTGTTCGAACGGCTGGTCGATCCATCGTTGTTCCCCGGATTGGGATCGGGCGTCGTCGACGTTGCCCTGGCGATGTCGGTCAGTACGGAGCCCGGCGGCGGGGAGGCGATTCCCTGGATACTGAGAGTCACCGCCGCTCCGGCGGCTAGCGTTCCGAGACTCCACGTCACCGCCGTCGCCCCCACCGTTCCACCCGCCGAAGCGGTCACGCCGGTGAGGCCGGGCGGGAGGGTGTCAGTCACCACCACCGCATCCGCCGGACCGGGACCATCGTTGCTGACCGTGATCGTGTACGTAACGGTCGCGTTCTGCATAACAGCCGCCGGCCCGGTCTTCTCGACGGCGATGTCGGCGGAGGGGCGCGGCGTCGCACAGTCGGGCGCCGGGTAGGAACCGAGATCGAAGTCGCCGACGTTGCCGCGGACGACGTTGACGACCGTGCCGGTCTGAGTGTCGAAGATCTGACCGGGAGGAGCCGTGCTGTCGACGATGATGGGCGCGGTCGCCGAGTCGCCGACGAACGAACCCTGCACACTGGTGGTCCCGCTGAAGTGGTACTGGCCGAAGCCGGTGACGTGGCCGTCGTCGGTGAGCGTCGCGGACGCCAGCGTTCCGGCCGGGGACTGCTGCCAGGTGCCGTTGTTGCTGAACCGGCCGGTCACGAGGACGAGGCCCTGGTTCGTCGAGGAGGGCCCGTTGTTGCTGAAGTCGCCCGTCGTCGACAGTGCGCAGTCATTCTGGAGAAGCCCGGACCCGTTGACGACGAGGGTGCCGGCGAACCTCGCGATGCCTGAGTTCACGAAGCTCCCGTTGATCGTCGAACCCTGGTCGACCGTCAACGCCCCCGAGTTCGTGAGACGGACGGCGGTGTTGAGATTGATCGACGATGCGACGTGCATCGTGCCCGCGTTGGTGATCGTTCCCGCAGACGGTGAGAACGAGTTGCTGATTGTGAGAGCGCCGCCGGACGCGATGTCGATCGCTGACGAGCCGTTGATGTTCAGCCCGGCGAACACCGCGGTCCCCTCGAGTGACAGGGAGAACCCGGTGCCGACGGAGACGAACGGCATGGTGAGGGTCGCACCACTGGCGATCACGAGCGCACCCTCGGCGTTGTTCATGTACGGCGGCGTGAGGGAGGCGCCGGACGCCAGGCACAGGGTGCCGCCCGCGGGCAGCGCGTTGATCCCGCCGGTGAAGGCCCCGCCGGTGAGGAGCACGGTCTCCCCTGGCGCCACCGCGATCGTGGAGCCCGTCGGGGTCAGCGTGCGATCCGGCGAGGCGCACTGGTCGGCGAACGCTGCGTTCGCCGGCGCGGAGGAAGGGCTGAGGACGAGCACGGCCGCGAGCGCACAGATCCCGGCCGCGAGGGCGGCGAGGTGTCGGGTAGCGCGTGGGTTCCTCGTCTCGGCCCCCTCTCGTTCCACCCAGTGTGCCCGCAGGATGCTCGAAAGGGAAGTGCCGGCTACCTCACCAGACGGCGTCGCTCGCGGGCGCGCGGCCCGGTACCGTGGGGATCCAGCAGCGCACCGTGTCGCGGTACTGCTCGAAGTCGGTGCCGAACCGTTCCTCGAGATCTGCTTCCTCGAGCGGCCGGACAGCGTAGTTCCAGAGCAGCGAACCGGCGACCGCGTACGCCACGACCAGCCACGACGAGACGACCAGCCCGACAGCGACACCTTGCATGATTCCGGCGACGGCCATCGGATTGCGAACCCAGCGATACGGCCCCGCAACCACGAGGCGGTTCGGCATGGCGGATGGCAGCGGCGTTCCGTCGCCCCGCGTCGACATCGCGATCGCCGACCATACGCCGAGGGCACTGGCGAGCACGAGGACCGCAGCCCCGATGATGCCCACGAAAGCCGGGAATGCCATCCCGAGTCCCCAGCGCCCTTCGAGAAGGATGATCACGGACGGGATCAGCACGAGGAAGAGTCCCCAGAAGACGACGATCTGAGTGAACGTCGATGCGATGTGCCCGCCGGATGTGCGGCGCGAGACAGCGGGCCGGAAAGCGAACGGGCCGCGGATGATCCACTCGGTGGGTACTCGGCCGAGGGTGACGAGGCAGAGCGCGATCATCGAACCTGCGGCCGCGGCGGCCATGAGCAGAACGCCCCAGCCGGCCTCGGTCGTGACCGTGGCGTAGACAGCGAGCGCGAGCGTGACGAGGCCCGTCCATCCCGCACTGACGAACGCCGCGGCGCGGAGTCCCGTCGCGGCGAGCGCCGACGCGATCACGAACAGCGGGATGTCGAGGACCGCGACGACCACCGGATCGAGGCTGCCGAGCGTCGCTTCGCGCACGAACGGCGATGCGAACACCGCGATCCACCACGCAGCACCGGCCAACGCCTGCACGGCGAAATAGCCCCGACCCCATCGCATCTGCTCAGACTAGTGTCGGGGCCATTCTCTGCGGCGATCCTCAGCGAGAGCGCGCCCAATTCGAACGCGAGCGGGTTAGCATGCCGCATGACCGAGCCGTCCGCCTCCCCACCTTCAGCGGATCCGCGCCGCCCGGTGAGTCGTCGCGCGTTCGTGATCGGGTCCGTCACGGCCGCCGCGACGGTGACCACTGCGGCCCTGCTCGCCGGGCCGCTGGTCGTTCAGGGACCGCAGTTGTTCGGCCCTCCACGCGGCAAGCGTGTCAGCGCTCTCTTCGCCTCCGACCCGTTCTCGGTCGCCCATCACGGCGGTTCCGCCGACTGGCCGGAGATGTCGCTGTTCGCGTACCAGCAGGCTGCCGCCCATCACGTCGATGCCCTCGAGATCTCCCTGGCGCGCACCTCGGACGGCGTGTGGTTCGGCCTGCACGACGCAACGCTGGACCGCACGTCGGGCACGTCAGGGTTCGTCGCTTCCGAACACACCTGGCGCGAGGTGTCACGGTATTCGATCACCGCGAAGGGGACGACCGATCCCCATCAGCCGCCACGTCCGTACCTCCGCTTCACGGACCTTCTCCGCGAGTTCGGCGAGACGCACACGATCTTCGTCGACCCGAAGGTCGTCCCGGCGCAATACTTTCCCGAGCTCCTGGCGTTGACGCGTCGCGTCTCCAACCCGCGCGAGACGTTCGTCGCGAAAGGCTACTGCACGAGCAGGGACTGGCCGGCCTTCGCGGCTGAGCAGAAATGGCGCTCGTGGGGCTATTACTACGGCGCCGAGATCGAGGCGACACCAGACCTGCTGAGCAGTACGCAGGAACGCTGGACCTCGCTGGGACTCGACTACGGGTCGTCGCGGGGCGCGTGGGAGCGTGTGAGGTCGCTGGGCAAGCCGGTGATCGGGCACATCATCCCGACCAAGGCGGGCGCCGTCCGGGCCCGAAGCAAAGGAGCGCGCGGCCTGATGCTCTCCGGGGTGACCGAGGTCCTCGGCTGACCTCGGGCCGCCGCGTCAGAACGGGTAGCGCGCGATCTCGCTCACGCTACTGAAGCAGCTTCAGCGTCTCGAGCCCGTGACCGGTAACGCTCACCACGTAAGGACCGCGCATCGAGTTCGCGCGCCGGAAGATCGCACGTTGCTTCCCGAGAAATCGGTCAACCTTTGCCCTGCCCGTCAGCTGGCTGCTGCCAAGCGCGAATACCCGCGCTTCTGCCGTGACGACCGCCCGTGCCTCCACTGGACGCTTTGCAATCGTTTTGTCGCCGGTGAGAAGGACCTCGCCTTCGGCGCTTGCGTCACGAATCCAGTCGATGTCAGCTAGCTGCTGTGCGGTCACCGAACCGTAGCGCTCGCGCATGCTCACCACGAGCCATCCTGCTCCGCGGAGCGCGTCCGGTACCTCATGATCGCCGAGACTGCGGTCGCAGAAGAACCGGATGCTGCTCACCGTCTGCGCCTACGCGGCCGACAGCGCGAGGTTCTCTACAGTCCGACTCGGAAGGTCGAAGTCGGCGGCAACCTCGTCCATCGTCTCGCCTGCCGCGATCCTGTCAAGGATGTCGTCACGGCGGATGCCGTATTCAGTCAGTGTCGGCTGGCCGAAGTTGATCTGGGGGTCAAGCGTAAGATCGGCGCCGTCGGCGCGAGGAATTCGGAGCTGGCCGACAAAGCCATCGCGATAATCGACGTGCCGAAGGTGCGCACGAACGATTTCGCCGAACGTCGCCTGACCATTGCGCACGACGACGAGTCGATTGTCGTCGAACGTAGAATCCTTCTGCCGGAGATCCCACAGAATATCTGCGCCGTCGGTCTTGAGCCGGTCGCTAGCAAGTGCGTGCTCGATTCCGATCTGCGTACGAAGCTGCTCGAGCGCGGGCCTTACCCTCGCGGTCGGGACACCCGCGTTCGTGAAGGCACGCACGATCCACGCCTCCGCGACTCCGACGAACGGCACTGTGTACCCGCGCCCGGGCCGTTCGACGGTGATGAAGGGTGCTTTCCTATTTCCCGACGAGGTCGTGTAGCCGCTCGCCCAATGGTTGAACGTCGACGACGGCATTCCGAGAAGTGCGGCTGCTTCGCTTTGTTTGTACAACGGGACCAAAAGAAGTTCGTCCACTGATCTTCCTCCCGGTCGCGTCTGAGGCTCCCACGCCGCGTGTCCAGATCGGGGCGGCTCGCTCGTTCTGCGCACCAGTCTAGGTGGGGCCGTAGCCGACATCCCTGTTATCCACAGCACGCCGCGTCAGAACGGGTAGCGCGCGATCTCGCCCTGGATGGTCACCCACTGCGTCTCGGTGAACGCCTCGATGTTCGCCTCGTGACCACCGAAGCGCGAACCGGTTCCGGATGCCCGAACCCCGCCGAACGGCGCCTGGGCTTCGTCGTCGACCGTCTGGTCGTTGATGTGCAGGATGCCGGATGGGATCCGATCCGCCAGCTCGAACGCCGCGTAGGCGTTGCCGCCCAGGATCCCGAGGGAGAGCCCGTACTCGGATGCGTTGGCGAGCTCGACGAGCTCGTCGATCGTGTCGAACGGGGTCACCGGCGCGACCGGGCCGAAGATCTCGTCCGAGAAGGCCGGATGCTCGCGCGTCACCTCGGCGAGAACCGTCGGCGCGTAGAACAGCCGGTCGTACGTACCGCCGGCGACCAGGCGCGCGCCTGCTTCGACCGAGGCCCGGACGATGCCGTCGATCTTCTGCAGCTGGCGCTCGTCGATGATCGGGCCGAGCGGAGCACCGGTCGCGGGGTCGCCGGCCGGGATGTTCCGCGCCTTCTCCGCGAGCAACTCCACGTAGCGCGGATAGATCGACGAGTGGACGAGGTGGCGGCCGGTCGTCATGCAGATCTGGCCCTGGTGCAGGAACGACCCCCACGCGCCCGCCGAGGCTGCCGCCTCGACGTCGGCGTCGGCCAGGACGATGAGCGCGTTGTTGCCGCCGAGCTCGAGGTGGATGCGCTTCAGGTGCTGTCCGGCCCGGGCTCCGATCGCGCGGCCGGCAGCGGTCGATCCCGTGAACGAGATGACAGGGATGCTGGGATGATCGACGAGCGCCTCGCCGGCCTCCCGACCGCCCGGCAGAACACTGAAGACGCCGGCGGGAAGTCCGGCCTCCTCCAGGATGCCCGCGAAGAACAGCCCACCGCTCACCGTCGTGCGCGGGTCCGGCTTGTGGATCACGGCATTACCGAGCGCGATCGCCGGGGCGATCGACCGCGCCGACAGGATGCCCGGAAAGTTGAAGGGCGAGATCACGCCGACGATCCCGACCGGCTTGCGCCGGGCGAGACTCAGCCGCGGGCGGTTCGTCCGCAGGAGTTGCCCATAGGGCATCAGGGCCGTCGCCGCCGCCTGCCAGAACTCGCCGCTCACCAGTCCGGCCTCGAACGCGGCCTTGCCCGATGCGGAGCCGGCCTCGTCCATGAGCCAGCGGGAGAGCACATCCTGATGCTCATCGATGAGCGCTGCCGCGCGCCGGAGCACCGCCGCACGGTCGTCGGGTGCCCACGCGGCCCACTCGCGCTGAGCGTCGAGAGCGATCGCGGCGGCGGCCGCCACATCCGCAGCGTCCGCCTCCGCATAACGCGCCAGTTCGTCGGCGGTCGAGGGCGACACGACCGTCGCCTCGCGCGAGAGGGTGCGCCACCCGCCTACATAGGTCTTGCCGTCCCAGACCTGCTGATCGAAGAACGTCATCGTTCCGCTCCATCCCGTCGGTGGCGAGGGTCGTTGCATACGTTCCTATTGTTCATCCGTTCGGCGGCGCGGGCCATGCCCGATGGCGAGTGTGCATGGCCGCATTTGCGCCGAGTGGGCGAGGCTCACTGCAACCTGTCACTGCACCATCCGCGCGTCAGCCTGTCACTTCCTCATGGGTCGTGACGATGTCGTTGGATGCTGCCCTGGCCGTGATGTCCCGGCGTTCGATGGCGATCGCCTCGGCGGCGCCGGCTGTGAGAAGAGCAGCCCGGTATTTCTTGCGACTAATTCGGTGGGTGGACCTGCCGGGTCGCACGCCTTGCCGTCCATTTCACAGTGTGCGATCCTCACGTCATGAGGCTTGATCGACGTATCGGTGCGCTGTTGCTCCTGATAGGCGGCGTGATGGAGTTGGCTCGACTGATCGTCTTCAGTGGATTTGCCTCTGTTCCCCTGCCAGCGCCCGTGTCCATTGCGGTGAATGTGATTCCCTCAGTGATCATCGCCGGAGGGCTACTCGCGACAGGCTTTTCCTATCGGGGACGGGGGCGTGTCGCGCTCATCGTTGCCGGTCTTCTCGGGCTGGCCGTTGTCTTGGTGAACACCGTGCAGATTGCGACGCATTCGCCTCTCGGGCCGGGCCCTTCGGAGCTTGCGTACCTCATCAGCATCGCAGCGGTTGTTGTTGCTGCCGTGTTGCTTCTTTCAGATCGCACCCTGCACGGGTCGGCGAGATGGGCAATCGCAATTCCGGCCGGGTGCATCGTTCTGTTCTTTGCGAGCCTGTTCACTCTTCCTCTGACCTGGTTCGCCCTCCTGCCAGGGATAGGTTTTGCAATCGCGGGAGTGCTTCTGATCCGCGCGGGGATGCACCAGCAGCTATCTCAGTAGAGCGTCCGTAGGAGTATCCGGGGTCGGGTGCGGGCGGGGTGCTCCCCATCCTCGGATCAGTGGTTGCTTCGGTGGATCGGTCTTACGCCTGCGAGGGCGCAGCGTCCGTTATGGGCTCGACGGTCGTCTCGGCCACGAGCGCGGCGACCACCTCCGCCGGCACATCCTCTTCTTCCTTGAGCTTTGCATCCGCTTCTTGTTTGACCTCGACCCGTGCTGCCTGCCAGGCGGACCAGTGCCCCGATACGAGGGCCCAGAGCGACAACGCCGAGACGTACACGACGCTGTTCACCCATCCCGTTGCAATGGAAACCGGGATCATCACGACCCAGAACAACGCCAGCCAGCCGTTGACCCGACGCATGAATACCGGGTCACCCTGCACCGATGCCCACAAACTTTTCACGTCATTCACACCCATCTCCAATCCATGCTTCGAAGACGGTACCCCTCCCTCGACGGCCGGAAAACTCCCCGGGTCTGCGAATTTGCTCAGGCACTTGGGGTGGCCGGCCCGAATGGGCCTGCTGCCCATCAGCTGACTGGTGCGCCTGATTCAGCACCGTCCGCACAGCGGGAATGATCACCGTCCTCGCGGACCAAACGGCCGACCGGTAGCCGACGCGAAGGTGGCCCCGTCCTCCTTCCGGACCCACGGGCTGGAAGTCGAGGCATCGAGTGCTGAAGGCCGCGCACATCCTCCGCAACGCTGTCCTGGGGAGCGATTGCTGAGAGCCGGCGAGGGCTCGAATAGCGCAGGTCCGGGCGAAGAAAATCGCTTCTGACCAGCATTTTGTTGAGCGGAGACGGTGGGATTTGAACCCACGGAACCCTGTAAAGGGTTCTCCACCTTAGCAGGGTGGTGCACTAGGCCGAACTATGCGACGTCTCCAGCGCGACCGGCATGCGGACGCACGACAGCCATCATAACGGACGCAGGGGCCAGCGCCGGACAGCCTTCTTTCAGGGTGCCGAGAGCCGCCCGCTCAGCACACCTCAGCGCCCGTCAGATCCCGAGCGCGCCGCTGTACCCGTTGTTGTAGTAGTACTGCAGGATCGACGACGTGAGGTTGATGCTCCACACGACCGCAATGATCGCGGAGACGACGGTCACACCGATGAGCCACCAGATCGGCGCGAGTCCGCGCGGCCTGGCGACCTTGTGCACGATCACGGTGCGGCCGATCACGTAGACGAACGCCGACAGGAACGACCACGCCCAGTGGAACGGCCGCTCGACGCCCGAACGCTTGAGTTCGCGGTAGTCGAGGTACGAGAAGAGCACGGTGAGCGCCCAGAGCACCCAGCTGAACACCCCGACCACCAGGGATACGAGAAGGATACTCGCGGTCGCCGTCGCGACTTCCGTGCGCGACCCGAGCGGGTTGAACTCGAAGACTCCGGGAGAGAAGAGGAAAAGCAAAGGAATGGACAGGATCGGCACCCCGATGACGAGCCAGATGTACACGTTGTAGACCGGCGTCGTGTCGGGAATGCGCGGCCGCTCACCGGGAAGCGGGGCCCGGGGACCCGCCTGCGGAAGCGCTGCATAGTGGTCGGTCCAGTCGTGACCGTTCCACCAGCGCAGCCGTTCGGCGCCGGTGGGGTCGGGGAGCCAGCCGGGGGGCGTCGTGCCGCCGGTTCGCGCATCCGTCATCGCTTGGTCCTTTCCGTGAGCGGCCTACGGCCTACTGTTTGTTGAGCGTACGCCCCTTGGAGCAGGTCACCTGGGCTGCCGTCTGCCCGGTGTCCGCATCCGGAAGCACCGCGGCCCCGTTCGTCGCTGACGGGGTCGGTGCAGGGGCCTTCGTGGCGCCCGGTGCAGGGGCCGTCGGCGCCGGCGACTGCACGACGGAGCCGATGTCGCCGGGTCCGGTGCCGCCCGACAACGCGACCGGCTTGTCCGCCTTGAGGGCCGCGAGGAGCGCATCCGCCGCCTCGGGGATCGGCTTGACCCCGCCGCCTGAAACGCCCGTGGGGTACTGGATGAACACCACTTTGTCGAGCGAGATGTCCTTCAGCGCGAGCCCGATCTGCACCAGGCGGTCGAGGTTGTCGAGGCTCTCCGACAGCTGCATGTTGCTCACCGCCGCCTTCGCCAGCGCATACAGCTTCACCGGGTTGGCGAGCGTGTCCGCGCTCTTGATGGTGCGCACGAGCGACGACAGAAACACCTGCTGGTTGCTGATGCGGCCCAGGTCGGACCCGTCGCCGACGCCGTGGCGGGTGCGCAGGAACTGGAGCGCTGCGACGCCGCTGAGGGTGTGCATCCCGGGGTCCAGGAAGGTGTTCGTGTAGCGGTCCTCGATCTTGCGGGCGACGCAGACCGGCACGCCGCCGACCGCGTTCGACATGGCGATCACGCCGGAGAACTGGATGAGGGCGGCGAACTGGATGTTCAACCCGGTCAGCTGAGCGACGGTCTCCACCGTGCACGGGAGGCCGCCGTAGGTGAGCGTCGTGTTGATCTTCTGCGACGACATCGCCGAGAAGCTGCCGCCCTTCGGGTCGGGACAGGAGGGGATGCGCACGAACATGTCGCGCGGAAAGCTCACGACGGTCGCATTCGTGTGGTCCTGCGAGATGTGCAGCAGCATGGTGACGTCGTTGAGCACACCCTGGGCGTCCGCGCCCGTTCCGAACATGGGGTCCTGGCCCTGACGGCTGTCGCTCCCGACCAGCAGAAGGTTGACGCCGCCGTCGATCGCGCCGATCTGCGGGATGGGGCTCGCAGTCTTCTCGCTGACCAGGTGCACCGGCGGTTTCACACTGCGGGAGACATCCCAGAGGGCGATGGTGGCGATGGATGCTCCGCTCACCAGCACGACCGCCAGCGTCGCCGCGAGCACTCTGAAGACGGTCGCGAGGGCTCCGCCGGATTTCAGGCGGCCGTGCCGCGCAATGGCATCCGGAGTCTTCCGCCCCTGGTCGCCACGACGCGGGAAGTCGTCCGGGGCTGACCTGGGGATGGTGTCCAACGCGAAATGCTCCCGACTCTGCCGATGGTGCCCCAATCCTATTGGGGTGGGATCCGCTCACAGCGGCAGAGCCTCGGGATTACGCACCCACCGCAGACAACCGGACCGAAACGGAGAGGCCCCCGGCCTCGCGCGGGGTGAGGGTGAGCAGCCCGTCGTGCGCCCGCACGATGCTCCTCACGATCGCGAGTCCCAGGCCGACGCCCGCGTGATCGGCGTGCACCCGTTCGGTGCCGCGCTGGAACGGCTCCGTGAAGGTCGACACCAGCGCCGGATCGAGCAGCTCGCCCGTGTTCTCGACGGTGAGCGTCACCCACTCAGGCCCGGCGGCGGTCGTGGCCCACACCATCCCACCCTCGGTGAGGTTGTGCACGATCGCGTTGTGCACGAGGTTGGTTGTCAGCTGCAGCAGCAGCGCCGGCGAACCGGCCGTCTGTGCGATCTCGCCCGTTGCCGTGAGAGTCACGCCGCGCAGCTCGGCGAGGGGAAGCAGAGTCTCGACTGCTTCTTCTGCCAGGAGGGACAGGTCCACGCGCTCGCGGGTGAAGGAGCGCTGGTCCGCGCGGCTGAGCATCAGCAGCGCGTCCGTGAGTTCGATCGCCCGGGCGTTGACGATCCGGAGGCGTTCGAGGAGCACCCCGGTGTCGTGGTCCGGGTCGTTCTGGGCGACCTCGAGAAGAGCCTGCGTGATCGCGAGCGGAGTGCGCAGCTCGTGGGAGGCGTTGGCCGCGAACCGCTGCTGCTCGGCGACCTGCGATTCCAACTGTTCGAGCATGACGTCGAACGCGTCGGCGAGTTCGTGGAACTCGTCCTGGCGGCCGGGCAGGCGGATGCGGTGCGACAGCCCCCCGTTCGTCGCGAGTCGGGTGGCGTCGGTGATCCGCGCCAACGGAGCGAGGATGCTGCCGGCGAGTATCCATCCGCCCACCAGCCCGAACCCCAGAAGAAAGAGCATCGCCCAGGCTGCAGGAGGCACGAAGGCCCGCACGAGGTCGTCGCGGCCGGGCACGAAACCGCCGATGGTCTCGATCGCCCTGGCCGGAACGTAGCGCAGGAGGAACAGCCACACGGCCGTGAGCAGCAGCGCGCCGGCGAGCATGAGGAAGCCCGCGTAGCTGAGGGTGAGCTTGAGGCGGATGCTCAGCCCGGGCATCCTATCCACGTGTGTTCTCACGGCGGCCTGTATCGCGCGCGGGGTCCGATCCCACGTCGATGCGGTAGCCGACGCCCGCCACGGTCTCGATGAGCCACGGGTTGCCGAGCCGCTTGCGCAGCGCAGAGACGGTGATACGCACAGCGTTCGTGAACGGGTCGGCGTTCTCATCCCAGGCCCGCTCCAGGAGTTCCTCCGCGCTGACGACGCCTCCTTCGGCCTCGAGGAGCACTTCGAGAACGGCGAACTGCTTGCGCGTGAGCGCGACATAGCGGCCGTCCCGGAAGACCTCGCGGCGGAACGGGTCGAGGCGGAGGCCCGCCAGCTCGCGCACGGGCGGCCGGCTCCGAGCGCGCCTGCGGTCGAGTGCGCGGACCCGTAACACGAGCTCGCGCATCTCGAACGGCTTGGTGAGGTAGTCGTCGGCGCCGAGCTCGAACCCTGACGCCTTGTCGTCGAGCCGGTCGGCAGCGGTGAGCATGAGGATGGGCATCCCACTGCCGGATGCGACGATGCGCGCCGCGATCTCGTCGCCAGAAGGCCCAGGGATGTCGCGGTCGAGAACGGCGATGTCGTAGTCGTTGATGCTCAGCAGCTCCCACGCCGCGTTGCCGTCACCGGCGGTGTCGGCGGCGATCGCTTCGAGGCGCAGCCCGTCGCGGATGGCCTCCGCCAGATATGGTTCGTCCTCGACGATCAGCACGCGCACAGGCTCCATGCTAGGAGCCGCCGCATATCGTCGGCGTATCGAGAACCGCATACGCCCCGGCAACGCACGGCCCGTTTGACTGGGGTCATGCGCTCCGGAAAGGCCAGACTCGTCACACTGTTCGTGGCATACCTGCTCCTGCTCGTGTGGGCCGTGCTGTGGAAGCTCGATGTTCCGTTCGTCGGAGGCGTGCACCGCGTCATCAAGCTCGTCCCGTTCGTGGCATGGAACGGCAGCGGCGCCAGCCCGCCGTACGACGTCGCGGTGAACTTCGCACTCTTCATCCCGTTCGGCAGCTACCTGCGCTTGATCGCACCGTCGTGGCGGTGGTGGACCGCCGCCGTCAGCATCGCAGGAGCAAGCATCGCGCTGGAGACCACCCAGTACGTTCTCGCGATCGGGAGTTCGGACATCACCGACGTGATCGTCAACACGTCCGGGGGGCTTGCAGGGTTCTTCCTCGTCGAGCTGGGGCGCCGCATGCTCAGGAAGGGCACCCCCCGGCTCCTGATCCGGGCCGCCGCAGTCGCCACAGCACTCGCGCTGGTCGGCGGTGGCATCCTCGCAGCCTCGCCGCTGCACTACCGGCCAGCGGTCGGTGGCGGTCTCCATCAGCCCATGAGTGTCGAGAACAGGCCGCTGGTCGTGCGCCCACCGATTCGATAGAGTCCGACGCAACGAGCCCGGAGGTGGGGCGAATGCGGAAGATCGTGCTTTACGAACTGCTGTCCCTGGATGGCGTGGCCGAGGATCCCAACCGGTTCTTCACCGAGTGGGACGATGCGATGGATGGCAACCTCGCCGCAGTGATCGGCGAGCAGGATGCGGTCATCCTCGGCCGTCGCAGTTTCGACGAGTGGGCCGGATTCTGGCCTGACAGCCGGATCGAACCCTTCGCGACGTTCATCAACTCCGTGACGAAACACGTCGCGACCTCGACGCCACTGGAGCAGCAGTGGACGAACGCGCACGCCATCGACGGCGACCTGATCGAGTTCGCGCGGCGACTGAAGAGCGGACCAGGAGGTGCCATCGGCGTGCATGCGAGCATCACGGTGGCCCGGGCGCTGTTGGCCGGCGGCGTCGTCGACGAACTGCGGCTCGTGATCGCCCCGGGCATCGCAGGCAGCGGACGACGTCTCTTCGACGGTGTGGCGCCGCTCAGGCTCGAGACCCTCCGGAGCGAGATTTCGCCGACCGGCTATCTCATCATCGACTACCGGATCGCGGGCCCCAGCGGCGACCGATAGTCGTTGCGGCCACTCCCATCATCCGGGGGTAGCGTTGCGTTAATGCGAGAAGAGATTCCGCGGCGCAGCGGATGTGGAGGCGCTCGATGACGGTGTCAGCCGAACCGGAGGACACGAAAGCGTCCAACGGAGGGCGCGAGAAGACTCCCCCGCCCGGCAATCATCGCTCGCGCGTTCTCGCCGGCGCGGCCCTCGCTGCCCTGGGCGTGGTCTTCGGCGACATCGGTACCAGCCCGCTGTACGCGCTGAAGACGGTGTTCCAGCTCGACGGCGGAGCGGTGCGCCCGAACGAGAGCGATGTGTTCGGCGTCATCTCGCTCATGTTCTGGAGCATCACGATCGTGGTGTCGATCAAATACATCACCATCCTGATGCGCGCCGACAACGACGGCGAGGGCGGAGTGATGGCCCTGGCGGCGCTGGCCCAGCGGCTGTACTCGAAGCAGGCCGGCAAGGCCGGCATCCTTCTCGTCATCGGCATCGTCGGAGTCGCCCTGTTCTACGGCGACTCGATCATCACGCCCGCCATCAGTGTCCTCTCCGCAGTGGAAGGCCTTCACGTCACTGTGCCGGCCATCTCCCACCTGGTCATTCCGATCGCGGCGGTGATCCTGGTCGTGCTCTTCGTCGTCCAGCGATTCGGAACCGGCAGGGTGGGCACACTCTTCGGGCCCGTGATGGTGCTGTGGTTCGTGGTGCTCGCGGGCGCCGGCCTGGGCATGGTCGTACAGTACCCGTCGGTTCTGCTCGGTCTGTCGCCCAGCTACGCGGTGCTCTTCATCGTGGGGCATCCGTCCATCTCGTTCATCGCGCTGGGCGCCGTCGTGCTCGTCATCACCGGAGCGGAAGCGCTCTACGCCGACATGGGGCACTTCGGGCGGACTCCGATCCGGCGCGCCTGGTTCTTCCTCGTCTTCCCCGCTCTCGTCATCAACTACCT
Source organism: Leifsonia sp. Ger2509 (assembly GCF_055231915.1). NCBI lineage: Bacteria > Bacillati > Actinomycetota > Actinomycetes > Micrococcales > Microbacteriaceae > Leifsonia > Leifsonia sp. Ger2509. The sequence continues at coordinate 1,923,485 of NZ_JBUYVB010000003.1, forward strand.
CGGGCAGGCCGCCCTCGTCCTGCACCAGCCCGGCGCGATCGCCAATCCGTTCTTCCTGCTGATCCCGGAATGGGGACGCCTCCCCGTGGTGATCCTGGCGACGGCCGCGACCGTCATCGCCAGCCAGGCCGTCATCTCCGGAGCGTTCTCGCTGTCACGGCAAGCGGTGCAGCTCGGGCTGCTGCCCCCGCTGACCGTCCGCCAGACGTCGAAGCACGAAGGCGGCCAGATCTACATGCCGGCCATCAACGCCATGCTCTTCATCGGGGTGATGGCCGTCGCGCTCGCCTTCGGCTCATCCGACCGGCTGTCGACGGCCTACGGCATCTCGGTGACCGGAGCGCTGGTGGTGGACACGCTGCTGCTGGTGCTCGTCGCTCGCCCGCTGTGGAACTGGGGACCGTGGAAGATGGCCGCCGCAGCCGTCATCTTCGGTGGTCTGGAGCTCGCGTTCCTCGCCGGCAACCTTCCGAAGATCGTGAACGGCGGATGGGTGCCCCTGCTCATCGCCGCGGCGGTCATCACTGTCATGACGACGTGGCGACGCGGCCGCAAGCTCGTCCAGGACGACAGGAAGCGGAAGGAGGGTTCGCTCGCGCAGTTCATCGAGGACGTGCGGGCGAAGAACCTCGCGCGGGTTCCGGGGATCGCGATCTTCCCGCATCCGAACAAGGACAGCACTCCGCTCGCCCTGCGTGCGAACGTCAAGCACAATCACGTCCTGCACGAATACGTCCTCATCGTCGCCGCGACCACCGCACAGGTCCCCCACGTGCCCACGCTGGAGGCCTTCGACTTCGACGATCTCGGCTACGCCGACGACGGCATCGAATTTCTGAGCATCCGCTTCGGCTTCTCCGACGAACCGGACATCCCGCGAGCCCTGCGCGCGGCGTGCGACACCGGCGTGCTGCCACTCAAGGCCTCGGACATCCGGACCGCGTCGTACTTCATCTCCCGGGGGGCCATCCGCACCACCCGGGCGAAAGGGATGGTCCGCTGGCGGCGCTCCCTGTTCGTCGCGCTCGCTCACAACGCCGCAGATCCGGCCGCCCGGTTCGACCTCCCCGCGCTGCGGACGGTCACCATGGGCAGCGACGTGGAGATCTGACCGCGATCGAGTGGTCGCTAACCGACCTTCTTTCCGAGCGGATAGGGCGGTTCGTGACGACTCGAACACCGAGGGATCGGCCGGCGGCTCAGGGCAGGACGATGTTGAAGCCGGGGTCGCCCGGGTCGAGTACGCCGGTCAGCGCGCTGAGGACGGCCGCGTCTCCTTCCACGGTGAGACCGTCCGCGCTCGTGTCCCCACCGAGGAGTTGAAGGAAACGCCCCTTCGTCAGGGTGAGGTGGAGCTGGGCATCGCCGGTCGGTTCCTTCTCGACGTAGATCAGGACTCCGTTGCGGAGCGTGAGGTGGAAGCTCCGATCGAGATCGCTGAAGGTGATGTCGAAGACCAGCGACAGGTCCCATGCCTTCGGACCGTTGACCGTGATCGCGACAGCATCGAACAGTTGCTCCGCAGACAGCTGAGCGAGGATCGCGGGCGCGTTCGCCGTCGTCGGCGTCCCGAAGTTCCCCTCGCGGAGCTCGGTGGCCCCGGAGAGGAAGAAGTCCCGCCAGGTCCCGTTCTCGGCTCCGTAGGCGAGCTGCTCGAGCGTGTCGGCATAGAGGCTCTTCGCCGCCGCATTGTCCGGTTGGGCGAAGACAGCGTGGTCCAGGAGCGTGGCGGCCCAGCGGAAGTCGCCGTCGTCGTACGCCTGCTGGGCGGCCGCGATCACTTTGTCGATGCCACCGATCACAGCGACGTAGCGCTCCGCGAGGGGATGCGGCGGGTGCGGCCACAGGCGGGCCGGGTTGCCGTCGAAGAAGCCCATGTAGCGCTGGTAGATGGCGCGGACGTTGTGCGAGACCGAGCCGTAGTAGCCGTGGGTGCTCCATTCCGCTTCGAGCGCGGGCGGCATCGGGAAGTCCTCGGCGATCTCCGGACCGGTGAAGCCCTTGTTCAGCAGCCGGAGCGTCTGGTCGTGCAGATAGGCGTATAGGTCGCGCTGGATCGCGAGGAAGTGCAGGATGTCGTCGTTTCCCCAGGTGGGCCAATGATGCGAGGTGAACAGCACATCCGCCCTGTCGCCGTAGCGTTCGATCGCCTCGGTCAGGTATTGGGACCAGACGTGCGGGTCCCGGATGAGCGCACCGCGCAGCGTGAGCAGGTTGTGCAGGGTGTGCGTGGCGTTCTCCGCCATGCACAGCGCCCGGTAACGCGGGACGTAGAAGTGGAACTCGGCAGGCGCCTCGGTGTTGGGCGCCAACTGGAATTCGATCTCGACCCCGTCGATCGTGTGGGTCTCCCCCGTCTCACCCACATCGATCGTGGGCACGAGGATCCCGGGTGAGCCGGTCGACGTGGTCTGGCCGAGACCCGCTCCGACCTGTCCCTTCGGCCCGCGGTCGAGCGCCGCGCCGTACATGTACCCGGCGCGCCGACTCATTGCGACGCCGGCGTAGACGTTCTCGGCGATCGCGTGCTCGAGGAGCCCCTCCGGTGCGACGATCTGCACGCGCCCGGACTGAACATCGCCACTGCTGACGATGCCGAGCACACCGCCGAAATGGTCGACGTGGCTGTGGGTGAAGATCACGGCGACGATGGGCCGTTCACCGCGGTGCTTCGTGTAGAGCCCGTATGCGGCCGCAGCCGTTTCCGCCGAGATCAGCGGGTCGACCACGATCACTCCGTTGTCCGACTCGATGAATGACATCACGGAGAGGTCCAGGCCGCGCGCCTGGTATACGCCTTCGACCACTTCGAACAGGCCGTGCCTGGCCACCAGGATCGACTGCCGCCACAGGCTGGGGTTCACCGTGGAGGGCGCATCCCCCGTCAGGAAGTCGTACGTCGACGCATCCCACACGATGTCGCCTGCGGCATTCCGAATCGCCGGATCGTCCAGCGTGCCGAGGAAACCCCGCTCGACGGCCTCGAAGTCGGCGGTGTCGGCGAACGGAAGACTCTCCAAGGCACGTTTGTGCGCATTCATGATGGACGCGGTCGGCTCGTTCTGCTCCATGTTCGTCCCCTCCTCGGGATCGCTTCACTGTCGATACTCGTCCTCCGTGGACCGAAGCGTCTAGAGTGCGCCGATGAACAGTGGGGGTCAGCCGACGACATCCTCGTGGAGATGCACGATGGCCCAGCCATCGCCCGCAGGCTGCAGGATCGCGGTGTTCCGGACCAGTTCGACCTCAGCGCCCGACCCATCCTCGACCCGCAGCCAGTAGGCGGCGATGGCGAGCCCGCCGCGGACCTCGACGTGCTCGTCGTAGGTGGAGAGCCGCTCGGTCGGAGGGCCGCCGGCGTTCGGCCGACCGGCGCGCACGGCGTCGAGTTCGGCGATCCCGTGGATCAGTCCCGGATGCGCGGAGTCGAACATCGTGAAACCGTCCGCCAGGCAGGCGTCGATTCCCGCGCGGTCGCCGCGCATGTAGGACTCGTACATCGAACGGACCAGCGCGAGGACCGCCAGGCGGTCGGGGTCGTGGTCGCGGGTCGCAGTCATGGCGCCATCGTAGCGAGTGGGAGGGGGCGCTCAGCCGACCGGCGATTCGACCGACTCGACGAACCGTCCGAGTGCGCGCGGGCCGCGAACCACGATCGTGCGCGCATGCGGTCCCCACCGCGCGATCGACGCGAAGAGGACTGGTCGGCTCTGCACTCTCCAGAGAAGCACCCACCGCCAGAACGACCAGGCCTCGGGCGATCGACGAAGCGCTCGCCATGCGCAACGAACCAGGGAGAAGTCGAGCACGAGGACGGTGTCGGCCCGCGTCAGGCGCGGGGCGAGCGAGTCGTACGGCCCCAGGTCGCCGTCCATGATCCAGCGGTCGGCCGCCGTGTAACCCCGTTGCAGCTCTTCCCACTCGGGCACGGGACGCGGCTCGAGCCGCTCATTCCAGTACATCGCATCGAGCTCGATCACCGGCAGGCCCGTGAGCCGCCCGAGTTCGCGCGCCACAGAACTCTTGCCCGCACCGCCCCGCCCCAGTACGACTACACGCTCCATGGTCACAGCATGCACCAGAACTGCGGGGTGGAACGCCAGGCGAACGTCAGGTGGCTTTGCTGGACATCCGCTCCACAGGGGACGACAATTCGGGGATGGTGGATGAGCACCCTGCCGTTCCGTCGGGCGCACAGGAATCGCCGGCATTGCGGGCTCAGCTGCTCGCGACGGAGCACTGGAGTCTTCTTGCGTCGCGCAGCAGCACGCAGAGCGAAGTTCTCACGCGGATCAGCATGCTTCTCACTCTGACCTCGGCCGCGCTCGTCAGCGTCGCACTGGTCGGCCAGGCCACCGCCTTCAGGGGCATCTTCCCGATGTTCGGCACCGTCGTCATCGGTCTGCTCGTGCTCGTCGGCACCCTCACGCATCTCCGGGTCGCCAACGTGAACATGGAGGACCTCATGTACGTGCTCGCCATGAACAGGCTCCGTGCCGCCTACGAGGAACTGTCCCCCGGCGTGAGCGCCGTCTTCATGGCCTCATCGCACGATGACAACGACGGTGCGCGTGTCACCTACTATTTCCTCGGCCCGCGCGGAGCGAGCCAGGTTCTCGGCAGCAGCCTCCTCTTCGTGGCGACGGTCGTCGGCGCTCTCGTCGGACTGTTCGCGTCGGTCATCGCGCTCGACGCACACGCCGCCACCGTCGTGGCCGTCATCGTCGGCATCATCGTCGGTCTCGGATACGCCATCGGAACGACGGCTCTTGTCGCACGCCGGTACTTCCGGTTCTGGAAGACCTACCGGCCGTACAACCCGACGCCCGGTCTCACGTGACCGGCCGCGACACGGTAAGGATGTGGACATCGTCCAGCAGGGCGGGGAGTTCCGTATTTTCCGACTTCATCGCGTGAGGTCGGAAGCCGACTCGCCCGAGCGGCCCCGCCAACTGGCGCATCCAGTAACGGGTCGCGAACCAGATCGGCATCCGAAGGAAGATGACCCTGAGCGCCGCCGGCACGACCTGGCCGCCTCGCCGCACGAACGCTGAGAGGTTGCGGCGCACTGTGGTGACGACCGAGCGAACGGCGGGATAGTCGGCGGCCAGGCCTGCGACATCGCCCTGCGCGTCGACGATCCCCTGCTCGAAGGCCGCGATGAAGATGACGTGGGTTTGAAGCCATGCCTCCATGTCGTCGACGAGAGCCGTGCGGAATCCGGCGGCGCGGAGAAGATCGACGACCTCTCCGGAGGACGATGAGTTCTCGACGGTCGTGGGCTGCTGACGAACGTCGATGAAATCGACGGCGCCGTCATCGGCGAGCGAGCCGCCGACGCCCGGAAATGCTGCGACGAAACGCTCGGGGCCGATGAGCTGCCGAAGCCCCGGCAAGCCGAGCGGAAGATCGATGAGGCTGACGACCACACGCGACCTGATCCGGGCGATGTCGGCGGCGGCCGTCTCGACCTGGTCGCGCCGCACGGCGAGAAAGGCCACATCGACGTCACCTGCCGCGCTTACGTCGGTCACCACGTGAACGTCCGCCGTCTGAGCGCTTCGTCCATCCACCCGGATGGTTATGCCGTGGGCCAGGGCTTCGGCCGTCGCACCGCGCGCGACGAGTGCGACGTCATTGCCCACGAGCGCCAGACGAGCCGCATAGATGCGCCCGATCACGCCCGCGCCGAAGACGAGTATGCGCATCCGCTCACCACCCTCGGCCCACTTGCGCCCAATCTAGACCTGCGGGTCGGAAAAGTGACGCGAGAGTGCCCGTTACGGTCGAGAGTGCCCTGTGGAACAGCGACTCTGGACAGCAACGGGCACTCTCGACAAATCGGCGTAGCGGGCTAGCGTAAAGCCCATGAGTCCGTCTGCGAAGTCGGAGACGTTCCTCGAGGTCGACGGCCACGAGGTGCGGATCTCGAACCCGGGCAAGATCGTGTTCCCCGAACCCGGTCTGACCAAGCTCGACCTTGCGAACTACTACATCGCCGTGGCCGACGGAGCCCTCCGGGGCGCCGGCGGCCGACCGATGGTGCTGAAGCGCTTCGTCAAAGGGTTGACGCAGGAACCGTTCTTCCAGAAGCGGGTGCCCGACGGCCATCCGCCGTACATCGACACGGCGACACTGCACTACGCGAGCGGGGGGTCGGCCGAGGAGGCCGTCCTGCGTAACGCGGCCGGTCTGGCGTGGGTCTCGAACCTCGGCTGCCTGGATCTCAACCCGCACGCGGTGCGTGCCGAGGACCTCGACCATCCTGACGAGCTGAGGGTCGACCTCGATCCCATGCCGGGCGTCGACTGGTCGCAGATCGTGGATGTCGCGTTCGTCGCCCGCGAAGTACTCGGGGACCATGGTCTCATCGGCTGGCCCAAGACGAGCGGGTCGCGGGGCCTCCACATCCTCGTCCGCATCGCACCGCAGTGGGAGTTCGCCGACGTTCGGCTCGCCGCCGAGACGCTCGCCCGCGAGGTCGAGAACCGGGCGCCAGGACTCGCCACCGCACGCTGGTGGAAGGAGGAGCGCGGGGAGAGCGTGTTCGTCGACTTCAACCAGAACGCGAAGGACCGGACCGTCGCATCCGCCTACTCCATCAGGCCGCTGCCCGATGCCCGCGTCTCCACCCCCCTCGACTGGGATGAAGTGCGCGCACGCCGCCCCGAGGAGTTCACGGTGACGACCGTGCTGCGCCGGTTCGCCGAACGCGGCGACCCGCATGCGCCGATCGACGACACTGTCGGCTCGCTCGACGGCCTTCTCGCACTCGCCGAGCGACTGGGGCCGGCCGAGAAGCCGCCCAAGTCCGGCGATGGGGCGGGCCGGCGCGTATCGCAGATGCCGCTCATCGAGGTCGCACGCACCAAGACGAAGCCGGAGGCGCTCGCGGCGCTCGCACAGTGGAAGGATGCGCATCCGGATGCTGCAGCACTCCTGCACCCGGCCGACGAGCTCGTCGATGGGATGCGCGGCTCGAGCTCCCTCTGGTACCGCGTGCGCATCAACCTGCAGCATGTACCGGATGCGGAGCGGCCCGCCCAGGGTGCCCTGGTCGCGGACTACGACCCGTGGGCCGGGCGGGAGTGGCCCGGGCGCCCGTAGCGTGCGCGGCGTCGCGCGGCGTGGGCACGGCCCGAGCAGCGTGGGCGGCGTCGCGCAGCGTGGGCACGGCCGAGGAGGCCCGTTCCGGTCGAGCGCGCCCCGCGCAACAGGCGCGCTCGGCCGCAGGTGTCCCTCTCGGCGGCCGATGCCGTGCGCGAACCCGCTCAACGAGCCCCGGTCAGCTGAGCCCGATTCTTCTCGTACTTCGCTTTGCCGACCGTGCGCCACAGCATCCGCGCCGGCCACGGGAGGTTCTCGCGCTGCCACTCCGCGCCACCGTCGGGCTGGGCTGCGAGGATCGCCCCCAACGTCTCCCAGGACTTTCCTTTGGGCGTCGCCTTGCGCCCATGCACCGCGAACCAGTCGACCTCCTTGGGCGTGAGCGTCGTCTCGATCACGGGGACGATGTTCGCCTCCTCATCGGGCAGGTGGATGGCGAGGGATGCGTTGATCCCGTCGATCGCGGACTGGATGGCCACAGCATCCGCCGTGCGCCCCGTGGCGCGCCATCCCGGCAGGGCGCGGTCCAGCTCTACCAGGTGGACGAGCAGCTGCGCGTGGTGCTGTTTCATCCGCTCGACATGAACGGCGCACGACGGCGCACGCTGCTCGAGCGTGTCCCACAGGTGCGCGTCCTCACCCTCATGGTGGGCGTGAAGCTCGATGGACAGCATCGCGAGGTGGTCGCCCACCACATCCGCATGGGCGGAGTCGCCCTCGGCGACCCCGGCGACCAGGTCGGATGCTTCGCCGAAGCCCGCGCGGAACATCCGGTGTATCTCGGCGATGCCCCGTGCGTCGCAGATCTTCGCGCCGCCTGGCGCTCCGCTCGGCACATCTCCGCTGGGGGGCAGGGCTGTCGCAGGCATGGATCGCTCCGTTCGTCGAGGATCTCGCGATCGAACTCTATTCGGCGCGCGCGCCGCCGACAAGCCCCCAGCGCGCGGCGAGCGCGGCGCCCGCCGCGTGCGCCCAGTGCTCGGGATGCTCGAGCGACTCGGTCGCGGAGCCCGCGAGTCCGGCCAGCTCGGCGTGGTCGGCGAACATCCCCGCATCCGACGTGATCGAGCCGGCCACGAGAAGAACAGGAACGCCCGCGACCGTGGCCACGTGGACGATGTGCGACGCGACCTTGCCTTCGCTCGTCTGGGCGTCGAAGCGACCTTCGCCGGTGATGACGAGGTCCGCATCCGCCAGCGCCGCAGGCAGCCCGATGCGGTCCGCGATCTCGGTCGCTCCGGAGCGAACGGATGCGCCCCACAGCATCAAGCCGAAGCCGGTTCCGCCCGCCGCACCGGCGCCGGGCTCCTCGCTCAACGCCGGAGCCGTCGCGTCTTCGGCGGCTGCCCGATCGCGGAACCGGCGCAGATTCGCCTCCATCATCGCGACATCCGCCGGGCTCGCGCCCTTCTGCGGGCCGAACACGCCTGCTGCGCCGCGAGCGCCGAGCAGCGGGTTCCGCACATCCGTGAGGAGGACGACGCCGCGCTGCGGCAGACGGCGCAATCCGGAGAGGTCCACCGTCGCGAGTGCGGCAAGACCCCGGTTGCCGCCGGAGATCTCCTGCCCGTCGCTGGTCATGAGCCGCGCCCCGAGCGCTTGCAGCGCACCGGCTCCGCCATCCGTCGACGCGCTCCCTCCCAGCCCGACCAGGATGCGCGACACCCCCGAATCGAGCGCCGCACCGATGGCCTGCCCGAGCCCGCGTGTGTGGGCGTCGAGCGGGAGAAGCGGATCGAGCAGCCCGAGTCCGCTCGTACCGGCGATCTCGACCACCGCGGTCCCGTCGGGAGCGTCCGCGGTCGCAGCAAGCCGCACCCAGCGCGCATCGACAGGCCGACCGTCCGGCCCCTCCACCGTCGTCGTCTCGACGGTTGCGCCGTCGACGCCGCCGAACGCTTCGACGGTGCCCTCGCCGCCGTCGGCCATCGGCATGAGGATGAGGTCGTCGAGCGGGCGCACCGAGCGCCAGCCATCCGCGATCGCCGTCGCGACGGCGGACGCGGGCGCCGACCCCTTGAAGGAGTCGGGCGCGACGACCACCCGCAACGGCCGGTTCGTCATCGGGGGCGGGCCGCCGTCTCGATGAGTTCGCCGAGCGCGGGGTGACTCACGGCCGGAGTCCGGCGGATGTCGTCGCCGGCGGCCCAGCGCGCGGCGTTGCCGAGCACCCGCCGCACATCGGGATGCAGATAGACCGGATACTTCTGGTCGCCGGGGCTGAAGTAGAAGATGCGTCCCCGGCCACGCCGATAGGTGAGTCCGGAACGGAACACCTCGCCACCGCTGAACGAACTGATGAAGACGGTGTCATCCGGCTCGGGAACGTCGAAGAACTCGCCGTACGTCTCGTGGTGATCGATCACCAGGGGTGACGGAACACCCTTCGCGATCGGATGGCCCGGCGCCGTCGTCCAGACGACCTCACGGTCCGCATCGTCTCGCCAGGCGAGTGAGCACGTCGTCCCGAGCAGCCGGGTGAAGATCTTCGAGAAGTGGCCGGAGTGCAGGACGACGAGGCCCATTCCCCCAAGGACGTGACGCTGGACCCGCTCGACGACCTCGTCGTCCACGCGGTCGTGACCCAGGTGTCCCCACCAGAACAGCACGTCCGTGTTGGCGAGTACGGACTCGCTCAGTCCGTGCTCCTCCTGGTCCAGCGTCGCCGTGCGCACCTCGACCAGATCGCCGAGTTGCTCGTAGAGCGCATCCGCGACTGCACCGTGGATTCCCGCCGGGTAGAACGGCATGATGTGCGGCTCGAGCGTCTCGTGGATGTTCTCGTTCCACACCGTGGCGGTGAACGTCATCGAGCGACCTCGGCTTCCTCGGACAGTCGCGTACCCCGCGATGTCTCCAGTCTCTTCGACAGGTCCAGGGAAAGGGCAGCGGTCCAGCTGAATTTTCGTGTTCCACGCGGTGCGAACGAGTACGGGTCCAGGTACTCCGGGAAGTCGTGGGCGAGGGCCCCATCGTCCATGTTGCGGGACAGCTGTTCCGCCTCTTCGGTGAACCCTCGCTCGAACAACGCCTCAGCGATGAGCCAGGCGATATTGAACCATGACGGTCCGCGCCAATAGCGGGATGAGTCGAAGGTCGCAGCCGTGAGATCGTGGCTGGGCACCATTGCAACCTGACCCAACCGGAAGTGGGGCCCGCGGAGCAGGTCGAGGAGGTCACCCGTGCGCGGCAACGAGGGAAGCAGCAGGGGAACGAGCCCGGAGACCGTCCGGAACTGCTCCAGTCCACCCGTGAGTGCGTTGCGGGCGACGTAGCAGCCGAGGTCGTCCGACCAGAGCGTCTCCAGGGCAGTCGAGATCCGGCGCGCCTCGGAACGGTGCGGCTCGGGGTCCGCCCCGATCAATTCGGCAATGGTCGCGAGCGCTAGTTCAGAGCGTGCCCACAGTGCGTTGAACGCAGGGTCCTCGAACTGGAAGGGGAAGTCCGCATCCGCATCGTCGCAGCCGTGATCGCGGTAGCGCGCGGCCAGGTAGAGGTATTTGCCGTATTCGTGGTTCGACGGGCGCTGCTCGGGGCTCGCATGCATCAGGTCCGGCCGGGGGATGTCGTTGTCGTAGGTCTGGGTCATGCCCGCGAGGCAGGCATCCCAATACGGGGAGTTGTCCATCCCGCTCTCCCAGGGGTGGACGATGCGAGCGAGCCCCTCGTCCCCGCCGCGACGGGTGCGCAGGTACTCGTGCCAGCGCACGAGACGGGGATACGCGCGCTCCAGGAACCTGCGGCTCTCCGAGGCGACGGCATCCGCTTCGTGCACCAGGAGTGTGGCCAGTGCGTGGTTCGGCGGCTGGATGAGCCCGGCGGACTGCACCACCGCGGAACCGGGGATCCGGCTGCTCTGCCAGAAACTGACGCCGGGGGAATATCCGTCGTCGCGTCCGGAGTGGAAGACGATCTGGGGAAGCCTGCCGTCCGCCCACTGGGCGCTGAGGATGGTGTCCAACTCCTGTTGCGCCCGCCTCGGCGAAAGGTGCCGCAGCCCGATCGCGATGAAGGCCGAGTCCCAGCTCCACTGGTGCGGGTAGAGTCCGCCGGCCGGAACGGTGTAGCTGCCGCGCCAGTTGCCGATCAGCACGGCCGCTGCAGCGGACTCGAGGGGGTTCACAGGTACCGCCGGAGAAGCGGAGGAACGGTAGGCAGTACCTCCGATGCCTCGCCCGAGAGCCTGCTCTCGATCGCGATGGAGCGTTCGTAGCCGATCGCGTTCACGGTCGCGCCGAACAGGGCCCAGTCGACGTGGCCGGCGCCCGGCTCCAGGCGGTTCGAGTCGCTCGCCTGCAGATGTCCGATGTGAGGGGCGGCAGCGAGGAGCGAGGCCGCAGGATCCGCCTCTTCGATGTTCATGTGGTACGTGTCCGCCACGATCTTGACCGCGGGCGATCCGACCTCTTCGATGAGGGCAGCGGCACCGGCGAGTGTGTTCACGAGGTAGTCCTCGTAACGATTGAGCGGCTCCAGGAAGAGCTCGACCCCTTCGCGCTCCGCATGGTCGCCGAGGCGACCGAGCGCGTCGATGAGGATGCTGTGGTCCTCCGCGGGCGAACGCGGGGGCTCGAAGGGAGGCAGGCGCCGCGAGAACATCCCGTAGGACCCCGGCGTCATGACGCCGACGCCTCCGATCTCGGCCATCACGGACAGCTGCGATGAAAGCTGGGCGATCGCGTCTTCGCGGAGGTCGGGATCGAATGCGCCGATGAAGTGCGGCATCTCGACGCAGGTCGTGGGCATGACGACTCCCGCAGCGCGTGCGCGCTTCAGGCCGGGCAGTCGATTCGCGAAGGCGAATTCGCCCCGGCTGCGCAGTTCGATCCCGTCGAAGCCCCAGGCGAGGGCGGTGTCGAACTTCTCCTCCAGGCTGCCGCCGGGAAGATGCTGCTCCTGAACAGTGATCTGGTTCATCAGAACTCCAACACCACCTGGAGGGCGGCGGACGGGTCGGTGTCGAGCAGGCGATACGCCTCGGCCGCGTCTTCGATGCGGTAGGTGTGGGTGACCAGTTCGGCTGCGTGGAGACGGCCGTCTGCCAGTGCATCGACGACGGTGCGCTGGAGGCGCGGCACATCCCAGCGTGCACGAAGTCGGTTGGGAACGGAACCGATCTGCGAGGCCAGGAGCTGCACACGGTTGTGGTGGAATTCCTCACCGAGCCGAAGCGGGTCGGCCGCGCCCTGATAGAACCCTGATGCGACGACCGTCCCATCAGCGCCGACGGCACGGATCGCCGAGTGCAGTGCATGGTAGTTGCCGCTCAGTTCGATCGCGGTGTCGGCGCCGGCACCACCGGTGAGCTCCCTGATCGCGAAAGCGAGATTCTCATCGGGCGGCAGTACATGAGTCGCGCCCCAGCGTGTCGCCGCTTCGCGACGCTGGGGGATTCCGTCGACCGCGATGACCGTCGCGCCGTTGAGGGTCGCGAACCGGGTGGCGAGCAGGCCGATGACGCCCTGTCCGAGGATGACGACCGTCGATCCGACACCGAGGTCTGCGGCGAGCACCCCGTTGAGCGCGATGGCGCCGACCCGGACGAACGCAGCAGGAAGTGGGTCGAGGTGGGGCGGCAGCACGTGACCGCGCAGAGCCTCGAGGCTGAGCACTCCTTCGGCACGGTGACCCCAGATGCCCCAGACCCTGTCACCGACACGGGGCGCATCGGTGGGAAGCTCCGGCTCCTGGGCTGCGATCTCGACGACTTCGCCGACCTCGGAGTAGCCCCAGCCATCGAGCGGGTACGCGAGCCGGTTGTCGCCTGACGCGCCACGGAACAGCCGGATGTCCGGGTCCCATTCCGAGGTCAGGTACGGGTTGGTCCCGCGATACGCAGTGAGCTCGGTTCCCGCGGAGATGCCCGAGTAGAGGGTGCGAACCCTGACCTGTCCGGGCTGGAGTTCGATCCGCGGCGCGTCGACGATTTCGACGGTGTGGGGCGCCGAGAAACGGAGAAGGCTGTTCATCGTCGGTTCCTTCCGTTCAATGGTTGTGCAACATTAGCACTGTCGCTATACAAGTTGTGTATAGACATTATGCAGAAGGTGGGCTACTGTTCAAACCACCCATCCTGAGAGGAGACGCGATGAAGAGGTCGCGCACAATGAGAGTCGTAGCGAGCGCCACGCTCCTGATCGCCGGCGCTGCCACGCTCGCCGGTTGTTCGAACAGCGGAAGCAGCAGCGATCACGGCAAGACGATCACCGTCTGGTCGGAAGAGAACCAGCCAGACCGCGTGAAGACGACCCAGACGGTCATCGACGCTTTCACCAAGAAGACCGGCATCAAGGTCAAGCTCGTCCCCGTCGACGAGGCGCAGGTGCCGCAGCTCGTCGCATCGGCGGCGATCTCGGGCAAGTTGCCCGATGTGATGGGGGCGATCCCGCTCTCGATCGTTCGGCAGCTCGACACACAGAAGCTGCTCAACACCGATTCGGCCGCCAACGTCGTCAAGAACCTCGACGAGAAGACCTTCGTGTCGTCCGCACTCAAGCTCGACCAGGACGGCAGCCGTCAGCTCGCCGTTCCGGACTCTGCGTACGCGCAGATCCTCGTTTACCGCAAGGACCTCTTCCAGAAGGCCGGGCTGGAGGCGCCGACCACCTACGCCGCGCTCGAAAAGGCCGCCAAGACCCTCACCTCCGGCAAGCAGTACGGCATCACGCTGGCGACCGACCCCGCGGATGTGTTCACCTCGCAGACGTTCGAATCCCTCGCTCTCGGCAACAACTGCCAGCTCGTGGACAAGAGCGGCAAGGTCGGCCTCGAATCCAGCGAATGCAAGAAGACGTGGGACCTGTACGGCTCGCTCGCACAGCACTACTCGCCGTCCGGGACCCAGACGGTCGACACGACCCGCGCCACCTACTTCGCCGGACAAGCCGCGATGGTCGACTGGTCGACCTACATCCTCGACGAGCTCGGCGGACTGCGGAACGACGCGCTGCCCACCTGCCCGCAGTGCACATCCGACCCGACCTGGCTCGCGAAGAACAGCGGCATCGTGACGTCCATCGCCGGCCCCGACGGCGGCGACGGAGCGACGTACGGCGAGGCGACCAGCTGGCTCGTGACGAAGAAGGCCAACGCCTCCGCGTCTGAGAAGTTCATCGAGTACATGCTCTCCGACGGCTACCTCAAATGGCTCGGAATGGCGCCCGAGGGCAAGTTCCCGCTTCGCACCGGCACCCAGGCCAACGCCACCGAATACACCGACGGCTGGAAGACCCTCGAGGCCGGAGTCGATACGAAGAAGAAGCTCTCCGACATCTACGACGCAGCGACGATCGACGCACTCCTCAAGGTACCGTCCCAGATCGACCGCTGGGCGATCCCGCAGGGTCAGGGTGCGCTTCTCGGCCCCGTGAACACCCAGCTGCCCGTGTCGAAGGCCGTAGCGAGCCTCGGATCGGGAACGAGCCCGAGCGACGCCGCATCGGCTGCCAACAACTCCGTCGAGCAGATGCAGGCGAAGTTGAAGTAGTCCGATGACCCAGCTCGCACCACTCCCCGAAGCGACGAAGGCGGCCCCCACCGGGGGCCGCCCCAGCCGCCCGCGCCGATCCAGGCTGGCAAGCCGCGACAATCGCGCCGGCCTGGTGATGGTCCTTCCGACGGTCATCATCATCCTCGCGATCGTCATCATCCCCGTGATCTGGAACCTCATCCTTTCGTTCCAGCAGACGGATTTCACGTCGATCGCAGAACACGGCCTGTTCAGCCCGCTCACGCTCGACAACTTCATCGCCGTCTTCACCGACCCCGGATTCTGGAGTTCCCTGTGGACGACCATCGTCTACTCGGTATTCTCCACGGCCGGATCGATCGCCGTCGGTCTCGGTGCCGCACTTGCTTTCCGCGCGCCGTTCAAGGGCCGCGGGGTGGCGCGTTCCCTCATGCTCCTCCCCTACGTGGCGCCCGTCGTCGCCGTGACCTTCGTCTGGCAGATCATGCTGAACTCCCAGTTCGGCATCGTCAACACCCTCGGCAAGGAATGGTTCGGGTGGCAGCACCCGATCGACTTCCTCGGTCAGGCGCCCTACGCCCTCATCACGGTCATCATGTTCGAGATCTGGCGCTACTTCCCCTTCGCGTTCCTCTTCATCACGGCACGCCTCGTCGCGCTCCCCGGGGACATCGAGGAGGCCGCACTCGTCGACGGCGTCACGCCGTGGCAGAACTTCCGCCACATCGTGCTCCCGCAGCTCATGCCCGTCATCTCGCTGCTGTCGGTGCTCCGGCTCATCATGACGTTCAACAAATTCGATGACGTCTACCTGCTGACCGGCGGCGCAGCCGGCACCGAGGTCTCGGCGGTGCGTGTCTACAACACCCTCATCGGCAGCTTCGACATCGGCGGTGCCGCGGCGAACGCCTTCGTCCTGTCGGCGATCCTCGGCGTCTTCCTCTTCATCTACGTCAAGTTCTTCGCAGGAAAGGGAGACGACGAATGAGTCGCATCGTTGTCCAGAAGCGCACTTTCGGCGCACTCCGGTGGATTCTCATCGCCGTGCTCATCGTGGCGACGGCGTTCCCGTTCTATTACATGGTCGAACTGAGCTTCGTTCCCATCGAGCAGGTGCTCCTGCATCCGGACCGGCTCTGGATCCCCATCGAGAACTTCACGCTCCAGACGTACACGAACGTCCTGAAGTCGCAGGACCAAGGCGGCCAGGGGTTCGCCCAGTTCATGATGAACTCCGCGATCGTGGCCATCGCCTGTGCCGCGATCACCCTGCTGGTCGCGATCCCCGGCTCCTACGCCGTCTCGCGCCTCACGTTCTTCGGTCGACGCCAGATCAGCGCGCTGTTCCTCGCCGTCTACCTCTTCCCGGTGATCATCATCGCGATCCCGCTGTTCGTCGGCTTCTCCGCCCTCGGCATCCGGGAATCCCTCGTCGGGCTCGTCATCGTCTACATCGCCCAGACCATCCCGGTCTCCATCCACATGCTGCGTTCGTACCTGCGCTCCATCCCCCAGAGCGTCGAGGAGGCCGCGATGGTGGACGGCGCGGGACGCCTGCGCATCCTCTGGAAGATCACCATCCCCCTGGCGATGCCGTCGATCATCTCGACCGGCCTGTATGTCTTCATGATCGCGTGGAACGAGTTCCTCTTCGCGCTGCTCTTCCTGGCCGCAGACCGCGACCTGTGGACCGTGTCGCTCGGGCTGTCCCAGCTGTCGAACGGGATCGAGGTGTCGAAGACGGTGCTGATGGCCGGTTCTGTGCTCCTCACGATCCCGATCATCGTGCTGTACGGGCTGACCGAGCGCTCGCTCACCGAGGGGCTCACCAGCGGAGCGGACAAGGGATGACGTCGGCAGAGCAGGCACCTCATACGATGGGACTGCGCCAATGGGTGCCCCCGGCGGAAAGGCGGCTGATGAGTTCAGGTCCCGGAGACGTACTCCAGCTCATCCGTCGTTCGACCGCGAACACGCGCCGCGACATCCAGCACCACACCGGCCTCTCGAGACTCACCGTCGCCCAGCGGGTCGACGCCCTCATCGACGCCGGGCTCGTCACCGACCGTGCTGGGGGCGGAGGTGCGACCGGAGGCCGCAGACCGGATCAGCTGGAGTTCGACATCGAGCGCTCCGTCCTCGCCGTCGCGACGGTTGAGACGGCGCACTCGGCCGTGGCGCTCACCGACCTCAGCGGTCGGATCATCGCCCGCGACACCGTGGATGTCGCCGTGGGCGACGGGCCGAAGGTCGTCCTGGATGCGCTCGCTGCCTCGATGCTCCGGCTCGTGGATTCGGGATCCGACGGTCGCCCGGTCGTGGGTGCCGGAATCTCGGTTCCGGGGCCGGTCGATCCCACGACCCGACGTCCCGCGCAACCGCCCATCATGCCGGGATGGGACGCCTACCCCATCGTCGACCACCTGGCCGACGTGATTCCAGTTCCCACCTTCGTAGAGAACGACGCCGACGCAATGGCTTTCGGCGAGCAGTCCACCAACTTCTCCGCGAGCACGTCGGTCTGCCTGGTGAAGGTGTCGACCGGTATCGGCTCCGGCCTCATCATCAACGGGTCGGTGTACCACGGCATCGACGGCGGCGCCGGGGACATCGGCCACATCAGGATCGCGGGCGAAGAGGCGATCTGCCAATGCGGCTCCCGCGGCTGCCTCGCCGCCGTCGCCAGCGGCCGCGCGGTCGCCCAGCACCTGAGTGAGAACGGCGTGCCGGCGCGATCCGGAAGCGATGTCGCACGGCTCCTGAAAGCCGGCAATGTCGAGGCGCTCGGCCTCACCCACGAAGCCGGTCGGCGCATCGGGGAGGTCATGGCGACCGTCGTGTCGATGATCAATCCCGGTGTTCTGGTCGTCAGTGGCGATCTCGCATCGGGCGCATTGATCGCTGGCCTGCGGGAGACGCTCTACCTCCGCTCACTTCCCCGGGCCACCCGCAACCTTGAGGTTCGGCTGGGCGAACTCGGATCGGATGCGGGACTGGTGGGTATGGCGCGAATCGTCACGGACGCCCTCTATTCAGCCGAGGCCGTGAACCACCAGTTCGCGTAGCGGCCAACGCGCCCTCCTCAGGACACCGGGGTGCGGCGCGGCGCAATCGTAACCTTTCCCGGATCGCGACAGACGTAGGGTGAGCACTATGAAGCGCAGTTGGCCGTTCATCGTCCCCGGCGTGATCCTGGCTGCGGTCGGACTGGTGTGGACCCTCCAGGGGCTCAACGTGCTGGGCGGCTCGGTGATGAGCGGCTCATCCTTCTGGGGCACCGTGGGTCCGATCGTCCTCCTCGTCGGGGTGATCCTGATCGTGGTCGGGATCTTCCGCCGGCGTCGTGCCCGAGGCTGAACCGCCCGGTCAGGATGCGACGAGATCGGCGAGATACTGCGCGTATCCGCCGTCGACGCGGCCTGCCAGGCGGCTCGAGGTGACCACGGGCGCACACTCGGATTCGACGATGGGCACACCCGCGGCCCGGAGTCGGTGGACGAGTGAGACGTCTTCATCCGATTCGGCCGCAATGAAACCGCCGACCGCGTCATAAGCCGATGCGCGCACCCCGAGGTTCGCCCCGTGCACATGGCCGAGCGTCGATCCCGGCCCGTGCGACCGGACCCAGGCGGCGCGTCGCTCGTCGTCGAGGTCCGAGAGCACCGGCACGACCGCGCCGACGAACGCGTCCGCTCCAGCGGCAGCAGCCCGCAGGTGCTCGTGCAGCCACTCCGCGGGAACGACACTGTCGGCGTCCGTGCAGGCGATCCAGGTCCGCGCGGCGGCGTCCCTCAGCCGCGTCCGTCCTTGCGCGATACCGAATGCACGGCTTCGTCCCACGTCGGCGAAGGTGACCGTCCGCACGGCGATCTCACCGAACTCCTGCGCGATCACCGCCGAGTCGTCGTCGCAGCTGTCGAGTACGAGCACCACACTCGTCTCGACGTCTGCCTGGACCGACTCGCACGCTCGAAGGACGGACGCGAGGCAGGCACGAAGCGTCTGCCCCTCGTTGCGCGCAGGCACGACGACGAGCACGCTCTCGATGTTCTCCCTCACCGGCCCTGGCGCCGCTTCTGAAAGACTTCGAGCACGAACGCCTCGTCGCGATGCAGCACCACGCGATCGAGACCGGACAGTTCGGCGAACGTCTCGTGCGCCTGCATGCCTGACTGGGCGAAATCCTCGGCGCTTCCCGACCAATGGCACAGAAGCGCGACGCCGTCATCGGTGAGGGAGGCCACGCACCGTTCGATGGTCTGCGCCCACTCGTCGGCCGCGAGGTAGTACGCGACCTCCGAGATGACGACCAGGTCGAATCGGCCGCTCGGCCAGTCAGCCGGTATGCGCCTGCGCTCGACGGTCACACGCGGATCGTCACCGACCGCGGCCCGGGCGAGCCTGACCGCCGCTTCAGCGCCGTCGAGCGCCACGAGGCGCTCGCCGCGCGCGGCGAGCTCGGTCGTCACCGCGCCGATCGAGCATCCGATCTCGAGGGCTCGGCGGTAGCGCTCCTCCGGAAGCGATGCGAGGAGAACCGAGCGCCGCCGCTGTTCGTACCACCGGCTCCGCACCGACCACGGGTCCGCGCGCTCCGAGTGCAGGTCTTCGAAATGCGCCTCGAGCACGTGCCGGGGCGGTCGCGACTGCAGGGGCTGCGGAACGATGAGCACCTCACGACCTTTCCCGATCTTCTCGACGAACGGGGGGCCGAGGACCCCGGCCGGATTCGCCGCCGACTCGAGTTGCGAGGTGAACCGGTGGATAGCCGCATGCTTCCTCTCCGCGGCGTCCGCCGACGAGGGCACCTCGAGCATCCGCTCCCAGGGGCAGTCGCCGGGCACGCCCCACTGCCAGAGCCACACCGGATAGAAGTAGACCGACGTGTGCGGCGACCGCACCGCGTTCAGGACCTCGCGCCCCAGGGTCCTGTGGTCGCCATGGCGGTCACCCGGCCACGGCGCGAGCACCCAGCGCCGCTTTCCGTCGAGCCGGACGATGCGCGAGATCGCACTGGCGAGCTCGCCGGCGCGATGCTTCAAGCCGCCGTCCGCGAAGTCGAGATACCGGACCCGAGCGCGAACACCCAGTGCTTCGAGCGCGTCGGACAGTTCTGCGGGCCGGCGCTCGTCTCCACTGGTCGCCACCACGACCGTCACCGGGGTCCCCAGCCGCCCTGCGGTGGCGAGCAGCATGCCGGCACCGAGTGTCTCGTCGTCGGCATGCGCGGAGAAGACGACGAGTTCGTCGAGGACGCGCAACTCGTCGAGGTCGATGGCCGCGACCGTCTCCCACTCCGGCCGGGCGATCCATTCGGCGGATGGCGTCACGGCCATCCGCGGGTCGAAGCTCACCATGTGCTGCCCCCAGGGAGGTGGGCGACGATCGCTGCGTCATCCGGACCGCGATGGTATTGCGATGCGTAGAGTTCGAGATCGGCGCAGCGACGGGCGAGGTCCTCGTCGAAGGCGAGAGCCGACGGCCCCAGGAGGTCGCGGACGGCGTCCAACGTCGCATCCAACGCATCCACCACGGTGCCGCGAACCGTGTGGGCGACCGTCGCCGCGGCATCGGCTGCGCGGTCATCGTCGAGCCGGAGCCGTTCGAACGAGCGTGCGGCTTCGTCGATCAGGACGCGCGCCGCTTCGAGCTGCCGGTAGACGCGACCGATCCGGCTCGCCCGCAGGTCGCTGGGCCGGCCCCGGTCGCCGGCCTCGCGCACCGCCTCGAACAAGGGCACCGCCGCGCCCCACCAGCAGGCCGCGACGGCGACCGCCCCAACCCGGAACCCCGGGCGTTCGATGTACCAGCCGGGACCGCCCACGGGTTCAGCGCGTGCGGCCTCCATGCGCAGAGGGCCGCTCGCGACATCCGCGAGGCCCCGCGCGACCCAGGCGACGTCGTCGGCCGTCACGGCCTGCTGCCGCAGATCGACGCGGAAGAGCCGTGCGACACCATCGGATTTCGCGGTGACGAGCGCGTCGGTCAGTCTGCCGCCCAGCGAGCACCACGGCTTCACTCCCGACAGGGTCCACGCACCGTCGCGATCACGGTGCGCGGACAGCGTGGATGCGGGTCCCTCGGCCGCGAAGACACCCCACGTGTGTCCTGCCGTCGCTGCGACAGCGCCGTCTCCTGCTTCGCAGAGAATCGAGATCGCGTCGAGATGCGGCTCGAGCACCCGGGCCGCCGTCACGTCGACGGCCGCCACGGATGCCAGCAGACTCCATGTCGCGACCACGGAGCCCGCACCGGGCGGCACGGCGACGTCATTGCACTCGATCGCCGTCAGGAGCGGAGCAACCAGTCCGTCGCAGTCAGCGGCCGCATCGAGATACGCTTGCTGCCCCTGCGTCCATGCGCCGACCCGCCGCCCAGGCAGGCCAAAAGCGGTCTCGGCGGAAAGCAGAGGGTCGGCGGTCATGGACGTGACGGCGTCCTGTTCTCGGCGCTGACCATCCATGCGTACTGCTCGAGCGAAGCGATGATCCCGTGCAGGATGTCGGCGGTCGTCGGGTCCTCTTCGTCGACCTGGTCGTGCACGTCCCGCGCGGTGCCGGCCGCGGCCTCGAGCCGCTCCGTGATCAGGTCGATCGCGTCGGACGTGTCGACCTCGCCACTGGGGAATTCGGCGAGGCTCGTCGACTTCGCGACCTGCGCGCTGCGGCCGTCCGGCGTCACGTGCAGCGCACGCATCCTTTCGGCGACGACATCACTGAACTCGCGCGCGGCGGCGACGATCTCGTCGAGCTGCAGGTGCAGGTCGCGAAAGTTGGTGCCGACGATGTTCCAGTGCGCCTGCTTGCCCTGGAGATGCAGTTCGATCAGGTCGACGTGCACCTTCTGGAGGTTCGCGGCGAGTTCCTTCGACGCGACGAAGCCGCGTTCGGCGTGCTCACGGCGGGTGATGCGGGCCGCGCTTCCGGCCTTCGTGGCCGATCCCGCAGTGCCCGATTTCCTTGTCGATGCGGCCGACGACCGTTGCGTTGTTGCTGTAGGGCTCATGTGGAGTGCGCCTTTCTGGTGGTGATTTCCGGTTTCAGAGGATGGGGCGGCCGCCCGTGACGGCGAGGCGCGCACCCGAGATGTAGCTCGCCTCGTCTGACGCGAGCAGAACGTACGCGGCCGCGAGTTCCGCCGGCTGGCCCGCCCGTCCGAGCGGGGTGTCCTCGCCGAAGTGCTCGACCTTCTCGGTCGGCATCGTCGACGGGATGAGCGGAGTCCAGATCGGGCCGGGTGCGACACTGTTCGCGCGGATTCCCCGCTCGCCGAGCAGTTGGGCCAGCGAGGCGGTCATGTTCGCGATCGCCGCCTTCGTCGCGGCATACGGCATCAATGTGGGCGACGGCGAGTCGGAGTTGACCGACGACGAGCCGATGATCGACGAGCCGGGGCCCATGTGCGGCAGCGACGCCTTGACCAGGTGGAAGAAGGCGGAGATGTTGGTCGCGATCGTGTGGTCCCACTCCTCGTCCTCGATCTCCTCGACGGTCTCGTGCGTCATCTGGTAGGCGGCGTTGCTGACGAGCACATCGAGGCCGCCCAGCTCGGAGACCGTCCGGGAGACGACCTCGCGGCACTGCGCAGGGTCTGCAAGGTCTCCGCGCAGCAGCAACGCCCGGCGGCCCGCCTCCCGCACCCAGCGGGCCGTGTCCTCGGCGTCGTCGTCCTCGTCCAGGTAGCTGATCGCGACATCCGCGCCTTCCCGCGCATAGGCGATCGCGACCGCCTTGCCGATGCCGCTGTCGGCTCCGGTGATCAGCGCGACCTTTCCTTCGAGCTTTCCGGACCCGCGGTAGGAGTCCTCCCCGTGGTCCGGTCTCGGATTCATCGCTTCGGTCGAGCCCGGCGGCTCCTGGTGCTGCTCAGGAAATGACATTCCCGTTCCCTTCCACTGGCGTCACTCGCTGGCATGTAACGTACGCGCGTCCGTCGACGCCGCAAGGGAGTTGACATCGCTTGCGGAAAGGAGTCGGGCGAAGTGCCCGGGGCGGACGTGGATGCGGTGCCCGCGCAGCGGTCAGAGCGTGAGGCTACGGTCCACGACGGAGGCCGCGACGAGCGAAATGCCGACGCGGTTCGCACGCGCGTAACTGCGGAGGATGTCGAAGGCCGCGTCCATCGGGATGCCCCGGGTCTGCGCGATCACGCCTTTCGCCTGCTCGATCACCACCCGGCTGTTCAGTGCGGCCTGCAGCTGCTGGCGCACGTGGTTGCTTTCGGCCAGCCGTCTCTCATGAAGGATGCCGATGGTCGCCACATCGGCGAAGGCCTGCGCCGCGACCAGGTCGTCTTCGGGCAGGTCGCCGGTGTCGCTCCGCAGGATGTTGAGCGTGCCGATCGTGTCGTCACGCAGCCGGAGCGGGATCGCGTCGATCGCCCGGAACCCTTGCTCGATCGCTCTCTCGCGGAACGCGGACCACCGGTCCGGGGAGGCCGCAATGTCGGGAACGGAGACGACGACTCCGGTCGCGTAGCACTCGATGCACGGCCCGGCGTGCGCGCTCAGCTGCATCACCTCGACCAGCCTGCTCGCCTCGCTCGTCGAGACGAGCAGGTCGAGCTCGCCGGTCTGATCGGCCAGCAGCACACCCGACGCGGTCGCACCGAGAAGCTCACTGCACGCGTCGACGAGGTTCTGCAGCAGATCGACGACGTCGAAGTCCGCGACGAGCGTGTCGGCCAGGGTCGCAAAGGCTCGGAGCATCCGCTGTTCACGGGTGTCGCTCATTCAGCACCTCCGTCCGCCGACGCCGTGAAGTCGATCCGTCCGTCGAGCACATCCTGCGAGATATCCATCATCGAACGGTTGCTCGCGAATGCGTGGGCCTGGATGACCAGGAGTGCGTCATCCGCGCTGATCGACAGCTGCGCCAGCACCATCCCGGTCGCCTGGTGGATCGCGCGCCGCGAGAACGGGTTGTGCGAGTCGTCGTGGTACTCGGCACCCGCCGTCTCGATCCGGTGACGCAGGATGCGCCGGGCGAGTACGTCGGCGAGTGCGGACGCCTGCCGCGTCTGCATCCGGTCCAGGGCCGCAGGCAGGTCGGCGTACATATCGACCGCCCCGACCTGGAGTGGCCCCACAAGCATCGGGAAAGCGAAGAGAGCGCCGATGCCGTCGTCGAGGATGGCTTCCGAGAACGCCGGCCAGCGGGGCTGTTCTGTCGCCGCCACATCCGGCTCTAGTACCGGGCGGCGCGAGCGCAGGGCATCCCAGCAGGGTCCTTCGCCGAGATCGAACTGCAACTCATCGAGCCTGGCCGCGCGCGCGTCGCTCGCCGCGATGGTCTCCGATCCGAGGAGCCCCCCGAGCGTCGAGACGGCGGTGCCCGA
Source organism: Leifsonia sp. Ger2509 (assembly GCF_055231915.1). Classification (NCBI taxonomy): domain Bacteria; kingdom Bacillati; phylum Actinomycetota; class Actinomycetes; order Micrococcales; family Microbacteriaceae; genus Leifsonia; species Leifsonia sp. Ger2509. Next base: position 1,947,396 of record NZ_JBUYVB010000003.1, read on the forward strand.
GATGGGGAAGATCGCGACGAACGGATCCGCCACCCGGTCGATGGGCAGCCCTTCGTCGCCGACGCTCTGCAACGCGTCGGCGAACGGCAGCCCGGCCTCGTCAGCACCGGTCATCGACGTCGACCTTCCACATCTTCCAGCGTAGTGCGGTAACCCCGCCGCGGACCCGGCCCCGGTCCGCTCAGGGCACGTCGGTCAGGCCATCCGTCTCTGAGCGGACGAACTCCGCGATCTCCGTAGACGTGAACGGCCGCGCTGTGACGACGCCGACGTGAGCCGCCTTATCGTTCAGTTCGAACACCATCAGCGGGTCGCACAGTTCTTCTTCACCCTCGCGTTCGACGGTCACGGTTGCGGCGGCGGCGAGCCACCCGACCGTGAACTGAGCGCGGCTGCGAACACCGCCGTCCCAGCGCACGGGGATCTCCACGACATCGATCCTCTGTCTGCGGGCGAGGGCGAGGCCGTAGCCGATGACCGCATCCGCGATCTCGCTCCCGGTGACGAACACGGCCGACGGCGTCGAAATGAGCTTCATGGCATACCCCGATTTCTGCACCGGGGTCCGGGGTGCTCACTTGCATGATACGTCTGCGCCACCGCCAGTCAACCCTGACCTGGCGACCGCGGTTGTCGGCGCTACGGCCGGGCTTCGGCGTTCTCCGCCGCCCGGATCGAGAACGAGTTGTCGTCGGTGATGAGGAGCAATTCGACTCCGTGATGGTGCCGCAACACGACCAGGGTCGATTCGTCGGCCTCGAGCACACGCGCGGCCTGGCGGAGGAAGATGCGGGCCATCTCGTCCGAGACGATGAATTCACGCCCGAGCGCCTCGACGACATAGAGGACCTCGGCCTCCGGCGCACCGTGGGCGCGCGTCTCCAGTTCGAACGCGGCTATCATCGCCGCGGCAGCCTGGCGTTGTTCGCTCGTCATGATTCCTCCCAGAGGAAGGCTAGGTTGAATGCGCCCCAGCGCGAAAGGGATTGACGTTTCGGCCACGCCGTGCCCGCCTCAGACGATGTCGACGTACACGACCTCCACCGCGTTGTTGCCGTAGCCGAGCCGGTTCCAGGGCGGCACCTCCGGTACCCGACCACGCCTTACCCCGTACGGTGACCGTTCCTGCAGTGATCACGGCGCGTGCATCGGGTGCATCACCCGGAAGGGGTGATGCACGGCTCGCGGTCCGGGCATCATCGCGGCGTCGCTGAACGGTTCGGTCAGCGGGCTCGGTCAGCGGGCGAGGTCGCGGCGCCGGAACCCGGCGAAGCCGACCGCAACGAGCAGCAGGGTCACGAGCGAGATCCAGAGGAGCCCCCACCAGTCGGCGTTGCTGTCGGTGACGTTCGGCACGTGCCAGAACGGGCTGATCGCGAGAATCCAGTCCCAGAGTTTGAACGTCGGGCCGAGCAGCGTGAGCACGAAGGAGAGGAGCACGCCGAGCCAGGCCGCGATGCTGACCCTGGGTCGCGCGCCGACGACGAGGACGGAGACCGCGACGACGGTCCAGACGGCCGGAACGGTTGCGACCGCCTGGAGGATCGCGTTGCCGAACTCGACGCCGATGTCGGCGGTCGACGCGAGGGTGGCGATCACCAGGCCGGCGATGAGCACATAGATCGCGGGCATCGCCAACGCGAGGACGACGTTGCTCGCGTAGTAGCGCGGCCGGGGAACCTTCGTGGCGATCACCGGTTCGACCCGGTCCTCCAGCTCCTCGGTGCGCAGCTTCAGCATGATCTGGACCCCGGGGATGGAGGCGATGATGCCCACGAGACTGAGGATGGTGACCAGGAATGCCGAGACCAGCGCATCCGGAGTGGTCGCACCGGCGGCGAGAACCTGTTTGACCGCACTGTCGGAGCCGAGGATGTCGGTGATCGAGGTCGCGAAATAGCCGAACACGACGCCGAAGGCGACGAACGCGATCGTCCACGTGATGATCGGCCCGCGATTCAGACGCAGCGTCAGGCGCCAGGTGGAACGATCCCTTCCGCGCGCAGGCCCTGGTCGTGGCGCGATGGCGCCGACGCCGAAATCGCGGCGGGCCTGCAGGATGAACGCCACAGCCAGCAGCACGACCGTGAGCGCGAGGGCGAGCAAGAGGGGCCACCAATGGTTGCCGTTCGCCGGCCGGGTCTCGGTCATCCATCCGAGCGGGTTGATCCAGACCGTCCACATCGGCGCCTTGATGGAGTAGGCGAAACCACGCAGGAAGAACAGGACACCGAGCGTGCCGATCGCGATCGAATTCGCGGTGCGGGAGTCCGAGCCGATCTGGGCGGTGACCGCGGCGACACCGGTGAACATCCAGCCGGTGGCGGTGAAGGTCGCGCCGAGGAGCATCGACGATTCCCAGTTGCCGCCGCACAGTCCCGTCACGACCCCGGCGACCACACCGAGCATCACCGATCCGACGAGCGCCAGTCCGGCCCCTGCCATCAGCCGGCTGTCACGACCGAGGACGCCAGAGGCCAGCAGTTCGGCCTGGCCGGAATCCTCCTGCGCGCGGGTGGCGCGGGTGACGGCGAAGATCGCGCCGAGCGCTGCAAGGAAGCCGCCGAGGGCGAGGCTGCGCCAGGCGTTGAAGCCGTCTGTCGTCGACAGGTCGAACGCCGGGCCGAAGATCAGACCGAGCGCCGGGTTGGCGCCGACCGCCGTCGCCAAGGCGGCCCGCTGCTGCTGGTCGGGGAACACCAACGGATAGACGAGCACTGACGACACCGAAAGCGCGGTGACGATGACGATCCAGGGTGCGAACCCGCGTCCGTCGTGCTTGACGGAGGTGCGCAGCAGTGGCGCGGTGCCGGCGAGAGCGGTACTCATCGGGTCGCCGCCGGATCCGTATCCGCATCCGCATCCGCGTTCTCGTTCTCGTAGAGGCGCAGGAACAGCGATTCGAGCGACGGCGGCTCCACGGTCAGCGACGCGATGCCGAACGGAGCGAGTACGTTCATGGCCTCGCCGATCCGGTTCGAGTCGACGGTGCCGGTCAGCTTCGCGCCATCGAGACGCACATCGTGGAAGGTCGCAAGGTCCTGCTCGGACGGCGCACGCGTGAGTTCGGCGTGGATCGACGTACGGGTGTGGCCGCGCAGCTCGGGCAGGGTGCCGTTCTCCACGATCACACCGTCGCGGATGATGCTCAGCCGGTCGGCGAGCGTCTCGACCTCGGCGAGGATGTGGCTGGAGAGCAGCACCGTTGTGCCACGCTGCTTGGCTTCGCCGATGACCTCCTGGAAGACGTTCTCCATCAGCGGGTCGAGCCCGCTCGTCGGCTCGTCGAGGATGAGCACCTCGACATCCGACGAGAGCGCAGCGACGATCGCGACCTTCTGCTTGTTCCCTTTCGAGTACTGCCGGCCACGCTTGGTGGGGTCGAGTTCGAAACGCTCGAGCAGGTCGGCGCGCCGCTTCTCGTCCAGGCCCCCGCGCAGGGTGCCGAGCAGGTCGATCGCCTCACCACCGGTCATCCCGGGCCACAGCGACACATCGCCGGGCACGTAGGCGAGCCGGCGATGCAGTTCGACCACGTCTTTCCACGGGTCGCCGCCGAGCAGCCGGACCGATCCCCCGTCGGCGCGCAGCAGACCGAGCAGGACCCTGATCGTCGTGGATTTCCCGGCGCCGTTGGGGCCGAGGAACCCGTGGACTTCGCCCTTCTCCACACTGAGGTCGACGCCCTTCAGCGCCTGGAACTTCCCGTAGGACTTGGTCAGTCCCTCGATCTCGATCACCGCGTCGGCGTTCATCGGCCCGCACCTTCCTGTCGGTGTTCCCAGCGTAGACCTAACTCCACGCCTGAGGATATCCCCACGTGGAGAGTACGCTGGGATCCATGACACACGCCGACGCGCCCCGAAAACGGCCCACCGGCCGGCGGGTCGGCGACAGCGGAACCCGAGACGCCATCCTCGACGCGGCCCGCGACCTGTTCGCCGAGCGCGGCTTCGATGGCGCCTCGATTCGAGCGATCGCCGCGGCGGCGGGGGTCGACCCCGCGCTCATCCGCCACTACTTCGGCGACAAAGACGCCCTGTTCGGCGCCGTCGTGGCCGATCGCAGTACCATTCCGCAGCGGATGACCGAAGCCCTGTCCGGACAACCCGACGACCTGGGCGAGCGCGTGGCCGACGCCTATCTGCGGTTGTGGGACGACCCGGAGACCCGGCCCATCCTGCTGTCGCTCGTCCGCTCGGCGGTCACGTCGAGCCGGGCGGCCGAGATGCTGAAATCCGTCATGGTGGCCCGCCTGCGCAGCGGCGCCGGCATCGAGGAGCAGCGGATGCGCGGTGTCGCCCTCGCGGCATCGCACCTCCTGGGCGTCGCCGTAGCCCGCCACGTGCTCGAGTTCCCAGCGATCGCAGAGCTCTCGCACGAGACCCTCGTCGCCGCGGTGGCGCCGGCCGTGCAGCGGTACCTCACCGGCTCTACGTGAGAATCTCGACGATCCCGCAGCACCATGGCGGCGTTGGCGCCATCAAGACCTCGACCGCACAGGTTCTGAACCCGCGCCCACGGTGCAACATGAGCAGTGGTACGCAAAGTGTGCGGATGCACGAGCTGCGTGCGGGAACCGGCTGGAACGCGCGCCGGTGGTCACTTCGAGATCTCACGCAGGGCCGCTGCCATCGCGTCGGCGACGACCCGCGCCCGCGGCACGTGCTGCGCATCCGTCTGCACACTGACCGACAGCCTCCCCGCATACGAGACGCACAGCGCCCCGACGCGCACGTTGGCCGAAAGCAGCGCCAGCGGCCACACACGAACCAGCTCCGCGCCCGCCAACCTCAGGAGGTGAGCCGGTCCCGGAAGATCTGAGGCGATCGCGGCGACCGCGTGCTGGCTGTTGGCGAACCGCATCAACAGACCGGCCATTCGCGGCCCTCGCATCCACTCGAAGGTCCCGGCGGCGCGGGCGCGCACCTTCTCGGTCCGCGTGGTCTTCGCGACCACGGTCACCGCGTCGAGGATGTCGGCCGCAGCGACCGGGACGGGCACGAGCATGACGCCGGTGGCGTTGCCCTCCCCCGGGCTTCGAGGCAGCCGCACCGGACAGGAGATGGGAACTGTCTCGGGCAGCGGCTCGCCGACTTCTTCGAGCAGAGCGCCGATCCCCCGGCCGAAGGAGGCGAGGAACGCGTCGTTGACGGTCCCACCTCGTTCGGCCGATCCGTTGTGGAGCGGGCCGAGTTCGACGTCGAAGAAGGCGACGTCGCGGCTGTCGCTCAGGGGGCCGAGAAGCACTTTCGAACGCACGCTGCGCCGGAAGACGGCGATGGTCTGTTCCGCGAATGTCCGCACTCTCTGGAGAAGGGGAACTCCGGCCGAAGCCGGTGCCCCGTCCGGCTGGGTTGCAGCCCTGTCGCGCTGGATGCGAGGCGCGCCACCGGCAGCGGTGTCGACATCGGACAGCGCCTGAATCAGCGCCTCGACGAGGATCCCGTCCGCAAGAACGTGGTGGACGCGGAAGAGGATGCCGCAGCGCGGGCCGTCCGCCGCGGGCACCAGCAGCAGCTCCCACAGCGGCCTGCCCGCCGCCAGCGGCCGCATCACCGCCTGCGCGCAGGTCTGTTCGAGAATCGACGTTCCCGGCGCGCGATCCGTGGCCGGGGCCGGTTCCGCGAGCCGCACGTGGTGCTCGATCTCCGGCGCCGCCCCCACCCATCTCCACATCCCACCCTGCTCGACAGGACGACGACACAACGCGGGGACGGCCGCCACCCGATCGGCGAGGACGCTGCGCAGACGGGGGAGGTCCGGATGACCGCGGTCGTCGACGAACCCGCCCGGCGCAAGCAGCCCGACCATCGTGACAACGTTCGGCTGATGTCGCTCGAGCGCGAAATTCGCCGCGTCGACAGGGTCGACGGCGTCGTCCGCCGGGGTTCGCCTGGGCATGGCGTCACTCGTGCCGGCGCAGCTCCTGCACGAGCTCCCGGCCGATGAGGTCCTTCATGATCTCGTTGGTGCCGCCGTAGATCGTCTCGACCCGGGTGTCGATGTAGGCCCTGCCGACGTGGAACTCGCGCATGAAACCGTAGCCGCCGTGCAGCTGCAGGCAGCGATCGATGACCCGCTTCTCAAGGTCCGTGAGGTACCACTTGCCCTTGGCCGCATCCGTCGGGGTCAGCTCGTCGACGTTGTACGCGAGGATCGATTTGTCGACATAAGCCTCGGCGACATCGATCTCGGTCGACATCTCGGCGAGCTCGAAACGGACGTGCTGCAGGCTGTCGAGCGTATTGCCGAACGCCATCCGGTCGGCGCAGTACTGCCGGGTCTCCTCGAAGATCGCTCGGGCCTTCGCGAACGCGTTGATCGTGAGGCCGAGCCGCTCCCGCGGGAGGTGACTCATGAGGTTCTGCAGTCCGCGCCCCTCGCCGCCCAGCACATTCGCCGCCGGGACCCGCACATCGCGGAAGAAGAGTTCGGCGGTGTCCTGGCCCATGAGGCCGATCTTGTCGAGCTGGCGGCCGCGCTCGAAACCGGGCATCCCCGTCTCGACGACGAACAGCGTGAAGCCCCTGGAACCGGCCTCGGGATTGGTCTGCGCGGCCACGACCACGACATCGGCCATGATGCCGGACGAGATGAACGTCTTCTGGCCGTTGAGGATCCAATCGTCGCCATCCTGCACCGCACGGGTCCGGATGCCGCGGAGGTCGCTTCCCGCGCCCGGCTCGGTCATCGCGAGGGCGCCGATCAGCTCGCCCGCGGCGAACGGCGGAAGCCAGCGCTGACGCTGCTCGTCGGTCGTCAGGTCGCGGAGGTAGTGCAGCACGAGGTCGTCCTGCACTGCGATGGTGACCGCGAACGAGGTGGCACCGGTCTTGGCGATCTCTTCGGCGACAACCATCCGGTACCGGTAGTCCATCTCGCCGGCGCCGCCGTACTCCTCAGGGATCTGCAGGCCGTAGAGACCGGTCTCAGCCGCTTTCACGTAGACACGGCGATCGATCATGTGCTCGTCGTCCCACCGTTCCCAGTTCGGGACGACTTCGCGCTTCAGAAATTCCCTGACCGTGTCACGATACGCTTCGTGATCGTCGGTGAAGAGGTCTCTCTTCATGGCATCCATCTCCTCGTCCGTCCCGGTGCTGAATGTTCCGGCGGGCTGAGGCTACATCGTTAAGACGTGAACGGCTGCTTGCAATCGCAGAACGCACACACCAGGTGACCGTTCGTGTACTCCCACTGGTGGGCGTGAGTGCCGTGGAAGAACGCACACAGGTCGGCGGCGGCGGTCTCAGAGTCCGCGGTGACGGTGTCTGCGGTGATGGTGTCGGAGGTGTGCATTTCGGTTCGGCTTTCAGCGGCGGGTCGGCGGCGCGGTTGGCGTCTTCTGTTCAATGCTGCGGGTCACAATCAGTCTCCTGCGATTCGTGAAGCCCCGAAATACCTAGTAGTGGGGGCGAAACGCGCACGGAATCGTTCGAAATCACCCCCGATCAGGGGCGTATTGTGCCGATATGCAGTCTTCGCTCCCTGATTCCGCCCGCGCCTTCCTGGAAAAGCCGAACCCTGCGGTCATGGCGACCCTGGCCAAGGATGGGCGCCCGGTCAGCGTCGCCACCTGGTACCTGCTGGAGGCGGACGGGACCATCCTCGTCAACCTGGACGCAGCGCGCACACGCCTGGCGCACCTCCGTCGCGATCCCCGGTTCGCCCTCACCGTTCTCAACGGAACCGACTGGTACAGCCACCTGAGCCTGCAGCTGCTCGTCACATCCATCACCGACGATGTCGACAAGGCGGATATCGATGCGCTGTCGATGCATTACACCGGCCACCCCTATCCGAACCGGGAGCGGGCGCGCGTGAGCGTCCGGGCTGAGATCCGCCGACGGCACGGATGGGGCTCCCTGGCAGGGACGTGATCGTGAAAGAGCGCATCCTCGATCTGGTCTTCCTCGTCGGCGTCGTGTTCAAGGGCATCGACGGCCTGCTGGAGCTGGCCGGCGGAGTGTTCCTGCTGTTCGTCAGCCCGGCGCAGCTCGTCGGAGCTGCCAACGCCGTGACAGGCGAGGAGCTGTCGGAAGACCCGAACGATCTCATCGCCAACCTCATCCTCCACGGCGCATCCCACCTCCACGCGGGCGCACAGGGCTTCGTCGCTGCCTACCTCCTGGTGCACGGCGTGGTGAAGATCGCGATCGTCATCGCGCTGCTGATCGGCTCGCGACGCATCTATCCGTGGGCGATGGCGGCACTCGGGGCGTTCCTGATCTTCCAGATCTATGAGCTGGTGACCAAACCATCCATCGGGATCGCCGTGCTGACCGTGTTCGATGCCGTGATCATCTGGCTCACCTGGCGGGAGTGGCGACGGGACCGCGAACTGCGCGACACGTGGCGGGACACGGTCAACTGGGTCTTCCGCCGCAGGTCCGTCGCGAGCTGAACCCGGCAGACGCGGGAGGGCGTCTCCGTCCGCGGCCGTCTTCAGTACAGCCACGACGTGGACGACGGCACCAGGCTCTCCAGCTCTTCCCAGAGCGACTCGGAGATGTCCAGGTCGGCATACGCCAGCGTCTGCGCGACCCGCTCCGGTGAGGAGACGCCGACCACCGTCGCGTCGATCGAGGTGGAACGGAGCGAGAACTGCAGTGCGGCGGCGGCGAGAGGCACGTCGTACCGTGCACACGCGGCTGCCATCGCCCGCGCGCTGTCGGCGACCTGGTCCGGGCGCTCGCCATACCCGTAGCTGGACTGCACGTCCGGGCCTTTCGCGAGCATCCCACCGCCGTACGGCGCAGCGTTCACCACCCCGATGCCGTGAGCGTGAGCGAAAGCGAACAGGTCCTCCGCCGAGCGGTCGAGCAGCGTGTACCGGTTGTGGCTGAGCACGACGTCGAAGGCGCCCGTCCCGAGGTAGCGCGAGAGCAGGTCCACCGGGCCGCCCGCGATGCCGATGTGATCGACGCGCCCCTGCGCACGCAGGGCCATCAGCGCTTCGACCGGTCCGCTGGGAGCTACGCCGTCCTCGAAAGCAATGCGCTCGGGATCGTGCAGGTAGAGCAGCGGCACCCGGTCCACCCCGAGGCGGTCGAGGCTCTCCTCGTAGGAGACCAGAACCCTGGCACCCGAGAAGTCGCCCGTCGCCGGGTCCGGATCGACCTTCGTCGCGAGCACGACTCCGTCCGGCAGTCCGCCACGCCGTGCCAGTGCCACGCCGATCCGCTTCTCCGCCTCTCCGTCCTGCCCGTAGCCGTTCGACGTGTCGATGAAGTGGATGTCGCTGTCGAGCACGGCCTCGATCGTCGCGATCGCCTGTTCGTCGCTGACGTCGTAGCCGTACAACTGCGGCATGCTCGCGAGCGGGCTCGTCCCCATGCAGAGCTCCGTCACGGTGAGGGAGGTCAAACCGAGGGCGCGCGTCGCGAGTGTCACGACACGGCCTCCTGCAGTGCCGGCGCACGGTCGGCGAACGCCCGGTGCGCGGCATGGTAGGCGTCGACGATACGATCGAGCACCGCCTCGGTCGCTGCGTCCCCCCTCGTCGTCTCGGGGTGATCCGCCCGCCATACCAGCATCCGCCGCACCGCCCGCTCGAACGTCAGTCGCGGCGCGAAGCCCGGCACGAAGCGACGGATCTTCGCGTTGTCGAAGACCGCGGAGTGTCCGAGATCGCCGACGAACTCGCCCGACCAGAACCACTCGGGCGCCACGACCGGGTAGAGCTCGCTCGCGACGTGGACGAGGCGTGGCCGCACTCCCAGCGCGGTGGCGAACAGCCCGTAGATCTGGTCCCAGGTCAGTACGTCGTCGCCGGTGATGTGGAAGGTCTCCCCCACCGCGCGTTCGCTGCCGAGCAGCCCGACGAGACCCTGCGCGAAATCCTCGGCGTGTGTGAGGGTCCACAACGATGTCCCGTCACCGTGGACCGGGATCTCCGCGCCCCGCGCCATCCGGTCGAGCACGGTCCAGCCTCCCGGCAGCGGCGGGTTCGAGTCGTCATAGGTGTGAGACGGCCGGATGACGGTGACCGGGAAGCCCTGCTCCCGATGGGCGCGGGCCAGGGCGAGCTCGGCTCGCCACTTGGCCGTCGCATACGGTAGCGGGGGGTTGGGGCCGACGGGGGTCGATTCCGTGATCGGGCTCACCAGCACCGGTTTGGAGTAGATCGAGCCCGAGCTGATGTGCACATACTGGGACGTGCGCCCGGCGAACAGGCGCACAGAGCGGGCGACGTCATCCTCGTCGTAGGAGAGGAAGTTGACGACCGCGTCGAAGGAGCGGTCGCCGAGCGCCGCCAGGAGCGACCCTGGGTCGGAGACATCGCCCGTGACCTGCTCGACCTCCGCGGGCAGCGAGCGGCCGGCCGTGTTCGCGCCGCGGTTCAGAACGGAGACGGCCATCCCGGTGGCGACGGCGAGCCGCACGCATGACGAGCTGATCGTTCCCGTGCCGCCGAGGAAGAGCACGCGGAGGGGTGCCCGGTCGTACCGGAGGAGCTGTCCGTCGGTGCTCACTTTCCCGCGTACCAGTCTTCGAAGCCGTTCTCGACGAGCGAGATGAGGATGTCCTCCGAGCGGATGCCGAGGGGCGCCAGCCGGTCGGCGACCGTTTCGAAGAACCGGCGCTTCACCGCGACGGGATACATGTGGACTGCGGTCACATGGATGAGCACCAGGCTCTTCCGGTCGACCCCGTTGTAGCCGCCGTCGAACTTCAGCTCGCCGGGCCCGTGCGGGCGGAAGACCTGGAACCGGTCGTCGGCGGGGATCCCGAGCGCGTCGATCTGCGCGCCGTGGATCGCGTCTCCGATCTCGGCGTGCGACGCCTCGAAGAGTCCGCGGTCGAGGTCGACTTGAATGAGTGGCATTTCAGACTCCTAGTGGTCGGATCATTTGATGGCGCCGGCCGCGAGGCCGCGTTCGAACATGCCTTGCAGGCACAGGTAGGCGACGATCTCCGGGATCGCGGTCAGGACCGCGGAGGCGAGGATCTTCGTCTGGTCGTTGCTGAATTCGCCGACGAAGAACTGCGGAACCAGGGTGATGGTCTGCATGTCCTGCGACTGCAGGAACACGAGCGGCATCAGGTAGTCGTTCCACGCACCGATGAGGGTGAAGATCAGCACTGCCGCGGCGATGGGCCGGGTCAGCGGGACGATCAGATGGAAGAACCCGCGCACGGAGTTCGCTCCGTCGACGCGTGCCGCCTCGAACATCTCGTCCGGCAGCCCGTTGATGAAGTTGCGTGTCAGCAGAACCGCGAAAGGAACCTGCAACGCAGCGAGCGGCAGGATGACCGCGGCGTAGGTGTTGAACAGGCCGAGTGCCTGGGTGGTCACGAAGAGAGGGGTCAGGAGCACGACCTCGGGCAGGGTGAGGCAGACCAGCAGCATCCAGAAATAGAGCTCCCGGAAGCGGATGTGCAGCTTGGCGAAACCATACGCCGCGAGCATCGTCACCGCGTACACGAGGACGATGACGCCGGCCGCGATGATCGCGCTGTTGAGGAAGAACCGGAAGAAGCCGGGCACCTGGAGCACGTCCCGATAGTTGGCCAACCCGGCGCCGGCGAAAGAGCCCTGGACCATCGCGACCAGCGGGAAGAGGTACGGAAGGACGAGGAGTGTGGCCAGCAGTTGCAGCAGGCCCTTGCTCCACCAGCGGCGAACCTCGAACATCAGCGTCCTCCGGTCTTCTCGCGGCCGGCGACCTGCAGCACGATAGCCATCACCAGCGCGATGACGAGCAGGATGATCGCGAGCGCTGCACCGTAGCCGACGTGGGCCAGCTGGATGGTCATCTGGTAGATGTACGTGCCGAGGAACTGCGTCGCGTTGTTCGGCCCGGCGACGGTCACCAGCCAGGGCACGTCGAAAGTCTTGAGCGCGCCGATGGCGCTGAGGATCGCGAGCGCGAGCGTGGTCCCGCGCAGGGTGGGCCAGATGATGCTCACGAGGGTGCGCACGTTGCCGGCTCCGTCGATGCGCGCCGCTTCGATCAGCGACTGGTCGACCTGGCTCATCGCCGCGTAGTAGAGCACGAACGTCAGTCCGGTCCACTGCCAGATCGAGATCACCATGATCACCGGCAGAGCGGTGGAGGTCTGACCGATCCACGGCTGGGCGAGGAAGCCGAGCCCGATGTGATGGAGCACCCAGTTCAGCTGGCCATCGGCCGCGAAGATCTGGCGGAACACCGGCGCCATGATGGCGGGAGCGAGCACCACCGGCACGAAGACGATGACCTTGTAGACCACCGCCAGCCTGATGCGCGAGTGCATGATGACGGCGAAGACCATCCCGATCGCGGTCTGGAGGGCGAACGTGACGATGAAGAACAGGACTGTGTGCCAGATCGCGCCCCAGAACACCGGGTCGTTGAAGATGTTCGTGTAGTTGCGCAGCCCGACGGATTCCGGGTCGGGGCTGGCCCCGTCCCAGTTGAGCGTGGAGATGTAGCCGGTGTAGCCGATGCAGTAGTAGATGAGTCCGGCGCTCAGCACGAGCGCCGGCAGGATCCACGGCAGGCCCGGAGCCTGGAGACGACGGGGGTGGCGGCGCGGCCGGCTCGATGAGCCGACCGCGCTGCTTACCCGTTGGGTGGAGACGGTCATCCGTTCGCCTTGGCTGCGTCCGCAGCCTGCTGCAGCGTCTTGGCTGCCTGCTCGGGCGTTGCGCTGCCTGCGCCGACCGACTGGGCTGCCGCGAGGAAGGCGTTCTCGATGTCCGCGTTCAGCAGGGCGAACCGGGGTTCGGCGATGCTCGTCAGGCCGGCCAGATAGTCGTTGACCGGTTTCGTCTGCGTGCTGGGGTCGACGAACTTGATGGTGGAGAAGTCGGGCGCGACGCCCTTCAGCACCGGCGTGGTGTCGAGCCTGTCGGCCACGACCTGCTGACCCTTGGTGCTGGTCGACATCCACTTCACGAACGTCTCGGCGGCCGCAGTGTTCTTCGACTTGCTCGCGACCGCGAGGCCGTAGTCGGCGTCACCGAACATCTCACTGGTATTGCCCTTGCCGGCCACATCGGGGAAGTGGATCGGCAGGATCGGGAACGGCTTGGCGCCGGCGACTCCCGCGGCGGAGATCGCCTGGGTCATCGCATTCTGGGTCGCGTACTGGGTGTACCAGCTGCCCATCATCACCATTGCGTACTTGCCGGTCAGGAACGCGTTGTTGATGTCCGGGTACTGCTGGGCCCCGAGGGCGCCCTCCTGCATGATGCCACTGTCGAAGAGGTCCTTCCAGATCTTCAGCGTCTCGACGATCTGCGGGGAATCCCATTTCGCGTCGCCCTTGGAGGCCTTCGTCCAGTAGCCGGGCTCGACGGAGTTGGAGATCGCTTGCAGCGTGTCCTGATCGAAGCCTTCCTGCGACGCGCCCTGGGCGAAGCATCCGACGCCTTTGCTCTTCAACGTCTGGCAGACGTTCTTCCACTCGTCGAGTGTGGTCGGCGGTTTGAGCCCGTATTTCGCGAAGTCCGCAGCGTTGTACCAGAGGGAGCCCGCGTAGGACGAGCCGATCGGCAACGCGGTCAGTTTGCCCTTCGCGGTCAGCCCGTCGACGGCGATCTTGGCGATCTGCGACTTCCAGTCGCTGCCGAGTGCCTTCTCAGCCGCGGGTGCCAGGTCTTTGGCGTAGCCGCCGAACTGCTGCACGTATGCGCCGGGCTGCAGATCGAAGACATCGGGGCCGCTGTTGGAGGCGAGTGCCGGACGCATCGCCGCCTGGTAGTCGGAGATGCCGATCAGCTTGAAGTTGACCGTGATGTTCGGATATTCCTTGTTGAACGCGGCGATGAACTCTTTCGCCTCGTCGGTGTTGGTCGGAGTCCAGCCCCACCAGTTGATCGTGCCTTTCGTCGCCGAGCCGGTTTCTCCGGTGCTCGAGTCGGAGCCCGAACAGGCGGCGAGACCCATGCTGGCCAGCCCGGCCAACGTGAGGGCAGCGATCGACCGAAGCGCTGTCTTCGATGTGAGTGTGAATCGCATGTCAGTCCTCTTGCGTCGCGGACACAGCTATGTGTCCGGGTGAGCGCCGGATCAGCCGACCCGACGTGATCGAAGATCGTCGAGGCCGAGAGAGACCACTTCGTCTTCGTGATGCGTGCCGGGGGGACCGGAGCACGCAGTGACACTGGTGATGAATGTATCTCCGGGTGAAACCCAAGTCAAGGTTTACCTATAGTTTGGAAATGTTTCGTAAAACGATCGAGCAATACGAGGGCAATCGAGGATCGATTCGCGAAAGGGACCTGTCAGGTGCGCGGTGGCGCAGTGCTCTCGCGCACGACGAGAGACGTCGCCATGTCCACGCGGCTGAACGCCAACTCGGGCTCATCGCGCAACCGGGTCACCAGGTGCGTCGCCTGCTCGGCCATCTCGGCCAACGGAACGCGCACCGTGGTGAGCGGAGGCCCGGCCCATTGGGCGATCGCGAGGTCGTCGTAGCCGACCACCGAGAGATCCTCCGGCACCCGCAGCCCGAGAATGCGCGCTGCTTCATAGACACCCAGCGCCTGGAGATCGCTCGAAGCGAAGATCGCCGTCGGCGGGTCGTCCGACGAGAGCAGCTCCGTCGCCTCCGTGAAGCCGTCGAGCCGGTGGAACTTCCCCGGCCGGATGTAGTCGCGCCGCACGGGGATCCGCGCCGCCTCGAGCGCCGCGCGATAGCCGGAGAGTCGTGCGGTCGCGGCCATCATGCTCTCGGGCCCCGTGATGATCGCGATGCGCTCGTGACCGAGCTCGATCAGGTGCTGCGTCGCATGGAAGCCGCCGCTCCAGTCCGCGGAACCGATCGAGGGGGCGTCGCTCGCCGGCGCGCCGTACGGATCGATCATGACGATGGGGATGGAGCGACTGCGCAGCCGCGCCTTGTCCTTCTCGGGCAGCAGCGCCGCGACCAGGATGATTCCCAGCGGCTGCCGCTGCAGAACCCCATCCACCCAGCCGGATGGCGGGAGATGGGACTCTTCGGCACCGGAGACGACCATGCCGATGCCGTGCTCCCTCGCGACCCGCTCGATGCCGACGATCGCCGCTCCGCCGAACGGACTGTCGAGCTCGAAGCACAGGACCTCGATCAATGGGGCCGCCGCCTGCGAGCTCAGCCGCCGGTTGTAGTTCCGTTCGTCGAGGAGGCCCTCGACGCGGCTCCTGGTCTCGTCGGAGACCCCGCTCCGTCCGTTGAGGACTTTGGAGACGGTCGCCACGGAGACGTTCGCGAGAGCGGCAACCTCCGAGAGCGTGGCCCGGGCCCGCGGCGCCTCAGCGGCGTCGTCGTTGTGCATAGGCCTCATGCTAGCTGCGGGCGCGACGCGGGCCCGTCCGACAGGACGGTTCGGTTGACGGGATGCGGGTGACCTCATACGCTGACGATTCAGATAGTTTTCTCGGGAACGTAGAAACCTTACAGTGAAAAGGACATCGATGACGATCGCCAATGAGGTGTCTGCGTCGCCCGAATACGCCCGCTACCCCTCGCTGGACGGACGCACAGCGTTCGTCAGCGGCGGCGCGACCGGTCTCGGCGCAGAATTCGTGTCGCAGCTCGCGGCCCAGGGCGTCCGGGTCGCGTTCGCCGACGTCGACGAGGCCGCGGGGGCGGAGCTGGCCTCGGCCGTCGCAGGAAGAGGCGACCCGGCGCCGCTGTTCCAGGCAGTGGATGTGCGCGATGTCCCCTCCCTCCAACGCGCGATCATCCGTGCATCCGATCTCCTCGGCCCGCCGACCATCCTGGTGAACAATGCCGCGAACGACACCCGGCGTGGGGTCGCCGACGTCGACGTCACGGCGTGGGATGAGGGGATCGCCGTCAACATCCGTCACCATTTCTTCGCCGCGCAGACGGTCTGGCCGATGATGAAGGCTGCCGGCGGCGGCTCGATCATCAACCTCGGATCGATCAGCGCGCACATCGATCTGGTGGACCTGCCCGTCTACATCGCCGCCAAAGCAGGGATCGAAGGGCTCACCCGCACGCTCGCCCGAGAGCTCGGCGGAGACGGCATCCGGGTGAACTGCATCATCCCCGGCTGGATCATGACACCTCGCCAACTCGCCAGCTGGGTCGGCGAGGCCGAGCACGACAAGATCCTGGCTGCACAGTGCCTGCCCGAGCTCCTCTACCCGGCCGACGTCGCGCGGCTTCTGCTGTGGCTCGCGGCCGACGACTCCCGGCTGGCGACTGCGCAGACCTGGGTCATCGACGGAGGGTGGCAGTGACCGCCACGCCTGGCGGCAGGTCCGCCGCGACCCCGGCGCTCAGTGGGACTCCCGTGTGACCTCGGACCCGCTCGACCCGACCAGGAAGTCGAGGTCGGCACCGGTGTCTGCGCCCTGCACGTGGTCGATGTAGAGCTTCTGCCAGCCGCGGTCGGCCGTCGCGAACGCGTCGATCTGGCGCTGGGCAGCTGTGCGGCTCGCGAGCTCCTCGGCGTCGACGAGCAGCTCGAGCCTGCGGCGGGGGACGTCCAGCGAGATGAGGTCGCCGTCCTGGACCAGGGCGAGCGGGCCACCGGCAGCGGCCTCCGGAGCGACGTGCAGCACGACCGTTCCGTAGGCCGTCCCCGACATGCGGCCGTCGCTGATGCGGACGACGTCCCGCACCCCTTGCTTCAGCAGCTTCTGCGGCAGTGGCATGTTCGCGACCTCTGGCATTCCTGGGTAGCCCTTCGGTCCGCATCCGCGCAGGACGAGAACCGAGTCGGCGTCGACGTCGAGATCGGGGTCGTCCAGACGCGCGTGGGCGTCCTCGATCGAGTCGAAGACGACAGCCCGCCCGGTGTGCACCAGCAGCTCCGGAGTGGCGGCGGCCGGCTTGATGATGGCACCGCGGGGAGCGAGGTTTCCCCGGAGGACCGCGATGCCTGCGTCGTCCTGCAGGGGGTCGTCTCGCAGGGAGATGACGTCGCGGTCCCAGACCTGGCGGCCGCCCAGGTAGTCCGTGAGGGGCCGGCCCGTGACCGTCGTCGCGACCGGGTCGAGGAGATCGGCGAGCTGATCGAGCACAGCGAGGAAGCCACCGGCCCGGAACAGATCCTCCATGAGGTAGGTTCCGGCGGGCTGCAGGTTCACCAGCAGCGGAACCTGGCCGCCGATCCGGTCGAAGTCCTCGAGGGTCAGCTCGATGCCCAGCCGGCCGGCGATCGCCAGCAGATGCACGACCGCGTTCGTCGAACCTCCGATTCCGGCGAGCGCCACGATCGCATTGTGGAACGACTCCTTCGTGATGACCTGGGAGATGCGTCGGTCCTCGAGGGCGAGCTCGACGGCCAGCCGGCCGGAGGCGTGTGCGGCCTCGAGCAGTCTGCTGTCGGCGGCAGGGGTTCCGGCCACACCGGGGATGGTCATTCCGAGCGCCTCCGCCATGAGGCCCATCGTCGATGCGGTGCCCATGGTGTTGCAGTGGCCCTTGCTCCGGATCATGGTCTTGTCGGTCGCTTCGAAGTCGGCCGCGGCGAGCGTTCCGGCGCGGACCTCTTCCGACAGCTTCCAGACCCCTGTGCCGCAGCCCATCCGTTCGCCACGGAAGTAGCCGTTGAGCATCGGCCCGCCGGGCACGACGACCGCTGGCAGATCGACGGAGGCGGCACCCATGAGAAGCGCAGGGATCGTCTTGTCGCAGCCGCCGAGAAGAACGACCGAGTCGATCGGATTGGCGCGAAGCATCTCCTCGATCGCCATCGCAGCCATGTTCCGCCAGAGCATGGCCGTGGGCTTGACCAGGGTCTCGCCGAGCGAGACGACCGGCAGGTTCAGCGGGACCCCACCCGCCTCCCACACACCCTGTTTGACGTACTCGGCGACTTCGTCGAGGTGCATGTTGCACGGCGTCAGGTCGCTCGCGGTGTTCGCGATCGCGATCTGCGGGCGCCCGTCGAACGCGTGGTCCGGCACTCCCCTGCGCATCCATGCCCGATGGATGTACGAGTCGCGGCCTTCTCCGCCGTACCAGCCTTGTGAGCGGACCATCTGTTCAGACTCCTTCGGTTCTGGATGCCATCACGGCAAGAGTATTCCGCGCCCGACCGCACCGTCGGTCAACCGCCGATATGCTTCGGCGAACTCGGCGAGCGGCAGGCGGTCGCCGAGAAGCCGGTCGATGGGCAGGAGCCCGGCGAGGTAGAGCGAGAAGATGCGCGGCAGGTCGAGGTGGGGATTGCTCGACCCGTAGAGCGAGCCGACGACCCGCTTCTGCCGCTGCACCAGTTGATTGAGCGGCACGGTGAACCGGGAGTCCGCCGCGCCGAGCCCGACAGAGACGAGAGTGCCGCCCGCGGCGACGCAGGCCAGCGCCTGCTCCAGGGTCTGCGCGCGACCGATCGCCTCGATCGCCCACGGCACCCCCGCGCGGTCGGTGATCTCCAGCACTCGCTCGACGACATCCTCCTGGCGCGCGTCGATCGTGTGCGTCGCGCCCAGCTCGCGGGCGAGGTCGAGTTTCGCCGGGTCGACGTCGACCACGATGATCGGATGTGCGCCCACGAGCGCAGCGCCCATCACGCTCGACAGTCCGACGCCGCCGGCACCGACCACCAGCAGCGGTCGCCCGGCTGCCTCGCGGACCTCGTGGAAGACGGCGCCGACACCCGTGATGACCGCACAGGCTGCGATCGCGGCGACCTCCGGCGGCACGCCATCCGGAACCACGACTGCTGCGTTCTCATTCACCACCACTCGCTCGGCGAAGCACGAGACGCCCATGAGGTGGTGCAACTCACCGCCGCCGGGCAGCGTGAGGCGCGACGTGCCATCCGGGAGGCCACCCGAGTTCGCCTGAACGGGGCCCAGCTCGCAGAGCACCGGATTGCCGGCGATGCAGGCGGCGCAGTGCCCGCACCGCGGCCGCCAGAGCAGGGCCACGCGGTCCCCCACCCGGATCCGCCCCGACCCGCCGCTGGCCACCTCCTCGACGATGCCTGCACCCTCGTGTCCGAGCACGAGCGGGAGGGGTGCCTTCAGGTCGCCGGTCATGTAGTGGTAGTCGCTGTGGCAGACCCCGGCAGCCTCGATGCGGACGCGGACCTCCCCCGGCAGCGGTGCTGACAGCTCGACGTCCTCGATGACGGGAGGGACGCCAGGCGACCGGAGTACGACCGCGCGCACTTCAGGCCCGTCCGGCTTTCACGGCAGGGGCATCCTGCGGATCCTGGCCGGACACCAACTGGTCTCGCAGGCTCTCGCTCACCGCGCAGTTCTCGAAGGAGAACGAGTCGGCGAGTTCGTCGAGCTCATCATCGGTCAGCCCCCGTAAGAGCTCTGCGTAATCGTCTGCAAGCGGCTGCGCGAAGAGCAGGTTGTTCAGAACGGTCGCGACCGTGTCGAACCGGCCCCACGGATACGGTGTCCAGTTCGGGAACTCGCGGGCCATCAATTCCTGCACAGCCTCGCTCACCGGCCGCACGCCGTCGCCCCCGAGCCGATCGCTGCCCCACTGGTCGGCGGCGAGCCGGTTCTTCTTCGCGACGAAAGCATCGAAGCGGCGCCTGTACGGCGAGTCCTCGGAGACGGAGACGAGACCTTGTCTGCCCAGGTCCTTGTACATCCAGCTCGTCCAGCTGACGTCGAATTCGCGGTAGAGCTCGAGCTGGTCGGCGAGGATCTGCCGGCGCATCGCGTCGGTTCGCTCGTCACCGGTGTAGATGGGCGCGAACTCCCCGACGAAGATCGGCGTTCCGGTGCGGCGCGCATACTCGGAGCGCTGCAGGAACTTCTCCCTGGCATAGGCGGCATCGATGTACGTGCCGTCAGTGTGGCCCGGATAGTCTCCGCCGCGTCCGAGGCCCGCCGCAACGTAGTCGTGCAGGGAGTAGACGACGTTCGGCCACGGCTCCGCGTCGAACATGTCGAACTCCGTCGAGTACGTGTTGCCGTCGAGGAAGATCGTGTGATCGCTGTCGATCGCCCGCACCGCCTCGAAGAGTCGGCGATAGAGCGGCCCCACCACCGCTCGGGTCTCATCGGCCGGCTCGTTCATCAGGTTGTAGCCGGCGACCCAGGTGTTGTCCTTGTAATGCTCGGCGATCGCCTCCCAGATGTTCACCACCCGATCCTGGAAGTGCGGGTGCTGCCAGAGGTGCGGTTCGTGCGTCGAGTTGTCGGAGTGCCAGTGGTGGTTCTGGCTTCCCGGCAGCGCGTGCAGATCGATGATCGAGTAGATCCCGTGCCGCCCGGAGGCCTCGATCGCACGGTCGAGGTGGTCGAACGCCGTCGGCAGGATCGTGAACGGGTCCGCATCGCTCTCGAAGTGCCGGTAGTTGACGGGGATACGGATGACCGTCATTCCGAGCGAGCCGAGGAACTCGGCGTCCGCTTCCCCGTAGAAGGCGTCGAGAAGTCGCCCGAAGAAGCGATCGGCGCGCGCGGCGCCGATCACGGCGGCGACCTTCGTGCGCATCAGGGTCTCGTTGGCTGCGTAGCCCGTGACGAAGTTCTCCATGTTGAGCCAGCCGCCCACGCACACGCCGGTGAACCGGGTGGGGCGGCCCCAGCCGTCGAGAAACCGGGTTCCTTCGGTGCGGACGAACCCGGGCGGACGCACTTCGACCATGCTGACCTCGCTGTCACGAAACATTTCTGGAAATTTACGACTGGTTTCGTCGCGTTTCTCAGGCTAGGGAACGGGGATGGGCGTGTCAAGGCGCACGAAGTTGTGCGGCGGCCGCAAGGGGACGAGGATGACCTTCATGCTGCCGTCCGATCGGTTCGCCCTGCTCGTCGCCGAGTTCGCATCCCTCGATGGCGTGGTGCCGCCGCGCGCGACCGCGGGCTTCGGCTCATCCGCCTTGCGTTTCAACGGGCACATCTTCGCGATGCTCGCCCACGATCGCCTGGTGGTCAAATTGCCGGCCGCGCGCGTCGCGCTGTTGATCGAGAGCGGCGACGGCGACCACTTCGACGCCAACAAGGGTCGCCCGATGAAGGAATGGCTGTCGGTCCACCCCGAGAGTGGTCTGTCCTGGTCGGAGCTGGCACAGGAGGCGTTCCGTTTCGCACACCACTGAGTCGGCATCCTGCCGCAGAGCGGCTCTTCCTACTCGTTACCTCCTGATTGTGCGATGATCGCGACCCCCTGGGGGGCCAGCTCGAAACCCAGTGCCTTCGTACCCGTCAGCATCTCCGCCCCCTGAATATCGACCTCGACGATCTCAGCGGAATGATTGATGGCGAAAAGATACGATCCCCTCCGGACGAATTCGACCCCGGGGACCACCGGAAGTCTGTCCACGCCTGCGCCCGTCAGGACGGTGTCGAGGAGCGAGGTCAGGGACGCGGGCTCGAGCTGGGTGGCCACGTACCACGCGGTTCCACTGTCATGAGCGTGGCGAGTAACGGCCGGATGCCCGTCGAGCGCGTCCCCGACGAACGAGGCCTCCACTGTCGCCGACTCGATGCGCACATACTCGCCCCACAGCGATGCGGCGACGGTCCCGCCGACGGCCTCGCCTGACACGGTCAAGGGAGGTGGAACCGTGCCGCCGACGTTGGTCAGGTCCGGCGCTGCAGGCGGGGCGAACTCTTCGATCCACAGTCCGAGGGTTCGTTGAAGTGCGCCGAGATAGCCGCCCGTTCGAACGTGCAGATCCTGGTCGAGGACTCCCGTGAGGTGGCCGACGACGAGCGTGCCGCCCTCACGCACGAACGCGTCCATGCTCGCCAGGTGCTCGTCCGTCGCAACGAACAGCGTCGGAGCGACGACAACCCGATACTCGGAGAGCCGCCCGCCCGGTCGTACGAAATCAACTGTGACTCCGCAAGCGGCGAGCGCTCGATACCAGGCGAAGACTCCATCCAGGTAGCTCACGCGCGTTGGGGAAGCCTCCTGCTCGATCGCCCGCCAGGCGTCCCAGTCGAACACGATCGCAACAGACGCATGCACAGCAGCGCCCAGCAGGTCGTCGATCTCGGAGAGCGCACGCAATTCTGTCCCGAGCTGCTCAACCTCGCGGAAGACCCGTGTGTCCGTCCCGCCGTGCGGCACCATCCCGGCATGGAACTTCTCCGCGCCCGCGACCGCCTGGCGCCACTGGAAGAACAGGATGCCATCGGCCCCGCGCCCGATGCACTGGTACGACCACGCGCGCATCTGGCCGGGACGCTTCGCCGCGTTGCGCTCCCGCCAATTGACAGCGCCTGGAGACTGCTCCATCAGCAGCCAGGGCTTACCGCCACCGAGCGATCGCATCAGGTCGCGCTGCATGGCTCCGTAGACGGCGGAGTTCGGGTCGACCGGGTCGGGATACGAATCGTCTGAGACGATGTCGACCTCCTGCGCCCACTTCCAGTAGTCCGCGTGCTTGAAGAACCCCATGAAGTTGGTCGTGATCGGCACGGTCGAGGCGCGCCTGATGATCGCTGCCTCGGACCGATAGCACTCGAGCAGTTCGTCGGAGCTGAAGCGGTCGAAGTCGAGCAACTGGGTCGGATTCTTGAACGTCGGGGCTGCCCTCGGTGGCATGATCTCATCGAACGCTGCGTAGTGCTGCGACCAGAAGGCAGTGCCCCACGCATCATTGAGCGCCTCGATCGTGCCGTACTTCGCCTCCAGCCACACCCGGAAGGCTGCCGCCGATAGGTCGCAATAGCAGTGGCTGACGTGGCACCCGTACTCGTTGTTGACGTGCCACAGTTCCAGGGCGGGATGGTCGGCGTATCGCTGGACGATCGCCGTCACGAGGCGAGCCGCATAGCGCCGGTACACCGGCGAGCTCGGGCAATAGGCTTGCCGGCTCCCTGAGGAGAGCGTCACACCGTCCTCGGTCACGGGGAGGATCTCCGGATGCGCGATCGCCAGCCACGGTGGCGGTGACGCCGTGGCCGTTGCCAGGTCGACGCGCACCCCACCCGCGTTCAGCAGCCCGAGCACCTCGTCGAGCCAGGCGAAGTCGAATTCGCCCTCACGCGGCTCGATGCGCGCCCACGAGAATATGCCGACCGACGCCAGATTCACACCGGCCCGGCTCATCAGCCGCACGTCGTCGCGCCAGACCTCGGCCGGCCACTGCTCCGGGTTGTAATCGCCGCCGTACCAGAACACACTCATTCCTTCACACTTCCGCTGGCGAGCCCGGTCGTCCAATAGCGCTGCAGGAAAAGGAACGCGATGACCAGCGGGATGATCGAAACGAGCGAGCCGGTGATCACGACCGAGAACAGCGCCTGCGATCCTCCACCAGCCGCGCTCGTCGCCTGCAATTGGGCGAGGCCCACCGTGAGCGGGTAGAGGTTTGAGCTGTTGAGCATGATCAGTGGGAGGAAATAGTTGTTCCAGGTCCCGACCAGCGCGAAGAGGAAGACCGTGACGATTCCAGGGGCGAGAAGCCGGATTCCCACCTGCCAGAAGATGCGGAACTCGCCGGCTCCGTCGACTCGTCCTGCTTCGATCATCGAGTCCGGGATGGCGTCTGCGGCATAGACCCGCATCAGGAACACGCCGAACGGGCTCACCAGCGACGGCACGATGACAGCGGCCGGGGTGTTCGTGATCCCGATCTGGCTGAACATCAAGTAGGTCGGAAGGGCGAGCGCCGTGAGCGGGATCATGATCGCCCCCAGCACGATGCTGAACATCACCAGCGCCCCGGGGAACCGGTACTTTGCGAAGGCGTATCCTGCCATCGTCGCGAGGAGCGAGGCACCGATCGCGGCCACCACGGCGTAGATCAGGGTGTTGATCGCCCATTGCAGGTAGATGCCGTTCTGCGTGGTGAAGACCGCTCCGATGTTGGTGAACAGATCGAACGAACGCCCGAACGCGAAGCCGAAGGTGCTGAACAGGTCGCCGTTGTTCTTGGTCGACGCAATGAACAGCCACACGATCGGGAGCAGGAAATAGAGTGCGCAGATCCACAGGAGAACCGTGAGGAGGGTGCTGCGCTGGTTCTCCCGGGCGTAGCCCCGTGCGTCGCCACGCCGGGCGCGACGTCTGGGAACTGCCACTCCGGGTGTGGCGACGGTCCGGTCCGTTGCTGTCTCAGTCATTGCGGGCCTCCCTCCGTTGGGCTGATAGTTGCACGACGTAGGAGACGACGGCGATCACGATCCCGAGCAGGAACGCGATCGCCGCAGCGTAGTTGACGTCCTGGTTGGTGAAGGCGAGGTTGTACGCGTAGTAGTTGGGTGTGTACCCGTTGTCGATGACGTTGGGCGCGAGCGAGTGCAGCAGGCTCGGCTCGTTGAACAGCTGGAAGGTGCCGATGATGGAGAAGATCACCGTCAGGATGATGGCGGGGCGGATACCAGGGATCTTGATGCTCCATGCCACCCGCCATTGACTGGCCCCGTCGATCTCCGCAGCCTCGAACAACTCGGTCGGAATGGAGCGCAGGGCGGCATACATGATGATCATGTTGTAGCCGACGAATGCCCAGGTGACGATGTTCATCATCGAGCCCAGCATGTTCTGGTCGCTGAGCAGGTCGGGCGCGGCAAGTCCGATGGCCCGGAACGTCTGGGCGATGGGACCGAAGTCGTTGCCGTAGAGGTAACCCCACATCAGGGTGGCCACCACGCCGGGAACAGCGAACGGCAGGAAGATCAACAGCCGGAGGGCTACCGATCCACGCACCCTTCCGCTGTCGAGTGCCAGCGCGAAGAACAGCGAGAGCGCCAACATGATCGGCACCTGGATCACGAGGAACAGCGCCATTCGTGCGATGCCGGCGAGGAAGTCCGGGTCGGTGAACGCCCTCACATAGTTGGCGAACCACGCGAACGTCTGGCCCCCGATGAGTTGCGTCGTGAACAGGCTCAGGTATCCGGCGTAGAACAGCGGCAGCAGGAGCATGACGACGAAGACGATCATGAAGGGCGCCACGAACAGGTACGCGGCGATGTTCAGCCGTCGTTTGTTCGCGCTGCGCTTCGGCCGTTCCTGGTTCGTGCGCTCACGCGCTCGCACCGGGGCGGGTGCGACGGACTGGGTCATCATGAACTCCCTTGTTCGGCCAGGTGCGCCGCAGGGTGGCGGGGTCGTCGTGCCCGCCACCCTGCGGGTCTTACTTGTTGACGGAGAACCCCTGCTGGGTTCCGTAGGTGACGAGCGCTTTCTGCCAGGCGTCGAGACCCGCGGAGAGATCACCCTTCGCCGCGAGCGCCTTGCCCATCGTCTCGGTATAGCTCGAGTACGCATAGTCCATGTACGGAAGCCAATCGAACTTCGTGTCGACGGTGGTCGAAATGTTCGCGAACAGGGCGTTCACCTTCTGGCCGCCGTAGAACGGCGCCGCCTGGTCCACGAACGCAGGATCCTTCAGCGTCGCGTTCAACGTCGGGAACAGGAACTGCTTGTTCGCGAACATGAGGGTGGACTCGGGATCGTTGTTGATGAACTTGGCGAGCTCATAGGCGGCGATCGGGTTCTTCGTCGTCTTCAGTACCGCGTCGGACGATCCACCCCAGTTGCCGGACGCTGCCTGCGTGCCCGGGGTCTGCGGCAGCGCGGCTGCGCGCCAGAGACCAGAGGTTTTTGCAGCCGTGCCCTGCAAGAATACGGGCGCCCACGCCGCGGTCAGCCATCCGGCATATTTGCCGTTGGCGAGACCCTGATACCAGCTGTCGGTGAAATCGGGGTCGGTCGAGACGTATCCCTTCTGGATCAGGCCCTGCCAGTACGACGCGACCTTCTTCGCCTCCGCACTGTTGACGTCGACCTTCACGCCCTTGCTACCGTCGTACCCGAACGGTTTGACGCCGGCCTGCCACAGCAATCCGAGCATCTGGCCGGCCTGGCTCGAAGCCAGGTCCGACATGTACACGCCGGTCTTGGACTTCACCGTTGCGGCATCCGCGGCGTATTCATCCCATGTCGTCGGCGGCTTGGTGATTCCAGCTTTGTCGAGGATGTCCTTGCGGTACAGGTTGCCCATCGGGCCCGAGTCCTGCGGGATGGCATAGACCCCGTTGTTCTGCTTGACCTGGTTCCACACCCAGGGCACGTACTCGTTCCCGAGACCGGACGCCCCATAGGGAGTCAGGTCGAGGAGGCTGCCGGTCACCGTGAACGACGAGATGTACTGGAACTCCATCTGCGCCACATCCGGGGCGCCCTTGCCCGCCTTCAGCGCAGTGCGCAGCTTCTGGTAGTGCGGAGCTCCCTGGCCCACGTTCTCGACGTCGACTTTGATCGCCGGGTACTTCTTCTCGAAGAGGGCGACCTCATTCTTGATGTTCGGAACCCAGGTCCAGAACGTGAGCGTGGTCGGGGTCGTCATCGCCTTGTCGATCTCGGACTGCGAGACGGGCTTGGTCGTCGTACCCGACGTTCCGCCGCCGCCTGTGCAGCCGGTCAACGCGAGGGCGACAGCCAGGAGACCGGTGCCGAGCACGACTGCTTTTCTCGGTGCTTTCTTCCTCATGAGCATTCTCTTTCTCTTGGTGATCCGGTCACGCCTGTGAACCGGGGATCTCGAACACGGCGACATCGCGCGGTTCGAGGATGAAACGGGATCCGGCAGCGAGATGTTCACCGGTTTCTACGTGGGTGCAGTCGGCGGGCACTGTCACAGCGTGCGTCGTCGCCGACCAGTTGTGCACGAAGGCGACCGAGTTCTCGCCGGACCGCCCGGTGCTGACCGTGACGGGAAGTTCGGTACGCCACGACCCGGATTCGGTGGACGGCACAAGCCAGCGCGCGATGCTGCGGGCGAGAGGCTGGTTGGGAACGGTGCCGACGTACGTTATCCGGCCCGCTCCGAAGGCAGTGGTGGTGATCGCAGCGCTCGCACCGAGTTCGGTCGGCTCGTACTCGACAACGACCTCCGCTCCGTCGACGTTCAGGACGTCGACCCAGGCGGTCGCCTGTGAGCCGGGCTCGAGTTCGAAGCCGGCGCGGGCTGCTGTCACCGCAACCGGCTCGGCGAGGTTGCTGTACTCGTCGTACCAGACCCCGGCCGCTACGTGCAGACGGTCGGGCGCAATGCCACGACGGGCCCGTGCAAGCTCGTCACCGTAGCCGGTACGGATGCCGAGCACGAGGTGTCCGCCCGCCTCTGCGTAAGCGCGAAGCGCATCGAGGGTGGCATCGTCGGCCACGTACTCCGCCGCGGCGACGAGCACCGGATAGTCCGCGACCAACGCCGCTGCATCCTGCTCGACGAACTGGCGGGTGTGCTGCACGCGCACCTGGGCGCCCACCTCGCTGAACCCGCGGTAGAACGCGTCGACGATGTGCGCGTAGGAGCGCCGGTCCGGCCCCCCGTCTTCGGTCGCCAGAGGCGGGAAGAAGTCGAACGACCACTTGGTGTCGGTGGAGTAGAGCATCAGTACGTCGGCATCCGGGGCGAAGTCGTCGAGCGCTCCCCCGATGCGTTTCAGGCTCGCCCCGAGCTCCGCCACCTCGCGGTAGATACGCCCGGGACGCTGGCTGTGCGGAAGGATGCCGCCCCAGTATGTCTCGACGCCGAAGTGCAGTGTGTGCCAGTGCCAGTACTCGATCATGCGGGCGCCTCGACTGATGAGGGCGTACGCGGCCTGCTTGATCTGCCCCGGATAGGGCGGCTGGTTCTGCCACGGACCCCCGATCGACTGAGCGTTGGTCTCGGTGACGAGGAACCGCTCCTGCGCCGACGAGAAAGCGCGGTCGCCCCACTGGAACAGCGCCCACGGACCGGAATGCCACCACTCGACACGTCGCGGAAGATCGACGTCTGCGGAGAGGCCGTCCTGCATCAGGTAGTACGGGTTGCCGGCGGTGACATCGAGCGAGGCGGCGAGCTCGTCATCCGAGATCTGCGGCCGCGGGTACGAGATACAGGTCGTGACGAACTGGTCGTCGCGAGCATACTCGCGCACGATCCCGGCCTGCCACGCGATCAGATCCGTTGCCTGCTCACCCTGGAACCGCCGCCACTCGAGTTGGTACTGCGGCATGAGGTTGCCACCTGGTCGCCACAGTTCCGACCATTCGGCGATGCGGTGCGACCAGTAGACGAGCCCCCACTCCTCGTTGAGACGCTCGACCGTGCCGTATCGGGTGCGCAGCCAGGCGACGAACGACTGGAAGGTGGTCTCGTTGTGAGCCAGGTTGTTGCCCGGCTCATTGTCGACCTGATAACCGATCACGGCCGGGTGGTCGGCGTAGCGGGCGATGACTTTGCGGATGATCCGCTCCGCGTACCAGCGGTAGACAGGAATGGACTGGTCCATCTCCTGGCGAGCTCCCCAGCCGATGGCGTGGCCGTCGGCGCCGATGGCGGCGATCTCGGGGTGCAACGTCTGGAGCCACGGCGGGATCGCATAGGTCGGCGTACCCAGGATGACCGAGATGCCCCGCTCGTGCGCCCCATCGAGCACCGGCTGCAACCAGTCCAGCTCGAACTCACCGTTGCGCGGCTCCCACGTCGACCAGACCGACTCTCCGACCCGGATGACGGTGAAACCCGCCTCCACCATCAGGTCGAGGTCACGATCGAGCGTCCCGGCCTCCTGGTACTCCGCGTAGTAAGCGGATCCGAAGAGCACGCCGGAGAACTGGGGGTTCTGAGTCATCGTCGACCTTCCGCGTCGGTATCTGTTGTCGACAACATAACGAATCATTCCAACCAATGTTGTCGACAACATTCAGCTTGAGCGATAGGTTACACAGGCATTCGACGGCGACGCAAGGGCCGTGACCAGATGGTTACTCTGCGACGATGGCGGCAGTCGAACCGCGCGCTACGAGCTCGGGAAGTTCGTAACCCGGGACATCAGCGACGGGTTCGCCCTCGATGTTGGCGATGAGAACGTTCATCAGGTATGCGCCCTCCCCCTCGAAGTCGAGACGGATGGTCGACAGTGATGGCAGGTGGTACCGCGACTCCGGAGAGTCGTCCATCCCGATCACACTCACATCCTCGGGCACCCGGATGCCGCGTTCGGCGAGACCGAAGATGAAACCGATCGCCATGCTGTCGTTCGCGAGGGCGACGGCTGTAACGCCGTCCGGCAACTCGCGCGCTGCGCGGTACCCCGACTCGGCAGACCAGTCGCCTTCCGCTTCCCATACCAGCTCAAGACCCCGCGCGGCCACCTCGCCGACGAATCCGTTCCTACGCTCTCCCGACGCGATCCAGATGCGCGGCCCGTTCACGAACGCCACCCGGTGATGACCGAGCCCGGCCAGGTGGGCGGCCGCCAGCAGGCCCGGATGCGCGCGCGGATTATCCCCGGCCGAGGCCAGGCCCTCACCGGAGTCGATCGAGATCGGAATGTCGATGGCCCGGTTCGCGACTGCGGCCCTGACAACATCCGTCTGCGCGGTCGCGAACACCCCTGCGATCTGGTGCTCCATCACCAGGTCGAGGGCGGCATCGACCGAGGCGGCGTCTTCGCCATCCATCGACGCGATGTCGAGCACGAATCCATGGCTGCGCGCGGCGGCGTTCGCGCCCACGATGATCCGGCCCGGACCCGAAAGCTCCATGCGGTGTGCGAGAACGCCGATCCTGTTCGACTGTCGCGACCTCAACCAGCGCGCGGCGCCGTTCGGACGATAATTCAACTCTGCAAGTGCACGCTGGACCTTTTCGCGCGTCTCGGGGCGAATCCCCTCGAACCCGTTGAGGAACCTGGTCACCGTCTGATGCGAGACACCCGCCTGACGGGCCACGTCATAGATGGTGGCACGCCTCATGAACTGTAGTGTCTCACAGTGGGTGGCGCCCGGGCCTTGTCGTGCGGGGCGCTGCTGTGGAATGCTGAACGTCGTGGTCCTCTAGCAGTGATTCCCTTCCTCCCCACGACCGTGGGTGAGTCGATCGATCCTGCGAACAAAGAGGTTTCATGTCTTCTTCAGATCACACCATCACGCTCTCGGGCTTCACCATCGAACCGCTCGTCGTCCCGGTCAGCATCGACGTGACGGATGCGGCGGACTTCATCGCCATGGCCGCGGTGCGCAGCGCCGTCGAGGCGGAGCAGCGCGGCCACACCGGCGAGGTCATGACCGCCGCCGAACTGCTGCCGGACTGGAAGGACGAGTCCAAGCCCATGGCCGGACTCGTCGCCAAAGTCGGCGGCCGCGTCGTCGCCCGAGGGAACCTGGCACTGCCGGTCGGTGCAGGGGAATGCTGGGGCGCGATCTCCGTCCTCCCCGGGTTCCGTGGCCGCGGCATCGGCTCTGCGCTCTACGCCCGCCTCGAGCAGCTGGCTCAGGATGCCGGCCGCACGACCATCCAGAATCAGACGACCTACCCGGCGGGCGTCGAGGGCGAGGCCGTCCCCGCACCGACGGGTTTCGGGTCGGTGCCGATCGATCTCCCGTCGACCCGATTCCTGCGCCGTCACGGCTTCTCACTGGAACAAGTGGGGCGCGTCAGCGCTCTCCCGCTGCCCGCCGACGCGAACGTGGTTTCCGCTCGCCTCGGCGAAGCGGTCACCGCGGCTGCCGGCTACCGGACCGTCTCCTGGCAGGGGCGCACGCCGGAGGAGTGGGTCGAAGCCATCGCGCTTCTTCGCACGCGGATGAGCACCGACGCTCCCAACGCCGGTATCCAGATGACCGACGTCTGGACGGCGGACCGCGTGCGTTCCGTCGACGACCTCTGGGCCGAAAGCCCGCGGATCGCACTGACGTCGATCGCGGTCGACGAGGCGACAGGACAGGCTGCCGGGTTCACGGAGCTCGACGTGTCGGCCGAGTCCGACCGGCCCGCCGACCAGATGGACACCCTGGTTCTGCGCGAGCACCGCGGACACCGGCTCGGGATGCTGCTGAAGCTCACCAATCTCCGTGAACTGGCCGCACGGTTCCCCGCGTGTGAACGCGTGGAGACGGTCAACGCCGAGGAGAACCGCCCGATGCTCGAGGTCAACGAGTCGATCGGCTTCGCCGCGACCTGTTTCTCCGCGCGATGGCGCAAGAACATCGCATAGAGAGCCTTCTGGCCGATCCCGAGCCTGACACGGCACCCCCGCCGCTGTGACACCCCCACCGCACTCCACGTTCCCGCTTCACCCGACTCCGGCGCGGGGTGTGGGACCATGAGCGCATGCAGGGCTACTTCGAGACCGTCACCCTCGTATTCGAGGCTGCCGGGGTCACCACGATGGCCGTCGGGTTCATCGTGGCTGTCGTCATCGCCATCCGGGCCTGGAGGCGCTCGCGTGATGGCGCGGTCGCCTACCGCACCCTGCGCGAGGCGATCGGCGGAGTCATCCTCCTCGGCCTGGAAATCCTCGTCGCGGCCGACCTGGTGAAGACCGTGACCAGCACTCCGTCGCTCACCGACGCCGCCGTGCTCGCGATCGTCGTGGCTATCCGGGT
Source organism: Leifsonia sp. Ger2509 (assembly GCF_055231915.1). Lineage (NCBI taxonomy): Bacteria > Bacillati > Actinomycetota > Actinomycetes > Micrococcales > Microbacteriaceae > Leifsonia > Leifsonia sp. Ger2509. The sequence goes on from NZ_JBUYVB010000003.1 coordinate 1,978,602, forward strand.
GGTGCTGAGTTTCTCGCTTCAGATCGAAATCGACGGGGTCGCGCCGTGGCGGCGCGTGCTCGTCACGGGGCCCGAAGTGATCCGGAATGCCGCGAAGCGTTCAGCGACCGCGACCGGGGCCGCCACCGACCAGGCGGGCTGACCAGACCCGGTCAGCAAGAGTCCTCGTTGCAGCGCTCGCAGCGCTCGACCCGGAAGCGACACAGCTCCCAGAGACGCCACCCCGATTCCGGGGGTATGCAAATAGCTGATCGGTCGCCCTCGCTATCGACATTGGACGCCGGCAGACGCCCGGGCTTGACTACTGGGACGAGCGTCAATGCTGGGGAGGGGGCTCGCGATGCAGCTGATGAACGTGCGCGAGCTGCCACACCGAGCTAGGGGGTGTCGCTGGTGATTCGTGACCTCACTGCTTCGAGAATCTCGTCGGAAAGAGGGTCGCCGGCCGCTGCGCGAGCCAGCATGGACGCCCCCACGAGTGTGGCGAATTCAGCGATCGCGCGGGCGCGCTGTTCCTTCAGCTCGTCCGGTGAGATGTCCTCTGCGTCCCCGAGGACGCTCACAACGTCGAAGGTCTTCTTGAGCTCTTCCACCCACACCTGCCTGACGGAAGCATTGAGCGGTGCGCGAGCCACGTCGCCGGCAAGAGCGCTGACAGGGCACCCGATGGCCAGGCTTTCAGGGTTGGCCCACGAGAGGTACAACTCGACGAATGCTTCCTGTGCCGCCCCGGGGTCTCCGCGCCATTCGTCCGAGATCCCCTCGACGATGTCTCGGTGTATGCCAAACGAACGGCGTACTGCTTCGTCGGTGAGGCTGCTCTTGGAGTCGAAATGCCGGTAGAAGCCGCCCTGCGTCATGCCTGCGTCGTTCATGACGTCGGGGATCCGGACGCCATCGACGCCACGCTGTTTGATTTGCCTGACGGCGACGTCCAGGATCTCGTCCCGGCGCTGCGCTGTCACAGCTTTCGACGATCGCATTCGGCATCTCCTTCGGCGGCTCGAAGACGATGCCCCCGCTCACCATCGTAGGCACGTTTCCACAGACATATTGACCCTCTCAGCGAGTCTCGGCCCTCACACAGGACCCGACCCGAACCGCCACTTCGAAAGGTGAACGCATGCGCATCGGAATCATTGGCGCGGGGGCCCTCGCACAAGCATTTGCTGTCCGTGCGATCGCGTCCGGTCACACGGTCATCCTGAGTAATACGCAAGGAACCGACAGCCTCTCCGACGTCATACGCGATCTCGGGACAGGCGCCAGGGCCGCCTCGAAGTTTGAAGCGGCCGGCGAGGAGATCGTCATTCTCGCGGTGCCCGCACTTCAGGTGCCGGCCGCGTTGGCGGATCTTGGCGGATGGGATGGCCGGACCCTCGTCGATGCCACCAACCACTTCTTCATGCACTCTCCTCCCCTTCCGGGAGAGCTCTCCTCCAGCGAGATCGTCGCGGACATGGCCCGTGACGCCCGAGTGATCAAATCGCTCAACAGTCTCTTCGCGACCGTTCTCGCCAGTGACCCTCGACCCGTCCCGGGCTATCGCCGCGTTCTCTTCGTCAGCGGTGACGACGTCCCCTCCAAAGAAGCATTCGAGTCGCTCCTCGCCCAAATGGGATTCGCGCCCCTGGACCTCGGTGGCCTGGCTGAGGGGTCCCGCCTGCAGCAGGTCCCCGGCGGAGTGTTCACCGGCGTGGACTTGTTGGTCCGCGAATGGGACGGGAGCATCTGGCCTCCTGTGCCCGAATAGCTCGGCCCAAGCCCTATCGAATCCGCGGCGCAGGTATGCGCATCCGGCATGAGACTTCACGCCACCGGGCGCACATACTCGAACCCATGAAACCCCGAACCCGCGCACCGCGCACCAAAGTCGCAGCGATCGCTGCTGCCGTTGCAGGCCTCCTGGCCGTAGCAATCCCCGCCCAGATGAGCAGTGCATCCGTCGCCGAGACTTCGACGATCCACGCCAGCACCTCCTCGGTGAAGCCCACCATCGTGCTCGTCCACGGCGCGTGGGCCGACTCCTCGAGCTTCGCTCCGGAGACTGCTGCGCTGCAGGCAGCCGGCTACACGGTGCTGGCCGCACCCGACCCGCTTCGAGACCTCCAGACCGACACCAAGGCCGTCGCCGATTTCATCAACCAGCGAACCACCGGACCTGTGGTCCTCGTCGGACACTCGTACGGCGGCATGCTCATCACCGGAGCCGCCCTCGCCGATCCGAACGTCAAGGCTCTCGTCTACATCGACGCCTACGCACCCGCTGATGGCGACAGCGCACAGTCTCTGACCAATGCCTCTCCCGGGTCGCTCTTGAGTGTGACGGATCCCAGCACCGTCTTCAACGTTGTTCTGCCGTCACCGACCGCAGCCCTACCCGACTGGGACAGCTATATCAGGCAGGACAAGTTCCGGTCCGTCTTCGCGGCAAGCCTGCCGAGCACCATCACCAACGTGCTGGCGGCCGGCCAGAGCCCCATCACGTTCGGCGCGCTCGGAACTCCGTTCATGGGGACTCCGGCGTGGAACACGATCCCCAGTTGGTTCGTGATCGGCACCGCTGACCGTGTTCTCCCCGCCGCCGAACAGCGCCTCATGGCGGAGCGTGCGCACGGGACCATCACGGAGGTCGACGCCCCGCACCTCTCCATGCTGGCCAAGCCGATCCAGGTGACGAACGTCATCCTCGACGCCGCCAAATCCATCCACTAGCCATCCAGCGCAATGTCCCGTCACCCATAGTGGCGGGACATTGCGCTGACAGCTGCTCGACTGTACATGGCGCACTGGGCAGGTTTAGAGTATGAACGACCGCTAAAGCGGGACGAGCAGAGGACACACCGTGGACCTGAGAGGTTTAGAAGCCGTCCTGGCCGTGCATGATCATGGATCCTTCTCCAGAGCTGCGACTGCGCTCTATCTTTCCCAGCCCGCTCTGACCCGGCGGGTTGCACAACTCGAGCGCGAGCTCGACACGCGCCTTTTCATCCGCACCCCGCACGGGGTGGTCGTCACCGACACCGGCAGGGCGCTGCTCGAACCCGCGCGCCGAGCCTTGCACGAAGCCGAGTCCGTCCGTGGCGCGATCGACCTCGTGCGATCAGGCACTCGAGGGTCCATGAGCATCGTCGGGGTATCCCACCTCAGTACAACGTTCGGCCCCATCATCGGCCGATTCCACGAGATGCTTCCTGAAGTGGAGTTCCGCATGGAATCCTCGGAGACCACTGCGGCCGCTGTCGCGATGGTGGAAGCCGGTCTGCACGACCTGGCGATCGTAGATCTCCCGGTTCTCTCCCCGGCTCTTGTTGCCCACCCGATTCTCAAACAGGACTTCTACGTCGTCCTGGGGCCCGGCGGCGTTGACACGGATCCAACCGGCCCCATCCCGACCCTTACCGCCCCCATGCTCGAGGAGCGGACCATGATGCATTTGCCGGAAGTTCAGTACCCGAACCAGCGGGGAATGCTGCTCTACGGGATGATGAACATGCAGCCGGCATCACACCTGGAAGTGGCGAACTGCGACTTTCTGGTACCGATCGCTCACACCGGCCGCACTGTAGCGGTGGTTCCACCTTCTGTGGCCATGATGGGCCGAGCCGAAGGGCTGCAGCTGGCAACGCCGCCGCAGCCCATCCAACGAACGGTCGGCTTTGCCAGGCATCCCGCCAATGTCTCGAAGGTTGTGAAGCAGTTCCTCAACATCGCCGGCGCATTTTCCAGCGCGACGGCCACGGCGGCCTGAGTCCGGTCAGCTTTCGCTGATCGACGTGCAGGCCTGCACGATCAACTGACTGACCTTCCGGGGCTCGGCAAGCATGGAGAGGTGCGGCGCGTGGCCCTCAACGACGACACCGCCCGCGCGCTCCGCCATCACGCGCTGCTGAGCGGCAGGAAGCACACGGTCCACCTCACCGATGAAGAACCAGCTCGGAATGGTCTTCCACGCCGGTGTCCCACTGAACGGGGTTCCAAGAGCCGCGAGCGTCGCAGGAGCCTGCCCCGCGCCGAGGATGTTCGCCTCCACCTCGGGAAGGGTCTCGGCGAAGATCTCGTGGAAACGGCCCCGCTTGATGTAGCTGTCGTAGTCTCCCTGCGGCGCGTCCGCAGCGGGCAGCACGAAGTCGAACACGGTCGTGGGATCGGGGACGTTGAGCAGTGAGCCCGGGAGCGCGTTCGTGAGGCCGATGACGCTCTCGCCGTCATCGGGCGCGTATGCGTCGATGTACACAAGGGCTTTTACGTTCGGGTGCGTCATCGCAGCTCCGGTGATGACGACACCGCCATAGGAATGAGCAGCCAGGACGACGGGTCCGGACGTGGCTTGCGCAAGGAAATCGGCGACGGCTTTCGTGTCGGTCTCGACGCCGCGGAGCGGGTTGGGCGCTGACAGGACGGTATAGCCCTCGAGCTGCAAGGACGCGGTGACGGCGGCGAAACTCGACGAGTCAGCCCATGCCCCGTGCACCAGGACGATGGTCGGATTGGTGGAAGAAGTAGTCATGGTCCCGAGTATGCTTCGCAGTCTCGTGGAAGTCTCATACCAAAGGCGCATACCCCTCTCCGAACCAGGGATACCTCCCGGTCACTGTTGGTTTTCACCCGTTGCTGGCGGAGTTACTGTTCGGGGTGAAACGATTCGCGCTACACCTCTGCTCGATTATGCTGGGCATCGCGGGCCCGAAGAAATCTCGCCGGCCGTCGACGTGATTGCCGGCCGTGACACCGAGGAAAGACGAGGCTGTGACGACCTACAAGGACATCCAGCGGGCCACTGGGCTTTCGCTCGCAACGATCTCGAAGTACTTCAACGGTCTGAATGTGCTGGAGGCCAACCGCGAGGCGATCGAGTCGGCGGCTCGCGAGCTCGACTTCCGCCCCAACCAGTTCGCCCGCATGCTGCGCTCCCGACGGTCCCGGACGGTCGGTGTTCTGCTCCCCGCGCTCGACAACGACTTCCACCTGACGATCATCGCCGGGGTCGAGGAGGCCCTGCGCCCGCACGGCATCAGCGTGATCGTGGCGGCAAGCCCCGACCCACGCGACGAGACGGTCGGCCTTCTGATGGACCGGATGGTCGACGGGATCGTCGCGGTCACCTCACCGCACGATGCCCCGGCGCTCCGCGACGCGGCCTCCCGTGTACCCGTCGTGATGGTCGACTGGTTCATCGACGACATCCAGGCCGACGGCGTCTTCATCGACAACGCCGCCGCCGGCGGCCTGGGCGCCCGCCATCTCCTCGACCACGGCCACCGGCGAATCGGCCTGGTCTCCGGCGATCCGGCGATCTCCTCGATGCGCCTACGCACGGAAGGCTTCGAGCGTGCGCTGGCCTCCGATGGAGTCGAGGCCGATCCTGCACTGGAGCGTCTCGTGCCGCTGACGATCGAAGCCGGCTACCGGGCCGCTCACGAACTGCTCGCCCTCCGGCCCCGCCCGACGGCGCTCTTCACCGCGAACTACGAGCTCACCCTCGGCGCCGTGACGGCCGTGAACGACTCCGGCCTGCGCATCGGCCGCGACATCTCCGTGGTCGGGTTCGACAGCCGCGAGCTCGCCCAGGCACTCGTACCGAAGCTGACGGTCGTCGTGCAGCCGACCAAGAAGATCGCAACGCATGCGGCCCGGCTGATCGCCGACCTCATCGAGTCGCCGGGCGAGCGCCCCGCGCCACGGATCGAGTATCTCGAAGCGCACCTCATCCCTGGGGCATCCGTCAAGCGCCTCGACGAGTGAGGAGCGCCCGCCCCTCAGCGCAGGCCGATGGTGAGAAGCAGGTTGCCGACGTAGGCGGCGGAGTAGTCGCCGTCCTTGTTTATCGCATCCGAGCCGTCGAGACTGAGCGACGTTGGAATGCGCACGTCGAAGACGCGGGCACCGGTGATCGGAGTCATCGTGGTCCTACAGTGCGAAGACCGACGCGACGGCCCACGGGGCCAGGGCGAGGTCGATTTCGAGGGTCCCGCTCTTCGAGGCGATGAGGGTCTGGCGCTGGAGGGCGTCGCCCTGCTCGCGCAGGTAGGCGGCCTGGGCACGGGAGATGTTGAGGGGCTGACCCATGGCACTCCACGCTTCGGCCGCGTCGCCGTGCCCGGGTGCGAGGATCTCGACCGCGAAGACGGCGCCCGGTTCCAGCCCGCCGATGGTGTGCCGCACGCGCTCTTCGGTGCCTATTCCGATCAAATCGCGCGTCGCCTCGTAGGAGGTGCGCGAGCCGACCGAGCGGCCGTTCATGTCGTCGGGGTAGTTGTAGAAGAGCGCGGCCAGCTCACCCGTCGCGCCATGCTGCGAGACGACGCCCCGCGCGGTGGAAGCGATCAGCCGATCGCCCAGCCGGTTCAGCATCGCGAAGGCGTGGAAGGTCGGCTTGTGGATGCCCTGCTCGTTCACCAGGCCGAATCCGCCATGGAAAGGGCCGATCCCCGCACCGCCCTCCTCGAAGATGTCGGTGAAGGTCCAGTACGAGATGGAGTCGGCCAGATCTGCGCACCGGAGATAGGCCCGCGTGATGTAGGTGGCCGCGCACACCGTGTCGTGGATGTGGTCCCTGCTCGACGGCGAGCTCGACCACTCGGTGATGTGCACCTCCGCATCCGGATAGGCGCTCTCGCCGATCAGCCGCCGCAGCAGCGTCAAGTCGTCCGGCGTGGCATCGGCGTAACGGGTGAGACTGACGGTCTCGCCGTTGGCCCCGAAGGCGAAGTCGGTGGGGTACAGGTGCGTCGAGATGAAATCGACCGGGAGCTCCCGCTCAGCGCACCAGACGAGGAAGTCCTCGATCCACACCGGGCGCCAGTCCAGCGCGTCCGGGTCGGATGCAGCGGCGGTGGCGTGCTCGGCCGAACGGTCCTCGGTCTCTCCCGCGTAGCGCTCGTCCGGCACGAAGACACTGGTCGACGGACCGCCGACCTTGAGCCCGGGATCGATGGCCTTGATGGCCTGCACGGTTCGGGCGTACAGCTCGAAGTACTCGGTCTTCGTGCCGGTCCAGAAATGCGGAACGAGGTTGGGCTCGTTCCAGACCTCGAACCGCCACTCCCGCACTTCGGCGAGACCGTAGCGCTCGATCCAGTGCTCCACCGAACGCTCCACCAATTCCACCCAGCGATCCATGTCGTTGGGCGGGCTGCAGTGCGCACCCCACCAGAACACGGTCTCGGTCTTGGTTGCCAGCTCGCGCGGCATGAAGCCGAGCTCCACGAACGGACGCACCCCCAGATCGATCAGGAAGTCGAACACCTTGTCCACGTAGGAGAAGGTGTGCACCGGTGTCTCGAGAGGCAGATCCGGCCCGAAGCCTCCGCCGTAGGAGCCGCGGTACACGAACATGTCGTCATGGAATACGCCATGGAAGCGGAGATAGCGGAACCCGAGGCGATCCACTGCCTCACGGAACTGATGCTGCCAGTCGGCTCGAAGCGCTTCATTCGCCCGGCCCGCCCCCGCACACATGCTCCAGACGTGCGGGAGAACGGTCGACTCGGTGACACGGTCGTCGATGGTGATGACGGGGAGCGGGAGCGGGGCGGATGCCATGGGGATGATCTCCAGATGGTGGTGAGCGGTCACAGGTCGGTCAATTCGGGAGGTCAGTATCCACGTATTGCGTCGCCAAAGCTGCCGGATCCTGCCCTTCGCGAAGGGGAAGGACGCGGTAGAGGAGGGTGTATGGCCCTTTGGCCGGCGTATTGCTGTAATTGTCCGGGCGCGTCAGCAGGTCCCAGTTGCCGCCGAGCAGGCCTTCCTGCGCAGCGTCTGCGCGTACGACGGTCCGCCACGATTCCGGTACCTCGTGCCAGTGACGGTTTCCGGCCAGTTCAGCCGGACTGTTCGGTTGGACGTTGAGGTACATGCTTCCTCCAGCCACCAGTAGCACTCCTCTGCCGGCATCGTCGGTAAGGGCAGCCCAGCGGGTGTCGGCCTTGTTCCCCGTGTCCTGCGGTCGGCCGTATCGGGTGACCTGATCGGCGACCGATCCCGAGTATCGTCCGAAGAATGCCGAACTCCGCCGGTCGGCGGTCGACTCCCACGGACCACGGCCGTACCATTCGATGGTTGCGAGTTCGGCCCGTAGCCCGAATGTCGTACCGACGACCTGCGGGTTGGGCGTGCCGGGTAGGGGCTCGAATGTCGACAGCACATCCACCTGGCCGTTTCCGTAGATGGTGTAGACGATCGACTGCGGCGAAGTCGTGATGCGCTGGCTGGGACGGAACGGTATCGTAGTGGCGACGCTTCCGCGCACGGTTACCCGTACACCACCCGGAACGGACGACGATTCGATCTCGCTGATAGCCCAGTCTTCACCGACGCCGCGCCACGGTTGAGACGGCTCTGGCAGGGTCTCCCTGAATTCAGGTATCGACAACTCCGGATCATTCGGTGCACGCCAGTAGTTCGGCATCAGGTCGCTTGCCAGCATTTCGCGGCCGTCATATCGCAAAGACGTCAGGCGGCCGGTGGAGCGGTCGATCCTGACCGCGTAATCAACGCCCGCGACCTCGATCATCTCCTCGGTCTGGCGGATCTGCGGCGAGGCCAACTCCGCCGACGGGATGAGCGCGAGGGCGGGAGCGACGATGGGAAGCGCAAATTGCGCCCTGGCTACGACGTGGCCCGGTTTCGCCCAAGGAGCAGGAGCGTCGAGAACGATCGAGAGCTCCAGCCGGTATTCGGAACCGGCCCGCGGCTGCTTCGGCAGCGAGCACGGCAGTGTGATGTCCGCGCTTTGCAACGGTCCGATCGAGAGCCGTTGGCCGGGGATCGTTCCGCTTTGGATCGCATTTCCGTCCTCAGTGACCGCCCAGCGCAGTCTGTGGTCATCCAAGGTCGTGAACAGGTACTCGTTCGTGATCTTTATGGTCCGGGTGTCCGGGTCTGAAAGGGTAATGCTCACTGGTTGGTAGGCCAGCTTGGCCTCCTCCAGCTTCGGTGTGGGGGTTCGGTCGGAAAGCGCCAGGCCGCTCATGTGTGCGCCTTCTTCGTTGGGATCGTCGCCCCAGTCGCCGCCGTAGGCGAGGAATTCCTCACCTGGCCGTCCCGCGATCTCCCACCACAGCCCCTTGTCGGCCCAGTCCCACAGGAAGCCGCCCAGCACCTGGCCCGGATGCTCGCGGATGGCCGCCCACGTCTCATCCAAATAGCCAGAGGTGTTCCCCTGGCTGAATGCGTACTCGACGAGCAGGTAGGGCCTCGGATCGCGGCCGGCCCGGTCGATCAGCTCGGGCACCGGCGGGTAGAAGTCGCCGTCGAAGTCGGAGATGTCGGAGGGGACGATCGGCGAGCCGGAGCCGTTCGGATCCTGATAGCTCACCGGGCGGGTGGGATCGTAACTCTTGGCCCAGTCGTACATGGCTTTCAGGTTCGAGCCGACTCCCGACTCGTTGCCGATCGACCAGGCGATCACGCACGCGTGGTTCTTGTCGCGGTCGACCAGGTTCCGCATCCGCCACAGGAGGGGCGCCCGGAGTTCTGGGCGATCGCCCGGGATGTTCGGTCGCCCGTCAGCGTCGACGCGGTTGATGTGGGTTTCGTTGTTCGCCTCATCGAACACGTACAGCCCGTACTCGTCGGCGAGTTCGTACCACCGCGGGTCGTTCGGGTAGTGGGAGGTGCGGACGGCGTTGATGTTGTTCTGCTTCATCAGAGTGATGTCGGCGATCATGTCGGCCGAACTGAGGGTGCGACCGGTTCGCGGATTCCACTCGTGCCGGTTGACGCCTCGAAGCGAGAGCGCCTGCCCGTTGATCCGGTACACGCCGTCGACGATCTCGACTCGGCGGAAGCCGACACGGGTGGATACGCGATCCACTACCGACGCATTCGCGTCGCAGAGTTCGACGACCAGTGTGTACAACTCTGGGCGCTCAGCGGACCAGAGCCGAGGCGACACCACCGGCTCCGTGAGCGCCGCGGACACATCTCGACCGGGAGCCACCGGTTCAACCGGCGCGGATCGCGACCAGACCTCGACAGCCCCCGCATCCGTTCCGTCGAAGAGCGTCGCCCTGACCTGGAAGTCCTCCCCGATGTACGCGCCGACGTAGTCGCGCACCTCGACGGCCAGCTCGAGTGCCGCCTCGGAGAAGTCGTCAGCGAGCGGAGTCCTGACGGTGAAGTCCCGGATGAGGACCGGCGTGCGGGAGACCAGAAGCACGCTGCGGAAGATGCCCGAGAGCCGCACATTGTCCTGGTTCTCCAGGTAGGACCCCGTTGACCACCGGTACACCTCGACGGCCAGCACATTAGGCCCGCTGTGCACGTACGGGGTCAGGTCGAATTCACCGCGGGTATAGCTGTCTTCGCGGTAGCCGACGCGCTGGCCGTTGATCCAGACGTAGTACGCGGATTCCACGCCGTCGAACTGGATGAACGTTCGCCGGCCGGCCCAGCACTCAGGGAGCTCGAACGTCGTCCGGTACTGGCCGACCGGGTTGTAGCGAGTCGGGGCGTGCGGGTAGTCGCCGGTGGGAGCGGGCTGTTCGTTCTTGCCGTTCTCGCCGGTCCACGGCAGGACCGTGTTGACCCCGATCGGGTAGTCGTACCCGTGCAGCTGCCAGCTCGAGGGAACCGGGATGAGGTCCCAGCCTGAATCGTCGGCGTTCTCGTCTGCGAAATCGGGCAGCCGCGATTCCGGGTTCGGTGACCACCGGAACTTCCAGTCTCCGTCGAGGCTGACCCGGAAGGGCGATGCCGAGCGATCGGCCCGCACCGCTTGCGTCAGCGTGTCGTACGTCACCAGAGTGGCATGAGCGGGTTCACTCCCCCATTCGTAGGCGGCGGGGTTGTTCCAGTCGGGTGTGGCTTTCATTGTCTCCTCGAATCCGGTCATGTGTTCAGGCGGGGCTGCTCAGGCCGCTTTTTCGCTCAGTCGAGTGGCTTTGTAGCGTCGGGCGGGAAGCGCAACCGCGTCAGCGCAGACCGATCGTGAGAAGCAGGTTGCCGTACAGGCGTTCGTCTCCGGTGGCGATGACCACGCCGACGTCCGGTGAGCGCACCCGGTCGTAGAAGGCGAACCGGTCGACTCTCTCCATGGGCACGTCCGCGCCCAGCCTGCGTTCGTAGTCGTCCTGCGCTGGGGCGGCGACCCCGGGCGGGGTCTGCATGACGGTTGCCGATTCGATGTTGACGACGGTGAGCACAGCGTCGAGCACCGATGTGACGTCGAGCAGGCCGGGACGCAGATTGAGATGGATGAGGCGCACGCCCGATCCGGTGGCGGTCAGGTATGGGTAATTCCCGTCGGCGATCAGCACCCCGGAGCCGTGGCCCGACGAGGCGAGCGCCTCCAGCAGCGGAGGATGGACGAGCGGGCCGGTGATCATGCGGACACCTCCGCTGCTGCGCGGCCGGCTGCGTAACCATCCCAGCTGGGGATCGTGCCGTCGACGTCCCACAGGTCCAGCCAGCTGCCCGCCCCTGGCCACAAGAACACCTGACCCTTGATGAGGCGGTTGTTCTGTTCCGCCGATCGCAGCTCCTCGAGCTCCGCCGGAGTCAGCGGATCCTCGACCACCGACCGCAGGTTGGCGACCAGCTGCGACTCCTTCACCGAGAACGGGATCGGGATCTGGCCGCGCTGTACCGCCCACTTCAGGCAGATCGATGCCGGATGCACCCCGTGCGCGCGGGCGATCGAGACCACGACGGGATGCTCCATGTCCGACGCATCCGAGAGGACGCGGTCGCGTTCGGGCCGCGACGGCGAGCCCAGAGGCGAGTAACCCACCGGCTGGATCCCGTGATCGAGGCAGAACCGGAAGAGCTCGGGCTGCTGGAAGCACGGATGCAGTTCCATCTCGTTCAACGCCGGCGCGATCCGCGCATCGGCAAGGATCGCCGTCAGCTTCGGGATGGTGACGTTCGAGGTCCCGAGGTGCCGCACGACCCCCTCATCGACGAGGCCCTCCAGCGCGTGCCAGAGCGCCATGTACTCCTCGTGAATGTACGGGCGCGCGTCTGGGTCGCGGTCGGCAGCGTCGGCGAACGCTGCGTGGTGGTTCGGGAACGGCCAGTGCACGAACACCGCATCGAACACGTCCAGTCGGAGGTCGCGCAGCGACCGGCGGACCGAGGCGACTGCGGCCTCGGGCTCGTGGGCGTCGTTCCACACTTTCGACATCACGAACAGCTCGTCACGGGGCACGCCGCCGGTGATCGCGTCCTGGAGGACCACGCCGACCTGTGCCTCGTTGCCGTACACGGGGGCGCAGTCGACCAGGCGGTACCCCGCTCGGATCGCAGCGGCCACGGCAGCGGCCACCTTGTCCGGCCCGTAGTGGTCGGATCCGAACGTCCCGACACCGATGGCGGGCATCACGGCCCCGCTCGCGAGGCGGCGGGCGGGCACGGTGTCGATCTCGGTCATGTGTGTGTTCTCCGTTTCATTGGTTCTGGGTTCTCGGCGGACGGACCTTCAGCCGAGCCGCACCATCGCCTTGACGACGTCGCCACGATCGATGGCGTCGAAGGCGCCGGTGATGTCGGCAAGGTCGACGCGCAGTGTGACGAACGAATCGACGTCGAGATAGCCCGATTGCACGAGCTGAGCGATGTTCGGCAGCACAGCGGTCTCATGGGTGGACGCGACGCGGAGGGTCACGTCGCGCGGGGCCGCCATAAGGTCCAGCTCTGCGGTGCCCTCCGGGGCGCTGTAAACGACGAGCCGACCACCCGGGCGGAGCCAGCCGAATTCGATGTCGACCATCGACGCCTGGCCCGAGGCTTCGAACACGATGTCTGCGTCATGGCGCCGAGCCAGCTCACCAGCGGCGTCGTCGGCGAGCAGAGTCTCCGTCGCCCCTGCACGTGCCGCTTCTTCGAGGCGCTCGGGGCGGCGCCCGACGCCGATGATCTGGGCTGCGCCGAGCAATGCGGCGTACCGCATGAGCGAGAGGCCCGCGACGCCTGTGCCGGCGACGACGACCGTCGCCCCCAGCACGTCCTCACGGCAGGCTACGCTAAAGGTCTCGCTGAGGCTGATCGAGAGCGCCGCCGACACCGGGTCGGTCTCGGGCGCGAGCCGCACCCAGGGTGCCACGCCCCCGCTGACGCCCCCATCCTCTGCCTCCGCACGGACGTCCTGGACGACGCCGCGCTCCGCGAATCCACCCCAGTGCATCGCGACGGGCGCCGACTCGGTCGCGTACGCGGCCGGCCGCGTGACGAGATCGCCGATCGCGAGGTGGCGCACGCCGGAACCGACCGCCGTCACCCGGCCCACCGACTCGTGACCCAGGATGCTGGGGTACGAGACGCCGCCGCGAAACGTGCCGGTGCGGAGCATCTTGTCGGTGCTCGAACACACCCCGCACCAGAGCATCTCCACCTCGGCGTCGTAGTCGCCGATCCGCGGATCGGGCACGTCGACGACCGACCCGCGGCCCGGTCCGTCCATCACGAAGGCTCGCATCGCTGTCAGATGTTCAGGCCGTGGAAGAAGTCGATGCGCGTCTCCGCCGTCTCCGGCGCCAGCTCGACCCGCACGATGGCGCCGCCGGGCCCGGCGGTCTCGGACTCCGGCAGCACGACCTCGAGGTGCTCGCCGGTGCGGGTCCACTCCGGCTGCTCGCGCGAGCCCAGGACCCGCACGTCGACGATCGGACGGTCGAGGGAACGGCTGTCCGAGCCGAAGCTGCGAATCCGCATGCGGCCGTCCGACGGGCGGACGAGCCCGATCGCGTAGACGTAATCGTGGCCGACCTCGGTCATCGTGGTGAAGCGAATGTCCTCTGCGGTGTAGACGGGTGCCGCTGCGTCGGTGAACGAGCCGGCGGCCGGAGCCGTCGGCCCCTCGCCGAACACGACCCACGGGCTGGAGCCGTAGATCGCCTCGCCGTGGACGGCCAGCCAGTCGCCCACGGCCTCCAGCAGTGCGACCTCATCTTCGGGGATCGTCCCGTCGGGTCGCGGGCCGATGTTGAGCAGCAGGTTGCCGTTCTTCGCGACCACGTCGACGAGTTCCTGGATGAGCTCGGAGGCGTCCTTGTAGTCGTGCCCCTCCACCCAGCTCCAGGACGTCCGGGACACCGAGGTGTCGTTCTGCCAGACGTCGGGACGGATGCCGTCCATCGTGCCGCGCTCGATGTCGAGCACCGCCGATCCCGGTGCGAACGCCTCCCACTTGTAGTTGATGACGACTTCCCGCCCCCACTCCGCCGCCCGGTTGTAGTAGTACGCGGCGAGGCGTCGGATGTACGGCTCGAACGAGGGCTCCTCGATGCCGGTGTCGAAGTAGAGCATCTGCGGCCGGTAGGAGTCGATGATCTCCACGGTGCGGAGCAGCCAATCCTCGAGGAACCGCTCGGTGGGGTTCATCTCCTTGCGCAGCGCCGGGCCGTAGAGGTCTGCGTAGGCAGGGTCGCGCACATCGGAATCGAACTCCGCTCCCCCGTTCATGAAGAACCAGTGCTCCGCCCGGTGCGTCGATGCGCCGGCGATCAACCACGACGCGTCGACCGCCGAGAAGAGGTCTCCCATGACGTCGCGCTGCGGGCCGATCTCGGTCACCTTCCAGCGCGAGCGGGCGGTGTCGTACATCGCGTAGCCATCGTGGTGCTCGGCGACCGGCACCACGAACTGTGCGCCGGCGCGCTTGAAGAGCGCGACCCACTGCTGCGGGTCGTAGCGCTCCATCCGGAAGTGCGGGAGGAAGTCCTTGTAACCGAAGCGGTCGTGCGGCCCGTACGTCGCCACATGGTGGTCGAAGGCCTCGGTGCCGCGCCGGTACATCGTGCGCGGGTACCACTCGTTGCCGAACGCCGGCACCGAGAAGGCTCCCCAGTGCAGGAAGATGCCGAACTTGGCGTCGCGGTACCACTGGGGAGCGCGATACCGGGACAGCGACTCCCAGGTGGCGTCGTACGGCCCCGCTTCGATGACGGCGTCGACCATCGCGAGAGCCGGACGGTTGTCCGACACGTCGACGGGCGCCGGGAGGGTCGAGGGGTCGAGCGGTTCGAGGTTCATATGTCTCCGTCGGTCGGGGCTCAACGGCCGCCGAAGGCGCCCGCGCCGATCGCGGCCACCAGTTGTCTCTGGGCGAAAGCGACCACGACCACCACCGGAGCGATCGTCATCACGCACGCCGCCATCAACAGTTGCCATTGCGTGCCGGTCTGGGTCGTGAAGCCAGCGATCCCGATGGGGATCGTCCACTTCTCGGAACTGTTGAGGATGATCAGCGGCCACAGGAAGCTGTTCCAGCTCCCCAGGAAGGCGAAGATCGCCAGCACCGACAGTGCCGGCCGCACCAGCGGGACGATGACGCTGACCAGGATGCGCCAGGTCGAGGCACCGTCGAGGCGCGCCGCCTCCTCCAGCTCGGCGGGGATCTGGAGCATGAACTGCCGGAGCAGGAACGCTCCGAAGGCACCGAAGAGTCCCGGCAGGATGAGTGCTACCCAGGTGTCCGCGAGGCCCGCCTGGTCGAAGCCGAGGAAGAGGGGCACGACGGCGACCTCGCTCGGCAGGGTCAGCGTGATGACGAACAGCAGGAAGACGGCGCTTCGGCCCGGGAAGCGCAGCCGTGCGAACGCGAACGCCGTGAGGGTCGCGACGATCAGGGTCAGCACAGTCGAGATTGCGGCCACGACCAGGCTGTTCACGAGCAGTCGCCCGAAGTCGACTTCCGTCCACGCGTCCACGAAGTTGGACCAGAGCACCTTCGAGCCGATGAAGGTGATCTGCGCTGCGAACACCTCGTTCGCCGGCTTCAGCGCGGTGAAGAAGGTCCAGATCAACGGGAACGAGAACACGAGCGCGAACAGCCACGCCGCCGTGGTGTTGGCGGCGAACCCGAGGGTCCGTCCCCGGCGACGCCAGCGAGAGCCCGAGGCCGGTAGCTGGTGCTCAGTCATAGTGGACCCACTTCCTCTGCCCCCAGAGTTGGAACAGCGTGAAGATCGCGATGATCACGAACAGGACGGTGGCGATGGCCGACGCATATCCGAGCTGATTGTTCGTGAAAGCGGTCTGGTAGAGGTACAGCATGATCGTCATCGTGCTGTTGCCGGGGCCGCCGCCGGTGATCACGTAGGCCTGTGCGAAGGTCTGCCAGGCGCCGATCACGGTCAGCACCGTCGTAAAGAACAGGGCAGGGCTGACCAGCGGAAGCGTGATCGAGAAGAAGCGGCGGAATCGGCCCGCCCCGTCGATCCGCGACGCCGCGATGACGTCTGGGCTGATCGAGTCGATACCAGCGCCGAGCACGATCATGTTGTACCCGAACGACTGCCAGAGCGAGACGCCGATCACGACCGCCAGCGCCCAGTTCCCGTCGCTGAGCCAGGGGATCGGGCCCAGTCCGATCCCCGCCAGCGCCTGGTTCACGGCGCCGTCCTTCTGGAACAGCAAACGGAAGACCGCGGCGTTCGCCACCATCGGAGACAGGGCCGGGATCAGGAAGATCACCCGAAGCCAGTTCCGGCCCGCGATGCGCGTCTTCAGCCACAGCGCCATCGCCATCGAGATCGCGATGTTCGCCGGGACATAAACGAGCACGAAGATCGCCGTCACCATGACGCTGTTGAGGAACTGCGGGTCGCGCAGCAACCGGGCGTAGTTCTCCGTGCCGGTGAACTGGGTGCCTCCCAGCAGGGTCGAGTCGGAGAACCCCAAGATCAGCGAGGCGAGCTGGGGGATGACGATGAATACCGCCAGCCCGATGAGCCCGGGGAGGACGAAGGCCCACCCCACCCAGCGGGGGCCCCCGAGGAGCCGGCGACGAAGCCGACCCCTCGGGGGTTCCGGTAGGGCGGCGGACCCGTCGGAGACCTCTTCCTCCGCTTGGTCCAGACGCACGAAGGTCATTGCGCGAGGCCGGCCTTCACCTGCTGCAGCACCTGCTCCACCGTGCTCTTACCGGAGAACGCATCCACCTCGTACTGCGTCAGCAGCGTGTCGATCTGAGCCTGGTTCGACGGCACGGGCGAGGGCGTCGCGTCACCCGTCATCTGCTTGATGACAGCAGTGAACTCCGGCGATCCGACATTGGTGGACCAAGCGTCCAGAGCGTCGAGCCGGGCCGGGACTGAAGCCTGCGACTTGGTCACGAACTCGAGTCCGCTCTTGCTCGTCATCGCCTCGATGGCCTTGAATGCCTTCTGCTTGTCACCGCAGGACTTCGTGATGCCGAAGCCGGATCCGCCGATGAACCCCTTCGAGGTACCGCTCTTGCTCGGAATGACGGCGATGCCGACATTGTCCTTGCCGAGGCTCTGCTGCGCGTGCTGCAGATCCCACAGCCCCTGCATCTCCATGGCCGACTGCCCGGTGTTGAACGCGTCGATGTCGGGGAAAGTGCCACCCGCGGCAGCCTCGAGCGGCTTCGCGACCTTGTACTTGTTCGCCAGGTCGACGAGCAGCTGCAGCGCGTCGCGGAAGTTCGGGTCGGTTAACTTCGGACCGTTCTTGTCCGCCCAGGGGTGTCCATCGGCCGCCATCAGGGTACTGATGGGGTTCGACCCCTGGGGGATCGCGAAGCCGTACACGCCGTTCCTCGTGGTCGCCTTCGCAGCCGCGATGAAGTCGTCGGTCGTCCAGCTGTTGCTGGGTTCGGCCACGCCGGCGTCCTTGAACATCTTCTTGTTGTAGAGGACCACGGTGGGCCCGGCGTTGAACGGGATGGAGTAGAGCTTGCCGTTCACGCTGAGCTGCTCGAGCATGGCGGAGCTGTAGGCCGACAGGTCGAGGTTGTCCTTCTTCGCCAGGTCGTCGAGCGGCTCCAGCCCCTGCACGTACTGGCCAACCCGGCCGTTCTGGAACGTGACCAGGCAGGGCGCGCTACTGCTCCTCATGACGGTGGGGAGCTTGGTGTAGTAGTCGCCGATCGGCGGGCCGGAAAAGCTCACCGCCATCGTCGGGTCGGCGTGCTTGCCTCCGGCGATGTAGTCACTCCACTGCTGCTTGTCGGCCTTGCCGCCGATCCACGTGTACATCTTGAGGGTCTTGCCGTCGAGGCCCGACGCACCGCCACCTCCCGAGCATGCGGCGAGCCCGAGGGCGAGCACTCCCGCGACCGCAACGGAGACACCGACGCGACTCCGCCCCTTCAGAGTTTTCAACCGTGCCTTCATATACTCCTCCTTGAGTGATTAAGCGAAACGTTACGACCGCACTGATGCTACGAAATTCGACCCTGCTGAGTCAACTGTTTTTTTCCAAAAGGCGAAACGTTTTGTTCACTGTTCTCCGTCCAGCAGATCGTGAGCGAGGATGGTCTCCGCCACGGTCATGGTCTTCAGGGCATCCCCGAAGTGGGACGACGGCTGGCGACGGGAACGCACCGCCTCGATGAACTCCGCGCTCTTGGCAAGGAAGCCGCCGAGCAGATACAGCTCAGCCGATCCTGCGACCTCGGCGGCATCGAGAGGTGTTGCCCCATCCGCGTCCCACACGGTGCCGCCGACCTCCAGGTCGCCTTCCGCCATGATCCCCGGCGCGTGGATCTCCACGCCGAATGTCCTCCGGCCGCTCGTCCAGCTCATGATGAGGATGCCGACCGCGCCCGTGTCGAACTCGAGCGTCGCCGCGATGAAGTTGAGGTCGTCGACGAGCACGCGGCGCCTCACATCCGAGACCGCGACGACCTCGCCGCCGCACAGATGCCGCAGCGTGTCGATCACATGCACGCCGTCGTCCATCATCCGGTCGCGCGCCGACTCCATCGGGGTGGGATCGTTCTTGTAGAACCGGCATACCGCGTGCACGACGTCGCCGTGCTCGCGGACCCGCTCGAGCATCCGATCGAGCAGAGGGGATGAGCGCCGCTGGAAGCCGACCTGCGTGATGCAGCCGTTCTCGTCCGCGAGCCGGGCGAGCGTACGCGCCTGATGAACCGTGAGCCCGAGCGGCTTCTCGACGAACAGGTCGAGCCCACGTTTGAGGCAGGCGCACCAGATGCCGTACATGAGCTCCGGCGGCCCGATGACGTAGACGGCGTCGGGCCGCGTCACGTCGAGCATCGTCGTCCAGTCGCCGAAGCGAGCGGCGATTCCCCACCGCTCGCCGGAGGCCTCCAGGCGCTCGGTCGAGAGGTCGCAGATGCCGACAATCTCGACGTCGGACAGCGAGGCCAGCGACGGGTAGTGCACGAGATTCGCCATCTGCCCGGCTCCGATGACGGCGACTCGCACCCGTCTCGACTCGGCGACGCTCATCGTGCCACCCCGACGGTGCCGCGAGCCGCGGCACGAAGGCTCCGCGCATATTCGAGATCGGCGGTCACCTTGGCCACGAGGTCGCTCTCGTCTGTGTACTCCGCCGTCAGGCAGATCGGGCCGGCGAACGCGTGCTCCGTGAGGTACCCGATCGCGCGGCCCCATTCCGCCATGCCGCTGCGTCCGTCGGTGAAGACCGGCTCCCAGACCGGGTCGCCCTGTGCGGATGCGGGATCGTCGACGCGCTCGAAGTACGCGCTCTTCAGATTCACGATGCCGAGCCACGGCCACAGCAGTTCGAGGCCGTGCGCCGGCCGCTTGCGCGCGAGGGCGTCGTGCGCAGAGTCCCAGACCGCCGCGACGACCTGGGGGTCGAACTGCCGGAGCAGGGCGAACAGCTCCGAGGAATCGGCGATGTAGTCGTCATAGTGCGGTTGGATCGCGATTCGGACGCCGTAGCGCTCGGCGCGTCCTGCGAGTCCGGCGATGGTCTGGATGATCTCGGAGCCGGTCGCTGCGTATCCACGGGGCCCGATCGGCACCATGATCCGGATGAACGGGACGCCAGCTTCCGCACAGGCAGCGAACGTCGCCTCGTCGGTGCCGGAGGCGATGCTCGCGACCGTGACGCCTGCCCGCCCGAGCTCGCGCACGGCCGCCGGCAGGGCCGTCGACACCTCGTCCGGTGTCACCTGGTAGCCGGGCCGTACCGGCAGTTCCACAGCGTCGAAGCCCATGCCCGCCACCAACTCGCCGAGAGCGTCGATCGGCTGCTCCCGCCACGGTTTGGTGAAGACACTCCAGGTCGTCGTCGGGTCATCGTGCGGCATAGCGA
The DNA here is from genome assembly GCF_055231915.1 of Leifsonia sp. Ger2509. Classification (NCBI taxonomy): domain Bacteria; kingdom Bacillati; phylum Actinomycetota; class Actinomycetes; order Micrococcales; family Microbacteriaceae; genus Leifsonia; species Leifsonia sp. Ger2509. Next base: position 1,998,603 of record NZ_JBUYVB010000003.1, read on the forward strand.
ACTCCTTATTTGGGGCATCGGGAGGTTTTGTGCAACGATACAGTGACTCGTGCAACGATACAGTGAATCCTCAACAGGTCAACCAGAAGGCAGGTGAGAGCGATCGCCACGATCAAAGATGTGGCCCGGGCCGCTGGCGTCTCACCCTCCACCGTCTCGAACCTGCTCAACGCCCGCGAGCATCTCATGCAGCCGGAGACCCGGCGTCGTGTGCTCGAGGCCATGGAGTCGCTCTCCTACCGGCCGAGCCGGGTCGCGCAGCAGTTGCGCGGCGCCCCGAACCCCACGTTCGGGCTCATCGTCCCCTCTGTGGCCAACCCGTTCTGGGGATTGTGGGCCGCCCACCTCGAGGAGGCGTTCCATTCGCGAGGCCAGCAGATCTACCTCTGCAACAGCGATCGCGATCCCGAGCGGGAGCGCGCCTACGTCGAGCAGCTCTGGTCAGACGGCGTCGAGCACATCGTGCTCTCCACGTCCCTGCCCTCGCTCGAGCACCTGCGCCCCGCGATGGACGCCGGCGTCCAGATCATCGCATTCGACCGCGAGCACCAGGAGACAGACCCTCCGGACCTCCTGAACGTCAGCATCGACAATGAGGCCGGCGCGTGGATGGCCACCCAGCACCTCATCGAGCGTGGTCACCGACGCATCGCCTTCGTATCCGGTGCGATCCTGACGGTCAGCCGGCGTCGGCGTTTCGCCGGATATCAGCGGGCGCTCGCTGAGCACGGCATACGGCTGGACGACGCCCTCGTGCCCCTCTCCCCAGACTTCGGGGATGCCGACAGCAGCCCCCTCGCGCGCGAGGCCGTGCGCGCGCTTCTTGCGCTGGACGAACCACCGACCGCCCTGGTCGCCGTCAATGACATGCTCGCGCTCGGCGCGTCCGCCGCGATCCGTGATGCCGGTCGCGACATCGCGGAGGTCGCTGTGGTCGGCTTCGACGACATCCCGATCGGAAGCCTCGTCTCGCCGGCGCTGACGACGGTGCAGCAGCCGCTGCGTGAGATGGCCGAGGCGGTGGTCGGGCTGGCGAACGGCGGAACCGATGCCGGCGAGCTGCGAAAACGCTCCCTCGTCTTTCCGCCCACCCTTGTGGTGCGTGCTTCGAGCTCGAGGAGGTCCCAGTGACCGCATCCGGCGTTCGAGTGCTCATCGCCGGCGCCGCCGGGGGTGTCGGCCGTGCTGTCGCCCTCCGTGCTTCGGCCGAGGGCGCGGCCGTGCTGCTCCTCGGGCGCGACGCAAGTCGCCTCAACGCCGTGCGAACCGAGGTGATCGACGCCGGCGGAACGGCGCACCTCGCCGTCGCAGACGCGACCCACGCCGACGAGCTCGACGCTGCCGTTGCGGCCCTGCGGGAGGACGTTGGGGGAATAGATGTCGTCGTCAACGCCGTCGGCGTCAACCTCAGAGCCCGTCGCCTCGATGAGCTCGACGAATCCGGCTGGCGCTCGGTCCTCGACGGCAATCTCACCTCCGCGTTCCACCTCACCCAGGCGGTGCTGCCGGGTTTCAGGGCCAACGGCGGCGGACTGATCATCCACATCTCTTCTGTCGCGGCCATTGCCGCCGACTCCTCCGGCGCGGCCTACCAGGCGAGCAAAGCGGGTCTCGCCGCGCTCGCCCGCGCCACAGCGCTCGAAGCCGGGGGCGACGGCGTACGCGTAACGACGATCTCGCCGGGTCTCATCGACACCGCCTTCGTGCGGCACCGCCCGAAAGCTCCGTCACCCGGCGAGCTGGCGAACGCTCTGCAGCCAGAAGACGTCGCAGATGTCTGCCTCGCGATCATCCGGCTGCCCGCGCGCGCCACCGTCAGCGAGGTCGTGATGCGACCGACAGCCGGCTGACACCGATGACAACACACTCACTGTTCCGACCGAGATGGAGATCTCCTTGACCGAACCCTCCACCGACCGAACCGTCCTGATCACGGGCGGCGCGACAGGCATCGGCCTCGGTATCGCCGAGGCTTTTCTTCGCGCAGGTCACCGCGTGGCGATCACGACCAATACGACCCCGGTGCCCGAGCATCTGGCCGACCGGGTGATCGCCGAGCGGATGGATGTCACCGACAGCGCCGCCGTGTCGGCGACCGTTCCGCGGATCGCCGAGGCTCTCGGGGGCCGCATCGACGTTGTGGTCAACAATGCCGGCGGCCTCGTCGGCCGCCGCGCGCTGGACGGGATGGACGACGAGCACTGGCATCACGTCCTCGAGCTCAACCTCTCGAGTGTCTTCTACGTCGTTCGCGCGGCCGCACCGCTGATGGTCGAGGGCGGCCGCATCGTCAACATCTCCTCTCTGGCGGCGCACAACGGCGGCGGCCCCGGAGCCGGTGCGTACGCCGCGGCCAAGGCGGGTGTCGAGGGCCTCACCCGCGCCCTCGCAAAAGAGCTCGGGCCGCGCGGAATCGCCGTCTCGGCCATCGCGCCGGGCCTCATCCTCGACACACCGTTCCACGAGCGCTTCACCCCCGAAGCAGACCAGCTCGCAAGCATCGCCGCTACCCCGCTCCGTCGCGCCGGCACGCCGGCCGACGTCGCCGCGACGACGCTGTATCTCGCGTCGGATGCAGGCGGCTTCGCGTCCGGGACCGTCGTCGCGGTCAACGGCGCCGCCGCCTTCCATTGAGCCACTCCCGCACCGCGCCGCCCGAGCAGCATGCCCGGAGAGCCAGGGGTGCGGGCCGACGGACATCATGCGCGGCACGCCGTTGCCCTCCGCGCGGAGGTGGTCGAGGCCGCAGCGCAGATAGTCAACGGAGTCGGCCGGCGACGACAGGTGTGCGTGTACTGGGGGGTTCGGCGCCATAGCGGTTTCGGGTGATCAGCTCGGCTCCAGGTGCATATAGGTCCTAGGAGCGGAGCTCCGACAGTCGCCGCTTCAGGTAAGCGACTTCGGCGGAGTTCGCGGCGAGCGCGATCGCGGCACCGTAGGCATCCCGCGCCTCCGCATCCCGGCCAAGGCGCACCAGCAGCCGCGCCCGCGCGGCATGGAACGGGTGGTACCCGTCGAGCTCTGGCGCGAGCTGGTCGACCAGTGCGAGTCCCACGTCGGGGCCGTCGGACTCGCCGACGGCTATCGCCCGGCTGAGCCGGACGATCGGCGACGGGTCGAGCCGCACAAGCTGATCGTAGAGCGCCACCACCTGCGTCCAGTCGGTCGCAGGCCCGTCGGTGTGCACTGCGTTGATCGCGGCCATCAGCTGATACCGCCCCGGCGCGAGACCGGAATCCAGTCGCTCGCGAACCAGGACGTGCCCCTCGGAGATGAGCGCGGTATCCCACAAGGCCCTGTCCTGCTCGAACAGCGGGACCAGCTCACCCGACGGCGAGACGCGCGCCCCACGACGCGCCTCGGTCAGCAGCATCAGCCCCAGCATCCCGGTGACCTCGCCGTTCGCCGGCAGCAGCTCGCGCAGCAGCCGGGTGAGGCGGATCGCCTCCGTCGTGAGCTCCTCGCGCACCGGAGGAGTACCGGGTCCCGACGCGAGGTAGCCCTCGTTGAAGATCAGGAAGAGCACGGCCAGCACCCCCGACACCCGCGCGGGCAGGTCTTCGGGGGCAGGCATGCGGTACGGGATGCCGCTCGCCGTGATCTTCGACTTCGCGCGGGTGATGCGAGCACCCATCGTCGTATCCTGCACGAAGAAAGCGTTCGCGATCTCCGGCACCGTCAGGCCGCCGACCATGCGAAGCGTCAGGGCGATCCGCGCCTCCATCGCAAGCGCGGGGTGGCAGCAGATGAAGATCAGGCGCAGGCGATCGTCGTCGATGACGCCGAGCGGCTCCGTCTCGGTGTCGTACACGAGCATCGCCTCCCTGTGTCTGGCATCGCGCGTGCTCTCGCGCCTGATCCTGTCGATTGCCTTCCGCGTCGCCGTCGTCGTCAGCCAGGCGCCGGGTGCAGGCGGGATGCCGTCCGCCGGCCACCGCTCCGCTGCGGTTGCGAAGGCTTCCGCGGCAGCGTCCTCTGCCGTGTCGAGGTTGCCGAAGCGCTTGGCGAGCGTCGCGACGACCCGCGCCCACTCCTCGCGGTGGGCACGGGCCAGCGCGTCGCCGACGTCGCTCACTCGGGCGGCGGAAGAACCGGACGAATCTCGAGGCGGCGATTGCAGGCTCTGGAGCCCTCAGCCATCAGCTCCAACGCGACGTCGAGGTCGGGGGCCTCGATGATCCAGAATCCTGCCGCCCACTCCTTCGCCTCTACGAACGGGCCGTCGGTGAACACCGGCTCGTCGCCGCGGCCATCGACGACGGTCGATGCGGTCGGGTCGGCCAAGCCGGCCGCGAACACCCAGTTGCCGCCGGCCACCAGCTTCTCGTTGAACGCGTCGATCGCGACCATCTCCTCGGCGGTGCCGGACTCGCTTCGACTGTCGATCACGTTGACCAAGTACTGCATGTCAACCATCCTCTCGCTCAGGCGTACACGGGGCGGCCGCCCACGCGGTAGGTGAGTGCAACGATGCCCGTGCCGAACACCGTCGAATCCTGCAACTCGAGTCCGAAGTCCAGGCCGTCCTGCGGGAAGAACCGCTTGCCTTCCCCGACGATCACGGGGAACTGGACGAGGTTCAGCTCGTCCACCAGCTCGTTCTCCAGCAGCCAGCGGGCGAGCGCAGCACTGCCGACAAGCAGGAGCTCGCCGCCCGGCTGCGCCTTGAGTCCGCGGATCTGGGCTGCGATGTCACCCGAGATCACGGTGGTGTGCTCCCAGGCCGGATCGGTCAGCGTGTTCGACACCAGGTACTTCGGCTTGGAGCTGATCGCCTCACCGAACCCTCCGTCGTCGCTCCGGGCTCCCCAGAACGTCTCGAAGAGGGAGAACGTCCTGCGGCCGAGCAGGAACGCATCCGGACGACGCCAGGTATCGAGGATGTACTGGGCAGCATCCTTGTCGTCGAACGCGAGCGCCCAGCCCCCGCGGGTGAATCCGGGGTCCATCTCCTCGTTGTTCCCGCCGTTCGCCTGTGCCACGCCGTCCAGGGTGACCTGCAGGCTGATCGTGAGTTTCATGGTGAGTTCCTTTCTCTCACCAGTGCCACGAACGCGGAAGGGGCATTTCGACAGCGGTGCGCGATGTGTTGCTGGGTCCTCGCCTCGAACTCGTGCGGCAGCGCCCGTCGACCGACTAGGTCGTCGCCCGCTCCGATTCGGCCGACCATGCGGCGAGCAGCGCCAACCCCTCGTCGATGGTGACCGTCGGCGACCATTCGAGGTCGGCGCGGATGCGGCGCTGGTCGAACCAGTGTGCGGTCGAAAGCTGCTCGGCGAGAAACCGCGTCATCGGCGGCTCGTCGCGGCCCGGCCGAATGCGCCACGCGGCTTCCACGACACCGCCGGCCGTCCGAGCGAGCGACGCCGGCACTCGCCAGGACGGAGCCGGAGCACCGCACGCGGCGCAGATGCCGGCGAGGAGCTCGGCCACCGGGCGCGGCTCGCCGTTCGTCACCACATAGGAACGACCGTGGACCGCGTCGGCACGGTCGAGTGCGGCGACGAGGGCCGAGACCGCGTTGTCGACGTAGGTCGTGTCGATCAGCGCGGACCCGCTCCCGATGAGAGGAAGGCGCCGTCGTCTGGCGCGTTCGACGATACGGCCGACGAGTTGCACGTCGCCCGGCCCCCACACGAGGTGCGGTCTGACGACGACGACGGCGAAGTCCGGTCCGTCGGCGGCGAGTGCGAGACGTTCCCCAGCGGCTTTCGTCCGCGCGTAATCCCCGCGCGCCTGATCAGGGTCGGCGGGGAGGGTGGGATCGCCCACGAGCGATGCGCCCGCGTGCGCAACGGACGGCGAGGAGACGTGTACGAAACGGCGCACGCCCGCCGCCCGCGCTTCTCGGAGCACCGTGCGCGTGCCGCCGACGTTCACGCGATCGAAGTCGGCCGCGGCGCCGACCAGCGAGACCTTCGCCGCGAGGTGGACGACGGCGTCGACGCCCTCGACCGCCGCACGCACGGAGGCGGCATCGGTGACGTCTCCGCGGACGTCGTCGACGCCCACGACACCCGACGGCCGGCGCTGGAGCGTGCGCACGTCGTCGCCTCGGGCGGCGAGGGCCGACGCGACGGCACTCCCGAGGAAGCCGCTCGCTCCCGTCACCAGTACCTTCACGGTCCACTGGCCCGTTCTCCGCGCAGCACGGCGTCGGCCCAGGTCGCGAGCGAGGTGCGGTCGATCTTGGAGTTGTGACGGATGTCAGTCGGCAGCGCCTTCACGGTCAGCACGGCCGCAAGCGGTCGGGAGGATGCCGCGCGCACAGCAGCCGCGAGCGGTGCGTCGGCGAGTCCCGAGCGCGCCGGGCCATCGAGTTCGACCACGGCCACGAGCGCCTGGGTGCCACGGGGACCGACGCCGACGAGGGCGGATCGATGCACGCCGCTGACGGCCTCGATCTGCTGCTCGATACCGACGGGGGTCACAATTCCGTCGGCGGTGACCACAACGTGCTGGAGCCGTCCCTCGATCCACAAGCGACCCCGCGAGTCGAGGTGGCCGACATCGCCGGTGCTGTGCCGCCGGCCGTCCGGCACGCTGTGCGTCTTCGCGATGCGATCGACCGCCCAGAGCCGGTCGTAGCCGTCGCGCAGGTGCAGCGCCTCGACGACGACCTCGCCGGTGACCCCGGGCTCGCCGGCGAGCTCCCCGGAGGGCCGGCCGTCCGCATCGAGCGGGTCGATGCGGACCGTGACGCCCGCGACGGGCATGCCGACGCACACACCGCCGGCATCGGCCTTGCTCTGGGTCGCGGCATCGTCCGCCGCGGCGCGGATGCCCTCGAGCGTGATGTCGGTCATCAGAAGCCCTTCGGTCATCCCGTAGGGCGTATGGGCGGCGGCGCCCGGCATGAGCTCGAGGACGCGCTCGAGCAGTCGCGCTGAGACCGGCGCCCCGGCCGAGAGGACGGTGCGGATTCCCGCCAGAGCGTCGCGCTGCGTCGCGTCGAGGGCATCGGCCGTCGCCACGACGTTGGTGAGAGCGGCCGGCGAGAGGAACAGCACGGTCGCCTCGGCGGCACCCGCAGCGTCGGCGACGGCACTCGCGGTCAGGGTGCGGGGAGAGGTGACGTCGCCGATCGGAATCACCGACCGGGCGCCGAGCGCCGGCCCGAGCAGAGCGAACGGCGCGAATCCGGCGACGATTCCCGTCCCTGCGCCGAGATCGTAGTGGTCGGCGAGGGCGTCACGCAGAGCACTGAGCTGCGCATGCGTGTAGCGCACGCCCTTCGCGGGACCGGTCGAACCCGAGGTGAACAGCACGGCTGCAAGATCCGATGGCGCCGGTGTCGCCAGCGGCGCGTGATCGGATGCGGCGATCCTCGCCCTGCCCAGGCGCAGCAGGTCGCCCAGTGAGTGCTCGACCCGCAGGGAGCGCGCCAAAGCGGGTGACAAGGTGGCCACGGAGATACGACGACCGGGCCAACCGAGCGCGCGGGCCGCAGCGAGCCCCGGGAGCGCACCCACGATGACGGCGGGGTGAGCGCCGCGGATCGCCCGGCCGAGGCCGCGTAGTCCGAGACCGGCGTCTGCGACGACGACGACCGCGCCGATGCGCACCGCCGCGTAGAGCACGGCCGTGAGGTCAGCCGACGGCGGGACGAGCAGGCTCACACGGTCGCCCGGCCGCACGCCCGCGGCGAGGAAGCCATGCGCCAGTTCGTCGACTCGACTGGCTAGTAGCGACCACGGGATGACGCGCGCCGTCCCGGACGGTCCGGCGCCCATGTCGATCAGCGCCGGTGCGTCGCTGCCGGCGTTGCGCTCGATGGCCGCCCACAACGGATCACTCGACCACTCCACAGGGTCGTTCGGCGTGTCTGCGCTGGGTCCTACAACCTTCTCGTTCACCCAGTCGAGCACGATCGGCGCGTACTCGACCTCCTCGGCGACGAGGTGCCCGGCCCCCTCGAAGCGATGGACGTCGGCGTGCGGCATCCGTCCGAGCAGATCGCGCAGGTACACCTCGCCGAATACCGGATCCCGCGGCCCCCAGACGATGAGCGCAGGAACGTCGAGAGCGGCGACACCCGCAGCAATGCGGTCGAGCTCGGGGAAGCTCGGATGCGACCGGTCGACAGGGATGTCGGCGACGAAGTCGCGGACGCCCCGCCGCCGCGCAGCTGACAGGTAGGGCGAACGGAATGCGTCGCGGACGTCACGATCGAGCCGGGGTCGCGCAAGCGACAGTGTCGTCTCGAGGAACGCCGGCGTTGCCGCTGTCGCGACGTCGAGCATGCCCGGCGCAAGGGCTGCGCGCAGGGGGGCGGGAATCGCCCGACCGTGCGGCTGATGCACCGCTGTGTTCAGCAGCACGACTCCGGAGAGGAGTTCCGGATGGTCGACGGCCCATCCGAGACTCACGGGCCCACCCCAGTCATGGCCCGCAGTGACGACCGGCCCTGTCAGGCCGAGCGTGTCGGTGAGGGCACCGAGGTCGGCGACCCGGTCGGCAAGACGGCGGAGGCGGCCAGTGCGCTCGGAGAAGCCCATCTCGAGCTGGTCGACGGCGATCACCCGCCAGGCGGCACGGCCGGGGTCGGCCCGCGCGGCAGCCGCTGCCTCGGCGACCAGGCGGCGCCACAGGTACGACCACGTGGGGTTGCCGTGCACGCACAGGAGGGTGCCGACAGGGGTGATACCCGCGGCGTCGAGCTCGGGTCCCGTGTCGAGCAGATGCCATTCGGCGCCAGCGGCAGTGACGATACGCGAGAAGTCCCCGTCGAGCCCGGGCAGGCCTGTCGGCGGAAAGGATGCTCCCATGTCCGCCCTACCAGACGATCTCGAGCATCGAGGTGTTGAGCCCGGAGCCCACTCCCATGAGCAGCAACCGGTCGCCGCGTCGCAGTGAAGCGGCCTCCTGCGCCAGAGTGATCGGAATGGAGGCCGGCCCGATGTTGCCGAGCGTCGGGTACGTGAGCGGGATGCGCGAGCGATCCAGCTTCACAGCTTTCACGATCGCGTCCGTGTGCACGTTGGAGACCTGATGCAGAATGTACCGGTCCATCTGGGTCCAGTTCCAGTTCTTGCGGGCTTCTCGCCAGGCTGCGGTCACGAGATCCATACCGCCTTTCAAGAGCGCTTTCGCGTCCGTGAACATGCCGTCGACGCTGCCGACGCACAGAGCATTGAATTGCGTGGCCGCGCGGGTGACGCCGCCGAGCATCCGGTGGCCCTCCGGGTGCAGATCGCTGCGTCCGATCACGGCGGCCGCAGCTCCCGACCCGAGCGTAAGGCTCGCGAACTCGCTCATGAACTCGGCGCGACCGATGCCTGCGCGCTTCAGGCGCTCGATCGTGTTGACCTGCACCTGATCGGCATCCTCACCGTCGACCACCACCGCGTAATCGATCTGCCCCGAGTCGACCATGCCGGCCGCCAGTGTCATCCCGTTCACGAACCCGAGGCAGGCGTTCGTGATGTCGAAGTTGATCGCCGACGATGGCAGACCGAGCCCGTGATGGATGCGCACGGCGACCGAGGGCTCGAGATGCGGGCGCGTGATCGAGGTATTGATGAGAAGGCCAACCTGGTCCGGCCGCACGCCGGCCTCGGCTAGCGCACGACGCCCGGCGTCGACGGCGGCTGAGTCGAACGTCGCGCCCTCTTCCCAGTTGCGGCGCTCGCGAACCCCGGCGACCCTCTCGAGCAGCCCGGTTGGTAATTTCAGTCGCTCGAGCACCGGCAGCAGGTGCCGCTCGATCTCCTGGGACGTGGTGATCCGATTAGCCAGCGTGGTCGCGACCGAGAGCAACGAAACGTTGCTGTGCCGGGTGGTCGCGTTCCCGGGGAGATGGGCCATTTCAACACCATAGTTCTGAAAACCGGGTCTAACCGGGGGGTTGCCAGAAGAGGCCCGCTGAGGTGCCAATATCGGCCGTTGCTGTTGCGGAAGACGCGGAGACTCATCTGAGACATATGTCCCGACCCATCACAAAGCGGAGGGCGTGGGATTCGACCTCTGTCCGGGCCCTCGGCAGCGCCGCCATGACTTTGGGAATCCCCGGAAAATCAACGATTTCGAAGCGCCAGGGTCTGCTGCACGGATAGGTGACACCTAAGCTGCCTTGCCCGGAGGGCGGCCTGGAAGGATGCCATCATGTCGAAGCCTTATCCGCGCGAGTTCCGTGACGACGTTGTGGAACTCAGTTAGCTGCGTCGGCCCGAAGCAACCACACCGGGTTCGAACAGTCGAGAATCGGACTCGCTGTGCCCGGAACGCCTGCTTCCAACGGGAGCACGACGACTCTCGAGCTGTCCCAGCCGGCGACGATGAGTTTGTCGCCACGCACAAGCATGTGTTGCGGCCACGCAACCGTCGCGTCCTGCTCTGAGACGAGGTAGGGGACTGGGCCGTCGACCGCGAACACGGCGATCGTGTCGTACCCGCGGTTCGCCAGATAGACGAAACGACCGTCCGGCGAGGCTTGGATGTCGCCCGGGTAGTTCCTCGGATGCCGCGTTTTGGCCGGGCCCGTGCGTTGCGTGCTTGGGATGCTAACCCACGCGGTCACCCCGTCGCCCAGGCGTCCGACGAGAAGGGTGGAGGCCAATTCACCGCTCAGTGCGACGCGACCATCCGGCAGCACGGCGAGGTGCCGCGGTCCGGAACCGGGTGGAACCGGCGTCTGCCGCGTCTCCCGAAGAGCATTCGGTCCGCCGGCAAAGGGGTTGGCCTCGAATTCGCGGAGGACGTCGGCACCAAGGTCGACGACGACGAGCACACCCCCGACGAAAGCGGCTTGATGCGGATGCGCCTGGCTCTGTCGTTCCTTGTCGACGCTGCTCCCCGTGAGAGCAAGGGCATAAGGTGGCCCGTCGAATGTGCCTTCGGCCGAGAGCCTCTGAACAGTGAGATCGCCGGACGCGAAGTTCGTCACAACGAGCAACCGCCCAGTGGGGTCGACGATCACGTTGCAGGGATCGACTCCGAACCCGTCCTGTTCTCCGTGCACGACGATCTCGTTGCCGTCGATGCGCCAGCAATATATGCGGCTACTCGTTTCGCCGATCGCCGACACTCCATAGGCGAGCGGAAGCGAGGGGTGCACAACCAACGACGAGAGTTGGTCAGCCGTCGCACGGGCACCGAGCTCCCAGACTCCAGCGACGGATTCCCAGCGCTGCAAACCGGTGTCGCCGCCGATACCGCAGCTTGCTATGAGAATCGCTTCGCCGGCAGCCGTCCGGCGACGTAGCGCAGTCACTGACCCGTAGCCCGCGTGTCGCGCGCTACCTTACCGAGCTGAGCCTCCCGTCGAAGGGCTACCCCTGGACGTGACGCCGTTCGGACCCCGTCCGCGATCACCGGGTCGCCCGCAACAAAAACCCACGGGATCCCGGCCGGTGACACCCGGGGGTTATCGTAGGTGGCGCGATCGAGGACCGTCTCGGGGTCAAAGAGTACGAGGTCAGCGACGAGCCCGCTTCTGATTCGTCCGCGATCTCTGAGCCCGAGGCGCGCCGCCGGCCGTGTCGCGAGGTGCACGATTGCGTCTTCGAGCGTGAGCACGCCTTCGTCTCGAACGTAGTGGGCCAAGTAGCGAGGGAAGGTTCCCCACCCACGTGGGTGCGGCTGGCCGCCGATGAGCAGGCCGTCGCTCCCGCCGGTGTGCCGGGAGTGGCGCATGATGGCTCGGACATTTCCCTCGTCACCGACGTGCTGGAGGATACTCGTGCCGAGTCCATCGGCGACCATCAGCGTCATGGCGGTTTCACTCGGTTGCCGTCCTTCGGCTGCGGCAATCTCGGCGATGGTTCGACCAACCCGGTCCGCAAGCCTCGGGTCTCGGACCCCGGCCACCTGGATCGTCTGCCACTCAACAGTGACTCCGTGGCAACCATCGCTACCAGTGAGGTCGAGTGCCTCCGCTATGCGAGCGCGCTGTTCCGGGTCCCGCAGTCGCGCAAGTGTTTCGTCCGGCCCACCGCTCGCCGCCCAGCTGGGAAGGAGCGCAGCGAGTGTCGTGCTCCCGGCCAGATAGGGATAGGTGTCGAGAGTGATGTCGACGCCATCGGCGAGGGCTTCATCGATCAGTGCGAGGAGTTCACGAGCCCGGCCACGGTTGATGGTGAAGTTCATGGTGGCGTGCGTCAGATGCAGGGGGCATCCGGACTGGCGGGCGACGTCGATCATCTCGCTGTACGCACCCAACGCGCCGGCGCCGTAGGAGCGGTGGTGCGGAGCGTAGTACCCGCCGTACGCCGCCACCACCTTGCAAAGTTCGATCAGCTCCTGGCCAGTGGTGAACGTGCCGGGCACATAGGTGAGGCCGGATGACAATCCGAACGCGCCGTCGCGCATTCCCCGATCGACCTGGGCCCGCATCGCTGTGAGCTCCGACGGGGTTGCGGTACGGTTCTCGGACCCAAGGACGTTCATACGCACTGTGGCTTGAGGAATGAGTGCGGCCACGTTGACTGCGACGCCCTGCCGGTCGACTTCGTCCAGGTAGTCAGCGATGGAAGGCCAGCCGAACTCTAAGGAGTCGGGGATGCCGTTCCAGCCCGCGAGTTGGTCCCGAAGCACGGCAACCGACGCTTCGGTCGCCGGCGAGTACGAGAGCCCGTCCTGGCCGACGACTTCGGTCGTGACTCCCTGGGCAACCTTCGCGAGATGCAGAGGGTCGGTCAGGACAGCAAGATCGGAATGGGAATGCATGTCGACGAAGCCAGGGGCCAGCGCCAGCCCGACCGCCTCCACAACTCTGGCTCCAGGGACCTCGACACGCCCACCTACCCGGGCGATGCGGCCCCCCCGAAGATGAACATCACCAACTCGACCCGGTCGTCCGCTTCCGTCGAGAATCAAGGCTCCGCGGATGATGGTCTCGTCGCGCTGGGCGGTGCCAGGCCGGCGCCGGCCGGGTGCGGTCTTCGTTGCGTCCAGCGCATCTGCGCCAGTCACCCGATGCTCGCAGCGTGCGCGCGCCGAATCGTATCGACCACGTACTCGACGTGTTGCCGTCCGACGAGTTCCGGTGTTACCCAGAACCCCTGCACCACCCCGAGAGGTGCGTCCGGGTAGACCGCCAGCCGAGGCTTGGCCGCGTCGAAGAAGGTAACCATCCGAGTCACGTCGGCTGGGTGTGTCACGGTGACATGTACACGGGGCAGGCTCTGACCGGCCTCGTTGGTCGCCTCGATGTTCGCTTTTACACCGTCGAGCCCCGCGAGCGCTGCGACCCACGCCTCACAGTCAGCCTGTGATTGCTGTCGCATCGCGGCATGATCCAGCTTGACGAATCGTTCGACCGCGGCTGTGAGACCGACGATCTCCTCCTTCCCGACTTTCAGCGCACGCGCCCATCTCTGGTACGGCGCGCCATTCTGGCGCGCGGCCTCGATAAACGCGCTCGACCCAACCATCAGTCCGGAGGATTGTGGGCCGCGCAAACCTTTCCCGCCCGAGAAGACAGCAACGTCGGCCCCGTACTCCCGGGTGAACCGCCAGAGGTTTTCGGCCGGAGGCAGCTGGGCCGCAGCGTCGACGATAACGGGAACACCGTGCCGGTGCGCGATCTCGCAGACGACCTCGACCGGCAATGCGCTCTGCGGGAGATGGGTACCGGCCACGTACAGTACCGCGGCTGTCCTGTCGTTGATCGCGCCTTCGAGCTGCCAGGGGAAGGTCTGGAACATATCTCCGATCTGGCGGATAGTTCCACCGGCCAGCATCACAGCAGAGTCATACGGGATGCGGTGCGCAGCATGCATGACCACCTCGTGGCGCGCCTGGTGATGACCGGGCCATTCGCTGATGATCTGCGGGTCACCGCCGTTTCGAGCGGCAAGTGTCGCCAGCACGATCCCGGCTGCGCACCCACTGGTCACGTAGGCGGCTTCATTCCTGGTGAGCTCGGCGATCTTCGCCCCTGCGGCGAGGTGAAGCTCGTGCATGTCGACGTTGTGTGCGGCGGCGTCATGCATTGCCTCGAGCACTTCCGGCGGCATGAGAGCTCCGCCGAGAACCGTGAACGTTGCCGCTGCGTTGACGACCGTCGATAACCCGAGGTGCTCGTACACGTCACCCATGTGCACCCCGTTACGCAGTCGTGCCACGAGAAGCGGGCACAGTCGCCCACATCTCGACCTCGACAAGAATGCCCGGCAGCAGCGCTGCACCGATTGCGGTCCTCACAGGGCGAGGTTCGGGTACGAGCTCCCGATAGACAGCATTGAACTCTGCCCAGTTCGCGAGATCAGCGAGGTAGACGTTCGTCTTGAACACGTCGGCAAGGGTGCATCCGGCTGCCGCGAGCTGCGTTTCGCAGTTCCGCAATGTCGCGATCGCCTGCGGAGTGAACTCCTCGGAGACGATCGAACCGTCGTGGCGGATCGCGACTTGCCCGGAGATCACGACGAACCCGCCGCGAACCTGCAGCACTGGTGAGTACGGGCCGGCGGTAGTGTGCTGGCTCGCACCCTGGGGCAGGTGCTTTCCTGGCTCGCTAGGCGTCGGCGTGTTCTCGTAGCGGTCGGTTCCCGGCTCGAGCGGGTTGTCAGCGGCCTGCATCTTGTGCGCTTCCTCTCTGCTCACCCTCACCCCTTGACTCCGGTGAGCGTGATCCCTTCGACGAAGACCCGCTGGGCGAAGAAGAAGACGATCACGACGGGGACGGACAGCAGCACGGTCACTGTCATGGTCATCCCCCAGTCGGTGCCCCGCGTGCCGTGGAAGACGGCGAGACCGTAAGCGGCCGGCCAGTTGGACGGATTCTCGGATGCGTAGAGGAGCGGGCCGAAGTAGTCGCTCCATGCATGGAAGAACAGGAAGATCGCGGCGGCCGCGATCCCTGGCCTGGCCATCGGAACGATCACCCGCGAGAGGACACCGAATTCACCACTGCCGTCGATGCGCGCGGCGTCGATGTACTCGTTCGGGATCGTCACCAGGAACTGCCGCAGCAGGAAAATGGAGAAGGCGTCACCGAGCAGGTTCGGCAGGATCAGCGGCCAGAGCGTCCCGGTCAGACCGAGGTGCGCCCACATGATGTAGATCGGCACGATCGTGACCTGTGGCGGCAGGAGCATCGCGACGACGATCGCGAAGAAGATGGCGTTCGCGAACCTGATCCGCACTTTGGCGAGAACGTATGCGGCGGGCACCGAGGAGACCAGCATGAATACGGTGGCGAGGGAGGCGTACAGGAAGGAGTTCCCGAACCATGTGGCGAGGGGAACCTGTTTGAACGCATCCACGTAGTTCTGCCAGACCCAGGGGTTCGGCCAGAGGGAACCGGTGAATGTCTGGCTCGGCGCCATGAACGACGTCAGCACGATGAATACGATCGGCACGACGAAGATCACCGCCAGGGCGACGAGCAGCGCATGTTCCGCGATCCACAGGAGAGCCTTTTTCAAGGGATACGAGGTCATCTGGCTCCCCCCGGGCTGAAGGTACGAAATCGGCGTAGCAGGAAGACAAGGAATAGTCCCGTCACGACGAACAGCACCACGGCGAGCGCGGCCGAATATCCGAGCTGGAACTGCGTGAATCCTCGAACGTAGAGCCATTCCGCATACGTGAGCAGTGAATTGTCCGGATAGCCCAGCACCTGGTTGAGGCTGACGGATATCCCGGTCTTCCCGCTGGCGACGCTGGAGGCGACGGCTGCCTCGGTGAAATACTGCAGCGCCCAGATCACCCCGGTGATGATCGCGAAGACCACCACCGGGCTGATGTTAGGGAGTGTCACATAGCGCCCGCGCTGGAGTGCGTTCGCGCCGTCCAGGGCCGCGGCCTCGTACTGTTCCTTCGGGACGTCCAGGAGCGCGGCGAGGAAGATGATCATGATGTCCCCCATCACCCATAGCCCGAGGAGTAGGAGTGACGGTTTCGACCACGCGGCGTCGTTGAACCATAGGGGCCCCTTGATGCCGATCAGAGCCAGGCCCTTGTTCACCACGCCGACGCCCGGGTTGAACAGGAACACGAACGCGATGGTCGCGGCCACTGGCGGGACTATCGCCGGGATGTAGAAGATGGTCCGCCACAGTCCTGCCGCGGTCTTCCGCCGGGCCAGGAGCCCGGCCATGCCCAGGGCTGTGATGATCCGCACGGGGACGAGGATCAGCACCAGCCACAGTGTGTTCAGCGCTGCGATCGGCACGTTCGGGTCTTGGGTGAAGAGGTAGACGTAGTTCTTCAGCCCGACCCAGACGGGAGGGGTGAGCAGGTTGTATCTCGTGAACGAGAAGTAGACGTTTGCGCACAGCGGGTAGATGAAGAACACCACCAGCCCGAGTAGCGCAGGTGTGAGCATCACCCAGATCGGGATGCGGCGTCTGATCTTCGACCACGCGCCCGGTGGCGTTCGCGGTCTTCGTCGGGGTGGAGCGATCGGGGCTGAAGGCTCGGTGGGCGCCCGCGGTGGGACTGTGACCAGTGTCATCGCTTCACTGACCCAGCGCGATCGCGTCGTTGGTGGTCTTGTCCACCGTCTTCAGGCCCGCCTCGAGGTCACCGCCGTGTCCGGACTGATACTGCTCCCAGTAGTTCTGAATCGTGGTCACCGGCGTCGCTCCTGCGGAGGTCTGCGGCACGTAGTACACGCGCTTGTTGCCGGCGATGTCCATGAAGGTCTTGAACTGGCTGGAGATCTTCAGCTGTGAAGAGTGCAGCGCGGCGTACGTGGTCGGGATGTTCTGAAGCTCGTTGGTGAGGTAGACGAGCGACTTCGTGTCGGTCGCCAGGTATTTCGTGAGGAGCCAGGCGAGGTCTGCGTTCTTCGACTTGGATGAGACTCCGACGTATGACGACATCGACAGCCCACTGCCATACAGGTTCTCGTGGCCCGTTCCGGTGGGGAACGGCGCTGTGCCGTACTGCAGGCCGGGCTTCTGGCTGGCGATGAACGCGCCCCGCCACTCGCCGTCGATCGTCATCGCGACCTGTCCGGTCTGGAACGCGTTGTTGGCGGACCACTCATCGCCGAGACCTGCAGTGAAGGTCTTCAGCTTGCTGTAGCCGATCTTGTCGACGAAGGCCTTCTGCCAGGTCATGAGGTCTGTCCAGGCCGAGTCCTGGGAGATGGCGCTCTTCCCGTGCTTCATCCAGGTTGCGCCGGTGATGGCCGAGAACGAGCTGGCCTGGTTCTCGTAGAACCCCATGAGTGGATCGAACCCGAGCGTCTTGATCGACCCGTCCGGGTTGTAGGTGGTCATCTTGAGCGCCATGTTCTCGAGGTCGTCGAGTGTGCGCGGCGGCGCCGTGTAGCCTGCGGCCTTCAGCTCGGCGGTGTTGAAATACAGTCCGTACACGTCAGACATCGACGGCAGGCTGCACTGCTTGCCGTCGAACTTGCTGGAGAGGAACGGACCTTGGACGAAGCTCGACGCAGCGATGTGATCTTTCTTCAGGTACGGGTCGAGGTCGGAGAACGCGCCTGAGGAGCAGATCGATCCGAGGTTGTCGCCGCCTCCGAGCAGGACGACGTCGACATCACCGCCCGACGCGATCACCTGTGCGACCTTGTCGTAGGACTGCCCGCTGTGGATCTGAACCGTGACTCCGGGGTACTGCTTCTCGAAGTCGGTGACCACGGTCTGAATGAGACCGGCTTCACGAGCGGTGTAGTAGTGCCACAGCGAAATGGTCCCCGTCGGGGCTTTCGAAGCGGAGGTCGCTGCAGGGGCGGCGGTCGCGCAGCTGGCGAGCAGGGTCACTGCGGCGGTCGCGGCGATGGCCAACGTCGCCGTCCGTCGGATGGTGTGCGGAATCATGAGAGCACCTTTACTTTCTTGTTCGTTACTGGTTGGTCGATGAGGTCGAGGTTCGACAGCAGGAGATCCACGCTGTCACCGAATACGCGTCTGTTCGTGGCGCGCAGGCGGTCCTGATAGTCGGTGAGTTCCCGCCGTGACCGGGTTGTCAGCGGGCCGTCGAACACTGCGTCCGCCATCTGATGCATCGCTTCCGCACCGAGTCGGAAGGTCTCGACCCAGGGGGCCGCTTCAGCGATCAGCTGCGAGTTCGCGAATGTTCCGTCCTGAAGGTGCTCGGCGGCGGCGAGGTAGCCCTGCGCAAGCCGGTGAAGGCGTTCCGCGGCTTGCGTGGTTTGCCCGGTTTCGACTTCGAAGACGAACTGCGCAATTGCGGCGGCCGTCGTGGGCGCGCCACCGGCCGACAGGCACGATGACCGCACATTGTCCGCAAACGTTCGATAGGCGTTGAAGTCGTCTTCGTTGCCCGTCACATCGCGCAACGCGACCTGCCAACTCCGCTCAGCGTCGTAGTCCACGGGGTCGTTGAGGTAGATGGCGATCGTCGCGAACGCGATCTTCGAGGACTCGAACAGTTCCATCCCATTGGCAATGACGCCCCGCGCGAAACGGTGCAGATGCCGATCCCGCCCCTGGTACGGTCCGACGTGCAATTCGTTGTACATTGCAACGTCGTTGACCGGGTAGTTGTCCCAGAACACGATCGGGCGTCGAGTTGCCCGAGCAACGGTCGCCGCGTCATCGAGGTCGATGGTCGGTGAGCAGATTGCCCGCCCTGTCCAGAAGATCTCGATTCGCGGATCGATCCCGCATCCCAGCGCTGAGATATAGGACTCGTCGCCGCGCCCCCAGTACTCGGTCGGGCAGACGAACAGTGTGGTGTCCGCGCTCTGGTCGTTCAGCTCTCGGAAGACCTCGTTGACAACGTGAATGTGTGCAGTGACGAGGTCATCGAACATCTCGGCATCCGATTCGTGCTGCAGGATTGCGGGGATGTCGTCCAGCAGGAGGCCGAAGCTGCGCACACCCAATGACCGGACGGTCTCGTATTTCCGGCACAGGTCAGCAATGTCCGTGGCGCTCGAATACTCGATGGACAGCCCGGGTGAGAGGCAGTAAACGAACTCGACACCCTGGGATCGACACAGTGCGACCAGTTCGGCCAGTCGGTCGAGCGCGTCTCCCTCATACGGGGACCGCCAGTGCCTGCGGTGAAGGGAATCGTCCTTCGGCGCGTAGACGAACGTGTTCATTCCGCGGGCCGCGATGAACTCGATCATCTCGAGGCGTTGGTCGTGACTCCACGGTGTCCCGTAGAACCCCTCGACAATGCCCCGGATTTGGAACGCGTCGTCCGGGCGCGGCCAGCGCGCGTGGATACCCCCGCTCACGATTGCGCCGCCTGGAGTGCGAGCAGGCTCGCGTTGTCGGCGTCGCCCCCGGAGAGGTTCGCGCTCATGTACACACCGGGGCGTTCACCTGCAGCGACGAGCTGTTCGACGACCTCGGCGACAATGGTGTTGACCACAGCAGCCGCGATCACGGTCGATGTCGGCGCGACCCGCTTCTCGAAGCCGTCGATCGAGATTGCGGCATCGCCAACCCGTCCCCCGGTATCGATGACGACGTCTGCGCGGTCGTGCAGCCGGGCACCTGCCACGTGACGAGCCGATTCCGAATTGGCGTGCGACAGACTGGTGATAGCGATCACACTCGCACCCCGTGCTCGCGCCAACTGGGCCATCTCGACGATCGCCGCATTCCCGCCCGAATTCGACCCCGCGATCAGAACATCACCGACCGAGATCTCGTGAGAGTCCAGGATCGCCGCCGCCAATCCAGGAAGGCGCTCCAGGGACGTGCTCAACTCCGGATCATTGTGAACAGTGAGCCCGTCGAAGATGATCGGGTTGATGTCGACCAACCCGCCCGCACGATAGAAGAGCTCCTCTGCGAGCATGTGGGAGTGCCCCGTCCCAAAGGCGTGGACCTTCCCGCCATTCCGGTAGGCGGTACAGATCAGCGTCGCCGCGCTCTGAATGTGTGGCCATTCCGTGTCAGCGAGGCGCTGTACCAGCGCCCCGACAACGTCGAGATACCGCAACCCTGACGACTTTTCCATGCGATCCATCTGGACCGTCCTTCCTGTTTCTTCAACGTTCATTTCGTGGCACATCCGCTTACTTCCGCGACCATCACGCCTGACCTATCGGCACCAGTCGCGGCGACCGGTCGACGTTCGCCATCAGGCGGTACTTATCGCCGCGGTAGTCGCACTGGGCGACCATCAGCACGCGTCCGCGGGAATCCACATCGGTCATCCGCAACCGCAGGCACGCCTGGCTCTGGTCGATACCCAGGAGCGAACTGACCCGGGCATCCGGAACCGTCGATTCGATCAGTACCGACGCGGAATCGACCGCGAGCCCGTAACGGCGATGCAGCACCGTGTACAGCGAACCCGCCAAATCCGCCCGCGTGAGGCCAGGCACGAACGTCTCAGGAATCCAGATGTCTTCGAGAGCGATCGCTTCCCCGCTTCCCAACCGCAGCCGGCTGATGTGGCAGATTGCCGCACGCTTGTCCACATTCAACTGTTCAGTGATCTTCGGCACGTCGAACTCACGTGTGAACGCCACCAGGCGCGAGCCCGGTATCAATCCCCGCGCACGCATGTCCTCGGAGAACGAGGTCAACCCCAACGACCGGACGAGCGGCTGCCGCCGCACATACGTACCCGAGCCCGGCCGTCGCTCGACCACGCCGTCAGTGACCAGACCATCGACGACGCGGCGGATGGTCATCCTCGCCGCGCCGCACCGCTCGCTCAGCTCCCGTTCGGCGGGCAACCGGTCCCCCGGCCGCGCCTCACTGATCAGACCGCGAACGTGCGCGCGCACCATGTCCTGAACGGACGGGTCATCGGTCGTTGGCACAGTGACTATCTCAGGCACGCGCATCAACACCGTCAACCAGTGAGTAGACCAATTCGACCGAATTTTCGGTGCAACGCATGGGGCTGAAGGGCACTCGCCCACGGTCCGCTAGACCAATTTCGACCGGCGTGGTCTGAAGGGTCACCGAGGACATCGCGTACCGCATACTGGTGCGGTGATTACATTCCCGCTCCAGCGCACCGGGCTGCCATGGCCCTCTTCCTAGCCATCGATGCCGGCGGAACATCAACGCGAACCCTGCTCGTGGACGACTCCGGCCGTTGCCTTGCCTACAGCAAGACGGCCGGGGGAAACCCGATCTCCCACGGGCCCGAACTCGCTGCCGCCTCGATTGTCGATGGCATCTCGCTCTGCCTCCAGACCGCCGGCCTCGAGCACGCAGTCATCTCGGCAGTGACCCTCGCGATGGCCGGTGCGAGCACCATCCAGGAGACCAGCTGGATCGAGGTGCCACTGCGGGCGATCGGCATCTCCGCGCCCCTTCGCCTCGAACATGACCTTCTCGCGACGTTCCACACCGGGACGGCACGATTGGACGGCTACGTGCTGTTGTCCGGAACCGGCGCCTCCGCGGTCCGCATCGAACACGGTGAGGTCGTGGCCACCAGCGACGGGCTGGGCTGGCTGCTCGGGGACGCCGGCTCGGGCTTCTGGATCGGGCATCGCGTCGTCCTGGCAGCCCTCGCCGCCCTCGATCACCGTGCGGCGCCGACACGACTCACCGAACTTCTGCTGCGCGAGCTCGCGGTCGACGCCCCACCCGACTCCACCGACCACGGCCGCCCCACCGCAGTCGACTCCATCCTGAAGAAGGTCTACGCGCTGCGACCCGTACAGCTCGCGCAATTCGCCCCGTTGGCGTTCGAAGCCGAGGGCGACCCGACCGCCGACGCCATCGTTCACAAAGCCGCCGAACACCTCCTCGACACGCTCGCCGCGGTGACGCGACCCGACGTCCCCGGTCCGATCGTCCTCGGAGGCGGAATCCTGACACACTCGCACACACTCTCCCAACTCATCGCCACAGTGCGACAAGACAGTGACATCCGCGTTGCCACCGACGGAGTCGCCGGCGCCGCCCTGATCGCCCTTCGACGGGCTGGCATCGAGGCCGGATCGGAGACCCACGCAGCGATTCAGAACTCTGCCCAGAGGCTGCGTCACCCCACACCGGCCAAGGCGGATGAAAATGAATGAACGAACCCTAACAGGCCGCTATGGCGTCTGTATAATCGACGTATGAGTCCTCTCAGTGGATTCTCAGGCGTGATAGGGTGCGGTTATGGCGCGACCCTACGGTGACCCTGTCGAGATCCTTACCGCACCTGTGCCCGCGCAGTCGCCGTTCATCCCGAGTGACGCAAAAATCGTCGTCGGCGTCGTCGCTCCAGCCTCGCCCGACCCGATCCCGATCGTGCTGCTTCCGGGCTTCGAGTACCGGATGGTGGAGTGGCGTCATCCCACCACCCACGAGATCCACTGGCGACTGGAGCGACGAAAGTCCTCAAGGGTCGACGAGGACTAGCGGCAACGCGGAGCGCTCCTGCCGACTCGAATCGGTGGCGCCTCACCGCGGTGACCCAGGCGCGATGGAGGAGAACCCGAATGACGGCTGAACTCGTTGCGATGAGGGAGTCGCTTCTGAACGGTCCGACGATTCGGTGGGCAGTGCTGGCCCCCGGAGAGATCGCCCACGACTTCACACGGGCGCTGCATCAGAACTCAACTCAGCGGGTCGTCGCCGTCGGGTCTCGATCGCGAGACCGAGCTCACTCTTTTGGAGCTGAGTTCGGCGTCGATGGACGATACGACACGTACGAGGCAGCAGTTACGGATCCGACCGTTGACGCGGTGTACGTCGCGGCGCCGAACGCGTTTCATCGCGATCTCGCTCTCCTCGCGATCGCTGCCGGAAAGCACGTTCTGGTCGAGAAGCCCCTCGCGATGAACGCCTCCGAAGCTCGAGAGATCGCCGCCGCCGGCAGATCCTCAAAGGTTCTCGTGATGGAGGCCATGTGGACGCGGTATCTTCCGCACTCCATCGTCATCGCCGAGCTCATCCGGCGAGGGTCGCTTGGTGACATTCGACTGGCGACCGCCAACGTCGGCTGGCGCGTACCCACTGAACCCCGCGACAACAAGATCTTCAGCCCGGAGCTAGGGGGCGGAACGCTCCTCGACATGGGTGTGTACGCACTCTGGTTCGCGCAATTCGCTATCGGACATGTCAGCGCAGTGAGGGCAGTCGGCAGCATTTCTGAATCGGGAGTCGACGAACAGATCGCGGCGGTTCTTCGATCAGATACCGGGCGACACGCTGCCATTACGGCAAGCATGACTGTGACGAATTCAGGGCACGCGTCTGTGCATGGCACGGAAGGGAGCATCGAATGCCTGGACTACTTCGTCTTTCCGTCACGCCTCCGCATACGTACAGCGAATGACATCGAAGATTGGGTGGACGACTCAGGCCTCCGCGGTCGGCAGGGCTTGGTCTGGCAGGCCGCCGCGCTCGCAAACTATCTGAGCGAGGGCCGCCTCGAGTCACCACTCCACACAATGGCTGACTCCGTCGCACTCGCGGAAACCATGGACGAAGTCCGTCGCCAGATCCCCCCCGACCACGGCGTCTTCTAGGAATCGCTCGAAGAAAAATATAGGCTGATCAGCACTTGTAAGCGGAGGGCGTGGGATTCGAACCCACGAGACATTTCTGCCCACCAGTTTTCAAGACTGGCTCCATCGGCCGCTCGGACAGCCCTCCCGTGCCGGCGCGAACCGGCTCGCACGAGTCTACCGAACGGCCGCTGTGCGTCGAGCACAGGGAAAGGCACGTCATCCGGGCCGGATGAGGTGCTTATTCCTGTGCTCGGCGGGCGAATGACGCCGCCGCTACCTGCGGACGGCTCCGGTCGGGATGCGCGCGACGAACCCAGCGTCCACCGACAGCACGGTGACCGGCTTACCTGCCGCCAGCCGCACCAGCGTCGCCCAGGCGGAGACCGGATGCTTCACCCCTGCCTCCAGCGTGTAGACCGTCGCCGACGTCGCACTCTTGATGAACACGGCGGTGCCGAGCGCGGCTGCACTCTTCGGCAGCACTGCGCACAGGCCGGCGGGAAGGCTCGACAGGGCAAGCGAGCCGACCACGGACGGGTCGATCGACCAGAGCTTGCCCGCTCCCCCGATGTCGTAGGCACCCCCACACGACACCAGGTTGGTGAGCGCGGCAGACCCGACCTTCAGCGTCTTCATCGTCGCCGCCGTTGCGGTCACGTAGTGCGAGGAAAGGCCGAGATCGGTCGCCGTCGTGAACGAACGGAGCGGGATGAGGCCGCCCGCGCCATCCGCGACGTAGACACTCGTCGAGGTCGGGGACTTCACGAGCAGTCCGGCCGTCACCAGGTCGAGGCCGTTCGGCAACGTGGCGAGGAAGGCGTCGCTGGCGGTGAGGTAGCGTGCCGGATCCGGTGCGCTGAGTTTCGCGACCGTGGCCATCGAGAAGACCCGCTGCTTCTGCCCGGCGGCATTGATGTAGTAGATCGTCGAGTTCGTCGCCGACCGCACGAACAGGGCGTGATTGAAGATCACCTGCCCGTTGTTCCAGGCGTGGAGCTGATCGCACGTCGCGGCGTCGAGGGTGAGCTTCGGGACGGCCGTCACCAACGCAGGGTTGACCACATAGAGGTGTCCACCTCCGGCGATGAGTGTCTGATCGAGGCAGACGAAGACATTGCGGAACGGGGTCACCGCCACCGTGTAGCCCGTGATCTGCGACGGGGCCACAGTGTCGATCCGCATGCTGATGCCGGCATCGGCGGCGATCGCGAAGTTGGTGAGCGGCAGCAGCCGCGACTGACCATCGACCACGTAGACGGACGATGACGTCGTCGTCTTCACGAGATGCCCCGCCGGAATGTGAACGCTGCCGGTGGCGATCCGGTTCAGGTAGTAGGACGAGGTCCAGATGATGATCGGATCGTAGCTGTCCTCGAGACGCAGGTCGCTCCCGTTGAGGTAGGCGTGCTTCTTGCCATCTGAGCCGATCATGTAGACGGTGGAGTTTCCGTGCACCGCTACGACGGGCGGTATCGCGTAGGTCCCCGCCGACGATTTCGGCGCAACCGCGCAGGTCGAGTCCTCGAGCTTGGTAAGACCGGGCCCGGTCTTCGAAAGCCCCGTCCCGTCCCAGACGGTGTTGAGCATGCCTGATCCGCCGATCCACTGCTGGCCGTTTGCGCACTCGATCGCATTGCTCAGGTGGCTCGAGGAGATCGTGTAGCTCGCGAGTCGGTTCGCGGCGTAGGTGACCGGTCTCGTGCTGAAGCCGATGTCGCTCAGCGTCGTCATCGAATCGACGGGGACGAGCGTCGAGGCCCCGTCCACGAGGTAGACGGTCGACGACGTCGGCGTCTTCACCGTCGTTCCGGGCCGGATCGGCTGCAGCAGGGATGCGCTGACCGAGGTCGTCTTCCCTTCGCCTGTGAGGGTCACCGGCGAAGAGAGCTGGTGGACCGAGCCACCGTACTTGTCCGTGTATTTGAGGTCCACCCGGTACGTTCCCGGAAGGAGGGACGTGATGGTGTAGTGGCCGGATGCGTCAGACGTGTTCCACAGGTTCGAGTCGACCCAGGCGTTGGTGGCCGGATCGAGCTGCTGCACATCGACCGATCCGTGGCCCACGGCCGCCGCCTGGGCCGCCGTGAGCCCGTTGACCGAGATGCTCGTCGTGATCGTTTCGTCCTTCAGCAGGGTCGCGTCTATCCCGCTCACGAGCTTCTGGCCGCTCAGCGAGACGAGCGTTGGTGTCAAGAAGGTGTTCCGGCCCTTCCACAGCTGCGTCGAGTACGTGGTCGGCGGAGAGAATGCGACCGAATAGTCCGCATCGGCGAGGCGGCCGATCGCGTAGTGACCGGAGGCGTCGGTGACGGCACTGCTGAATGCGCTGCCGTCGCAGATGTGCGGCGCCGAGGTGGGCTGCGGCCACGGCCAGGGCTTCTTGAATACGCAGACCGTCACGCCCGCGACCGGCCGTGAAGCGCTGTCGACCACGGTCCCTGCGACCGTGTTCGTGAAGGGGATCGTGATGTCCAGTGGAGGCACCACGCTCCCGGGCGCAGCGATCGGTGCGGCGGCCGTGGACTGGTCGGACCCGCCCCACCAGATCGTGGGGTAGCTCGGCGAGCTTCCGGCGTAGGCGAATTCGAGCGTGTAGGCGGTGTCGGCGGTGTCGAGGCCCGCGAAGCTGTAGCTGCCCGACGCATCCGTGAGGACCGATGGGACTTCCCACCCACTGATGCTGCCGTCGACCATCTCCCAGAGGTAGACCCGCACCTCCCCAGCAGTCGCGGCGCGCGGATTCGCGTTGGTCTGATCATCGAGCAGGACGGAGCCGGAGATGGTGGTCGTCCCACTCAACTCGACGTCGAGAAAGGGACTGCTGGGGCCCGTCGCGTCGATGACACCGACGAAGGGCAGAAGGTTCGGATGGAGGAGATCCGTGACCGTGACCCGGTAGTAGCCCACCGGCATGTCCACGGCGCCGAAGACACCGTTCGCGTTGGTGGTCAATGCGGTCGCTTGCGGGTCTCCCCAAGTCGCGTCATCCGTCGAGAACTGGTAGCTGACCGAGACCTCGCCGGCCACCGCCGGTCGCTTTTCGGGCCCGACGCTCACGTGCGCGCGGATGACCGTGGTCACCGGCGCTGTGACAGCCAGCGCCGCCGTCGGCGCAGCGAGCACGCCCACCGCCAGTCCGAGTGCAAGCACCGCCGACACCGCGAGCCTCGAGAGTTTCCGCATCGTCGTCCCTCCGCGCACACGTCGAGGGACCGAGCGAACCTCGGAGCACACTGTACAGGCAGGTCTGCCCCACGCGCCCTACCCCGATATGGGGGTCACGGAGGGAGCCGACGCGATGACTATTCGGAGAACGGCTTCGAGCAGGTGTACTGCCCGGCGGTCTGGCCGTGCACGTCGCTCGGCAGGTCGACAGCCGAGCCCGAGCCAGTGCCCGAGCTACCCGAGCTGCCCGAGGACGCGTTGGACGACCCGGTCGACGGTGCGGTCGTCGAGGGTGCGGTCGTCGACGGCGCCGTGGACGATGCACCTGTCGACGGCGCGGTCGAGGATGCGGGAGCGTTCGGGTCCTTCACCGATCCGACACCGGTGTCACCGGTGACGACGACCGGCTTGTCGTTCTGCAGGGCCGTCATGAGCGCTGTGGCCGCGTCTTCGGTCGGCGCGACACCGCCGTCGACGTAGTGGTTCGGGTACTGCACGAAGACGACCTTGTTGAGGTCGATGCCCTTCATCGCGATGGCCATCGAGGCGATCGTCGTCGGGTTGTTGAGGCTCTCGGAGAGGCTCATGTTGCTCGCAGCGGCCTTGGCCAGGGCGTAGACCTTCACCGGGTTGGCGAGCGTGTCCGCGCTCTTGATGGTGCGCACGAGCGACGACAGGAACACCTGCTGGTTGCTGATGCGGCCGAGGTCGGAGCCGTCGCCGACGCCGTGGCGGGTGCGCAGGAAGGCGAGCGCCTGGGCGCCCTGCAGGGTGTTCTGGCCGGCCTTCACGTTCAGGCCGGTGTACGGGTCGGTGATATTGCCGGCGACGCAGACGGGGACACCGCCGACGGCGTTCGACATCTCGATCACGCCGTCGAACTGGATCACGCCCGCGTACGGGATCGTGAGGCCGGTGAGCTTCTCCACCGTGAGCACGGTGCACGCCAGACCGCCGTACGTGAGCGTGTTGTTGATCTTCTGGTAGCTCATCGCCGAGAACGACCCGCCCTTGGGGTCGGGGCACGAGGGGATGGAGACGAACATGTCGCGGGGGAAGCTGATGACGGTCGCGTTCTTGTGGTCCGCGGACACGTGCAGCAGCATCGTCACGTCGTTGAGGTTCTCGCCGCGGGTGCCGTAGGCGGCGTTGCCGTCGCCGCTGTCGCTGCCGGCGAGGAGCACGTTGAAGGCGCCGTCGATGGCGCCGACCTGCGGCACGATGGCGTTGCCCTTGGAGTCGACGAGGGTGACGGACTTGTGGACGCTGGAGGTCACATCCCACGCCGCGATTGCAGCGACGGAGACGCCGCTGACGAGCACGACACCGAGGGTGGCGGCGACGATCTTCGCGAGCGTGCTGAAGGGGTTCCGGCGCTTGAGCTGGCCGTGACGGGCGATCGGGGAGGCGTCACCAGTTCCGGTTCTACTCCGGTTGGCGCGGGGTCGCAGGTCGCTCATTCACTTCCTTTCAGCTCAGGGCACAGGTGTTCAAGCCTCTCAGACCAGTCTGGCAAAGCTCTGAACGGATGCGCGGAGGCCGGGCGGAGAGCATCCGGATCGTCTTACAGCGCGTCGAGAACCGCAGCCAGCCCGTCCTCCAGCACCGGCCCCGCAACGGCCGTCGCGGCGGCCTTGACATCATCCGGAGCCTGGCCCATCGCGAAGCTGCGCCCCTCGGCGCCCGCCCAGCGGAGCATGTCCAGGTCGTTGCGGCCGTCCCCCACGGCAACGAGCTGCGCGCGATCGATGCCGAGCCGTTCGCGCACGCGCTCGAGCGCGGTCGCCTTGTTGACGCCATCCGGTGCGATGTCGAGCCACGCGGTCCAGCCGATCGAATAGCTGACCTTGTGGAGGCCCATCCGCTCGACGATGGAGAGGAACTCCTCCTCGTCGTGCTGCGGCGAGATGACGACGACACGGGTCGCCGGATGGGCGGACAGCTCCTCGAACGGCACCTCCTCGCCGTTCGTCAGCTCCCACTCGCTCATCCCTGCGGTGTAGCGGCGGAAGCCGGTCGGGTCCTCGACCATGAAACTTCCGCTCGGCAGGTGGGGGCGGATCATCTCGAGCACCTCGGACGGGTCGAACACCTCGACGAACTCGCGGCGGTACCCGCCCTCGGCCGCCGGATCGCGCTGCATCGTCAGGGCGCCGTTTGCGCACACGACGAACTCCGAGTCGAGCCCGAACCGCTGCTGGATGCCCGCGGCGGTCTCCCAACTGCGCCCCGTTGCGAGCATCACCTCGTGTCCCGCGTCGCGCACCCTCGCGACCGCGTCGACGACGGACTGCCCGACCCTCTCGTCTTCGTTGATCAGGGTTCCATCGACGTCGAGTGCGATGAGCAGACGCTCGTTCTCCGCCATCTAGCCGACCGGCTCGAGCACGTCGAGACCGCCGAGGTAGGGCCGGAGGGCCTCGGGAACGACCACCGAGCCGTCCGCCCGCTGGTGCGTCTCGAGGATGGCCACGATCCAGCGCGTGGTCGCCAGCGTTCCGTTGAGGGTGGCGACCGGGGTGGTCTTGCCGCTCTCGGTGCGGTAGCGGATGTCGAGCCGCCGAGCCTGGAACGTCGTGCAGTTGGAGGTCGACGTGAGCTCGCGGAACGCATCCTGCGTCGGCACCCAGGCCTCGATGTCGAACTTGCGTGCGGCGCTCGAGCCCAGGTCGCCCGCCGCCACGTCGATGACGCGGTAGGCGAGGCCGAGCGCCTGCAGCATCCCTTCCTGCCAGGCGACGAGACGATCGTGCTCGGCCTCGGCGTCTTCCGGCAGCGTGTAGACGAACATCTCGAGCTTGTTGAACTGGTGCACCCGGATGATGCCGCGGGTGTCCTTGCCGCCCGAGCCGGCCTCGCGCCGGTAGCAGGTCGACCAGCCGGCGTACCGGAGCGGGCCAGCTGCCAGGTCGAGGATCTCGTCGGAGTGGTATCCGGCGAGCGCCACCTCGCTGGTCCCGGTGAGGTACAGGTCGTCGGCGGGCAGGTAGTAGATCTCGTCGGCGTGCGCCCCGAGGAAGCCGGTGCCCTGCATGATCTCCGGCTTGACCAGGGTCGGGGTGATCATGGGTGTGAAGCCTGCGCTGAGCGCGCGGTCGAGGGCCATGTTCATCAGCGCGATCTCGAGCCGGGCGACGACGCCCTTCAGGTAGTAGAAGCGCGCGCCAGAGACCTTCGCCCCGCGCGCCATGTCGATGCCGCCCAGCAGCTCGCCGATCTCGAGGTGATCACGGGCCTCGAAGTCGAACGCCGGCTTCTCGCCGACCGTCCGCAGCGTGACGAAATCGTCCTCGCCGCCGGCCGGAACACCGTCGATGATCGGGTTGCCGAGAGCGCGGATGGCGACCCCGAACGCCTCCTCCGCCTCGTTGGCGGCCTGTTGCGCACTCTTCACGCGCGCGGCGAGGTCCTGCGCTTGCGCGACGAGCGCCTTCTTCTCATCCTTCGGCGCGGCAGCGACCTTCTTGCCGAACTGGTTCTGCTCGGCGCGAAGCTCCTCGAACGCTGCGATCGACGACCGCCGTTCGACATCGGCGAGCAGTGCGGCATCGACGAGGGCCGCGGATTCGCCCCGAGCCTCTTGCGAGCGTTTGACCAGGTCGGGATTTTCGCGGAGCAGCACGGGATCGATCACGGGAGCCAGTCTAGTTCTGGGGCGGCGGGCGCCGGTGGCCGGGGCGTGAGAGTACGGTGAACCTCGTGGATGAGCCCGGTTCCGAACTGCCCGCCCGCGCGGCGGTCGTCTACAACCCCATCAAGGCGGATGTGAACCGGCTCAGGTCCGCTGTCCGCACGGCCGCCACACACGCGGGCTGGCGCGACGTGCTGTGGTTCGAGACGACCGAGGACGAAGAGGGCCAGGCGCAGGCCCGCGAAGCTGTCGCACGGGGTGCGACCCTGGTCGTCGCGGCGGGCGGGGACGGCACGGTGCGCGCGGTCGCCGAGGCCCTCAGGGACACGGGCGCGTCGCTCGGCATCCTCCCCTCGGGCACCGGCAACCTGCTCGCCCGCAATCTCGAACTGCCGCTGACCGACCTCGACGAGGCATGCACGATCGCGTTCGCGGGCGAGGACCGGGCCATCGACATCGGCATCGCCGCCCTGTCGCGGGCGGACGGCGAGGACACTGAGCATGCCTTCCTCGTCATGGCCGGGCTCGGCATCGACGCCGCCATGATGGCGAAGACGCGCCCGATGCTCAAGCGCCGGTTCGGCTGGCTCGCTTACGTGGATGCGGGCTTCCGCGCGCTTCCGGAGACGTCGAAGGTGCGCGTCGGCTACGCCCTCGACGATGGCGAGGAACACGCCGCTCACGTGAGCACGATCCTCGTGGCCAACTGCGGCAGCCTCCCCGGGGCGATCGAGCTCATCCCCGACACGATCCTCGACGACGGAGAACTGGACATCGCGGTGCTGCAGCCGAAGTCGTGGCTCGGCTGGCTGTTCATCTGGCGGCGCGTCACCTGGGAGAACCGGGTGCTGCGGCGCACGTCACTCGGCCGCACCATCATCCGGATGAGCGATCGTCGCGGGCGCACCGAGCTCATCTATCTGCGGAGCTCATCCGTACGGCTCTCCGTCGACGACCCCGCGCCGTTCGAGCTCGACGGCGACGAGATCGGCGATGTGGTGGGCATCGACTTCACGGTCGGGCACCGGTCGCTCCTCGTGCGCGTTCCGCGCAGCGGTTCCTAGTCCCGACTCACCCTTGGGCGCAGTGCCTGGATGAGCACCAGCACCACCACGGTCAGCAGGCCGACCGTGATCAGGGGAGCCGCGAGCATCCAGCCGAGTTGGCTGAAGACGAGCTGCACCACATCCGACCCGTTCGTGTTCGTGCTCGTGTACGACGTCGCCACCGACATGACGTAGAGAAGGATGCCGAGCACGATGAACCCGATCGCCATCACCCACAGGGCGAGGAAATAGCGGTTGCGGCGCGGCGCGGTCTCGACACCCGCGAAGACGCTGACGCCTTCGTCGACGAAGTCCTGCTCGACGACCGTGCCCGTGTCCACGTCGACGACGTGGACGGGCACGACCTCCGCCTCCGCCTCGTCATCGGGCCACGGGACCTCGTCCGATGCCGACGAGTAGGGTCGGGGCGGGGCGGGTGCGGAACCGTTCGGGCTGCTCACCGGCTCCGGCGGCTTGACACGCGTGCGCGACCGCTCCCCCGGCTTGGGCTTGTACCCCCGCTGGAACGCCGGGTCGAATCTCGGGTCGATGTCGTTCCCCACAACGCCTCCTCGCTCGGAGCCAGACTACTCGCCGCGCGGCGCCCCGAGCCCTTTCAGCCACTCCCTCGCCTCGGTGAACACGGCGTCGCGATAGCGGTGGTCGTAGTCGACGTGGCGCCCGTCGGCACGCGGATAGGAACCCAGGAAGATGACGGCCGGGCTGAACCTGCGGAGGCCGAGAAGAGCATCCGCCACCCGCTCGTCGGCGATGTGACCGTCGGCGTCGATGACGAAACGGTAGCGGCCGAGGGCGTCGCCGATGGGACGCGACTCGATGAGGCTCAGGTTGACGCCGCGGGTCGAGAACTGCTCCAGCAGATCGAGGAGGCTTCCTGGCCGGTCGTCGGGGAGTTCCGCGATGATGCTCGTCTTGTCCGCGCCGGTCGGGGCGGGGATGCCCGTGGTGCGACTGACCAGCACGAAGCGCGTCACCGCGTTCGGGTTGTCGCCGATGTCCTCGGCGAGCACGTCGAGGTCGTGGTGGTCGATGATGCCGGGAGGCGCGATCGCGGCGTCGGCCGGGCTGCCGTCGAGCAGGGATGCGGCGGCCGCCACATTGCTCGAAGCGGGCAGGTGGCCGTGCGCAGGCAGGTTGGCGTCGAGCCAGAGATGGCACTGAGCGTAGGCGACCGGATGCGCGTTGATGACCTTCACATCCGACAGCTTCGTGCCGGGCCGGGCGACCAAGACGAAGTTCACGGGGACGAGGTATTCGCCGACGATGCGGAGATCGGGGATGGTCGCGAGCGCATCCTGGGCGACCGACACGCCGCCCTCGATCGAGTTCTCGATCGCGATCATGGCCGCGACGCTGCGGCCGGCCACCACATCCCCCAGCGCTTCGCCCACATTGTTCACCGAGCGCCAGTGCTTGCCGCGCGCCTGCGGAACCTGCGCCAGAGCCGCCTCGGTGAACGTGCCGGAGGGACCGAGGAAGCTGTAGACCTCGGCTGCTGGATCGGACGCGACGGCGCGCTGGTCGGCAGGCTGGTCGGCGGTTTCGGGCATGGCCCACAGCCTATCCAAGGTGGTTGACTGGGACGATGAACGATCGAGCAGGAACACCGGCCCAGGAATCCGACCTCGTCGACATCGACGCGCTGCGGGCGGCCTACTACGACCTCAAACCCGATGTGGGCATCCCGGAGCAGCGGGTTGTGTTCGGCACCTCGGGCCACCGTGGCAGCTCGCTCGACACAGCGTTCAACGAGAACCACATCGCGGCGACCACGCAGGCGATCTGCGAATACCGGGCTGCGCAGGGGATCGACGGCCCGCTGTTCCTCGGCGCAGACACCCATGAGCTCAGCGGCCCGGCGATGACCACCGCGCTCGAAGTGCTCGTCGCCAACGAAGTACGGGTGCTCGTCGACGCGTTCGGCGACTGGGTGCCCACCCCGGCGCTCTCGCACGCCATCCTCGTCTACAACAATGCGGGCCATTCCGACCGGGCCGACGGCATCGTCGTCACCCCCAGCCACAATCCGCCCAGGGACGGGGGCTTCAAATACAACCCGCCGCACGGCGGCCCGGCCGACACGGACGCGACCAGCTGGATCGCCGCCCGCGCCAACGAGCTCATCGCCGACGGGATGCGCGGAGTGCGGATGAGCGAGCCGAGCGGAGTGGAGACCTACGACTTCCGGGGGAACTACGTCGAAGACCTGCAGAACATCATCGACGTGAAGGCGATCGCGGCCAGCGGCATCCGCATCGGGGCCGACCCGCTCGGCGGCGCCAGCGTCAACTACTGGGCGGCGATCGGAGAGCGTTACGGGCTCGACCTCACCGTCGTCAATCCCGCCGTCGACCCGACCTGGTCGTTCATGACGCTCGACTGGGACGGCAAGATCCGCATGGACCCGTCGAGCCCGTCGGCGATGGCGTCGGTGCTGACCCACAAAGACGACTTCGACATCGTCACGGGGAACGATGCGGATGCGGACCGCCACGGAATCGTCACCCCCGACGCCGGCCTGATGAACCCCAACCACTATCTCGCGGTCGCGATCGACTACCTGTTCCGCACCCGGACCGGATGGCGGGCGGATGCGGCGGTCGGCAAGACCCTGGTGTCATCGTCGATCATCGACCGGGTCGCCGAATCGCTCGGGCGCCGACTGTGGGAGGTGCCCGTCGGGTTCAAATGGTTCGTACCCGGGCTGGTCGACGGATCGGTCGGATTCGGCGGCGAGGAGAGCGCGGGAGCCAGCTTCCTGCGATTCGACGGGTCGGTCTGGACGACCGACAAAGACGGCATCCTGCTGGCGCTGCTGGCGAGCGAGATCCTCGCGACCACGGGCAAGACGCCCAGCCAGCACTACCGGGAACTGACCGAGCGGTTCGGCAGCCCCGTCTACGAGCGGGTGGATGCACCGGCCAGCCCCGCGCAGAAGTCCGCGCTCGGCAAGCTCGACGGCGACGCGATCGCTGCGACCGAACTCGCCGGGGAGGGGATCGTCGCCAAACTCAGCCGCGCGCCTGGGAACGACGCTGCGCTCGGCGGGGTGAAGGTCGAGACGGCGAACGCGTGGTTCGCGGCGCGCCCGAGCGGCACGGAGAACGTGTACAAGATCTACGCGGAGTCGTTCGAGGGTGCGGACCACCTGAAGCGGGTGCAGTCCGACGCGAAGGCGATCGTCGACCGGGCGCTCGAGGGAGCCTGAGGCTGCGCCAACGGGCTTCCAGCTAGTTGCTCGCCAAAAGTTTGGCTTCGCGCGATTGCTCGCCAAAAGATTGGCTTCCCGCGCGATTGCTCGCCAAAAGATTGGCTTCCCGGTGCGATGCGTCGGCCGCCGACCGACGCTTAGCGCGATTGGTTGCCAAAAGATTGGCTTCCCGTGCGATTGGTGGCCAATCTTTTGGCAACCAATCTCCACGGAGCGGGATCAGCGATAGACCGCGCCGCCGGGCAGGCCGAAGAACTCCTCGAGGGTCTTCGTCCCCGACCGGTGGAGCTCCGCGGCCAGCGCGGTGCCGACGTAGCGGAAGTGCCACGGCTCATAGGTGAACCCGGTGACCGCGACCTTATCTGCCGGGTAGCGCAGCACGAAGCCGAACCGCCAGGCGTTCGCCGCGAGCCACATCCCGTGGGGCGTCGCACCGAGGCAGGCGGCCAGGGAGCATCGCGCGGGCGTAGCGCTGAGGTCGATCGCGAGCCCGGTCTGATGCTCGCTGTGCCCGGGCCGGGCGGTGTCGGTGTCGGCGTGGGCGCGACCGTTGCGGGCGGCGTCGTCGTTGTAGACCTCGGTCTGCGTCGCATACGAGCGATAGGCGCTCTGTACCGCGAACGTGAGACCCGCCTCCGTTCGCGCCGCAGTGAGCATCGCGACCAGCGCACCCGCCGCCTCGCGACGCATCGGCTGCCGGTTCACATAGGTGACGGCCGGGTAGACGAGGTCCGGTGGAACGAACGTGACCGCGTTGAGCGCACGGACCTTGTTGACGACCACCCAGATGCTCGCCGGGTCGTCGACCGACCGCGCGGTCTTGTCGAAGACGACCGCAGGAGGAGCTGATGGGGATGCGGCCAGTGGCGGGAGGCTCGGTGCCGGCGTCGCGGTCGACGACAGCGTGGCTGCAGAGCCGGGATACGGCGTCGATGGGGTCGCCGTAGCTGTCGCGGGAGTCGACGGGGTCGTCGTCGGCGACTCCGATGCGGTGTCCGACTGTGCGCCCGGCGTGCCCGGCTGGAGGGTCGTCGAGCATCCGGCCAGCCCCAGCACCAGGAGGACGGCGGCGGCGCGCGCCACGACGGATCTCGACATCACCTGATGAGACTAGGGGTCCGCCTCTGAGAATCCGCCAAGGAGATCGCCCCGCGCGCCGCGGCGCGCGACCGCTGTCAGGCGCTGAAGCTCCAGAAGTGGCCGCCGGCGCCCGGGTGGTCCACCGTGATCGCCGTGTCGAGGTCGCGATAGTCGGAGTCGGTGTTGTGGCCGACCATCTTGATGACGATCTTGCCGTTCACGTGGAGCACCTGCGACACGATCTGCACGTGGTCGAGCGAGTTGTTGTTGTTCCAGTCGAACATCACGATGTCGCCGACCTTGATCTTGTCGCGCTGGCTGAGTGGATACTCGTGGAGGCCGAGGCTCGGCGTGGCGCGGAAGTAGGCATCCATCGACGGCACGTAGCCCCACGACGGGCTCCAGCTCGCCGCGGCATTGTGGTTGTACCAGTCGTCGCTCATCGTCCAGCCTCGGGCGATCAGCGACTGGCTGACGAAGTTCGCACAGTCGCCACCGACCGGGTTGAGGTCGCCGTAGACGGCTGTGTTGTAGTTGTTCCAGTGCTTCATCGCATAGTTGAGCTGCTTGTCGATCGGCGTGACGACCTGGTACTGGTAGCCGCCGGTGACGGTGGCGAGCGGTTTGCCGTCGGCTTCGTTCGCGACGATGTCGACCTTCGCCGGGTTGAACATCGCCGCCTGCGGCACGACCACTGCGAGCTTGTCGGAGCCGCTCGAGCTGATCGCCGCGGCCTGGCCGCCGATGGTCACGCTCTTGACATCAGAGAGGGATGTTCCGGTCAGCGTGACCGTGTTGGTGCCTGACACCGAACCCCCGCCGGGCGAGACTGCGGTGATCGCCGTGGGCGCAGGCGCCGCAGCGGCAGCGGCCGGCTTGTCTCCGCCGCCCGCTCCGGCCGCTGGTGCCTTCGAGGGCCCTCCCGCGCATCCCGTTAGCAGGAGAGCGGCTGCGGCGACGGTTCCAGCGAGTGCGAGGAACCGGCTTCGTGTGGTGCGGGGCAGACCAGAGCGCATGAAGAAAACCTTGTGGTGGGAGAGACGTCCGTGCTTCAAACGGTACGCGAGAATCATAGGTGGCACCTGAGAGGGGGCCAGCGTGGCGCGGATCGCCCGAAATCCGTTCGCCAGGGGCGAACCATACCGCCCGCGGGTACCCTGACGTTGCCGCGGCACCGTCAGTGGGTGTAACTTTGCACTCTCCGCAATTTTCTTTTTCTGAGCCCACACCGGTGTGATGCCCGTGGATCCGGGCATCCCCTCCCAGCAATCGACTCGAGGACACATGTCACAAGCAAATCCGGCTGCCCCGCCAGCCCCATCCTCGGGAATCATGTCCCACAGGCAGATCCTCTTCGTGATCTTCGGCCTCATGGCGGGCATGTTCCTCTCCGCCCTCGACCAGACCGTAGTCGGCACCGCGATCCGCACCATCGGCGACGACCTCCACGGCCTCAGCCAGCAGGCGTGGGTCACAACCGCCTACCTCATCGTCTCCACGATCTCCACACCGATCTACGGAAAGCTGTCCGACATCTACGGGCGCCGTCCGCTGTTCATCTTCGCGATCGTCGTCTTCATCATCGGATCGATCCTCGCCAGCTTCTCGACCTCGATGGTCGAGCTGGCCGTGTTCCGCGCCATCCAGGGCCTCGGCGCCGGTGGTCTGATGTCGATGCCCCTGGCGATCATGGGCGACATGCTCGCACCGCGCGAGCGCGCCAAATACCAGGGGTACTTCCTGGCCGTCTTCGGTGTGTCCAGCCTGATCGGCCCGCTGGTCGGCGGCCTGTTCGCCGGTGCTGACCAGATCCTCGGCATCGCCGGCTGGCGCTGGGTGTTCCTCATCAACGTCCCGATCGGCATCGTCGCGCTCCTCATCGTGCTGCGATTCCTGCACCTGCCGAAGCACGAGCGCTACTCCGTGCGCATCGACTGGTGGGGTGCCACGGCGGTCATCGTCGCGCTGGTGCCTCTGCTGCTCGTCGCCGAAGAGGGCCGCACCTGGGGCTGGGACAGCCCCAGTGCGATCGCCTGCTACGTGATCGGGGCCCTCGGCATCCTCGCCTTCATCATCATCGAGATGTTCATGAAGGACGACGCGCTCATCCCGCTGAAGCTCTTCCGCTCCTCGACCTTCTCGATGGCCACCATCATCGGCGTCTTCGTCGGTTTCGGGATGTTCGGCGCGATGCTGACCCTGCCGCTCTACCTGCAGCTGGTGCTCGGCGCCACGCCCACTGAGAGCGGCCTGCAGATGCTGCCGATGATCCTCGGTCTCATGATCTCCTCGATCGCGAGCGGCCAGCTCATCGCGCGCACCGGGCGGTACCGCATCTTCCCGATCCTGGGCACGCTGTTCCTCTCGGCTGGGTTCCTCGACCTGACGTTCCTGCAGTACAACTCGTCGTACTGGTTCCTGGCGGGCGCGATGCTGCTCATCGGTCTCGGCCTCGGCCAGCTGATGCAGACGCTGACGATCGCCAGCCAGAACTCGGTCGGCCTGCGTGACATGGGTGTTGCCACCAGCGCCTCGACCTTCTTCCGCCAGATCGGTGGAACGATGGGCACGGCCGTCCTGCTTTCGCTGCTGTTCACGGTTCTGCCCGGCAACATCCAGTCGTCGCTGACCAACACGGAGACGCTGACGAACGCCCTGGATGCCGCGATGAACCCGACGGTCGCGACCGCACCCGAGAACAAGAAGATCATGGCCACGATCTACACCCCGATCGTGACGCCCGTCGAGGCCGCGGCGCAGAAGGCGGCGCACGATGCCGGCGTGGCCGCGCTCGTCAAGCAGGGCGTGCCGCAGGATGTCGCGGAGACCCAGGTTCCTGCGAAGCCGATCGACTTCTCGAACGACTCGCAGCGCGCAGCGGTCGTCGCAGCCACCGTCCCGAAGCTCCAGTCCGGCCTCGCGGGCAAGTCGTCGGCCAGCAGCGGTTCGCTCGATGACACGTCGTTCCTGAACGGAGCGGACCCGCGCCTGAGCAAGCCGTTCCTGCAGGGCTTCAACGCATCCGCCGTCCAGATCTACTGGGTCGCGTTGATCGTCGTGCTGATCGCCTTCGTCCTCACCTTGTTCTTCAAGACCCCGCCGCTGCGCTCCAAGTCGGCGCTGCAGGAGGCCGCGGACAACAAGGAAGAGGCAGAGCGCATCGCCGCGATGGAGGACGAGGAGGAGCAGATCCCCGTGGTCGCCCGCGTGCTCGGTTCTGCATCGGACGACATCGAGTCGGAGGAGTACGACACCGGCATCATCGCCCACCGTGCCGCCGACGATTTCGGTGCCCTGATCGAGCCCGGCGCCGACACCGCCTCGCTCCGCGCGGTCCGTCCGAAGGCGAACCCCGCCACCGACTGACCCCGCGCGGGCACGCATCGAGCCCGGGAAAAGTCCGCTGATTCTCACGGATCCGCGTACTTTTCCCGGGCTCGACTGCGTGGCGCGCCGGGCCGCACCCGCGCCAGGCGTCGAGCACAGGAAAAAGCGGCCCAATTCGGACGAATGGGCTGCTTTTTCCTGTGCTCGACCGCTTTGCGATGGGGACGATCGCGCGAGCCCCGGTAACGATTCGGTAACGACGACGACCCCCGTGAGAGTCGGCGCGCGTGACCGCGCGGGCCCTTTTCCGTTGAAATCCCGCGGATCCGTGAGAGCGCTCTCACGGCGCGCCGAGTCTCGAAGCCCCACCCGACAATCCGCGTGAGCGAAATTCATCTTGACAGCGCGCCAACCCCCTGCCTACGTTGTGACAGAAGTCGTGAGAGCGCTCTCACACATCTCGGTGAGAGCGCTCTCAGCGGCTCACCACCTGACCACACGCACAAACACACGCACAAGGGAGTGACCGTGAAACTTTCACGACGCACCAAGGTCGTTGCGGCCGTAGCCGGCGCAGCATCCTTCGCTCTCCTCGCAGCCGGATGCTCATCCAGCGGCGGGGGCAGCGGCAGCACCTCAAGCCCCATCACACTGACCGTCACCACGTTCGGCACCATGGGATTCGACAAGCTGTACGCACAGTACGAAAAAGAACACCCGGGCATCACGATCAAGGCGACCAACATCGACACTGGTGACAACGCCCTGACCGACTGGCAGACGAAGGAAGCGGCCGGCAGTGGCCTCCCCGACGTCCAGGCCGTCGAAGAAGGCTGGCTCAGCAAGGTCATGCAGGTCTCCGACCAGTTCAACGACCTCAAGAGCTACGGCGCCAACGACATCAAGAGCCGCTGGGTCGACTGGAAGCTGAAGCAGGCGACCGACAAGAACGGCCACATCATCGGCTACGGCACCGACATCGGACCGGAGGGTCTCTGCTACAACAGCAAGCTCTTCGCCGCCGCCGGCCTGCCGAGCGACCGCGACGCCGTCGCCACGCTCTTCGGTGGCGACAACGCGACCTGGGCCGACTTCTTCAAGGTCGGAGAACAGTACAAGGCCAAGACCGGCAAGGCTTTCTACGACCAGTCCGGCTTCGTCTGGAACGCGATGGTGAACCAGCTGCCCGAGGGTTACTACACCAAGGACGGCAAGCTCAACATCAAGGACAACGCCGACATGAAGGCCCTGTGGGACCAGCTCGCAGCGGGCGCCAAGGCCGGACTCACCGCCAACCAGACCCAGTGGGACTGGGGCAAGGGCAAGGCGTTCACTGACGGAGCCTTCGCGACCTTCGTCTGCCCGGGCTGGATGCTCGGCGTGGTCCAGGGCCAGGTCAAGGCCGGCGGCGGCGACGCTTCGACCGGCTGGGACTTCGCGAACGTCTTCCCGGGGGGAGCCGCCAACTGGGGAGGATCGTTCCTGACCGTTCCCAAGCAGTCGAAGCACCCGAAGGAAGCGGCAGCTCTCGCAGCCTGGCTGACCACCGCCAAGTCGCAGGTCGCCACCTTCCAGGCGGCGGGCACCTTCCCGTCGGTGACCGCAGCGCAGTCCGACCCCGGTGTGACCGGACCGAGCGACCTGACGAAGTTCTTCAACAACGCACCGATCGGCCAGATCCTCGCCGCACGGGCGAAGGGCGTCGTCGCTCAGTACAAGGGACCGGATGACTCGGTCATCCAGTCGCAGGTGTTCGGACCGTCCGTGCAGGAGCTCGACTCCGGCAAGAAGACCGGTGACCAGGCCTGGGCAGACGCTATGAAGCTGCTCGACCAGCTGGTCGTCAACAAGTAATCACACCCGCTCCACGGAGGCCCCCCGGAGACCCGATTCCGGGGGGCCTCGATCCTTGGGAGGATCTCGCATGACCACCGCAGTCACCCCGTCCGTGCAGGGCACGGAACCGCCGGAGCGACCGGCCGGGCGCACCTCGAGCCCGAAGCGATCACCCCGCACCAAGCTCGAGTTCCGCCAGAAGCTCAGCCGCTTCGACGTGAAGGCCTCGCCCTACTTCTATGTGGCGCCGTTCTTCATCCTCTTCGGACTGGTCGGCCTGTTCCCCCTCGGCTACA
Source organism: Leifsonia sp. Ger2509 (assembly GCF_055231915.1). NCBI lineage: Bacteria > Bacillati > Actinomycetota > Actinomycetes > Micrococcales > Microbacteriaceae > Leifsonia > Leifsonia sp. Ger2509. The sequence goes on from NZ_JBUYVB010000003.1 coordinate 2,039,521, forward strand.
CCTTCGTCGTGTCGCTGAACAACTGGAACCTCCTCACCGGCCCCGGCGAGTGGATCGGTCTCGGCAACTACGTCAAAGAGCTCACCGACCCGTTCTTCTGGAACTCGCTGTTCAACACGGTCAGCATCTTCCTGCTGTCGGCCATCCCGCAGCTGATCGCCGCCGTCGCGATCGCCGCGATCCTCGACCAGAACATCCGCTCCAAGACCTTCTGGCGCATGAGCGTCCTGATCCCCTACGTCGTCACGCCCGTCGCTGTGACCCTCATCTTCTCCAGCGCCTTCGACGAGAAGTACGGCCTGATCAACAACCTCCTCCAGTCCTTCCACCTCAGTCCGATCATGTGGAAGACCGAGACGTTCCCCTCCCACATCGCCATCGCCACGATGGTGAACTGGCGCTGGACCGGCTACAACGCGCTCATCCTGCTCGCGGCCATGCAGGCCGTGCCGCGCGACCTGCACGAGTCGGCAGCCCTCGACGGCGCCGGCAGCTTCCGGCGGTTCTTCTCGATCACTCTCCCGAGCATCCGCCCCACCATGATCTTCGTGATCATCACCGCCACCATCGGCGGCCTGCAGATCTTCACAGAGCCCAAGCTGTTCAATCCGTCGAGCGCGGTGCCGGGCGGCCCCCAGCGGCAGTACCAGACGACCGTGCTCTACCTGTGGGATATGGCGTTCAACCGCGGCAACTTCGGGCGCGCATCCGCGATCGCCTGGATGCTCTTCCTGATCATCGTCATCTTCGGGGTGATCAACTTCCTGATCTCCCGGCGGATCGCGTCGACGGAGGCGCGGGTCAGCCGCAAGCGGACCGCCCGGAGGATCGCACAGCACCAGCAGGACAAGGCGGAGGGCGCCCGCGCCGTCGCCGCAGCAGCAGAGGAGGAACGGGTATGAGCCAGGTCACCGAGAACCGGACCCCCGCGACCACGAAGGCCACAACGACCGCGAAACCCACCAAGCCGCGCGAACCCCGGCGCAAGGCGCTCGGAATCGACCGCCGCCCCGGCTTCCTCACCTACGGGCTGCTGCTCGCCGTCTTCCTCGGCGGCGCCTACCCGCTGTGGTGGTCGTTCGTCGCAGGCTCCAGCCCCAGCACCGTCCTGACCGCGACCTGGCCGCCGCTTCTTCCCGGCGGTCTGTTCTGGCAGAACGTCGGACAGGTGCTCGACACGGTGCCGTTCTGGCTCGCGCTCGGCAACAGCATCATCGTCTCGACGGTCATCACCCTCTCGGTCGTGTTCTTCTCCACGCTCGCCGGGTACGCGTTCGCGAAGCTGCGGTTCCGCGGGCGTGAGGGGCTGCTGGTCTTCGTCATCGCGACGCTCGCCGTCCCCACGCAGCTCGGCATCATCCCCCTCTTCATGGTGATGAAGCAGTTCGGCTGGACGGGCACGCTCGGCGCAGTGATCGTGCCGACGCTGGTCACCGCGTTCGGCGTGTTCTTCATGCGGCAGTACCTGGTCGACGTGATCCCGGATGAGCTCATCGAGGCGGCCCGCGTCGACGGCGCGAGCATGATCAGCACGTTCTGGCACGTCGGCGTTCCGGCGGCCCGGCCTGCGATGGCCATCCTCGGGCTCTTCACCTTCATGACCGCGTGGACCGACTACCTCTGGCCGCTGCTCGTCGTTCCGCAGAACCCGACACTGCAGGTCGCGCTCAGCCAGCTGCAGTCCGCCAAATACGTCGACTACTCGATCGTGCTCGCCGGCGCAGTGATGGCGACGATCCCCCTTCTCATCCTCTTCGTCCTCGCCGGAAAGCAGCTCGTCTCGGGCATCATGGCGGGCGCGGTGAAAGGCTAGGCATGACAGACATCACGTTCGACCGCTGGCCGGACGGGTTCCTCTGGGGCTCGGCCACCGCTGCGGCGCAGATCGAGGGCGCCGCGCACGAAGATGGCAAAGAGGACTCGATCTGGGACCACTTCGCCCGAATCCCCGGTGCCGTCGCGCACGGCGACACCCCCGAGATCGCGGTCGACCACTACCACCGGATGCCCGACGATGTCGCGCTCATGAAGGAGCTCGGCCTCGACTCGTACCGCTTCTCGACGAGCTGGGCGCGGGTCAAGCCCGGGGACCGCTCCATCAACCGGGCCGGCCTCGACTTCTACAGCCGCCTCGTCGACGAACTGCTCGGCGCGGGCATCCTGCCGTGGCTCACCCTGTACCACTGGGATTTGCCGCAAGCGCTCGAAGAGCGGGGCGGATGGGCGAATCGTGACACCGCGTACCGGTTCCGCGACTACGCGGAGGCCGTGTACGAAGCGCTCGGCGACCGCGTCACCCACTGGACGACGTTCAACGAGCCGCTCTGCTCATCCCTCATCGCCTACGGCGCCGGCGAGCATGCGCCCGGCCGCAGCGACGGACGCGCAGCGCTCGCTGCGGTGCATCACCAGCACCTCGCGCACGGCCTCGCCATCCAGACGCTGCGGGAGCGCTCCGGCGCAGCCGCAGGGGATGCGGAAGCCGCCGACCTGCGTTTCGGCATCACGCTCAACCTGACCAACGCCGTTCCGAACGACCCGGCAGACCCGGTCGACCTCGAGGCAGCGCGCCGCATCGACGCGCTCTGGAACCGGATGTTCCTGGAGCCGCTCCTGCTCGGCCGCTACCCGGACGACCTCCTCGACGACGTAGCGGGCCTCGGTCTCGCGGAGGTCATCGAGGACGGCGACCTGGCGATCATCGCGCAGCCCATCGACTTCCTCGGCGTCAACCACTACCACGACGACAACGTCAGCGGTCACCCGCAGCCGGCGGATGCTCCGGGCGGCCTCCAGCCGACCGACCGCCCCAAAGGCTCGCCGTTCCCGGGGAGCGAATACGTCACCTTCCCGCCGCGGGCGCTCCCCCGCACCGCGATGGGCTGGGAGGTCAACCCGGACGGGCTGGGCAGCCTGCTCGTGCGCCTGGGCCAGGAGTATCCGACGCTGCCGCCGCTGTACATCACCGAGAACGGTGCCTGCTACGACGACACGGTCAGTGCGGACGGACGGGTTCACGACACGGAGCGGTCGGCGTACATTCGATCGCACATCGAGGTGGTCGCCGGCGCGATCGCCGAAGGGGCGGATGTGCGGGGCTACTTCGTGTGGTCCCTGCTCGACAACTTCGAATGGGCCTGGGGGTACAACAAGCGGTTCGGGATCATCCGCGTCGACTACGAGACACAGGAGCGGATCGTGAAGGACAGCGGCCTCGAGTACGCGGCGATCATCGCGCAGGCGCATGCGGCATCCGCTGCGACGTCCGAGGCCGCGGCACGCTTCGCGGCCGCGCTTCCGGCAGACGCCTAACATGGAAACCGGACCGGGAGGAACGACGAGATGACCTCGGAGAAACTCGACAGCCGCGCTGTGCCGACGCTCGAAGCGGTGGCCGCGCTGGCCGGAGTTTCGCGCGCGACCGTGTCACGTGTGGTCAACGGGTCGACGAAGGTCACCCCCGAGGTCATCGAAGCGGTCACCAAGGCGATCGCTGACCTCAACTACGTGCCCAACCGGGCCGCCAGGTCGCTCGCCAGCAAGCGCACGCAGGTCGTCGCCCTCGTGGTGCCGGAATCCACGGCCAAGGTGTTCGCCGACCCGTTCTTCGCATCCATCGTCCAGGGCGCCGCCCTGCACCTCGCCGAGACCGAGTACACGCTCAACATGGTCATCTCGTCGGAGTTCAAAGCCGACAAGACCCGCCGCTACCTCATGGGCGGGAACGTCGACGGTGCGCTCATCGTCTCGCACCACTCCGGCGACCACTCCTACGCGCACCTCGGCCAGTCCCTGCCGGTCGTGTTCGGCGGGCGGCCGGTCAACGAGGCGGAGCAGGGCTCCTACTTCGTGGATGTGGACAACGTCGCGGGCGCTGCCGGCGCGACCGAGCATCTCATCGAGCGCGGTCGCCGCAACATCGCGATCATCACGGGGCCGCAGGACATGCCGGCCGGACTCGACCGGCTGACCGGGTGGCGGCGCGCGATGGACGCGCACGGGCTCGACCAGTCGCTCATCGAGTACGGGGACTTCTCGCCGACCTCCGGGCGCGAGGCGATGAAGCGGCTGCTCGACCGCGGCGTGCCGATCGACGGGCTGTTCGCGACGAACGACCAGATGGCTGCGGGCGCGTACGCGTCGATCCACGAAGCCGGCCTGAGCATCCCGGACGACATCGCGGTCGTCGGCTACGACGACGACTACTACGGGCTGACGGCGACCCCGCCGCTGACGACGGTGCACCAGCCGTCGATCGGGCTCGGCGAGACGATGGCGCGCGTGCTGGTGAAGCGGATGTCGGACCAGCCGGTCGCCCGCGTCACGATGCTCCCCACCGAACTGGTCATCCGCCAGAGCACGTAACCCGCCCCGGCCCCGGCCCCGGCCCCGGCCCCGGCCCCGGCGAGTGTCGCCGTCCGAGCCGAGAATCGCTGGTCGGCCGGCGACACTCGGCCGTACTGGCGACACTCGGCGGAGCAGAGCGGCGCGGGGCGCTACGCGAGCGCGCGGAACGCCCGGTTCGCGGCGACCGCGATCACGAAGCCGATCGCGCCGATGGCGGCGACACCTCCGGCGTAGGCCACGAACAGGTGGCTGCTCCCGCTTTGCGTCGACACGTAGGTGATCGTGAGCGAGACGATGCCGACCACCGCGAGTCCGACCGCGACCCAGAAGAGCGGCCACAGCTTTGTGCGCACCGGGAACTCCGCCGTGCGGGCGTGCAGCCACGCGAGCACGCACCCGGCGAGCGAGCCCCAGAACGAGACGACCAGCAACCCCGCGACCACGTCGCTCGGCCGGTGCCACTGCTCGACGAGAGTGGATGCCCCGGCAGCGATCGCGAATGTCGAGCCGACGACCGCCGCGAGCGGCCGGAACCGCGGGCTCGCCACCAGGAAGACGACGAGCGCGGCCGACGCCGCCACGGTCGTGTGCCCGGACGGCAGGGAATTGCTGAGCACATCCACGCCCTTCTCCGGGCGGCTCAGGATGGCGTACTTCAGCACCTGCGTGCTCACATTGGCGGCGACCGCGGCAGCGACCGCGACGATGAACACCTGCCAGTTGCGCCGCGCCAGCACCACGATGATGGCGATGATCGATGCGACGACGACGGATGCGGCAGGCAGGATGTTGAGGAAGCTGTGCGCGAAGTCGACGAGGCTGCCTTTCCAGATGTCGGCGCCGGTGAACGCCCTTTCGTCGATGATCTGGCCGATGTAGCTGCGCACGAAGATCAGGTACACCCCGACGAAGGCGACAGCCGACGCGAGCGACCCCAGGATGAAGGGGGTTGCCCGCAGCTGCGTACCGATTCGCATAGTCAAAAGCCTTTCATACGAAGTCTGTGAATCTTTGTACGGCGGGTGGGCACTCCTGCACTTTTCGTGGTCGAATCAGCTATGGCAGCTTCAGCCCCCGTGGTCGTCGACGTGGACATCCCCTCCGACGTCGAAGGAACGAGCGCTGGGCTGCGCGGCGTGATGGCTGTTCCCGCAGGCATCGGGCCGTGGCCGGGCGTCATCCTCGTGCACGAGGCGTTCGACATCAACGACAACATGCGGCGACAGGTGCAGCGGATGGCCGAAGCCGGCTACCTCGCGCTCATGCCGAACCTCTTCACCGAGGGCGGTGCGCGCAAATGCCTGATGGCGACGTTCCGGGCACTGTCGGCCGGTCGCGGTCGCGCGTTCCAGGACATCGAGGCTGCACGCCGGATGCTGCTCGCGCGCCCCGACAGCACCGACAAGGTCGGCGTGATCGGCTTCTGCATGGGCGGCGGTTTCGCGCTGGCGCTCGCGAGCGGCAGCCGGTACGACGTCTCGTCGGTGAACTACGGGCGGTTCCCGAAGGATGCGGACGCGGTGCTCGCCGACGCCTGCCCGGTGGTCGCGAGCTACGGGGGCCGCGATCGCTCGCTCAGGAACGCCGCCGCCAAGCTCGACGCGCTGCTCACCCGCGACGGGATCCCGCACGACGTGAAGGAGTACCCGACGGCGGGTCACGCGTTCCTGAACGAGGAGGAAGAGGGTGCGGTCGCCTTGCGGCCTGTCATGCGGATGATCCTGGGCGCGGGCCCGGACCCGGAGGCCGCCACCGACGCGTGGCAGCGCATCGAGGCGTTCTTCGCCGAGTACCTGCGCTGACCGGCGCTGCCGCCCCTCGTGCGCTGACCGGCGTCCCGCCCGCCGGGCAGGACGACTCAGACGAACTCGACGCCGGGTACCGTCCCGAACCGGTCCCGCATGATCGCGATCGCCTCGGCGTTCTGGTCGACCAGCACGAACCGTCGCCCGAGGGCCGCAGCGACGGCTCCCGTCGTGCCGCTGCCGGCGAAGAAGTCGAGCACCCAGTCGCCCTCCCGGCTGGAGGCCTGCACGATCCGGCGCAGCACGCCTTCCGGTTTCTGGGTCGGGTAGCCCGTCTTCTCCCGGCCCGTCGGGGACACGATCGTGTGCCACCAGACATCCGTCGGCAGCTTTCCGAGCTCGGCCTTGGCCGGCGTCACGAGACCGGGCGCCATGTACGGCTCACGGTCAACGGTGGACGAGTCGAAGTAGTACCTGGCCGGGTCTTTCACGTAGACGAGGATCGTGTCGTGCTTCGTCGGCCAGCGGTTCTTCGACTTCGCGCCGTAGTCGTACGCCCAGATGATCTCGTTGAGGAACGACTCCCGCCCGAACAGCGCATCGAGCAGGACCTTCGCGTAATGCGCCTCCCGGTAGTCGAGGTGCAGGTAGAGGGTGCCGTCGTCGGCGAGGAGCCGCCACGCTTCGATCAGGCGGGGCTCCAGGAACTCCCAGTAGTCGTCGAACCGGTCGTCATAACGCAGCAGGTCGCCCTTGATGCGCTCATAGCTCTGACCTTTGAAACCGGTCACGGACCCGGCTCCGCCATCGCTGCGAACCGAGGTCGTGGTCTGCCGCGCCTGCTTGCGGCCCGTGTTGAACGGTGGGTCCAGGTAGATGAGAGTGAAGGATGCGTCGGCCAGTCCCCGCAGGACGTCGAGGTTGTCGGCGTGGACGACCCTGCTCGACGAGTCGGGTGTCCAGGCGGCGGGCATGGACCCATTCTCGCAGCGCTCCGACTACGCTTCTGCCATGGGAATCACCGTCAGGAATGAACCGGAACTGAACCGTTACGTCATCCTGAAGGACGACGAACAGGTGGGGTTCACGCAGTACCGTCTGCGCGAGGACGAGATCGATTTCTACCACACCGAGATCGACCCTGAGCGGCGCGAGGGCGGCCTGGCGGGCATCCTGGTGCAGTCCGCGCTCGACGACGTGCGCGACAACAGCGACCGGCGGCTGGTCGCATCCTGCCCCTACGTGCGGCACTGGCTGCGCGAGCACACGGAGTACCGCGACCTGCTGCGCCGCTGACCGTCAGCGCAGGTCGATGCGGATCTTGCCGTCGAAGATGCCCTTGTCGTCATCGCCGGCCACGGGAGCGGGGGCCGGCAGCATGCTCTGGCGGTCGAGCTCGATCTGAGCCTCGTGCCTGGTCGGTGCGAAGACCTCGTCGCCGATCCCGACGATGCTCGAACTGGAGCCGCCGGTCGTGCGCGACTTGTTCGAGAGGTCGATCCAACCGAAGTGCACCGCGATGTAGCCGAGCACGAGCGCTGCCGCGATTGAGCCGAGGATCCACCAGTTCACACGCTTAGGGTACGTGACGCAGATGGGCGGTACCTCCGTGCTGTCACGGAAGGCAACGGCGTACAGTTTCGGCATGGAGTTCAGGGTTGCGGTCGCCTCCGACGCGGATGCGGTCACCGAGACGATCACGCTCGCTTTCCGCGACGACCCGATCTGGGGTGTCGCGCTGGCCGACGCCGACGGCACGACGGAGCACATCCGCCGGTTCTGGCGGCTCTTCGTCGACAATGCGATCCCGTATGCCACCGTCTTCCTGGCGGAGAACGCCGCCACGGTCGCTGTCTGGCTTCCGCCGGGCGCACCCGACCTGACGCCGGAGCAGCAGGACGACGCCGACGCCCTCATCGCGGCGAACCTCTCACCCGAGCGCGCCCGCGCCTACGCCGAGCTCTGGGGGCGGTTCGAGTCCAGCCACCCAGAGGAGCCGCCACACATGTACCTGAGCCTGCTGGCCACGCATCCGGACCATCGCGGTCGCGGGATCGGGCAGCAGCTCCTCGCTGCGAACCTCGCCGCCTTCGACGGCGCGAGCCTCCCCGCCTACCTCGAGTCGACCAATCCGGCCAACAACCATCGCTACGAGCGGGCAGGCTTCCGCGCGATCGGCCGCTTCGAGGCCGTGATCGACGGCGCGCCGGTGACCACGATGTGGAGGGATGCCGCGGCCGGCTGAGCCGCGTCGCCGGCCATCCGCATCAGATCCGCCCCGCGCGAGCTCCGTCGCGCACTAGTTGTACTGCCCAGGCAGGTTGGTTAACCGGGTGATCGGTGGGACCGTGCCGATGGCGGTGTGGGGCCTGTGGTGATTGTAGTGATGCAGCCAGGCTGGGAGGGCCGCTCTGCGGGCTGATTCACTGTTGTAGTGCCGGCCGAAGGCCCAGCCGTCGGCGAGGGTGCGGTGGAACCGCTCGATCTTCCCGTTTGTCTGCGGCCGGTAGGGTCTGGTCTTCTTCGGCCGGATGCCCAGATCGGCGCAGGCGTCCCGCCAGGCGCGGGACACATAGGCGGAACCGTTATCGGAGAGGACCCGTTCGACGGTGACGCCGCGGGCCTCGAACCAGCTGACGGCTCTGCGGAGCACCCCGATCGCGGTGACCGCGGTCTCGTCGTCGTGGATCTCCGCATAGGCGACCCGGGAGTGGTCGTCGATGACGGTGTGCACGAACGCGGTCCCCATCCGCGGATCGCCGCCAGCGCCGCGAGGCTTGCCCGGTGTCCGCGTCCGGTTGCGGAACCCCTGCTGCCGGCCGACATAGCGCCATCCGCCGCCGTCCGGGATGTTGCCCAGCTTCTTCACGTCGACGTGGATCATCGCCCCCGGTTTCTCGTGCTCGTAACGACGGACCGGTTCCCCCGTCCGGACATCGACGTGATGGAGGCGGTTCAGTCGGCACCGGGTCAGCACCGCGTGCACTGTCGAGGCGGGCATCCCGAGCTGGGCGCCGATGCCGACCGGGCCGAGACGTTGCTTCCAGCGCAGGTGGACGATCCTCCGCACGACCGGTTGCGGGGTCCGGTTCGGACACCGGTGAGGCCGCGACGAGCGATCGGCCATCCCGTCCCGACCCATCGCCGCATATCGGTCCGCCCACCGTTTCGCCGTCGGCCAGGACACATGAAAATAGACGGCCGCGTTCGCGACTGACCACCCATCCTCAACGATCAGACGCGCGATCCTGGCGCGTTGGACTGGGGTCAGGGCTGCATTAGCGTGAGACATGAGGACCTCCTGGTCGAACGGGAACCTAGACAGCTCCACTCTCGACCGGAGGTCCTCCTCGCACCCGGAAACGACTACAGCGAGTCGTCACACATCAACCAACGTCCCCGGACAGTACAACTAGTTCCGTCTCGGCGCACTAGCTCTAACACGTGCGCCGAGACACAACTAGTGCGAGCGCCGCCGCAAGAGCGCGCCGAGACGCAGCTGGCGAACGTCGCAGCACGGGCGCCCGGGACGCCTTACGGCACCCGGTACAGCCACGCCTCGGTGCTGAACTTCTCGGCGACGAGCTTCTCGGCGGCCGCGTACTCATCCGGGGTGACGTCTCCCGGCGTCGAGCCGTAGAGGTTCGTGAACGTGGTCTTCATCTGGTCGATGATCTCCGCGCGGGTCAGCCCGGTCTGGCTGCGGAGCGGGTCGACGCGCTTGGCCGCGCTGGCGATGCCCTTGTCGCTGATCTTCTCGCGCCCGATGCGGAGCACCTCCGTCATCTTCTGGCCGTCCATGTCGTAGCTCATCGTGACGTGGTGAAGCACGGCACCCGAGCCGAGCCGCTTCTGCGCGGCGCCACCGATCTTGCCGTGCGGGCTGGTGATGTCGTTGAGCGGCTGGTAGAACGCGTCGATCCCGAGAGATTTCAGCGCGACGATCGCCCACTCGTCGAGGAAGGCGTAGCTGTCGGCGAAGCTCATCCCCTGCACCAGGTCGGCGGGCGCGTAGATCGAGTAGGTGATGACGGACCCGGCCTCCATGAACATCGCGCCGCCGCCCGAGATGCGCCGCACGACGTCGAAGCCGTACTTCTCGGCGTTCACCGGGTCGACCTCATTCTTCACCGACTGGAAGCTGCCGATGACGACCGCCGGCTCCTCCCATTCCCAGATACGCAGGGTGGGCTGGCGGTGACCCTCGCCGACCGCGGTCGCGAGCACCTCGTCCAGCGCCATCTGCATCACCGGCGGAACCGCCTTCGAGTGCACGAGCTGCCAGTCGTAGTCGCGCCAGCTGGTGGCCTTGGCGAGCGACCGGCGGATGGCGACGGCCACCGCCTCAGGCGAGAAGCCGAGCAGGATGGCGTCCTTGGGCAGCGCGCTCTTCACGGCGGCGGCGATCGTGGCCGCGTCCGATTCGGCGGACAGGCCGTTCACCGCGCCGTCGATCGCTTCGAGTGCGCTGTCGGGTTCGAGGAAGAAGTCGCCCGACAGGTGGAAGCGGACGATCGCGCCGTCGACGACGTCGAGGTCGACTACGACGAGCTTGCCGCCGGGGACCTTGTATTCACCGTGCATGTCTTCAGCCTAGGGCGCTCCCGGCCCCGATCGGGCGGCTTCTGCCGCTTCATCGAGCGGCAGGCGACCGGACTCCTCCGATCGGCGGCCGCGAGAGTCAGCGTGCGAGGTGGGCGTCGAGCCAGGCGGTCAGGTCGGCCATCACCTCGGCGCGGTTGGTCTCGTTGTAGACCTCGTGGCGCGCATCCGGGTAGACGATCGTGGTCACATCCGTCAGCCCCGAGCGCTCGCGGTACGCCCGCTCGAGCCGGCGGACGCTCCGTTCGCCGCCGACCGGGTCGCCGCCGCCCACCTGGAGGAGGAGCGGCAGGTCGTGCGCGAGCCTGCGCGCAGGCCGCCCGATGATGCGCAGCGTGTCGACAGGGCCGAACAGCTTCGCGAGAGGCACGGATGTGGTCAGCGGGTCGTCGAGGAAGGCCCGCGCGACCTCGGGGTCGCGACTCAGCCACTCCATGCCGGTCGTGCCGAGGTGGGCGTAGCGCTTGTTGAGGTCGCCGCTGTTGAGGTAGCCGGGCAGACGGTACGCGCTCCCCGACAGGACCGCGAGGTCGTACTCGGCCGAGTGGTTGTTGAGGATCATCTGCACCATGAACGAGCCCCAGCTGTGCCCGAGGATCACGAGCGGGAGGCCCGGGTTCTCGCTGCGGATGATCCCGCTCAGCTGGTGGACGGCCGCGACTGCCGCGCGCAGGCCGCCCTCGCCGAGATGACCGAGCTGTGCTGCGTCGTCATCCCATTGCGCCATGCCGGTGCGGCCGTGGCCGCGATGGTCGTCGGCATAGACCGTGAATCCGGCGGCGTTGAGGTGGGCGGCCAGGCCCGCGTAGCGCTGGGCGTGCTCCCCCACTCCGTGGGCGATCTGGACGACGGCACGCGGATTCGGCACGGGCCATACGTCGTACGTGATGGCGATGCCGTGTTCGTCGGTGAAGGTGGCCACGCGCTCATTCTGTCCTATCGAACGGTCGTGGCGGTTTATTTAGCGTAACTAATTTGTTAGGCTAACGATCATGAGTACCACCGTCGACCGGCCCAAGCGCGTCTCCACGCACGACCTCAGCACCCTCGTGCGCATCGGAGTCGCACGGCTCGGCCGGCGGCTGCGTGCCGAGAAAGCTGACAACGAGGTGAGCGATGCGCAGATCTCGGCGCTCGCCTTCCTCGTGCGCGAAGGCGCCCACACGCTCGGCGAGCTGAGCGAGAACGAACGCGTGACCCCTCCATCCATGAACCGCACCGTCAACTGCCTCGCCGACTCCGGCTTCGTCGTGCGCGTCGCAGACCCGAGCGACGGACGCAAAGTCGTCGTCACGCCCACCGACCGGGGTCGCGAACTGATCGCAGAGACCCGCCGGCGCCGCGACGCCTGGCTGTACCAGCGCCTGCGCACTCTCACCCCGGAGCAGCGCCGCACGCTCGCCGACGCGGCCGCGATCATGAGGGAGCTCGCCGACTCGTGAGTGCGATGTTCCGCTCCCTCAACGGCATCAACTACCGCATCTGGGCGGGTGGCGCCCTTGTGTCGAACGTCGGCACGTGGATGCAGCGCACAGCCCAGGACTGGATCGTCCTCACCCAGCTCACCCACAACAACGCGACGGCGCTGGGCGTCGTCGTTGCGCTGCAGTTCGCGCCCCAGCTGCTGCTGCTGCCGGTCACCGGATTCGCCGCAGACCATCTCGACCGCCGCAAACTGCTCATGGCCACGCAGGGGATCATGGGGCTGCTCGGCCTCGGGCTCGGGCTGCTGACCGTGACCGGGCAGGTCCAACTCTGGCAGGTGTACCTGTTCGCGCTCGCGCTCGGCTGCGTCGCGGCGTTCGACGCGCCAGCACGCCAGACCTTCGTCTCCGAACTCGTCGAGGGGCCGAACCTCTCCAACGCCGTGGCTCTCAACTCGGCCTCCTTCAACGTCGCTCGCATGATCGGGCCGGCCGTCGCCGGAATCCTGGTCGCCGCCGTCGGCGCCGGCTGGGTCTTCCTCATCAACGCGGCCACGTTCGGTGCCGTGCTGATCTCGCTGAAGATGCTGCACATCCGCGAACTCCATCCGTCGCCCCGGGCGAAACGGAGCAGGGGCGGGCTGGCCGAAGGCTTCCGCTACGTGCGGAAACGGCCGGACATCAAGGTGATCCTGATCATGGTGTTTCTGATCGGCACATTCGGCCTGAACTTCGCGATCTTCATCTCGACGATGTCGGTGAGCGTGTTCCACAAGGGGGCCGGCGAATTCGGCCTGCTGTCGTCGATCATGGCCATCGGGTCGGTCGCCGGTGCGCTGCTGTCGGCGCGCAGGGAACGGCCGCGGGCCGCCATGCTCTTCGCTGGGGCGGCACTGTTCGGGGCCGGATGCGCGATCGCGGCCGTGATGCCGACCTACTGGCTCTTCGCGGTCGCGCTCGTCCTGGTCGGGATCTCCGCCCAGACCCTGATGACCACCGCGAACGGCGTCGTGCAGATGACGACGGATCCCCTGCTCCGCGGACGCGTGATGGCGATCTACATGGCGATCTTCATGGGCGGCACCCCGATCGGCGCTCCCATCGTTGGCTGGGTGGCCGACGCGTTCGGGCCGCGCTGGGCGCTCGGTGTGGGGGCCGCATCCGGGTTCGCCGCCGCGCTCGTGGGGGTGTTCTACCTGGTCAAATACCGCAACCTGCGCGTGCAGTTCCGATCGTGGCGGGTGCAGTTCGTGCTCGGCGACCGCGAAGACGTCCAAGAGGCGATCGGCGCCGACGAGGCCGCCGCGCAGCGCGCCTGAGCGCGCGAGCAACCTCTGCCGAGAGTCCCTCGTGCGGACGCGTGTGCCTCCTCCGCGAGCCGCGCTCCCGGGAGGTCATGCCGAGAGGTCACGCCGAGAGTGCCCGTTGCGGCCGAGAGTGCCCGGTGTACGAGGCGCTCTCGGCCGGAACGGACACTCTCGGCGCCTTCAGCGCGCGGCGAGCAGTGTCAGACCGGCACCGTGCTCGCGCGCACGACCAGCTCGGGCTGGTACACCACCTGCCGCGGCTTGAGCTCGGGGTCGCCCGCCTCGTCGAGCAGCAGCTGCACCGCCGTCGACCCGATGAGCGCGCTCGGCTGGCGGATGGACGAGAACGGAACCACCGCAGCGCTGGCGAAGTCGATGTCGTCGTAGCCGATGAGCGCGATCTCGTCGGGCACACGCACGGTGTTTCGCATGAACAGCGCCTGGAGCAGGCCCGTGGCGATCAGGTCGTTCGCGGCGAAGATCGCATCCGGCCGATTCTCGGGCGCGCGCCCGACGATCGTCTCGCCGGCCAGGCGCCCCTCCACGACCGTGAGCGCGGACACCGGGACGACTTCGAGCGACACCCCGTTGTGCCGCGCGACCGCTTTCTGCGCGCCGTCGAGCCGGTCGGCGACCTGGCGGATCTCGAACGGGCCGCCGACGAACGCGATGCGGCGCCGGCCCGTCTCGATCAGGTGCTCGACGGCCATCAGGCCGCCGGCCACATCGTCTACCGACACCGAGCTGAACGACGTGTCCGGGCTGGTCCGGTCGACGAGCACGGCCCGGATGCCCCGGTCGCGCAGGCGGCGCAGGCGCGGCTCGACGTCGCCGAACGGCGAGATCAGCACTCCGCGCACGCGCTGTTCTTCGAAGAGGTCGAGGTAGGCGGATTCGCGCTCCGCCTTCTCGTCGCTGTTGCCGAGGATGATCGAGTACCCGGCCTGCGACGCGCTGTCCTCGGCTCCGCGGGCGAGATCGGTGAAGAACGGGTTGCCCACGTCGAGGATGACCAGCCCGATCGCCCGGCTGTGTCCAGCCCGGAGCTGGCGCGCGGCGTCGTTGCGCACGAATCCGAGCTTCTCGATCGCCAGCTGCACGCGTCCCACCGTGTCCGCGGCGACCTTCTCGGGGCGATTCAGCACGTTGGATACGGTGCCGACCGACACACCGGCCAGCGCTGCGACGTCACGGACACTGACGGATGGCATGTCGCCCCTCCTCGAGATCGAGTACGTGGTGCTGATCGATTGTCGCACGACGAACCTGTGAATCGTTCAATTTGCACCGTGGCAGGATGCGGACCGGCCCCGCCGCCGGCACACGCGCGTAGGCCGGTTACCGCAGACGACCGGATGGGGCGCTCTTTCGCACCTTGACCACCTCCCAGCACCGCCTTAGAGTTCTGACGTCAGCCAAAATTTGAACGTTTCATTTGAACGCGTTCGTTACCGAGGATGGAGCCCCGTGCCGACCACAGTCCCCGAGAACCCCGCCGCCCGGCGCGTCTGCTTCACCATGCGCCTGAAGCCCGACCGGGTAGACGATTACCTGGCCGCCCATGAAACCGTCTGGCCCGAGATGCTCGACGCGCTCCGCGAGACCGGATGGTCGAACTACTCGCTCTTCGTCGACAAGCCGAACGCACTGGTCATCGGCTACGTCGAGACGGACGACTTCGAGCGGTCGCTGGCCCAGATGGCCCTGCGCCCCGTGAACGACCGCTGGCAGGCAGGCATGGCCGAGTTCTTCGCCGCCGACGTCGAGCCGGACCGCACCATGGAGCAGCTGACCGAGTACTTCCATCTCGACTGATCGGGACGTGCTAACGTCCTACTGATCGTTATTCCTGAGCAGGAGGTGAGACCCATGAACGCAGTATCCGCATCGGGTGCTCCCCTGCTTTCAACGATCGCGCGACTGAGGTAGTCGCCACCGGGAGCCCCGCCACAGGCAATTCGCGAAAGGCGACTCCCATGAACACAACACCTCCTTCTCCTTCTCTTCCCTCGAACGATTCCGACAAGCGCGCCCTGGTCCTCGCCGGCGGCGGTGCGGCAGGCAACGCGTGGGAGCTCGGTCTCATCGCCGGGCTCGCCGAGAGCGGGGTCGACGTGACCGGCGCCGACCTCATCATCGGCACATCCTCCGGATCGACCGTGGCCGCCCAGGTCACCAGCGGGACCTCACCGGCCGACCTGTACGCCTCCATCCTCGCCGAGGTCCCTCAGCCGCCCGCCGGCGGGGCCGGTACCGACCGGCGGCGGGCTCCGATGTCGGGCCCGAACTACATGGAGTGGTCCGACGGGATCATCGCGTCCTCCGCGGACGCGGCGGACATGCGCCGCAGGATGGGTGCCGCCGCGCTCGAGCGGGATGCTTCGAACGGCTCCGGCGGACCCCGCTGGCGCGACATCGTCGCATCCCGGCTCCCCACCGACCAGTGGCCGCACCAGCGCGTGGTCATCGCGGCTGTCGATGCGCGCACGGGCGAGCCCGTCGCGTTCGATCGTGACAGCGGCATCGACCTGGTGGACGCCGTCGCCGCCAGCACCTCCGCGATGACGCCGTACCCGATCGGCGATCGCCGCTACATCAACGGTGGCTACCGCCGGAGCGAGAACGCGGACCTGGCCGCCGGTTACGGGCGGGTGCTCGTGTTCTCGCCGTTCGGCGGCAGGACGCGCATGCCGCTGGAGTGGCGCATGGACCTCGCGAGCCAGGTCGCTGAGCTGCGCGCGGGCGCGAGCAGGGTCGAGACGGTCTTCCCCGATGCGGGCGCAGGCGACGTGTTCGACGCCAACGCGCTGGATCCGTCGACGCGCCTGCAGTCCGCCCGCGGAGGCTACGGCCAGGGCCTGACCCTGGCAGAGCGGCTCACCGGCTTCTGGTCCTGACGGGCCCCGGTCACCGCCCGCGAGTTGGCACTTGTTGCGGGATGCAGCCGCATCAAAACGGCAACGAGTGCCAACTCGCGGGCATCGCGGAAACTCGCGGGCGACGCGGACAACTCGCGGGCGACGCGGACAACTCGCGGGCGACGCGGACAACTCGCGGGCGACGCGAACCGCTAGCGGGATACGCGCGACGGCACGGGCCGCGGCTCGTACCGCACAGGCTCGTGGGCGCGGATGACGAGGGCCCGCAGCGCTTCGAGGTCGCCGTTCACGAGTCCTTGCGCCCGCGCCTGCACCAGCACGTTCCCGATGGCGGTGGCTTCGACCGGTCCCGCCAGCACAGGGAGGCCGGTGCGGTCGGCGGTGAGCTGGCAGAGGAGGCGGTTGCGCGCTCCGCCGCCGACGATGTGTACGGTGTCGATGGTGCGTCCCGAGAGTTCGGCTGCGCTCCGGACGGCCGCCCCGAACGCCTCCGCGAGGCTTTCGACGATGCTGCGCACGTACTCCACCGGGTTGCGCGGGGCGGCGACGCCGTTCTCGGCGCACCACTCCGCGATGCGCGCGGGCAGGTCTCCGGGTGCGAGGAACCGCGGGTCGTCGGCGTCGAACACGGACACCGGTCCCGCGTACGCCTCGGCGCGCTCCAGCAGGTCGACGAGCTCGACGTCGAGTCCCTGCGCCAGCCACGTGCGGATCGACTCGCTCAGCAGCCACAGCCCCATGACGTTGTGGAGGAAGCGCACACGTCCGTCCACGCCGCCTTCGTTGGTGAAGTTCGCGGCTCGCGCGGCTTCGGTGAGCACCGGATGCTCCAGCTCGACGCCGACGAGACCCCACGTTCCGCAGGAGATGTACGCGGCCGTTTCTGCGCGCATCGGAACGGCGACGACGGCGGATGCGGTGTCGTGCGATCCGACGGCCGTGACGCTCGGACCGGCCCCCCGCACCTGCAACTCGGCGCGGAGGCTCGGCAGGAGGGACCCGACGGTGGTGCCCGCCTCGACGACGGGCTGGAACAGTCCGCGCGGCAGTCCGAGCGCGTCGATCAGTCCGGTGTTCCATGCGCCGTCGGCGGTCAGGAGTCCGGTCGTGGATGCGTTGGTGCGCTCGGCGACCCGCTCGCCGCTCAGCCAGTAGGTGAAGAGGTCGGGGATGAGCAGCAGCGAGTCGACCCCGTCGAGCCGTCCGACGCGACTGTCGACGGCGAGCTGGTAGAGCGAGTTGAACGGGAGGTACTGCAGTCCGTTCTCGCGATACAGGTCGGCCGGGCCGACACGGGTGTGGACGAGCTCGGTGCCCTCGCCGGCCCGCTCGTCGCGGTAGTGGTAGGGGATGCCGCGCAGCACTCCGTTGCGCAGGAGTCCGTAGTCGACGGCCCAGGCATCCACCCCGACGCTGAGGAGTCCGGGCTCCGCGCGCAGCGCCACGCCGAGCCCGTCCGTCACGTTGCGGTGGAGCTCGACGACGTTCCAGTGCAGCGCGGAGTGGTCGCCTTCCCACAGCCGCACCGGGATGTTCGGGAAGCGCGCGGCCTCATCCAGTTCGAGCGTGTTGGCCCCCACGCGCCCCACGATGACGCGCCCACTGGTCGCCCCCAGGTCGACCGCCGCGACCGCGCCCGCTGCCGCGCTCATCGCGTGCCCCTCTCACCGAGAGTCGCCGCTGCGGCCGGGTCGACCCGGTAGAGCGGCGACACTCGGCGGCAGCGGCGACTCTCGACGGAAAGAGCGTTCATCGGAGGAAGGCGGCGGCGACCCCGGCGTCGACGGGGATGTGCAGCCCGGTGGTGTGGTCGAGATCGGAGGAGCAGAGCACGAACACGGCGTTGGCCACGTGTTCGGGCAGCACCTCGCGTTTGAGGAGGGTGCGCTGGGCGTAGTACTTGCCGAGCTCTTCTTCGGGCACTCCGTAGACGGCGGCGCGCTTGGCGCCCCAGCCGCCGGCGAAGATCCCGGAGCCGCGCACGACACCGTCGGGGTTGATCCCGTTCACGCGCACACCGTACTCGCCGAGCTCGGCTGCGAGCAACCGCACCTGGTGGGCCTGGTCGGCCTTGGTCGCCGAGTACGCGATGTTGTTCGGGCCGGCGAACACGGAGTTCTTCGACGAGATGTAGACGATGTCGCCGCCGAGCTTCTGGTCGATCAGTACCTTCGCCGCGGCACGCGAGACGAGGAACGAGCCCTTGGCCATCACGTTGTGCTGCAGGTCCCAGTCGGCGACGGTGGTCTCCAGCAGCGACTTCGACAGCGACAGCCCGGCGTTGTTCACGACCAGGTCGAGGCCGCCGAACGCGAGGAGTGCCGCATCCACCGCCTGCTGCACCGCGGACTCGTCGGTGACGTTCGCGACCACGCCGACCGCGACGTCAGCGTTTCCGATCTCAGCCGCGGCGGCCTGCGCCTTCTCCAGGTCGAGGTCCGCGATGACGACGCACGCACCCTCGGCCGCGAGCCGGGTCGCGATCGCCTTGCCGATTCCGGATGCGGCTCCCGTCACCAGCGCCACCCGGCCCTGCAATGCCTTGGGCTTCGGCATCCGCTGCAGCTTGGCCTCTTCGAGTGCCCAGTACTCGATCCGGAACTTCTCCGCCTCGTCGATGGGCGCATACGTCGACAGCGCCTCGGCGCCGCGCATCACGTTGATCGCGTTGATGTAGAACTCGCCGGCCACCCGGGCCGTCTGCTTGTTCGCGCCGTAGGAGAACATGCCGACGCCGGGGATCAGGATGATCGCCGGGTCCGCGCCGCGGATCGCGGGCGGTTCGTCGCCGCGGGCGCGCGCATCCACCGCACCGCGCTCGTAATAGGCGGTGTAGTCGGCCCGGTAGGCCTCGTGCAGTTCCTCGAGCCGCGCGACCGAGTCCTCGATGGAGGCGTCGGCCGGCAGGTCGAGCACCAGCGGCTTGACCTTGGTGCGCAGGAAGTGGTCGGGGCAGCTGGTGCCGAGAGCGGCGAGCCGCGGATGCTCGGACCCGGCCAGGAAGTCGAGGACGACCTGGTCATCCGTGAAGTGCCCGACCTGGGCGCGGTCGGTCGACGCGATCGCCCGCAGGTGCGGCGCCAGAGCTGCCGCCTTCGCACGGCGCTCGGCAGGCTCCAGCGGTTCGTAGCCGTCGATCGCCCCGCCGAACGGGTTCTCGCGTCCGTTCGCCTCGATGTAAGCGGCGGCCGTCTCGATGATCCACAGCGAGTTGGCTTCGGCCTCGTCGGAGGTGTCGCCCCACGCGGTGATGCCGTGGCCGCCGAGGATCGCCCCGATCGCCTCCGGGTTGTCCCGTCTGATCGCGGCGATGTCCAGACCCAGCTGGAAGCCGGGCCGACGCCAGGGCACCCAGACGACGCGGTCGCCGAACGCCTTGCCGGTCAGCTCCTCGCCGTCGGCGGCGGTCGCGATCGCGATGCCCGAGTCCGGGTGCAAGTGGTCGACGTGCGCCGCATCGACCAGGCCGTGCATGGCCGTGTCGATCGACGGGGCCGCACCACCCTTGCCGTGCAAGGTGTAGTCGAACGCGGCGACCATCTCGTCCTCACGGTCGACACCCGGGTAGACGTCGACCAGCGCGCGGAGCCGGTCGAGCCTCAGCACCGCCAGGCCCGCCTCGGTCAGGGTGCCGAGGTCGCCGCCGGAACCCTTCACCCAGAGCAGCTCGACCGGCTCCCCGGTGACCGGGTCGGTCTCGGTCCCCTTGGCTGACGTGTTGCCGCCGGCGTAGTTCGTGTTGCGCGGATCGGCGCCCAGCCGGTTCGAGCGGGCGATCAGCTCGGCCGCGGTCGGGTTCATCGAAGTCATCGTCACGCACCCCATCCGGCCTGGGTGCCGCCGATACGGTCGGCTTCGATCGTCTCCTGGTAGCCGCTGAGCGCATACGCGGTCATCGGGTCGCCGTCGAGACCGCGCGACTCGCGCCATTCGGCGAGCGCGGGGCGCACATCCGTGTAGAACGCGTCCATCACGATGCCGTTCGCGCCGAGCACATCCCCGGCTTCCTGGGCCGCGGCGAGCGCGTTCCGGTCGACGAGCAGTGCCCGCGCGGTCATCTCCTGCACGTTCAGCACACTGCGGATCTGGCCCGGGATCTTCTTCTCGATGTTGTGGCACTGGTCGAGCATGAACGCCACATCCGGGTTGTTCAGCCCACCCCCGCGGATCACCTCGGAGAGGATCCGGAAGAGCTGGAACGGGTCCGCCGCCCCGACGATCAGGTCGTCGTCGGCGTAGAACCGGGAGTTGAAGTCGAACGAGCCGAGCTTTCCGAGGCGCAGCAGCTGGGCGACGATGAACTCGATGTTCGTGCCAGGCGCGTGGTGACCGGTGTCGAGGCAGACGAACGCCTTCTCGCCGAGGGCAGCCACGTGTGCGTAGCTGGTCCCCCAGTCCGGAACATCGGTGTGGTAGAACGCCGGCTCGAAGAACTTGTACTCGAGCACCAGCCGCTGGCCCTCGCCGATCCGCGCGTAGATCTTCTGCAGCGAATCGGCGAGGCGATCCTGGCGGGCCCGGATGTCGTCCTGGCCCGGATAGTTCGTTCCGTCCGCGAGCCAGATCTTCAGGTCCCGCGACCCCGTCTCGTTCATCACATCGATGCACGCGAAATGATGATCGATCGCCTTCTGCCGGATCTTCCGGTCACTGTGCGTCACCGAACCGAGCTTGTAGTCGTCGTCCTGGAACGTGTTCGAGTTGATCGTGCCCAATCCCACACCGTTGTCCTCGGCATGCTTACGCAGGTCGGCGAACGAATCCACGAGATCCCACGGGATGTGCAGGGCGACCGTCGGAGCGAGCCCGGTGTACTTGTGCACCTGCGCCGCATCCGAGATCTTCTCGAACGGATCCCGCGGCGTGCCCGGCGACCCGAAGACCTTGAACCGGGTACCCGAGTTGCCGAACGCCCACGACGGGAGCTCGATCGCCTGTGCAGCGAGGGCGGATGAGATATCGGTCAGGTCAGTCATGTCAGTCATTCATTTCTTCGGTTGCGTGCGAACGTGAGCGTCGGGCTCGCGGGGCTAGCGGTCTGCTCCCACAGGAGCGGGCAGGGATGCCGTAGCCGACACATGCCCGGCCTCGAGCGCGCGGTCGTCCTGGCCGGGCAGGCGCAGCACGCCGGTCACGCCGGCCGGGAGGTCTGCTTCGACGGTGAACTCGTCGCCGGAGACGGTCCACGAGACCGCGATGCGACCCTGGGGAACCTCGAGTGTCGTCTCCGCCTCGGTGAGGCCGCCACCCGGCTGGGGAGCGATCAGAACCTGGGAGTAGCCGGGCGCGAGCGGGGCGATCCCGCCGACGACCCGATGCATCCAGTCCGCCACAGCTCCCAGGGCGTAGTGGTTGAACGAGGTCATCTCACCGGGGTTGATCGTGCCGTCGGGGAGCATCGAGTCCCAGCGCTCCCAGATCGTGGTCGCACCCATCGTCACCGGGTACAGCCACGACGGGCACTCCTTCTCGAGGAGCAGCTTGTAGGCGTCGTCCAGGTGGCCGGTCTGCGTCAGAGCGTCCGTGATGAACGGCGTGCCGGCGAATCCGGTGGAGATGCGGTAGCCGGCTGCGGCCGAGAGCTCCGCGAGGCGGTCGCCGGCGACGACCTCATCCGCGGTATCGAGCAGGCCGAACACGATCGCCAGCGCGTAGACCGTGGTGCAGTCGCTCTTCACGATGCCGTCGGTCACGTACTCGCGGTTGAACGCGGCGCGCAGGTCGGCGGCGAGCTGCTCGAACTCGGCCTGCTCGGCCGCGCGGCCGAGGACCTTCGCAGTCTCGGCGACGATGCGCGCCGAGTGGTACGCACACGCCGTGGCGACGACGCCCTTGTCGGCCTTCGCCGCGGCCGGGTTCTCCGGCGGAGCGTCCGGGTCGAGCCAGTCGCCGAACTGGAAGTTGCCGTCCCAGACGCCGGCGGGCGAGAGCAGCGACTTCACGCGGCGCACGTGGGCGGCCATCGAGCCGAACTGCTGGCCGAGCACATCCTGGTCGCCGTAGGCCTGGTACAGCGTCCACGGCACCCAGACGGCGGCGTCGCTCCAGATCGCGGTCGAGTCGACCGGCCCGAACTCGGACGGGCGGTCGCGGTCGGCGTACTTGAGCACGTCGGGGATCACGAAGCCGACGATCCCGTCGTGGTGCTGCTGCTCGAGGTCGAGGTCGCGCAGCCAGTCGCCGAGGAACGCGTCCACGTTGAAGAGGAAGGCAGCGGTCGGCGCGAAGGCGGCGATGTCGCCGGTCCAGCCGAGGCGCTCGTCGCGCTGGGGGCAGTCGGTCGGGACGTCGACGAAGTTGCCGCGCATCCCCCAGACCACGTTCTCGTGGAACTGGTTCAGCAGCGGGTCGGAGGTGCGGAACGTTCCGATCCGCTCGAGCTCCGAGCCGATCGCGACGGCCGTGAGGTCTTCGGGCTCCAGCTCGTCCGGCCATCCGGTGACCTCCGCGTAACGGAACCCGTGGAAGGTGAACGTGGGCTCGAAGACGTCGTCGCCTCCGCTCAGGATGTAGCGGTCGGTCGCGAGCGCCGTGCGCAGCGGGCGCGTGCCCAGCTCGCCGTGCTCCAGGACCTCGGCGTGCTTGATCGAGATCTCGCTGCCTTCGGGGCCTGTCACCGAGATGCGCACCCAGCCGACGAGGTTCTGGCCGAAGTCGATCAGTGTTTTGCCGCTCGGCGACGTCGTGATCGACTGCACAGCCAGCTCGTTCCAGCGCGCGACGCGCGGGCCGACATACGGGGCCAGCGTTTCGGTGTCGAAGTCGAGCGCGTGCACGCCGGTCCAGGCGTCGGATGCGAACCCGGGACGCAGCCACGAGTCGTCACGCAGGCGCGCGTCGATCGTCTCGCCGTCGTACAGGTCGTTCGCGAGTACGGCGCTCGGGCCCGCGGTCCAGCTGTCGTCGGTGACGACGATCTGGGTCGTGCCGTCCTCGAAGGTGATCTCGAGCTGCGCGAAGGCGCCGAGCTCCTCACCGTAGAACTTGCCACGGCCGGTCCAACCGAGACGTCCGCGGAACCAGCCGTTGCCGAGCGCGAGACCGAGCACACTCGTCGAGCCGAGCAGACCCGTCACGTCGTAGGTGGCGTAGCGGAGACGCCACTCGTAGCTGCTCCAGCCGGGGGTCAGCAGGTCATCCGAGACCGGACTGCCGTTCAGCCAGGCCTCGACGACGCCCTGCGCGCTGAGGCTGAGGGTCGCGCTCTTCACGGCGCCGTGACCGGTCTCGAGGGCGAACTCGCCGCGCAGCAGCGGAGCCCCGTTGAAGTCGTTGTCGGCGGCGATCATGCGGGCTTGCCAGTTCATTGATGTGTCTCCAGTGTGTTTCGGTCGTACTCGGTCTGGTGGCTGCGGCGAGCGCGGTCACCCGTTCAGAGGTCGTGGCGGATGCGCGGTCAGCCCTTGACTGCGCCGCTGGTGATGCCGCCGACGATCTGCCGGTTGAAGAAGATGTAGGCGATGAGCGGCGGGATCGTGATGATGAAGATGGCCATGAAGAGCAGGTTGTAGAAGCTGAGGTTCTGGCCCTGGAACGTGTACAGCGCAAGCTGCACCGTGACCTGGTCGGAGTTGGGCAGGAAGTAGAGCGGGCCGGCGAAGTCGTTGAACACGAAGACGGCCTGCACGACGACCACGGTGACGATCACCGGCCGCAGGAGCGGCAGCACCACGCGGGCGAACAGCCGGATCGGTCCGGCGCCGTCGAGCACCGCCGCCTCGTCGAGTTCACGGGGAATGCCCCCGACGAACGCGCGGAACAGCAGGATCGTGAAGGAGAGTCCGAACGTCGTCTCGATGAGGACCATGCCCGGCATCGTGCCGAAGAGCTTCAGGCCCTGCAGCACCCAGATGGTCGGCACCACCGCGGGTGGCACGATCAGGCCGGCGAGAACGAAGAAGTTGACGACCGGGCCCCATTTGCTGCGCTTGCGGGCGAGGACGTAGCCCGCCATCGCACCGATCGCGACCATCAGCACGACCGAGCCGATAGTGAGGATGGCGCTGTTGATGATCGCCCGCCAGATCACTCCGTCGTTGGAGTTCAGCGTGTCGATGAAGTTCTGGAAGAACTGGAACGTCTTGGGCCAGGAGAACGCGAGGTCCGACGCCTCGGACGGCGTCTTCGCCGCCTGGAGGAGCACGAAGGCGAACGGCACGAGAAAGACGACGAAGGAGACGAGGATCGCAATGATGCCGACGATCCAGGAGCGGCGGCGTTCGCGGGTCACAGTTCCACCTGCTTTCTGTTGAGGAAGTACGAGAGCGGGACCATGATCGCCGTGACAAGGAGGAACAGGACGACGTTGCCAGCGGTCGAGAGGCCGAAGAAGCCGGCCTGATACTGCTTGTAGATCACGGAGGCGAGCACGTCGCTGGTGAAGCCGGGGCCGCCACCGGTGGTGACCCAGATGATGTCGAAGGACCGGAGGCCTCCGATCAGGGAGAGGATGATGACCGTCGCGGTCGCACCGCGGGTCAACGGAATCGTGATCTGGCGCAGGATCTTCCAGCTGCCGGCTCCGTCGATCCTCGCCGCTTCGAAGTACTCGTGCGGGATGGCGACGATGCCGGCCATGAAGATCAGCGTCGCGATTCCGACGCCCTTCCAGATGTCGATTCCCGCGATGCTGTAGAGCGCCAGGTTCGGGTCGGTCAGCCAGCCGGGCTGCGGCAGTCCGAAGAAGCCCAGCACCGCGTTGACCATGCCGTGGAACGGGTCGAGGAGTGCCTTCCACATGATCCCGACACCGATCGTCGAGAGCAGCACGGGGAAGAACACAACCGCTCGGAGGTAGCCGCGGCCGATGATCGGCGCCGTGAGCAGCAGAGCGAGGCCGAACCCGAGGATCACCTTCGCACCCGACGTGATCACCGCGTAGATCAGGGTGTGGATGAAGCTGGTGTAGAGCTGCGGGTCGCTGAAGAACTGGACGTAGTTGTCGAACCCGATGAAGGTCGAGTCGAAGAGCGACCAGCGGGTGAGGGAGAAGTAGAACGACGAGAAGGTCGGCAGTGCGAAGAAGACCGCGTAGAGCACGAGTGCCGGTATGAAGAACCACGTCGGGTAGAACGACTTGACCCCTCGTCGCGCCTTCTTGACCGGCGCGCGCCCTTCGGTCACGATGTCGCCCGCTTGTATCGCGGTCGCGGGTGTAGCAGTCGACATTGGTTAGCTCCTCGTCGAGTTCGGTGCTGTGTTGCGTGATGCGGGGCCGGCGACCGGTGGCCGTCGGCCCCGCATTGGTGACGCTACGCCCGAAGGCGCGTCGTCGGTTGGTTTACCAGCCCTTGAGTCCGAGCTGCTGCGCCTGGGCCTTCACGTCGTTGTCGTACAACGCTGCGCCGGCCTTGGCGTCGGTGATTCCGGAGCCGACCTGGATCAGGATCTTCTCCAGGTTCGGGCCCTTGATCGGCGAGATGAATTCGAGCGCGAGGCCCGTCTTCTTGTCGTCCTGGTACTTCTGCTCGTCAGCTACCAGGCCCGGGGCGTCGGTCGGGAGCTTGCAGCTGCTGATCGCGAACGGACCCGCCGGAACACCGGTGGCGTTCTGCGCGTCGCAGCCTGCGGGCGAGTTGAGGAACGCGACCAGCTTCTTGGCGGCGGTCAGCTTGTCACCGGTGGTCGTCTTCGGGACGTAGGCGCCACCCGGCTCCCAGATGGTCGCGTGCGGGTCGCCGCCATCGGTCGGGACTGCGAAGTAGCCGATGTCGTTGACCTGGGTCGGGTTGGACTGCACGACGTTTCCGATAACCGTGGTGATCATCGGGTACTGTGCGCCTGCTCCCGTGGCGAGCTCCTTCAGGGCGTTGACGTTGGTCAGCGACGCGAAGTCCTTGTTCATGAGCTTCTTGGCGAAGATCTCCTGCGTGTGCGTGAATCCTGCCAGCGCCGGCGGGTTCACGTACTTGCGCTTGTTGGCCGTGTACTGGTCGGCCCAGTTCGAGTCCTGCGCGCTCACGTTGGCGAAGTCGGCGAGCACGAACAGCTGGCTCGTCCAGGTGTCACCGTAGGAGACGAGCACCGGGGCGATGCCCGCGGCCTTGATCTTCTCGCTGTTGCTGATGAACTCGTCCCACGTCTTGGGAACGGTCAGTCCGAGCTTCTCGTAGACCTTCTTGTTGTACATGATGCCGCCGTCGAAGGTGGTGCCCCACGGTGCGCCGTAGGTGCCCTTCGACGTGCTGACCGCGGCCTTGAACTCGGGGGTGATGTCCTTGACC
The DNA here is from genome assembly GCF_055231915.1 of Leifsonia sp. Ger2509. Taxonomy (NCBI): domain Bacteria; kingdom Bacillati; phylum Actinomycetota; class Actinomycetes; order Micrococcales; family Microbacteriaceae; genus Leifsonia; species Leifsonia sp. Ger2509. Next base: position 2,066,048 of record NZ_JBUYVB010000003.1, read on the forward strand.
CAGGCCTCGTCGGTGAGCGGCTGGAGCTGGCTGTCCGGGTGGAGCGCCTGGAACAGCGATCCCGAGTTGTACAGGAACACGTCGTCCATGGTTCCAGTGGACAGCTTGGTCTTGATCAGGTTGTCGCCGTCGGTGCCGCCCGGGCGGGTGTCGACCTTGACAGTGATCGAGGGGTTCGCCTTGTGGAACTCGCTCGCGATGGAGTTGGCGAACTTCGTCGCCACCGGGTCGTTGCCGCCGGCCATCAGACGGATCGTCTGCGGCCCGCCCGAGCTGCTGGTGGAACACCCGACGAGGCTGAGGCCCGCCAAGGCCGCCCCAGCAAGAATGGCGGCGGCGCGAACCGTCGTCTTCCGAGAGAACATGAATACCTCCTTGTATAGGCGCCGCTGCTTCCGGGGGGAATCCGGGTCGGCATTGAAACGCTTCACTCGAACATAGACGCGGCGCGGTAAGCCGTCAAGAACCGATTGTAACGATTCAGCAACAGGGCGGGTGCATTTCGGTAACGCGATTCCGATCCGGCGCCGATCGCTGGCCGCACAGACCGGACTTCCTTGATTTTCCGAGGAACTATGCGAGCGCCGGATGGCTGATGCATGGTGCCGATGGGCCCGCTGTGAGTCTGGCGGCGAGCGCGGACACGGCGGTAGTCGTTACAACTGGGCGCTCGCGCAATTGCAGTGAGTCGCAACATACTTTCAAGAAATTAATATCGATTCAATCGCCTTCGTGTCTAGTATGTGAGGCGGAGAGGACACCATGGTCTCGTCAAGCGTCAAAGATGTCGCCGCACTGGCGCGCGTCTCGATCGGCACCGTGTCGAACGTGCTCAACCGGCCCGAGATCGTCGCGCCCGAGACCGTCGAACGGGTCATGGCCGCCATGGAGAAGCTCTCCTACGTGCGTAACGAGGCGGCGCGCCAGCTGCGCGTCGGCCAGAGCCACGCCGTCGGCCTGATCGCTCTGAGTGGCAGCAACCCGTTCTTCACCGAAGTGACCGCGGCTGCGGAGGACTCGGCCGCGCTGGCCGGCTTCTCGGTGATCGCCGGCACCAGCGACCGCAAGAAGGAACGCGAGGCCGGCTACCTCAACCTCTTCGAAGAACTCCGCGTGCGCGGCGTTCTCATCACGCCGGTCGGCAGCGTCGAGGCGCGGCTGCGGCGGATGCGCGACCGCGGCATCCCGGCCGTCCTGGTCGACCGGCCCAGCACCGACCTGTCCTTCAGCTCCGTATCCGTGGACGACGTCGCCGGCGGCTCTCTCGCGACCACGCACCTGATCGAATCGGGCCGCCGTCGCATCGCTTTCGTCGGCGGGCCCCAGCAGATCCGCCAGGTCAGCGATCGCCTCCGCGGCGCCCGGCAGGCGGTCGCACCGCATCCCGACGTCACCCTCGAAGTCGTCTCGCTCGACGCACTCACCGTGCAGGAGGGCCTCGCCGCTGGGCGCGCGATCGCCCGGCGCCCCCGGTCCGACCGTCCCGATGCGATCTTCGCCGCGAACGACCTGCTCGCCATCGGCCTGCTGCAGGGACTGTTCATGCAGGGCGGCATCGCCATCCCCGATGAGATCGCCCTCGTCGGGTACGACGACATCCAGTTCGCCGGCGCCTCGGTGGTGCCGCTCACGTCCATCCGGCAGCCGAGCCGGCTCATCGGCGAGACGGCCGTGCGCATCCTTCTCGCGGAGGCGGACGACCCCGGCAGGGAGACCCAGCAGATCGTGTACCAGCCCGAACTCGTCGTGCGGGCCAGCAGCTCATCCCGATTCGACGCGGCGACACTCTGGAACGACGTGCCCGACGACGAGTCGGGTGAGGATCTCGTGGAGCAGGCGCAGTGAAGCACCACGACCTCGCCGTCGAGCGCTACGTCGAGCGCGTCTCCGCGGACCCGGACGTGCTCGCCGTCGTCGTGACCGGTTCGGTCGCGCGCGGCACCGAGCGCCCCGATTCGGATGTCGACCTCTACCTCGTCGTCACCGAGGACCGCTGGGACGCGGCCTACGCGCAGCGGCGACTCATGTTCGTGGAGCACGAGGGGATCGGCTACGACGGCGGCTACTTCGACATCAAGCTCGCGACCCTCTCCTACCTCGACGACGCTGCCGACCGGGGAGACGATCCGGTGCGCGACTCGTTCGCGATCTCACGCATCGCTTTCAGCCGCGTCGACGATCTCGCCGAGCGGATCGAGCGCATCAGCACGGTGTCCGACGACACCTGGGACGGCCGCGTCGCCTCCTTCATCGCCCAGGCCCGGCTGCACGGCGACTACTTCCTGAAGGGCGCTCTCGCCAGTGGGGAGCCGATGCTGCTGCGTTCCGCATCCGTCCACTTCGCCGCGGCGGCCGGACGCGCGCTCCTGGCCCGCAACCACGTGTTCTTCTCCGGCCCCAAATATCTCGCCGGGCAGGTCGCCGCCCTCGCCGACAAGCCGGCCGGCTTCGACTCGCTGCTGGCTGCCGTGGTCGCCGAGCCGACCGCCCGCGCCGCGGACGCGCTGCTCGACTGCCTCGAGGCCTTCGCCGGAAGCACCCTTCCACCCGACGCCACCCTGTCGACGTTCGTCCTCGACAACGAGCTCGCCTGGCGTTACCGCACGAAGACTCCCGAATATTCCTGACCACCGGCGTCGCCCGCCCGGCGGGACACCGCCGACAACGAAGTCGACATCGAGGAGAAGCAGATGACACCCAGCACCGCCGTCGTCGCCTCGCCCGCCTCCGCGTTCAGCGGGATCGGCTGGCGCGCACACTGGATCGGCTCGGAGCCGCCCTCGGCCGGATCGCCGGATTCACTCGGAACGACCGAGCCCCGCGCTCCGTTCCACCGGACGATCTTCCGCACCGCCGTCGCCCTCAGCACGGTGCCGGCCACGGCTCCCGCACGCCTGACCGCCGATTCGCGGTACGTTCTCGTGGTCAACGGGGTCGAAGTGGGCCGCGGACCGGCCCGCTCGCAGCCCCGCAAACTGAAGTTCGACGAATACGACCTGGCGCCGCTGCTGCGCGAGGGCGACAATGCGATCGCCGTCCTCGTCACGTACTACGGGCATCCGACCGCGTTCTGGCAGCCGGCCGTCGCCAACGGCGGCATCGGCCTGGATGCGGTGCTCGCCTTCGAAGCCCGCCTGGGCGACGACTGGCTCGTCTCCGACGGCGACTGGCGGGTGCACCGCTCGACCGCCTGGACCTCGCCCGACCTCGAAGGCCTGGACGGCGTCCCCGTCGAACTGGTGGATGCGCGCGAGCTCCCGGTCGGCTGGGACTCCCCCGACTTCGACGACAGCGTGTGGCCGAACGCGCATCGTCGCCCAGCCGCCCACATCGGAGGCTTCGGCCGCACCCGGCCGCCGACCGACCCGTACGGCGCGCTGCGGCCGCGGGGGACGGCCCCGGTCGGAGGGCCGCGCGTCGCGCCCGCGGAGATACGGGTGAGCGACGAGGTGACATTCCTCGGGGCTCCGGGCGAGCATCCGGTCACGCGCGTGCGCGCCGCGCTCGGCGGCCACGCGGTGTCGGGCGATCCGGCCGCCGCCTTCCCGCTCGCCGTGCCGACCGGGCACGGGATGTCCCGCATCGTCAGCCTCGACTTCGGGCGCGTGGTCGTCGGCACCGTGCACATCACGCTGCAGGCGGCGGCCGGGACGACGTTCGACATCCTCTACCGCGAGCGCCCGCACAGCGCCGACGAATCGACGAGCTTCTCGATCCCCCGAACCGGCGCACGGTACATCGCGCGCGGCCACGACGACCGGTTCGACGCGGTCGAAGTGAACGGCATCCGTTTCGCCCACCTGCTCATCAGCGGGGGCGACGCCTCGACCGTGATCGAAGGCATCGAAGTGCAGGAGCGCCTGTACCCGCACACGGGCGAGGCATTCTTCCGCTCCGACGACGCCGAGATCGACGCGCTGTACCGGGCGGGCATCCGCACCGTGCAGTGCAACGCGCAGGATGCGTTCACCGACTGCCCGACCCGCGAGCAGCGCGCCTGGGTCGGCGACGGAGTCGTCCACCAGCTCGTCCACCTCGCCACCAACGAGGACTGGCGGCTCGCCCGCGGGTACACCGCGCTCGGGAACTCACCGCGCTACGACGGCATCCTGCCGATGAGCGTCGTCGGCGAGATCGAGTCGTCCGGCGGGTACACGATCCCGGACTGGTCGCTGCACTGGGTGCACGGCGTGCACAACCTCTACCGCTACCTCGGCGACCTCGACGAGGTGCGCGCACTGCTGCCGACAGTGGAGGGGATCCTCCGCTGGTACCTCCCCTACGTCGACGACCGGGGCACGCTCGCCGATGTTCCCGAGTGGAACCTCGTCGACTGGTCGAGCGTGTTCGTCACCGGGCGCAGCTCGCTGCTGACCTCGCTGTGGGCCCGGGGGCTCGCCGAGTTCGCCGAGCTCAGCCGGTTCGCCGCCAATGCCGGCGCGGGCGAGTGGGCTGAAGGGCTCATCGCGGCGGCCGCCGGCGGGTTCGAGGACTTCTGGGATGAGGGGCGCGGCACCTACGTCGACCACATCCTGGACGGGCAGCGGCAAGCGCCCGCATCCCAGGCCGCCGGAGCCACGGCGATCGTGTCCGCCCTGGCGCCCCGCTCGCGCTGGGACCGCATCCTCGACACGATCACCGATCCGTCGACGCTCGTCGTCCGCTCCTGGATCGGCGGCGCAGACGGCTCCTACGACGAGCAGAAGATCGCGGACCAGATGCGCGGAATCCAGCGCATCGACTGGGATGCCGAGCGCGAGGTCGTCATCGCCGAGCCGTTCTACTCGTACGTCGTGCACGACGCCGTCGCGCTCGGCGGCCGCGCCGGCGACCTCGTCACGCTGATGCGCCGCTGGTCGCAGTTCCTCGTGGACGGGTACGACACGTTCGGCGAGTGCTGGGGATGGGGCACACCGGTGCACGGCTGGAGCAGCACGCCGACGCGCGACCTCGTCGCGTACGTGCTCGGGGTGACGCCGGCCGAACCGGGCTTCGCATCCGTCCGCGTCGCACCGGCCCTCGGAACGCTCGGGCGGGCGGAGGGAGCCGCGCCGACGCCGCACGGGTACGTTCACGTGACGGTCGACGGCGACGCGGTCACGGTCGCGTCGCCGGTGCCGGTCGTGTTCGTGCACGCCGACGGCACGGAGGAGGCGCTGGCCGCTGGGTCGCACGAGCTGACCCTGTAGGGCGCGTCGCCGGCGGCGCTGCGTGCCCCAGGATTTGCAATCGTGCTTATATACCTCACTACTATGTCACCTAACGACAAAGGAGTGCGGATGCAGACCACACCGAGCCAGGGCCTGGCCAACAACCTCAAACGACGCCATCTCTCCATGATCGCGATCGCCGGAGTGATCGGAGCCGGCCTCTTCGTCGGCTCCGGCTCCGTCATCCGGCAGGCCGGGCCAGGCGCGGTGCTGTCGTACGCCGCGGCGGGGATCGTCGTCATCCTCGTGATGAGGATGCTCGGCGAGATGTCCACCCTCAACCCCGACACCGGATCGTTCTCGACGTACGCGGACCGGGCGATCGGCCGCTGGGCCGGGTTCTCGATCGGCTGGCTCTACGCCTGGTTCTGGATCATCGTCCTCGGCGTCGAGGCGACGGCCGGCGCCCTCATCCTGAATCGCTGGGCGCCCGCGGTCCCGCAATGGGCCTGGGCGCTCGGCCTGATGGTCGCCCTCACTCTCACGAACGTGATCTCGACCAAGTTCTTCGGCGAGTTCGAGTTCTGGTTCGCGGGCATCAAAGTGGTCGCGATCATCGCGTTCATCGCCGTCGGGGTCCTTGCGATCGCCGGGCTGATCCCCGGAGTGACCCCGCCGGGCACGAAGCACCTCCTCGACCACGGCGGGCTCTTCCCGAACGGCGCCGCCGCGATCGGCACGGCCATCCTCGTCGTCGTGTTCTCGTTCGTCGGCAGCGAGATCGCCACCATCGCAGCGGGCGAGACGGCCAACCCGACAGCAGCAGTGCGCGCCGCCGTCCGCTCGGTGATCTGGCGCATCATGATCTTCTACATCGGCTCGATGACGATCGTGGTGACGCTGCTGCCGTGGGACAGCGCATCCGTGGCGACCAGCCCGTTCGTCGCGGTGATCGACTCACTCGGGTTCCCCGCAGCGGCGACGGTCATGGATGTCGTGGTGCTGGCGAGCGTGCTCTCCTGCCTCAACTCGGGGATGTATACCGCGAGCCGCATGCTGTTCTCGCTCGCCCGGCGGGCGGATGCTCCGGCAGCGCTCGGGCGCACCAGTCGCGGGGGGACGCCCAGGGCCGCAGTGCTCGCCGCCACCGTCGTGGGCTTCCTCACGGTCGGGCTCAACTACCTGTTCCCCGAAGAGGTGTTCCTGTTCCTGGTGAACTCGTCGGGCGCCATCGCGCTCTTCGTCTGGCTCGTGATCGCGATCTCGCAGCTCCGGATGCGCCGGCTGGCCGTCCGCGCCGGCCACACTCTGCAGTTGCGGATGTGGCTCTTCCCGTACCTCACCTGGTTCACCATCATCGCCATCGCCGCCCTCTGCGTCGCGATGCTGCTTCAGGACGAGACCCGGAGCCAGCTCTTCCTCTCCGGCGGCCTCGGGCTCGTGCTCGTGGTGATCGGGGTGATCCGGTACCGTGGGCGCGTCTCGCCGATGCCTGCCGCGCCGGTGGATGTCGCGGCGGTCGTCGCGCGCGACCATTCTGCCGATGATGCGCCCGAGTATTCTGCCGAGGGCGTCGGTTCCGGCCGAGAGTGACCGGCGCGCGAGGCACTCTCGCCGGCGTTGAGCGGATGTTCAGCGACGATTGCCTACGCTTGACGGATGACCTCGACTCCCGAATCCTTCGACCGCGTCACCATGTTCGGTGGCGACTGGTGCCGCGACTGCCGCCGCTCCAAGGCCGTCTTCGAGCGCCTGGGCACCGAGTACACCTACGTCGACCTCGACTCCGTGCCCGGAGGTGCCGACCGCGCCTTCGCGATCAGCGGCCGCACGAACATCCCCGTCATCGTCTTCCCCGACGGGCGCCACCTGGTCGAGCCGACCGACGCAGAGCTCGAAGCCGCGCTCGCGCTCTGAGCGCCGCCCATCGAACCGAGTCCCACCGCCAGAATGGACGAATGACTCCCTGGCGACCTCGCGGTACCTACGACGACGGCCTGCTGGAGTCACTGGCGGCCCGAGCCGCACGGCTCGTCCAACCGGATGAACGGGTCGTCCTCGGCATCGCAGGCAGTCCGGGTTCCGGAAAGACGACACTCTCCACGGACCTCGTGGGCGCTCTGTGCGAGCGCGGCATCGACGCCGCCTATCTGCCGATGGACGGGTTCCACCTGGCGAACGCCACCCTCGATCTCCTCGGCAGCCGCGAGCGCAAGGGCGCGATCGACACGTTCGACGGATGGGGCTTCGTGGCGCTGCTGGAGCGCATCCACCACGAACTCGACCACACGGTCTACGCACCGGGATTCGATCGCGCCGTCGACGAGCCGATCGCGGGAGACCTGGCGATCGCACCCGCGACGCGGATCGTGGTCGCCGAGGGCAACTACCTGCTCGTCGATGAGGAGCCCTGGTCGCGCATCCGCCCGCTGCTCGCCGAAGCGTGGTTCTGCACCGCGCCCGAGCCCGAGCGGATGCGCCGCCTCGCCGACCGCCACATGCGGCACGGACGCACCGCCGAGGCCGCGCTCGCTTGGGCGCGCGATGTCGACGGAGCGAACGCGCTCCTGATCGAGCCGACCCGCGCACGCGCCGACCTGACCGTCCGGACCTGACGGCCGCCGCCCCCGAGCGTGCCCGTTCCGGACGAGCCCGTCAGCTCCGCCCGCCACGCTCGACCGGGGCGGTCACACTCGGCACAGCATTCAGACCTCCGACCGCATAATCCCATCCGCACCTCCTGTTGGACATCTGACTGACTTCGACGGAGGCTGGGGTAATGACGAACACCGGAACACAGTTGAAGACCCGCGCGATCGGCGACGTGGAGGTGAGCGCGATCGGCCTCGGCGGAATGCCGATGTCGATCGAAGGCCGTCCCGACGACGCCCGATCTGTCGCGACCATCCACGCCGCCCTCGATGCCGGAGTCACCTTCTTCGACACCGCCGACGCGTACCACCTGCACGCCGACGAGGTCGGCCACAACGAAGAACTCTTCGCGCGTGCGATCGCGAGGTGGGGCGGCGACACCTCCGGTGTGCTCGTCGCGACGAAGGGCGGGCATCTTCGCCCGGGCGACGGCAGCTGGTACGTGGATGGGCGCCCCGAGTACCTGAAGGAGGCCGCGAAAGCGTCGCTCGCCCGGCTCGGCGGCGACGCGATCGGGCTCTACCAGTTCCACCGGCCCGACCCCTCGGTTCCCTACGGCGACTCGGTCGGCGCGATCCGGGACCTGCTCGACGAGGGCGTCATCCGCATGGCCGGCATCTCGAACGCCGACCCGGACCAGATTCGCGAGGCGCAGGACATCCTCGGCGGCCGGCTCGTCTCGGTGCAGAACCAGTTCTCGCCGGCGTTCCGGTCGAGCGAGCCGGAGCTCGAGCTCTGCGACCAGCTGGGCATCGCGTTCCTCCCGTGGAGTCCGCTCGGCGGCATCCGCTCGGCCGGCCAGCTGGGCGAGCGGTTCGCTCCGTTCAACGCGGTGGCGGATGCGCGGGGTGTCAGCCCGCAGGTCGTCGCGCTGGCCTGGGAGCTGGCGAAGTCGCCGCGTGTGATCCCGATCCCGGGGGCTTCGCGCCCGGAGAGCATCCGCGACTCGGTCACCGCCCTCGACCTGGAGCTCACCGCTGAGGAGTTCGCCGCGCTCGACGCGTGAGCCGCTCAGACCGGTCGGCCGCGGATCCCCGCGGCCCGCGGCTCGTGGGCGCTGCGGCTCCGCCGCGCTCGTCACGCAGGGTCGAGCTGCTCGAGGAATGCCTTTGCGGCAGGGCTCGGCTCGTCGGCCACCGCGACCGCGACCGTCCACGCCGGCACGTCGCCGCGCAACGGGATCGCGCGCAACGTGTCCGGCCGCTTCTTCGCGAAACTGGCCGGCACGATCGCGACACCCAGGTTGTAGCCGACGAGGTCGAGCAGCGGATGCACGTCGTTCACCTCGAGCGCCGCGCGGTAGTCGAACCCGGCTGTCGCGAACGCGCGCCGGGCGAGCACCTGGGCGCCCCATCCGTACTGGAATCCGACCAAGGACTCGGTGCGGAGTTCATCGAGGTCGACGGCGTCGAGCGCCGCGAACCGGTGGTCCGGATGGCAGAGCACGAGCATCGCCTGGGTGCTGAGCGGGCGCAACTGCACCCCGGGTGGAGTGTGGCCGGTGTCGACGACGAGGGCGACATCCACCCTCCCGCCGGCGACCGACTCGACCAGGTCGACGGAGCCCGCGTAGCGGAGCCGCACCTCGACGCCCGGGTTGGCCGTGCGGAAGGAAGCCAGTTCAGCCGGGATGTCGACCGCGCCGAGACACGGTTCCGCTCCGATCGTGAGGCGTCCGCGCACGAGGCCGCGCACGGCAGCGACGGCATTCCGCGCTGCCGCCGCGCTTGCGAGGGTGCGCAGCGAGTCGGCGAGGAGCGCCTGCCCGGCGGTCGTCAGTTCGACGCGGCGCGTGCTGCGGATGAACAGGGATGTGCCCAGCTCCTGTTCGAGGGAACGGATGGATGCGGACAGTCCCGACTGCGAGATCTGGAGGAGTTCGGCGGCACGGGTGAAGTGCCGCTCCTCTGCGACGGTGACGAAGTGTTCCAGCTGGCGAAGCTCCATTGTGCGATTCTAGTGCTCAATAGAGGTCGATTCATCAGCTGAGCTTGGCCATCGCTTCGTGCATCTCGGGCACGAGTGCGACGGCTCCGGCCCGCTCGGCCTGCGCGAGTGCGGCCGCCTGTCGCGCATCCGCCCGCGTGAACCACGACGCCATCGTCACCCCATGACCGGGTCGCGACACGACCTCGATGGGATCGCCGGCGGCGATCGTCCCGCTGTGGACGACCCTCAGGTAGGCACCCGGCATGCCCGCTTCGGTGAACCGGCGCACCCACTGGGGTTCGCGCATCCGTCGCTGGAACGTCGCGCACGGCATCCGCGGACAGGTGACCTCGACCACGAGCTCGTCGCCGACGCGCCACCGCTCGCCGATCTCTGCACCCGACACGTCGAGTCCCGAGGTGCGCAGGTTCTCGCCGAACAGGCCGGGCGGGATCTCGCGGTCTAGCGCATCCGCCCAGGTCCGCGCATCCTCGTCGGCATACGCGTAGAGCGCCTTCGTCGCTCCCCCGTGGTGTTTGCGGTTGGCCTGGACGTCGCCGTAGAGCCCCAAGGGGCGCACACGCAGCGGCTCGTCGACGGGGCGCTTGTCGATCGCGGTCACTCCGACCGTGCCGGTATCCGGGAGGAGGCGGTCGACCCTGCACACCGCGAGAAGTTCAGCCATGCCGCCCATTCTTCCCGATCGGCCACCTCGACCTGACACTCGTTGATGTTTTGAGCCAGTTCGAAACCACAACGACTGCCAACTCGACAGCTCCGGCGCTACGGGAGGGGCACCTCGCGCCACGGGGTCGACGCGAGGCCGCGCACGCCGGGCTGCGCGACGAACAGTCCGCCGGCGTGCGGCCAGCGCACGCGTTCCTCCGGCGACAGGTCACGGGAGGCGCTCGTGATCAGGAGCTGGTCGAGGTCCGCCCCGACGAAGGCCGCGCTCGACACGTGTGGTGCATCCACGGAGAGCGTCGCGTCGGGGACCCGGGCGCCGGATGCGTCGTAGCAGCGCACCTCGAAGCCGCCCCAGATCGCGATCCACAGGTTGCCCTCGGCGTCGACGGACATGCCGTCGGGGAACGCGTCCAGCTTGAGGAACACCTCGCGCGCCCCGACCGCGCCGGTCGCGACATCGTAGGACCGACGGAACACCGTTCGACGGGGAGTGTCGATGGAGTAGAAGACGCCGCCGTCCGGCGACCAGCCGAGGCCGTTGGACAGGCCGAGGTCGTCGTCGAGTGTGGTCACGGTTCCGTCGTGCTCGAGCCGCAGCAGCAGGTGATCCCAGCCTTCCTCGTTCAGCGCGAGGGTGCCGACGATCAGGCGTCCGGCGGGGTCGATCTTGCCGTCGTTGAACCGCGTGCCCTCCGGCGTGAGCGCCGTGCCGCGCTGGATCGTTCCGTCGGCTTCGACGATCGCCAGCTCGCGGGTGAGCGCGGCGAGGTAGCGGCCGCCGTCGATCGGGAACGCGCATCCGACCTGCTCGCCGACGGCGACGGACCGGACTTCGCCGAGCCGGCCATCCGACCACGCGGCGCTGAGGATGCGGCCCGCCTCCAGGTCCACCCAGACGGCGCGGCCGGTCGACGGATCCCACACGGGACCTTCGGAGAGGATGAACGCTTCGGTCTCGAGAGGATGCGCCTGGGTCACCCGCCCATGCTCCCACACCGCGACGCGAGCACAGGGAAAAGCATCCCAAGTAGCGGTCTTGGGATTTCCTGTACTCGACGGCCGCGACCGGATGGGCGTGGGCGCGCGGTCAGCGAACGCCGCGCATGAGCCGCAGCACCCACGGCGAGATGATCGCCAGCAGCACACCGATGACGACCGCGATCCCGCCGATCAGCCCGAAGTACAGGCCCTCCGTCGCCGGGTTGTACAGCTTTGCGAGCTGCCCCGAGATCGCCGTGCCGAGCGCGACCGAGAGGAAGAACAGTGCCACCATCTGCGTGTGGAACGCGTGCGGCGCCAGCTTCGTCGACACCGACAGCCCGACCGGCGAGATGAGCAGTTCGGCGATCGTGAAGACGAGCAGGATGCCCACCATCCCGAGCAGCGGCGTGCTGTTCGGACCTCCCCCCGCCCAGAACAGGAACAGGAAGAACGCCAGCCCCATGACGATCGTTCCGGCCGCGAACTTGACCGGCGTCGACGGCTGCCGGTCGCCCCACTTGGTCCAGATCGCCGCGAACACCCCGGACAGGATGATGATGAAGATCGGGTTGATCGACTGCACCCACGAGACCGGGAACTCCCAGCCGAAGAGGTCGCGGTCGAGCCGCTTGTCCGAATAGATGGTCACCACGGTGAACTGCTGCTGGTAGAGCGACCAGAAGGCCGCGCTGGTGATGAAGAGCGGGATGAACGCGACGACCCGGGAACGCTCGTCCGGGCTCAGCTGCTTGCTGGACAGGATCACGATAAAGTAGGTCACGGCGGCGACGACGGTCAGTCCGATCACGATCAGGGCGAGGCGGTCGGCAGTGATCACGCCGAAGAGCACGAGCGCCACGACGATCACGACAGCAGCGACCGCGATGCCGATGACGAGCGGGCGGCGCGAGGCGGGCAGCGGATGCGTGACCTCGTGCGACGAGGCCGGCAGGCGTTTGCGCCCGAACGCGTACTGGGTGAGACCGATGGCCATCCCGATCGCGGCGAGCGCGAACCCCCAGTGGAAGCCGAGGGTGGTCTGCAGCAGGCCTGTGAGAAGCGGGCCGAAGAATGCACCCAGGTTGATCCCGAGGTAGAAGATCGAGAAGCCGGCGTCACGGCGAGGGTCCTTCTCCGAATAGAGGGTGCCGACGACGCTGGTCGCGTTGGCTTTCAGTCCGCCGCTGCCGAACGCGACGAGGAGGAGCCCGACGATCACCCCGGAGGCGCCCGGCAGGAGCGCGAGGGAGATGTGCCCGGCCATGATGACGACCGCGCTCCAGAACAGGACCCGCTCCGACCCGAACACCCGGTCGGCCAGCCACGCTCCGAGGATCGTCGACAGGTAGACCGCGCCGCCGTATGCTCCGACGACTCCGGCCGCCGTCGCCTGCGGGATGCCGAGCCCGCCGTCCTGGACGGAGTAGTAGAGGTAGATGAGCAGGATGCCCTGCATGCCGTAGAACGAGAACCGTTCCCACATCTCCACGCCGAAGACGGTCGCGAGGGATCGCGGCTGACCGAAGAAGGTCTTCTGTTCGCCCCCGGATGCGGATGCCTGGTCGGTTTCGTCCACGACGTCGCTCATGGCGCCTATCGTGCCACTCACGCGCCCGGGCCGAAACCCCTGGCCCTCCTCCCGACCCGTCGTCGAGCACAGGAAAAAGCACCCCATTACGCGATCTTGGGATGCTTTTCCCTGTTCTCGACGAGCCCGTCGTTCTCGACGAGCCCGTCAGCGCGTGAGCTCGTACACGACCGAACGGTGGCCCGGATACTCGGCGGTAACGCTGTAGCCGAGCGCGCGCAGTTCGGAGATCCCCCACGTGTCGGCGGGCTGATCGGGGAGCCGGTATTCGACCGCCCAGACCCGCTCGATGTCGCGGAACCTCCCGGCGACCGTGCCGACCTGGTGCACCTGGTCCCACCACCACGTGTTGTGCTGGAACGGCACCGCGAGGGTCGGATCGCTGAGCCCGGCGAACGCCGCCGGATACGTGTGCAGGGCGAGCCGCGGTCGCCGCGACGGTTTGAGCGTCTGGTCGAAGACCACCGCATCCCCCGCCTTCGCATGGGTCTTGATCGTGTCGGCGATCTGCGCCCAGTCGCTCTCGTTCTTGGCGAACGGCGTGCGCTGGTACACGTAGCTGGGGACGGATGCGGCGAGCACCGCGACCAGGCCGACGACCGAGACCCAGCGCCGCGCCGGCAGGGCGAGCACCAGTCCGATGAGCAGAGCGAGGGCGGGCGCCGCGAACGACAGGTACCGCACGGTGTACATCGCGCTCGCGAGGTCGCCGACGAGCAGCAGCAGCATCGGGATGAACGCCCACGCCGCCGCGACCACGAACAGGCTCGGGAGCCCGGCCGCACGCGGCGTGAGGATGCCGGCCGCTCGGAAGGCCGTGGCCCGCCCGCGCGGCGAACGGATGGCATCCGCGATCCCGCCCCGCCTGCGGTCCCGCGCACGCAGCATCGCACGCACGGCGACCACGACGCCGACACCGATGAGTCCCCATGCGAGGATGGCAAGCCCCACGTTGCCGAACCATTGGTTCACCCCGACCGTTTGCGCGTTCACCGCGTCGGCCGTCTGCAGGTAGGCGATCTGTTTGCGCTCGCGGAACGCCCAGTAGATGAGCGGACTCGCGGCGACGAGTGCGGCGAGCACCGCAACGCCCCACGCCCGAAGCACCCGCCAGGATCGTGTGACCGTGAGGATGATCGCGAGGTGCGCGACGACGAGAAGCATCGTGAAAAGGAAGAGGTAGGCGGATGCGGTGAGCAGCAGCGCGTACGGCCACCACCGCGCGACCCGGCTCTCACGCCGTTCGAGCGCCCGCACGAGCAGCACCGTCAGCCACACCGCGCACGTTGCACTCAGCGCGTAGCTCCGCGCCTCTTCGCCCATGTAGGTCACGCGGGGCAGCAGCACGCAGACGCAGCCGGCCAGCACGGCGACCCGGTGGCCGGCCAGCCGTTCCGCGAGCAGGACGACACCGAACACGGCTCCTCCGACGGCCAGCGCGCTCGGCAACCGCACCGACAGCGGCGACGTCCCGAAGGCCTGGATCCAGAAGTGCAGCACGAAGTAGTAGGTGCCGTGGACCGCATCCACGTTGCCGAGCATCCGGAACAGGGAGGGCAGCGACCGCTGGGCCGACATGATGCTCGCGGCTTCGTCGCCCCAGAATGACGGTATCCACGATCCGAGCGCCGACAGGGCGAACGCGAGAACCGAGAGGATGGAGGCGGTTCGGATGGTCCGGGGGTCGCGGCGGAGATCGCTCGCCGGGCGCGGGGGCGAGACTGCGGGCGCACGAACGCTGTCGAGCACGGTCTGCACGCCCTCCCGCCGGTGGAGCCGGATGAAGGAATCGGTCGATCCCCTCCTCCATTAGAGGCGGACGCGCATGGGAAGACGCCGGAGATTCCGGAGTTTCACTGAGAGTACTCGAAGCCTTCGCTCCGGGTTAACCGCACGCTAGCGCAGCGAAAGTTCGAGCAGGACGGCCTCTAGCTGGTCGACCGCCCAGTCCAGATCGGACGGGTCGACGACGATCGGCGGGGCGAGGCGGATGGTCGAACCGTGCGTGTCCTTCGCGAGCAGACCGCGTTCCATCAGCAGTTCGCACACGTCGCGCCCGGTGCCGAGCGCAGGGTCGATGTCGATCCCCGCCCAGAGGCCGGCGCCGCGCACGGCGACCACGCCGCGACCGATGAGACGTTCGAGGCCTGTGTGGAGCCGCATCCCCAGCAGGCGCGCGCGCTCCTGCGGTTCTCCGGTGGCGAGCATCCCGACCACGGCACGTCCGACGGCCGCGGCCAGCGGATTGCCGCCGAACGTCGAACCGTGCTCGCCGGGCCGGAGCACACCGAGGACGTCCGCGTTCCCCACGACCGCGGAGACGGGGACGATCCCGCCGCCCAGCGCCTTGCCGAGCAGGTAGAGGTCGGGGACGACCCCGACGAGATCGCACGCGAAGGTCGCACCCGTGCGCCCGAGACCGGACTGGATCTCGTCCGCGATGAACAGCACGTTGCGCTCGGTGCAGATCGCGCGCACGGCCGGCAGGTAGTCGGCCGGAGGAACGAGGATGCCCGCCTCGCCCTGGATAGGCTCGATCAAGACCGCGACGGTGTCGTCGTCGATCGCGTCGGCGAGCGCCGCGGCATTCCCGTACGGCACGGTGCGGAAACCCGGGGTGAACGGACCGAAATCGTTGCGGGCGTCCGGGTCGTCCGAGAAGCTCACGATCGTCGTGGTGCGGCCGTGGAAATTGCCGGACGCGACGACGATGGTGGCGCGGCCGTCCGGCACGCCCTTGACGCGGTAACCCCAGGCGCGGGCCACCTTGATGCCGGACTCGACGGCTTCGGCGCCGGTGTTCATCGGCAGAACCATGTCTTTGCCGGCGAGCTCGGCGAGCGCCTCGACGAACGGGCCGAGCTGGTCGTTGTGGAAGGCGCGGCTCGTCAGCGTGAGCCGGTCGAGCTGGGCGTGCGCCACCTCCAGCAGCTCCGGATTCGAGTGACCGAAGTTCACGGCCGAATAGGCCGCCAGGCAATCGAGGTAGCGCCGGCCGTCGAGGTCGGTCACCCACGCGCCCTCACCGGATGCGATCACCACCGGCAGCGGATGGTAGTTGTGCGCGGTGTGCGCCTCCTCGCGTGCGATCGCCTCGGCCTGGTGCGTGGTCGGGGCGGGCGGTTCGGCGTGCTCCCTGGTCTGGTTGGTCATGGACGGGAAACCTCTCCGCTCAGCGCCGGCAGCTCCGCGCTCACCGCCGCAGCTCCAGGGTGCAGCATTTGACGCCACCCCCGCCGAGCAGAAGCTCGGAGAGGTCGACGCCGATCGGGTTGTAGCCGTGCTCGCGAAGCTGCCGGCCGAAGTCGGCGGCCCGTGACGCGATCACGACGTTGTAGCCGTCCGAGAACGAGTTGAGGCCCAGCACCGACGCGTCTTCTTCGGTGACGATGATCGCGTTCGGGTAGCGATCATTCAGGGACTTCACACTCGCTTCGTCGAACGCACTCGGCAGGTAGGCGATGTGCTCCTGGCCGGGAGTTCCGTCGAGCACCGCCACGGCGGTGTCCAGGTGGTAGAAGCTCGGGTTCACGAGGTTGAGGGTGATGACCTCGCGGCCGTACAGGCGGCCGAGTTCTTCGTGGCTGGCTGTCCCGCTGCGGAATCCGGTGCCGGCCAGGATCGTGTCGCCGACGAGCAGGAAGTCGCCTTCGCCCTCGTTGATCGACTCGGGCTCGGCCACCCGGTAGCCGTGGTCGCGGAACCAGCCCATGTATGCGGGGCCCTCCGGCTGCCGTTCGGGGTAGGTGAAGCTGGCGCCGTAGGCGACGTTGTCGATCACGAAACCGCCGTTGGCCGCGTAGACCATGTCGGGCAGTCCGTCGATCGGGTCGATCAACTGCACGTCGAAACCGAGATCGAGGTAGGTGCGGTAGAGCTGCTCCCACTGCCGCACGGCGAGGCTCGTGTCGGTCGGCAGGTGCGGATCCATCCACGGATTGATCCGGTAGACGACGGTGAAAAAATCGGGGCGGCACATCAGGACGGACCGGCTGACCGGGGTGCGGACCGGCAGCGCCGTCGCGGCCGTGGCAGCGCGCGCCTGCTCATCCTCTGATGTGATCGACATGGGTCTAGTGTCACACGATGCACCGGGCGGATTTCTGCGGATTCACGCACGGAATCGCCGATTCCGGCTGCCCGGGATGCGATTCGTTGCGCACCGGCTCGAAACCGTGCATGATCGCCGCGAACGCGGAGGCCGCCTACCCTGCTACGCAACAATTCGCCGCAAATGGCGCGATTCGCGCAACGATCGACCATATGATTTGGCCGTGGACAACCTCGATCGCAGCATCCTCGACCTGCTCCGCCAGAACGCGCGCGCCGGCTACGGCGACATCGGGTCGGTCGTCGGCCTCTCGGCCTCGGCCGTCAAGCGCCGCGTCGACCGGCTCGTCGCCGACGGTGTGATCCGCGGCTTCACCATCCAGGTCGACCCGACGATCGACGGGATGAGCACGGAAGCGTACGTCGAGCTGTTCTGCCGCGGCACGGTCGCGCCCGACGAGCTGCTGCGCATCCTCTCGGCGGTGCCCGAGGTGGTGGATGCGGGGACCGTCACGGGCAGTGCCGACGCGATCGTGCACATCCGGTCACGCGACATCCCGAGCCTCGAAGCCGCTCTCGAGAAGGTGCGACTGGCACCCAACGTCGATCACACGCGCAGCGCGATCGTTTTGTCGCGCCTCATCCACCGGGCTCACGACTGACCCCCTGACGTCTTTCTTCAATCCGGTGCAGCCCACCGGGCGCATCATGGGAGGGACGAAAGGAGCGGATATGTCGCTCACAGCAGAGGCGAGCGTGCACGTTGCGGCCGATCGCGAAGCGGTCTGGCGCGCCCTCACCGACCCCGAACTCATCAGCAAGTACCTCTTCGGCACCCAGGTCGAGACCGACTGGGCGGTCGGTAGCCCGATCACCTACCGCGGTGAATGGAAGGGACAGGCATACGAGGACAAGGGGACGATCCTCGAGATCGACGAGCCCAACCGGATCGTGTCGACGTTCTTCAGCCCGATGCGCGGCAAGCCGGATGTGCCGGAGAACTACCAGACCGTGACCTACCGCATCGACGCCGCCCCGGATCCCGCTTCCGACGGCGTCACCGTGACGGTCATCCAGGACGGCAACGCGACCGAGGCCGAAGCCGCCCACTCCCGCGCGAACTGGCAGACCACCCTCGAGGGCCTGCGCGACGTCGTCGAGCACGCATCCTGACCGTCCCGCTGGGCGCCGAGCACAGGAAAAAGCACCCTAAGCGCGAATCTTGCGGTGCCTTTTCCTGTGCACGACGGCCGCGACGGCGCGCGGGCGAGGGGCGAGGGGGCTCAGCGCAGGGTGAGGATGAGGAACGAACCGATCCCGGCGATCAGGCAGTAGATCGCGAAGGGGGTGAGCGTGCGCGTGCGGAAGTAGCGGTCGAGGAAGCCGACCGAGAGCAGCGCCGCAATGAAACTCGCCGCGCTGCCGGCGAGAACCTGGCCGGTGATCCCGGCGCCGAGCGGCCCGAACAGGTCGGGGAGCTTCAGCACGCCCGCGGCGAGGATCACCGGGGTCGCGAGCAGGAACGAGAACCGGGCGGCCTCCCGGTGACTGAGGCCCGAGGCCATGCCGCTCACCATCGCGACACCCGACCGGCTGATGCCCGCCGCGAGTGCCAGGATCTGCGACGACCCGATGGCGATGCCGCGGCCGAAGTTCATGCGTGACACGCGTGCATCCGCCACCGTGTCCGACGCGTCGAAGTCCGCGTTCGCCTCCGCGCTCTCTGCGGCCGCGACCACGATCCCCTCGCGTCTGACCTGGCGGCGCCGCAACCACTCGCCGAAGAAGAGGATGAGGCCGTTGATGGCGAGGAAGATGGCCGCCGGCTCCGGCTGCCCCAGCGTCGTGCGGAACAGGTGCTCCAGCAGGAGGCCGGCGATACCCACCGGGATGGTGGCGAGGATGATCAGCCACGCCAGCCGCTCGGGTCCGGTCTGGATGCGACGGTAGCGGATGGACGTGAAGAAGCCGCCGATGATGCGCATCCAGTCGCGCCAGAAGAAGACGAACAGCGCGAGCGCGGTGGCCACATGGAGGCCGACGATGAAGGCCAGGTACGGCGACTCAGGGGCGGACACGTTCAGGTCCTGCGCCCAGGTTCCGCCGATCAGGGCCGGGATGATCACGGAATGCCCGAGGCTGGAGATCGGGAACAGTTCGGTGATGCCCTGGATCGCGCCCATGACGATGGCTTCGGGATACGAGAGTGTGCTCACACGCCGAACCTATCGAGGGAGGCACTAAGAACCCGCCAAGAATCCCGCTACTTCAAGGCGGCGGGCCGCACTTTGATCGGCGCGAGCCAGGAAATCAGCAGCACCGCCGTGATCGTGCCTGCCGAGATCAGCGAGGCGAGCACGACGATCTGGAACCGCCCGGCCTCCAGCGGCGACACCCCACCGAAGATCGCACCTACGAAAGCGCCGGGCAGCGTCACCAGCCCGGTCGTCTTCGTCTGGTCGGTCGACGGGATGAGCGCAGAATAGACCGCCCGACGGGTCAGTTCGTGGGTGGACTGCCTCGGGGTCGCACCGAGCGCGAGCCAGCCTTCGACCTCATCCCAGTGCTCGTTGACACTCTCGCTGAAACGTCGTCCGGCGAGCGTCGCGATCGTCATCGAGTTGCCGATGACGATGCCGCCGATCGCCAGTGCGTACCGTGAGGACAGCTCGATCGCACCGGTCGTGAAGACGATGCTCAGGGTGACGATGATGCCGGCAGCCATCGATGCCGTCACCATCCACACATGCTCGAACGTCGGGCCCACCCGACGGGACACGGTGAACACCGCGACCGAGAACATCACAAGCAGGGCGACGCCCACCCAGAGCGGATCCCTGATCACGCCCGTGAGCAGCACGCTGATGATCGCGAGCTGCAATGCACCGCGCAGAACGGCGAGCGCCGGAGAGAACGGATGCGGCGAGCGATAGAACCAGAGGATCGCCGTCGCCAGCGCGATGAGCACACCGACACCCAGAAGGCTGGGAAAAAGGTCGGAGGGCCAGGTCATGGTTCGAGGGTACAGACCACGGCAAGCAACCCGTGGGAGCATGAAGCCATGAAGCTCCTCGTTGTTGAAGACGATCCGGAGATGGGCAAGCTCGTCGAACGCGGGCTCGCCGCCGAAGGGTACGACGTCACGCTCGTCACGAACGGAATCGATGCCCTGATCGCCATCGGCAAATCAACGTATGCCGCCGCCGCGATCGACGTCATGCTGCCAGGGATGAGCGGGTTCGAGCTGTGCAGGCATATCCGGGAGGCGGAGAATCCGGTCCCGATCCTGCTGCTCACCGCGCGCGACGCGATCGAGGACCGCGTGCACGGCCTCGACTCCGGCGCGGACGACTACCTGACCAAGCCGTTCGCGTTCGCGGAACTCGCCGCGCGCATCCGGGCCCTCCTCCGCCGGGAGCCGACCGGCTCGAGGCCCCACATCACCGTCGGCCGGCTGACGATCGACTCGCACGAGCACCGCGCGCTCGTGTCCGGGCACGAGATGCCGCTCAGCAGGCGCGAGTTCACGCTCCTGCGCCTGTTCGCGAACAACCCGGACAAGCTGCTGTCGCGCACGGAGATCCTCGAGACCGTGTGGGGCGGCACCGAGAACATCGGGCAGAACGTCATCGACCAGTACGTGTCCTACCTGCGCAAGAAGCTCGACATCGCCGGCGCTGGGCTCTCGATCATCACCGAACGGGGCCGCGGCTATCGCCTCGACGCCAAACACGCCGTGAGTTCTGAGGCCACCCGGCCGTGATCTGGCTGCGCCGGCTCTCGATCACCGCCCGGATCACGGTCGGGAGCCTCATCATCGCGGCGCTCGTCGGACTGATGGCTGTGACGGTGGTGCGCATCGGTGTGGCGACCATCCTGCACAACGCGACCGTGACCCTGCTGATGAACGACATCGCGCCGTACGTGACCGAGCTGCAGAACAACCCGACCGGCAAGCTCGACGAACCGGTCGGCGGCCAGGCGATCGCGGTCGTGGCACCCGATGGCGAGGTGGTCCAGTCGACCTTGCCCCGCAAACTGCGGGCGCGGCTCAAGCACTTGGAGACGTTCGGCACGGAGTCCGCGACGGTCAGTGCGGGCGGGCAGCAGTTCGTCGTCCTCAAACGCGTTGTTCCGACGTCGGGCGGAACCTACGAGGTGATCGCAGCGCGGAACACGGAGACGACCGACCTGATCCTCGACCGGCTCACGGTCGCCCTGCTCGTCGGCACGGCGATCGCGGTCATCGTCTTCGGTGCGGCGTCCTGGCTGCTCGCGCGGGCGGCGCTGCGCCCGGTCAGCCGGATGCGCGAAGAAGCCGAGGCGATCGCGGACGTCTCCTCCACAGGGCTGCTTCCGGTGGGGCCCGCGAACGACGAACTGGCGGCGCTCGCCACCACGCTCAACGACCTGCTCGGGCGATTGCGCGCATCCGCCGACCGTGAGAAGCAGATGGTGTCGGATGCGAGCCACGAGCTGCGCACCCCCCTTGCAGTGCTTCGGGGCCAGCTCGAACTCGCGGAGCTCGACGCGGGCGATGCGGATGCGCTGCTCGCCGACATCCAGGACTCCCACACCACCGCGGTGCGGCTCAGCCAGCTCGCCGCGAACCTGCTCGAACTGTCGCGGATCGACGCCGGCGCCTCGCATGGGCGCGCGGACTGGCGGGAGATCACGTCGGAACTCGCAGAGGCGATCGACCGGGCGCGCGCGGTCAGCGGTGAGGAGGCGGAACTGTCGATCGACTTCGACTACCGGCCGCGGGATCGCACCGGCGGGGGCGCGACCATCGCGCTGTCGCGGACGGAGTTCGGCCGGATCGTCGACAACCTGCTCAGCAACGCGATCACCGCTGTGGAGGGTTCGGGGGTGATCGGGGTGGAACTGGTCGCCGTCGGCGGGCGGGTGACCCTGACGGTGCGGGACTCGGGACCAGGGATGCCGGAAGAGTTCATCCCGATCGCGCTGACCCGGTTCACCCGGGCGGAAGGTCCGCGATCCGCACTCGCCGGGGGCGGGTTGGGGCTGGCGATCGTGGGTGCGCTCGTCGGTTCGGCCGGCGGCAGCATTGTGCTCGCCAACGTCCCGGAGGGAGGATTGCTGGCGACAGTGGTGTTGCCCGCTGACACGAACGAAGGGGTCCGTGCATGACGTTCCGGATCGACGAGGAGTCCGAGGTTCCTCCCTTCGAGCAGGTGAAACACCAGGTCATCGAGGGTGTTCGGTCTGGGGATCTGCCTGCTGGGGCGAAGCTCCCGACGGTGCGGCATCTGGCTGACGAGCTCGGGCTGGCCGCGAACACCGTCGCGCGTGCCTACCGGGAGCTCGAGCACGCGGAGGTCATCGAGACGCGGGGGCGCAACGGATCGTTCGTCGCGGTTTCCGGGGATGCGAGCACGCGGCAGGTTCAGCTGGCGGCTGCGACGTTCGCGGCCCAGATACGCGAGCTGGGCGCCGACCCGGCGGTTGCACTCGAACTGGTGGCGGCGGCGCTGCGCGGGCCGCAGGAGTAGGCGCGAGCGCACACCTTGTGCACGAGCGCACGTGTTGCAACCGGTGCGCTCGTGCACAAAGTGGGCGCTCCTGCACAAAGTGGGCGCTCGCCGCACGAGTTTCGCCTCGCCGCACTAGGTAGAGCTGGTGCGGCGAGCGCTACGTAGTGCGGCGAGCGAGCGGCACATCATGGGCCGCGAGACACCGTGCGGCGAGTGGGGCGCTCGTGACCCGCCGCGGGCATCAGCGAAGACTAGTGGCCGCCGTGGTCGGAGTCGACTCCGGCGTCGGGGCCTTCGGAGAAGGTCGCGATGGCTGCCAGATCGTCGGCGTCGAGTGCGAAGTCGAAGATGTCGAGGTTCTCGGCCATGCGGGATGGCGTGCGCGACTTGGGTATGGCTACCAGACCGAGCTCGATGTGCCAGCGCAGCACGATCTGGCCGGGCGTCTTGCCGTGTTTGGATGCGATGCGGGCGAGTTCGGGGGCGGCCAGCAGGTCGGACCCTGGTGCGAGCGGGCTCCACGATTCGGTGACGATGCCGTGTTCCGCGTTGTAGGCACGCTGTGCTGGCCGGGTCACTTTCGGGTTGAGCTGGATCTGGTTCACGGCCGGCACGATGTCCGTCTCTGCCCGCAGCCGGTCGAGGTGGGCCGGCTTGAAGTTGGACACGCCGATGGCGCGCGCTTTGCCTGCTGCGAGCAGCTTTTCGTAGGTCTTCCAGGTGGAGACGTATTGGTCGCGTGCGGGGAGCGGCCAGTGGATGAGCAGCAGGTCGACGTAGTCGAGCCCGAGCCGCGCGAGGGAGCCGTCAAGGCCTTCGATCGCCCGGTCGTCTCCCTGGTAGGTCCCGTCGAGTTTGGTGGTGACGAACAACTCTTCGCGCGGGATGCCGCTGGCACGTACGCCGTCTCCGACACCCGCCTCGTTGCCGTATTTCGCCGCTGTGTCGATGTGCCGGTAGCCGAGGGCGGTGGCTTCCACGATGGCCCGCGCGACTTCGATGTCGTCGAGCGGCCAGGTGCCCAGGCCGACCTGAGGGATGGTGGTTCCGTTGTTGAGCTCGATTTCGGGAATGGTCACCCGTTCAGGCTAGCGCGGCGCCCCGCTCAGATGACCCCCTCCGACAGGTGGGACGGGTTGCCGAACCGGTGCGCGGTGATCGAGATGGCCTGCTCATGCAGGAACGGAAGAAGCTCTACCCGCCCCGACGGCGTCACCGGATGCGCGTAGATCGCGGTGTCAGGCGTTCCCTTGAGCGCTGCGGCGAGCGCTCTCGCGTCGCCACCGATGAGGCGGATGCGGTGGGCGGCGACCTGACCGCCTGCGACGCGCGCAAGCCATCGCTCGTCGCTCTCGACGACGACGTGCACGTCGCGCTCGCGCAGCACGTTCTGCAACGGTCGCGGCAGCGCGATCGACGTGCTGACGGAGAAGTTCGAGCGTGCGACGGTCGCCGCGGCCATGGTCCTCAACAGGGGCGCGAGTTCTTCGCCCTCGGACAGCCGGATCGTGACCGGCACCGGCCGATAGCGGAACAGGTTGCGTTCGACCCCGAGCGCCGAGACGTCTTTGGTCTGGAGGTATTCGGTGCCTGCGGCGATCGCGTCGCTGAGGGCCGAGCGACGCACCAGGTCGAAGGCGTTGTAGTCCATGGACGACTGGCCGGACTCGATGAGCTGCGAGACGCGACGGTCGAGACCGCGGAGGTGCAGGCTCGCGCTGGAGGTTCCGGTGTCGGGTTCCCACGACCCGAGACCGAGAAGGTAGTTCGGGCCGCCCGCCTTCGTTCCGGCGCCGACGGACGAGCGCTTCCACCCGCCGAACGGCTGTCGCTGCACGATCGCCCCGGTGATCCCACGGTTCACGTAGAGGTTGCCCGCCTCGACCGTGTCGAGCCAGTGGGCCAGTTCGCCGGCGTCGAGCGAGTGGAGTCCGGCGGTCAGGCCGTACTCGATCGCGTTCTGGTACCGGATCGCCTCATCGAGGTTGCGGGCCGTCATGATGCCGAGCACCGGTCCGAAGAATTCGGTCAGGTGGAAGTACGAGCCCGGCTCGACGCCGGTGCGGATGCCCGGAGACCAGAGCCTGCCGGTGTCGTCGAGCTGGCGCGGCTGCACGAGCCACTCCTCCGAGCCGCCGAGCGTGGTGAGCGCGTGAAGCAGCTTGCCTTGGGCGGGCTCGATGAGCGGACCCATCTGGCTGGTCGGGTCGGACGGGTAGCCCACCCTCATGCTCTCGGTCGCGTCGACCAGCTGGTGCCGGAACCGCTCGGACTTGGCGACCGAGCCGACGAGGATGACGAGGCTGGCGGCCGAGCATTTCTGCCCGGCGTGCCCGAACGCGCTCTTGACGATGTCGGACACCGCGAGGTCGTAGTCGGCGTTCGGCGTGACGATGATCGCGTTCTTGCCGCTCGTCTCGGCGAGGAGCGGCAGGTCGGGCCTCCAGGAGCGGAACAGCTTCGCCGTCTCGTAGGCGCCGGTGAGGATCACGCGGTCAACCCGCGGGTCGGACACCAGCCGCTGACCGAGGTCGTTCTCGGCGACGTCGACGAGGGCCAGCAGGTCGCGCGGGATCCCGGCCTCCCAGAGCGCTTCGACCATGACGGCACCCGATCGCTTCGCCTGCGGCGCGGGTTTGATGATCACGCCACTGCCCGCGGCGAGCGCCGACAGCACCGAGCCTGCGGAGATGGCGACCGGGAAGTTCCACGGCGGCGTCACCACCGTCAGCTTCGACGGCACGAACCGGGCACCCTGCACGGTGTCGAGCTCGCGGGCACGGGAGGCGTAGTAGTGGGCGAAGTCGACGGCCTCGCTGACTTCCGGGTCAGCCTCCGCGATCGTCTTGCCGGTCTCCGCCGCCATGACTTCGATCAGCCGATCCCGGTTCGCCGACAGGGCGAGGCCCGCACGGTCGAGGACCGCGGCGCGGTCGAAACCGGTCTGCCGGCCCCAGGCCGCGCCCGCGCTCTGTACGCGCGACAGGACGACCTCGAGGGTCCCAGCATCGGTGACGGCAGCGGCGGCGATGGTGTCGGCGCCCAGCCGCGAGGCGGTGACCCGTGCGAGGATCTTGCGGCCCCAGGCCCGGTTGGCGGACAGCGACGGATCGGTGTCGGCCGCGTTGTGGAAGTCGCGCGCGTCATCGACCACGCCAGCAGGAGCAGCAGGGGCAGGAGCAGCAGGAGAAGCACCCCCAGCGTCGGCGGGCGCGTCCTGCGGGTCGAGCAGGGCGCCGCCGGAGCCCCTGGCGAGCCCGAGCACGGCGCTCGTCAGGCCTTCGTCCGCGGGAGCCGACGCCGACGGCTGGGCTACACGGGGCCGGGTGAACGCCTCGGCCGAGACGTCCTCCCACTCCCGGGCGCGGTCCTGCTTGCGGTTCGGCAGAGGGGCATACCCGTGGGGGTTCGGATCGGCTGCGAGCTCGGCGACGGATGCGAGGAAGCGCTGCTTCTCGCGCTCGAACAGCGCCGCGTTCGAATCGAGCTCGAACACAGCGGACATGAAGTTCTCCTGGCTCGCGTTCTCTTCGAGCCGGCGGATGAGGTACGAGATGGCGACATCGAACTCGGCGGGGTTCACGACCGGCGTGTAGAGCAGGAGCGCACCCACGGTGCGCTTGACGGCCTCGGCCTGCGCAGTCGCCATGCCGAGCAGCATCTCGAAGTCGATGCGGTCTTCGACCCCCCGCTGCTTCGCGAGCAGCCAGGCGTAGGCCACGTCGAACAGGTTGTGGCCGGCGACGCCGATCTTCACGGCGTGCGTGTGCTGCGCCGTCAGCGCCCAGTCGAGCACCCGCTTGTAGTTGGTGTCGGTCGCCTGCTTCGTCGCATAGGTGGCGAGCGGCCAGCCGTGGATCGCCGCATCCACGCGCTCCATGGCCAGGTTCGCACCCTTGACGACGCGGACCTTGATGTTCGCCCCGCCCCCCGCTCGGCGCTGCATCGCCCACTCGGTGAGGCCCTGCAGCGCATCCAGCGCATCGGGCAGGTAGGTCTGGAGAACGATGCCGGCCTCGAGGCCGGCGAGCCCCGGCTGGTTCAGGATGCCCGTGAAGACCGCGATCGTCAGGTCGAGGTCGCGGTACTCCTCCATGTCGAGGTTGATGAACTTCGGCTTCGGCGACGACGCGGCGAGCTGATAGAGCGGAGTGAGCCGGGCGATGACCCGCTCGACGGTCTCGTCGAACGACCACATGGACAGCTGCGATGCGATCGACGACACCTTGATCGACACGTAGTCGACATCGTCGCGCGCGAGCAGCGCGCGCGTGCCTTCGAGACGACGCGCCGCCTCCTTCTCGCCGAGCACGGCTTCGCCGAGGAGGTTCAGGTTGAGTCGTGCCCCATGGCCCTGGGGATCGCTGGGCGCGCGCAGGTGCGCGATCGCTGGGCCGAGCTTCTCGGGCGTCGCATCCACCACGAGGTGGCCGACCATGGAACGGAGCACCCGGCGTGCGACGGGGATCACGACCCACGGCACCACGGGACCGAAGACTCCGCCGAGCCAGATCGCCGCACGCATGTACCACGGGAGGAAGGCCGGGATCTTCTTCGCCACGCGCTGCAGGTTGTAGCCGGCTACGAACAGGTCTTGCGGACGCGCGACCCCGTCGACGAAGCCGACCGCGAAATCGAGGCCGTTCGGGTCTTTCAGGACTCCCGCGAGCCGCTCGGCCGCCGGGTCCTGCGCTGGCTTCCGGCCGCCGCCGGCCGCAGCCGGCGCACTCTCGGCCAGCCACTTCTGCACGAGCGCCACCGCGTCCTGCGCGAGGTCTGCCGGGCGGGTTCCCGCGTCGTCCGTCTGATTCGCCATGCTCACGACTGTATTCCTCGCTGTTGAGTGGTTGCCGTCGCGCGACAGAACTGTCAGAAACTACGGCTGTGCATAAGTGTGCGAGTAATCTTCCATTAGGAAAAGCGAACGTTCGTGAACGATATCGTTCAGTTCAACTGAATCATCTGTGTCCGGCGAGAAGAGACCGTCATGCTCGATGTGCGCAAGCTCCGCCTCCTGCGCGAGCTCGCCATCCGGGGCACCATCGTGGGCGTCGCCGAGGCGCTCTCGTTCACCCCGTCCGCCGTCTCCCAGCAGCTCGCCGCTCTCGAGCGCGAGTCCGGAGTGAAGCTGCTCCGCAAGGTCGGTCGCCGCGTGCAGCTCACGCCCCAGGCCGAGTTGCTCGCGGCGCGCACCGCCGACCTCCTCGACCTGCTCGAGCGCGCCGAATCCGAGCTCGACGCCTCCCTCGACACGGTCACCGGCGTTGTCAGGATCGCGGTCTTCCAGTCTGCGGCTCACGCAATCATCCCCGACGCGCTGAGCATCCTCGCCGACGAATACCCCGATCTTCGCGTGGAAGTCACCGAGCGAGCGCCCGAACGCGGCCTGTTCGAGGTCTCTGCCCGCGACTTCGACCTCGTCATCGCCGAGCAGTACCCGGGCAGCACCCGCGGGCTCCGTGCCGATCTCGACCGGGTCGATCTCGTGACCGACGCCATCCACCTCGCCACGCCTCCGGCGACGGGGACGACCGCGCCGGCCCTCGACCTCCGCGACGCCGCCGGGAGGGCGTGGGTGATGGAACCCGAGGGCACCGCGGCCCGCACCTGGGCCGTGCAGCTCTGCCGCTCCGCGGGATTCGAGCCAGATGTGCGGTTCGAGACCGCAGACCTCATCGCGCACATCCGCCTGATCCGATCGGGGAACGCGGTCGGCCTGCTCCCCGACCTCGTCTGGGCGGGCGATGAGCCGTCCGTTGCGCTCTCGGAGCTCGCCGGCGCGCCGCGCCGGACGATCTTCACCTCGTCGCGACGCTCATCAGCCGCTCGTCCGGGCGTCGTCGCCTGCCGGGACGCCCTCGCCCGGGCGGCGCGCACCGCGACCCAGAGGCGTCCCGATCCGTCCTAGGCTCGGACCATGACCGAAGCCTCATCGACGAGACCGACGCCTTCCTCGCAGCCGTCGGCAGAACCCACCCACGATGTCGTGATCGTCGGCGGCGGCCACAACGGGCTCACCGCCGCCGCCTACCTCGCGCAGGCCGGGCTGAGCGTCATCGTGCTCGAGAGACTCGAATCGGTCGGCGGAGCGGCCGTCAGCGCGCAGGCCTTCGAGGGCGTCGACGCCTGGCTCTCCCGCTACTCCTACCTGGTCAGCCTGCTTCCCCAGCGGATCATCGACGAGCTCGGCCTGCGCATCAGCCTGGCCCGCCGGCGCTACTCGTCGTACACGCCGGTCCCCGGCGATCCGGACGGCGTGGGCCTGCTCGTCGACAACACCGACGCATCCGCGACGGCCGCATCGTTCGAGCGCATCGGCGCGGGAGGCGATGCGGATGCGTTCTCCCGCTTCTACGAGGACACCGCTCGTGTCGCCCGCGCGCTGTGGCCGACGGTCACCGAGCCGCTGCTGACGCGAACCGAGGCGCGCGCACTGGTCGGCGACGACGAGCTGTGGGATGCGCTCATCGAGCTCCCCATCGGCGACCTGATCACTTCACGGCTCGCGAACGACGTGGTGCGCGGCGTCGCGGTCACGGATGCACTGATCGGCACGTTCGCGAGCGCGGACGACCCCGGTTTGGCGCAGAACCGCTGCTTCCTCTATCACGTCATCGGTGGAGGGACAGGCGACTGGGATGTCCCGGTCGGCGGAATGGGCACCGTCACCACCGAGCTCGCACGGGTGGCCCGCGACGCAGGGGCACGCATCGTGACGCGCGCCGAGGTCACGTCCGTCGATCCGGACGGAACCGTGCGGTACAGCCGCAAGAAGCACGAGCGCCGCGTCGTCGGACGCTTCGTGCTCGCAAACGTCGCGCCCGAGGTGCTCGACGGGCTGCTCGGGGAGCCGCAAGGACCGGCCGCGCACCCGGAGGGCGCGCAGGTGAAGGTCAACCTGCTGTTGAAGCGCCTGCCGAAGCTGAAGGACGCATCCGTCGACCCCGCCGCCGCTTTCGGCGGGACGTTCCACATCAACGAGACGTATACGCAGCTGGAGGCCGCGTACGCGGGCGCGGTGCGCGGCGTGATGCCCGAGCTGATCCCGTGCGAGATCTACTGTCACTCGCTGACCGATCCGAGCATCCTCGACGGCGATCTCGCCGCCGGCGGCGCCCAGACGTTGACGGTCTTCGGTCTGCACACTCCCGACCGCTGGCTCAATGAGGAGAACAACGACGCCACCCGGGAGCGCCTGCAGAAAGCCGTGCTCGCGTCGCTGAACTCCGTGCTCGCGGAACCGGTCGAAGATCTCCTTCTCACCGACGGCGAAGGCCGACCGTGCATCGAGACCAAGACGACGCTCGACCTGCAGCACGCCCTGAACATGCCCGGCGGCAACATCTTCCACGGGCCGCTGTCGTGGCCGTTCGCCGAGGACGACGACCCGCTGGCGACGCCGGCCGAGCGCTGGGGCGTCGCGACCCGGCACGAGCGCATACTGCTGTGCGGGTCGGGTGCGCGGCGGGGCGGGGCGGTGAGCGGACTCGGCGGCCACAACGCGGCGATGGCGGTGCTCGAAAGCTGAGCCGCGCATCCGCATCCTGCGTCGAGGGTGCCTCTTCCGGGCGAGAGTGCCCGTTCCGCCTGACGTTCTCGCCCGGAACCGACGCTCTCGGCCGCAGCGAGCGGTCAGCGGACGGCCGGGCGACCGCCGGTCAGAAGGCGAACAGCTGCCCGAGCACGATGACCAGGATCAGGAACACCGCGACGATCGCGGCGAGGATCCCGACCGTGCGATTCGACAGTTTCGCGATCCCGAAACCGACGATGAACGGCAGCGCCGCGCACATGATGGCGATGATCCACCAGAACGCCTGGTAGCCGCCCTGCGACGCGGACTCGAGGCGGCCACCGAACAGGTTCTGGGTCGCCGGATGCGTGGCGAACGCGACCGACGCCGACAACGGGTAGGCGATCAGCACGGCGACGATGAGTCCCGCGAAGAAACCCCATAGCCCCCGGTGGCCGCCCTCGATGTCGAGTCCGCGCTCCTGCTGTGGTCCCTGCTTGCTCTTGCTGCTCATGGGCACAGCCTAGCGACGCACCCCACAGGGCTGGCTAGTGGCATTTTCCCGGCGCACACGGAGGTTCGGGTGGGCCGGCTGCGATTCTTCGCAGGTTCCTCCGTTTCGGCCTGCCCTTTCCGCAGCGACGTGGTTACTCTGAAAGCTAAGCGGGAGGTGCTCATGATGCCACAGCCGACTGGTCGACTCGTTCGCAAAGAGGACGGTGTCTACGTCGTCCTCGACCGGATCTTCAAAGCCCCGATCGAGGATGTGTGGTCCTATTTCAGCCGATCTCCACGGCTGGCCGAATGGGTGGGCGAGTACAAAGGGCTGCCCTCGACGGGCGCGCTCAAGTTCCGGATGAACGCCGAAGGCGAGGGCGCGGAATGGGGTAACGTCACCATCCTCGAGTGCGACGCGCCCCACCGGTTCGCCGCCGATGTCGGGCCCGCCGGGGCATCGTTCCGGGTCTTCTGGCACCTGAAGGAGGCGAGCTCCCACACCACCCTGACGTTCGGCCAGCGGCTCCGTTCGCTGAAGGACGACGCGCCGAGCATGGGTGTCGGGTGGGACTACTACCTCGACCGCCTGCTGGCCGCTCGCGCCGGCAAGCCGATGCCGGACTGGGACGACTACTACCCCGTCATGCTCGACCACTACCAGAGCCTGTGCCGAGAGATGGACCAGGACATCCACGCCGAGCAGGTCGCACTGCACGCGGTGAACGCGCGCTCCGCCGACTGAGGCGCGCTGCGCCGGTGTCGCCGCAGGGCTGATTCGCCGCACGTGTTCTGAACGAGTGCACACGGTGGAACGCGGGCGGTCGCACGGAACATGTGCGGTCGCGCCGAAGGCGTGCGGTCGCACGGAACACGTGCGGTCGCACGAGCGGTCGGTGACCGCACATGTTCTGAACGAGCGCACACGGTGGAACATGTGCGGTCGCGCCGAACGCGTGCGGTCAGTGACCGCGGTGGTCCTGGATGGTCATCCGCGGCCCGTGGCGCTCGTCACGGTGCCCGCTGGCCAGGATCAGGCGCACGACGCGCTGCCGCTGTCCTGCCCACGGTTCGAGAAGTTCGAGCATCCCGTCGTCGTCGACCCTGCGGCCGATGAGCGCGGAGCCGACATAGTGCGCGAGGTGGTAGTCGCCGACGCTGACGGCATCGGGATCGCCGTGAGAGCGCTGCAGAGTCTCCGCGGCCGTCCACACACCGACGCCGGGTACGGTGCGGAGCAGCGCCGCGGCCTCGGCGAGCGTGGGAGCGGATGCGGTGGCCCGCTCGAGCGAGGATGCGACGGTGGCCGCCTCCACGACCGCCCGCGAGCGCCGCGGGTCGACGCCGGCCCGATGCCACTCCCAGGAGGGGATGCGGCGCCAGGTCTCCGGTGACGGCAGCACGCGCATCCCGTCGGGCGCCGGACCGGGCGCACGGTCGCCGTACTTTCGCACGAGCCGCGCCCACGCCCGGTACGCCTCGACGCTCGTGACCTTCTGCTCGATGATCGCGGGTGCGAGCGCCTCGAAGACGCGCCGCGTGCGGGTCAGGCGGATGCCCGGGTTGCGCCGCAGGGTCTCGCGCAGGAGTGGCGAAGAGCTCACGTCGAGCGCCGACCAGTCGTCGTCGCAGCCGAGGAGACGAGGGACGCCGTCGATCGCCCAGTCGGCACCAGCGCCCCAGGCCAGCGCCCGGATGCTGTCGGCTGCGGTCTCGATGCGCAGGCTGGCCGGGCCGTCCGGCGTTCGGAAGGTGCGCCACAGGCCGCGCGCATCCCACACCGTGGTGGGGTCGTAGGAGCCGCGACCGAGGGTGCCGAGGGTGTGGCGGAGATCGACCACGTCGGCCGGGCGATACGTTGTGGAGACGGCTGCGTGGGCAGCAGCGGCCGGAGCGATCGGGGCCGGGGCTGTGACCGTCGTGGAGACGGGCGCGTGGGCGGCCCCGGCCGGGGTCGGCGAGGTCGCTGTCGCCGGGGCGGCAGGCGGAGCCTCGGCGAGTGGAACCATGCTGGAATCGTACGTCAGCGCAGTCCGGGTCAACCGAATGCACACTCCGTGCCTGCACTGTTGCCGGGTGTCGGTGGCCGCCAATAGCCTCCGAGCATGACGATTCAGATCGACGCTGATTCACTCGCGCGCCTGCGCGCATCCGTCACCGGCACGGTCTATCTGCGCGGCGACGACGGCCTGGCCGCCGAGGTCGCCGGGTTCAACCCCACGCTCGTGCACGATCCGGATGTGGTGGTCGCCGTCACGAGCGAAGCCGACGTGGCCGCCGCCGTCCGGTTCGCAGCCGACAAGGACCTGCGCGTTCGCGTGCAGGCGACCGGTCACGGCGGTGGCCTTCCCATCACCGACGGCTTACTCATCTCCACCCGTGCACTCGACGAGATCACCATCGACCCCTCGGCCGGGCTCGCGACCATCGGCGCCGGATGCCGCTGGGCGCCCGTCATCGCAGCGAGCGCCGAATTCGGCCTGGCACCCATCACTGGATCGTCGACGCATGTCGGCGCGGTCGGCTACACCCTCGGTGGTGGCCTCGGACCGCTCTCGCGCAGCCACGGCTTCACCGCCGACTGGGTCAGGGCCTTCCGGGTGGTGACCGCCGACGGCGAGGTCGTGACGGCGGACGACTCCAGCCACAGCGACCTGTTCTGGGCCCTGCGGGGCGGAAAGGGCGGCTTGGGCGTCGTCACGAGCATGACCATCGAGCTCGTTCCGCTGAAGACCCTCTATGCGGGCAGCCTCATCTTCGAGGGCGACAGCATCGAGCCGGCGTTGCGCACCTGGGTCGAATGGGCGCAGAGCGCGCCCGATCTCGTCACGTCGTCGTTCGCCTTCATCAACGTTCCCGACGTGGAGTACGCTCCGCCACCGCTGCGCGGCAAGTTCGTGCTCAGCGTCCGGTTCGCCTACCCCGGCGATCCGGCCGAGGGTCGGCGCCTCGCCTCTCCGCTGCGGGAGGCGGCGCCTGCGTTGCTCGATCTGCTCGACGAGATTCCGACGACCGCTGTCGGCACCATCCACAACGATCCCGAAGAGGGCGGTCCCGACTGGATCCGCGGACTCATGCTCGACTCGATCGACCAGGACCTGGCCGATGAACTGCTGCGGCTCGCCGGGCCGGAAAGCGGCACGCCCTTTGTCGCTGTCGAGATCCGACAGCTCGGCGGCGCGACCCGGCGCGACCCCGAAGACGGGACGTCGGTCGGCGGACGGGACGCCCATTACACAATGGGCCTCATCGCGGTCGACCCCTCGACCTTCGCCGAGCGCGCGCCCGAGCGCGCCCAGGCGATCTTCGACGCGGTCGGCGGCCGCCGCTCGGCGATCACGAACGTGAACTGGTCGCGTGGACTGATCGATCCTGCTGAGTTCACGACGACGTGGCCGCCTGCCGTGTTCGACCGCCTTGCCGCCGCCCGCACGAAGTACGACCCGAGCGGCGTCTTCGCGTTCGGGCCCGCGGTCGAGTAGCAGCGGCGCCCGGTCAGTCGCTCCACACGCTGGGGGCCGCGGCGCGCGTCGACGGAAGTGCAGCATCCGCACCCCACTCGACCAGCCACTGCGGAACGCTCGAGCCTTCCGGCACCGGACCGACGGCCGCGAGGAGCTCGTCGATCGGGACGACGCCACCGCTCTTCCGTAGGAACCGCGCCCGGATGAACGCCTGCGTGTAGATCTCGCCCCCGACGGTGAAACGCTGCTCCATGTACGCGGCCTTGTCGTCCAGTCCGAGCAGTCGCGACTCGACGACGAACCGCTGCCACGGCTGCAGCGACTTGCGGAACGAGATCGTCTCCGACGCCACCACCGGGTACCAGTCCTTCTTCTTGAAGATCGCCCACACCCCGTTGCGCGTGAACAGGTCGAACCGGCCGACATCCGCGATCGACAGGTACACGCCGTTGTTCATGTGGTTGAGGATGTCCAGGTCCGTCGGCATCACCCGGAACGCCGTGTAGGCCACGTCGTAGTGGCCGAGGCGCGGGCCGAAGCGGGAGATGATGGCGTGGAGCATCGTCCGGAAGATCATGTGCACGCCGTCATGCTACCCATCGGCCAACGGATGCCCGCATTCGCTGTGGAGACCATCCAACCGGAGGACCGGAAGGGCGTGCCCGGATTGTCAGCACCGCTGCCGGGGCTCGCACCCCGGGCTCGCGCCACGAGCTCGCACCGCGGGCTCAGCGCAACGCGATGATCGCCTCGACCTCGACCGATGCGTCTCGCGGGAGCCTCGCGACCCCGACCGCCAGGCGAGCGTGTTCGCCGCGCTCACCGAGCACCTCGACGAATACGTCCGAGGCGGCGTCGATCACGACCGCCTGCTCCCAGAATGTAGCGGCCGAGGCGACGTAGCCGCTGACCTTGACGATGTGGCTCACGCGGTCGAGCGAGCCGACCGCATCCTCGATCACCGTGAGGCAGTTGCGGGCCGCTGCTGCGGCGGCCGCACGAGCATCGTCCGTCGTGACGTCCTCGCCGACCAGACCCGTGGCGATGACCCGGCCGTCGACGGTCGGAAGTTGCCCGGAGATGTAGAGGAGGTCTCCCGCCATCCGGGATGGGAGAAAGGCTGCGGATCGGGTCGGTACGACGGTCATAGTCTCTGAATCCTCACGGTCTGGTGGCTCGACGGATGTGGCGGGGCGGGTCCGACAGGCGGTCCCGCCCCGCCCTCGTTAGGCGGACGCCTCGGCGGCCCGCTGGTACATCTTCATCGCCATCAGGCCGTGGGCCATCCCCCCTCCGGCTCGGAGCGCGGTCGCGATGAACACCGTCTCGGCCACCTCCGCCTCGGTCGCCCCCTGTGCGTGAGCGGCGGTGGTGTGCCCGTCGATGCAGTAGGCGCACTGCGTCGTCAGCGCGACGGCGAGCGCCATCAGCTCCGTGTACTTGCGCGGGATGACCTTGTCCTCGCTGCGGAGCGCTGCCTCGTCGAACGCGAGGAAGGTGCTGAACGCATCCGGTGCTCCGTCGCGGAGCGACTTGGCGAAGCGTTTGTCCCTCGGGTCGTGGTAGTGCTCGAGGTCGGTCGACGACTGTGCCATGTGCGTATCTCCTTAGTTGTTGGTGGTGGACTCGTGGGTTCCCAGCACCTGACTGGGAGCCTCCTTGGGGATGGTGACAGGATCCATGCCGAGCAGTTCATCGTCGACGGACGGCGTCGTCTCGGCCCGCGTCGTCGCGAGCTCGTGCTCTGCACGGGCGGCCTGGATCCGCTTGACGATCGGGTAGCGGAGGATGCAGACCACGATGCCGACGACGACCCAGACGGCGATCGCGATCCAGACGGCCGGTGTGAGGTTCTGCTGGAGGAGGTAGCACTGGTAGAGCAGCACGCCGATGCCGAGCACCGTCAGCGTCCACTGGGTCTTGAAGCCGAGCTTGAACGGTGAGGTCTCGTGCAGGTCGGGGCGCACGTAGCGCAGCCGCAGTGCCGCGACCAGGTAGACGATGAAGATGAGCTGGCCGACGAACGATGCACCGCTGGCGATGACGCTCACGTCGATGTTGGCGAGCGCGGGGACCACGCCGACGATGTACAGGATCAGGAGGAGCCAGTGCGGCGTGCCGAAGCGCTTGTTGACGGATCCGATCGCTCGGGGCAGCCAGCCATCGTCCACGGCGGCGAGGATGCTCTTCGAGCCCCAGAGGAGCTGCGCATTCATCGTGCCGATGACGGCGAGCACGGCGCCACCGAGAACGAAGAAGTACCAGACCGGGCTGGGCATGAACGTCTTGGCGACCACGGAGAGCGGCTGGCCGGCGACCTGGTCGAGCGGGAGCACGCCGGCGGCGGGGAGCGCGATGAGCACGTAGAGGATCGCGGCGAAGATGGTCCCGCCCACGACGGAGACCGGGATCGTGCGGCCCGGGGTCTTCATCTCGGAGCCGAGTTCGGCCACGACCGTGGCACCGCCCGTCGCGAAGGTGAGGAGCGCCGCCGCCTGCAGGAGCTTGGGCAGCCCGTTCGGCATGGCGGCCGGGTAGTTCGCCCAGTCGACGTTGGCCAGGCCCATGACGATGAACGTTCCGAAAGCGACGAGCATCACGATCGCGATGATGATCCCGATGCGTGCGGAGAAGGCCGATCCCATGACGTTCGCGACGGCGAAGATGGTGATCAGCGACACCGCGACGACAGTGGGGTTGAACCACGAGTTCAGGCTGTTGAGGTAGATGCCGGCAGACAGCCCGTAAAGACTGAGCGAGGCGATCGCCAGGATGAAGAACCACAGGTTCATGAACCCGACCAGCGGATGGATGAGCTTGGTCGCATAGGTGTAGTTGCCGCCGACGACCGGCATCGCAGCCCCGAGCGATGCCATCGGCACCGACACGATCAGGATGGCGACGGCTGCAAGCGCGTACGCCCAGGCGACGCCTCCGCCGGTGATCGCGATCGCGATGCCCGTGAGCGACACGACGCCGCCGCCGACGATCTGGTGGAAGGAGATACCCAGTGCCTGCGGCGTGGTGATGGTCTTCTTCAGGTTGTCCTGATGCCTCGAGATGTCCACGGAACGGGTTTGCGTTGCCATCATGATCCTTTCGTGACGTCACGTCTTCGTGGCGCCCTCGCGATGTGGGAGGAGCATGCATCCGCGATGGGGATGCGGCGTCGACTTCAACGTTGTGTGTACATTAGACAAATTGTTGAAGCCGCGTCAATGATTTGTTTGAATATTTAACAAGTCGTTGACACGGCCGTCTGAACTGCAGAGAATCAGGAGTGCATTGCTCCACCGAGAATCACAACCCCTGGAGGTAAGACGTGGCTGAAGCGGAAAAGCCCGACAGTCGGGCTCAACATCTGCTTGAAGTCCAGGCGCCCCGCCCGAGCATCGACGGCGAACGACTGATCGCGGTATTCACCAACCTGGTCGAGCCGATCGGCCGATCCCTTCCCGCGTCGAGCGAGGTCGTCCTGCACGATCTCAGCCTGCTTCCCAACTCGATCGTGGCCATCTACGGCGACGTGACGGGCCGCCGCGTCGGCGACCCCGCGACCGATCTGCTCCTCAAGAAGGTCTCCGAGATCTCCGAGGACAACATGGTCGGCTACGAGTCGCGGATGCCCGACGGGCGAACCTTCCGGTCGTCGACGATGATCATCCGCGACGTCGCCGGGACACCGGTCGCGGCATTCTGTATCAACACGGA
Organism: Leifsonia sp. Ger2509; assembly: GCF_055231915.1. Classification (NCBI taxonomy): domain Bacteria; kingdom Bacillati; phylum Actinomycetota; class Actinomycetes; order Micrococcales; family Microbacteriaceae; genus Leifsonia; species Leifsonia sp. Ger2509. The sequence continues at coordinate 2,103,763 of NZ_JBUYVB010000003.1, forward strand.
CCTGTCGGCGTGGGTCGCGGTGAAATCGGTCGTCGACCTGATGCTCGGCGCGACCTCCGAGGACGCAGCCCCGGCCCTCGCCGGCGCCCGGCCCGTCACGAGTGTCGGTAAGGAGGAGCCCGAAAGCCAGGAGGTGTTCGCGCGCGACGTCGACGAACTCGCCGCCCACCTCATCCACCGGGCGGTCGCATCCGTCGGCGTTCCCGTCGAGCTCATGCAGAAGCGCCACAAGGTGGAAGTCGTCCGCGACCTCAAATCGCGCGGGATGTTCATGCTGCGCGACGCCGTGGACATGATCGCGGCCACCCTGAACGTCACCCGTTTCACCATCTACAACTACCTCAACGAGATCGCCGAGGACGGCGAAGACATCACGAGCGAACAGGAGACCTCATGACATCCACCCTCGATTTCACCGCCATCGACATCGCAGCGCTGCGTGAGATCGGGGGTGTCAAGTGGAGCTACTTCCCGGATGCGATCGGGGCGTTCGTCGCCGAGATGGACTTCGGCACCGCACCGGCGGTGACGGATGCCCTGCACAAGACGATCGATCGTGGGCTGTTCGGCTACCTGCCGCCCGACGTCTCCGATGAGATGTCGGCGGCGACGGCGGCGTGGCATCGCGACCGCTACGGATGGGAGGTTCCTGCCGAGCGCATCCACCCCATCCCCGACGTGCTCAAAGGACTGGAGCTGGCGATCGAGCACTACTCCACGCCCGGCGCGCCGGTCATCCTGCCGACGCCCGCCTACATGCCGTTCTTCACGGTCCCCGGGATGAGCGACCGCGAGATCATCGAGATCCCGATGAACGTGACCGACGGGCGGTACACGATCGATCTGGAGGCGCTGCAGCGCGCCTACGACGAGGGCGGGAACCTCCTCATCCTCTGCAACCCCTACAACCCGGTCGGCCGCGTCTTCACCGTCGAGGAACTCCGTGCGATCAGCGAGGTCGTCGAACGAAACGGAGGACGCGTCTTCTCCGACGAGATCCACGCACCGCTCGTGTACGAGGGACACCGGCACGTGCCGTATGCGTCCATCTCGGAAGCCACGGCCGCACACACTGTGACGGCGACCTCGGCCTCGAAGGCGTGGAACCTCCCCGGCCTCAAATGCGCACAATTCATCATCAGCAACGCTGCGGACGCATTCGTCTGGGATGAGGAGATCGGGCACTGGGGAACTCACGGCGCCAGCAACTTCGGTGTCATCGCCAACACCGCGGCCTACAACGATGGCCGCGAATGGCAGTCCGCCGTGGCGGATTACCTCGAAGGCAACCGGTTGTACCTCGCAGACCTGCTCCGTGAGCACATCCCTGGCATTGCGTACACGCCGCCGGAGGGCACCTACATCGCCTGGCTCGACGCGCGTGCGCTCGGGCTCGGCGAGCACCCGGCCGAGTTCTTCCGCGAGAAGGCCGGAGTGGCCATGACCGACGGCATCGATTGCGGTGGGCCGGGCGCCGGCTTCATGCGGTTCGTCTTCGCGACGACACGGCCGATCATCGAGCAGGCCGTGCTGCAGATGGCCGCCGCGCTCCGGGACCGCGCCGAGGCCGCTTAGCTGTCGTTCCCGACAGCGGCACCGAGAGTGCCCGTTCCGGTCGAGAGTGCGCGGCGCATCAGCCGCGCTCGACCGGAACGGGCACTCTCGCGCTTCCGAGGGGCGCCGCGCGCCCGCCGCGCGGCTACCCGAGGTGGCGCTCGGCCGACCCGGTGTACTGCGAGAGGGGCCGGATCAGCGAGTTCGCCGCGTACTGCTCCATGATGTGGGCGGTCCAGCCGGCGATGCGGGCGGCGGCGAACAGTGGCGTGAACGACTCCGTGTCGAACCCCATCAGGTTGTAGGCCGGCCCCGACGGGTAGTCGAGGTTCGGCTTGATTCCCTTGCGCTCATCCATCGCCGACTCGAGCGCCGCGTACAGGTCGAGCAGCTCCTGCCGGCCGTAGTGCTCGACCAGGGTGTCGAGCGCCGCCTTCATGGTCGGCACACGCGAATCTCCGTGCTTGTACACGCGGTGGCCGAAGCCCATGATCTTGCGCTTGGCCGCCAGGGACTCGTCGAGCCAGGCCGCGGCCCGGTCCGCCGTACCGATCTCGTCGAAGGTGTGCATCACGGCCTCGTTCGCGCCGCCGTGCAGGGGGCCCTTCAGCGCGCCGATCGCCCCGGTCACCGCCGAGTACATGTCGCTGAGCGTCGAGGCGATCACCCGAGCGGTGAAGGTGGATGCGTTGAACGAGTGCTCGGCGTACAGCACCAGTGAGACGCGGAACGCGTCGACGACCACAGCATCCGGAACCTCGCCGAACGTCATGTAGAGGAAGTTCTCCGAATAGTCGAGGTCGTCCCTCGCCTCGATCAGGTCGAGACCGCGGCGGCGGCGCTGCTCGTAGGCGACGATCGCCGGCAGCTGCGCGAGCAGGTACACGGCACGGCTGTCGTTGAGCTCGGGGTTCAGGATGCCGCCCGGCTGCAGGAGCGTGGCGTCGAACGCGCCGAGCTGGCTGACGGCGGTGCGGACCGCATCCATCGGATGCGCGGTGAGCGGCAGGTCGTCGATGACGCGCCTCGTTCGCGCATCCAGGGGCCGCAACGAGCGCTCGAGCGCTTCGAAGGCGACGAGCTGGTCCGACGTGGGAAGGTCGCCGTGCAGGAGCAGGTACGCCACCTCCTCGTACGAACAACGGGCCGCCAGTTCCTGCACGGGGTACCCGCGATAGAGAAGAGAGTTCGTCTCCGGGTTGACGCTCGAGATGGTGGTCGTGTCGACGACGACGCCGGCGAGACCTTTGTGGATCTCTGGATCGGCCATGATCTGCTCCTTGCCCGAACGCTGCGGTCAGCGCTTGATGTCGAAGATGTACAACGAAAACCTATCGCGTGCGACCCGGCGGCAGCGGTGCGGCCGAGGCCGCCATTGCACTGGCCGCGCCGAGTGCGAGCAGCCCGGTGTCGGTGTCGACCGCCACCCAGTCGAATCCGTGCTCGCGCAGGTGCACGGCGCGCTCCGGGGCACCGGCGTACGCGCCAGGGATGATCCCCCCATCCCGGCAGGCGGCGACGATCCGCTGGAGCGGCGACGCGTCCGACATGTCCGCGATCAGCTCGCTGACCTCCAGGCCGAGCGCGAGGCTGAGATCGAAGGGGCCGACGAAGATCATGTCCACGCCCGGGGTCGCGGCGATCTCGTTCACTTGTTCGAGCGCATCCGCTGTCTCGACCATGACCGCACACAGCGGCGGGCGGGACGGATCGATCTCGTAGCCGGCGAGCGGACCCCAGCTCCGGATGCCCCGCGGAGGGTGGTGTGCGGCGGCGACTGCGGCGGCGGCCTCGGCGGGAGTGCCGACCATCGGCACGATCACGCCGTCGGCTCCGGCATCGAGCGCGCGGCCGATCAGGGTCGCGTCGTTCGCGGCGACACGCACGAGGATGGTCGCCCTGGGCTCGCGCCGCAGGCTCAGGATGTCGCGCACACTCCGGTCGTCATGATGGCCGTGCTGCGCATCGATGCCCACCCAGTCGAACCCGAGGCCTTCGAGGGCTGCGGTCATCCGGACGCCGCCGAGCGTCGCCCACACCCCGGCCCGCATCTCAGCGGTACTCCGGGTTGGCGTCGAACCCGAAACGCTCGCCGTTGTCCCACTGCGCCCGCAGGTTGCCGAACGCAGGGAATCCACCCGCGTCCTTGAGCATCCGCGCCATGTGCATCAGGTTCCACGTCATGAACGTGGTGTTGCGATTGGTGAAATCGTTCTCCGGACCGCCTGAGCCTTCGTCGAGGTAGCTGGGACCGGGGCCGATCTCTCCGATCCAGCCGGCATCCGCCTGCGGCGGAACCACATAGCCGATGTGCTGGAGGCTGTAGAGCAGGCTCATCGCTGAATGCTTCACGCCGTCCTCATTGCCCGTGATGATGACACCGGCCGTCTTGCCGTAGTAGACGTACTGGCCCTTGTCGTTGAACATGCCGCTCATGGCATACAGTCGCTCGATGACCTGCCGGGTGACGGATGCGTTGTCGCCCAGCCAGATCGGACCGCCCAGCACCAGGATGTCGGCGGCCTCGACCTTCGGCCACAGCTCCGGCCAGCCATCGTGGTCCCAGCCGTGCTCGGTCATGTCCGGGTACACGCCGGTTGCGAGGTCGTGATCGATCGCGCGGACCGCAGTGACCTCGACACCCTGTGCGCGCATCAACGCGATCGACTTGTCGAGGAGACCCTGCGTGTTGCTCACCTCCGGGCTGCGCTTCAGCGTGCAGTTGATGTAGATCGCCGTCAGATCGCTGTAGTCGGTCACAGTTCGGATCGTACGCCGCAGTCCGCCGCCGGGTCTACGATGACGGGATGGTTCCTGCGCCCTCGCTCCTCGCGTTCGCGCTCACATCCTTGGCGCTGATCGTCATCCCCGGGCCGAGTGTGCTCTTCGTGATCGGGCGATCGATCTCGCTGGGCCGCCTGGGCGGCCTCCTCAGCGTGCTCGGAAACGAACTCGGGATGCTGCCCCTCATCGTGGCGGTCGCGGTCGGCGTCGGCGCCGTGGTCGCCCAATCGCTCATCCTGTTCACGATCATCAAGTTCGCGGGCGCGGCGTACCTCGTCTACCTGGGGATCCAGGCCATCCGCCATCGCCGCCACACCGCAGTCACGCACGAGGCGACGCCGAACCCTAAATCGCGGGTCCGCATCCTGGCCGAAGGCTTCTTCGTCGGGCTGACCAACCCGAAGACGCTCGTGTTCTTCGTGGCCGTGCTGCCGCAGTTCGTCGACTACAGCGCGGGGTTCATCCCGCTGCAGATGTTCGAGCTGGGCCTGGTGTTCTTCGTGCTGGCGCTGCTCAGCGACAGCATCTGGGCCCTCGTGGCGGGCACGGCCCGCACGTGGTTCGCCCGCTCACCGCGCCGGGTCGAACACCTCGGCGCCGCCGGCGGCGTGATGATGATCGGCCTCGGCGGCGTGCTCGCCCTCACCGGCAACAAGCACTAAGCCGCGCGTCCGCGCCGCCGCGCACCTTGCGAACGAGCGCACAGGGTGCAACTCGTGCGCTCGTTCAGAACATGTGCGAACGACGTGGAGCAGCGCCTCAGATGTCGCCGGCAGTCGCGACCGGGACGAGCACCCCGCGCGCCAGCGAGTGGAAGTGCGCGTTGAACCCGAGGACCGCGGGAGTCGACGCCGGGTCGAGGTCGAGGTGATCGACATCGAGGGCGTGCACGACGATGTTGTAGTGGTGCGTGCCGGTCCCGGGCGGGGGCGCTGCGCCGGTGAAGCTCTTGCCGCCCATCTCGTTCGACAGCATCGCCGCACCGGGCGGGAGAGCAGCGCCGCCCACAGCGCCTGCGCCCGCGGCCAGCGACGTGACGGACGCGGGGATGTTGTAAACGGCCCAGTGCCAGAACCCGGAGCCGGTCGGGGCATCCGGGTCGTGGATGGTCACGGCGAAGCTCTTCGTCTCCTGCGGGAATCCGCTCCAGGACAGTTGCGGGGACACGTCGCCACCGCCAGCGCCGGCGCCCCACTGTGCGCGGTCAAGAGGAGTGTCGTCGGCGACATCATCGCTGGTCAGACTGAACAGGGGCACCACGCCGAAGCGTGCGAACGGGTCTTCAACGGTCATGATCGCAACGCTACGCCGGGGTCTCGCGCCCGTCCAGAATCACGAGCGCACGCGTTGTCCCCGAGCGCACGCGTTGTCCCCGAGCGCGTGCATTGTTCCCGAGCGCCTGTCTGTGTACCCGGGCGGTCGCCCGGTACGCGGGCGTTCGCGCGGAACGCGGGCGCACGCCGCTCACCACTACAGGCCGACGGTCTCCTCGACGGACTCGGTGGGCGCAGGCCGGCGGCGGAAGCGCCGCGGCAGGCCGGCGATCCCCCACCCGGTGACCCGGATCATCGCCTCGACGACGATGCCCGTCGTCATCTTCGAGGCGCCGTGCTCGCGCTCGACGAACGTGATGGGAACTTCCACGATCCGCAGCCCGTCGTCGTATGCCCGTCGGAGCATATCGATCTGGAAGCAGTATCCCTGACTCTCCACGTCGCCGAAATGGATGCGCTCAAGCGCCGCCGCCGTGAACGCGCGGTACCCGCCGGTCACATCCTTCACGGGAACGCCGAGCAGGATGCGCGAATAGATGCTGCCACCGCGCGACAGGAATCGCCTGCTCGCCGGCCAGTTCTCAACGCCGCCACCGGCGACCCAGCGCGAGCCGAGCACCACGTCCGCGGACTCGATCGCCTCGAGCAGGCGGTGCAGCTCCTCTGGGCGGTGCGAGCCGTCGGCATCCATCTCCACGATGCGGTCGTACCCGGCATCGAGCGCCCAGCGCATCCCTTCGCGGTACGCGGCCCCCAGGCCTTCCTTGCCCGCCCGGTGCAGCACCAGCACGTGGTCGTCGGCCGCGGCGAGCGCATCCGCCATCTCGCCGGTCCCGTCCGGTGAAGAGTCGTCGACGACCAGCACGAAGACGTCGGGGGTGGAGGCTCTGACGCGCCCGACGATGGAGGCGACGTTCTCGCGCTCGTTGTAGGTGGGGATGATGACGAGCGTGCTCAAGGCGTCCCCCTCCTTACGTTTCCCGCGGCGCGATGATGGCATTCTTCTAGCATCCCCGATTTCTGTGAACCGCAGGAGTCCGGCCGCCGACTTCTTCCATCCCATCGTGGCAGGCTGTGCGTTGCCCCTCCACCGTGAGAACGGGCGCTGAGAGTCTTCTCAGTCGTCTGCGCCTACCATTGTCCGGTGTCCGTTCCGAAGGTCCTGCTCTACTACGTCTTCACGCCGCTCGCCGATCCTGACGCGATCCGGCTGTGGCAGCGCGACCTCTGCGAGTCGCTCGGCCTGCACGGCCGCATCCTGATCTCGAAGGATGGGATGAACGGCACCGTCGGCGGCGACCTCGCGGCGGTCAAACGCTATCTGCGGAAGACGAAGGACTATCCCGCGTTCAAGAACCTCGACGTCAAGTGGAGCGAGGGCACTGGGCTCGACGGGGAGGGGCGCAGCCTCGACTTCCCGAAGCTGGTCGTGAAGGTGCGCGACGAGATCGTGAGCTTCGGCGCACCGGATGAACTGGTCGTCGACGAGAAGGGTGTAGTGGGCGGCGCAACGAAACTGCAGCCGCACGAACTCGAGGCACTCGTCGCCGCCAGGGACGACGTCGTCTTCTTCGACGGCCGCAACCGTTTCGAAGCGGAGATCGGACGCTTCCGGGATGCGGTGGTGCCGGATGTCGCCACGACCCGCGAGTTCGTGGCCGAGCTCGACAGCGGCCGGTACGACCACCTCAAGGACAAGGCCGTGGTCACCTATTGCACCGGCGGCATCCGCTGCGAGGTCCTGTCGGGGCTGATGAAGTCGCGCGGGTTCGGCGAGGTGTACCAGCTCGACGGCGGTGTCGTCCGCTACGGCGAGACGTTCGGCGACGACGGCCTCTGGGAGGGCTCGCTCTACGTGTTCGACAAGCGCGGCTCTGTCGACTTCAGCGACCACACCGCGGTTCTCGGCCACTGCGTCGTGTGCGGAGCGGCGACGAAGCGGATGCAGAACTGCGCGGACCTGTCATGTCGCGAACAGCTCGTGGTGTGCGAGACGCACTCCGGCGCTGCACGCTGCGCGGCGCACTGATGGCCCCGACGCCCCGATCACGACGACCCGACTGATCGCTCTGGGCTGAATGCCGCGCCGATTACGCCGGAAGCAATAGCGCCCGGAGCGCGTTGCGGCCATCATGGGCAGCATGGATCCGGTCGCAACCATCGTCTGGATCGTGTCGTTCGTGCTGGTGACGGTCACGGTCACCGGAGTTTCGCGCCGGGTGGGATGGTCGGCTCCCGTCGTACTGGTCGCGGTCGGCGCGGTCGTCTCCTTCATTCCGGGTGTGCCGCAGGTGCAGATCCAGCCGGAGCTCGTGCTCTACGGGCTGCTGCCTCCGCTTTTGTTCGCGGCATCCATACAGACGTCCTTCAACGACGTCCGCGCCCGTCGTGACGGCATCCTGCTGCTCTCCGTCGGACTCGTCGTGTTCACTGTCATCGTCGTCGGGTTCGCCACCTATCTCGTCGTCCCCACCCTGACGGTCGCGGCCGCGTTGGCCTTCGGGGCGGTGGTCGCGCCGACGGACACGGTCGCGGTGACCGCGATCGCCGGCCGCCTCCATCTGCCGAGACGTCTCGTGACCGTGCTCGAGGGCGAGAGCCTGCTGAACGACGCCACCGCTCTCGTCGCCCTGAACGCGACCATCGCCGCCATCGTGAGCGTGGTGAACCCGCTTGCGATCGCGGTCGACTTCGTTCTCGCCGTCGTGGTCGGCGTGGCCGTCGGTCTGCTCATCGGGTATGTGCTCGCGACCATTCGCAAGCAGTTGCGCGCGCCCGTGCTGGACACGTCGCTCGGGTTGATCACGCCGTATCTCGCCTTCATTCCCGCGCAGTTCCTGCATGGATCCGGCATCCTCGCGGTCGTCGTCGCCGGCCTCTACCTCGGCTACCGCTCGCCGACCATCCAGACCGCCGAAGCGCGTATCGCGGAGACGATCAACTGGCGCACGATCTCCTTCCTGCTCGAGAACGCTGTGTTCCTCTTCATTGGCCTCGAGCTCGCCGGCATCGCGAGCGGCGCCCTCAATTCCGGGATCACCGCAGCACGCACGATCGTCGCGAGCGTCGTGGTGCTGATCGCACTGTTCCTCGCCCGCTTCGTGTGGATGGTACTCACGACCACGCTGTACCGATATGGCCCGCAGCGATTGCGGGAGCGCGGCTGGAACTGGGCGACGGGCATCGCGGTGTCGTTCGCGGGCATCCGCGGCGTGGTCACTCTGGCTGCCGTGTTCCTTCTCCCGGAGGCCACGCCCGACCGGGAGTTCCTGCAGTTCCTCGCCTTCATCGTCGTCGTCGGCACCCTCCTCGAAGGCCTCGCACTCCCCTGGATCATCCGCCGCCTGAAGCTGCCGCCGCCCGACTTCCAGCAGGAGTCCGGCGAGATGCAGCGACTGCTCGCCGAGGCGCAGACCGCCGGTCTCGCAAAGCTCGAGCAGGAGGTCACCGGTGACGAGGACGAACGGGTGATGGAGCGCCTGCGCATCAACGCGGTGTTCCTCGCCGACGCCCTTGAGAATCCGACGCCGTCGGAGAACGAGGACGCGGCTTTCGCCTACATGCGGCTTCGGCGGTCGATGATCAGAGCGGAGCGTTCGGCGGTGCTCGACGCCCGCGCGGAGGGGCGGTACCAGGAACTGGCGGTGCGCTCGGTGCTCGCCTTCCTCGACGCGGAGGAGTCGGCGCTCAAGTCGTCGGGGCCGAAGAAGCCGTTGATGTGAGGGGCGGCCGCGCGGCCTCCCGCCGCGGCCGGCGCGCCCAGACCCGCGAGCGCTGACTAGACAGCGCAATGACGACGAGGATGTCGAGCGGCAGCCCAAGGATGTTGTTCTGCAGGTTGAACTGCACTCCGCCGTTGAAGAAGTCGATGGCGGAGAGGATGATCGCAACACTGCTCAGGCTCATCGCGATGACGCGGGCGCGGTCGCTTCCCCGGAAGACGAGGATCGCCATCCACAGGTAGAGCAGCAGCCACACTCCGACCACTACGAGGAAGATCGCGACGATCCAGGTCGCCGCGGACCGCTCCTGCGGCGTGAGCGAGTCGGTCTGCGAGAACACGTCGGCCTTCATGAACCCGTGGAAGTCGACCAGGGTCAGCCCGATGTAGACGAGTCCTGCGACGACCCGCAACAGCATGAGCAGGAAGCCGAGCGTGGTCGGCACCGGCCGCGCCTCCTCGCGCGCAGCCTGGGCGGCCGTCACCTGCGCGGCGACCTCGATCGATTCCGGCCCCGGAACCACGGCCCGCATGTCGACCACCGGCAGGTCGCCGTCGGTCTCGATGGTGTCGCCGCCGCCGTTCCGCGCGTGGTAGCCGGACGAGAACTCGCGCAGCAGTTCGACCTCGACCGGCGCATCCCCCGCCGTCAGCGTGCGGATGATGTGATCACGCTCGACATCGGTGTCCGCGTCGATCTTGTGCGTGATCTGCAGGGTGAAGAGCGAGAATCCGACTGCCCGGTCGAAGGTTCCGGCCGCCAGCCACTCGACCCGGCGGCCGCCGGGAAGCAACCAGCCGTCCGGGGTGCGCCAGAAGCGCACATGGTGACGCTTGGCCGGATTGCCCTCCACCTCCTGCTGGTACGCGAGGTCCTGCTGGTGATCGAACAGGAACAGCGGGCTCACCGGCGCCTCGTCGTAGCTGCGGCGCAGCAGTGTCGAGGCGATGATCCGCCGGCTGCTGGCGAGGGTGACGTCGTCGGCCCGGATCCAGCGCGCCCGCCGCATCGACGCATCCAGCTGCGCCTCCGAGCCCAGGAGCGCGAGGTTGATCGGGTCGCCGAGCAGACCGTCGCTGGTGCGGGTGCGGCCGATGAAATAGTCGGGCACGTAGATCGAGGTGAGGATGCGATGCAGTCGCGGCAGCACCAGGTACGCGAGCAAGACCCAGAACAGGAGGAAGAAGAGGATGAGGAACCAGCCCCACTTGAAACTCTCGGTCAGCACGATGATGGCGAGCCACACCGCCGCGACGCCGCCGAAGACGAAGAAGAGGGTGTCCGCGATGGCGTGCGGCGACCGGGAACGCATGATCGGCGTCCTCGTCTTGCCCACCGTCTTCTGCGGCATGCGCTCATCGTATTCCCGCCCCTAGGCTCGTTCCATGAGCATCCAGGAGAAGGGCGCAGAACTGCGCCGACTGCACGAAGACCCCGCACTGCTGCAGCTGGTGAACGTGTGGGATGTGGCCTCGGCCCGCGTGATCGCGGGGCTTCCGCAGACGCGGGCGCTGGCGACCGCCAGCCATTCGATCGCCGCCATGTACGGCTTCGCCGACGGGGAGAACATTCCGCTCGACCTCATGCTGGAAGCGGTCGGTCGCGTCGTGGACGACTCGGACCTGCCGGTGACAGCCGACCTCGAGGCCGGCTACGGCGATGCAGGCGAGACGACGCGGCGGGCGATCGGGATCGGCGTCGTCGGCATGAACCTCGAAGACCAGCTGAAGCCGATGGACGAGTCGGTGGCCGCGGTGGCCGCCGTCGTGCGCGCGGCCGACGCCGAGGGCGTGCCGTTCTCCCTCAACGCACGGACGGATGCGTTCCTCCGCGGCACCGAGCGCAGTCTCGACGAGAACGTCGCGGACGCTATCGACCGCGGCCGCGCGTTCCTCGACCAGGGCGCGACCTGCGTCTTCGTCCCCGGCCGGCTCGACGCGGAAACGGTCGCGCGACTCGTTGCAGGGATCGGCGAGCGCAAGGTCAGCGTGATCGGGCATCCCGGGTCGGTCGCGCCCGCAGAACTCGAACGGCTCGGCGTCGCCCGCATCTCCTACGGACCGTGGTCGCAACGCGTCGCACTCACCGCACTGGCGGATGCTGCGGAATCGCTGTACTCAGGCGGTACGCTGGCGGCGAGCACCCGCATCCTGAACTGAGCGGGCGCGCCAGAACCGAGAGGGGTTCACGTTGCCGACCGGCGTACCGATCGAGATTTCCGGCCTGTCCAAGCACTTCGGCCCCGTCGTGGCCGTCAACGATCTGAGTTTCGATGTGGAGCCCGGCCGCGTCACCGGCTTTCTGGGTCCCAACGGCGCAGGCAAGACGACGACGCTGCGGATGCTGCTCGGCCTGATCGTCCCGACGTCCGGAACCGCCACGTTCGGCGGTGTGCCATACGCCCACCTTCCTGCTCCCCTGACCTCGGTCGGTGCCGCGCTGGAGGCGGCGAGCTTCCACCCCGGCCGCACAGCCAGGAACCACCTGCTCGTCTACGCGCAGGCGGCCCGGCTCGAGAACGAGACCGTCGAGACGGCACTCCGCAAGGTCGGTCTCGCCGACTACGCGGACCGGAGGGTCGGCGGATACTCGCTGGGCATGCGGCAGCGCCTCGGCCTCGCTTTCGCACTCATGGGAGACCCGGGGGTGCTGGTGCTCGACGAGCCGATCAACGGGCTCGACCCCGAGGGCATCAAGTGGATCAGGACGTTCCTGCGCGAACTCGCCAACGAGGGTCGCACCATCCTGGTCAGTTCGCACCTTCTGTCCGAGGTGCAGCAGAGCGTCGACGAGGTCGTCATCATCGCCAAGGGCGAGCTCGTGCACCGCGGCACCCTTGCGAGCCTCGACCCCGCGGGCGGACCGCAGACCATTGTGGACTCGCCCGACCGGCCCGCGCTGGTCGCCGCGCTCCGCGCATCCGGACTCACCGTCTCCGAGCTGCGAAGCGGCGTGCTGGTGGATGCGGAGCCCGGCCACGTCGGCCACGTCGCCTTCGTCGCCGGCGTCGAGCTCAGCTCACTGCACCGGCATCGATCGGGACTCGAAGAATCGTTCCTCTCACTCGTCGGCGAAGGAGGCTCGCTGTGAGCGCATTTCTCGCCGGGGTCCGCTCGGAGTTCACCAAGATCGGTACGACGCGGATGTGGTGGCTGCTCGCCCTCGTGCTCTTCGCCTACATCGCATTGATCTCGGGAGGGCTCGCTGCGCTGTTCGGCCTGATCTCGACCGGCAAGATCACCCGCGGTGGTGGCGGCAATGAGGGCGCTGCCGCAGCCATCTTCCACAACCTGGCGCCGGTCGTCTACAGTTTCGCGACCTCGGTCGGCTACGTGTTCCCGGTGCTCCTCGGCGCCCTGGCGACGACCGGCGAGTACCGGCACCAGACCCTGACACCGACGTTCCTCGCGAACCCGCGGCGCGGCCAGGTGCTGGGTGCCAAGGTCACGTCGACCTTCGTCGTGGGCGCCCTGTACGGCGTCGTCGCACTCCTCGCCGCGGTCGGCGTCGGGGCGATCGTGCTGTCGATCGTCGGTGTGGACACGGCCCTGGGCGACTCCGCGATCTGGGCGCAGATCGGACGCTCGGTCCTGGCCATGGCCCTGTGGGCACTCATCGGCGTGGGTCTCGGAACGCTGGTGCCCAACCAGGTCGCGACTATCGTCATCGTGCTCGCGTTCACCCAGTTCGTCGAGCCGCTGCTGCGGCTGGCGACCTCGTTCTCGGAGGTCACCGCGAACATCGGCAAGTTCCTGCCCGGCGCGGCCAGCGATGCGCTCGTGGGGTCGAGCGTCTTCACGATCTCCTCGCCGTCGACGACGGCCGCCCAGCTCGACTGGTGGCAGGGCGGGCTCGTGCTCGCCGCCTACGCGGCGATCTTCGTGGTCGCCGGCTACTTCGTGAGCTGGCGCCGCGACATCAGCTGAGGTGGACGGGAATCCAATAGCATGAGCGCGTGATCATCCTCGCGACCGTGTTCGTGACCCTCGCCGCGGCTCTCCACGTCGGCATCTTCATCATGGAGAGCATCAGCTGGACGCGTCCGTCGATCTGGAAACGGTTCGGCGTCGCCAGCCAGGAGGCCGCGAACACCACCCGTCCGCTCGCCTACAACCAGGGCTTCTACAACCTGTTCCTCGCGATCGGGGCGGTCCTCGGACTCATCTTCTACGGGGTCGGGATGCACGCGGCCGGCCTCGCGCTCATCCTGTTCACCACCGGAAGCATGGTCGCCGCCGCCATCGTGCTCGTCACGACCGGCCGCGGCTACGTGCGCCCCGCGCTCATCCAGGGCGTCCTCCCCCTCGTCGGGTTCGTCCTCATGCTCCTCTCCTGACGGCGCCGCCCGCCGCCCACCGCTCCCACTCCCGCCCACCGGGCCCGTCGAACACAGGAAAAGTCACCTCATCCGTGAGATTTGGGATGCTTTTTCCTGTGCTCGGCACTCGCGCGGGCGGGTGCGGGTGGGGCGGGCGGGCCGGGTCAGCGCAGCGACGGGTCGAGATGCTCGGGGCGGAAGCCGCGCCCGATCATCCGCGCGGTGAACCACTGGATGGTCGGCATCGCCAACCGCAGCAGCCAGCGTAGCGGCGCGGGCATCGGATCGGGCAGGATGGCGCGCCCGCCCGACTGCGCGACCACGCGGTGCACGCGCAACTGGATGCCCTGCATCCGCTTCACCGGCGGCAGCCGCCGGGCCTGCACCGCGGCGAGCGCCTCATCCGTCACGACGCCGGCGCGCAGCCCCGCCGTCAGCAGGTTCGCCGTGGCCACCGCATCCTGGATCGCGTAGTTGACGCCGACGCCGAACACCGGCGACATCGCATGGGCGGCGTCGCCGATGCACAGCAGGCCCGGCCGATGCCAGGTGTCCAGCCGGTTGACCTGCACGGACAGCAGCTTCACCTGGTCCCAGCCGGTGATCGAGCCGAGCACCGGCCGCAGGAACGGCGCCGGGTGGGCGATCGCCTCCCGGAACGCCTCGATCCCGGCGGCCTGCAGCTGGGCGAAGTCGCCCTTCCGGATGACCATGCCGCTCTGGAAGTAGTCCCGGCGGTCGATCGTGAGCACCATGCCGGTCTCGTCCAGGTAGGCGAGGGTCGTCGGAGGGACCTCATCCGGTTTCGGCAGGCGGAACCAGAGCACGTCGATCGGGACACCGAACTCGGTCGGCCGCAGTCCGGCGGCGGCCCGCACCGCCGAGTCCCGTCCGTCGGCGGCGACGGTGAGCGTGGCGCGGATCTCCAGCTCGTCCTCGGCATCGGATGCGATGACCCCGCGCACGGCGCCACCCTCGACGATGACGTCGGTCGCCTCCGTGCTCATCCGGAGGTGGAACCGCTCGTGGAGCTCGCCCTCCTCCACGAGGAACGTGAGGAAATCCCACTGCGGCGCAAGCACGAGGAAGTCGTCCGGCGGCGGGAGGCGCCCGAAATCGATGGGCCGCAGCCGGTTGCCGTCGATGACGGCGTCAAGGGTGCGGATGCGGTTGTGCGGCAGGCCGAGGAACCCGTCGCGCAGACCCAGCTCGCCGAGCAGGCCGATCGTCGACGGGTGGATCGTGTCTCCACGGAAGTCGCGGAAGAAGTCGCCGTGCTTCTCCAGCACGACGACATCGACACCGTTCCGAGCGAGGATCAGTCCGAGCATCACGCCGGCAGGGCCGCCGCCGGCGATGACACAGTCCGTCTCGATCAATTCCACGAGCTCCACCTCACCGGGGAAGCCTAACCGCCCAGCGTATGCTCGCACCATGGCCATCATCGGATCGATCCTGATCGCGGCGGCCGCGCTCGTCCACCTCTGGATCTTCGGGATGGAGAGCGTGATGTGGTCGTCGCCGAAGGTGTGGCGACGGTTCGGCCTCGCGTCTCAGCGCGATGCGGATGTGGTCCGCCCGATGGCCTACAACCAGGGCTTCTACAACCTGTTCCTGGCCGGCGGCGCTGCGGTCGGCCTCGTCCTCTACTGGACGACGCTGCGCGAGGTCGGCTTCGGACTGGTGTTCTTCAGTGCGACCTGCATGGTGCTCGCATCCGTCGTGCTCCTGACGACCGGGCGCATCTACGTGCGCGCCGCCCTCATCCAGGGCGTGCTGCCGCTCGCCGGGCTGGTCGCGTTCATCCTGGCCTGACGCCCGGCGCATGGCCTGATGCCCGTCGCCTGACGCACAGCACACGACGCGACCGCCGCCGTGCGGACTACTCGATGCGTTCGCCGCCGGGCTGGCGGCTCGCGTCGTCGACCACCCGCAGCGCTTCGATCAGCTTCGCAGCGTGCGGGGTCGACACGATGACGCGCGCATACTCCTCACCGTCGAGGTCGAGCACGACGGCCGCGCGCTGCTTTCCCTTGAGCAACAGGAAGTCCTTGCCGCCGTGGAACTTCCAGGTGCCGGCAGCGAGCGTCAGGGGAAGGGATGCGCCGGGCGCGCGCACGCCCCGGATCCAGATCCACGGGTCGTCCGTGATCGCGACCGACCGGATGCTGTCCCGCGGGATGACCAGGTCGACCCGGCGGAATGCAAGCGCTTTCTCTGCGGTGGTGAGGCGGATCTCCAGTCGGTCTGGGTGAACATGCAAATCGGCCATGGTCCTAGTCTGCCCGGTCGCGAACTCGTGCCCGGCAGGGTTACCGAACCGTTACGCGCAAGTATGTTGCCAATGTCACCAATTTGGCCCAAACTTTAGAAGCCATCGCTCACAGCCGAGCGTGGCCATCGAGGAGTGTCCTCCTTCAGAGAAGAAGAAGAAAGGGAACGACGTGAAGAAATCTTCATGGATCCCCATCACGGTGGCCGCTGCCGCAACAGCACTGCTGTTGAGCGGTTGCACCGGAAGCGGAAGCGGATCAGGCTCCACCTCGACAACAGCGGCACGAGCTTGTGTCATCCTCCCCGACTCGGCGTCGTCGCCGCGCTGGGAGAACGGCGACCGTCCCGCGCTCGACAAGGCGTTCACCGACGCCGGCTTCACCGCTGACATCCAGAACGCCCAGGGCGACCCGAACAAGTACGCCACGATCGCCGACCAGCAGCTCACCAAGGGCTGCGGTGTCATGATCCTCGTCGACTACAACGGCGCAGCCGTCGCAGTGACCCAGAAGGCCCAGAAGCAGGGCATCCCGGTCATCGCGTACGACCGCCCGATCACCACCGGCACCGCCTCGGCACCGTCGATGCTGGCCGACTACTACGTCTCCTTCGACAACACGAAGGTCGGCGCGCTCGAAGGACAGTCGATCGTCGACGGCCTCAAGACCGCAAACAAGGACCCGAAGACGGCGAAGGTCGTCTACATGGGCGGCGACCCGACTGACGGCAACGCCAAGCTGTTCCACGACGGCGCGGTTGCAGTCATGAGCGCCGCAGGCATCAAGCCGGCTGCAGAGCCGACCGGTGTCTGGGACGGTCAGAAGTCGGCGACCAACTTCGAACAGGCCCTCACGGCCCTGGGCGGCAAGGTCGACGCAGTCTGGGTCGCCAACGACACCAACGCTGCCGGCGTCATCACGATTCTCGACAAGAACGGCCTGAAGGTTCCCGTCTCCGGACAGGACGCCTCGACCGCCGGTCTGCAGAACGTGCTGCTCGGAAAGCAGAGCGCGACGGTCTACAAGCCGTTCAAGCTCGAGGCCGACGCAGCGTCCACGCTCGCGATCTCGCTGCTGAAGGGCAAGAAGCCGCCGACATCGCAGCAGCTGTACGGCAAGCCGTTCATCGCTGTCACGCCCATCCTGATCACGCCTGACAAGGTGGAGCAGGTCGTGACCGCGGGCGACGCGAAGGCAACGGACATCTGCACCGCAGAGGTCGCCGCAGCCTGCACGAAGTACGGCGTCAAATAGGCAAATGAGGAAATGAGAGCCCGCTAGCGGACTGTCGATCCCTCTGAAGGCTCCGCGTCAGGTTCAGAATGAACCCGACGCGGAGCTTTCTTCCTTCGACAGCGGTGGCAGACTCTTCGTGAGCAGGCAAAGTGGGACACAGTCGCCCCGAGCAAAGGAACGCAAATGGATTCGCCAATCATCGAACTGACTGACGTCAAGAAGAGCTTTGGCCCGGTGAGTGTCCTCAAGGGCGTGTCCCTCAAGGTCTACCCCGGCAAGATCACCGCACTGGTCGGTGACAACGGTGCAGGCAAGTCGACCCTGATCAAGGGTCTGGCGGGCGTACAGCCCTACGACGAAGGCGTCGTGAAATTCGAGGACGAGGTCGTCGCCCTCCACAACCCGCGCGAGGCATCGCGGCTCGGCATCGAGGTCGTCTACCAGGACCTCGCACTCTGCGACAACCTCGACATCGTGCAGAACATGTTCCTCGGGCGCGAGGAGACCGAACTCGGCACCTTCGACGAAGGCATGATGGAGCGCGAGGCCTCGGAGACCCTCCGGTCGCTGTCGGTCCGCACCGTGAAGTCGGTGCGCCAGAAGGTCTCGTCCCTGTCCGGTGGCCAGCGCCAGACGGTCGCGATCGCCCGCTCCGTGCTGAAGTCGGCCAAGGTCGTCATCCTCGACGAGCCGACCGCCGCCCTCGGTGTCGCGCAGACCGAGCAGGTCCTCGCCCTCGTCAAACGCCTGGCAGAACGTGGCGTGGGTGTGCTCATGATCAGCCACAACCTCGTCGACGTCTTCCAGGTCGCCGACTACATCAACGTGCTCTACCTCGGCCAGATGGTCGCCGAGGTGGAGACCTCCCAGACGAACAGCGACGATGTCGTCGGCTACATCACTGGAAGCAAGACCTACACAGGAGCGAGCGCATGAGCGTCACCGAGAAATCCGAGATCCCGGCACCCGAGACGGTCACTCCCGACCTGATCGGAAGCGGGCAGGACGGCACCGTCCGCGACCAGGCGGTGGCCTACCTCCAGCGGGTGCGCAACGGTGACATGGGAGCGCTGCCCGCGATCGCCGGGTTCGTCGTGCTCAGCATCCTGTTCGCCGCCCTGAGCCCGTACTTCCTCACGGAGCGCAACTTCGCGAACCTGCTCACCCAGGCCGCCACCCTCGTCATGCTGGCGATGGCGCTCGTGTTCGTCATCCTGCTCGGCGAGATCGACCTGTCGGCCGGTGTCACCTCCGGTGTCGCGATGTCGCTGTTCGTGGTCCTGTCCGATCCCGGCGGCCTCAACATGAACTGGATCCTCGCGCTCATCGTCGCGCTCCTCGCCGGTGTCGTGATCGGTATGTTCATCGGGTTCTTCGTCGCGAAAGTCGGGGTCCCGTCGTTCGTGGTCACCCTGGGCTTGTTCCTGGGTCTCCAGGGCCTGCAGCTGATCATCATCGGCAATGGTGGCCTCTACCGCATCCAGCAGCCCGAGGTCCTGGCGATCCAGAACAGCAACATGCCGCCGTGGGCCGGCTGGGTGATGCTGGTGGTCATCCTCCTCATCACGGCCTCGCAGGCGTTCATCGACCGTCGCCGGCGCGCACGGGCAGGCGTGCCCAGCCGCACGATCGCTCTGCTCTGGATCCGCCTCGCAGTCATCGCCGTCATCGGCGGCGTCGTCATCGCGCTGCTGAACCAGAACCGTGGCACCGGCTTCCTTGCGGTGTCCGGTGTGCCCATCGTGGTGCCGATCGTGCTCGCGATCCTCTGGGTCGGAACGTTCATCCTCGACCGCACCCGCTTCGGCCGCTACCTCTACGCGGTCGGCGGAAACGCCGAGGCCGCACGCCGTGCCGGTATCAAGGTCGTCGGTATCAAGTGGGCGGCGTTCGTCGTCTGTTCGACACTGGCGGTCGTGTCGGGTCTGTTCAGCGCGAGCAAGGTCGGGTCGGTGGATGCGGCCTTCGGACGCGACATCGTCCTGAGCGGTGTCGCAGCGGCGGTCGTCGGTGGCGTCAGCCTCTTCGGTGGACGCGGCCGCCTCATCCACGCCGCGATCGGCGCGCTCGTGATCGCCGTCATCACCAACGGCCTCGGCCTGCTCAACCTGCCGGGCGGCGTGAACTTCCTCGTCACCGGCGGCGTGCTGATCCTCGCCGCGACGGTCGACGCGCTCTCGCGCCGACGGGCGGGCGTAGCGATAACACGGTAGCGCTACCCGCGCATCCTGGAGCCGGGCGTACAGGTCGTGTCCTGTACGCCCGGCTTCTTCGTGCCGGCCGGTGCCGGCCACGCCACAATGGGATGGACGAAAGGACACGCGTGGCACGCCACATCACTTTCTCGGCGCGGCTGCTCCGGCGCGACGCAGCGCCGCAGACCGTGACAGTCCGGGGCACCTCGGACACTCCTCCGCGAACCCTTCGCCGGGCGGCCGGCGGCGGCGGCCGACTCGCATTCGACGTGTACGCCCTGGTGGATGCGGATGGCTGGCCGCACGAGGCCACCTATACGTTCGTCGAGACGGTCGAGCGCGCATCCGCCGACCCCGACCTGTAGTCGGGCAGATTTCTCCCCGCCGGAGCGCGGCAACCCCTACGATCAGTCTCGTGGACGAGCTCTCACAACCCGGACGGGCGTGGCTTCCCGCCGACACGGCGCTCTGGACGACCTGCCGCATCGTGACCGACGTCAGGAACGGCCGGGCTCCGTCCGAGCGCGTGCCGACCTACTTCCCGCTCCGGCCCGGTGAGGTGCCCTACGCGGGAGGAACCGTCTCCGTGGACGAGTTCCGCGCGGCGGGAGACGGATCGTATTCGACGTCGAGCGCCTACGCGTTCGGCACCGGAACGCTCGGCCTCGCCCTCGCTGCGACGACGCTCGCCGTCAACTCGTCGAACAACAATGCGCGGCGGGCCCAGGCGGAGGCCGACGCCCAGGTCACGTGGCGCCAGCAGGTGCGCGGCCAGATCGTCGTCACCGACCAGGGCTTCTACCTCGTCGACCAGTTCGGCGTCTTCCCGTGGGACTGGGCGTCGATCGACATGATGCAGCTTGCCGGGTTCGGCTGCCTCGTGATGAACGGGCGGTCGACACGCGGACCGCTGACCTGGCGCGTCGTCACCGATTGGGCGGAGCTCGTCTTCGTGCTGTGGGCCATGAGCCGCCACCCGGAGCACCCGCAGCTGGTCGAGGGCAGCTGGATGCCCGCAGGCTGGATCCCGTGGGCCACCGCCCAGGGCTATCCGCCCGCGCTCACCCGGCCCGAGTTGACGCCGTAGCCCCCACGCCTACTCAGGGCGGGCGGCCGCCGCGGCCGCAGCTGCGGCAGGCAGCGCGTCGAGGATGCGCGCGACAGCGGTATCGTCGTGTGCCGCCGTCACGAACCAGGCCTCGAACACACTCGGCGGCAGGGAGACTCCCGCATCGAGCATCGCGTGGAAGAACGCCCGGTAGCGCCACGCGTCCTGCCGCTGGACTTCGGCGTAGGTGCGGGGCGCCGTCTCGAACGATCCGAACACGAAGCTGAAGAGGTTGCCGGCCCGCTGCACGCGATGGGCCACGCCCGCGCCGGTGAGCGCATCCGACACAGCGGCCGAGATGATCGCTGCCGTCGCGTCGAGGCGCGCATACACCGTTTCGTCGGCCGCGGCGAGAGTCGCGAGACCGGCGGCGACCGCGACCGGATTGCCGGACAGCGTGCCCGCCTGGTAGACCGGGCCGTTGGGCGCGAGGTAGTCCATGATCTCGGCGCGTCCGCCGAGGGCTGCAAGCGGCATCCCTCCACCGATGACTTTGCCGAAAGTGAGGAGGTCCGGCGTGTACGACCGGTCGAGGCCCCAGAAGCCGGCCGGCCCGACACGGAATCCGGTCAGCACTTCGTCGAGGATGACGAGCGCGCCGAACTCGTGGGCGAGGTCGACGAGCGCGGCGTTGAAGCCGGGGTCCGGTGGGACGACACCCATATTGGCCGCCGCCGCTTCTGTGATCACCGCGGCGATGTCGGGCCCGCGCTGCTCGAACGCCGCCCGGACCGCGGGCAGGTCGTTGTACGGGAGCACGAGAGTCTGCGCGGCCGTCGCCTCGGTGACGCCCGCGGAACCTGGCATGGCGAGCGTGGCGAGCCCCGACCCGGCCTCCGCGAGCAGCGCGTCGGAGTGCCCGTGGTAGTGCCCCGCGAACTTGATGAGCAGCGGCCGACCGGTGAACCCGCGGGCGAGACGGATCGCGGTCATCGTCGCTTCTGTGCCGGTCGAGACGAGGCGCAGTTTGTCCACGATCGGAACACGCGCCCGCACCGCCTCGGCGAGAGCCGTCTCAGCGGGCGTCGAGGCGCCGAACGACAGTCCGCGCGCGGCGGCTTCCTGCACAGCGCTGACGACCGACGGATGTGCGTGCCCGAGGATCGCCGGGCCCCACGACGCGACGAGGTCCACATATTCGCGACCGTCCGCATCCGTGATGTACGGGCCGTTCGCCGACACCATGAACCGCGGCGTGCCCCCGACGGAGCGGAACGCGCGCACCGGAGAGTTCACCCCTCCCGGGATGACCCGGCGAGCACGCTCGAATTCGATCAGGTTGACGTCGCCGAGCGCCGCACCGTCGGCCAGCGCGCCGTCGCCGATCGCGCCATCGCCGATCGGATTGCCGCCCGCTGCGCCGCCCGTTGCCGCATCCGCGCCGTTCGCGCTCATCGCAGCCACCGCGCAGCCTCGGTCGCCCAGTAGGTGAGCACCGCATCCGCACCGGCCCGGCGGATGCCCGTGATCGACTCCTCGATCGCGCGCCTCCGGTCGATCCAGCCGTTCGCGGCGGCCGCCTCGATCATCGAGTACTCGCCGGACACCTGGTAGGCCCACACCGGCACATCGCTGAAGGCCGCGACGTCGGCGAGCACGTCGAGGTAGCTCATCGCGGGCTTCACCATCAGGATGTCCGCGCCCTCCTCGAGGTCGAGTCGCGCCTCGCGCATCCCCTCGCGCCGGTTGGCCGGGTCCTGCTGGTAGCTGCGCCGGTCGCCCTTCAGCTGGGAGTCGACGGCCTCGCGGAACGGCCCGTAGAAACTCGACGCGTACTTCGCGGCGTACGCCAGGATCACCGTGTCGACGTGGCCCGCGTCATCGAGTGCTTCACGCACAGCCGCGACCTGTCCGTCCATCATCCCGCTGAGCCCGAGCACGACAGAGCCTGCTTCGGCCTGCACGACTGCCATGTCGCGGTACCGCTCGAGCGTCGCGTCGTTATCGACGACGCCGCGGTCATCGAGGACGCCGCAGTGCCCGTGGTCGGTGAACTCGTCGAGGCAGAGATCGGTCTGGACGACGAGCGCATCGCCGACCTCGGCGACCACGGCACGGGTCGCGACGTTCAGGATGCCGTCGGGATCGGTCGCAGCGGACCCGATCGCGTCGCGCGTCTCCGGCACGCCGAACAGCATGATGCCGCCGACTCCGGCCTCGGCCGCCTGCGTCGCGGCCCGGCGGAGGGAGTCGAGACTGTGCTGGACGACACCCGGCATGGACTGCAGCGGGAGCGGTTCCGGAGTGCCTTCGCGCACAAAGGCGGGCAGGATCAGCTCGGAGGGGTGGATGCGCGTCTCAGCGGTCAGGCGGCGCATGGCCGGGGACTGCCGGAGGCGGCGGGGACGGACGACGGGATGCGTGAATTCGCTCACCGGTCAAGCCTACGCGGCCGGCGCCACCGCATCCTCCACGCCCTCCCAGCCTCGCTGCGGGGGTCGCGAACGCGTCAGCCGGCGGCGCGGGCGCGGGCGACGGCGGCGATCAGCGACGCCGCGGTGCGCTCGTCCGCGATCACATCGACGCGCAGGCCGAAATCGCGCGCATCCCGTGCCGTCTGCGGTCCGATGGCCGCGACCAGCGTCTGCTCCGGGATCGGTCCCAGCTGCAGTTGCACCTGCTCCGCGACCGAACCGCTCGTCACGAGGATGGCCTGCACGGCGCCCGCGGCGACATCCGCGACCACGTTCTCGGGCACGGGCACCCCGATCGTCCGGTAGGCGACGACCGACTGCACGTCGTGCCCGATGCGCCGCAGCCCCTCGGTGAGGAGGGGCTTGGCGATCTCGGATCGCAGGGTCAGGATGCGCAACGGCACCACACCCTGCGTCGCGGCCTCCCATTCGGCGAGCAGTCCGCGCGCGGAGTTGTCCTCCGAGGGAACGAGGTCCACACGGTACCCGGCGGCGGTGAGCGCGGCTGCCGTGGTCTCGCCGACGGCAGCGACCTTCGTGGTCGCCGGAACGACGGCCCGCTGCGCGCTCAGCACGTCGACGGTCGTCGCGCTCGTGACCGTCATCCAGTCGAATTCGCCGGCGGCAAGAGCCATGAGCGCTGCATCCAGTGCCGGTGCGTCAGCGGTGGGGGCGAAGTTGATCATCGCGGCGACGATGGGCGAAGCGCCCTTCGAGCGCAGGTCGGCTGCGACCGCGTCACCCCAGGGACCACCGCGCGGGACGAGCACGCGCCAGCCGGCGAGCGGCTTGGCGGATGCGGATGAGGATCCGGATGCGGACCCGACCGCTGCGCTCATCGCGCGCCTCCGACGGGCGCGAGGTCCGCCGCGCCGAGGTCGAGAAGCTCCGCGACGACCCGCCGGGCGACGTCAGCGGCAGCGACCTCGAGGTCGCGCGCGTTCATGCCGTCTGGCGTGGCCGCGTGCGAGCTGGTGAGCTGTTCCGTTCCATCGGGCCGGTAGACCGTGGCCGTGAGGAAGAACAGGCCGTCGTCGATCTCGGCGTGCGCGCCGATCGGGGCAGCGCATCCGGCTTCGAGACCGGCGAGCACGGCGCGCTCGGCGGTCACGGCGGCGTGGGTCGTCACGTGGTTGACGACGGCGAGGGCCTTGGCGAGGGCACCGGAGCCGCGCTCGTCTCCGGTGCGCACCTCGATGGCGAGAGCTCCCTGGCCCGGCGCAGTGGGCGCATCCGAGAGCGAGAAGTGCTCGGTGATCGCCTCCGAGCGGCCGAGGCGGTCGAGCCCTGCTGCCGCAAGCACGACCGCGTCGAGGTCGCCGTCGGCGACGCGCCCGAGCCGGGTGTCGACGTTGCCCCGCAGGTCGACCACGTGGAGGTCGGGTCGGCGAGCGAGCAACTGGGCGACGCGGCGGGGCGACCCGGTTCCGACGCGGGCGCCCTCCGGAAGGGTCTCCAGCGTCAGGCCGTCGCGCGCGCACAGCGCATCTCGCGCATCCGCCCGCCGCGGCACCGCGCCGATGACGAGGCCCGGATGCGCTCCCGTCGGCAGGTCTTTCAGCGAGTGGACGATCAGGTCGCACTCCGAGGCGAGCAGCGCATCCCGCAACGCGCTCGCGAACACACCCGTGCCTCCGAGCGAAGCCAGCGATTCACGGGACGTGTCGCCGTGGGTCGTCACCGTGACGAGCTCGACCTCGAGTCCTGTCGCCTTCGCGATCGCGTTCGCGACCACGGTCGTCTGGGCGACGGCGAGGGCACTCCCCCGCGTTCCGACGCGGAGGGTGCGGGGAGCGGATGCGGCACTCACGGCGCGACCCCCGCAGCGGCCGGCTTGAAGCCGAGCCGGCCGTTCTCGCAGCAGCCGGGGCGGCAGACGTCGTACCACGGGCCGAGCGGGGTCAACGCCGGACGCTGGGCGACAGGGACACCGTCACGACGCTCGAGCACGAGGTCGACGAGGCCCGCGACATAGGCGTGGTGCGTGCCCGGCGTCGGGACGCGGACGGCGACCAGTCCGTTGCGCTCGGAGGTCTCCATGGCCTCGTTGTCGAGGTCCCAGAGGACCTCCATGTGGTCGCTGACGAAGCCGATCGGAACGATGACGACCGCGCGGATGCCCGCCGCCGGCAGTTCGTCGATCGCGTCGTTGATGTCCGGCGCGAGCCACGGCATGCTCGGAGGGCCGCTGCGCGACTGGTAGACGAGTCTCCACGGAACGTCGGCGGCGCCGGCCTCGTGGACGACGACCTCCGCGACCGCGAGGTGCTGCGCCGCGTAGGCGCCGCCTTCGCCGAAACCACGGTCGGACGGACCCGACTTCGCAGCGTCGGCGGAGGGGATGCTGTGGGTGGTGAACAGCAGTTGGGCCTCGGTCGCCAGGTCGATGCCCGGCACCCGCTCGCGGACCTCGTCGAGGGCGTGACGCAGGCCGTCCACGAACGGCGTGACGAATCCGGGGTGGTCGAAGAACTGGCGCACCTTGTCGATCTGGATGGTGCCGTCGAGTCCGGTCTCCTCCAGGGCGATCGCGAAGTCCTCGCGGTACTGGCGGCAGCTCGAATACGACGAGTATGCGCTCGTCGCGATCGCGAGCAGCTTCGTGAAGCCGCGGTCGTTCGCTTCGGTGAGCGCATCGCGCAGGTAGGGGTCCCAGTTGCGGTTGCCCCACAGCACAGGAAGGTCGATGCCGCGGGACTCGAGCTCGGCCTCCAGCGCTGCTTTCAGTTCGCGGTTCTGGTCGTTGATCGGGCTGACCCCGCCGAAGTGCCGGTAATGGTGGGCGACCTCTTCGAGACGCTCCTCGGGGATGCCGCGCCCCCGCGTCACGTTGCGCAGGAAGGGGATGACGTCGTCCTGGCCTTCCGGGCCGCCGAAGCCGGCGAGGAGGATCGCGTCGTAGGCGACCGGTTCTGTGACGTGCTCCGGGCCGGCCGCCGCCGCATCCGTCGCTCCGAGAACGCGCGTCAGCGCTTCGGTCACTGGAGGACCTCCACGAGCTCGGCAGCGGTGACCCGGCGCCCTGTGAAGAACGGCACCTCTTCGCGCACGTGACGGCGGGCATCCGTCTGCCGCAGGTCGCGCATGAGGTCGACGAGGTCGACGAGCTCGTCGGACTCGAGCGGGAGGATCCATTCGTAGTCGCCGAGCGCGAACGAGGCGACGGTGTTGGCGATGACCGAGCGGAACGCAGCTCCCTTGCGGCCGTGCTCGGAGAGCATCCGGCTGCGCTCCTCCTCGGGCAGGAGGTACCAGTCGTAGCTGCGGACGAACGGATAGACCGTCAACCATTCCTTCGGCTCGACGCCGCGGAGGAAGCCGGGCACGTGCGCCTTGTTGAACTCGGCGTCGCGGTGGACGCCCATCGCGTTCCAGGTCGGAAGGAGCGCCTTCAGAAGCTGGGTGCGGCGCAATTGGCGGAGTCCCCACTGCAGCCCCTGCGCATCCGGGCCGTGGAGCCAGATCATGACGTCGGCGTCGGCGCGAAGGCCGGACACGTCGTAGAGGCCACGCGTGACCACGCCCTCGAGCTCGATGTCGGCGATGACGCCGTCGAGTTCCTGCACGGCGCGCGGCACATCGGTGCCGTCGAGATCGTCGGGCCGGGCAGGGTCGCGACGGAGCACAGCCCACAGAGTGAATCCGCTCGGGCTGTCGACAGAGGTGGTCTCTTCTGCCCCGGAGGCAGCCAGTTCAGTCATACCTCACAGTCTCTCTCGCAATCCTGTAAGCGCCAAAAGCGAGGTAGACGCCCCGCTCTACTTCCTGATCGCCCTGATGATGAGCCAGACGGCACCGCCGACGACCGCTGCGGCACCGACGACAGCAGCGAAGAAAGCGACCGGGTTCTCGGTCCGCAGCTCCTCCACGCGGCGCGTGGCGCGCTCGGCGGCGAGCCTCGACTGCTTGGGAACGTCGAGTTTGTCCTGGATGGCGTCGAGTGTCGCCCTCAGTTCGGCACGGGCCTTCGCGGCCTGGCTCGCGGCGTCAGTTGTCATAGCGGCCCATCCCCTTGATCGCTTCGACGTCCTCCTGGACGCTCGCGATCGTCTTCTCAGGGGCGGCCCCGCCCATCCGCTTGAGGACCTGGACGCCGATGAGGGCGAGGATGACCGCGATGATCACGAGCGCGCCGAAGACGATCAGGGCGGCAGCCCAGCCCGGGAGGACGAGCGACAGTCCGAGGATCGCGGCCGCAACCAGGCAGGCGAATGCGAAGAAGAGGAGGCCGGCGGCGAACGCGAAGAGTCCTATGCCCACACCGGCATACTTGGCTTTCGCGGCGAGTTCCTGTTTGAGGTTCTCGACCTCCGCCTTGGCGAGTGCGACCAGCAGCGCCGGGAGGTCCCGGATCAGCTGGATCAGCGAACGCGATTCCTTCGCGTTTTCGTCGTCAGTCATTTCTCGTCACCGTCCTCGGGGAACGTGCGCTCAGGCTCCGGCGTCGTCGGCCTCGTCGAACTCCGATGAGCGGGCGGCCGGCTTGCGCTTCGAGGAGGACCCGGTGGCCTTGGATGAGGCTTTCGGCGCTGCCTTCGGCGCCGTCGTTGGCGCCGTGGCCGTCTCCTCGTCCGCCGGTGCCGCGATCGTCACGCTCGACGTGCTCGTCGCCGCTGCCGGCCGTGCGGGCGAAGGCGTGGACGGAGCCGTCGCGGGCGGCCGGTAGCCCGAGCCCGGCCTCTGGGCGGCCTGCGCGCGGCTCACCACCTGGGTGACGACCTTCTTCGCGCCTTCGAACAGCGCGCCCGGGATCTCGCTGAACTTCTCCGCGGCATAGTCTTCTGCCGCGTTCACCTGCCTCTGGATGCCGGGCGTCTCCCACACCCTGGCAGCCGCCGCCTTGATCTGCTCGTACCGTTTGCGGCCGGCGCGTGCGCCGAGCACGTAGCCCACGGCTGCACCGGCAACGAAGAGAAGCTTTCCCCGCATTGAACGCCCCGTTCGTCAGAGATTCTCGGTCAGTGCTTTCCAGCGTAGACCCCGAACCCGGTGGGCCGCCTCCTTCGCATCCGGAATGACGGATGCGAGCCCGGTGCCCGCAAGCCAGGAACCCGTCACTTCGAGGCCGTCGATCGCGTCGACTGCGGCGCGGACCGCGTCGATCCGCTCCCGCTCCCCCAGCGCTGCATAGGGAAGCGCGTTCGTCCACCCCGTCCGGGCGAAGCCCGTGAGAGCGGATTCCGCAAGCGGAATATTCAGAAGGGCGGATGCGTCCCTCAGCGCAAGGGCGCTCACGTCGGCGTCCCCGAGTCCGGCCGTCTCGCTCGGCCGCCCGGCCTTCCCATAGGACAGGCGCACCACATGCCGTCCTCCGGTCGCTTCGGCGAGCCACGACCACTTCGCAGTCGAGTGCGTCATCGCCTTTGCGGTGACGCCCGATCCGGGAAGATCCGCGACGAGCACGCCGGTGCCGCGGGGTGCGGCGTCGAGGGCCGGCTCGTCGACGACGAGGGTCACGAGCTCGACGCTCGAGGCGGCCGGCCACTCCAGTGCGGCGATTTCCCCGAGCTCCGCCGACGCGTCGGCGAGGAGAGCGAGGGATGCTGCGGCAGGGGCGGCGAGGACGACGATGTCGGCGGGCAGCTCGCCGCCATCCGCGAGGCGGACGGTCCAGCGCGGTACAGAGGCTGCGGCCGGTGCGCTGTCCTCCGCGGAACCTGCGGTCGCCTCGGCGTCGGCGGCGCGACCGGCGACGGCCCCCGGGGCGTCCTCGGCGGAAAGAGCGACGAACCGTTCGATCGACGCAACCGCCACGCCGGTGCGAAGGTGGCCACCGCGCTCGGCGACCGCCTCCTCGAGCGCCTGGGCGAGCATCCACATACCGCCGCGCAGACCGTTCGCCGCGCCTCCCGGCTTGACGTTCGCACGAAGCTCGCCGACGGCGCCCGACAGTGAACCCTGCCGCGTCAGCGCAGCGTTGAGCCCGGGGGCGACGACAGCGATGTCGAGATCGTCCGGCTCGGCGGAGTAGATGCCCGTGGTGACCGGGGCGACCAGCCGCTCGAGCACGCGGGACCCCATCCGTTTGCGCACCAGCGCCCCGAGGCTCCGCTCCTTGCCGATGGTCAGCACCGGACGCAGGCGGTCGAGGTAGGCGCGCCAGGCGCCCGACCAGCCGATCACGCGCACGACGTCGGCCGCGAGCGGGGAGCTCGGGATGCCCAGCAGGCCGGCCTTGGGCAACGGCACCGTTCCGGACGGCAGCCGCAGCCACGCGCCCTCCGGGTTGGGTTCGACGATCCGGTCGGCGAGGCCCAGTTCTTCGATCAGCTCGGCCACATGGCCTCCGCGCGTCGCGTAGCTCTCGGCGCCAGCATCCACCGTGACGCCGTCGACGACGGTGGCCGCGACCGTCCCGCCGAGGCGATCGGATGCTTCCACCACCGTCACGTCGAAGCCCGGTCGCGAACACTCCCGCGCCACCACGAGCCCCGCGACCCCTCCGCCGACGATGACCACGCGCGTGGCCGCTGCTTCGATCGCGTGCCTGAGATCGTCAGAGTCCATGGACGAACTCCACCAGCCGCGTGAGCACGGTCGGATCCGTCTCCGGCGGCACGCCGTGCCCGAGGTTCAGCACGTGCGACGGCGCGCTCGCTCCACGCAGCAGCACGTCGCGGACGTGCTTCTCGAGAACCGGCCAGGGCGCATCCAGCATCGCCGGGTCGACGTTGCCCTGCACCGGGACGACATGCCCGAGTCGGCGGCTCGCCTCGTCGAGCGGAACCCGGTAGTCGACCCCGACCACGTCCGCGCCGATCTCGTGCATCGCTTTGAGCAGCTCGCCGGTGCCGACCCCGAAATGGACGATCGGCACGTTGCGGGTACCGGGGAGCAGGGCTTCGCCGTCCTCGACGGCGTCGGGCGAGGGGACCTCGTAGGTGAGGTCGCGCACGTGCGACAGGGCGCGGGCGGATGCGGGTGCCACATGCGTCACATAGTCGTCGAGCGACAGGGCGCCCGCCCACGAGTCGAACAGCTGGGCTGCGCTCGCGCCCGCGAGCACCTGCGTGCGCAGGAAGGCCCCGGTGACGTCGGCGGTCCAGGCCATCAGGCGAGCCCAGGCCTCCGGGTCGGCGTGCATCATCGTGCGGGCACGGATGTGGTCCTTCGACGGGCCGCCCTCGACCAGGTACGCGGCCAAGGTGAAGGGAGCCCCGGCGAAACCGATCAAGGGGGTGTCGCCGTCTCCGAGTGTCGCGAGCTCGGCGGTGGTGCGGCGGACCGCATCGATGATGGGCGCGAAGACCGCCTCGTCCAGGGAGGCGGGGTCGACCGCGGTCAGCGCATCCACATCCGCCGCCGTACGCACCGGGGCGCCCAGGACCGGACCCTTGCCGGGGACGATGTCGACATCGACCCCGGCGAGCCGGAGCGGGATGACGATGTCGCTGAAGAAGATGGCGGCGTCGACGCCGTGGCGGCGCACCGGCTGCAGAGTGATCTCGCTCGCGAGCTCCGGGTCGAGGCAGGCGTCGAGCATCCGCGTGCCGACGCGCAGGTCCCGGTACTCGGGAAGCGAACGGCCCGCCTGCCGCATGAACCAGACCGGAGTGACCGGTTGCCGGAACCCGTGGTAGGCGCCGACCAGCCGCGACGAAGCGGTCGTTCCGGAGCTGAGCGGGTGGGCCGGGGCAAGCGTATTCACCCCACGATTCTGTCAAACCAATCTGAACATGCTGCACGAGTGTCATCGGGGGGCTTCTCGATTCGAGGAAGCGGCCGCGCAAGCGTAGGCTTCCCTCGTGCTACTCTGCTTCACCTCGAGCCACCGCACCGCCGGATTCGACCTCCTCGACCGGCTGGAGCGGCATGCAGCAGCAGTGACCGCAGCACTCGCAGAGAACACCGACCTCTTCAATGGATCCGTCGTCCTCGCGACCTGCAACCGGTTCGAGGCCTACCTCGATGTGGACGCTGCCGGCCCGACTGCAGGCGCAGCGTCGGCCGAGGCGGTGATCCGCGCCGTCAGCGATGCGTCCGGTGTGGATGCGGACGAGCTCCGCGCATCCAGCGCCGTCATCAACGACCAGGACGTCGCCGAGCACCTCTTCTCCGTCTCCAGCGGACTCGAATCCGTCGTCGTCGGCGAAGTCGAGATCGCCGGGCAGGTGCGTCGGGCACTCGAAGCGGCCCGTGCATCCGGAACCGCCAGCAGCGAACTCGAACGGTTGTTCCAGGTCGCGTCGCGTACGTCGCGCGGCGTGAAGAACCGCACCGGTATCACCAGCGCCGGGCGATCGATCGTGCGGCTCGCCCTCGACCTCGCCGAAAGCCGCGTCACCGACTGGGCCGCGACGCGGGTGCTCCTCGTCGGAACGGGCGCATACGCGGGCGCGAGCCTCGCCGCCCTCCGCGAGCGCGGCGTGACAGACGTCCACGTCTATTCGCCGTCGGGGCGGGCCCACAAGTTCGCTGTCGCCCACGCGGCAGGAGCGGTTCCCGCGGGCGGTCTCGTCGACGCGATCGCCGCATCCGATCTCGTGGTCACCTGCAGCGTCGCGCCGGACGTCATCCTCGGCGTGCCGGAGTTGGAGTCCGCGGCGGCCGTCGCAGACGCGCTCCCCCGGCGCCTCGTCGTCGACCTCGGGCTCCCCCGCAACGTCGACCCGGCGGTCGCCCATCTCGACGGAGTCGAACTGCTCGACCTCGAGACCATCAGCAAGCACGCGCCGCTCGAAGAGCTCAACGCGACCGATGAGGCACGTGCGATCGTCGGCGACGCGGCGGCCGAGTTCGCGGCACAAGCCGCCGAACAGGCGGTCACACCCGCGCTCGTCGCCCTCCGCGCACACGTCTTCGACGTCCTGGATGCGGAGATCGCCCGGGCGCGCGGCCGCGGCGACTCGAGCGAACAGACCGAGACGGCGCTCCGGCACCTGGCGGGCGTGCTGCTGCACACGCCGTCCGTCCGGGCGCGCGAGCTCGCCCGGCGTGGTGAGGCGGAAACCTTCACCGACGCAGCCAACACGCTCTTCGGCCTGGACGTCGAACCGCCCGAGGTAGCCGGGGTGGCGGCACATGTGACCCCGATTTCCGACACGGGCGAGTCCGCCGTATCCTGACCGGACCCCTTCCCGACCGGAACCTGGAGGACAAGTGAGCAACGGAGCACACTCGACCGAGACCGAGACCGAGACCGAGACCGAGACCGAGGCTGAGGCCACGGCCGAGACCGCAGAGGCGATCGAGGTCGCCAACGCCGAGGAGGCGCACGGTCTCGTCGGCCTGCCCTACGACGCCGTCGAGATCCGCACCGAGCGCCTGCTGCTGCGTCCGCTCACGAAGAACGACCTCGACGATGTGCACGCGTACCAGAAGCGCAAGGATGTGGTGCGCTACCTGATGTGGGAGGTGCACGACCACGAGGAGTCGGCCAAGCACCTCGAGAAGCGGATCGCGATGACCGACCTCGCCGAAGACGGTGACGGCCTGATCTATGCGGTCGAACTGCCGGACCCCGCAGGCGGCCACGGGCGCGTCATCGGAGACATGAGCATCTTCCTGAAGAGCGCGGCGCACGCCCAGCTCGAAGTCGGGTGGGTCTTCCACCCGGCCGTCCACGGGCGCGGATACGCGACCGAGGCGGCGGATGCGGTGCTCGCGGTGTGCTTCGGGACGATGGGCGCCCACCGCGTCTTCGCGCAGCTCGACCCGCGCAACGAGGCGTCCGCGCGCCTGTGCGAGCGACTCGGGATGCGGCAGGAGGCGCACCTGCGCCAGAACGAGATCTTCAAGGGCGAGTGGGGCGACACCGTCATCTACGGGATGCTCGACACCGAATACGCGGCGGCCCACCCCGCCTGACGCGCATTCGACTCCCGATCCGCACCCACCTGACACGAATCGGCCCCCGGGCCGCGCATCCGCGAGTTGGCACTAGGTGCGGTTATCGGGCGCGCCGAACCGACATCTACTGCCAACTCGACTCCCGATCCGCACCCGCCTGACACGAACCGGCCCAGACGCCCAACCAGCCAACCCACCCGCGCGCCCGGGCCGCGCATCCGCGAGTTGGCACTAGGTGCGGTTATCGGGCGCGCCGAACCGACATCTACTGCCAACTCGACTCCCCATCTAGGAGCCGAGCAGGCGCTCGGCCAGGTACCCGCGCAGCTCGGCGAGGGGGATGCGGTCCTGGGCCATGGTGTCGCGGTCGCGCACCGTGACGGCGTGGTCCTCGAGCGAGTCGAAGTCGACGGTCACGCAGAACGGGGTGCCGATCTCGTCCTGGCGGCGGTAGCGGCGGCCGATGGCACCGGCGTCGTCGAAGTCGACGTTCCAGTACATGCGGAGGTCCGCTGCGAGCTCCCGCGCGACCGGCGACAGCGCTTCGTTGCGGCTGAGCGGCAGGATCGCCACCTTCACCGGCGCCAGGCGCGGGTCGAGTCGCAGCACAGTGCGCTTGTCGACGCCGCCCTTCGCGTTGGGGACCTCTTCTTCGTGGTAGGCGTCGACGAGGAACGCCATCAGCGACCGGGTGAGGCCTGCTGCGGGCTCGATGACGTACGGCGTCCACCGCTCGTTCTTGGTCTGGTCGAAGAACGTGAGGTCTTTGCCGGATGCCTTCGAGTGCGTCGACAGGTCGAAGTCGGTGCGGTTCGCGACACCTTCGAGCTCACCGAACTCGCTGCCCGTGAAGCCGAACCGGTACTCGATGTCGACGGTTCGCTTCGAGTAGTGGGACAGCTTGTCTTTGGGGTGCTCGTACAGGCGAAGGTTCTCGGGGTCGATACCGAGGCCGACGTACCAGTTCCAGCGCTGGTCGATCCAGTACTGGTGCCACTCTTCGTCGGTGCCGGGCTCGACGAAGAACTCCATCTCCATCTGCTCGAACTCGCGGGTGCGGAAGATGAAGTTGCCGGGCGTGATCTCGTTGCGGAAGCTCTTGCCGATCTGGCCGATGCCGAACGGCGGCTTCTGCCGGCTCGCCTGGAGCACGTTCGAGAAGTTGACGAAGATGCCCTGCGCGGTCTCCGGGCGCAGGTAGTGCAGGCCGGACTCGTCGTCGACCGGGCCGAGGAACGTCTTCAGCAGCCCGCTGAACGCGCGCGGCTCCGTCCAGGTGTGGCGATTGCCGCAGTTCGGGCACGGCAGGTCGTCGAGGCCGTTCTCGGGCGCACGGCCCTTCTTCTCCTCGTACTCCTCGATGAGGTGGTCGGCACGGAAACGCTTGTGGCAGTGCGTGCACTCGACGAGCGGGTCGGTGAACACCTCGACGTGCCCTGACGCCTCCCACACCTGCTTGGGCAGGATCACGCTGGAGTCGAGACCGACCACGTCGTCGCGGCCCTGGACCATGTAGCGCCACCACTGGCGCTTGATGTTCTCTTTGAGCTCCACACCGAGGGGCCCGTAGTCCCAGGCCGACCGCGATCCGCCGTAGATCTCTCCGGCCTGGAAGACGAACCCGCGGTGGCGGGCGAGCGCGATGACGGAATCGAGACGGGTGGGTGCTGCCACGGTGGCTCCAATGGTGCGGAAGGGATGGTGCGTGATGTCCGGCGGCGAGAACCGACGGAACGCTCCAGCCAGTTTACGGTGTCGCCGTGCCCGCGCCGATTTCCCCCGGAGGTGCACGGGCGTACCGTTGGGGCATGCAGGCGGACACCACTCGCACAGCCATGATCATCGGGGGAACGGGCCAGCTCGGTGCCGCAGCCGCACGCAGGCTCGCCGTCGACGGATGGTCGGTGCTCGTCGCGCATCGGGGCAACCATGCGGGCGACACGTCGCTCGCCGACCTGGATGTGACGACCATCCGGCTCGACCGTGAGGACACGACCAGCCTGCTCGCACGCGCGCGCGGCCACGACCTGGTGGTCGACACGGTCGCCTACGACGAGCACCACGCGGACCAGCTCGCGCACCTGGCCGGCGAGGTGGGCTCACTCGTCGTCATCTCGACCGGATCGGTGTACGTGGGCGCCAACGGCGGCTACCTGGATGTCGTGACCGGGCCGGAGGACTTCCCCGACTTCCCTGTGCCGCTCCGCGAGACCGACCCGATCGTCGACAACTCCGAGCGGACGTACTCCCCGCTGAAAGCGGCGATGGAACGCCGGCTGCTGCAGACCGACGACCTTCCCGTGACCATCCTGCGGCCCGGAGCCATCCACGGACCGTTCAGCCCGGCCCTCCGCGAGTGGTATTTCGTGAAGCGCGCGCTCGACAAGCGCAGCAGGATCGTGCTCTCCGACGACGGCCTCAACAGGTTCAGCACGTCGTCGACCGTCAACGTCGCCGAGCTCATCTCCCTGTGCGCCGACCGCCCGGGGCGACGCGTGCTGAACGCCGTCGACCGGGACAACCTGACCGTCGCCGAGATCGCGCACACCATCTTCGAGACGATGGGCCGCGAGGTCGAGATCGTCACGTATCCCGGGCCGGCGGTCGGGAACCTCGGCTCCACGCCGTGGTCGGTCACGCATCCGCTGGTCATGAGCATGGATGCCGCCCTCGTCGAACTCGGGTACCGGCAGCCGGTCAGCTACGCGGATGCGGTGGCCGAGGACATCGACTGGGTCACCCGCGAAGTCGCGGCCGCCGAGCGGCGCGAGGAGAGCTGGCAGGATGTGTTCCCCACGATGGTCACGCGGTCGCGCGCCGACGGATGGTTCGACTACGCCGCCGAGGACGAGTACTTCGCGAGCCGGGCGCCCGCACGCCGCTGACGCGGGTCGGGGTGCCGCGGGTTTCGGCTGCCGCGGGTCCGGCTGCCGCGGCATCCGTCCCCGCACTACTTACGTGCCCGCGCACGAGAAGAGCACGTGCGGTGAGACGTAACACGTGCGGCGAGCCGCACAGGGGAGAGCGCAACAGGGATGGCGGACGCGCCCTTAGTGCACGTATTCGAGCAGATCGAGGCCGACCGTGCGCATCCCTTCGAGCACGGCGAGGCGGGATGCGAGGGTCGCGTCGTCGAAGTACATCGACACCGCGTAGGTGATTCCGGCCCGCGGCCCGCGGAGCACGCCGACCTCGCTGCGCACGCCGACATCCGTGCCCGTCTTGTTCACCAGCAGCGTGCGGTGCTCGACGGTGCGGTGCGACAGCGGGTCGAGGCCGAACGCGCTCGCCACCATCGACAGGTCGGCGTTGAGCGACAGCCACGAGATGACCCGCTGGCTGGTCACGGAGTTGACGATCTCACCGCGCGCGAGAGCGGAGAACAGCCAGGTCAGTTCGTTCGCGCTGCCGACGGAGAGTTGCGGTGCGTCGTCGGGCCCGCGGTGGTCGCGCACCAGGTCGAGCAGGGCGGTGCGGGTGAGTCCGAGCGCCTCGGTGCGGGCGCTCACCGCATCGAGTCCGATGTGGCGCAGCAGCACGTTGGTGGCCAGGTTGTCACTGGTCGCACCGATGAGGGCCGCGAGGTCGGCGACCGGAAGCGACGGCGCCTGCAGGTGCTGCCAGATCCCCGAGTCCCCGACCGCATCCTCGAAGGAACGGTCGAGCAGCGCGAGCGGGCTGAGCTGACCGTTCTGGATGCGCGCCGCGACCTCGACGAGCAGCAGCACTTTGCCGATGCTCGCCGTCGGCATGACGACATGGTCGTCGACGGAGAACAGCACCGCCCCCGTTGCGAGGTCGGTCGCGCGCGCGGACACCTGCACGCCGTTCAACGCCAACTGGCCGAGGGCCGCGAAACCGCGGCTGAAACTCTGCGACGCTTCCGCACCGCGGTGCCGACCGCGCCTGATCGCGCTGTGCCGGCTACGGCGTTCGGAATCCTGGGTGGGGATCGTCACGGCGGGGGGCATTCCTTCTCAATCCTTGTCTGGATGGTCCCCCCGGGCCACCAGTTTTCCATTAGATCACCAGATGGAGACGCGCTGGGACGGGTCCAGCCAGAGGGCGTCGCCTTCGGCGACGGAGAACGTGTCGTAGAACTCGCCGATGTTCCTGACGATCTGGTTGCACCGGAACTCGTTGGGCGAGTGCGGGTCGATCGCCAGCAGGCGGATCACCTCTTCGTCGCGGCCCTTCTCCTGCCAGGCCTGTGCCCACGACAGGAAGAAGCGCTCGGCCCCGGTGAGGCCGTCGATGACGGGCGGCTCCTGACCGTCGAGGGAGATCAGGTAAGCCTTCCAGGCGATCGCGAGGCCGCCCAGGTCGCCGATGTTCTCGCCGATCGTGAGCGCGCCGTTGACGAAGTTGCCGGGGACCTGGGCCGGGGCAAGCCGGTTGTACTGCTCGATCAGCGACGCGGTGCGCTTCTCGAACGCCGACCGGTCGGCGCTCGTCCACCAGTCCGTAAGGCGGCCGTCGCCGTCGTACTTGGAGCCCTGGTCGTCGAAGCCGTGACCGATCTCGTGCCCGATGACGGCACCGATCGCACCGTAGTTGGCCGCGTCGTCGCGCGCGGCATCGAAGAACGGATATTGCAGGATGGCCGCCGGGAACACGATCTCGTTGAAGCCCGGGTTGTAGTAGGCGTTGATCGTCTGCGGCGTCATGAACCATTCGTCGCGGTCGAGGGGTCTGCCGATCTTGCCGAGTTCGCGGTTGAACTCGAACAGGCTGGTCGCACGCACGTTGCCGTACAGGTCGGTCGGGTCGATCACCAGGCTGGAGTAGTCGCGCCACTTCACGGGGAACCCGATCTTCGGCGTGAACTTCGCGAGCTTCTCGAGGGCGCGGTCGCGGGTCTCCTCGCCCATCCACTCGAGAGTGCGGATGCTCTGCCGATACGCCTCGATCAGGTTGGCGACCAGCACATCCATGCTCTCCTTCGCCGCCGGCGGAAAGTGCTTCTCGACGTAGATGCGCCCGACGGCCTCACCCATCGCGCCCTCGACGAGCGAGACGCCGCGCTTCCAGCGGTCGCGCATCTGCGGAGTGCCTGTGAGGGTGCGGCCGTAGAAGTCGAAGTTCTCCTCGACGAATGCTCCGCTCAGGTACGGGGCTGCGCCGTGGATGACCTGCCAGGCCAGCCAGTCCTTCCAGCTCTCGAGGCGGTCGGCGGTGAGCAGGCTCGCGAGACCGCCGGTGAAGCTCGGCTGGCGCAGGACGACCTCGGCGAGGGCGTCGTCGGGCGCGCCCAGTGCGGTGAGCCAGTCGCCGAGGTCGGCGGGCGCGGATGCGGTGGCCGCGCCGGCCCCGCCGCCCGCGAACAGCGCCGCGGCATCCGCCCAGGCGAACAGGTTGTATGTCTTCTCGCTGTCGCGCGAGGCGACATTGTCCCAGTGGTGCGAGGCGATCGCCGTCTCGAGGTCGAAGACGCGCTGGGCCCGCTCGGGTGCGCCGTCGAGGCCGGCGAGTTCGAACATCCGCTGCAGGTGGGAGAGATACGCCGCGCGCACGGATGCGAACTTCTCTTCGCGGTAGTAGCTCTCGTCGGGCAGGGAGATGCCCGACTGCTCCACGAAGACGAGATAGCGCTCCGGGTTGCCGGGGTCGTTGTCGACGAAGAGCTGGTAGAAGCCGCTGAGCCCGTGGCGCTC
The DNA here is from genome assembly GCF_055231915.1 of Leifsonia sp. Ger2509. Classification (NCBI taxonomy): domain Bacteria; kingdom Bacillati; phylum Actinomycetota; class Actinomycetes; order Micrococcales; family Microbacteriaceae; genus Leifsonia; species Leifsonia sp. Ger2509. The sequence continues at coordinate 2,142,084 of NZ_JBUYVB010000003.1, forward strand.
GAGGCGGCCGATGGTCGACAGCAGGTCGGGGATGCTGCTCACGTCGCTCGCGAGCGCGAGCTGCGATGCGATCGGCGTGACGCCCAGTTTCTCGACACGCTCCTCATCCATGAAGCTCGCGTACACGTCGCCGAACTTGCGCTCCTCGGTGCCCTCCGGCGCCCCGGTCGCCCCGTCGATGATCTCACGCACGGCCGCCTCGGCCTCCTCGCGGAGGATGAGGAACGAGCCGTAGCGCGCTTTGTCGGCCGGGATCTCGGTGCTCGCGAGCCACTTGCCGTTGACATGCCGGAACAGATCGTCCTGCGGGCGGATGGCCGGGTCGAGTTCGTCGAGTTTGATACCGGATGCAGGCGCCGCGTCAGTCATTCGACCAGCCTATGGTGTCGCGACGACATTCGTGAGGGGTCGGAAATGATGGCATTTCGCTCGTTCGGGCGCTTGACTATGTTCGACAGATCGTTCACCGATCCACAAGGAGCATCGCATGTCTTCGCAGCAGCCTCCGTACCAGCCGCCCGACCAGCCGCCGGCCCAGCCGCCCGCCGGTCCTCCCTCGGCTCCGCCGCCTCCTCCGCCGCCACCGCCCGGGATGGGCCAGCCGTACCAGCAGCCGGGTGCACCCGTCCCCGACTGGGCTCCGTACTACGGCGCCCCGTTCGGTGTCGCCTTCCAGCGGTTCTGGCGCAAGTACGCCGACTTCACCGGCCGCGCCAGCCGCAGCGAGCTGTGGTGGTGGGTGCTCGCGTGGGCGGTGATCGAGGCCGTGATCAACATCATCGGGAACGCGACCGGCCAGATGGGCTTGGCCATGTATCGGAACGGCGGGTTCCATCCGACCCCCGGCTTCTGGTTCTTCGGTGCCCTCGGCGGCCTGTGGTGGCTGGCGACGGTCGTGCCGTGGCTCGCTATCACGTGGCGACGACTGCACGACGCGAACCTGGCCGGCCCGTTCTTCTTCCTGTCGCTGATCCCGTTCGTGGGCCCGATCATCCTGCTGGTGCTGCTCCTGCTCCCGACGAATGTGCTGGGCGCCCGGTTCGACCGGCCGCGACCGACCGCCGCGCCTCCTGGTTACCCGCCCACACCGCCGGCGTACCCGCCCGCGGCCTGACCGCGCGAGAATGACCGTTCCGGTCGAGCGTGCCCGCTCTGCGAGGCACTCTCGGCCGGAACTGTCACGTTCAGGCCATCGCCCGCCGTCGCGACCGGGGCGCCGTCGCGTCCTGGGGTGCCGTCGCGACCGGGACGCGGTCAGGCCGGCGGCGCGGTCAGGCTTGCGTCAGCGGCTCTTCGACCGGCAACCGGCGCAGCGCATCCCACTCAGCGAGCAGTTGCGGCATCCGCACCTCGAGGAAGCGGTAGAACCGCGCCATCTCCTGCAGCCGGTCGGTGGCGACCGACGACGGATCGTCGATGGCCGTCACCCCCGCATCCGCCTGCGCCGCGAGCACGCCGTAGATCGGGCTCTCCGTCGTGAGCGCCGTGTACCAGGCGTTCTCCGGCAGTTCGTACCGGTCCCGGCGGCTGCCGGACTGGGAGAGGCGCCGGATGATGCCCAGCGTCTGCAGGTACCGCACCGCCCCCGAGATGGCGGCCGCGCTCGCGCCCAGCTGCTCCGACAGCTCCTGCGCAGTGAGCCCACCGGTCTCGGACACGGTCAGCGCCATGAGCACCCGCGCGGGCATCTTGGGAAACCCGGCCGCGGTGAGGATGGCGGCCGTGTGCTCGACGACGTCATGCAGCGCGCGCTCATCCTTCGCCATGGTTCAGTCTCCCGTCCGGGTCATCGTGGTCCAGCATCCGTTCTAGGCGATCGCGAAGTCGCGCCTCCTGATCAGCAGCGCGGCGACGGCCGTGGCAGCGATCGCGATCACGATCATCCAGATCCCGCCGGTCCAGTCGGGCGACGGACCCGTCACGACGGGGGTATGCGCGAACGGGGACAGCTTCTGCAGCGAGTCCGTCAGTCCGATGAACCCGCCGAAGATGCCGAGGAAGGCACCGAGGCCGAGGGCCGCCCACGCTATCACGATCGACCAGGTGGGCAGCACGACGAACACCAGCGACAGGACGCCCAGGTAGATCAGCGATACCGGAAGCTGGGCTGCCGCCGCGGCGAAGGAGGCGTTGACCATCGAGGAGTCCTCTCCGGTGGCCACCGCGCTCAGCCCGGATGCGATACCGGCGGCCACGAGGACGACCACGACGGCGATCACGCCGACCAGCATGAACTCGAGAAGCCAGCGGATGCGCGACAGCGGGGTCGCCAGCATCACTTCGGCCGTGCCTGCTGCCTCCTCCTGCCTCAGCCGCACGACGACCTGGGTGGCGCAGGCGGCCGCCAGGACACCGACGATCGCGAAGATCGCGGAGATCACGATCTGTGTCAGCGACCCGCCTCCGCCGGAGCCGATGGAAGCCAGTGCCTTGCGCATCGACGAGAGCGTCGGGTCGTTCGAGATCGACGAGCTGACCACGCTTCCGAGGGCGCCGGCGAGCACTCCGGTCGCCGCTCCGCCGGCGGCCCAGCCGAGGATGGTCGGCCACTGCAGGCGCCAGGCGAGGCCGAGCGGTCCGTTCAGGGTGGGTCGCGCATCCGCCCGGCCTGAGCGCTCGGCGACCAGGCTCGCGCCGGTGTCGCGCTGCGACTGGAGGAGGAAGACGACCGCGATGACGGCCGCGGCGAAGGCGAGATCGAGCAGGAGGGGCCACCAGACATTGCCGCCCCAGGCGTCCATCTGCTCGCCCCAGCCGATCGGCGAGAGCCAGGTCGGCCATCCGCTGACCATGTGCACACCGTCAGGCCGGACCGTGCCGATCGAGTCGCCGATCCCGCGCAGGAAGTAGGCGAGCACGACCACAGCGGCCGCGACGCCGTTCGCACCGCGGGAGGTCGACATCAGCTGGGAGGTGAACAGCCCGATCGCGAGGAACGCGACGCCGGCGCCGCCCACCGCCGCCCCGGCGACGAACGATCCTTCGACCGGGAGACCGGTCGAGATGAAGCCCAGCGCTACGGCGAGCGCGACCAGGATGTTCGCGATCAGCCCGTGGACGATGGTCGCCACGGTCGGGGTGATGCGAGCGGCCTCGGTCGCGGCCACGAGCTCGGCACGGCCGGACTCCTCCTCGGCGCGCGTGTGGCGCACCGCGAGGAACGTGCTCATCAGTCCGGCGAGCAGTGCGAGGAAGGTGTAGATCTCGAAGAAGGTGACCACGGCGAGGCTGGTCCCCTGCGGGAGGCCGCGGAGGACAAGGATCGCGGGATTGGCGATCGCGAGATGCATCAGCTCGATACGGCCCGCGGCACTCCCGTAGGTCGTGCTCAGCGATTGGGCCGAGAAGGCGCCCAGGACCCCGATCGCGAGGACCCAGATGATGAGTTGCCAGCGATCGCGGCGGAGGCGCTGGCGCAGAAGCGCACCGAACGTGTTCATCGTCGCGTCGCCTCCGTGCCTGTGGTGCCCGGGGTGCCCGGGGTGCCTGCGGTGCCGGTGGTGTCGCCGGCCGGCGCCGGCGCATCCGCACCTCGTCCGGCCTTCGGCGTGCCGATGGCGTCTTCGGTGGCGATCTGGTCGCCGTAGTGGCGCAGGAAGAGTTCTTCGAGCGAGGGGGGTGCGACGGTCAGGCTCTTCACGTCGAGGGTGGCAAGGGCGTTCAGGACGCCCGGCAGCTTGTCGCTGTCGGCGGTGAACCGCACACGGCCGTTGTTGGTGGCCACCTCGTGGGCTTCGGGGATGCGCGCGAGATCCGCATCCGTCACGCCGTCGGCCGCGAACGAGATCTCGGTGCGGGTCAGGTGCCGCATCTCGGCGAGAGTGCCGGACTCGACGGTCTTGCCGGCGCGGATGATGCTCACGCGGTCGCACAACTGCTCGACCTCGGACAGGATGTGGCTCGACAGCAGCACGGTCGCGCCCTCGCCGGAGACGCGCGCGATCTCCGCGTTGAATGTCGCCTCCATCAGGGGATCGAGCCCGCTCGTCGGCTCGTCGAGGATGTAGAGGTCGGCCGGTGTCGCGAAAGCGGCCACCAGTGCCACCTTCTGCCGGTTGCCTTTCGAATAAGCGCGGCCCTTCTTGCGCGGGTCGAGTTGGAAGACGTCGATCAGGCGCGCTTTGCGCTGGGCGTAGGCCGCCCTGTCGGAGGTGCCCCCACGCAGACGGGCGAGCAGATCGATCGCCTCGCCGCCGGTCAGGTTCGGCCAGATGCTGACGTCGCCGGGAACGTAGGCGATCTGCCGGTGCAGGTCGACCGCATCCTTCCAGGGGTCGCGGCCGAAGACGGTCGCGGAACCGCCGTTCGCTTTCGCGAGACCGAGGAGAACGCGGATGGTGGTGGACTTCCCGGCACCGTTCGGCCCGAGGAAGCCGTGCACTTCGCCCGCTGTCACCGACAGGTCGAGCCCGTCGAGGGCACGAACGCGACCGAAGCGCTTCTCGAGACCCGAGGTCTCAATCACAGTGTTCATGAAGATGATCGTACGCCGGTTTCACAAATTTGTGAATCTTCCTAACGGGATCTTTACGGGCATGTCTTTGGGCATTGTCGGCCCCGCGTTCGCGCGTGCGACGTGCGCGGCCCGCGCGGCGCGATCGGTCGCCAAAAGATAGCCTCCCACGGCGATTGGTCGCCGAACTTTTGGCGACCGATCATGCTCAGCGAGGATGGCGGGCGTGGTTGGGCGAGCGGGCGTCACGGGATGTGGCGCAGGCACGTGCGGGGATGTGGCGCAGGCACGTGCGGGGATGTGGCGCAGGCACGTGCGGGGCGGTACAGCCCCCGCCCCGCACGGTCGGGCTAGCGGACTCCGGGCTCGCGGCGCACGCCGTCCGGGCCGACGACTCCGCGTGTGGCGTCGGGCTCCGCGGGTGCGGCGGTCGGCGCGGCGGTCGCCGGAGGAGCAGCCGCCGGGGCCGCGGGAGGGACAGCCGTCACCGGAGCGGCGTTCGGCGCGGCCGTGGTCGGGACGGCCGTCGTCGGTGCCGCAGCCGGTGCGGCTGTCGTCGGCGCAGCGGTCGCGTTCGGGTCGGCACCGGTCGGTGCTGCAGCATGGGCCGCACCCGTCTTCGTCTTCACGTCGGGATCGACCTCATCCGCCCGCCGCGCCTGCTCTGCGGCGCGTGTCTGCGCTTCCTGCGCCTCATTCTGGCGATCGAGAGCCTCGCGACGCAGCCGTTCGGCATCCACCTCGGCCTGTTTCGCATCCGCCGCCGCGCGCGCAGCCTTGGCTTCATGCTCGCGCGCACCGAGCGCCTCGGCTTCGGCCTTCTGGCGCATCTCGACCGCCTTGGCGCGGTCGGCTTCCCGGCGCCTGCGCCCCGACATCGTGATGATCAGGACGATCACGATGACGGCGACGACAGCGATGATGATGGCGGTCCAGCCTGCGGCGCTCATGCGGCCCACCCCGCTTCGGAAACGGCCGGCTCGCGCCAGGACAGGACTTCGATCTGGGTTCTCAGACTGTGAGTCATGCGGCGAAACGTACGCCGAACAGGGAGTCCGGACAAGGCCTTGACAGCGGCCGTCAGGCGTGAGTGCGGCGCGGTAGTGTCGGGACATGCGACTCGGGGTGCTGGACGTGGGCTCGAACACGGTGCATCTCCTGGTGGTGGATGCCCATCCCGGCGCCCGCCCTATCCCGGCCGCCGCGCACAAGTCCGTGCTGCGACTCATGCGCTACATCACGGCGGACGGCGCGATCAGCGACGAGGGCGTCACTGCGATCCTCGACGCGATCGGGGCCGCGGTGACGTCGGCCGCCGAGGAAGGGATCGACGAACTCCTGCCGTTCGCGACGTCGGCCATCCGGGAGGCGACGAACGGCCCGGAGGTGCTCGCCCTGATCGCCGACCGCACCGGTGTCGAACTGCAGGTGCTCTCGGGCGCGGACGAGGCGCGGATCACGTTCCTCGCGGTCCGGCGCTGGTCCGGCTGGTCGGCGGGCAGGATCCTCCTGCTCGACATCGGTGGCGGCTCGCTCGAGATCGCGTCTGGGGTGGACGAGATCCCGGACACGGCGGTGTCCGTGCCGCTCGGGGCGGGCCGCAGCACGATCGGGTTCCTCCACGACGACCCTCCGCTGGAAGCGCAGGTCGAGGCGCTCCGCACGCATGCGCGGTCCGTGCTGGCGGATGCGGTGGGCGCGTTCGCGGGGCGCCCGGGTGACGAGCACGTGGTCGGCACCTCCAAGACCATCCGCTCGCTCGCCCGGCTCGCCGGCACGGTCGCACCGGGGCCCGGCGGAACGGAGCGGAGCCTCCTCAAGCGGAGTGAGCTGCGCGACTGGGTTCCGCGCCTGGCGCAGATCCCGGCCGAAGCCCGCACTGCGCTGCCCGGTATCACCGCCGATCGCACGTTCCAGATCGTCGCGGGGGCCATCGTGCTCCGCGAGGCGATGCGCGCGTTTCGCGTCGACGAACTCGAAGTGTCGCCGTGGGCGCTGCGCGAAGGACTCATCCTGCGGTATCTCGACCACCTGGCGTAGCAGCCGATTCAGTCGAGTTCGTCGCCAAACTTTTGGCGAGCAATCGTGCGATGGCCCGATTTCTTGGCGACCAATCGCGCCGGGACGGAGCCGGGCGTGGCGCGGCTCAGCCGAGCCACTCCCGCGCGGCGACGACGAGCGCCTGCACGCCGGCGTCGATCGTCGGCTGCGGCAGCGGCGCGAAGAACGGCGAGTGGTTCGACGGGATGTCCGTGTCGAGCGTGCCGGCCGCATCCGCCGCCGCATACACCTCGGGGTCCGCGCCTCCCAGGAACCAGTAGACGAGCGGCGCACCGGCGGCCGTCGCGAGGTTCCCGACGTCTTCGCTGCCCGCGATGAGACCCGGGTCGAATACGCGGTCGTCGCCGAAGGCGGCACGGAACGCGTTGTTGGTGCGCTCCGTCGCATCCGGATCGTTGACCGTGACGGGGTAGCGCTCGGTCACGGCGAACTCGGGCGCGCGCGTCGCTCCCGACGCCTGCGCCTCGGCGTGGACGATCCGCTCGACCGCGCCGACGACGCGCTCACGCACGGTCTCGTCGAAGCTGCGGATGCTGATCCCGATGGCCGCCTCCGACGGGATGATGTTGCTCTTGGTGCCCGCGTTGAGGAATCCGACGGTGACGACGGCCGGGTCGAACGCGGCGACCTCGCGTGCGACGACACCCTGCAATCGCACGACGGTCGCTGCCGCCATCAGGACCGGGTCGATGGTGGTCTCCGGGCGGGAGCCGTGCCCGCCGCGTCCGAACATGGTGACGTCGAGGGCGTCGACGGCCGCCATGGCCGGCCCGGAGTGCGCGCCGACGATGCCGGCCGGGTAGGGGGCGACGTGCTGGCCGAGCACCACATCCGGCTTCGGGACCTTCTCGTAGAGGCCGTCGTCGACCATCACCTGGGCGCCGCCGCCGTGCTCCTCGGCGGGCTGGAACAGCGCGACGACCGTGCCGCTCCATTCGGCGCGCGTCTCGAGCAGGCGCTCGACCGCGCCGATCAGGCAGGTGATGTGGATGTCGTGACCGCACGCGTGCATCAGCCCGACCTCGTGGCCGTACTCGTCGATCACGGTCTGCGTGCTCGCGTACGAAAGGCCGGTCTCCTCAGCGACGGGCAGGCCGTCCATGTCGGCACGCAGAAGCACGGTCGGGCCGTCGCCGTTGGACAGAACGCCGACGACGCCAGTGCCGCCGATACCTGGTGTGACGTCGAGTCCGAGAGCGGTCAGTCGCTCGGCGACGATGCCGGCGGTCCGGTGCTCCGCGAACGAGAGCTCGGGGTGGGCGTGGAGGTCGTAGTACAGCTCTTCGAGGGCGGTCATGGTTTCACACTATGTGACCGCAGACGGATGCCGGACCGCGACCGTCAGCGCGCGGGTGCCGCCGTCGTGTTCCCGGTGTGGAACTCGCTCGTGAAGCTGACGGGAACAGGGGTCTCGCCGTCGAGCATCTCGACGATGGCGGCCCCTGCTGCACGCCCCTTCTCGACGGCGGGTTGCACCAGCGTCGTCAGGTCGTACGGCCACAGTCCGTCCACGCGCACCCCGTCGAATCCGACGACGCTGAGCTCGGCGGGCACAGCGATGCCCAGCTCTTCGGCGGCGCGGATCACCCCGGCGGCGAGCAGGTCGCTCTGCGCGAGGATCGCGGTCGGCCGGTGCTCCGGGTCGGCGAGAAGGGCGTGCGCGGCGAGAGTCCCCTCTTCGACGAAGCTGCCGCGGGCAGTGAATGCGGGCGCATCGGGAAAGACGTCGCGGGCGCCGGCGAGACGTTCCATGGTCGTGTTCGAGCTGCCGAGGGCCTCGCGGTCCGGGGTCAAGTCTCCGCGGATGCGGTCCCGGTCCAGCGGGAGCGTCACCAGCGCGACGTCACGGTGTCCGAGATCCCACAGGTGCTGGGCGGCGAGACGGGTCGCCTCGCGGTTGTCCTGACCGATGGTCAGCACGCCGCCGGACGGGTCGCCCTCGATGGCGACGAGGGGGATGCCGCGCTGCCGGAGAGCTGCGACCGACTCGTCGAGGCGGGGGCTGCATCCGATCAGCACCACGGCATCCATCGACGCATCCTGGATGCGCCCGGCGGCCTCCCCCGTGTCGGTCAGGATGAGCAGCCCGGCGTCGATCGCAGCGAGCTCCTGCGAGATGCCATCGAGGAGGGCGATCTTGATCGGGTCGCGGAAGGCGTCGCGGACGCGCTCTTCGATGACGACGCCGACGATCCCGGAGCGGCCGCGGCGCAGCGAGCGCGCGCGCGGGTCCGGACCGGCGTAGCTGAGCTCGCGGGCGGCGGCCAGGACGCGTTCGCGGGTCGCGTCGGAGACCGGTCCTGTTCCGCTGAACGCAAGGGATGCGGTCGAGTTGGAGACACCGGCGAGCTGCGCCACTGCGGCCAGGGTGGGACGTGTGCCGCCGGGTGTTTTCGGCTCGTCGCTCACAGATCTGTCCTTCCACGCCGGTTGAAGTCGGACGCTTTCTCCGATAGCTTAGTCGAATCGATTCGATCGAATCGATTCGAGGATGCCACCACCGCGACATCCGACCGCATTCGAACCATCAGGAACATCAGGAACATCATGTCGCAGACGACGCCATCCCCCACAACGCGCAGCCGACGCGAACTCTCGGCATGGCGCAACGCGGTGTTCGTCATCTTCATCCTGAGCGGGCTCAGCCTTGCGACCTGGGTGGCTCGCATCCCCGGCGTCCGCGACGGGCTCGGGCTGGACACGGCCCAGGTCGGGCTGCTGATCCTCGGCATGTCCATCGGCGCCATCCTCGGACTCGTCGCATCCGCACCCCTGCTCGCGAAAGTCGGCCCTCACCGGGGCATGGTCATCTCCCTGGTCATCGTGGCGGCGGGCATGGTGCTCATCGGCAGCGGGGTGTCGTTCCTCCACTTCGTCCCGCTCGTCGGGTTCGGCCTCGCCCTGCTGGGCTTCGGCAACGGGATGGTCGACGTGATGATGAACGTCGAAGGTGCGGCCGTCGAACGCGAGATCGGCAAGACGCTCATGCCGCTCATGCACGCGTGCTTCAGCCTCGGCACGGTCGTGGGCGCGGGTCTCGGCGCCGCTGCCGCCGCCCTGCACATCGACGTGTCGTGGCACCTGATGGTGATCGCCGTGCTCGTCGTGGGGACCGCCGTGCTGGCTGTGCGGTTCATCCCCAGCGAAGTCGAACTCGGCGACCCCGAGGAAGGCGAGCCCGAGAAGCAGCCGTGGGGGGCGCGCCTGCGGGAGAACCTGTCGGTCTGGGCCGACTGGCGCCTCATCCTGATCGGCGTGGTAATGCTCGGCATGGCCTTCGCGGAAGGCTCCGCCAACGACTGGCTGGCCCTCGGGGTGGTCGACGGGCACCACCAGTCCAACGCGACCGGCGCACTCGTCTTCGGCGTCTTCGTCGCAGCCATGACGATCGGCAGGGTCCTCGGCGGCCCGCTCGTCGACCGGGTCGGACGTACCAACTCCATCCGCATCACCGCCGGGCTCGGCGTGGTCGGCCTGCTGCTGTTCATCCTCGGCGGCCCGCTCTGGATGGTCGTGGTCGGCACGGTCCTGTGGGGCTTCGGTGTGTCCCTCGGCTTCCCGCTCGGGATGTCCGCGGCGGCCGACGGGACCGACAAGCCGGCCGCGCGCGTGAGCGCCGTCGCGATGATCGGGTATTGCGCATTCCTCGTCGGGCCTCCGCTGATCGGGTTCCTGGGCCAGGCGTTCGGCATCCTGAACGCGTTGTTCGTGGTGCTCGTGCTCATGGTCGCATCCGCGCTGGCGGCGCCCGCGGTGCGCGAGGCGTCGCGGGCGCGCGCTCCTCGGGTGCCGGCCGACGCGTAAGCGGGCGCGCGCGGGGCTCGCACACGCCGGCGACTGCGGCGGCGCGGCACGACGGCGGTGTCGCGGTTGCCCTGCGAATGCTCGCGCACGGACACACGCGCCGAGGCGCTGAGCCCGGCGAATGGCGGCCTGAGCGGCGGGCACGCGTCGGCGGCGTGCGTTAACCTCTATGGGTGCGTCTTGTCATTGCCCAGTGCTCCGTCGACTACGCCGGGCGCTTGAGCGCGCACCTTCCGCTCGCGACCCGGCTCCTCATGCTCAAGTCCGACGGGAGCCTGCTCGTGCACTCCGACGGAGGATCGTACAAGCCGCTGAACTGGATGAGCCCGCCCTGCACGCTCACCGTCATCGAGCCCGACGTCCTCCAGGCCGAAGCGGGTGTCACCGAGGTGTGGCGTGTCAGCCAGGCGAAGACGGCCGACATGCTGGTCGTCTCGATCCACGAGGTGCTGCACGACTCCGCCCATGAGCTCGGGATCGACCCCGGTCTCCAGAAGGACGGCGTCGAAGCCCACCTGCAGAAACTTCTCGCCGAGCAGATCGACCTCCTCGGCGACGGGCACACCCTCGTGCGCCGCGAATACATGACGGCCATCGGCCCCGTCGACATCCTGGCCAGGGATGCGAACGGAGCCGCCGTCGCCGTCGAGCTCAAACGCCGCGGCGACATCGACGGCGTCGAACAGCTCACGCGCTACCTCGAACTGATGAACCGCGACCCGCACCTCGCACCCGTGACCGGCGTGTTCGCCGCACAGGAGATCAAGCCGCAGGCGCGCACCCTCGCCGAGGACCGCGGCATCCGCTGCCTGGTGCTCGACTACGACGCGATGCGCGGCCTCGACGACAGCGAGAGCAGGCTGTTCTGATGAAAGCCGGGGGCCGCTTCCCGCAGAGCTACGAGAACGTCGCGGTGCGCAAGGCGCTGGATGCGATCAACGCGGAGCCGACCCTCGAAGCGCTGGACGCGCTGCTCGAGGCTGCACTCGCGGGCGGGCTGGTCGTAGACGTCACCGGGTCGACGGAGGCGTCCGGGACGCACGTCCGCACCATCGCATCCACCACGGGCGAGCCGGTGCTTCCCCTCTTCACCTCGATGAAGGCGCTGCGCGACGCCGTCGGGGCGACCGCGAAGAAAGGCACGCAGGTGCAGGCGATCATCGTCCCTTCGCGGGAGGCGCTCGCGCTCATCGAAACTGCGGATTTCGTTGCTGTCCAGTTCAATCCGGGCACGAATACGATGGTGGTCGCGCGCTCGCACATCGAATCCGCTCTCAGCGGACGTTGAGCAAACCCCGAATATCCGAACCTACTATTGGACGGTTATGACAAACCCGACCCTGACCGTCACGCGAACCTGGACCTGTGTCCTGTTCGACCTCGACGGCACCATCACAGACTCCGCGCCCGGCATCACCAAGTCGATCGCTGCAACCCTCGAGGCGCTCGGACTGCCCATCCCGTCTCCCGCCGAACTCGTCGAATACGTCGGCCCTCCGCTGCTCGACTCGTTCCGCGACTTCGCACACATGACCGAGCCCGAGGCCCGCGAGGCCCTCGCGATCTACCGCACCAGCTACCACGCCGACGGCGCCTTCGACTCGGCCGTCTTCCCCGGCGTCCGGGGCGTGCTGAAGCGCCTGAAGGATGCGGGCATCCCGCTCGCCGTCGCCACCAGCAAGCCTGAGCTGCAGGCCCGCCGCATCCTCGACCACTTCGGGCTCGCCGAATTCTTCGACGTGATCTGCGGCGCGTCAGAGGACGAGTCGCGCAGCGCGAAGGGGGATGTCGTGGCCGAGGCGCTCCGCCGCCTCACCGAGCAGGGCGTCGACCTTTCGCAGACCGTCATGGTGGGCGACCGCTCGCACGACGTCGAAGGCGCCAGCGAGCACGGCCTGCCGACGATCCTCGTCGAGTGGGGTTACGGCTCGCCCGCCGAGGCCGCCGGCGCGATCGCCGTCGTGCACTCGGCGGACCAGCTGAGCGCGCTGCTGCTCGGCTGATCGCGGGTTCTGCGCCGGTGCGCTCGTTACGTCTCGGCGCACTAGTTTCGTCTCGCCGCACGTGTTTCGTCTCGGCGCACACGTTCCGTCCAGGCGCACACGTTCCGTCCCGCCGCACACGTTCCGTCCCGGCGCACGCGTTCCGTCCCGCCGCACGTGTTCCGTCTCGGCGCACTTGTTAGAACTAGTGCGCTCGGACCAAACACGTGCGGCGGCGGCGACTCTGCCGGATCAGCCAGCGCCCATACGCCTCGCTGAGCCCGGGGAAGTTCTCGCCGCACACGTTACGTCCGATCGCACACGTTCCAACATGTGCGCCGGAACACAACATGTGCGGGGGACACAGCACGTGCGCCGGAACACAACACGTGCGGCGGGACACAACACGTGCGGCGGGACACAACACGGGCGCCAGCCGCCGCGAACCATCCCCGGCGCGCTGAGGTACTCTCAGCACGTGTTCGGAACCATCTCCGCGGCTGACATCGACACCGGCCCGCTCGGCGCGCACCTCTCGTCCCACTACGGCATCGACGTTGCGGACATCCAGCACCTCGACTCCGGGGTGCTGCGCATCGAGCGCGGCGACGGACCCGCGTGGGTCGCCCGAGTATTTCCGCCGGACCGGCCTGCCGACGTGGTCCGGGCCGACGCGGCGACCCTAGGCTGGCTGGCGACCCACGACTTTCCGGCGGAGCGGGAAGCCGCCGACCAACCCGTCTCGATGCTCGGCGCCTCGGCCGTGCTCGTGACCGAGTTCGTGCATCCGGTCCCCCGCGAACTGCGCCGAACGACCGTCCGCGAGGCAGGCGGCCTCCGGGAACTGGGCAGCATGCTGGGCACGCTGCACGCCCTCCCCCTCGACGCGAATGCGCCCGCCCGGGCCGGCGGAGCCTGGCATCACGCGGCGGACGGCGCGCCATCCGCCGAGCTCGACGCCGCCCGGAACTGGGTCCGCGATGCTCTGGCGTCGTCATCACACGCTGATCGCGCATCCGTCACCGTACTGCTCGACGAGCTCGAGCGGGCCGACGACGGGGAGGGACTCCCACAGGCGTTCACGCATCCGGATTTCGTTCTCGCCAATGTCGTCGCGACAGCCGCGTCCGGGACAGGCGCACCGAGGATGGTGGTGGTCGACTGGACCGGCGCTGGTCGCGGTCCGCGACTCTGGTCGCTCGCATTCCTCCTGTGGGTCGAGGGCGGCAAGGACCTGCGCCGCATCGACCTTCTCGCCTCCGGCTACGGCACGCGGCTCGCGCTGGAGCCCGCCGAGGTCAATCGCCTCGCGGGAATGGTGCGCGCCCGCCACCTCGTCTTCGTCGCGTGGAACTGTGCGGCGGGCCGGATCGGTGCGGCCGAGGCGGCTGAGCTCGCCCTCGAGAGTCGCGAGCGCGGCGCCACGATCGCCGAGCGAGCGCGCTGGGCTTTCACCGCCGCGCAACGGTAGTTGCCCCACCAACCCAGCAGAGTCCGCCGACCTGCACTCCGTTGCGGCTCGATCATTGACGAACCGGCCGCGCCGTCAACGCTCCAAGGAAGCGGGACGACCCGGCCGGCTCTCACCAGCTCAATCGGCTGCGGTCAGCTCACACAGGGCTGACGGCGTATGTGACGGCAGTACCGGGGGTGCTGAGGAGCACGGTGTACTTCGGGCCATCGAAGATGGTTGTGCTGGTCGCGGTCGCGTTCGCGTTCGGCTCGGCCTTGAAGCCTGCCTTCTCGAGTGCGGCCTTGGCATCGGCGAAGCCCGTCTTCGAAGTGGGGATGACGGTGACGCTCCACCCGGTGTCGGCGTCACCCTTGGCGACAAGGATCTTGCCGTCGACGACGGGGACGTCGGACTTCGGGAAGCTCGCTGGGAGGGTCTCCGTGCCCGAGCTCGCGCTGGTGCTCGAGCTGGTCGAGCCGCCGGAGGAGGTGCCGGTCGAACAACCGGCGAGCCCACCTCCCACTGCGATCGTGATTGCCATGACGGCCGGGACGAACAGTTTCTTGCGTGAAAGGTGCATTGTGATTCCTACTGCTGATCGATGATTTCTACTGGTTTCGCATGTGAAATACGGGTGTTGCAAACATAAGAGTTTACTCTCGGCGCTCCACGTGGAGCGAGCCGGGTGGGCCCGTTGGTCGGCTTCGGGATACCGGTGCCAGGCCGGCTATGTCTGGTGCGGTGACGCTCTTCCTTTTCATCGTGGCACCCCCCTCTGACATCCGCGATGCTCCGAACGTCACACTTGCAGCTCAGAACCCGATGGGTCGCCCCGGCGAGAGGGGCTCTTCGCCGCCGGTGAACGGTTCGCCGAGGTTGTGGATGCGCTCCCTGCGCTCGACCTCGGTGAGCAGGGCCTTGGTGAGCATGTCGGACCAGCTGGCATCTTGCTCGGCGAACGAGGTGAGGCGGTAGGCGGCACGCGCGCGGTTGCGCAGCAGCTCCGAGATGTAGAAGGTGATGGTGGTACGCCGACGCTCCCCACCCGCGAATTCAGCGGAACTGGGGCCGGTCTCTACCTGACTCATCACTGCTCGTCTCTCTGGCGCAGATTCGAATAACACTCGTGCTGTGGCGCCCTCTTACAAGGAATACCGGTTGATCCTGAGAAGGGTACGAAAATCGCCGGTTAACATTTCTTATAAAAGCATTCAAAGTGTTGTGAATCTTATATACCGGATGACGGAGACCCGGCTTCAGCGCGCCAGACGGTCCACGATGCGTCCGAAGAGCGCCGGACTGGCGACCGCTGCCGGCACGATCCGCCCGCGTAGCGGCGATCGCGCAGCAGCGACAAGAGCACTGGTCAGGATGCGGAAATCCCGCGTGTCCCGAGACCAGGCCCTCTCGTAGCGCGACGGGTCCCCGTCCGCGATGCTCCGCACGGCCGACCGCGCCTGCGCGAAGCCGACCCGCAATCCCTCGCCGGTGAGGGCGTCGACGTAACCCGACGCATCCCCTGCCAGCAGAACGCGCCCTGCGACGCGGCGCGTGGTCCGCTGCCGCAGCGGCCCGGCTCCCCGTGCCGAACTGAGCGCCGCGGCGCCGTCGAGGCGCTCAGCGAGCTGCGGAATGCGGGCGAGAGCGTCATCGAAGTCGACATGCGGCGGTCCGAGGAGCGCGACACCGACAGTCCCCGCGTCGACCGGAGTGATGTATGCCTCGACATCCGGCGTCCAGTGGACCTCCACGAGGTCGCTCCACGGCGCGACCTCGAAATGCCGTCGGATGCCGAACCTCCGCTTCACCGCTGCCACCGGCGGTCGTTCACAGCCGACCAGGCGCCGGACGGTCGAGTGCAGGCCATCGGCCGCGATCATCCAGTTCGCGCGCACGCCCCCTCCGTCCCACACGACCTGCACCCGGCCGCGCTCCTGTGCCACAGCGCTCACGCGACCGCGCACGACCGGGATGCCCAGCCCGGCCACGCGCTCGGCCATCGCCGCGTGCAGCACGGTTCGCCGCACACCCCGGCCGACCTCGCCGTCGAAACGGTGTTCGACGCGCTGGGTCTCGCTGACATAGGCGATCCCATGGAAGTCGCGCCCTGCCGGGTCGACGCCCAGCCGGTGCAGCGCAGCGAGCGCGCCCGGCATGAGTCCCTCGCCGCATGCCTTGTCGATCGGTCCGTCGCGCTGCTCGACGACGACCACGTCGAACCCGGCGGCCTGGGCCTCGATCGCGGCGGCAAGACCCACCGGGCCGCCGCCGACGACGATCACGTCGGTGTCGAGATCGGCACCGCCCGCACCGCTCATCGCACCGCCGGACGACCCGCCGCTGCGGACGGCAGCGATGCGAGTGCGGTGTTCTCGCACGGTAGACGGAACCGGAGAAGCAGCACGGCGTTGAGGACGGTGAATGTGAGGGCGGTGATCCATCCCGTGTACACGAGCGGAAGCACTATCCCCTCGACGACCACCGCGACATAGTTGGGGTGCTTGAACCAGCGGTACGGCCCGCGGTCGACGAGTGGAAGCCCGGGCACGATGATGACGCGGGTGTTCCAGCGCGGACCCAGCACGGCGATGCACCACCAGCGCAGGCCCTGGCTGGCGAAGACGAGCACCAGCATCGGCCAGCCGAGCCACGGGATGAACGGACGGTCACCGATCCACACCTCGGCGAGGCAGGCGAACAGCAGGCCGACATGCAGCGCGACCATCGGCCCGAAATGCCGGCGGCCGTGCTCCACACCGCCGCGCGCGAACGACCATTTCGCGTTGCGCGTGGACACGATCAGTTCCGCGATGCGCTCCAGCCCGGTCGCGAGGACCAGGGCTGTGTACCAGATCATGAGACAGCCCGGATCACGATACAGCCCGGATCACGAGACAGCCCGGATCACGATACAGCCCGGATCACGAGACAGCCCGATCACGAGACAGTCCGGATCACGAGACAGCCCGATCACGACTCAGCCTGGATCATGCGGTCGGCCCGGATCACGCATCCACCCAGCGCAGGAGCACCAGCTCGGCCGTGACGCCGGGACCGAGTGCGAACAGGAGCCCGTTGGTCCCGACCGCAGGATGCGCATCCATCCGCTCGGCGAGCACATGCAGCACCGCCGCCGACGACAGGTTGCCGACGCGCGCCAGCGACCGCCAGCTGGCGTCGAGCGCGCCATCGGGCAGGTCGAGTGCGCGCGAGAACGCTTCGAGCACTTTGGGACCGCCCGGATGCGCGGCCCAGACGCCGACATCCGCGATCGTGAGGCCGTGCCGTTCCAGGAGGCCGGCCGCATCCGTCGCGAAGTTCCGGTCGATCACCTCGGGGACGCCCGCGCTCAGCACGATGCGGAACCCGGTGCCGCCGATGTCCCAACCGATGACGTCCTCGGTGTCGGGATAGATGCGGCTGCGGGTGTCCACGACCTCGGGTCCCCCGATGCCGAGCTGCTGGGCCCGTTGGTCGCCGACCATCACCACGGCCGCGGCGCCGTCGCCGAACAGCCCGCTGGCGACGATGTTCGCCATCGAATCATCGCTCGCCTGCACGGTCAGGGAGCAGAGCTCCACCGACAGCAGCACAGCGACCTCGTTCGGATGCCCGACCAGGTAGTCGTGGACGCGCGCGATCCCTGCGGCACCGGCCACGCATCCCAGCCCGAACGACGGAAGACGCTTGACGTCGGGCCGCAGGCCCAGGCGGGAGACGAGCTGCGCATCGATGGAGGGGGCAGCGATACCCGTGACCGACGTGAAAAGGAGGAAGTCGACATCGGAGGCCGCGAGTCCCGCGATGGCCAGCGCATCCGTCAGCGCGCGCTCGGCGAGCGTGGTCCCCTCGGCGATGAAGAAGTCATTCGACTCGCGGAACGAGGCGAGCGTGCTGTATTGCTCGAGCGGCATGACCAGGTTGCGGGTCTCGACACCGCTGGCAGCATGGATGCGCTTCATCACGGCCTGCCGACCCGGGTCGGTGGTGATCATCGCGAGCAAGGCCGCAGTGATCTCAGCCTGTGCGTATGTACGGGCCGGGAGGGCGGGAGCGACCGCCACTATTCGGGTCACATGCGCACGGTACCACGCGCGGCATCCGCCGCACTCAGGAATGGCTCCGCCGCTGTGAGACCTGGCGTCACTGCGGCTTGCCGTTGACCGTGTTGTTGCTGCCGCGCACTCGCACGCTGGGGCCCCCGCTGAAAGAGACATCGTTGCGCGAGCCTTCGATGCGGACCGTGCTGCTCACCCCGCCGGCTTTGACGGTATTGCTGGAGCCGTACACCTCGAGCCACTCCGCATCGCCCGAAGTCACCGTGTTGTTCGACCCGGTCAGGATGAGGTCGCCCAGGTTGCCCGAGACGGTCACCGTCAGGTTGTCGCCCTGGAGGATCAGCTCACCCCCCGACGCCTGCACTTTCACGGTGACGTCGTCGCGGGAGACGTGGAGCACCTGGCCGTCGCGCACGAAGCCATTGACGGGACCTTCGCTCGTGGTCGGTGAGACGACGGTCTGGTCCTTCGAGTCTGTCGACGAACACGCGGACAACCCGGTGACGACGAATAGCACGGCGAATGCCGCTGCCCCTACCCTCGACGATCTACGCATACCTGCAACCCCTCTGTGCGGACCTGCACCAACGCTAGCGTCAAGACGGCGAAACACGAATGGATGCGGGCAATCTGTGAACGCAATACTTGTGTTTCCGGAGGTGGAGGGATGGCGATGGCAAGCGAGGACAGCGCGTACCTGATCCTGCACGGGTGGCAGAACTTCCGGCCGGAAGGCCACTGGCAGTTCGAACTGGCCCGTGACCTCCGAGCGCGCGGACGCCGGGTCGAATACCCGCAGCTGCCCGACGCGAGCGCTCCGACGGTCGCGGGGTGGACATCCGCCATCGAGCGATTGCTCGGCGTCCTCGCCGACGACGGCCACACGGTCACGGTCATCTGTCACAGCCTGTCCGCACTGCTCTGGCTGGGCGCGACCCCGGATGCTCGGACGGTCGACCGTGTCCTGCTCGTCGCGCCACCCTCCCCCGAGGTCATCGCGGGCATCGACACGGTCGCGGAGTTCGCTGCATTGCCGAGGCCCGCGCTGGCGTATGGTGCGCCATCCACAGTGATCGTCGCATCCGACGACGACCCGTTCTGCCCGGAGGGGGCCGAGGCCGCATTCGGCGGCCCGCTCGGGATCCCGGTCGTGGTCATCCCGGGCGGCGGGCACCTGGAACTCACGGCGGGATACGGACACTGGCCCGCGCTCACGGCCTGGTGCCTCGACCCGGACGCGCGGATCGTCGGGCGCGACCCCTGAGCCGCGCCGCCGCACGCGTTGCGTCCCGGCGCACAGGTTCCACCGTGTGCGGTGGTACAGAACACGTGCGGCGAAGCGGAAACGCCGCACGACGGAGCGGGCGGGCAGCGCCCACGCACCAGGCACCGCCCGCCCGCCCGCTCAGCTCACTCGAACGGCCAGACCGCGCGAACCTCGATACGGCCGAATCGCGCCATCGGGTGCCGCGACGCGATCTCGACGGCCTGGTCCATGCTCTCGCAGTCGAGGATGTCGTAGCCCGCTATCCATTCCTTGGTCTCGGTGTACGGGCCGTCCGTCACCTCCAGCCGGCCCCGGCGGATGCGCACGATCTTCGCGTCCTCCGGCGGCCGAAGGCGGTCGCCGTGCCCCCGGATGCCGCTCTTCTCGAGGTCGTCGACCCATTCTTCGATGTTGTCCTGCTTCGGATCGTACGGCTCGGCCTCGGGGTCGTTCGTGATAAACAGCATGTACTCCATGTCGTCCTCCTTCTCGTAGACGTTACGTGTGAACGTCGAACGGCCGCACGACGAATTCGACTAACAGGGGAAAGAACTTTCCACCGGTTTTCTCCCCGGATGTTCGCAGCGGGTCCAAAGGGCGTATAACGGTCGCATGAGCGACGCGATTGCGACCTGGATCGAGGGGTACCGCCGGGCGTGGGAGTCGAACGACCCCGACGATATCCGCGCGCTTTTCACCGAGGATGCGTCGTATCGCACCGAACCGTACGCGGACCCCTGGGTCGGTCACCTCGAGATCGTCGAGGGCTGGCTGGATGCGCAGGACGAGCCGGGTGCAGCCGACTTCGAGTGGCGGGCGCTCGGCCGCGACGGCTCGCTGGTGTTCGTGGAGGGCGTCACCGAGTATCACGCCGGCCCGACCTACAGCAATCTGTGGGTCATCCGCCTTGAAGCGGATGGTCGTGCCAGTGAGTTCACCGAGTGGTGGATGGACCAGACCGAGGCGGCAGATGTGGAGGAGGAGTGAGGCGCCTGTGAGGCCGCTCGCGGTGGCGTCCCTTGTCATTCGATCCGGGTGATGCCCGCCGCGAAAACGGTCGGTTACGCTTCGGGCACAGTCGCTCGCCGTAAGCACGCGCGGACCTGGTTCGTGTGGCGGGCGCGACCTGAAGGGTGTGGAAGATGTGTCGTTGGCTGGCCTATTCCGGGGAGCCGTTGCGCCCGGCCGAAGTGATCCTGAACACCGAGCATTCCCTCGTCGCACAATCGCTGAACTCTCCGCTCGGCAAGGAGACGGTGAACGGGGACGGCTTCGGTTTCGGCTGGTATCCGACCAGTGAAGCGAACATAATCCCCGCCCTGTTCCACAGCACCGAGCCCGCGTGGAACGACGAGAACCTGCGCGAGCTCACGAACTCGATCGAGAGCCCGCTGTTCTTCAGCCATGTCCGCGCGGCGGCCGGCCCGCCCATCCAGCAGACGAACTGCCACCCGTTCCGCTACGAGAACTGGCTGTTCATGCACAACGGCTATCTGAAGGACTTCCACAAGACGAAGCGGGATCTCACGTTCGCGGTCGACCCGTCGCTGTACCCGCGCATCCTCGGTACGACCGACTCCGAGACGCTCTTCCATCTCGCCCTGACCCTCGGCCTGCAGAACGACCCGGTGGATGCGATGGGCAAGGCCATCCGCATGGTCGAGCAGGTCGGCCATGACCATGGGATCGATTTTCCGATGCAGGGCACGATCGCCGTCTCGGACGGCGCGACGATCTGGACGTTCCGGTATTCGTCGCAGGGCCGGAGCCGGACGCTCTTCCACTCCGCGGACATCGGGACCCTCCAGGAGATGTACCCCGACATCGAACGGCTCAGGGTGTTCGGCAAGACGGCCCGCGTCGTGGTCTCCGAACCGCTGAACGACCTGCCCGGTGCGTTCATGGAGGTCCCCGAATCGAGTGCGTCGATCCTCAACGACTCCGGCTACACGACCGAGCCCTTCCTGCAGTCGTAGACCATGACCCGCCCGCTGACCAGGACCGGCCGTGCCCGAGTCCCTTCGCGCCGATGAGGACTCTCGGCGTCGAGGAGGAGCTGCTCCTGGTCGACGAGCGCACCGGCATCCCGATGGCTGTCGCTCCACGCGCCATCGCGGATGCCGGCCCTCCAGGATCCGGCGCGCCCGGCGACCCGGACCTCGGCCCGAGCGTCGAGGAGGAGTTCAAAGAGGAGATGCTCGAAGCCCAGACCCGGCCGCACGAGTCGACCGCTGACCTGTTCGCCGAGATCGTCGCGGGTCGTGCGCTTGCGGACGGCCTCGTCCGGCCGTACGGGGCCCGCGCGGTCGCACTCGCGATGTCCCCGCTGGAGTTCGTGCCGCATCCCACCAGCGAGCCGCGGTACGGCACGATGATGGAGCGCTACGGAGCCACCGCGCGGAACGTGCTGGTCTGCGGATGCCATGTGCACGTGGGGGTCGCGTCACGGGAGGAGGGCGTCGCGATCCTGGACCGCATCCGCAACTGGCTTCCTGTCATCCTCGCCCTCAGCGCCAACTCCCCGTTCGCCAACGGAGACGACACCGGCTATGCCAGTTACCGGTTCGCGGCGTGGCACCAGTGGCAGAGCGCCGGCCCGACGGAGGTGTTCGGCTCGGCGGCAGCCTACGAGGAATTCGAGCGGACCCTCGTCGACACCGACGTCATCCTCGACCGCCGCATGATCTACCTCGACGCGCGGCTGCCCCACCAGCAGCCGACGGTCGAAGTGCGGATCGCCGACGTCTGCCTCGACCCGCGCGACACGATCGTGCTCGCCGCCATCGTCCGCGCACTCGTCGATACGGCCGTCCAAGAGTGGCATCAGGGCGTCGCGCCGGTGGCGGTGCCGGCCGCGGCGATCCGGCTGGCCGAGTGGCAGGCGGCGCTCACCGGTGCGACAGGCCGGCTCCCGCATCCGGTGCACGGACGCGGGGCGGCGGGGGCGGAAGCGGTGGATGCGCTGGTCGCGCATGTCGACCGCGCACTGACCGCCAACGGCGACGGGGAACTCGTGCGCTCCGGACTCCGGCGGATGCTCGAGACCGGCGGCGGGGCCGGCATCCAGCGTCGCGCGTTCGACCGGCGGGGAAGCCTGCTGGACGTGGTGACGGATGCGATCCGCGTCACCCACGCACAGGAGGACGGGGAGGACGACTCGGCGGCCCGGGAGGCGGCGGGCTGACGCCGCCGTCGGGGACGCGCGGGGGTCGTCGCACGCGTTTCGTCTCACCGCACGTGCTCTAACGCGTGCGCTGGGACCGAACTCGTGCGGCGAGACCGGAGGCCTGCGGCCGGGCGGCGCGCCACTACGGCGCGGCCGGTGCCAGCAGACCGCCCAGCCACAGGCCGAGGCCGGCGGCCAGGAGGGCGAGGAAGAGCATCCCGAATCCGTTGACGAGCGCCGCGCGGTCGCGACGCTGCTGCGCCAGCCTGACCGTCTCGTAGCTCGCCGTGCTGAAGGTCGTGTAGCCGCCGAGGAAGCCGGTTCCGAGCACGACCCGCCATTCGGTCGGGAGACCGTGGGCGAGCGCTAACGCGGTGACCAGGCCAAGAAGAAAGGAGCCGGTCACGTTGATGATCGTGGTCCCCAGCGGGAAGGCGATCGCGATGCGGCTCCGCAGGAAGCCGTCGAAGACGAGACGCGCGACAGCCCCCAGGCCGCCGGCGACCGCGACGGCCAGCACGAGCAGCGGCGTCACTCGCCGACCACCGAGGAACGGCCCGGGCCGGTCGGTCCGTGGTGCCAGGCCGCGAGCGCGATGCCGGCCAGTGACGCGAGCGCGCCGACGACGATGGTCGCGACAGCGTAGACGATGCTCCCGGTCAGGTTGTTCGACGTCAGCAGACCGTCGGTGTCGACAGCGAACGCGCTGTAGGTGGTGAAGCCGCCGAGGATCCCGGTGCCGATGAACAGGCGGAGGTTGCGGCGGATGCCCTCATCCGGTCCGCGCAGCGCCAGCGCCTCGAGCAGAACGCCCAGCAGGAACGCGCCGACGACGTTGATCAGGAAGGTGCCGAGCGGCAGCCCGAGCCAGGGCGGGATGACCGACGAGATCAGGTAGCGCGCGGCCGTCCCGAGCGCACCGCCGAGGAAGACCAGTCCGATGTAGCGCCAGTGAAGGTGGATGGGCACGCCCGGTCTCACTCCCACGGAAGCTTCTCGCCGCTCGTCAGCGGCGCAAGAGGCACGACGACGATCGGGCGGTGCTGGCGGTGGGCGAGGTGGACGGCGACGGAGCCGTTGAAGAATTCGCGCAGGCTCCCGCGGAACCCGGCCTCGCGGGTGCCGACGACGATGTAGCGCGCGTCGATCTCGTCGGCGAGGCGGGTGAGTGCCCAGGCCGGGTCGCCGGCGAGCTGCTCGAGGGTGAACCGCACTCCCTTCGGCTCGAGAAGGGCGCGGATGTTCGCGGCCAGCTCCGGATCGAAGGTCGACTTCTCGACTTCGGGCAGGTCGGGGTCGTACGGGAGGGCGACCACGCTGCCGTCCACATAGCTGGAGACGAGGTAGCGGTTGACATCGACGTTCGCGCACACGAGGGGAACGTCGAGGTCGTCGGCGAGCGCCGCGGCGTGCTCGAGCACGGTGGTCGGCTGGCCGGCCACGACGGCGACGATGATCGCCCCACGCTGCTCGTTGCTGTGTGCGCTCATGAGGGTCGCTCCCTGGCTAGCGTCCGGTCGAACCCGGCTCTCGTCCGGCTTTCGCCGCTGCGTCAAGTGTGCCAAAGGGGACGCCGCGCGCATAGCAGGCTGGCGACGGGGTGTTGACAGGCATCGGTCGCAGTCGTATCGTTGGGTTAATCAACACGTTGGTTGATAAAGGAATTAGTTGATAATGACATGGATCAATCGATGATTGCGGATACTGCTGCTGACGACCATCTCGACCGTGCCTTCCTGGCACTGGCCGACCCGGTTCGACGTGCGATCATCGCCCGCCTCTCGCGGGGCGAGGCGACGGTCAACGAACTGGCCGAGCCGTTCGCGATCACCAAGCAGGCGATCTCGCGACACATCCAGGTGCTCGAGACCGCAGGACTGATCACCCGCACACGCGACGGGCAACGCCGTCCGTGCCACCTCGATCCGGCAGCGCTCGAAACGCTCACCGCGTGGATCGACACCTACCGGCTCGTCGCCGAACGCCGCTACCGCGCGCTCGACGCCGTGCTCGACGACCTGAAAGAGAAGGAGAACGAGAAATGAGCACCACCCAGAACCCCACCACGATCACGGCCCAGCCCGGCACGCCCTTCGTCGACGTCGTGCGTGAGTTCGACGCGACGCCCGGGCAGGTCTTCCGGGCGGCGACCGATCCCGCGCTCGTCACACGATGGCTCGGCCCGCGCGAGCTGGAGATGATCATCGACGAATACGACGTGCGCAACGGTGGCCGGTACCGCTACATCCACCGCGACCCGTCCGGGCAGGAATTCGGCTTCCGCGGAGTCTTCCACTCGGTCGAACCGGGCACCCGCGTCATCCAGACCTTCGAGTGGGAGGGCGCTCCCGGCCAGGTGTCCCTCGACACCGCGACCTACGAAGACCTCGGCGGCCGCACCCGCCTCCACACCCACTGGGTCTTCCCGTCGGTCGAGACGCGCGACGCCATGATCGAACACGGCATGGAACGCGGAGTGCGGGATTCGATGGAACGCCTCGCTGAAGTGATCGAAGCCGAGGCGCAGCACTGAGCGATATCGGGACCGGCCGGGTCGTTCTGGCCGGTCCCGACGTCTTTGCGCGGATCCGGACCGCGGGGCTAGTCGAAACCGGTCGAGGGGCGTAGGTTCACGGCAAGCCGACGAAACGGAGACCGGATGAGCGCCACGCCGCCGCTGCCCCGCGAGCGCCGCCGCACCACCAAGGGCCTCCGCCCGCTCCCGGTGCTCGCCCGGGATCTCACCGAACAGCTGCGGCGTCTCGTCGCCGCCGAGTTCGCCCTCTTCAAAGCGGAGTTGAGCGCGAAAGCGAAGAAGGCCGGCGTCGGAGGCGGCCTCCTCGTCGCAGCCGGCGTCTTCCTCTTCTTCGCCTTCGGCGTCCTGGTCACGACGGCCGTCTTCGCGTTCGCCCTGATCGTCCCGCCGTGGGCCGCCGCCCTCATCGTCGCGGGCATCCTGATCGTCGTCGCCATCATCGCGATCTTCATCGGTGTCGTGAGCCTCAGGAACGTTCCGCCGATCATCCCGGAGGAGACGGTCATCAGCATCAAGGACGACCTCCGCGCGCTGAAGGGGGACCGATCGTGACGCAGGATGGCGCCGGGGTCGGCGCGAGCCCATCCGGCAGCGGCGGATCGGGCAGCGGCGCATCCGGCGCAGCGGGACCGAGCACGTCGCGGCCGCCGCTCCCGCCGAACGCCGGGGTGCACAGTCTTCAGCTCGACATCGACCAGACGAGGGACGAACTCGCCGCCACGCTCGACGACCTGTTCGCGACCTTCAACCCGGCGGTGCAGTTCCGGTCCCATCCCGGGCTTGTCGTCGGACTCATCCTCGGGACGGCCGCCGCGGTGACAGGTGCCATCGTGCGTGTCCGGCGCGGACGGGCCCGTGCGCGCCGCTGACGTTGCGCGGGCGTCCGGCGGCGACGGCGCCACGGCGACGACCTCCGCCACGCGCGACCGTGACACCGGGTCGCGCGGCAACGCCTCGAATACCGGTGACGCGCATCCGGCGCCCTGGAACCGGCTGCCGTGGGGATTCATCCTGCGACGCACCCTGCGGAGTTTCGGGCGGCACCAGTGCACCGACCTCGCGGCCGGCCTCACGTACTTCGCCGTGCTGTCCCTCTTTCCCGCGCTGCTCGCGCTCGTGTCCATCCTCGGCCTGGTCGGCCAGAGCAAGAAAGGGATCGACGCGCTCTTCGCGATCGTCCAGCAGCTCGCACCGGGCGCCGCCATCGACACGGTGAAAGGGCCGATCGAACAGCTCGCGTCCAACCCCGCCACCGGCGTCGCCCTCGCGATCGGCATCATCGGCGCCATCTGGTCGGCATCCGGCTACGTCGGCGCCTTCGGCCGTGCGGTCAACCGCATCTACGGCGTACAGGAAGGGCGCACGATCTGGAAGCTACGGCCGACACAACTCGGGGTCACGATCGCGACACTCGTCCTCGTCTCGCTGATGGCCATCCTGCTCGTCGTCTCCGGACCTGTGTCCACGGCGATCGGGGACGCGCTCGGAATCGGCAACACGGTGCAGACGGTGTGGTCGGTGCTCAAGTGGCCCGTGCTCATCCTCGCGCTGGTGCTTCTCACCGCACTGCTCTACTACGCGACGCCGAACGTGCGGCAGCCGCGGTTCCGGATGCTGACCACCGGTTCCATCGCAGCCATCATCGTCCTGGGCGTCGCATCCGCGCTCTTCGGGCTGTACGTCGCCAACTTCGGAAACTACGACCGGACGTACGGCTCGCTCGCCGGGATCATCATCTTCCTGCTCTGGATCTGGATCGCGAACGTCGCCCTGCTCCTCGGCGCGGAACTGGATGTGGAAGTCGAGCGCGCCCGCGAGCTCACCGCAGGCATCGAAGCGGACGAGGGCGTGCGGTTGCCGCTCAAGTCGACGGCTGCGATCGTGAAGGCGCAGGATGCGGTGGCCGCCGACCTGCTCGCGTCGCGCGAGGTGCGCCGACGCTTCGCCCGGGCCAGGGCCGGCAAGGCCTGACCACGGGGCACCGCGCGTCAGGGGCGCGCGAAGCGCAGGGTGACCAGCTGGAAGGGACGCAGCTCGAGTGCGACCCGGTCGGGCGTGGTTCCGGTCACCGCGGCGGGTGGCGCAGCCTGCTCGTGGAGGTCCGTCTCGGCGACGCCGGCGAACCCGAAGCGGATGGTGAGGCCCGCGGATGCGCACCCCCCGCGCGACTCGTAGAGCCGCACCACGACATCCCCCGACCGGTCCTCCGCCAGCTTGATCGTCTCGATGACGACAGCAGGATCGTCGCAGGAGACGAGCGCCTCGAGGCCGGACGCCGGCGCGGCGGATGCGCCACCCGCGACCGCCCGCAATGGCAGGTTGAGCCGGTACCCCTCCGCGATCGCGTCCCCGATGCCACCGGCCACGATCGACGATCGCAGGGTGTGCATCCCCTGGTCCGCCTCGGGATCGGGGAACAGCGGCGCCCGCAGCAGCGTCTGCCGCACGAGGGAGTACGTGCCCCCACCGGCCCGCTCGTGGCGGGTGATGTCGTGACCGTAGGTGGAGTCGCTGGCGACCGCGACGCCGAAGTGCGCATCCGCAACGTGCACCCAGCGGTGCGCGGACGTCTCGAAGCGGGCGGCGTCCCAGCTCGTGTTCGTGTGCGTGGGCCGAACGATGTGGCCGAACTGGATCTCGGACGCGGCCGCCGCGGTGTGCACGTCGACCGGGAAAGCGAGTTTCAGCATCCGCTGCCGTTCATGCCAGTCCACCTCGGTCGTGAGGTCGACGGCGCGCGCCCGCGCGGCAAGCGCGATCGTCTGGACGACAGTGGATGCGCCGAAGCTGCGGATGACCCGGACCGCGACCCGTTCATCCGACTCCTCCACCTCGAGCGTGTCGACGGCAGTGACGGGTTCGCCGAGTCGCCGGTACTCGGCGTCGATGTCCCAGGCGTCCCACTGCCGCGGGGTGTCACGGAACAGCTGCAGCCGGTTCGCGCGCTCACCGAGGGGCACGACCTCGCGACCGGTGGCGCGGTCGACCAGGGAGTCGATCAGTCCGTCGGCGTCGATGCGCACGGCGAGGTGATCGTTGGCCAGCACGATGCCCACGGCCGTGCGTTCGATGCTCACGTGTCCGCCTGTCGCGCGGGCGCCTGCACCGTAAGCGGGCACGCCGTCGACGGCGACCGGCGCGGGGTTGGCGAAGACGTCCGCGCCGTCCGGGGATGCGGCGAGCGCCCCCAGCGCCCCGCCGATCAGCGCTTCCAGCCGTTCGCCGACGAGCCGGTGGTTCTCGACCGCCTGGTCGTGCACCCACCCGATCGACGACCCCGGCAGGATGTCGTGGAACTGCTGCAGGAGCACGGTCTGCCACGCCTCGCGCAGTTCGTCGTACGGATACGGGCGCCCCAGCCGGACGAACGCCGTCGCGCACCACAGTTCGGCCTCGTGGAGCAGCGCTTCGCTCCGTCGGTTGCCGAGCTTCGTGCGCGCCTGGGAGGTGTAGGTGCCGCGGTGGAGTTCGAGGTACAGCTCGCCCGCCCACACGGCCGGGTCGGCGAGCTCCGCGCGGGCCGCGTCGAAGAACTCGGCCGGGGAGGCCATCCTCACCGTGGGCGAACCGTCGAGGGACCGGGTGCGGTGAGCAGCGGCGACCATCTCGCGGGTCGGACCGCCGCCGCCGTCGCCGAAGCCGAACGGCACGAGCGACGTGTTCGCCCTGCCCTTGTCGGCGAAGTTCTGTTCGGCCCTGGCGAGTTCCGCGCCGGAGAGCATCGCGTTGTACGTGTCGACCGGCGGGAAGTGCGCGAAGATGCGCGAGCCGTCGATGCCCTCCCAGAGGAACGTGTGGTGCGGAAAACGGTTGGTCTCGTTCCACGAGATCTTCTGCGAGAGGAAGAACTCGGCCCCCGCCGCCCGCGCGATCTGCGGGAAGGCAGCGCTGAACCCGAACGTGTCCGGCAGCCAGACCTCGCGCGGATGCACTCCGAACTCCTCATGGAAGAACCGCGTCCCTTCGACGAACTGGCGCACGAGCGCCTCACCGCCGACCAGGTTCGTGTCCGACTCGACCCACATGCCGCCGACCGGCACGAACCGGCCCTCGGCCACGCGCACCCGGATGCGCTCGTACAGCTCCGGGTAGAACTGCTTCATCCACGCGTACTGTTGCGCCGATGATGCGGCGAAGACGAACTCCGGGTCCTGATCGAGAAGGTCGAGCACGTTCGAGAACGTGCGGGCGACCTTGCGGATCGTCTCGCGCACCGGCCACAGCCAGGCCGAATCGATGTGGGCGTGACCCACGGCGACGATGCGGTGGGCGCTCGCTGCGGCCGGGGCGTCGAGCGCCGGGCGGAGAACCGCGCGGCCCTGCGCGGCCGTGCCGGCGACGTCGAACGGATCG
This sequence comes from Leifsonia sp. Ger2509, assembly GCF_055231915.1. Taxonomy (NCBI): domain Bacteria; kingdom Bacillati; phylum Actinomycetota; class Actinomycetes; order Micrococcales; family Microbacteriaceae; genus Leifsonia; species Leifsonia sp. Ger2509. The sequence continues at coordinate 2,171,217 of NZ_JBUYVB010000003.1, forward strand.
ACCGCATCCGCCATCGCGTCGAGCGCTGCGAAGAGCTGGGCCCGCCGAGCCGAGTCCGGCGCCAGCACGAGCGCGAGGCCTTCGAGCGTGCGGATGTCCTGGATGAGCTCCCACACCTCGCGATCGCGGTGCACGACATCGATCCGCCGCAGCACGTAGAGCGGCCCGGCGGGTGCGGTCGCCTTGCGCCCGAGCGGAGTCGGACGGAACTCGACGAAGCCGCTGCCGATGTCCGGGTTCGCGGCGGCCTCGAGAAAGACCTCGAAGTCGTCACCGGGCGCGGCGTCCAGGCGAACGGAGCTGTTCAGCGGCTCGATCGCCTTGAGGATGGCCCCATCCGTCGCGTAGACGAGCCCCTCGGCCTGGAACCCGGCCTGCGCACCCGTGAAGCCCAGGTCGACGACGAGTTCGACATCGTCAGCTTCGGCGGCCCACTCCGGCGGAACCGTTCCCGAGACCCGGAACCAGACCGTGCCCCACGGCCTCCCCCATGCCTGGCCGATCGAGAACGGCGCGAACTCGTTGGCGACGGCCTGCGCGAACAGGACCGGCTCATCCGGCGCCTCCCACGCCTCGATGCTGACGGATGCGCGCGCCCGCTCGACCGCCGGCGCCAGCCGTTCGCGCACCAGCCGGTCGATACGGTGCTCGACGAGTCGCGTGGGATCCTGACTGGTCATAGACGGAGTCTAGGGTCGCGGTTGCACAATGGAGCATGACCGAATCGAGCGTCATCGACCGCGCCGTTCCGCCGAGCGGGACCGGATGCGTCGAATGCAGCGAGACCGGCGGATGGTGGTTCCATCTGCGCCGGTGCGCGACCTGCGGGCACATCGGATGCTGCGACAGCTCACCCTCGCAGCACGCGCGTGCCCACGCGGCGGCCACCGGGCATCCGCTCATCCGCTCCTACGAGCCCGGCGAGCACTGGTACTACGACTACGTCACCGACGTGCTGCTGCAGGGGCCCGACCTGGCACCCCCGTCGCACCACCCGGAAGACCAGCCAGCGCCGGGCCCCGAAGGCCGCGTCCCTGACGACTGGCGCGACCACCTGCACTGAGCAGCCGCCCGCACATCGAGTCGTCACGAACCGACCTTCCGCTCGAGCTTTTCGGTCGGATAGTGACGACTCGTCGGCCGGCGCCGCAGACAGCCGCGTCAGAAGTCGACGGGATCGCGGATGATCGGGCAGGTCATGCAGTGTCCGCCGCCGCGCCCGCGTCCCAGCTCCGCGCCGACGATCGTGATGACCTCGACGCCCGCCTTGCTCAGCAGGTCGTTGGTCGCCGTGTTGCGGTCGTAGGTGTAGACCACGCCGGGCCGGAGCGCGACCGCGTTGTTCCCGCTGTCCCACTGCTGGCGTTCCGACGCGTAGACATCGCCGGCGGTCTCGATGACCCGGAGGGAATCCAGACCGAGCGCGCGGGCCACGACGTCCACGAACGGCGTGTCTCCCTCATCCGTCACCGCGATGCCGGGCGAGCCAGCGCCGGGCCGGAGCGTGAAGGTGTGGACGCCGTCCATGATCGTCGGGTAGAGCGTGACGATGTCCCGGTCGGCGAAGGTGAAGACCGTGTCGAGGTGCATGGCTGAGCGCAGCTTCGGCATCCCGGCGACGATCACCTGCTCGGCCGCCCCCTGCTCGAACAGGGCGGCAGCGACCTGGGTGATCGCCTGGCGGGACGTGCGCTCGCTCATCCCCATCAGCACAACGCCGTTGCCGACCGGCATGATGTCGCCGCCCTCGAACGTCGACTGCCCCCACTCCTGCTCGGGGTCCCCCCACCACACCGTCGACTCGTTGAAGTCGGGGTGGAACTCGTAGATCGCCTTCATCAGCAGGGTCTCGTCGTGCCGGGCCGGCCAGTACAGCGGGTTCAGGGTCACGCCCCCGTAGAGCCAGCAGGTCGTGTCACGTGTGTAGATGGTGTTGGGCAGCGGTGGCATCAGGTATTCGCGCACGCCCGTCGACTCGCGGGCGAGAGCGACGTAGCCGGTGCGGTACTCATCGGGCAGGTCCGAGGTCGCGAGACCGCCGATGAGGTACTCGGCGAGCCGGCGGGGTTCGAGCGATTCCAGGTATTCGCGGGTTCCATCGATGAGCCCCAGGCCCACCTCGTTGGCGGTGATCTTGCGGTCGAGGAGCCACGTCTTCGCGCGCGGGAAGGCCATCGTCGTCGCAAGCAGGTCGTGCAACTCGACGACATCGACGCCATTGGAGCGCAGGCTGGCCACGAAATCCGCGTGGTCGCGCTGGGCGTTCTCCACCCACATCACGTCGTCGAACAGGAGGTCGTCGGCGTTGGTCGGGGTGAGGCGGCGGTGCGCGAGGCCAGGGGCGCATACGAGCACCTTGCGCAGCTCGCCGACTTCGGAATGCACGCCGTACGGCTTGTCGTCGGTCACAGGAAACTCCTCATCACTCGTGGGGAAGGTAGGGAGGTTGGACGGGTGCCGGTGGCTCGATATGGACGACCCCGGTCGCCATCAGCACGATGCCGACCACGGCGCCGACCAGGATGACGATGAAGATCACGAGCCCGGCCCGGGTGAAGACTTTCGCGTTCTGTTCCCGGCGCGCGAAATAGTAGAGCAGCGTCGCCGGCGCGAGCAGCACGCACGACAGGAAGAGGAAGACGTAGCCGGCCGCCCACAGCAGGAACAGGGTGTAGACCGTCGAGATCACGGCGACCACCAGCTCGCCGGTCCTCCCCTTGTCGTCCGGCCCACGGTAGCCGTCGCGCGTGAGAGCTATCTTGACCGCGTACGCCGACGCCAGCGCGAAGGGCACGAGTGCCAGCGACGCTGTCAGATCGAGGGTGAAGTCGAGGGCGTTTGAGAGGAACTGGACCGCGAAGAGGATCACCGACACCAGGATCGAGGTCCAGAGCACCGCATTCTGCGGGGCCTTGTGCTTGTTCAGCGCACCGAAGTACCCGGGGAAATCCTTGTCCTTCGCGGCCGCGTAGACCACATCCGCGGCCAACAGCTGCCACGCGAGATACGCCCCGAGCACGGAGATGATGAGACCGACCCGGATGAAGTTCGCGCCCCACACCCCGGTCACGGCCTCCAGCACTCCACCGATCGACGGCTGCGGCAACGCCGCGATCTCCGCTCTCGGGAGAATTCCGTAGGACAGGATCGAGATGCTGGCGAACAGCGCGAGCACCGACAGGAACCCGATCACCGTCGCCCGTCCGACGTCGGACCGCTTCTTCGCGTAGCGCGAGTACACACTAGCCCCCTCGATGCCGAGGAAGACGAACACCGTGATCAGCATCGTGCCCTGAACCTGCTGGAACAGCGAGTCGCCGCCGGGCAGGTCGTAGCCGCCACTGAGGTTCGCAGCGAAGACGTCCGGCTTGAAGAAGAAGATGACGAGCACGACGAAGAGCAGGAGCGGCACCAGCTTGGCGACGGTCACGATCGCGTTGATCCAGGCCGCGCCCTGCACGCCCATACGGATGAGGAGGAAGAAGGCCCATACGGCCGCGACGGAGAAGACGAAAGCCCACCAGGTGTCACCGGAACCGAGGATCGGCTTCAGCGCGGGAAAGAGCTGGGACAGGGTTGTCATGATGAGGACCCAGTAGAAGGCATTGCCCGCACAGGCGGAAGCCCAGAACCCGACCGCCGAGACGAAACCGGGATAGACACCGAAACCTTCGCGGGCATACACATAGACGCCGTTGTCGAGGCGTGGCTTGCGGTTGGCCAGGTTCTGGAAGACGAACGCCAGCATGAGCATCCCCGTGCCGGCGATCGCCCACGCTATCAACGCCCCGTAGACACCCGTCTGGGATGCGAACCGGGAGGGCAGTTGGAAGACGCCGGCGCCGACCATCGAACCGACCACCATCGCGGTCAGCGCGGGAAGGCTGAGTTTGCTGACTGCGGTGCTCGTGCCGTTGGTCATTATGCGCTCCCCCCGGGGTTCTGATTGAACACTACTCACCAGAGGTGGCCGGCACGAGGGTTCGGAAAATTTCCATCGCGTTGGCTCCGGAGCGCTCGGTCGAGTCGTCGGTAACCGACCTTCCCCGTGAGCTTTTCGGTAGGTTCGCGACGACTCGACGGCCCGGACGGCGCCGGACGGCGCCGGAGGGCGCGGGAGGGGCGCGGATAGACTGGGGAAGGTTGGCGCGAAGGCAGGAGCGAAATGGCAACGCGGTGGGCGAGGGTCGTGCGCGGCCTCGTCGCGGCGACCCTGGCGACGTTCGTCGCTGCGCTCTTCCACGTCGCCGGCGGCGGTGCCGCCCCGAGCGGGCTGGCACTCACGCTCAGCCTGACGTTCTCCGGTCTGGCAGCGCTCGCACTGACCGGCCGACGGATGTCCACCTGGCGGCTCGCAGCATCCGTCGCGATCAGCCAGACCCTGTTCCACGCGCTCTTCAGCCTCGGCGCGGGCACCACACGGTTCGTGACAGGGGATGGGTCGGCCCACGTTCACGCGGGATCGCACCTCATCGCGATGGCCGGGCAGCACATGAGCGAGAGCAGTGTCATCCCCGACAGCCCTCTGATGTGGCTGAGCCATGCCGGCGCCGCACTGGTCACGATCGTCGCGCTGCGCTTCGGCGAACGAGCGTTCTGGAGGCTGTTCGAAACGGCGAAGCTCCGCCTCGAGCGCGTCGTTCGCCGCGCCGACGTGCAGGTCTCGGCGGTGTTCGCCCCTCTCGCGGTGCACGGGGAGCGAGAGGCTCCCGTTCTGCGCGACCTCGGCATCCTTCTCGGCCGGATGCGCCATCGCGGGCCGCCCCTGGCGCTGCAGCGCGCGCACTTCGCCTGACGCGCATCCGCAGTTTTCCGCGATCCGGTGCCGTGCTCTGCTCCGAATGAGAGCCAAGCACACGATCGCGTCGACACCAATGCAACCCGGCCGTTCCGCGGCCGAGATGAGGACCATCACCCTGTGAACAAACGCATCACCACACGCTCGTTCGTCCGCGCCGCGACGGCCGCGGCAGCGACGGCCGTGCTCGTCGTGGCAGCCCCGCTCGCGGCGAGCGCGCACGTGCACATCGATCCGGACCAGGCAGCGGCCGGCACCTACACCACGCTCACGTTCACCGTTCCGACGGAGTCGGCGACCGCCGGGACGGTCAAACTCGAAGTCGACCTGCCGACGAAGACGCCGTTCGGCTCCGTGACCTACCAGCCCATGCCCGGGTGGAAGACTGTTGTCGTCAGCCAGCAGTTGGCGACGCCGGTGAAGACGGATGACGGCACGGTCACCGAGGCGCCCGTCAGCATCACGTGGACGGCCGACCCCGGCGTGCAGGTCGGACCCGGCGCGTTCGAAGACTTCGTCGTGCAAGTGGGGCCGGTTCCCAACACCGGAAGTGTGCTGCTGCCGGTCATCCAGACCTACTCCGACGGAACGGTCGTGAACTGGAACCAGCCGACCCCCGCCTCGGGCCAGGAGCCCGAGCATCCGGCGCCGACGCTGTACGTCAACGCGACGCCGCCCGCGGACCCGGAGACGGTTCACTCGCTCGTGACGAGCACGCCCGGTCCGGTGACGACGTCATCGACGAGTGCGGCAGACACGGTGGCGATCGCGCTCGGGATCGCCGGACTCGCACTCGGTGCGGTCGCGCTTGTCGTCGCGGTGTTCGCGCTCACGAGGAGGCCGAAGGCCCGTGCGGATGCGCGGGCGGCTGGACGTGCCGGTGCGGGTGACGGATCCGGTGCGGAAATCGGTGCGGATGAGAGCTCTCGTTCGAGCGACCGAACGCGTCCGGGCGAAGGGAACTGAGATGACCAGGTCTGCACGGAGCCGCAGAACCACAGCCGGCGGTCTGCTCGCCCTCCTGGTCGTCGGCGTGCTCGCGCTGGCGCCCGCGGCCGGGGCGAGCGCTCACGACTACCTCGTGGACAGCTCGCCCAAGGCGGGCTCCGTGCAGACGACGCCGATCAGCACCGTGTCCCTGACGTTCAACGACCGCATCCTTGATCTGAAAGGGGACGGAAGCGGCTCGCTGATGCAGGTCACCGGTCCGGACGCGCGCCACTACGAGACCGGATGCGCGACCGCGCTCGACCGTGTGCTGTCGGTACCGGTATCGCTGGGTGCGGGCGGAAAGTATGTGGTCACGTGGCAGATCGTCTCCGCTGACGGCCACACTGTCTCCAGCTCGATCGAGTTCACCTACCGGCCGCCCGCAGGGACCATCGCCTCCGCGGGCAACGCGGTCGGCCCGCCCTGCGGGCAGCTCGAGACGGCGGCACCCGGTGCGGGCCCCGGTTCCGGTTCGAACGGCGGGACGGCAGGCTCGACCCCGCAGTCGAACGACCTCGGCATCGTGCTCGGGATCGCGATCGGCATCATCGTGCTCGCCCTCGCCGGTGTCCTGATCGTCGTCCTCACTGCGCGCCGCCGGCCCCCGGCCGACCCCTCCTAGGCGCGCGCGCCTTCGCCGCCGAGAGTGCCCGTTCCGGTCGAGAGTGCCCGGTACATGTGGCACTGTCGGCCGGACGTGTCCCACTCGGCGCCAGAGACCCCGGGTCAGAACCCGACGATGGGATGCGGCACGTACGGCGCCTCGAGCTCGGTCCGTTCGTCGTCGGTGAGCACCACGTCGAGCGACGCCACCGCGTCCTCCAGGTGCTTCAGCGTGCGCGCTCCCACGATCGGCACCGTCACCACCGGGTTCGACGACACCCAGGCGAGCGCGACCTGGGCGCGAGGAATGCCGCGGGCTTCGGCCACGCGGGCGACCGCATCCGCCACCGCCCGATCCGATTGCTCGTGGTAGAGCGTCTTGCCGAACTCGTCGGTCTGCGAGCGCTCCGTCGTCGAATCCCAGTCGCGCGTGAGCTTGCCGCGGGCGAGCGGACTCCACGGCAACGTGCCGACACCCTGGTCGGCGCAGAGGGGGAGCATCTCGCGCTCCTCTTCGCGGTTGAGCAGGTTGTAGTGGTCCTGCATCGTCACGAAGCGCGTCCATCCGTTCTGCTTCTGCAGGTAGAGCGCCTTGCTGAACTGCCACGCATACATCGACGACGCACCGATGTAGCGCGCCTTGCCCGCTTTGACCACGTCGTGGAGCGCCTCGAGCGTCTCCTCGATGGGCGTGTGCGGGTCCCAGCGGTGGATCTGGTAGAGGTCGACGTAGTCCGTGCCGAGGCGCCGGAGGCTGTGATCGATCTCGGTGAGGATCGCCTTGCGCGAGAGCCCGCGCCCGTTCGGGCCCTGCCGCATCACGCCGTGGACCTTCGTCGCGATCACGACAGCGTCGCGGTCGGCGAAGTCGCTGAGCGCGCGTCCGACGATCTCTTCGCTGGAGCCGTCGGAGTACACGTTCGCCGTGTCGAAGAAGGTGATGCCCGCTTCGAGCGCCTGCTTGATGATGGGCCGGCTCTCGTCCTCGGGAAGCGACCAGGGATGGTTGCCGCGGTCGGGCTCACCGAAGGTCATGCAGCCCAGTGCGAGTGCGGAGACGTCGAGTCCTGTGGTGCCGAGTTTCGTGTATCGCATAGGTCTCAGTATCCGCCCGGTCTGCCACTCCGGTGGCGCTGGTACCGCGCCCGGACCGTAGACTGCCGCGACCCCCGCACCCCCTGCGGCGGCCGCGGCAGTCACACGTGCGCGGAGTCCCCGTGCGACTGGCACAGCCGATCATGGCCCCCGCGGACTCCACGAACATGGCGACTCTATCGAGGGGGTTCGGCGGGGCGGTATAGGCCATTCGTCACATTCGCCATGAATGCATTCGAGGCGCCGCTAATCCGTCTCCGTCGTGAACATTCCGAGCAGCGCCGCTTTGCGCACCGCCTCCATCCGCGAGCGCGCGCCCAGCTTCGCGTAGATGCTGCTCGTGTGGCGCTTCACGGTTCCCTCTGCGATGTTCATGGCTCCGGCGATGTCGCGGTTCGTGCGCGCCTGGGCGAGCAGGTGCAGCACCTCCTCCTCGCGGGCGGACAGGATGGATGCGCGACGCCGCACGACCGGCGCGCTCGGTTCCGGGGCCGGTGCAAGGCCTCGCGCGACCGCACCGGCATGGAGCACCGACCGCACCAGTTCGGCGCTCGGCGTCGCCTTGGTGAGGTAGGCGAACGCCCCGACGGCGAGCAGTTCGTCCTTCAGCACGCTGTCCCGGTGCATGGTCAGTATCACGATCCGCGTGCGCGGGGACGACCGGTGGATGCGCGCCACCGTCGCCCGCGCCGGTGCGCCCTGCAGTTCCACGTCGAGCAGGAGGACATCCGGGTCGAGGGATGCGGTGAGCGCGACCGCATCTCCCGCGCTGCTGCCGTCCCCGACGACCACGATGCGCGGGTCGTGCCGGAGGATCGCAGCGACACCTTCGCGGAAGAGGTCGTGGTCGTCCACGATCAGGATCGTCACCGGGCCGACCCGACGGAAAGAGCCGGCCTTGCCCGTCACGAGCGCACCTCGCCGAGCGGCAGCGTCACCGTGATGCGCGTTCCGCCCGAGCCGGTCACGCAGTCGAGCGTCGCACCGATGGTCTCGGCGCGCTCCCTCATGCTGACCAGGCCGAGCCCTGCATCCGCCGCAGCGACAGGGTCGAAGCCCGGCCCGTTGTCCGCGACAGTGACCGTCAACTCGGCCGCCCAGTCGAGCCGCACGGTGATCGCGGTCGCGCCCTCGGCGTGGTCGCGCGCGTTTCGTATCGCCTCCCGCACGATCGCGAAGACCTCGTCTGCGATGTCGGACGGCAGGATGCGCGCCCGCCCGACCCGCTCGACGACGACCCGGTCTGACACCGCCTCCGAGTCGACCAGATAGTCGGCGATCGCGTCGTCGAGCACACGCTCCCCGACGAGCTGGCGCAGCTCGACGGCCATGTCCTGGACGTCCGCCAGGGCGCGCCGCAGCAGCGCTATCGCGTCGCGCAGGTGGGCATCGCGAGCTGTCGCGCTCGCCGCATTCGGGGTGCGCGCATCCGCGCCATCCGCACCGCGCGGATCCGCTGCAGTGCACCCGGCCGACCGGTCCGCGTCGTCGAGCGTCGCGAGCTCGACCCGCTGCAGCCCGGCGAGGATGCCGTGGGCGACGCGGTCGTGGAGCTCGCGGGAGACACGGCGCCTGCTGTCCTGGTTCGCGCTCGACAACCGGTCGCGGATGATCTCGACGTAGGCGATCGCGCCGGGAGGGAAGCGCCGCCAGATCGCGTGATGGAGGAGGCGGGCGATGAGCACGGCATCCGCGTCGCCTCCCGGCGCCTCCCGCAGCCGCTCCACGACGAGCGGCAGCGCCACCCCGAAAAGCACCTCTGCGGCCATAAGGCTCTCGGCCGGAGGAAGGTTCTGGAACGCGCGAAGCGTGCCCGTCGAAGCCAGGTCGGCGGGCTTGGCATAGTCGACGGAGACGAGGTCGAGCGGCCGGCCGGTTCGCGCGGCGTGGGCGCCGGCGAGTGTCTCACCGAGGATCGAGCGGGCGTTCGCCTCCAGCACCGGGTCGAGGCGGTCGTCGACGACGAGCCTGCTTCCCCGCTCTGTCAGCGCAGCCTGCAAAGCCCCGATGACGGCATCCGCCGCCGGGTCGTCGTTCACCATTGTCCCCCTGCTCCACTGCACTCTAGACCAGACGGTCTACCTGATGTCAAACGGGACTCCACAGACGCAAACCCATCGGCGCACATCCCGCGCGCCCGCAGCGTCCGCCCAGAATCGTACGACAGGGTGAACACGTGGAAATCGTGGTCGACGCCGTGCTCATCGTGCTCGCGGTGGTTGCATTCGCCGTCGGATGGTCGAACGGCGCCATCCGCCAGGCCGGTTCCCTCGTCGGGCTGGTGGTCGGGCTGTGGGCCGGACTCGCGCTCGCCCCGATCGTGGTCGGCTGGCTCGCGGCGATCGGCTGGACCGGGTTGTCGCAGCGCACGCTCGTGGCCGCTGTCGTGATCCTGGTGTGCGCATCCGTCGCCTACGGCCTCGCGACAGCGCTGGCCGGGATGCTCGGAAGACTCGTCAGGCACGGCCCGATCCGCTGGCTCGACTCGCTGGCAGGCTCGATCCTCGGGCTTCTCACGTGGGCTGTCCTCGTGTGGCTGTTCGCCGGGTTCGCGCAGGCGACCAACCTCGCCGCGGTCATGCAGGCGGCGTCGACGTCCCGTGTCGTCGCGACCCTGGACGCGATCGCGCCGGTGCCGTCGTCGTCCGTGCTGGGTGCCGTGGACGATGCGCTCTCACAGGCCGGGCTGCCGCAGGTGTTCGAAGGCGGCGAGTCGATCCGCACGATCGCAGCGCCGGACACCAGCGTGCCGGCCGCGGTCAACGCTGCGTCGGACTCGGTTGTGAAAATTCTCGCGTCGAAACCCGGCTGCGGCGTGGACTCCGAGGGCAGCGGATGGGTCGAAGCGCCCGGGCGCATCGTCACCAACGCGCACGTGGTCGCCGGATCCGACGCGATCTTCGTCAAAGACGTCAACAGCAGACGGTCGCTGCGCGCGACTCTCGTCGCGTTCGACCCGGAGCGCGACCTCGCGGTGCTGCAGGTCAACGGGCTCGCTGAGAAGGCGCTCCCCCTCGGCGCCGACCTCGCGTCGGGCGAGTCCGCCTACGCGGCGGGATACCCGGGCGACGGGCCGTACACGGTGAGCCCGGAGCGCGTGCGCGAGAAGCTCGTGGCGCGAGGCGGCGACATCTACCAGAGCGCGACGGTCGATCGCGAGATCTACTCACTGCGCGGCTCGGTGCGGCCCGGCAACTCGGGCGGACCGCTGTTCGACTCGGCCGGCAAGGTCGCGGGCGTTGTGTTCGCACGGTCGACGACCGATGCGCAGACGGGGTATGCGCTGACGCTCGCGGAACTGCGGCCGGTGCTGGCGAAGGCCGGGACGGCGCCGGTCAGCTCGGGTGGATGCGCGACCGAGTGAGCCGGCGCACGCGGTGCGTCCCAGCGCACGCGTTGCGAGCGAGCGCACACGTTGCGAGCGCACACGTTCTGTCCCAGCGCACGCCTTACGCCCCAGCGCACGCGTTGCGAGCGCACATGTTCTGTCCCAGCGCACACGTACCGTCCGAGCGCACACGTACCACCCTGTGCGCTCGTACCGAACGTGTGCGAGCGCCCCACGACAGCGGCCAATCGTGATTGGCTGAGACCATGAAGGCCGTCAGCTACCGCACCACTGGTCCGTCATCCGTCCTCGAGCTCGGCGAGCGTCCGGACCCACATCCGGGGCCGGGCGAGGTGAGGGTGCGCATCCACGTCTCCGGTGTGAACCCGACCGACTGGAAGGCGCGGTCCGGCGGGGGGCGGACCATCGAGCTGGGCGCACCGCAGGTGCCCGACCAGGACGGCGCCGGCGTGGTGGACGAGATCGGCGCGGAGGTCGGCGGATTTGCCGTGGGCGACCGCGTCTGGGTGTGGGATGCCGCCTACCAGCGACCGGACGGAACAGCGCAGGAACTCGTCGTGCTTCCGGTGCGGCACGTCGTGCACCTGCCGGACGATGTGAGTTTCGACGTCGGCGCGTCGCTCGGGATCCCTGCGCTCACCGCGCACATCGCACTCACCGCATCCGAACGGTCGCCTCGCGAGCTCGCCCCCGGTGCGCTCGCCGGCTGGACCGTGCTCGTCGCGGGCGGTGCGGGAGCCGTGGGCCACGCTGCGATCCAGCTCGCCTCGTGGGCGGGTGCCACCGTGATCACGACGGTGAGCAGCGCGGAGAAGGCGGCCCTGGCCCGCGCGGCGGGCGCGCACCACGTGGTCGACTACCGCGCCGAGGACGCTGCCACGGCGATCCGCGCCCTCGCACCCGCCGGGGTCGATCTGGTGGTGGAGGTGAACCCGGCGGCGAACCTCGGGCTCGACGCTGAGGTCGCGGCCCCCGATGCGACCGTCGCGATCTACGCGGACAACGGCGAGCCGGTGGTCGTCCCGGTGCGGCCGAGCATGGCGAAGAACCTGCGGTACCGGTACCTGCTCACCTACACGACGGCGGCGGATGCGAAGGATGCAGCCGTGCGCGCTGTCGCCGCTGCGGTCGCGGATGGGGTGCTCCCCATCGGCGCGGAAGCCGGCCTCCCGGTCACCCGCTTTCCGCTCGCTGAGACGGCGGCAGCCCACGACGCGGTCGAGGCCGAGACTGTGGGAAAGGTACTCATCGACGTGATGCCCGGTGCGACGGGGTGAGGGGGTGACGGGGTGAGCGAGCTCAGCGGGTGAGCGGCCGCAGGTCCTCGGGCATCGGAAACGGGAGCGGGTAGTAGACCTGAGGGGCGCCGACCGCACCCCAGTCGTCCTTCTTGGCGAGGATGCGGTGCGGCGACACCTCGGCGAGGCGCACCCGCAACCAGCTGCCGTCCGGCTGTCGAAGCTCGTAGAGGTCCGCCAGGTAGCCGATGCCGGTGTCGTCGAGCGTCGCTTCCGCGTGCATCCAGTCGACGGCGTCACTCAGCTCGCGCCCCAGCAGGTCGACGGGCACGAACCGTTCACCCTCCATGCGGATCCAGCCCACGCGTTCGCCGTCCGCCCGCCGGTGCTCGATCCAGTCCTCCACGGGCCCCACTCTACGGCCGCTCCGCTACCGCTCGACGGTTTGTTACTCCGCCGCGGCTGCCGCCACAGTCTTCACCCGGCCGGTGCGCAACTCGCCGGTGACCGGCAGCGCCGACCGCACGACGTGCGCACGCCGCAGCTGCACGACGAGGCCCGCAGCGGTCGCGAGCGCGGCGGCGAGTCCGTAGCCGATCACCGCATCCAGCAGCCCGACCACGCCGATCAGCTCACCGACGATCAGCGCCGGCACGCCGTACGCGAGGTAGTTGACGAGGTAGACGCCCGCGAACAGTTCCGCGCGCTGGTGGGCGGGGGCCAGCGGAGCGAGGATGCGCAGAGCACCCGAGAACGCCGCGCCGAAGCCCGCCCCGCCGAGCACTGCCCCGACGAAGAGCAGGGGCAGGATCCCGAACGCCACGGCCGAGACCGAGATGACGATTCCGACGACGACGGACGCCGCTCCCCAGATGGTGGCGGTCCGGGCGTGCACGCGTCCGAGCAGGAAGCCCGCGACGGCGCCGGCGGCCGGCTGGAGGGCGACGATCGCGCCGTTCACGAGTCCGCTGTCGATGTGGAAGACGCCGCGGATGATCGAGGGCGCGAGCCCGAGGAACAGGCCCGCGAGCATCCAGGTGCCGACCAGCACCGGGACGATCGCGCCGAACTCCGGTCGCGCCGCACGCGGGATGGACAGCCGCGGGATGAGCGACCGCACGGCTCCCGACCGCCTCGACACGGTTTCCGCCGACAGGGAGACGACGATGATCCCGAGGACGAAGACGACCGCGAGGAAGCTGAACACGATCACCGTGGGAACGGCGGTGAACTGCACCGCGGCGCCGGTGATCAGCGCCCCGAGGGCGAGTCCCCCGACGGGCGCGGTGCCGCCGATGACGGCGCCCAGCTTCTTGTGCTTCTCGGGTGCGAGTTCGACGATCGCGGCTGTGAACGTGCCGGTTGCGGCACCCGTCGCCACGCCCTGGATCGCGCGGGCGACGATGATCCACCCGATGTCCTGGGCGAACAGGAAGATGAGCATCGAGACGACCTCGAGCGCGAGGGCGCCGATCAGCACGGGCCGGCGGCCGATGTGGTCGGACAGCGAACCGGCGATGAGGAGGGTCACGAGCAGCGTGATGGCGTAGATCGCGAACGCGATGGTGAGGACCCACGCCGGGAAGCCCCACTCCTGCTGGTAGAGCACGAACAGCGGGCTCGGTGCGCCCGCGGCGAAGGTTACGCCCACGAAAGCGAGGGCAGCGCCGACGAAGGCGGCGACCGGTGAGAGCGTGCGGCGGGCTGCGCGCGCGGGGCGGATGCGGTCGGCGGATGCGGTCGCGGTGCCGGATGCGGTGACCGCCGCCTTCGCACGCGCCAGGGCCTCCTGGCAGCCGGCCGTGATGGCGATGGTTGCGCCGGTCTCGTTCACTGTGGACATCTCGACTCCTTAACGCAAATTCGGTTGCTTTACGGACGATATACCCATCCCGCCCACAAAAGCAACCAGATTTGCGTTAAGCTATTCCCATGGATACCACGACCACGCCGTCGAAGAGGACGGGCGGCCGCAGCGCCGCGGTCATGCACTCTGTGCGCACAGCCGTCGAAGAACTCGTCAAGGAGCGCGGCCGCGAGCGTGTCACCGTGCCGATGATCGCGGAACGCGCGGGCGTGAACCCCACGAGCATCTACCGCCGGTGGGGTGACCTGCCGACCCTGATCAACGACATCGCGACGTACCGCCTCGACCCGGAGCGGCCGCTGCCCGAGAGCGGGGACCTCCGTGACGACCTCACCGAGTGGGCGCGCGAGATCGTCGAGCACTACCGCAAGCCGGTGAACGCCGCACTTCTCCGCGGGGGCGCGGCCAATGCGGGCGCCACCGAATCCGACTGCCTCCGCAACCGTCGCGCCGAGGCGACGATGTTCCTCGACCGGTACCCGGGTTCGGAGGTCGACGCCCAGGAGATCATCGACGTCGTCGTCGCACCCATCATCTACCGGGTGATCTTCCAGCCCTGGACTCTCGACGACCACACCGCGGACACCGTGGTCGGCCGCCTCTTCGACTGAGCGCATCGCGCCCGCGCACCGCGGGGCTCTCGCCGCACTACTTCCGTGCGAGCGCACTAGTTCAAACACGTGCGGTGAGAGCGAAGTAGTGCGGCGAGACAAAAGTAGTGCGGGACACGGGCGGCGAAAGTGCGGCGAGAAACAGGACGTCCGGCGGGCGGCGGCAGCGCGGCGAGCGCCACCGCTGGCGGGATAGTCTGGCGAGTTATGAGCCGAACGCCAGCCCAGACCGCCGCCATGCGGTCGGGCATCGCGGTCGGCGTCGCCACCGCCGCGTACGGCATCTCGTTCGGGGCCCTCGCCACCGCATCCGGACTGGACGTCTGGCAGGCGTGCGTGCTCAGCCTGGTGATGTTCAGCGGCGGTTCCCAGTTCGCGCTGATCGGCGTGCTGGCGTCCGGTGGAACCGCAGCCGGAGCATCCGCCATCGCCGGCGCCGCCCTGCTCGGTTCGCGCAACACCTTCTACGCGCTGCGGCTCTCGCGCATCATCGGTCCCGGCTTCTTCAAACGCGCCGCCGCCGCCCCGCTCACGATCGACGAGTCCACGGCGGTCGCGACCTCGCAGACCGATCCGGCAGCGCAGCGTCTCGGCTTCTGGGTCACGGGCATCACGGTGTACGTCGGGTGGAACCTCATGACCCTCGCCGGCGCCCTGCTCGGCAACCTCATCGGTGACGTCAGTGCGTACGGTCTGGATGCTGCTGCCGCCGCCGCATTCCTCGGCCTGCTCTGGCCGCGGCTCAAGGCCCGCCAGACCCAGGCGGTCGCCGTCGCCGCCGGCTTCGTCGCCACACTGCTGACCCCGTACCTGATGCCGGGCCTTCCCGTGCTGGCCGCGGCAGCCGTGGCGATCATCGTCGGAGTGTTCAACCTGTTCGGCACGCGCGGCGGTCCGCCCAGCCCGGAGGCCATCCCGATGGAGCGGGAGGTGGAGCCGTGAGCACGTGGGACATCATCCTGCTCGCGTCCATCGCCGTTCTGGGGCTGAAGGTGCTCGGCTGGCTGGTCCCGCCGAAGACGCTCGACCACCCGACGGTCGCACGCGTCAGCGACCTGCTCACGGCTGCGCTGCTCGCCGCACTGATCTGCGTCCAGACGTTCGGCGCGGGGCAAGGCCTGCAGCTCGACGCCCGGCTCCCCGCCGTGGCGATCGCGGCAGGCCTGTACGCGCTGCGGGTGCCGTTCATCGTGGTGGTGCCGGCCGCGGCGATCGTCGCAGCGCTCATCCGCCTCGTCACCTGACGCGCCGCCCTGGAAAAGTGCGAAAAGTGGCGTAACCGGCGGGCGAACCCCACTTCTGGCACCTCTCGCCGCGGGGCCGGGGATGTCGTCCGCCGCTTCTACACTCAGGAGCGCAGCGGGCCGGGCTGCCGACAGCAGGAAGGAGCTCCGTGTCCGTATGGCATCCGGTCGCGAACGCGCACACGTCGGAATGGACACTGCGCCAGGGCGAGCTGGGCCAGCCGTACGCGGTGGTGCGGCGGTTCGCGTTCGGCGATCCGAACCATCCGGAGGTCTGGTTCCGCGTGGTGACCTGGGCGCCGACCTCCGACGGGCGCGAACTGATCGGATGGTGCCGCACCCTCGAGGCGGCCACGACGGCAGGCTGGGACCACCGTTGCGCCTACGAATCGTGGCGCCACCACATGGCCTCGAAGCGGACGGATACGGCGACCATGTCCCGCCTGCGTCCGCCGGCCGCCGAGCTCGTGCGCTTTTACCGCACCGCGCTGAAGCGCACCAGCTAGGGGGCGGCGACGAGCCGCACGGCCATGTACTGCCGCGACGGCAGCGGCACCCGGAACGTCCCTTCGAAGACCCCGTCGAGCCGCTCGACGGTCATCCCCCAGGTGTCGATGACGTCGACCGTGTAGCGGCGCCCGCGCGGGGCGGTCACGGTGCGGAAGCTCGGCCGGTTGAAACCGACGTAGGCGATCAGGTACTCCCCCGCCACTCCGCCCCACGGAACATCCCATTCGCCGGGCAGCGGGTCGAGCACACCGGTCGGCGACTGGGCGATGAGGTCGCCGAGGAACCGGATGCGCGCTGGCGACTCTCCGACGAGATCGCCGCCTTTCGACCACCACAGCTCTTCGCGGTCATTGAGGTAGGTCTCGCCATGGCCGACGTATCCGCCGCGCACCGCGCCCTCCCAGAACCGGCGGGTCATCTCCTCCGCGGTGATGTTGCCCCAGCCCTGGTCGATGTCGCCTTCGTAGGCGCATTCGTCGATGACGACCGGCTTGCCCCACTGGTCGCGCCACGCATCCGTGTTCTCCGCTGTGCGGTAGACATCGATGCGCTGCACGCTCGCGTGGGTGACCCACGGCCTGCTGTAGTCGTAGAACCCGAAGCAGTTGTGGATCGAGAGCAGGTGGTGCGCAGGGTCCTCGGCCACGATGATGGCGGCGAGCCGTTCCCAGTCGTCGATGGTCTTCGACCACAGCAGGTCGTATTCGTTGGCGAGCGACCACCACACCGACCGGTAGGCGCCGAGGCGGCGGACGAGGTAGCGCACGTAGCGGTCGTCGGCCGCGCGCCCGAGCTCTGAGAACCCCCAGCGGTCGTAGGCGTGGAAGAGGATGAGGTCGGCCTCGATCCCGAGCTGGGCGAGCTGCGGGATGCGCTGCTCGAGCAGGGCGAAGTAGGCCGGGTCGAACCGCGTGGTGTCGAACGTGCCGTCCTCGCGCTGGACGAACGGGTACACCTCCGGGTCGTTCGTGTTGTAGAGGTACGCCTTGGGGAAGACGCACATGCGGAGCTTCGTGAACGGCGACGTGGCGAGGGTGTCGAGCGTCGCCTCCTGCAGCGGCTCCGGCTGGTGCGTCCACGCGTAGGCGGTCGTGCCGAGCGGAAGGTAGCGCGTGCCGTCGGCGTACGCGAAGTGGAAGGTGTCGGCGACGCGGACCGGCCCGGCGTTGCCCGCATCCGGGCCCGTGACCACGAAGGCGCCGGAGAGGCCGTCGAGCGAACGGGCGGTCGAGGTCGTCGTGAACGTCCATTCGCCATCGCTCTCGGGCATGAACCGCACCCGGTAGAGCCCGTCGCCGTCGTAGAAGCCGCCCACCTTCACGACGGCGCCATCCACGCCCGCCGCCCCGGCATTGCGGACGAACGTCGCCGTCAGCTCCACGTCCACGAACGGGTTCCCGTGTGCCGGCCCGTCGAGCAGCAGCTCGAAGACCCCCCAGCGCTCGACGGCTCCGGGATGCGTGCTCCGCGCTGACCCGCGCTCGACGGCGTCGGTCTCGTAGTCGGTCCGCGGCTCGATCGCCGGCTCCTCCACGCGCTCGGCGACCCCATCCGCTTCGATCGCCGCGAGCTCCTCCCACAGCGTCTCGATGTCCGCCGGCTCGGGGCGCTCCATACCGATCGACGTGATCTGGCCGATGGAGAGGTACCGCAGCTGGGTGAGCATCGGCGAGTTGAGCACGCCGGGAAGCGCCCGCTGCACCGCCCCGCGCGCCTCCGTGTTGTCGAGCAGGTCGATCAGCAGCGATTCTTCGGTGAAGCCTGCCATGGTTTCTCCTCGTCGGTTTCGGTCAGTCTTCGGAGCCGCGATACCGCAGCCCGGCGAAGGCGACGCGCCCGGTCGTCGCGTACAGGCCCACGACGCGGCCGGTGAAGGATGCTGCGGTCTCGGCGGACAGGTACCGCCCGTCGACATCGGCCAGGGTGACCGTCTTGCCTCCGGCGCTCGCCTGGAGCAGCACCCGGTCGCTCGTCATCATCCCCGGGCCGAAGCCGCCGCTCGGTGGCACCGCGTCGATGATGAGCTCGACCGGGCCGGCGGGGAGCATGACCGACCATTCCTGCACCAGGCCCGCCAGCCTCGCCCGCGCGACCACGACGGTCGCCTCCGGCCCTCCGGTCGCTTCGATCTCGTAGTGGTGGTCTTCGTCGTAGCGTGACGCGATCCCTCCAGTGCCCTGCGTCACGTCGGCGGTCGTCGCGAAGCGTGCGGTCTGGTTGAGCTGGCGGCGGCCGACGAACTGCGGCCTCGGGGAGTCCATCGTCGAGCCGTCGCCGGTCAGCACCAGGCGTCCGTCGACGTCGAACTTGGCGACATGCGCGGGTTCCCGGCGGATGGCCAGCCACCCGTCGTCGAGCGTCTGCCGGCCTTCCAGGTCGTGGAAGGCGAGGTCGTATTCGATGACGCCCGGCCGGGGACGCAGCTCGACGGGCTGGGCGACGGGCTGGGCGACGGGCCAGCCGTCGACCCAGTCGATGCGGCTGACGAACGTTTCGCGCCCGAGAGCCGAGAACGCCTGCGTCATACCGCGCGGGCGCATCCCGAGCAGCACGATGGAGGTGCCGCCGTCCGGTGTCTCGACGAGGTCGCCGTGCCCGGTGTTCTGGATGGGGCGCGCGGTGCTGCGGGCGCTGAGGATCGGATTCGACGCGAAGCCCTCGAAAGGCCCGTACGGCGACACACCACGGGCGATGCTCACGCTGTGCCCGCGTTCGGTGCCGCCCTCGGCGATCATCAGGTACCAGAAGTCGCCGCGCTGGTAGAGGTGCGGCGCCTCCGGGAACTTGAGCCCGGTCCCCGACCAGAGCGAGCGCGGCTCTTCCAGGGCACGCCCGGCCTCGAGGTCGACCCGCACCTGCTGCACGCCGTGATGCGCGCCCAGATCGGGTCCCGTCGTCATGAGCCCGGAGAAGGTGACGATCGCAGTGCCGTCCTCATCCCACGCCAGGTCGGGGTCGATGCCGTCGATACCGTCGATGACCGTCCCGTCGCTCCACGGACCCGCCGGGTCGCTCGCGGTGAAGACGATGCAGCCGCGGCCCATCGCGATGGTGACGATCACGTAGAAGACGCCGTCGCGGTAGCGGATGGTCGGCGCCCAGACCCCACCGCCCGTCGGAACGTCCTCGACGCCGAGCTGCTCCATGCGGGTGGCCACGTTGCCGATCTGCGTCCACTCGACGAAATCGGTGCTGTGGTAGACCGGGATGCCCGGCAGGTATTCGAACGTCGACGTGACGATGTAGAAGTCGTCCCCGACGCGCACGACGCTCGGGTCCGGATTGAAGCCGGGGATGAGCGGATTCGGGTAGTCGACGCGGGCGCCGTCTGCGGACTTCGTCATAGTCAGGCCTCCAGTCGCACGGTCGTGTCGAGCGGCAGGTCGACGACCGATGTTCCGATCCGCAATGTAAACGCTCCAGGCTCGTACGTCCATCCCTTCTCCCAGTGGGCGAAGGCGCGGACCGGGATGTCGATGTCGACGGTCGCGGTCGTTCCCGCATCCACCCGGACCGGCGCGAAGCCGGCCAGCCAGCGCACCGGCCGCTCGATCGTGCTGTCCGCCCGCTCGGCGTACACCTGCACGACCTGCTTGCCGGCCCGCGTGCCGCGGTTGGCGACATCGACAGTGACCCGGAACGATCCGTCGGCCGCGGCGACCGTCGCCGGGGCGGAGCTCGTCGTCGGCTCGATGCGCGTATAGCCGAGTCCATGGCCGAACGGGTAGGCGGGAGTGCGCCCGGAGCGGAGCCACGCGCGGTAGCCGATGTGGATGCCCTCGTCGTAGACGAGCACACCGTCGGTGGGCGTGGTCTCGATCACGGGCACGTCGGACTGTTCGGCCGGCCACGTGGTGGGCAGGCGCCCGCCGGGTTCGACGGCCCCGAGCAGCACGTCGGCGATCGCGTTGCCGAACTCCTGGCCGCCGAAGTAGCCGACCAGCACGGCCGCGACCTGGTCGCGCCACGGCAGCAGCACAGGCGAGCCCGCGTTGACCACGACGACCGTGCGCGGGTTGGCCGCGGCGACAGCTCGAACGAGGTCGTCCTGCCGGCCGGGGAGAGCAAGCGATCCGCGGTCGTACCCTTCGGATTCGACGCGCGAGTTGGTGCCGACGACGACGAGCGCCACGTCGGCTGCGCGTGCGGCCTCGACCGCTTCGTCGATCAGTGTCTGCGGATCGGTGTCGTCCGGTTCGAGGCCGAAGGTGAACGCCAGCGCGTTGGCGAGCGCCCCGACACGGTCGAGCAGGTCGTATTCGACGCGGACGCGCACGGGCGCCCCGGCGGTGACGGCGACGGGAGCCGAGACCGAGGGCGGGGAAAGGAGCGCTGCGCCGAGGTCGGTCCCTTGGGGGATGACCGTCGCGTCGACGGCGAGCTCATCGTCGAGGTAGACGCGCGCCGTGCCGGACGCGGCGAAGCCGATCCGCACCACGTCGGTGACGTCCGGCGTGTAGACGGTCTCGAGGTCGAGCGTCGCAGAGTCGCCGATCGGCGCATCCCCACCGAACCAGACGAGCGAGGTTGCCAGGCGGTCCTCGGAAAGCAGGTCGTTTCCGTCCGCGTCGCGGAAGCTGATGCGAATGCCCGGCTTCCCCGTCACCGGATTGGTCAGCTGCGCGAGCGGGAACGGCGCGATCCCCTCCTGCACGACGGCGCCGATCGCGTAGGAGACCGACGCCTCCGGCAGTGCAGTGCGGATCCCTTCGAGCGGCGAGACGACGTGCTCCGGAATCACTGTCGCACTACCGCCGCCCTGGCTGCGGGCGAGATCGGCGTTGTGGCCGATGACCGCGACGGAGTCGAGAGCGGTCGCGCTCCACGGCAGTTCCGACCGGTTGGCCAGCAGCACGGTTCCGGCGGCGGCCGCCTCGCGCACGAACGCGATGCCGTCCTCGACCTCGGTCG
Organism: Leifsonia sp. Ger2509; assembly: GCF_055231915.1. NCBI lineage: Bacteria > Bacillati > Actinomycetota > Actinomycetes > Micrococcales > Microbacteriaceae > Leifsonia > Leifsonia sp. Ger2509. The sequence goes on from NZ_JBUYVB010000003.1 coordinate 2,192,433, forward strand.
GCTCCGCGGCGACGGGATCGAACCCCTCGAGCGCCCCGACCCGGGCGGCGAGCCGCAGGATACGCAGCACCTTGCGGTCGATGTCGGCCTCGGCGACGCTTCCCTCGCGCACCGCGGCGACCAGCGCATCCCCCCAGGGGCCGTCCGGGCCGGGCATGACGAGATCCTGGGATGCGCGGGCGCTGGCCAGGCTGCGCACGGCGGTCCAGTCGCTGATCACCACTCCGTCGAAGCCCCATTCGCTGTTGAGCGGCGTCTCGAGCAGGTCGCTCTCGGTGGCGGTGACGCCGTTGATCGAGTTGTACGCGCTCATGACCAGCCACGCGTGGGAGTCGACGATCGCCTTCTCGAACGCCAGCAGGTACAGCTCGCGCAGCGGGCGCTCGGCGACCCGGACGTCGACGGTGAACCGGTCGGTCTCCGAGTCGTTGGCGATGTAGTGCTTCGGGGTCGCGCCGACGCCGTTCGCCTGCACACCGTCCACATAGGCGGCGGCGAGTTCTGCGGTGAGCACCGGGTCCTCGCTGAACGCTTCGAAGTGGCGGCCTCCGAGCGGGGAGCGGTGCAGGTTGATGGTCGGGCCGAGCACGACATCCACACCTTTGCGCCGCGCCTCGACGGCAGCGGCCGCGCCGTAGCGTCGGGCGAGGGCAGGGTCCCAGGCCGACCCGAGCGCGGTCGCCGACGGCAGGTTGAGCGACGGGCTGCGCTCATCCCACACCTCGCCGCGCACGCCGGACGGGCCGTCGGAGACGAGGATGCGCCGCAGCCCGATCTTCTCGATCGGCCAGGTGTTCCAGAAGTCGCGGCCGGTGAGCAGCCGCACCTTCTCTTCGAGCGTGAGCTGGTCGAGAAGGGCGCTCAGGCGCTCCTCCGTGTCGGAGGTGGCGGTGATGGTGTCGTAGGTCATGGTGACTCCTCGAGCTGTCGAGCGGATGCGGATGCTGTTGTCGATGCGGATCGGGCCACCTAGACGCCCGCCTGGAGGTCCTGCTCGGCGTGCGCCGCCAGCAGGCGCCGGCGATCGGCACGACGCTGCTCCTGGCGGTCCGGGTCGGGCACCGGAGCCGCCAGGAACAGGCGCTGGGTGTACGGATGCTCGGGGCGGGCCGTGACCTGGTCGCCACTTCCCCACTCCAAGATCTCTCCGTGGTACATGACCGCGACGCGGTGGCTGAGGTTCCGCACCACGGCGAGGTCGTGCGAGACGAACAGGTAGGCGACCCCCGTGCGGTCCTGGATGTCCTTGAACAGGTCGAGCACCCGCGCCTGCGTCGACAGGTCGAGCGCGGACACCGGCTCGTCGCACACGATCAGCCGCGGCTGGAGCGCGAGCGCGCGGGCGATGGCGATGCGCTGCCGCTGGCCGCCGGAGAATTCGCGCGGCAGGCGACCGGCAGCGCTGGCCGGCAGGCCGACCTGGTCGAGCAGGTCGCGCACCCGCTTCGAGGCCTCCTTGCCCGGAACCTTGCGCACGGTCAGCGGCTCGACGAGGATCTGCTCGATCGTCAGCGACGGGTTCAGCGACGTGTACGGATCCTGGAACACGACCTGGATCTCGCTGGACAGCGCCCGGCGGTCCTTGCGGCCGAGCCGGCTGATGTCCCGGCCCTTGTAGCGGATGGCTCCGCCGGTGACCGGGGCGAGCCCCAGCACGGCGCGACCCAGCGTCGTCTTGCCCGACCCCGACTCGCCCACCAGACCGACAGTCTCGCCGGGCCGGATGTCGAGGGAGACGCCCTTCAGCGCCGTGAAGGGCTCCTTGCGGAATCCCTTCACCGGATATTCGACGACGACCTCGTCGACGTCGAGCAGCAGCTCGCTCATGACCGTTCTCCTTCGATGGTCGCACCGGCCGGAACGAGCTCTCCGCGGGCTTCGCCCTCTTCGAGGATGTCGTCGAACAGCGCCTTCGTGTACTCGTGCTCGGGGTCGGCGAAGATCGCACGCACCGGACCGGACTCGACGATGCGCCCGTTGCGCATCACCGACACCCGGTCGCACAGGTCGGCGACGACGCCGAAGTTGTGCGTGACGAGCACGACGCCCATGTTCAGTTCGTCCTGCAGGGCACGCAGCAGGTCGAGGATGTCGGCCTGCACCGTCACGTCGAGGGCCGTGGTCGGCTCGTCGGCGATCAGCAGGTCGGGGTTGCACGAGATCGCGCCGGCGATCAGCACGCGCTGGGCCATGCCACCCGACACCTCGTGTGGGTACGCTGCGAACGTGCGCTGCGGGTTCGGTATGCCGACCTTCGCCAGCAGTTCGAGCGCGCGCTTCTTCGCATCCTTCTTCGAGATCCCGAGGCACACCCGCATCGGTTCCACCAGCTGGCTGCCGATCGTGAACGAGGCATCCAGGTTCGACATCGGCTCCTGCGGGATGTAGGCGATACGGCGACCGCGCAGGCGCGTCATCGCCTTCTCGGTCGCGTCGGCGAGGTCTTCGCCCTCGAAGCTGATCGAGCCTCCGGTGACCCGGCCGCCGTCGGGCAGCAGCCGGAGCACCGACCACGCGGTCTGGGTCTTGCCCGAACCGGATTCTCCGATCAGGCCGTGGACCTCACCGCGCCGCACCTCGAGCGAGACGTCGTTGACGACATGCTTGATGGAGCCGTCGGGCTGGTCGTACCCGACCGACAGGTGCTCGATCGACAGCAGCACCTCGCCGACCCCTTCGAGGGTGCGCGCGTCGTCCGGGTGGCGCACGACCGTTTCGTGCACGATGCCGGTGTCGGTCTTCGCTGCGGCCTTGCGCTTCTTCGGGCTGGCGCTGCGCTCGAGCTCGTCGCGCATGGCGTTGGCCAGCAGGGTGAGCGCGATGCAGGTCAGGGCGATCGCGAGGCTCGGCCACAGCATGAGCAGCGGATCCTTGTAGATGTTCGCGAAGCCGTCGTTGAGCATGGAACCCCAGGTCGGGATGTTCATGTCGCCGAGGCCCAGGAAGTCCAGTCCGGCCTGCACGGCGATCGCGATCCCGGTGACCATCGCGGCCTGGATGATGACGGGTGCGCGCACCACGGTCAGGATGTGACGGCCGATGATGCTGCCGTCGCCGAGACCCGAGACACGGGCAGCGTCGACGTACAGCTCGTTGCGCACGGCGGTCACCGAGGCGTAGACGAGCCGGAAGAACGCGGGAGACAGGATGATTCCGAAGATCACCATGGATGCCCACAGCGACGGGCCGATCACGGCGCGGGCCGCCAGCAGGACGACGATGCCGGGCAACGCCATCAGCAGGCTGGTCAGCCAGGACGAGACGGAGTCGAACCACTTGCCGTAGTAGCCGGCGAAGAGTCCGCCGGTCACACCGATGATCGCAGCCACGATGAGGGCGACGAGAGCGCCGGCGAGACTGAAGCGGGTCGCATAGAGGAGCCGGCTCAGCACATCCCGGCCCGCGCTGTCCGCGCCGAGCGGATGCTTGGCACTGATCGGATCCAGCACATCGTTGAGGGACGCGGCGTTCGGGTCGTGCGACGCCAGCCACGGAGCGAGGATGGCGCTGAGCACGAGGAGCGCGAGGAACAGCATCGCGACGAGGCCGAGCGGGTTCTTCAGGAGCCGGCGGAACAGGGAGACCCTGGCGCCGCTCTCCTCGACCGCGATGGTCAGGGACGGGTCGGGCATGGGAGCCGATTGAGTCATGAGAGACGCACCTTCGGGTTGAGCCAGCCTTGGAGAAGGTCGATGAGGAGGTTGACGACCACGACGATGATCGCGGTCACGACGACGAGCCCCATGACGAGCGGGATGTCGCCTTGCGTGGTGGCGGTGACGGACACCTGGCCGAGACCGGGGATCGCGAAGATCTGCTCCACGATCACCGCCCCGCCGAGGAGGCCGACGAACTGCACGGCCAGGACGGCGAGCGCGGGTCCGCCGGCGTTGCGGAGCACGTGCTTGTAGATGACCCGGTTCGCCGAGAGGCCGCGGCTGCGGAGGGTCCGCACGTAGTCCTGGCGGAGGGCGTCGATGACGGAGCCGCGGATCTGCTGGGTGACGCCGGCGATGCTGCCGATCGCCAGCGCGATGATCGGGAGGGTGACCGTCGACAGCCAGCCCGACGGCGAATCCGTGAACGGGATGTACCCCGTCGGCTTGAACCAGTGCAGGTTGATGGCGAAGATCAGCACGAGCGCGAGAGCGATGAGGAAGCCGGGGATGGCGAAGCCGAGAACCGACAGCACCTGGACGCTGCGGTCGACGCCGCCGCGGCGGACAGCGGCCCAGACGCCGAGGATGACGGCGACGATCGCGCTGAGCACGGTCGCGCCGATCACGATCGAGAGCGTGACGGCGGCACGCGACGTGATCGCGTCGGTGACGGGCTGGCCGGTGAACCACGAGTCGCCGAAGTCGCCGTGGATGGCGTTGCCGAGCCAGTCGATGTACTGGACGATCAGCGGGCGGTCCAGTCCGAGGCTCTGCGCCTTCGCCTCGACGGTGGCCTGGGTCGCGGAGGTTCCGAGGATGCGGCGGGCGATGTCGCCGCCGCCGAGATAGAGCAGCACGTAGGCGATCGTCGTGATGACGAACAGCAGCACGATGCCCGAGAACAGGCGTCTGAGGATGAATCTCAACATTGAAGTTTCCTCTGTTGGCTAGGAGTGCAGGAACCGGGTCGCACCGGAGAGCGATGCGACCCGGTCAGTCACCTCAGGACTTGGGAACGATGTTCCAGAGGTAGGGATAAGCGTTACCGGTCTGCACGGTGACCTTCGTGTTGGCGTCGCTGACGAAGCTCGACTGCATCCGGTACCAGGGGGCGAACCAGGCCTGCTCGACCACGTACTTGTTGAGCGACTTGACCGCCGCATCCGACTCCGACTGCGAGCCCTTGTGGATGGTCTGGATCAGCGCGTCGACCTTGGGGTCGGAGTAGTGGAACGGGTTGAACGTGGCGCCCTTGGAGATCTGGAAGTTGATCAGGGCCCAGTCGGGGTCCTGCTGCAGGATCATGTAGGTGGCCGCGTACTTGGGGGCGAGGATGTCGCTGATGAAGTTGTTGCCGGCGTCCGTGAAGTTCACGGTGATGCCCACATCCTTCAGCTGCTGTCCGATGAGGGTCCAGACGGTCGCTCCGAGGAGGTTGCTCGACGGCATCGAGATCGTCAGGCCGCTCGCGTAGCCGGCCTCCTTCAGGAGCTCCTTCGCCTTGGCCGGGTTGTACGCGTAGAACGAGTCGAGGCTGGAGTCGTATCCGACCGAGCTCTTCGGGAAGACCTGGGTGGTCGGTGTCCCGTAGCCCTGGCCGACGGCCTTGAGCAGTGCCTTGGTGTCGAACGCGTAGTTGATGGCCTGGCGCACGCGCACATCCTTCAGCGCCGGATTCATCGTGCCCCCGCGGTCGAAGAGGATGAGGCCGTTCCAGTTCAGCTCGAGAGGCCAGACCGTGAAGCCGCTCGCCTTGATCTGGTCGAGGTCGTTGTTGTTCGGCGTGTTGGAAGCGTTGACCTGGCCGCCCTTGATCGCGTTGAGGAGCGAGGTCGGGTCGCTGTAGACGTTCATCACGATCTTGTCGTAGTGGACGCTCGCTGTGTCCCAGTACTTCGGGTTCTTGTCGAAGACGTAGGACGTTCCGACGACGGTCTTGCCGGTGTCGAGCGTGTACGGCCCGGAACCGACCGGGTCGGTCTTGATGGTCGAAGAGGTGAAGGCCTTCGGGCTCTCCTGAAGGCCGGCGTTCTGCGTGAGGTAGGTGAGCAGGGCCGGGTTCGACTGCTTGAGAGTCAGCTTGACGGTGGTGGGGTCAACCGCTTTGGCGTCGGCCAGGTCGGCGAGGAACGCCTTGTTCGGCGAGTTGCCGTCACGGAAGCGGGTGAGGTTCTGTGCGGCGGCATCGGCGTTGAAGGCCGTTCCGTCGGTGAACTTCACGTCGGTGCGGAGGGTGAGGGTCAGTACCGTCTTGTCGGCGTTGTACGACCACTTGGTTGCGAGCCCCGGCTTGATGTCGCCGTTCGGGTCTGCTTTGAGCAGGGTGTCGTAGACCGCCTGCATGTAGGGCGACTCGTTCGCCCAGTTGGAGTCCTGCGCCGAGAAGGTCGTTGCGGGGACGAGCAGGCCCAGGGTGAGGGTCTGCGATGAGCCGCTCGACGAGTTGTTGGAAGCGCATCCAGCAAGCCCGAGAGCGACGACGGCTGCAAGGGCCGCCAGCCTCTTCCATCGGAACATCATTGTCTCTTTCGTTGGGGCAGTCCGCAGTCGGACCATCTGTTGGTGAATGAAAGTAACACGAAAACCGAATAAGCACTAGGTTTTTGTTTCGATCGCTTCACAACGCTGGTAACCTCTCGCCATGAGCACCACGACAGGCAAGGTGCGCGGTTCCTACGCGAAGACGCCCGCGCGCCGCCGCGAGATCCTCGAGGCCGGCATCGAGGTCTTCTCGACCTCCGGCTTCCGCAGCGGCTCGATCCGCGAGATCGCCGAACGGGTGGGCATGAGCCAGGCCGGCCTGCTGCACCACTTCTCGAACAAGAGCGAACTGCTGGCCGCCGTGCTCGAACTGCGCGACGACCGGTCTGCCGAAGTCGTGCCCATCGACGACGAGCACGCAGGCATCGAGACGATCCGCGGCTTCGTCCGGCTCATCGAATACAACGCGACCGTGCCCGGCCTCGTCGAGCTGCACTGCACGCTCTCGGCGGAGGCGACGTCAGCCGAGCATCCCGCCCACCAGTACTTCATCGACCGGTACGCCTTCGTGGTGCGCCAGATGACGAAGGCGTTCGAGCGGATGCGCGACGCCGGCCAGCTCACCGACGACATCACTCCCGAGGGCGCGGCGCGGGCGATGGTCGCGCTCTCCGACGGCCTGCAGGTCCAGTGGCTGCTCGACCGCGCGAGCGTCGACATGGCCGAGGAGATGCGGCGCTACCTGCGCGGCATCCTGACAGTCGCGCTGTAGCGCGCTCGCGTTCGCGCACCCCCGCATTTGCGAGTCGAGTGGGCGCTAACTCCCCTATGGGCGCGCCGTTTCGGTCGGTTAGTGACGACTCGGCGGGCTGGGCGGCGGCGTGGGCGTGCGCGGGGCGGCTGGACTAGCCGCCCGCGGCGGCCAGCTTGGCGAAGAGGTCCTCGAAGAGCAGGCGCAGGTCCAGGCGGGTGTAGACGCGGATCGGGCGACCTGCGTCCGCGAAGTCGGCGGTGCCGTCGTCGCGGATGCGCGGGGCCGGCCGCATCGCGTACTCGCTCGACGACGGATCCGGCTGGAACGACGACTGCAGCGCGGTCAGCAGTACCAGCGGGCTGTCGCCGTACACGTACGTCTCGCCGAGCGGCAGCCCGTGCTCCGCGGCCATGCCGGCCACCCGCTCGATGCTGTCGAACAGCAGCCGCCCGATCGCGCCGTGGGGCCGGATGCGCGCCCCGGCCTCGGCGTTCGACACCAGGGTCTGCCGATAGGCGTTCCGCGGAACCTGCCAGATCGGGATGTCCGAGTCGTTGAACACGACCTGCGCCGCGATGATGTCGATGTTCTGGTTGTACTCCACGCGGTCGGCGCCGGGCGGTGGCACGGCGAGCGCGGGATCTTCGAGGCCGCCGATCCAGACCAGGGTCAGTCGCTCGGCGATGCGCGGCTCGAGCAGCCACGCGCTCGCGAGCTCGGTGAGGCCCGCGCCGCACGCGATGTACAGCGGGCGATCGTCGTCGCGCATCGCCTCGTCGACGATCGCACGCGCACCCGCCGACCCGAACGGGGCCGCCGCGTCCGTGAGGCCGACGTTCGACCCGGCGACCACGGGCGGCGCATCCGTCATCCCGAGTGCAGCGATGACGTCGCGGATGCGGTCGCACGCATTGTCGGCCGTGCGGTCGGAGGGATCGAACGGATCGCCCGGCCGCAGGTGCGACCCGATGACGGCGCGGATGTCGACCGACAGCGACAGCAGGTGGTGCGCCAGCTGCACCAGGCCGTCCGGATCCCCTGAGAAGTCGTTGTCGATGATCACCCGGATGCGCTGAGCGGCCATGGTTCCTCCAGTCCTGTTGACAGTATCCTCTCCGTCATGCAAAGCTATTGCAACTCTCGTCACCACTGAATAGGTATGCACACATGTTGACCACCGACCAGCAACAGGTCGAAAACTGGCGCGAACTGCGGTCGCGACTGACCGCATCCGCTCCCGCAGCGCGCTCCGAACTGCTCGCCGACACCGCCCGCCGCACGCGCCGCAGCATCATCCAGATGATCTCGGCCGCCGGCCAGGGACACATCGGCGGCGACCTCTCGGTCACCGACATCCTCACGACCCTGTTCGCATACACCCTGCGCATCGACCCGGCCCGGCCGGACCTCGCAGGCCGCGACCGTTTCATCCTCAGCAAGGGCCACTGCGCGGCCGCGCTCTACTCGACGCTCGCCTTCAGCGGCTACTTCTCCCCCGCATCCCTCAGCACCTTCATGGCGCCGCTCTCCGAGCTCAACGGCCACCCGAACCGCAACAAGATCCCCGGGGTGGAGACCAACACCGGCCCGCTCGGGCACGGTCTGCCCGTCGCGGTCGGCCAGGCGGTCGCCGCGAAACTCACCGGTTCCGACGCGCGGGTCTTCGTCGTCATGGGCGACGGCGAGATGCAGGAAGGCAGCAACTGGGAGGCCCTCATGGCCGCCTCCCATTTCGGCCTCGGCAACCTCGTCGCGATCGTCGACCGCAACCGGCTCCAGCAGGGCGCGCGCACGGAGGACACGAACGCGCTCGACCCGCTCGACGACCGCCTCGCCGCGTTCGGCTGCGAAGTGCGCGAGATCGACGGCCACGACTACGCCGCACTCATCGAGGCCTTCCGGCCGTCGACCACCGGCAAACCGGTCGCCGTCGTCGCCAACACCACCAAAGGCAAGGGTGTCTCGTTCATCGAAGACCGGGTCGAATGGCACCACAAGGTGCCCTCGCCCGAGCAGGTCGAACTCGCCCTGGAGGAACTCGCATGACCATCGCTTCCCCCGCCGCCTCGCTCGCCGACGCACCCGTCTACGACAACCGCGCGGCCTTCGCCGACGAGCTCATCCAGCTCGCCCGCCGTGACGAGCGCATCGTCGCCGTCTGCAACGATTCCGTGGGCTCGAGCAACCTGACCGCGTTCCGCGACGAGTTCCCCGACCGGCTCATCAATGTCGGCATCGCCGAACAGGACATGGTCGGGGTCGGCGCAGGCCTCGCGAGTTCGGGACTCATCCCCTTCGTCTGCGCGGCGGCTCCATTCCTCACCGGCCGGTCCCTGGAGCAGGTGAAGGCGGATGTTGCGTACAGCCAGCATCCGGTCATCCTCTGCGGCATGAGCCCGGGCATGGCCTACGGCGAGCTCGGCCCGACCCACCACTCAGTGGAAGACCTCTCCTGGCTGCGTGCGCTGCCCGGCCTCGACATCGTCGTGCCGGCCGACCGCAGGCAGACGCGGGATGCGGTGCGCCAGGCCGTCGAGCATCCGCGCCCCACCTTCATCCGCGTCGGCCGCCACAAGGTGCCCGACGTCACCGTCGAGGGCGACCAGCTCGTGCGCGGTCGGTTCACCACGGCCCGCGGCGGGTCCGACCTCACCATCATCGCCACCGGCACCCTCGTCTCGCGTGCGCTTCTCGCGGCCGAACGGCTGCAGTCCGCGGGGCTCGAGGCCCGCGTACTGAACGCCTCGTACATCACTCCGCTCGACGTGGATGCGATCACGGATGCCGCCCGCACCACCGGCGCGATCGTCACGGCCGAAGAGGCCAACATCGCCGGCGGACTGGGTGCCGCGGTCGCATCGGTCGTCGCCCAGCTCGAGGCCGCCGCCCGCGTGCCCCTGCGTATCCTTGGGCTGACGGAGTTCGCTCCGACCGGCAGCACCGAATTCCTGCTCGGTCACTTCGGGCTCACCGCCGACCACATCGCCGACGCTGCCAGGGAGGCCCTCGCGCATGGATGAGCCTGCCGGCTCGGCCGTCATCGTCGCGGTCGACCAGGGCACGAGTTCCACGAAGGCCCTCGCGGTCGACGTGACGGGAAACGTCGTCGGCTGGGGATCCGTCGTGGTCGGCCAGCAGCATCCGCAGCCCGGCTGGGTCGAGCAGGATGCTCGGGAGATCGCCGACAGCGCGATCGAAGCGGTGCACCTCGCCGTCGAAGGCATCGCCGACCGCGTCGTCGCGGTGGCGCTCAGCACCCAGCGGGAATCGGCCGTGATCTGGGACCGGGCCACCGGGGAACCCGTCGGGCCGGTGCTCGGCTGGCAGGACCGGCGCACGGTCGCGGCCGCGCAGACGCTTGCTGCGTCGCCCGGTCGCAGCGAGCGCGTGCGGGCGATCACCGGGCTCCCCATCGATCCGATGTTCTCCGCGCTGAAGTTCGCGTGGCTGCTCGACCGGGTCGACCCCGGCCGCGAGCGCTCGAGCCGCGGCGAGCTCGCCCTCGGCACCGTCGACTCCTGGCTCGTGCATCGGCTGACCGGCGAGTTCCGCATCGAGTCCGGCAACGCCAGCCGCACCGCGCTGCTCGACCTCGGCACCCTCGACTGGAGCGACGAACTCCTCGAACTCTTCCGCATCCCGCGCGCCGCGCTTCCGGCTGTGTTCGCGTCGAACGCGCCGACCGCTCCCGTGACCGGTCTGCCGATGCTGCCGGCCGGGACGCGCATCCACGCCATCCTCGGCGACTCGCACGCCGCGCTCTTCGGCCACGGCGCACGCACGCCCGGATCGGTGAAGGTCACGCTCGGCACAGGGTCGTCGATCATGGGGCTGCTCGCGTCGCGGGCTGCGAGCCCCGACGGCCTCGTCACGACGGTGGCCTGGAGCGAGCCGGAGCCGAGCTACGCGTTCGAGGGCAACATCCTCTCGACCGGCGCGACCCTCGTCTGGCTCGCGGACATGTTCGAGACGACCCCGGCCGAGCTCGCTGCAATCGCGGCCGAAACCGACAGGGATGCGGACCCGGGGCGCGGAGTCGACCTCGTTCCGGCGTTCTCCGGGCTGGGAGCCCCCTGGTGGGATGACGACGCGCGCGCGATCATCTCTGGCTTCGACCTCAGCACGACGCGGGCGGAACTGGCGCGGGCGGCGCTCGAATCGATCCCGCTGCAGATCGACGACGTGCTGCGCGCCGCAGAGAGCTCGACCCACGGACGCTTCGACACCATCCTGATCGACGGCGGCCCCGCCGCGAACGACTGGCTCGCCCAGCTGCTCGCCGACCTCAGCCAGCGCCGCGTCCAGCGGCCGGACGTGGCGGGACTCTCCGCCCTCGGCGCCGCCCACCTCGCGGGCATCGGCGCGGGCATCTGGACCCCCGACGACGTGCTGGCGCTCGACCGCAACGGCACGGTGTTCGAGCCGATCATGAGCCCGGACCGCGCGCGGGCGCGGCGGGAACGGTGGCAGGGCGCGATCGCGCTCGCGCGGGGGCGGGCTGCGTCGCCTGCGGCTGCGTCGCCCGCGGGCTCGCCTGCGGTTCCCTGAAACGCATCCCTATATATAAGGAGTACACGATGAGCACCATCCAGCGATTCGGCGCCGGGATCTGGCACTTCGCCACGTATGTCGACCGTTACGCCACGGACGGCTACGGCGACCCGCGCAGTGTCGTCGACGCGATCGACCTGGCGGGGCAGGTGCGCGACCTGTCCGTCGTCGACCTGAACTATCCGTTCTTCGGCGGCGAGTTCACGAACGGGCAGGTCAAAGAAGCGCTCGACCGCAACAACCTCGGCGTGATCGGCATCACTCCCGAGATCTACACGCGCGAATTCGCCAAAGGCGCCTTCACGAACCCCGACCCGGGCGTTCGCCGCCGTGCCCACGAACTCATCACCGAAGCCGCCGACGTCGTGCGCTACTTCGGCGCGGACTATGTGAAGCTGTGGCCGGGCCAGGACGGCTGGGACTACCCGTTCCAGGTCGACCACGGCGCGCTCTGGAAGAACTCGCTCGACGGGGTCGGCCTGCTCGCCTCGGAGAACCCCGACCTGAGGTTCGTCATCGAATACAAGCCGCGCGAGCCGCGCGTCCACATGTCGTTCGACTCGGTCGCCCGCACACTGCTCGGCATCGAGCGCATCGGACTGCCCAATGTCGGCATCCTCCTCGATTTCGGCCACGCGCTCTTCGGCGGCGAGTCCCCTGCGGACTCCGCTCAGCTCGCCATCGACTATGGGCGGCTCTTCGGCATGGACGTCAACGACAACCTGCGCCAGTGGGACGACGACATGGTCGCCGGCACCGTGCATCCGATCGAGCTGTTCGAGTTCTTCTACACGCTGCGCAAGAACAACTGGGAAGGCGTGTGGCAGCTCGACCAGTTCCCGTTCCGCGAGGACAGCGTGGACGCGGCCAACCACGCGATCGACTTCCTGAAAGCAGCGGACCGCGGACTCGAGAAGCTCGACTTCGCGGCGGTGCAGGCGGCGCAGGACAACCACGACGCGCTCGGGGCGCTCGCGCTGGCGCAGAAGGCGCTGTTCACCTCGTACGAGTGAAGCGCTGGTCGGGCTGTCTTAGGAGCGGGCGGATGCGCGGGCGGCCGGATGCGCGGCCCGCGCGGCGGTCAGTCGACCAGGCGGCGGGCGGTCTCGACGTCGGTGATGAGCACGTCGATCCAGCGGCCGAGCGCTGCCGCGCGGATCGCATCCACTTTGCGTGCGCCACCCGCGATTCCGATGGTGCGCGGGATCGCCCGCAACTGCGCGCTGGAGATGCCGAGAACGCGCTCTTCGAGTTCACTGTCGACGAGTGCGCCGTTCGCGTCGAAGAAGTGCAGGCAGACATCCCCGACCGCGCCGAGCTCCCGCAGCGAATCCTGGTCCTTCTCCGAGATCGCGTTACCCGACGACTGAAGGAGCGGCGACGGCCGCAGGCTACCGATGCCGACGAGAGCGACGGAGAGGCCGTCCCACGCCGACGCGACCTCACTCACGTACGGGTCCTCGAGCAGCGCATCCCGCACCGACTTGCGCGCCACGATCCCGGGCGCCGGAAAGTAGCGGGCCTGCGCTCCGGTGACCCGCGCGAGCCGGTCGGTGAGGTGCGTCGCCTTGACCTGCACGCTGGGGTCGCCGACCCCGCCGAGCAGTTGCACGGCGCTCCTGGCGAGGCGCGTGCGCTGCGGGGTCATCGCATCCACCACCGCGAGCAGCGTGGACGACCAGGACGAGACGCCGATGTCGTCCTTCTCGGAGAGCGTCGTCTCCAGGTACGCGGCGCCCGCGCTGCCGAGGGTGGCGAGCAGTGCGTTGTCGTCGTCGGTCGCGGCGCCGTCGTCTCCCCCGACGACCACGTCGGCGAGCGCGTAGCGGTCACGGATGGCGTCCTCCAGCTGCGAGTGCACGCCGGGCGGCGTGACCACGATCGTCCGCACGACGCCGAGGTTCACGGCCTCCTTCAGCAATCGCGAAACGCGGGACTGCGAGATGTGGAGGCGCTGCGCGATCTCGGGCTGCCGAATGTGCTGCTCGTGGTACATCCGGGCGACTTTCGTCAGCAGGGACATTCGGTCGGGGGGCAGTCTGCTCCACTCCGCGTTCCCGATCGACATGGCGAGAGTCTATTGCATAGCTATTCACGCCGCGGATGCGGTGGTCGGTTATCCACAGGTGGGCACCTCTACACAGCTCTCGACTGAGGGCTGGTCACCGTCGGCGGCACAGAGCAGAGTGGAACCGTCCATCGCATCCACCGAAAGGAATGGTCATGGTCGAAACCCTGGCATCCCACGACGGCTCGACGATCGCCTACGAGGTCGAGGGCCGCGGGCCGACGCTCCTGCTGATCGGCGGCGCATTCAACACCCGGTTGTCACCGGCGTCGCTCCTGCCCTTCCTCACTCCTCACTTCACCGTCGTCGCATTCGACCGGCGCGGGCGCGGCGACAGCACAGACGCGGGCGATCCGCCGCCGTTCGAGCGCGAACGCGAGATCGAAGATGTACGGCTGCTGATCGACACGATCGGCGGCGACGCGTTCGTGTTCGGCCACTCGTCGGGTGCTGCACTCGCCTTCGAGGCCGCAGCAGCGGGCGCATCCATCGCACGGGTCGCCGGGTACGAGCCTCCCTATACGTCCGAGGGCCGCGGCGACGGTCCGCCCGACGACTCGGGGGCGCGGATCCGCGCGGCCCTGGCGGCCGGCGACCCGGATTCGGCCGCCGTCATCTTCCTGGCGACGACGGGTGCCGACCAATCGACGATGCGCGACGCCCCGTGGTGGCCGGGGCTGGTGGCCGTCGCACACACGCTTCCGTACGAGTACGAGCTGGTCGAGGCGGGGGTGCCGGTCGAGCGATTCGCCTCGATCCACGTGCCCGCCTTGGTGATGGACGGTGGCGACAGCCCCGCGTGGGCCGCGGCCGCGGCGGATGCGGTGGCGGCGAGCATCCAAGGCACTGTGCGGCGGACACTCCCGGGCGAGACACACGGGGTCTCGAACGAGGCGCTCGCGCCGGTGCTGGTCGAGTTCTTCCTCGGCGGGTGAGAGGGGCGGCAATGACGCATCCGCGGTCGCGAACGGCTTTTCTGGACGCGGATGCGGAAATGAGAAATGGGTGCAGCCACGGTGCGTATCTCCGTGGCAGCCCGGATGTGACGCGGGAGCTGCGACCGTAACGTTGGGTACAGGTTTTCGGCCGGGGGGCAGTGGGTCGGGATGGTTCTTCCATCCCGACCCACTTTGCGTTTGCACACGGGGGCGGCCGAGTTGGCCCGACCCTGCCAGTATGGATCGCATGAAAACCGTCGCGCAGTGGTCCGTCCGCTACTGGCCTGTGGTGGTTCCGATCCTCGGCATCGCTCTCCTTGTCGCGGAGTGGAACGTTACCCTCGGCCCGTTCCTCGTGACGCTGACGGCGATCGTTCTCGCTGCGACCGTTCTGGCGGCCGTCCAGCATGCGGAGGTCGTCGCACACAAGGTCGGCGAGCCGTTCGGCTCGCTCGTACTCGCGGTCGCCGTGACTGTGATCGAGGTCGCACTGATCGTCACCTTGATGACGACCGGCAAAGACACGTCGACGCTCGCGCGCGACACCGTGTTCTCCGCCGTCATGATCACGATGAACGGAATCGTCGGGCTCTCGCTGCTGCTCGGTGCATCCCGCCGCACCACGACCAGCTTCAACGCCGAGGGAACCGGCGCGGCTCTCGCGACCGTGACGGCGCTCGCCACCCTGACGCTCGTGCTGCCCACGTTCACCTCGACGCCCGGCCCGCAGTTCTCGCCCGCCCAGCTCGCATTCGCCGCCATCGCATCCGTCGCCCTCTACGCGATGTTCGTCGTCACGCAGACGGTCGCGCATCGGGACTTCTTCCTCCCCGTGAAAGCCGACGGTGCGCCGGTCGACGACGAGGACACGCACGCTGAAGCACCGACCACGCGCCGGGCCTTCACGAGTCTCGGCCTGCTCGTGGTCGCGCTGGTCGCCGTCGTCGGACTGGCCAAACTCGAATCGCCGTCGATCGAAGCGGGCGTGCGCGCCATCGGGTTCCCGGAGACTTTCGTCGGAGTCGTGATTGCGCTGCTCGTGCTGCTGCCGGAGGGGATCGCCGCCGCGAAGGCCGCCTCGCGAAGCCGGATGCAGACGAGCCTCAACCTGGCGCTCGGCTCGGCGATGGCGAGCATCGGCCTCACCATCCCGGCCATCGCCCTCGCCACGATCTGGCTGACCGGACCGCTCGTGCTCGGCCTCGGCGCCAGCCAGATCGTGCTCTTCGTGCTCACGGTGATCGTCAGCGTGCTCACCATCGTGCCCGGCCGTGCGGCCCGGCTCCAGGGCGGCGTGCACCTCGTGCTGTTCGCCGCGTTCCTCTTCCTCGCGATCGTGCCCTGACCAGCAAGTCCTGGCCGAACGCCACTTTTCGCAGCTTTCGGCCTACCTCGCGCGGCCGGACTGCGGAAACTTCGGCGGAAGGGCCATGTTCCGCTAGTGCGCGCGCGACGCACCCGCGAAAGTCGACCCTTTTGCGTGCGCGTCACCGCACGGGCTCACCAGACGTGCGGAATGAGCCGTGAGCGGGTCGCGCAGAACCGCCGGTACGGCTCGCCGATGCCTGCCAGGAGCGCACGCTCCTCGACGCGGATGCGGTACAGGATCGCGATCGTCGTCGGAACGACCGCGAAGAGGATCGCGAGCCAGTTCCCGAGCGCAAGCCCGATGCCGAGGCATGTGCAGAGCAGCCCGGTGTACGACGGATGGCGCAGCACCCGGTACGGACCCCAGTCGACGACCTGCTGATGCTCACGAACGCGCACCTCGACCGTGAAATAGCGGCCCAGCACGACCACGGACCAGGCCCGGAAGGCGATGCCGAGCACCATTGCAGCGCATCCGACCAGGAAGAATGCGGTTCGCCCGAACGGAATCGCGGCCGCCGTCACCCGGCCGGCGAGCAGTACCGCGCCGACGATCCCGATCACGAACCCGACGGCGACGAGGAACAGGCTCGTCAGCTCGCGGCTGCCGTCGTCGCGGTTGCGCAACGAGAACGCCCGAATGGCGACCTCGGACGCCGCGAAGACGAAGATCAGCACGTTGAACAGGATCTTCGCCGGGACCACATCGAACGGTATGGGCTGCACGGGTGCGACTCTACGCCGCGAAGCAAGGGTTCCCCTCAGGGTCGATTGGGGGGATTCCCGGATATCCGTCGCACCGCGCGAGGGCCACGCTGGAACCATGAACACTCTCTCTCGACCCATCAACGGCCGCATCATCGGCGGGGTGTGCGCGGGGCTCGCCCAGCGATTCGGCTGGAACCCGCTGACAGTGCGCATCCTGGCCGTGCTCTCCTGCCTGCTCCCCGGCCCGCAGGTCATCGCCTATATCGCGCTCTGGATCATCATCCCGTCCGAAGAGCCGGCGCGCGTCTGACCCAGCCCTGATACGGCCCGCACCCGACGCGGGCCGACCACCGCCGACCGCGATGTCACACCCGTCCCTCCCGATTCGTCTCGTTTTACACAGGCAGAAATCGAACCGGGAAGGACGGACGACATGCGCGTTTTCGTGGCAGGCGGAACCGGGGTCATCGGCCGCAGGCTGGTGCCGCAGTTGGTGCGCCGCGGCCATCAGGTCACGGCGACCACCACATCCGACCGCGCTGTGCGGATGCTGAAGGAACTGGGCGCCGACGCCGTGGTCATGGACGGACTGGATGCTGCATCCGTCGGGCAGGCGGTCGCGGCCGCGCGGCCGGACGTGATCGTCCACCAGATGACGGCGATCTCCCCGACGCACGCCGGCAAGCCGGACATCAAGCACATGGACCGGTGGTTCGCTCCGACCATCCGGCTCCGCACCGAAGGAACCGACCACCTGCTGGCCGCGGCCGAGGCGACCGGCGTGCGCCACGTCGTCGCCCAGAGCTACGGAAGCTGGAACGGCATCCGTGAAGGCGGCTGGGTGAAGACCGAGGAGGACCCGCTCGACTCGCTCACCGGCACCGCCGCGGAGAAGGGGATGGCGGCCATCCACTACCTCGAGGATGCGGTCCGCACCTTCGGCGGCGCGTCCCTGCGTTTCGGTGCCCTTTACGGTCCGGGCGCGAGCGACGACCAGGCCGAGCTCATCCGCAAGCGGCAGTACCCGCTCGTGGGGAACGGGGCCGGGCACAGTTCCTGGCTGCACCTCGACGATGCGGCGAGCGCTACGGTGTTGGCTGTGGAGCAGAACGCGACCGGCATCTTCAACATCGTCGACGACGAGCCTGCGGCCGCCGGCGAGTGGCTGCCGTACCTCGCGACGTGCGCGGGTGCGAAGCCGCCCATGCGCGTGCCGACCTGGGTGGCACGTCCGCTCGCCGGGGATGTCGCCGTCATCATGATGACCGAGGGTCGGGGGTTCTCGAACGCCAAGGCCCGGCGCGAGCTCGGCTGGGAACTGCGCTACCCCTCGTGGCGCCAGGGGTTCGCGGACGGACTGGCATGACCCGGTCGGAAGAGTTCGAGGACCTGCGGCCCCTGCTGTTCGCGATCGCGTACCGGATCCTCGGGAGCGTGGGCGACGCAGAGGATGCGGTCCAGGAGACCTGGCTGCGCTACGAGTCCTCGGCGACGACTCCGACCTCGACGAAGGCCTACCTGTCGGCGGTCGTGACGCGGATCTCCATCGACGTGCTGCGTTCGGCGCGGGTGCGACGCGAGCAGTACGTGGGAACGTGGTTCCCCGAGCCGCTGGTGTCGGATCCGTATGAGGATCCGGCGCGCGCGGCCGAGCTCGCGGACTCCGTGTCGATGGCTGCGCTCCTGCTGCTCGAGCAGCTGACCCCGCTCGAACGAGCCGTGTTCGTGCTGCGCGAGGTCTTCGCGTTCGACTTTCCGGAGATCGCGACGTCCGTCGGTCGGTCGGAGGCGGCGTGCCGGCAGCTCGCGGTGCGCGCCCGACGCCACATGGATGAGGGACGCCCGCGCTTCGAGGCCGACCGTCGGGAGCGGGACGAGCTCGCCGCGCGATTCTTCGACGCGATCCGGGACGGCGACGTCGACGGTCTCCGTGAACTGCTCGCGGCCGACGTGGAGATGGTGGGCGACAGCGGCGGGAAGGCTCCGCTGTGGGGTCGCGGCGTCATCGGCGCCGACAACGTGGCCCGCGTGCTCGGGGCGATGATGCCGCTGTTCCTCGGGATCGGCGGGACGCTCGAGCCGCACGTAGTGAACGGCCAGCCGGGCGCGATCTTCCGCGATCGCGACGGCAAGGTCATGAACACGTGGGCGCTGGATGTGCTCGACGGGCGCATCCAGGCGATCCGCACTGTGCTGAACCCGGACAAGCTGGGGCACCTCGGGCCGGTGGCGGATGCGTGGGCCGTGCTTCGCGAGGCGAACGAGACGAGGCGCGGCCACTGAGCCGCGGCCGCTCGCACTAGTTGTGTACCACCGCACGTGGTCTACCTAGTTGTACTGCCCAGGCAGGTTGGTTAACCGGGTGATCGGTGGGACCGTGCCGATGGCGGTGTGGGGCCTGTGGTGATTGTAGTGATGTAGCCAGGCGGGGAGGGCTGCCCGGCGGGCTGATTCGCTGTTGTAGTGCCGGCCGAAGGCCCAGCCGTCGGCGAGGGTGCGATGGAATCGCTCGATCTTCCCGTTGGTCTGTGGCCGGTAGGGGCGGGTGTTCTTGGGGCGGATGCCGAGCTCGGCGCAGGCGTCCCGCCAGAGGCGGGAGCGATAGCAGGAGCCATTGTCGGAGAGGACCCGTTCGACGGTGACACCGCGGGCTTCGAACCAGGACACCGCCCGGCGCAGGACTCCGATCGCGGTCGCGGCTTTCTCGTCGTCGTGGATCTCGGCATAGGCGACCCGGGAGTGGTCGTCGATGACGGTGTGCACGAACGCGGTCCCCATCCGCGGATCCCCGCTCGGACCATGCGGTCTCCCGCCGGTGCGACGTCGGTTCTGGAACCCTTGCTGCCGGCCGACATAACGCCAGCCGCCGCCGTCCGGGATGTTGCCCAGCTTCTTCACGTCGACATGGATCAGGGCGCCGGGCTTCTCGTGCTCGTAACGACGGACCGGTTCCCCGGTCCGAACGTCGACGTGACGCAACCGGTTCAGTCGGCACCGGGTCAGCACCGCGTGAACCGTCGACGGTGCGATCCCAAGCTGGGCGCCGATGCCGACCGGGCCGAGACGTTGCTTCCAGCGCAGGTGGACGATCCTCCGCACGACCGGTTGCGGGGTCCGGTTCGGACACCGGTGAGGCCGCGACGAGCGATCGGCCATCCCGTCCCGACCCATCGCCGCATATCGGTCCGCCCACCGTTTCGCCGTCGGCCAGGACACATGAAAATAGACGGCCGCGTTCGCGACTGACCACCCATCCTCAACGATCAGACGCGCGATCCTGGCGCGTTGGACTGGGGTCAGGGCTGCATTAGCGTGAGACATGAGGACCTCCTGGTCGAACGGGAACCTAGACAGCTCCACTCTCGACCGGAGGTCCTCCTCGCACCCGGAAACGACTACAGCGAGTCGTCACACATCAACCAACGTCCCCGGACAGTACACCTAGTGCGGCGAGACGAAACTCGTGCGGCGGGCATGAAGAGCCACCGAGACTAGTGCGGCGAAGGGGCGGCGCCCACGATGCGCAGCGCGAACTCGGCGTACGTGTCGGCGACATGCTCGGCCGTGATCGGGCTGTGCGGACCGAACCAGGTCGCCACGCGCATCCCCATCCCGCCGATCGCGGCTGCGGCCAGCCACGCGTCCGGCGTGCGGAAGGCGCCCAGTTCGATCCCGCGGTCGATGGTGCCCGTCAGCAGCCGCTCGCTCTCGGATCGCACCGCGAGCGAGCGGGCGACGAGCTCGCCAGAGAGCGCGTACAGCTCGACGTTCGCGACGATCGAGAGCATCGAGAACTCGGCGTGGTACAGAACGTGGGCGCGGACGAGGGCTGCGAGCTGGGCCGCCGGGTCGGAGCCGGCGCCGGCCACCGCATCCGCCATCGCCTGCCGGTGACCGTCGTGCCCGGCCTCAGCGAGCTCGGCGAGGATGTGCTCCTTGGACGGGAAGTGGCCGTACAGCGTCGCCGTCTGGATACCGACCGCACCGGCGATGTCACGGATGGACGTGCCCGCGAACCCGTGCTCGGCGAACAGTCCGAGTGAGGCTTCGAGGATGCGCCCCCGGGTGTCCGCCGTCACCAGCACGGGCGGGAGAGTCACCCGGTCAGCGGCCAGGCGCCGCTGGGATCGAGGTGCCGGCACCGAACTCATGAACATCCCCTGTCGCTCGCCATGGCCCCCGCCGGCGTGACAGCAGCGTAGCATCGTCCGGCGGTCCGATCGATCGATCGATCGCAGGTACAATCAACCAGCACCTTGGGCGGCCGGCACAGCAGCCGGCGTCCGCGAACTTGTCACGATGGAGTGTCATGAAGTCGGTCCGACGTCCCGCCGTAGCGGTGTCCACCATGCTCGTCCTTGTCATCCTCCAGGCGGTCGCCGACCCCACGGGTCTGCTCGCCCTAGTCGGCTGGTCCGGAGCGCAACCCCGGTTCACAACGGGAATCTGGCCGTTCGCGCCCTACCTGGTGTTCCTGCCGGTCGTGCTCGCGGTCGTCTGGTGGACCGCCCTCCGCGCAGGCGACCGGTTCTGGACCCTCGTCCCCGGCATCGTGCTGGCGGTGCTGCTCGCCCAGGCCGCATCCTGCTTCGTGATGACGTGGAACCTGCCTGCCGCCGCATCCGCTGCCGGCTATGTGGTCGCGAAAGCGGTGCCGGCTGCGCTGATCGTCTCGGCGTTCGCCCGCTGGTTCGGAGGGCCGACGACCCGGAAGTCGTTCGCACCGGGATCGCTCTGGCCGCTGATCGGCAAGCGGCGGGCGGGCGGATCCGCGTCCCTCTGGATCCCCGCCGGGATCTTCGCGCTCCTCGCTCCCCTGCTCGCCGGCGTCTGGTGGACCGGTGCGGTGTACGCGCCCGGTGTCCCGGCCGCCCGCTTCGACCGCGGCCCCGTCTCGGTGCTCGTCGCCGTTCTGCTGATCGCTGTCGCGACCGGGCTCTGCCTGCGCTGGATGCGCTCCCGGGTCCCCGGCGTTCTCGGCGGCTGGCTCGCGGCGCTCGTCGCCGGCGGCGTCGTGGGCGTCCTCCAGGCCGTCGTCGCGTTCGCGCTCGACGGAGGACTCAGCGGCGACCTGTGGCCGCTGATGGCCGCATACGTCGCGGTCGCCGACGGGCTCGCCTTCGGCGCCTGCGCGGGATGGATCGTCGGCGGAAGCGCACTGGTCGCCGACCGGATCCGCGAACGACGCTGGGTGCGCGTCCCCCGGCTGGCGGGTCCATCGGCCGCGGTGATCGCTCTCATCGCAGTGGTCGTCGGCGCCACCCTCCCGGGCTCCGGCGCCGGTGCATCTGCGGCCGCCGCGGGCTCGGCGACCTCCATCCCCGCCGGCTTCCTCCGCGCCGACGGGCACGTCATCGCCGACGGCCACGGCGACCAGGTACTGCTGCGCGGCGTGAACGTGAACCAGCTCGTCGACTTCTACGCGCCGACACCGGGCGTCGCAGCGACCAGGCCGCTGACCGAGGACGACTTCGCCGGCATCGCGGCGCAGGGGTTCAACGTGGTGCGCCTCAACCTGTCGTGGTCGGCGCTGGAGCCGGAACTCGGCAGCTACGACAAGACCTACCTCGACACGATCACCGAGGCGGTCGGCTGGGCGAAGAAGCACGACGTCTACGTGGTGCTCGACATGCACCAGGACGGCTGGTACAACGGGGCCACGCCCGCCGGGGCGTCCTGCCGCCCGGGCACCGACCCGATGTGGGGCTACGACGGTGCGCCCGCCTGGGCGACGCTCACGGATGGCGCACCGCGCTGCCAGTTCACCGGCCGCGACATCTCACCCGCCGGCGACCGCGCGTTCGAGAACTTCTACTTCGACACCGACGGCGTCCAGAAAGCCCTCGTCGCCACCTGGGCGAAGCTCGCCTCGATGTTCCGCGACGACCCGACGGTCGCCGGCTACGACCTTCTCAACGAGCCGGGCTTCGGTGAGACGGCACCCGTCACGACCTCCTTCCTGCTCGGCAGGTTCTACGACCACGCGATCGCGGCGATCCGCGCGGCCGGGGCACCGCAGATCGTGTTCGTGGAGCCGAGCATCCTCTGGTCAGGACTCGGCTTCGACAGCGGGCCTACCCCCGGTTTCACCAGCGACCGCAACATCGTGTTCTCGCCCCACCTGTACGCAGAATCGATCACGATGGA
Organism: Leifsonia sp. Ger2509; assembly: GCF_055231915.1. Classification (NCBI taxonomy): domain Bacteria; kingdom Bacillati; phylum Actinomycetota; class Actinomycetes; order Micrococcales; family Microbacteriaceae; genus Leifsonia; species Leifsonia sp. Ger2509. The sequence continues at coordinate 2,215,107 of NZ_JBUYVB010000003.1, forward strand.
CCGGTCGCTCGGCATCCCTGCCATTGTCAGCCTGGAGCGCCAGTTCACCCTCGCGAAGCGCGTCGCCGACGAATACAACGCGCCGCTCTGGTCCGGCGAGTACGGGTACTGGGGCGACACCTCGGATGTGGATGCGCGGCTCACCCGCTACGCGAAAGCCGAGGACGCGAACCAGCTCGGGAGCGCGTACTGGGTGTGGAAGCAGGCGTGCGGCGACCCGCAGAACGGTATCGGGCCGACCGGGAACGGGATCATGGTGCAGGACTGCAAGACCGGCGGCGCCGCAGCACCCCGCACCGATCTTCTGCAGATCCTGTCGCGCGCGTACCCCCGCACGGCCCCGGGCGCGCTCTCGATGCTCGCGGGGCAGGGTGCGAACATCCTGCTCGCCGGTCACACCGACGCTCGCACGTGCGGTCTCGACGTGTGGGTGCCGGGGGCTGCGAAGCCGGATGTGCGGACCACCGGGATGACGGATGTCGAGACGACGGCGGTCCCTGGCGGCTGGAGCGTGACGGGATGCGCATCCGGGCACTACACGCTCACCACGCGGTAGGTCGGGCGGGCTGGCCCGCGTCGCTCGCCGAGAGTGCCCGTTCCGGTCGAGGGGGACGCGCACGCCGGGCACGCTCGACCGGAAGTGACGCGCTCAGCGCCGTGGGGGCCCAGCTCGGGCTACTCCTCGTTGGCGACGGTCTCGATCCAGTCGACCGCGCCGTCCGCCAGCTGGCCGTCGGAAAGGTCGGCTGCGCCGCCTGCCGCCGTTATCTCGGCGACGACCTCGTCCGGTAGCACGTCGCCGTTGTTCTCGATGAGCCAGGCCTGCGTCGACGGCGCCAGCTCGGGCCACCACTGCTCGATCCGTGTCGTTTCCATCGCGTTCTCCTTCGGTCAATAGCACGCGTTACCTGCCGAGAGTGCCTGTTGCGGTCGAGAGTAACCCGCACGCCGCGCACCCTCGACCGGAAGTGACGCGCTCGGCGCCGCTGCCCACTACGCAGCCGCGAGCCGGCGGCGCCGCGCCCGGAGGATCACCTTCAGCAGTTCGCCGAGGAGCAGCAGCACGACGCCCGGCACGATGCAGATCCCCCACTGCGTCGCGGTGAGCGGCACTGTCGCGAACAGCTCCTGCAGCGCCTTCGTCTGGGTGATCAGGATGGAACCGATGATCGCCCAGGCGAACGCCCAGAGCAGCTTCGGGTTCGCGAACGTCGACGGCCCGAACGCGCTCTCCTCTGGGTACCGCAGGTTCAGGGCGACGAAGATGTTCATGATCGCGAGACCGACCATCGCCATCGACTGGCCGAGCTCCAGCGACCCGTACGTCGTCTTCCCGATCTGCACGATGATCAGCGTCGCCGCCGCCATGAACAGCCCGTCGGCGATCAGGCGGATCATCATCGAGCGCACGATGATCGGCTGGTTGAACGGACGGGGCCTGCGATCCATGATGCCGGGAGTCGCCTGGTCGAGCCCCATGACCGCCCCGATCGGCGCCACGATCGCCAGGTGGATCCACAGCACCTGCGCCGGGCTGAGCAGCGCAGTGCCCGCGATCGCGAAGAGCGACGAGCCGATGAACGCCAGGATGAACATGTACAGGTTCGCGACCTGGATGCGGATGAACTTCTGCAGATTGTCGTAGACCAGCCGCCCTTCCTTCACTGCGGCGATGATGGTCGCGAAGTTGTCGTCGGCGAGGATCATCTTGGCGGCGCCCTTGGCGACGTCGGTTCCGGTGATGCCCATGGCGATCCCGATGTCGGCGGCGGCGATCGCCGGCGCATCGTTGACGCCGTCCCCGGTCATCGCGACCACGTTGCCCTTGCGCTTCAGCACCTCGACCAGCCGGACCTTGTGCTCGGGTGCGACACGCGCGATCACGCCGATCCCGTCGACCTCCGCGTCCGCTTCCGCGTCGCTCATCGCCGCGAACTCGGCGCCGGTCACCGCCCGCCCTTCGATGCCGAGCTCGGCGGCGATCGCGGCGGCGGTGATCGCGTGGTCGCCGGTGATCATCCGCACCCGGATGCCCGCCCGGTGCGCTTCGACAATCGCCGCCATCGCCTCGGCACGCGGAGGGTCGACCTCCCCGATCAGGGCCGTCAGCTCCAGGTCCTGCATCAGCGCCATGAGGTCGCCCGACGGGTCGAACGTCGCCGGATCGAACTCGCGCTGGGCGAGGGCGAGCACCCGTCGACCCTGTCCGGCGATGCGCTCGTTCTCGGCGAGCACCTTCGCCCGGGATTCATCCGTGAGTGGATCGCTGCGCTCGGCGGACATGCGCGCCGTCGACGACCGGCTCAGGAGCACATCCGGAGCTCCCTTGACGTAGGCGCGGATGACGGGCTCGCCACGGGCACCTGTCATCCTGTGGAAGGTGGCCATGAACTTGTAGTCGGAGTCGAACGGAACGGATGCGACGCGCGGGTAGGCGTTGCGGAACTCCCGCACATCCACACCGCCCTTCTCGGCGAGCACGTAGAGCGCGCCCTCGGTCGGGTCGCCGATGACCTGGCCGTCGGTGATGTCGGAGTCGTTGCACAGCGCGCACGAGAAAATCACATAGTCGAGGTCGCGTTCGGCGTCGCCCTCGGTGAGCTGCACCTGCCCGTCGAAGCTGTAGCCCTCGCCGGTCACCGTGTAATGGTGCTGCACGGTCGTCACCTCGCGCACCGTCATCTGGTTGAGCGTCAGGGTCCCGGTCTTGTCGGAGTTGATCGCCGACGTCGACCCCAGCGTCTCGACCGCGGGCAGCACCTTGATGATGGCGTTCTTCTTCGCCATGTTGACCGAACCGACCGACAGGATGGTCGTGAGGACGGCCGGCAGCGCATCCGGAATCGAGCCGACGGCGAGCGCCACACCGATCCCGAAGAGAACCGTGAACGACTCTCCCTGGATGAGGCCCATCACGACGATCGCCACGAACGCGAACAGCGCGGCGATGATGATGAAGATCGTCAGGCGGTCCACCTGCTTCGTCAGCGGGGTCTTCTCCGCCTTCTGCTCGGACAGGAGGCCGGCGATGTGGCCGACCTCGGACCGCATGCCGGTCGTCGTGACCAGGATCTCGCCGTGGCCGCGGGTCACATTCGTGTTCATGAAGGCCATGTCGAGGCGGTCGCCGATCGCGACGTCCGAGCTGTCGATGGTCACCGCATCCTTCTCCACCGCGACGCTCTCACCGGTCAGCGCGCCCTCCTCGATCTGCAGGGTCGCAGCGAGGATGATGCGCCCGTCGGCGGGGACCCGGTCGCCCGCGTCGACGACCACGATGTCGCCCGGCACGATCTCCTCGACGTCGAGTTCCACGATCTCACCGCCGCGACGGACTTTGGCGGTGGCCTTCATCATGCTGGTCAGCGATGCCGCGGCCGCCTCCGCCTTGCCCTCCTGGTGATAGCCGAGCCAGGCGTTGAACAGGGTGAGGAGGAAGAGGCCGACAGCAGTCTTGTACTCGTGGATGACCAGGCTGACCGCGGCCGCGACGACGAGCACGATCTGCATGTAGTCGCGGTAGTGCTTCAGGAACCGGCGCCAGGTCGGCTCGGCCTTCGTCACGGCGAGTGCGTTCGGCCCGTACTGCTGGAGCCGCTTCTGCGCATCGGCCGCGCTCAATCCCTGAGCCGGGTCCACGTCGAGGCGGGTCGCCACCTCCTCGGGGCTGAGCGCGTACCATGCGTCGCTCGACGCCACGGCCTGATCGGATGATGGTGCGGAACTGTCGCTCATGACTTCCTCCACATCGCTGGGACGGTTCAGTACGGGGTCGGGATGCGTCGGACGTCCAGCTCGGGCTCCCGGTAGTCGCCGCGCTTCTGGCGCTTCGGCAGGTCGATGTCGAGCTCGGGCTGCGGTTCGTACGGGATCGTGTCGAGCAGGTGGCTGATGATGTTGAGCCGGCCGCGCTTCTTGACTTCGTTGTCGGCGATGTACCAGGGCGCGAAGTCGGTGTCGCTCGCCTCGAACATCGCATCACGCGCCCGCGAGTAGTCGTACCAGCGGCTGTAGGACTCGAGGTCGATCGGCGACAGCTTCCAGGTCTTGCGAGGATCGGTGATGCGGCTCTCGAGCCTGCGCGTCTGCTCCGCCTCGCTGACCTCGAGCCAGTATTTGATCAGGATGATTCCGGACTCGACCATCGCCTTCTCGAACTCCGGGACCTGCCGGAGGAACTGCTTGGTCTGCTTCGGCCTGCAGAAGCCGAGCACGCGCTCGACACCGGCCCGGTTGTACCAGCTCCGGTCGAAGATCACGACCTCGCCCGCAGCCGGGAAGTGCGGGACGTACCGCTGCATGTACATCTGCGATTTCTCGCGGTCTGTCGGCGTCGGAAGAGCCACGACCCGGAAGACCCGCGGACTGACCCGCTCGACGATCCGCTTGATCGTGCCGCCCTTGCCCGCCGTGTCACGGCCCTCGAAGACGATGCAGATCTTGGCGCCGGTCGCTTTCACCCATTCCTGCAGGGAGACCAGCTCGCCTTGCAGCTCGGCCATCCTGGCCTCGTACTCCTTGCGTCCCAGCTTCTCCCTGGCCATGTCGGACCTCCTCGTCGGCGGGGTGGGGACGTCTGGTCCGCGTGGCCGATAGTCCATACCCAATACCCACTGCCGCTCGGTCGTCAAGGCACGCGCGCTCGACGCAGAATTCTTTCGAACATATGTTCGAAAGTGTGGTGCAATAGACCCATCAGCCCGAACCGCCAGGAGGACCCTATGAGCATCGCGCACGCATCCGACATCGTCACGGTCTGGACCGAGAACGGCCGCCCCACGCGGGTCGTCTGGCGGGGAGATCGCTACATCGTCACCGATACGCCGACTCCGCTGACGAACCCCGCGATCCACGATGCGCTCACCCATCCTCTGCTCCAGGTGGTCGGCTGGCGCTTCCAGGGCGCCTCGGTCGCCGACGGCGAGGTGCGGATGTTCGACGTCCGCCAGCTCGGAGACGGGCGTTGGGAACTCATCGCCAGCTACCGGTGACGGCAGCGGTCGCAGCAGCACGTCCGGGTGGCGCGTGATGGGAACGAACAAGCGGTACGACGTCTACACGCCGAAACTAGAGGACGAGGCGCGGGCCCGCCGGCGCAAGCCGCATCCGGTGACCCTCCCCGATGGGCTGGTGCGCACCACGGGCCGAAGACGCGACGAGCCGAGGCCGGTGCCGGTCCGCGCGCTCGTGCCGATGCGTGTCCTCTACGACGACGTCGTCGAGATCGATGCGGAAGCGATCGCGTGGACGCCGGGCGGTGCAGTGCTCATCCGCTATGTCCCGGAGGGCGAGCGGTTCGCCGAGTACGTATGGCTGTGGTCGAACGCTGTGCGACGGGTCGGGCATCCGAACCCGCCGTAGCCGGCAGCGCTCCGGGGCCCCGGCCGGGTCAGGCGGGCAGCGAGGCGATCAGCTCCGAGACGCGACCGCGGATATCGTCGCGGATGCTCCGCACCGTGGCGATGTCTTTGCCGGCCGGGTCTTCGAGCTCCCAGTCTTCGTAGCGCTTGCCCGGGAAGATCGGGCACGCGTCGCCGCAGCCCATCGTGATGACGACATCGGATGCGCGCACCTGCTCGGTTTCGAGGATGGAGGGCACCTGATCCGAGATGTCGATCCCCTCCTCGGCCATCGCGGCGACCGCGACAGGATTGAGCTGGTCGCCGGGTTCCGACCCGCCGGAGAGAACGCGGACGCGATCGCCGGCCAGGTGACGCAGGTAGCCGGCCGCCATCTGGGATCGGCCGGCGTTGTGCACGCACACGAAGAGAACGGTCGGGGTGGTCACAGGATCCTCCAGCGTCGGGTCGGGATGTTCGGGATAGGGAGCGGGCTGCCGCCGTTCGACGGCAGCCCTGGCGTTCAGCAGCAGTCCGGCGGGCAGGACCCGTCCGGCAGGGGCTGGCATTCTGCGGTGTCGCAGCATCCACTCATATTCAACCTCCTTCATCGATAAGTGTCGATGTTGTGAAGCATCTCGTTAAATATTGACGCTTGTCAATATATGGATCAGACTCTCGGTATGACGACGACCGAACTCCTGCCACTGCGCGACTTGCAGGCGTGCTGTGCGCCGATCACCCGCGACGTGATCAGCGGCGAGAATGCGGCATCGCTGGCCCGCGGGCTCAAGGCGCTGGCCGACCCGTCCCGTCTCCGTCTGCTCTCGATGATCGCCGCGCACGAGGATGGCGAGGCGTGCGTCTGCGACCTCACTGAGCCGCTCGGCCTTTCGCAGCCCACGGTCTCGCACCACCTCAAGATCCTCACCCAGGCAGGTTTCGTGACGCGGTCCAAGCGAGGCACCTGGGCCTACTTCCGCATCGCGCCGGGCGCGCTCGACACCGTCACGTCGTTCTTCGCCACGGTCTGAGAGCCGCCGCGGTGTTCGTTGACAAGCCCTTCCTGGGACTCGACGTCGCTTCCACCGGCCCGGTGTTCTTCACGATCCTCGCCGTCCATGTGGCGGCGGCGCTCGTCGCCATCGTCGCCGGCCTCATCGCCATGCTGAGCCGCAAGGGCGCGGGCCGTCACCCGATCGCCGGCCGCACGTACTTCGTGGCCGTCCTCACACTCTTCGTCACGGCGTGCGGGCTTGCCGCTTTCCGCTGGCCGGATGACCTTCCGCTCGTCATCGCCGGGTCGGTCGCAGCGGCGGCCGCAACATACGGATTCCTGTTCCGACGCCGGCACCGGCCCGGTGACATCCCGCACATCGTGGCTATGGCGCTCTCCTACGTCGCGATGCTCACCGCGTTCTACGTCGACAACGGGCCCCACCTGCCGCTGTGGCAACTTCTTCCGTCGTGGGTCTTCTGGATCCTTCCGACAATCGTGGGCATTCCACTCACCGTTCGGGCAGTCGTTCGGACCGTGCGCGCTCGCCCACCGCTCGTCTCGTCTCGCGGCTGAGCCTCACGGGTTCGGGATGCGCGGATCCACGTGGATCTTAGGTCCCGCCCCCGCCCCCGCCGGGCGCCTGCCTGCGAGGACGTCCGCGACCCCGTCCAGGCCGACCGTCGCGGCGACCAGTGGCCTCGGGTCGACGCGCCCTTCTGCATATTCGACGATCGTCCCCGCGAGCCCCGGTGAGGCGCTCAGCACCCCGACGGCCGTGACGTCCTTGAGCGCGATCGTGCGCGTGTCGACGAGGCTGGGCTTCCCGGCGAGCCCGACGTAGACGACGCGGCGCCCGGGCTCGACCAGGTCGAGCGCCTTCGCCGGAAGGGCAGGAGCGTTGGATGCGTCGATCACCGCGTCGAAGGGAAGCGACGGCAGCGTCTCCTCGGTCCAGACATCGTCGAATCCGAGGGTCCTCGCGAAGGCGAGCGACCGCTCGGAGCGCCCGAGGAGGTGGACTTCCGCTCCGGCCGCACGGGCGAACATACCGGTGAGCAGCCCGATCGCGCCGGGACCGAGCACGAGGACGCGGTCGCCGGGCCGCACATCCGCCCCCTGAACAGCCCGCAGCGCGTTGCCGCCGGGCTCGACGAGCGCGCCGAGCGCCGCATCCAGCTCGGGCGGCAGCCGGTGCAGCGACCGCGCAGGGACCGCGAGCTGTTCTGCGAGCGCGCCCGCCCGACCCCCGCGGATCCCGACCTCTTCGCGGAACTCGCAGACGTGCTGGTAGCCGGCGAGACAGCGGCGGCAGACACCGCAGCCGAGCATGGTGTCGCCCATGACGCGCTCGCCGACCCACTCCGGGTCGACCCCGTCGCCGACGGCCGAGACGGTTCCCATCCACTCGTGCCCGATGCGCACCGGGTACGAGGCGTGGCCGTCTTCGAGATATTGCATGTGACCGGTGAAGAACTCGACGTCGGTGCCGCAGACTCCTGCGCGCTCGACGTCGACGACGACTTCACCGGGTGCTGCGGCCGGTGGTTCGACGTCGTGGACGCCGGCTTCGCCGGGCGCAGTTATCACGAAAGCGCGCATGGGTCCCATTCTCTGTCAGTCGCCCGTCGGCGTGACCGCGCGATCCGTCGAGTCCGGGAAAAGTCCGCTGATTCGGCGGAATCGCGCGGACTTTTCCCGGGCTCAATGGCCTCGTTGACAGCAGCGTATACATGGGTGGAGAATTGGGCACGATTCGGGCGCGTTGAGGTAGGCTGTGTATACACGAGAGGATCGGATGGCCACGAAAGCGAGCGACCGCGCCTACACGGCGCTACGCGAGGACATCATGGAATGGCGCCTCGCTCCCGGCACCGTGCTCCAGGAAGTCGAACAGTCGGAGCGCCTCGGGGTGTCCCGGACCCCCGTCCGTGAGGCGCTGGCGCGGCTCGGGGCGGATGGGCTGGTCGCCGCCCAACGCGGTCGCGGTCTGGTCGTCACCACCGTCTCCGTCGAGAGCATCACGCACCTCTTCGAGCTCCGCCGCGTGCTCGAACAGGAATCGGCCCGGCTCGCGGCACGGAATCGCGAGCGCGACGTGTTCCTCGGCCTCCGCGATGAGTTCCGGTCCGCCGCCGAACTGCTCGAAGACGGCGACCCGGCCCACGAGCGGTACTACGACCTGGTCGCCCGCTTCGACCACGCCGTCGACGACGCCACGGGAAATCCCTATCTCGTGTCCACCCTGCACAATCTGCGCCCCCATCTCGTGCGCATCCGCCGGGTGTCGCGCGACGATCCGGCGCGGCTGCGCGCGGCGGCCGAGGAACACCTCCTCATCGTGGAGGCGATCGTCGACGGCGACGCCGAGCTCGCAGCATCCGCCACCCAGGTCCACCTGTACCGGAGCCTGCACAGCGTGCTCGCCTCCGCTGAACGACTCACCGCGGTGAGAGAGGAAGAGAAGTGAAGAACCACACCGTACGTGTCCACATGAGCGAAGAGAACCTGGCCCGCGAGGACCAGCTCGCCTGGAAGATCGCGGAGGTCGCCACCGACCCGGTCGAGGTGACCGCCGAGGTGACTGAGATGGTCATCAACCGCATCATCGACAATGCCGCTGTCGCCGCCGCCTCCATCACGCGCGCGCCCGCCATCGCCGCCCGGTCCCAGGCCGAAGCCCACCCGGCCGCGCCCGGCTCGACGGTCTTCGGCATCGACGAGCACGTCAGTCCGGAATGGGCCGCCTGGGCGAACGGTGTCGCCGTTCGCGAGCTCGACTACCACGACACCTTCCTCGCCGCCGAGTACTCGCACCCGGGCGACAACATCCCCCCGATCCTCGCGGTCGCCCAGCACTCCGGCGCGTCCGGCGAGGCGCTCATCCGCGGCATCGCGACCGGCTACGAGGTCCAGGTCGACCTCGTGAAAGCGATCAGCCTGCACAAGCACAAGATCGACCACGTGGCTCACCTCGGCCCCTCGGCGGCGGCGGGCATCGGCACACTGCTCGGCCTCGACACCGAGACGATCTTCCAGGCGGTCGGCCAGGCGCTGCATACGACGACCGCGACCCGCCAGTCGCGCAAGGGCGAGATCTCCACCTGGAAGGCCTACGCCCCGGCGTTCGCGGGGAAGATGGCGGTCGAGGCGGTCGACCGGGCGATGCGCGGCCAGACCAGCCCGACGCCGATCTACGAGGGTGAGGATGGCGTCATCGCCTGGCTGCTCGACGGACCGACGGCGAGCTACGAGGTCCCGCTCCCCGAGAAGGGCGAGCCGAAGCGCGCCATCCTCGACACCTACACGAAGGAACACTCGGCGGAGTACCAGGCGCAGGCCTGGATCGACCTGGCGCGCAAGCTGCACAGCGAGCATCAGGAAGCCACTGACCCGCGCAACGTGACGTCGATCGTCATCCACACCAGCCACCACACCCACTACGTGATCGGTTCTGGCGCGAACGACCCGCAGAAGTACGACCCGACCGCTTCGCGCGAGACGCTCGACCACTCGATCCCCTACATCTTCACCGTCGCCCTCCAGGACGGCGAATGGGATCACCAGAAGTCGTATGCCCCTGAGCGCGCCGGCCGCCCCGACACCGTCGAGTTGTGGCACAAGGTCACCACGGAGGAGGACGCCGAGTGGACGCGCCGCTACCACTCCAACGACCCCGCCGAGAAGGCCTTCGGCGGCCGGGTCGAGATCGAGCTCGCCGACGGTTCGCGGATCGTCGACGAGATCGCGGTCGCCGACGCGCATCCGCTCGGCGCGCATCCGTTCGCCCGCGCCGACTACATCCGCAAATTCCGGATGCTCGCCGCGCCCGTCCTCGAGCCCGCCGAGATCGAGCGCTTCCTCGAAACCGTCCAGCGTCTGCCCGAGCTGAAAGCCGGCGAGCTCGACGGCCTCAACATCATCGCCACGGCCGGCGTGCTGACGCCCGGCCCGAAGGGACTGTTCTGATGCTCTACTCCTCTGTCACCCCCGCCGACAAGCGCGCGAAGCTGCGGGCCGACCTCGCCACTGGAAGACTGCTGCGCTTCCCCGGCGCGTTCAACCCGCTCAGCGCACGGCTGATCCAGGACAAAGGCTTCGAAGGCGCCTACATCTCGGGTGCCGTCATCGCCGCCGACCTGGGCCTGCCCGACATCGGCCTGACCACGCTCAGCGAGGTCGCCGGTCGCGGGCAGCAGATCAGCCGGATGACCGACCTGCCCACACTCATCGACGCCGACACCGGATTCGGCGAGCCGATGAACGTCGCCCGCACAGTGCAGGCGCTCGAAGACGCGGGCGTCGCCGGCCTCCACATCGAAGACCAGGTGAACCCGAAGCGCTGCGGCCACCTGGACGGCAAGGCCGTGGTCGACCTCGCCACGTCGACCAAGCGCATCCGGGCGGCAGTGGGTGCACGGCGCGACCCGAACCTGCTCATCATGGCCCGCACGGACATCAGGGCGATCGAGGGGCTGCAGGCGGCGATCGACCGCGCCAAGGCGCTGGTCGACGCCGGTGCGGACGCGATCTTCCCCGAAGCGATGGCCGACCTGGCCGAGTTCGAGGCAATCCGGGCCGCGGTCGACGTGCCCGTGCTCGCCAACATGACTGAGTTCGGCAAGAGCGAGTTGTTCACCACGGAGCAGCTCGCGGGGGTCGGGATCAACATCGTGATCTACCCGGTCTCATTGCTGCGCATCGCGATGGGAGCGGCCGAACGGGGGCTCGAGACGATCCAGCGCGAAGGGTCGCTGAAGTCCGAGGTGGCGGGGATGCAGACGCGGGCGCGGCTGTACGAACTGCTCGACTACGAGGGCTACAACGCCTTCGACACGTCGGTCTTCAACTTCGAGGTCCCGACCGGAGCCTGACCGCTCGCGGCGACCGCGCGGTGAAGCGGGAGGCCCGGCGCCTCACTCGGTGCGGATACCCGCGGCGGCGCTCAGGAGCCGGGACGGGCTTCTGCGCCGCGCGCGAGAAGAACCACACCTTCGCCACCTCGACGAGCACGAGGTACGCCAAGATCATCCCGACCAGTGCCAGGAAGAACGGCAGTGGGATCGGCGAGAACCCGAGGACACCGGCGAGCGGGGAGTACGGAAGCCACGCGCCCACCGCGACCACCGCGAGCGATGCCACGGCGAGCGCGACCGAAGGGCGACTCCGGAAGAACGGAACGCGCCTGGTGCGGATGGCGAAGATGATCAGCGTCTGCGTCGCGATCGACTCGATGAACCACCCCGACCGGAACTCGGCGGGCGCTGCGTTGAACACGAAGATCATCAGCGCGAAGGTGGCGAAGTCGAACACGGAGCTGATCGGCCCGAAGGTGAGCATGAAGCGGCGGATGAACGCGATGTCCCAGTGCGAAGGAGCCCGCAACTGCTCGGGGTCGACGCGGTCGGTCGGGATGGCCAGCTGGCCGGTGTCGTAGAGAAGGTTGTTGAGGAGGATCTGCCCCGGCAGCATGGGCAGGAACGGCAGGACGACCGACGCCACGGACGCGCTGAACATGTTGCCGAAGTTGCTCGAGGTGCCCATCAGCACGTACTTGATCGTGTTGGCGAAGATCCGCCGCCCTTCCATGACGCCGTTGGCGAGCACGCTGAGGTCCTTGTCGAGCAGCAGCACGTCGGCGGCGTCCTTGGCGACGTCGGCCGCGGTGTCGACAGAGATGCCGATGTCGGCGCGATGCAGGGCCAGCGCGTCGTTGACCCCGTCGCCGAGGAACGCGACAGCGCGACCGCGTCTGCGCAGAAGGGCGATGATGCGCGCTTTCTGCTCCGGCGACACCCGCGCGAAGATCGTGGCCTTCTGCGCCGCTTCAGTGAGCCCTTCGTCGTCGAGGGCATCGATCGCGTCGCCGGTCAGTGTCCCGCCGGAGGCCATCCCCAGCTCAGCGCACACCTTCTCGGCGACGACCGCGCTGTCGCCGGTGGCCACCTTGACGGCGATGCCGAGCGCTGCAAGCTGGTCGAGGGATGCGCGGGCATCCGATTTCGGACGGTCGAGGAAGGTGAGGAACCCGACGAGCTCGAGGCCGGTCTCGTCAGCGGGTCGGACGCGGGTGAGCTCACGCGCATCCCTGGTCGCCACGGCTACGACGCGTGCGCCGGCCCGGTACTGGGCGTCGAGGACGGCGTGGGCGTCTGCCGGGACGTTCGCGCACCGCGCCATCACGTCCTCCGGTGAGCCCTTCGTGATCAGCGTCGTCACCCCGTCGGCACCCGCGACGAGCGCGCTCGTCATGCGGCGCTCGTGATCGAACGGCAGCAGCGCGATCCGCTGCCGGCGACGAGGGTCGAACGCGGCGGCCTCTGGGCTGTCCCAGAGCGCGGCGTCGAGCGCGTTCAACCCGACGGTCGACGGGGCCGGTTTCGAGTAGTCGGCCTCGGTCGCGAGCAGGCCGAGGAGCAGCACCTCGGTGGCACCCTGAGAGCCGTCGACCGGGATCGCCGCACTGAAGCTGATCCGGCCCTCGGTGAGCGTCCCCGTCTTGTCGGTGACCAGCAGGTCCATATCCCCCAGGTCCTCGATGCAGACGAGCCGCTTGACGAGCACTTTGCGCTTGGCGAGCGAACGCGAACCGGTCGCAAGGCTCGTGCTCACCACAGCGGGAAGCAGCTGCGGCGTGATCCCGACGGCGATCGCGAGCGAGAAGAGCAGGGATTCGATCACGGGACGCTGCAGCAGGAGGTTGGCCACGAAGATCAGCGAGGTCAGCACGATCGCCACTTCGAGCAAGAGAACCGAGAATCGGCCGAGCCCGCGCTGGAACTCGGTCTGGGGCTGCTGGGTGCCCAGCCCGACCGCGATGCGTCCGAACACGGTGCGGGGTCCCGTTGCGATCACGACGCCGTTTCCGCCGCCCGACTGCACCACGGTGCCCATCATCGCGCAGCACGCGAGGTCGCCCAGGTCCGTCCCCGCAGGAACAGGTGCCGGGTCCTTCGTGACGGGCATCGACTCCCCGGTGACGATGCTCTCGTCGCACTGGAGGTCGTCGCAGCTGAGCAGCCGCAGGTCCGCCGGGACGACCGTTCCCACGCTGAGCGTCACGACGTCACCGGGAACGAGGTCGACGACGTCCACCGCGCGCGGTGTCCCGTCGCGGACGACGATCGCCTTGTACCTGATCTGATCGTGCAGGGCGTCGGCCGCGCGCTCCGCCCGGAACTCGTTCACGAAGCCGAGTCCAACGCTCACCACCAGGATGACCGCGATGATCACCGAGTTGGTCGAGTCGCCGAGAAAGGCGGAAACGAGAGCGGTGACGAAGAGCAGAAGCAGGATGGGGCTCTTCAACTGCCGACCGAGCACGAGCCACGGACGCGCACGATGCCCGCGGACGGCGTTCGGGCCGATCGTGCGGAGCCGGTCTGCAGCTTCGGCCGAGGTGAGACCGCTTCCGTCGGGCGTGGTCTCGCGGAGCACATCGCCGGCCGGGCGCGTGGCCGCGTCGCGGAGCGCATCCGCTTCACCGAGCTGGACGGTACGCGTGTCTCCGGCGGTCACGTTTCAGCTTCGCACCGCGAACCCGGAAAATCCTGCATCGACGACTCAGGTCTCTTCGGTGTGGGTCTGCTGGATGTACGGGCGGCCGTCGATGATCTCGGGCTGCTCGCTCTTCTTCCTGCTGGGGCTGATCTTGAAGAGATACAGCGCGTCGAGGATGCCGGCCGAGTTGACGAGGAACAGGGTCGCGAACCACGGCTTGCTGTCGTCCTTCGCAGCGCGCCAGAGGGAGGCGGCCTTCCAGGCCAGCGAATACGCCATCACGGCACCGAAAGCGGCCTTCCTACCAGGGCTGACCGTCATGTGATGGCTGTTCGTGTTGTGCATGAGAAGCCCTTTCCGACTCGGATACGTCCAGTGTGCGCTCCTGCGGCAACACGGCTCTAGGGTCGAACGTCCTGCGGGTCGCACCGGGCTCAGGCGGTGTCGGTCTTCGCCAGCCTCTTCTCGGCTGCCTGCGCCACCTGCTGTCCCCATGCTGTCGCCCTGTCCTGTTCCGTCAGTTCGAGCCGGGTCCCCTTGATCAGGAAGCTCTCTGCGTCGACCAGTCGCTGAGCGCCCAGCTTGTGCAGTTTGCGGTCGATCTTCTCCGAGGCCGCGCCGCTGAGGATGCGGGGCATGTCGGCGCGGGTGTCGAATGCGGCGAAGAATGCAGGGACCGCCGGCTTCTCCGCGAGCCATTCCCGGATCCCGGTTCCGGTCGCCTCCGGTTCCAGCGTCAGGCTCCGAGCCGGATCCGCGGCTTGCTTCGCCGCCTCTGCACGGCTTTCGGGACGGCTGAGGCCGTGCCCGTGCGTGGGCGCACCGACCAGGATCACGTCGGCGTTCGCGACGATCTCCGGGGTGAGGTCGTTGATGTTCACGACGGACACGAGGGCGAGGTCCTGGCTGCCTTCGCCGATCGCCTCAGCGATCTGACGCGTGTTGCCGAACATCGATTCGTAGACGATCAGGATCTTCATGACTTCCTCCAGACGAACGGCTAATCGCGGACTGCGCGCAGCTTCCAGCGCGCCATCCCCGTCGAGACGACATCGAAACTGTGCGACTCACCGGCCGGCGTCGTCGCGCGGAACCGCCATCCGGTCACCAGCGACGGATGAGGTGCGGCGCCCTTTCCGGTGGGAACGGTGCGTCCGAGCGGTTCGGGAGCGCCGTCGATGTAGAACCGCTCGCCCTTCCAGGCCATGCGGACGGGAACGTCGCGTTCGAGCACGAGCGCCACGGAATCTTTGAGCAGGGTGGCGGTCATGGCTGCTTCACCTCCGGTGCGATCACGGCTGTGGGACAGACGATGTCGAGGATGACCGTGTGACTGACCGACCCCATCCAGACGCGCGACAACCCACGCCGCTGGTGGGTCCCGACGACCAGCATCGCCGCGGAAGACGCGAGCCGGAGCAAAGCCAGGGCGGCATCCTCTCGCAGCAGATGGGCCTTGACGTTCACCCCGGGACAGGTCGTCGCGACGATATCGAGCGCTTGGTCGAGAACGTCGCGATGGGCGGCTTCGAGCGAGTCGACGAGATCTTCGTCGGGTACGGCCCCCGACTGCCAGGCGAGCGGTTCCGTCCAGGCGTGCACGACGTGCAGGGTCTCGCCGCGTCGGGATGCTTCACGCGCTGCGAAACCGAGCGCGAGATTGCCGGTGTGCGATCCGTCGATGCCGACGACGACCTCCGCCCGCTGACGCCGCGAAGCATCGACTGGAATGATCAGCACCGGCCCGTTCGCCGCCGAAGCAAGCCTGGCCCCGAGCGACCATCCGTACTTCGTGTGCATCCCGCGACGCAAAGCGGTTCCGACGACGAGGATCGAGTCGGACCGGGTGAACTCGAGCAGTTCGTCGTACGGGTCGCCGCGCATGATGTGGGTGTTCAGCGAAACGCCCGGCGTCTCGCGGTGGATGCGCATGGCCTCGGCGTCGACCGCTTCGTGCGAGCGGGCCAGCAACCGTTCGGTCGCAAGATAGTCCGAGGACACTTTGGTGTCGTCGACCACGTGAACGAGGTCGATCGTGCCCACGCCGTCGGACTCGCGTGCGATAGCCCAGTCGAGGGCCGCGGTCGCGGGCTCGGTTCCGTCCCAGGCGACGACGATGCGTTCACTCATGTCCGATCATCTCCTTCTCGTGCTGCCGTGCCACGGCGACGGGTGTTTCCAGGTTGAGGAGAACGTCGTGCGCGACCGAGCCCATCAGCGCGCGTTCGGCCGCGCCCCGCGACCGGCTGCCGACGACGAGCAGGCGGCTGCCCCGCGCGGCCCGGACGAGTGCTGCTGCCGGAGCCGCTTCGAGCTCGCGGCTGGATACCGGTGGTGCCGGCCGCATGGCGTGCACCTTCGCGGTCGCCTTTTCGAGGGCGCGCTCCCGATGGTGGTCGATCGTCCGCTCAGGGACGAGACCGGTGAGAAGCGGGTTCGCCGAATAGCCGCCCGCGACGACAGTGAGCGCATCGCCGTGCAGGATCGCCTCGCGCGCGGCGAAGTCGAGCGCGATCTCGGCGGGGGGTGTGCCGTCGACGCCGACGACGACGCCGCTGCCCGTGGGTGTCCAGCCGTGCGGAACGACCACGACGGTGCACGGTGCGATCGCCGCTGCCCGCACGGCGAGAGAACCGGTGAAGCTCGACTCGATCGCGTTCCGGCGCTGCATGCCGATGACGAGGATGTCGGCGCGGGCCGCCGCATCCCGCAGGCCGGCCGCGACCTTTCCGAAGGCCCAGCCGCCCGTCACGTGCACGCCGGATGCGTGATGCTGCGCGTACGTACGGCTGGCGCTGAGGATGCGATCCGCCGCTTCGACGAGTCGCGGTTCCGGTGCTTCATCGTGGTCGGCCCATGACCGCCCGATGACGAGGAACAACTCGACGGATGCACCCGTCAGACGGGCCCTGTCGAGAGCCCAGCGGATCGGCGCTCGGTGCGAAGAGTCGCCGTCGACGGCGACGATGATGTGCTCGGTCACTAGGGCCTCCAGGAGGTTGGGCGGCTGTCCGCCACTTCCAGAGTGGCGGGCCGCCCTCCCCTGCCGTAGTGCCTTAAGTCCTACGGCTGCGAAGCGGCGCTCCGGTGTTCGACATGAAGGATCGCGGCCTGCGTCCTGTGCTCAAGACCGAGCTTGCTGAGCAGCGACGAGACGTAGTTCTTGACGGTCTTCTCCGCGAGGGTCAGACGCTCACCGATCTGCCGGTTAGTCAGCCCGTCTGCGATCAGTGCGAGGATCTGGCGTTCGCGCAGGCTGAGCCCGTCGAGCAGCGGATCGGCCGCGTCCGCGCTCTTCAGGCGACTCACCACGCGCTGCGAGATCGCGGGGTCGATGAGGTTCTTGCCCGCGTGCGCAAGGCGGATGGAGTCGATGAGCCTGCTGCCCCGGATGTCTTTGAGGACGTAGCCGGATGCACCGGCGATGACTGCCGCACGCAGAGCGTCGTCGTCATCGTACGCCGTGAGGATCAGGCATCGGACAGCCGGCTGGGTGCTCCGGACCTCCCGGCAGACGTCGATGCCGCTGCCGTCGGGCAGCCGCACGTCGAGGACCGCGACATCCGGTCTCGTTGCGGCGATGCGTGCGCGCGCCTGCGCGGCAGTGCCGGCTTCGCCCACCACCTCGAGGTCGGCTTCGGCGTCGAGCAGGTCGGCGATCCCCCGCCGCACGATCTCGTGATCGTCGACCAGGAACACCCGGATCGGATCGGCCGTCACGATGCGTCCAGCGTGGAGATCGGCACCCACCAGACCAGCCGGGTCCCCGGGTCGGCGGCCTCGATGGTCATCGTCCCTCCTCGTCTCGTCGCGCGCTCGAGCCCGTTCTTGAGGCCGCTGCGCCGGGTGCTGCCTCCGAGCCCGACCCCGTCATCCTGAATCCGGAGCGTCACGGTTGCGTCGTCGACCTCCAGATTGACCGACACGTGCGCAGCGTGGGCGTGGCGTGCGGCGTTCGTCAGTCCTTCCCGGACGACCGCGCTGACGTCTTCGGCCAGATCGTCGACGACCACGAGATCGACAGGTCCGGCGAAGCTGAGTGCTGCGGGACGCGTCAGTCCGGGTGCGATCTCGTCCGCGAGGTCGAGGATGCGGTTCCGCACGCTGCTTGCGTCGGCGTTCTGACGTGAGAGGGCGAAGATGATGGTTCGGATCTGCGCGATCGCCGTATCGATCGAGGTCACGCTTCGATCGAGCCGCTCCGCGATCGCTGGGGAGGGGACGGCCGCTCCGATGCTCTGCAGTTCGAGACCGGTCGCGAAGAGCTGCTGGATCACGTGGTCGTGCAGGTCGCGCGCGATCCTGGTGCGGTCCTCGAGCAGGAGCATCCGCTGCCTGTCCGCGCGCGCGGCCGCCAGCTCGATCGCGATACCGGCCTGGGCCGCGAGGTCGGCGACGCGTTCCAGGTCGAACGGAATGAAAGCGGGATCGCCGGCGCCGCGGAGGACGACCAGCAGCGAAGACGTATCCTGATCGATCCGGAACGGCACGATCAGGGCGGATCCCCACGCCGATTCGTCGGGCGCGAGAGTCTCACCGTCCAGCACCTCGACGATGCGGGGACCACCGCTTTCGAACGCTCCGGTCAGCATCTCGCCGGAAAGGGGCCGTGTGGTTCCGCTCAATTCACCCGCACGGTCGCCAAACGCCGCACGCACGAGCACGATGTCCGATGTCGGTTCTTTCGTCAGCACGCACGCCAGCGCAGCGCGGGACAGGCGCGCGACCCAGGCGACCAGCTCGCCCAGCGCATCCTCGGCCTCGCCGCTGAGCAGGGCCGCGCTGACCTCGGATCCGGCTGCACTCCACGCTCGACGGGATTCCGTCTCGGCGAAGAGGCGCGCGTTGTCGATCGCGAACCCGGCGGTCGCCGCGAGCGCGCCGATGAGCTGTTCGTCGTCCCGGCTGAAGCCGCCGCCCTCATGATTGGTGAGGTAGAGATTGCCGTAGACCGAGTCACGCACGCGGATCGGAACGCCGAGAAAGCCGTCCATCGCGGGATGCTCGGCAGGGAAGCCCGCCGAGCGCGGATCGTCGGCGATCCGTTCGAGCCGGATCGGCCGCGGGTCATCGATCAGGGCGCCGAGCAGGCCGTGTCCTTCCGGCAGGTGACCGATCCGCTCGACGATCTCGGGCGCCATCCCGACATGGATGAACTGCTCGAGCCCGCCGTTCGGGGACAGGACCCCGAGTGCCCCGTACTCTGCGCCGACCAGCTCGACGGCCGCTTCAGCGATGCTGCGCAGAACGACCGGGAGCTCGAGATGGGAGACGACCGACCGGTTGGCTTTCACCAGTGCCCGCAGTCTGCCCTGTGTCTGCAGAACGTCCCGGGCGCGGTCGACGAGTTCCGAGAGCGCGCGATCGAGTTCCGCGCGCGGTGCATCGGGGAAAGTGATGGCGTCGTCGTCGACCATTGGCGGATCACCTCCACCTCTCACACCCGTCGCGCCGCGCGGTCAGGCCACCTGTGGGTGAGCCTACTTGCGTGCCCGTCGCGCGTAAAGCACCCGGTTTCAAACCCCAGGTCGTCTCGTGGGACCTTCGGCACTATGGCGCGCTTCGTCCGCTGCGCATGCTCTCTTTATGGGCCGTTACAGGAGGCGCGCATGAGCAACGGAACGACACTCGTCTGCGTCGACGGGTCGATCGCATCGAAGCGGGCCCTCGACTGGGCCGCTCGACGTGTCAGCGATCGCGGAGGCGAGTTGCGCCTCCTCTGCGTCGTCGATCTGGCCTTCGGGAGCGCTGTCTACGGCCCCGGGTTCGACCCGGTCGAGAACGCCTCCTGGGTGCTCGACGAAGCGACCAGGCGCGTCATGCAGGACCACCCTGGCCTCGAGGTGCGCGGCGACTGGGTGGATGGGCGTCCGCTCGGCCAGATCGTCAAGGCATCCGCGGATGCAGAGCTCGTCGTCGTCGGCACGGACAAGTCGGCCGACAACGACGGTCCGAAAGTCGGCACCCTGCCCCTGAGCGTCGCGGCCCGATCGCGGTGCCCGGTCGCCGTCATCCCGGACACCGGGAGGGCGACGCGCAGAGGCGTCGTCGTCGGAATCGACGAGTCGCCGCAATCCCATTCCGCCCTCGCCCTCGCCGTCCGCGAGGCGTGCTGGCTCGGAACGACCGTCCGTGCGGTACACGCATGGAGGGTGCCGCCGCCCTTCGCATCCGACGTCACACCCGACCTCCAGCCCGATCCCGCCTACGAGGCCAAACTTCAGGCCATCCTCGACGATGCGATCGACGAGCTGGCGGTGACCGTCCCCGAGGAGGTCACGATCACGACAGAGCTGGCGCGTGAGAACCCGGCGCTCGCACTGGTCGATCGGGCGCTCGGCGCCGAACTTCTCGTCGTCGGATGCCGTGGGCGTGGGCGCGTTGCGTCGTACGTTCTCGGGTCCGTCAGCCACGACGTCCTGCTGAACATCACCAGCCCCGTCATCGTCGTACCCGGCGAGAGTTCAGCGGTCGTCACCACACAGGATTTCGAGGGGGAGGAATGGTGACCATGGAACAGATCATTGTCGGAGTCGACGGCTCCGTACCGAGCCGAGCTGCGATCCGGTGGAGCGTCGAACGTGCGCGAACACACGGAGTGGGGCTGGTACTCGTGCACGTCATGGATGACGAATGGGGTGCTATCGGATCGCAGCTCATCACTGAGGCCAACCGCGGGTCTGCCGAACTGCTCGACGCTGCTGCTCTTCAGGTGCTCGAGCTGGCGCCGGATATGGACCTCCGCGTCGAGTTGCTCTTCGGAAGCCCGATGTGGGAGCTCGCGCAGCTGTCGAACGAGACCACGCTCGTCGTCGTCGGAACCCACAAGACGGGGTTCCACTACGGTCGCGCGTTCGGTTCCCGCAGCCTGCAGCTCGCTTCCCTCGCGGCCGGGCCGATCGCCGTCATCCCCGAGTCCGCGGTCCGGGTGCGTCGCGGAGTCGTCGTCGGCATCGACGACACCACGGCCGGTCGCAATGCGCTTCTCGTCGCCGCGAACGAAGCGGACGCAACAGACTCCGAGCTCACTCTGGTCCGCGCACTCGATGCCGCAGCCCCCAGACACCTCGATGACGATGACAGGCGCAGCTGGCAGGAGCAGCAGGATGCGCACGCACGCCACCAGCTCGCCGAGTCCGTCAGCCGTGTGCGGGAGCTCCACCCGCATCTCACAACGCGCAGCCGGATCATCCGGCGAGCGCCGGGAATCGCGCTCAACGACGTCTCGCGCACCGCGGAACTGCTCGTCGTCGGAAGCTCCCGGCGCTCCGGTTTCGAGAAGGCGGACGGACTCGGCAGCGTCGCGTACGACGTTCTGCTGAACCTGGTCTGCCCGACCATGATCGTGCACTCGTATGTCGGCGAGTCGACAAGACCTGAACGAACACACCCGCAGGAGGAACACCATGAACACGTCAGCTAACGTCGCCGAGCTCTCCGCAGAGGAATGCTGGGAGAAACTGTCGGCGAATTCGCTGGGAAGGCTCGCGACGGCCGTCGCAGGCGACCCGGACATCTTCCCCGTCAACTACTACTCCGATGGTCGGACTCTTCTGATCCGGACCGCCCCTGGCACGAAGCTGCTCGAGCTCACGATCCACCACGATGTCGCTTTCGAGATCGACGGCTACACCGAGCACGAGGCGTGGAGCGTCATCGTGAAGGGCGTGGCGGAGCAGTTGGAGAGCCAGACCGAGATCGACGAGGCCGACCGCCAGCCGCTGGTGCCGTGGATTCCGACGCTCAAGTACCGGTACGTGCGGATCACCCCGCTCACGATCAGCGGGCGCCACTTCCGTCGCGAATCCGAACCGGAAAGGTATTGAGACATGGCTCGCTGGGTGCGCAACGTGCTCCTCGCGCTGTCAGGTGTGATCGCGGTGACCGCGCTCGCGGGCGGGGGCGCGCTCATCATCGGGTCACTCGTCCCGGGAGCATCCGGGGCCATCGTTCCGCCCGCTGAATTCCTCCGGAACAGTCCGTTCAGTTCTTATATCGTCCCCGGCCTCATGCTCGCCGTCGTCGTCGGCGGGACGCAGGTGGTCGCTTTCATCGCTCTGCTCCGGAACGCCCGCTCCGCCGGAATCATCACGACGATCGCCGCGTTCGCGTTACTCATCTGGATCTTCGTCCAGATGGTGTTCATCCCGTTCAGCGTGCTCCAGGCCGTCTACTTCGCCGGCGCAGCTGCTGAGCTGGGCTTCCTGCTGCTGGGTCTGGGGCTGTTCCAGCCCGCGGCGGTGCCCTCGGCGCGGCGCTGAGGGTTCCTGATCGGGCCCACAGGATCAGTCGACACCCTGTCGTTGGATGAAGGCTGCCATCCCAGGAACGGTGAAGGCAATGACACCGTGGTCGGGCGCATAGACGAGGCGTTTGCTGATCAGGCCTCGACCACGACCTCCACCGCGGCATCCTCCCACTCGGCATCTTCCGCCGCCGCCGGGATCGTGAGTGCCGCTGCGGCCGCGAGATCAGCCATCAGTTTGCGGAGATCGGTTTCCAGGACTCCAGTGTCGGCGCCGCCACCGCCGGCCTCGGTTGAGGTCCAGCCCGAAGGTCCACGCGCCGCTCGAGTCGTACGACGCTTTGAAACTGACGGCGGTCTGGAGCGCCTTCAGTAGACGGCGGCCTGCACTCGGCCGCGCGAGATCCGCCAGAGGCGCGTAGAGCGCTTCGCCGATACAGCCTCAACGCCCAAAATTCAACGAAATATAGGCGACTATACGAAGAACCTATAGTCGCCTATATATCGCTATGAATAGCTACAGTCGCTCGCGTCCGGGCCGCTGGCGCCGGTAGTAGTCGCGCCAGACCAGGCGATGCAGCGGTATCCACTTCGGGATGGTGCGCAGGCCCGGGATGAACGGCAGCAGCGCCAGCAGGACCGTCAGGATGCCCATGATGATGACGACGAGCAGATCCGCATTCGCGGCGGATGCGAAGGGCTCGACCTGGTAGAAGAACGAGAACAGCCAGAGCCACGACTGGCCGGGATAGTTGCCGGTCTCGTTCATCATGCCCCACTGGTCGCCCGTCAGATGCTGGGCCGCAGCCAGGTTCTGGAAGTACGTCCCATCCCCCAGGAAGAGGATCGCCGGAGTGTAGTTCTGGTTGTAGAACCCGCCTTCGCCGGCCAGGGCGCCGTCGAGCGCTCCGCTCTGCGCCATTGTGGTCAGCGACCCGATGAGCGCCGGGACCGGCCCGTATTTTCCGTTGTCGCTCGGCAGCGTCGTGCCTTTCTCTGCGGCGAGCGCTTTCGCGTAGTCGGCCGTCCATCGCGTCTTGTCCGCGGCCGATGCCGCCGACCAGGCCGCGAGGGCGGCCGGTGCGTTCGGTAACGACGCCAGGGGAGCGAGCACGAACTCCTTCGCGGTGTCGATCGGGATGCGCACACCGGACAGGCTCTGCAGGTCCAGCGGCCCGATGGTCTGGGTCGCGTCCGGCGTGTTGTTGTACGGCGGCCCGTAGCCGGCCGTGTCGCTCGTTGCGCCGAGTTCGGCGGTCGCCGTGGTCGCGAAATCGAGGGGCTGGCTGGTCGACCAGTTCTTGAGGGTGATGCTCGGCTCGTCGGGCGACCCGAAGACGGCGACGAGCCCGACGGTCACCAGGGCGACAACCACGAACCCGATCGTGACCTCCTTGAAGAGGTCGTAGTCGCGGACGCGGCCGCGCCACGGCCTGCTCGCCAGGTCGTCCGTTCTGCGCCAGGACATGTTCGGTGAGTGCGTCATCGCTCCTCCTCGGATTCGTTACCGGCACGGACGACCTGGTCGTCTGTCTCGGTTGCGTCGATCGGTGGCACCACCCCGTGCATCCGCACCAGGAGCACGTGGAGCGCGATGACCGCAGCGACCGCCAGCGGCAGGATCGCGATGTGCCAGCCGAACATCTGCCCGACGTTGGCGACATTGAACCAGGCGCCGACGCCGACGGCGTTCAGCGCATCCTTGCCCTCGAAGGCGATCCACTGGGAGTCGAAGTTCGTCTGCAGGAGGTACCCGGTGAAGCCGGCGACGATGGAGACCGCGAACGCGATCACCCCCGTGATCCACGTCAGCACCCGCCCACCGCGCCATGCGGCCATCCAGTACTTGCCCCACAGGTGCACGACCATGAACAGGAAGAAGAGCTCGACGCTCCACAGGTGCACGCCGTTCGTGAAGTGACCGAGCCCTGAGACGTGATCCCAGGCCGGTCCGTTGAGGCTCAGGATGAGCCCGGACCCGATGACCACGGCGAGCGCCGCGAGCGACGCCATCCCGAACACGTAGATCCAGGATGCGACGTAGCTGGGCTGCTCCTGCGGCAGAAGCTTGTCCGGCGGGAGGCGTTTCAGCAGCCACCGCCGTGCCCGGCCGGTCCAGGTGAACACCTCGTCGGCCGAGTCCTGAGGCTCGACAGGGCCCGATGTGGACTCAACAGGGTCCGAAGGGGACTCAGCAGTGCCCGGAGGCTTGAGCGCGCTCATTTCCGCCGCCGCGCTTTCGGGAATGGCAGGAGGAGTGCTGCGACGAACAGCGCGATCATGACCGCGATGACGATCAGGTTGCCGAGCTGCACGACGAAGGGTCCCCAGCCCAGATAGATTCCGGGCGACACGCTCTCGATGATCTCCACGAGAGTCTCCTTTGTTCGTAGCCACATCGTCGCTCGCTGAAAACGCAGTGCATAGGGTCCAAGGTCCCAGGGACCTTCGGCCCTGTCGCCCGGAGCCGAGCCGCGGTGGGATGAACACGCAGGCTCTCGCGTCGTCGAAAGGATCGCTCATGAACGACACCGTCGATCTGCCGGAGTGGTCCGCCCAGGGACCGGTCGTCGAACTCTCCGAAGAGCGATGCTGGGGCCTCATCGCGGGCGCCGGCGTCGGACGGCTCGGCGTCACCATCGGCGAGCAGCCGGAGATCTTTCCCGTCAACTATTTCGCCGACGGACAGACCGTCGTCTTCCGTTCCGCAGAAGGCACCAAACTGCGCGGGCTGGTGGCGAATCGGCTCGTCGTCTTCGAGGTCGACTCGGTCGGCGAACTCCACAACTGGAGCGTGAGCATCAAAGGCACCGCGGTCGTGAGGGACCGCTCCTATTCGAACCGGCCTGCCGAGGACGCGCTGCCCCCGTGGCATCCGGTGACGGAGTACACCTTCGTCGAGATCCTCCCGTCGTCCGTCACCGGGCGGCAGTTCGAACATCACCTCACCGCCGTTCGTCGATCCGACGACGGCACCTTGTCGCCCGAGCTCTGACCGAGTCCGGGCGACCGAACAGAAAGAAGATCATGAAAGCGCTCGTCTACTCAGGCCCCGGAGACAAGAGCTGGCGCGAAGTGCCGCTTCCGGTGATCCAGCACCCGACCGATGTCATCGTCAAAATGGAGGCGACCACGATCTGCGGCACCGACCTCCACATCATGAAAGGCGACGTGCCGGAGGTCACCTCCGGCCGCATCCTCGGACACGAAGGCGTCGGAGTCATCACCGAGGTCGGGTCCGGCGTGACCCTGCTCGCCGTCGGCGACCGGGTGATCGTGTCGTGCATCAGTTCGTGCGGCCGCTGCGAGAACTGCCGGGCCGGTCTGTACAGCCACTGCCTCGACCCGGAGGGCGCGGCCGGAATCGGCTGGATCCTCGGGCACCTGATCGACGGGACCCAGGCCGAGTACGTGCGGATTCCGTTCGGGGAGAACTCCCTCTACAAGGTGCCGAACGGCGTCAGCGACGCTGAGGCGGTCCTGCTCTCGGACATCCTGCCCACCGGTTTCGAGATCGGCGTGCAGTACGGGCAGGTGAAGCCGGGCGATGTCGTCGCTGTCATCGGATCGGGGCCGGTCGGGCTCGCGGCCGTCATGACCGCTCGCCTCTACGGCCCGTCGCGGATCATCGCCGTCGACGTCGACGCGTCCCGGCTGCGTCGCGCATCCGACTTCGGCGCCACCGACACCGTCAACTCAGCCGAGGACGACTGGAAGGACCAGGTGCTCGCCCTGACGGACGGAGCCGGTGTGGATGTCGCCATCGAGGCCGTCGGAATCCCCCGCACGTTCACCATGGCCACCGAGATCGTGCGGCCGGGCGGCCACGTCGCCAACGTCGGCGTGCACGGGAAATCCGTCGACCTGGCACTGAACCAGTTGTGGATCGCCAACATCACGATCTCCACGGGCCTGGTGAACACGAACACGCTCGGGATGCTGCTGAAACTGGTCACCCAGCGTGCGCTGCCGGCTCACGCGTTCGTGACCCACGAGTTCACGTTCGACGAGGTCGACGACGCCTACGACGTGTTCGGGAACGCGGCCGAGCACGATGCGCTCAAGGTGCTCATCCACGACGGTCCCCGCCTGCTCGGTGCGGCCTCCACCGCAGAGAGCGCGCAAGACGCCGCCGAGAAGGTCTACATCGACGGCATCAGCCGGTTCAACCACCCTGGCGAGGTCTTCCAGTGACGGACTGATGGCGGCGGGAGCCGGGGGCGGACTACCCGAGCACCTCCCCGGCAGCGCCCGAGCGCACGAAGTCGAGGTGCATGGCCGTCTGGCTGAGCGCCGAGAGCAGGTAGAACCCGGCCAGGTTGGCCCAGCCCGCCGTCCAGGTGAGCTGGCGTGCGACATCCCAGACCGACGCATCCGGCACCTCGCGGAGCGCCGCTGCGACTTCCCGCGTTCGCCGCAGGTGGTGCTCCGCGATCGCGTTGCACCGGTCTGCAAGCCCGAAGAACCGGTAGCCGTGGCCGGGGCACACCTGGTGGTCGTCGAAGACTGCAACACGCGCCAGGGATCCGAGGTAGTCGGCCATCGGGTTGGTTCCGGTTCTGCCGCCGAGCCCGAGCCCGGAGTAGATCGTCGGCAGCACGTGGTCGCCCGTGAAGATCAGCCGACGCCGATGGTCCCGCAGGCAGATGTGGCCGGGCGTGTGCCCCGGAGTGAGCAGCACCTCGATCTCGGCTCCCGGGATCGGAAGCAGGTCGCCGTCCTCCACGAGCACGTCCGCATCCGCCGACGGAGGGGCCGCTGACGCGAGCGCGCGCGGGTCGAGCTCGCCGCGTCGCTCGACGGGCACACCCCATCCCTCGATCTCGTGCTCGGCCGCCTCCGCGGGCACCCCGCCGGCCATCCGTTCTTTCGCACGC
This sequence comes from Leifsonia sp. Ger2509, assembly GCF_055231915.1. NCBI lineage: Bacteria > Bacillati > Actinomycetota > Actinomycetes > Micrococcales > Microbacteriaceae > Leifsonia > Leifsonia sp. Ger2509. The sequence goes on from NZ_JBUYVB010000003.1 coordinate 2,242,065, forward strand.
TGCTCGAAGCGATGCATGATGACGGGCGCGCCGGATGCGGAACGCAGCCGTGCCGCCATCCCCAGATGGTCCTGGTGCAGATGGGTGACCGTGATCGATCGCACGTCGGTTACGCGGCGACCGCTCTCCGCGAGGGCGCCGTCGAGGCCCTGCCAGTTCTCGTCGGAATTCCAGCCAGGATCGATGACATGGAGGCCTTTGTCGACATCTTCGATCAGGTAGAGCGCGCTGAAGGGGATATGGCCACCGGGCATGGGCATGCCGAGCGACCACGCTCCGGGAGCGACGGATTCCAGCCCGGGGACACGAACGTCGGCCATGTGCCTACGTTACGGAACGCGGGCCCACATCCGCTGCATCGCCGTAGCGGGCGGCGAGGATGCGCATCCGTTCGACGAGCTCGGGCGGCTCCGTCACCCGGAAGTCGAGGTCGAGAAGTCCGAGATAGACGGCGAGTGTGCCGATGCTGTCGGCGCCGGTGATGAGCGTGCAGGTGTGATCGTCGACCGGATCGACGATGCCGACGGCGGCGTTGATGCGCGACCTCACCTCGTCGGCCGAGGCGAGCACCCTGACGTTCGCGTGCACGTTCCAGCCGCTGTACGCGACCGCACGCATCACGTAGGCGCGCACATCGGGCATCGGCAAGGGCCGCGGCCGGAAGGGCCGGTGCGTCGGCAGGCGCAGGGTGATCGCATCCGCCCGGATGACCGGCCACTCGTCCGTCTCAGGATCGCGACCGAGCAGATACCAGCGGCGCTCCCAGCTCACGAGCCGATACGGTTCGAGGAGCCGGGCGGAACCTGCCGTCTCGAACCGCAGCCAGTGCGCGTCACGGATCGCCAACGCGATCGTCGCGAGCACGTCGGGGTCGAGGAGAGGGTCAGGATCAGGGATTCCCGCATCATCCGCCACCTGCACCGTCGCCTTCGACAGCGCGGACACCTGGCGGCGCAGACGGTTCGGCAACAGGTAGTCGAGCTTCGCCAGCGCCCGGGCGCTGCTCTCCGCCACCCTCTCGACCGCGCTCGTCGCCGCGGCGCGCAGGCCGAGGGTGACAGCGATTGCCTCGTCGTCGTCGAGCAGCAGCGGCGGGAGCGTGACCCCGGCGCCGAGCCGGTAGCCGCCGGCGGGTCCGCGCGCCGTCTCGACGGGGTATCCGAGCTCCCTGAGACGCTCGATGTCGTTCCGGATGGTGCGGGTCGTGACATCCATGCGCTCGGCGAGCTCGGTGGCCGACCACTGCGGCCGCGACTGCAGCGTGGCGAGAAGCGAGAGCACTCTCACGGGCGTCGTCGCCATGGTTCACAACCTCTCTATATAGGAACGATCTGTTCCGGTACGGATCCTACCTTTGACCTATGACGAACACACAGAGCACCACACACCAGGCCACCGATATCCGCCCCTTCCGCGTCTCGATCCCCCAGGCCGACATCGACGACCTCTATCGCCGGCTGGCCGCCACACGGCTGCCCGCTGAAGCACCCGGCGACGACTGGAGCTACGGCACACCCAACCACTACCTGCGCGAGATGCTGCGCTACTGGAAGGAGGAGTTCGACTGGCGGGCGCAGGAGAAGCGCATGAACGACTTTGGTCACTATCTGACCGAGATCGACGGGCAGACCGTGCACTTCGTGCATGTGCCGTCGGTCGAGCCGGATGCCACACCGCTGCTTCTCCTGCACACCTACCCCGGCTCCTTCGTCGACTTCCTCGACATGATCGGTCCCCTCACCGACCCGGTGGCGCACGGCGGTCGCGCCGAAGACGCCTTCTCCGTCGTTGTGCCGTCGATGCCCGGCACCGCCTTCAGCACTCCTCTTGCGGAGCGGGGATGGACGATGGCCCGCGTCGCGCAGACCTACGACGCGTTGATGCGCCGGCTCGGCTACGACAGCTACGGAGCCCACGGCAGCGACGGCGGGGCGATGATCTCCCGCGAGCTCGGCTTGCTCGCACCCGAGGGATTCCTCGGAGCGCACGTGCTCCAGCTGTTCTCGTTCCCGTCCGGCGACCCTGCTGAGTTCGAGAAGCTGACGCCTGCCGACTATGCGGCGCTCGAGCACATGCAGTGGTTCCAGTCGGTCGGCGGGTACAACGCGATCAATGCGTCACGGCCCCAGACGGTGGCGGTCGGCCTCTCCGACTCGCCGATCGCCCAGCTCGCCTGGAACGAACTGTTCGAGTCGTTCGGCAACGGGACCAGCCTGGTCTCGAAAGAGCAGGTCGTCACGGAGGTCGCCCTCGAGTGGTTCACGAACGGTTCTGCGGCGTTCGGACGATACCACTACGAAGAAGCCCACGCCGGCGCGGAGCCCCAGGTGAACTCAGCACGGACCGGCGTCTCCGTGTTCGCTGACGACTTCAAGTCGGTACGCGCCTTCGCCGAGCGCGACAACAGCAACATCGTCTTCTGGGCGAATCACGAACGCGGCGGCCACTACGCGTCGCTCGAACTTCCCGACGAGGTGACCGGCGACATTCGCGCGTTCTTCGGCCTCGAGTAGGCCCGCGCATCCGTTCCCCGTCGGGCCTCAGCTCGACGGGGACGGAGTCGGCGTCGCGCTCGGTACCGGCTGCTTCAGTGCGGCGATCGCCTTCTCGAATGCGGTGATGGTGGCGGCATCGATCGCGCCCGTCTGCTCGACGCCGAGCTCCTTCTGGAACGCCTTCACCGCATCCGTCAGAGCCGGAGTCCACACGCCGTCCACCGGTCCGTCCCAGAACCCGACGAGCTTCAGGGTCTGCTGGATGGCGGCCGTCGAGGCCACATCCGCCTGGGCGGCCGCCCCGCCCTGCGCCTGGAGAACTTTCTGCAGGGCGGCGTCGGTGGCTTTGTCGACCGTGCCCGTCACCGGCAGGCCGCTCGCCTTCTGGAGGCTCTCGATCGCTGCAACCGTTTCCGGCCCGTACACGCCGTCGATGGCGCCCTTGTAGTAGCCGGCGGCGGCGAGTTCCTGCTGCAGCGCGGTCACATATCCGCTGACGGCTGCCTTGGCTGCCTTCGTGTTCTCATCGGCGACGCAGCCGGCATCGACGAACAACCCGAGCCACGCGAACTCGAGGGCGACCGCGGCGCTGTTGAACTGCTCGGCCGCATCCTTCAGCGGAGTCGTCTTCGTGATCGCCGACTGCGCGTCGGCGAACTCCGACTCGGCCTGCTTCACCCGGTCGACGGTCGCTGCGGGCGCCAGCGGTGTCGCGGTCGGTTGCGGGGTGCCGGTGGCGACAGGGCTGCCGGATGGGCCCGCCTTGGCCCGTTCCAGTGCCGCTTGGGCGTCTACGAGGTCCTTCTGTGCGGCCACGTACGCCTGCTGGGCTTCGACGGCCGCCTCGGCGCCGTTCAGGGCCGAGTTCTGCGGCTTCGCGAGGTCCGCGCCCGCGTCGGTGACATCGCCCACGGTGGGGGCCGTCGCGTTCAGCACATCGCCGTACCGGTCCAATGCCGTCACATAGGTCTTGGCCGACTGGCAGAACGTGTTCGTTGCAGCCGTCAGTGCGGACTTGGCCTCGTTCGCCGCCTTCTCCTTGGCCGTCACCTGGGCCTGGGCCTTGTCGACGTCACTGACCGTGCCCGTGCACCCCGTGAGCCCGATCAGCGCGACGGCGACCAACCCCGCGGCCACCGCCCGCCCCCGCATCGTCATCGAATGGATCCTCACGCGAAGCCCCCGATCTCGATCTGTCCCGATCAGAACGCCGTCAGGAGCGCGCCCGTGGTCCTTGTTCTAGCACGCGGAACCGTTTGGTGTCACGATGAGTGCAGCCGGAGTATCCGCGGAAGGGGGACACGATGTCGACGTCCCGCCGCGCATCATGAGCTTCCGGCGACGAATCACCGGGCTGGTTCCGATCCTGGGCTGGATGCGTTCGTACGACCGACGCTGGCTCCGCGGCGACCTGATCGCCGGTGTGACGGTCGCGGCCTTGATCGTTCCGAAGAACCTCGGCTATGCCGGCATCGCCGGGATCCCGCTTCAGAACGGTCTCTACGCTGCCGCCGCCGGCGCCATCCTGTACGGGATCTTCGGCACCAGCCGGCAGATCTCGATGGGTCCGAGTTCAGGCCTGGCCGCCGTGGCCGCCAGCGCCGTGCTCGCCGCCGGCCTCACCAACGAGGGTGACATCGCCGCCTTCGTCGCGGGCATCACCCTTGGGTCAGGAGTGCTGTTCCTGGTGCTCGCCGTGCTCAAAGCCGGATGGATCGCCCAGTTCCTTTCCCGCGCCGTGGTCACGGGCTTCCTCTTCGGAGCCGCCGTCGACGTCGTCATTGGGGAACTGCCCAAGCTCACGGGGAGCACGACAACCGGCTCCAACTCTTTCCAGGAGCTCTGGTCGTGGTTCGGGACCGCGGGCGACTGGAACACGACGACCGTCATCGTCGGCGTCGTCTCGCTGGTCGTCGTCTTCGGGCTCAGACGGATAGCCCCCCAGGTGCCGGGCGCGCTCGTCCTGGTCGTCGGGGGGCTGCTCGCATCCTGGCTCCTCGACCTCGGCGAGCGTGGCGTGGCCCTCGTCGGAGACGTTCCGCGCGGCCTGCCGTCGTTCGTGATCCCGAACCCCGGTCTGCTGTGGGATCACGCAGGCGTCGTCGCCATCGCGGCGATCGCGCTGGTGATGATCGGTTTCTCCCAGACCGCCGGCGACTCCCGGGCATTCGCGGCCAAGCACGGCTACCAGATCGACATCGACCAGGAGTCGATCGCCCAAGGGCTGGCGAACGCGGGCGCCGGTCTGTTCCAGGGCATGCCGGTGTCGACCAGCCTGTCGGCGAGCTCGCTCAACGACCACTCCGGCGCCCGCACAGGACTCGCCTCGCTCACATCCGGTGTCACGGTCGTCCTGACGCTTTTGTTCCTGGCCCCACTGTTCTCGTCCCTGCCCAAGCCGGTGCTCGCCGCCCTCATCATCGAGGCCGTGGTCATGGGGATGATCAACATCCCCGAGATGCGGCGCCTCGCCCGGGTTCAGCCCTTCGACTTCTGGGTCGCGATCGCCGCGATCATCGGCACCCTCGCGTTCGGCGTCCTCGCCGGTGTCATGATCGGGATCGGGCTGTCACTGCTCTGGCTCATCGGAGTCGCCACCCATCCCCATATGCCGATCCTCGCGCGGAAGGCTAAGACGGATGTGTTCCGGGACCTGAGCGAGCACCCTGACGACGAGATCGATCCCGGCGTCGTCGTGGTCCGGATGGACGGCGGCCTCTTCTTCGCCACCTCCGACGCACTGGAGGACCGTCTGCGCGAGATCATCCACTCGAACCCAGGAGTCACGGGAATCGTCCTCGACTGTGCGGGCGTGAACTTCATCGACTCCCAGGGCGTCGCCACGATGAGCGATATCGTCACCCTCACCCAGGACTCGGGCGTGACCCTCCGGCTCGCGCGCCTGAAGCCGGTCGTCATCGCCACGCTCGAACGGGATGGAGTTCTGGAGCGCATCGGAGCGGACAACATCCACGGCAACGTCTCGACCGCCGTGCGGGCACAACGGGAGGCGACGGCGCCGCCGGCAGGGCCGAGCGGCTGAGCCTAGATAGGGTTGGGCAAGTGGATCGGGAATGCTCGATCGGCGTGGGCCCCGGTGTATTCCGGGGCCTATCGCTTTCTTGCTTCAAGGGCCCGCTTACTAAATTGGTGCTTAGCCAGCTATTTTTGTTGACCTCTTCTCTTGACCGCTAATTGACGCGCTCCTCCCCTCGTCCGGAATCAGCCTCGACAATCGAGTGGACGAAACAGTTGGCTCTCCTTCGCGGCGTACATGGCGGCGGGCCTGAATCGAATTACAAGGACGCCAACATATTTATTAGGTACCACTGGTAATCTCAAGTCGCCGGTGGCAATATCGACCGTAATGCGCTCGCCCCTTACCCGGCGATGCCTGCGCCGCCGATCCCGACGTGGTAGAGATGAGCGTGGTAGTGCGCAGACCACCCGTCGGCAAGAAAGAGCTCCCCCATGAAGATCGTCGTCCTGGCCAAGGAAGTGCCTGACACCTACAGCGACCGCAAACTCGATCTCGAGACGGGTCTCGCCGATCGGGCCGCGAGCGATGCAGTGATCGACGAGGTCGGCGAACGCGCGCTCGAGGTGGCTCTCGTGCACGCAGACGCGAACCCCGGAACCGAGGTCGTCGTCCTGACGATGGCTCCCGAAACGGCGAGCACGTCCATCCGGAAGCTGCTGGCGATGGGTGCCGACTCCGCGGTCCACATCGCCGATGAGCGGCTCCTCGGTGCCGACGCCACGGTCACAGCGCAGACCCTCGCCGCCGCGATCTCGCGGACGGGCTTCGACCTGGTGATCGCCGGCAATGAATCGACCGACGGCTCTGCAGGCGTCGTCCCCGCGATGATCGCAGAGCACCTCGGCGTGGCACTGCTCGGCAACCTCGAATCCGTCGAGCTCCACGACGACCGGGTCACGGGTTCCCGCTTCACCGAATCAGGCACCATCGAACTCGAAGCGCCGCTGCCCGCGCTGCTCACGGTGACTGAGAAGCTCCCCGAAGCCCGTTACCCCAATTTCAAGGGCATCATGGCCGCGAAGAAGAAGCCGTACGAGACGATCACGGCGGCTGATCTGGGGGTGGACCCGGAGGACGAGTCGGTGGCTCGGTCGATCATCCTGTCGATCGCCGAGCGTCCTCCGCGCGCCGCCGGCACCGTCGTCGTCGACGAGGGCGATGCGGGCGAACAGCTCGCCGACTTCCTCGTCAAGAACCGTCTCGTCTGAGCGCGACTCGCCCAACAGTTTCAGGAATGGAGAGAACGATGCCGGATTTCACCGACGCAGTCCTGGTGCTCGTCGAAACGGGTCCTGACGGTTCCGTACAGAAGAGCGCGGCGGCCCTGCTGGGCGCAGCCTCGATCATCGGTACGCCGGTCGCCCTCGTGGTGACCTCATCCGAATCCGCGTCCGCCGCTGCGGAGACCGCGGCCGGGCTCGGCGCGGCCGCCGTCTGCGTGGTCGAGTCGCCGGATGCCCTCCGCCAGGCCGTGCTGCCCGTCGCAGATGCGGTGGCTGCCGCTGTCACGAGCCTGTCCCCGGTCGCCGTCCTCATCTCGAACTCCGTGGAGGGCCGTGAGGTCGCCGGCCGTGTGAGCGCCCGCCTCGGGCTCGCCGTCGCGGTCGACGCGATCGGAGTCTCCCGTGACGAGGAGGGCATCGTCGCCTCGCACTCGGTCTACGGGGGGAGCTACAACGTCGACTCGGCGGCCACCAACGATGCCCTGATCATCACCCTCCGGCAGGGCTCCGTCGACACGCGCGCCGAGAGCAAGCCCCTCGAGCGGATCGAACTGGATGTGCCGGACTCCGGACGACCGGTAGCCACCGTCACCGGGTTCCGGGCTGCTGGCGGAACATCCAACCGTCCCGAGCTGCAAGGCGCCGCCAGGGTGGTCTCGGGCGGACGCGGCCTGCAGTCGGCCGAGAAGTTCGTGCTCGTCGAACAACTCGCGGATGCCCTGGGGGCCGCAGTGGGCGCATCCCGTGCCGCCGTCGATGCCGGCTACGTGCCGCAATCGCACCAGGTCGGCCAGACCGGCGTCTCGGTATCGCCGCAGCTCTACGTAGCGCTCGGCATCTCGGGCGCGATCCAGCACCGCGCCGGCATGCAGACTGCCAAGACGATCGTTGCGATCAACAAGGATGCGGATGCGCCGATCTTCGAGATCGCCGACTTCGGTGTCGTGGGCGACGTCTTCACCGTCGTGCCGCAGTTGATCGCCAGCCTGGAGAGCCGGAAGGCCTGAGTTTGACGAACCCCGATACCCCTCGCCGCCGCGGACTCCCCCGACGCCCCGGCGAAGACCCGGCACCCGCTGCCGCGTCGTCCTCCGCATCCGCGCCCGCCACTGTGCCGGATGCCGCGCCCGCTCCTGAACCGGCCGCACCGGCCGCGGACGCCGCGAGCGCCGGGAACGCGCAGGCAGAACCGGTCGTGCCTTCGGCAGCCCCTCACCGTCGCTCCGGGCTGCCGCGTCCCGGCAATGCGGGCACCGCAGCGTCTGGCCCGGCATCCGCTGCCGCCACCGCGGCCGCCGCCCCGGCACCTGCTGCCGATCCAGCACAACCCACGACAGCACCGCCGAAATCCGCACCGTCCGCGGCGACACACCCGGCACGACGCACCGGTCTCGGTCACCCGACGCCTGGGGGCACCCCCACCGAAACCTCTCGCGCCCATACCCCGGCCGCGCCCCCGGCCCGCGCACCCTCGGCGCCACCCCACGCCACGCATCAGCATCCGGTACCCACCGCGCAGGCCCGCACGCTTCGGGCCTCTCGCACCCGCCGCTACATCCTGCTCGGCGTCGGCCTCGTCGTCCTGGCCGGCCTGATCGTCCTCCTCGCGCGCTGGCTCGTCTCCCTCGACGGAGTGCAGAACTTCCTGAAGACCTACCCCGGGCAGACCCCGCTGCCCGAGGCGGCGCCGGTCGGCATCCCGGCCTGGCTGGGGTGGCAGCACTTCCTCAACTTCTTCTTCCTGGTGCTGATCATCCGGTCGGGCTGGCTCGTGCGCACCACGAAGCGACCGGCTGCGTCGTGGATCCGCAATAATCAGGGGATCATCAAGACCAAGAACCCACCGAAGCGGATCAGCCTCGACCTCTGGTTCCACCTGACCATCGACGCCCTCTGGTTCGCCAACGGCGTGATCTTCGTCGTGCTGCTTTTCACGACCGGCCAATGGATGCGCGTGGTGCCGACCAGCTGGGAGGTCATCCCGAACGCGCTGTCCGCCACTCTGCAGTACGCGTCGCTGGACTGGCCGACCGAGGACGGCTGGGTCAACTACAACAGCCTGCAGCTGCTCGCCTATTTCGTCACGATCTTCATCGCCGCTCCGCTGGCCGCGATCACGGGCATCCGGATGTCCGGCGCGTGGCCGCGCCGCGCACCCCGCCTGAACAAGGCCTACCCGATCGAACTGGCCCGCGCGGTGCACTACCCCGTCATGCTCTACTTCGTCCTTTTCATCATCGTGCACGTCACGCTCGTGCTCGCGACGGGGGCGCTGCGCAACCTCAACCACATGTACGGCGGGCAGGATGCGGTGAACTGGGTCGGCTTCGTCATCTTCGCTGTCTCCCTGCTCGTCACCGCCGGCGCCGTTCTGGCAGCGAGACCGATCATCCTGGCACCGATCGCCGGCCTGACGGGCAAGGTGGGGCGGACGTAAGACGCCGAAGCCCGGACGCGGGCGACGGGATGCGGATGCGCGTTCAACCGTTGACGAAGACCGGATCCCGCTTCTCGATGAAGGCCGCCATGCCTTCCTTCTGGTCCGCGAGCGCGAACATGGCCTGGAACGTACGGCGTTCGAAACGCACGCCCTCGGCAAGGGTCGTCTCGAACGCGACGTTCACCGCCTCCTTGGCGGCATAGGCCGCAGGCAGCGACTTCGCGGCGATCAGCTCGGCCGCAGCGAGCGCCGTGTCGAGCAGCTCGGATGCGGGGATCACGCGCGCGACGAGACCCGAGCGCTCGGCCTCCTCCGCCGCCATGGTGCGGCCGGTGAGGATGAGGTCCATCGCTTTCGCCTTGCCCACCGCGCGGGTCAGAAGCTGGGTGCCGCCCATCCCGGGAATGACACCCAGGTTGATCTCGGGCTGCCCGAACTTCGCCGTGTCGGCTGCGAAGATCGTGTCGCACATCATCGCGAGTTCGCATCCGCCACCCAGTGCGTAGCCGGCGACGGCGGCGATGGTGGGGGTCCGGAGCTGCCTGAACGCCGCCCAGCCGGCGAAGAGACCGTCCAGGTACGCATCCCGGTAGCTGAGCTCGGCCATCTCCTTGATGTCCGCACCCGCGGCGAAGGCCCGCTCCGAGCCCGTGACGACGATCGCGCCGATCTGCCTGTCGTCGTCGAATTCCGTCGTCGCGGCGACGACTTCTTCCATCACCCTCGTGGTGAGCGCGTTCATGGCCTGCGGGCGGTTGAGGGTGATCACTCCCACCCGTCCGCGGCGTTCGACGAGGATCGTCTCGTATTCGGTCATGCGGGGGCGCCTCCTGTGCTGGATTCCCTGATCGCTTCGATGATGCCGGAGAAGTCGCGTCCTGCCCCGACGCCGGCGGCGAAACGCTGGTAGATCTCGCCGGCGAGCAGCCCCAGTTCGGCATCGACACCGGTGGATGCGATCGCCCGCGCTGCAAGGCCCAGGTCCTTGGCCATTAGCGCTCCCGCGAATCCCGGCTGGTAGTCCCGGTTCGCCGGACTCGTCGGAACCGGTCCGGGAACCGGGCAATTGGTCGTCAGCGCCCAGCACTGTCCGGATGCGTTCGACGCCACATCGAAGAGCGCCTGGTTGCTGAGACCCAGCTTCTCGCCGAGCACGAAAGCCTCGCTGACGGCGATCATCGAGATTCCGAGGATCATGTTGTTGCACACTTTCGCGGCCTGCCCGAGCCCGGGTTCGCCGCAGTGGACGATCCGTTTCCCCATCGTTGCGAGGATCGGCTCGGCGACCGCGAAGTCGTCGTCGGTGCCCCCGACCATGAACGCGAGCGTGCCCGCCACCGCTCCGACCACCCCGCCCGAAACGGGCGCGTCCATGGCGCGATGGCCCGCCGCCACGGCGAGGTCGTGGGCAGTCCGCGCGTCCTCGACGGCGATGGTCGACGAATCGATGAAGAGAGTGTTCGGTCGTGCCGTTTCGAGCAGGCCCGGTGCATCCGGTCCGCCTCGATACGCGGCGATCACGTGCCTGCCCTCCGGAAGCATGGTGATGACGACATCCGCCTGCTCCACCGCCTCGGCCGACGAACCGGCGATCGTTACGCCGGCTTCAGCGGCGGCGGCGTTGGCCGACTCGACGAGGTCGTAGGCGAGCACGTCGTGTCCGGCTGCGACGAGGTTCGCTGCCATCGGGCCACCCATGTGGCCGAGGCCGATGAATGCGATCTGCATGTGACTCTCCTTCGTCAGTGTTGTTCGGCGTCTTCGCCGAAGTAGGCGTCGACCTGCTCGCGCGTCACCTCGGCCGTCGTCGGCGGCCGCCACGCCGGTGTGCGGTCCTTGTCGATCACCTGGGCCCGCACACCCTCGGCGAAGTCGGGGGTTCGCAGGGCATGCGAGGAGACGCGGTATTCCTGCGCAAGCGCCGCCTCGAGGTCGGGTAGCTGCCGGGCGCGACGCAGCGACTCGAGGGCCACCGCGACCGCCACAGGGGATTTCTCTTCGATGGTGTCGGCCGTCTGGACGGCCGGTTCCGGCCCCGACCGGAGGGCAGCCAGGATCTCAGGAACAGTGTCCGCCGAGAAGGCCGCGTCGATCCAGAAGCGCTCATCCAGGAGTCCGGATGCAGGGGATGCGTCGGCATATCGCGCGAGGACCTCGTCGGGTTCCGCTCGTTCGAGCTCCGCCAGCAGAGCAGGAAGCTGCACGGACGCGACGCAGACATCAGCGAGCCCGATGGCGATCGCATCCGCCGCCCCGATCGAACCGGCGGTGAGTGCGAGGTAGGTTCCGAGTTGGCCCGGCGCGCGCGAGAGAAGCCAGGTTGCGCCGATGTCGGGCACGAAGCCGATGCCGGTCTCGGGCAGTCCGAGTCTGGACCGTTCCGTGACGACGCGATGCGACCCATGGGCGGACAGTCCGATGCCTCCACCCAGCACCAGCCCATCCATGATCGCGACGTACGGCTTGGGATACCGGGCGATGTACGCGTTGAGCGAGTATTCATCCCGCCAGAACGCAAGCGACGCACGCCCGTCACCGGTCGTGGCATCCCGATACAGCGAGACGATGTCGCCGCCGGCGCAGAGGCCCCGCTCCCCGTTTCCCGTGAGCACGACCGCGCGAACCGCGGGGTCACCCGCCCAGGTCTCGAGCTGCGCGCGAATCAGGCCGATCATCGCGTGGGTGAGCGCGTTGATCGCGCGCGGCCGGTTCAACGTGATGAACCCGGCGCGGCCTCTGACCTCGAAGAGCACCTCCGGCTCGTCGACGGCAGACTCGACGGCGCTCATGCGGTGCTCATGCCGCGTTCAGGATCGCTCGTCCGATGATGAGGTCCATGATCTCGTTCGACCCTTCCAGGATCTGGTGCACCCGCAGGTCGCGAACCACCTTCTCAATACCGTAGTCCGCGAGGTAGCCGTAGCCTCCGTGGAGTTGGAGGGCATCGTTCGCGACCTGGAAACCCGCGTCGGTCGCCGCCTTCTTCGCCATCGCGCAGAGCTCCACGGCATCCGGGGCCCCCACATCCAGCGCGTGGGCCGCCCGTCGGACCAGTCCCCGGGCCGCCTCCAACTGGATGCGCATCTCGGCCAGGCGAAAGACGAGCGCCTGCTGCTCCGCGAGCGGACGACCGAACGCGACCCGCTGCTTCAGGTATGCCGCCGCTTTGTCGAAAGCCCACTGGCCGCCGCCGAGTGAGCAGGCGCCGATGCTGATCCGGCCGCCGTTGAGGCCCTTCATCGCGATCGTGAAACCGTCGCCTTCCTTCCCGAGGAGGTTCGAACGCGGCACGCGCACGTCGTCGAAGCTCACCGACCGCGTCGGCTGGGCGTTCCAGCCCATCTTCTTCTCGTTCGCTCCGAAGCCGAGGCCGGGCGCATCCTCGGGCACGACGATGGCGCTGATCCCCGAGGCGCCAGGGCCACCGGTGCGCGCCATGACGACGTAGACCCCGGACGAGCCGGCGCCCGACGTGAACAGCTTCTCGCCGTTCAGCACGTAGTCGTCGCCGTCGACGACGGCCGTCGTGCGGAGGGACGCGGCATCCGACCCGGCTTCGGCCTCGGTCAGGCAGTAGCTGCCGCGCAGCGTGAATGAGGCGAGCTGCGGCACCCATCGGTTCCGGAGGTCCTGGCTCCCGAAGGTGTCGATCATCCACCCGACCATGTTGTGGATGGAGATGTACGCGGCGATGGTCGGGTCGCCTTTCGCGAGCTCCTCGAAGATCAGCACCGCATCCGACCGGGTGAGCCCTGAGCCGCCGACATCCTCGTTCAGGTAGACGCCTCCGAGGCCGAGCTCGCCGGCCTGCTCGAGCAGGTCGATCGGAAAATGCTTCGCCTGGTCCCATTCGATGGCGTGCGGCGCGATGGCCGTCTGGGTGAAGTCGCGCACCGCCTCGACCAGGTCGCGCTGGTCGTCGGTGAGGTCGTACTGCGTCGCACGTTCTGCGAGCACTGTCATGATCGCTCCTTACGCCTCGTGCATGGTGGGGATGACGAAGCTCGCGCCTTCCTTGATGCCGGATGGCCAGCGCGAGGTGACGGTCTTGGTCTTCGTATAGAAGCGGAACGCGTCGGGCCCGTGCTGGTTCAGGTCGCCGAATCCGGACTTCTTCCAGCCACCGAACGTGTGGTACGCGATCGGCACCGGGATGGGCACGTTGACCCCGACCATGCCGACGTTCACACGAGCGGCGAAGTCGCGGGCCGTGTCGCCGTCGCGCGTGAAGATGGAGACACCGTTGCCGAACTCGTGCTTGCTCGGAAGCGCAAGCGCCTCCTCATAGTCGGCAGCTCGAGCGATGATCAGCACGGGGCCGAAGATCTCCTCGCGGTAGATCGTCATGTCGGGGGTGACCCGGTCGAACAGTGTCGGTCCGAGATAGAAGCCGTCCTCGTAGCCGTCGAGAACGAAGCCGCGGCCATCCGCGAGGAGCTCGGCGCCCTCGTCGATGCCGGTCTGGATGTAGTTCGTGACGCGCTCCACGGCGGCCTGGTTCACGAGCGGACCGTAGTCGGCCGTCTCGTCGAGGGATGCGCCGACCTTCAGCGCTTTCACGCGCTCCGTGAGCTTCGCGGCAAGGGCGTCCGCTGTCGCCTCACCCACCGGCACCGCCACCGAGATCGCCATGCAGCGCTCGCCCGCGGACCCATATCCCGAACCGATGAGCGCGTCGGCGACCTGGTCGAGGTCGGCGTCGGGCATCACGATCAGATGGTTCTTAGCACCGCCGAAGCACTGCGCCCGCTTGCCGTTGGCCGCTGCGGTCGCATAGATGTACTGGGCGATGGGAGTCGAGCCGACGAAGCCGACCGCCTTCACCCGGTCGTCGTGAAGGATGGCGTCGACCGCCTCCTTGTCGCCGTTGACCACGTTCAGCACGCCGGCGGGCAGGCCGGCCTCGAGGAACAGCTCGGCGATCCGTAGCGGAACGCTCGGGTCGCGCTCGGACGGCTTCAGGATGAAGGCGTTGCCGGCGGCGAGCGCGGGCCCCATCTTCCAGAGCGGGATCATCGCAGGGAAGTTGAACGGGGTGATCCCGGCGACGACGCCGAGCGGCTGCCGCATCGAGTAGACGTCGATGTCCGTCCCTGCACCGGTCGTGTACTCCCCCTTCAGGAGGTGAGGTGCGCCGGCGGCGAACTCGATCACCTCGACGCCGCGCTGGATGTCGCCCTTCGCATCCGCCACGGTCTTGCCGTGCTCGGAGGCGAGCAGCCGTGCCAGCGACTCCATGTCCCGCGCGACGAGGTCGAGGAACTTCAGGAGGACGCGGGCACGCCGTTGCGGATTCCAGGCGCCCCATTCGAGCTGCGCTTGCTCGGCGTTGGCGACCGCTGCTTCGACCTCAGCAGTGGAGGCGAGCGGCACGCGCGATTGGACGCGCCCCGTCGCGGGTTCGAAGACGTCGGCGAACCTGCCGGACGTGCCCTGGACGTGCTGTCCGCCGATGAAATGGGTTAGTTCCCGAACCATTGAAAGCCCTTTGCTCAGTCCCCCGAGGCACGCGTCGTCGCGTCCTCCAGCGAATATACAAGGAGCCTCAGCTATTTACTAGGGATATCAAGTAAATGCTCGGAGGTTCTACAGTTTCGGACGCGGCCGGGTTCCTACAGCGGGTCAGGGAGCGTGGGCGGGTCTTCGAAATCCCCCGCCAGCCTGCGGAACTTCGCCAGCACGCTGACGAGGGACGTCAGCTCCTCGACCGGCAGACCGGGCTGCGTGAACACGTCCGTGTTGAGGGCTTCCGTCGCTGCCTCGAGTACCTGGCGCCCCTCGGGCGTCAGCTCGATCATCGTCGCGCGTCCGTCAGTCGGATGCGCGACGCGCTTCACCAGACCATCCCGCTCGAGTCGATCGGCCGTGTTCGTGATGCTGGTCGGATGCACCTGGAGCCGCGCGGTCGCGCTCGACATGGGGAGCACCCCGCCCTTGGTGAAACCGAGCAACCTCAGCATCTCGAACCGCGCGAACGAAAGCCCGAACGGCTTGAGCGTCGCTTCGACCCGGGCGAGCATGATCTGCTGCACGCGCATGATGGAGGTGACGGCCGCCATGCCGTTCGCCGCGTCATCCCAGCCGTGGCCGAGCCACTGCCGCTTCGCTTCGGCGATCGGGTCGATCGGAAGCGGCGAATGGGCTGGCACCACGTCATCCTTTCGGCGGAGGGTTCTATTTCATCGCAGTGTACCGGGGAGCCGCGATCGCACGGCGGTGGCTCATTCCGGTTTACCGCGGAGGTCGTTTCCGGGCCGTGCTCACTCCGATGCCTCCACCAAGGGCGACGAAGCCCACGATCGATGCGGCAGTGAAGTAGTTCGACGCCAAATTTGGTTGATCCATCAAGAGCGGCAATCCCAAGACGACAAGGGTGAGCGCGCACCCCACGAGCATCCCAATCAATAGGAGGATCAGTCGTTCGTACGGGGACATCATGCTCCTTCTCGCCGAAATGGTTAAACACCTAGAGCGTTTATACCTCAGATCGAATATTGACCTAGCTGCGCGAACTCGACGGGACATCCGAGTCGGCTGGACCTCGGTAGCCACGCGACCTACGCTGACGGAATGGCGAACGGCGCGGTAATGAAGGGCGTCGAGATCGGGCTCGAACCGGATGCAGAGGAGCCACGTCGCGTCGTCTTCCGTTTCACCGGTCCCCGCGTCGCCTATGAGGTGAGTTCGTTCGTCAGCTTCAGTGGCGGCAACGCCGACCTCGGCAATCCGCGTCGTGAGGTCTCCCCCGGTGATCCGCCCGTCACCGTCGAGTTGCCTCGATCGGCCGCCGGCATCGACCATGTCGGCGTGATGTGGACGGAGCGGTCGGTGATCGGGCGCCGGTTTCGGGCGGCTCGCATCCGGCTTGGCGAGGCCCACAGCGCTGAGGAGTGGCGCATCGTTCCGGTGATCGGGGTGTTCGCGCCGAACGCGGGCCACTGGGTTTCGAGGAGCGTCGGTCCCCTGGACGGAGAGCACTCCAGTACCTAAGTCGCAAAGACCCGGTCCGACATCTCATCGAACCGGGTCTTTTTCGTTCAGTACCCTCGTTTGCGGCCACGGGCGAGCTTCGGTCAGGATCCCCCGACGACGGTGACTTCCCAGTCGCAGGATCGGTGGACGCCTGGAAGAAGGGCCAATCTTCGTCTATGCGCCTCACTCGATCGAGGCCCACCTCCGCCGCCACGAAATGGCGAAGGGCCGATTCGACATTTCTGTCGAACCGGCCCTTTTTCGTTCGCTCCCGCGTCTTTCATTGAAGCCCTTCCGGGGTTTTCATGAATGACCCGCTGTGCGCGAGGGGGGACTTGAACCCCCACGCCCTTTCGAGCACTGGCACCTGAAGCCAGCGCGTCTGCCAATTCCGCCACTCGCGCGAACTTAGAGAGATTAGCATGTCCAGCCGCACATCCTGAAGTCGAGCGCCCCTGACGGCCCGCATCCATCCCGCCGCCGCCGCGAAAGTTGCGGGAAGTACCCTAACCGGCCTCCAAAACCCACTTCGCACCTCTCGCCGCGAGACGCCGCCTCAGCCGCACGGATGATATTCAGCCAAGTAAGAGAGGTACAGAAGCGGTCTCCCATGCGAGCCGACTAACATTCTCATAGTCACACGAGCCGGAGCGGGAGACCTGTGGGCATACTGGACAACTTCGAGAAGGGTCTCGAGCGCGCCGTCAACGGCGCTTTCGCCAAGACCTTCCGGTCGGGGCTGCAACCGGTCGAACTCACGAGCGCACTCCGCCGCGAACTCGACACGAAAGCCGCGATCGTCACACGCGACCGCATTCTCGCGCCCAATCGCTTCGTCATGCGCATGTCGACGAGCGACTACAACCGGATGCGCTCCATGGGTCCGACCCTCACCGACGAGCTCGTCTCGTACGTCCAGCAGTACGCGGCCGGCCAGCACTACCAGTTCGCTGGGGGCCTTTCGGTGGATCTGGTCGAGGACCCGTCGCTGACCGAGGGCATCCTCAACGTCGAGTCCGAGAACGTGAAGAGCGACATCGCCTGGACCCCGGTGCTCGACATCGGCGGCAAGCGCTACCCGATCGAGAAGGCGCACACCGTCATCGGCCGCGGCAGCGATGCGGACATCACGGTGGATGACACGGGCATCTCGCGCAAGCACGTGCAGATCACCTGGGATGGCCACCGCGCCCAGGTGCAGGACCTGGGTTCGACGAACGGTTCCCAGCTGAACGGCCAGCCGGTCACGAAAGCCCTGCTCGACCCGGATTCGGTGATCAGCATCGGACGCACCCGCATCATCTTCCGCGTGCTCCCCCAGGCCACCCACATCGACTCCTTCACCCCCGACCACATCGATGACGCCACCCGGCGGCACGACATCGGCGGGTTCTGGAGCAAACCGTGAACCCGAGTGAGCTGACCCTCCTCGTCCTGCGGTTCGGCTTCCTCCTGCTGCTGTGGCTGTTCGTGTTCGGCATCGTCTACGCCCTGCGCAGTGACCTGTTCGGCCAGCGCGTGCGCAAGCTGCAACCGGATGCGGCGCAGAGCCCGCCCCCGTCACCGAGTCCGGCCCCGTTCCTCGCGACCCCGACCTCCGGAGCCACCGCTCCCACGATGCAGCCGCCGCCGGCGTCATCCCTGCCCACCGGCGCGAACACCGTCGCCGCCAAGCCGAAGGCGACCATCCTCACCGCCGGCCGCCTCACCATCACCTCCGGTCCGAAGCAGGGCACGGAGCTCGCGCTCGGCCGCGAACCGCTGACCATCGGCCGTTCCAGCGAGTCGGGGCTCGTCATCCGCGACGACTACACCTCGACCCACCACGCCCGACTGCTGCTGTGGAACGACGAGTGGATGATCCAGGACCTCGATTCCACGAACGGCACCTTCCTCGACGGCAAGCGCGTCACCGTCCCGACCCAGGTCCCCCTGAACACCCCGATCAAGATCGGCACGACGACGTTCGAGCTGCGGCGGTAGCGCGTGGCGTCCGCTAACCGAGCCGTCGCTGTTTCGCACGTCGGCAAGATCCGCTCCAACAACCAGGACTCCGCCTATGCCGGGCATGACCTGTTCGTGGTCGCCGACGGGATGGGCGGTCACGCGGGCGGTGATGTCGCCTCCGCGATCGCCGTGAACCGCATCCGCGAGGCCGACAAGGAGTACGCGACGGCCTCGGAGGCCGAATTCGCGTTGCAGTCGGCGCTGATCGCGGCCAACTCGCTGCTGACGGAGACGGTGTTCGAGCATCCGGAACTGACGGGGATGGGCACCACCGTGAGCGCGATGGTCCGGGTCGGCGACCAGTTGGCCATCGCCCACATCGGCGACTCGCGCATCTACCGGTTCCGCGACGGCGAGCTGAAGCAGGTGTCGATCGACCACACGTTCGTGCAGCGCCTCGTCGACAGCGGGCGCATCACCGAAGAGGAGGCGATGGTCCACCCGCGCCGTTCGGTGCTGATGCGTGTTCTCGGCGACGTCGACGCCTCCCCCGAGATCGATACCTGGATCCTCGACACCCAGCCGGGCGACCGCTGGCTTATCTGCTCGGATGGCCTGAGCGGCGTGGTCAAGCACGACGACATGCGGGCGGCGCTCGCGATGCACGAGGGTCCGAAGGCGGTCGCCGACAGGCTGCTGAAGCAGAGTCTGGATGCGGGCGCCCCCGACAACGTCACCATCGTCATCCTTGACATCGCCGACACCGGGCGCGGCGAGACCGTCAAGGAGCCGGTCACGGTCGGGTCCGCATCCGCCCCCCTCGCCTTCACCACGGACCTCAAGCCGGTTCGTGCGAACCGGATGCCCACCCTGCGCCTGCACCCCGTGCGCCCCGCGACCGGCCCGACCCACTTCGAACCGCAGTCCGAGGATTACCTCGACGAACTGATCGAAGAGGATGAGCGGCGCGTCCGCCGCCGCCGGCTCACCTGGCTGATCGGCGTCATCGCCCTCGTCGTCGCGATCGCACTCGCCGTGCTGTTCGGCTACCAATGGACCCAGTCGCGCTACTACGTCGGAGCCTCGCCCAGCGGAAAAGTCGCCGTCTACGAGGGCGTGCAGCAGAGCCTCGGTCCGATCGCGCTCTCGCACATCTACGAGGAGTCAGGCACGAGCGTGAAGAGCCTTCCCGAATACGACCAGCAACTCGTCGAGCAGACCATCAACGCGGACACACTGAGTTCGGCCAGGCAGATCGTGGAACAGTTGACCGATGCCAGCAAACAGTAACCCGGCCGGCCTCGTGGACTCGCCGCGCCCTGCGACGAGTCCGGTGTCGATCAAACGGCTGCGGATGCCCGCCAAGCTCCGCAACCTCGAACTGGCCCTGCTCATCGTCGCGTGCGCGATCAACTCGGCCGCCGTGTGCCTCGTTCAGCTGGGCGCGCTCGGCCATCTGGACCTCACTCTCCTCTATCTCGGTCTGGGCCTGTCGATCCTGGTGTTCGGGATGCACATCGCGATGCGGTTCGTCGCGCCCCAGGCAGACCCGTTCCTCCTCCCGATCGCGACGGTGCTCAACGGGCTCGGCATCGCGATGATCTACCGCATCGACATCCACTTCGGGGACGCCGGCTGGAACAGTGCCGGGGTGCGCCAGATCGTGTGGAGCGCGATCGCGATCATCTGTGCGATCGGCGTCGTGCTGGTCATCCGCAACTACCGCATCCTGCAGCGCTACACCTACATCTTCGGTTTCGTCGCTCTCGCACTGCTGCTGCTGCCGATGCTCCCGGGCATCGGGCGCGAGATCTACGGTGCGCGGGTCTGGATCGGCATCGGACCGTTCAGCTTCCAGCCGGGCGAGCTCGCGAAGATCGCGCTGGCGATCTTCTTCGCCGGCTACCTGGTGCAGCGACGGGACTCGCTCTCGTTCGTCGGCAAGAAATTCCTGGGGATGCGCTTCCCCCGCCTCCGCGACCTCGGCCCGATCCTCATCGTCTGGCTGATGTCGATGGCGGTCATCGTCTTCCAGCGGGACCTCGGGACCGGTTTGCTCTACTTCGGACTGTTCCTCGTCATGCTGTACGTCGCGACGGCGCGGATCAGCTGGGTCGTCATCGGCCTCGGCCTCATCGTCGGGGGCGCGCTGATCGCCAGCCAGGTGCTCACCTACGTGCACGACCGTTTCGAGAACTGGCTGAATCCCTTCGCCGACAAGGTCTACAACGCGAACGGCGGCAGCTACCAGCTGGTGCAGGGGCTCTTCGGGCTCGCACACGGCGGCCTGATCGGCACCGGTCTCGGCCAGGGCCAGCCGTATGTGACACCCGTGTCGCAGAGCGACTACATCATCGCGAGCCTGGGCGAGGAGCTCGGCCTCGCCGGCCTGTTCGCGATCTTCGCCCTCTACCTCCTCTTCGTGGCGCGCGGCTTCCGCATAGGCTTCGCCGGACAGGACGACTTCGGCAAGCTTCTCGCCGTCGGGCTCGCGTTCACCGTCGCCCTGCAGTGCTTCGTCGTCATCGGCGGCGTCACGCGGGTCATCCCGCTGACCGGCCTGACCACCCCGTTCCTCGCAGCCGGAGGTTCCTCGCTCGTGGCCAACTGGATCATCGTCGCCCTGTTATTGCGGGTGTCCGACGCTGTGCGCAACCAGCCGAGGCTGGTGGTGAGCTGATGAACCGTGAGATCAAACGCATCAGCCTGGTCGTGCTCGCCATGTTCATCGCACTGATGGTGTCGACGTCGATCCTGCAGGTGTTCCAGGCGGACTCACTCAGCGCGGATGCGCGCAACAGCCGCACGCTCTACGACAGCTACTCGGCGCAGCGGGGCGCCATCCTGGTCGCGGGGCAGCCGGTCGCGCAGTCGGTTCCGACCAAGGATGTCTACAAGTTCCAGCGGGTGTACAGCAACGGTCCGCTCTATTCGTCGGTCACCGGCTTCTTCCCGCTGGATGGGGCGCCGACCGGACTCGAGGGCGCGCTCAACACCCAGCTGAGCGGCTCATCCAACTCGCAGTTCTTCGACCGGGTGAATGCGATCCTCACCGGCAAGAACCCGCAGGGCGCATCCGTCCAGACGACCATCGATCCGGTCGCCCAGAAGGCCGCATACGACGCCCTCGGCAACTACCAGGGCGCTGTCGTGCTCATGGAGCCGAAGACCGGCAAGATCCTCGCGATGGTGTCCAAGCCCGACTACGACCCGAACGCGCTCGCGGGCCACGACACGGCGAAGGTCGACGCGACGTACAAGGCTCTGCTGGCCGCCCCCGGGGATCCGCTGATCAACCGCACGATCGGCGGCAACCTGAATCCGCCGGGCTCGACGTTCAAGCCGGTGATGAGCTCCGCCGCGTTCGGCACGGGCAAGTACACCAAGGACAGCCAGCTGCCCAACCCGCAGTCGCTGACGCTGCCGGGAACCAGCACGGTCGTCCACAACGACACGTTCACCTCGTGCGGACCCGGCGCGACGGTCTCGATCGCGACCGCGCAGATCCTCTCGTGCAACATCCCCTTCGCGGAGCTCGGCATGCAGCTCGGTGGCGCCACCATCAAGGACCAGGCCGAGAAGTTCGGGTTCAACAAGGAGCTGTCGATCCCGGTCAAGGTCGAGCCGAGCGTCTACCCGACCTACACGGACCCCGCACAGGTCGCGCAGAGCGCCTTCGGCCAGCTCGACGACCGCGCGACCCCGCTGCAGATGGCGATGGTCTCGGCCGGAATCGCGAACGGCGGAGTGGTGATGTACCCGAACATGGTCGACTCGATCCGCTCCGCGAACCTGCAGCCGATCCAGACCTTCACGCCCCAGGTCCTCGACACGGCGACCTCGCCCGAGAACGCAGCGACCATCAAGCAGATGATGGTGGACGGCGTGAATCACGGTGTTGCCACTAATGCAAGAATAGACGGGGTCAGTGTGGGCGGTAAGACCGGTACGGCACAGAACGGCGAGGGCGAGCCGTACACTCTGTGGTTCACGGGGTTCGCGCCGGCTGATAATCCTCAATTCGCTGTGGCGGTTGTTGTTGAAAATGGCGGTGGGCAGGGCCAGAACGGCACCGGCAATTCCATCGCTGCTCCAATTGCGAAGAAAGTACTAGAGGCGGTGCTGAATAAATGAGACCCACAGCAGGGCTCACCTTCGGGGGACGATACGAGCTGCAGTCGCGCATCGCGATCGGCGGCATGGGAGAGGTCTGGCAGGCCACCGACCTCGTCATCGGTCGTACCGTCGCGATCAAGATCCTGAAGGACGAGTACCTGGGTGACCCGGGCTTCCTCGAGCGTTTCCGCGCCGAGGCCCGGCACGCCGCGCTGGTCAACCACGAGGGCATCGCCAACGTCTTCGACTACGGCGAGGAGGAGGGCAGCGCCTACCTCGTGATGGAGCTCGTCCCCGGCGAGGCGCTCTCGACCATCCTCGAACGCGAGCACGTGCTCAGCACCGACAAGGTCCTCGACATCGTGGCGCAGACCGCCGCCGCGCTCCACGCTGCCCACGCAGCAGGCCTCGTGCACCGTGACATCAAGCCGGGCAACCTGCTGATCACTCCGGATGGCCGGGTCAAGATCACGGACTTCGGCATCGCCCGCATCGCCGACCAGGTTCCGCTCACGGCGACCGGCCAGGTCATGGGCACCGTGCAGTACCTCTCGCCGGAACAGGCGAGCGGACACCCCGCGTCCCCGACCACCGACATCTACTCGCTCGGCATCGTCGCCTACGAATGCCTCGCCGGCCGACGGCCGTTCACCGGCGAGTCGCAGGTCGCGATCGCGATGGCCCAGATCAACGAGGCGCCGCCCGAGCTTCCCCTCACCGTCGCTGAGCCCGTCCGCAACCTGGTCTTCGCGTGCATCGCGAAGAACCCGGCCGACCGTCCGGCCTCCGCTGCGCATCTGGCACGGGCCGCGCAGGCGCTGCGCCGGGGGGATGTGCAGGCTGCTGCCGGCTCCGTGCCCGCGATCCTGGGTGGCGCGGCCGCTCTCACCGCTGCCACGACGGTCATGCCGTCGGGCGCCGCCGGTGACACACAGGCGACGACGCTGCTGGCGGCAGCGCCCATCGGTGGCGTCGGACCCGTCGACACCGTTCCCTCGACCACGACGAAGAAGCGCAGCCCGTGGACGTGGCCGCTCATCGCACTCATCGCGCTTCTTGCGGTCGTGCTGATCGGCACGATCATCGCGCTCCTCGCCCAGCCGAAGGGTGCGAGCACTCCGCCGCCCACGACGGCGACCACGACGACAACGCACACCACTCCGCCGCCGACCACACCGTCGCCCAGCCCGTCTCCGACGAGCAACACCGTGGAGATAAACCAGTCCGACTTCCTGGGAAAGACGAGCGCCGAAGCCCGCAGCATGCTGCAGTCGTTCGGCATGGTCGCAGACGTCCAGCCCGGAGCGGCAGCCACGAAGCAGGCCCAGGTCGACACGGTCTACTCGGTGAACCCGACCGGACCGGTTCCCAAGGGAACCACGATCTCGGTCAAGGTCTACGGCCCGGTGACCCCGATCACGACGCCCACCGATATGGTCACCGCGACCCCGCCGTCGCCCTACGTTCTGGGTTCGACTCCTGGCGACAAGATCACCATCAGTTTCGGCTCCGCCAACTGCCCGGCCGGACAGAATCTTGTCGGCCGCCAGCTGTACGTGAACGGACAGGGGCAGCAGCCGGTGAATACGGCCACGACGACCTGGACGCCCACGGCCGCAGGAACCTACCAACTGACGTACACGATCTTCTGTGGAGAGTCGATCGAGTCCAACCAGTCGCCGGCTTCCCCCTATACGGTGACGGGCCCTTAGGAAGCCCTCAGAAAACGACCGGTACACTAACGAAGACCCTGCCCCTGACGAGGAGTTCGCATTGAGCCCAGATAGCCGCCTGCTCGCGGGCAGATATCAGGTGGGCGAGCTCATCGGGCGCGGCGGCATGTCCGATGTGCACCGTGGAACGGACACGCGCCTGGGGCGCACCGTCGCGATCAAGCTGCTCAAGCCGTCGCTCGCAACGGACCCGGCTTTCCGCACGCGCTTCCGCCAGGAGGCGCAGGCCGCGGCGCGCATGGCGCATCCGACGATCGTGCGCGTCTTCGACGCCGGCGAAGAGACCGTGCGGGAGGCCAACGGCCACGAAGCGCAGCTGCCGTTCATCGTCATGGAGTACGTCGATGGCGTGCTCCTCAAAGACCTGATCAAGGCGGGCCCACTGGACGCCGACGAAGCCGTGCGCATCGTCGAAGGCATCCTCACCGCACTCGAGTACTCGCACCGCGCCGGAGTCGTCCACCGCGACATCAAGCCGGGCAACATCATGATCACCAAGGCCGGCCAGGTCAAGGTCATGGACTTCGGCATTGCCCGCGCCATCAGCGACTCGTCGGCGACGGTCGCACAGACCACCGCGATCCTCGGCACCGCCAGCTATTTCTCGCCGGAGCAGGCCAAGGGCGAGTCGGTGGATGCGCGCACCGACCTCTACTCCACCGGCGTCGTGTTCTTCGAGATGCTCACCGGCCGCGCGCCGTTCCGCGGCGACACCCCGGTGGCCGTCGCATACCAGCACGTCAGCGAGACCCCGGTCGCACCGAGTTCGATCAACCCCAAGGTCTCGCCCGCGCTCGACGTCGTCGTGCTCCACGCTCTGTCGAAGGACCGCTTCGAGCGGTACCAGACGGCGGCGGAGTTCCGGGCCGATGTGGAGACCGCCGGAGCAGGCCACGTTCCGATCCACAAAGAGGTCGACCCTCTCTCCGAGACGCTGTTCGGCGCACCGCCGAGTGTCATCTCGGGACCAGAGGCCGCTTTCCGCCAGCTCGCCGAAGACCAGTCGATGGTCCGCACGCAACGGCGCCCACCGGTCATCTGGATCTGGGCGGGCATCGCCGTGATGGCGGTCGTCGTGGTCGCGGTGCTCGCTTGGGTGCTTCGGCTCACTCCGACGAACGAGCTTCCCGCCACGTCTCGCGCGGTCCCGAACCTCGCCGGGCAGACGATCGACCAGGCAACTGCGGAGCTCGAGAAGGACAAGCTCAAGTGGACGCAGGCCCAGGAGTCGAGCGCGACCTACCCGGAGGGCCAGGTGGTGCGCACCGATCCGGCCGCGGGCATCATCGTGTCCACGGGCGACACCGTGACCGTCTTCGTCTCGACCGGTAAGAAGTCTGTCGCGGTGCCGGATGTGCACAACATGACGGAGACGAACGCCAAGGCCGCTCTCACGGCGGCCGGCTTCACGCTCGGCCCGGTCACCACCCAGAATTCACCGAACGTCGCCGCGAACATCGTCATCTCGACCGATCCAGCCGCGAACGCGACCGCACACGAAGGCGACCCGATCGGCCTGACCGTGTCGAGCGGAAAAGTGACACTGACAGATCTCGTCGGTCAGTCGGTGCAGGCGGCCACGGGCATCCTCGCGCAGCTCCAGCTGACGGCTAATCCGCAGCCCGACTCGAGTTGTCCGACCGAGCAGGGCACGCTGGTGCACAGCCAGTCGCTGCCCCCGGGCGATGTGCCCCAGGGGTCGACGGTCACCATCACCTACTGCACCGGCTGACATTCGCGCCACGAGCGCACGCGTTTGTCGCGAGCGCACGCGTACCCCGCCATGCGGTCGCCCGCCCGAGAGTGACACTTCCGGTCGAGGGCGACACGTATGCCGGTCACCCTCGACCGGAAAAGTCACACTCGGGATCCGGACATCCGGACATCCGGGAGCAGCACGGACTCCTGGCGGCGCCCCGCGCCCGCGCCCGCCCGCTAGGCCGCTAGGCCAGCTTCACGAGCGGGTTCAGGTCGCGAGACGTCTCTTTGGCCCCGGCGAGACCAGCCGCCTCGAGCCAGTTGCCGAGCATGCGGTAGCCGCCTTCGGTCAGCACCGACTCGGGGTGGAACTGCACACCGTAGATCGGCGCCGTGCGGTGACGAAGCCCCATGATCACGCCGCCGGCCGTGCGCGCCGTCACGACGAGGTCGTCGGGGACGGTGCCGTCGACGACGGCGAGCGAGTGGTAGCGCGTCGCCGTGAACGGCTGGCCGACACCCTCATAGAAGTCGCTGTCGTCGTGTGTGACAAGGGAGGTCTTGCCGTGCATGAGGTCTTCGGCATTGGTGACCACCGCGCCGAACGCCTCAGCGATCGCCTGGTGACCTAGACAGACGCCCAGGAGAGGCTGTCCGGTGCGAAGCACTTCGCGCACCGTGGCGATGGAGACCCCGGCGTCAGCGGGCTTACCGGGCCCGGGCGAAATGAGCACCGCGTCGTATTCGGCCAGTCGCGCCGGCACGTCGGCCTCGCTGAAGTCGTCGTTGCGCACGACGGTCGTCTCGGCACCGAGCTCCCGCAGGTAGCCGTTCAGCGTGTAGACGAAGCTGTCGTAGTTGTCGATGACGAGTACACGGGTCACGTTCCCACGGTTCCTTCCTGGTCGCCCAGCAGTGCATCGACCCACGGAAAGACCCATGTGACGAGAACGAAGAGAATGATCGCGATCAGGACGATCAGGATCAGGATGCGCACCCACACCGGTCCGGGGAGCACGCGCCACAGCGCTGCATACATTCTCTACCCTCCCTGCGCTTTCACCTGCGCCGCGATCTCCGCGGGCGGACCGGCGCTCAGCGGCTGCCAGCTGTCGAACAGCGTGTAGGCGATGAGCCGCTCGGCGGCGTGGAACGGCGGGTTGCACGTGGTGATCGTCATGATGCGGTCGATGGGTGTCGCTTTCTGCTGGCGTGGAACGGGGTAGAGCACCGAGACCGCCGTCGGCTGTACGTACTCGAAGTTGCGGAAGCGGTAGGTGTACCAGCCGTCTTTCGTCTGCACGTAGATCGCATCGTTCAGGCGGAGCTTCGACAGGTCGATGAACGCGTTGCCCCATCCGCTGTCGTGACCCGCGACCGCGAAGTTGCCGACGGCCCCGGGCATCTGCGTGTCCGGGTAGTGACCGACCCCGGCTGTGTAGCTGTTGAGGACCTGGTCGACGTCGACGGTCTGCTTGATGATCCGCTTCCACTCGGGGCCGAGTCGCGGAACGTAGAGGACGGCGAACGGCTGGTAGGCAGCCGGAGCGGCCATCACGGGCGGTGGGCCGTAGTCCGGCTTGCCCGTGCCGGGCGCCTCCGTCGGGGTGGGCACCGGCGCCGGACTGGCCGAAGCCTGATCGAGCCACTGCCGGCTCTGCGACGCGGCCGCGTTGGTCTGCTGTCCGGCGAGCACGAGGCTGTTCCACCACACCTGCCAACCGAGGAAAAGGAGCACCAGCACGCCTGCCGTGATCAGCAGCTCACCGACCACACCGAGCACCGAGGGCCGGCGGTGGTCCTTCGTTTCGTGCAGCGAACCGCGCGCCTCGGCGCCGTCGCCAGAGGGCGTCGGGTCGAGGTCGTCTGACATGGCCTCGATTCTAGCTGCGGCGTCCGTGAGGCCGTCGAGTTATCCACAGGCCGTGAAGCCCCTGCGCAGGAGAGCGCGCGCAGAGTCTGCCCCGTGTTGTCCCGTACACTTGTGAGCTATGGCACGCACCAAGTCCCCGAGCAGTTCCGAGCGCAATGGCGCGCAGTCCGGCGAAGACGCACCCAACCCGGTGTGGTTCAAGCCGGTCATGTTCGGCTTCATGCTCCTCGGTCTCATCTGGATCATCGTCTTCTACGTGAGCCAGAGCCAGTACCCGATTCCCGCGCTGGGCGCGTGGAACATCCTCGTGGGCTTCGGGATCGCCTTCATCGGCTTCCTGATGACCACCCGGTGGCGCTGACCCTTCTTCAGGGGTCCGCAACAATGGGGACAATTACACGGCTGTAACTATCCCCATTGTTAATAAGCCTGTGGATAACTTCTCCACCGGTCAACCGAACAGGTGGATGGCGCTCAGTCCGAGCAGGATGAGAGTCAAGAGGCTCATGAGTCCGATCTGGAGATTCCGGCGTGCCGGAGAACGTGTCTCGATGTAGATCAGACCGATCAGCGCACCAGCGACCAGGCCGCCGACGTGCGCCTGCCACGCCACGTTGAAACCCGGGATGAAGCCGATCACGAGGTTGATTCCGACCAGGATCAGCAACTGCGTCGCATTTCCGCCCAAACGGCGCTGGATCACGAGGAAAGCGCCCAGCATGCCGAAGATCGCCCCGGAGGCACCGAGCACCGGTGTTCCGGGCGGGGCGAGCAGCAGCACCCCGACAGAACCCGCCAACCCGCTGAGCAGGAACAGTAGAAGGAACCGCACCCGGCCGAGAAGAGGCTCGAGCAGTGTTCCGAAGATCCAGAACGTGTACATGTTCAGCGCGATGTGCAGGATGCTCGCGTGCGCGAACACCGAGGTGAGCATTCGCCACGGTTCGAAATGGCCCGGATACGAGTACACGCCCGCATAGATGATCGCATTCGTCACCGCGTTGCCGATCCCTGGGAGGGACTGCAGGATGAACACGAACACGCAGATCGCGATGATCGCGTAGGTGATCACGGGCGCGCCGCGGCCGGTCATCCGCGTGATCACCTGCGGCCGCGTTCTGGGCGCCTCAGCGCGCTGCTGCTTCATGCACTCCGGGCAGATGACGCCGACCGGAGCAGGGGTCTGGCATTCCGGGCAGATCGTGCGCCCGCACCTCTGGCACAGAATGTAGCTTTGGCGGTCGGGGTGCCGGTAGCAGTACGCAGCCCGGGTGTCCGCGGGCTGTGACATCTGAGCCCTAGGCCTGGTCGACCGTGACCGACTCGATCACGACGTCGTCGAGGGGGCGGTCGCGTGCATCCGTCGGAAGGTCGGCGAGTTTGTCGATGACCTTGCGGGACGCCTCGTCGTCGACGGCGCCGAAGATCGTGTGCTTGCCCTGCAGCCAGGTGGTCGGTGCCACCGTGATGAAGAACTGCGAGCCGTTCGTGCCACGGCCGCCCTGGATGCCGGCGTTCGCCATCGCCAGGACATAGGGCTCGGTGAAGTCGAGTTCGGGGCTGATCTCGTCGTCGAACTGGTAACCGGGACCACCGGTACCGGTGCCGAGCGGGTCGCCGCCCTGGATCATGAAGCCGGGGATGATGCGGTGGAACACGACACCGTCGTAGAGCTTGTCTTTGCTGGTCGCGCCGGTGGCCGGGTGGGTCCACTCGATCTCGCCCGTCGCGAGTCCGACGAAGTTCCTCACCGTCTTGGGAGCGTGGTTTCCGTAGAGGTTGACCTTGATGTCCCCGTAGTTGGTGTGGAGCGTGGCGACGGCGGTGTGCTTAGACATGAGACCAATTCTTGCACAGGCGTTAAGACCTCTCGGGTTACCCTCAGCGCATTCGGTGGCAAGATGGAGAGAGTTCGCCCCACCACGCAATGGAGGTCCACATGAGCCTGACACGACAGCGTAAGAAGGAACTCGATCGACTCCGCAGTGCGGCTGAGCAACTGTGGGAGGAGCAGCAGGATCTCCTCGCGCGTGCGAATGCTGTTGCCAAGGAGGCCAGCAGGCAGGTCGGGCACCTGAACAGAGAAGAACTCGGCCCGCGTGTTCGCGAAAGCCTCCACCAGTATGTCCGTCCCGGAATGGAAGCGACGAGCCGCCTGGCCGGCACGGCGAAGGAGCGTTTCGTGAGCGACGGCATCCCCGCTATCGGCTCGGTGATCGGCACTGCCATGTCCGTGGCCGACTACGCTCGCGATGCGCGCTCGCGTTCCTTTTCCGGCGAGCGGGCAGCCCGCAAGGCAGTCGTCGAGGAGAAGTCCGGCCACGGTGTGGGCGGCGCGATCGCGCTCGTCCTCGGCATCGTCGCCGCGGTCGGTGTGGTCTACGCCGTCTGGCAGACGTTCCGTGCCGACGACGAGCTGTGGGTCGCCGACGAAGAGCCGGCGGCTCCGGCGAGCGAGTGACCGGCATCCTCTGAGCACGTAGGCGGTGTCTGCGGACGCCGCCTACGTGCGTCAGCGCCCCTGGTCAGGCGGATGCGCCGATCAGCCTCAGGGCAACGTTCACCAACTCGACGCGTCGGTTCGGCACCTCGCCGAGCCGGAACCAGGCCGCTTCGTCGGTCGTCCCATCGAGCTCGTTCGTCAGCCTGCCCGAGACGATGTGCGCCCGGTAGATGATGCGCAGCGCGTGCAGCGGGCGGCCTGTTCCGTCGAGTCTCTGGTCGGCCGGCACGATCCGGGAGTCCACCCCGAGCAGTCCACCGAGCTCTGCGACGTAGCCGGTCTCCTCGAGGATCTCGCGTCGCGCGGCGTCGGCGGGGTCCTCCCCCGCCTCGATGCCGCCACCCGGCAGTGTCCACCCGGACCGCCCGGATTCGTTCCAGTGCGCGAGAAGAATGCGCTCACCGTCGACGATCACGCCGTACGCAGCAACGCGGATGTCCATGCGGTCACGATACTGCCGTTGCGCGGCATGCACCGACAGGTCCACCCGAAAGGGGGCTCTTCACACAGGGTGTGCTCACTGTACTTTCAGGTTTGTGTCCGTTGTCGAGGTGCAGCACGCGTTCCGCACTTCACTGCGCGCTCACGACGCCCTGGATCGCGTGGAGTCTCTCCTCGCCGCCGACGGCCGCTGGGCTGTGATGTCGCGGCGCGCCGACCATGTCGTGGCGACGCGCCCCCGCCCGTCGAAATGGACGCGTCCGTTCAGCTCGACCTCCGACGCCAGCGTCACACTGTGGATCACTGAGGAGGAAGAGCCGGCGTCGGGCGCCGTCGTCATGGTCTCGGCCGTGCTCGACACGTCGCGCAGGCAGCACACACGAGAACTCAATCGTCTCGCAACCTACTTCGAGGGTTTCGGGCTCCGCTTCAACGGCTGAAATCCGCGCGCGACCGGGTCAGCACTCGCACGAGATCGCACCTGCACCGACAGGGGCGGTGAGCGCATCCGGTTCCCGCTCGACCGGTCCGTTGTCGTCGACGACAGGCAGGCCTTCGCGCGCCCAGTATTCGAAGCCGCCGATCATCTCGCGCACCTGGTAGCCGAGCAGGCTGAACTGGAGGGCGGCTTTGGTCGACCCGTTGCATCCGGGGCCCCAGCAGTAGACGACGACCGGCGTGGCCGGGTCGATCAGTTCGGACGCGTGTCCGGCGATCTCCGCGGTCGGCAGATGGATCGCCCCCACTGCACGACCCTGGCGCCAGGCGGCGTCACCTCGCGTGTCGACGAACGCGAACGAGTCGCCGTTCTCGATCGCGGCGTGGACGTCGGAGGGATCGGTCTCGAACTGCAGTTTGGCCGCGAAATGCCGCGTGGCTTCGGTGGTCGATGTCATGACCACCATGCTAATGCGGCACCTCCCCCTCATCGGGAAGAGGTTGCGGACGTGAAAGAAGTGTGGAGCCTAGGAGATTCGAACTCCTGACATCCTGCTTGCAAAGCAGGCGCTCTACCAACTGAGCTAAGGCCCCTCGCGGGAAGTGCGTTCCTTTTGAAGGAAACAACACGTGGGGATACGAGGACTTGAACCTCGGACCTCTTCGTTATCAGCGAAGCGCTCTAACCGCCTGAGCTATATCCCCGAGCGCCCGATTGGGCGAATTAGAGACTACCTGATTGTGCCCGAATCTCCGAATCGGCGCTGTCTCGTTCGCCGAGTGTCGCCCCACGCGCCAGATGGCCCGATCCACGGGCGACTCTCGGCGACATCGGCGACTCTCGCCGCGAACGCGGACTCAGTTGTTCGTGAATCCGACGAGCAGGCCCCCGGTGATCTTCACGCTGAGGTTGTACAGCAGCGCGAAGATCGCGCCGAGAGCGGTGACCACCACGATGTCGAGGATCGCGACGATGAGCGAGAAGCCCATCACCTGGCCAAGCCCGAGGATCGACTTGAGGTCGGCTCCGCCGGCGCCCGAGATGTCCTTGAAGAGGCTGTTGACCTGGTCGAAGATGCCGGTCTGGTTGAGGACAGTCCACACAAGGAATGTGCCGACGATGGCGATGATCGCGAGGCACAGTCCCACCAGGAACGACAACTTCACGCTCGACCAGAAGTCGATGTAGACCAGCTTGAGCCGGACCTGCTTGGACGACGCCGGACGGCGCGACGACTTTCGGGCGAGCTTCTCAGCGACGCTACTGCTCATCTACGGTCTCTTCCTTCCCGACGTCCTCTGATTCTTCTTCACCCTCTTGGGAATCAAGGTTACGTTCGGTGTTCTTTGCCAGAGCGATGATTTTGTCGGTCTCGGCGAATCGTGCGAATACGACACCCATGGTGTCCCGGCCCTTGGCGGGTACCTCGGCCACGGCAGAGCGTACCACCTTGCCGCTGGCAAGAACCACAAGGACCTCGTCCTCTTCGTCCACGATCAGCGCACCGACGAGGTCGCCCCGATCATCGTTCAGCTTCGCGACTTTGATGCCCAGACCACCGCGGTTCTGCAGGCGATACTGGTCGGCTGAGGTCCGTTTCGCATAGCCGCCTTCGGTGACGACGAAGACGTAGCCTTCGTCGGACACGACGGATGCGTCCAGCAGTTTGTCCTCGCCGCGGAAGTGCATCCCGATGACGCCGGAGGTCGATCGACCCATCGGTCGAAGGGCTTCATCCGAGGCGGTGAAGCGGATCGACATGCCCTTGCGGGAGACGAGGAGCAGGTCGGAGTCCTCTTCGACGAGCAGCGCCGAGACGAGTTCGTCCTCTTCGCGCAGTTTGATCGCGATGATGCCGCCCGACCGGTTGGTGTCGTACTCGCTGAGGGACGTCTTCTTGATCAGCCCGTCGCGCGTCGCCAGCACCAGGTATTTCGCCGCAGTGTAGTCGCGGATGTCGAGGATCTCGGCGATCTCCTCATCCGGCTGCATCGCGAGAAGGTTGGCGACGTGCTGGCCCTTCGCGTCTCGGCCGGCCTCCTGGACCTCGTAGGCCTTCGCCCGGTAGACGCGTCCCTTCGTGCTGAAGAAGAGCAGCCAGTGGTGCGTGGTCGTGACGAAGAAGTGGTCGACCACATCCTCACCGCGCAGCTGCGCACCCTTGACGCCCTTGCCGCCACGGTGCTGGCTACGGTAGTTGTCGCTGCGCGTGCGCTTGATGTAGCCACCACGTGTCACGGTGACGACCATCTCTTCTTCGGGGATGAGGTCTTCGACGCTCATGTCGCCGTCGAAGCCGAACATGATCTCGGTGCGGCGGTCGTCGCCGTAGCGGTCGACGATCTCGGTGAGTTCTTCGCTGACGATGGTCCGCTGGCGCACCGGGTCGGCGAGGATCGCCTTGTAGTCCGTGATCTCCAGCTCGATCGCGTCGTGCTCGTCGATGATCTTCTGGCGTTCGAGGGCGGCGAGGCGTCGCAGCTGCATCGCGAGGATGGCGTCGGCCTGGACCTGGTCGACGTCGAGCAGGCCCATCAGGCCTTCGCGGGCGTCGTCCACGGTCGGCGACCGGCGGATGAGAGCGATGACCTCGTCGAGTGCGTCGAGAGCCTTGAGGTAGCCGCGCAGGATGTGCGCGCGCTCCTCCGCCTTGCGCAGCCGGTACTCGGTGCGCCGGACGATGACCTCGATCTGGTGGTCGACCCACGCCGTGATGAAGCCGTCGAGCGCGAGCGTGCGGGGAACGTTGTCGACGATCGCGAGCATGTTCGCGCCGAAGTTCTCCTGCAACTGTGTGTGCTTGTACAGGTTGTTGAGCACGACCTTGGCGACCGCATCCCGCTTGAGGACGATCACGAGGCGCTGGCCGGTGCGGCCGCTGGTCTCGTCGCGGATGTCCGCGATGCCGCTGATCTTGCCGTCTTTCACGAGGTCGGCGATCTTGATCGCGAGGTTGTCCGGGTTCACCTGGTACGGCAGTTCGGTCACGACGAGGCAGGTGCGACCCTGGATCTCGTCGATGTCGACGACCGCGCGCATCGTGATGGAACCGCGTCCGGTGCGGTACGTGTCCTGGATGCCCTTGATGCCGAGGATCTGTGCGCCGGTGGGGAAGTCCGGTCCCTTGATGCGCTGGATGAGCGCCTCGAGCAGCTCTTCACGGGTCGCGTCGGGGTGCGCAAGGTGCCAGAGCGCGCCGTCGGCGACCTCGCGCAGGTTGTGCGGGGGGATGTTTGTGGCCATGCCGACCGCGATGCCGACCGACCCGTTGACGAGCAGGTTCGGAAAGCGGCTTGGGAGAACGGCCGGCTCCTGGGTGCGGCCGTCGTAGTTGTCCTGGAAGTCGACGGTCTCCTCGTCGATGTCGCGGACCATCTCGAGCGCGAGCGGCGCCATCTTCGTCTCGGTGTACCGGGGGGCCGCCGCGCCGTCGTTGCCGGGCGAACCGAAGTTGCCCTGGCCGAGAGCCAGCGGGTAACGCAGGCTCCATGGCTGGACGAGACGCACGAGCGCGTCGTAGATCGCCGTGTCACCGTGCGGGTGGAACTGGCCCATCACGTCGCCGACGACACGCGCGCACTTCGAGAACGCCTTGTCCGGGCGATAGCCGCCGTCGTACATCGCGTAGATCACGCGGCGGTGCACCGGCTTCAGCCCGTCACGGACCTCGGGGAGGGCACGACCGATGATCACGCTCATCGCGTAGTCGAGGTACGAGCGCTGCATCTCGGACTGCAGGTCGACCTGGTCGATCCTGCCGTGCACGCCGTAGTCGATCGGGGCTCCCTCGGCGGCCGCAGGGTCGTCGGGGATGATGTTGTCAGATGTCAAGGAAACGCACGTCCTTCGCGTTCTTCTGGATGAAATTGCGTCGTGACTCGACGTCCTCGCCCATCAGGGTGGCGAAGATCTCGTCGGCCGCGGCCGCGTCGTCGAGGGTCACCTGCAGCAGGGTCCTGGTCTCGGGGCTCATCGTGGTCTCCCACAACTCCTTGTAGTCCATCTCGCCGAGACCCTTGTACCGCTGCACTCCGTTGTCCTTCGGGATGCGCTTGCCTGCGGCGACCCCGTCGGCGAGCAGTGCATCGCGCTCGCGGTCGCTGTAGACGTACTGGTGTTCTGCGTTGGACCACTTGAGCCGGTAGAGCGGAGGCTGCGCCAGGTAGACGTAGCCGAGCTCGATGAGCGGCTTCATGTAGCGGAAGAGCAGGGTGAGCAGCAGGGTCGTGATGTGCTGGCCGTCGACGTCGGCATCCGCCATCAGCACGATCTTGTGGTAGCGCACCTTGTCCGGGTTGAAGTCCTCGCCGATGCCCGCACCGAACGCGGTGATCATGGCCTGCACTTCGTTGTTCGCGAGCGCGCGGTCGAGCCTCGCCTTCTCGACGTTGAGGATCTTGCCGCGCAGCGGGAGGATCGCCTGCGTCTCGGGGTTTCGGCCCTGGACGGCCGAGCCGCCGGCCGAGTCGCCCTCGACGATGAAGATCTCGGAGATCGACGGGTCTTTCGACTGGCAGTCCTTGAGCTTGCCCGGCATTCCGCCGCCCTCGAGGAGGCCCTTCCGCCGTGCGGTCTCACGGGCCTTGCGTGCCGCGAGCCGTGCCGTCGCAGCCTGGAGCGCCTTGCGGATGATCTCCCTCGCCTGGTTCGGGTTGCGATCGAACCAGTCGCCGAGCTGGTCGCCGACCACCTTCTGCACGAATGCCTTCGCCTCGGTGTTGCCGAGCTTGGTCTTCGTCTGTCCTTCGAACTGCGGCTCGGCGAGCTTCACGGAGATCACCGCGGTGAGACCTTCGCGCACATCGTCGCCGGAGAGGTTGTCGTCCTTCTCCTTGAGGATGCCCTTCTCACGCGCATACCGGTTCACCAGTGTGGTGAGGGCAGCTCGGAAGCCTTCTTCGTGCGTTCCACCCTCGTGCGTGTTGATGGTGTTCGCGTAGGTGAAGACGCTCTCGTTGTAACCGGTCGTCCACTGCATCGCCACTTCGAGCGCGATCTTGCGCTCGGTGTCCTCCGACTCGAAGGAGATGATCTCGTCATTGACGAGTTCGGCCTTCTTCGCGGTGTTCAGGTAGTGGACGTAATCGGTGAGACCCTGCTCGTAGAGGTAGACGTCGGTCTGCGGCTCCACGTCGGGGTCGTCGGTCGGACGCTCATCGGTGAGGGCGATGCGCAGGCCCTTGTTCAGGAACGCCATCTGCTGGAAGCGGATGCGGAGGGTCTCGTAGTCGAACTCGGTCGTCTCGAACGTCTCCGGGCTCGGCCAGAAGGTGATGATCGTGCCGGTCTCGTCGGAGGCTTCGCCCTGCACGAGTGGGGCAACGGGAACACCGTTGCGGTAGCTCTGGGTCCACTTGTGCCCCTGGCGGCGCACTTCCACGTCGAGTCGGCTCGACAGTGCGTTCACCACGGAACTGCCGACACCGTGCAGGCCGCCGGAGACCGCATACCCGCCGCCGCCGAACTTTCCACCGGCGTGCAGGATCGTGAGCACGACCTCGACGGTGGACTTCCCCTCGCCGGGGTGGATGTCGACCGGGATGCCGCGGCCGTTGTCGAAGACGCGCACGGCGCCGTCGGCCAGGATGGTCACCTCGATGTTGTCGGCGTGGCCGGCCAGGGCCTCATCGACCGAGTTGTCGACGATCTCGTAGACCAGGTGGTGGAGCCCCCGGGGACCAGTGGAACCGATGTACATTCCGGGACGTTTGCGAACGGCTTCAAGACCTTCGAGGACCTGGATTTCGTTGGCACCGTAGTCGTGTTCCGCCTCGGCTTTCGTGGGTTCCATCGTCATATGAAATTAGGCTCCTGACCGCACTCAGTGTGACCTATTCATTCTACCAAGGGCAGCATGCGGGAAAGGCCATAATCGCCCGTCTGACGCGTTTATTTCGCGCCGGTGACCTCTTTTGCGTTCTCAGCCGTAGGTATCGCGCGGGCCGCGCCCTGGAATTGATCTGGGACCTCTTTTCCAGGAGGGTGCCTCCGGCCCTTGGAAACGGATCGACTGGATGCCCGCTTCCGGGAACCGTACGGCGATGCGCGTCATGAGCTCGGTGCGCATGATCCGCAGCTGCGTCGCCCAGG
Source organism: Leifsonia sp. Ger2509 (assembly GCF_055231915.1). Taxonomy (NCBI): domain Bacteria; kingdom Bacillati; phylum Actinomycetota; class Actinomycetes; order Micrococcales; family Microbacteriaceae; genus Leifsonia; species Leifsonia sp. Ger2509. The sequence continues at coordinate 2,279,075 of NZ_JBUYVB010000003.1, forward strand.
CTGTCGACTCGCATGAGACGGTCAGGACGCCCTCGCTGATGCCGAGCGGCGTCGAGTGCTTCGCCGTCTCCTCACCCGCGAGGTCGACCCATCCCTCCAGCAGCTCGGACTGGGCGAGTGGAGAGCTCCAGCCGAGTTCCGTCGTGAGCGCATCCACGATATTGCCGAGGCCGCGCGGGTCGCGGCCCACACCGAAGGGGACGCTGTCGCCCTCATCGCGGTCCCTGACCCGCCTGGTCCGTCGGGCGCGCGCCGGAACGCTGCCGAACAGTTCGCGGAAGCGCAGGTAGACCGCGGATGCCTCGCTCTGCTCGCCCGCTCCGTTCCGGGAGACGTTTTCGTCAGGCATCGACCACCGCGCCTGCCTCGATCCGCACCGTATGGGCGGTGAGTTCGTCAGGAACATCGTCGTACACGGCCGCCGTGATGAGCACCTGTTCGAAATCGTGCACCGCAGCGGCCAGCATCCGGCGACGTGCCTGGTCGAGTTCGGCGAAGACGTCGTCGAGGATGAGCACCGGGTCGCCGGTCGTCGACTCTCGTCGGAGGAGCTCGGCGGACGCGAGCTTCAGCGCGAGCGCGAACGACCACGACTCGCCATGGCTGGCATACCCCTTCGCCGGAAGTCCGTTCAGTTCGAACAGGATGTCGTCCCTGTGCGGACCGACGAGCGTGATTCCGCGGTCCAGCTCCTTGCGTCGCACCGCGGCGAGGGATGCGCGGAACGCGGATGCGGTGTCCGTCGTGTCCTCGGCGCCACCGCCCGCTTCGGGTGCCGCCGCATCCGACCGTGCCGAACCATCATCAGGATCCTCGACCGCTGCCCCTCGGATCGTGAGCAACGGAATCAGCTTGGGATGGTGGTCGTCGCCGGCGACGGAGCGGTAGGCGGCGGTGATCGGGTCGCCGAGGAGCTCGACCAGTTCGACCCGCGCATCCACGATCTCCGATCCGAGGCCGACAAGACGTTCATCCCAGATCTCGAGCGTCGAGAGCTGCGCTTCGCGCAAGCCGGAGGCGCGAGCGGATTTCAGCAGGGAGTTCCTCTGCCGGAGCACCCGGTCGTAATCGGCGAACACCCCGGCCATGCGCGGGTTGCGCTGAACGAGGAGCTGGTCGATGTAGCGACGACGGATGCCCGGCTCACCGCGCACGAGTGCGAGGTCTTCCGGAGCGAACAGCACGCTCGAGAAGTAGCGCGGCAGCTCCCGAGGCTTGATCGGCGAGCGGTTCACCTGTGCACGATTCGCCGCCGACCGGTTGAGCTGCACCTCGACCAGCAGCTCGCGGCCGTCATGTGCGATGCGCGCCCGGACGATCGCCGCATCCGCGCCCTGCCGGATCATCGCCTGGTCGCTCGAGACCCGGTGCGAACCCAGCGTGCTCAGGTAGCCGAGCGACTCGACGAGGTTCGTCTTCCCCTGCCCATTGCGGCCGACGAACAGGTTGGGACCTGCCGCCAACGGAACCTCCGCGCTCGAATAGTTGCGGAAGTCGGTCAGGGAGAGATGGGTGACGCGCACTCTGTCGGTTCGCCGACCAGGTCAGTCGACGGCTTTGACTGCGTGGCCACCGAACTGGTTGCGCAGTGCTGCCACGGCCTTCATCGCCGGCGAATCCTTCTGCCGCGACACGAAGCGGGCGAAGATCGATGCACTGATCGTCGGAACCGGCACGGCATTGTCGAGTGCCTCCTCGATCGTCCAGCGTCCCTCGCCGGAGTCCTGGACGAATCCTTCGATGTGCTCGAATTCCGGGTCCTGCTCGAGGGCGCGCACCAGCAGCTCGAGCAGCCAGGAGCGCACCACGGTTCCGCGCTGCCACGCCTTGAACGTCCCGGTGACGTCTTTGATGATGTCTTTGCGGGTGTCGAGGAGCTCGTATCCCTCGGCGTAGGCCTGCATCAGCGCGTATTCGATGCCGTTGTGGACCATCTTGGCGTAGTGACCGGCGCCGACCTCGCCCACGTGTACGAAGCCCTCGTCACGAGGGCCGTCCGGACGCAGGGCATCGAAGACGGGCATCACGCGTTCGACCTGGGCTGCGCTGCCGCCGACCATCAGGCCGTACCCGTTCTGGAGACCCCACACGCCACCGGAGACACCGGCGTCCATGAAGTCGACGCCCTTGGGGGCGAGCTGCTCCGAGTGCTTGATGTCCTCGGTGAAACGGGAGTTCCCGCCGTCGATGACGAGGTCGCCCTTTTCGAGGAGAGGTTCGAGGTCGGTGACCACGGCATCCGTCACAGCACCGGCCGGCACCATGATCCAGACCACGCGCGGTGTCGGAAGGGCGGCGACGAGGTCGGCGACCGTCGCGACATCGGACACGTCAGGGTTGGTGTCATAGCCGGTCACCTCGATCCCTTTTTTCTCGAGGCGGGCACGCATGTTGTTGCCCATTTTTCCGAGACCGATGAGGCCGATGTGCATGGCGTTCTCTTTTCAGCGCAGCAGCAGGTTCGGCTGCAGCAGGTACTTGTAGTTGTCCGCGCCGGCCTGGTCCTTGCTGGACTGGCTCGTGATCAGGACCGGTCCCGGCTTGTTGGGGTTCTCGGTCTTGGTGAAGGAGATGCGAACGAATTCGGAATGCACCGCACCGAGACCGTCGAGCAGGAACTGCGGCTTCAGGGAAACCACCGTGTCCTGGCCTGTGAGGAGAGCGTCGATGCTCTCGGAGGCCTGCGCCTGTTCGGAGCCGATGGCTTCGAGCGTCAGACCGTCGAGGGAGAAACTGAACCGGAGCGCCGCCTCGCGCTCGAGGACGAGGGATACGCGGCGGGTCGCTTCGATCAGTTCCGCGGTGTTGATCACCGCGTAGTTGTCCACCGTCTCGGGGAAGAGTCTGCGGACGGGCGGGAAATTGCCCTTGATCAGCAAAGATGTCACGGTCTTCTTATCCGCCGTGAACGCGATGAGCTCGCGGTCGTCCTTGTTGGTGATCGAGACGGCGATCGTGCCGCTGTGGCCGAGCGTCTTGCCGATCTCCTGCAGCGTCCGTGCGGGGACCAGGGCAGTCACGGGTTCGCTCGAGCCGCCGCCGCCATCCCAGTCGATCTCACGGACGGCGACGCGGTAGCGGTCGGTGGCGACCAGGCCGAGGGTGTTGTCGCCGACTTCGAGTTGGACACCGGTGATGACGGGGGTGACATCGTCGCGTGACGCCGCGACGCCGACCTGGGCGACTGCGGTGGCGAATTCCTCGGCAGGCACGAGTCCGGACTGCCCGGAGACCTGCGGGATGCTCGGGTATTCCTCGACCGGCATGGACAGCAGGGTGAAACTCGCCGATCCGGAACGGACGATGATGCGCGATTCCTCGGTGGAGAGCTGGACCGGCGCGTTCGGGAGTTTGCTGGCGATCTCGGCGAGGAGCCGGCCGGACACCAGGATCTTGCCGGGCTCTTCGACCTCGGCCGCGATCTCGGTCTGTGCGGACACTTCGTAGTCGAACGACGACAGGAGCAGACCGGTCTCGGTGGTCTCGATCAGCACACCGCTCAGAATCGGCAGAGTCGTACGCTGTGGCAGAAGTTTCACGGCAAACGAAACAGCTTCGCTGAATACATCCCGATTGGCCTGGAACTTCACGAAGTCACCTCTGTCGTTGGGAGCGGATAGATCGTGACAATGCTAGCGCTTGCGTATCGCGAGGCCACGCTCGTTCGAGCGACCGGGGTCAAGGTTGTCGAGCCCCACTAGAGATTAATTAACGATTAATGGTGTTAACCGCTGTGGAAACTGTGGATAACTGCCCGTCGGCCAGACGACGACTGGGAACTACAGCCATGTGACATGTTGACGGAGTGTGGATGCCTGCAAACATACGGGTGAGAACGACGCCGACGAAAAGCTCGTAACTCACAAGAGGCTGTCATTCCTCAACATCTCGAGGGTGGTTGTTCGACTGTTCTCCACAAGTTATCCACAGTGTGAGTATTCACACTTCTCCCCAGAAATAGGGCGGCCGCAGGTTAACCCTTGCTGTATCGGTGGTTCTGCTTGATGCGGCTGGTGAGCTCGGTGACCTGGTTGTAGATGGAGCGACGCTCCTTCATGAGCTCGCTGATCTTCTTGTTCGCGTACATCACAGTGGTGTGGTCGCGGTTGCCGAACAGCTGGCCGATCTTGGGCAGGGAGAGATTCGTCAGCTCACGGCAGAGGTACATGGCGATCTGCCTGGCCGTGGCGACGGCCTGCGAACGGCTCGAGCCGTACAGATCGTCGACGGTGAGCTTGAAGTAGTCCGCGGTGTTCGTGATGATGTCGACCGGCGCGATGACATTGTCGTCGTCGAGGGTGATCAGGTCTTTCAGGACGGTCTGCACCAGATTCATGTCGACCGGCGTTCGGTTGAGGCTGGCGAAGGCCGTGACGCGGATGAGCGTCCCCTCCAGTTCGCGGATGTTGCTGGAGACCTTTGAAGCCATGAACTCGAGGATGTCGTCCGGAACCTGCAGTTTCTCGCTCTGGGCCTTCTTGCGCAGGATGGCGATGCGGGTCTCGAGGTCCGGCGCCTGGACGTCGGTGATCAGTCCCCACTCGAAGCGGGAGCGCATCCGGTCCTCGAAGCCGGTGAGGTGCTTCGGCGGGAGGTCGCTGGTGATGACCACCTGCTTGTTGTGGTCGTGCAGGGTGTTGAAGGTGTGGAAGAACGCTTCCTGCGTCTCCGCCTTGCCCTGGAGGAACTGGATGTCGTCGATCAGCAGGATGTCGATGTTGCGGTAGCGCGACTGGAACAGCGATCCCCTGTTATTGGCGATCGAGTTGATGAAGTCGTTGGTGAACTCCTCGGAGCTGACATACCGGACGCGGATGCCCGGGTAGAGACTCATGGCGTAATGGCCGATGGCGTGAAGGAGGTGGGTTTTGCCGAGGCCGGACTCGCCGTAGATGAAGAGAGGGTTGTACGCCTTGGCCGGCGCTTCGGCCACGGCGACGGCCGCAGCGTGCGCGAACCTGTTCGACTGGCCGATGACGAAGTTGTCGAAGCTGTACTTCGGATTCAGGCGGGTGTCTGCGTTGCGCGGAGGCGCGGTGATCTCGGTGACCGTGGCCGTCGGCGCCGGAGCGGCGGGGATGTCGATGTAGCCGGGATCGGGTTGCTCCATCGGCGCCTCGAGGGACTCCTGCTGGATCTCGGGGTTCACGACGATCGCGAAATTGCTCACCGCGAGCGATTCGTCGAGACCGCCGATCGCATTGAGAAGAGGAACACGGCTGCGCTGTTCGATCATGCCGCGGGTGAATTCGTTCGGCACCTCGAGATAGAGGGTGCCGGCCATGATGCCCTTCGGCTCGACCAGGCTGAGGAATCCGTACAGCTGAGGCGTGATGCGCTCATCCGTCTCAAGAGAGACGAGCACCGTCTGCCATGCTGCAGAAATCAACTCTTCGCCGTTGGCCATTGTTCCCCGTATTCGTGTTACTCGGATTGCTTCGTCGACGCGATCCACCTCATCGTGGATGTTCGTCGGCCCGGGGCGTGCCGCCGCCGGAAGGTATTCACAGAGTTATCCACCGCTGTGTGTCCATTACCGTAGCGATTTCCCGCCTTAAATGGATATGGCTGGGGATAACTTTTCGTCCTCACGGTAACCAACGCACATCGTCCCGACAAATTTGACAAGGCGAAACGCTCGGCGCGTCTTGTCCTACTTTCCGTCGATTACTGTGGATAATCAATGATTCGGCTCGATTGGTTTGACCTCGTCGGCCCCAGGCCGTAGTTTTAATCAGTTGACTTCAGCCGCAGACGTGGCTGCCCAAAAACTTCTTCGGCCTCCCGTGCTGTCCATTCGTTCGGCACAGGCCTGCACAGAAGAGACCTCCGGAGACAGATTATGAGCAAGAGAACTTTCCAGCCGAACAACCGTAAGCGCGCGAAGACCCACGGCTTCCGTCTGCGCATGCGCACGCGTGCGGGGCGCGCCATCCTGGCCGCCCGCCGCACCAAGGGCCGCACCAAGCTCTCCGCCTAGACTGCCGGATCCACTCAGGCAGTCCATTGCTCGCTAAAGCCAATCGCATCACGCGGGGGGCGGATTACAAGGCGACGGTCAGGCGCGGTACACGATTCACCGCGGCGAACACCGTCACCTACATCCGCACCGATACCGACTCCGCAGTGGTGCGATTCGGTTTTATTGTGAGCAAGAACGTCGGCACCGCTGTTCGACGCAATCTGGTGAGGCGCCGGCTCAAAGCAGCCTCATACGAATTGCTCCCCGGGCTTCGGTCCGGTGCCGATGTCGTCGTCAGGGCATTACCAGCCTCCGCCAATGCGGAGTGGGCTACCCTTCATGAAGAGATATCCCGCGCCGTCAGTAAAGGCAACCTCCGTCGATGAACACCGCGATCACAGCTGTGCTCCTCCTCCCACGGAACGTCGCCGTGCTCCTGCTGCGGGGATATCGCGCAGTGATCTCCCCGCTCTACGGTGACGTGTGCCGGTACTACCCGTCGTGTTCGGCGTACGCGCTCGGTGCCATCCAGGAACACGGTGTCGTGGTCGGGTCGGCACTCGGAATTCGCAGGATCGCCCGCTGCCACCCCTGGGCGGAAGGCGGGATCGATGACGTTCCACTCAAGAAGAAGCGTCGGTACAACGTGACTCCATTCGGATTCGTCGTAGCCAGCAGCCACGGAAAGGCCTAGCACCACATGGACATCGGAGCCATCTTCGGAACAATTCTGTGGCCCATCAAATGGGTCGTGGAACTCATTCTCGTGGCGTTCCATCAGCTGTTCACGGTCATGGGCCTCGACCCGGCCGCGGGCCTCACCTGGGTCCTCTCCATCGTCGGCCTCACGGTCGTCGTGCGCGCGGCCCTCATCCCGGTCTTCGTCCGTCAGATCAAGAACCAGCGGCGGATGCTCGAGGTCGCGCCCCAGCTGAAGAAGATCCAGGACAAATACAAGGGAAAGAAAGACCAGTTCTCCCGCGAGGCCATGTCCCGCGAGACGATGGAGCTCTACAAGAAGACGGGCACCAACCCGCTCAGCTCCTGCCTCCCTCTCCTGCTCCAGATGCCGGTGTTCTTCAGCCTGTTCCAGGTGCTCAACGGCGCGCAGAGCGGCAAGGCCGGCGTCGGCCCGCTGAATGAGACCCTCGCGGTCCAGTTCGGAAACGCGGAACTCTTCGGCATCGCTCCCCTGCACCAGAGCTTCTCCGGGGCACTCAACGCACATCCCCCGCAGGTCGCCGTCATGGTGATCGCGGCGACGATGGTCGTGCTGATGACCGCGTCGCAGTTCATCACCCAGCTGCAGATCGTCTCGAAGAACATGTCGCCGGAGACCAAGGCGAGCCCGCAGTTCAAGCAGCAGCGCATCCTGCTCTATCTACTCCCCTTCGTCTTCCTGTTCTCCGGCTTCGCCTTCCCCCTCGGTGTCATGTTCTACTGGCTGACCTCGAATATCTGGACGATGGTGCAGCAGTTCGTGGTCATCCGCAACATGCCGACTCCGGGCAGTGAAGCGGCGAAGGCCCGCGAGGCACGCCTCGCGAAGAAGGGCAAGCTGGTCAACGACGAAGGCGTCGTGGTCCTGTCCATCGACGAACAGCCCCAGAAGCCGGTGACGACGCAGCGCGTCCAGCCGGTCGGCAAGTCTCGCGCCAAGAAGCAAACCGGCGGAAAGAAGTAGGAAGAGTAGATGACCGACGTACAGCAGACCGAACCCGGACTGGAAGACGCAGCCGTGACTGAAGGCACAGAGGACTCCGTCGAAGCAAATGAGACGGCCACGGATGTGTCCCCCGCGGAGGGTGAGCAGGTCGCTCCGACTTCGGCCCAGCTCGACGCAGAGGGCGACATCGCTGCTGACTACATCGAAGAGCTGCTCGACATCTGCGACATCGATGGCGACATCGACATCGACGCCCGCAATGGTCGCGCTTATGTGTCAGTGAATGCCTCCGAGGATGCGAACCTTCGTCTGCTCTCGAAGCCGGACACCGTGAACGCCCTGCAGGAGCTGGCCCGACTCGCGGTCCAGAGCAAGACCGGAGCGTTCTCCCGTCTGATCCTTGACATCGGTGGATCGCGCGAGGCGCGCCAGGCGGAACTCGGAATCCTCGTCGACCGTGCGATCGCGCGCATCGAAGAAGGAGCGGCCCAGGCCGCACTCCCCCCGATGTCCTCCTATGAGCGCAAGCTGGTGCACGACATCGTGTCCGACCGCGGCTACGTCTCGAACTCGCAGGGCGAAGGCCGCGACCGTCACACCGTGATCACCGCGTCATAGTTTCACGTGAAACATTGACGTCGACGTTCGAGACCGAACCGCCTGAAGCGGCCGCGCTCTTCGGGGCCACTGTGGATGTTGCGCGCCGATTCACGAAGAACCTCGCCGAGCAGGGCGAAGAGCGTGGCCTCATCGGCCCGCTCGAGCTTCCCCGTCTCTGGACGCGCCATATCCTCAACTGCGCCATCGTCGCTCCCCTGCTCCGACCCGGCCGGGTCGGGGATGTCGGAAGCGGGGCCGGCCTGCCTGGTCTCGTTCTCGCGATCGCGCGGCCGGACGTGTCGTTCGTGCTCATCGAGCCGATGGAACGTCGAATCGCCTGGCTCACCGAACAAGTCGACGAGCTCGGGTTGCAGAATGCGGAAGTCGTGCGGGCCCGGGCTGAAGACGTCAAACTCTCGGCCCCACTCGATCAGGTCACCGCACGGGCGGTTTCGGCGTTCAGAAAGTTGATCCCTCTCACGGCTCCGCTTGTGCGGCCGGGCGGAGAACTCGTGCTGATGAAGGGCGCGGGAGCGGGTGCTGAGATCGAAGCGGCCTCCAAAGAGATCCGGCGTTACCACCTCAGCAATGTCGAAGTGATTACTCTCGGCGAGGGCGTGCTGAACGAGGTCACTCGGGTCATCAGAGCTACAGTTGATTGACCGGCCGGGTCCTTCTCGGGCCGGCCATTCGCAGAAGGAAGTCTTCCGGATCGATCGATCCCGGGGGATCCACGGACACGGTGGTCTCCACCGAGAACAGAGCGACAAGGTTTCACGTGAAACATCCCAATCAGGACAGCCAGGTCGAAGTGACCTCCCCCGTCTTTGATGGATCGACCCCACTCGCTCACGAAATCGCCGAACTGACCCGTCGCAGGCAGGCGATCGCCACCCAGACGCTTCCGCTTCCGTCGCGCACCCGCATCTTCACCATCTCCAACCAGAAGGGCGGCGTGGGTAAGACCACCACCGTCGTCAATCTCTCGGCTGCATTGGCGAAGTCGGGTGCCCGCGTGCTCGTGATCGACCTGGATCCCCAGGGGAACGCATCCACCGCCCTGAGTGTCGAGCATCGCGAGGGGACGCCAAGTGTCTACGACGTCATCGTCAACGATCGCAACATGGATGAGGTCATCCAGAAGAGCCCGGAATTCGATGGTCTCTTCTGTGTTCCCGCGACGATCGATCTCGCCGGCGCGGAAATCGAACTCGTCTCCATGGTCGCCCGCGAGCAGCGGCTCTCCCGCTCGCTCAACGAGTTCCTCGACGAATATGACTTCGACTACGTTCTCATCGACTGCCCGCCGTCGCTCGGACTGCTCACCATCAACGCGTTCGTCGCCGCATCCGAAGTTCTCATCCCGATCCAGTGCGAGTACTACGCACTCGAGGGATTGAGCCAGTTGCTCAAGAACATCCAGTTGATCGAGAAGCACCTCAATCCGAAGCTCCGCGTCTCGACCATCCTGCTCACGATGTACGACTCGCGCACGAATCTCGCCCACCAGGTCGCCGAAGATGTCCGCACCCACTTCCCGAAGGAAGTCCTGGACACGATCATCCCCCGCTCCGTCCGCATCTCGGAGGCACCGAGCTACGGGCAGAGCGTCATCAGCTACGACACCAACTCGTCCGGATCGCTTTCGTACCTCGAAGCGGCCGCCGAGATCGCACGAAGAGGAGTACCCCGCTAATGGCTGCGAAACGCACAGGACTCGGCCGCGGAATCGGCGCGCTCATCCCCACCTCGGACTCGGCGGCACGACCTGTCGACGTCTTCTTCCCCAACCAGGGGAGCATGGGTTCGACGAGCACGGCGACCATCGAACTCGTGGCGGTCCCTGGCGCGCGACTCGCGAACCTCTCCCCTGCCGATATCATCCCGAACGCCGTGCAGCCACGCACCGAGTTCGACCGGGATGCACTCGACGAGCTCGTCGCCAGCATCCGCGAGGTCGGGGTGCTGCAGCCGATCGTCGTCCGTCCGATCGCGGGCCAGTCCGACAAGTACGAGTTGATCATGGGCGAGCGCCGACTGCGCGCGACCAAGGAACTCGGCCTGGACACGATTCCGGCGGTGGTCAAGGACACCGCCGACGAGGACATGCTGCGGGATGCGCTCCTCGAGAACCTGCATCGCTCGAACCTGAACCCGCTCGAAGAGGCGTCGGCCTACCAGCAGCTTCTCGCCGACTTCGGGATCACCCAGGAGGAGCTGGCAGGCCGGATCGGTCGGTCGCGCCCCCAGATCACCAACACCCTGCGTCTCCTCAAACTGCCGGCGGCCGTGCAGACCCGCGTCGCGGCGGGTGTGCTCAGTGCCGGCCATGCGCGCGCGATCCTCTCGACCGGTGATGTCGATGCGATGCAGCGACTCGCGGACAAGATCGTCAACGAAGACCTGTCGGTGCGCGCCGCGGAGGCAGCCGCCAGCGCAACGCCGAAGCCGGTGCGTCCGAAAGCCAACCCCGGCCGTCGCCAGGGGCACCTCGACGAGATCGCTGAGCGCCTCGGCGACCGGCTGAACACGCGCGTCAAGGTCTCGCTCGGTGCAAGAAAAGGCCAGATCGTGGTCGATTTCGCAACGATTCAGGACCTCAACCGCATCCTGGGTGAGCTCGGCGAGCCCAGCTTCAGCTGAGTCGGTCCGCTTTAGAGTCGGCTACACGCGCATCCTGCCGGTCCCCGTTCCGTTGCCAATCTTTTGGCAACCAGCCCACCCGCCCGCCAATCTTTTGGCAACCAATCCACCCGTCCGCCAAACTTTTGGCAACCAATCGGGCTCGCCAAGAAATCGGATAGACCTGCCGTTACACGCTCACAGTGTCGCGGATGGCCGCCAGGGCGAGCCCGGCGTAGACCTCGCCGAGGCTGAGTCCCGCCGCTTCGATCGCCTGCGGCGCGATCGAGGTCTCGGTCAGTCCGGGCAGCACGTTCGCTTCCAGGAACCACGGTTCGCCCTCGGCGTCCACGATGAGGTCGATCCGGGACAGATGCCGCAGACCGAGCGCTGCGTGCGCGACCTCAGCGGCGTCCGCGACGCGCGCGGCGACCTCATCGCTGACACGGGCGGGCACGTAGAACCGCGTCTCCCCTGCGTTGTATCGGGCGTCAAACGTGTAGGCGCCTCCAACGGGGACGATCTCGACAGCGGGAAGTGCGGCCGGACCGTCACCGAGGTCCAGAACGGCCACGGACACCTCCGCTCCCGTGATCTTCTGCTCGATGAGTGCGACATCCGAGTAGGTGTACGCGTCGACCATGGCGCGTGGAAGATCGGCTGCATCGTCGACGATCGTTACGCCCTGGGCCGAGCCACCCTGTGCGGGCTTGACCACGAGCGAGGACCCGAGACCGGCGATCACGGCGTCGAGCACGCTGTTGGCGCCGAGTTCGCGGAACGTCTCTTTCGGCAAGGTCACGGAAGCCGCGGTCGAGACTCCGGCACGCTCCACCAGTGTCTTGGCCGCCGGCTTCGACCAGGCCAGGCGGGCTGCGTCGGCCCGTGATCCGACGAACGGGATGCCGGTCAGCTCGAGGAGAGCGCGCAATGCACCGTCTTCACCGCTTGCGCCGTGAAGGGCGGGCCACACCGCATCCGGTCGGTTGCTCGCCAGATACGCCAGCAGCGACGCGTCCGGCTCGAGTTCGGTGACCCGGTGCCCGAGAGCGCTGAGGCCGTCGGCAACGCGCCGCCCGGACCGGAGCGAGATGTCGCGCTCGTGCGAGATCCCGCCGGCCAGTACGACGATATCGAGGGCGTGAAAATCAGCCATGATCAGGCCTTTCTCGGGGGTCGACTAGTGCAGGTCGGTCGGGATGTTGCCACTGGACTTGTCCTGTCTCAGCGCCGTGAGCGAGCCCGTACCGGCGAAGGTGTCGAGGAGGTCCAGTTCGCCGTTGATGACGGCGGCGAGACGGCGGATGCCGACGCGGATGCGCTCGGGAGTCGGATAGCAGAAGGACAGGCGCATGTTCTGTCGACCATTCCCATCCGCGAAGAATGCTGTGCCGGGCGTGTAGGCGACGAGTTCGGTGACCGCTCGGGGAAGCATCGCCTTAGAGTCGAGGTGGTCTGGCAGGGTGAGCCAGACATAGAACCCGCCATTCGGATTCGTCCAACTCAACTCGGGCAGGTACTCCTCGAGGGCCGAGATCATCGTCTCTTTGCGCTCGCGGTAGACGCCGCGGAAAGTGTCGATCTGGCCCTTCCAGTCGGCGTCGCGCAGGTATTCCGAGACGACGAGCTGGGTATAGGAGCTCGGACTGAGCACCGCGGCCTCGTTGGCGAGGATGAGCTTCTCACGAATCGCGTGCGGGGCGAGTGCCCAGCCGACGCGGAAGCCGGGCGCGAGGGTCTTCGAGAAGGTACCGAGATAGACGACGCCTTCTCGTTCGACCGAGCGCATCGCCGCAGGGGGTTTCTCCCCGAAGTAGAGCAGGCCGTATGGGTTGTCCTCGAGGACCAGGATGTCGTTGGCCCTGGCTATTTCCAGGATCTCGAGCCGGCGCTCCCAGGACAGCGTCACGCCGGCCGGGTTGTGGAAAGTCGGGATCGTGTAGAGGAATTTTATCGTCTTACCAGCACTTTTAAGAGCCGCGATGTGCTCGCGAAGAGCTTCGGGTATCAAGCCGTGCTCGTCCATCGGCACATGATCGACCTCTGCCTGGTATGAGCGGAAGATCACCATCGCCGTGACGTAGCTCGGTCCCTCAGCGAGAACGACGTCACCGGGATCGAGAAAGAGTTTGCTGAACAACTCGAGCGCGTGCTGCGATCCGGTCGTGACCACGACATCGTCCGCGCTGCCGCTGATCCCCTCGAGTGCCATCACATCGAGGATCTGCTCGCGCAAGGCCGGAACACCCTGCCCGGAACCGTACTGCAGGGCGACCGCCCCCTGTTCGCGCATGACGCGATCCATGGCGCCGACCACGAGATCCTGCGGAAGGGCGGAGACGAAGGGCATTCCCCCGGCCAGGGACACGACCTCGGGGCGTGAGGCGACGGCGAAAAGGGCTCGCACTTCGCTGGCGGCGAGGCCGCTGGTCCTCTGCGCGTAGTGGCCGTACCACCGGTCGAGGTTATTGCCCTGCGAAGTCGGGCCGCCCTGAGCTGTCACTTGTCATCCGTTCTGAACGCTGCTGCCAATGCTATTTGCGGGACCCCGGTTGCAGAGAATCGGGGAACGTTTCACGTGGAACACGAATACACGAAAAAGACCCGCCCGGCGTGTGCCGGACGGGTCTGGAAACTCTCGTCGGCTACGACAGGTAGGCGGCGAGGTCGGCTTCGAGGGCAGGCTTCGGCTTGGCACCGATGACGGTCTTGACGACCTCGCCACCCTGGTACACCTTCATCGCGGGGATGGAGGTGATCTGGTACTTCGCAGCGGTCTGCGGGTTCTCGTCGACGTTCAGCTTGACGACCTCGATCTTGTCGGCGTGCTCGACCGCGATCTGGTCGAGGATGGGCCCGACGGCGCGACACGGGCCGCACCACTCAGCCCAGAAGTCGACGAGGATCGTCTTCTCGCTGTTGAGGACGTCATCCTGGAAGGAAGCATCCGTCACCGAACGTGCTGCAGACATTTTGTGATTTCTCCTTTTATGCGGTGGTTGTGAGTTCGAGATCGCCGGCCTGGGCCAGCAGGTCTTCGGGGAGGCTCGCGAGGTAGTGTTCGGCATCGAGTGCCGCAACGGTACCCGACGCGGCGGCCGTGACGGCCTGGCGGTAGGTCGGGTCGATCACGTCACCGGCGGCGAACACACCGGCGAGCGCTGTCTTGGAACTCCGGCCGGCGACCGCGATCGTGCCGTCCGAGGTGAGGTCGAGCTGGCCGTGCACCAGGTGGACGCGCGGGTCGTTGCCGATCGCGATGAACAGGCCCTGGAGTTCCAGAGGACGCTCAGCGCCGGTCACTGTGTCGCGCAGGGTCACGCCGGTCACGGTCTCGGTGCCCTGGATGCCTACGACCTCGGAGTTCCACACGAACTCGATCTTGTCGTTCGCGAACGCGCGGTCCTGCATGATCTTCGACGCGCGCAGGGAGTCCTTGCGGTGGATGACATAGACCTTGTCAGCGAAACGGGTGAGGAAGGTTGCCTCCTCCATGGCGGAGTCGCCGCCGCCGACGACCGCGATCACGCGCTCGCGGAAGAAGAACCCGTCGCAGGTGGCACACCAGGAGACGCCGTGGCCGGCGAGGCGCTCTTCGTCTTCGAGACCGAGCTTGCGATAGGCGGAACCGGTCGCGAAGATCACCGCGAGCGCCTGGTGCACGGCACCGGATCCGAGCGTCACGGTCTTAACGTCGCCGGACAACTCGACGCTCACGACATCGTCGAGGACGACCTCGGTGCCGAACCTCTCGGCCTGCGCCTGCATCTTCATCATGAGGTCGGGCCCCTGGATACCGTCGGGGAAACCGGGGAAGTTCTCCACCTCGGTCGTGTTCATCAACTCACCGCCGGCCTCGACGGACGAGGCGATCAGCAGCGGCTTGAGGTTGGCGCGCGCCGCATACACGGCTGCCGTGTATCCGGCCGGGCCGGAACCGATGATGATGATCTGCCGCACTCGGGAACTCCTTGCACTGTCATTGGCGGGCCGGTAAGACTCGCTCACCCGTACAACACATCCTAAGTGGATGCTATTCCGCGTCGTCTGTGTGTTCGGAGCGGCGGCTCATCCGGTTTGTCAAGGGGGCCAGACCCGTCCGCAGATCGGATGAACGCAGCAGTACGAGTGCCCCGACATAGACCGCGAGCATCACGACCCCGGACAGCGCGATGGAGACGACGGCGGCGAAGAATCCGGACACCGGGAACGCTCCCTCTGAGACCCCGCCGAGGAGCAGCAGCACGCCGGCACCGGCGAGCATCGAGATTGCGGCAGCGACGAGGAAGCGCCACAGCCCGCTCACGATGCGCCGCCCATCCACTCCCCCGATCCGCCGCCGGAGGAGGCCGATCGCGATGATGGCCTGGATTCCGCCGGCGATCGAGACGACGAGGGCGATCGCGGCCGCCCGGAGATCGGGTGCCACCAGGAAGCAGAGCAGCACGCCCGCGATGATCACGACGACCTGGGCCAGAGTGAAGAAGAACGGGGTGCGTGTGTCGCCGAGTGAATAGAAGGCGCGCTGCGACATGAAGACGAGCGAGAACGGCACCAGGCCGACGAGGTAGCCGATGAGCACGAAGCCGAACGCCTGGTAGTCCGGGGTGAAGATCCGCGATAGCGGGAAGGCGACGACGATGAGTGCCGCCGCGCAGAACGTGATCAGGAGCAGGATGGATCGGGCCGCGCTCGAGAAGTCGGTGCGAAACGACGGGATGTCCTCCGCCTGCGCGTGCTCGGCCATCCGCGTGTAGAAGGCGGTGACGATCGAGACCGCGATGATGCCGTGCGGGAGCATGAAGATCAGCCAGGCGTTGTTCATGACCAGTGGGCCGGCGAAACCGACTCCGGCGGAGTTCGCGACGTTGGTCTCGATGAGGCCGGCCACCTGGGTCGCTAGGAGCATGGCGAAGGTCCAGCCCGCCGCCTTGCCGGCGTGCCCGAGGTTGACACCGCGCCAGCGGAAGTCGAAGCGGAAGCGCAGGTCGATGCGTTTCCAGAAGAAGAAGAGGATCAGCGCCTGCACGGCCACGCCGAGCGTCGCACCGCCGGCGAGGATCGCCACCATCGTCGGAGTCCAGTGCGGCGAACGGGTTCCGTTGGGGTCGGTGCCGAACGCGACGATGAAGACGATGAGCATCGTGATGGCAACGACGTTGTTCACCACGGGCGCCCAGGTGAACGGCCCGAAGGACTTGCGGGCGTTGAGCACTTCGCCCAGCAGCGTGTAGAGACCGAGGAAGAAGATCTGGGGCAGCGACCAGTACGCGAACGCCGTCGCGAGTTCGGCGTGCGAACCGCGCAGACCGAAGAGCTGCATCAGAAGGGGCGACAGCAACGTCGCCACCAGTGCGACGGCCGCGAAGATCAAGATTCCTAGCGTGACCAGCTTGTTTATGTAGGCCTTGCCGCCGTCGGAGTGCACAGAGGCCCGGACGATCTGAGGCACGAGCACGGCGTTGAGGATGCCCTGCGCGATGATCGCGTAGATGCTGTTCGGGACGATCGTCGATGTCGCGTAGGCGTTCGCCGCGAAGCTCAGGGCTCCGATCGCCTGGAGGAGAAGCCAGGCCTTGACGAAGCCGAGGATGCGGGAGACGAACGTGCCCGACGCGAGCATCGCGCTGGAGCGACCGATGCTAGACACTCGGCTCCTTTGCGTCGTCGGTCTGGTCCTGCGTGTCATCGGGTCGGCTGGCGGCGTCGGCTGCTGCTGCGGCGTCGCCGTCCGACGGGCCCGCCTTCTCATCAGCAGCATTCCCGGCGGCCGCGTTCTCGCGGCGGCGGCGGAGGATGTTCCGCACGATACCGAAACCGAAGAGGAGCACCAGGAGCACGCCGACGATGAGCGCGCCGATGCCCTCCCAGTCGGCGTGGACATCCACCGTGACCGCCGTGGGCGTCCCGATCTTCACGCCGGTCGGACTGAGGAGCTGCAGCGTGAGGACGACCTGCCCGTTGCCGAGCTTCGCCTTGACCGGAACCAGAACTGTGGCGCGCGAATCGGGCTGGATGCGCTTGGTCACGTCGTCGTCGATCTCAAGCCGGCTGTTCGACGGCGAAGCGCTGAGCACGACGGTGACCGCCTCATCCGTGAGGCCGTTGCTGACGGTGAACGGGATCGACCCTTGAGCGCTCACCAGATTCACGTTCTCGGTCGGCAGGATCTTCACCGAGTCGAGGGTCTTGAACGACGCTTGGAGATTGTTCGAGACCGCGCTCGGCCAGTCGTTGCGCGGCTCGAGCCACGACACGGCCAGCAGGGTGAGGAGCTGGGCCCGGTTCTGACCGGTCATCGTCGTCGGGTCGTCGAGGATCGTCGCGAAGTCATGGACCCTGGCCTCCGTGTCGAGCAGGCCCCTGATGCCCGTGATACGGGCTTCGGATTCGGCCTTGTTCTTCATGGCCAGGCCCGCGGTCTGCGCGCTCGACAGGATATGCGGGAGGGCGACCGCGTTGGCCCACGGCGACGTCTGGATCGCCCGGAACGTGCGTTCGAGCTGCGTTCCGCTGGACGGCCACGAGCGGCCGAGAGTCACGACCAGACTGCGGGGGGCACCGCCTTCTTCGCTCACGAGGCCGAGTTGAGCGTTGACCTGGGACATCGCCGCATTCCAGCTGGTGTCGTCGGCCGCCGTCGCTGCAGCGCGCAGGGCGGCCGAGATGCCCGCGTCGGCGACGAGTGCCTTGCCGCCGGCGATCGGGAGAACAGCGCTCGGCGTCGCGGGCAGGTCGGCGGCATTCGTGTTGTCCCCAGACAGGATCGGGGTCGTGAACCCGTTGCGCACGAGAGAGGTGAGGTCGGTCGTGCGCACCGAGTTCTCAGCGGGCCACGCGACGCCGTTGAGCGTGAACGGCCAGGCGATCAACTGGTTCACGGTGGGCAGCACGGGCCCGGGAGGGGTCGTCGGCGTCGGCGTCGGGGTGGCACCCGCGGTCTCCGGAGTCGCCGTGCCGGTCGGCTCCCCCACCGGTGCCGATGGCGCCTGGAAGTTCGCGGGATCCATCGCGTAGCCGAGTGCTGTCGGAGCCAGAGGGGCCGTCAATCCGCTCTGGAACTGCCCCGCGAGGTCGGCGTCGCCATAGCCGAGCGAGAAGGCATCGTTCGGGAGCTCGGAGAGGGAGAGCATCCATTGCGTTGCGCTCGGTGGCGCTGCCGAGCCGAGCACCCGGATCGACGCGAGAATCATCGGATCGATGCCGATTGCGACCGACGGGTGTCCGATCAGCCCGTCGAGCTGGCGGGTGAGGACGCCGTTCGGTGCGGTGAAAGCAGCGAGGTCTGCAGACGAGATCAGGCCCGCGGACGTCGCCGGCGCAGTGATCGGCATCACGACCGAGACGTTCGAGCGGGTGACCTCGGCTCCGGAGTTCCAGGCCAGCGTCGTTCGGCCGCCCGCTTTGGTGCCGGACCCGATCGAGACGGTGGCCCCGATGCCGAAGACGCCCGCGGTCGTCCGCCCGGCGACCGGCACGGATGCAGCGGGCACCGTCACGCGGACCACCGACGTCATGCCGGGCTCGAGACCGCCGACCGGCGCGCGCCCTACCGTCTGTGCTTCCTGCGGTGTGTCGGCGGAGCCGAGCCAGGTCGCCAGGGACTTGCGGGACTCGATGGGCGTCTTGTCGAACCACAGTTCGACCGTTCCCGAGACGAAAGCGGTGGCGGCGCCGTTTGTGACCGATACCTGGACGGTGAGGTCCTGGCCCGGTGCGAGGATGCCGCCGTTGTCAGGCGCGACGGTCACGGTCAGCGGGCTCGCCGCATCCGCCGCCGAACGCACGGCCGACGCCTGCGGCGCCGACTGCGCGACCGCAGGGGACGCCGCGACGGAGCCGGAGGCGGCGAAGGCCACGACACCCAGGACCGTCGCGGTGGCGAACACCGCCAGTCTGCGCAGGCCCGGGATACGGGGTCGGCGGGTCGAATTCATGCGTCGACGCACGACTCCCGCTCGGCCTCCATGTCGCCAATTCTAGGGGGTTGGCCCTGTGAGACTCCGGCGAGGAGGGCCGCATGTGGAGAGCGTGATCCGGCCCGTCCCGGTTAAACTGGAGCACCATGCAGAGCGTCGCCGAATCCCTCGAGCGCCTCGGCGACCTCGCGAACACGTCCATCGTCACCAGGCTCGCCGCGGCCTTCGCCGACGCCGGATACGAGCTCGCGCTCGTCGGCGGCCCGGTGCGGGATGCGCTCCTCGGCCGCCCGGTGAACGACCTCGACTTCACCACGAACGCCCGACCAGACGACATCCTGCGTGTGGTCGCCCCGCTCGCCGACGCGCACTGGGACATCGGCCGGGAGTTCGGGACGATCGGTACACGGATCGCCGGCGAGACCGTCGAGATCACGACCTACCGCGCCGACAGCTACGACGGGGAGACCCGCAAGCCCGATGTCGTGTTCGGGGACACGCTCGACGGCGATCTCGTGCGGCGGGACTTCACGGTCAACGCTCTCGCACTGCGGGTGCCGGAGACCGTCCTGGTCGACCCGTCGAGCGGCGTCGATGATCTGATCAGCGGGACATTGCGCACGCCCAGCACTCCCGCGATCTCGTTCGGAGACGACCCGCTGCGGATGATGCGGGCGGCGCGTTTCACGGCACAGCTGGGGTTCACCGTCGACGACGAGACCCGCGACGCGATGGAGGAGCTTGCCGACCGCATCGAGATCGTCAGCGCCGAGCGCGTCCGCGACGAGCTGTCGAAACTGCTCTGCAGCCCGGCGCCGCGCCGCGGAGTCGAGCTTCTCGTCGAGACGGGGCTGGCGGAGCTGGTCATCCCCGAGGTACCTGCGCTGCGGCTCGAGATCGATGAGCACCACCATCACAAGGATGTCTACCAGCACAGCCTCACCGTCCTCGACCAGGCCATCGGCTATGAGCGCGAGCGGCACCCCGACGAGCAGCCCGACCTCGTGCTGCGGCTCGCTGCCCTCCTCCACGACATCGGCAAGCCGGCCACGCGGCGACTGGAGCCGGGCGGCGCCGTCAGTTTCTACCACCACGACATCGTCGGGGCGAAGCTCGCCAAGAAGCGCCTGCGTGCGCTGCGCTTCGACAACGACACGGTGGATGCGGTCGACCGACTGATCGAGCTGCACCTGCGGTTCTTCGGGTACACCGACGGCGCCTGGACGGATTCGGCCGTGCGGCGCTATGTGCGCGATGCGGGACCGCAGCTCGAACGCCTCCACATGCTGACCCGTGCGGATGTGACGACCCGGAACAAGCGCAAGGCCGACCGGCTCGGGTTCGCATACGACGATCTCGAGGACCGCATCCGTCAGCTCCAGGAGAAGGAGGAGCTGGATGCTGTGCGCCCCGACCTCGACGGGGAGCGCGTGATGCAGCTGCTCGGGCTGAAGCCGGGGCGCGAGGTGGGCGAGGCGCTGCGGTACCTGCTGGAGCTGCGGCTCGACGAGGGGCCGCTCGGCGAGGACGAGGCGGCGCGGCGCCTGACCACATGGTGGGCCGCGCGCTAGCCCCGCACTTTCGCGAGAGTCGCCCGTAGCGCCGAGATGGTCAGTTTCGGACGAGCGCGAACGGCGCACGTGTCACTCTCGGCCGGAACAGTCACTTTCGGCGCGGGCTGAGGCTCCTCCACACCTGGGCGATCGACGAAGTACATCCACAGATCCGGGCAGGAGCCGTGTCGTCGGGAAGTGACAACGGCACGGTTGAAGGGTGACCGACGACATCGCTCCCCGTCTCCTGCTCGCCTGGAACTCCCCATGGCCAGGAGATGACGGCCGTGCGCTCAGACGAGGTGTTGCGGCCGGTGAGCTGGTTCGGATCCGTCGGGGTGTCTACTGCGAAACGGCGCCATGGGATTCGGCGGATGGACGTGCCAGGCACCTTGCGCGGATGCATGCAGCGGCCGCAACGCGATCGATTCCGTTCTGCTTCTCCCACATTTCGGCTGCCGCGCTGTGGGGCCTTCCGATCATCGGCAGGTGGCCGGAGTCGGTTCACGCCATTGCCCTCGGCAGGACGGGGATGCGCTCGCGCAACGGCATCGTGTGGCACCGTGACGGACTCAACGGAGAGGAGATCGAGACGATCGACGGATTCGCGGTCACGTCCCTCGAGCGAACACTCATCGATCTCGCGAAGACCACATCGTTCGAGTCCGCTGTGGCATCTCTTGACTACGGGATCGGTCGGACGGTGGTCAGAGCGGACGGTTCACAGGCGCCGGGGCGCGACAGGAACGGTCTCCTCGAGCGTCTCGAACGGGAAGGGCCGCGACGGGGAAGCGCGCGCGCACTGGCCGCCTGCGCCTTCGCGGACGGACGTGCCGGATCCCCGGGTGAGTCGCTCAGCCGTGTCCAGATCCATCGACTGGGTTATCCCCCGCCGATCCTGCAGAGCAGGATCGATCGGGGCGACGGCGGAGCCGACTATCCCGACTTCGAGTGGGAGGGCCATTTCGGAGAGTTCGACGGCCATGTGAAGTACACCCGGCAGGAATTCACGGGTCGCCGCTCGATCGAGGAGATCGTGTGGGATGAGAAGGTCCGCGAGGATCGGCTTCGAGCAACGGGCAAGAGGGTGGTGCGGTGGACCTGGCTCGAAGCACGGCGCCCGGATCTGCTGGACCAGCGCCTGAGATCCGCCGGCCTGGAGCCGAGTGGCGGGGCGGGGATGCATCCGGTACGCTAGGTAGGTTGTCTGGGCTCAGTGTGCCCGATGACAGATGTAGAACCCTCCTGTTACAGACCG
This sequence comes from Leifsonia sp. Ger2509, assembly GCF_055231915.1. Lineage (NCBI taxonomy): Bacteria > Bacillati > Actinomycetota > Actinomycetes > Micrococcales > Microbacteriaceae > Leifsonia > Leifsonia sp. Ger2509. The sequence goes on from NZ_JBUYVB010000003.1 coordinate 2,300,655, forward strand.
TCTGTAACCGCCAAGTCCAAAGGAGGTGGGTTAGTCATGCATCAGTACGAGTTGATGGTCATCCTCGATCCAGAGATCGACGAGCGCACCGTAGCTCCCAGCCTTGACAAGTTCCTCAACGTCGTTCGTAACGACGGTGGAACGGTCGACAGTGTCGACATCTGGGGCCGCCGCCGTCTCGCCTACGAGATCAACAAGAAGTCCGAAGGCATCTACGCCGTCGTTCAGTTGACCGCTACCGGCGAGACCACCAAGGAGCTCGACCGCCAGCTGAAGCTCAGCGAGGCCGTCATGCGCACCAAGGTGCTTCGCGCCGAAGAAGCGATCGCCCAGGTCGCGGCAGCCGCGAAGCTCGCCGACGAGAAGGCCGCCCGCAAGGCTGCCGCTCCCGCCAAGGCCGCCGCCGCCGAGAAGACCGCCTAGTCCAATGGCAGGCGAGACCGTAATCACCGTGGTGGGCAACCTCACCAGCGACCCGGAGCTGCGTTACACGCAGAACGGGCTGGCGGTTGCCAACTTCACCATCGCATCCACTCCGCGCAGCTTCGACCGCGCGACCAACGACTGGAAAGATGGCGAGGCCCTGTTCCTTCGCGCGAGCGTCTGGCGTGAATTCGCCGAGCACGTCGCAGGATCGCTGACCAAGGGATCCCGAGTCATCGCAACGGGACGTCTCAAGCAGCGTTCGTACGAGACGAAGGAAGGTGAGAAGCGCACGTCCATCGAACTCGAAATCGACGAGATCGGACCCTCGCTCCGTTACGCCACCGCCTCCGTCACGCGTGCGCAGTCGTCGCGGGGCGGCTCACCGGCCGGCGCCGTCGACGAGCCGTGGGCTGCCGCAGCACCCGCGTCCGACTCCTCCTCGGGAGCGGATGTGTGGAGCTCGCCCGGCAACTTCAACGACGAGACCCCCTTCTAAGCAGCGACCGGCGTTCCGGAGCTCAGCTCCCGGACGCGGCATCCGTCGCGAAGCACACTTAAACGAAAGCAAAGGAAATCATGGCTGGAAAGTCGAGCGGCGACCGCCGCAAGCCGATCCGCAAGGGCAAGGACGGCAAGAACGCCGCCCCCGCGAAGTCGATCCGAGTCGGAGTCATCGACTACAAAGACGTCGCAACCCTGCGTAAGTTCATCTCCGAGCGTGGCAAGATCCGCGCTCGCCGTATCACCGGTGTCTCCGTGCAGGAGCAGCGCCTCATCGCCCGCGCCGTCAAGAACGCGCGCGAGATGGCGCTCCTGCCCTACGCCGGCTCGGGCCGTTAGGAGCCGGAAGACATGTCGAAACTCATTCTGACCCACGAGGTCTCCGGCCTCGGATCCGCCGGCGACGTCGTCGACGTCAAGAACGGCTACGCCCGCAACTACCTCATCCCCCAGGGCTTCGCCGTGGCGTGGACCCGTGGTGGCGAGAAGCAGGTCGACTCGATCAAGGCTGCACGCGTCGCACGCGAGCTCGCCACCATCGAAGAAGCCCAGGACCTCAAGGCCAAGCTCGAGGCGACCAAGGTCAAGCTGACGGTCAAGGCCGGCAGCGAAGGCCGCCTCTTCGGCTCGGTCAAGACCTCGGACGTCGCAGCGGCCGTCGAAGCAGCCGGAATCGGCTCTCTCGACAAGCGCAAGATCGAGCTCCCCAACGCCATCAAGGTGGTCGGCGAGCACGAGGCGACCGTTCGCCTGCGCGAAGACCTTTTCGCGACGATCACCCTTCAGGTGGTCGCTGCCAAATAGGCTCAGGAACTACTCGGTGTAGCGGCGGACGAGAGTCCGCCGCTACACCTGTTTAACCGCACAGCGCAAGCTTTTGTCACAACTTTGTACACAGGGTCACCCACAATGGGGGCAAGCTTCGATGCCGTGTTTAAACAAGTTTCTTCACACAGGCTGGGGGAAACTAAAAGCCCGGTCAGGGGCAATATAACCCATGAAATTCTTTGGTAGTCCACAGGTTTGCCCACAGGTTGTGCACATAGAGCGCGGCGTTTCGCGCAGATTATCCACACCGCTATCCACAGGCTGAGTTGTGGGGCATGGAGCGCTCCTCCTAGTGTTGGGCGACGCCGGATCACGGCGGGGACAGAGCGATTCGAGGAGTCAGGCCTGTCGGTGGCTCCTGGGAGTATCGACGTGTCCGGCGAGGCGCCGGAAACGGCCGCTCGATCGCGGTTCACTGAAGGTAAGCACGGCAGGCGTGCGCCCGCCGCGCGACGAACGATGAGAGGGAGGCCGGGGTGTCCATTGCCCATCTGGGTCTGGCCGACAACCGACAGCCAGGCGAAACCAGGCAGGCGGAACGAACTCCCCCTCACGACCTGCTGGCAGAGCAGAGCGCCCTGGGCGGCATGCTCCTCAGCAAAGACGCCGTCGCCGACGTTGTCGAAGTCGTTCGCGGCACCGACTTCTACATTCCCAAGCACGAGATCATCTACGACGCGATCCTGTCGCTCTACTCGCACGGCGAACCCACCGACGTCATCGCGGTCACCGACGAGCTGACCAAAGCCGGGGAGCTCTCCCGCGCTGGCGGGGCCGACTACCTGCACACCCTCACAGGTCTCGTTCCCACCGCTGCCAACGCCGGCTACTACGCATCCATCGTCGCCGAGCGTGCGCTCCTGCGCCGCCTCGTCGAGGCCGGCACCCGCATCACGCAGATGGGCTACGCCGCAGAAGGCGAGGTTCTCGACCTCGTCAACAACGCCCAAGCCGAGATCTACGCGGTCACAGGCTCGACCGACAGCGAAGACTACGTTCCCCTCACCGAGGCGGTGACGGTCGCGATCGACGAGATCGAGGCGGCCAAACACAAGGACGGCTCGATGACGGGCGTCCCCACGGGATTCGCCGAGCTCGACGAGCTCACCAACGGCCTCCACCCTGGGCAGATGATCATCGTCGCCGCGCGCCCAGCGCTCGGTAAGTCCACCCTGGCGCTCGACTTCGCCAGGGCCGCCGCGATCAAGCACGACATGGCCACCATCTTCTTCTCCCTCGAGATGGGGCGCAGCGAGATCGCGATGCGCCTGCTGTCTGCCGAAGCATCCGTGCCACTGCAGAGCATGCGCAAGGGAACGGTCGACAACCGCGACTGGACGACCATCGCATCCACTCGCGGCCGCATCAACGATGCGCCGCTGTACATCGACGACAGCCCGAACATGACGCTCGTCGAGATCCGCGCCAAATGCCGACGGCTCAAGCAGCGGGTCGGACTCAAGATGGTGATCATCGACTACCTGCAGCTCATGACGAGCGGTAAGCGCGTCGAGAGCCGGCAGCAGGAGGTCAGCGAGTTCTCCCGCGCGCTCAAGCTCCTCGCCAAAGAACTCCAAGTCCCTGTCATCGCGCTGTCCCAGCTGAACCGTGGACCCGAGCAGCGGGCTGACAAGCTCCCCGCGCTGAGCGACCTCCGCGAGTCCGGCTCGATCGAGCAGGACGCCGACATGGTTATCCTCCTGCACCGCGAAAGCGCCTACGAGAAGGACAATCCGCGCGCGGGCGAAGCCGACCTCATCGTGGCGAAGCACCGAAACGGTCCGACCCGAACGGTGACTGTCGCCTTCCAGGGCCACTACTCGCGCTTCACCGATATGGCGCCCATCTGAGAAATCCTGTGGACCGTTGCTCTTGGTGTCTTTCCGTCACGAAGTTCTCGTTCTGAGAGTCCGCGACAATCGAAGCGGTGGACCATCAAGCGAGATGCATTGAGGGCGGTCGTTGGATAGTGGTCGCCTCTCACTTTCGTTTGAGGAGCACGTCGAGAATCTCACCGACCGCAACTTCGTCCAGCCCTTCCCTGCGGATCGGCTGGTTTGGATGCAGCTCGTAGAAGTTGCGGCTACCTACTCGGCGGCGAGTCAGGTATCCGCCTTCGACCAAGTCCGCCACGATGCGGTGGGCCGCTCGTTCCTGGACGCCCACGCTTTCGGCGATCTCCCGGATCCGGATTCCGGGGTGGCGCGCCACGCAGTAGAGCGCATGTAAGTGATTGGTCAGGAAGCCCCACTCAGCCATGACGATAAGCATACTGTCATTTGTGACATGTATCTATTGCCATGTCTTCCGCGACAGGATAACGTTGCCCATATCGGCAGGGAAGTTCACAAACCGCTAGCACCAGGCGCGGACCTGACCGGGATGAGAGATCCCGCCCGTCGCTGTGTCGCCGAAGACTCCATGACCGTTTTGAAACGGTGGAGGTCTGCTGTCCGGCATCGTTCTCCCACCATCGCGGGCCTACCGTCCCGCGGGATTCATCACAAGCAGTGCCAATGCACCTTCTAAGGAGCACCCCATGGCCGCCAACACCGACATCACCCCTCCGGTACGAGTTCCCGCGTCGCGGCGCCGAATGCGACCGACGAGGCGGATCTCTCTGACCGTCGGCATACTGTACGTGATCACTTTCGTCTCCATCCCCACCCTCGGGCTGTACAAGCCCATCAAGGACAACGTCGGCACCTTCATTCTGGGGACCGCGGGAAGCACATCCGCACTGCAGTGGGGCGTGCTGTCCGAGGTCATTGTCGGCTTGGCTGGCATCAGCACTGCCGTGGTGCTGTACCCGCTGACCAAGCGGATCAGCCAAACCGCCGCCTTGGGTTTGGTGGCCGCGCGGCTCCTCGAAACCTGCCTCATCTTCGTCAGCGTCGTCAGCCTGCTCACGATCATGACCCTGCGAATCGACGTTGCGGGCACCGCCGGGACGAGCGCAGCGGCGCTGGTCACGACCGGCCACAGCCTGCTCGCGAACTACACCTGGACGTTCCTGCTCTCCCAGAGCCTGATGCCCGTCGCATGCGACCTGCTCCTGGGCTACATGCTGTACCGGTCCGCTCTCGTTCCACGCATCTTCCCGATCGTCGCATTCATCGGCGCGCCGCTTCTGCTCGCCTCCGACGTCGCGGTCTTCTTCGGCGCCTACTCCCAGGTGTCCCCGATCGCCGTTCTCGCTGCACTGCCCGTCGCGGTGTTCGAACTGGCCCTAGGCATCTGGCTGATCATCAAGGGTTTCAAGACGACGCCGCTGACCGCCGACTACGACGAAACTAGCCAGTCCACAGCAGCCTGACCATCGGGCATCGCTACCGAGACGACCTTGCGCGTTTGTGGACTCATGGCGCCCTGTGCCGCGCAGGGCCTGATCCCATAGGGTTGGACCGCACAGTCCCTGCCACTCCGACGAAGGAGCACGAGCCATGTCACGTCTTCGCCCGAAAGTCGTCCTCTGGTGGGGCATCGGAATCATCGCCGCCGACGCGGTCCTGAACTTCGCGATCCCGGGAATCTTCGCGGCGACGTACGGCGGCACCTCGGGCGCCAGCGGCGTCGACCAAGCGATGCTCAACACTCTGATGACGGTCCTGGGTTCCTGGAACCGGATCGCGCCGTTCCTCGGCGCAGCCTTTGTCGGCGCGGCCATCGTGATGTTCTACATCGCGAAGAACCTGCTCCCGTCGACCGAGGTCGCGGCCCCCGACGACGCGGACAGCATGGCCTTCGGCGAACGGGATGCGGCATCCTGACCACCTGATCAGGTAAGCGGCAAACGCGCAGGCAGCGCCGACTAAACTGGGAAGGTTCCACCGCCCAATGAAAGAGGTCGCTTCAGTGGCAGCCGCCCCCACCGCCCAGAAGCCTTCCGGGTACTGGGCCGTCCCCGTCGCCCGGGCAGTCGTAGCCCTCGTCGCCGCGGGTGTCGTCACCTTCACGGCGAACCACTCGGCGACGTTCGGTCTCGTCGTGTTCGGCGCGTATGCCGTGCTGGAGGGCCTGCTCGTGGGCATCCTGAGCCTGCGTCGGGTGAACGACCGCACGGTCGGCCGGTTGTTCGTCGCCCAAGGCGTGATCGGCGTCATCGCCGGGGTGCTGGCGCTCGCGCTGTCGTCGAGCGGCCTCGGCCTCTTCCTCTACGTTGTGAGCGTGTGGGCCGCGCTCACCGGGTTCATCGAGCTGTACTGCGGTCTTCGCAGCCGGTCCAAGGATGCATCCTCGCGCGACTGGATCGTCGTCGGCGCCTTCACGGCGGTTCTGGCCGTCGTCTTCCTGCTCATCCCGTCGGATTCGGTGCTCGCCGTCGGCCTGTTCGGCGCTTACGCCGTGATCGTCGGCGTCTACCTCGCCATCGGCGGATTCTCGCTCAAATGGTCGGCACAGCATCCGGCGCCGACAGAGCACCCCATGGAGAGCGGATCATGAGCCGCAAAAAGGATTCCAACGTGCCCGCAAACTCGCCCGTTCCCGCCACCGGCGCCGTGCATCAGCCGAGCCGCAAAGACCGGTTCCGGCCGGTCGAACTGCTCGTCGGCTCGGCCATCCTGGCGGTCTTCGTCGGCCTGATCGTGCTGATGTCGACGCGTGAGCCCGTTCTGGCGGCGATCTCCTTCGGCATAGCGTTCATCGTCGCGCTCGTGGGTCTCGCGATGTTCTCGCTCGCGTTCAAGCCGAACGCCGATGAGGTCAGCGACCTCGAAGAGCAGAACCGCGGCGACGACACCAAGCACTGAGTGGCGGCGTACCCCGAGACGTCGCGCCGAGAGTGCTCGTTCCGGCCGAGAGTGCGTGGCGTGCCAGGCGCTGTCGACCGCAGGTGTCACCCTCGGCCCGAGGGCGCCCGGAACGCGCCGGTAGCAGGCATCGGCACCGAGCGCCGAGCGCTGGGCACCGCCGCTACTGCGGGTCGAGCCGGTCGACGAGCCGGGACGCGACGCCGGTGTAGGTGCCGGGGGTCAGCTCGAGCAGGCGCGCCTTGGCGGCCGCGCCGATGTCGAGCCGCTGCACGAACTCGGCGAGGTCCTCGCGGCCGATGCGCTTTCCGCGGGTGAGCTCCTTGAGCAGCGCGTACGGGTCGGTGATCGACGAACGTCCCGCCGACACCTCGGCCCGGATGACCGTCTGGATGGCCTCGCCCAGAATCTCCCAGTTGGCGTCGAGATCGGCGGCTAGAAGCTCGCGGTCCAGGTCGATCTGGCCGAGACCGCGCTGGATGTTGTCGAGGGCGAGAAGCGAGTGTCCGAGGGCGACGCCGATGTTGCGCTGGGTCGTCGAGTCGGTGAGGTCGCGCTGCAGGCGACTGGTGACGAGAGTGGCCGCGAGCGAGTCGAGCAGCGCTGAACTCAACTCGAGGTTGGCCTCGGCGTTCTCGAAGCGGATGGGGTTGACCTTGTGCGGCATCGTCGACGAGCCCGTCGCACCCGGCTCCGGAACCTGGCGGAAGTAGCCGAGCGAGATGTAGGTCCAGACGTCGGTGGCGAGGTTGTGGAGGATGCGATTGGCGTGCGAGATCCGGTTGTAGAGCTCCGCCTGCCAGTCGTGGGACTCGATCTGCGTGGTGAGCGGGTTCCAGTCGAGGCCGAGACCCGTCACGAACTCTTCCGAGATGCGCTGCCAGTCGGCGTCGGGGTCGGCCACGAGGTGTGCGGCGAACGTTCCGGTCGCACCGCTGAACTTTCCGAGGAATTCCGTGCCGACGATCTGCTTGTCGACCCGCTCGAGGCGGTACGCGAAGACGGCCAGCTCTTTGCCCATCGTGGTCGGCGTCGCCGGCTGGCCGTGCGTGCGAGCGAGCATCGCATCGTCGCGGTACTGGTGGGCCTGGGCACGAAGCTCGGCGATCACCGCGCGGTACTTGGGCAGCCAGACCTGGTGGATCGCCGCGCTCACCGTGAGCGCGTACGACAGGTTGTTGATGTCCTCGCTGGTGGCGGCGAAGTGCGTGAGCTCGGCGATGTGATCCAGACCGAGCGCATGGAGCCGTTCCCGCACCAGGTACTCGACGGCTTTGACGTCGTGCTTGGTGGTCTCCTCGAGTTCGGCCAGACGGTCGATCTCAGGCTGGCCGAAGCCGTCGGCCAGGGCTCGCAGTGACGCGGTCTGCTCGATCGAGAGCGGCGTGGCGCCGAACATCCGGTGCCCTGTCAGGTAGATCAGCCACTCGACTTCGACCTGCACCCGGGCGCGGTTGAGGCCGGCTTCGGACAGGAAGTCGCCGAGGCCGACCACCGCGGAGCGGTAGCGGCCATCGAGCGGGCTGAGCGGCTGGGGAGGCAGGGCGGTCATGGGGCTCCTTGCGAACGGGACGACAGACCCATTCTTCCGCAGTTTGCCGAATGCCTCTCGCCTCAGCGATCGCGCGTGACCGGGCGGAAGATGAGTCCGATCAGCCACGAGATGATGGCGAGCACGATCGCTCCCCAGAAGCCCGCCCAGAACCCGTCGATGTAGAGCCCGAAGCCGAGAAGACTGCTGATCCACGCGACCAGGAGCAGCAGCAGGGCATTCACGACGAGGGCGAGCAGGCCGAGCGTCAGGACGTACAGCGGGAACGCCACGATGCGGATGACCGTGCCCAGGACACCATTGACGACACCGAAGATCAGCGCGATCAGCAGGTAGGTGAGGATGGTCGGCACCTCGCCCTCCGCGTACGGCTTCACCGTCACACCGCTGACGATGAACGTGGTGAGCCAGAGCGCGAAAGCGTTGATGATGAGCTTGAGGAGGAATCTCATGGCTTCCACTATGTCAGCGGGAGCCGCAGCGGTCGAGGAAGTAATTCCCGCTGGGGAATGTGGACGCCGGTAAGTTGGGTCTGTGAGTAACTCAGAGCGACCGGGCGTGAAGCTGCGCCCGGAGATCGTGGCCGTGCCCGCCTACAAGCAGGGCCGGCCGGCTCCCGCCGACGGTTTCAAACTGTCGAGCAATGAGAATCCGTACGCACCGCTGCCCGGCGTCGTGGACGCCGTTGCGGCCGTTCTCAACGATCTGAACCGCTACCCGAACGCGAGCGGTCTCGCCCTGCGCACCCGCCTCGCCGAACGCCACGGCGTCGACGTCGGCCGGGTGCATCTCGGCAGCGGCTCCGTCTCCCTGCTCGCCCAGCTGATCTCCGCTGCCGCCGGCACCGGCGACGAGGTCGTGTATTCGTGGCGCTCGTTCGAGGCCTACCCCGGGCTTGTGACGGTGGCGGGGGCCACGAGCATCCGCGTACCGAACCGCGAAGACGGTGGTCACGACCTGGACGCGATGGCCGCAGCCATCACCGACCGCACCCGCGTGGTCATCGTCTGCAGCCCCAACAACCCGACCGGCACGATCGTGACCGCGCAGGCGTTCGAGTCCTTCATGGAGCGGGTTCCGGACGACCTCCTCGTCCTCCTCGACGAGGCGTACTACGAGTTCGTGACGGACGATGCCAGCGTCGACGGCATCCCGCTGCTCTCCCGCTACCCCAACCTGGTCGTGCTCCGTACCTTCTCGAAGGCGTACGGGCTCGCGGCACTCCGCATCGGCTACGCAGTCGGCCCGGAGGATGTCCTGGACGCCGCGCGCAGTGCCGCGATCCCCTTGTCCGTGACGGATGCGGCCCAGATCGCAGCGCTCGCCTCCATCGACCGCGAGGACGAGCTGATGGAGCGCGTGGCGCGCATCGCGATGGTGCGCGACGACCTGCGCGCCCGCCTCATCGAGCAGGGATGGATCGTTCCGGAAGCGCAGGGGAACTTCGTCTGGCTCGCGACAGGTGCGGAGACGGCGGCGGCGAACGACGCGTTCTTCGACGCCGGACTGACGGTGCGCGCCTTCCCGCCGGAGGGCATCCGGATCAGCATTGGCGAAACGGAGTCTGTGGAGAAACTCCTTGAGGTCGCGGGAGATATTGTGCGGAACCTACCAAATGGGCACCCCGCCAAGCGGTTAGGTTAGTACGGTGGCTGCCTCGATGGATTCCCCGCGCCAAGCGCCGACCGTTCAACTGCTGACCCCCGAAGGGCGTTTTCAGCCGAGCGAGTCCGCAGCCGAATACGTTCCGTACCTCGAGCGCCTGACCGAGGCCGATTACCGTCGCTTCTACCGCGACATGGCGGTCGTCCGCCGGTTCGACCTCGAGTCCGCGAACCTGCAGCGCCAGGGCCAGCTGGCCCTGTGGGTGCCGAGCCACGGCCAGGAGGCGGCCCAGGTGGGTTCCGCCCACGCCACCCGAGCACAGGACCACATCTTCCCGTCGTACCGCGAGCATGTCGTCGGCATGATCCGCGGGCTCGACCCGGTGAACATCCTGAGGATGCTGCGGGGCGTCACCCTCGGCGGGTGGAATCCGGCGGAGAACGGCAACTTCCACCTCTACTCGCTGGTGCTCGGTTCGCAGAGCCTCCACTCGACCGGATACGCCATGGGCATCCAGTTCGACGGGAAGACCGGCACGGGGAATACGGACACCGACGAGGCCGTCATCGTCTACTTCGGCGACGGCGCATCGTCGCAGGGTGACGTCAGCGAGGCCCTCGTCTTCGCGGCGAGCTACCGCACTCCGCAGGTCTTCTTCCTGCAGAACAACCAGTGGGCGATCTCGGTCCCGGTCGAACGCCAGTCGCGCACTCCCCTCTATCTGCGCGGCAGTGGTTTCGGCATCCCCGGTACCCGGGTCGACGGCAACGACGTCCTCGCCAGCTTCGCCGTCACAGCGAAGTGGATGGATGACGCGAGGGCCGGATACGGACCCGCCCTCATCGAGGCGCTCACCTATCGGGTCGGCGCCCACACCACAGCGGATGACCCGACGAAGTACCGCACGGACGAAGAGCTGCAATCGTGGATCGCGCGCGACCCGATCGCCCGCTACCGCACCTACCTGTCCGATCTCGGCGTCGGCGACACCTTCTTCGCCTCCGTCGATGAGGAAGCGGCCGACATCGCGGCGGATGCGCGCCGCAGGCTGCTCGAAGTCACCCCTCCCCCGATGGACATCATCTTCGACCACGTCTACGCAGAACCGCATCCGCTGATCGCCGAACAGAAGGAATGGGTGCGGCGCTACGAGGCGTCCTTCGATGAGGAGCGCGCATGAGCGACCTGAACCAGAGCTTCCCGGTGATCGTGGACGCTGATGAGGCGCCCGGGGCCGAAGTACACGAAGCGGAGTTCGTCGAGGCGCACGAGGTCCACGAAGCGACGATGGATGCGGAGACGTCCGAGGTCGTCGAGGACGCTGAGGTCGTGGACGACGCCGAGGATGCTGAGGGCGTCGAAGACGCCGGGGTCGTCGAGTCGGAGGACCGCGACGGTTCCGGCGAAGCTGACGAGGCCGACTCGACCGCATCCGGAGAGCCGGCGCCCGCATCCGAAGTGCCGGCGCCCGCATCCGAAGAGCCGGCACCCGCATCTGCTCCGCCTACCAGCCCGGTCATCACACTCCCGCTCGGCAAGGCGATCACCAAGGGCCTGCACGACGCCCTCGCGAACGACCCCAAGGTCCTGCTGATGGGCGAGGACATCGGCCCGCTCGGCGGTGTCTACCGCGTCACCGAGGGCCTGCACGCCGAATTCGGCCCGCAGCGCGTGCTCGACACCCCGCTGGCCGAATCCGCGATCCTCGGCACCGCCATCGGCCTGGCCATGCGCGGTTACCGCCCGGTCTGCGAGATCCAGTTCGACGGGTTCATCTTCCCGGCGTTCGACCAGATCACGACCCAGCTGGCCCGGATGCGCAACCGCCACGAGGGGACGGTCACGATGCCGATCGTCATCCGCGTGCCGTACGGCGGCCACATCGGCTCGATCGAGCACCACTCGGAGAGCCCGGAAGCCTACTTCGCGCACACGCCCGGCCTCCGGGTGGTGAGCCCCAGTACTTCTCACGACGCCTACTGGATGATCCAGGAGGCGATCGCATCCGACGACCCTGTCCTGTTCTTCGAGCCGAAGAGCCGGTACTTCATCAAGGGCGAGATCGATCTCACCGACCCGGTCGCACCGTTGCACGCGAGCCGCGTGGCACGGCACGGCACGGATGTGACCGTCGTCGGACACGGCGCCATGGTCACCACACTCTTGCACGCGGCAGAACTCGCAGCAGAAGAGGGGACGAGCGTCGAGGTCATCGACCTGCGCTCCATCTCCCCGATCGACTACGGGCCCATCCTCGACTCCGTGCGCAAGACCGGCCGCCTGGTCGTCGTGCAGGAGGCCGCGTCCAACGCCAGTGTGGGATCGGAGATCGCGGCGACGGTCGCCGAGAAGGCCTTCTACGTCCTCGAAGCCCCTGTGATCCGCGTCTCCGGCTGGGACACTCCGTACCCGCCGTCGAAGGTCGAAGCGATGTACCTCCCCGACGCCGACCGCGTGCTCGAGGCCATCGACAGAAGCCTCGCGTACTGACCCGCACACCGGCACAACCGGCATCCCGGGCGAACCGACCGAAAGAAGCTGCAGCATGAGCGAATCGAAGTTCCTCCTCCCCGACGTCGGCGAAGGCCTGACCGAGGCGGAGATCGTCGAATGGAAGGTGGCGCCCGGCGACACCGTTTCGGTCAACCAGGTGCTCGTCGAGATCGAGACCGCGAAGTCGCTGGTCGAACTGCCGTCGCCGTTCGCCGGCACCGTCGGCGCACTGCTGGTGTCCGCGGGCCAGACCGTCGACGTCGGAACTCCGATCATCACCGTCTCGAGCGGTTCGGTGGATGCGCCGGAGACGCTCGGCGCGCCAGCGCACGGCTCCACGCCGGAGGTCGACGAGGCCGCCGCCGACGCCGCAGCCAGCGTCTCGCACGAGGTCGACGAGAAGCAGGCGCCGCTCGTCGGCTACGGGAGCACCGGGCACGCGACGAGCAGGCGCCGCCGGGTGACGCATCCGGGCACTTCTGCGATCACCATCGTTCCGGATGCTTCGCTGACGCCGCCGTCGCACGCCGCGCACGCCGCTGCGCCCAGCCAGCACATCCCGAACCGGCCGGAGGCCGCCGCCGCCCCCGCGTCGACCGTCCCCGTGATCGCGAAACCGCCCATCCGCAAGCTCGCGAAGGACCTGGGCGTCGACCTGGCGGTCGTCACGGCGACGGGCCCGATCGGCGACATCACCCGTGACGACGTTCTCCGTGAGGCCACCCAGGCGAGCGTGTTCCGCAACATCCAGACGCCGGAATGGCCGGATTCCCGTGAGGAGCGCATCCCGGTGAAGGGCGTGCGCAAGGCGATCGCGCAGGCGATGGTGTCGAGCGCGTTCACGGCGCCGCACGTCAGCCTCTTCGTCGACGTCGATGCGACCCGCACGATGGAGTTCGTCAAGCGACTCAAGAACTCCCCCGACTTCACCGGGGTCAAGGTGTCCCCGCTGCTCATCATGGCGAAGGCGATGATCTGGGCGGTGCGCCGCAACCCGACCGTCAACGCGACCTGGACGGACGACGAGATCATCGTCCACCACTACGTGAACCTCGGGATCGCCGCTGCGACGCCCCGCGGCCTGATCGTCCCGAACGTGAAGGAAGCGCAGGAGATGTCGCTGCTCGAACTGGCGGGCGCCCTCGAACAGCTGACCCTCACCGCGCGAGACGGACGCACCCAGCCGGCGGAGATGTCCGGCGGGACGATCACGATCACGAATGTCGGCGTCTTCGGCATGGACACGGGGACGCCCATCCTCAACCCTGGCGAGTGCGGCATCGTCGCGCTCGGCACGATCAAGCAGAAGCCGTGGGTCGTCGACGGCGAGGTGCGGCCACGCATGGTCACGACGCTGGGCGCTTCGTTCGACCACCGGGTGGTCGACGGGGATGTGGCGAGCCGCTTCCTCGCGGACGTGGCGGCCATCATCGAGGAGCCCGCACTCCTGCTCGACTGACGGTTGCGCTCGAAGAAAGGCCGACGGATGGTCGAGGTGCGGGTTTCGGATGCGCGCGGGCTGGACGCCGCTGCGGCCCTGGCGCTCTACGAGTCGGTCGGCTGGAGCGCATACACGAAGGATCCGGAGACACTGGAGCGGGCGCTCGCCGGGTCGGCCGCGCTCGTGGTGGCGTTCAATGGTGCGGAGCTCGTCGGGCTCGCGCGGGCGGTGACCGACGGGGCGACCATCCTGTATCTGCAGGACGTGCTTGTGCATCCGGACCACCAGCGGCGCGGGCTCGGCCGCTCGCTGGTCGCCTCATTGCTCGCGGCATACCCGGGCGTGCGCCAGAAGGTGCTGCTCACCGACGATGAGCCCGGCCAGAAGGCGTTCTACGAGTCGCTCGGTTTCGGTGATACCCGCGAGACGCACGGGGGCGTGCTCCGCGCGTTCGTCCGGTTCGACTAACGACAATGGTTTTGACAATCATTATCAACAAGGGTTAGATTTCCAGGGTGCACAATCCCTGGAAGAAGCGATCCCTCGTGCTCGCGCTGCCGGCGCTCGCCGCGGCGCTGCTGCTCGCCGGGTGCGCGGCCGGGACCGGTGCACCAGGCAGCCCTGGATCCGCGACCGTCTCCGTCGTCACGAGCACCAACGTCTACGGCGACATCGCGCAGGCGATCGGGGGCGACGCCGTCCAGGTGACGGCGCTCATCACCAACCCGGCCCAGGATCCGCACTCGTTCGAGGCGAGCGCCCAGAACGAGCTGGCGCTCTCGAAGGCCGACATCGTCGTCGAGAACGGTGGCGGATACGACGACTTCGTCGGCACGATGATGTCGTCGCTGGACAATCCGAAGGTGACCGTTCTGAACGTGGTCGAGCTGTCGGGCAAGAAACCCGACGCCAATGGCGACCTGAACGAGCATGTCTGGTACGACCTGCCGACGATCGCGACCTTCGCCGACCACCTTGCGGCAGAACTCTCGAACGCCGATCCGTCGAAAGCGTCGACGTTCACCGCCAATGCTGCACGTTTCGACGGGAAGCTCGCAGCGCTCCAGGTGCGGGAGACGGCCCTCAGGGGGAAGCACGCCGGCGAAGGGGTCGCCATCACCGAGCCCGTTCCGCTGTACATGCTCGAGGCGATCGGCCTCGTCGACAAGACGCCCCCGGCCTTCAGCCACGCGATCGAAGAAGGGACCGACGTCTCCCCCGCCGTGCTCAAGGACACCACCGCGCTGTTCCGCGACCGTGCGGTGAGGCTCCTCGTGTACAACGAGCAGACGAGCGGCGCCGAGACCGACCGGGTGATCGCGGCCGCGAAAGGCGCGCACGTGCCGACGGTCCCGGTGACCGAGACCCTGCCGCAGGGCAAGCACTACATCGGCTGGATGAGCGGCAACCTCGACGCGATCGCCGCGGCGCTGGGCGAGTAGGGCGGAGAAGATGACCGATTCGGAACCACTCGACCTGGTGCCCCCTCCCGCAGAGCGGCCGGTCGTGCTGCGGCTGCGCGACGCGGACCTCGGTTTCGGCGATCGCACGCTGTGGCACGGGCTCTCGCTCGACGTGCACGCCGGCGAATTCGTGGCGGTCCTCGGGCCGAACGGCTCCGGAAAGACGAGCCTGCTGAAGACGATCCTGGGACAGCAGAAGCTGGATGCGGGGACGATCGAGTTCGACGGCCACGACGTGCGCACCGGCGACCGCCGAATCGGCTACATCCCGCAGCAGAAACTGATCGCACCCGGCACCCCGATGCGCGCGCGCGACCTGGTCGCGCTGGGTGTGAACGGACACCGCTGGGGCCTCCCGATCTCGACCAAAGAGGACCGGCGCCAGACCGAACAGCTCATCGACGCCGTCGGCGCCCGGCGCTACGCCGACGTCCCCGTGGGCAACCTGTCGGGAGGCGAGCAGCAGAGGCTGCGTGTCGGCCAGGCGCTCGCCGGAGACCCGGCCCTCCTGCTCTGCGACGAGCCGCTGCTCTCGCTCGACCTGCAGCACCAGCGCGGGGTGAGCGAACTGATCGACCGCAGGCGGCGTGAGCACGGCAGCGCCGTCGTGTTCGTCACGCATGACGTGAACCCAGTGCTCGGGATGGTCGACCGCGTGCTCTACCTCGCCGGCGGTCGGTTCCGTGAGGGCACCCCCGACGAGGTGCTCCGCAGTGATGTCCTCACCGACCTGTACGGCACGCCGGTCGATGTGATCAGGAGCCGCGGACGCATCGTGGTCGTCGGGATCCCGGATGCGGAGACGCACGGCCACCACGACCACGGCCACGGTCCGCATCCGGAACCGTCCGAGAACCGGGAGCCCGTCGCATGAATGGAACACCCGACCTCTGGAGCCAGCTGTTCGACTTCGCCAATTACGGCGAGCTGCTCGTGCTGGTGCACAATTCGATCCTCGCGGGAGCCGTGCTCGGCGTGGTCGGCGGCCTGATCGGCGTCTTCGTCATGCAGCGCGACATGGCGTTCGCGGTCCACGGGATCAGCGAGCTGTCGTTCGCCGGCGCATCCGCCGCCCTGTTGTTCGGCGTGAACGTGGTCATCGGGTCCCTCGCCGGGTCCCTCATCGCTGCCGTGCTGATCGGCATCCTCGGTGCCAGGGCGCGCGACCGCAACTCGATCATCGCGGTGCTCATGCCGTTCGGCCTCGGCCTCGGCATCCTCTTCCTGGCCCTGTATCCGGGGAGGAGCGCGAACAAGTTCGGCCTGCTGACCGGGCAGATCGTGTCGGTGGACGATCCGCAGCTCGGGTGGCTGATCGCCATCAGTGCCCTCGTGCTCGTCGGACTGCTGGTCATGTGGCGGCCGTTGACCTTCGACAGTCTGGATGCGGATGTCGCGGCATCGCGCGGGGTGCCGGTGCGGTTCATCGCGCTCGCCTTCATGGTGCTGCTCGGCCTCGCCGTCGCCGTGTCGATCCAGATCGTCGGGGCGCTGCTGGTGCTCTCCCTCCTGGTGACGCCCGCCGCCGCCGCAATGCGGATCTCGTCGTCCCCCCTCGCGGTCCCGATCCTGAGCGTCGTGTTCGCGCTGACCTCGGTCGTAGGCGGGATCATGCTGGCACTCGGGGGCTCGCTGCCCATCAGCCCGTACGTGACGACCATCTCGTTCCTCATCTACGTCGTGTGCCGGATCGCCGGCGGACGGCGTGCAAACCGCCGCTCCAGCGCCCGGCCCCGCTCCGGGCGCGCCGGGGCACCGACGGAGGCCGGGCGTCCGGCTCGTGACCTCCAGAAAGAGCTAGCCTGAGATCGTGAAGCGCAACACCTGGCAACGCGAGGCGGTCCGCGACGCGCTGACCTCGACGGAGGGCTTCATCAGCGCGCAGGGCCTCCACATGAACCTGCACGAGGCAGGGTCGCCCATCGGCCTCGCGACCGTGTACCGCGCTCTCGCCGACCTCGCGTCGGAGGGGGATGCGGACTCGCTGCAGTCGCCCGAGGGCGAAAGCCTCTACCGGGCATGCACGACCGGCCATCACCATCACCTGATCTGCCGCAACTGCGGGCTGACGGTGGAGATCGAGGCGGATGCGGTCGAGCAGTGGGCGAAGGCGGCGGCGGCCTCGCACGGCTTCACCGAGGCGCAGCACGTGGTCGATGTGTTCGGCCTGTGCGCCAGCTGTTCCTCCACAACGGCCGCCTGACTCGAGTTATCCACTGAAATCGGCGCTCTACGGCGTTGGTTACCCGGTTGCTCCTACCGTCGCAGTACGGATGCGACAGGCTGGAGTGGTGATCGAAGTGAATGATGCGCAGATCTGGACAGTGATCGGTGTACTGGCGGCGACGCTGCTCTCCGTGTTCGGCCTGATGGTGCTCTTCAGCACGAAGCTCTTGCAGCAATCGGTCGGCCGGGTGCTCGATCGGCTGGATGAGAGATTCGTGGGGCTCGACCATCGCTTCGAATCGATCGACCATCGGTTCGAATCGCTCGATCATCGGTTCCAGGCGATCGACCACCGGTTCGAGTCGCTAGAAGCGCGGTTGACCGACAAGATCGATGCCTTGGATGCACGGATCGGTGTCCGCATCGACGGTCTGGATGCACGAATCAATCTTCTCGACCGCGACGTTCAGGCCATCGCCAACCGCTCATTCGGGGCCGCAGCTGCGGGAGAAGCGTGACTCGGTTTGCAGGTGCGCAGCCATTCAACGTAGTATTGATGTTTGGCTGAGTGGGCCTCTCCCACTCGGATCGTGCGCCAATCCACTTTCTTTCACAAGCAGGTGTGTTGCGCGTGCCGACAAGGGATCTTGGGCGGAGCACTCCTGCTCCGCGGTATTGGAGGAAAACCATGGCAGCAACCTGCCAAGTGACTGGAGCGGTTCCCGGCTTCGGTCACAACATTTCGCACTCGCACCGGCGCACCAAGCGTCGTTTCGACCCGAACGTTCAGAAGAAGACGTACTACGTTCCGTCGCTTCGCCGTAACGTCACGCTCACCGTCAGCGCGAAGGGCATCAAGGTCATCGATGTCCGCGGTATCGAGTCGGTTGTCAAGGACATCCTGGCCCGTGGGGAGAAGATCTAATGGCTAAGCAGCAGGACATCCGTCCGATCATCAAGCTTCGTTCGACGGCAGGCACGGGGTACACCTACGTGACCAAGAAGAACCGCCGCAACGACCCCGACCGTCTCGTGCTCAAAAAGTACGATCCCATCGTGCGCAAGCACGTCGAGTTCCGAGAGGAGCGCTAGACCATGGCCAAAAAGAGCAAGATCGCCCGCAATGAGCAGCGCAAGGTGGTCGTCGACCGCTACGCCGCCAAGCGACTGGAGCTGAAGAAGGCGCTCGTCGACCCGAACGGAACCGACGAGTCCCGCGAAGCCGCACGTGTCGGCCTGCAGAAGCTCCCCCGCAACGCGTCCCCGGTGCGCCTGCGCAACCGCGACGCCGTCGACGGACGTCCCCGCGGAAACCTCAGCAAGTTCGGCATTTCGCGTGTTCGCTTCCGTGACATGGCCCACCGCGGCGAACTGCCCGGTATCACCAAGTCGAGCTGGTAGACAGCACGACTGGTAGACGCGCCAGTTCACTCCAGAGGGGGTGTTCGACTTCGGTCGGGCACCCCTTCTGTCGTCCCGGTCGTCGAAATGCCCCCCGAACGGTGTTCGCAACACGCGTAGACATTGCGAAAAAGCCCGCAAATCCGCGAAAACACGCGGGATTCTGATACATTCAAGGCGGTCAAACCGACCAGACGTAATGGCCCTTCGTGGCCTCAACCGTTCCACTAGAAAGCTGTATTACAGCAAAAAGGTCCGAGGAGGACACTCAATGGCTGACAAGTCGCTGAACAAGACCGAGCTCGTTGCCGCAGTTGCCGCTGCATCCGGTCAGAGCCAGGCCGCCGTCGGTGGCGTGCTCGACGCATTCTTCGCCACCGTCGCGGAGACCGTCGCAAACGGTGGCAAGGTCACCATCCCCGGCTGGCTCGCTGCTGAGCGCACCGAGACCGCTGCTCGCACCGGCCGCAACCCGCAGACCGGCGCCGAGATCGCCATCCCGGCCGGCCACCGCGTCAAGCTGACCGCGGGCTCGAAGCTCAAGGCTGCCGTCAAGTAGTAGCTCACGCTTTCGACGAGGGGGATGCCGCAGGCCGGCATCCCCCTCGTTGCTTTTCCCGGGGGACGCGACGCTCGCGCGCTCTCCACAGCTCTTCGGCTGTGTGCCTGCTCACAGCAGGCACGACATAGGCTTGATCGGTGCCCAGAGTCATCCGCCTAGCCGGCCCCGTCGTGCTCGTGGTGGTGGCATTTCTGGCTCTTTTCGCGGCACTCGGCTTCGGCGGGGGCGCCGCCGCACCTCTCCTGGCGGACCCTGGGGCCCTGGTCCGGTACGGACTCCCCACGGCGAAGCTCGTCGTCAACCTGAGCGCAGCCGGCACGATCGGAGCACTGCTCCTCACCTGCTTCGCGCTCAGCCCGCGGCAGCCCGAATTCAATCGCACGCTCGACATCGCAGCCGCATCCGCCGCCGTGATGACGGTGGCCAGCGCCATAACGGGCCTGCTGACGTTCGTGAGCGTGACGGGCATTCCGCTCTCCCTCGACCAGACGTTCACCGACGGGCTCAGTTCGTTCGTCACGAGCGTCTCGCTCGGTCAGGCGTGGCTCGGCACGACGCTGATCGCTGCCGCCGTGACGGTCCTCTGCTTCGCTGTGCGCAATCAGACCGCGCTCGCCTTCGTCACCGCCCTGGCGCTGCTCTCGCTTCTTCCGATGGCCCAGCAGGGGCATGCGGCGGGCACGGCCGGTCACGATGCCGCGATCACCGCGCTCGGTCTCCACATCGCCTTCGCGGCGATCTGGCTGGGCGGCCTGCTCACCGTCGTGCTCATCCGCAAGACCCTCGACGGCGCACGGCTCGTGCCCGTGATCGAGCGGTACTCGACGCTCGCGATCGTCTGCTTCGTCGTGGTCGCGGCATCCGGCTATGTGAGTGCTGAACTGCGCATCGGCACGCTCGACAAGCTGGCGACGCCCTACGGAATCCTGGTGCTGGTCAAGGTCGCAGCTCTCGTGGCGCTCGGAGTCTTCGGGGTCGCACAGCGGCGGTTCCTGATCGGGCGATTGCAATCCGGCGCGAAACGCAGCACGTTCTGGTGGCTGGTGACCGCAGAGCTCGCCTTCATGGGCGTGGCCTCCGGTGTCGCAGCTGCCCTCGCCCGCACGGCGACCCCGGTCGCCCAGACCCTCGGCAGTGCGCCGACCCCCGCCGAGATCCTGACCGGCGAGAAGCTGCCCCCGGAGCTCACCTTCGCCCGGTACTTCACCAGCTGGAACTTCGACCTGCTCTGGGTGCTCGGCTGCGGCTTCGCGATCTTCTTCTACCTGGCTGCGGTGCGCCGGCTGACCAGCCGCGGCGACCGCTGGCCGATCCACCGCACGATTCTCTGGATCGCAGGCATCGCCCTGCTGTTTTACATCACCTCCGGCGGGGTCAATGTGTACGAGAAGTACCTCTTCTCGACGCACATGCTCGCCCACATGGTGCTCACGATGATGGTGCCGCTGCTGCTCGTGCCGGGCGCGCCCATCACCCTGGCGCTCCGGACGATCCGCAAGCGCACCGACGGGTCACGGGGCGGCCGCGAATGGATCATGCTGGCGGTGCACTCCCGTGTCGCGGGAGTCCTCACCAACCCGATCGTGGCGGCGGTCCTCTTCGCCGGCTCGCTCTGGGCGTTCTACTACACGCCCCTGTTCCGCTGGGCGACGACCGATCACATCGGTCATGAGTGGATGATCACGCACTTCCTCATCACGGGCTACCTGTTCGTGCAGTCGCTCATCGGTATCGACCCCGTGCCGTACCGCCTGCCGTACCCGTTCCGGCTGGTCCTCCTGCTCGCAACCATGGCCTTCCATGCGTTCTTCGGGCTCAGCATCATCACCTCGTCCAGCCTCCTGCTCGCCGACTGGTTCGGCGCTATGGGGCGCACGTGGGGGCAGCTTCCACTCGCGGACCAGCAGACGGGAGGAGGAATCGCCTGGAGTATCGGCGAGATCCCGACCGTCATCCTCGCGATCGTCGTCGCGGTCCAGTGGAGTCGCAGCGATGCGAAAGAGACCAAGCGACGCGACCGCAACGCGGATCGCACGGGTGAGGCCGAGCTGAACGCCTACAACGAGCGACTCGCTCGCCTGGCAGAACACGACCACAGCGGCTGACCCGCTCGCACGGATCGCAGGCGTTCTGGCCCAGCGCCCGTGTCTGTGCGCGTGCGCTCGGTTGTGACGCGTGCGCTCGGACCTAACGCGTGCGCTCGGGTGTGACGCGTGCGCTCGGGCGGCACGGACGCGTCAGCCGGCGACGACGATGTCGAGTGCGCCGTCCGGCCGGATGACGATGCTCGACAACGCGACGGAGAACGGCTCGTCCGAGCTGCGCGTCGAGATCGTCCCGTCGAACAGCGACTGCACCGTGACCTGCAGGTGCGCGATCCCCTCCGCCGGAGCCATCTGCCAGCTGTTCGCGCCGGCCACGATGTTCACCGGTGGATACCGGACGATGGACCAGGCGGGTGTCCCGACCACCCGGTCGTCGATGACGACACCGAACGGGCATCCTGCCGGCTGCAGCACGGGCTGCTTCGCGCACTCGTCGAGGAAGCCGTCGAGCTGGGACTCGACCTTCGAGATGAACTCCGATGTCGGCTGGGCCACCACCGAGACGCTGGCGACGGCCCCCGGTTTCTGTGCGAGCAGGGAGGCCGTGTCGGCGTGCAGATACATCGACGAGTGCCCGAGCCGGTAGATTCCTGGCGCGAAGACCAGGTAGTCAGCTTTGGTCGTGAAGGCTTCTGCCGGCTGGGTCGGATCGGCGGCCCGGGTGTCGAGGGTATGGCCGGCGACCGTGAACGTCCCGGCGTGCTCCACCGTGACCGCCGCGTCCGCGAGCGGCGTCGTCGCGAACCTCCACAGGGGAAGGATGCCGGCGATGCTCCCGGTCTGCTCCACGCGGAACGTCGACGAGACCGGGGTTCCGTCCACCACAGCGTCGAACGCCACCTGGTGGACGCCGTCCGAGAGTTCGTCGTCGTGAAGGATACGCACGCTAGAGATGTCGGCCAGGACATCCGACCGCAGGAGCTCACGCGACGGGGCATGCGGAAGGCCCGCCGCAGCAAGGGCGGCATCGGACGCGTCGACGCCTGGCATTGCGAGCGCGGCGCGTGCGTCGTGACGGGCGAGTGCATCCAGGTAGCCGGTGACGAAACCGGACGGGCTGTACACATCCCGCTGCAGGATGCCGATCGCCGCAACGAACGCGACGAGCAGGAGTACGCCGATCCCGGACCAGAGCAGCACCACGGCGGTGCGCGGCGGCGCTGGGGCGGGTGGATGCGCGGGAGCGCTGACCTCGGCGACCTCAGGCATGAGGCAATCCTAGGATGCGCTCACAGGCCGGGCGTCGAGGGGCTCCGCCGCGCTCGGAGCGGGATAGGCTGAACGGGCTTCTCATCGCAGGAAAGGGGACGCAGGTGGGCCAGCTCCCCCTCTCAGCCGAGCAGGCGGCCGTGTACGAGCTCATCGAGAACACGCGCGAACACGTCTTCGTGACCGGGCGCGCGGGCACGGGAAAGTCGACCCTGCTCAACCATCTCTCGTGGAACACCGAGAAACAGCTGGTGATCAGCGCCCCCACCGGGGTGGCGGCGCTCAACGTCGGTGGCCAGACCATCCACTCGTTGTTCCGCCTGCCGATCGGTGTCATCGCCGATCACGACATCGATCAGAGCGCCGAACTGCGCAAGCTGCTGAACACGATCGACACCCTCGTGATCGACGAGATCTCGATGGTGAACGCCGACCTGATGGACGCGATCGACCGAAGCCTGCGCCAGGCGCGGCAGCGGCCGTACGAGGCGTTCGGCGGCGTGCAGGTGGTGCTGTTCGGCGATCCTTACCAACTCGCGCCGGTCCCCGGGGATTCGGATGAGCGGGCCTACTTCGGCGACACCTACCGGTCGATGTGGTTCTTCGATGCGAAGGTGTGGAGGGAGACGGAGCTCAAGATCGTGGAGCTGACCGAGATCCACCGGCAGCACGAGGCGGACTTCAAAGCCATGCTGAACGCGGTTCGGCACGGGCGCGTCACCAAGGAGATCGCGGACCGGCTGAACGAGATGGGTGCGCGGCCGGCCCCCGACGCCGGAACGATCACGCTGGCCACCCGCAACGACGCTGTCAATCGCATCAACTCCACAGCGCTTCGCCAGCTGCCCGGGCGGGCATTGACGGCGAAAGCCGAGGTCAGCGGCGATTTCGGTGGGCGGGCTTTTCCCGCGGACGAGGTGCTCGAACTGAAGGTCGGCGCGCAGGTGATGTTCCTGCGGAACGACGCGGGCACCGGCGACGGACCGCGCTGGGTGAACGGCACGATCGGCACGGTGACCCGCATCGACTCGACGGTGTATGTGGATGTGGACGGCGACGTGCACGAAGTCGAGCCGGCGATCTGGGAGAAGTTCAAATACTCCTACTCCCCCGTGACCAAGAAGCTGACGAAGGATGTGGTGGCCGAGTTCACCCAGTTCCCGCTGCGGCTCGCCTGGGCGGTCACCATCCACAAGTCGCAGGGGAAGACGTACGACAGCGCGATCGTCGACCTGGGCGCGCGGGCGTTCAGCCCGGGCCAGACGTATGTGGCGCTCAGCCGCATCACTTCGCTCGAGGGACTGTACCTCACCCGCCCCCTGCGTCCGAGCGACATCATGGTCGACGCGGACGTCGAGCGCTTCATGCGCGAACGCTGAGGCGCCGCACCCGGGTCAGTGGTGGTGGCCGCCGTCGTGCAGGAGGTGCACGCTGACCGCATCCGCGCCGGGCCCGGTCGCGCCGAGCGCCGGCACGGTGACGAGCGTGACCGCAGCAGCACTCAGCAGCAGGCCGGCGACGAAACGCCCGGCAGATACCTGTGGTGCGCTCCTGCCACCCGCACGCCGGATGCTCGCCACCAGCGTCAGCGCGACGGCCAGATCGAGGGCGCTGGCCACGAACAGCGGGAACGCCGGGAGGTCCGCGAAGGCCGGGGAAACCCCGAAGGTCGCGCCGGCGGTGGCGACCGTGGCCCAGCATCCGACGGGGAGCAGCGCGACGAACCTGGCCTGCCGTGCGAACGGCGCACGTTCGCGGGCCAGGCACGCGACTGCCCAGGCCACTTCGGCAGCGCCGAACGCGACCAGGACGACGAGGGCGGGCACCCCCGCGCCCGCCCCCGTCGCGAGATGGAGCAGCCCCGCTCCAAGGGATGCCGCGGCGAGCCAGGCCTGTGTCACCGAGGCCGTCGGCACTCCGGTCGGACCGGCGAGCACGGAGGTCGGCGACACGGGATCACCCCCTCGGCCCGCCGCGGCGGTACTCATGCGACCGCGGCCGAATTGCGGGTCGCACGCTCCGCCCCGAGACCGACTCCCAGGAGCACGATCGCGGATGCGAGGTGGAGGAAGTGGTCAGGCGTGTTCAGGGCGAGGATGTTCGCGCCCGTCCCCGCCAGGAAGAACCCGACGATTCCGAGCAGCAGGTAGGCGGCGCCGATGACGATGTTGACGGTTCGCGCGGCCACGACGCTGACCAGCCCGGCGATCAGCAGGGCGGCGCCGATGAGCAGGTGGGCGATGTTGTGGAGCGGGTTGACCTCGAAGATGCCGAGGATGAGGCCTCCCTGTGTGGCGACGAACCCGACGCCGCCGGTGTAGGCGAAGCCGAGCGCCCCGACGAGTAGATAGACCGCTCCGAATATGGTCGCGATCAGGCGGTTTGGTGATGTTCGCATTTCTCGATTCCTCCTAGTGTCAGCACGGTTCGCGCCGTACAGGAGTTATTCGGAGGAGGCTCCCGATCGGATTGGAGCCGAAACGTTATGCGCATGCCGCTCGCGGGATCCCATACTGGCCATCTCGGTTTAGAATTCTGGCTAGTTAGTGCAACAACCATCGGGGGATGGGTATGGTTCGGGGCTTTCGTGGGGCGAAGCGGGTGACCGCTGTCGCACTGGCGAGCCTTGTCGCACTCGTCCTCGGAGCGTGCACTCCGTACGCGGACGCGACGGCGAAACTTCCGCAGCAGGCTCAGGGTGCGTTCCCCTCGGCGATCGAGGGCCGGCTCGAGACCGCGGTGACGGATGCGATGAAGCTGGCCGGTGCATCCGGAGCGCTTGTCGGCGTGTGGGCCCCATGGTCGGGCAGGTACACGGACGGCCTGGGCACGACTGCCCTCCGAGGATCGGACCCGGTGACCGCCGACATGCATTTCAGGATCGCGACGAACACGACGTCGATGACCTGCTCTGTGCTGCTGTCCCTGGTGGATGCGGGCACGGTGAAACTCGACGACCCGGTCGCGCTGTACCTTCCGCGCATGATCGGGGTGAGCGGGATCACGTTGCGCGAGCTGTGCCAGAACACCTCGGGCATCGGGGACTTCGCGCCGCAGCTGAAACCCCAGTTCGTCACGAACCCGGTGCGGCAGTGGCCGACGATGGAACTGCTCAGCGACGGGCTGGCGACGAAACCGGCCGGGTCGCCCGGCCAGGTCTACTACGCGTCGCAGGCGGGCATGGTGTTGCTCGGCATGGCGTTGCAGGCAGCGACCGGCATGAGCTGGGCCGACCTCTACCGGCATTACGTCTTCGACCGGCTCGGGATGTCGCACTCGAGCTTCCCCGACCCGGGCCAGGTGTCGATCCCCTCGCCGCATCCGTTCGGCTACGCCACCTCGCTCACCGACACAGGTGTTCTCCAGTGCGGGACGACCGTGGACGAGACGGCGCTGTCGCCGTCGATGGCCTGGACCGCCGGGGGAGCCGTCTCGACCATCACCGACCTGAAGACGTTCGTTCAGGCGTTCGCGACCGGTTCGCTCATCTCGGCGAAGTCGGCGAAAGCCCAGGAGACGGGCGTCCCCCTCGGCAATGGCGCCCCCTCGTGGCAGACCTACGGACTCGGGATGCTGAAACTCGGGCCGCTGCGCGGGAACGTCGGCGAGATCCCCGGCTTCATCTCGGCCATGTTCGCGGATCCGGTGAGCGGATTGACGGTGGTCGTCGCGCTCAACAACTCGTCGGCCGGGGCGGGGTTCGCGCAGGAGCTCGCGCAGCAGCTGGCGTCGATTGCATCGAAAGCGCCCGCGAAGTCGGGGACGAAGGCGATCGTCGCCCTGCCCTGGTCGGAGGCGCAGGCCGTCGCGGCCATGAAGGCCGCGGCCCCCTGCCAGCCGGCCCCCAAGAAGTAGCGCGCCGAGCAGCCCCCCGTCGAGCCCGTCGCCGAGCTCGAGTGCGATCCGTCGAGCCCGGCGGCCGAGCCGTTGAGTCCGGGAAAAGTTCGCTCAATTCGGCAGAATCAGCAGCCTTTTCCCGGACTCGACGCGCAGAGAGCGTCTAGGCGCGAGCGGGCGCGGAGGCGGTGAGGGCACCCGGCGGGAGGCCCAGTTCGTGCTCGATGGCGTGGGCGATCAAGCGTCCGCGCGAGGGCGCGTCCCGGAAGTGCACGAGCGACTGCGCGTTGAGGCCGTCGATCATGCCGAGCAGCTGCCAGGCGACGGTGCCCGGCTCGTCGGTCGTGAACTCGCCGGATGCGCAACCGGCCACCAGGACGTCCGTGATGAAGGCCTCCCAGGCGTCCATCTGGGTGCGCACGGCTGCCGCGAGCACCTCGTTCCGCCGGCCGAGACTCCACGCGTCGACCCAGACCAGCGTGAGGTCGTCGCGGCTGCCGTCCTGCAGGGTGTCGATCAGCCGGGAGAGGCGTTCGGTGGAGGTCGGACACGTAGCGATCAGCGATGCGACGTCGGCCAATTCGGCCGAAACGACCGCAGTGAATGTGCTCGCGACCAGCGATTCCATGCTCGGCTGGTAGTGCGCGACGAGCGCGGGCGTCACGCCGACGTGCGCTGCCACGCCCCGCAGGGTGACCGTCGTCAAGCCCCCGGAGAGTGCGATGCTGCGCGCCGCATCCTCGATCTCGGCAGCGCGTTCCGACGGCGACTTCCGCTCGGCCCTTCTGCGGTCTGTGCTTGACATCGTCCCTCATTGTATATAGCGTCGCCTCATCTTATTGATCAATTGATCAATAGAAAAGTCCGATGACGGAATGAAAGGCGACACGATGAGCACGCCTGCAACAGAGACCGCCGCACCGGCCATCTTGGCCGTGACGCATGGAGTCGACGCCGTCGGCCGCATCGAGAGTCGCGGGATCGACTACATCCCGCCCGCGGAGCGCCACGGCACGCCCGGCTCGCTGTTCTGGTGTGGATGTCGGCCAACGTGATCTACCTCTACTTCGTGCTCGGGGGCGTCCTCATCCTTCTCGGCCTGCCGATCTGGCAGGCGCTGCTGCTCACCGTGCTCGGCAACCTGTGGTGGATCGCGGTCGGCTGGCTCGCCATCAGCGGTCCGGCCTCGGGCACGCCGAGCGTCGTCATCATGCGCACCATGTTCGGCGCGCGCGGCAACAAAGTGTTCGGCGAAGCGCTGGGAGTTCTGATCGGCATCTTCTATGAGATCCTCAACGTCACCTTCGCCACGCTCGCAGCCGTCGCGCTGCTCCAGCACGTCGGCATCGACGTCTCGCCCGGCGCCGAATGGGGAGTCCTCGCCGTCGTGACCGTGCTGAGCTTCGGCATCAGCGTCTACGGTCACGGCACGATCCTGAAACTCAGCCCGATCTTCACCGCCGCGCTCGTCGTCTGCTTCATCCTGCTCGCCGTCTTCGTGTTCGGCGCGGCCGACTTCTCGTACACGCCGCCGCCGGTCTCGTCGGGCGAGAACTGGGCGCTCCTGCTGCTCGGGTTCGCGATCATGGCCTCCGGCCCGCTCTCGTGGGGGACCAGCGCCGACTACGCCCGCTATCTGCCGAAGAACGTGTCGAAGCGAGCCGTGGTGCTGTGGACCGCCCTGGGCGGCTTTCTCCCGGCCGTGCTGATCTCAGCGCTCGGTGTCGTCGCCGGCACCGCGATCGACATGACCGACCCGCAGGTCGCGATCGCGAAGATCGTTCCCGGCTGGTTCTACCCGGTCTTCCTTTTCGTGATCGTGCTCGGCAGCATCACGAACAACGTGCTCTGCGCCTATTCGACCGGTTTGTATGCCCAGGCCCTCGGGTTGCGCATCCACCGGGCGTGGACCGTCGTGATCTGCGGTGTCGTGGTGGCCGCCGCATCCGCTTACCTGCTGTTCGCGACGCCGAGCTTCCTCGACACGCTCAACGCCGCGATCGAGCTGAGCGTCGCGGTGCTCGCACCGCAGATCGCGATCTACGCGGTGGACGTGTTCGTGCGCCGCAACCGCTACGACGGGATCGCGTTGAACGACGAGACGAGGAACAGCCCCTTCTGGCACAGTTCCGGATGGTACTGGCCGGGGGTGATCGCGATGACCGTCTCCGTCGCCGTCGCTCTCCTCATGGTCAACACCACGATCTACGAAGGACCGATCGCCGTCGCTCTCGGTGGCGCGGACATCTCTCCGATCGTCGCCCCGCTGCTCGCCGGCGCCCTGTACGCTCTGCTCTGGTACACGACTGAGCCATACCGCACACCCGCCTACCGTCCCGTCGACACCGATGTCGACGACGGGGCCGACACGGACACGGCTGCCGAGGGCGCTGCTCTCGGCGCAGGTCCCGTCGATCCCGACGCGGTGGCACAGCTCGAGGAGGTAACCGCATGACCTGGAAGATGCCCGCAGAGACCGCGCCGCACGAGCGGATCTGGATGGCTTTCCCCCGACCCGGGGTCACCCTCGGCGAGCCGGGAGCCGAGGCGGACGCCGGCTACGAGGCGTGGACGTCCGTCGCCCACGCGATCATGGAGTTCGAGCCGGTGACCATGGTCGTCGACCCGGTCGAACGGGACCGCGCCCGCCGGATGATCTCGTCGCAGATCGAGCTGGTGGAGGCTCCGCTCGACGACTTCTGGATGCGCGACTTCGGCCCGACGTTCGTGTTCGACGAGTCCGGCACGCTCGGCGCCGTCGACTGGATCTTCAACGGCTGGGGCGCGCAGGAGTGGGCGAACTGGGGCAACGACCGTGAGATCGCCCGGTTCATCGCCGGGCTGACGGATGCGCAGCTCGTCTCGTCGACGCTCGTCAACGAGGGCGGCGCCATCCATGTGGACGGCGAGGGCACCATCATCGTGACCGAGACGGTGCAGCTCGACCCCGGCCGCAACCCGTACGCGGACAAGCAGCGCGTCGAGCTCGAACTGGAGCGCACGATCGGCGCCACCACCGTCATCTGGCTGCCGCGCGGGCTGACCCGCGATTACGAGGAGTTCGGCACGCGCGGCCACGTGGACATGATCGCGGCGATCCCGTCGCCGGGCACGCTGGTGCTGCACCAGCAGCAGAACCCTGCACATCCTGATTTCGAGATCTGCCGCGACCTCCGCACCTTCCTGGAGGGCACGCGCGACGCTGCGGGTCGCGAGTGGAACATCGTCGACCTTCCGGCTCCCGAGACGCTCACCGACGACGAGGGCTTCGTGGACTGGAACTACGTCAACCATCTCGTGGTCAACGACGGCGTCATCGCCTGCGGCTACGGCGAGGAGAAGGCGGATGCGCGGGCGCGCGATCTGCTGGGCGAGGTCTACCCCGGC
Source organism: Leifsonia sp. Ger2509 (assembly GCF_055231915.1). Classification (NCBI taxonomy): domain Bacteria; kingdom Bacillati; phylum Actinomycetota; class Actinomycetes; order Micrococcales; family Microbacteriaceae; genus Leifsonia; species Leifsonia sp. Ger2509. The sequence continues at coordinate 2,330,382 of NZ_JBUYVB010000003.1, forward strand.
CGTTCGGTGGTCACGGTGGATGCGCGCGAGATCCTGGCGCGCGGTGGCGGCATCCACTGCATCACCCAGCAGCAGCCGGTCTGGCAGGGGGCGGGCGCATGAGCGGCGCCCCGGCGTTCACCGTCGTCGAGGCGACGATCGCCGACCTGCGCGCGGCCCTCGAGTCGGGCCGCGTGACGAGCGTCGACCTGGTCGCCCGCTACCTGAACCGGATCGCGGCATATGACCGGCACGGCATCCGGCTGAACGCCGTGCCCGTGCTGAACCCGGAGATGTTCGCGGATGCGCGGGCTTCGGATGCGCGCCGGGCACGCGGCGAGACGCTCGGGCCGCTCGACGGCATCCCGTACACCGCCAAAGACAGTTACAAGGTGCGGGGCCTCACGGTCGCGGCCGGATCGCCCGCGTTCCGCGACCTCGTCGCCACGGACGACGCCTTCACGATCGCCCGCCTGCGCGCAGCGGGGGCCGTGCTCATCGGCCTCACGAACATGCCGCCGATGGCCAACGGAGGGATGCAGCGCGGGGTCTACGGGCGCGCCGAGAGCCCGTACAACGGCGACTACCTGACCGCCGCGTTCGGCTCGGGCTCGTCGAACGGGTCCGGCACGGCCACGGCCGCGAGCTTCGCCGCCTTCGGGCTGGGGGAGGAGACCTGGTCGTCGGGCCGCGCGCCCGCGTCGAACAACGGGCTGGTCGCCTATACGCCGTCGCGCGGTGTCATCTCGGTGCGCGGCAACTGGCCGCTGGTGCCGACGATGGATGTCGTGGTCCCGCACACGCGCACGGTCGACGACCTGCTCGCCGTGCTCGACGTGATCGTGGCCGACGATGCCGAGACGCGCGGCGACTTCTGGCGCACGCAGCCCTGGGTGCAACTGCCTGCGGCGTCGGAGGTGCGGCCGCACTCGTATGCTGCGCTGCGCAACGATGACGCGCTGCGGGGGCGCCGGGTGGGCATCCCCCGCATGTACATCAACACGGACAGCGGTGCGCGCGAGCCGATCGCGACCCGTGCATCCGTGGTCGCCCTGTGGGAGCAGGCTCGCCGAGACCTGGAGGCGGCGGGCGCCGAGGTGGTCGAGGTCGACTTCCCGGTGGTCTCCAACTACGAGAAGGACCGGGACGGCGCAGAGTCGATGGTCGACCGCGGGATCGTCCCGGAAGGTTTCGCCGACCGCGAGCTCTGGGAGCTGTCGATGCTGGCATGGCACGACTTCCTGGACGCGAACGGCGATCCCGCGCTCCACGCGCTCGCCGATGTCGACGGTCCCGCCATCTTCCCGCAGCCGACCGGGGCGCTGCCCGACCGTTACGGGGACTTCGACTTCGACGTCGCCGACTACGTCACGCGGGCGCGAGCGCAGGGGATCACGCCGCTGGAGCGCATCCCGCTGATCGAGGAGGGCATCCGCGGGCTGGAGCAGACGCGCCGGGTCGACCTCGAGAAGTGGATGGACGCGACCGGCCTCGATGTCGTCGTGTTCCCGGCCGTCGCGGACGTGGGGCCGGCGGACATGGACGTCAACCCCGCCTCCGCCGACCTCGGCTGGCGCAACGGGACCTGGGTTGCGAACGGCAACCTCGTGCCGCGCCACCTCGGGATCCCGACCGTCACGGTGCCGATGGGGGTGATGGCCGACATCGGGATGCCCGTCGGGCTCACGTTCGCGGGGAAGGCCTACGACGACACGGACCTGCTGCGGTACGCGTCGGCGTTCGAGGGCAGCGGCGCTCGCCGGATCGCGCCGGCGCGGACGCCCGCGCTGTTCGGCGGTGCTGATGTGCCCGATGCCGGTGGGGGCGTGGCCGACGGTGGCGGCGAGCCCATGAATGCCGCGAGCGGTCCGGATGTGCGGGTCGCGGCAGCGGTGGGGGAGCCGGACGCCGACGGCACGGTGACGATCGCGATCGAGGGGTCGGTCGTCGCGTCCGCGCCCGTCCGCGACGTCTCGGTGTTCGTGAACGGTGCGGTCACCGACGCGAGTCGCGACGGTGACCGGTTCCGGGCATCCGCCCTCGTCGCCGCCGCAGAGCACGAGGCCGTGCACAGCGAGTGGCGCGAGCCGTACGGGAGCGTCATCGTCGTGGTCGCCCACGACGAGACTGGCGCGGCCGGCGCCGCGTGGACCGTTGCCGGCGGGATCGCCTAGCGGAGGAAGTCCTCCAGCGCGGGCTGCAGCACGCGCGCGGTGACGGTCAGGGCGAGGCGGTAGCCGGCGTCGCGCGTGGCAGCTTCGAGTTCTGCGTCTGCGTCGGGCACCCCCGACTCGTTCCTCGCAGCCGCCGCGCCCGATCCCGCGCCGTCGCCTGCGTCCTGGGGCCGTTGCAGAGCGGCGCGGAGAAGCCTTTGGCAGGTCGCCGCGGCGCCGCGCACCTCGTCCGCGAGTCCCGTGAACGCCTGCAGGTGGGAGTCGAGCAGGTCCGCCCACACCCCGGGGGGCGCTGCAGCGACCAGCTCGCGCAGGCCGGCGTCGGGTGAGCATCCCCACTCCTCGGCGACCTCCGAGACGTCGATCGCCCGCCCCAGACCGGCCGCGCTCATCCGTTCGAGCACCTGGTCGATCTCCTTGGTGGCCTGGGGAACCCAGCGCGACCGCTCATCGCCGACGAGGAGTTCCAGCTCTTCGAGCTTGAAGAGCAGCAGTTCGATGAGAGCGCGCTCCTTCCAGAGCTGCGCCGAGAGTTCGGTCGCTGCCACGAAAGCCTCCGTCCTCCCCGGGTGGAACCCGGCGGCATCCCTCACCGCGGTATATCAGACTCTACGATCCCGGCAGCCTCCCGCGCCAGAAAATCACCCGCGAACATGCCGGAAAAGGCGCCGCAGAGGGGCACATATCCCCCATCCCGGTATCGCCCGATCTGGGGGTACATTGCGCCCCGTAGTGGGGGAGACCAGACCCCTCGGGATCGGCCGAACCGTTGTTAGCGTGATCAACGAGCGAATACCCGGCGCTCATGTTCGGTACCCGACCCTGACCGAGCATCCATCGTCCGATCACATGTTCCGAGTCTTCCCTGGCCCGGAGAAACAGACGCTCAAGGGGTCGCCCGCGTGAACCGAACAGAACGCAACAAGCTTGTCACCGAGAACCTGCCGCTCGTCGGGTACCTGGTCTCCGACCTGTGCGCCCGCGCCTCTCACCTCTCGCGCGACGACCTGGCATCGGCCGGAGCGCTCGCGCTCGTCACAGCGGCGGATGCGTTCGATCCGACCCTCGGCATCCCGTTCGGTGCCTATGCCCGCAACCGCATCGTCGGCGCATTCGCCGACGACATGCGTTCCAGCGACTGGGCGACCCGCTCGGCGCGCAAGCGCATCAAGGAGACGCTCGCCGTCCAGGAGAGCCTGACCGCGGCGCTCGGGCGCACGCCGGACGTGTCGGAGATCGCCAACGCGCTCGGCGTGGACCGTGAGACGGCGGCAGCCGCCCTCTCCGATGCGTCCCGCACGGTCACCACGATCGACGACAGCACGGCCGACCTGCTCGTCTCCCCGCTCGCCTCCCCCGAGGAGACAGCGGTCGAACGCGAACAGACCGCCTACCTCCGGGCCGCCGTCGAAGCGCTCCCCGACAAGATGCGATTCGTCGTGCAGGCCATCTACTTCGAGGACCGCTCCGTCAAAGAGGTCGCGGAAGAGCTCGGGATCACTCACTCGGCGGTCTCGCAGCAGCGCTCCGAGGCGATCCGCCTCATCCGTGAGGGGATGACCACCCACTACGCGAACGAGGGTGAAGCGGCCGTCATCGAGGCGAAGACGACGCAGGCGCGGCGGAGCGCCTACCTGGCCCGGCTCGCACAGCACGCCGCCGTCGCAGGTGTCGCGCGACTCGGTCTCGAACACGTCCACGCGCGCACCGCATCCGCATCCTGAGCACCACCTCTTACTCACAGCAAGGAGCAAGATCATGCAGGAACCCACCGAAGCCCTCGACGAGGCCGGCGCCGGCGCAACAGACGGCGACGAGCTCCTCGACCCCTTCGTGCCCGTCCGCAGCTGGGACGACGCGCTCGCCCGTTTCGAGGTCGAACTCCAGGTCGCGGTCGAACGCGCGACCCACCCGGTGCCGTGGCGGCCCCCCATCGCGCTCGGCCCCATCCCGGCGGAACTCGTCGAGCGTGCTGCGCGCATCCTGGAGGCCCAGCTGCACGCCATCCGCTACCTCGAAGACGTGCGCCAGACGCACGCGCGCCACGCTGCGGCCATCGACACGGTGCACGTCGAGTCCGCACCCCACCCGGTCTACTTCGACCTTCTCGGCCCACTCACCTAACATTTCCGCCGCGCCTGCCGAGAGTCGATCTCGAACAGCTTGGGAGGCCGGTGCATGGGCGCGAATGAACTCTCTGCGTCGCTGTGGCGGGAACGGAACCTCTTCGAGATCCTCGAGTACAAACTCGAAGTGGAGCACCTGCTGCTCACGGCGGGGAACTCGAAATGGATCGGCCGTGTCACCGACGAGATCGACGACGTGGTGGGTGCGCTGCGAAAGCTGAACCTCATCCGCGACCTCGAGATCGAACGCCTCGGCGAGGAGTGGGACATCGACGGCCGGCCCTCGCTGCGCGAGATCGTCGAAGCGGCGCCGGATGCGGTCTGGGCGGACATCTTCGCGGCCCACCTCGGGGCGCTCCTGGAGCTGGCCGGGCGCATCCACACCCTGCGGGACACGAACTCGCACCTGCTGCGGTCGGCCATCCGGTCGACGCAGGAGACGATCTCGTCGCTCGACGCGACACTCAGCACGTACGATTCGCGCGGTCACAGCGGCTTCCAGCCCGCAGGCGCGCAGCTACTGGACAAGGACATCTGAGATGAGCACCTTCGGCGGGCTGAGCGTCGCATACTCGGGACTCCAGGCGGCGCGCGCGGCCCTCGACGTCACCGGCCAGAACATCACCAACGCGGGAACGACCGGATACACGCGGCAGAACCTGACGACGATCGCCGCCTCCGCGCCCGCGTCTGCGACCAGGGTCACCCTGTCCCTGCCGTCGGCGGGCCAGGGCGTGACCATCACCGGGGTCGCGCGGATCGGCGACCTCTTCCTCGACGGGGCGGTGCGCAACGCGGCCGCGCAGTCCGGATACGCGGGCGTGCAGAGCAGCGCGCTCACCTCGCTCGAACAGTCCTTCAACGAACCGGGCGACAACGGCATCTCGTCGCAGCTCCAGACCTTCTGGGCGTCCTGGCAGGACCTCGCCAACCGGCCGGGGGACCCGGCGACCGGTTCGGTGGTCATCCAGAACGCCGGCGTGCTCGCGACGACGATCGCGACCGGGTACAAGGCCGCCGACACGCAGTGGACCAACGCGCGCGCGCAGATCAACGGCCTGGCGGCGGAACTCAACACGACCGCCGACCAGGTCGCGACGCTGAACCGGAGCATCCGGCAGACGCTCGCAGCAGGCGGAACCGCCAACGACCTCATCGACCAGCGTGCACAGCTCACGGCGACCATCGCTCAGATCGCCGGGGGGAAAGTCGTCGAACGGACCGACGGGACGGTCGACGTCACCGTCGGCGGCAATCTCCTCGTCTCCGGCACGGACGCCAACCACGTGCAGGTCACGGGCGCGACGAACCTCGTCGGGGCGGCCGCATCCCCCGTGCAGCTCGAATGGGTGCAGCGTCCCGGCCAGAGCGTCGGACTGGACAGCGGCGAGCTCGCGGGCGCGCTGGCGCTCGTGGCACCGGCGAACGGGACCGGCACCGGCGGACCCCTCGCGGAGACGGCGGCCAGCTACAACCAGCTGGCGACTGCGCTCGCGACCCAGGTGAACAGCATCCACAGCGCGGCGGCGACCACCGACGGTCGCACGGGGCTCGCGTTCTTCGCGGTCGCCGTCGGCGGCCCTGCGGCACTCGGCCTGAGCGTCGTCCCGACGACCGCAGCGGACATCGCTGTCGGCGCACCAGGCGGTGGGGCGCTCGACGGTTCAGCGGCCGACGCCCTCTCGCAGCTCGGTGTCGCGGCCGGCTCGCCGGACAGCATCTGGCTCAACGTCGTCAGCTCGGTCGGCGCGCAGGCGAAGTCGGCGATCCAGCAGTCGACGCTCGCCGACGGCGCGCTCAAGACGGCGACAAGCAACCAGGCGTCGGTCGAATCCGTCGACCTCGACGAGGAGAACATGAACATGCTCACGCAGCAGAAGTCCTACCAGGCGGCGGCGCGCGTGATGACGGCGGTCGACGACATGCTCGACACGCTCATCAACAAGACCGGCCTCGTCGGGAGGGCCTGATGATCGGCAGAGTCACCAGCCAGACGATCTACAACGACAATGCGCGCAACCTGCAGACGGCCATCTCGAACCTGTCAGCGGCACAGAACACGGCGACCACCCAGTCGAAGCTGAACCTTCCGTCGGACGACCCGTCGGCCGTCGCAGCCGCACTCCAGGTGCGTGGCGCGCTCAAGTCCAACGACCAGTACGGGCGCAACATCAGCGACGCCAACGGCTGGCTGACGAGCGCGGACAACGCCCTCTCGCAGACCTTCAGCCTGCTCAAGAGCGTGCGCGACAGCGTGATCCAGGGGGCGAACGGATCGATGTCGCAGTCCGCGCGGAACGACATCGCGACCCAGCTCGAGTCGACCAGGGACGCCCTGATCGGCCAGGCGAACACCACCTACCTCGGCCGCTCGATCTTCGCGGGCAGCTCGGATGCGGCCCAGGCGTTCACGACCGCCGGATACGGCTTCAACGGCACGGCGGGCAGCAGCGTCAACCGCCGCGTCGGCGACGGTCAGACGGTGCGCGTCGACGTCGACGGATCGGCGGTGTACGGCAGCGGGGCGTCGTCGATGTTCAGCGACCTCGACACGATCATCAACGACCTGCGGACCGGCGGGAACCTCACCGGAGACATCAGCCTGGTGGATGCGCGGATGCAGTCGGTCTCGACCGCGCAGGCCCAGGTCGGCTCGCAGCTCTCAGCCGTGCAGGACGCGCAGTCGGCCAACAGCAGTCAGCTGGCGATGCTGCAAGGAAAGAAGAGCGATCTCGAGAATGTGGACACCGGGCAATCTATTCTGAATCTCACGATGATGAACAACGTGTACACCGCATCCCTGATGGTCACGGCGAAGTCGCTGCAGACGAGCCTGATGGACTTCCTGCGATGACCGCGCTCCTGGAATTCGTGGACCCGATCCTGGGAATGACCGGGCTCGTCGACTTCGGCCTCAGCGAGGTCGTCGGCGCGGAGCGGCTGTACGCGCTGCGCTCGGCGGACTCGCCCGACCTGCGGCTCTACCTGCTCGACGGCGCCACGCTCCACGACTACGAGCCCGAGCTCAGCGACGACCAGGTCGCCCGGCTGGAGTTGTCGTCGCCGGCGGATGCGGCGGTCTACGTCGTGATCAACCCGGCTCCCGCGGCGATGACGGTGAACCTCCTCGCTCCGATCGTCGTCAACGTGAAGACGAGCAAGGCGGCGCAGTTCATCCTCGACGACAACCGGTGGGGGATCAGCGTTCCGCTGGCCGACGTCGCCTGACGGCGCGTTCGCCGGCACGCGGCGTCAGAGGCGCGGTGCGCCGGCAGGCTCGCCGTCGACCCAGCCGACGGGGACGCCGAGGGTGTTGACGGTGCGGGGCGTGGTGGTCGAACCGGCGCCGACGACTGCGAGGGCCCCGACGGGGACGGTGCGGGAGATGCGATCCACCCAGCGCTGGGTGTCCTCCGGCTTGCGGCCCGCATTCACCACGACCCAGACCTGATCGGGATCGATGGCCGCGAGGGCGGTCACGGGATCGTCGCCGGGCTCGACCCCGAACGCGCAGAAGACGACCGCGCCGCGCTCGACGCCCTCGGCGCGTGCGAGCAGGGCTGCACGCCGATCGGTCAGCGGAGCGCCGGCTCGCCCCCGCGGCTTGATCGAGCCGCCGGTGCGGAGGTCCCCGCGTGCGAAGACTTTGCACATCGCCTGGGCGATCGGAAGGGCATCCTGTCCGAGACTCACCACGGCGACGAGATCGCCGGGCACCTGCGGTGGCACGGGAACCGGCTCGGGCGCACGCGCGGCTTCGAGCGCGAGCGGAGCCGCGAAGAGAGGAAGGGCGGGCTCGGGAGCGGGGTGCGTAGCGAAACTGCCGAGGCTCGCCATCAGGTCGTCGAAGCCGGCGGAGGATCGGGATGCTTTCATCACGACGGGCCCGGCCGCGTCGGGATCAGCCGTCACGCGGGTTGCCGGTAGCTCGCCGGCACCGCGCCCGGCGACAGGAACAGTGTCCGCCCGTCGTCCGGCAGCGTCCGGATCGGGCGTCACGCGACGTGCCCGTGGCTCGTCGGCGCCGCGCGGGGCGCCCGGAACGGCGCCCGGAACCCCGTTCACGCCGCGCCCGCCCGCCGCATCCAGCCCGTCCTCCACCTCGTCGGCGTCCGCGAGGAGCGCGGCGATGCCGCGGCGCGCGGCCGGGTCGACCCGGACGTCGGGCAGCGCCGGCGGCTCGTCCGCGAGTTCGACGACCGCCTCGAAGTAGGCCGGCTTGCGGACCCGTCCGATGCCGCGCGGGATGACCTTCTCGGCCGAGACGATCCGTGCGAGCGGCCCGTGCTCGTCGCGGACCTTCTGCCGGAGGTCGTCGATGGTGGCGGCGCTAAGCTGCAACCGGCTCGGCAAGGCGGATCACCCCCACGGTGTCGATCCGGACATCCGCGGCGGTCGCCTCCGAGTAGGAGAGGACCGGGATGCCGCCTGTGGGTGCCGAGACGAGCCGGCGCACGGCGGGCCTGAGCGCGGGCGCGCAGACGACGGCAGGCGAATAGCCCTCGTCGGCTGCGGCCTTCACCGCGTTCGACAGGGACTTCACGACCCGGTCGTTCGTGACAGGGTCGAGGAGGATCTGCGTCCCCTGCGGGGTGGGACGGGCGGCCTCCAGCATGGCCTGCTCCAGTGTCGGGTCGATGGTGATCACGCGCAGCGTGCCGTCCTCGAGATAGCGGCTCGCCACCGCGGCCCCCAGCGCGTGCCGCGCGGCCTCGATGAGGCCTTCGGGGTCCGTCGACACCTTCGCCTGCAGCGAGAGCGCCTCGTAGATGCGGGCGAGGTCGTTGATCGGCACCTGCTCGGCGAGCAGTCCCTGCAGCACGCGCTGGACCTCGGCGAGGCTGAGTGGGTTGGGCGTGAGCTCGTCGACGGCCGCCGGGTTCAGCTCGCGCACGCCCTCGGTCAGCACCCGGACATCCTCACGCGTCAGCAGCCGCGCGGCGTTGTCCGTGATGATCGATGAGAGATGGGTGACCACGACCGCGACCCGGTCGATCACCGTCGCGCCGGTCAGCTCGGCCGAGTGCCGCAGCTCCGCAGGGACCCACTTGCCGGCGAGGCCGAACACCGGCTCGACCGTCGCTTCTCCCGGCAGCGAACCCAGGTTGCCTCCGAGCGCCAGCAGTTTGCCGGCCGGTGCGAGACCGCGACCCATCTCGACGCCGGCGATCCGGATCGAGTACGTCGCGGCGGGCAGCTCGATGCTGTCGCGCGTGCGCACCGGCGGCACCACGAAGCCGAGCTCCATGGCGATCTTGCGGCGCAGCGCCTTCACGCGCGCGAGCAGGTCGTCGGATGCACCGGAGACGATGTCGACGAGGTCGGGAGCGAGCAGGATCTCGAGGGCGTGCACGCGCATCTGCTCGATGATCGCCTCGGTGGTCTCCGGTGACGGCGCGGCGGCGGCCTCGGCGGTGGCCTGCGCATCCTTCGCCGTCCTGGCCTCCGTGGCCTTGATCCGCCGGGAGACCACGAGAAGGCCGACGCCGACCACGAGGAACGCGAAGATCGGCATGCCGGGGATGAGGCCCATGACCAGTGCCGCGCATCCGGCGATCGTCAGCGCGACCCGCGACTGGCTGAGCTGCCGCGACGCCGTCGAGCCCATGTCCTCTTCCGCGTTCGAGCGGGTGACGATCATGCCGGTGGACACGGCCATCAGCAGGGCGGGGATCTGCGAGACCAGACCGTCGCCGATCGTGAGGAGCGTGTACTTGCCGACGGCCGAGCCGATGTCGAGGCCGTTCTGGATCATGCCGATGGCGATGCCACCGATGATGTTGATCAGGATGATAATGATCCCGGCGATCGCGTCGCCCTTGACGAACTTGGATGCGCCGTCCATGGCGCCGTAGAAGTCGGCCTCAGCGGACACTTCGGCCCGTCGCTGCCGTGCCTGCGCATCCGTGATCAGTCCGGCGTTCAGGTCGGCGTCGATCGCCATCTGCTTGCCCGGCATCGCGTCGAGGGTGAAGCGCGCGCCGACCTCGGCGACGCGTTCGGCGCCCTTGGTGACCACGATGAACTGGATCACGACCAGGATGAGGAAGATCACCGCGCCGATGATGATCGACCCGCCGACCGCGACGTGCCCGAACGACTGGATGACCTGGCCCGCGTAGCCCTGGCCGAGCACCAGCCTCGTGGAGGCGACGTTCAGGCCGAGACGGAACAGGGTCGCAACCAGCAGCAACGAGGGGAACACCGAGAAGTCGAGCGGCTTGCGCACGAACATCGTCGTCAGCAGGATCACCAGGGCCAGCAGGATGTTCACGATGATGAGCACATCGAGCAGGAACGCCGGCACGGGGACGATCAGCAGCAGGAGGATGCCGACCACGCCGACGGGGACGGCGACCTTCGATAGATTGCGATTCTTCATCTCGTTGCCCCTTCCGGGCGTGGTGCGGTGTACGGCAGGGTGTGGACTCCGGATGCGGAGCCGCGGCGTTTCAGCGCCATCACGAAGGTGAGCACGTGGGCTATCGCGTTGTAGAACTCGACCGGGATCTCGTGGCCGAGATCGCAGGCGGCGTGCAGGGTACGGGTGAGGGGGATGTCCTTGACCATCGGCACCTTCTTCGCTTCGGCCTCTTCGCGGATGCGCGCGGCGATGACCCCGGCGCCCTTCGCAACGACGCGGGGGGCGGATTTTCCGGGCTCGTAGCGCAGCGCGACCGCGAAATGGGTGGGGTTGATCAGCACGACGTCCGCGTCGGCGATGGCAGCCATCATCCGGTTGCGGCTCATCGCCAGCTGACGGCTGCGGCGCTGCGCCTTGATGATCGGGTCGCCGTCGGTCGTCTTGTTCTCGTCGCGGACCTCGCGCTTGGTCATCCGTGTCTGCTTGCGGTTGCGGCGCATCACCACGAACACGTCGACCGCTGCGAGGAGGAGGCCGGCGATGATCGCGGTCTGGAGGAGCCCGGTGATGCCGCCGACGGCCCGGTCGACCAGTTCTGCCAGCGTGCTGGAGCCCGGGACCATCAGCACGGGGAGCAGGCTCTGGATGACGAGGTAGAGGGCGAGGCCGACCACGCCCGTCTTCAGCAGGGCCTTCGCGCCGTTCCAGAGCGCTTGCCCGCCGAAGGTGTGCTTGAAGCCGTTCGCCAGGTTGAACTGCTCGAACTTGCCCTCGAGCTTGCGCAGGTGGATGCCGCCCTGCAGCACCGACCCGGCGAACACGGCGACGGCCACAGCGACCAGGAGCAGGGCGATGGTCGGCAGGATGGATCCCATCGCCGCGCCGAGTGCGCCGAGCGCGACCGCATCCGTCGGCTCCTGGGCCGCCTTGCCCACAGCGAAGATCTGGCTGACCGCAGCGTTCGTGCCCAGGGTGATCGTCGCCGGCAGCAGCAGGGCGGCGGCCCCCAGGCCCAGCCACGTCGTCAGGTCCTGCGACTTCGACAGCTTGCCTTTGCGCCGGACCTCCTTCATCCGTTTGTCGGTGGCGTCCTCGGTCCGCTCCTGTGCGTCAGACATCGGTCACCCCCTGCCCGCTACGAGCGCGTTCATGGCGTCGCCGGTCAGTGCGGTCACGATCCCGGGCAGCGCGACGAACAGGATGCCGCCCAGGCTCAGGGTGATCATGATCTTCACGGGGTAGCCCATCGAGAAGGCGTTCAGCGCGGGGGCGATCCGGGTCAGCAGGCCGAGCCCCAGGTCGGCGAGGAACAGTACGACGATCAGGGGCCCCGCGATCTGCAGGGACGACACGAACATGTTGGTCGTCGCCGTGATCATCGCGTGGACGGTCGCGCTGATGTTCAGCCCGGAGCCGAGAGGGATGGCCGTGAAACTGCGTGCCAGCCCGCCGAGGAGCAGCTGGTAGGCGCCCGAGGAGAACATCAGGGCCAGGGCCGACATCTGGAAGAGACGCGTCAGCTGGGCACCGCTGATGCTGAGCTGCGGGTCGTAGCCCTGCGCGAGCTGGAACCCGCCGAACAGGTCGAGCAGGCTGCCCGCCGACTGCACGGCCGCGAACACGATCATCACCAGGAAGCCGAGGGCGAAGCCGATCAGCAGCTGCATGACGATCGCGAGCAGGAACGGCGCGAAGTCGAGCTGGGTGTAGCCCTGCGTCACGACCGGTGAGACCGCGAGACCCAGGCCGACGGCGAGCAGCGCCTTCACCGTGCCGGGGATGGCTCGGTACGAGAACGGCGGCGCGACGAGGATGAACGCGGCGAGCCGCACGCTCGCCAGCATGACGGCCTCGATCCAGCTCGCATCGATCGGGATGTTCACCTCAGCCCCCCAGCAGCATCGGGATCTTGGTGAACAGGTCGTGGGTGAAGGACACGAGCTCTGCGATCATCCAGTTTCCGCAGATGAGCAGGGCGATCGAGACGCCGACGGCCTTCGGCACGAACGAGAGGGTGACCTCCTGGATCTGGGTGATCGACTGGAACAGCGAGATGGCGAACCCGATCACGAGCGACGTGATGAGGATGGGCGCGGCGAGCTTGGCGGACATGATGAGCGCCTGGGCGCCGATGTCGAGGATCGCACTGGAGTTCACGGTCAGCCCCCCACGTAGCTCTTGACGAGTGCGGTGATCACGAGGCCCCACCCGTCGACGAGGACGAAGAGGAGGATCTTGAACGGAAGCGAGATCATCACGGGCGGAAGCATCATCATGCCCATCGACATCAGCGCCGCAGAGACGACGAGGTCGATCACGAGGAACGGCACGAAGACCACGAAGCCGATGATGAACGCGCTGCGGAGCTCGGAGATCATGAACGCCGGGATGAGCGTCGCGAGGTCGACCGCCGACGGTGTCGATGGGTTCGCGCGGCCGCCCAGCCGCGTCATCAGGGCGAGGTCCTCCTGGCGGGTGAATTTGAGCATCCACGCTTTGAGCGGTTTGGACGCGAGATCGATCGCCTGGGCGAAGTCGATCGACCCGTGCAGGTAGGGCTGGACGGCGTGCGTATTGATGTCGGTGAGCACCGGCCACATGATGAACAGCGACAGGAAGAGGGCGAGCCCGGCGATCACCTGGTTCGGGGGAACCGAGGTCAGGCCGAGTGCGTTGCGCGTCATCGACAGCACGACGAACACCTTCGTGAACGACGTCATCATCATGAGCAGCGCGGGCGCGATCGACAGCAGCGTGATGCCGATGAGGGTGAGGACGGTCTGCGACGGGGTGCCGTCGATCCCGTTGATCGTGATACTCGAGCCGCCCGTCGAGACCGGAGCCGGGGTCGCCGGAGGAGTCGGGGCGACCGGGTCGGCGTGCGCCGCGGCGGCCTGCAGCAGGACGATGCCGAACACGATGACGAGCGCCAGCGCGACCAGGACTCCGAGTCGCCGACGGCGGAGCCTTCTCTCGGCGACGAGCGGATTCACTTCAGGCCGTTCCGAACGCTCGTGAGCGCGAGTCTCCAGGTGGATGCGGCGAGGATCGAGCCTGCGACGGGGTTCGCGGGGGCGGCACCGGCCGCAGCGTTCGCGACCAGCGCGTCCGCGACCGCAGCGTTCGCGACCAGCGCGTCCGCGACCAGCACATCCGCATCCACAGTGTCGGCCGCGGCCATCGCCGTCGCGAACGACAGCTCGGCTGCGGGGACGTGCTCGGCCGAATGCAGGACGTCCACCGAGTGCAGGACGTTCACCGAGTGCTCGGTGACCCCGAGCACGAGGCGGCGCCCGTCCACGTCCACGACGACCACGGACGCCTTGCCGGCGATGCCCTGCTTGCCGACCACGGTGACCGGGTTCGCCTTCTTCTTCGTGCCCAGCTGGCGCCGGCTCACGCGACGGTGCAGGAACCAGATGACGCCGAGCACGGCGGCGAGGGACACCACCACGCGCAGCATGGTGAGAACAGCATCCATATCAGGCGAGGAGGTCTGGCGTATCCAGGATCTGCGTGACCCTGACCGCGTAATCCTGGTCGACGACGACCACTTCGCCGTACGCGATGAGGCGTCCGTTGAGGAGGATGTCCGCAGGGGCGCCAGCGGATCGGTCGAGTTCGACGACGGCGCCGGGCTCCAGGTTCAGTACGTCGCGAACGGACATGCGGGTGCGCCCGATCTCGACGGTCAGGGCCATCTCGACGTTGTTGATGCGTCCGAGCCGGCCGGACACGTCCTCGCTGCCGGCGCTCGCCGGGGTCGTCCCCCGACGCGCGCGCAGGCCGAACAGACCGGCGAGCTCGGCGCCGTCGCGCAGTTCGACGACCGTGGTGTCCGGATCGTCGAACAGGGCTGCGGCGTCGTCGATCCGCTGGTCGCCGAGCACGCCGTCGCCGAGGACGGCCGACGCGCCGACGAGGGCGCCGTGCACGAGGTCGGTCAGCGAGACCGTTGCTTCCGCAGCCGGGGCCAGCATGCTCCCGTCGACGATCGCCATCGCGACGTCGTAGGAGGAGGCGCCGACGAACGTGGCGATGATCGCGGCGCTGACATCGATGCCGGCCGGCTGCGGGAACTCGCGCGGAACCGGCGTGAGGGCTTTCACCGTGGGAAGGTTCTCGGCCAGGGCCTCAGCAGCACGCAGGGCGAGGCCGGTGGTCGAAAGGTTCATGGTCATGCTCATCGTGCGTTCTCCTGGGTTTCGACGACGACGCAGGCGATCCGGGAACCGGTCGTTCCGATGGATGCGCGGGCCAGCGGCCGGCCCTCCACTGCGACGTTCAAAGGTTTGGTCTTGTCGTGCGGCAGGCCGACGAGGTCGCCGACCGCGAGCCGGATGATCTGCGCGGGCGTCACGGTCAGCGGGTTCAGCTGCAGGGAGACCCCGACGGGAACGGATGCGAGCTGCGCCTCGATCAGGCTGCGGGCGTCTGCGACCTTCGTCACGGGGTTGGCGTCGCCGAGCTGGCGCACGAGGAAGTCCGCCGGGATGGCGATGGTGGCGGTGTCCGTGGCGTCGCCGACGCTGACCGAGAAGTTCGCGACCATCATCAGTTCGGCGGTGGCAGCCGCCTGGGCGAACTGCGAGTTGTGGTGCACCGTGTCCATGACGACGGGGGCGGACAGAAGGCGGCCGAACGAGTAGCGGAGGTCGTCGATCGTGTCGTCGATGAGCCTGCGGAGCATCGTGAGCTCGACCAGGGTGAACTTGCGTTCCTCGACGTCCGGATCCGGGGTGCCCCCGAGCATCCGCGTCAGCCAGCCGAGGGCGGCGGTCGCAGGGAACTGGATGACCGCTTTCGACGGATCGTCGCCGATCGTCAGGAGGACGAGAGCGGTCTGCGGAGGAAGTCCTGATGCGTACTCGTCGTAGGTGCGGATCGACAGCCCCTCGAACGTTACCTGCGAGCGCACCCGGACCTTCGCGGTCAGCTGGGTGCCCCACTGGCGGGAGAACGTCTCGAACGCCAACTCGAGGGTGCGGGAATGCTCGCGGGCGAGCGTGGTGGGCCGGCGGAAGTCGTAGACCTCGACGCCGCGCTGCCGTTCGGGCAGGGGGGAATCATCGTGCAATTTCTGGACCGTCACACTAGGGACTATCGGCTCGGTCGTGCGGGCGGTTAGCGGTTTGCTCCGCGGATGCGCCGGGCATGCGTCAGGCATGCGTCGGGCATGCGGTCGGCATGCGGCCGGGGGTGGTCATGGTGATGCGCTTTCGAGGATGCGGAGTCGTCCGCCGGGTCTGGGTGTCCGGGTCGGGTCGAGGTGCGGAGGCGGTGTGAACCAGGGCACGTTGTCCCGGATGGTGATTCCCCAGCCGTCGTCGTGCACCCGATAGTGGTGGTGCGAGCACAGGAGGATGCCGTTTTTGAGATCGGTTCGGCCGGTGTCGCGGTCCCACCAGAGGATGTGGTGCGCCTGGGTGTAGGCGGGTGGATGTGGGCAGCCGGTCCAGGCGCAACCGCCATCGCGTTCGGCGAGCGCATGTTTCTGCGCGGACGAGAAGAGTCGTTGTTTCCGGCCCAGGTCGAGGGTCTCCGAGCGGCCGCCGAGCACTATCGGGATCAGGTTCGCGTCCGCGGCGAGCCGGCGTGCGGTGCCAGCGGATACCGGCGTGGGGATCCCGTCGATCTCGGCGGTGCCTTTCCCGGTGCGGAGCTGGTCGAGGCCGATCCTCACGATCATCGTCACCGGCGGACCGGATGCACCGCGGGCGCAGCCGGCGCGGTGCCGGAACACTTCGACCGCCCCATCGGAGTTCAGTTGAGCGATGCTGCGGGTCTCCGGCATCACCGGTGAATCCGCTGAATCAGGTTCGGGTCCGACGAACCGCACCTTCGCGGGAGTGGACTCCCTGCGGGTGTCGCGGGTCTCGTGGAGGTCGCGGGTGACGTAGGCGGTGATCTGCGGCAGCACGTGTCCGGCGGAGACGGCGTCGAGGTACCAGTCGATGTGGGTCATCCCGTCCCGGGTGGTGGTGATCGTCAACGATCGCCGGCGCCGCTGGATCTCTTCGCGGGGTTCGATGCCGTCCTGGTCCAGACGGTCGCGGACCTGCACGGCGAGCCGGCGGGTCTGCTCCACGGTCAGCCCGGGTGCGTGGTCGACCAGCACCCGTTCCCCGCAGGTGCGCTGCTCGAGGCTGCAACCGGGACCGGTCTTACCGAGTTCCCGGATGATCACGGCCGCCTGCTCCACGGACACCCCGGACGACCCTCCAGGGTCGCCGGGGCCGGCCTCGGTGTCGGGGTCGCCGGCGTGCTCGTCGGCGGTCACGTCATCGGTGGCGGTTCCAGGCAGGTCACCGAGCAGCGCGGCGGCGAGTTCCGGGAACTCCGGCGGTAGTTCTTCGCCGTGCAGACTGTGCCTTGGTGCGACAGCACGGGCGACGCTGCACAGCTGCCGTGCCGCCGGCAGTGATGTCTTCCACAGTTCTGCCAGCAGCGAGCCCAGGTCACGGTAGCCGGAGGCCCGGATCGGACTGTTCTCCGGGTCGAGTTCGCAGACCCGATCCAGGGCAGCGATCCGCCGCAGTGCGACCGCCTCGACCGCCGCCCGCACTGACCCGAGTCCGGCCAGTGACCGCACCAGCAGCTGGGCCTCCGACAGCCCCGCGCGCGCATCCGCGTCGAGCACGCGCAGCGCGTCGAGCGCAGCAGCGACGGCATCGAGGTCGCGGGTCGGTGGGAAGGTCACGACTCAAGTCAACCAGCCGCCACCAACAAACTGCCTCTGATCAGGTGTTTACTGTGGACAAAGCGACAAGACAGCCACCTGTGGAGGACTCGACGAAACACCCGGTCGGCCCGTCATACCCGACCTGCTATCGGCTCGGTCGCGCTACAGCTAACGGTTGCCGGGGCTGACGTGTGTCCGTGGTCGCCGGTAGCGTCAGGCCATGCACTTCACTGTTGAGATTCCTCAGAGCGTGCTCGACGACCTGCAGCGCCGGCTCGAGTCGGCCATCCTCCCGGAGCCGACACCGGGGGCGGAGTGGTTGCGGGGCATTCCGCCGCGCGTGCTCGCGGAACTGATCGGGCGCTGGCGTGCCGGCTACGACTGGCGGGCCGTCGAGCGGCGCTTCAACACCTACGAACAGAGCATCGTCGACCTCGACGGATGCGCCGCGCACGTCATCCGCGCTCCGGCACGCCGAGCCGGCGGCCTGCCGATCGTGCTGACCCACGGCTGGCCGTATTCGTTCGCGTCCATGCTCGATCTCGCGGACATCCTGAGCGCGGAGAGAGATGTGGTGGTCCCGTCCCTTCCCGGCTACGGATTCTCAGGCGTGCTCCCCGAGCCGTTCTCGTCCGTCGGTGTCGCCCGCCGCTGGAACCAGCTGATGACCGGGGAGTTCGGGTACGAACGGTACCTGACCTACGGGGAGGACGTGGGCGCCGGCGTCAGCGACTGGCTGGCGGGCTCCTACCCTGAGTCGGTCGCCGGCATCGTGGCATCGCATGCGTCGTTCGCGGGTCGGTCGCGGCCGGGAGTGGTGCTCACGGAGGAAGAGAGGGCGTTCCTGGCGTCGGTGAACAACCCTGTCGAGTCCGGCTACGCGCACGAACAAGGTACGCGCCCGGACACGCTGGCGGCCGCGCTTCTCGATTCGCCCAGCGGTCTGCTCGCGTGGATCGCCGAGAAGGTCGCCGCCTGGAGCGACGGCGACGGCCTCGAGCGCTTCGCCCCGGACGATGTGCTCACGAACGTGATGATCTACTGGGTGACCCGGTCGATCGGCACCAGCTTCCGACCCTACTGCGAGCCCGGCGGTGATGACGAGCTCCACCCGGTCATCGAGGTGCCGGCGAGCATCCTGATCCAGCGGCACGAAGCCGCCTACCCGCGGTCGCTCGCGGAGAAGAGCTACGCGGACATCCGCGCCTTCTCGCGTCTGGAACGCGGCGGCCACTTCACCGCGTGGGAGGCTCCGGATGCGGTCGCCGCGGCCGTCCGCGCCCTCGACGGCTGACGCATCGAGTGGTCGCTAAGCGACCTTCCCGGCGACTTTTTCGGGGAGTTAGTGACGACTCGACCGGCTACTCCACCGGTGGGGCGAGCTGCCCTGCCACGTGCATCAGAGCACGTCGCCGGACTCCGTTCCCAGGCGTTGGATGGCCTTTACTCGGCCGTTCTCGACGACCACGTCAAAGATGCCGGCGAAGCGGGAGTGGATGTAATAAGGGGCATGGCCGGTCTCGTCGTACTCTGTCTGGAGCATCCGGATCAAGAGCTCGGCCCTGTTGACCTCCGGCTCTTCACCCGGCCTCGCCGAGGACACAAACTGGTCATCACCACGGGGGAGAGAACGATTCATGTGCAGGGAGCGTACGGACCGAAATCGAGAATCCTGTCTATTGCGTGTGAGAGGGCACTCAGGTGATATACCCCTGTGACACGCGAATTCGGAACGCACTAAGGGCGATTCCCGCAGCGGCGCCAGCAGACGCTGACGACTGGACCGGCTACTTCCTGGCGGCAGCGACCAGGCCCGGGATGAGCGCGCGAACGGCATCCGGCTGGTCGGAGAGCACCACGATGTCGACGCGGCGGTCCTTCGCGAAATCCGCATCCGACGAGCCGGGAACGATCGGTCGTGCCGATCCGTAGCCGACGGCGCCGACCCGGGTGTCGGCCACCCGGCCCCGCTCGACCAGGTCGCGGAGAACGGCGGTGGCGCGACCGCTCGACAGCTCCCAGTTGGTCGGGAACGGTTGCCCCGGCGGCCGGGGATCGGCGTGGCCTTCGATGCTCACCTGGTAGGTCACCGTGTTGAGGGGACCGGCGATCCGGTCCAGCACGCGGCTCGCGATCGGCGTCAGGACGGTGCTGTTCGATGCGAAGAACGTGTCGGCCCCGACCAGCCCGACCGTGAGTCCGCGTGAGTCGATGGTCGTGTCGACCTTGGCCTCCAGGCCGACCGCCGCGAGGTTGGCGTTGATCCGGTCACGGAGCGCCTTGAGCTTGTCGTACTCGAGCGTCGCCGCCTGCAGGTTGGTGAGTTCGCCCTCCTTGCCGACATCCTTGGCTGGCACGATGATGCCGCTGGCCGTGTCGATCTTCTGGGACTTGACCACGCCGAAGCCGGTAGCGAGCGAATCCTTGAGCGCCGCGAACTTGTGGGCATCCGTGCTGGACATCGCGTAGAGCACGATGAACATGCACATGAGCACCGTGACCATGTCCATGTAGGAGGCCATCCAGCGTTCGTCCTGGTGGTGCTCGCCGCTCTCGCCGGCACCCCGGGGCCTCCGGCGCGCGCTCATGCCGCTTTGGGTAGGGAACTCGCCGGCACCATGGCCCGCAGACGCTCGTCGAGGAGGCGCGGCTGGGCGCCGGACTGGATGGCGAGCATCCCCTCCAGGATCAGCGACATCCGCTCGGACTCGAGGTCGCAGAGACGGTTCAAACGGTCACCGATGGGCAGCCAGATGAAGTTCGCAGACAGCAGGCCCCAGAGGGTCGCGACGAACGCGGCGGCGATCATCGGGCCGAGCTTGCCGGGAGACGACAGGTTCTCGAGCACATGGGTGAGCGAGACGACCGTTCCGATGATGCCGATCGTGGGGGCGTAGCCGCCGAGGATCTTGAACCACTTGGCTGCGCCGCGGTCGACGCGCTGGCGGGTGGCCATCTGGTCTTCGAGAAGGATGCGCAGCTCTTCGCCGTCGGTGCCGTCGGCGATGTTCTGCAGGGCGTCACGGAGGAACGGATCCTTGGTCTCGTGGGCGTTCTGCTCGAGTGAGAGGAGGCCGTCGCGGCGCGCCTTCTCTGCGATCTCGACCAGCTGCTCGATGACGTGACCCGGCTTGGCGATCTTGCCGCGGAACGCCTTGGGGATGGCTTTGAGCGCCCGCGCCGCATCCCGCGTCGTCCCGGACGCGAAGCCGACGGCGATCGTCGCGCCGAAGACGATGAGCATGGGGGCCGGAAGCAGGATCGACGTGACCGACGAGCCTTCGAGGGTGAGCATCCCGAACAGCGAGCCGAACGCGATGAGCAGCCCGATTATGGTTGCGAGGTCCATCACGTCTCCGTCTGTCGCGGGGCGAAGGGGCTGTCGTGCAGCTCGGCTGCGGGGCGGAGCGCCTCGAGGTGGCGCTGGCCGGGGCTGAGCTCGATGCGGCGGAGGCTGGCGCGGGCGATGACGTCGGCGCGCGAATCCGCGATGAGCTCCAGGATGCGGGTGAGCGGTTCGGTGACGATGTGACTCGACCCGTCGACGAGGAAGATCGTCGTATCCGGGTTCTCCACGATGCGCTCGATGAGGTCAGGGTTGATCGCGAACGGGCTGCCGCTGAGTCGGGTGGCAACGATCATGGGTCTGCTTTCGCCTGGAGCCGGGTACGAGGGGTGGTTCTAAACGACACTGTCGGCCGCCCGGGGGATTCCGGTTAGGCGGCCGACAGTGTTTTTGGAACGGGTTTCGTAGCCGGGCGACCCGCTACGAGCGCTTCAGGTTCACCAGTTCGTCGAGCACAGAGTCGCTCGTCGTGATGATGCGGGCGTTCGCCTGGAAGCCGCGCTGGGCGACGATCAGGTTGGTGAACTCCTGCGACAGGTCGACGTTCGACATCTCGAGGTAGCCGGTGGTGATCGAGCCGAGGCCCGGAGTGCCCGCGGTTCCGGTGGTCTGAGCGCCCGAGTTGGGGGTGGCGCCGTACATCGAGCCGCCCTGCTTCTCGAGGCCCGCCGGGTTGACGAAGGTGGAGACGGCGATGCGGGCGATGGCCTGGATGACGCCGTTGCTGTACGAGCCGGAGATCGTTCCGTCCTTGCCGATCGTGTACGACTCGAGCGTCCCGGCGCTGTGACCGTTCTGGGCTTCGACGGCGATGGTCGAGAGCCCGGCGAAACCGCTGACCTTCGAGAAGTCGATCGGCACGGCGCCTGCGGTGGTGAGCGTGGGCGGGGTCGTGGTCAGGGCGCCGGCGGTGAACGAGAGAGTGCCGATGTTTCCGCTGCCATCGTTGACGGTCCAGTTGCCTGCGCCGTCCGAGGTGAACGTCAGCGAGACGGTCGACTTGTTGCCCTGGTTGTCATAGACGGGGAGGTCGCGGGTGAGCACGGTCGCGGCCGCCGCATCCGACGGGAGGTTGCCCGCGAAGCTCGCAGTGGTGGTCGCGGCGGCAGGGACCACCGAGTCGACCGGGAGCTTGATGTTGCCGAGCGCCTGGTTGGTGTTGATGTTGCCCGTCTGGTCGGCAGTCCAGCCCTGCACGAAACCGCCCTCGGCGGAGACCAACGTGCCGGTCGAGTCGAAATCGAAGTTGCCGGCGCGGGTGTAGAGGTTCTGCCCGCCGACCTTGACGTTGAAGAATCCGTCGCCGCTGATCATCAGGTCGGTGGGCTTGCCGGTCGCCTGCGAGGAGCCCTGCGCGAAGTTGGTCGCGATGCCGGCGACCTTCACCCCGAGGCCGATCTGGGCCGGGTTGGACCCGCCGTTGGCAGCACCGGCAGCGGTCGCACCCGAGATCAGCTGCGACAGCGTGTCCTCGAACTCGACCGACGACGACTTGAAGCCTGCCGTGTTGACGTTGGCGATGTTGTTGCCGGTGACGTCGAGCATCTGCTGGTGGGCCTGAAGGCCCGAGATTCCGGAGTAGAGAGAGCGGAGCATGGTGTGCCTTTCAGTTGGCGAGGGTGAGGGCGGAGATGGAGTCGAGGGAGACGCTGGCGCCCCCGACGGTGACGGTGGGGACGCTCCCTGAGAAGCTCACCGCGGTGGCTTTGCCGGTCTGGGTGTCGCCGTTCTTGTCCAGGTAGCTGACCTGCTGGCCGATGAGGGCGGCGGCGTTCGTGCGCATCGAGAGGGCGAAGCTCTCGGTGTTGGTCGAGTTCAGGGTGGCCAGCGATTGCATCATCGACAGCTGCGTGGTCTGGCTGATCATCTGGTTGGTGTCCATCGGCGACGACGGGTCCTGGTTCTGCAGCTGGGTGACCAGCAGCTTCATGAAGAGGTCGGCATCCATGGTCTGTTTGGGCGCGCCGAGGGTGTTGTCGGTCGCGTAGATGCTCGACCCTCCTGACGAGGCGGAAATGGGATCCACTGCGGTCATCTTCTGTTCTCCTTCTGCGGTCAGGCCAGGACGTCGAGGCCGGTGGACGACCCCGCGCGCGAATGGTGGACGGGGGCTGCGAGGACTGCATCGGCGACGCGGTCCCTGCGGGCGCTCCCGCGTTCGGGCCCCTGCGGGTTCTCGCGGAGGGTCCCTGTGTTCTGCTGGGCGTCGGGCCGGCCCTGCGACGACAGGTCGAGGTCCGCATTCGCGCCGGTGGACGACAGGTCGCGGCGCAGGTCGGGGAGCAACTGGCGCAGGGCGTCCCGGCCGCTGTCGGACGGCGAGAAGAGCTCGATGCGCATGTTCTCACCCGAGATGTGGGCGCGCACCGTGACCGGTCCGAGATTGTCGGGGGTGACGCTGATGGTCATGGTGTGCGTGCCGTCGCCGGCCGCCGCGAGTGCGAAGACGGGCTTCGCGATCTGGTCCGCGAACGGCTGGAATGCCGGGGCGGGTGGGGTGGCGGACGCGACGGGTGCGGTGGATGCGGTGGATGCGGATGCGGCAGGCACCTGGGCGGCGGACGTGGCGGATGCAGCCTGTGCGGCGGCAATCGCGTCGGTCGTCGCAGACGGCTGCGCGGTCTTCGATGTCACGGCCGTCACGGCGGGTGTCGTTCCCGGAAGCGATGCCTGGAAGGACGACGGGGCGCCGGTGGCCCCCGTGAGCGTCGCGGTCGCGTCCTCCGGCGCCGCTGCCCGCTCGCCGCCGACCGGGGTCGCACGGAGCGCAGCTGCGGTCGTCGCAGGTGTCGCCGTGACGGAGGAAACGGCTGAGGCATTCGCGTCCGCGGGCGCGGCCTGCGGTGCCGCTGCGGCGCTCGAGGCACCCGACAGCGTCAGAGCGCCTGCTGCCGTCGGCAGAGCGGCTGCGGCCGTCGGCAAAGCGGACGTCGAGGCCGGCGCCGGGGCAGACGCCGTGGTAGTGGCGGTGGCCGCGGTGGCGGAGATCGCAGGCTGCGCGTCTGCCGCAGGGAGGGCATCCGTTCGTGCGGAGGCGATCGAACGCGGCTGACCGGTTGGCTTCGCCGGCGCGCTGGCGGGAGCGGGGCTGACCGTCGCCGTCCCGGCTGCCACGACGACGGCATTCGTGGCCGACGCCGGCGCGGTCGCGGCTTCGACAGTCGAGCCCTGACCCTGAGCGAGCAATGGAGTCGTGGCGTCCGACGGGATCGCCTGCCCGGCGGGTTGGGCCACGGGCAGCCCAGCGCCGGCGAGCACCGCTGCAGCCGCGGCCGCCGCGGCCCCGACCGAACCGGTGGTCGCGGCGGGACCTGCCGGAGTCGCCACGGAGGACGCGGCACCCACGGACGCCGCGGCACCTGCGGACGACGCGGCACCCACGCTCGCCGCGGCACCCGCCGACGCCGCGGCACCCGCGGACGAATCGTGCGCGCCCGCCCCCTCGGCCGCAGCCGACGCACCCGTAGCGCGGTCCGAACTGTCCGATCCGGCTGCCTCGCCCGGCCGAACCCTCTTGCCCGTGTGCGCACTCGAGGACCCGGCCGCCGTCTCGTCGCGACGATCCGTCGCCAGCCCGCTCAGAACATCCGCGAACCCAGGACCACCCGAGGCCGCCGGTGCCTGGGCCGCCTCCGCACGGTGGATGCGCGGCTGCGCGGCCGTCACGGTCGTCGCGCCGCTCACTGCGCACCTCCCAGCAGTGACAGCAGGGATGTCAGCGAGGATCCGGACGCCGCAGAGCCACCGGTTCCGCCCCCCGCGAGCGAGCCCTGGATGGCCGAGAGCAGCTGCGTGACCTGCGAGCTGGAGAGAGCGGCTGCGCTGGGCGCCGCGGACGCCGCCGACGCCGCCGTCCCGCTCGCGGGCGCAACGCGACGGATCGTCGCGATGTCCGCGTCCGTCAGCCAGTTCGGCACCTCGGACACGTTCCGGCCGACATCGGGGGCGTGGATGACCTTGTTGTTTCCTGCGTAGATGACGATGTGCTCGTTGTTCTTGAGGACGATGAGGTCGCCCGGCTGGGCGTCGGCGAGCGACGGCACCGCTGTTCCGAGGGTCGACTCACCCGAGACGAGCCGGGGCGACGAGATGCCGAGGTCCTTCAGAACGGTCTGCACCAGCCCGGAGCAGTCCATTCCGGCCGAGGTGGTGCCCCCGAAGACATAGGGCACGCCGAGGTATTTCCTCGCATCGGCGACGATGTCCTGGCCCGTGACGGATCCGGATGTGCCGGTCGTAGCGGTCGGCGCGTTCGAGAGCGCGCCTTCGAGCGCGCCACTGAACGACCCCGGCGCGGTCGTCGAGGCCGAACCGATCGTGCCGCTCTGCAGCGCGACGAAAGTCTGCTGGATCTCCTGGATGCGGTTGACCGCGTCGATGGCACTCATTCGTCGTCCTTCTCGCGGGCGTTCCGGGAGCCGGTGAGCTCGTCCAGCGCCTGCTGCTCGTGCTTGAGGTCTTCGGCGATCGCGGCCTCGCGGTGACGGCGTTCGGTCTTCTCGAGACCGGTGAAGCGCATCCGGGCGGTCAGGTAGTCGATGCGTGCGCGCTCGTGGGCGGCGAGGTCGTCGTCGAGCACCACTTGGAGCTCGGCGAGCATGGTCGCCGACGCCTGGCGCGCTGCCGCGATAGCGCGCAGGGTCTCGGTGCTGGTGGCGGTGTCGCCGTACTCGGCCAGGGCGCGGCGCGCCCGACGTTCCGTCGTCGCGTTGTCGCGGATGCGGGCGTTCGCGCGGGCGAGCTCAGCGCCCGCGATGTCCTGTTCCGTGCGGCGCAGCCTCAGGAGACCGGCGAGGGAGAACGGTTTCGGCATCATGCACCTCCGAGGAGTCGGTCGAGCTGCGCGAGCTGCGACCAGGCGTGGTCTGCGTCGGTGTGGTCGTCCATCCGCTGCCGCAGGAAGGCGTTGATCTCGTCCTCATACGCGACGGCCGCATCCACGAGGGGGTTGGTGCCCTCCTGGTAGGCACCGACGTCGATGAGGTCCTGTGCGCGGGACCGCGCGGCCATGACGGTGCGGAGCTGCATCGCGAGGCCTTCGCGCTCGGGCGTGTTCACCTTCGAGGCGACGCGGGAGACGGATGCGAGGGCATCGACCGAAGGGAAATGACCGATGATCGCAAGCTTCCGGTCGAGCACGACGTGGCCGTCGAGGATCGACCGGGCGGCGTCTGCAATGGGCTCGTTGTGGTCGTCTCCGTCGACGAGCACGGTGTAGAGGCCGGTCACCGAACCCCGGTCGGCGGTCCCGGCACGCTCCAGTAGCTGGGCGAGGATGGAGAACGTCGACGGCGGATACCCGCGGGTCGCCGGAGGTTCGCCGACCGACAGCCCGATCTCGCGCTGCGCCATCGCGACGCGGGTGAGGGAGTCCATCATGAGCACGACATCCTTGCCGTCGTCGCGGAAGGACTCCGCGATCCTGGTCGCGAGGAAGGCCGCGCGCAGACGCATGAGGGCCGGTTCGTCCGAGGTGGAGACCACAACGATCGACCGGGCGAGGCCTGCAGGTCCGAGGTCGTCTTCGAGGAACTCGCGCACCTCGCGGCCGCGTTCGCCGACGAGTGCGATGACCGAGACCTCGGCGTCCGTGCCGCGGGCGATCATGGACAGCAGTGAGGATTTGCCCACTCCGGAGCCGGCGAACAACCCGAGGCGCTGGCCGCGACCGATCGTGGTCAGCGTGTCCAGCACGCGCACGCCGGTCTGGAGCGTGTCCGTGATCCGCGCGCGCTGCATCGCCGACGGGCTCTCGTTCGCGAGCGGCACACCGCCGTCGGAGGCGAGCGGTCCCTTGCCGTCGAGCGGGCGGCCCAGTCCGTCGACGACACGGCCGAGGAGTCCCAGGCCGGTCGGGACGAGCGCCCGCGATCCTTTCGACCGCGCCGGAGTGCCGGTGCCGATGCCGTCGGTGCGGCCGAGTGGCATCACGTGGACGCCGGTCGTCGAGGTGGCGACGACCTCCGCATCCACCGGGTTCGCATCGCCGATGGTGACCAGGTCGCCGGAGACGCAGTCGAGGCCTGCGATCTCGATCGTGAGGCCGACGACGCGGGTCACCTGCCCGACCCGCTCGGGGAGAGCGGCGCTGAGGGCCAGGGCGAAGTCGTCGGGGTGCGGGCGCAGAAGCGTGGCGGTCATGCGCCCTCCCCGAGGAGTGCCCGGCGTGCGCGGTCGAGTGCGCTGCCGATGCGTGCATCCACGAAGCCGGTCGGCAGTTCCGCGATCGCGTCGCCGGGTGCCAGCGAATCGTCGGCGAGGAGGCTGATCGCATCCGCACCGGCGAACAGGTCGCGGAGCAGCGGGAGGTCGGCGGGGTGCACCCGGACCGCGGTCGGTTCATGGGCGTCCACGCTTGAGAGCACGCGCGAGACGATCGCCCTCGCCGCCGCATCCGCATCCCTGAGCTCGACCCCGACCACGGCCTCCGCGAGTTCGAAGGCGGCGACCGCGAGCGACTGCTGGGCGCTCTCCACGACCGGCTCGATCCGCGCATCCAGTGCACGCAGCAGGACCTCGACGGCGTGGACCCGGCGCTGGAGGACCGCCTCAGCGCGCTCGGCGGCGGCGGCGGACTCGGCGTCGAGCTGCGCCCGGCGCTCGGCGAGCTCGCGTTCAGCCTCGCGGGCGCCCTGCGCGTAGCCTGCGGCGTATCCGCGGGCGCGCGCCTGGTCGTCCTCCGCGGACTGCGGCCGGTTCCGCACGGCCGGGAAAGCGACGGCGGTGAACGCGGGGCCGGTCAGCACGGTGTCAGTCAACGAAGCCGTCCTCGTCGCCGCGGTGGATGGTGATGCCACCGGATGCTTCGAGCTCGCGGATCGCGCGCACGACATCCGCCCGCGCCTCCTCGACCTGCGACTTGCGGGTCGGACCCATCGTGCGGATCTCGTCGTCGAGGAGTTCGCGGTTGCGCTCGGAGAGGTTCTCGCGGATCGTGGCGGTCACGGCTTCGGATGCGCCCTTCATGGCCACGGCGAGCACCAGGTTGTCGATGCCGCGCAGCACCTGCTGCACATCCTTCTTCTCGAGCTTCACGATGTCGCCGAAGGTGAGCATGCGCGAGCGCACTTCGTCGGCGAGCTGCGGGTCGACCTCGTCGAGGCCGGCGAGCACGGCCCGCTCCGTGTTGATGTCGGAGCGGTTGATGATGTCGACGAGCGGCTGGACCCCGCCGACGACCTCGGCTGCTGCGCTCGGCGCGACGACGGCGGCGGACCGCTCTTTCAGCGACTGGGCGACCAGGGCGATCGACTCGGGGGTCGCGCTCGTCATCGTCGCGATGCGCCGCGCGACCTCGGTGCGCAGATCGTCGGGGAACCCCGCCATCACCTTGGAGGCGTGCGCGGGCCGCAGGTGGGCGAGCACGAGAGCGCAGGTCTGGGGCATCTCGCCGTCCAGGAGCGTGACGATCTGCGACGGCTCGGCCTCGTCGAGGAACTCGAACGATTTGCCGGCCATCGAGCTGGCGACGCGGTTGAGCACCCCTGCAGCGCGCTCGGACCCGAAGGATGCTTCGAGGAGACCCTGTGCGAAGTCGCGGCCGCCGCGCGCGCTGACCCGCCCGGAGGTGGCCAGCTCGTGGAACTCGCTGAGCGCCTGGTCCGCGATGTCGGGGTCGACGCGGCGAAGGCGGATGATCTCGCTGGTGATCTCCTCGGCCTCGCTGTCCGAGAACTGCTTCATGACCGTCGACGCCCGCACGGGGTCGAGGTTCATGAGCACGATCGCGACCTTCTGGGTCCCCGTGAGTTCCTTGACCTGTTCGACCATCAGCTGGTCCTCTCATCCATCAGCCCGCGCAGGAGCTCGGCCGCCTTCTCGGGGTCGCGTCCGGCGAGCATCGCGATCTCGGACCGCTTCACCTCGGTGCTGGTCGGCTCGAGCACCGGCATCGGGACCGGCTGCTCGATGGCGAGGTTGTGACCGGCGAGGATCGCATCCAGCTCGTCGTTCTCGTCAGGGCCGAGGATCTCCAGGTCGACGGGCTCGCGACGCTGGCGGCCGCGACGGAGGAAGAAGATGAGGGCGAGCGCCGCGACGAGAACGACGGCGCCGGCGATGATCGCGTCGCGGAGCAGGTTGCCCTGCTGCTCGGCCTTCTGCGCCTGCGTACTCGCATCCAGGGCCGCTTTGGCCGCCTTCGCCTGGTCGGTGTTGAAGCCGACCGCCGCCACAGTCACCACGTCACCGCGCTTCTTGTCGAAGCCTGCGGCCGCCTCGACGAGCGACTGGATGCTGGACGTGCTCGCGTTGCCGAGCGCCTTGTTGCTGATGGCGACGGACACGGTCTGGCGCTGCACGGTGCCCGCGGGGATGTCGTCGGTCTGCGTCACCTTGTCGATGGCATTGTTCTTGGTGCCGTTCGCCGCCTTGTACGCACCGTTTCCGGAGGTGCCGTTCGGAACGGCGATGTTGTCGGGCCCGAGCACGCCCGCTGCGGCGCTGCCGCTTCCGGTGTAGGTCTCGGTCTGGCTGCTCTCGCTCAGGACCGGGCTGTTCGTCGGCGTCTGGTACGTCTCCGACACGCGCTGCGAGGTGGCGTCGCTGAGGTTCGCAGAGACGGCGACGGTGGAGTTGCCGGGGCCGACGATGCGGTCGAGCATCGCCTGGATCGCGGAGCTGGTCTTGGCCTCGTAGGCCGAGGTCAGCTTGTCGGAGGAACCGGCCGAGGTCGCCCCCTGCGCCGAGAGCGTCTGTCCGCTGGAGTCGACGACCGTGACGTCAGTGGGCTTCATGTTCTCGATGGATGCGCTGGTCAGGTGCACGATGGCATCTACCTGGTCCGAGCTGAGCGTCGCGCCGGCGTCGGTCTTGATGAAGACGGAGGCGGTCGGGTCCGCCGTCTGGGAGGTGAAGACCGTCTCCTTCGGGATGGCCAGTTTGACGGATGCGGTCTGCACGCCGTTCATGGCCTGGATGGTCTTCGCGAGCTCTTCCTCCATCGCCTGCTTGTACATGACGTCCTGCTGGAACTCGCTGCTGGTGACGCCCATCTTGTCGAGGAGCGCATAGCCGTTGGTGCTCGACGAGGGGAGACCGGCGGATGCGGCCTTCAGTCGCTCGTCGTAGACCTTGTCCTGCGGCACGAGCACGGTGGCGCCGCCGTCGCTGAGCTGGTACTTCACTCCGTCGGCGTTCAGCTGGTCGACGACGGCGGATGCGTCGGCGGCGGCCAGCCCGGTGAACAGCGGCGTGTACTGCGGGGTGGAGAGCCAGGTTCCGAGGAACACCGCCCCCAGCGTGAGCACGGCGACGGCCAGGATGGCGATCGTCTTCTGCGCGGCCGAGAAGGCGCGCACACTCCCGCTGAGCCGCTGGAAGAACGCGGCGAGTTGTTTCGGCATCAGGCCGGCATCTCCATGATCTTGTTGAAGGCGTTGACGCCGTCATTGCGGATGGCTGCGACGAGTTCCGTGGTGACCTGCGCCCGGGTGGATGCGACGGTCGCGGTCGCGATGTCGTCGAGGCTGCCCGTGACCGCCTTCACCGCCAGGTCGTTGGCGTTCGACTGCAGCTGCTGCACGTTGTCGATGGCCCCAGCCAGGCTGGCGGCGAACCCGGAGCCGTCCGTCGACGGCGCCGCAGCAGCGCCGGTCTGCGCGATCGAGCCGGCGCCGGTCACACCGGAGAGTGCGGAGATGGGGAGGATGCTCATGAGCCGTGTCCGATCTGCAGTGCGGCCTCGTAGGTGGTCTGGGCGCGGTCGATGACCGCGGCGTTCGCCTGGTAGCCGCGCTGGGCCATGATCAGGGCGCCCATCTGCGCGCCGAGGTCGATATCGGGCATGCGCACGTTGCCGTCAGCATCCGCCAGCGGGTTCCCGGGGTCGTGGACGACGCGACCGGTGGCGCTCCCGTACGCGGCGCCCGCGACGTAGACGCCGCTCGTGCCCGGGCCCGCCTGCGCGACGACGTAACGGGCCTGGAAGGCGGCGCCGCTGGTCGGCTCGGCCGTGTTGACGTTGGCGATGTTGTCGGCGATCGCATCCAGCCAGTGGCGGTGCAGTCCGAGCCCGGTCGCGGCGATTCCGATCGCGTCGCCCATCAGCTGGTCCTCATCGCTGCCTGGATGCCCGCGAACTGCTGGGACATCGCCTGGGTCGCGAACCGGTAGCGCAGCCCGGTCTCGATGTCGGACGTCGTCTCGGTGTCGAGATTGACGTTGTTGCCGTTCAGCTGCGTCGGCTCGAGCGACAGTTGGGTGACCGGGGCCACATGTCCGTCATGGTTGGCGACGGACGCGGCCAGCGCATCCTCGAAGGACACCCGCTGGGCATGGTAGTTCGGCGTGTTCACGTTCGCGACATTGTTCGCGATGGCCGTCTGGCGGGCCGAGAGGCCGGCCAGGGCGCTCGAGAGCGCGGCCTGGGTCACGGATTCGATCATGCTGACTCACTTCATGGGGTGTCGTCATGTGTGGTCGGCCGATCCGTGGCCTCGTGAGGGAGCAGTCCGTGCTCAACCTCAGCTATCGACCGGTTGCCGGAATCCGTTAGCGATTCGGTCGCATCCGTTTGCCTGCCGAGTGGAGGCGTTCCGGTAGAGCGTGCCTCGCGCACCGGTCACGCCCGACCGGAACGGGCACGCTCGGGGCGAGGCGCCTCACGCGAGACGGTCGATGTACCGCGGAAGCGGCGACGCGGCCTGCGCGGGAATCGTGCGCACGGCGGCGAGTTCGCGGCCGAGTTCCCGGCGGGCGGCGGATGCGCGTTCGGCCGTCGAGCGCTGGCGCTCCAGGACACTGCGTGCCCGGCCCGCGAGCTCGGCCGGGAGCGGCGGGAAGTCCTCGGGTTCCGTCCAGTCCGGCAGGCCGGCTGTCTCGCCGCGGTTCACGCGACGGATCTCGTCCTCGAACCGGTCGAGGAGGCTCGACCAGGCGGCGATCGGGTCAGGCGACACCGAGCGAGCCTCCGGCCGGGGCGGCGCTCTGCGCGGGGATGAGCTGCGCGGCCTGGTGCCACGACTCCCGCAGCGGCTCGATGAGGCCGATCGCCTCGCGGGTGCGCTCGATGTTGCGGTGGATGTTCGCGTCGATGAGCGCCTGGTGCACGTACACGTAGATGGCGAAGAGGCCGCTTGCGCCGTCCCAGGCGTCGATCTTCAGGCTCGACGAGAGCTCGGCGACGATGTCCTGCGCGTGCAGGAGCTGTTCGTGCGCATCCGCCCAGCGCTCCGCGTCCTGTGCGGCCTCTGCTCGCTTCAGGTCGAGCACGAGCCGGTCGTAGAGCATCGTGACCAGCTGCGTCGGGGTCGCGGACAGGATCGCGTTCCGGT
Source organism: Leifsonia sp. Ger2509 (assembly GCF_055231915.1). NCBI lineage: Bacteria > Bacillati > Actinomycetota > Actinomycetes > Micrococcales > Microbacteriaceae > Leifsonia > Leifsonia sp. Ger2509. The sequence goes on from NZ_JBUYVB010000003.1 coordinate 2,362,326, forward strand.
TGTACTGGGCGAGTTGAGCCGTCTGGGTGGTCATGCGTGCTCCCTGGGTTACTTGGACGATGACGAGGACGAGGACGAGTTGGTCAGGCCGTTCAGCTGCTGGGTCAGGTAGGAGCCCTGGGAATTGAGCTTGTTGACGGCCACCTCGAGCGCGGCGTAGGTCTGCTGGAGTGCGGCCTGGCGGGCGGCGAGCCGGGTGTCCCAGCTCGCGACCTGGTCGTTCAGGTCGGAGACCTCGGACTGCGCGTTCTTGATCTGCGACGAGAGTGCGCCCTGGTACGGGTCCGATGCCGCGTTCGCCGCGGCGGACACACGGGCGGAGATCGCGTTGAACATGGACTGCGTGCCGGCCGGGTCCGACGCCATGGCCGCCGCGAACGCATCCGGGTCGAAGGTGACCGTCGCGTTGTAGCTGCCGTCGACCGAGATGTTGATGCCGATGGACGAGGGAGAGATGCCGTTGACCGGGTCGGTGGCGGCGCTGATGAGGCTGGTGTTGATGGCGCGGATGTTCGAGTCGCCGGTGAAGGTGCCGAGCTTGGTCGTGACCGCTCCGCTCGCATCCGTGCTGGAGGCCGTCTTCTGGCCGTTGAGGATGTTCGCGAGGATCGTGCCGATCGACGTCACGAACGTGTCGGCCGTCTGCGACGCGGCGGCGACATCCGCGGTGACCGTCAGCGTCGCGGGAGCGGAGGTGACCGCGGTGGCCGTCACATCGACGCCGGGCAGGAGGTTCGCGAAGGTGTTCGACGCCGACGTGATCGTCTGCTGGGCGGCCGTTCCCGCCCAGAGCGTTGCCGACGCATCCTGGGCGACCTTGATCGTCGCGGCGCCGGGTTCCGACATGAGGTCGGTCGCGGTTCCGGCGGACACGTCTGCGGGCGTGCCGCGGTAGATCTGGAAAGCGCCGGCCGCACCGCTCGACTTCGAGGTGAGCTGCAGGCGGTACAGCGGGTTGCCGGAGCCGTCGGTGCCGGTCGCGACCTTCTGGGCGGTGACGCCCGCCGCGGAGTTGTTGATGGCCTCGACGACATCGTCGAGGCTGTTGGTGATCGCTGTCACCTGGGTCTGCACGCCGCTCGAGTTCACGATCGTGAGGGTCGGCGGGTTGTCCGGCCACGTGGTGTAGGTGCCGGTCACCGAGGTCTGCGCCTGGGCGAGCTGCCCGATGCTGATGTCGATGCTGCCGGCCGTGGCGCCCGAGCCCGCCTTAGCGGTGATCGCGGTGCTCGACGCCGACGTGGTGAACGCCGCCAGCGCGGCCGGCTTGGCGTTGGTGTCCGCCGCGGTCTTGAGCGCAGCGAGCTGGGTGTTCAGGTACTGGAGGTCGCTGATCTTCGAGTTGTCGGTGGTGATCTTGGCCTTGATCACGTTCTCCGGCGCCGCGTACAACTGCATGAGCGACGCGATGAGACCGGCGCTGTCGAGCCCGGTGGCGAGACCCGGGAGCTGGATTCCTGTCACTGTCTGACCGCTTTCGTGCTGGTGGTTCGCTGGCGAGGACTACGGGGACTACGAGGGTGATACGCCAAAGCGCCCGGCGGTTTGCGGGAGGCGAGGTCCAGTTCGTCTCCCGGTCACCGCCAGGCGCTCTGCGTCGGCTCCGACTACTGGAGCAGCTTGAGGATGCCCTGGCCCGACTGGTTCGCCTGCGCGAGCATGGCGGTACCGGCCTGGGCGAGGATGCTGGACTGGGTGTAGTTGACCATCTCGGCCGCCATGTCGGTGTCCTTGATCTGCGAGTTCGCAGCGGTCAGGTTCTGGCCCGCGATGCTGAGGCTGTTCGCGGCCGACTGGAAGCGGTTGATCGAGGCGCCGAGGTCTGCACGCGAGGTGGAGACAGCGTCGATGGCGGTGTCGATCGAGGCGATCGTGGTGTTCGCCGTCGCGTTCGTGGTGACGTCGAAGCCGGTCGCGCCGGCTGCGCCGCTCAGCGTTCCGACAGCGGTGCTGACGTTCGTGAGGTTCACCGCGATGGTGTTGTCAGCGGTCGAGCCCGCGCCCACCTGGAAGTTCAGCGAACCGCCCGTGAGGAGGCTGATGCCGTTGAAGTTCGTGTTGGTGCTGATGCGGTCGAGTTCCTTGCCGAGGTCGTCGGCTTCGGTCTTGATCGCGGCGCGCGAGCTGGTGCTGTTCGAGTCGTTGGCACCCTGGACGGCCAGGTCGCGCATGCGGTGGAGGATCGAGGTGACCTCGCTCAGTGCGCCGTCAGCGGTCTGGATGACCGAGATGCCGTCCTGTGCGTTGCGTCCCGCCTGGGCGATGCCGGAGATCTGCGACTGCAGGCCCTCGGAGATCGACAGGCCGGCTGCGTCATCCGCTGCGTTGTTGATGCGGAAGCCGCTGGACAGCTTCTGCAGCGACGAGTTGAGCTTGTTCTGCGTGTTGTTGAGGTTGCGGTACGCGTTCAGAGCCGCGTTGTTGGTCGCAATCGTCATTCCCATGATGGCTTCTTCCTTGAGTGGGTTTGTCCACCGGCCCGTCCGTGGTCCGGCGTCGTACACCATGAGTTATCGGCGGCCGTTCGACATCGGTTAGCCGTTTCGCGGAAAAGTTTCGGCGGCCTTTCGGTGCTTACGGCCGTCGATGTTCCGTCGATAGTGGATGGTGTCGGCTCATCCGGGGCCGGGACCAGGAACACGCTCATGATCGTCGCCACTCGGCCCAACCACAGCGAGTTCGCGGTCAACCCCGACCTCATCGAGCGCATCCACGCCAACCCCGACACCACGCTGGTGCTGGTGGACGGCTCGATCTTCACGGTGACCGAGACGATGGCCGAGGTGATCGAGCGGATCGCGGCCTACCGGGCACGGGTTCTCGCCATCGCCCACGGTCTTCCGGAGAACGGCGCGGACAGGGCGGTCGCAGGTCCCATCCGGGCGGTGCGGGAGACCGCGGACGTTGCGCGCCCTGTCGAGCTGGACCGGGTGCGGGCGCGCCGGCTGGAGCAGGCGCTCGCCGGACGGAGATGAGGGCCGCTCCCACAGCCTCATTCGTCCACGTCATCGGGATAGGCTGAGCCAATGCTGGTACTGACGCGCAAACCGGGGGAGCGGGTGCTCATCGGTGACGACATCGTCATCACCGTGCTCGAGTCGCGAGGCGACGGCATCCGCATCGGCATCGACGCGCCGCGCGGGCTGCGCATCCAGCGCGACGAGGTCGTGCGTGCCATCGTCGAGGCCAACCAGGAGGCCGAGGCGGCCGCCCACACCGACGACGCCGAGGACCTCATCAAGAAGTCCCTCGGCCTCTAGCGCTCCCGTCCGTCTCGGCGCTTCGCCGAGCACAGGAGAACCGGTGCTTGGAGCTGCTCTCAGCCCCACTTTTCCTGTGCTCGACGCATAGGGCGAAAGGCTAGGGTGTGAGCGTGAATCTAGACACCGTGTCCACGGCGCTGCTCATCATGGATGTGCAGCCGTCCATCGTCGCGCAGGTACCGGAGGCCGAGGCGTTCATCGGCGGACTCCTCCGCGCTCGCCAGGCGGCGCGCGAGGCAGGGCTCACCGTCGGCTACGTCCGTGTCGCGCTCACGGAGGACGACATCGCCGCGATTCCCGCGAGCAACGTCACGTTCCACGCGGCGGCGGCCACGGGGCGGATGCTCGACGGCCCCGACACGCAGGTCGACGAACGCATCGCCCCCGCCGATGACGAGATCGTCGTGCGCAAGTCGCGGGTCGGCGCGTTCAGCACGACGGACCTGGGCGAACAGCTGGCGGCCAGAAGCGTCGACACCCTCGTACTGTGCGGCATCTCGACCAGCGGCGTCGTGTTGTCGACCGTTCGGGACGCCGCCGACCACGACTTCCGGATCGTTGTCCTCGAAGACGGATGCTTCGACCGCGACCCTGAGGTGCACCGCGTGCTCACGGAGAAGATCTTCCCGCGCCAGGCCGAGGTCGTCTCGATCGACGACTTCGTCGCTGCGCTCGCCTGACGCGCCCGCCGCGGCGGGTCGGGCAGAATGAGCGCATGGCATCCTTCCGGACGGATCGCGGGCTCGACCGGCTCGTGAACTTCTCGGATGCCGCCGTCGCCATCGCGATCACCCTCCTGGTGCTTCCGCTCGTCGACATCGCCACCCAGATCACGAGCAAGCATCCGACCGTCTGGGGCCTCCTGCTCGCGAACTGGCCCACGTTCCTCGCGTTCGGCATCTCCTTCGTCGTGATCGCCCGGTTCTGGGCTGTGCACCACCGCGTGTTCGAGTTCGTGCGCGACTACAACGCGCTCCTCGTGGGGCTGAACTTCCTGTGGCTGGCGAGCATCGTGTTCCTGCCGTTCGCGACGAACGTCCTGGCGCTCGTCGGGAACAACAACGCGGGCGCGTACGCGCTGTACATCGGCACACTGATCGTGGCCAGCTCGTCCATGCTGCTCATGGAGTTCGTGCTCACCCGTAACCCCGGTCTGCTGCGCGAGGGCCTCGAGGGCGGCCTGCGTCTCACCTCGTCCGCCATCGCAACGGTCCTGTTCGCCGTGGCGCTCGTGCTCGCCGTGCTGGTGCCGAGCGTCGGGATGCTCTGGCTGCTGCTCCTCCTCCTCAGCGGGCCGATCCAGGCGGTGCTCCGCCGGTTCACGCGCCGCGACGACGAAAGCGACGCGGCCGGACCCGCCTGACAGCCTCCCCTTCCCATCGCAGTCGGACGGGCATAAGGTCGCGGCAGACAGTCAGGAGGATCCCATGCGTCCACGGTTCCTGGCGATCGTCCTGATCGCCTTGGTCGCCTACGTCCTGGGCACGCGCGCAGGCCGCGAACGCTACGACCAGATGAAGAACGCGGCGATGTCGTTCTGGAACGACCCCAGCACGCAGAAAGCCGTGAAAGAAGCCAAGAAGAGCGCCGCCAAGGCCCGCAAAGCGGCGACCGACCGACTCCGCTAGTCGCGCCGGGTGCTGGGCGTCCGAGTGTCGCCGGCGGCGCCGACTCGACCCGGCAGGCGGGCGATTCTCGGCGCCAACGGCGACCCTCGACGGGGAAGGGCCGCGGGCGTAGAGTCGCACCACGGATGCCCGCTGCGGGTCCAAAGCCCTCGCGGATGTCACCGGCGAAAGGAGCAGTCATGGGCACGTTCGAAGGACCCGCCGACGGTGGCGACCGCGACCGCGAGCACGAAGAGGGTTTCTACACCGAGGTGAATGACGAGGGGGCCGAGGAGCGTACGGTCCACGGCCAGTACACGGAGACCGAGGAGGGCGCACCCGACCCGTTGATCGAGGGCGAGTACACCGCGAGCGAAGCCAACGAAGAGGTCGCCGACGCGTCAGCGGAGCAGGGCGACTACACCGAGCGCGACGAGTAGGCACCTGCGGGGGCGCCGGCCGGCCGATCCGGCCGCCGGCGCCCCGATCGTGTCAGGCGACCGCGCCCTCCAGCCAGGCGAGCCATTCGGCTTCGAGCGCTGAACGGTCGGCGCCCTCGGTGAACACGTGGTGACCCAGTCCCGGTCCGTAGAATCCACGGTAGAAGCGGTATAGCGCGTCGTCGGCGCGCACCCCGAGGCATCCGTCGGCGAGGTAGTCGATCACCCCGGTGATCGGCTCGAATCCCGCCGGTGTAAGGGTCACCCGGTCGCCCTCGGCCGCATCCGCCGGCAATCCGAGGTCGCCGAGCATCCCCGCCCACGCCGCAGCGAAGTCAGGATGCTGCACCATCGCCGACACGGGCACCCCGAACCGGCCGGTGAAATGGTCCACGTACGACCGCAGGGTGCGCGCGTACATCAGGCCGCCGGTGACCATGGCCTCGAACTCGGCCTCCCAGTCGTCGCCGGGCAGGAACCCGGTCGCGACCTGGCGCATGACCGTCGATCCGCCTTCGCGGGCTTCGAGCAGGTACTCGAACGCTATGAAACGTCCGTCCGGGCCCCGCTCGCTGGTGTAGGCCAGGTGCCGGTTCGGCTCCCACGCCGTGATCGCCGACCGCATCACGAAACCGCCGAAGTCGGTGTCGATCGTGCCGCCCACGCCCGGCTCCACGGAGCTGACGCCCATGTACCAGGAATCGATGCCCGGGCCGGACGCGATTGCCTCCCAGACCTGCTCCGGCGTCGCGTCGAGCTCGAATTCGTCGTCGACGTTCCAGGGGTGTCCCATCAGTTCTCCTCAGTGTTCGGCGCCTCGGCGGGCGCTGCTGTCGGTGTCGGATGCGCAGCCTTCGTGCTCGGATGCACGGCCACGACGAAACGGAAGTCGCGGCCACTCGGCGCGGCCTCCGCATGGTATTTCGAGACCAGTCCCGCAACGGATGCGGTGAGCTCTTCCGCGAAGGCCGCGCGGTCGGCGGCGTTCGCGAAGCGGAGTTCGCCGTCGAGTGCGAACGTCGCGAGGGTCTTGTTGGCGCGGGTGGCGCCGGTGATCAGCTCGCCCACATCCCTCACCAGACGAGCCGCGAGAGCGAGCAGCCAGCGTGCCGACAGGCGGTCGGGCGAGCGGGAGGGGTCGGGCTGCACGGCCGCGAGTGCGGATGGCGAGATGACGTAGGAGGCCGCGGTCGCGCGCATGACCCGCTCCGTCATGTTGCCTTTGCGGCGCTCTTCGGCGAGTTCGACCAGCCCGAACCTCTCGAGCTCGCGCAGGTGGTAGTTCACCTTCTGCCGCGGCAGCTGCAGTTTTCCGGCCAGCATGGTCGCCGACTGCGGGTCGACGAGTTCGGCGAGCATCCTCGTGCGCATCGGGTTGAGCGAGGCTTCGGCCGCGGCCGTGTCCTCGATGACTGCTACGTCGAGCATTCGGTCACCCTCCTGTCTGCTGTCTTCACTCTCTCACCGACAAATTGATTTGTCAAGACTAATCTGTTAGTCGGTGAGAACGGATCGGATGCGCACCCTCGACGCAGCACCGACCGCTCGCTAGGTTGGCGATGTGACCTCATCCACCGAACCGAACACCGGGATGATGAAGGGGAACCCTCGCACCGTCCTCGTCGTCGCGATCCTCGCGTCCTTCGTCGCCTTCCTCGACGGGTCGATCGTCAACGTCGCTCTGCCCGCGATCACGCGCGAACTCGGGGGAGGTCTCGTCACCCAGCAGTGGGTGGTCGACGCCTACCTGCTGACGCTCGGGTCGCTCATCCTCATCGCCGGATCGATCTCCGACACCTTCGGCCGGGTCGGGGTGCTGCGGGCCGGGCTCCTCATCTTCGGCCTCGCATCCGTCGCCTGCGCCATCGCGCCCACCTCACTCGTGCTGATCATCGCGCGGGCGGTGCAGGGAGCGGGCGCGGCGCTGCTGGTGCCGAGCTCCCTCGCGATGATCACGGCGACCTTCGCCGGCGCCGCGCGTGCGAAAGCCATCGGTGCCTGGACGGCCTGGACCGGAACCGCCTTCGTGCTCGGCCCGCTCCTCGGCGGGTTCTTCGTCGACACGCTCAGCTGGCGCTGGGTGTTCGCGGTGAACGTGCTGCCGATCGCGGTCACGCTGGTGCTGCTGGCGCGCATCCCGTCGTCCGGCCACGCCGGCAGCGGAACGCGCATCGACGTCACCGGCGCAGTGCTCGCCTCCCTCGGTCTGGCGGGGCCGGTCTACGCGCTGATCGAGCAGGGCAGGCTCGGCTGGAGCAGCCCGGTCGTCTACCTGCCGCTCATCCTCGGGCTCGCGTGCTTCGCGGCGTTCCTCTGGTGGGAGACGCGTGTCAAGGACCCGATGATGCCGCTCGGGCTGTTCCGCATCCGCAACTTCGGATTCGGGAACATCGCGACGGCCGCGATCTACGCGGGGCTCGCACTCGGCCAGTTCATCGTCACGATCTTCCTGCAGGAGGTCGCCGGGTTCACGGCTTTCGCCGCCGGGCTCGCCACCATCCCGCTCGCCATCCTCTCGATCTCGCTCTCGACCCTTTTCGGCTCGCTCGCTGGAAAGTACGGACCGCGGCTCTTCATGACCGCTGGCCCGATCATCATCGGCGCCGGCTTCCTGCTCATGCTGACCACGACGACTCCGGTGAACTTCTGGACCCAGCTGCTGCCGGGCATCCTGCTCTTCGGACTCGGACTGGCGGTGACCGTCGCGCCGCTGACCGCGGCCATCCTCGGCTCGATCAGCCCGGCGCAGAGCGGGATCGGATCGGCGATCAACAATGCGGTGTCGCGCGTCGCGGGTCTGATCGCGGTGGCGTGCGCCGGGGCGATCGTCGGTGCCGTGCTCGATGTCGACGCCTTCCACCGCGTGGTGTTCGTGGTCGCGGTGTTGTTCTTCGCGGGCGGGGTGGTGTCGTTCGCGGGCATCCGCAACCAGCACGTGGTCACGGCGGTGACGCCTGAGGCGGCCGCGCCCAGTCACGACCGGCCGCTCGCGGGCGCGCCGACACGGCCGACGCCGGCGGTCACGGGCGACGCGCACGGCGCAGACGGGTCGGGCGAGGCGCCTTCCGTCTCATAATTCAGGAGATCGTGTGACGGATGAGGCGGAACCCGTCGATCCCCACCCGTTTTTCTCCTCATCCGTCACTCCAGCCACACGGGTTCCTGAATTGTGAGCCTCCGTCCAGCATCCTGAAAACCGAGTGATGTAAGGTATTCGCGGATCGTATCGAAGGAGAATCATGGCCACCTCGCTGCCACACGCTGACGCGCTGACGACCGAAGAAAAGGCGTCGCTCACCAGCGGCAAGAGCTTCTGGGAGACGAAGGGGGTCGACCGCGTCGGCATCCCGTCGATCTATCTCACAGACGGACCGCACGGCGTCCGCAAGCAGCGCGAGGGCGGCGACCATCTCGGCATCGGCGACAGCGTACCTGCCACCTGCTTCCCGCCGGCCGTCGCGCTGGGCTCCACCTGGGACCCGCAACTGCTCGAACGGGTCGGCAACGCTCTCGGCGACGAGGCCAAGGCCGAAGGCGTCGGTGTGCTGCTCGGCCCCGGCATCAACATCAAGCGCAGCCCCCTCTGCGGGCGCAACTTCGAATACCTCTCCGAGGACCCGATCCTCAGTGGCCGCCTCGGCGCCGCCCTCGTCGACGGTCTGCAGGCCCGCGGCGTCGGCGCATCGCTGAAGCACTTCGCGGCCAACAACCAGGAGACCGACCGGATGCGCGTGAGCGCCGACATCGACGAGCGTCCCCTCCGCGAGATCTACTTGCGCGGCTTCCAGCACGTCGTCGAGCACTCCCAGCCATGGACGGTCATGTGCTCCTACAACCGCATCAACGGCGTGTACGCGAGCGAGAACCCATGGCTGCTCACCACCGTGCTGCGCGACGAGTGGGGTTTCGAAGGCCTCGTCGTCTCGGACTGGGGCGCGGTCAACGACCGGGCGGATGCGCTTGTCGCCGGCCTCGACCTGGAGATGCCGTCGAGCGGCGGAACGACGGATGCACGGCTCGTCGCCGCGGTCGCCGCGGGCGAACTCGACGAGTCGGTGCTCGACAACGGAGCCGATCGCGTCATCGACCTGATCGAGAAGGTCGTCGGCGGGGCGGATGCGTCGGCCGACTACGACCGCGACGCTCACCACGCGCTCGCCCGCGAGGCCGCCGGTCGCAGCATCGTGCTGCTGAAGAACGACGGCGTCCTGCCGATCGACCCGACGGCCGGCGCGAAGGTCGCCGTGATCGGCGAATTCGCGCGCAACCCGCGTTACCAGGGTGCGGGCAGCTCGCAGATCGTCCCGACCCGGCTGGACAACGCACGGGATGAGGTCCGCGCCCTCGCGGGGTCGACCGAGGTCAGCTTCGCCCCCGGCTACGCGCTCGGCGGTGCCGATGACGCCGGCCTTCTCGACGAAGCCGTCGCCGCAGCTGCTGCCGCCGACCTAGCGGTCGTTTTCGTCGGCCTCCCCGCCGAGGACGAGTCGGAAGGCTTCGACCGCGAACACCTGGAGATCCCCGCGGCGCAGACCGCGCTGCTCGAAGCGGTGCTCGGTGCGAACCCGCGGGTCGTGGTCGTGCTCTCGAACGGCGGGGTCGTCCGGCTGTCCGGCTGGTCGGGACGTGCATCCGCGATCGTCGAAGGATGGCTCCTCGGCCAGGCCGGCGGCGGCGCGATCGCTGACGTCCTGTTCGGTGCCGTGAACCCGTCCGGTCGCCTGGCGGAGACCATCCCGGTGCGCCTCGAAGACACCCCGGCGTTCCTCGACTTCCCCGGTGAAGCCGGCCACGTGCGCTACGGCGAAGGCCTGTTCGTCGGGTATCGCTACTACGACCGCCGCGATGTCGCGGTGGACTTCCCGTTCGGCCACGGACTCTCGTACACGACGTTCGGCTATTCGGGTCTGTCGGCGGTGCAGAGCGACGTCGGCCTCGAGGTGACCCTCACGATGACGAACACGGGCGCACGCGACGGCCGCGAGGTCGCCCAGGTCTACGTCGGCGTCCCCGGATCGGATGCGGTCCGCCCGCTCCGCGAGCTCAAAGGCTTCGCGAGCGTCGAGATCGCCGCGGGGGCGAGTCGTGAGGTGACCATCGTGATCCCGTCGGAGGACCTCGCATACTTCGACACCGCATCCGCCGCCTGGATCGTAGAAAGCGGCGACTACACGGTGTCAGTCGGCGCGTCGTCGCGCGACCTCCGCGCCGAGGTCGTCGTCGCGGTCACCGGCGACGCAGCGCTGGTCGAGCTCCGGCGAGACTCGACGCTCGGCGAGTGGCTGAAGCACCCTGTCGGCGGCCAGTTCCTCGGAGCGGCGTTCGCACAGTCCGCCGGGAGCGAGATGGGCGCGATGCTCGCCGATCCTGCGATGCTGCGGATGGCGGAGTCGATGCCGCTGAACCGCGTCGCGGCGTTCCCCGGAAGCCCGATCACGGCGGAGATGCTCGACCAGCTGGTGGGCGCGGTGAACGCGCAAGTGCACGCGGCGTCGTAGGGGCGCGGGTTTCGCACCGAGGGTGACTGTTCCGGCCGAGGGTGCGCGGTGTGACTGACGCTCTCGACAGGGACTGTCGCGCTCGGCGGGGGTGGGAGCTACCGATCCAGCTGGAGGCGCCGCCAGGCGACCAGCGTCAGGCCGCCGAAGACGACCGGAACAACGAAGGCGAGGGCTACAGCGAGGCCGTGGGGGACGGACGGGTCCAGTGCCCAGAGCGCAGGAGCGGCGGGCGGATACCACGCTCCGGCCCCGGAGAACACGAAGACCTGGGCGCTGACCACGAGACCGATCGTGGCCGCGATGCCGCCGAGGATGCCGCGGCCGAGCGTGGCTACCCATGCCGCCGGGACGGCAACGCACGACGACAGCACCACCAGGAGGGGAAGCCGGGCGGCGACGCCCAGGTCTCCCGGACCGGGGACGCCGAGTCCGGCGAGAAGCCCTCCCGCGAGCAGCACAATCGTCACCCCGACGGCCGCCACGACCGACCAGGCCAGGTAGACGATCAGCTTCGACGCGGCAATCGCCGCTCGCGACACCGGTAGCGCGAAGAGACTGGTGATAGTTCCCTCGCTGAACTCGCGGCCGAACGACCAACTGAGCAGGATCCCGCACGCACCCGCGCTGCCTGCCGCCGTCACCTGGAGCGCTGCGTTCAGGTAACCCGCCCAGCCGCCGGCCGCCACGAGAGGGCCGAGCTTGGCGACGGTCGCAGTCGAACCGGTCGCGGCGGCCACGGTGGTGGACAGGCAGATCGCGGTCACGCCGACGATCAGCACGATGACCGTGATCAAGGGGACTCTGGCTGCGAGCAGTTTGCGCCCCTCGACCCAGACGGCCGCACTCATTCCAACTGGAGTCATCGGAGAGCCCCCGTCACATGCCTCTGTTCGTCGTCGTCGAGCACGAGCGCGAAGAGCGCCCTCTCCAGTTCGGCGCCGGCGGGGTCCAAGCGTCCGATCAGGCGGCCGGCGTTCATCACGGTGATCGTGTCGGCGACCCTCGCGACCTCGTCGAGGTGGTGGCTGGAGATCAGGATGGCCGCACCTGCGGCTGCACGGCGGCGAAGGCTGTCCCGCAGGAGAAGCGTTCCGGCGGGGTCGAGGGCGCTGGTCGGTTCGTCGAGAACCACGAAGTCGGGGTCGTGCTGAAGCGCAGCCGCGAGGCCCAGTCTTTGTCGGTTGCCGGTGGAGAGCGTGCGTGTGCGATTGCCGGCGAAGTCGTCGAGCCGGAACTCGTCGATGGCGGCCGCGACCATCCTGCGCCGTCGTGTTGCGGCGACGCGATGCAGTGCCGCGCTCACCAGCAACGATCCCGTCACCGTGAACTCCGGATACACCAGCGGCGTCTCGACAAGCGCACCGACCCGCGACCACAGCTCGGGACGAGCATGACGGATGTCCTCGCCGCCGATGCGTACAGTTCCGGTATCGGGCCGGAGCATCCCCAGCAGTAGCTTCATGAGCGTCGACTTGCCTGCGCCGTTCAACCCGACCAGCGCCTGCACCTCGCCGGAGCGGATCTCCAGCCCGATGTCGTTCACGCCGATGCCGCCGCGGTAGGAGCGGCTCACCGCCTGCAGAAGCATCCCTGCGGACACGGGCTCGGACATGGCACGCTCGCAATCGATCGACCTGGAGCGGTCGAATACGACTGCCCGCCGACCAGACTTCCCGGCCCTACCAGCGTCCAGCTTAGTCGTCGATGGCGGAGAGTGGCAGTTCGGGTCGAGTGCGCCCGACGCCTTCGGCCGGGAGGCGCTCTCGGGTTCGGATCGCGGGTCCGCGATCACGGGTGCGCCGGCGATTCAACCCCCTTGTGCCGGTGGCACGTCCGGCGTTCCCTTGCGGTCGACGGTGCCGAAAGCGGCCCGCGGACACGAAGCGGAGGACATCATGGGCGAAGAGCGAATCGGAGCGGATGCGGCATCCAACGACGAGGTCGTCACGGAGTTCGACCAGACCAACGGACAGGCGGACGGTCTGGACGGCGACGACGATGGCGAGCTGGACACCGAACAGGACCGGAGCCTGATGGGCGACATCCTGCGCGATGTGAATGGTGAGCCGATGAGCGAGGAAGACGCGAGTTACAACTCGTACAGCGAAGAGGGGAAGCCGTGATGCCGGACCCGCGCGACCGGGAACAGCCCGCAGAACCGGGCGAGCAGACGGCAGCGGCCGGCGGCGACCGCGAGGGAGCCGAGGCTCCGCCCGCCGATTTCGACCCGGCGGACAACCCGTCGAACCCCGACCTCGTCGCCGACGAGGCGGTCGAGCGCGGCCGAGACTGACAGTTCCGCCCGAGAGTGACAGGCGGGCGGGACCCTCTCGACCGGAACTGTCACGCTCCGGTCGGAGGGCGCCGGCCTACTCCTTGTCGATCAGCTCGAGGAGCGACTTGGCCGCCTTTGCGATGTCGTCGTGGGCGTGCTGGACGGCCCGGCTCTCCAGCGAGATCACCGCGCAGCGGTGCACCTTCGAGAAATCGCCGAACGGAAAGCTGAACTCGCCTTTGGTGTTGTCGCTCTTCTCGTCGTCCACCCCGAGGAACCAGTCGCCGTAGTCGTCGAAGCCGTGCTTGTCGAGGTACCGGTTCTGCTCCTCCGTGCTGGGCGCGTGCTCGCTCCAGTCGTCCCGCTCGTCGCGGACCACTTTGCCCTGCTCGACGAGCCGACGCGCGTGCGAGTATGCGGTGCGATGCAGTTTGACGGTCACGATGTGTCTCCTTCCGCGCATCCGCTTGGCTGGTGCGCATCCACGCATCGAACGCCGGACGGCTGTGTGACACAAGGGGTTGCCCGCCCGGTGGAGGTGTGCTGGGGCCCCGCGGGCCCGCAGTCAGGACCTGCGCGACGCAAGCAACCAGGGCACGCCGGCGGCCAGCCCGAGCACGAGCAGGGCGATCCCCGTGACCAGCACCCCGCTCGGTCCGTCACCGCGCGGCACGACGAGGCCCACGATGAAAAGGAGCGCGCCGACGTTGAGCAGGACGGCCGCGAGCCATCCGAGCACAGACAACGTCGTCTTCGGCCTCATCCCCCTGATGGTAGCCGCGTTCCGCAGGAGCAGGAGGTCAGGCGGCGCCCTGCCCGCCACCCCATGACGGCGACGGATCGATGGAGGTGTTGATCAGCGCCGCGACCAGTCCGCGCCAGTCGGAGCCTTCGAGGGCAGTCTCTGTCTGGCCCGGGAAGATGATGCCGAACACCGGCTCGTGCTCTTCGCCTTCGGGGGCGACGCGAACGAGTTTGCCGAGGTCGGCGCGGCCTTCGTCGAAGACCGTCCACATCCCGGCCGACACCTTGTCCAGGTGGAAGGTGCGCTCCCGGTAGATGTACCTCACGCTGGACTGTTCGAGCTCGCTCGCTGACATCGCAACCCCTCTTCATTTCGGTGCCTAGCCAGCATCCAAGTCCCTCGCGGGCTGTGGGCGCAAGGGCCCGGGCGTAAAGCGGATCGCCGGGGCGCACTGCGGACCACCCTGGCTCCGCCGTACGGTGGGGTCATGACAGCAGAAGTGCGCAACATCCTGACGGCGCTCGACAGCATCGGGGAGCTCTGGCAGCCGCACCGGCTCGCGAGCGTGAACGACTACGACGTGAAGGTCGCTCGGATCGACGGCGAGTTCGTCTGGCATACGCACCCGGACACCGACGAGCTCTTCCTCGTGGTCTCGGGGGAGCTGACGATCCAGCTGCGCGACGGCGATGTCGTGCTCGGGCCGAACGACGTCTACGTGGTGCCGCGCGGCGTCGAGCACTGCCCGCGCACGACCGGGGAGACCCGCATCGTCCTGATCGAGCCGAAAGGAACGGTCAACACCGGGGATGCGCCGGGCGAGCGCACGTCGCCGCTGCGCGAGCTCGAGTGAGCGGTGGATCGGTGTGGGAGTGCGACAGCAGATGGGGACTGCCACAGGTCAAGCGAATCGCCGCTAGCTATTTTGTGGCCGCTTATTAATTTTAGCGCTACGATATTCCGGATGGCGGTTGAACGGCGTGGGAGCGCGGACAAGCATGCGATACCACGCGAGGACGCCATCCATGCGATGTTGAATCATGTGTATTGGGTTCGGTCTTTCGACGAGCCGCGGCTTGCGGGGCATGGCCGGCCGGATTTGTTCATCGGCCCGTCGCGCAATCGTTCGATATTGATCGAGGTCATCGTCGAATCGATTCCTCCGGCAGACGTTGTGGTCTTCCACGTGATGGAGGCGCGGGCGAAGATGATCAGGATGGCGCAGGAGGCAAAGAATGGCTGAGAAGGATTGGGACGCGGCGGCCGACTGGGCCGAACGACTTGAATCGTTCGGCCCGGACGCGGTTGTGACTGGCGGCAGTGACTCGTCGCACGCTGAGGTGCGGCAGATGCTGGAGGGGGCACTCGGCGGCCCCGACGCCTTGGAGCGTGCGGCCAGAGGCCGCCCATCGGTCGGCCATGATCGTCCGGCGGGGGCCTCGCCGGTCAGACGCGTGCGCCTGTCTCAGGAGATGGACGACGCGCTGCAGCGTCGCGCCGAAGTCGAGCACCGAAAGCCGTCCGAGGTAATGCGTGAGGCATTGGCTGCGTATCTCAAAGCCTCATAAGCAGTCGAGGCCCGCGGACACCCGACGCGACACCTCCGTGCCGTAAGGTGCGGCTGTGACTCCGCACGTACCGCAGAAGCCGCCGCCAACGAACGCGCCGCTCGCGCGCCGCCTCGGCACGGTCGACGCCGTCTTCATCGGTCTGGGCTCGATGATCGGCGCCGGGATCTTCTCCGCCTTCGCGCCCGCAGCCCAGGCGGCCGGGGCCGGCCTGCTCATCGGCCTCGTCATCGCTGCGATCGTCGCCTACTGCAACGCCACGTCGTCGGCACAGCTCGCCGCACAGTACCCGACCTCCGGCGGAACCTACGTCTACGGACGCGAACAGCTGGGCGGATGGTGGGGCTTCGCGGCCGGGTGGAGCTTCGTCATCGGAAAGACCGCCAGCTGCGCCGCGATGGCCCTCACGTTCGCCGCCTACGCCGCCCCCGCCGGGTGGGAGAAGCCGGTCGCCGTCGTCGCGGTCATCGCGCTCGCCGCAGCGAACTACCGGGGCGTCACGCGCACCGCGACCCTGGCGAAGGTGATCGTGGTCGTCGTCCTGCTCGTGCTGGCGCTCGCTGTCGTCGCCTGCACGAGCGCCGGACTACGACCGACTGCCCTGCTGCCCGCGGATCCGGCGGCCGGCTGGTACGGCATCCTCCAGTCCGCGGGCCTGCTGTTCTTCGCCTTCGCCGGTTACGCCCGCATCGCGACCATGGGCGAGGAGGTGCGCTCGCCCCAGCGCACCATCCCGCGCGCGATCACCATCTCCCTCGGCATCGTCGTCGTGCTCTACGCCATCGTCGCGGTGGTCGTGCTGGGAAGCCTCGGCGCATCCGGTGTGGCCGCATCGGACGCGCCCGTCGCCGACGCCGTCGCGGTGAGCGGATGGTCGTGGGCGGTCCCCATCGTCGGGTTCGGTGCGGCCGCCGCATCCCTCGGCGCCCTGCTGTCGTTGATCGCCGGTGTCGGCCGCACCTCCCTGGCCATGGCGCGCGAGGGCGACCTTCCCCGGTGGCTGGCGGCCGTGCATCCGAGATTCCGCGTTCCGCACCACGCGGAGATCGCGATCGCCGTCGTCGTCTGCATCCTCGTGCTCACCGTCGACCTGCGCGGCGCGATCGCATTCTCATCGTTCGGCGTGCTGCTGTACTACTTCGTCGCGAACATCGCGGCCTTCACGCAGGCGCGGGAACGCCGCCGCTATCCGCGCATCCTGCAGGTGCTCGGTGCGGTCGCCTGTGCGATCCTCGTGGTCACCCTGCCGCCGATCGGAATCGCGGTGGGGGTGCTGGTCCTCCTCGTCGGGTTCGGATATCGGATGCTCGTCCGCCGCCTCTCCGCTGGAAGCGAACGCCGCACGTAGTCGCCGTCCGCGCGACGATGCTGTTGTCATGGACGATGAGCGCGACGGCGGCCCCGTGGACGACGAGGCGCTTCTCGACGCGTACTCGCGGACGGTGATGGCCGTCGCCGAGCGCGTGCTGCCGAGCGTTGCGAGCGTCTCCGTCCGCACGTCGCGCGGGGCAGGAGCCGGAAGTGCGAGCGTGATCACGGCGGACGGCTTCCTGCTGACGAGCGCACACGTGGTGGCCGGAGCGAGCTCGGCCGAGGCGGCCTTCTCGGACGGAACGACGACCGGCGTCGACGTCGTCGGGCGCGACACGCTGTCCGACCTGGCGGTCCTGCACGCCCGCGGCGACGTGCCGGTACCGGTCGAGCTCGGGGATGCGGCACGCCTCAAAGTCGGTCAGGTCGTGGTCGCGCTCGGCAACCCGCTCGGACTGGCCGGGAGCGTGACGGCGGGGATCGTGTCGGCGCTCGGCCGCTCCCTTCCGACGCAGTCCGGTCGCGTCGTCGACGAGGTCATCCAGACGGATGCGGCCCTCAACCCTGGCAACAGCGGCGGGGTGCTGTCGGACAGTTCCGGGCGGATGGTCGGGGTCAACACGGCGGTCGCCGGCATCGGAGTGGGACTGGCTGTGCCGATCAACGCCACGACGCGGTCGATCATCACGTCGCTGATGACCACCGGGCGCGTCCGCCGTGCGTGGCTGGGGATCGCCGGCGCGCAGGTGCCGCTGTCGCCCGAGCTGGCGACGCGCATCGGCTCGCCGACCGGACTCCAGGTCGCGGGCGTATCGCCGGGCAGCCCCGCCGAGCAGGCCGGACTGCGCCGGGGCGACATCGTGGTCGAACTGGGCGGGGAGCTCGTGGTCACGACGACGGCGGTGCAGAAGCGGATGGTCGAGGACGCCATCGACAAGCCGATCGAGATCACGGTCTGGCGCAACGGCGCGCTGGTCGACGCGATCACCGTGCCGCGGGAGCTGCGCGAGTAGGCCGCAGTTCCAGGCGCCGCTGCCGCCGAGGTGGACACTTCCGGTCGAGATCGCCCGGTGCGCCGGGCACTCTCGGCCGTAACGGGCACTCTCGGCACAGCAGGGGTGCGGCGCGCACACGCGCGGTGGATAATCGCAGCTATGTCAGCCTCCGGCAGGATCGCGTTCGCCGAGAAGCGCTGGGAAGACGCGTTCGCCCTCTACGAGGAGGAGGACCGCCGGCAGCCGCTCGGCCTCGACGACCTCGAACGCTTCGCGAAATCCGCGGCGCTCACGGCGCACGAAGAAGCCGGCTTCGCGCTCCTCGAGCGCGGGTACCGGCTCAGCCTCGACGAGGGCGACGAGCTGCGCGCGGCCAGCGCGGCATTCTGGCTCGGGTTCCGGCTTTCGTCGCTGGGCGAGTACGGCAGGGCCGAAGGCTGGCTGGCGCGTTCGGCGGCGATCGCGGAACGCCACGGGGACTGCCTGGTGCGCGGCTACCTGCTCGTGCCGGGCATCCACCGCCTCCTCCTCGCCCGCGACAACGCGGCGGCCTACCGGGATGCGATGGAGGCCGCCGCCGTCGGCGACCGTTTCGCTGAACCCGACCTCGCCGCGCTCGGCAGGCAGCTCGCCGGGCGCGCCCTGATCGAGCGCGGCGATGTCCCCGAAGGGATGAGACTGCTCGACGAGGCCATGCTCATCGCAACAGCCGATGGGCTCACCGACCTCGGCCGCGGGCTCGTCTACTGCGCGGTCGTCGGATGCTGCCAGCGCGTGTTCGCACTCGACCGGGCCCGCGAATGGTCGACGGTCCTCGACACCTGGTGTTCCTCGCAGTCCCAGCTCGGTCTCTTCAACGGAACCTGCCGCGTGCACCGGGCGGAGCTCCTGCAGCTGGCCGGGTCCTGGTCGGAGGCCCTCGACGAGACGCGCCGTGTCAGCGAAGGGAGAGCGGACCAGCGTGAACTAGCGCTCGCCGACTACGAGGAGGCGGAGATCCGCCGGCTCCGCGGAGAGTTCGCTGAGGCCGCCCGGTTGTACGAGCAGGCGAGCCGCAGAGGGATGGACCCGCAGCCCGGACTCTCCCTGCTGCGTCTCGCCGAGGGGGATCACGTGGCCGCGGTGGGGAGCATCCGGCGCGTCGTCGCGACCACGGTCAGCGCGCTCGGGCGTGCCGCTTACCTGCCCGCGCTCGTCGAGATCCTGCTGGCGGCCGAGCGTGACATCTCCGGACGAGAGGGCCAGGCGGGCGAGGCGCGGTCGACCGGAACGAGCACCCTCGGCGGCGACCCGATCGCCGAGGCGCGGGAGGCGGTCGCCGAACTCACTGCGATCGCGACCACGTACGGTACTCCGCTGCTCCACGCCTTCGCCGTCGATGCATCCGCCCGGCTCGCGCACCACACTGACGCCGCAGCCGCCGCAATCCCTCTCCTGACCGGGGCGCTGGATGCGTGGCTCGCGCTCGGCGCTCCCTATCCGGCCGCACGCATCCGGGTCGCACTCGCCGACGCGGACGAGACGCTCGGCGATGCCGAGGGCGCACGGCTGCAGCGGGATGCGGCACGTCGCGTCTTCGAGGGCCTCGGAGCGGCACCGGACCTGGCCGAGTCCGGCGCCACCGGCAGCTCCGACCCGACCGACGGCCATCTCACCCCACGGGAGTTCGAGGTGCTCCGCGCGGCGGCGACAGGACGCACGAACAAGCAGATCGCCGCCGAGCTGAACCTCAGCCCGCGCACTGTGGACCGGCACGTGAGCAACATCCTGACCAAGCTCGGCGTCCCGTCGCGCGCTGCCGCGACCTCCTACGCGTACGAGCACGGACTGATCGGCCGGTGAACAAGGCTGGGTAGAACTACCCAGTCCGACCGCGCGATCTGGCGCGGACTGCCGAAGCCGCGCCCGGCCGCCGGCCCGTAGCGTGCGGTTATGACCACCGAAACGTACATCGACACACTCGTCATCGGGGGCGGCCAGGCCGGCCTCTCGGTGTCGTACCACCTGCGCGAGCTCGGCGTGGAACACCTCGTGCTCGACGCCTCTCCGCGTATCGGAGACGCGTGGCGCAACCGCTGGGACAGCCTGCACCTCTTCACTCCGGCCCGCTACGACGGACTCGATGGGATGCGCTTTCCGGGCGACCCCGGCGACTCGCCGTCGAAGGACGCCATGGCCGACTATCTCGAGCACTACGCGCAGACGTTCGAGCTGCCCATCCGCAGCGGCACCCGGGTCGACGCGCTGACCCGGCGGGAGGACGGCGTCTTCGTCGCGCACTGCGGCGGGGAGACCTTCACCGCCCGCACCGTCGTCGTGGCGATGTCGAACTACCAGGTTCCCCGCATCCCCGACCTCGCCGCCGGGCTCGCCCCGGACATCCGCCAACTGAACGCCGGGCAGTACCGGAGCCCCGACCAGCTCCGGCCGGGGCGCGTGCTCCTCGTCGGCGCAGGGAACTCGGCCGCCGAGATCGCGAAGGAACTCGCCGCGACGCATCCGGTCACCGTCGCGGGGCCGAGCACCGGGGAGATCCCGGGTTCGTTCACGAGCCCGATCAACCGGCATGTCATCGTCCACGTGCTGAACGGCTTCGTCTTCACACGCGTCATGTCGGTGAACACCCCCGTGGGACGCAGGGCGCGCCCGAAGATCATGGCGAAAGGAGTGCCGCTGATCCGGGTGAAGTCGAAGGAGCTGGCGCGGCTCGGTGTCGGTCGGGCCGGACGGGTGACCGGTGTCGACGGCGGCAGGCCGGTGCTGGATGACGGCACCGTGCTCGACGTCGAGAACGTCGTGTGGTGCACGGGCTTCACGCCCGGGCTCGACTGGATCCGGATGCCCATCCTCGACGAGCGGGGCGAGCCGCGTCACGAGCGTGGCGTGGCGACCGACGTGGCCGGCCTCTACTTCGTCGGATTGCACTTCCTCACGGCGATGGCGTCGGCGATGGTGCACGGGGTCGGGCGGGATGCTGCCCGCATCGCCGCGCTCGTCCGGAACGCAACCGCCGAGACTGCGGCCGCACACGCCGACGGACCCCTCCGGGAACAGTCCGGAGGGGTCCGCCGCGTCGGCCGGGTGAAAGCTAGCGCTTGAAGGCGTCCTTCACGTTCTTGCCGGCATCCTTGACGTTCTCGCCGGCCTTCTTGGCATCAGCTGAGGCCTGGTCGGCCTTCCCCTCGACGACCTTCCCCTGGTCGTTCGTCATGTGTCCCACGGTCTCCTCGGCCTTGCCTTTGAGGTCCTGGGCTTCGTTCTTCATCTTGTCTGACGCGCTCATCTGAGCTCCTTCCGTCCCTACGAGACAACGCCGGAACGGTTGCGCGGACAAGGGGGTAGAAAGGTCGTCCGTTCGCGTGTATTGTGGCGTGTTCGCGCCCCGGCCTCAGCTGATCTCGGCCTCAGCCGATCAGCGAGACCGCGCGGGCGATGACCAGGGCGAGCAGCACGAAGCCGGCGAACGATTCGAGCGCCATCAGCATCTTCGCGCGGTGCGACAGGGGCATCGTGTCCGTCGGGCTGAACGCCATCGAGTTGGACAGCGAGAAGTAGAAGTAGTCGAGGAAGTTCGGCACCCAGTCGATCTTCGCGGAGGAGCCGGCCGCGACCTCGTCGATCGCGTCGTGGTCCTCATCCTGCGGAAAGCGGAAGTCCGCGGCGGGCAGTTTCGCTCGCGCCACAGTGACGCGCGACACCGGACCGCCCCTGTCCATCCCCCAGTAGATGAGCGCGAACACGATCACGTTGGTGATCCACACCTGCAGTGAGGCGAGGAGCAACGTGCTGCCGTTGTGCGACTTCTGCAGCAGCAGGATGATCACCTGCGCGAACGCGACCAGGTTGGCCACGAGGAGGAGGATCGCCAGTCCGATCTCCGCCCGGCGCGACCACTTCGTCTCGCGGGTGAAGTGGTGCGGGTTGAAGATCACTAGCGGGATCAGCAATGCGAGGCACACGGCGACGACCCCGTACCGGACGGTGATCGAGACTGTGCTGGGCAGAAGGGCATAGAGGGCGAGCGCGATGAGTGTCGCGACGACGGCGGGCCAGCGGTGCTCGGGCGCGACGTTCCTGGCACGGGCGGCAGGGCCGCCCGTGTCGTCCTGGGTCTTCGAGCGATCGGCCATGGTCCATTCTCATCAGCTGACGGGAACGGTACGCCCTCTGCGCGGTGTGTCAACGGATCGGGCGCGCTCGCGCTTCCGGCCGGATCACAGTTCGTAGGACGAGAACGTCGAATAGTCGGGCGACTCGATCGGACGGGCGACGATCACACCGGCCGTGAGCTTCGCTTCCTTCTGCAGGTTCTGGACCGTCTCGGGCTCGCGCAGCTCGGAACCGATCGCCCGCGCGCTGACCGTCGCGATCTGGTTCGCCCATCCGATCAGGAACTGCGCGCGCTCGATGACGCCCTGGGCGTTCACGAACGGGATGTCGACGAACGCGACCCGGCGCTGGTTCCAGAGCGCGGTCGCGTATTCCATGATGGCGTCGGCGATGGCTGTGCCGGTCAGGTAGCTGCCGGCGGCATTCGAGATCTTCTTCATAGTTCACACCCCTTCGCGTGCGTTGGTGCTCCTGCTGGGCTGCAAGCCACAGATGCTGGGGGTCTGGCGTAACGTCTGCGACACTACGCGCGAGTCCCCGCAATGTGAACCCCGGTCGCCGCTGGCCGCCGAGCACAGGGAAAATGGGTGAATTCCGCGCTGAGAAGCCCGGTTTTCCTGTGCTCGGTTTTCCTGTGCTCGCGTGCTCGGCGCTCAGGACTCGAGGGCGCGGCGGGCGTCGCGGGCCTCGCGCTCGAGGAACCTGCGACGAGACCGGAGGTCGCGTTCGGACTCGCGCGCGGCCGCGAGGGCGGATTCGGCGGATGCGAGCTCACGCGACAGGCGGTCGCGCTCGGCCTCGAGGCGGGACAGGTCCTCGCGTGCGTCCGAGAGCGCCTCGGAGAGCTCGGTGAGCTCGGCGAGCGTGCGTTCGGCCCGCTCGACGGCAGCCGCACGTCGGCGCTCCCGCGCCCGTCGTTCGGTTGCGGTCTCCTGGGGTTCCGTCTCGGATGCCGCGGCGCGCGCCGCGGATTTCGCCGGTTTCGCGACGGTTGCGGATGCGGACACCGGCTTCGGCTCCGGGAACTGCTCGACGTCGATCGGCAGGGCGACCGCATCCGACAGGTCGACCGGCTCGAGACCGCTCGACTCCAGCCCGCGCACCAGGTAGCCGCATTGGAGCGCGGCGGCGGCAGCGCGGTCGATCATCGCTGCCTGCAGCGTCTCCTCCACCTCGCGGAGCGTGCTCGCACTGATTCCGGGCACCACGGACGCGAGTCGCTTCTCGGCGGACGCGATCACCTCCTGGCGGCGGCGGGCGAACTCGCGGACCGCTTCCCGATCGAGTTCCTGCTGGGCGGCGCGCAGGCCGGCGCCCACAGCGAGGAGTTCGCCGACCGCATCCGGTTCTGAGCGCACGAATGCATTGACGGCGCTCGCGGCCGCCGAGGGTTTGCGGAAGCTGCGGATCGTGCGTGCGGCGTCGGCGTCGGATTCGGCTTTCGCCGCGGCGTTCCGCGCAGGGATGAACTCAGCAGCCGGGAGGGCGTACAGGCTTCGCGCCACCTCGTCGAGTCGGTCCACGACGCCACGCTACTCCCGCGTGGTCTGCGTCCCCGCCCCGACGCAGGGCTCAGTGGTTGCGGAGCTCGCTGATCAGTTCGGACTTCTTCTTCGACGAGTATCCCGTGAGTCCGAGCTCCTTCGCGCGTTTGCGCAGGTCGGCGACCGTCCAGTCGTCGTAGGAGCCGGATTCCCCGCCCTTGCGGCCGACGGCGGAGCGCCCCTTGGCTGCGGCGGCGTTCGAGATCCGCGCGGACTTCTCTTTGGAGTTGCCCTCGTGACGCAGTTCTTCGTAGAGCTTCTGGTCTTTCAGTTCGGGCTGGCGTCCTGGTGCCATGACGGTGATTCCTTTCTGCGACCCGGTGCGAAAGCCGAAACCCCCGGCCGTCAAGGTGCTGACGTCCGGGGGTTTCGGTGGTTCTAGGTTGTGCGGCGCTACACGGAGCGCCGTCCGCTGATCAGGCGGACAAGCCACACGATGATCGCGAGGACAAGGAGGATGATGCCCACCCACAGCAACCAGTTCAGGGCGGAGACGAAGCCACCGGTGAAGAGGAGGATGATCGCGATGATGGCGACGATGAGGAGCAGTATGTTCATTCTTCGGACCTGCTTTCGTTTGAGGGCGATTGAACCCAGTACAGACGTTAGCCCTGTTCGAGGGTCACGATCGACCCCTTGACATGCCCGACGCGACGTGCTTGAGTCGCGCGCGAACCGCCTGCGCGCGGTCGGCCCCGTCCCGCCTCCTGGCGATTACTCTCCAAAAAATGGACCGAATCGGCGATTCCTCGCCAAAGTTTTGGCGAGGAATGTGCCTGGCAGCAACCTGCGTGCGGGTCACTGGGCGCGCCGGTCGAAGGCACGGGCGGCGAGGAGGATGAGCGCGGCCACCGCGGCGACGCCGGCGCCGGCCAGGGCGATCCCGACGGTGTGGCGTCGCAGAGCGGCCACCTGCGAGCGCAGCGTCAACCGTTCCCGGATGTCTTCGATCGCGATCGCGAGGTCGGCCCGCGCCCGCTCGACGTCCGTCATCTCTTCGTCGGTCATCCCCACCCAGGGCCGTTCCACTTCGGTGCGCCACGTCTGCACCATTTCCGGTTCCGCCTTTCGCGTCGGAGCATCGTAGGCGCCGGCGCCCCACCCCTGTGGCGCGCGCCTGAGCCGCACGATACTCCGCCCGCGGTCCCACGGCTACGCTCAGGATGCGCGGTCGTCCGGCCGCGGCGAGGAGGATACCCATGACCGCCCCAGACACCACCACGGTCACGAATCCGTTCGACCTGACCGGCTCTGTCGCCCTCGTGACCGGCGCCGCCCGCGGCCTCGGCCACGCGATCGCCCTCGACCTCGCTCGGGCGGGTGCGGATGTCGTGCTCGGGATGCGCGACCCGCTCAGCGATCACGGTCTCGTCGCGGAGATCACCGCTCTGGGGCGCCGAGTGCTCCCGGTCGCGATGGATGTCACCGACCTCGAGCGGAGCCGAGCCGCGATCGACCGTGCCGTCGACGAGTTCGGCTCCCTCGACATCCTGGTGAACAACGCCGGCGGCGGCATCAACGGCGCTGCCCTCGATGTCACCGAGGCCGACTTCGACGCCGTGTGGGCGCTCAACACCCGTTCCACCTTCTTCCTCTCCCAGCATGCTGCGCGCCACATGATCCCGTCGGGCGGCGGTTCCATCGTGAACATCGCGTCGCAGGCGGGCCTGGTGGCGCTGCCGGGCGAGGCGTCGTACTGCACGGCGAAAGCAGCCGTCATCCACCTGACGCGCTGTCTTGCGGTGGAGTGGGGCGAGCACGGCATCCGGGTGAACGCGGTCGCCCCGACCTTCATCGAGACCGACGGCACGAGCGCCGCGCTCTCCGATCCCGCGTTCCGCGCGGACACGGTCGAGCGAATCGCCGCACTGCACCGCATCGGGGTTCCGCGCGAGGTGTCGGGCGCCGTCGTTTTCCTCGCGTCCCCCGCCGCTTCGCTGGTGACCGGCCAGACGCTCGCCATCGACGGAGGCTGGACGGCTCGCTGATCGAACGAGCAGTGCACAGGTCTGGACAGAACGATGCCTGGGCAACAGACTTTGGGGCATGAGCGTTACCGCTCGTGCCATCCGGACGCCTGATCAGCGTCTCCGGGTCTTCGTCAGCTCGACACTCAAAGAACTCGCTGCTGAGCGCCGGGCCGTCCGCTCTGCCATCGAACGCCTCCACCTCGCTCCGGTCATGTTCGAGCTGGGCGCGAGGCCGCATCCGCCCCGCGAGCTGTACCGGGCGTATCTCGAGCAGAGCGACGTGCTCGTGGGGCTCTACTGGGAGCGGTATGGCTGGGTCGCGCCCGAAGAGGAGGTGTCGGGCCTCGAAGACGAGTACAACCTCGCGCCGGCGACGCTCCCGCGGCTGATGTACATCAAGGAACCGGCGGATGCG
Organism: Leifsonia sp. Ger2509; assembly: GCF_055231915.1. Taxonomy (NCBI): domain Bacteria; kingdom Bacillati; phylum Actinomycetota; class Actinomycetes; order Micrococcales; family Microbacteriaceae; genus Leifsonia; species Leifsonia sp. Ger2509. The sequence continues at coordinate 2,388,070 of NZ_JBUYVB010000003.1, forward strand.
CGTGAGCCGCGGTTGGACGTGCTGCTGGGGCGCATCCGCAACGACGACATGGCCTCGTTCAAGTACTTCTCGACCGCGACTGAGCTGGGGAGGCTGGTCGAGGCGGACCTCGCGACGCTGCTGGCGGAACGCTTCGACGAGAGCCGTGCGGCAGCGCTGGCCGCGCAGGCCGCGGCGAGCGGCACGTCGTCGGGCGGGCCGGACATCCGAGGTCCCGACTCGGCCGCCGCATCCGCCCCTGCCGGCGTGCGCAGCGACCTGCCCACCCAGCTCACCCAGCTGATCGGACGCGAGAACGAGGTCGCTGAACTCGAACGGCTGCTGGCGGAGGACGGCGTCCGTCTCGTGACGATGACCGGCCCAGGCGGCATCGGCAAAAGCCGGCTCGCGATCGAGGTCGCGCGTGGCGTCGCCGGCCGCTACCAGGGCGGCGCGACCTTCGTCGGCCTCTCCCCGGTGCGCGACCCGGCGCTCGTGCCGAACGCGATCGCCCTCGCGCTGGGCGTGCGCGATACCGGCGATGCGCCCATCCTCGACAAGCTCGTCACGGCACTCCGCGACCGCCGCATCCTGCTCGTCCTCGACAACTTCGAGCAGGTTGTCGCAGCCGCCCCGACGATGGTGCGGCTCCTGGCCGAAGCTCCGGGCCTCACTCTGCTGGTGACGAGCCGTGCTCTGCTCCGGATAAGCGGGGAACGCAGTTATGAGGTGGGGCCGCTCAGTCTCCCGGACTGGTCGCGGCGCACGGCGCTCGCCGAGGTCGTCGCCAGCCCGGCGGTCGCCCTGTTCACGGAGCGGGCGCGCGCGGTCAAACCGGATTTCGAGGTCGATGCCGAGAACGCCGAAGCGGTCGCGCGAATCTGCAAGGCGCTCGACGGAGTGCCACTCGCCCTGGAGCTCGCGGCTGCGCGCATCCGGGTCCTTTCTCCCGCCTCCCTGCTCGCGCGACTCGACCGAACGCTCGCGGTGCTGGTCGGCGGAGCGCGCGACCTTCCTGAGCGGCAGCAGACGCTGCGGAACACGATCGAGTGGAGTGCCGGGCTCCTCGATGAGCAGCAGCGGCGGATGCTCGCACGGCTCGGCATCTTCCGAGGGGGCTTCTCGCTCGAAGCGGCGGAGGCCATCGCGGTCGACTCTCCCGACATCGACGCCCTCACGGTGCTCAGCGAGCTGGTCGACAACAGCCTCGTCAGCCAGCAGGACCGACGCACCTGGACCCGGTTCGTCATGCTCCAGACCGTGCGGGAGTGGGCGCTCGAGCAGCTCTCGGACGATGAGCGGGCGCAGCTGCGGGAACGGGCGGCGGAGTATTACCTCGACCTGGGCGACCGCGTCGAATTCGAGCTGGAGGGCTCGCGACAACGGGAACTGGTACGCCGCCTCACGGACGAGCGCGACAACCTGCGCGCGGTCGAGCGCTACCTGATCGACAGCGGTAGCTACGACCGTGCTGCGCACCTGGCCTGGGCGCTCTACGTCTACTGGTGGGTGGGCGGTCATCTGGGTGAGGTCAGGCGGTGGATGGAGGAGATCCTGTCGTCGGCGACGACCCTCGACGACCCGACCCGCGCCATCGCCGAGTACTTCACCGCTTCCATCGGGTTCTGGCAGGACCCGGACGGATCGTTCGCCCAGAGGCTGACGCACAGCGCCGAACTGTTCCATCGCACTGACAACCCGGGCGGAGAGGGCATGGCCCTGATCTCGCTCGGTGTCGCACTGCTCCTGCGGCAGAAGCCTGAGCCCGAGCAGGCGTCGGTGGCGCTCGAGACCGCGGTGCGCCTGTTCCGGGACAGCGGGGATGCGTGGGGCGAGGCCCTCGCTCTGATCACGCTCGGTCGTTTCGCGCTGGCGACGGGGAAGCTCCAGGATGCCCTCGACCGGTTCGAGGAGTCCCTTGCCCTGACCCGCGATCGCCACGACGAACTCGGCGAGACCATCGCGATCCACCACGTCGCCTGGGCCCATCTGGCCCTCGGCTCGAACGACGCCGCCGCGGAGGAGTTCCGTTCCGGGCTCGAGGAGTCGGCGGAACTGGGCCACGACGAGGGCGTGGCCTACGGACTGGAAGGGATGGTCGCCATCGCGGCGACGCGAGGGCAGGCGGAACGGGCAGGGCGGATGCTCGGAGCGGCTGAGACCCTCCGCATCCGGATCGGCCTCGACAACTCGGGATCGCGGGTGATGTACCGGCCGTTCGTCGACGCTCTCGAAGCGGGCGAGCTCGCGGAGGCCTTCTCGCGAGGCCGGGCCGCAGGCCGCGAGCAGGCCATCGACGACGTGGTCGAGTATGCCCTCGAGACGGAAGGCGCCGGCGATGGCCGCTGACCCGGAGACGCATGCTCGCGCGGGTGCTGGACTCTACAGCTGGTGCGACAGACGAGTGCGTGCACGTGCTCCGAGCACCGCGGAGCCGTAGCGATCAGTCGAGGAGGGTGCCGACGACGACGGTTCCGTCGAGCTCCTCCGACCGCAGGATGCTCGCCGCGAACCCCGCCTCCTCGAACGCGCGGACCGTCGCGGGCGCCTGGCGCTCGCTCGTCTCGATGAGCAGCCGTCCGCGCGGGCGAAGCCAGGCCGGCGCCGCGTGCGCGACCCGCCGCTGGAGGTCGAGACCGTCGGCACCGCCGTCGAGGGCGGACTGCGGTTCATGGATGCGCGCCTCGGGCGGCATCAGCGCGATCGCGTTGGTCGGGACGTACGGGGCGTTCGCGACGACGATGTCGACGGTGCCGCGCAAGGAGTCGGGCAGCGGATCGAAGAGGTCGCCCTCGAAGACCCGGCCGCGCGACCCGATGTTCGTGCGTGCGCAGCGGACCGCGGCAGGCTCGAGGTCGGCCGCGACGACCTGCAGACCGGGAACGCGGGCGAGCAGGGCGGCGGCGACAGCGCCCGATCCGCAGCACATGTCGACCACGAGCATCCCCGGATCGGCCAGGGCAGCGGTCTCCTCGACGAGCAGTTCGGTACGGCGCCGGGGGACGAAGACGCCGGCCTCGACGACGATGCGCAGTCCGGCGAACGACGCCCAGCCGACGACGACTTCGAGCGGCTCCCCGGCGACCCTGCGGGCGACCATAGCCTCGAGTTCGTCCGCCGACGTGGCGGAGTCGAGGAGCATCCGGGCCTCGTCCTCCGCGAAGACGCAGCCTGCCGCGCGCAGCCGCACGACGATCTCTGGTTCTGACGGAAGGGAAGTGATGGCCGCGACTCCTCGGCGAGGTTGCTGGACGTCCCCATGGTAGTCGCGTGGCCCGCCTCTCGGTCCGCCGAAGTGCGCGGTATTGTCGAGCAGCCCTGTAGGGCAATACTCTCGGCCGAGAAGGGTGGCTGACCATGACCGACGAGAACGTACCCCCTGCATCCACCAGCGTCGAGCCTGCCCCGGCGCAGGCGTCGGCACCGGTCCCCGTGCCGCCGGCGGGGCAGGCTGCTGCGCCACCGGTGGGAGCCGGCCCGACCGCCGAGGCGATGGTCGGCCCGATCAGCACCAGGCGCCCGCTGCGTTGGGGCTACATCGTGACGCTCGGCGCCCTGGGCGCCCTGGCCACAGGACTGGCGATCTACAACCTCCGCACCATCGTCTTCTCGATCTTTCTCGCCATGTTCATCACCGTCGGCCTCGACCCCCTCGTGCGGTTCTTCCAGCGTCACGGGATGACCCGCACCTGGGCGATCGTCACGGTGATCCTCATCATCGTGGCGGTGCTCATCGGGATCATCTGGATCGTCGTGCCCCTGATCGTCAATCAGATCCAGACGCTGATCCACGTCCTTCCGCAGGAGGTCGCGAACCTTCGGGAGCAGGGCTGGTTCGATCCATCGAACGCGGCGTCGAACGGCGTGATCGGCCAGGTCGTGAACTGGGTCGCGAAAGAGATCAGCGACCCGAAGTTCCTGGCGGCCGTGGGCCAGGGTGCCGTCGGACTCGGCTTCAGCATCATCAACGGGATCGCATCCGGGTTCTTCATCGCCGTGCTCACGATCTACTTCGTCGGCACCTACGACGCCACGAAGCAGGCGGGCTACCGGCTCGTCTCGGCCTCCCGCCGCGAGACGTTCGCGGGATACACCGAACGCATCCTGCAGAACGTCGGCAAGTACCTCAGCGGGATGGTCATCCTGGCGTTCTTCAACGCGGTCTACAGCGTGATCCTCTTGCTGATCGCTCAGGTGCCGGGCGCGTTCCTCATCGGTATCCTGGCGTTCTTCATCACGCTCATCCCGCTGATCGGCACCATCCTGACGACCTGCGTCATGACCGTGCTCGCGTTCATCCACTCGCCGACCTCAGGACTGGTCGTGCTGATCTTCATGCTCATCTACATGCAGGTCGAGGCATACATTCTCACGCCGAAGGTCATGAGCAAGGCGGTGAAGATCCCGGGCTCGGTGGTCCTCATCTCGGCCCTGGCCGGAGGAACACTCTTCGGGCTGCCGGGTGCGTTGGTGGCGATCCCGATCTCTGCGGGGATCATCCTCATCGTCACCGAAGTCGTGATGCCGGTGAAGGCGAAGCAGTAGGGACAACCTTCCGCCGAGATGGTCACTTCCGGCCGAGTGTGCCCGGTGCACCGGACGTTCTCGACCGGAACGGGCACACTCGCGGTCGTACCCTTGTCCCCGCACGCCGGTGCGCAATAGCCTCGGCAAGGTGACCACAACATCCGCGACCATCGCAGTCTCGCTCGACGGCCGGCTCTTCCGCTTCGAAGGCGGCAGCGGATCACCGTTCGTCCCCGGCGGCTTCGTCATCATCACCGAGCCCGACGGCCGCGTGCAGATCGGCCAGGTCGATGCGCTCGAATTCACGCCCGACGGCGAGCTCGTGGGCGCAGGAACCCTCCTCGCGGCGATCGGCGTCAACGGGTTCGACCGACGTGCGACCTCGCCGTTCGTGAGCGCGGAGGTGTCGACAGCCGACGCCGACACGATCGGCCTCGTGCACTCCGAGGCGGGAGCGGCGCTGTCCGTGGGCTCGCTGCTGTCGGCGGACGGCATCCCCGCCCGCCTGGCATCCCACCGGTTCAACCGGCACACCTTCTGGTGCGGCCAGAGCGGATCGGGCAAGACCTACGCCCTCGGGGTGGTGCTCGAACAGCTGCTCGTGCACGCCGCGCTGCCGATGGTCATCTTCGACCCCAACGCGGACTTCGTGCGGATGCGCGAACTCACCAACGCGGGGACGCCGGACGAGCGACGGGCGCTCCAAGCGCGCGACATCCGGATCCTGCGGCCCGGCCGCGGACCCGACTCGCTCTACGCCCGGTTCACCACCCTCTCGCTCCGCGCCAAAGCTGCGCTGCTCCGCCTCGACCCGGTCGTGGACCGGGCGGAGTACAACGCGCTGCTGCGCCTCGAGGAGACGGTCGGCAGCGGGGATTCGGATGCGATCATCCCCCGCCTGCGCGCCAGCGACGACCCGGCGGCGCACGCGCTCGCCCTCCGGGTCGAGAACCTGCGCCTCGTCGACTGGGAAGTGTGGGCGCAAGAGCACCGGGCGGTGACCGAGATCCTCGACGAACGGCCGGATGCGACCGTGGTCGACCTCGGCGGGTTCTCGTACGCGGACGAACAGCTGGTGGTCGCGATGGCCGTGCTCGACGACCTGTGGGCGAAGCGGGAGTCGCGGCGACCCATCCTGATCGTCATCGACGAAGCGCACAACCTGTGCTCACCCGACAACGACGGACCGCTGCACCGGGCGGTGCGGGAACGGATCATCCAGATCGCGGCGGAAGGGCGCAAGTTCGGGCTGTGGCTGCTGCTGTCGACGCAGCGGCCGTCGAAGATCCACCCGAGCATCATCTCCCAGTGCGACAACCTGGCGCTCATGAAGATGAGTTCGCCGCTCGACCTCGACGAGCTGGGCACGATCTTCGGGTTCGCGCCGCCGGCCCTGATCGCGCGGGCGCCGCGGTTCCGGCAAGGAGAAGTGCTGTTCGCGGGCGGGTTCGTGCCGGCGCCCATCCTGGCGTCGATGCGTACGCGCCTCACCGTGGAGGGCGGCGTGGACGTGCGGGTGCCCCTCCGCTGAGCTGCCCTGAGCGCGTCGCCGCGCCCGAGTCCCCGCGCCCCGCGTCGCCGCGCCCGGGGTGCCGCGCTCGGGGTTGCCGTGCTCGGGGGTGCCGCGCTCGGGGTTGCCGTGCCCGGGGTGCCGCGCTCGGGGTTGCCGTGCCCGGGGTGCCGCGCTCGGGGTCGTCGTGCCCCGAGTCGCCGCGCCGAGGTCGCCGCGCCCCGCACCGGGCCCCCGAAGTCCATCCGCCAAAAGTTTGGCGACCAACCGCGCCAAGAGGCGATCTTTTGGCGAACAATCCGACCCCGGGGCGTGTGCGGAGTAGTTGCTCGCCAAAATATTGGCGAGCAATCGCTCACCTTGCCAATAGTTTGGCGGATAAACCGCGGCTGGGCGCCGGACGGACGGTGAGGGCCATGCGACCGGCCAACCTCAGGCCGGCAGCGACACGTGGAACGCCGTGCGCCCGGGCGCACTCTCGACGGAGACGCTGCCGCCGTGCGCCTCGGCGACGGCGCGCACGATCGCGAGGCCGAGACCCGTGCTCCCCGCGGTGCGCGAACGCGAATGGTCGCCGCGCACGAAACGTTCGAACAGGTCGGGCACGAGGTCCGCAGGGATCCCGGGTCCGTCATCCGTCACGACCAGGTCGACCCGGTCTCCCGTGCGACGCAGGCTCGTCACGACCGTCGTGCCGGGCGGCGTGTGCACGCGCGCGTTGGCGAGAAGGTTGACCACGACCTGGCGGACCTGCCGCGCATCCGCTCGCAGGACCACCGGCTCCTCGCTCATCTCCATCCGCCAGGTGTGGTCGGGCCCGGCGAGGTGCGCATCCGCCACCGCCTCGGTGACCATCGCCGACAAGTCCACGTCGCGCACGTCCGATTCGGGTTCGGAGTCGAGCCGCGCGAGCAGCAGGAGGTCCTCGACCAGCGAGGTCATCCGTACGGCCTCCGACTCGATGCGGTCGACGTTGCGGCGGAGCCCAGCGGAGGCGTCGTCGTACGTCCGCTGCGAGAGTTCGGCGTAGGCGCGGATGGTCGCGAGCGGAGTCCGGAGCTCGTGGCTCGCATCCGCCACGAAGGTCCGCACCTTCGTCTCTGCGGCCTCGCGCACTTCGAGCGCGTTCGAGACGTGGCCGAGCAGCCGGTTGAGCGCCGTCCCCACCTGGCCGACCTCGCTGCCCGCCTCGATGTCCTTCTCGCTCACGCGCATCGTCTCCGGCACCTCCCCGCGGTCGAGCGTGAGCTCGGTGACAGCGGATGCGGTGGCCGCCACATGCTGCAGCGGACGCAGCGCGCGCCTCACGCTGACCGCGGCGGCGGCGGCGGCCAGGAGGAGACCCGCTACGGCGACGATGCCGATCACGAGCGCGAGCCGGTCGATCGTCTCCTGCACGCTGGCGAGCGGAAGCCCGGCGATGAAGACCGTTCCGTCGTCGGTGGCCGTGCTCTCGACGCGATACGAGCCGAGGCCGGCGAGGGTGACCGTGTGCGGGACGCCATCGCGCGGCACGGCGCGGAGCTGGGTCTTCACCGCGGTCGAGAGATCGTGCTGGTGTCCCTGGCTGTCGGTGAAGCCCTGCACGGCGAACGTTCCGTCGACGATGACCGCGACGACGGTGTCCGGCGACTGCCCGGGTGCTCCGACGAAGGGATGGTCGCCGTCGCTGTCCGTGCCCGTGCCGGTCTGGCTCTCTGCGCCGGTGCTGGGTGTCTGGTCCCCGTGCGGCGGAAGGTCGTTCTTCGCGTCGACGGCGCGCTGGGACGCCCCCGCGAGGTTCTGGTCGACCTGGCCGAGCAGGTAGCTCTGCAGCGAGAGCACGGTGACAATCCCGATGACGAGGCTGGTCACGGCGAGCAGGCCGGCGAGGATGGCGACGAGCCGCCAGCGCAGGGTGCGTGGGCGTTTCACGAGGCCGGCTTCAGGATGTAACCGGCGCCGCGCACCGTGTGGATCATCGGTTCGCGCCCGGCGTCGATCTTGCGGCGCAGATAGGAGACGTACATCTCGACCACGTTGGAGGTCGCGCCGAAATCGAATCCCCAGACGTCGGTGAGGATCTGCTCCTTGCTGAGGACGCGGCGGGGGTTCCGGACGAAATACCGCAACAAGTCGAACTCGGTGGCGGTGAGATCGATGGGGTCCCCGCCGCGGAAGGTCTCGCGCGTCTCCTCGTCGAGCTGAAGATCGCCGACGGTCAGCCGGGCCTCCGCGGGTTCCATCGTCACACCGGTGGAGCTGCGGGCGAGACTCCTGGCCCGCGCGATCAGTTCGGCGACGCTGAACGGCTTGGTGACGTAGTCGTCGCCGCCGGCCCGGAGGCCGACCAGGCGGTCTTCCTGCGAGTCCTTCGCGGTGAGGAAGAGCACCCGCGTTTCCTCGCGGTCGTTGCGCACCCGGGCCAGGACCTCGTAGCCGTCCAGGTCGGGCATCATGATGTCGAGGATGATGACGTCGGGAGCGAATTCCCGCGCCGTGAACAGGACCTCGCGACCCCGGTTGAGGGTGCGGACATCCCACCCGTCGGCCTCGAACGCGAGGCTCACGGCTTCGGCGAGGAGTTCTTCGTCGTCGACGACGAGCACGCGCAACGGAGAGCCGTCGATGCGCCGCAGGTTCGCGGTCGACGTCACGCGCGCAGGGCCGCGCTCATTCCGGGAGCTCACGGAACAAGTATCGCGACCCCGCGCAACACACGCTGTGCTTTTCCTATGTGTTCCTGAAGAACGGGGGTCAGGCGTCGATGCGCTCGCCGGCAGCGGTGAAGCGCTCGGGCGGGCCGTCCTGGGCCGCCGCGGTGTCCATCCAGAAGACTTCCCAGAAGTGCCCATCGGGGTCGAGGAAGCTCCGCGTGTACATGAAGCCGTAGTCGTGGGTCTCCCGGGCCTCTCGGGCGCCGGCCGCGTAGGCCTTGTCGACGAGCTCGTCCACGCCTGCGCGGGTCTCGGCGGTGAGGCCGATCATCGCTTCGGTCGCGGTGTGCGCATCCGCCACCTCGGTCGTGATGTAGGTGGCGAAGTACGGGCGCGTCAGCAGTACGACAAAGAGGGTGTCGCTGATGCGGAAGGTCACGTTCTGGTCGCCCGAGAAGTTCTCATCCGCGATGAAGCCGAGGGCGGTGTAGAAGGCCCGCGCGGGGGCGAGGTCGTCGACGGGGAGGTTGACGAACATCATGGTGGACATGGTCTGTGCCTTTCGTTCAGTCCTCGACCACTGTGGCCAGGGACTCGAGGAGTTCGATGGTGCCCTCTTTGCGCAGGTCCGGGTTCTCCAGGTCGTCGAAGTAGACGCCCTGCTCGGTCAGCGTGAGACGGGTTCCCGCGGCGGTCGGAGTGAGTTCGATCGAGGCGAGTGAGACCGAGAGGCGCTGTCCGTCGACGCGCATCTCGTAGTCGTAGACGAGCCGGAGGTCGTCGACGACCTCGTGGTAGTAGGCGTCGAACCGCGAGACCGGGCCGCCTTCGCCGAACTGTCCCTCGCTGTGTTCGCGGCCGCCTTCCCGGAAGTCCATGGCCGAACCGATGTGGCGCCACTCTTCGCTCGGCGCCTCGAACCATTTGGCCTTGATGGCGGGGTCGGCGAACGCGGCGAAGACCTTCGCGGGCGAGGCCTTGTATTCGCGTTCCAGGGTGAACGTGCTGTGGGTGAGTTTGCGGCCTGTCATGGGTGTGTCCTTCCGGTCGATACGTGGGTGATGCGGGTGCGGGTCGTGTCGCGGATGCGGGATGCCGAGCGGGGGATGCGGGGTGCCGGTCGGGTGCGGCGGGTCAGTCGTCTTCTCCGAGGAGAGCACCGAGGCGGTCCAGCCGGCGTTCCCACGTTGTGCGCCGTTCGATGATCCAGTCTTCGACGGTGCGAAGCGCTTCGGGCTCGATTCTGCAGATGCGCACACGGCCCTCCTTCTCGGTGCGGATGAGCCCGCTCTCTTCGAGCACGCGGAGGTGCTGGAGGATGGCGGCGAGCGTCATCGCGAACGGCCGCGCGAGATCCGAGACGGATGCGGGCCCCTTCGTCATGCGGTCCACGAGCGCCCGGCGCGTCGGATCCGCGAGCGCCTGGAACATCAGGTCGAGTTCCGCCGATTGGTTAAGCATGTGCTTTAGTAAAGCACCAGCTTAAGTATTCCGCAACCCCGCGTTGTCGTCCTTTCCTCGAGCACAGGAAAAAGCACCCCATTTCGAACTCTTAAGGTGCCTTTTCCTGTTCTCGGCGCGCGCGATGCACGAGAAGCGATCGGATGCGGTGGATGAGGCGTTCCGGGTAGCGGTCGAGCTCTCCGGCGGTCACATAAACGACGGCCCAGCCGGCGGCTTCGAGCCGTTCGCGGCGGAGGATGTCGTCGTCGTAGGTGTTCTCGTCGGTGCGATGGTGGCGACCCTGGTATTCGACGGCGATCCGTTCGTCCGTGAATGCGAGGTCGACCATCGCGACAAGCCGGCCGGAGCGCGTCCGCACGCGGAAGTTGAGCGCAGCCTCCGGCATCCCCGCCGCCTGCAGAAGGAGCCGGAGCCGAGTCTCCCGCGGTGAAAGAGGTCCATAGCGGACGAGGTGAAGCGCCGCGCGTGCCCGAGTGAGGTCGCTCCCGTGTTTCGACGCACGGCAGCTCTGAGTTCGTCCATCGAGCACAGCGGCGGCCTGCGGGAATACGGCTCGTCGCCCGTGACCAGGAAGTCGCCGGCGGCCACCAACTCGGCCTCGCAGAGGTGACCCGCCAGGCGCACCCAGGTGTCCGCTGGGCCGACGATCGGCATGCCGCCCGGACTGCTGAACTGTTCTCCATTGGGCGTGAACTCGTGGGAGATCACACCCCTCAGCTTGGGAGCGCGTTGCGGTGCGAAGGCGGTGATGTGGACGGGTTCGTCGTCGATGCGGCGGGGCAACGGTATCGCCAGGATGGCAGCGGCCGACACGTGGCTGAAGTGGATTCCCTCAACGAGGCGCGGAAGCAGTGCTCGGCAGCGATCGACATGGCACGCAAGGTCCAGATTCCTGGAGCGGACGCCGTGGAATGGCCGCTGCAGGTCGCGCGACGACAGCCTGCCTCGCCTGATGCCCGCTTCGCGCGCATCGCGCACTCGAAACGGTGCGTGATCGATCTCGCCGGGGAGCGGGCTATGTCGTCGCATTTCCCCATACTCGCGAATGTGCCTTGTTCGCGCCCTTCGCTCTCCACAGCCCAAGCCCAGCACAGGGAAAAGCACCCCACGAGCTACGTTTGGCGTGTTTTTTCCTGTGCTCGGCGGATGTGGCGCGGGGGTGGGTGGGCCGCCGGGGACGTCGAAGAACTCCTCCAGGGTCGCGGACTGGTCGAACTCAAGGACGCCGTCCGCCGGAGCCCGCACACCTACGTCGGACTCGTACTCCGCCGATTCGGCATCGAGGCGACCCTTAACGTCGCTGCTCTAGCGCGTATTCACCCACGAACGCAACCGGATCGACCGTTTCGCCGTGGCACGCTGGCGCTCTCGATGTGTGCGTCAGGAGGTCGCGCTCATCGATGCCCCGAGAGCGAATCTCACCCCGCACTCCAGAAACAGGTACTTAATGTCTGCGCTGCCGATTGGCACCCACCGTCGATTCTCACTTGCCGCGGCTGTGGTCCTCGTGGTCGCGCTCTTCTCCAGCCTGTTCGTCGCTACGGCGGCGTCCGCGGCACCAGGGGGGCGCGTGACTGATCTCACGATCAGCGTCACCGACGATGGAACGCAACCGGCCGATCTCGACGGTGACGCTCAGAACGGCATCGTGGCAGTCAAATCCGCCGTGACCATGACCTGGTCGATCTCAGCGCAGGATCTCGTCGACGGAACATTCAGTCAGACACTCCCATCGGGCTGGAGCTGGGACGAACCATCGCTCGTCGCTCTGACGTCCACAACGTCGGTCTACACCTCCAGCTATGTCCTTTCGGGTCAGACCGTGACCGCAACGATGTCGATTCCGAACTCGTCCATCGTGAACGTCGAGCTCCGAGCCGTACCGGGGACGAGCGTCATCAATGGTTCGACCTACACCCCGTCGGTCACCTCGACCGACGGGCAAGGATCGAAGACCGCGACAGCGACGTCCGTGACGGTGGTCGGCAAATACGTCGTCAACGCCTCCCTGAGCGCGAGCGCGACCGCGAGGACGGACGGCACCCACGACTTCGGCGCTGGCCCCGTCGATGCGTACTGTGCCCAGTGGTTGATGATTCTCAGCACTCCGAACGCGGTCGGCGTCATCCCCGCCCGTCCGGACACGCTCACGGCGCGTGCGAAAGTCACCGGACTCATCCCTGCCGATGTCACCGCCGGAAATTGCTCTGGGTGGGCCACGAACGTGTCCGTCACGTCATACGACAAGACGACGGGCGACCTCGTCCTGAGCATCGACGGCTCGGCGCTCGCAGCCACGGAGGGCGCGAACGGATTGGAAAACGTCAGCGTCTGGTATCCCGCCTCCGTTGTGTCGACGGTACGGCAGGAGACGAAACTCACGGGAGCTTTCGACGCGATCACGGTCAACGGGGGTCAGCCGTCGTCCGGGAACAGGACGATCACGGGTTTGACCGTCGTCCAACAGGCGGAGACGGTGCTCTTCCACGGCAAGGCCACCGCCGTAATCGACGCGTACGGGGGCCCTGAGGTCACCCCGCCGTGGTACCCGGCATCCGGCTGGACCCAGGTGGCGAGCAGCACCGGCGCATCGGACGGAATCGCCAAAGGCGCTGTGGCTTCGACCATCGACACGCTCGAACTGCCGTATGACACTGCGCCGCCCTACCCGACACAGGACACGACCCATATCGTCGGCTACGACTTCTGGGATCCGACTCTCGCGCAGATCGTCGACCAGCCTGGCAGCGCGCAGCTGATCCTCGCGGGCAGGGCGATCGATGCCGACACGCTCGAGTACACCAGCGGTCCGACGCAATCAGGCCCGTGGGTGCCTTCAATCGCGGCAGCTGGTGGGCCGACACAGGTTCACGGCGTCAGGGCATCTGTCGCAAGCCTTCCGGGTCTCGCCGACCGCGACAAGCTCCAACTCGTCGTCGCCCAGAAGATCGTCGGCGAATCCGGCCAATGGCTGCGGAGCGATTCGACCTGGACCGCTGACCAGTTCCCGTCTCCGCTCACGAGTTCTGTCGAAGTCGAGATCCTGGGCACAAAACTCTCGGTGGCGATGACGGCCTCGCCGACGGCGATCGTCTCCGGAAGCCCGATCACCTACACCGTCACGCCCGGCGCTTGCGCGCCGGTCGGTAAAACGACCACGTCGACGGGAACGAATCTCTCCGTCGAAGTCACGCTCGCCTCCGTCATCACCAGCGTCGATCCCTCCGCGACGATCGCAGCGGGATGGACAGTTGCGTCGTACACGCCCGAAGACGTCGGTCCGGATGGAATGCCCGGAACGGCTGACGATGTAAGTGGACCGACGATCGTCCTCACATACTCCTCGCCGGTTGCGCTGCCACAGAGTGGATGTGCGGAGGTGCCTCCGTTCACCCTGGGCACGACCACCTCACTGCGCGCCCCATCGACGGGTTCGTCCATCCCCGCGAGCGCAACCGTCACGATGGATGAGGCGAGTCCGGCGAGCGCAAACGCTCCCGTCGACGTCACCCAGTCGAGCACCCTCAGCATGGACGGCTCCACGCCGTACCCCCAGCTCCAGCCATCGGCCACCTCCGTGGAATGGGCGGCGAACTGGTACAACTTCACCTCCAACGACCACAGTGGGGGCGCGTACATCCTCGATGTCCTGCCCAACGTCGGCGACGGCCGCGGGACCTCGACGAGCGCGACTCTGGAGCTCACGCAAGCGACACTGCTCGGTCAGGCGGCGACGAATGGTGCCGTTCTCCAGTACACGACCGCGGACCCGTCGACGATCGGCAGTGTCCCCGGCGATGGTGCGACCTGGGTCCCTTTGACAGCGGACACTGACCTGAGCAGCGTCACAGCGCTGCGGGTGTACCTGCCGACAATGACAGAGGGCAGCTACGGCGGCCTCAGGATCACGATGTCAGTCGCCGGCCAGACAGCCGGAGATGTGCTGGTGAACGACGCGCAGGCCTCGTTCGCGACTGAAAGCGCCACGTTGGCCTCGCCGAAGTACTCGGTACGCGTCGTCGGCGCGGCAGTCGGCGGAACGGTATGGCTTGACCCCAACGGAAACGGAAGCCACGACAACGGTGAGGGCGGCATCGCCGGTGCGACTGTGACCATTCTCGCGGACGGCCACGAGGTGGCGACCACCACGACCGACGCGAATGGTGTCTACACCTTCACGAATCTCGACACCGGCACGTACAGCATCGCGATGGATCCGACCACGTTCGGGGCCGCCCCGCTGCTTCAGACCTTCGGTCCGCATGAAGCTCTCGACAACAGTTCGGGTGAGATCGCCCTTCCCGGGACGGAACCGGTCACAGGGGTGGATTTCGGGTACGTCGTCGCCAAATCGCAGATCGTCCTCTACAAGACCGGTGTTCTCGTCGAGGGGCCGACCGGCGCGGCGGATGACACGATCAACTACACCCTGACCGCGACGAATTCGGGAAACACAGTCCTTACCGGGATCACCATCAGCGACCCGATGTCCGGCCTGTCGTCCCTGGTCTTCGGCGCATGGCCGTCGGGGACGGAAGGGACCCTTGCTCCGGGAGAGTCGGTGACGGCGACAGCGATGTATTCGGTGACGCAGGTCGATGTGGATGCCGGGTCGGTTATAAACACGGCGACGGCGAGGGCTACAGGACAGACCGGCAGTGTCGCTGCAATGGGCAGCGCGACCGTTCCGGTGCCGCAACGCCCCGCGATCGCTCTGACCAAGACCGGCACTCTTGCTGCGGGATCGACCGGCACTTCGGGCGACACCGTGAACTACACATTCACTGTGTCGAATACCGGAAACACGAGCCTCACCGAGGTGGTCATCAGCGACCCGATGTCCGGTCTGTCGTCCCTGGTCTACGACGCATCGCCGTCGGGGACCGCAGGGACCCTTGCTCCGGGAGAGTCGGTGACGGCGACCGCGACGTATTCGCTCACGCAGGTCGACGTCGACGCAGGAGCAGTGACCAATGCCGCCACCGTCACGGGTACAGCAAGCACCGGCAGCGTTACGGCAGCTGACACGGTCACCGTGGGGATTGCCCCGGAACCGACTGTGAATCTCGACGAGTCCGGACTGCTCACGTCTGCGGACACGGTGGCGCCAGGCGACACGGTCGACTTCACGTACGTCGTCACGAACACGGGAAATACGACCCTGACGGTCGAAACGCCAACCAGCAGCCTGGGGAACGACCTCACGTCGACGTCGACCGCAACCCTCGCACCGGGAGAATCCGTCGAGTTCGTCGGAACACACACGCTGAGCCAGGCAGACATCGACGCCGGTGCCGTGATCGACTCTTCTGACGTCGTGGCGACGACGCCCGATGGCACCCGTGTAACGGCCGCCTCGAGCGCGACGGTTCCGATTCCGTCAGCGGCAGCCATCGAGCTTACGAAGACCGGGGCGCTGGAGCAGGATGCCGTCGGCCGCGTGGGTGAACAGATCCAATTCGACTTCACCGTCACCAACACAGGAAACACGACCCTCCACGGCGCCAACATCGTTGACGCCATGGGTGGCCTCTCGGAACTTCGGTTCCGTTCCTGGCCGAGCGGTGAACCGGGAACCCTGGCTCCTGGGCAGACGGTGGAAGCTTCCGCGGACTACACCCTCACGCAGGCCGACATCGATGCGGGATCAGTGGTAAACACCGCTATTGCAAGCGCGACACCTGGTGCGCCCGGGGCCGATGGATCAGGCGACCCTGACCCGGTCACCGACCAGAGCACAGCGACGGTCGCGATTCCGAGTTCAGCGAGCCCAGGCGAGCCGGCAGGTCCAGCAATCGGCGGTCCGGACACCAGTACGTCTGATCGTTCGCCGGCTGAAGGACCTTCCCCGAGCACGGGTGACGGCACGGCGCTGGCCAACACCGGATCGGGTGACCCAGTGCCCGCTTCCCTGCTCGGAATCCTCCTCCTCACACTCGGCGCGCTCACGCTCGCCCTGGGCGCCCGGAAGCGCAGAAAGACACACGCATGAAAGCCTCACAACGAATCGGCATAGCCGCCATCGCCCTGCTCCTCTTCGGCGGAATCAGCGGGTGCTCCGGCGACGAGTCACACGGTCCAGGTTCGAAGACCGCCTCGCCCTCGAGCGGTGTGGCCACACGCATCACGACGCAGCCGGGCACGTCGAAGAACTTCGTCGGGGCGCGGCAGGACGTGAAAGTCGAGACATGCAGTGCTGGGGCACACGAGACGAAAGTCGGGGGAACCGTCGCGAACCCAACCGAATCGGCGCAGTCCTATCGCATTTACGTCTCAGTCATCGCGGGCGCGAAGACCATCGGCATCACCGAGATCGACGTCAATACCGTCGCCCCGACCGCCACCAAGGACTGGCAAGGAACCGTTGGCGCGTCCGCGGCGGACGCGACATGCGTCCTTCGCGTCGAACGCGAGCAAGCGGATTAGGCGCGACCGCCAGAACTGCGCCTGTCGCGGTGTCTTCGGTCGCCGACCCTCTCGCGCGCGTCTCAGGCGACAGCGAAGCGGCGCTCGGAGCGCTCGCGCGCCTTCTGCGCCTCTTCTTCGCGGTTCTTCGGCGGAGCAGTCGTCACCAGGTCTTCGAGCAGGTGACGTGAAATGTGGGCGATCTCTTCGACGGCGCGCTCGAACGCCTCTGCGTTCGCCTTGGAGGGCTTGGTCGAACCGCTGATCTTGCGGACGAACTGCAGGGCCGCGGCATGCACTTCGTCATCGGTGGCTGCGGGCTCGAAGTTGTAGAGAGTGTGGATGTTCCTGCACATGCAGACGAGGGTACTCGCGGCCATCGACCGAGTCACCCCCCGCATGTTCGAGCGGACTCTAGTCAGCGTCGGTGGCCGGTCGTACAGTTCCATCATGAATCGTGTCGACTATTTCGAAATTGGTTCACCAGATCCCGAGGCGTCGAAGGCGTTCTACGCGGGCCTCTTCGACTGGGAGGTCGGCCCGCCCTCACCCGCTGCGTACAGCATGGTCGAGGGAGACGCCGGAGGTTTGTGGGACACCAGCGCGCTCGGCGCGGCCAACTGGGCGATCTTCTACGTCCATGTCGACGACGTGTCCGAAGCGCTGGCGCGCGCCGTGAGCCTGGGCGCCGAAGTCGCGATGCCCGTGATCGACAACGGCCAGATCGAGTTCGCCCACCTGATCGACCCGCTCGGCAACCGCTTCGGCATCTGGCGCCCGAAGGGTGAGGCGTGATCCCCGATGACCTGACAGCGTTCATCCTGGATCTCAACGGGGCGGAGGAGACCTACCCCTTCGGTCCGGAGACCCGCGTCTTCAAGGTGGCGGGAAAGGTGTTCTCCGTCGACAGCACGCCGGTCGGCGGCGAGTCGATCACCGTGAAGGCACTGCCCGAGAACGTGCCGCGCCTCATCCGCAGCGTCGAAGGCATATCCCCCGGGTATCACATGAACAAGAAGCACTGGGTGACGGTGCGCCTCGACGGATCCGTCGAGTTCGATCATGTGTGCGAGCTGGTCGCGGAATCGCACGCGATCATCGTGGCCAAGCTGCCGAAACGCATCCGGATCGGGCTGGAAGGCTAGCGGCTTCCCGTCACGGCACCGTGACGACGAGTTTGCCCGCAACGTGCCCGTCGGCGAGGCGGCGAACGGCGTCGGCCGCGCGAGCGAGCGGGTACGTGTGCTCGATCTGCGGGGTCAGCGCGCCAGCTTCCGCGCGCTCGGCCAGGTAGGCGAGGTCGCCGGCGTCGCCGCGTGCGAGCATCCCGCGGAGGTTCTGGCGCACGAACGGCGCAACGACCCGGGCCCTCAGGTTGCGCGAGAGTCCGCCAAGCAGGGCACCGCCGCCCTCACCGCCGACCATGACCAGGGTTCCGCCGGGTGCAAGCGCGCGGCGCAGCACGCCCAGGGGACGACTTCCGCCCGTGTCGATGATGAGGTCGAACCGTGCTCCCCGGCTGTCGACCCCTTCGCGCGTGTAGTCGATGACCTCGTCTGCGCCGAGCGACGACACCAGCGCGACCTTCGCGGGGCTGCAGACGCCGGTCACCTGCGCGCCGTAATCGACGGCAAGTTGAACGGCGAACGACCCGACGCCGCCCCCGGCGCCGATGACCAGAACGCGCTGACCGGGTGACACCGAACCCCGGTCGCGAAGCGCCTGCAGTGCTGTCACGCCCGACGTGGGCAGTGCCGCTGCCTGCGTGAACGTGAGTCGGGCGGGCTTGTGCGCGAGCCTGTCCTGGCGGGCGACGGCGAACTCTGCGAACGAGCCGGCGGACATGCCGAAGACCTCATCGCCGGGGGCGTAGTCCGTTACGTTCGCCCCGACCTCCTCGACGACGCCCGCGAGATCGGAGCCGCGCACGGCGGTCTTCGGGGCCCGCATCCCGAACCCGGCCGCCCGGATGAGGTAGGGCTTGCCCTCCATGATGTGCCACACGCTCGGGTCGACGCCGGCGGCCCGCACACGGACGAGAACCTGGCCGTCGCCGGCGGACGGCCGATCGATCTCAGCGAGTTCCAGGGTGTCCGCCGACCCGTAGCGGTGTTGGACGATCGCTTTCATGACGCCGTCTCCCTCTCGGATGGGTATTGGAAGACGTCGTCGAGCGGCACCTCGAAGGTCAGGGCGATCTGGAACGCCAGTTCGAGTGACGGCGAGTAGCGCCCCTGCTCGATGGCGATGACCGTCTGCCTGGTCACACCGATGCGTTCGGCGAGCTCGGCCTGTGTCATCTCCCCGTGCCGGAACCGCAGGGAACGAATGGCATTGGTGACCTTGGTCGGTTTCACCATGTCGGCATCCCCCGGCGGTACGCGACGATCTTGACGATCGAGCCGAGGATGGCCGACAACACGAACCCCAGGTAGAGGGCGTTGGCGATCCAGAAGTAGTCGGCCCGCACCATGGTGAGGAGCAGTGCGCCGGCGGCGCCCGCGATCAGGACCCACCGCCCGGTGTATTCGCCGTAGCGGCCGATCTCACGGTCGCGCGTGTCCTTCTTGCCTGTGTCGCGGGGGGCGAAGAACGACCAGAGGATGGAAAGGACGATGGAGGCGAGGATGGAGCCGCCGATCGCCCACAGCATGGTGGGCACGTAGTCGACCGTGGTCAGTGGCGCGCCGGATGACTGGTTGAGCACCATTGCGACGTAGATCGCGTAGACCACGGTGGCGACCACCACCATGACCCACGCGCTTCTCTCTTCGGATGACATGTTCGCGCCCCGCTCGAATGTAAAGAAATGTTGACATCAGCGAGAGTAAACCTGCTTTGACATAATGTCAAGAAATATAGACATTTGGATGCACGGGGCGGAGTACGCTGGCGGCATGACGGATGCTGTCCAGTCGGCGCGGGCCGTCGCTGCGGCCCGGGACATCCGATCTGTGGTCCTCGTCGAGGGCGTCAGCGACCAGGTCGCGATCGAGACGCTCGCGGGCCGGCGCGGCCGCGACCTCGCGCGGGAGGGCGTGGCGATCGTGCCGATGGGCGGCGCGATGAGCATTGCGCGCTACCTGCGGGAATTCGGCCCACAGGGACTCGACCTGCGGCTGGCCGGCCTGTGCGATGCGGGTGAGGCGCGGTTCTTCGAGCGCGCTCTCGAGGATGCCGGTATCGCGGACGCCATTGCTGGCGCGAAGACCGTCGACCGTGAACGGATGGAGTCGCTCGGCTTCTCCGTATGCGTCGCGGACCTCGAAGACGAGCTCATTCGCTCGCTGGGCGCGGACCGCGTTGAAGAGATCATCGTCGCGCAGGGCGACCTCGCGTCCCTGCGGACCTTCCAGCAACAGCCCTTCCAGCGGGAGCGGCCGATCCAGCAGCAACTGCGCCGGTTCATGGGGGTGCGCAGTGGGCGGAAGGCCACCTATTCGCGAGTGCTGGTCGAGGGCCTCGACCTCAGGAAGGTGCCGAGGCCGCTCGACCTGCTGCTCGAACGAATCTGATCCGGGTCAGACCACCGGGTCGTCGGTGCTCGTCACCTGACGCTCAACGCGGTCGCCGGTGACCGGATCGACACCGGCGCGGGCGGTCGTGACCGAGCTCCGGCGGCGTGCCAGGAACACGATTCCGAGGATGACCATGATGACGCCGGCTGCCATCAGGATGTAGCCGACAAGCTCGAGGTTGATCCAGCTGACCTGCACTTTCAACGCAAACGCGAGGATCGCCCCGATTACGAAGAGCACAATTCCGGTTCCCAGGCTCATGACGAGCCTCCTTCCAGTCGCCGACGCAGAGTTGCGCCGATTCGGCCGTGACCGACGACTCGACCGTACGCCCCTGGGAAGCGCGGGAGACCCCCCTTGACTGAAGGGATCAGGCGAGGTAAGGGGCCAGTTCTGCTTTGATCGCGGCCGACGGTTTCGCGCCGACGAGGGTCTTCACGACCTCGCCGCCCTTGAAGACCTTCATCGTCGGGATCGAGAGGACGCGGTAGCGCGCAGCGACCTCGGGGTTGTCGTCGGAGTTGATCTTCACGATGCGGAATCCGGGATGCTCTTCCTGGGCCAGCTGCTCGAGGACGGGCGTGACGGCACGGCATGGCCCGCACCATTCCGCCCAGAATTCCACAAGGGTGGTGCCCTCGGAGCCGAGGACTTCTGCGTCGAAGGTGTCGGTGGAGACGGATGGGATGGTGGACATCAGCGTGCCTCTTTCTGGTCGGATCGGAAGTCGGATGCTGCGACGGCGGCGAATTCGCACAGCGGTCGCGAACGGGTGGAGGCGTCGGCGACGAGTTCCGCGAGCGCGCTGCGGCGCGTCTGGAGCTCTGCGATGCGGGTGTCGAGGGCGGCGATCGTCGCGCGATAGGCCGAGACGGATTCGGCGCAGTCGTCGGCGCGTGCGTTGCCCGCGACGAGGCAGTCGAGGAACGGCCGCGTCTGCTCGGCACTGATCCCGAGAGTGCGGAGGGACTGGATCTCGCGCACCAGTTCGACGTGCCATTGGTCGTAGTCGCGGTAGCCGTTCGCGAGCCTCGAGACTTCGAAGAGCCCGAGCGACTCGTAATAGCGCACCGTCTTCGCCGACACTCCTGCGCCACGTGCGACTTCGCCGATCCTCACGGGGATCACCTCCTTCTTCGACGATAAACCTTGTCCACGGGGGAAAGGTCAAGTGCCGCGAAATCGGCAATGATTGACGGATGAAGACCACGACGCTTCCCCAGACCGACCTGAACGCATCGAACATCATCCTCGGTCTGATGAGGATCTCCGAGCTCAGCGACGCAGAGATCCGCACCCTCGTCGGCGCCGCGCGCGACTCCGGGATCAACTACTTCGACCATGCAGACATCTACGGCAGCGAGCGTCATCAGTGCGAGCGCAGGTTCGGCGAATCGGTGACGTTCAGCCCCGCGGAACGCGAGGCGGTCATCATCCAGTCGAAGGTCGGCATCCGCGACGGGTATTTCGACTTCTCCAAAGAGCACATCCTCCGCAGCGTCGACGAGTCGCTCGAAGCCCTCCAGACCGAGTACCTCGACGTGCTGCTGCTCCACCGCCCCGACACGCTCGTCGAGCCCGCGGAGGTCGCCGAGGCGTTCGATACGCTCTTCGACGCCGGCAAGGTGCGCAACTTCGGCGTCTCGAACCAGACGCCAGGGCAGGTCGAACTCCTGAAGCGCTTCGTGCGCCAGCCGCTCGCGATCAACCAGGTGCAGCTGAGCATCACCCATTCTCCGATCATCGCCCAGGGCATCGCGGGCAACATGATCGGACTCGACCAGTCGATCGACCGCGACAACGGCATCCTCGACTACAGCCGCCTGAACGACATCACCCTGCAGGCCTGGTCGCCGTTCCAGAAGGCGTTCTTCGACGGGGTGTTCCTCGGCGACCGTGACGCGTATCCAGAGCTCAACCAGGTGATCGACGAGCTCGCCGAGGTTTACGACGTCGCGCCCGCGGCGATCGCTGTGGCCTGGATCACCCGGCACCCGGCGAACATGCAGGTCGTGCTCGGCACAACGAAGGTCTCGCACCTGCGCGACTCGGTGGGCGGCTCGGAGCTCCCGCTCACCAGGCAGGAATGGTATCGGCTCTTCACTGCAGCCGGTCACATCCTCCCGTAGGTTTCTTGCGTTCAGCCTGATCGCAACGCACGCATCGTGCGTCGCGAGCAGGATTCGTGACCGAATTATGCGTAGTGGCCTCCTCTATGGGAGCCTGTCGTAGCCGCTCCTGCGGCACGGGTGCGAAGGGATGCTCATGGGACGACACGACGACACCGAGACTGGATCCGCCGCCGCGGCACCCGGGCCGAAGCGGATGCACGAGGTCTCGACCGAGACCGAGGACCTCGTCGATCTCGTGCTCGACTACTCGCGCCGGCGCATCCTGAGCAGCGACACCCCGCTCGACCGGCCCCAGGCCGAATACGAACTCCGCCGGCTCGCGGGGAACACGATCGTCGAAAAGGGCATCGGCGCGACGCGGGCGATCGAGCTCTTCGAGAATGTGCTGGCGCCCGCCTGCATCACGACCGACCATCCGCAGTACCTGTCCTTCATCCCGACTGCGCCCACGAAAGCCGCGACCGCGTTCGACCTCGTCGTCTCGGCCAGCGCCGTCTACGGGGGCTCCTGGCTCGAAGGGTCGGGCGCGGTCTTCGCGGAGAACGAGGTGCTCTCGTGGTTGGCCGGCGAATTCGGCCTTCCGCCCGGTGCCGGGGGCGTGTTCGTGCAGGGCGGCACGCTCGGTAATCTCTCCGCGCTGGTCGCGGCCCGCGAGCACGCGCGTGCACGCCTGGAGTCCGCGGGAGTCGGGCGACCCGACCGATGGAAGGTGATCTGCAGCGCCGAGGCGCACTCGTCGATCGCCTCGGCGGCACGCGTCATGGACATCGAGATCGTTCCCGTGGCCCCGGGCGAGGGCGGTGCGCTCGCCGGCGACGCCGTGCGGACAGCGCTCGCGGAGCACGGCGACTCCGTGTTCGCCGTCGTCGCCACCGCGGGCTCGACGAACTTCGGAATCGTCGACGACATCGCGTCGATCGCCGCACTCAAGGACGAATTCGACTTCTGGCTGCACGTGGACGGCGCGTACGGGCTCGCGGGGATGCTCTCCCCTCTTGCCCGCCACCACTTCGCCGGGGTCGAGCGCGCCGACTCGGTGATCGTCGATCCGCACAAGTGGCTGTTCGCCCCGTTCGACGCCTGCGCGCTCATCTACGCCGACCCCGAGACCGGCCGCCGCGCCCACACCCAGCACGCCGAATACCTCGACACGCTCACCGAGACGACCGAGTGGAGCCCATCCGATTACGCCGCGCACCTCACCCGTCGCGCGCGCGGCCTCCCGCTCTGGTTCTCCCTCGCCACCTACGGCGAGACGGCGTACCGCGACGCGATCAGCGCATCCATCCAGCTCGCGCGCGACATCGCGGACGAGATCGAGCGCCGCGACGGACTGGCCCTCGTTCGCCGGCCGCAGCTCTCGGTCGTCGTCTTCGAACGTGAGGGCTGGACCCGGGCCGACTACGCCGCCTGGTCGGCGCGCCTGCTCGACGAGCAGCGCGCGTTCGTCACACCCAGTTCGCACCAGGGCCGGCCCAACACGCGCTTCGCGATCGTCAACCCGATGACGACGTTCGACCAGCTGACGGGCATCCTCGACACGATGTGAGGAAGGGGGTCCACTCCCCCTCACTAGACTGCGGGCATGCCCGCCGAGAGCCCGTACCGCTGGTTCGTCTACCTCGAGATCGCGCTCTCGGTCGTGACGTTCATCGCGCTCTGCTTCGTCGTCGCTCCATACGGCAGGCATGGCCGCGGAGGGTGGGGGCCGACCGTTCCTGCACGCGTCGGCTGGCTGATCATGGAGAGTCCCGCATCCCTTCTCTTCCTCCTCTTCTACCTGTTCGGCGAGCACCGGGCCGAGCTCGTCCCCCTGGTGTTCCTCGTGCTCTGGCAGCTGCATTACGTGCAGCGGGCGTTCATCTACCCGCTGCTGATGCGCGGCGGTGGGCGGATGCCCGTCGCGGTCATGGGAATGGCGATCGCCTTCAACGTGCTCAACACGTGGGTCAACGCGCGCTGGATCTCCGAATACGGTTCGTACCCGACCTCCTGGCTCACCGATCCGCGGTTCCTCATCGGCGTGGTGGTCTTCCTGGCCGGCTTCGCGCTCAACCTGGGTTCGGACCGCATCCTCCGTCGGCTCCGCGGGTCGGGGGCCAGCGGCTACCGCATCCCCTACGGCGGCGGTTACCGGTTCGTGTCCAGCCCCAACTATCTCGGCGAGATCGTCGAATGGACCGGCTGGGCGATCGCCACGTGGTCGCTCGCCGGCTTCTCGTTCGCCCTGTACACGTTCGCGAACCTGGCCCCGCGCGCCATGGCCAACCACCGCTGGTACCGCGACACGTTCGCGGACTACCCCGCCGACCGCAAGGCGCTCATCCCCGGGCTCCTCTAAGCCGCCCCGCCGTTCTGCCGAGCATACGAAAACCGGGGCTATCCCGCGCGGATAAGCCCGGTTTTCCTGTGCTTGGCGTCAGGCGCCAGGACGATGGGCGTCAGGCGGATGGGCGTCAGGATGCGGCGGCGGCGAGAGCGCGGAGGGCTCGGTCGAGCGAGCCGCCGAGAGCGTAGTGCTCGCCGAGCGCGCGCGCGGCAGCGAGCTGCGCTTCGCTGAGGGGGCGGATGCTCGGATCGAACGTCTCGAAGGACAGGTCGCTTGCGACCTCGACCACCCGCGGCGCCACCGCCAGATAGTCGGCAGCCGCGCGGATGCGCCCGCGCACGGCCGGCGAGAGAGCGACGTCATCGTCGTCTGCCGCCTCGATGATCCCGTCGAGGTCGCCGAATTCGCCGAGCAGGCCCGCGGCGGTCTTCTCGCCGACGCCCGCGACGCCCGGGAGCCCGTCCGACGGATCGCCTCGCATCACCGCGAAGTCCGCGTATTGTCGCGGAGTGATGCCGTACTTCGTCTCGACGACCGCATCCGTGACGACTTCGAGTTTGCTCATCCCTTTGGCCGTGTTCACGATCCGCACATCGTTCGCGTCGTCGACGAGCTGCAGAAGGTCACGGTCGCTCGTGACGATGTCCACCGGAACCGTCGCCTGCGTCGCCAGGCTGCCGATGACGTCGTCCGCCTCGTAGCCGGGTGCGCCGACGACCGCGATCCCGAGGGTCCCCAGGAGCTCGCGGATGAGCGGCACCTGCGCGACCAGCAGTTCGGGCACTTCCTCCACATCCACGCCGCCCGGGACGGCTTGCGCGACGCGGTGCGCCTTATAGCTCGGGATGAGCTCGACGCGCCAGCCGGGTCGCCAGTCGTCGTCCCAGCAGGCGACGAGCTGGGCGGGCTGGTAGTCGGTGACGAGCTTCGCGATGATGTCGAGCAGTCCGCGCACCGCGTTCACCGGCGTGCCGTCAGGCGCCCGCACGGTGTCGGGCACCCCGTAGAACCCGCGGAAGTAGAGGGCCGCAGTATCGAGGAGCATCAGTCGCCCGGTCACAGCTCCGATCATGGCACGCCGGACCGTCGCAGCATCGGATATTCAGCTAACTGTTCAGTTAGCTGAATAGTTTGATACGGTCGAGGGTATGACCGAAAGCACTCACGTCGCCGGCGGGACCGCCGACACGCACGAACTCGCCGGCGAACTCCGGGTCGCGCTCGGCGGCCTGATGCGCCGCCTCCGCCAGGAGGGCACCATCGGCGACTTCACCCGCTCGCAGCTCTCGGCGCTCGGCCGCCTGGAACGCGGCGGCGCCGCGACGCTCAGCGAGCTCGCCCGCGCCGAAGGGGTGCGACCGCAGTCGATGGCTGCGACGGTGGCAGTGCTCGAGAGCTCGGGCCTGGTGTCGCGGGCGCCGGACGAGCGCGATGGACGCAAATCCGTCCTCCAGCTCACCGAGGCTGCGCGCGACCAGTTCTCGACCGGCAGGCTGGCCCGCGAGGACTGGCTGTTCCGGGCCATCCGCTCCCGCCTCACCGACGACGAGCAGGCGCAGCTGGCATCGAGCATCCAGCTGATCCGGCGCCTCGCGGAGACGCCGTGACCGCGGGCAAGGCCACCGACACCGGCACGGATCCAGGCACCGGTCCCGGAGCACCCGGCCGCAAGCCTTTTCCGTGGACCTTCACCGCGCCGCTGCTGCTCGGTTCCACCCTGAACCCGATCAACAGCTCGATGATCGCGACGGGTCTCGTCGGGATCGGCGTCGACTTCCACTCCGGTCCCGGGACCACCGCATCCCTCATCTCCGTGCTGTACCTGTGCAGCGCAGTGATGCAGCCGACGATGGGCAAGCTCTCCACCCTGTTCGGGCCACGCCGGGTGTTCCTGGCCGGCATCCTCATCCTGCTGGCCGGCGGCGTGATCGGCACCCTGGCGCCCGCGTTCGGCTTCCTGTTGCTGTCCCGCGCGCTCATCGGCGTCGGCACATCCGCCGCCTACCCGACCGCGATGGCGATGGTGCGCAGGCGTGCCGACAGCGTCGGGATGGGCGTGCCGAGCCGCGTGCTCGGCAACTTCTCCATCGCAGCACAGGTCACGGCGGTCTTCGGGCTGCCGCTCGGCGGCATCCTCGCCGGAGCGTTCGGGTGGCGCGCGCTCTTCGCTGTGAACATCCCGCTCGCACTCGTGACCCTGGTCGCCACGCTGCTCGGCGTCGCGCGGGACACGCCGATCCTCCGCCGTGACCGCGGCGGCCTGCTGACCTCGCTCGACCTTCCGGGCATCCTGCTCTTCGCCGGCACGATCGTGTCGCTGCTGCTGTTCCTCTCGAGGCTCGCGGCTCCCGAATGGTGGCTGCTGGCTGTGATCGTGGTTCTCGCGGCAGCGCTGTTCCTGTGGGAGCGTCGCGCGGCGCGCCCGCTCATCGATGTGCGGATGCTCGCCCGCAACCGGCCCCTGCAGCGCACCTACCTGCGCCAGACCCTGGTCGCCCTCGGCATCTACGCGACCCTGTACGGCACGAGCCAGTGGATGGAGCAGAGCGCCCACCTGAGCGCCTCGGCCGTCGGGCTCATCCTGCTCCCCCTGTTCGGACTCAGCATCGTCGTGGCCCGCGTCGTCTCGACGCGCGGGTGGGTGCGCTGGCCGCTCATCCTCTCCGCGGTCGCCATGGTGCTGAGTTCGGTCGTGATGCTGCTGATCACCAGCGGGTCGAGCGTGTATGTGCTCATCGGCATGTCACTGCTGCTCGGCCTCACCAACGGCTTCAGCGGATTCGCCAACCAGGCGACTCTGTACGTCCAGACCCCTGCGGACGAGATCGCGGTCGCATCCGGGCTCTACCGCACTTTCGGCTACATCGGCGCGATCTTCTCGTCGAGCCTCATCGGGATCACGTTCGGGCAGGCCGCGACCGACGCCGGTCTGCATGCCCTGGCGTGGGTGCTGGGAGGCCTCGGCGTCGCCGTGCTGGTGCTGACGGTGCTCGACCGAAGCATCCCGGCCGTCGCAGGGAAGTAGGGGGCGGGTCCTCGGCCCCCCTTCGCGGGACGTATGCGTGGTGCAGCATGTTTGTGCTTCTGCTGGGCGCGCGCGATCAATAGGCTGTGAGGCATGGCTGCGATACCACTGCTCGGACTGCTCCTCATGATCGGGGCGCTGATCGACATCATTCTGCGATCGGAATGGCAGGTGAAGCACATCCACAAGTTCGGGTGGATCCTGCTGGTGATCTTCCTGCCGTTCATCGGAAGCATCCTGTGGTTCACGCTCGGCCGGGAGTATCCGACCGGGACGCCTCGGACGCACACCGGCGGCAGCCGGTATCACGGCCATGCGCATGCGCCGGCGTCCTTCGAGCGTCCGAAGTCGACCGAGGAGCAGCTCGCCGAGCTGGAACGCGAGATCGAGTTCTACCGCGAGCAGGAGCGCCTGAAGCAGGACCGTGGAGAGCTCGACGGCGAGCGGGACCCCTCCTGACTACTCGCACGTCGAATTCACTTTTCTTCCGGGCCACACGGTGGGACAGTGAAGGCATGGCGAAGACAACGATTGAGAAGGCAGCGGGTTTCAACCCGATTTCGATGCTCCACGACATGGGCTTCCGAAGCGAACAGGCCTACCTGGCCGGGTTCGCGTCGATCATCCTGTCGATACTCGCGTGGCTGGTCTCGCGGACCAAGAGGGACGAGCGCGCGCAGTCCGACCGGTGGGGCATCTTCATCGGCCACTGGGCTCCGACGTTCTTCGCGATCGGGATCGCCCTCAAGCACGAGGAGTGAGCCCTCGCGCAGCAGCGATCGGTCACGAATGGTCGCTTCGCGCGCTCGCGATCGACACTGTGCGACCGATCGGCGCAACGCCTGCGCTCAGTCGCGGAAGATGTGCACGGCCTCGCGGATGGCGTAGTAGACGATGACGAGACCGGCGAGCGGGTCGGCCCACCACCATCCGAACGCGAAGTCGAGCACGAGGCCGGCGAGCACGGCCGCGGCGAGGATGCCGTCGATAAGGGTCACGCGGCCCTCGG
Source organism: Leifsonia sp. Ger2509 (assembly GCF_055231915.1). Classification (NCBI taxonomy): domain Bacteria; kingdom Bacillati; phylum Actinomycetota; class Actinomycetes; order Micrococcales; family Microbacteriaceae; genus Leifsonia; species Leifsonia sp. Ger2509. The sequence goes on from NZ_JBUYVB010000003.1 coordinate 2,416,604, forward strand.
TGAGCAGGACCGGATTGCCGAGCGCGCGCCCGACGCGCCACTTTCCGGCCGCCAGCGCAAACATCACGAGTGCGGTCGCACCGGTCCACCAGATACCGCCCGGTCCGGGGACGGGCCGGTGTCCCGACACCAACGCGACGGCGGACTGCACGAGCAGATAGGCCGCGAGCGCAACGAACGCCCAGCCGATGAGGCGGAGCGCCACGCGCTGCCGCGCCTCGTCGGTGCCGGTGAGCTCCCAGATGACGACCGTGCTCGCGCCGATCTCGATCATGCTGTCGAGCCCGAAGCCGGCGAGGGCGACGGATGCGGTCTGCAGCACGAGTACGAGCAGCACCACCACCCCGACCACGTTCCAGGCGAGGGTGACGGCCTCGAGGCCGATTCCTGTGGCGCGCAGCTTCTGCACCCGTGCCGCGTCGGTCATCACGGATCCCATTCTGGCAGCGCCGGGCGCCCGGCCCGGGCGTACCCTGAACCCAGAAGTCACAACAGAGAGACGGCCGCCCCTGGTGAGCAGCACGCCCCGCACATCCGGATGGGGATCGCGATGGCTGAGAGCACGCCCGGCCTGATGGCCGGCAAGACAGTCCTGGTGACAGGCGGAACCGGCGGGATCGGCCGCGCGACGGCCGTGGGGCTCGCAGCGCTCGGCGCCCGCGTCGGCATCACCGGACGGCATGCTGCGCGCACCGCGACGGCGGCCGTCGCGATCGCAGCCGAGGCGCGCATGGCATCCGTCCGCGCATCCGGATCCGCCCCCGCCGGCGCATCCGGAACCGCCGCGACCGTCGACGCGTTCCCGGCCGACATGTCGTCGCAGGCCGAAGTGCGCAGGCTTGCCGCCGCGGTGCTGGAGGCGTACCCGCGGCTGGACGTGCTGGTCAACAATGTGGGCGGCTTCTGGGCCACCCGCCACGCGACCGCAGACGGGCTGGAGCACACGTATGCAGTCAACGTGCTCGCCCCGTTCCTCCTGACAGACCTGCTGCTCGACCGCCTGACCGCGAGCGCTCCGGCCCGCATCGTGACCGTCTCATCGGGAGCCCAGCGGATGGGACGCATCGACTTCGACGACCTGCAGGGCGAGCGCTCGTATTCCGGGCAGACCGCGTACAACCAGTCCAAGCTGGCGGACATCCTCTTCACGTTCGAACTCGCCAGACGCCTGAAGGGAACGGGCGTGACGGCAAACACGCTCCACCCGGGGCTGGTCCGCACCGCGTTCGCCGCCGAGGACTCGTCCACCGCATGGAAGATCATGATCCCGCTCCTCAAGCCGTTCATGAAGTCGCCGGAGCGGGGCGCGCAGACATCCATCTACCTGGCCTCGTCGCCCGAGGTCGAAGCGGTCTCCGGCGTGTACTTCTCCGGCCGCAAACCGGCCGCCGTGAATCCGATCGCGAAGGATGCGGCGGTGGCGTCGCGGCTCTGGGCGACCAACGCCGAGCTGGTGGGCTCGGCACATCCTTAAGAATTCCTAAGGAAACCTGCAGCCCGCGTCCGGGTCGACACAGAATCCTGCTAGGAACCGGCTGGAATGATCGGCCACACGACGCAGGAAAGAGGCGATGGATGGGGGTGCAGGCGTGAGTGTGATCACCACTCCGCGGCGCGTGAGCGCACGCGGACCGAGCGCACGCGCCCAGCGTCGCCACTCGAGGGTCGTGCGGATCGTTCTGTGGGGGGGTGGACTCATCGTCCTGTGGATGTGGTGGGCCGGCGTGCCGTCGACGGCCACGGCGACCCCGTCGGTCGTCATCACGTCCGCCGGCGAGCTCGTCGGAATGGTCGCCGCCTACCTGGTGTGCGCACAGGTGCTGCTCATCGCCCGCATCCCGTGGTTCGAGCGGGCGGTCGGACTGGACAAACTCGTCCTGTGGCACCGCACGCTCGGGACGACGGTCGTGCTTCTGGTCCTCACCCACGTCGGCCTCATGCTCCTCGGGAGCGAGGTCATCGACAGGTCGACGCCCTGGTCGGAGCTCATCTCCTTCCTGCAGAACTACCCGGACATGCTCGCGGCGATCCTCGGCACCGCCGCGCTCCTCGCGGTCGGGCTCAGCAGCGCGCGCCTGCTGCGCGCCCGGCTCTCCTACGAGGTCTGGTACTGGCTGCACCTCACGACCTATGTGGCGATCTTCCTCACCTTCCTCCACCAGCTGAGTGCCGGCAGCCACTTCATCGCGACCCCCGTCAACCGGGCGGTCTGGCTCCTGCTCTACCTGGGAACCGCATCCGCCGCGCTCACCTGGCGTTTCATCCTGCCGACGTTGGACGCGTGGCGGCACCGGATGCGCGTCCAGTCGGTGGTGCGCGAGAACGCCGGCACCACGAGCGTCTGGTTCAGCGGACCCCACCTCGACGAGCTCGGGGTGCGGGCGGGCAACTTCCTGCTCTTCCGGTTCCTGTCGTGGGGGCACCTGCTGACCGCGCATCCGTACTCCGTCTCGCGGGTGCCGTACGACGGACGGCTGCGCATCACCGTCGGGGCGCTCGGCAACCACTCCGCGCTCGTGCGCGAGCTCAAGCCGGGCACACTCGTCTTCGTCGAAGGGCCGTTCGGCCACTTCACGGCGGACCGGGCCAGCCGGGAGCGCATCCTGCTCGTCGCCGGTGGCGCGGGGATCGGCCCGATCCGGGCGCTCGCCGAAGAACTGACGGCACGCGGGGTGACACCGGCGCTGATCTACCGGGCGCACTCCGCCGCGGACCTCGCCCTGCTCGACGAACTCCAGCGGATGCCCGGCCTCACCGTGATCCCGGTGGTCGGCCGCCGCAGCGAACTGGGCTGGGACCCGCTGTCCCCGGAAGGCCTCGCGTCGATGGTCCGCGACCTCCACAACTGGGAGGCCTTCGTGTGCGGACCCGAAGGGATGATGCTGACCGTGGAGGCGTCGCTTCGTGACCTGCAAGTACCGAAACGCTTCATCCACCGAGAAGAACTGAGCATGTCATGAGGCGCAAGAAGTGGAGAGGCACGATCCTATTCGTGGTGATCCTGACCGTGATGGGGCTGACCGTCGGGCTCCGGCTGTACGGCGCCGGCCAGGCGACGACCGCGTCGACGCACGTTGCGTCGCTGGCGCCGACCACGAGCGCGACGCCGCCGCCCGCGACGCCGTCGGCTGCGCCATCTGCTGCGCCATCCGCATCCGCGTCTCCGACCGCCTCGGCACCTGCCCCCGCGCCCGCGACGAAGACGGTCGACGGCGCTGTTGAGCAGACGCCCTACGGCCCGATCCAGGTGCAGCTCACCTACACCGGTACGCACATCACCGCGGTCACCGAGCTCCAGTCGCCGAGCGACCGCGATCGCAGCGTCGAGATCAACCAGCAGGCCGGGCCGATCCTGGAGCAGGAAGTGCTCCAGTCGCAGTCGGCGAAGATCGACACGGTCTCCGGCGCGACGTACACGTCGGACGGCTACGCGCAGTCGGTCCAGTCGGCCATCGACAAGTCGTGAGGTTCGTCGAGACGGTGATGGGCATCCCGATGTCGATCGACATCCGGGATGCGGGGGCGGATGCGCGCATCCGGGAGACCGCGACGGCCGCGTTCGCCGTCATGTCCGATGCCGACCGGCGGTTCAGCGCCTACCGCGACGACAGCGAGCTCTCGCGCGCCAACCGCGGGCTCGTCACGGAGGGCGACTACAGCGCCGACCTGCGCGACGTTCTCGCGATCGGCGAGAGGTTCCGCGAGGCGTCGGGCGGCGCGTTCCGGGTGCGCGCAGCCGACGGCCGCCTCGACACCGACGGTGTCGTGAAAGGGTGGGCGGCCGAGCGGGCCGCCGGCGTCCTCCGTGCCCGGGGGTTGACCGACTTCTGCCTGAACGCCGGAGGGGATGTCGCGGTCGCCGGATCGCCGGGTGGTGGCGTCGCCTGGAACGTCGGCATCCGTTCGCCGTCCGATGCGGGGCGGATGTGGGCGGTGCTGTCGGTGACGGACTGCGCGATCGCCACTTCGGGAACCTACGAGCGCGGCCCGCACATCCTCGACGGCCGCACAGGGCTCCCGGCCGCGGGTCTGACGAGCGTGACGGTCGTCGCTGCCGACCTCACGACGGCGGACGTGCTGGCCACGGCCGTCTTCGCGCTCGGCCCTGACGGAGTCGCCTGGGCCATCGGCCAGGGCGCCACCGGAGTCCTCGCCCTCACCGCCGACGGCGCCCCCCTCGCCGCCGGCGTCGTCCCTCTGGCCGGAGCGGCGAGTCGTCGGTAACCGACCTGTCCCGCCACCGGAGAGGGCAGTTGGCGCCGACTCGATCGGCCGCGGCGCCACCGCGGTTCATCGATCGGGGGGCGTTTCTCTGAGAACACACAGGAGGCTGCGATACCCCTGCGAGTTTCCAGAGATATGCGTTCGCATAGTGATTTGGATGTGACATCTCGGTAACGAACCAATAACATCGAGAGGTGTCCCGACGGATGGTTGGTTTTCGTCGGGGTTTTCGACTCGACGCGATCCCGACCATTCGCGTCATTGCGGAAGGTACTGTGTGACGCGCTCGATCACGTTCGGGGGGGACCCGCAGTTGACGGCACCCCTCGCGCCTGTCGAGACGAACCCGCCCACAGACCAGATCTTCACCTCCCGTCGCGCCCGCCGTGAATTCGAACGCGCGGCCACCGGCGCCCTCGATGCGGTCGAGCAGACGGTGCTGGCCGCGCCTATGCCACCTGCGCCTGTCGCACCGGCGCCTGTTGCAACTGCGCCTGTTGCGGTTGCGCCTGTCGCACCGGCGCCTGTTGCAGTTGCGCCTGTTGCGGTTGCGCCTCTTGCACCTGCGCCTGTCGTACCCGCCGCGGTCGCACCCGCCGCACCTGTCGCAGTCGCAGCATCCCCAGCAGCCGCCGAGAACGTCGTGCCCGCCGAGCCGATCGCGACCGTCGTGCCGGTCGAGCATCCTGCCGCCCCGACGGTGAGCGCCGAGGCGGCCGAAGCCGTCGCGCGCCGCACCCGCCCGGTCAGGCGCCCTCCGCTCGCCCCCACCAAGAACCTCCACGCTCACCGCGCCCGCGGCGAAGAGCTGTCGCAGCGCGCGCGCATCCGCCGCACCCGGGCGAAGATCGGCGTCGTCCTCGCGGCGAGCGGTCTTCTCGGAACCGCGGCTCTGCCCGCCTATGCAGCGCCCGCCGAATCCTCATCGCAGGCGTCGTCGAACGTCGGCGTCCAGACCCTCGCCGGCGGAGGTGCCGCCGGGCCCGTCGCCTCCCGCGACGGCTACAGCGTCACGGAGAATCCGCTGCTGCTCGACTCGACTACGGGTGTGACCGTCTCGCCCACGGTGCAGGCACTCGCCCAGAAGCTGATGACGGCCGTGAACCAGGGCCGGCTGACCGGCTCTGTCCCGAACCACATCCCCGAGATCGAGTACCTGGCCGAAGGCCGGGTCGTCCCGAACTGCGGTATCGACTACCGAGTGCTCCAGACGATCGACGTGGCGCTGAGCGTGTTCACCACGGTCGGCGTGAGCGACATCAACCGCCGCTGCACCGGCCAGATCGAGGGCGCGGGAAGCGCATCCTCGCACTACGCCAACGGCGGTGGCCACGCGGTCGACTTCTTCCTGCTCGACGGCCAGTCGCTCAGTGGTGGCGACGCCCAGTCCGTGAAGCTGATCGAGGCGCTCGACCCGATCGTGCCGCCCCAGACGAATGTCGGCCAGTCGGAGTGCCGCTCCTCGCTGAGCCTCCTCAACTTCGCATCGTTCGACGACACCTGCAATCACCTGCACATCGATTTCGGAACGGCACAGGGCACCACACTCAAGTGGTGATCCTCCCGACGCTCACGGCGCGGGTGGTGGCTTCGGCGGATTCTTGTTGACCTTGCCGTCCGTCGGCGCGGGCAGTGTGCTTCCGTCCAGGGTCACCAGCGGCGGCAGCTGAGTGTTGAGCGCCCCCGGCCAGGGCTGAGGGTCGACCGGCTTCGGAGCGGGCGTCGGCGCCGTCGGCTGCACGATCACGGTGCCCGGCGCGGGCGGGACAGGTCGGCTGACCGACGCATCCACATGGTGCGCGAGCGACGGCGCGCCATCCACCCTCTCGACCCCGATCGGACCGAGCCCGAGCAGATCGATGATCGTCTTCGGGATGGAGGCGTGCGAGTGCCACTCGGGGTCGATCGCCTGCTCCACGGCCCCGCCGAACATGACGAGCGGGATGCGCGAGCCGCCGATGATCGGGAAACCGTCCGGATGGAGCGCATCCGGCACCGTCTCGATCGACGGAGTGCGCACGGAGTCCGCGTAACCGCCCCAGTCGTCCCAGGTGAGGATGAAGACCGTCTCGTCCCAGCCGCCCCCGTCGATCACGGCCTGCACGCGCTGCCACACGAGGTCGTGACCTTTGGTGATGTAATCGGGCGCGCTCACCGCGGGCGGATGCTCGTCGTAGCCCGCAGGTGACCAGACGTAGCAGACCTGCGGCAGCGTGCCGCCCTTGGCCATCGGGATGAACTGCGTGGGCGGATGCACGTTCCCGTTCCCCGGCGCCTGGGAAAGAGTCGTGTAGAACTTGACCGGATAGCCGCTCTGGTCGGGGAACGCTCCCCAGCTCACGCCGGCGGCTTCGGCGACGCTGAAGATCGACGGCAGGTTCCAGACCGGGTGCGGTCCGACGAACGGCGGGTTCTTCAGCGTGGGCATCTGGCCGCCGACGGCGAGCATGTGCCCGGGCGTCGAGTTGGAGCCCGGCCCGAAATGGTGGTCGGCGAAGACGAACTGCTTCGCCAGCGAGCTGTAGAAGGGGATGAGCAGGTCGTTGTCGAGCTGCGCGACCTCTGCAGGGTAGTCGCCCATCGCGTAGTGCACCCACGCACTCCGGTCGTGCGGCTGGTCGAAGTTCGGAGCTGCCGTCAGCAGCTTGCCGTTGTTCGCGACGGCGGCGCCCCAGGCCGCCATCGACGGAAAGTAGAAGTCGGTGGTCTTGTTCTCCTGGATGAAGACGATCACCCGTTTCGTCGCAGCCATCACGCACCCCTCAGTCGCTCGACGGTGTCCCCTACCTCGATGCAAGCACTCACCACTGTCAAAAGACAGGGGCCGAGGGTGAACAATCGAGGAGGGCGGGAGAAGGGGAGACAGGATGGCGGCGAGTGGCGGCAGGGCGGCACCGGTGTCGCGGGACGATCTGCGGCGACGGGCCCACGAGATGTTCGGCGGCGTCCACGGCCGGGTGCTCGAGGTCGGTGCCGGCGAAGGGGAGAACCTGGGGGCCTTCGGCGACGAGGTGCAGTGGACGGGCATCGAGCCGGATGACCTGTCGCGGCGCGAACTCGAAGCGGAGGCCGGTCGGCACGGACGCGCCGGCCAGGTTCTCGATGCCCGCTGCGAGGAGCTCCCGTTCGCCGACGGTTCGTTCGATGCGGTGGTCGCGACTCTCGTGTTCTGCTCGGTCACCGAGCTGGACCGCTCCCTCGCCGAGGTGATGCGGGTCCTCAGGCCGGGCGGAACCCTCGCGTTCGTCGAGCATGTGCAGGCGGCCAGGGGGACAGCGCGCCGCGTGATCCAGAGCATGGCGACGCCGTTCTCCGCGCACTGGGACGGCAACTGCCACTGGAACCGGGATCCGGTCGGTGCGGCGGGCGCCGCCGGCTTCATCCAGACACGCTGCGAGTCGTTCGACCTGGACACCGGCATCCCGTTCCTTCCGGCGCCGTGCATCCTCTACAGCGGCGTCAAGCCCGCCTGACGTTCGCTGCATCCCTGGACGGGCCGGGCCCCCCAGTTCGTGGGAGAGACGATCGTTATGTCGCGGTGACCGGGCAGTTTTCCTCCATAATTCGAATCGAGTTGACCAGAGCCATACCCGGAGGACACGGTGAACTACTCATACAACAGGGCCCACGACGACGCTCAGCGACAGGCCAGGCGGCACGCGCTCGACCTGCAATGGGCGAAGGAGCGACGCCGTCAGCACGATCGCGAATTGGCGCGCGCCCGGCGGTTGCTGGCCACGAAGCCGGTCGTTCTGGCTCAGAAGACCGTGCTCGTCTCCGTGCTGCTGCTGGCCGTGATCGCCGTGGGCCTCTGGCTCGCTGAGAGTTCGCAGCTGGCCGGCTACTGGAAGGACGACCTCCTGTGGCTGGGCCTCACCGCCACCATCGGGGTGCTCGTCGGCGCGTTGGTCTCGCTGCTGCGCCTCCACTCACGTCGCGAGGCCGCCGTGAAGCTGGTGAAGGCGCACCCGGTGAAGCGGGTGCACACCCAGTACCACCTCGAGCAGAGCACGCACTCGTGGGTGGCCGCGCGCGCCGAGGTGTTCAGCACGCAGGGGTGACCCCCCCCGCCCCCCGCGCCGCAGTCCGCGACCGGCGGGAGCGTAGGCTCGTGCCGGGAGCATGGACATGAGCTCAGCAGCGGACCCGGACTTCGACGAAGCGGAACGGACATCGTCCGCTGAGCGCTGGGCGCGCGAGACCGCGCGGCTCGAGCGGCTGCTGCGCGAGATCTACGGCGGAGACGACCGACTGGATGCACAGTTCGACGGCCTGCTCGGCGACCTCGCGGCGTCGTGGGAGGCACGCTCGCCGGAGCTGAAGGATCTCGACCGGCAGCGCCTTGCCGATCCGGCCTGGTTCGAGTCGAACCGGATGCTCGGGGGCGTCTGCTACGTCGACCGGTACTCCGGCACGCTGCAGGGTCTGCGGGGCCACATCCCCTACTTCCGCGAACTGGGGCTGACCTACCTGCATCTCATGCCGCTGTTCCTCGCTCCGGCGGAGAACTCCGACGGTGGGTATGCGGTGTCCAGCTATCGCGAGGTGTCGCCGGGGCTCGGGACCATGGCCGACCTGCGCGAGGTGGCCGACGACCTGCGGGCGAACGGGATCGCGCTCGCCGTCGACTTCGTCTTCAACCACACCTCGGACGAGCACGAGTGGGCGAGGAAGGCCCGGGCGGGCGTTCCGGAGTTCGAGGACTACTACTGGCTCTTCCCCGACCGCACGATGCCGGACGCTTTCGAGCAGACCACACGTGAGATCTTTCCCGACGACCATCCTGGCTCGTTCGTCCGCCTCGACGACGGGCGCTGGGTGTGGACGACGTTCCACACGTTCCAGTGGGACCTCAACTACGCGAACCCCGCGGTGTTCCGGGCGATGGCGAACGAGATGCTGTTCCTCGCCAACCAGGGGGTGAGCGTGCTGCGGATGGATGCGGTCGCCTTCATCTGGAAGCAGCTGGGCACGTCGTGTGAGAACCTGCCGCAGGCGCACCTGCTGCTGCAGGCGTTCAACGCGGTCTGCCGCATCGCGGCGCCGTCCGTGCTCTTCCTGTCCGAAGCGATCGTGCATCCGGACCAGGTCGTCGAATACATGAGCCCCGGCGAATGCCAGCTCAGCTACAACCCGCTGCAGATGGCCCTGATCTGGAACTCCCTCGCGACCCGCGATGTGCGGATGCTCACCCAGGCCCTCGAACGCCGCCACGCCACGCCGGCCGGTACCGCCTGGGTCAACTATGTGCGCAGCCACGACGACATCGGCTGGACGTTCGCCGACGAGGACGCAGCCGAGCTGGGCATCGACGGCTTCGACCACCGCAGGTTCCTCAACCAGTTCTACGTCGGGCGGTTCCCGGGGAGCTTCGCCCGCGGGGTTCCGTTCCAGGAGAACCCGAAGACGGGGGATGCGCGGGTCTCCGGGTCGACGGCGTCGCTCGCGGGTCTCGAAGCCGGCGACCCGCTCGCGGTGCGTCGCATCCTGCTGGCACACTCGATCATCCTCAGCACCGGCGGTCTGCCGCAGCTCTACCTGGGCGACGAGGTCGGCCAGCTCAACGACTACGCCTACGTCGACGACCCGGCGCACCGGGACGACAGCCGGTGGGTGGGGCGGCCGCGGTATCCTGCCGAGCTGTACGAGCAGCGGCGCTCGTATGCGACCCACGCCGGCGCGCTCTACCTGAGCCTGCGGCGCCTGATCGAGATCCGGTCCGGCACGCCGGAGTTCGCCGGCAACCGGCTGATCGGGTTCGATACCCGCAACGACCGCGTGCTGGGGTACCAGCGGCCAGGAGCGGACGCCACCATCGTGGTGCTGGCGAACGTCGGGGACGGCCGCGAGAAGGTGGATGCGCTGACGCTGTCGGGGATCGCGCCCGGGTCGTCCGACCTGGTGACGGGGGCGGAGCTCGACCTCACGGACGGCATCGACCTGGCGCCCGGCCAGTTCGTGTGGCTGCGCAGTTCGACACCTGGCGGCGAGGGTTGAGCCTGCGGCGTCTGTGCCGAAGGCTAGGCTCTTAGCCTTTGCTAGAAATCGTCTTTACCAAAGGCTACGGCCCCAGCCTTTGGTTAGAGGCTCCATATTTCTGGGCGACCGGCTGGACGAATCAGCGATCGTCGAGAGTGCCCGTTGCGGCCGAGAGCGCCCGGTAGAACGGCGACACTCGGCCGGAACAGCGACACTCGCCGTGGCGGGCGCGAGGGCACGCGCCCAGCGCGCGCCCAGCCCCGGGGCAGGTTTCGGTCAGTTCGATGGTGTTGGCTTGATGATCGCGCCCGAATGCATGCATTGACCGTGCGCGAACCCAGGCTGTTCCCGTGCGCATCCCCTTGCGTTGTGCCGCTGCCTACTGTATACAGAATACAGATCAAGGAGTGACCCCGACCCGGGGGCCTCCATCTGCAGAGAGACTTCAAGGAATGAGGTAGGCATGTCTCGCGTCGACTCGAAGGTGAGAAGACTGGTGGCCGTGGGAGCGGCTGTCGCGGTAGCGCTCAGTATGGCCGCATGTTCAGGTTCAGGAGCATCGAACGGGAGCGGGACCAAGACGGTCGTCTGGTCCACCTGGGGCACCCCCGAAGAGATCGCCCGTTACAAGGACTTCGACACGGAGTTCATGAAGCAGCACCCCGACGTCAAGGTCGTCCTGCAGCCCGTCGCCGACTACGGCGACTACCACACCAAGCTGCTCGCGCAGCTCGCCTCGGGCACAGCGCCGGACGTCTTCTACATCGGCGACGACAAGATCGGCCAGTTCGTCAGCTCGAGCGCGCTGCTGCCGCTCACGAAGCTGATGAACTCGAGCGCGAGCAAGACGAAGCCGGACGACTTCGCACAGGGCCTGTTCGGTGTGACGAAGAAGGGCGACGAGATCTACGCCGCCCCGAACGACTCCAACCCCGACGCCATGTGGTACGACAAGGTCGCGCTCAAGAAGGCGGGCATCACCGATGACCCCGCGACCCTCGCCGCCGCAGGCAAGTGGACCACCGAGGCCTACCTCGACATGAACAAGAAGCTCAAGAAGGCGGGTCTCACCGGCTCGATGTTCTGGAACTACTGGTCCACCCACTACGGCTGGATCTCGTCGCAGGGCGGCCAGGCGTTCGACGCCTCCGGCAAATTCGTCGCCAACACCGACCAGACCAGTGTCGACGCGATGGACGTTCTCGCGAAGAACTTCCAGAACCACACCTTCGTCGTGGCGGACACCCTCCCCCAGGGCGCCGGCGCCGACAGTGTGTTCGTCAGCCACAAGGCGGGCTTCTTCGTGCAGGGCCGCTACACGATCGGCACCGTCAAGTCCGCGGGCGACCCCGAGAACTACGACGTCGCCCCCTGGCCGACCCCGGACGGCAAAGCAGCGCCGACCGGCACGGCCGTGAGCTACCTCGCCATCAACGCGAAGACCAAGAACAAGGACGCCGCGTTCGAGTTCTGGACCAACTTCCTCTCCGCTGAAGGCCAGACGGCCCGCCTGCAGGGCGGCGGCAACGCCGTCCCGTCGATCAAGGGCGCAGACAAGGTGGTCCTCGACGGCTACCCGGCCCACGCCCAGACGCTGCTCGACATGCGCGACATCGGCTTCGAGGACCCCGCGACCGAAGCGGCCGTTCCCGGGCTCTCGAGCGACATCAGCGACAAGATGCTCGCCCTCTACCAGGGCAAGTCGTCCACGCAGGCGACGCTGGACGAGGTCGCCAAGATGATCTCCGACAAGACTGGCAAGTAGGGACAGACACGTGAGTGTTCTCCAGGGACCGCTGTCCGAAGCTCTCGTCGAAAGCGAGGCGGAGACGGCTCCCCGGCCCACCAGGCCGGGCGGACTCCGAGGGGAGTCCGCCTGGCGGCGGCGCGACCGTCGCTGGGGCTACATCTTCGTCGGACCGCAACTGTTCGGCATGGCGCTGTTCGTGCTCGTGCCCTTCGCAGCGAGTGTCGTGCTGGCCTTCGCCAAATGGGACGGGCTCAACGCCCTCAGCTGGGTCGGGTTCGAGAACTTCGGGACCGAGCTCACCGACCCGCTCTTCGGGCGGGCCGTGCTCAACACCCTGCTCATCGCGATCATCACGGTCCCGGTCGGCCTCGGCCTGGCCGTGGTGATCGCGGTCGCCCTCGAACGCCTGAAGACGAAGACGCTCTATCTCATCCTGTTCTTCGCGCCGGTCGTGACCTCGTCGGTCGCCGTCGCCATGATCTGGCAGCAGCTCTTCCGCAAGGACGGCGTGATCAGCGGCTTCATCGCCAACACGTTCCATGTGCCGCCGCCGGACTGGCTGGGCGACCCGCACCTGGCGCTCATCGCCGTGTGCATCGTCTCCATCTGGTCGTCGCTCGGCCTCAACATCATCATCTTCCTCGCGGGCCTGCAGAACATCTCACCCTCCGTCGTCGAGGCCGCGCGCATCGACGGTGCAGGCGCCCTCACTATGTTCTTCCGCATCCGCCTGCCGCTGCTGTCGCCGATCATGTTCTTCTCGACCGTGATCGCGTTCATCAGCTCGCTGCAGACGTTCGACACGGTGTTCATCCTCACGGCCAACGCCGGCCCCGACAACGCCACCCGCACGATCGTGTACCACATCTACGATCTGGGATTCGGCAAGTTCCAGTTCGGACCGGCGAGCGCCGCATCCGTGATCCTGCTGATCATCACCCTGGTCATCACGGGCATCCAGTTCACCGCCCAGAAGAAGTTCGTCCACTACGAGGATGGTGCAGCATGACCACGGCCGTCAGAACCGCCCCGGCCGCCCGCCGCCAGGGCAAAGGGGCCAGCCGGGCGCGCAAGACCGTCCTGCACGTCGTCCTCGCTGTCGCGGGCCTCGCGATGGTCTTCCCGTTCGTGTGGATGCTCATCACCTCGTTCAAGACGCTCCCGCAACTGCTGAACGACCCGCTGAGCTTCCTGCCGAAGCCGTTCACCTTCCAGAACTACATCGACGCCTGGAACGACGCGCCCTTCGCGCAGGCGTACTGGAACAGCATCTACATCGCCGTTCTCGTCGTCATCGGCACGCTCATCACCGCTGCGATGGCCGGCTACGGGTTCGCGCGCATCCGGTTCCGCGGGAGCCGGGCGTTGTTCATCCTGTTCCTCGCGACGCAGATGATCCCGATGCAGGTCACGCTGATCCCGTTCTATTTCCTGATGGCGAAGCTCGGCTGGGTCGACTCGCACCTGTCGCTTATCATCCCGGCCGCGCTCGCGAACCCGTTCGCCGTGTTCCTGATGCGCCAGTTCGTGCTCTCGCTGCCGATCGAGCTCGAAGAGGCGGCGATCGTCGACGGCGCGGGCCGGTGGCGGATCTTCTGGAGCATCATCCTGCCGAACCTCCGTCCGGGCCTCGGCGCGCTCGCGATCATCGTCGCGCTCGGCACGTGGAACAACTTCCTTCTGCCACTCGTGCTGCTCAACAGCCAGGAGAACTTCACGGTGCCGCTGCTGCTGCAGAGCTTCCGCGGGCAGTTCGGCTCGATCAACTACGGCCTGGTGATGGCGGCCTCCGCGGTGGCGACCATCCCGATGCTCATCGCGTTCGTGATCGGGCAGCGGCGCATCCTCAACAGCATGGCGGCTTCGGGGCTCGGCGGCCGGTGAGCGTCGAGCCGAGCGCCGAGCCGACGGCCGCGGACCGGGCCGCGCGTTTCCTCGACCTCGAGAACGCGCCGTTCACGTTCCCGGGGTCGCGCATCCTCGTCCAGCGCGCCGACGGCGGCGTCACAGTGCGTCTCGCCGAATACGAGCGGCAGCTCGAGGACTGCGTCGTCGTGCGCACCCTGCGGGTGTTCGGCCCGGATGGCCGCCTCACCCCGGTGCGCGACGTGCGACCCGAGCGGATCGCCTTCGAGGGCGGCGTGACGCTCACCTTCGACGGTCCGGATGCGGTGAGCCTCGGCGGCGGCGGACGCTGGACGGTCGAGCTGACCGTGCCGGGGAGTCTCCGAGCGCACGCGACGGCCGCATCCGGGGTGTGGACGACCGGCCTGCCGTCCGCGGCGTCGGCCGGCTGGAGCGCGGATGGCGTGGAGGACCTGACGGTGCGCGACGCCGGGGTCGAGACGGTCGCACGGCTCGTGCTCTCCGGCGACGAGGCGCAGGTGCGCATCGCCCTCGGCGAGGAGCCGGGCTCGCCCACCCACGCCGGCGCGCTGCGCGCGACCGAGCGCACCTGGGAGGACTGGTTCGCGCGCTGCCCGGTCGTCCGCGCGGATCTCGCCGACCTGACCGCGTTCTGCTGGTGGGTGCTCGGCGCCAACATCGTCACCCTGCCCGGCCGGGGGGATGCACGCGCTGTCGTGCCCTCGAAGATCGGCTACGTGGGACTCTGGCAGTGGGACGCGTACTTCATCGCGGCCGGCCTGCGCCACGGTGACCCCGAGCTCGCCCGCGAACAGCTCGCGCTCGCCTTCGGCTTTCCGACGCCGGACGGCCAGCTCCCCGACGTCGTCCACGACGAGGGCGTGCTCGCCTCCAGCGACGACCTGCCACCCGGGGACCGCGACAACCTGCGGCGGGCAGGCTCGGCCATCGCCGATCCGACGGCGCCGATCCCGCTCACGAAACCCCCGCTGGCTGCGTGGGCGCTCCGTTCGCTCGAAGGGCTGGTCGACGACCCGGAGTGGTTCGACGCGGCGTGGGCGACGGTGTCACGCAGCCAGGAGTGGTGGTTCGCGCACTCCGACCTCGACGGTGACGGGATGCCCGAGTACGGCCATCCGTATTCGTCCGGCCTCGACGACAGCCCCGTGTTCGACGGCCAGCTGCCCGTGACCTCACCGGACCTCGCGGCGTACCTCATCGTGCAGGACGACCTGCTCGCATCCCGGGCCCGTTCGGTCGGCGACGTCGACGCCGCCGACCGTCACACCCGTCGCGCCGAGCGGACGCTCGCGCTGCTCGAAGAGCTGTGGGATGACGAGGCAGGGTTCTTCCGGTCGCGCGGAGCCGGGCATCCGCTCGCCGCAGAGACGGCGGTCAGCCTGCTGCCGCTGCTGACCGGCCGGCTGCCCGGCCGCATCGTGGCCCGGATCCTCGAAGCGCTCGACGACCCCGCCCGGTTCGCGACGCCCTGGGCGGTGCCGACGGTCGCCGTGCGGGATGCGGACTTCACGCCGGAGCGGATGTGGCGGGGGCCGGTGTGGGTGAACATCAACGCACTGCTCGTGGAAGGGCTGGCGGTGTCCGGGCATCCGGAGCGGTCGCGGGCGTTGCTGGAGAACACGCTGCGACTGGTCGCGCACGGCGGCGGGCCTCACGAGTACTTCAACCCGCTGACGGGCGAGAAGGCGAAGACGGCGACGACATCGTTCGGATGGTCGGCGGCGCTGTACGTCGACCTCGCGGTGCGCGCATCCCGCTGACTGGCTCGATGCCGAGGGTGACGGTTCCGGTCGAGGGTGCCTGGCGGAACGGTCGCGCTCGACCGCAACGGGCCCGCTCGGCGCCGCTACTGCTTGTCGAGCGTGCCGATCTTGTCCCCGCCGTTCTTGTAGACGACCAGGGTGTTGCCGTCGACCTTGGCGGTGTGGGCGAGGTTCAGCCAGGGGGTGACCCCTTCGCAGGCCTTCAGAGTCGAGGCGAACGGTCCGAACGTGAAGGTGTCTCCGGAGATCGTGCCTTTGCCGCTCATCGCGTTGCAGCCGTCGGTTCCGGTGAAGCTGCCGTCATCCTTGATCGTGAGATTGGGCTGGCCGGAGGCGTTCGATCCCCAGGTGCCGGTGAAGGAGGATGCGGACGACGAGCATCCGGCGAGAGCGGCGACCACCATGATGGCGGCGACCACGAGGGCGGGCCGTGCGAACCTGGTCTTCATGGGCCTAACTTAGCGCCGAGTGTCGCCATTACGGTCGAAATTGCCCTGTTGAACGGACGTTCTCGGCGGTAACGGCGACACTCGCGCGATTGCGGGAGCCGGTCAGGCGAGGCGCTCCCAGGAGATGCCGGCGTCGGCGAGGAGGCGGCGCATCCCGTTGGTCCAGTTCGCGGCGAGGGCGGCCTGCGCCGCGGCCAGGTCGCCGTCGATGAGGTGGCGGGCGATGTCGGCGTGCTCGATCGCACTGCGCTCGACCATGACGTCGTCGGACACGAGAAGGGACTCGTAGCGGTGGATGGCGCGACGGACACCGTCGATCTCGACGAGCAGGCGCTTGTTGGGGCACGCGCTCAGCATCAGATTGTGCCATTCGTCGTCGCGACGGTTCACGAGCGCGTGCTGGGCGACGTCGTCGTTGAACTCCGCGGCGAGCGTCGCGAGCTGTTCGCCGAGCCGGGCGAGCTCGTCGCGGGGGCTGAGGTCGAGCGCCAGGCTCTCCAGTGTCACGATGATCGGGCACAGCTCTTCGAACTCGCGTGCGCTCAGCGGCACGAACCGGAAGCCTTTTCCGTTCTCGCTCTCGATCTGGCCTTCGCTCTCGAGCGCGATGAGGGCTTCACGCAGCGGCGTGCGGCTGACTCCGAGCTCGGCGGCGAGCTGCACCTCGTTGATGCTCTCGCCGGGGCGCACGTCGCCGGACCTCATGCGGGCGATGAGTTCTTCGCGAACCTGGGAACGCAGGTTCTTGCGCTCGATCAATGGGACCTCCTGGCTGGGGCGGCGGTCTCGCGGACCGCCGGCGACGCCAGCTTAGGGGTTGACCCTTCGCCGGAATCGCTTTAGCGTTACTGTATACAGAATACAGTCGACGCTTGCTTGATGTAAAGCATCCGTCGAGAACTTCCTGTACCCGTATCCACGCGACCGCGCAGACCGAAGGAGACCAGTGACGGCCACATCGCCGCGGAGCATCCGCCTCGACGCCCTCGCCTACGGTGGCGACTACAACCCCGACCAGTGGCCGGAGAGCGTCTGGGCCGACGATGCGCGCCTCATGGTCGAGGCGGGCGTCACCCTCGTCACGCTGTCGGTCTTCTCCTGGCCGCTGCTCGAGCCGCGCCCCGGCGAGTACGACTTCGCCGGGCTCGACCGCGTGATCGACCTGCTCTGGGAGCACGGCATCCGCATCGATCTGGCGACCGCGACAGCGACGCCGCCGGCCTGGCTGGTGCGCCAGCATCCCGAGGTCCTTCCGTGGAACGTCGACGGCGTGCGCCTCGAGTTCGGTTCGCGCCAGTCGTACTGCCCGAGCTCCCCGGTGTTCCGCGAGGCGGCGCTGCGGCTCACGCGCGCCCTCGCCGACC
Source organism: Leifsonia sp. Ger2509 (assembly GCF_055231915.1). Classification (NCBI taxonomy): domain Bacteria; kingdom Bacillati; phylum Actinomycetota; class Actinomycetes; order Micrococcales; family Microbacteriaceae; genus Leifsonia; species Leifsonia sp. Ger2509. The sequence continues at coordinate 2,434,020 of NZ_JBUYVB010000003.1, forward strand.
GCTACGGAGAGCATCCCGCGCTGGCCCTCTGGCACGTGTCGAACGAGTACGGCGACCACGTCGCGCGGTGCTGGTGCCCGGAATCGGCACGGCATTTCCGCCGCTGGCTGCGCGAGCGCTACGGGACCATCGACGGCCTCAACGCGGCGTGGGGAACCAGTTGCTGGGGCCAGAACTACCTCGACTTCGACCAGATCGAGCCACCGCGCACGGCGACCGGACCGATCAACCCGGCCGAACTCGTCGACTTCGAACGGTTCTCGTCGGACGCACTGCTCGAACTCTTCCAGGCGGAGATCGACGTGCTGCGCGAGGTGACCCCGGAGATCGCGGTGACCACCAACTTCATGAGCCTGTTCCGCGAGCTCGACTACTGGGATTTCGCGGACGCCGAGGATCTCGTCACCGACGACGCCTACCCCGACCCCGCCGATCCGGAGGCGCACATCGGCGCCGCGCTCAACTACGGCCTGATGCGATCCCTGAAGGACGGGCGGCCGTGGCTCCTGCTCGAGCAGGCGCCGAGCGCGGTGAGCTGGCGCGAGGTCAACGTTCCGAGGGCCCCCGGTCAGATGCGCCTCGGCAGCATGCAGGCGATCGCCCACGGGTCGGACGGCGTCATGTTCTTCCAGTGGAGGCAGGCGAAGTTCGGGCCGGAGAAGTTCCACTCCGCGATGCTCGGCCACCGTGGCGAGGAGAGCCGGACCTTCCAGGAGGCCAAGGCGCTGGGGGCCGAGTTGAAGACGCTCGCTCCGATCAAGGACACGCGGGTGCGCGCATCCGTCGCGCTCGTCGCCGACTGGGATTCGTGGTGGGGCGTGACCGCGCCGGACTCCCTTCCGTCTGCGCGTCTCGACTGGCTGCGCGAGGCCCGCGCCTGGCACGCCGCAGCGTTCGCACTCGGGCAGACGGTGGATGTGGCGCGCGCGGCCGGCCCGTACGGCGACCACCGCGTCCTGCTCGTTCCGAACCTGTACGCGACGACCGTGGAGCAGGCGGATGCACTGGCCGGCTTCGTCGCCGCCGGCGGCCAGCTCGTCGTCGGCCCGTTCTCCGGTGTCGTCGACCATTGCGAGCAGATCCACGACGGCGGAGCGCCCGGACCCCTGCGGGAACTGCTCGGCGTCGAGGTCGACGAATGGTGGCCGCTCGCCGACGGCGACAGCCGCGCGATCGAGGTCGACGGGGAGCGCCACGCCGTGCGGGTCTGGAGCGAATGGCTCGTCCCCGCCGACGGCACCGAGGTGCTCGCGACCTACGCCGACGGCGACCTCGCCGGGCGCGCGGCCGTCACCCGACTCAGTCACGGACTCGGCGCGGCGTGGTACCTGAGCGCCGGGCTCGAGGGCGACGGGATGCGCGCCATCCTCACCCAGGTCCTCGACGCAGCAGGGATCCCCGTCACCGACGCCGACCCAGCGCTCGAGGTCGTCACCCGCACCGACGGCACCACCGACTACACCTTCCTTCTCAACCACGGCCGTGCCGAAGTGAGCGCGCCACGCCTCGAAGGAGGCCGCGACCTGCTCACCGGCGCAGACGCGAGCACCGGGCTCAGCCTCGGCGCCTTCGGGGTCGCCGTGGTCGAGCATCCATCCACCGTCCGTTCCATCCGTCCCACCCGTTAGCGACCGCGAGGCCACCATGACCCATCCCTTCGTCCACCCCTATGTGCCGAACACGGCGCCCGAGTCGCGCCAGGCGATGCTCGACGCGGTCGGCGCCGCCAGCATCGAAGAGTTCTACGCGGACGTGCCCGCCGAGCTGCGTCTCGGTCGTGCCCTCGACCTGCCGGAGCCGCTGCTGGCCGAACAGGACCTGGTGCGCCACGTCGGCGACCTGTTGCGCCGCAACCGCGCCGTCGAGCCCGGGCGGCTGTTCCTCGGCGCCGGCACCTACCAGCACGCCGTACCCGCGGTGGTCGACGAGGTCATCAACCGGAGCGAGTTCCTCACGGCGTACGCCGGCGAGCCGTATGAGGACCACGGGCGGTTCCAGGCCCTGTTCCAGTACCAGTCGCTCATGGGCGAGCTGCTGAACCAGGACGTCGTCAACGTACCCACCTATGACGGTTACCAGGCCGCGGCGACGTCGCTCGCGATGGCAGGACGCATCACCGGCCGTCGCACCGTGCTGCTGGTCAGCGACGCGCATCCGGACAAGCTCTCCAAGGTCCGCGACTACATCGCCCCCACCATCGACCTCGTGATCGTCCCGACGGTCGACGCCGTCGCCGACGTGCAGACCGTCACCGGGATGCTCGACGACACCGTCGCCGCGATCTGGGTGGAGACCCTCGGCTACACGGGCGCGCTCGAAACGGCGCTCGCCGAGCTCGCGGACGCCGCCCACGCGGTCGGTGCCGTCGTGATCGTCGGCACCGACCCGATCAGCCTCGGCATCCTGACGCCACCGGCCGACCTCGGCGCCGACATCGTCCACGGCGACATCCAGTCGCTCGGACTCCACCCCTGGTACGGCGGAGCGCACGCCGGCTTCATCGCCGTGCACGACGACACCCGCTTCGTCATGGAGCTGCCGTCGCGCCTCTTCGGGCTCGCCTCGACGGACGTGCCCGGTGAGTACGGCTTCGGCGACGTAGCCTACGACCGCACCTCCTTCGCCCTGCGCGAAGAAGGCAAGGAGTGGGTCGGCACCGCCGCCGCGCTCTGGGGGATCGCCGCCGGCGTCTACCTGGCGCTGATGGGCCCGCAGGGCATGGCCGAGGTCGGCGAGACCATCCTCGCCCGCACCGCCTACGCCGCCCGGGCGCTCACCGCGCTCGCCGGCGTACGGCTCGCCGACGGCGCCACACACTTCCGCGAGTTCGTGCTCGACGTGACGGATGCGGCGCTCACCGCACCCGAGCTCGTCGCCGCCGGTCGCACATCCGGTTTCGAGCCCGGCCACGCCCTCGACGACGACCACCTGCTCGTGTGCGTCACCGAACAGAACACCCAGACCGACATCGACGAGCTCGCCGCCGTGATCGGCGCGGCGCTCGCACAGACGAAGGAACAGAACGCATGAGCCTCCCCATCGCACCCAAGCCGGCCCTGAGGCGGTTCCACCAGGCGCGCTGGGACGAGCCGATCGTGTTCGAACTCCACGCGCCCGGCGAGCGCGGCGTGCTGGTCAGCCGCCCGGAGGCCGGCGTGCGCGAGGCTGTCGGCGATGTCGTCGCCGCGCTCCCCGCATCCCTGCGCCGCAGCGCGCCGCCCGCCCTGCCCGAGATCGGCCAGATGCGTGTGCTCAAGCACTACCTGCGCCTCAGCCAGGAGAACCTCGGCGCCGACCTCAACGTCGACGTCGGCCAGGGCACGTGCACGATGAAGTACGCGCCGAAGGTGAACGAGGCGATCATCCGCACCCCCGACCTGACCGAGCTGCACCCGCTGCAGGACCCGGAGACCGCACAGGGCGTGCTCGAGATCGTCTGGCGCACCGAGCGGATGCTCGCCGAGATCTCCGGCATGAGCCGCGTCTCGCTGCAGACCGGCGGCGGCTCCGAGGCGATCTGGGCGAACATCTCGATGATCCGCGCCTATCACCGGTCGCGCGGCGAAGGCGATCAGCGCACCGAGGTCATCACGACGATCTTCTCGCACCCGTCCAACGCGGCCGCGGCCAAGGCGGCGGGCTACACGGTCATCACGATCCACCCGGACGCCGACGGCTACCCCGACCTCGACGCCCTGCGGGCGGCCCTGTCGCCCCGCACGGCCGCGATCATGGTCACGAACCCCGAGGACACGGGCATCTACAACCCGCGCATCGGGGAATGGGTGCGGCTGGCCCACGAGGTCGGCGCGCTCGCGTCGTACGACCAGGCGAACGCGAACGGCATCCTCGGGATCACCCGCGCCCGCGACGCCGGATTCGACGTCTGCCACTTCAACCTGCACAAGACGTTCGGCACCCCGCACGGCTGCGGCGGCCCCGGCTCGGGTGCGAACGCGGTCTCGGAGGAGCTCGCGCCGTTCCTTCCGGGACCTGTGGTCGAGCGCGACGGCGACCGGTATTACCTGGATGCGGACCGCCCGCAGTCCATCGGAACCGTCGCACCGTTCTACGGCGTGATCCCGAACATCGTGCGCACGTACGCGTGGATCAGTGCGCTCGGCGCCGAAGGTCTGCGCGCCGTCGCCGAGACCGCCGTGCTCAACAACAACTACCTGATGAAGCGCATCCTCGAGATCCCAGGAGCCAGTGCACCGTACGCCGTCGGTCGCCGCCGCATCGAGCAGGTGCGGTACTCGTGGCAGGACCTGTACGAGGAGACCGGCATCAGCTCGGAGGAGATCGGCGTGCGCGCGGCCGACTTCGGGATGCACTACTGGACGAGCCACCACCCGTACGTCGTTCCGCAGCCGTTCACGCTGGAGCCGACGGAGTCGTACTCGATGGCCGAGCTCGACGAGTACGCGGCGGTGCTGGCCGAGGTCGCACGCGAGGCACGGGAGACCCCCGAGATCGTCCGTACCGCTCCGCACAACCAGACGGTGCACCACACCCACCACGACGACCTCGACGACCCGGACCGCTGGGCGGTCACGTGGCGCGCGTACCAGCGCAAGTACTTCGGGGCGGATGCGGGTGCCTCTGCGGGCGCTCACGTGGCGGATGCGGGCGTATCCGCCGAGGAGGCCGCAGCCTAGATGTCCGCCGTCCGCCAGCACCGCCCGACGATCGGGTTGGTCGTCAACCCCGTCGCCGGTGTCGGCGGACCTGCGGGCCTCATCGGCAGCGACGGTGCGGCGGTGCAGCGGGAGGCGTTCGAGCGCGGCGCGGTGCCCCGGGCGGCCTTGCGGGCTGCCGGGGCGCTCGCTGTTCTGGCGGAAGCGCATCCGGGTCTCGAGGTGCTGACCGGAGGCGGCGCGCTCGGCGAGGACGTGGTGCGCGCATCCGGACTCCGTCCGCGCGTGGTCTACGAGGCGGATGCGCGGGGGACGACCACCGGTGCGGACACCTCGCGCGCTGTCGCAGCGTTCGTCGCCGCGGGCGCAGGCCTCGTGCTGTTCGCCGGCGGCGACGGCACGGCGAGGGATGCGGCCCGCGGGGCGGACGGGAACGTCGCGCTGCTCGGCATCCCGGCCGGCGTCAAGATGTACTCGGGATGCTTCGCCGTCGCGCCTGCGGCAGCGGGAGGGGTCGCGGCCGAATGGCTTCGGCCGGGTGCGCATCCGACACGGGAGGCCGAGGTGCTCGACCTCGACGAAGACGACCTTCGCGCCGGGCGGCCCGACCCTCGACTCTTCGCGCTCGTGGACGTACCGGTCGCAGCCGGGCGGACCCAGGCCCGCAAGGCGGCCACGCCCACCAGCGAGGCGGATGCCGTGCGCCGGGCGGCGGCCGGGGCGGTCGCACAATTCGAGCCCGGCGTGCGCTACCTGCTGGGGCCGGGCGGAACGCTCGCTGCCGTGTCGCGCGAGCTCGGCATCCCCGGCAGCCCGCTCGGTGTCGACGTCGTGGAAGACGGTCGTCTCATCGCCAGGAACGTGACCGACGCCGAGGCCCTCGAGGCGGTCGCCGGCCGCCCCGCGAAAGCCGTCGTCACGGTCATCGGCGGCCAGGGCTTCCTGCTCGGTCGCGGCAACCAGCAGCTGTCGCCGGCCGTGATCGCGGCCCTTGGACCGCATCCGCTGCTCGTGGTGGCCACCGAGCAGAAACTCCTCGACCTCTCCGGGCGGCCCCTGCTGGTCGACACCGGCGATCGGAGCCTCGACGCCCAGCTGGCCGGTCACGTCCGCGTGACCACCGGCCCCGCGTCGTCGAGCATCTACCCTGTCAGTGCCGCCAGTGCGGCCACCACCGAAGGAGCACCATCATGCGTCTAGCCGACAAATCCGCCATCGTCACCGGAGGAGCGGGCGGCATCGGCCGTGCGACCTCCCTCGCCTTCGCTGCCGAGGGCGCGCGCGTCGCCGTCGTCGATGTGGCGCCGGGTGCCGCCGAGGCCGTGGCCGAGGAGATCCGCGCTGCGGGCGGCACCGCGATCGCGCTCACCGCGGATGTGTCGAGCGAGGCCGACATCGAACGCGTCGTCGCCGACACGGTCGCGGAATTCGGCACCCTCGACGTCATCTTCAACAACGCGGGCATCATCCGCCGCACCACCGCCGTCGAGACGACCGCGGAAGAATGGGACCGCGTCTTCGGTGTCAACGTCAAAGGCATCTTCCTGATGTGCAAGCACGCTGTGCCCGTGATGGCCGCGAACGGCGGCGGATCCATCATCAACACCGGCTCCGGCTGGGGCCTCAAGGGCGGCGGCCAGGCGATCTCGTACTGCGCGTCGAAGGGCGCGGTCGTCAACATGACGCGCGCGCTCGCGATCGACCACGGTCCGCAGGGCATCCGGGTCAACTCGGTCAACCCTGGCGATGTCAACACAGGGATGCTCCGCGACGAAGCGCGCCAGCTCGGGCAGGAGACCGGATCGTTCCTCGCCGAAGCCGCGGACCGTCCGCTGCAGCGGATGGGTGAGCCGTCCGAGATCGCGGCCGCCGTCGTGTGGCTGGCGAGCGACGAGTCGTCGTACGTCACGGGATCCGCCCTCGTCGTGGACGGCGGCGGGATCGCGTAGCCGCCCCGCGCATCCGACCGAGGGCGCCCGCTTGGGCCCTGATCGGGACACTCGACGGCAAGTCCTGTACCAGCCGGGGCGCTGGGGTGCACAATTGCGACACAGGCACTATCCGTCGAACCGAGGAGTCCGGATGTCCGAAGCCGCAACCGCTGTGAGTCCCGCCCAGAATCTTCGCCGCCGCTCCCGCGAGGCGCTTTCCGCACTGGCCGTGCTGTTCCTGCTCGGAATGGCCGCCAACGTCATCGGCGAGCCCGACGGCACTCTCGCGAACGTCATCGACACGATCATCGTGATCCTGCACATCCTGATCGCGATCGGTCTCGTCGTGATCGCCATCAGGCTCCTGCTCGCTGCCCGCAGGGCCGCGCTCGGCGAAACCCTGGCTCTCTGGGGGCTCATCGTCGTCATCGTGACGTTCCTCGCCGGAGTCGGCTTCGTCATCACCGGAAACGACTGGGTGTCCTATCTGATGGCCGTCGGGTTCCTCGTCGCGGTCGCACTCTACGGAGCGACGTTCTTCGCGTCGTACAAGGCCGAAGTCACAGGGGGCGCGACGCCGGGCGTCTAACCCCCGTCGCCCCGCGCACCCAGCCGTTCAGTCCGGGAAAAGTCCGCGCGATTCTGTCGAATCCGCGGACTTTTCCCGGACTCGACTCATTGGCCGATGGAGAGCCAGGACTCGGAGGCGGGCGAGGAGCCGTCGGAGGACGAGGATGCGGACGAGGATGCGGAGGACGCGTCCTTCATCGCCGCCAGCTGGCGCTCGATGTCCGCACGGGATGCTCCCGCCGAAAGCTGCCACTCGAGGTCCTCGTCGGCGGGGGCGGTGAGGTCGCGCAGGGCGCCGCTGCTCAGCAGCTCGTCGGTCGCGGCCGCGCGCGCCTGCATCTGGGCGACCTTGTCCCGCGCCCGGTCGAGGCTGGCTCCGGCGCTGTTCAGCTGCGTGCCGAGCCCGGCCACGGCCTCGTTGACCCGCACCTGCGCCTGGGACGCCGTGTAGGTGGCCTTGATCGTCTCCTTCTCGATGCGGAAGGCGGCAATCCGCTCGGTGAGACGCCGCTCGTTCTCCTGCAGCGACGCCTGCTGCTTCTGCAGAGACGCGTACTGGTCGCGGAGGGCGGCGACCTGCCGCTCGAGCACCGACCGGCGTTGCAGCGCGGACCGGGCGAGGTCCTCCTGCCCCTGGTCGAGCGCCTGCTGCGCCTGGTCGGCGAGCCGCTGGTAGCGGGCGCCCATCTCCTGGCCCTGCAGCTCGATCCGTTTCTTCGCCGTCGCGACCTCCGCGAGTCCCTGGCGCAGCTGTTGCAGCATCCGCACCTGCTGGTCGTAGCTGTCGTCGAGCATCTCGCGCGGGTCCTCCATGCGGTCGAGCGCGCGTGAGGTCTTGGTGCGGAAGATGGTGCGCATGCGTGCGGTGTTGTCGCTCATGATCTGTTCCTCGTGTTGAGGCGAGCCGGGGCCGGCTGCCGGATTGGTTCGAACATCAGGTCGTTCGAGGTGAGTGTGCGGAGTTCCTGCATGCCGGCGTGCAGGGCGTCGACTTCGCGGTCGACGTCGGCCCGCAGGACAGCGAGGGTTTCGTTGCTGAGGCCGCTGAGAGCGGATGCGACCGCTGAACGCAGCCGGCGCACGATCCCGACGACCTGGTCGACCCGGCTACGCAGGACAGGCAGCCATTCCGCCAGGGCGGCAGGGTCCTCCTCGCTCTCGAGGAAGCGCAGTTCGGTGTCGAGCGTGGCCGCTTCGGCCTGGATGCGCCGGAACAGCCGAGGGAGCTCGCCGCGCGGGCCGTCGCTCCTGGCCGCAAGGTCGATGGCCGCCTGCCCGCTGGCCAGCGTGTCGCTCAGGCGGATCCTCAGCTGCAGCACGTCGTGCTGCGCGCCCCAGCTGAGGGTGGCGCGTGCGTGAAGCGCCGCGCTGTTCAGCATGGGGCTGCGGCGGATGCGTTTGTAGAGGGCACGCGCGATCAGCACGACGGTGACGATCGACGCGAGGACGATGAGAGCGAACGCGCCCATGATCCAGGCCAGCGCCATCATCGGTGCCACCCGCGGCTTCCGCTGTCGGTTGGCAATTGCACACGTATCCGGTCCATTGGTCCGCCTCACCGAGGATTTCTTGTTGCGACGAAATCGAGTCACAACGCGATATATCGCTAAAGCTACGCCGGTCTCGCCGGAATTGCACCCGGTTGGCGAGAATCCACAGCGACAACCCGGCAGGGCGTCCGCTACTCCTTCAGCAGGGCGCGCAGCGTCTGGATGGTGTCGGCGTCGCCGGCGGGCTTGTCGTCGCGGTACTGCTTGACCCGCGCGAAGCGTAGAGCGATGCCGCCCGGGTACCGGCTCGACCGCTGCACGCCGTCGATCGCGATCTCGACCACGGTCGTCGGTGCCAGCACGACCGCATGGGCCGTGCGTCCCGTCTCGATCGTCGGAAAGTACTCGGTCTGCCAGCGCAGCGTCGCATCGGTGAGCCCCTTGAAGGTCTTTCCGACCATGACGAAGCCGCCGGGCTCCCCGAACTCGCCGAGCGGGTCCAGCGCGCCCAGATGCAGGTTGGAGAGCCACCCCTGGCGCCGGCCGGAACCCCACTCGCACGCGAGCACGACGAGGTCGTACGTGTGCACCGGCTTCACCTTGATCCAGCTCGACCCGCGCCGCCCCGCCGCGTATGGCGAACCGATCGCTTTGACGACGACGCCCTCCTGGCCCGCGGCGAGGGCGTCACGGGACACGCGTTCCGCGACCCCGGGGTCGTCGGTGATCTCGCCGGGGATGCGGTGCGCGCCGGCGACCCGTTCGAGTTCGGCGAGCCGCACCGCGAGCGGCTCGTCGAGCAGGTCGCGCCCATCGACGTGCAGCACATCGAAGAACCACGGATGGAGCACGGTCTCGCGCGCCGCGTCCGCACCGAAGCGCGACATCGTCTCCTGGAACGGCCGGGGCGCCCCGTCTTCGTCGAGCGAGAGCGTCTCGCCGTCGAGGATCACGTCGCGCACGGGCAGCCGCCGGACCACCTCGACCACCTCGGGCACGCGATGGGTGATGTCGGCGAGGTTGCGCGTGAACACCCGGATGCTGTCCCCAGCCCGGTGCACCTGGATGCGCGCGCCGTCGAGCTTGTATTCGACGGATGCCTCGCCGGTGGTCGCGAGCGCTTCGGATGCGCTGGCCGCGCTCGCAGCCAGCATCGGCAGCACCGGGCGGCCGACGACCAGTCCGACGGCGTCGAGTTCTTCGGCCGGCGCGGTGAGCGCGAGCACGGCCGTCTCGCCGAGGTCGCCGGAGAGCATCGCGGCCCGGCGTACGGCTTCGCCGGATCGATCGGCTGCGCGCGCGATCGCATCGGTGACCACGCCTTCGAGCGCTCCGGTCCGCATGTCGCCGAGCAGCACGCGGGCGATGAAGTCCTGCTCCTGCGCCGTGGCGCGCGCGGTCAGGTCACGGAGGTCGCGGCTGCGGTCGGCCGCCGAGCCCGCTCCGGATGCTGCTGCCAGCCGGTCGAGAAGGCTGTCCAGGTCGGCGATGGTCAGGGTGGGCGCATCCGCCGGTTCACCCATCGCTGCGGACACGCCGCGCCAGCCGACGCCCACGCGGCCTTGTCGTGGTTTGCCCACCAGGAAGCCGACCGCCGGGGCGATCTCGTCGGGCTCGAGCAGCGCGAGCAGCCCGGCGAGGGCATCGACCTTCGCCAGTCGCGACCGGGTGGAGGCGACGGTGTCGGAGGTGGTCACGAGCGCGTCGAGGAGCACGGGACCAGTCTCGCATCCGCCTCCGACGTCCGGGCGGTCGGGAGCGTCTGCCAGAATGGGCAGCGTGACGCCCGATTTGGGGGACGACCGAATGTCCCCCAAACAACCCACAGAACGTTCTTTCTGGCTAGGCTCAGTCTGCACACACCCGAGTTACAGCCTTCGCTCCGAATGAACACTGGTGAACCATCGCCGCCGTTCTGAGGGCGCCCGCATTTTTCAACGGAAGGACGTATCGTGAACACCCCCTACGGAATCTCAGTGGACCCCGACATGGCTGCTCAGCGAGCGAATGCGCTTCTCGAATCAGAAATCAAGGCTCGCATCGGTGCGGTCCGCGAACTCGCCCAGCGCATGAACGCGCTGGATGCAGCGATCCTCGAATACGAGGTCGCGTGGCAGGCAGCGAAGCAGGCCGGATGGTCGGACGACCGCCTGCGTGAGATCGGCCTGCATTCGCCCGACGAGTCCACGCCGGTGACCGGCCGCCGCGCCGCTGCCGGCTCCACACCCGCTCCTGCCCCCGCATCCTCGTCGCCGTCTGTCGCGCCCGTCGTGCAGCTGCCGACGCCCACGCCGGCGGTCTCGTCCGTCTCTCCCGTCGCGCCGGTCTCGCCTGTTGCCCCGGTGACCTTCGGCGGCTGAACCCCGCTCTGACACGCAGAAGCCGCGGCTCCCTGATGGGACCGCGGCTTCTCCGCGTCTGCACCGTCGATCGCCCGCCGGACGGCGCCGCCCGATCAGCGTGCAGCCGATCAGCGCGTGGAGGGGTGCCCGTACGCGGCCTGCTCCAGCCCCCGGATGTAGCCGATCGCGAAGAGGCGTCCGAGCGTCTCGTAGCCGGGGCGCGAATTCGACTCGCCTTCGAGCGTCGGCACGTGGTCGGGGCGCATCGCACCACCGAATCCGATCTCGTGGTACGCGCGGATGGCCTCTGGCAGGTCGGTCTGCCCGGCGTCGTGGAACGTCTCGCGGAACTGCTCGACGGTCCCCTTGACGTCACGGAAATGCACGAACGGGATCTTGGATGTACCGAAGTCCCGGATGAGCTCGGGGATGGACGTCGAACCATCGAGCACCTCGCTCATCAGCGCGAAGTTGCCTTGGCAGAACGTGATCCCGTTGTAGTCCGACGGCACGAGGTCGACGAGCCTGCGGAACGATGCGACGGAACTCATGATGCGCGGAATGCCGCGGTCCATCTGCTGGGGCGGGTCGTCCGGGTGCATCGCGAGACGTACGCCGGCCTTCTCGGCCTCGGGCACGACCGCCTTCAGGAAGTACTCGAGTGCATCCCACATCTGCTCTCTCGTGACCGCGCCCTCTTCGATGAGCGGTTCCTTCGCCTGCGCGACCGACCGGGTGTATCCGGTGACGAGCGCACCTCCCCGGTCTTCGAGTGCGACGTCGGTGCGGCCCCAGCTGGTGAGGGCCATCCAGTTGTACGCGAAGGTCGGGATGCCGAGCTTGCCCATCGCGCGGATCTGCTCGATGAAGGCGTCGATCTGCTCGTCGCGTCCGTCGAGGCCCATCCGCACCTTGTCGATGGGCGCCGAGTCCTCCAGCGCGATGAGTCGGAAGCCGTGCTGTTCGTAGATCTCGATGTTGCGCCTGAGCGCCGCGACGCTCCATGGTGTCTCGTCGCGGTCGTCGGCCTTCCAGCCCTGGCTGCCGACGGATGCGAACATGCGCTGGTCCTGTTCGGCGCCGTTCAGGACGCCGACGACATTGTCGACGCCGACCTGGCGGATGAGCTTCCACGACGTTTCGGGGCGTGGCGGGAGGAATTCACTGAGCTGGATCATGGGTGCCATTCGTTTGTGTCGGTCGGGCGTCTCTGCCGGTCGCGGACCGGCTGCTAGTCCTTGGTCGGTAGTGCTGCGGCGATGCGCGCCAGAAGGCCGCCGTCGACGCGGATCTCTGCGCCCGTCACGAAGCTGGCTTCGCTGCTGGCGAGGAAAGAGCAGACCGCACCGATCTCGTGTGGCTGGGCCACCCGACCGAGTGCGTGCATGGTGCCCCAGCTCGCGATGGTCTTCTCGATGCCCTCCGGGGTGCCGTCTGACCATTCCTTCGCCGAGGTCCGGAGCATCGGGGTGTCCACAGAGCCGGGCAGGAGGGCGTTGACCCGCACTCCGTACGCGGCTTCGTCGACAGCCAGCGCACGGCACAGCGCGTTCAGCGCGCCCTTCGTCGCGGTGTAGCCGACGACGTTGTTCTGGGTGGCGACGCCCTGAACCGATGAGATGAGGGTGATCGTCCCGGCGTTCTTCCGGATCTCCGCGATCGCCGCGTGCACGGCCAGGAAGGTGCCGCGGACGTTGACCGCGAACACCCGGTCGAAGCTCTCGGGCGTGGTCGTCGCCGCGTCCCCGTAGGTCTGGATCCCGGCGGACGTGACGACGTGATCGAGGCGGCCGAATTCGGCCAGCGCGAGCTGCACCGCTTCTTCGTGTGTCGCCTCCTCTGCCACGTCTCCCGCGACGCCGACGGCGGTGCCGCCCGCATCCCGGATGGCGGAGACGACCTCGTCGACGCTCGACTGCGTGAGACCGTTGATGACGACCGAGGCGCCCTCGCGGGCGAAGACCTCTGCCGCACCCCGGCCGATCCCCGCTGAGCCACCGGTGATGTAGACGACCCGGCCCTCATGCCGGCCTGTGCGCTCGCTCATTTCTCGAAGTAGTCCGGGTAGCGGACGCGCAGCACGTCGGTGTCGGTGATGATCCGGGTGGAGTGCCGTTCGATGACTTCGAGGCCTTTCGCTTCGTCGCCGGCGATGAGGGCCTCCACGATCGCGCGATGCTCGTCGACGACGCGGATGTCGCCGATCGAGTCGGGAAGGTACAGGTGGCGAAGGCGGTCGAGGTGCAGTTTGATGCCCCGGATGACCTCCCAGACGTGGGGGACGCCGGCGAGCGCGAAGACTTCCTGGTGAAGCTCCTCGTCGCTGGTGAAGAACGCTTCGGCGTCCCTGGCCGCCGACGCCGCCTCGTTCCGCTCCAGGATGTCGAGCAACGGACGGCGGTCTCGCTCCGGCGCGGCGATCGCTTTCTGGAACGCGCCGCGCTCCAGTGCCGACCGGATGAAGCAGGCCTCTTCGACCTCGTCCATGAGAATCGGTGCGACCCGCGTGCCGACCTGGGGCACGACGGTGACGAGACGCTGGTCGGCCAGCCGGGTGAGCGCATCCCGGATCGGAGCCCGGCTCACGTTGAGATACGCAGCGAGGCTCGGTTCGGACAGCGGCGCGCCCGGCGGGAGGTCGACGGTGCGGATCGCCTCGCACAGTTCCTCATAGACCCAGTCGGAGATGCGGCGGGGCTGGATCTTCGGGCGGCGAGACGTCGGCCCGGACGGATCTTTGGGGGCGCTCGACGGGTCGCGTCGGTATGAGGCGAAATCTGCGGTTACCATCTCACCATTTCCTAGTCAGGATACTTGAGGACAAACATACTTGACGGGCATTCATGCGTTCCCGACCATCCGGGGCCGGAGCCCGTTCGTCTCGACCGGCTTCGCGAACACCGTCTTCTCCGTCGCTTCGAGTTCGAGCAGCCGATTCCATTTCGCCGTCCGCTCCGAACGGTGCGTCGAGCCGACTTTGATCTGGCCCGCGCGCCAGCCGACGGCCAGGTCGGCGAGCCAGGATTGCTCCGTCTCGCCGGAGCGCGCGGAGACGATCGTCGAGAAGCCGGCGCGCTGCGCGTCGTCGAGCACGCGGTGCGTGCGGGACAGGAGACCGTTCTGGTTCACCTTGATCAGGATGGAGTTCGCCGACCCCACCGCGATCCCGCGTGCGAGACGGGATCGGTCTGTGACGAAGTGGTCGTCGCCGACGAGCTGCACCTTCGGGCCCAGCTCGCGGCAGGCGAGGGTCCAGTCCTCCCAAGCGTCTTCCGCGAGGGCGTCCTCGATCGAGATCACCGGGTACGTGCCAACCCAAGCATCGAGTTCCCGGATCAGCTCGGCGGCGGTGAGGGTGCGCTGCTCGGCGCCCAGCTGGTACAGCTCGCCGTCGTAGAACTGCGTGGCGGCGATGTCGAGCGCGATCGACAGCTCGTCCCCGGGGGCGTGCCCGCTCCGCTCGATCGCCTCGACGGTGAATCGCAGGGCGTCCTCGTTGGTTCCGAACGGGATTCCGATGCCGCCCTCATCGGCCACGAGTGCTGCCCCGGCCGCGCCGCCCTCCCGGGCGATCACCGCCGCCGCCTCGCGGACATCGGCGCACCATTCGATGGCCTCGCTGAACGTACCCGCGCCGTGGGGGATCACGAGGACGTCCTGGATGTCGATCGCCCTGGCCGCGTGTGCGCCCCCCGACACGATGTTCACCATCGGCATGGGCAGCAGGAGCTCGCCCTCGGGCTGGAACCATCGGGCGAGGCAGACGCCTGCGCTCTCGGCCGCGGCCATCGTCGTGGCCAGGGAGACCGCGAGGGTGGCGTTGGCGCCGAGCCCAGAGAAGTCCGGGGTGCCGTCCAGATCGGCGAGCACGTCGTCCACGGCCGCCGGATCCTGCGCGCTGAGTCCTCTCAGCCCGGGTGCGATCCTGCTCCGGACGTTGTCGACCGCCCGGCGAACGCCCAGGCCGGCGCGACGCGGACCCCCATCCCTCAGCTCGACGGCTTCGTGGGAGCCCGCAGACGCTCCCGACGGAGCGAGTGCGGTGGCAGCAGACCCGTCGCTCAGCTCCACGCGCGCGGCCACCGTCGGTCGGCCGCGGGAATCCAGTGCCTCCCAGGCGATCACCTGCTCGATTCGCGATGTCATGTCAGTTCCTCAGTTCGTTCGTCGGTCGATGCGCGCGCTCAGCGGAGCGAGTGGATGCCCCCGTCGACCGAGAGCACGACGCCGTTCGTCGACCCCGATCGCGGGCTGGCCAGGTACGCGATGGCCTCGGCCACCTCCTCGGCGGACACCAGCCGGCCGTGGGGTTGCCGCGCGGCAAGCCGTGCCCTCTCCGCATCCGGGGAGTCGGTGCTCTCGAGCAGCCGCTGCACCCAGGGCGTCTCGGTCGTCCCTGGGCTGACGGCGTTGAAGCGCACTCCGTCTGCAAGATGGTCGGACGCCATCGCGCGCGTCATCGAGATGATTGCGCCCTTGGTCGCGGAATAGAGCACGCGGTTGGGGAAGCCGGTGCCCACCACAGCGGACCCGACGTTCACGACGGACGACGGGGCGGATGCGATGAGGTGGGGGAGGACGGCGTGCATCACGCGCGCCGTGCCCAGCACGTTGACGTCGAAGACGCGTTCCCACTCCGACTCGTCGAAGTCGGCTATGGTGCCCGCTGCACCGATGCCGGCGCAGTGGACGACGGTCGTCACTTTGCCCCACGTCGCGACGACGGCCTCGACGGCCGCGGACACGGAAGCCGCGTCCGCGAGATCCGCCGCGACCTCGAGGTATCCGTCCTCGGATCGGTCGGTGAGCGTGCGGTCCAGGTTGGCGACCCGTGCGCCCTCGGCGAGCAGCTGGTCGACGGTCGCCCGCCCGATGCCCGATGATCCGCCGGTGACGATGGCGACCTGGTCGGCGAATGCGCCGCTCCGGATGCTCTTCATTG
Organism: Leifsonia sp. Ger2509; assembly: GCF_055231915.1. Taxonomy (NCBI): domain Bacteria; kingdom Bacillati; phylum Actinomycetota; class Actinomycetes; order Micrococcales; family Microbacteriaceae; genus Leifsonia; species Leifsonia sp. Ger2509. The sequence continues at coordinate 2,449,932 of NZ_JBUYVB010000003.1, forward strand.
CGTGCCTTTCGTGGGGGAGGTCGGAGGCGGTCACCCGGCGAACCCGGAGACCGGAAGCCCGGTGGCGTCGAGGCCGCGCACCCGGAACAGGGAACCCGCCAGGGCTTCGGAGGTCGTGTCGAGTCCGGCTGCCGCCGTCGTCACCCACAACTCATCGCGCCGGGGACCGGCGAACGCGCACGAGGTCGTCTGGGAGGTCGGCAGTTCGATGCTCTGGAGGAAGGACCCGTCGGGGGCGAACTCGAGCACGGAGCCGCCGGCGAACATGGCGATCCAGATGTTCCCGCTGGAGTCGATGCAGAGTCCGTCGGGGATTCCCTGCGGAAAGTCGTCAGGTCCGAGCAGAACACGGGCTTCGGAGGTGATCTGCGAGGCCACCGGGTCGAAATCGTAGGCGTTCAGCGTTTTGAGCTGCGTATCCACCAGGTAGAAGGTGCGACCATCCGGGCTCCAGCCGAGTCCGTTGGGCTGGGTGAGGCCGGTGAGTGCCTCCACGGGCTCCCACGACGCATCCAGTCTCCACAGCGCGCCCTGCCCGGAGGCGAAATCGTAGCCACAGCTGCCGGACCAGAGAACGCCGGCCGGGTCGCATTTCGCATCGTTCATCCGAACGGTGTCCGACAGGACGACCGCCGAGCGATCGACGCTGCCGTCGCCGGCGAGCGACACGAAGCCGGACTCGGTGGCGGCGATGAAACCGCCTGCTTGTCGGGGAACGGCGGCTCCGACCCACTCGGCGAGTCCGATCTCCGTCGTGCGGTGGGTCAGGTAGTCGGTCGTGAAGACGGTGCGGCCCAGGATGTCCACCCAGTGGACGGCGCCCGCCTCGTCGTCCCAGTGCGGGCCCTCGCCGCATTCGACGTTGCGTTCGACGACGACGTCGATCTCTGTGGTGTTCATCGGCGTTCTCCCTGTGTGGTCGTTTCGAAGAAGGTCTCGGTGGGCAGATCGCTGTCCAGCACCGTCGTGGCAAGGCGGGCGACGGTCTCCCGTTCGGCGGTGGAGAGGTAGGAGGCACGGGAGATCCCGTCCGTCCGCGCGAGCATCAGCACCGCGGTGTGAGCGCCCAGCGTGCGTTCGGCCGCGTCGGCGATCGCCTCGCCCGCGGCCGCCCGATACGACGCGAGGAATGTTCCCCGCGCGTCGGCCAGTGCACCCGCGAGCGCCGGCCTCGCCACGGACTTCAGGGTCAGGTGGCAGAAGAGGAAGGCCACGTCGAACACCGGCGCGCCGACTGTCGCCACTTCGTAGTCGATGACCCACAGCCCGTCATCCGGCGCGTTCGCGACCAGCACGTTCTTCGGCGAGTAGTCGCCGTGGATCACGGTGGTGCCGGTGTCGGTGAGTTCATCGATACAAGTCTGGATGGGCGCGCGGAGGTGGGGGTAGCCGCTCTGCACCGCGCGGTGGAAAGGGGTGATGCGGAGCTCGTCGAACGCATCCCGGTGCTGGAAGCGGTCGCGGAAACCGGGATCCTGAGATCCGGCCCGGTGCCACTGGCCGAGGGTCGTCCCGAGGATGCGCGCTACGTCCGGGCTGGCCGTCGCCTCATCGAGCATCGCCTGCTTCCAGGTGATCCACGAGGCGGGCGCGGCCGTCATCGCGATGGTATGACGGCGGTGGTCGACGCCCAGGAGCCGCGGAGCGCGGTCGGGGGTGAGGGCATGGAAGGCTTCGATCGCCTCGGCCTCTGTGTCGGCGCGGGCGGGATCGGCGATCCATTCGGCCTCGACCCGGAGTTCTTCGAGCGCCTGTTTGACGATGAGCTCGGTGCCGCTGCGCGTCGTGAGGCGGAAGACCGCGCACGAGACGCCGCCCGCGGGCTCGGACACCTCGAGCACCTCGTCTCCGTCCGCCAGGAATCCCTGGTCGCGGACGTAACCGGCGATGCTCGACGGCGTGAGCAGCTTCTGGCGACTCATTCTCGGCTACTCCTTTGCAGCTAGGGCGTCTCTTGCCTTGTAGTATACAAGTATGTACGATTGCGATGCCGGTCACAATCGAAGGGGATTTCGGAAAGTGTCAATGACAGCAGAGGCCACTCTTCTCGAGGCCGTGCGCACGCACCTCTATACCGCGGTCATCGGGGACGTCCTCGACCAGCTGGGGCGATACCACCAGTTCCTTCCTGCGGGGATCGCACCGCTCAAGAGCGAGCACTTCCTCGTCGGCCGTGCGATGCCCGTCCTGAACGTCGGCGTGTACCAGCCGCCGCGCAAACCCTTCGGCCTCCTCACCGAAGCACTCGACCAGCTCGAGCCCGGCGAGATCTACCTCGCCTCGCAGGTGGAGACCTCGCCTGCGCTCTGGGGTGAGATCCTCACCGCGACGGCCCAGTCCAGGGGCGCGGTCGGAGCCGTCGTCGACGGGTACCACCGCGACACGAGGCAGGTTCTCAAGCAGGACTTCCCCGTCTTCAGCCGTGGAAACTACGCGCAGGACTCGGGTGCTCGCGCTCTCGTTCACGACTATCGCGTGCCGGTTGAGATCGGCGGCGTCTGCGTGCGACCGGGCGACCTCCTGGTGGGCGATCTCGACGGTGTGCTCGTTGTGCCGTACGAGATCGAGGCCGAGGTCATCGAGCGCGCGCTGGTGAAGGCCTCCGCCGAGAATGTCGTTCGCAAGGCGATCGATGCGGGAATGAGTTCGACAGAAGCGTTCAGCCGCTACGGCGTTCTGTAAACTCAACGCCACCATGGGAAATGAAACACTTCAGCGCCTTCGTGACGCCGGGATCGTGTCGGTCACGACGGTCGCGGATGCGAGCACCGTCGACCTCGTCGCGGATGCCCTGGTGCACGGCGGCGTGCGTGCCATCGAGATCACGCTGCGCTCGGACGCGGCGTGGGACGCGATCGAGCGGCTCTCCGCTCGCTCCGACCTCATCGTCGGTGCGGGAACCGTGCTGAGTGCAGAGGATGCCCGTCGAGCCGCCTCGCTCGGCGTCGCCTTCATCGTCAGTCCGGGCTTCGATGCAGAGGTCGTCGAGGAAGCCGCGACACAGGGTGTGCTCCCGCTTCCCGGCATCGCGACGCCGTCGGAGCTCCTGCAGGCGCATCGCCTCGGCCTGCGCGCCGTCAAGCTCTTTCCCGCCGAGCAGCTCGGCGGACCAGGAATGGTCGCCGCGCTGCACGGACCGTTCCCGGAGATGAGTCTCATGCCCAGCGGCGGTGTGAACCCCGCGAATCTCGGTCTCTACCTGGAGCGCCCGAATGTCTTCGCCGTGGGCTGCAGCTGGCTGACCGCCGGTGAGCTCGTGAAGAACGGGCGATTCGAGGAGATCAGGCGCCTTTCTGAAGAGGTTGCCAGCGTCGTCCACTCTGCGCGAGGGTTGCGCTGAACCATGCACATCGAGGAACCGCTCTACGATGTCGTCACCGTCGGCGAAGCGCTGGCGGTGCTGGCTCCCGGGCCCGGCGAGAGAGTGGCGACCGCCGACGGCCTCCGGCTGCGCACGGCGGGCGCTGAGGTCAACGTCGCACGCGCGCTCGCGCAACTCGGTCACCGGGTGGCCTGGGCCGGCGCACTCGGCGCGGACCCGCTCGGTGACCGCATCGTCGCGGACCTCGAGGCATCCGGTGTCGATGCGACGTTCGTGACCAGGGACGCCGCCGCACCCACTGGGATCTACCTCAAAGACAACGACCCTGTGCACGGCACCTCGGTCTACTACTACCGGGCGGCTTCCGCCGCGTCGAGGATGACCCCGGCCCACCTCGAGACGCTGCCTCCGAGCCGCGTGCTCCATCTCACGGGAATCACGGCAGCGATCTCTGAAACCGGACATCAGCTCGTCACATCGGCCCTGCGCGATGCGCGTGCCGGGACGGTCCGCAGCTTCGACGTCAACTACCGTCCCCGTCTCTGGACGGGACGCGACGCGGCAGCGACGCTGTCCACCTTGGCGAACGCCGCCGACATCGTGTTCGTCGGGCTGGACGAAGCGGCGGCGGTCTGGGGAGTGGCTTCCGTGGACGAGCTCCGTCGTCTCCTGCCCGGCCCGGCAACGATCGTCGTCAAGGACGGCGACGTGGGCGCGACGTCGCTGTCGGCAGAGCATGGACTGGTCTTCGAGCCGGCACTCGTGGTCGAGGTGATCGAGCCGGTCGGTGCCGGAGACGCGTTCGCGTCCGGCTACCTGCACGGCCTTCTCGCCGGCCGCGACGAAGCCGAGAGACTGCGGCTCGGCCACGCGTTCGCCGCCCACGCCCTCGTCACGACCGACGATTTCGAGCCATCCCTCTCCGCTGAGTCCATCAGCCCACGCTAGCCCTCGTCGAATCCAGGAAAAGTGGGCTTTCGCGCCGCGCAGAAGCCCACTTTTCCTGTACTCGGCCAACCTGTCACGGTCGTAGTGCATCGCTGGCGGGACGCGGCGAGCCCGAGGAACGGTAACGTTACCAAACGGTGACCTGCCGACCCGCGAATTTGTCGCTATCTTGGACACAAATATAACTGAAGACTTGCATACAAGTGAATCTTGCACCACAATGAGACTGCTTCCTTACAAGTATACAAGTAGGCCGATGCAGAGGCTTTCGCATCCCGACTACGTGAGCTTGACCACGGGAGCCCCCTGGCAGACAGAGCAGTGTGCCGGGGTCAACACGAAAGGGTGAACCTTGAAAGTCCACAATTCACGCGTTGGTATGACGTTGGCCGTGGGCGCGGCCGTCGTCGCGGTCATGTTGAGCGGTTGCGCCGGCGGGAGCGGGTCGGGTTCGGGAAGCTCGAACAAAGTCCTGACCCTGGCGAACGACAACCCCGACTGGAAAGCCGGCTTCGTCAAGATGGGCGACATCACGTCCAAGAAGACCGGTTACACCATCAACCCCCTCTCCTTCCCCACGACCACCAGCTACACGGCCGGCGTGCTGCAGGCACTCCCCACGAACAAGGCGCCCGACCTCATCAAGTGGTGGAGCGGCAAGATGCTCGAGGGTCTCGCGGCGACCGGCAACGTCGAAGACCTGAGCGATGTCTGGGACGACGCCGTCAAGGCCGGAACGCTCGACAACGCGCTGCGCCCCTACTACACCTTCAAGGGCAAGGTGTACGGCATCCCCCTCGGCGTCTCCATCTCGGTGCAGTACTACTCCAAGCCCGCCTTCGCCAAGGCCGGCATCACCGACCTGCCGAAGACCTTCCAGGACTACGAAGGCGACCTGGCCAAGCTCAAGAGCGCGGGCTACACCCCGATCTGCTCCGCGCTCGGCGACAGCTGGCCGGCGATCATGCCGTACCAGGGCGTCGCATCGGCCATCGATCCGCAGTTCTACCAGGACCTGACCGACAACAAGGCGAAGTGGAACGACGCGTCAGGCAAGAAGGTCCTCGAGACCATCGGCAACTGGACCAAGAAGGGCTACTTCTCGCCCGCTGACACCAAGGGCACCGACTGCGCGGGCCTGATGAAGTCCGGCAAGATCGCCATCACCAACCTGGGCAGCTGGGCCAACGGCCAGTTCGTCGCAGCCGGTCTGACCGACTCCGACTACGGCGCGTTCCTGCTGCCGTCGGCCACGACCACCGGAGTCAAGAACTACTTCGTCGAGGCCACCTCGCTCGCCGTCGGCAAGAACAGCAAGAACATCAAGGCTGCCAAGGCGACGCTCCTCGAGTGGCTCACGGCGGACGCCCAGAAGGAGTACATGGCCTTCTCGGGTGACCGCGCGGTCAACCCGACCGTCAAGTCGTCCGACCCGGTGATCACGTCGATCAACCAGCAGGTCGCCGACTCCGGTGGCGCGCCGCTCGGCCGCTACTACGAGTCGTTCCCGCCGAACCTCGTCCAGTCCAGCATCTCGTCGCTCGACGCGTTCATGGTCAGCGGGAACAACCCGGACAAGGTCGCGAACGACATCCAGAACCAGGCGGAGACCGCCTGGAAGGCCTGGGAGTCGAACCCCAGCATCCAGTAGGTGAAGAGGGTGATGCCCGGGTCCGGCCCGGGCATCACCCCCGCACCCTCCGCATCGGTGATCGAAACCCAAGGAAGCGTTTTGTCTCAGACATCTGCAAAGCCCCGCGCACGGACCATCCGTGCCCGGGTGGGAGACCGGACCAGCGTTGCACTGTTCGCGTTCCTCGCCGTGGGAACCGTCACAGCGATCATCCTCGTTCCGTGGCTGCTGACGTTCATCCGCTCGTTCTTCGGAAACGGCACGGCCGGCTTCGTCGGGCTCCAGAACTATGTGACCCTGTTCACGGATCCGGCCCTCCTGGGATCGATCGTGAACACCCTGATGTGGGTGGTGGGCTCCCTGCTGCTTCCCGTGCTCCTCGGACTTGCGATCGCGGTGATGACGAGCTCGATGCGTCTCGGAGCGGTCGCCCGGATGGCCATCATCATCCCCTATGCGCTGTCCGGAACGGCCGTCGGCATCGCCGGCTACATCATCTTCGAGAGCGGCGGCGCGCTCTCCCAGTTCCTCCACGCGGTCGGCCTCGCCGGCCTCGACCAGCAGTGGCTCCTCGTGTGGCCGTACAACGTGATCAGCGGGATCCTGATCTCGACCTGGCAGAGCACAGGTGTCAACATCGTGCTGTTCATGGTCGGCCTGCAGACCATCCCGCGCGAAACGCTGGAGGCCGCGGCCCTCGACGGCTCAGAGGGATGGCGCCGGTTCCGTTACATCATCTTCCCGCAGCTGCGCGCGGTGACCGCCGTCGTCGTGGGCCTCACGATCACCAACGCCCTTCGCACCTTCGACGTGGTCTACGTCCTCACCGGGGGCGGGCCGGGGCGCACATCCGAGACCCTCGGCCTCTCGATGTTCCGCCAGACGTTCCTGATGTTCGACCAGGGCGTCGGCTCCGCCATCGCCATCTTCCTGACCATCATCGTGATCGTCGCCTCGTGGCTGTACCTCCGTCGTCAACTCGGGAGCGAGTAATGAGCACACACCGTCGTCAGCCTCTGCGACCGGGCCACGTGGTCCGCGGCATCTTCATCTTCGGTCTTTCCCTGCTCTGGCTCGTGCCGACCTACCTCGTGATCGCCAACGCGATGGTTCCGCTCACGTCGTACACCGGCCAGCCGCAATGGTTCCCGAAAGAGTTCGCCCTGTTCGACAACATCGCGCGCGGCTGGACCGCCGGCGACTTCGGCTCGGCGGGGATGAACAGCCTGATCTATGCGTGCGTGAGCACGACGATCGCCGTTCTCGTCTCGACGCTCGCAGCTTTCGCGATGGTCGTGATGCCGGTGAAGCGCCCGAAGATGTGGTTCTGGATCATCTACTCGGGGACACTTCTGCCGCTGCAGGCCATCGCGCTCCCGTTGTACTCAGGCTCGATCGCGTTGAATCTCTACAACACCCAGCTGACGCTGATCATCGTCTACGTCGCCATCTGCATCCCGTTCGGGTTCTTCCTGATCCGCAACTTCATGGGCACGCTGCCTCACGAGCTCGCCCAGGCGGCCAAGCTGGACGGCGCAGGTTGGGGGCGGATGTTCTGGAGCATCTACCTGCCGCTCGTCCGGCCCGCGCTCGCTGCAGCCTTCGTCTTCCAGTTCATCGCGATCTGGAATGAGCTGTTCCTCGGGGTGACGCTGGCCGTAGGCCCGGAGACGCAGCCCGTCATGGCGGTCCTCTCCGGGCTGCAGGCACAAGGGTCCATCGTCGGCCAGCCGGCGACGCTGGCCATGGCGCTCGTCGTATCGGTTCCCACGGTCGCCATCTTCTTCGTCTTCCAGCGGTACTTCCGTACCGGCCTGACCGCGAACCTCTGATCCCGTGATGAAGACGATCCACGTCATCTTCAAGACGCACCTCGACATCGGCTTCACCGGGATGGGCGCGGAGGTGCTCGCGAACTATCGCGACACGTTCATCCCGAAGGCCATTGCGCTGGCCCAGGAGGCGCGTTCGGATCCCCGGGACATCGGCTTCATCTGGACGACGGGTTCGTGGCTCATTCGCCACGCCCTCGACCACGGCACTCCGGAGCAGGCGGCGGCGCTGGATGCGGCGATCCGGCGAGGCGACATCGCCTGGCATGCGCTGCCCGTCTCGACGCACACCGAACTCATGGATGCGGAACTCGTCGACTACGGCATCTCCATCTCCGAGACGCTCGACGCGGAGTACGGCCGTTCCACCAAGGCCGCGAAGATGACCGATGTCCCCGGTCACACCATCGGACTCGTGCCTCTCCTCGCCGGACACGGCATCCGCTACCTGCACATCGGAGTGAACCCGGCCTCCGCGCTGCCCGAGGTGCCGAGCGCTTTCGTCTGGCGTGCGCCGGACGGGTCCTCCGTGCTGGTGAACTACGACGCGAACTACGGTGCGGCGGAGACCGGCCACGCGCTCGAGATCGACGGATGCGACAGTGCGCTGTACATCGCGCACACGAACGACAACCACGGCCCACAGGATGTCGACGCGGTCGTCGAACTCTTCGAGACCCTACGCGCGAACTACCCGGGTGCACAGGTGCGCGCCTCCACCTTCGAGGCGTTCGCGGCAGACGCGGACGCCGTCTTCGATCGCCTACCCGTGGTGACGGACGAGATCGGGGACACCTGGATCCACGGGCCGGCCAGTGACCCATTGCAGGTTGCGCGCTACCGCGAGCTTCTCCGGTTGCAGCACGGCTGGCTGGCGGACGGCCGGCTCGTGCGCGGATCAGTCGAGTACAACGGGTTCAACGATCCGCTCCTGCTGATCGCCGAGCACACGTGGGGGAAGGACCTCAAGTCGTTCCTCCCCGATTTCGCCAACTACCGGCGCGACGACTTCACCGGGGCACGCGCGCGGGACGTCATCGAGCCGCGACTGTTCCCCGACGAAGCCGGATATCTCCGCCAGTGGTCGGACACGCCGCCGGCGGACGGGTTCTCCTACTCCGGCTACGAGGCGTCCTGGGCGGAGCAGCGCAGCTACCTCGAGCGCGCTGTCGCAGCCCTCCCATCAGCGCTCCGGCAGGAGGCGGGCGACGCTCTCGCGCGCTTCGAGTCCGCCCCCGCGGCTCTCCCCCTGGAGACCGCGGATCCGGGCGGGACGCACCTGCTGGGACGGTTCGCGACGCGATTCGGCGCCGACGGTGCCATCGTCTCGCTGGTCGATCCCTCCGGTCGCGACTGGGCCGGCCGCGAGCATCCGATCGGCGCCTTCTGGCACGAGACCTTCGGTGCGAGCGACTACGTGGGGTGGCTGGAGAGCTACTGCCGCGACCTCGACGTCAACCTGCCGTGGGCTGCGCCCGACTTCGGCAAACCGGGGTTCGAGCGCACGGAGCCCATTCCGTCCCGGAAGCGCCGGTCGCCGCGGGTGGCAGGGTTCAGTCTCGGTAGCGACGCCGGGGCCGGTGTCGACATCGCGGAGTTCCGTCTCACGCTGCCCCCCGACGCCACGGCGGAGTACGGTGCGCCCTCCACGATCGTCCTGCGTTACCGGTTCGACCGGGACGATCCGCGGATCGAGCTGCAACTGACCCTGCACGGCAGGACCGCTGCGCGGCTTCCGGAGGCGACGTGGCTGACCGTCAACCCGATCGTCGCCGACGCCTCCAGCTGGCGGATGTCCAAGCTCGGCACAGAGCTCAGCCCGCGGAACGTCGTGCGCAACGGCAACCGCAACCTGCACGCCGTCGGGGTGCTGAGCCACCACGACGAGTCGGCGACCGTCACGATCGAACCGGTCGATTCGCCGGTGGTCGCGATGGGCGACCCGCGCATCCTCGAGTTCGACAACCGTCACCCGGACCTCGCCGGCGGGTTCCACGTGAACCTCCACAACAACGTGTGGGGCACCAACTTCCGGATGTGGTTCGACGACGACATGACCTACCGCGTGAGGCTGACGCTCGACCACGGGCAGCACGCAGCAAGCCCTGCAGCAACCAAGGACAGCGCATGACGTTCTCCGCCTATGACAAGCAGCCGACCATCCCCCTGCCGGACGGCGCGGCCGTCCTCGAGGAGACGGATGCGTGGCTCGAACTCGGTCGCACCGCGCGTGCCCTGGGCGGTACGCCGGTGGTGAAGATCGACTGCTACCCGGGTGTCGATGTGCGGGCGCTGGTGAGCGAGATCCGGGAGGCGCTGCCGATCTTCCGGGTCGTCGACATGGAGACCGCGGCGAAGTCCACCGAGGACCTCGATGCCCTGATAGCGCGCAATCTCACCGATGATCGGGTGTTCGGGGTGATGAGCCACTTCGGGCTCGACGAGTTCTATCGCGAGGGTGCGCTCGAAGCGATCGGTGCGGTGGTGTCGTCGTCGAACATCCCGACGATTCTCGTCGGGTGGGGCGCATCCCTGGTGCCGACGGGCGAGGCCGTGCTGGTCCTCGCCGATCTCGCGCGGTGGGAGATCCAGCGGCGGCTGCGGGCGGGCGCACCGAACTGGCACGCGGCCAACGACGGCGAGGATGTGCTCCGCAAATACAAGCGCGGCTTCTTCGTCGAATGGCGCACCGCCGACCGGCACAAACGCAGCATCTTCGACGGGGTCGACTACGTGCTCGACACGAACCGGGGGACCACGAAGGCGACGATGATCACGGGCGCCGCGTTCCGGGGAGCCCTGGAGAGTGCGGTCACCGCCCCGTTCCGGGTGGTCCCGTTCTTCGATCCCGGCGTGTGGGGCGGGCAGTGGATGAAGGACCGCCTCGATCTGGACCGCTCGGCGACGAACTACGCCTGGTGTTTCGACTGCGTGCCCGAGGAGAACTCGCTGCTGCTCGAGGCCGACGGGCGCGTCGTCGAAATCCCGGCCATGGACCTCGTGCTGATGCAGCCGCGCGGCCTGCTCGGCGAGAAGACGTTCGCGCGTTTCGGAGCCGAGTTCCCCATCCGGTTCGACTTCCTCGACACCATGGGCGGCGGCAACCTGTCGCTGCAGGTGCACCCGCTCACCGACTACATCCAGAACACCTTCGGGATGCACTACACCCAGGACGAGTCTTATTACCTGCTCGACGCGGGACCCGAGGCCGCCGTCTACCTTGGCATGAAAACGGGGATCGACCCGGGCGAGATGGTGGACGCCCTCTCGGCCGCGAGCGACCCGGCGTCCCCGTTCGACGCCGACCGGTTCATCAACCGGATCCCGGCGAAGAAGCACGACCACTTCTCGATCCCGGCCGGAACTGTGCACGCGTCGGGCGCCGAGTCGATGGTGCTCGAGATCTCGGCGACACCGTTCATCTTCACCTTCAAGCTGTGGGACTGGGGGCGCGTGGGGCTCGACGGGATCCCGCGCCCGGTGCATCTCGAGCACGGCGCCAAGAACATCCAGTGGAACCGCGATGAGCAGTGGGTCCAGACCAATCTGCTCGGCCAGGTCCAGGTCCTCACCGAGCGGGAGGGTCTGCGTGAGGAGCGCACCGGCCTCCATTCGCTCGAGTTCATCGAGGTGCGGAGGCACTGGTTCACAGACGAGGCCGCGCACGACACGAACGGCACGGTGAACGTGCTGAACCTGGTCGAAGGCGACGCGGTCGACGTCGTCAGCGTCACCGGCGCCTTCGAGCCGTTCCGCATCCACTACGCCGAGACGTTCATCGTGCCGGCGGCGGTCGGGCCGTATGTCGTTCGCCGCGCATCCGGTTCGACGAGCGAGCGCTTCGCAACCGTGAAGGCATACGTGAGGGGGACGCTCGCCTCCGACGCTCCGGCTCCATCCGACGACTGACCTTCGACTTTTCCCGATCCATCCCGGCGCTTCCGACGCGTCGGAAGAACAACCCAACGAATCCACTGAGGAGACGAATTCATGGCAGACCAGCCGTCCCTGCGTCGAACTTTCCCGTTCGACCACGACCGCGCGATCAACGGCATGCGGGACCTCGCATTCCGCACCTTCGAGGTCGACGGCACCCGGATCGAGATCGCGACGGAACCGCTTCTGCGTCGCTCCGGTTCTGGCCTCGAACAGCCCATCCGCATCCGCTCGGCTGTACCGCTCACACGGACAGTGATAACCCTGCCCGACGGAAGCCGGCACGAGCTGACGGCGGAGGACGCTGCCGGCGACGAACGGTTCTTCCTCCCCGCGCAGGACGAGACGGTCGTGGTGCGGGCGACGTTCCCCACGCTCGGCGGCGACGGTATCGCGTTCGAGCTGCGGTCCGTGCGGCCGTGGTCCGTCTCGCTCGTGCACCACTCCCACTTCGACATCGGCTACACGGACCTGCAGGGGCGGGTGATCACCGAGCAGCTCGCCTACCTCGACGACGCCCTTCGACTCGCCGAGGCCGACACGGACGACGGTCCGAGTGCGTTCCGGTGGAGCGTCGAATCCATCTGGGTGCTGCGGGAATGGATCGATCGCAGAAGCCCGGCGACCGTCGACCGGTTCATGGCACAGGTACGCAGCGGCAGGATCGAGATCGCCGCCCTGCCGTTCAACATGCACACCGAGACCTGCTCGACGGAAGAGCTCCACGGCCTCCTGCGGTACGCCTGCGAGATCGGGCAGAAATACAACCTCACCTTCCCGCTCGCCTACCAGACGGATGTGCCCGGCTGCGTCGCAGGGACCGTCGACGCGCTGAGCGACGCCGGCGTCAAGTACCTCTCCGTGGCGCACAACTGGGCTGGGCGGTCCGTGCCGTACCTCGGAGACGGCGCCAACCTGCCCCGGCTGTTCCGGTGGGCGTCGCCCGCGGGAAACAGCGTGCTCGTGTGGATGACGACAACGGCGCAGGGCATGGCCTACCAGGAGGCCGCGAACCTCGGATTCGCCGACTCGATCGACCACGTCGAGGACCTGCTGCCGCTCTTCCTCATGAACGAGCAAGCGCTCCCGTACCCGTACGACGAGAACGTGTTCGGGTTCGCGCTCGGGGACCGATCGCTTGACCGCGACCCTTATCCGTGGAATGAGCTCCACCTCCGCGTGATGGGCCGCGTCGGCGACAACTGCCCGCCCAACCGCCGCCTGTTCGAGATCGTCGAGGCCTGGAACGAGCGCTGGGAGTACCCGAAGCTCAGCGTCACCCGTTCCCAGGACTTCTTCGAACAGATGGAGCAAGCCCACGCCGACGAGATCCAGACCTTCACCGGTGACTGGAACAATTGGTGGGCGGACGGCGTCGGCTCGGCGGCCCGCCACCTGCAGATGAACCGTGGCGCCCAGGCTGCGCTGTCACAGGCTGCTTCGGTCGACGCCATGCTCGGCGACGACAGCGTGCCCGGGTTCGCCGGGCGGATGGACGCTGCATGGGAGAGCGTCGAGCTGTTCGACGAGCACACGTGGGGTGCTGCGAACCCGTGGACGCACGGCGATATCGCGTTCTCAAGCGGAACGGACCAGTGGCACTGGAAAGCCGAGAAGGCCATCCGCGCCGAGCAGGAGTCGTGGCTGCTCACCCAGGAGGTGCTGCGCGCGTTCGCCGAGCGCAACGGCGGGGCCGGTGCGGCATCCGTGTGGGTCGTGAACACCGCGGGCCACGCGCGCGGGGGCGTCGTGACTGCGTTCCTCCCGGAGAGTCTCGTGCACTCCACGGCGTCGATACGACTGGTCGACTCCGAGACGGGCGCAGAACTCCCGTTCGCCGAGCGCAACCAGACCAACCCGGTGCACCGGGACGCGGGACGGTTCCTCGATATCCGCGTCGAATCCGTTCCGGCGTTCGGGTCCCGTCGGGTCGACGTGGTGATCGAGGATGCGAGGGGCCGGACCGCGACGCCCGAAGGAACGATCGCCTTCGCCCGGTCCGCCGACCCGGTCTGGCACCTCGACAATGGAGTCCTCCGCGTGGCGGTCGATCCGCGCACCGGTGCGATCACCTCCATCCGCGACCACGCGACGGGCGCCGAACTCGTGAACGGCGGATCGGCGTTCGGGTTCAACGCATACGTGCACGACCGGCTCGCGCCGCGGGGCGAGTTCAACCACCTGTCCGGGTTCGTCGCCGACAGTGGGCCCGACCTCGTCCTGCTCGCCGACCGGGCGACCCCGACGCACGTCGCCTTCGAGGACGCCGGCGACGACGCGCTCGGCTCGTGGATCCGCTACCGCACGTTCGGGGTGGGCGTCGACTCGGTCGCGACCACCCTCCGCCTCGACGCCGGCGCGGACTTCGTGGACATCACGAACCGGGTCGCCAAGTCGTACACGGCCGACAAGGAGTCCGGCTTCTTCGCCTTCCCGTTCGCGGTCGAGCAGCCGACGGTGCGGTTCGAGGTCTCCGGCTCGGTCGCCGGAACGGACATCCCCGCCGTGCCTGGCGGCGCGGACTACATGCACGCGGTGCGGGACTGGGTGCTGCTGCACTCCGGCGACCGGGCGGCGACGCTCGTCACTCAGGATGCTCCGCTCATCCAGGTCGGCGATATCGCGCTGCCGTTCGCGCCGTTCCCCGGCACCTTGAAGACGCCGGAAGCCGGCACGGTCTTCTCGTGGATCCACAACAACATCTGGGACACGAACTTCCCGTCCGGCCAGGCCTTCGATACGGTGTTCCGCTACCGCGTGCGCGGGTTCGCGGCGTCGGATGCGGAGACGGCCGGTGTGGACAGCGCCGACCTCGCGCGCGACCTGGTCCGGCCCCTCCTCGGTGTTGCGGCGGATGCGTTGGGCGAAGCCGCCGTAGACGCGTCGCTGCTCGAGGTGGATGACCGGCGCATCCGATTGCTCGGCGTCACGCGCACCTCGCGCGGCACGCTCCTGGTCAGGCTGCAGTCGCTCGCCGAGACGGAGGTCGCTGCCGGGGTCACCGCGGGGGTGCCGGTCGCCGAAGCGTGGCGGGCCAGCATGGTCGGTGCGCGCCGCGCGGCCACGAATGTCGTGGGCGGGCGCGGGGTGTCCGTTCGGATTCCGCGGTTCGGGACCGCGGCAGTCGAGCTGAGGCTCGGCTGATCCGGTGCGGGGCGCGCCGGCCGAAGTCGGTGCGTCCCGCCCACACGGACGTACCGTCCGGTAACGTTACCGATCATTCACCGCGACTTTCCAAGGGGAGCCCATGGCACACGACACGTTCGAGTTCTCGACCCACCTCCGTCCCGGAATGGGCGAGGCGTACGAGCAGTTCCACCGCGCCATCCCCGCCGACGTCGCGGGAGCCCTGACCGCCGCCGGCGTCCTCGAATGGCGCATCTACCGCAACCAGACGACGCTCACGCACGAAGTCGTCGCCGAGGACCAGCGGCGGATGCACGAGATCCTCGACGCTGACCCGGTCAACGAGCGCTGGCAGCGGCAGGTCGCGCCGTACCTCGCCGCGGAACCTGCGCCCGAGCCTCCCGCGGGCCGCGGCGTCCTCATCTGGGATTTCTCCTGGCCGACCCGCTGACGCGGCGTCAGACCGGCCGGTGCCGCGCGCTCGGCGGCCTGCGTCGCACCCACGCGTCCAGGATGTGCGATCGCATCGCCGCCTCGGCCGCGTCCGGATCCCCCGCCTCGATCGCCTCGAACACGCGCACGTGCTCGTCCATCGTGGTCTCGAGCGGGCTCTTCAGGCTGTAGCGGGCGCTCACCCTGGCCTGGTGGAAGAGGGTGCGCACGATGTTGTCCGCGAGACGGTTGTCGGTCATCCGTCCGACGACGGAGTGGAAGAGGACGTCCGCCTCGCCGAATTCGTGTTCGTCGACGATCGTTTCGCGCATCAGCTGCAGTGCGTCCCTCAGCTCCGCGAGCTGTTCGTCGGTGCGTACCCGCGCTGCTTCGTGCGCGATCAGTCCCTCGAGGGTGGCGCGCACGGCACTCAGATCGTCGAGGACTCCGAGGGTGGCGTCGTTGGCGACCATGGCGGACAGCACGGTGGCGTCGAGCATGTTCCACGAGTCGGGCGGCTGCACGATCGTGCCGCGGCCCTGGGCGACGGTGACGAGGCCCTTCTCGTCGAGGCGTTTGACGGATTCGCGGATCACCGTGCGGCTGACGGCGAACTGCTCGCAGAGCACGGCCTCCGGCGGCAGTGAGAACCCGGGAGCGATGTCTCCGCGCACGATGGCGTCGACGAGTTCGGAGACGACGGTGACCCCGAGTCGCGGAGTCCGTTCCCGCGTGGCGATCGACGGCACGAATGCCGCTGCATTGCCGGATGCCGGTGGTGACGCTGGGGACATGCGCACAGCCTATCTAGGAATGAGGTCATACCTATCGGAGGAAATTACGATGAAACTACTTGATCATAGGTGAGACGTATGATGTAATCGCTTTTGACCCCGCGTGGGTGCATTGTCGTCATAGACGCCGACCAGAACAGGATTCGATATGTCACAGCAATCGTCCTCACGAGCCAACCTGAAGAGGCTTCTCTCCGTCGCGGCCATCACCGCCACGGGCCTCCTCGTGCTCAGCGGATGCAGCCCCAGCTCGAGCACCTCCAGCGACAGCAAGTACGGGTTCACCGAAGCCACCCAGGTGAAGAACAGCGAGATCACGGTCTGGGTGGACGCCTCGCGGGAGCCGGCCGTCACCGCCTTCGAGAAGGCCTACCCGAACGTCAAGATCAAGTACGAGACCTACGACGGCTCGGCCGGCGGAAGCGGCTCGTTCCAGAGCAAGATCCAGCTGATGGACCAGGCTGGTGAGGGCTGGCCCGACGTCGTCTTCTCCACCCAGCAGAACGATGCGATCTGGGCCTCGAAGAAGACCACGAGCGGTGACCAGGGCTTCGCCGCCCCGCTCAACAAGGGTCTGTTCGACCAGAAGTTCCTCGACGGGTTCGCGAAGGGCTCCCTCGACTACGCCACGATCGGCGGCACCACGTACGCGCTGCGTAACGACCTCGCCCAGACCGTGTTCTTCTACAACAAGCCCCTCCTCGACAAGTTCGGCTACAAGGTTCCGACCACGTGGGAGGAATACGGCGCCCTCGGCGACAAGCTCGCAGCGGAGCACCCCGGATACATCCTCGGCAGCATGGGCGACTCGTTCATGACCTACATCTACTACGGCGGATCCCAGTCCCCGGTCTTCCAGTCGCCGAAGCCGAACGAGTTCCACTCCGACACCACGGACAAGAACGCGCAGAACGTCTCGAAGATCATCGACCGGATGCTCGCGAACGGCACGCTCGTGAAGGACAGCTTCTTCTCCGCCGACTTCGCAGCGAAGTACGCGAACAAGCTGGTCGGCGTGCCTGGACCGGTCTGGTACACCGGCGCGATCTTCCAGGGCGGCCTCAAGATGCCGGCCGGCCAGCTGGGCGTCGCCCCCGCACTCAAGTGGGAGGGCGGTGACGTCGCTGCTGGCAACGTCGGCGGTGGTGAATGGTACGCATCGAGCCACTCCAAGAACCTCGACGCCGTCAAGAAGTTCCTCACCTTCGTCACGAGTGCCGACCAGTTCCAGGTGGATGCGTCCAGCGGCTACCCCGCGTACACCTCCGCCGCCTCGAAGTGGCTGGACAAGCAGGCGAAGGACAACTACTTCGTGAACAGCGACTTCAAGCAGGTCATGACGGATGCGGCGACCCAGGTCTGGAAGGGCTGGAATGTGACCAGCTGGAGCCCGGAGACGGCGTGGGCGAAGATCGTGATCCCCGGGATCTCCTCGGGCAAGACCGTCGAGTCGCTGCTTCCGGCCTGGCAGAAGGAGCTGGAGAACGAAGCGACCGTCAACGGATACACGGTGAAGTAGCGTGACCGTCACAGCTCCACCCGCCTCGGCCGGTGTCGTCCCCTCGGGGCGGCGCCGGCCGGTGGCCCGCCGGCCGCACCGGGCGAACGCCGGCCAGGCGCGATTCGGCTTCGTCTTCATCAGCGGTTACACGATCCTGCTCCTCGCCTTCGGGCTCCTGCCGACGCTGTACGCGATCTATCTCGCGTTCACGCGCAACGGCTCGTTCGCCGGCGTCGACAACTTCGTGCGCGTCTTCAACGACTACCGGTTCCTCCCGGCCGTGGAGCATGTCGCGGTCTACGTGGTGCTCTGGCTGATCAGCCTCATCATCTTCGTCGTGCTCCTGGCCCTCATCGTGCACGCCATCCGGGTGCGCTGGCTCGGGAACACGGCCCGGTTCCTCTTCTACATCCCCGGCGCGATCGCGGGCGCATCGAGCGTGCTGCTGTGGCTGTTCCTGCTCGACCCGACGGTGAGTCCGGCCGCCCCGCTTCTGAAGGCGATGGGCTACCAGTCGCTCGTCAACGTGGTGGGTGTCGGCAACCTCCCGGTCGTCTTCACCGTGATCGCGTTCTGGGCCGGAGCCGGCGGGTGGATCGTGATCATGTACGGCGCGCTCAATAACATCAGCAGCGATGTGATGGAGGCCGCCCGCATCGACGGTGCAGGAGCCATCAAGACGGCCTGGTACATCCAGCTCCCGATGCTCACCAAGTGGATCAGCTACATGGGCATCATGTCGCTGGCGGCCGGGACCCAGCTCTTCGTCGAACCGAAGATCCTCTCGCAGGCGACGAAGAACGTCGTTCCCGAGGACTACTCGCTGAACCAGCTCTCGTACCTCTACGCGTTCCGGCAGAACGACTTCTCCGGCTCCGCCGCGATCTCGCTGGTGCTCCTCGTGGTGGCGCTCGGCCTGTCCACCATCTTCATCTTCCGCGGAAGGCTCTTCGACCGTGACTGACCTCGCTACGCGCCGCAGGCGCACCCTGACCCCCGGGCAGTGGATCGGTCGCGCCCTCGTCGCCGTCGTGCTCATCGTCTTCGCCGTGTTCTTCGTGCTGCCGATCGTCTGGCTGCTGCTGGCGCCGACGAAGACGAACGACCAGCTCCTGCTGGACAACCCGCTCAGTTTCGGGTCGTTCCAGCAGTTCGCCGCCAACTGGCACGAACTGTTCAACTTCGGCAGCGGCATCTTCACGACGTGGCTCGGCAATTCCGCCTTCTACTCGTTCGCCGCGCTGGTGCTGACCCTCGTGGTGAGCATCCCTGCCGGCTATGCGCTGGCCCTCATCGATTTCAAGGGGCGCAGGCTCCTGCTCGTGACCACGCTGATCGTGATGCTCATCCCGAACACCGCACTGGTCCTTCCGATCTTCCTCGAGCTGAGCGCGTTCCGCCTGATCGGGAGCCCGCTCGCGGTCATCCTGCCGTTCTCGTTCTTCCCGTTCGGCGTGTACCTGACCTACATCTACTTCTCGACGGCGGTGTCACGTGACCTGCTCAATGCGGCGCGGATCGACGGCGCGGGCGAGCTGCGCGTGTTCGCCCAGGTGGCGATGCCGCTCGCGACACCGGTCATAGCGCTCGTCGGATTCTTCAACTTCGTCGGCAACTGGAACAACTTCTTCCTTCCGTTCCTCGTCGTCGGCGGCCAGAAGATCCCGGTGCAGGTCGGGTTGTCGAACCTGCTCGCGAACGTGCCGGCCTTCAACCCGACGACGGCGACGAGCATCGTCATCCAGCTGCCGACCCTGGCGCTCGCGACCCTCCTGTCGGTGGCGCCGATCCTGCTGATCTTCCTGTTCGCACAGCGCTTCCTCGTCGAGGGCATGACCGCCGGCGGCACGAAGGAATGAGTGGGGGAACCATGAACGCCAATACTTCTGGGGAGATGAGGACCAGGTGAAGGTCACCGGATACCGCACTCTGACGGCCCGCCACCAATGGAACAGGGCGGTCGGTGACATCAACGGCCACATCGTGGATGCGATCACCGACGTGCCGATCCTGCTGCTGGAGACCGACGCGGGGATCACCGGCGTCGGGATGGGCTCGCACGCGGACATCGCACGGCTCTTCCCCGCGATCGACGGTGAGGACCCCCGCTCGGTCTCCGCACTGTTCGACCGGATGCTCGCCCAGGTCTTCAAATCGGGTCACGCCGGTGCGACCTATGGTGGCATCGCGACGATCGACGCAGCCCTCTGGGACATCAAGGCGAAGGCGGCGGGGGAGCCGCTGTGGCGCCTGCTCGGCGGCCGTGACAAGTTCATCCCCGCCTATGCGTCGGGGCTCGACATCGCCCTCGACGACGACCAGCTCGCCGCCTTCTACACGGATTTCGCCGATCGCGGCTACGTCGCCGGCAAGCTCAAGGGCGGGTTCGACCCGGATGCGGACCTGCGGCGGCTGCGGATCATCGACGAGGTCTTCCGCGCGAACACCTCGCGGCCGGGGCTCATGCTCGACGCGAACGAGTCGTGGCAGGTCAAGCAGGCCGTGCGCTACATCGGGACGCTGGAGGAGGAGCTCGACCTGCTCTGGGTCGAGGAGCCGCTGCGCCGCTGGGACGCCGTCGGGCACGCACGGCTGAGCAACGCTGTGCGCGCAGCGGTCGCCACGGGTGAGAACCTGACCGGCATCGACCAGTTCCGGCCGCTCTTCGATGCCGGCGCTCCGGACATCGTGCAGGCAGGTTCGGTCTGGGGGGTCACGCACATCCTTCGGCTGGCGACGGTCGCCGCATCCCGCGACCTTCCCGTCAGCGTCGTCGGCTACAACGCGAACCCGGCCGTGGCGAGCGCGATGGCCGCAGTGCCGAACCACCTCACGACGGAGGTCCAGGGCCTGGAATTCGCGCCGGGGGTCTCCGTCGACCACGAGTTCGTCGACGGCGGCATCGTGCTGGGGGACCGCCCCGGCGGCGGCATCGACGTCGACGTCACGGCGATCGAGGAGCTCGAGACGACGGCCGACTGGTCGAACCCGGCCGGGCCCCACGTGCGCCCGGAACGAGCGGGGCTGCGCCTGGTCCTGGATGGGGTGGAGCGCTGAGGATGGAGTTGCGCCCCGGGGTGCACCGGATCGTCGCCCCCCTCGGGAACCGTTTCGTCGCACTGCACCTGCTCACCGGCTCGGAAGGGGCCCTGCTGGTCGACACCGGCATCCGCGACTCGATCACCGGGACCTTCCTGCCGTACCTGGACGCGAACGGCATCGACCGCTCGTCGGTTCGCTGGGCGATCAACACCCACTGCGACTACGACCACACCGGGGGCAACGGCGCGCTGAAGGCCGCCATCCCGAGCGTCGAATTGCTGGTCCACGAGCTCGACCGGACGTTCACCGAGGACGTGCAGGCGCTGATCGACGGACGCTACGGAGAGTTCCGCGACTCGGACGGCTTCGACGACCCCGCTGAGACGACCGCGTACCTCCGCTCCGTCTCCGACCTGGTTCCCGTGGACCGAGTCGTCGCCGGCGGCGAGTGGGTCGACCTGGGCGACCGCCGGGTGCAGATCCTTCATGTGCCGGGCCACAGTCCTGGCCATATCGCGGTGCACGACCCGGACAACCGGACCCTGGTCATCGGCGACGCGACCCTCGGCACCACCGTGCCGTTCGCCGACGGGAGCCCCGCGTTCCCGCCGACCTACCGGAACGTCGACCCCTACGTGGAGAGCATCCGGATGTTCCGCTCGCTTGAGGCGACCCTCCTGCTCACCGCGCACTATCCGGTCTACTCGGACGCCGCCGTCGAGGGCTTCCTCAGCGAGAGCGAGGCGTACACGCGACGCATCGACGAGGTCATCGCGGCCGAACTCGCCGCGTTCGGCCGGCCGGCGACGACCCTCGAACTGATCCGCGCCGCCGGGGATCGGCTCGGGCCGTGGGATCCCGACGCGCTCGACTACGCGATCTTCCCGGTCACCGGCAATCTCGAACGGATGGAACGGCACGGCGCCATCCGTTCCGACCTGATCGACGGCCTGCGGCACTGGTCGCGTCTGGATGCGCGATGAACCGGGTGAGGCTGGGCGCCGTCGGCGCGGGCTGGTGGGCGACGAGCAATCACTTCCCGATCTTCGCGGGGCGCGATGATGTCGAACTCGTCGGGGTGTGCGGGATGGGACCTGAGCTGGGCGCGGTTCGCGACCAGTTCGGCTTCGGTTTCGCGACCACGGATTACGACGAACTCCTCGCCGCCGACCTCGACGCGGTGGTGATCGCCACCCCGCACGACCTGCACTACCCCCAGGCCGTCGCGGCGATCGAGCGTGGGATGCACGTCCTCGTCGAGAAGCCCGTCACGCTCTCGGCGGCCGAGGGCTGGGACCTGGCCGCGCGAGTCGACGCGGCCGGGGTCCATTTCCTGGCGCCATACGGCTGGAACTACAAGCCGTTCACGGTCGAGGCCAAACGCCTCGTCGAAGCGGGCGAACTCGGGGAGATCCAGCATGTGCTGTGCCACATGGCCTCGCCGACGCGCGGCCTGTTCGCTGGCGACACGGACGACATCCGCAGCCTCTGGGATTCGAAGACGAGCGGCCCTGCACCGTCGACATGGCAGTCGCCGGAGCACGGCGGCGGGTACGCCCACGGCCAGGTGACGCACTCGTCGGCCCTGCTGTTCTGGCTGACGGGGCTGCGGAGTTCGTCCGTGATCGCGAGGGTCTCGACAGGCGGCGCGAAGGTAGACCTGTTCGATGCGGCCGTCGTCTCGTTCGACGGCGGCGCGATCGGCGCGCTCTCCGGCGCCGCCACGGTTCCGGACGGCGATCCGTACCAGGTGGACATCCGTGTCTTCGGAACCGAAGGGATGCTGCTGGTCGACACCGAACGCGAGCGGGTCTCCCTGCACCGGTACGACGGCAGGAAGTGGGACCTCGAGATCGAGCCCGGCGCCGGCGCCTACGAGTGCATCGTGCCGCCCAACCGGTTCATCGACCTCATCGTCGGCGCGAGCGACGAGAACAACTCCGATGCCGGCGTCGCCGCGCGCTCCGTCGAGCTGATCGACGCGATGATCCGGTCCTCCGTGGCCGGGGGTGCCGAGGTGTCCGTGCACGACATGAAAGGGAACTCATGACGGATCCGACGCCGCCCGCGGAATCGGCGGGGGTGCTGGCCGGGTACCGCGTGATCGACTGCTCGATCGCGATGGCGGGACCGTTCGCCGCCCAGCGTCTGGGCGATCTCGGCGCCGACGTGATCAAGGTGGAACCGACGACCGGCGAATGGCAGCGGCACGCCGCCGCCGGCGGTGCGGCCGGCAACCAGATCAACGTCTCGTTCCTCTCGCTCAACCGCAACAAGCGGTCGGTCGCGCTCGACCTGAAGTCCGCAGACGGCAAGGAGGCGCTGCGCGACCTGGTGCGCGGCGCCGATGTCTTCCTGCAGAACTACCGGCCAGGAGTGGCGGCCCGGCTCGGTGTCGACTACGAGTCGTTGCGCGCGATCAACCCGGGCATCGTCTACGTCTCCATCTCCGGTTACGGTGAGGACGGCCCGTACCGCGACCGGCCCGGCCAGGACCTGCTGCTCCAGGCGATGTCGGGCGCGATGCTCTCGGCGGGGCGCCACGGCGACGAGCCGAGTCCGGCAGGGCAGTACCTCGCGGACGCAGTGACAGCCTCCACAGCGTTCGAGGGCGTGCTCGCCGCGCTGCTCCACCGTGAGCGCACGGGCGAGGGGCAGCTCGTCACGGTCAACATGCTCGATGCCCTGACGACCCTGCAGATGCAGGAGCTCAGCGTGTTCACGGTCGGCCGCAAGACCCAGGAGCGGTCGGAGGAGCCGCACGCCCACGTCTACATCCGCGCCCCGTACGGCATCTTCGCGACGAGCGACGGGTTCGTCGCCCTCGCGTTCGCCGACCTGCACGAGCTGGGGCGCCTCATCGGCGAGCCCGCGTTCGACGGCTGGAACAGCGAGGTCGAGGGGTGGACGCGGCGCGATGAGATCCACGCCCGCACCGCTGCCAAGCTCCGCGAGAAGCCCGCGGGCTACTGGATCGAGACGCTGGGAGCTGCGGGCATCTGGATCGGTCCCGTGCTCGGCTATCAGGAACTGGTCGACGACCCGCAGATCGTGCACAACGGTACGTTCATCGAGTACGACCATCCGACCGAAGGCCACGTCAAGACGCCCGGATTCCCGTACCGCTTCTCGCGCACGCCGGCGCGCCTGTACCGGGGCGCTCCGCTCGTGGGCGAGCACACCCGCGAGGTGCTCGCCGAGGCCGGGCTGAGCGCCGAGCGGATCGACGGGCTCCTCGACAGCGGTGCGGCGAAGGCTCCGGCCCCCGCCCCCGTCGGCACATGACCGCCGCTTTCCGGGGGCTCACGTGGGATCATCCCCGCGGCCGTTCCGCCCTCGAAGCGGCCGCGCGCGTCGCGGTCGCCGACGACGGCGGCCCGCTCATCCACTGGGATGCGCAGCCGCTCGAAGGCTTCGAGTCGACGCCCATCGACGCGCTGGCCGGCGACTACGACGTGATCGTGCTCGACCATCCGCATCTCGGTGACGCGCTCGCCGCCGGCGTGCTCCGGCCGCTCGACGACTGGTTCGATCCGGAGCTCCTGAGCCGCCTCGCCACGGACTGCGTGGGGCCGAGCCACCGGTCCTACGTCGTCGACGGACTCCTGTGGGCGCTTCCGCTCGATGCCGCGACCCAGGTCTCGGTCGCCGTTCCCGGATCGATCCCCGCCATGCCGGACACCTGGCAGGAGGTCGTGGACCTCAGCGCGCAGGTGCCGGTCGCCCTCAGCCTCGCCGGCCCGCACGCTTTCCTGACCATCGCATCGGTGTGCGTCGCGCTCGGCGCGGAGCCGGCCGCCGACTCCGGCGCAGGGTTCGTGTCGAGGGCTGCGGGGATGGAGGCCATCGATCTGCTCGCGCGCATCGCGGCCCGCGCCCAGGACGGCACGGAGTCGCTCAACCCCATCGCTCTTCTCGAGCGGATGCGCGCAGCCGGCGACATCGCGTACCTCCCCCTCGTCTACGGTTACGTGACCTATGCCTCCGGCGCGCGCGCCCTGCGGTTCGGCGACGCACCGGCCGCCGTCGCGGGAGGCCGTCGAGGTTCGACCATCGGCGGAACGGGCATCGCGCTCACGACCCGCTCGGAGCCCGATGCGGCGCTCGTCGACCATCTCGCCCGGCTGCTGGAACCAGCGACGCAAAGCGGTTTCATCCCCGACAACGCAGGGCAGCCGAGCCTGCGCAGCGCGTGGGAGGATGCGCGGGTGAACGCGGCATCCGGCGACTTCTACCGTCGGACCCGATCGACGATCGAGGATGCCTGGGTGCGCCCGCGCGTTCCGGGCTTCGTGCCGTTCCAGGCACGGGCGTCGGCGCTTCTCCGGGACGCGGTACTCGGCCGCGCGGACCCGGCGACCAGCCTCGACCTGGTCGATGAGCTCTACGCTGCGCTGCCGACCACCACCCTCTACGAAAGGACAGGGCGATGATCACGCTCCCCACTGACGAGATCCGGCTCGAGGTCGCCGGCCACGTGGCGACGGTCACCCTGGCGCGCCCGGCGAAGCTCAACTCGGTCACCCCGGAGATGTCGGCCGCGCTGGTCGAGATCATCGAGTGGGCGGACGGCACCGACGAGGTGCGCGCGATCGTCCTCACCGGCGAAGGCGAGCGGGCGTTCAGTGCCGGGTCGGACATCCGCACCCTCGACGCGTACGCGACGCCGTGGGATTTCCGCAACCGCACCGACTACTGCGACGCCATCCGCGCTGCCCGCAAACCCGTGATCGCGGCCATCAACGGGTACGCGTTCGGCGGCGGGCTCGAGACGGCGCTGAGCTGCGACATCCGGCTCGCCTCGACGACGGCGAGCTTCGCGGCTCCCGAGATCAAGCTGGGCTGGATCGGCGGGGGAGGGATGTCGACGTTCCTCGCGCACTCGATCGGCCCGTCGAACGCCGCGGTCATGCTGCTCACCGGCGACCCCATCGACGCCGGCACTGCGCTGCGGTGGGGCCTGGTCAGCGAGCTCGTGGAGCCGGGGATGCTCGTTGCGCGCGCACAGAGACTCGCCGCCGTGATCGCCGAACGGCCGCCGATCGCCGCCGAGACGGCCAAAGCGAACCTGCGCGCGGCCTACAACATGACGCAGGATGAAGCCATACGTTACGAACGCGACCTGCAGACGGTGACGTTTGCGACGGACGATGCCGCCGAGGGCCGCGCCGCGTTCGCCGAGAAGCGCGCCGGCGTGTTCCACCGGCGCTGAGCCCGAGTTGCCTTCGATCCGCCCACTTCCCAAGGAGAATCCATGAGCACGCCCTGGCCGCCGACAGCGGCGGACGTCCTCCCGGCCGACGGCTACGCCGGGACACTGGCTGGGCGGGTCTGGCTCCCCGAGGCCGGCGGGCCCGCGGTCGTCGCGGTGCGCGAGGACGGGGTGTTCGACGTCACAGCGACGTTCGCCACGATGAGCGCCCTCGCCGAGACGAGCGACCCGGCCGCCGCACTCGCGGCCGGCACGGGCTCCTTCGTGGGCACCATCGACGACCTCCTCGCCAACACGCCGCCCGAGACGCGCGACCCGTCCCGGCCCTGGCTCCTCTCGCCGATCGACGTGCAGGTCGTGAAGGCCGCGGGAGTGACCTTCCCGCTCTCGATGCTCGAGCGGGTGATCGAGGAACGCGCCCGGGGCGACCTGGAGCAGGCGGCACGGCTCCGTGCCGAGATCACGACGACGATCGGCGGGTCGCTCGCCACCCTCCGGCCCGGGTCGCCGCAGGCGGCGGCGCTCAAAGAGTTGCTCATCGAGCGGGGCTCCTGGAGCCAGTACCTCGAGGTGGGCATCGGCCCGGACGCCGAGGTCTTCACGAAGGCGCCCGTCCTCTCGACGGTCGGCACCGGCGTGGATGTCGGCGTCTACCGGGGATCGCACTGGAACAATCCGGAGCCCGAGGTCGTGCTGGTGGTCGCGTCGGACGGCCGGATCGTCGGGGCGAGCCTCGGCAACGACGTCAACCTGCGCGACATCGAGGGCCGAAGCGCGCTCCTGCTCGGGAAGGCGAAGGACAACAACGCCTCCGCGTCGGTCGGGCCGTTCATCCGCCTCTTCGATTCCGGCTTCGGACTCGACGAGCTGCGCACCTCCGTCGTCGGGCTGACCATCGACGGCGAGGACGGCTTCCACCTCGACGGGACCAGCGAGCTCGCGCAGATCAGCCGCGACCCGGTCGACCTGGTCGGCCAGGTGGTCGGAGCCCACCACCAGTACCCCGACGGCTTCGTGCTGTACCTGGGAACGATGTTCGCCCCTGTCGACGACCGCGATGCGCCCGGCCGTGGTTTCACGCACAAGCCCGGGGACATCGTGCGGATCTCCGAAGCGCGCCTGGGCGGACTCGTCAACCGGGTCGGCGCCGCCGACGAGGTCGAACCGTGGACGTTCGGGGTCGACGCCCTCTACCGCAACCTCGCCGCCCGCGGCCTGCTCCACTGAAACCGATCGGAGACCATCCATGCTGACAACGACCGACCCGCGCACCCGCGAAGCGCGTCCGGCTGGGATCGACGCGACGGATGCGGCCGGTGTCGCCACCGTCGTGACCGCAGCTGAACGTGCGTTCACCGAGACCCGCTGGAGCACGCGGGACTGGCGTGCCGGCCTGCTCGAAGCGGTCGCGGACGCACTCGAGCTGCACCGCGAGGAGCTCGTCGAGGTGGCCGACCGCGAGACCGGCCTCGGCGCGGGGCGGCTCACCGGCGAGGTCGGGCGAAGCGCATTCCAGTTCCGGCTGTTCGCTGAAGCGGTGCGGGAGGGCAGCTACGTGGAGGCGACGATCGACCACGCGGTGACGACAGAGCTGGGCCCGCAGCCGGAGATCCGCCGCATGCTCGTGCCGATCGGGCCGGTGGCCGTCTTCGGTTCGAGCAACTTCCCGTTCGCGTTCTCGGTGGCGGGTGGCGACACCGCCTCCGCGCTCGCCGGGGGGAACACCGTCGTGCTCAAAGCCCACGGTTCCCACCTGGAGACCTCGCGCAGGAGTTTCGAGGTCATCGCGGATGCGGTGGCCGGCTACGGCGCGCCCGCCGGCATCATCGGCATCGTCTACGGAACCGAGGCCGGTCGCGTGCTCGTCGCCGATCCGCGCATCCGGGCGGTCGGATTCACCGGTTCGCTGACGGCCGGTCGCGCCCTGATCGACATCATCAACGATCGCGACGAGCCGATCCCGTTCTACGGCGAGCTCTCCAGCCTCAACCCTCTCGTGGTCACGCCGCAGGCGGCCGGGGCGCGTGCCGACGGGATCGCGGAAGGCCTGTTCGCCTCCTACACGCTGGGCGCGGGCCAGTTCTGCACCAAGCCGGGCGTCGCCTTCGTGCCGGGCGGAGCCGACGGCGACCGGATCGTCGCAGGGCTCGTGGAACGGACGACGGAGGCGAACGCGCAGGTGCTGCTCAACGAGCGCATCGCTACCTCCTTCGGGGTCATCCGCGACCAGCTCATCGCAGCGGGCGCCGCCCGGATCGCGGTCGCGGGGGGCGTCGACCCGACGGGCTTCCGTGCCTCGCCGACGGTCCTCGCCCTGGACGCCGCCGACCTCTCCCCCGCTGTCGCCGAGGAGGCGTTCGGCCCGCTCGTCGTCGTTGTCCGCTATGACGACCTCGCAGACGTGTACGCGGCCCTCGACGCCGTTCCGGATTCGCTCACCGCCACCATCCACCACGAGCCGGACGAACCGATCGACGAGCTCGTGCGGGAGCTCTCCCCACGCGCCGGGCGCATCGTGTTCAACGGCTACCCGACCGGAGTGCGTGTCTCGTGGGGCCAGCACCACGGCGGGACGTGGCCGTCGACCAACTCGCAGCACACCTCGGTCGGGGTGAGCGCGATCCGCCGGTTCCTGCGCCCGATCGCGTTCCAGGGGGCTCCGGCGGACGTGCTGCCGAGCGAACTCCGCGACGAGAACGCCGGCGGCATTCCGCGACGGGTGGATGGACGGCTCAGCCTCGGCTGAGGCCACTCCGCCGCGCCCCGAGAGTGGCCGTTCCGGACGAGCGCGTCAGGCGTAGCAGGCACTCTCGGCCGGAGCTGGCCCTCTCGCGGCCGCAACCTGTAAGCGGGCGTGCCGCCGTCGGCCTGAGCGTCACCGCCCGAGCCAGCCCCCATCGACCGGGAGCACGATGCCCGAGACGTAGTCGGAGGCCGGCGAAGCCAGGAACACGGTCGCCCCCGCCAGATCGCCGGCGGTCCCCCACCGGCCGGCCGGGATGCGCTCAACGATCGCGTTCGAGCGCTCGGGATCCGATCGCAGCGCGGCTGTGTTGTCGGTGGCGATGTATCCCGGCGCGATGGCGTTGACGTTCACGCCGCGTGCCGTCCACTCGTTCGAGAGAGCCTTGACCAGCCCGGAGATCCCGGACTTGGCCGCCGCGTACCCGGGAACGTTGATGCCGCCCTGGAAGCTGAGCAGGCTCGCGGTGAAGATGATCTTCCCCCGGCCGCGTTCGAGCATCCCGTGTGCGAGCGCCTGGGTGAGCACGAACTGGCTCGATAGGTTGACGGCGATGACGCGGTCCCAGAGGTCGAGGGCGTGCTGCTGCGCGGGCTGCCGTTCGATCGTGCCCGCGTTGTTGACGAGGATGTCGACCCCGCGGTCGCGAAGATCGGCTCCCAGCGCGACCACCGCATCGCGATCGGCGAAGTCGACGGCGCGGGCTTCGAACGACCGTCCGTGCGCGGCGACGGCCTCGCCGATCGCGCTCCCTTCGACGGGGATGCTCGAACTCACCGCGATGATGTCCGCGCCGGCGGCCGCGAGCGCCTCCGCCATGGCGAAGCCGATACCCCGGCTGGCACCGGTGACGACCGCGAGAGAGCCGGTGAGGTCGAAGAGCCCGCTCATCGGCTCTCGTCCTGCCCCGCCTGCACGTCGACCAGGACCTTCATCGCCCGCGCGCTCTCGAGGTCGTCGAACGCTGCACGGGTCTGCGCGAGCGGCACGATCGTGGTGATCAGCACATCCGTCGGAATCGTGCCGTCGGCGACAAGTTCGACGGCGCGCTCGAAGTCGGTCCGCTGGTAGACGCGGGCGCCGAGGATGCGCAGCTCGCGCCAGAAGAGGCGCTGCAGGTCGATCTCGCGCGGTGTGGGGTGGATGGCCACGATCACGAGGGTGCCACGGACCTTGGCCAGCGCAGTGGCGCCGAGCACGGCGGAAGCAGCACCGGACACTTCGAAGACGACGTCGGCCCCTGCGCCGTTCGTCCACGACTCCACCCAGGCGACCTGGTCGGTTCCCCGCGGATCGACGGTCTCGAACCCCAGCGCCGCGACCTGGGCGCGTCGCTGCGGGTCGAGTTCGATGACGGCGACATCGGCGCCGAAAGCACGGGCGACCGTGGCGATCAGCAGGCCGATCGGCCCGCCCCCGATCACGACAGCCTTGTCGCCGGCCACGAGTTCGGATCGCCGGACGTCGTGCACGGCCACCGCGACCGGCTCGACGAGGGCGCCGGCGTCGAGCGCCACCCCGTCGGGGAGCGCGACGAGCGTCTCGGCGGGAACGTTCCACAGCGCCTGAAGGGCCCCGGGGGAGTCGATCCCGATGAAGTCGAGGTTCTGGCAGATGTGCTGGTTGCCGGCCAGGCAGGCGGGGCAGGTGCCGTCCCAGTCGAGCGGCATGACGGTGACGGGCTGCCCGACCACCCAGCCGGAGACGCCAGAACCCAGCGCGGCGATGGTGCCGCTCATCTCGTGACCGAACACGAGCGGCTTCGTGACACGCGCATCCATGTTGCCGTGCAGCACGTGAAGGTCCGTCCCGCAGAGGCCGACGTAGGCGACCCGGAGCTGCACCTGGCCCGGGCCGGGTGGTGCCGGCTCGGCTTCGAGGATGGCGATCGTCGAGTTGCCGGTGTAGGCGGCGGTCAGCATTGAGCCTCCAGGTTTCAGCCGTTGGTCAAACCAATTTCGTCAGAACGGGTCCATTCTCGCAGATTTATGGCGATCCGGCGACTGTTTGGTCTAACCTTTAGAAAGTCGTTTTTCACTGGAGGTCTTCTCGATGCTGAGCCGTAGCCTGCGATCCGCTCTGTCCCTGACAGAGCTCGGGATGGGTGCCGCCCAGCTCGGCAACCTGTTCCGCGAGACCACCGACGACGAGGCCGCGGCGGCCGTCGACGCGGCATGGGATGCGGGCATCCGCTACTTCGACACCGCACCCCACTATGGGCTCGGCCTCTCCGAACGCCGCCTCGGCGCCGCACTCGCGTCCCGCCCGCGCGACGAATTCGTACTGTCCACGAAGGTCGGCCGCCTGCTCGTGCCGAGCGGCTACCCCGAAGGCACGATGGACGACGACGGATTCGCGGTGCCCGCGACCCTGAAACGGCAGTGGGACTTCAGCCGGAACGGCATCCGCCGCTCCATCCACGAAAGCCTCGAACGGCTCGGCCTCGACCGCATCGACATCGCCTACCTGCACGACCCCGACGAGTTCGGCCCCCAGGCGCACGCCGAAGCGATCCCCGCTCTGATCGAGCTCCGCGACGAGGGCGTGCTCCGGGCGGTGGGCGCCGGGATGAACCAGTCGGCGATGCCCGCGGAGTTCGTTCGCCGCCACGACATCGACGTGATCATGCTGGCCGGGCGCTACACCCTGCTCGAGCAGGGCGCGCTCGACGACCTGCTGCCGCTCGCCGAGGAGCGCGGGGTCGGCATCGTGGCCGCCGCCGTCTACAACTCCGGCCTGCTCGCCTCCGCCCGGCCGCCTGCGGACGCCGTCTACAACTACGCGCAGGCGCCCGCGGAGATCATCGCCCGCGCGAACGCGCTCGCTGACGTGTGCGAAGAGTTCGGCGTCACACTCCCCGAGGCGGCAATCGCCTTCCCGCTCCGTCATCCGGCCGTCGTGTCCGTCGTGATCGGCCTGCGGACCGCGGAGCAGGTCGCCGACACGGCACGACGCTACGAGGCCCGCATCCCGGAGGGGTTCTGGACGGCGCTCGCCGAGCGCGAGCTGGTGCGCAGTGCCTGACGGGTCACTGCGCCGAGTCGCCGCCGGGTGCCACTCCGCCTCGCGCGGTCCCGGGCGCATCCGTGACGTCCGCGTCCGTGACGTCCGCATCCGTGACGTCCGCATCCGGGAGACCCGCCTGGCCGAGCTCCGCGAGGTGCGCCGCCGTGAACTCCTCGACGCCCAGCACGTGCACGCTCATGCGGATGCGCGCCCGGTCGGGGTCGCGCGCGACCAGCGCCTCGAGGATCGCGCGGTGCTCCCGCTGGGTGGTCTCGACCGCCCCCTGCTGGTGGATGGCCCGCCACAGTCGCGCACGCGCCGTGCGTCCCACGAGGGCTTCGATGATCGCCGCGAACGCCGGGTTGCCGCTGGCGCGTGCGATCAGACTGTGGAAGTCGGTGTCCACATCGATCGTCGCGTCGAGGTCGAGGTCGGCGTCGCCGTCGAGGAGGCGCTGGCCGGTAGCCAGGATGCGCTCCGCCTCCGCGAGGTCCGCATCCGTCATCCGCACGGCAGCGTGGGCCGCCGCCTCCGGTTCGAGAACGCGGCGGACGCCGAGCATGTGCACGCTGTCCTCCGGGCTCTGCAGCTCGGTGAGCATCCCGAGCGGTTCCAGCAGCTGGCCGGGGCCGAGCGAGGTCACGTACGTACCGTCGCCTTGGCGGGTCTCGAGCACGCCGAGGATGACGAGCGCGCGCACCCCTTCGCGCAGCGGCCCACGGGACACGCCGAGCAGTCCGCTCAGCTCCCGTTCGGCGGGCAGCCGCGAACCTGCAACGAGCCGGCCGCTGGTGATCATGTCCCGGATGCCGTCGATCACGACGTTCGAGCGGGAGCGGGGCGGGATGCCGTCCGTTGCGTCTGTTGCCATGCGCACAGCTTAGGAGTCGTCAGACCAATTCGCGCTACCCAGGGAGAAGCCGCATGAACGGGATCATCGACGCTCACCAGCACGTCTGGGATCTGGAGCGGGCCGAGTACAGCTGGCTCGGCCCCGAATCCGGGCCGCTCTACCGCACCTTCGGGCTGGCGGAGGTTCTGCCGGAAATGCGGGCGGTGGGAGTCACCGGAACCGTGCTCGTCCAGGCCGCCGACAACGATGACGACACCGACCACATGTTCGACGTCGCCCGGCAGAACGACATCGTCGTCGGTGTCGTCGCTCACCTCCCCCTCGACGACCCGGACCGGGCCGCGGTGCGGCTGGCCGAATTGCAGCGCGAGCCGCTGTTCTGCGGCGTCCGCGCCCTCATCCACGACCGCGCCGACCCGCATTACCTGCGGCGCGACGACGTGGACGCCACGCTCGGCCTCCTGGAAGACGCGGGCGTCCCGTTCGATGTCGTCGGGGTCCTCCCCGAGCACCTGCGGGCCGTCCTGGCGATCTCGGAACGGCATCCGCGCCTCAAGATGGTGCTCGACCATCTCAACAAGCCGCCGATCGGTGCATCCGACCGGGAACCGTGGGCCTCGCTGATCGGCGACGTCGCAGCGAATCCGCTCGTCCACGGCAAGGTCTCCGGGCTGTATTCGGCTGTGGGTCAGCCCGGAGACTGGACGGTCGCGTCGATCCGCCCGATCTTCGACCGCGCGCTCGACGTGTTCGGCGCGGACCGGCTGATGTACGGCGGCGACTGGCCGGTGTCGCTGATCGCCGGCGGCTACACCCGTGTATGGCACGGCATCGAAGAACTCCTGGCCGGCCTGCCCGCGGTCGACCGGCAGGCCATCCTCTCGGACACCGCCCGCTCCTTCTACCAGCTCGACAACCGGAAAGGCAACGCATGACCGAACAGTTCACCCTCGCCCGCCTCGGCGCTCCCGGCGAGGAGATCCCCGTGGTGCGCCACGGGAACCGCACCCTCGACGCGCGCTCCGTCGCATCCGATTTCGACCCGGCGTTCTTCGCGTCGGACGGGCTCGCCCGGATCGCGGATGCGCTCAGCACACTCCCCGAATTCGACGCGGGCACCCTCCGCGTCGGCCCCCCCATCGGCCGACCGGGGAAGATCGTCTGCATCGGCCTCAACTACAGCGACCATGCCGAGGAGACCGGGCAGGCCGCCCCCGCGGAGCCCGTCGTCTTCATGAAGGACCCGTCGACACTGGTCGGACCATTCGACGATGTCCTCATCCCGCGCGGATCGACGAAGACCGACTGGGAGGTCGAGCTCGCCGTCGTGATCGGGTCGACCGCCCGCTACCTCGAATCCCCCGAGGAAGCCCTCGCCCACGTCGCCGGCTACGCCGTCTCGAACGACGTGTCGGAGCGCGAATACCAGCTCGAACGCGGCGGCCAGTGGGACAAAGGCAAGAGCTGCGAGACCTTCAACCCGTTCGGTCCCGACCTGGTTCCGGCCGCCCAGGTCGCCGACCCGCAGCAGCTCGGCCTGCGCCTCTGGGTCAACGGCGAGGTGCGGCAGGACGGCACGACCGCGAACATGCTCTTCTCGGTCGCCCACGTCGTCTGGTACCTCAGCCAGTTCATGGTGCTGCACCCCGGTGACGTGATCAACACGGGCACGCCTGCCGGCGTCGCGCTCGGCATCCCGGGCAACCCGTACCTGCGCGCGGGCGACGTCGTCGAGCTCGAGATCGACGGGCTCGGACGCGCACGCCAGGGGATGGTGCAGGCGTGAGCGACTTCGAAGGACTCGTCGCCGTCGTCACCGGCGGCGCTTCCGGAATCGGCCTGGCCACGGCAGAGACCCTGGCGGCCCGCGGGGCCAGGGTCGCTGTGCTTGACCGTGCGACCGAGTCGGTGCGCCATCCGCTCGTGGCGTTCGAGGCCGACGTGACCGACCGCGCCAGCGTCCAGCGCGCCATCGCATCGGTCGGCAAGGCGTTCGGCCGCATCGACGTCGTCGTCAACAACGCCGGGATCAGCGCCGTCGGCACCGTCGAAGAGAACGACGACGCCGAGTGGGCGCACGTGCTCGATGTGAACGTCACCGGGATGGCGCGGGTCACAGCCGCAGCACTGCCCTGGCTGCGGCAGTCACCGTCCGCGGCGATCGTCAACCTGTGCTCGATCGCCGCACTGAACGGTCTTCCGCAGCGCGCACTGTACGGGGCATCGAAGGGCGCGGTGCTCGCGCTCACGTACGCGATGGCGACCGACCACATCGCCGAAGGGATCCGCGTCAACTGCGTGAGCCCCGCCACCGTTGCGACGCCGTTCGTCGAGCGCATGCTCGAAGGGTTCGCCGACCCGGTGGCCGAGCGGGCCGCCCTGGATGCGCGCCAGGCCACCGGACGCATGGTGCAGCCGAAGGAGGTCGCGGATGCGATCGCGTTCCTGGCGAGCCCGCTCTCGGGGTCCGTCACCGGTACGGCACTCGAAGTCGATGGCGGAATGACGCACCTGCGCGTCCGGCCGGCAGGCGAGCGCAAGTGACGACGATCACCGCCGTCGACGTCTACGACCTGCGGTTCCCCACCTCACTCACCGCTGACGGCTCCGATGCGATGAACAAGGACGCCGACTACTCCGCGGCCTACGTCGTGCTGCGCACGGATTCCCCGGATGTGCAGGGCTACGGCTTCACGTTCACCATCGGGCGCGGCAACGACATCTGCGTGCTCGCGGCCGAGCAGCGCGCACAACCGCTGATCGGCCGCGACGTCGACGAACTCGTCGGCGACCTCGGCGGCATCTACCGCGAATTGAAGTCGGACTCCCAGCTGCGCTGGCTCGGACCCGAGAAGGGCGTCGAGCATCTCGCGCTCGCCGCCGTCATGAACGCGCTCTGGGATCTCGCTGCGCGGCGGGCCGGGAAGCCGTTGTGGCGGTTGCTCGCCGACCTGACACCCGAGCAATTGGTCGATGTGGCCGACCTGCAATACCTCTCGGATGTTCTCACGCGCGACGAGGCGATCGCGATGCTGGCCGAGCTGGAACCGACGCGCGGTGCGCGGATCGCCGAGCTCGAAGCATCCGGCTACCCCTGCTACACGACCAGCGCGGGCTGGCTCGGATACTCGGACGAGAAGCTCCGTCGGCTGTGCCAGGAGGCGGTGGATGCGGGCTACCGCCACATCAAACTGAAGGTCGGTGCGAACCTCGAGGAGGACATCCGCCGCTGCCGCATCGCACGCGAGGTCATCGGGTGGGATGCGGACCTGATGATCGACGCCAACCAGGTGTGGGATGTTCCGGAGGCCATCGACTGGGTCAGCGCCCTCGCCCAGTTCGAGCCGCTCTGGATCGAGGAGCCGACCAGCCCGGACGACGTGCTCGGGCACGCCGCCATCCGCCGGGCGGTCGCCCCGATCGGCGTCGCGACCGGGGAGCACGGCATGAACCGCGTGCTCTTCAAGCAACTGTTCCAGGCGGAGGCGATCGACTTCTGCCAGCTCGATTCCGCCCGTCTCGCGAGCATCAACGAGATCCTCGCGGTCTACCTGATGGCCAGGAAGTTCGACGTGCCCGTCTGCCCGCACGCCGGCGGTGTCGGCCTTTGCGAGCTCGTGCAGCACCTCTCGGTGTTCGACTACGTCGCGGTCTCCGGAACGCTCGAGAACAGGGTGACCGAGTACGTCGACCACCTGCACGAGCACTTCGTCGACCCGTGCATCGTCGAGAACGGCGCCTACGTGCTGCCGTCGCAGCCCGGCTACAGCGCGCAGATCCACGAGACGACGCTCGGGGAGTTCGCGTATCCGGGTGGGGTGTACTGGCGCGGGGTGCTGGGCGGCTGACGTGCACCTGAAATACCCGCCGCTGGTATAGCGTTGCGTCCGTTCGGAAGGAGGAACGATGGCAGACGGATCGAGGCAGGCGCCCTCGCGGCCCACGCTGAAGACCGTGGCGCGCGAAGCGGGTGTCTCCACGACAACGGTCTCGTTCGTCCTCTCGGGCCGCGACGCCGGCATCAGCGAGGCGACGGCGGAGCGCGTCCACGAAGCGGTCCGGCGCCTCGGCTACTACCCGAACAGTTCCGCCCGGGCCGTCCGCACGGGGCGCACCGGCCTGGTGATGCTGTCGCTGAACATGCTGAGCGACCCGTGGTCGCTCGCGCTGGCGGATGCGGTCAACTCGGCCGCCAAGGCCGCCGGCCTCACGACGATGATCCTCGCCGACGGCGACTGGTTCTCTGCCCTCGAGCTCCAGCGGGCGGATGTCGCCTACATCGGTCTCGGTCCGGACCGTGCTGAGGATGATCGCAGGCTCGCGACGATGGTGGAACGCGGCCAGAAGGTCGTCGTCTTCGACGAGTCGATCGACCCGAAGGGCTTCGACGTCATCCGCTCGAAGTCGCTTCCCGGCTGCCGGATCGCCGTCGATCATCTCCTCGAACGGCACACCGAGATCGCCTGCCTCACGTCGCGAGTGAACGTGAACAACTCGCCGTCGCGCCTGACCGTCTACCGTGACGCGCTCGCGGATGCCGGACTCGTGGTGCGCGAGGACCGCATCGGTGTCTACGAGGAGACGCAGGCCGAGGCGTACGCCGTGGCACTGGACCTGCTCTCGGCGCCCGACCGACCGACCGCGATCTATGCGACGACCGACTTCGCCGCCATCGCGGTCATCAACGCCGCGCACCGCCTCGGCATCCGGGTGCCCGAGGACGTCGCGGTCATCGGCGTCGGCAACACCCCGGATGCGGGACTCACCGAGCCTGCGCTCTCGACGGTCGGCCCGATCGACCAGTTCGCGCGGGTGGCCGACATCCTCGTCAGGCGGGCCCTCGAGGGTCCGGGCGAGGTCGGGAAGGGCGAGCTCCACGAGTTCGACTGGACGCTGATCGAACGGGAGTCGACCCGCCGCTGAAGCCAACGCTCGGTGTTCGCCCGGCATCCGTGCGGCGGTTCCGAGGCCCGCTCACAGCGATTGATCACTTCGCGCAATCAGAGTGATCGATATTTGCCTTTACTTGCAAAGTACTGTTACTTAATCGATTTAGTAATTCTGTTCAGCACCGCCGCAATCACACGCAACGATCAAAGGAGATCCAATGCAGCGACGTACCATCCGCGCCATCGGAGCGGGAGTGGCCATCGCGGCCCTCGGGCTCGTGGGCCTCACTGCCTGCTCGAGTGCATCGAGTTCGAACGAGAAGGTCTCGCTGACCTACGGCATCTGGGACAAGAACCAGGAGCCCGCGATGCAGCAGATCATCACCGACTTCGAGAAGCAGAACCCCAACATCTCGGTCACGATCGAACTGACCCCCAACGCCGACTACTGGACGAAGCTGCAGACGGCGGCCACGGCCGGAACCGCGCCCGACGTCTTCTGGATGAACGGACCGAACTTCCAGCTCTACGCGTCCAACGGCCAGCTCGCACCGCTCGACAACGTGAAGACCAGCGACTACCCGAAGGCGCTCGTCGACCTCTACTCCTACCAGGGCAAGGTCTACGGAGCTCCGAAGGACTTCGACACCGTCGGCGTCTGGTACAACAAGAAGCTCTTCGACGCCGCGGGCGTCGCCTACCCCAAGGCCGGCTGGACCTGGGACGACATGAAGGCCGACGCCAAGGCGCTGACGGGCAAGACGCCCGGCACCTTCGGCATCGCAGCACCGCCGTACGGCCAGGAGAACTTCTACGACACCGTGGCGCAGGCCGGCGGCTACATCGTCAGCCCCGACGGCAAGAAGTCCGGCTACGACGACCCCAAGACGATCGAGGGCGTCAAATTCTGGGTCGACCTGGTCAAGGCCAAGGAATCCCCCACGCTCCAGCAGATGACCGACACCTACTCGGCCGACCTCTTCACCTCCGGGAAGGTCGCGATGTACTGGGCCGGATCGTGGAACCCGGGCGCATTCGCCAAGTCGTCGATCGCGAGCAACATCGACGTCGCCCCGCTGCCGCAGGGCCCGGTGAGCAACCAGTCGATCATGCACGGCCTCGGAAACGTCGTCTCCGCCAAGAGCGCGCACATCGATGCTGCGAAGAAGTTCGCCGCCTACGCCAGCGGCAAGACGGCTGCGGATGTCATGGCCAAGTCCGGCGCGGTCATCCCCGCCTTCAACGGCAGCCAGGACCTGTGGGTCAAGTCCCTGCCGAACTTCAACCTCCAGGCCTACATGGATGAGGTCAAGACGGCCGTCGCCTACCCGGTGTCGAAGAACACGGCAGCGTGGAACACCGACGAGACCGCTGAGATGACGAAGATCTGGACCGGGTCGGTTGACGTCGAGACGGGACTGAAGGACCTCGCCGCGAAGATGAACGCGGACCTCGCCAAGGAATAACGACGTGTCACAGTCATCGACGATGACGCGGACCCAGGTGCCGGGGGCGACCCCGGCACCTGCGGCCCGGCGTCGCAAGCCGCTGCGGGACTCCGCCTGGTGGGCGCTGCTGTTCGTGGGCCCCACGGCCCTCGGTCTGATCGCGTTCTACTTCTGGCCGATCCTCCGCACCGGCTACATGTCCCTCACCACCACGGGCGCCTTCGGCGGCGAGACGTGGGTGGGCTTCGCGAATTTCGTCCAGCTCTTCAACACCCCCGACCTGCTCAACGCAGCAGGCAACTCCGCCCTGTACACGTGCGTGGCTCTCCTCGGCATCCCGCTCGCGATCGTCATCGCCAGCCTGATGAACACACCGAACCTGAAGGGCCGCAGCCTCTACCGCGTGCTCTACTTCATCCCTGTCGTCACCATGCCGGCCGCGATCGCCCTCGTCTGGACGTTCATCTACAACGGCGACTACGGCGTCCTGAACCAGGCGCTCCACCTGTTCGGGATCCAGGGGACGAGCTGGCTCGCCAACCCGTCGACCGCCCTTCTGGCCGTCGCCGTGGTCGGCATCTGGGCGACCCTCGGCACGAACATCGTGATCTTCGTGGCCGGGCTTCAAGGCATCCCCACGTCGCTCTACGAAGCGGCCAGCCTCGACGGAGCGGGCCCGATCCGCCGTTTCTTCTCCGTCACGCTCCCGCTCTTGAGCCCGAGCGTCTTCTTCGTCAGCGTGATCACCGTGATCGGCGCGCTGCAGGTCTTCGACCTGCTCTACGTCATGATCCCCACGGGGAGCCCGGCCAAGCAGGCGACGATGACGATCGTCTCCCTCTTCTATGAGACCGGCTTCATCCGCAACCAGCGCGGCCTCGCCGCAGCGATCGCGCTCGTGCTGATGGTCATCATCCTGGTCCTCACCGCCATCCAGTTCCGGCTCCAGCGCAGATGGGTTCACTATGAGTACTGAGTCGACCCTCACCCGCGAGCCCGCTCGCGCGAGGGAGTCCACAGCACCCGCCACGGGCGCCGCCACGGTGCGACGCACACGCCGTGTTCGGCAGCCCTGGGTCGTCCACGTCCTGCTGATCGCCGGCGCCGTGGTCATGATCTTCCCGTTCGTCTGGGAACTGCTCACCGCGTTCAAGACCTTCGACGGGGCGCACGCCGTGCCGCCGCAGATCATCCCGAGCCCCTGGGACTTCGGCAATTTCGCCAAGGTGCTCGCCTCGCTTCCGTTCGTCTCGATGCTGACGAACTCCGTACTGCTCACGCTCGGCCGCGTCGCGGGCCAAGTCGTGCTCTGCACGATGGCCGGCTACGCGTTCGCACGCCTGCGGTTCCCCGGCCGGACGCCGATCTTCATCGCGTTCCTGTCGGTGCTGATGGTCCCGTCGCAGCTCTTCCTGCTCCCGCAGTTCGAGCTCATCCTCCATCTCGGCTGGACGAACAGCCTCACCGCTCTGATCGTGCCCGGCATGTTCAGTGCGTTCGGATGCTTCCTCATGCGCCAGTTCTTCATGGCGCTCCCCAACGAACTCGAGGAGGCGGCCCGCGTCGACGGCGCGAACCCGTGGCAGGTCTTCTACAAGGTGATGCTGCCCCTCGCGAAGCCCGGCATC
This sequence comes from Leifsonia sp. Ger2509, assembly GCF_055231915.1. Taxonomy (NCBI): domain Bacteria; kingdom Bacillati; phylum Actinomycetota; class Actinomycetes; order Micrococcales; family Microbacteriaceae; genus Leifsonia; species Leifsonia sp. Ger2509. Next base: position 2,490,277 of record NZ_JBUYVB010000003.1, read on the forward strand.
ATCGCGCTCGCCGTGTTCACCGCGCTGTGGTCGTGGAACGACCTGCTGTGGCCGCTCGTCGTGACGTCGGACCCCGCCAAGGAGCCACTCACCGTCGGGATGGCCCAGCTCATCGGCCTGCACTTCACCGACTTCCCCGTATTGATGGCAGCGGCCCTGATGGCCTGCCTGCCGATGCTCCTCACATTCGCCATCCTTCAGCGCCAGTTCATCCAGGGCATCGCGCTGACGGGCACGAAAGGATAGAACCCTGTGACACTTCGAATCGGAATCGTCGGCTTCGGCGAGCGCGCAGAACTCTGGCATGAGGTCGTCAGCCCCGGCAACGATGCGGTCATCACCGCGGTCTGGGACCCGGCCGAGCGTGCCCAGCGGCGCGTCGCCGAGGAGCTTCCGGATGCGAAGATCGCAACGTCGCTCGACGACCTGCTGGCCTCGGACATCGATGCTGTGATGGTGCTCTCGCCGGACTTCACGCACGCCGAGGTCGCGATCGCGGCCCTGCGCGCGGGCGTGCCGGTCTTCTGCGAGAAGCCGCTGGCGATCACGGCCGAGGATGCCGACCGCGTCCTCGAGACCGCACGCGCGTCCGGCACACGCCTGTACGTCGGCCACAACATGCGCCACCTTCCTGTGGTGCGACTCATGCGGGACATCATCCGCTCCGGCCGGATCGGTGAGGTCAAGGCGATCTGGTGCCGTCACTTCGTCGGCAACGGCGGCGACTTCTACTTCAAGGACTGGCATGCCGACCGCACCAAGTCGACCGGCCTGCTGCTGCAGAAGGGCGCCCACGACCTCGACGTGATCCACTGGCTGGCGGACTCGCGCAGCGAGACGGTCGTCGGGATGGGCGGACTCACCGTCTACGGCGACATCACCGACCGCCGGGATCGCTCCGACGAGCGCATGGGCGAGTGGCTCAGCCACGACAACTGGCCGCCGAAGTCCCTGACCGGGCTGAACCCGGTCGTCGACGTCGAGGACGTCTCGATGATGTTGATGCAGCTGGAGAACGGCGTCTACGCCAGCTACCAGCAGTGCCATTACACGCCCGACTACTGGCGCAACTACACCGTCATCGGAACCGAGGGCCGCATCGAGAACTTCGGCGACGGCGAGGGAGGCGTGATCAAGGTGTGGACGAAGCGCGGCGACTACAGCGAGGCGGACGAGGTCATCCCGATTCCGCCCGCGGAGGGCGGTCACGGGGGAGCGGACAGTGCCCTCGTCGCCGAGTTCCTGCGGTTCGTGCGCGACGGGGGCGCGACTGAGACGTCGCCGGTCGCAGCACGGGATGCAGTGGCCGCGGGCGAGGCGGCGACGATCTCGCTGCGGACCGACGGGCGATCCATCAGCATCCCTGCCGTGTCTGCAGAGCTCCAGCAGTATTTCACGCTGCAGTCATGAGCGGCGCCGGCGGTGACACGATCGTCGACGTCGACGTCGTCCTGGTGCGCCAGCCGCCTGCCTCCCCGCCGTTCGTGTGGAGGCAGGGGCTGCCAGGGTCCGATCCGGCTGAGACGGTGGGCGGCTGGCTGGTCATCACGACCGAGTCAGGTATCCGGGGCTATGCCCACTGCACCCGCGGCGTGATCCTGAAGGACCTGGTCGAGCGGCGTCTGCGCGCTGAGTTGGTCGGGACGGATGCGCTCGCCCGCGAATGGCTGTGGCACCGGGTGTGGGAGCTCGATCGCATCGAGGAGTTCCCGATCTACGTACTGGGGCTCGCGGACATCGCGCTGTGGGACATCGCGGCGAAGCGGGCCGGGCTCCCGCTCCACCGGCTGCTCGGCTCGTACCGGGATGCGCTTCCTGCGTACGCCTCGACGACGACCTTCCGCGACATCCCGGAATACCTCGACGTCGCGGACCAGTGCCTCGAGCTGGGTTATCACGCGATCAAGCTGCACGCGTGGGGCGAGGTGAAACGGGACGCCGCGCTGTCGCAGGCGCTCCGCGACCACGTCGGCCCCGACATCGACCTGATGTACGACGGGTCCGCCGGATTCGACCTCCACGACTCCGTCTACCTCGGCAGGGCGCTCGCCGAAGCCGGCTACCGCTGGTACGAGGAGCCGATGCGCGAGTTCAGCATCACCGCCTACAAGCGCCTGGCCGAACAGGTGGACATCCCGCTGCTGGTCGCGGAGACCAGCGACGGGGTCCATCTGAACACCGCGGACTTCATCGCATCCGGATGCGCGGGTGCCGTGCGAACCGGTGCCACCCTGAAGGGCGGCGTGACCGGCGCACTCCGGATCGCGCATCTCGCCGAGTCGTTCAACCTCCGGGCCGAGATCCACGCGGGTGGGCCGGTGAACATCCAGCTCGCCATGAGCATCCCGAACACCACGTACTTCGAGTCCCTGGTCACCCGGAACCCGGTGGTGCGCGAGGCCTGTGTCGACGCCGACGGGTACGTGAGGGCCGGTGACGCGGTCGGTGTGGGCTGGGAGCAGGTCTGGGGCGACGGCGGGGAACCCGGCTCGGATGGCTGAGCTGGACACCGGTTCGAAGAGTGCCCTCGCCGTCGCGATGTGGGACTTCTCGTGGCTGGAGCGGCGCTGGCCGGGCGGCGGCTACGAGAACTGGGAGCGCGCGCTCGACGAGCTGGTCGAGCGCGGCTACGACGTGGTCAGGATCGACGCGTACCCGCACCTGGTCGCCGCGGATCCGGCGGGGAGTTTCACGCTTCTGCCCGCGTGGGTCATGCACGACTGGGGCAGCCCGGCCAAGGTGACGGTGACGCCGATGCCGGCCCTCGTCGACTTCATCCGCCTTGCGGCTGCGCGGGGGCTGAAGGTCGCCCTGTCGACCTGGTTCCGACAGGACGTCGTGGACACGCGGATGGCGATCACGGGACCCGAGGAACTCGCCGCCGTCTGGGTCGCGACGCTCGATCACCTCCGTGACGCCGGGCTGCTGCACGCGATCTGGTACGTGGACCTGTGCAACGAGTGGCCGCAGCTGTTCTGGGCGCCGTTCACCGTTCCGGGCGGCGAGGAGGGGAAGGACGACCTGCTCCGGACGTCGGACGAAGGGCGGCGCTGGACCAATACGGCACTCGACCTCGTCCGGGCTGCCTACCCCGATCTTCCGCTGTGCTTTTCGATCTCCGCCCAGTTCGAGACCGTCCTCGCCGAGGACGTCTCCCACTACGACCTGCTCGAACCGCACGTCTGGATGGTGCTGGCGGGGCCGCGGCCGTACTACGACGAACTGCAGTACGACGGGCGGGACCCCACGCAGTACGAGCTGCTCGCCGAGGAGGCGGAGCGGCTCTACCGTTCAAGTCCGGACGAGTGGCGCATCCAGCTCTCCACGATGATCACCGACATGGCCGACTGGTCGCGGTGGAGGAACCTGCCCCTGGTGACCACGGAGTCATGGGCGATCGTCTGCTGGAAGGACGGCCCAGGCCTCGACTGGGACTGGGTCAAGGAGCTGTGCGAGTTCGGCGTCGGCGAGGCGCTCAGGCACGACCGCTGGGTGGGCATGGCGACCAGCAACTTCTGCGGGCCACAGTACCGGGGGATGTGGGAAGACGTCGACTGGCACGTCGCGCTGACGACGCGCATCCACAACGGGGGCGAATCCGCCATGGACGAAGGCCGCAAGACGGCGTGAGAATGGCAGCATGCCTCCACTCACCCCGGTCGACCCTCCGCAGCTGTTCCACAGTCCCGCCTTCGCCCAGGGCATGATCGCGCCCGCTGGCGCGACGCTCTACGTCGGCGGCCAGAACGGTGTGGATGAGACCGGCGCCCTCCGCGACGGGCTCGGCCCGCAGACGGAACAGGCCCTGCGCAACCTCCTGGCCGTGCTCGCGGAGGCAGGCACGGACGCGGAGCACGTCGCCAAGCTGACGATCTATCTCGCGCCGGGCATCGAGCCTGGCGAGGCGTACGCGGCGACGGCCTCGGTCTGGGGCGACCGCCGCACGGCTGTCACCGTGCTCTCGGTGAGCCCCGGCCGGACGGGCGCGCTCGTCGAGATCGAGGCGATCGCCGCCATCCCCGATCGCTGACCCGCGCGGTTCAGTCGCCGCCGACCCGGCTCACGTGAGTTCGGTCAGGCAGATGAAGTTGCCCTCCGAGTCCCTGAACCATGCCGTCCTCGTGTCGCCGAGGGTTGCGACTCCGTTCTCGGTCTTCAGGCCGGGAAAGTCGTAGTCCTCGAACGTCACGCCCCGCTCGCGCAGGCGGGCCATGTCGCCGTCGAGGCCGTCGGTCATGAAGCACATCTGGGTGTTCGCTGCGGTTCCGGCGTTGCTCGTCTCGTAGATCTCGAACACGGACCCGGAATCCAGGCGGTACATGAGGTTCTCGCTCTCCACCTCCGACGGGTCGAGGTCGAGCGCATTGTGGTAGAAATCCTGCGCCCGTTTGAGATCGGATGCGGGCAGGACGGTGTGGGCTTCAGTGAGCATGGGTAAGCGCCTCCTTGTGGCGTGGTAGCGCCGGAAGCATCCCGTCTGATCCGGATTGTCCGGCGACGGTGCCGGCGAACCTGTGGATGCTGTTACTCTACGCCGGGCGACTGCCGACGGCTCCACAGATGCGGGTGCGCAAAGCTTGCGGGCTTGCAACGGTCGGCGGAATACTGGACCCCATGAGCTCCACCGAGGTCGCCGCCGAAGCACTGGCGGTCGACGCTGCGCTCGCGGCCGCCAATGTGATGATGCGAGTTGCGGCGCGCTCCGTGGTCGAGGTGGAAGATGTGGTCACCACCCCGCAACTGCGTGTGCTGATGCTGATCGCGGCTTCGGGGCCGCAGAATCTCGGCGCCGTCGCATCCGAGCTGGACGTGCATCCGTCGAACGCGACGCGCACGTGCGACAAGCTGGTGAAAGCCGGCCTGATCGTGCGAACCGACGATCCCGTTGATCGCCGGTACGTGCAGCTCGACCTCACCGCTTCAGGCTCAGAGCTCGTCCAGCACGTGCTCACCCACCGGCGGGCCGCTATGGCCGCGGTCTTCGCGCAGATGCCGGAGGACGACCGTTCGCGGGTGGCCGCCGCGTTCGAACGGTTCGCTGAAGCTGCGGGCGGCGAGCCCATCCGCGACGGCCGTTTCGCGTTCGGTCTCGGTACCTGAAGTGGACGGCGGCGACGCCGCGTGCTGGCTCCCACGCGTCTGCGAGGCGTGCGGAGCGATGAACGAGGGCGAATTGCCCGCGCCGTGCTGGCGCTGCGGCGAGCTCGTGGACGCCGCCCGGCCGTCAGTTGTCACGCATGGCCGCTTCAGCGCATCCGAAACGAACAATCGTGACAAGTGAAGTTAATTTGTCATCCTCCCACGGTCACTTCAGGTGCGTCATGAAGATGATCGCGTAGGCGGCGAAGCCGATCACACCGATCACAAGCCCGGCGATGGCCAGTCCGCGACCGCGGACGAGTCCGCGCCGGGAGGCGGTGAGAGCGCGGGAGGACAGCAGGACGCCCACGATGCCGAGCCAGCCGAAGATGAAGATCGAGATGCACGAGACCACGAAGCCGGCGATGGCGAGCTTGCTGAACGGCACCGTCGCCGGTGGTGCCGGCATGGCACCCGGTGCCGGGTAGGCCGGGAGGCCACGGTCGGAGGCCGGGGGCGGCCCCCAGGCGACGGGTTCTGATGTGCTCCCCGCGGCCGGAGTCGGCGGCCAGGCGGCGGGCTCGGGAGCGCTGTCGGCGGGTGGGGTGGTCGGCGGCAAGTCGGTCAACGGTTACCTCTTCGGTGAGTGCGGTGCGGTGGCGTGGGGTGGCGTGCGCCGCGGTGGCGTGCATCCGGGAACCAGTAGAACGACCAGGTCTCCTGGGGGAATCGTACCGGCGGCCTCGCCGCAGCGGGGCGCAGCGCCGCGCCGCGGTCAGCTGTAGTCGGCGGTCACTGTACGTGCGCGACCGTCGAGCCGGACTCGCCCGCCATACGGCAGGATCCACTGCGGCCGGGTGTGGCCGAACGGAACACCGACGCAGACGACAGCCTCCGGGTTGTAGTGGGAGATCTCGCCGATGACGGCGTCGCGCTGCGCAGCGCGGAGCCGGGGGCGCTCCTCCGGAGGCGGCACCGACCCGAACGTGCTGACCGGAGGCCGCGCGACGAGGACGCCGTCGACGGCCGCGAGGACACCGCGCTCGCCGAGGGCGCGGACCCAGCGCTTCACCCACGAGGCCGGCGGAAGCTCTTCGCTGGTCTCGAGGATCAGGATGCTCCCTTCGAGCGCCTCGACGGACGGCATGCGACCGGCGATGGCCAGCTGGTCGATGACCTCGAGGCAGCCGCCCCAGGTGCGGCCGGTGGCCTCGCGGGCGGGACCGGCCCACATCCACGGCTCTGTCGGCTCGCGATCGCCGAACTCGACGAGGGCGAGCGGTGACAGCCAGTCGTGTCCGAAGTCCTCCGATTCGCCCGGCTCGGTCAGCTCGACCTCGCCGCCGGTGAAGAGCGCGGCCTGCAGCGACGTGAGCTGCACATCGTCGATCCGCGGACCGGCGCCGAGGTGGACCTGCGTGGAGCCGCCGTAGTATCCGGCGATACCGAGCGACCAGAGCCAGTTCAAGAGGCTGGTGTTGTCGCTGTAGCCGAAGAACGGCTTCGGGTCAGCGGTGGCGAGGGCGGCATCCAGATGGGGGATGACCGTGACCTGGTCGTCCCCGCCGATCGTCGCAAGGATGCCCCGGATGCCCGGGTCGGCGAATGCCGCGTTGATGTCTGCCGCCCGGTCTTCGGGGCTCGCACCCAGCCTGCGGGTGGTCGGGTATTCGACCGGGACGAGGCCTGTCGACTCGGCAAGGCGGCGCATCCCCTGCTCGTGGACTTCGGGCGCGAGACCCGGCGCTGCGAACGAGGGGGAGAGGACGGCGACGCGGTCGCCGGGGGCGAGCTTGGGCGGAGATGCCGGCGCGGGGTGCATCTGTCCATTCTCGTGCCGCGCCATTCTCGTGCCGCACCCGCCGAGGCGCTTCCGCCGCATTCATCGACCGGCCGGATGAATCCCAGAACCATCTACTGTTGGATTCGATCAATCGAGTTGCCTAGCATCGAACCTGAGACACATGTATCACTCGAGAGGAACGAAATGCAGTTCAGGTATTTGGGTCGGTCCGGATTCAAGATCTCGGAGATCACCTACGGAAACTGGCTGACCCACGGCTCGCAGATCGAGAACGAGACCGCTGCGGCGTGCGTTCGGTCGGCCCTGGATGTCGGCATCTCCACGTTCGACACGGCCGACGTCTACGCGAACACGGCGGCGGAGACGGTCCTGGGCGGCGCCCTCAAGGGGGAACGCCGCGAATCGCTCGAGATCTTCACGAAGGTGTTCGGCCCCACCGGTCCCAAGGGCCACAACGATGTGGGACTGTCGCGCAAGCACATCCTCGAATCGATCAACGGGTCGCTGTCGCGGCTGCAGACCGACTACGTCGACCTGTACCAGGCGCACCGGTACGACTACGAGACCCCGCTCGAGGAGACCATGCAGGCGTTCGCCGACGTCGTGCGGCAGGGTAAAGCACTCTACATCGGAGTGAGTGAATGGACCGAGGAGCAGCTGCGGGCGGGTGCCGCGCTCGCGAAGGAGCTGAACATCCAGCTCATCTCGAACCAGCCCGAGTACTCGGCGCTGTGGCGGGTCATCGAGGACCGGATCGTGCCCACCTCGCAGGAGCTCGGCATCTCCCAGATCGTCTGGTCGCCGGTCGCGCAGGGTGTGCTGAGCGGCAAATACCTTCCTGGCGCTCCGCTGCCCGAGGGCAGCCGGGCGACCGACGAGCGCGGAGGCGCGGGTGCGGTCAAGCGCTTCCTGACGGATGACGTCCTCAGCCGCGTTCAGAACCTCACGCCGATCGCGCGCGAGCTCGATCTCACGCTCGCGCAGCTCGCCGTGGCCTGGGTGCTGCAGAACGAGAACGTCGCAACGGCGATCATCGGCGCCTCGCGGCCCGAGCAGGTCGTCGAGAACGCGAAGGCGTCGGGGGTCACCATCCCCGCCGAGCTGATGTCGCGGATCGACGAGGTCCTCGGCGCCGTCGTCGAGCGCGACCCGGCCCGCACCTCCGAGCGTTCGCCCGCCGCCCGCGAGGCCTGAGCCCTCGCGGCGGGCGCTCCGCGGCCGCGCCCAGCGCGACCCGGGCCCGGCCTGCGGCGCGCGGCCCGACTCGCGCCGAGCCCGCTCCGCGGCCCGCGACGAGCGCGACCCGGGCTCGGCCGCGGCCCGCGCCCAGCGCGACCCGGGCCTGGCCCGCCCAGCGCGACCGGGCCTGGCCCGCCCAGCGCGACCGGGCCTGGCCCGCGGCCCGCGCCGAGCCCGCAGCGACGCCGAGTCCGGGAAAAGTCCGCGTTTGGAGCGATTTGGAGCGGACTTTTCCCGGACTCGACGGGTTGCGTCAGGGAGGATGAGCGTATGAACGAGTTCGAGGCGCCCGATCAACCGCGATTCACGCACGAAGAGGCCTGGCGCGTCGGGCAAGCGCTCGTCGAGCGGGCCCTGCGCGAGGGGTACGGCATCACCATCTCGATCGTGCTGGGAAGCCAGCGGGTCTTCCATGCCGCCCTGCCGGGCACCAGCGCGGACAACGACGCCTGGGTCGCGCGCAAGATCGCCGTCGTCCGACGGTTCGATCGTTCGTCGCACGCGGTCTTTGAACTCCTCGCCAAGAACGACCCCGACTTCCTGGATCATTTCGGCCTGACCGCGGCCGAATACGCTCCGACCGGCGGCGCCGTGCCCATCCGGGTGGCCGGGTCACTCGTCGGCGTCCTTGCCGTCTCCGGCCTCGACTCCCTCACCGACCACGAGCTGGCCGTCGAGGCACTGGGCGGCCCAGCCGGCGCCTGATCCCCCGGCCAACGGTGCCAGGAGCGGCATACCCTCCGGCGCCTGTGCCCCCGCCCAACGGCGCCTGGCGCGGCATACCCCCGCGGCGAAGGCCACTCACAGCTCTCGCCGCCCGGTGGATGTCGAAATCGGCCGGTCCCGTTCGACGTCTAGGTGAGACAGAATCGTCGAAGAGGAAAGGTCCTGACAAAAATGCGCACCCTGATCGTCACCGAATTCATCACCGTCGACGGCGTCATCGACTCCCCCGGCGGCGGATCGCACCCACGCGCCGGCTGGACGTTCAAGGACGTGCCGTTCGTCGCGGAGGCCTACGAGATCAAGGGCCGCGAGCAGGTCGAGGCGACCGCGATGCTGATGGGCCGGGTCAGCTACGACGAGTTCGCGCCGATCTGGCCGACGATGGACGAGTTCGCCGACTACAACGCGATGCCGAAGTACGTCGTCTCGAGCACGCTCACCGAGCCCGAGTGGAACAACACGTTCGTCCTGCGCTCCCTCGACGACGTCGCCGCGCTCAAACAGACCGACGGCGGCAACATCATCGTCCACGGCAGCGCCACTCTCGCCCAGAACCTCGCCACGGCAGGGCTCGTCGACCGGTACCACCTGCTCGTCTTCCCGCTCCTCCTGGGTGACGGCAAGCGGCTGTTCGCCGGCGGCGACTCCACCACGAACCTCGAGGTCGTCGAGAACGAGACCTTCTCGAATGGAGTCACGAAGTTCGTCTACGACGTCGTCCGCTGAGCGGCCGCTGAGCCGCTGTCGACCGGCCGCTCGGCCCCCGCACACGTTCTGAACGAGCGCACCCGCTGCAACCTGGGCGCTCGCTCAGAATGGGGGCGGCAGGGCCCCTGGCCGCCCGGCTCACTGCGCGGTGTAGCCCCCATCGACCAAGTGGTAGCTGCCGGTGATGAAGCTGGCGGCGTCCGAGGCGAGGAATGCGACCAGCGAGGCGACCTCCTCGGGCTCGCCGAGGCGGCCGAGCGCGTGCTTGGCTTCCAGGAAGCTGAGGACGTCGGGGCTGAGGTTCGCCTCCACGAGCGGAGTCCGGATGAACCCGGGCCCTACGGCGGTGACCCGCACCTTCTGGTCCGCGTACTCGAGTGCCGCGTTCTGCGTGAGGCCGAGCAGTGCGTGCTTGGCGGTGACGTAGGCGGATGAGCTCGCGAAACCGACGCTGCCGAGGATGGACGCCATGTTCACGATCGCGCCTCCACCGTTCGCTCCGATCGCGTCGAGCTGGGCGCGCATCCCGTAGAACACTCCGTTGAGGTTGACCTCGATGACCTTCCTCCAGCTGTCGAGCGAATAGTCACCGACCTTGGCGGCATCCCCGCCGATCCCGGCGTTGTTGACGGCGATGCGGAGCGGAGCCAGCGCGTTCGCGCGCGCGACGGACTCCGTGGCGAAGTCGGGGTCGGTCACATCGCCGACGAGGGCGGCGGCCGTGCCGCCCGCCTTCTCGATCTCGGCGACGACGGCGTTCGTGTGGTCCGCGTTGAGGTCGGTGACGAGAACGGATGCGCCGCTCGCGGCCAGCGTGAGCGCGACCGCGCGTCCTATGCCGGAGCCGCCTCCCGTCACGATCGCCGATCGATCGGCGACATCGTATTGAGCCATGGGAGATCTCCCTTCAAATTGTGAGAGCGGGAACGTCGCCCCCGCTCCTCCATCCTTCAGCGAAACGCGGCGACGCGCGATGATGAGTTTCATGAGAATGAGCGAGATCACTGCCCCCGACACCGCTGCCTCGCGCGCCGCACTCGAGATCGCAACCGAGTACCACACACCGTCGCTCCTCGACCACGTGCAGCGGTCCTGGCTCTGGGCCGTAGGCTTCGCGCGGCTCCGGGGTCTCGAGCCCGACCTCGAGCTGCTCTACGTGGCCGCCATCCTCCACGATGTCGGTATCGCGCCCGAGTTCGACAACCACACGCTCGCCTACGAGGATGCGGGCGGCCACGTGGCGATCGCCCTCACCGCGGGCGCAGGCTGGCCGGCCGAGCGCCGAGGGCGAGCGCACGACGTGATCGTCCGGCACAACTGGCCGGCAGTCGATCCGGCGTTCGACACCGAGGGCCACCTGCTCGAGATCGCGACCGCGCTCGACATCGCCGGCGCACGGGCGGACGAGCTCCCGCTCGCGTTCCGGCAGGAGGTCCTCGAGCGGCACCCGCGCGGTGACCTGGCCCGAGAGTTCACGGCGTGCGTCACGGATCAGGCGGAGCGCAAGCCGGACACGTCGGCGCGGCGACTGGTCGAGGGCGGGGTGGCACGCAAACTGCGAGAGAATCCGCTGGAAGCCCTGTGAAGACGACCGCGGAGAGCACAGCATCCATGAGCGCATATTTCGAACGACTCGACGGCGATCGGTACCGCCCCACCGTGCATGCCGGAGGCGCCTGGAATGCGTCCGAGATCCACTTCAGCCCATTGGGCGGACGCGTCGTGCACGCCATCGACCTGCACCGGACCGCGCACGCGCCCGGCAGCAAGCAGCTCGGCCGCATCAGTTTCGACATCCTCGGTTTCCTGGCCTTGGAGGACTGCACGATCAGGGTCGAGACGATCAGGCCCGGCCGCACCATCGAACTGGTCGAGGCGAGCGTCGAGATCGGCGGACGGGTCGCGGTTCTGGCCCGCGCGTGGTTCATCGACGTCGTCGACACGGCATCCGTCGCCGGCGGAGCCCCTGCCGCTCTCGCGGGGCCGGATGGTCTCGCGGTGTGGCCGATGGACGATACGTGGCCAGGAGGGTACATCGACTCCCTCGAGGTGCGGCCGCTGGGCGAGCCGGCGCCGGGCAGGACGACGGCCTGGTTGACCAGCGATACGCAGCTCGTCGAGGGGGAGGACGCGAGCGCGCAGGCCTCGTTCATCGCGCTGGTCGACACGGCCAACGGCATAGCCGTGCGCCAGCCGCCGACCAGCTGGATCTACCCGAACCTCGACCTGACCATCCACCTGTACCGCCAGCCGGTGGGGTCGTGGGTCGGCCTCGACACGACGGTGACGTTCGGGCCCGCGGGCCACGGCCTGACGAGCAGCGTGTTGCACGACACGACGGGGCCGGTGGGGCGGGCCGAGCAGGTCCTCACCATCCGGCCCGCACGGTAGCGGCGCGCACCGCTCCACTGCGGGCTCGCGCACCGAGGGTGACACTTCCGGTCGAGAGTGCCCCGCGCACGTGACGCGCTCGTCCGGAAGTGACACTCTCGGCCGTGGGACGCCGCCGAGCCGCGCTGCGCCGAGCCGCGCCGCGCCGATCGCCCTCGCGGCGCTACGCGTTGCGCGGGAAGCCGAGGTTGATCCCGCCGTGGCTCGGGTCGAGCCACCGTGACGTGACCGCCTTCTCGCGGGTGAAGAAGTCGACGCCGTGCGCGCCGTAGGCCTTGGCGTCGCCGAAGAGCGAGTCCTTCCAGCCGCCGAACGAGTGGTAGGCGACCGGCACAGGGATGGGCACGTTGATGCCGATCATGCCGACCTGCACCTCGCGCTGGAATCGGCGGGCCGCGCCGCCGTCGTTGGTGAAGATCGCGGTTCCGTTGCCATACCGGCTGGCGTTGATGATGCCGAGGCCCTCGTCGTACCCGGAGACCCGCACGACCGAGAGCACCGGCCCGAAGATCTCGTCGATGTAGACGCGTGAGTCCGTCGATACGTTGTCGATGAGGGTCGGGCCGAGCCAGAAGCCTTCAGCCGCTCCATCGGGCTCGACATCGCGCCCGTCGACGACGACGGTGGCGCCGTCCGTGACGGCGATGTCGATGTAGCCCGCCACCTTGTCGCGGTGCGCCTGCGTGATCAGCGGTCCCATGTCGCAGGAGCGGCGGCCGTCCCCGGTGGTCAGGCCCGCCATCCGGGTCGTGATCTTCGAGACCAGCTCATCCGCGATCGAGTCGACGGCCAGCACGACACTGATCGCCATGCACCGCTCGCCGGCCGAGCCGAAGCCGGCGTTGACGGCGGAGTCCGCGACCAGGTCGAGGTCGGCATCCGGGAGCACCAGCATGTGGTTCTTCGCGCCCCCGAGCGCCTGCACCCGCTTGCCGGCCGCGGTGCCGGTCTCGTAGACGTAGCGGGCGATCGGGGTGGACCCGACGAACGAGATCGACTGCACGTCCGGATGCGCGAGCAGCGCGTCGACGGACTCCTTGTCGCCGTGCACGACGTTGAGCACGCCGTCGGGCAGCCCGGCCTCCTGCATCAGCTTCGCCAGCCAGACCGACGCCGACGGGTCCTTCTCGCTCGGCTTCAGCACGACGGTGTTCCCGGCGGCGATGGCGATCGGGAAGAACCACATCGGCACCATCGCCGGAAAGTTGAACGGGCTGATGATGCCGACGACTCCGAGCGGCTGGCGCAACGAGTAGACGTCGACGCCGGTGGACACGTTCTCCGAGTACTCGCCTTTCGCCAGCTGCGCGATCCCGGCGGCGAAGTCGACGACTTCGAGCCCGCGCGCGATCTCGCCCAGCGCATCCGACAGCACCTTGCCGTGTTCGGAGGTGAGGATCTGCGCCAGCTCCTCCTTGCGGGCGTTCAGCAGCTCGCGGAACGCGAAGATGACGCTCTGCCGCTTCGCCCACGAGGTGCCGCCCCACTCGCCGAACGCGGCGAGAGCTGTCGCGACGGCTGCGTCGACATCGGCCGCACTGCCGAGCCGCACCTCCTTCGTGGAGGTGCCGAGCGCAGGGTCGAAGACCGGCTGCGTGCGGGTGGACGTCCCGGCGGATTCGCGCCCGCCGATCCAGTGGTTGATCATCTCGGTCATCATTCGGTCCTTTCGACGGCGGTGAGCACCTCGTCGTACGCGGCCATCGCCTGCGCGACCTCGTCGGCGGTGACGACGCACGGCGGCACGACATGGATGCGGTTGTCCTGGATGAACGGGATGACTCCGCGTTCGAGCAGTCCGGCTTTGATGCGCCCCATCATCGCCGCCGCGACGGGCTCGCGGGTCTCGCGATCGGCGACGAGCTCGATCGCCCAGAACACGCCTTCGCCGCGCACTTCGCCGATCAGTGGATGCGCGGACGCCAGCTCCGCGAGGGCCGGCCCGATCGCATCCGCCCCGATCGCCGCCGCGTGGGCGACGATCCCCTCGCTCTCCATCGCGTCCAGTGCCGCGACGATCGACGCCATCGCGAGCGGATGCCCGCTGTAGGTGAGGCCTCCGGGGAAGACCCGCTCGTCGAAGTCGCTCGCGATCGCGTCGGGGATGACCACGCCGCCGACCGGGATGTACCCAGAGTTCACACCCTTGGCGAAGGTGATGAGGTCGGGCACGATGTCGTACCCGTCGAAGGCGAACCAGCGCCCGGTGCGACCGAAACCGGCCATGACCTCGTCGAGGATGACCAGGATGCCGTGCTGGTCGGCGAGCGCACGAACCCCCGCGAGATAACCGGGAGGCGGGACCAGGATGCCGGCGGTGCCTGGCACCGTCTCGAGCACGATGGCCGCGATCGACGCCGGCCCCTCCGACTCGATCACGCGGCGCAGGTGCGTGAGTGCCCGCTCCGACTCCTGCTCGGGCGTCTGCGCCCAGAACTCGCTGCGGTAGAGGTAGGGCCCGAAGAAGTGCACGTGGCTCCTGGCGAACTCGTTCGGCACGCGGCGCCAGTCGCCGGTGGCGACGATGGCCGCCCCGGTGTTGCCGTGGTACGAGCGATAGGTCGAGAGCACCTTGTCCCGGCCGGTGTGGAGGCGGGCCATGCGGATGGCGTTCTCGTTCGCATCCGCCCCTCCATTGGTGAAGAACACCTTGTGAAAGCCGTCCGGTGCGTGCGAGACGATGCGCTTCGCCGCCTCTCCGCGGGTCAGGTTCACGGTGGCCGGCGCGATGGTGGTCAGGATCTCGGCCTGTTCGCGGATCGCCGCGACGACGGCCGGATGCTGGTGGCCGATGTTCACGTTGACGAGCTGGCTGGCGAAGTCCAGGTACCGGCGTCCGTCGAAATCCCAGACCGTGGTGCCGCTTCCGCCCGCGATGGCGAGCCCGGCGAACGATCCCTGGGCCGACCACGAGTGGAAGACGTGGGCGCGGTCGAGCTGCTGGGCGCGTTCGCCGTCGGCGGGGTCGAGGGGTGCGTTCATAGTCAGCCTTTCGCGATGACGTGTTCGGAGAGCGCGGGGATGACGGTCTCGCCGTACACCCGGAGCGTCTCCTCTTTGTTGTCGTGCTGCAGGTAGCCGGCGAACTGGTCGACCCCCAGCTCGGCGAGTTGCTTCAGCTTGGCGATGTGGTCGTCCGCTGTGCCGAGCACGCAGAACCGGTCGACGATCTCGTCGGGAACGAACTCGGCGTGCGTGTTGCCGGCCCGGCCGTGCTCGTTGTAGTCGTAGCCTTCGCGCCCCGCGATGTAGTCGGTCAGCGCTTTCGGCACCGCCCCGCCGGTTCCGTACTTGGCGACGATGTCGGCGACGTGGTTGCCGACCATCCCGCCGAACCAGCGGCACTGTTCGCGCATGTGCTCCCAGTCGTCGCCGATGTACATCGGGGCCGCGACGCAGAACTTCACCGACATCGGGTCGCGCCCGGCTCGTTCGGCCGCCTGTCGAACCGTGCCGATCATCCATTCGGCGATGTCGGGGTCGGCGAGCTGCAGGATGAAGCCGTCGCCGACCTCGCCGGCCAGCTTCAGGGCGAGGGGACCGTAGGCCGCGACCCAGATGTCCAGCTCGGATCCCGTGCTCCACGGGAACTGCAGCGTCGAGCCCTTGTAGTCGACCGACCGGCTGTTGCCCAGTTCGCGGATGACGTGGATCGCCTCGCGCAGCTCGGCCAGCGTCGTCGGGGCACCGTTGATCACGCGCACCGCAGAGTCGCCGCGCCCGATTCCGACGATCGTCCGGTTGCCGTACATCTCGTTGAGGGTCGCGAAGACGGATGCGGTCACCGTCCAGTCACGGGTCGCCGGGTTGGTGACCATCGGCCCGACCATGATGCGCCGGGTCTCGGCGAGGATCTGGCTGTAGATCACATACGGTTCCTGCCAGAGCAGGTGCGAATCGAACGTCCAGACGTGGCTGAAGCCGTACTGCTCGGCGAGCTTCGCGAGGTGGATCGTGCGCGAGGCGGGCGGATTGGTCTGGAGGACAGCGCCGAAGTCCATGGTGCGCCCCGTTTCTCTTCGACTCATCAGAGCAGGTACTGCGACAGGCCGCGCTTGAGGAAACGCCCGTCGCCTTTCGTTCCGAGGTACTGGTCGTCGTCGACGACGACCTTGCCGCGGCTCAGCACGGTGTCGACGTGCCCGTCGACCTCGAAGCCCTCCCACGCCGAGTAGTCCATGTTCATGTGGTGACTCTTGCCGAGGCCGATGCTCGTGTGACCGTTCGGGTCGTAGAGCACGATGTCGGCGTCGGCCCCGGGCTGGATGACGCCCTTCCGGCCGTAGAGCCCGAACATGCGCGCGGGCGTCGTGCTCGTGAGCTCCACCCAGCGTTCGAGCGTCAGCTCGCCGGTGACCACACCCTGGTACATCAGGTCCATGCGGTGCTCGAGGGAGCCGATCCCGTTGGGGATCTTGCGGAAGTCGCCCAGGCCCAGCTCCTTCTGGTCCTTCATGCAGAACGGGCAGTGGTCGGTCGACACCATCTGCAGGTCGTTGGTGCGCAGCGCCTGCCACATCGAGTCCTGGTGTCCCTCGGCACGGGAGCGCAGCGGAGTGGAGCACACCCATTTCGCTCCCTCGAAGCGACCCCATTCCGGGCTGGAGGCGCCCAGCTGGTCTTCGAGCGACAGGTAGAGGTACTGCGGGCAGGTCTCGCCGTAGACGTTCTGGCCTTTGTCCCGCGCCCAGGCGAGCTGTTCGACCGCCTGCTTCGCGCTGACGTGCACGATGTAGAGGGGAGCACCAGTGAGGTTCGCCAGCATGATCGCCCGGTGGGTCGCCTCCTCCTCCATCTGCCAGGCGCGCGCGATGCCGTGGTAGTAAGGGTCGGTCTTGCCCTGCTCGACGAGCTGGGCGGCGAGCACGTCGATGGCCGGGCCGTTCTCGGCGTGCATCATGGTGAGCATCCCGGTGTCGCGGGAGACCTGCATCGCTTTCAGGATCTGGGCGTCGTCGGAGTAGAAGACGCCGGGGTAGGCCATGAACAGCTTGAAACTGGTGATGCCCTCGTCGGGCAGGGCGCGGAGCGCGGCGAGCGAGTCCTCGGTCACGTCGCCGACGATCTGGTGGAAGCCGTAGTCGATGGCGCAGTTGCCTGCGGCCTTCTGGTGCCACTTCGCCAGGCCGTCCTGGATGCGGGTTCCGTACGTCTGCACGGCGAAGTCGATGACCGAGGTGGTGCCGCCCCACGCGGCGGCCCGCGTTCCGGATTCGAACGTGTCGCTCGCTTCGGTGCCGCCGAACGGCAGCTCGAAGTGGGTGTGGGCGTCGATGCCGCCCGGGATCACGTACCGGCCGGTGGCGTCGATCACCCGGTCGACGGACGATGCCAGGTCGGTGCCGAGAAGGACGGAGCCCGGCTGCAGTACGGCGGCGATCGTTTCGCCGTCGATGAGCACGTCGGCCGGGCCGCGACCGGTGGCCGAGACCACGGTGCCGCCGGTGATGAGGGTGGTGGTCATGGAGCGCTCCTTTGTCATGCGTCCGTTGTGCGGTGCGGCCGTCAGGGCTTGGGGATGGAGGTGTAGGAGTCGGGGCGGCGGTCGCGATAGAACTGCCACGCGTTGCGCACCTCGCGCACCATGTCGAGGTCGAGGTCGCGGATGACGACCTCCTCGTGCTCGCCGCTGCCGTAGCCGCCGACGATGTTGCCCTGCGGGTCGGCGAACTGGCTCATCCCGTAGAAGGTGACGGCGAGGTCGCCGTACTCGTTGTCCTCCCTGCCGACGCGGTTCGGGGCGGCGACGAAGTAGCCGTTCGCGGCCGCGGCCGCCGGCTGCTCGAGCTCCCACAGCCGGTTGGACAGGCCGGGCTTCGTCGCGTTCGGGTTGAAGACGATCTCGGCGCCGTTGAGGCCCAGCTCCCGCCAGCCCTCGGGGAAGTGCCGGTCGTAGCAGATGTAGACGCCGATCGGGCCGACCGCGGTGTGGAACACCGGGTAGCCGAGGTTGCCGGGGCGGAAGTAGAACTTCTCCCAGAACTTGTCGAGGTTGGGCAGGTGGTGTTTGCGGTACTTGCCGAGGATCGTGCCGTCGGCGTCGACGACGACGGCCGTGTTGTAGTACACCCCCGGCATGTCCTCTTCGTAGATGGGAAGCACCATGACCAGGTTCAGTTCTTTCGCGAGCGCCGCGAAGCGCTGGACGATCGAGCCGTCGGCGGCTTCCGCGTAGTCGTAGTACTTCGCATCCTGCGTGATGCCGAAGTACGGCCCGTAGAACAGTTCCTGGAAGCAGATCACCTGGGCGCCGTCCGCGGCGGCATCGCGCGCGAACTGTTCGTGCTTGGCGAGCATCGACTCCTTGTCGCCCGTCCACGTCGTCTGGGTGATTGCTGCTCGAACGATTGCCATGTGCTGCCTCCGCCGGTGGTTGGAACACTTCGCTGATGTCCTCTATGACTACTGCCACAACCCGCGGAGCGCAATGCGCAGATGTGCACTCCACTCGCTTCAGCGACACCTTCGAGAGGTAGCCTGTCGCAATGGATGTCCGGAATCCTGCGAGGCTCGCGATCGACCGCGCTCTCAGCGGCGAGCGGCTCACGGTCGAGGAGGCGGAGGCGCTGGTCTGCGCGACGGGCGCCGACCTGCAGCGCCTGCTCGACGCATCCGCCCGCCTGCGCGACGAGGGGCTGGCCCGCGCGGGCCGCCCCGGCGTGATCACCTTCTCGAAGAAGGTCTTCCTGCCGATCACGACCCTGTGCCGCGACCGCTGCCACTACTGCATCTTCGTGGACACCCCCGGCAAGCTGGCGACCAAGGGCAAGCCGCTCTACATGTCGCCCGAGCAGATCCTCGACGTCGCCCGGCTGGGCGCGTCGATGGGATGCAAGGAGGCGCTCTTCACCCTCGGCGACCGGCCGGAGGACCGCTGGCCGGATGCACGCGCCTGGCTCGATGAGCACGGCTACGCGTCGACCCTGCACTACGTGCGGGAGATGGCCCAGCTGGTGCTCGACGAGACCGGGCTGCTCCCGCACCTGAACCCCGGCGTGATGACCGCCGACGAGCTCGCCTGGCTGCGCCCGGTCGCTCCGTCGATGGGGATGATGCTCGAGACCACCTCGCACCGGCTCTGGGCGGAGAAGGGCGAGGTGCATTTCGGCTCGCCGGACAAGGACCCGGCGGTGCGCCTGCAGGTGCTCGAGGATGCGGGGCGGGCGCGCATCCCGCTGACCACCGGCCTCTTGGTCGGGATCGGTGAGACGACCCGCGAACGTGCGGAGTCGCTGGTCGCGCTGCGAGACATCCAGGACCGCTTCGGTCACCTGCAGGAGATCATCGTGCAGAACTTCCGGTCGAAGCCGGCCACCGCGATGCAGAACGACGACGACCTCGGCCTGGCCGAGTACGCGGCGACCGTGGCGGCCGCGCGCCTGGTGATGGGGTCGGATGCGCGCATCCAGGTGCCCCCGAACCTCTCGGATGCGAGCGAGCTCGGCCTCCTCCTGCGTGCGGGGGCCGACGACTGGGGCGGCGTGAGTCCGCTCACCGCGGACCACGTGAACCCGGAGCGGCCGTGGCCGCAGATCGTCGAGCTGGCCGAGCTCACCCGGCGCGAGGGCTTCCGGCTGACCGAGCGGCTCACGGTGCATCCGCCGTACATCCGGGATGCCGGCGAATGGATCGACGCCGCCGTGCTTCCGCGGGTCGAAGCCCTCGCCGACCCCGGCAGCCTGCTCGCCGATGAGGACGCCCGCGCGACGCCGGGCTATGCTCGCGGATGGTCGACCCGAGCGCGCTCGGTCACCGTCCACACCTCGCCCGTGCGGTCGGCGCTGTCTCGCGCCGCGTCCTCTCCGGCCGCGCTCACCGACCGTGAGTACGCCGAGCTGATGGCCGCCGACGGCGACGACCTCGACACCCTGGCCGCGCTCGCCAACGACCTACGCCGGTACACAGTCGGCGAGGCGATCAGCTTCGTCGTCAACCGCAACGTCACCACGTCGAATCTCACCGACGCGCACGGTACGGACGCGCTCACGCTCGAGACGCTGGCCGCGGTCGTGGACGACGCGTGGGAGCTGGGCGCGACCGAGCTCTGCGTGCAGGGCCTGATCCCGGGTGCGCTCCCCGCCGACTCGTACCTGCGAGTGGCCCGTGTCGTGAAGGCCACGCGGCCCGAGCTGCACCTGCACGCGTTCCGCCCGGCCGACATCGCGGACGGTGCCGCTCGGCTCGGCCTCGACGACCGTGACTACCTCGCGGCCCTCCGTGAAGCGGGTGTCGACACCATCCCGGGCACCGGCGTGAAGATCCTCGACGACGCCGTGCGCCGGCGGGTCGCACCGGGCGATCTCGCCGTCGACCGCTGGATCTCGATCGTCACCGCCGCACATCGGGCCGGGTTCCGTTCGACCTCGGTGATGGTCTACGGCAACGGCGAGTCAGCGGCCGACCGGGTTGCCCACCTCCGGCGTCTCATCGCGATCCAGGAGGAGACGGGCGGCTTCACCGAGTTGGTGCCGATGCCCGCGCTCGGCTCCCAGGGTGGCCCGGCGGGACGGGAGTCGGATGAGCACCGCCGCGTCCACGCGGTCGCCCGCCTCATGCTCCACGGGCACATCGACCACATCCAGACTCCGTGGACCCGGCTGGGGTTCGCGGAGGCCGCGCTGATGCTGCAGAGCGGAGCCGACGACCTCGGCGGCACCCTCCTCGACGGGCGTGTCCTTCCCGAGGCCGGAGTCGAGCACGGCCACGAACTCCTTCCGGCGGACGTCGACCGAATCGCCCGATCGCTCTCGCGACCCGTGCGCCAGCGCACGACGACCTACGGCGATCCGACGGATGAGCGCAAGCGGGTGGCCCGCGCATGACCGATGTCGACGTCGCGATCGTCGGTGCGGGTTTCGCGGGGCTCGGCCTCGGCATCCGCCTGAAGCGCCGGGGGGCGAGCTCCTTCCTGATCCTCGAGCGTGCGGATGCGGTCGGCGGCACCTGGCGTGACAACACGTATCCCGGCGTCGCATGCGACGTGCCCTCGCACCTGTACTCGTGGTCGTTCCGGCCGAACCCGCGCTGGTCGTCGTTCTTCTCGGCGGGCGCCGAGATCCGCGACTACCTCGTCAGGGGAGCGGACGAGGAGGGGCTCGCCGACCACCTGCGGCTCGGTACGGATGTCGACGCCATGACCTGGGATGCGCTGCGTGGGCGCTGGGAACTCCGCACGAGTCGCGGCGCGTTCACGGCCCGCACCCTCGTCCTCGCCTGCGGGCGGCTGACCGAGCCGCGCATCCCGGAGGTGCCGGGGCTCGACACCTTCCGCGGCCCGATGTTCCACTCGGCCCGCTGGGATCACGACGCCGACCTGGCCGGCAAGCGGGTCGCGGTCGTCGGATCGGGGGCCTCGGCCATCCAGCTCGTTCCGCGGCTCGCGGAGGTCGCGCGCGAACTGGTGGTGCTGCAGCGGAGCGCGCCCTATGTCATCCCGCGCGACGAGCACCAGTACACCGACGCCGAGCAGGCGCTGTTCGAGCGCGACCCCGACGAGCTCACCCGCCTCCGGTCCGAGCTGTTCTGGAGCGCCGAGGAGGCCTTCGCCCAGCGCGCGGGCGTGCCTGAGGCGGTCGATGCCGCGCGGAGGCGCGCGCTCGGCCACCTCGCGGCGCAGGTGCCCGACCCTGAGCTGCGCGCGAAACTCACGCCGCACTACGAGATCGGCTGCAAGCGCGTACTCATCTCGAACGAGTACTACCCGGCGCTGATCCGTCCGACGGTGAGCGTCGAGGCCTCGGCGCTCGCAGCCGTGGAGGGCAACACCCTCGTCACCGCGAACGGTGCCCGGCACGAGGTCGATGCCGTGATCTTCGCCACCGGGTTCCACGCGGCTCAGCAGCCGTACGCGCGGATCGTCCGCGGGATCGGCGGCGAACCGCTGGCCCGGCACTGGGCCGGCGGCATGACGGCGTATGCGTCGACGGTCGTCAGCGGCTTCCCGAACCTCTTCGTCGTCAACGGCCCCAACGCAGGTCTCGGCCACAACTCGGCGATCTACATGATCGAGACCCAGCTCGACTACATCCTCGGTGCGCTCGACCACCTCGAGGCCGACAGCGACATGGTGCTCGAGGTCAGCCGGCAGGCGGAAGACGAGTACACCGCGCTGATCGACGAGCTGGCCGCCACGACCGTGTGGATGACAGGCGGATGCGAGAGCTGGTACCGCGACGGACGCACCGGCCGGCTCACCCTGCTCTGGCCCGGCTACGCGCACACCTTCCGCGAGCGCAACGGTGCGTTCTCACTGAGCCCGTACACGCCGGCCCCGCTGACGACCACCTGAACCGATCGAGAACCGAGGAGAACCACCGTGCCCATCCCCCTGCGTTTCGGCTACAAGGCCTCCGCGGAGCAGTTCGGCCCGAGCGAGCTGCTGAAGTACGGAGTGCTGGCGGAGCGAGCGGGCTTCGACTCCGTCTTCGTCTCCGACCATTTCCAGCCGTGGAACCACGAAGGCGGCCACGCGCCGGCCGCCATCCCGTGGCTGGGCGCGCTCGGGGCGAGCACGGAACGCATCCTTCTCGGCACCTCGGTGCTGACACCGTCGTTCCGCTACCACCCGGCCGTCGTGGCCCAGGCGTTCGCGACGCTCGGCTCACTCTTCCCCGGCCGGGTCGTGCTCGGGGTCGGGACCGGCGAAGCGCTCAACGAAGTCGTGCTCGGCATCGAATGGCCCGAGGTCAAGGAACGCTTCGCCCGTCTCAAAGAAGCGGTTACCCTGATCGAGAAGCTGTGGACCGAAGACGGCGTGACGTTCGCGGGCGACTTCTACCGCACCGACAACGCGACCATCTACGACAAGCCCGATTCGCCGGTGCCGATCTACATCGGAGCATCGGGTCCCGCGGCGACACGGCTCGCCGGGCGCATGGCCTCCGGCTACATCACGACGTCGGGCAAAGACCGCACCCTCTACACCGAGACGCTGCTGCCTGCGCTCGAGGACGGCATCGCGAAGGGCGGCCGCACCAGGGACGACGTGGACACGCTCATCGAGATGAAGGTCTCGTTCGACCGGGACGGCGAACGGGCGCTGCAGGACACCCGGCACTGGGCGCCGCTCGCGCTCACCCCCGAGGAGAAGATGAGCGTCGACGACCCGCGCGAGATGCAGCGGCTGGCGGATGCGCTGCCCATCGAACGCGCCGCCTCGCGCTGGATCGTCGGTTCCGACCCCGACGAGCACGTCGAACGCATCGAGGAGTACATCGCGCTCGGCTTCCGGCATCTCGTGTTCCACGGGCCGGGTCCCGACCAGGAGCGTTTTCTCGAGTTGTACGGCGCGGAGATCCTGCCCCGCCTGCGCGAGCGGCACGGCACGGCGCTGACCCGATGACCGGGATCACCGTTCTGGCCGGCGGTGTCGGCGGCGCCCGCTTCACGCGCGGGCTGCTCGCGCACCTCGAGTCCGCGTATCCGGCCGCCGACGGCGCGGGCTCGGCCATGCCTGTCACGGTCGTCGTCAACACCGGCGACGACATGTGGCTGACCGGCCTGCGCATCTGCCCCGACCTCGACACCGTCATGTACACGCTCGGCGGCGGCATCGCCGAAGACCAGGGATGGGGGCGCGCGGACGAGACGCGCCGCACCTCTGCCGAGATCGCGGCCTACGGAGCCGGCTGGGACTGGTTCACCCTCGGCGACCTCGACCTGGGTACCCACATCGTGCGCACCGACCTGCTGCGGTCCGGTCACACGCTCAGCGAGGCCACCGACATTCTCGCGCGGCGCTGGCAGCCGGGCGCGCGGCTCCTCCCGATGAGCGACGACCCGGTCGAGACGAACGTGCGTCTCGCGGCCGACGTCGACGAGCACCGGGCCGGCGACCTCATCCACTTCGAGGAGTGGTGGGTGCGCTACCGCGCGACGGCTCCGGCCACAGGTTTCGTTCAGGTCGGGCTGGAGCGGGCGAGCGCCGCCCCGGGCGTGCTGGACGCAATCCGCGACGCCGATGTCGTCATCATCCCGCCGTCGAATCCGGTCGTCTCCGTCGGCACCATCCTGGCCGTCCCCGGGGTGCGCGACGCGCTGCGCGACACGAGCGCCCGCGTGGTGGGGGTCTCGCCGATCATCAGCGGGAACGTCGTGCGCGGGATGGCCGACCGGTGCCTCGACATCGTCGGGGTGGAGTCGACCGCCCTCGGCGTCGCCCGCTTCTACGGCTCGCGGGCCGACGGCGGCCTCCTCGACGCGTGGCTCGTCGACGAGACGGATGCCGGCCTCGTCCCCGACCTGCAGGCGGCGGGGATCAGCGCGTCGGCCCATCCGCTCTGGATGCACGACGCGCCCGCGACCGCCGCGATCGCCGCCCACGCGCTCCACGCTGCCCGCCCCGCCTACGACCGACCGACCGCCAACACACTCGGAGGAACACCATGACCGACCGACCCGTCCGCATCGGAGTGCAGCTCGCGCCGCAGCACGCCACCTACGCCCAACTCCGCGACACCCTCGCCGCCATCGAAGACCTCGGTGTCGACATCGCCTTCAACTGGGACCACTTCTTTCCGCTCTCGGGCGACTCGGAAGGCCTGCACTTCGAGTGCTGGACGATGCTGGCCGCCTGGGCAGAGCAGACCAGCCGGATCCAGATCGGTGCCCTCGTCACCTGCAACTCGTACCGCAACCCTGACCTGCTGGCCGACATGGCCCGCACGGTCGACCACATCAGCGCGCACGGCGGCGACACCGGGCGGCTCATCCTCGGCATCGGCTCCGGGTGGTTCGAACGCGACTACGAGGCGTACGGCTACACGTTCGGCACGCCCGGGCTGCGACTCGACGCGCTGGCCGAAGCCCTCCCGCGGATCCATTCGCGATGGGAGCGGCTGAATCCCGCTCCGACCCGTTCGATCCCCGTGCTCATCGGCGGCGGCGGCGAGAAGAAGACGCTGCGCATCGTCGCCCAGTACGCCGACACCTGGCACAGCTTCAGCGATGCTGAGACCCTGGAACGCAAGCTCGGAGTGCTTCAGGAGTGGTGCGATCGCGTCGGCCGCGACATGTCGGAGATCGAGATCTCGACCGGGGTGCGGCGGACCCACGATGGAACACTCGGTTCGCTCGAGCCCATCGAGGCGCAGCATGCGCTGGGTGCGCGACTCTTCACGCTCGGGATCAGCGGGCTCGACCTCGACCTGCGCCAGGCGCGCGAACTGGTGGCGTGGCGGGATCGGATGAACGCGGCGTGACCCGTCGGGCCAGCACCGCCCGCGTCGCCTCGCCGACGCCGAGCAGCCTCGCACGTTCGAGGTCGTCGGCGTCGTCGATGTCGAGCCGCAGCGACGACGCGGCCGGAACCGCGAGGGCTCGGAAGCCTGCGGCCGTGTGGGCGGCGGCGGACCCGGGGCCGAAGTGCGTCGGCGCGTCGGCGCCGGGTGCGAAGGTGACCATCGTGGTCCCGGAACCCTCGCGGTCGGGAACGAACGCGCGGCGGTCGCCGGTCGCGGCTGCGGATTCGGCGAGCGCCAGGGCCTGGGCGAGGTCGGCGGGACGCAGTGCGGCGAGGTCGCCGGTGATGGCAGCCGTACCGAGGTCGCCGGTGTCGCGAGCCGCGCCGAGGTCATGGCAGGCCGCACGAACGTGGGCCAGACCCACCGCGATCGCTGCATTGATGCCGCCGCCCGGATCGGCCAGCACCACCACGTCCGCCCCGGCACGGCCGGGTGCCGGGGCGGTAGCGGCGGCGTCGGCGTCGGCGGCAGCGGCCCCGCCCGCGAGCTGAGCGGCGAGCCCCGCCCGGTTCGAGACCACGAGCACGCTCGACACGCCTGGCGTCGCACGCACGGCACCGACGGTGTCGACCAGGAACGCGAGCGCGAGCGCGGCCCGCTCGTCATCGCCCAAGGATGCGGACAGCCGGCTCTTCGCATCCGTCGTCCCCTTGAACGGCACGACCACCGCCCACCGGTTCACTCGGATGCCCGTCCCGCCTCGAACCCGCGCGCAAAGCCCTCGGCGAGGGCCTCCTCAGTTCCCAGCCGGAACATGTCCGTCGGCCCGGTGCGCACCAGCGTTCTCGCTCCCGGAGCGTCGACGCTGGTGACGTAGCGGCCGAGTCCCCGCACCACGGCCACCGGCAGCCCGCTGGACTTCCCCTTCACCAGGTCGGTCAACGCGGCGATCTCGTCGGCGACGACCGGCTGGGTCACGCCGAGAGGCCGGCCGTCCGCATCCGTCGAGCCCCGCAGGTCGTCGGTGACCAGCACACCCGCCGCCCCGATCGCGACATCGGTCTGGCCGACGCGCCAGGCACGCCCGAGCGTGTCGCTCACGATCACGCCGACGTCGACGCCGAACCGTTCCCGCAGCGCGACGCAGAGGGCCACAGCCGACGCGTCAGGATCGAGCGGCAGCAGCAGCACTGTCCCTTCCGGCGTATTGCTGGCATCCACCCCGGCTGCAGCTCCCACGATGCCGAGACGGTTCTCGACGATACGGGTGACGTGGTCACCGGTGACGCGGGTCGCAACGACGCGCACCGTCTCATCCGTGATCGCCTGCTCGCGGTCATCCGCCCGCACGAAGCGGCCTTCGGCCTTCGACACGATCTTGCTCGTCACCACGACGATGTCGCCGGCCCGCACCCGGTCCTCGGGAGCTCCGGCGGCGAGCGCGTCGCCGATGAGCAGGGTCAGGTCGTCGCCGGAGGCGACCTCCGGGATGCCTGCCACCGCCCAGGCCGAAAGTCGCGCTGTCGTCATGGCCCCACTGTAGAACGCGCGCAGGAGCGAGTTCGCTACTGGCTAGCGCTCCGCCTGTCCTGCTGGCTTGCCCGTGAGCAGATTGTTCGCGAAATGACGGATCTCTGACCGGAGTTCTGGGTATGCACCGGCCAGTGGCGTCTCATTGTCGACGACATCACGGACAGCGGACACCGTCTCGCGGATGAGTCCTTCGGGATCGGGGAGCCCCCAGCCGGTGGACTCCACGATGAGGTCGGCCAGGGTGATGTCGGCGTGGCGATACTTGTCGTTGACCGCCAACGCCATCTGACGGTCATTGTCCCGATGGGCCATCGGAACGACGTCGTATGCGGGCGCGAGTGTCTCCCGCGCGTTGTACGGATGGAGCACCGAAATGTTCTTCCCGTGCATGTCGAGGTTTCCAACCGTCACAGCGAGCGCGTTGAACTTCGCCAGCCGTTCGGTCGAATCGAGGTCGCCGAGCTTGAGGAATGTCTCGGCTATCCGTTTCAGGGTCATCTTGCCCCCGAATTTCTGGTATTTCTCATCACGGCTCGCGCCGAGGACCTGGTTCATGTCTTCCTGGTGGATGCGCCCATCCGGGCTGTTCGGCGACCGATCGTAGCGTTCGATAACGAGTGTCGCGATCCCATCGAATGCCTCGATCGCGGTGCTGTAATGAAGGAGGCCGATGCCTCGGGCGATCCGCGCACCGTACTCTTCGTCGACGATGGTCGTGTCATGCACGTCACGTTGCGGCTTGAGTATGTGGGTCGAGGCGTAGCCGTCGTTCGGACGCTGCCAGCCCGTTCCGGAACGCACCAGCACGATCTTCTCCTGCACCCCGTTGATCAGCGACTTGCCCGTTCGCTTCGCATTGCCCAACGGAGACGAGCGTGCGTTGCGAAGGAGTTCTCCGATCTCGCGGTCGTCCACGTCGACGACGAATGGCGTTCTCGGCTCCCCGGGTCTGCCTGGATCGTAGATCTGGAGTGCACCGGCGACGTCGCGCCCGTATGCCGACAGCATTCCTATCGTGTCGCCGTCGGCGATGCCGCCCTGGTTTCGAAGGTACGTGTACAGATGGCCCTCCGGCAGGAGTTCACTGAAATAGTTGCGTCGTTTCGCGGCTTGGCTCCGGTTACCGATGAGGTCGAGGGGTACGGATTGCGAAAGGATCCGGGCACCGAGCGGGAAGTGCTCGAATGCCGCCCTGTCGGTTGTGAAATCGAAGGTGCGCGGGTTCGTGCCGACCAGAGTTCCCACCGGGTGACCGTACAGTTCGACGATGAGGTCGGCCATCAGTGGGCGTCGCGATCGTCGGTGAGTTCGGCAATGAGATGCACGTTCGTCTCACGCAGGTAATCGAACAGCCGATCCATGAAGACGGACGGCTTGCCTGATTCCATCTCCCAGACGTACCGCTGGCTGACCCCCATTCTGTCGGCCAGACCGCGCTGCGACAGGCCGGTCAACAAGCGACCTTGCTGAAGGAATCGGCCGAGGTCTTCGGCTGACTCGATATTTCCCTGAAGTTGCACCGTTCGCCCCAATCGTGACTACCATATCGTAGTCGTTTGGTTTGACTACGATATCGTAGTCATTTCCATCGACTACCATATCGTAGTCGATCAGGTTGACTACCATAACGTAGTCGCACTCGATCACCAACGCTTAGGTTGAAATTAGACTAAAGATTGCATAGAATCGACATGACGTCGGGGCCACGCGCCCGTTCCTCTCCGTGACGTTGCGGCGAGGGCACAAACCGTCGCGTCGACTGCCCGATCGTTCGGGCTTCGCGAATGACACTGTCTCCCCTCCGGTTCCGCCTCCTCGTCGTCTCCCTCCTTGCCGTCTCCTTTCTCGGTGCGCTCGACAACACCGTCGTGAGCACGGCCATCGCCACCGTCGCAGGGCAGCTCGGCGCGCTCGAGCACATGAGCTGGATCGTCGTCGGCTACACCCTCGCCAGCACGGCGCTCCTCCCGATCCTCGGCAAACTCGGGGATCGCGTCGGGCCGCGCGCGGTCTTCCTCACCTCGGTGACGGTGTTCATCCTCGCGTCGATCGCCTGCGGGTTCGCCGACAGCTTCCTCTGGCTGATCCTCGCCCGGGTGGTCCAGGGGATGAGCTCCGCCGGCATCCAGCTGATGTCGCAGACGATCATCGCCGAAGCCACGACGCCGAGGGAGCGGCCGAAATACCTCGCCATCATCGGTGCCGCCTTCCCCATCGCCATCCTCATCGGCCCCGTGCTCGGCGGCCTCATCACCGACTACTGGGGATGGCCCTGGATCTTCTGGATCAACGCTCCCGTGGGCGCGGTCGCCCTGCTGCTCGCGATCGTCGCGATCCCGCACATCCCGACCGGCCGCTCCGCGAAGTTCGACATCGCCGGATCGGTCGCGCTGACCGTCGGGCTCGTCTCGCTCGTGCTGGCGGTGACCTGGTTCGGCGACCGCTCCCTGGCGGTCCCGGCGATCGCGGCATTCATCTTCGCCGTTCTCGCCTTCGCCTGGTTCTTCCACATCGAACTCCGCGTCGCGGACCCGCTCGTCCCCTTGCGGCTCTTCGCCGATCGCACCGTCGCGGCCGGAACGGTGATCTCCGCGATCGTCGGCGTCGGCCTCTTCTCGATCACCGCCTACCTGCCCACGTACTTCCAGATGGCGTACCGTACGTCGGCCACCGTGTCGGGGCTCGTCCCGATCGCTACCGTGTTCGGGATGCTGGTGAGCAACCTCCTGACCGGATGGCTCGCCAGCCGCACGGGACACTTCCGCATCTTCCCGCTGGTCGGCACGACCCTGGGTGCCGTCGGCCTGATCGCCATGGCGTTCCTGCCACTGGGGGCTCCGCTCTGGGCGCCCATGCTGGTGATGGCCGTCGTCGGCCTCGGGACCGGTGCGTTCATGAGCCTCATCGTGGCCGTCGTGCAGAGTGCCGTTCCGCGGTCGGAGACCGGAACGATCACCGCGAGCGTGAACCTCGTGCGCCAGGTCGGGTCCACCGTCGCCACGGCGATCATCGGCGGCATCATCGGCGTGGGCGTCGTCGCGCTGCTGCCCGGCGGTACGGACACCGCGACCCTCACACCCGCGATCGTGCACGCGCAATCGCCGCAGTTCCAGCTCATCATCGCCCACGCCTATCGCGACGTGTTCGTCCCGATCTTCGTGGCGCTCGCCGCCACCTACGCGGTCGGGATCGTCGCGTCGATCCTCCTGCCGAACGGACGGTTGTCCGACGAGCAGGAACCGCGCACCGACCCGGAAGCCCAAACCATTGCCGTCTGAAACGCAGGAGAACGCCATGTCCACCTCCCCCACCATCGCCATCGTCGGCAGCGGGCCCATCGGATCCGCCTACGCCCGGGTCCTGCTCGAGGCCGTGCCGACGGCCCGCGTGGTCATGTTCGAAGCGGGCCCGCAGCTCACCGCGATCGCCGGCGAGAGCATCCGCAACATCGCCGACCCCGACGAGAAGGAGCGGGCGCGGGAGCTCTCGCAGGGGCCGCAGGCCGGGTCGCTCCGCGAGTCGCTCGGCATTCCGTCGTCGACGGTGGTCGAGGGGATGTTCACGGCTCGTGGCGGCACGCACCTGCTCGACTTCGGGGGCGAGGGCTCCGCGCACGCCGCATCGTTCCCCGCCGCCGCCGCGTCGACCAACGTGGGCGGGATGGGGGCGCACTGGACCTGCGCGACGCCCAGCCCGTCGTTCAGTGAGCGCATCCCGTTCATCTCCGACGCGGAGTGGGAGGGCCTCATCGCCGAAGCCGCCCAGCTTCTGCACGTGCAACAGGCCGCGTTCGCGGACTCGGCCGTGGGGGGCGCCATCCGGTCGCTCCTGGCGGAGGAGTTCGCGGGTGAGCTTCCCGACGGGTTCGGCCCCGGCACCCTGCCGGTCTCCGGCGACCCCCAGCCGGACGGCTCGATGCGCTGGGCGGGAGCGGATGTCGTGCTCGGCCCGCTGATCGACCCGGAGAGCCCCCTGTCCGAGCGTTTCGAACTGCGGGACCTCTCGCTCGTGCGCCGGATCGAGCAGTCGGATGGCCGGGTCACCGGGGTCACGGTCGAAGATCTGCGCCGTCACGAGACCTACACGGTCGCCGCCGACCTCGTCGTCGTCGCCGCCGACGCGTTCCGCTCGCCGCAGCTGCTCTGGGCTTCCGGCATCCGCCCCCGAGCCCTCGGCCACTACCTGACCGAGCATCCGGTGGTCATCTCGACCGTCGCGCTCGACGCCGGCGGCATGAGCCGATTCGCCACCGAGGAGCAGCTCGCCGAAGAACTGGAGCGCCGCTCGGCGAATCCGGCGGATCCCGTTGCGGCTGTGAACCGCATCCCCTTCTCCGAGCCCGGGCACCCGTTCTCGCTGCAGGTGATGTACGCCGAGAACCCGCCGTTCCAGCTCGACCCGGAGCACCCGGCGGCGGGCAACCGGTGGGGTTACGTGAACGTGGGCTACGGGATGCGCAAACGGCCCCGGTACGAGGACGCGGTGACGTTCGACGACGGCGAGCCCGACTACCGTGGCTTTCCCAACATGACCATCTCGTATGAGCTCACCGAGCACGAACTGGGCGAGATCGAGGATGCGACGGGCCGGCTCCGGCGCGCCGGCGGGGCACTGGGGACCTTCGTCGCCGAACCCCGGCTGCTGCCGAACGGGTCGAGCCTGCACTACCAGGGAACGATGCGGATGGGCGAGACGGACGACGGCACATCGGTGGCCGATCCGTACTCGCGGGTCTGGGGGTTCGAGAACCTCGTCGTCGGCGGGAACGCGCTGATCCCCACCGCGACGACGATGAACCCGACGCTCATGAGCGTCGCGATCGCCGTCCGCGGCGCGCGCAAGGCTGCCGAGGAACTCTCGGCGAGAGAGACCGCCGACGTCTCCCGCTGACGCGGGGACGATGAACACGAAAAGGATGCGGATGCTTCAGGAACAACTCATACAGACCGCCGGGTTCCGGAACGTGGGCGCCGAGCGCGCTCGCACCGGGTTCCAGCTGCGCGTGCGGAGTCCGTACTACCGCGGACTCTGGGCGAACCTCATCGAACGGCCGACCGTGATCGTGGACGGCGAGGAGTTCGACGGCCAGGGCATCCGCTGGGGCCTGCCGTCCGGCGACTACACCTTCGAGGAGCTCGAGGAGTCGACGGATGTGCGCTGGCCGATGGGTCGGGCCGCCGTCCTGACGGTGCCGCGCGACGGTGGGCTGAGCCGGGGCATCCACGATGTCACGCTCGTTCTCCGCCTGCGCATGTCCTACATCCCCGAGGAGTTGCAGCCGTCGATCTGGACCGCGTCCCGCAAGGCGGTGATCGTCAAATGAGCACCGACGACCTGCCCTTCGGCCTCGGAGTCTCGCTCTACAGCTACACCGACGACATCGGGGTCACGATGACGGTCGAGGACTGCATCGAAGACGTGGCCGACCTCGACGCGACCGGACTCGAGATCCTGGGCGAGGCCCACATCGAGGACTACCCGCATCCGTCGACCGCCTGGATCGACACGTGGTTCGCACGCAATGAGCGCCTGGGCCTGACGCCGACCCTCTACGGGTCCTGGCTCGACACCCGGCGATTCCCCGGCCGCGGGATGACCGTCGCCGAGGGCGTCGAGCAGCTCGAACTGGACCTGCGCCTCGCCGGGCAGCTGGGCTTCTCGTTCCTGCGCCCCAAGATCGGTGTCATCTCCGAAGACCTGCGCGTCGATCCGATCTGGCAGGAGGTCGTCGAGCGCAACCTGCAGCTCGCGTCCGACCTCGACATCGTTATCTGCCCCGAGATCCACTGGCCGACGGTGATCAGGTCGTCGGTGGTCGAGGAGTACCTCGAGTTCAAGGAGCGCACCGGGTCCGGGCAGTTCGGCCTGCTCATCGACACGGGCGTGTTCGAGCTGAAGCCGTATCCGCGCACCGGCGGAAGCGCATCCTTCCGCATGGGCGACGGGAGCGCCCGGCCGCCCCAGGTGCCGTTCGTGCCCGTCTCCGACCTCGCCGAGGTCATGGCGCACACCGTCTACTTCCAGGCGAAGTTCTACGAGGTCGACGACGACCTGGTCGACCACTACATCCCGTGGCGGGAGATCATCGACGTCGTCGTCGACTCCGGCTACACCGGCTGGCTGTCGAGCGAGTACGAGGGCAACCATGAGCCCTACCGCGCCTCCGACCAGCTGCGCAGACAGCACGCACTCATCCGCAGTATCGCGGAAGAACGAACGAACAGGAGCTGACCATGCCCAACGGACTCATCGACGACGCGAGCCTGCGCGTCCATCCCGACGGCTTCGCGCTCGCCCTCACCATCCCCTGGTACCGCAGCCTCTGGCTGTCGTCGGTGAGCACGTTCCGTCTGACCGTCGACGGCGTCGAGGTGCCGGAGGCGGACCTCGCCTTCGAGCTCGACGGCGTGCGCTACCGCATCCAGGACCTGCCGCAGCAGAGCGACGTGCTCTGGTACCTGCAGTCGCATCCGCTGCTCATCGTGCGTCGCGACCCGGCCGTCGCGCTCGGTGAGAGCCACGAGATCGAGCTCTTCGGCGAACTGCGCCTGCCGTACATGCAGATCGCGCCCGGCCAGGACGGCGGGCCCGGGCTGTACGTGCCGAACATCGTGAAGCAGCGGCTGACGCTGACCGCGACCGACCGGGATGCGGTGCCGCCGGCGCTCGAGACCGGCATCGTCGCGCCCCCCGTGGCGAGCGACGAGGATCCATTCAAACTCGGGCTCACGCTCTACTCGGCGAGTGCGGAGTTCCGGGCGGGATGGTTCGACTTCGACGGCCTGCTCGACCGGGTCGCAGAACTCGGGATCGGCCCGGGCATCGAGATCGTAGCCTCCCAGGTGCTGCCGACCTATCCCGTCGTCTCCGACGAGTTCGTCTCCACCTGGCGCGCGGCGTTCGACCGCCACGGTTTCGACGCGAGCTCGTTCGGCGCCAACCTCGACATGGGCCGCCGGCGCGACCGCGACATGACACCCGACGAGGAGTTCGAGTTCAGCGAACTGCTGTTCCAGGGAGCCAAGAAGCTGGGTTTCCCGCTCGTGCGCATCCAGTCGGCCAAGCCCGAACTGCTGCGACGCCTGCTGCCGGTCGCCGAGGAACTCGACCTGAAGCTGGCATACGAGATCCACGCGCCGATGGGGCCGAACGCCCCCGAGATCCTGCGCGTGCGCGACGTCTACGCCGAGCTAGACTCCCCGCTGCTCGGGTTCGTCGCCGACTTCTCGGCGACCATGCACAGCATGTCGCCGACCCTCCTGCGTGCGGTGCGACGTGCGGGGCTCGGGGATGAGGAGGTGCAGCGGATGCAGGAGATCTGGGCCACGGACGCCCCGATGCGCGCCCGCCAGGAGGAGTTCATCGCCTACCTGAACAGCCGCGGCTTCGACCCGGGCCGTCTCGGCTCCTTCGCCCATCTCGCGTTCAACATGCACGGCCATGTCGACCCGCACGAGTGGACGGACATCATGCCGCAGATCCTGCACGTGCACGCGAAGTTCTACGACATCGACGAGAACGGGCAGGAGCCCGCCATCGACTACCCCGAACTGGTGCGCGTCTTCGTCGAGGGCGGCTACCGGGGCTACTGGTCGAGTGAGTGGGAGGGCCACGCGTTCGCCGAGCTCGGCGAGGTCGACCCGCTCGTGCTCGTGCGCAAGCAGCACGATCTGATCCGCGCGAGCATGCGCGCTCTGCAGACGGCGTGACGTGACCGACACCGAGGCGGACATCCGCACGCTCCCGCTCCGCGAGGCGCTGAAACGCCTGCGGGAGCACGGCGAGCCCGTCGACCCGCGACCCGACATCGACACCGCGTCGCTGCGTCGGCGGTTCTCCCATCTCGCCGATGTCACGACGAGCGACCTGACCATCGAGACGCCGCACGGGCGGCAGCCTGCCCGCGTGTACCGCGACGCGACGGCCGAGCCGGTCGGCCGCGGGCTCGTCTGGGTGCACGGGGGAGCCTTCATCGGCGGCCATCTGGACATGCCGGAGTCGAACTGGGTCGCGCTCGACCTCGCCTCCCGGGGCATCCCCGTGCTCGCGATCGACCACGTGAAATGCCTGGGGGATGTACATTTCCCGGCGCCGTCGGACGACGTTCTCGCTGCGTGGCGATTCGCGCGTGGCCATGCTCCGGACCTCCTCGGCGTCGAGGCCGACGCGCTCCTGCTCGGCGGCGCCAGCGCGGGCGGAAACCTGACGGCGGGCGCGGTCGCGCGCCTGCGGGATGCCCGGGAAGCGGTGCCCGCGGGCCTCGTCCTCGTCTACCCGGCCCTCCATCCCGACGGCGGACGTCCGGGGTCGGCTCCCGATCCCGACTCGCCGTTCACCCGGCTGTCCCTGAACTTCGTGGGCACGCGTGAGGGTCTGCACGACCCGCACGCTTTTCCCGGGCTCGGCAACGCATCCGGATTCCCGCCGACGCTCGTGGTCGTCTGCGAGGCGGACAGGCTGAGGCCGTCGGGCGAGACGTTCGCCGGTCGGCTCGCCGACGCGGGATGCGAGGCGACGCTGTACGTGGAGCGCGGTGCGGATCACGCCCACATCAACGAGCCGTCGGACCCCGGTGCGGCGCGCACGCTCGGGGCTATCGCGGGGTGGATCGCCGAGCGCGCGTGACGTGCCGGCGAATGCCGATAACGAGGTCGCGCCCACCTCCGAGTTGCGACCGCATCTCGGGACCGCAGGCTCGCGTCGAGTTCGTGACGTACCCGTCCCGAAACGCCGCCCGCCTCAGGCGTGCTTGCCCGCGGCGACGATGCTGCCCGCCTCCACAAAGAGGGCGCGCATCCAGGAGTGCTCGGGGTCGTGGGTGTGCACCGGATGCCACCAGAGCGCGTTCACGATCGGCGTCGGCTCGAAGGGCAGCCCCACGACGCGGACCCCTGCGGCCCGCATCGCGATCGGGACGAGCGCGGAGTGGATGATGCCGACGCGGCGGGTCCCCGCGATGAAGTGCGGGATCGCGAGAAAGCTCTCGACGACGACCTCGACGTTGGGCTCGATGCCGAGCTGCTGGACCTGCCGTTCGGCCGACGTGAACGCCGACCGCGTCTGGTAGTTCATGACCCACGGGAGGCTCGACAGCTGCTCCCGGGACAGGGTTTCGCCCACCGACTCGTTCGAGTCGGACACGATCGCGACCCACTCGTCCTTCCAGATGTCCACATACGGCAGCTCCGTGAGGAACCCGTGCGGGAGCACCATGCCGTCGACGGAACGCAGTCGGTTCGCGGCATCCTCGACCACGGTCGGGTTGTGCAGCATGAACCGGAAGTGCACCCCGGGCGCACGCTCGGCGGCCAGTTCGGAGGCGACGCGGCCGATGGTCGTGAAGCCGTAATCCGAGCCGTAGATCGAAAATTCCCGCACGGATTCGGCGGGATCCCAGGTGGCCTGGCTTTCGAAGACCCGGCGGGCGGCTTCGAGGGCGGTGGTGGTGTGGTCGGCCAGCCGCAGGGCGAGCGGGGTCAGCTCGTAGGTGTTGCCGCGCCGGGCGAGGATCGGGTCGCCGAAGTGGATGCGCAACCGGGCGAGGGATGCGCTCAGCGCCGGCTGGCTCAGCCGCAGCTGCTCGGCGGCGCGGGTGACGCTGCGCTCCGTGAGGAGGGCATCCAGGGCAACCAGCAGGTTGAGATCCAGACGCGAGAGCAACGGGTAATCGGTCACGACGGTCACTATATCCGCGGAACCGCCCCAGCGTATCGATCGAGCTTATGTGCGAGATAAGCACAAGTACCGTTGTTTATCTGCTTTAGTGCTGGGAGACTCATGTTGCCCACCCGAGGGCCGACAGCTCAGCCGGCGCCCTCATCGACAATGAAGTCCCAGAAGAGGTCATT
The DNA here is from genome assembly GCF_055231915.1 of Leifsonia sp. Ger2509. Lineage (NCBI taxonomy): Bacteria > Bacillati > Actinomycetota > Actinomycetes > Micrococcales > Microbacteriaceae > Leifsonia > Leifsonia sp. Ger2509. Next base: position 2,526,786 of record NZ_JBUYVB010000003.1, read on the forward strand.
CCATGAAGCAATCACACAGGAGCCGACGGAGTCGGCTTGCGTGGCTCGCCATTCCCGCCGCAGCCGGGCTCCTCCTCGCGGGGTGCTCCAACTCGGGGACGTCGTCCGCGAAGGAACCACAGACGATCACCTTCGCCTTCGGTGCGACGAACGACCAGGACAAGGCGGCGTACACCAACCTCGCCCAGGCGTTCGAGAAGGACAACAAGGGCGTCACGGTCACGACCCTGAACCTGCCCACGCAGAGCTACGCGACCGCACTCGCCACCCGCGTCCAGGGCGGAAACGCGCCCGACACCTTCTATGCAGAGGGCGGCACCGGACAGGTCGACTCGATCATCCCGTTCGCGAAGGCCGGCCAACTGCTCGAGCTCACCGACCGGGCCATCAAGACGGCACTGCCGAAGGGCCAGGAACAGCTCTGGACCTACAACGGCAAGATCTACGGTGTGCCGCTCGGAACCCAGGCGAACGGCGTCATCTACAACGACGAGCTGGCCAAGTCGATCGGCGTGAACATCGACGCCTCAACGAGCCTCGACGACATCATCTCCCAGTGCGGGGCAGCCCGCGCCAAGGGCAAGACGATCTACGGCCTCGCCGGCTCCACGTACCAGAACAACGGCATCCTGGCTGTCGCGCTCGCCACGTCGACCGTGTACGGGCCGAACAAGAACTGGAACGAAGACCGCGCGAAGAACAAGACCACGTTCGCCGGCACGAAGGGCTGGACGACGGCCCTCGAGTCCATCAAGAAGATGTACGACGCCGGCTGCTTCCAGGACGGCGCGACGAGCGCCGGGTTCGACGCTCTCACCAATGGCGCTTCCTCGGGCAAGATCCTCGGATTCTTCGCGCCGAGCGCAGCGGCACAGCAGATCATGGTCGCCGCAGGCGGACACGTGAAGCTCATCGCCCTGCCGGTCGCGGCTCCCAGCGGAACGAAGACCTACCTGTCGCTGAGCGCCGACCAGTCCGTCGCCGCCAGCGCCAAGACCAAGAGCCCGAAGCTCTCGGAGAACTTCCTGAAGTTCATCGTCTCCGACAAGGGTCAAGAGACGTACTCGGCCGCGACGGGCACGATTCCGGTGACAACGGGCCGCACCTCGACGGTGCTGCCGCAGTATGAAGGAATCAAGGACATGATCGCGTCGAACGACACCCGCGGGTACGCTCCGACCGACTGGCCGAACGCGAAGGTCTACACGGACCTCGGCAACGGTGTCCAGGGCATCCTGACCGGTCAGATGACCGTCAAGCAGGTGCTGGAGCAGATGGACACCGACTGGGGTTGATCCGGTTGATCCGGTGGCCGGTCCGACTGGGCCGGCCACCGATCTCCGGCTGAAAGGAATGAATCGATGACGATGCAGACCGAGGTGGTCCCGACGACAGCAGAAAGCGGGGCGAAACAGGTCCCCCGGCGTGACAAGACCCGCACGAAGTCCTACCACGTGCGGCTCGGCAGCTGGTGGTGGGCAGTCCCCGCCCTGGTGCTGATGGTCATCGTGATCTACGTGACCACCATCGCCGGCGGGTTCTTCGCGTTCACCAACTGGTCGGGGCTCGGAGCGTTCGACTTCGTCGGCATCCAGAACTTCGTCAAGATCTTCAAAACCCCCGAACTCGTCGGCTCGCTCTGGAACACTCTGTTCCTCGCCTTCGGCTTCCTGATCCTCACCAACGTCTTCGGGCTCCTTTTCGCCCTCGCGCTGAACCGCGGTCTCAAGTCCCGCTATGTGCTGCGGACGCTGGTCTTCATGCCGGTCGTGATCGCGCCCATCGCGGTCTCGTACATCTGGAAGTTCATCTTCGACTTCAACGGCCCGCTGAACCAGCTGCTGAGCGGGGTGGGCCTGCCCAAGCAGAACTGGCTGGCCAGCCCGACGCTCGCCATCTGGTGCGTGCTGATCGTGATGGTCTGGCAGAACATCGGCTTCGTCATGGTCATCTACCTCGCGGGCCTGGCCACGGTGCCGGTCGAGATGGAGGAGGCGGCGGCCCTCGACGGCGCCAGCGTCTTCGGCCGGTTCCGGTTCGTCGTGCTCCCGCTGATCAGGCCGTCCGTCGCCATCGCGACGACATTGACGCTCATCCAGGGCCTGCGCGTCTTCGACCAGGTCGTCGCACTCACCGGCGGAGGCCCGGCCGGGGCGACGCAGACCCTGGCCCTCGAGGTCTACCAGACGGCCTTCACCTACCAGGAATTCGGCTTCGGTGCCGCGCTGGCGCTGGTGCTGAGCCTCCTCATCCTGATCTTCTCCATCGCACAGCAGTGGGCGACCCGCGACCGCTCGAACCAGGAGGCGTGAACCGTGTTCCGTTACACGAAGAAGACCCTCACAATCGAGATCATCACGATCCTCGCGGCCGTCATCCTTCTGCTGCCGTTCTGGATCCTGCTGATGGGATCGCTCAAGACGCTGCCGGAGATCCTGAGCTCCGCTGCGGTCGCGCCGCCCGCGCATCCCACGATCGACGCCTTCGTCACGTTGCTGTCGCCGGCCTCGTCATCCTCGGGGAACATCTGGGCGGGGCTCGCCTCCAGCGTGATCATCACGGCGGGCAGCATCTTCCTGCTCATCGTGCTCGGCTCGTTCGCCGCCTACGGAATCGCCCGCTCGACCAGCCGGTGGAGCCGTCGCTCCTACTACCTGTTCCTCGTGGCGATCATCCTGCCCACCCAGCTCGGTACGCTGCCGCTGTACATCGGCGCTCGCACCGTCGGCCTGGTCGGCAACCCGTGGGGCATGGTGCTCATCTACACAGGCATGCTGCTGCCGCTGTCGGTGTTCCTCTACGCGAACTTCTTCCGCAATCTCAGCCAGGAGTACGAGGAGGCCGCCGTCATCGACGGTGCGAACCGCTTCCAGGTCTTCTCGCGGATCGTCCTGCCGCTGATGTCCCCGGCGACCGGCACCGTCGCCATCCTCGCCGGCCTCATCGTCTGGAACGACTTCTTCACAGCGCTGATCTTCCTGAACGGCACGGCCTACCAGACGCTCCCGGTCGTCATGTACAGCTATGTCGGCTCGCTCGTCTCGCAGTGGAATCTGATCTTCGCAGTCGTCATCGTGTCGATGATCCCGATCCTCGCGTTCTACGCGTTCGCGCAGAAGAAGTTCATCCAGGGCTACGCGGGCGGGCTCAAGGGCTGAGCCGGTATGACGGTCCACGCGCGTTCCGGCCCCGACCTCGGGGACGGGACCTTCCTCAACCCTGTGCTGCCGGGCGACCGGCCGGACCCGTCCGTGCTTCGTGTCGGCAGTGAGTACTACCTGACGTATTCGTCGTTCGACGCGTCGCCGGGCCTCACGATCTGGCGCTCGCCCGACCTGGTGAACTGGACGTTCGTGACGTGCGCGCTGGAGAGCCCGCTGAGCACCGTGTTCGCACCGGACCTCGTCGAGCACGGCGGCCGGTACTACCTCTACATCCCGTTCATCCCGAGCGCATGGTCCGACGTGATCGCCGAACCGGAGATCTGGGTGATCTCTGCGAATCACCCGGAGGGGCCGTGGAGCGACCCGGTCTACACGGGCATCTCGGGCGCGATCGACCCGGGCCACATCCTCGGCGAGGACGGCGAGCGCTACCTGTTCGTCAGCGGCATCCGTCGCTGCCGCCTCAGCGCGGACGGGCTGCGCGCCGTCACGGACCTCGAACCGGCCTACGACGGCTGGCGCTACCCCGATGAGTGGATCACCGAGGCGTATGCGCTGGAAGGCCCGAAGTTCTTCCGGCGTGGGAACTGGTTCTACCTCGTGAGCGCCGTCGGCGGCACCGGCGGACCGGCCACAGGACACATGGTGATCGTCGCCCGGTCCCGCTCCGTTCTCGGCCCCTGGGAGAACGCGCCGGGCAATCCCGTCGCGCGCACGTGGTCGGCCGACGAGTCCTGGTGGTCGCGGGGGCACGCGACGATCCTCGAGGCAAGTGACGGCACCTGGTGGATGATGTCGCACGGCTACGCCAACGGCTACCGCACCCTCGGCCGGCAGGCGCTGCTCGAACCGATCGAGTGGACGGAGGACGGCTGGCCGGTTGCGGCGGCCACGGATGTCGGCGCCCCGCTGCGCAAGCCGGTCGCGGATGCGGAGCCGGTCGCCCTCCCGGCTCCCTCCGATGATTTCGCAGCCGCCGCCTGGGGCGAGCGCTGGGTCTTCGACAACCCGGGCAGGGATGAACGGGACCGCGTCCACTTCGCCGACGGGCTCGTGCTGCGAGGGGCGGGAACGTCGCCCGCCGACACGTCGCCGCTGACCACCTGGTCGATGGATCGCGCCTACGAGATCGAGGTGGAACTCGAGGTGACCGACGGCGCGGCCGGCGGCCTCCTGCTCTACTTCAACAACCGGCTGTTCTACGGCATGGGCTGGGACGGCGTCCAGCTCCAGAGCTTCGCCGGGGGCATCCGCACGCACTGGCGCGAGCCCGCCGAGCCGGGTGCGACCATCCAGCTGCGGCTCCGCAACGACCAGCACATCGTGACCGGTTGGCACCGGCGGCCGGGCGAGGACTGGATGCGCCACGGGGTCCGCTACGACACGTCCGGTGCGCACTCGGCCACGATGAACGACCTGAAAAGCCTGCGACCCGCCCTGTTCGCGACGGGCGACGCCGACGTCGTGTTCCGCCGGTTCCGCTACCGCCCGCCCGCAACCGAGGCCGCGCGATGAGTCTCGACATCGAAGGCCTGATCGGTCGCATGTCGTGGCCGCAGAAGCTTCTGCAGCTGCAGATCGTGTGGAGACGCGACGCCGCCGAGCGGGAGGAGCTCGTACGTCGCGGCATCGGCTCGACCTTCTGGCCACCGAGTGCCGCGGAGACGAACGCGCTGCAGCGGATCGCTGTCGAGGAGACGGAGCACGGCATCCCGCTCCTGGTGGCGCTCGACGTCGTGCACGGTCAGTTCACCATCTTCCCGACGCCGCTGGCGCAGGCCGCCAGCTTCGATCCGGCGGTCGCGCGGTGGGATGCACGCGTCTCGGCCGCCGAGGCCCGCTCGAACGGCGTGAATTGGACGTTCTCGCCGATGGTCGACATCGTGCGCGATCCGCGCTGGGGACGTGTCGTCGAGAGCTTCGGCGAGGACGTCATGCTCGCCTCCGTGTTCACGGCAGCGAGAGTCAGCGGCTACCAGGGCGATGATCTGACCGACGCCGAGAGCATGGCGTCCTGCCTGAAGCATTTCGTTGCGTACGGCGCGGCGGAGGGCGGGCGCGACTACAACACGACGGATGTCTCCGACCGACGGTTGCGCGAGACGTACCTCGAGACCTTCCGCGTCGGCGTCGAGCACGGCGCGACGTCGGTCATGGCGTCGTTCAACGCGCTGAACGGACATCCGATGCACGCCAACCGGGCGCTGCTGACCGGGGTGCTCAAGGAGGAGTGGGGATTCGACGGGGTCGTGGTCGGCGACGCCGACGGTGTGGCCCAACTCGTGGACCACGGCGTGGCCGCCGATGAGCGCGCGGCGATCGCGCTGGCGTTCGAGGCCGGGATCGATGTGGTGATGGGGGGATCGATTCTCGTCGACGCCGACGGAGTCGCCCTGCTCTCACCGGATGACGTGTCTCCGGCGCGTATCGACGACGCGGTACGTCGCGTGCTCGAGTTGAAGGAGCGGCTCGGATTGTTCGAGCGGCCGTATGTCGATGCATCCGCTGCTCCGGATGCCGCGACAGCGCCGCGCCGAACGGTCGCGCGGCAAGCAGCAGAACGCTGCACCGTTCTTCTGACGAACGACGGCGCGTTGCCGTTGCCTGGCTCCGGTCGCGTCCTGCTGGCCGGCCCCTATGCCCGAAGCCTCGACCACCTCGGCGCGTGGGTGCAGCATTTCGCGACGCGCGTGGAAAAGCCGCTCGCGGATGCACTCGCCGCCGAACTCCCCGACGTGGACTGGGACGTTGTGGATGGTGCCGGCTTCTTCGAGACGACGGACGCTGCCATCGAGGAGGCCGTCGCGCACGCAGCACAGGCCCGCGTGGTCGTTCTCGCTCTCGGCGAGCCGAGCCGCCTCTCGGGTGAAGCCAGTTCCCGTGCCGACATCACGCTTCCCGAGGCGCAGGTGAGGCTGGTCCACGCGCTGGCGGATGCGGGCGCACGCATCGTCGTCGTGCTGGTGGCCGGGCGCCCCCTCGTGGTCGAGGAGTGGATCGAGCGCGTCGACGCGGCGTTGTGCGTCTGGCATCTCGGCATCGAGGCTCCCGCGGCGATCGCGGCGGCCCTTTCCGGGCGCGTCGATCCGGCGGGCCGCCTGCCCATGACGTTCCCTCGTGCCGTCGGGCAGGTGCCCATCCATTACGACCACGAGCGGACCGGGCGCGCACCCCGGAAAGGCGGCGCCCTGCTTTCCGAGACGATGACGGACTTCACCGGACCGAACAACACCGACGACTACTACACGTCGAAGTATCTCGATCTGCCACTCGGACCCCGGTTCGATTTCGGCCACGGTCTCAGCTACACGACGTTCGAGCTGGGCGAGCTCACCCTTTCCGCGCACGCGCTGACGCCGAGCGAACTCCGCGACCGCATCGACGTGTCGGTTACGGTGCGCAACACGGGGGACCGTGCCGGTGACGACGTCCTCATGCTCTTCATCGAGGATGAGGTCGCCTCTGTCACGCAGCCGGTCCGCCGCCTCCGTGGCTTCCAGCGCGTCTCCCTCGCTGCGGGCGACGCGACTCGTGTCGCGTTCGCTCTCGGGACGGATGACCTGAGTTTCTGGGCCGACGGCTCGAACCGCGTGCTCGAGCCGGGCGCCTTCTCGATCACCGTCGGGGACGGAACCTCGCAGGTGTGCGCGCGACTTCGTGTGGAGGAACGATGACACTCGAGCGCCTGCGCGCAGCCGTCGACGGCGCCGCGCCGAACGCCATCATGCCGCTCTTCTGGCAGAAGGGCGCACCCCTCGAGGTCGTGCGCGAGGAGATGGAGCGCATCGGCGACGCCGGGATCGGCGCCGTGATCCTGGAGGCGAGGCCGCATCCGGATTTTCTGGGCGACGGCTGGTGGCGGGATGTCGACGCTGTGCTCGAGATCGCACGCCGACGGAGCATGAAGGTCTGGTTCTTCGACGACGACACGTTCCCGACCGGTCACGCCGCGGGCGCCGTCGAGACGGCAGCGCCGGATGCGCGGCGGCGCTTCCTGACGGAACGGCACACCGACGTGGTCGGGCCGGCCCGCGGCGCCTCGCTGATCGTCGAGCGCCGGAAGTTCTGGGGACCGGAGGCGGAACAGGACGCGGGGAGCCTGCTTTCCGTGGTGGCCTACCCACGCGCCGAGTGCTCGGACGAACTGACCGGCGAACCCGTCGAGCTCACCCAGCGCATCGTCGACGGTGTTCTGTACTGGGACATCCCCGAGGGCTGGTGGCGCGTCTTCTTCCTCTCCGTCACCAGCGACGGCGGCAGCGAACGGCACGCCCACCACGTCGACTACCTCAACTCGGCGTCGACGCAGCTGCTGCTCGACACCGTATACGAGCGCATCCACGAACGCTATGCCGACGACTTCGGCACAACGATCGCGGGGTTCTTCAGCGATGAGCCTGGGCTGTACAACGACCCGGACACGTTCGATTTCGGCTCCCAGCTCGGCAAGGCCGTGCCACTGCCGTGGAACGACGACGTCGCGAGCCGGTTGACGCAGAGGCTCGGAGCGGATGCGACTCCTCTGCTTCCCCAGCTCTGGTGGCCGGCCGGAGGCCGCGAACGCGGCGTCCGCTACGCGTTCATGGATGTCGTGACCACGCTGTATGCCGAGAACTTCAGCAGGCGGCTGGGGGACTGGTGCCGTGCCCACGATGTCGAGTACATCGGGCACGTCATCGAAGACAACGGTGCCCACGCGCACCTCGGCCCGGGCGCTGGGCACTACTTCCGAGCGATGGCCGGACAGGACATGGCCGGGATCGACATCATCGGCGGCCAGGTCGTCCCGGGATTCTCGCGCGGGCCGTTCGGCACCATGTCCGGCGCCGCCGACGGCGAGTTCTTCCACTTCGGGCTCGCCAAGCTCGCCTCCTCGGCCGCGCACCTCGACCCTCTCAAGCAGGGCCGTTCGATGTGCGAGACGATCGGGGCGTACGGCTGGTATGCGGGGCTCCGGCTGTTCACCTGGCTGACCAACCACCTCCTGGTGCGCGGTGTGACCCACGTCGTGCCGCACGCGTTCTCGCCGGCGCCGTTCCCCGATCTCGACTGCCCACCGCACTTCTTCGCGCACGGCCAGAATCCGCAGTATCCGCACCAGCACCTGCTCAGCGAGTACACGAACCGGCTGAGCCACCTGCTGCAGGGCGGAGCGCACATCGCTCCGTTCGCGGTCCTCTACCACGCGGACGCCGAGTGGCTCGGTGCCGCGATGCCGTGCGAGCGACCACTCCGCCTGCTGATGGAGGCGCAGCTCGACGCCGACATCGTGCCCGCCGACGCGCTGCCGACGGCACGCATCGCGGGGACGAGGCTCGCTGTCGGCGCAGAGACGTACGACGCGCTGATCGTGCCGGGGAGCGCCTACCTGCCCGAGCATGTCGCGCACGAACTCCTGCGACTCGACGACGCCGGGGTCCCCGTGGTCTTCGTCGGCGATGTGCCCGCGGTCACGGGTGCAGCCCCGGATGCGCTCCGGGTGCGGTTCCGGGCGGTGTCGCAGCGCGGGCTCGTTGAGGCCGTGGCCGGGATGACCCAGCGCGCAGTGCGGATCGGAGGGCATTCGCCGTCGCTGCGGGTGCTCCGCGTGGACCAGGGCGAGGCGGATGTCGTGATGCTGGTGAACGAGTCGGTGAGCGACACCGTGCGCACCGCCGTGACGATTCCCCGCGCAGGCGACGTGGTCGCCTTGGAAGCCTTCACGGGACTGCTGACGGCGGTGCCCGGCGAGCGCGGCCGGAAGGCGACGACCGTCGACGTCGTCCTCGGGCCGGGTGAGGCGACCGTGCTCCTCGTTGGGGCGCCGTCCGCGTGGGACGGCCTCGTGGTCCTCCCCGCCCAGAAACGCGGCGACGCGGTGGAACTGTCCGCCGGCTGGTGGGTCGAGACCGCGACGGCCGAGGAGTTTCCCGCGTTCGCCGACCGGCGCGACCTCGACGGACTCCGCCCGCTCAGCGACCCCGACCTGCTGCCCCGCTTCAGCGGCACGGCGCGGTACACGGCGACCTTCGACGCCGACACCGACGGCGGTGGTCCGCACATCCTCGACCTCGGGAAGGTCTTCGAACTCGCCACCGTGCGCCTCAACGGCGTCGACCTCGGCACCCGCATCGCGCCGCCCTACGTGTTCGACGTACCCGAGGGCGTCCTTGCAGACCTGAACACGATCCAGGTCGACGTGATCAACACGCTCGCCAAAGCCCAGCCCGACTTCTTCTCCGCGTTCGCCCAGCAGGATCCGACCGGACTGCTCGGACCGGTGACGCTCGCACCGCTCCTGCCCCTCGCGTCGCCCGTCCCGCCAACGAAAGAAGGTCCGCGATGACCGGCAACCGGGAAGCCTTCGAGAGGTTCTGCGACCTCTTCTACACGCAGAAGCGCGTCGCGGATGCCTTCGCGTACCTCGTCTCCGACGACTACACGCAGCACAATCCGACGATCGCCGATGGGCCGGCGGCAGCGGTCGCGGCGCTCACCCCGAAGTTCGACCGCAGCCCGGACGGCCGGTTCGAGATCCAGCGGATCCTCGTCGACGGCGACCTCGCGATGGTGCACGTCAAGGCGTCGCATCCCGGTCGGCCGGACGCAGCCGTCGCCGACATCTACCGCTTCGCCGACGGAAAGCTCGTCGAGCACTGGGACGTCCTGCAGGTCGTCCCCGAAAACCCCGCCCACGACCATCCGATGTTCTGACCCATCCCTGCCCTGAAACGAGAGACGACATGTATCAACTCGCACCCAACATCGAACTGCTCTTCACCGAGGCCGGCGACTACCACGACCGCGTGCGCGCGGCGTCGGCGGCCGGTTTCACCGCCGTCGAGATGTGGGGCCCCACCGGCGCCGACGCACCCGCGACGCCGAAGGACCTTCCGGCTCTCAAGGCCGCGCTGGAGGAGACCGGAACTGCGCTCACGGCGCAGCTGTCGGAGCCGCGCACACAGTTCATGATCCCGCCGTGGGACCACTCGGAGTTCTATCGCAGGCTCGACGAGGGGGTCGCCATCGCGCAGGACCTCGGCTGTCCGCGCATCGTCGTCGGCAGCGGCACGGGCTTCGGCGGCTGGAAGCGCCAGGTCCAGCTCGACAAACTGATCGAGATCTACCAGAAGGCGATCGCGCAGATCGACGGATCGGGCATCACGCTCACGCTGGAGCCGGTCAACGTGCGCGTCGACCACCCAGGCTCGCTCCTCGACCGCACATCCGAGGCCGCGTATGTCGCGCGGGGCGTCGACTCGCCGTTCTTCGGTGTCCTGTACGACCTGTACCACTCGACCGTGGAGGGCGAGGACCCGGCCGTCGAGCTCGCGGGCGCCGGCGACCTGGTGAAGTACGTGCAGATCGCCGACGCGCCCGGCCGTGGTGAGCCTGGCTCCGGCGCGATCGACTGGCCGGCCGCGCTCGCCGTCCTGCGCGCATCCGGCTACGACGGCCCCATCGGCCTCGAGTACTACCCGACCCAGGAATCGGTGGCGTCGGTCGCACTGATCCGCGAACTGGCGGCGACGGCGTGAGCCGCTATCCCGACTCCGTCGACGTAGCGATCGTGGGCAGCGGTCCGGCCGGCGCCACGTATGCCCGCATCCTCTCCGAGGAGGCCCCGGATGCGGTGGTCGCGCTGTTCGAGGTCGGGCCCACCGTGTCGGACCCGCCCGGCTCGCACGTCAAGAACATCGAGGATGCGGCCGCACGCGCGGACGCCCAGGAGCGATCCGAGGGGCCCGGTGCGGGAGCTGCCACGGTGAACTCGCCGGGAGCCGTGACCGCCGGCCTGCGACGCGCGCGGCCTGGCACCTACCTGCTCGACCACGGCTTCCAGGAGCCGGGGGAGGACGGGATGCCCGTCGTCGCCTTCTCGAGCAACGTCGGCGGCATGGGCGCGCACTGGACCGGCGCGTGCCCGCGGCCGGGCGGCAGCGAGCGCATCCCGTTCCTACCCGAGCTCGACGAACTGCTCGACGACGCCGGCCGGCTCCTCGGAGTGACGACCGACGCGTTCGACGGCGCTCCGTTCACCGCCGTGGTGCGGGAGCGGCTCGCGGACGCAGTCGATGACGACCGCGAGCCCGCGCAGCGCGTACAGCGGATGCCGCTGGCCGTGCACCGCCGCGACGACGGGCGTCTCGAGTGGTCGGGGTCGGATGTCGTGTTCGGCGACGCCACCCGCCGCAATGCGAGCTTCACGCTCTACGACGAGTCGCTCGTGACGCGCGTGCTGCTCGACGACGGCCGTGCCGCCGGTGTCGAGGTTCGCGACCGCCACACCGGCGAGTTGCACACCGTGGGAGCGCGCTACGTCGTGGTCGCCGCCGACGCGCTACGCACGCCGCAGGTGCTGTGGGCATCCGGTGTGCGCCCAGCCGCCCTCGGGCGGATGCTCAACGACCAGTCGCAGGTGGTCTACGCCACGCGCATCCGGGATGCCGCTCCCGCCGCCACGGAGACGCACGGCGATTTCGGCACGGCCGAGGTCGTCGACGGGCCGATCAGCGAGCAGAGCGGCGTGAGCTGGGTGCCGTTCACCGACGACCTCCCGTTCCACGGGCAGGTCATGCAGCTCGACGCTTCACCAGTGCCGCTCGCCGACGACGACCCCGTTGTTCCGGGTTCGATCGTCGGTCTCGGACTGTTCTGCGCCAAAGACCTCAGCTGGGACGACCGGGTCGAGTTCCGCGACGACGAGCTGGACTGGTACGGGATGCCGGCCATGCGCATCCACTACCGGCTCACCGACCGCGACCACGCGGTGATCGAGCGGGCGCAGGACGAGATCGTCCGGCTCGCGAAGGCGGTCGGCGACCCCATCGGCGATCGACCGTTCACGATGCCGCTGGGTGCTTCGCTGCACTACCAGGGAAGTGTGCGGATGGGAGAGACGGACGACGGACGCAGCGTCTGCAGCCCCGACAGCGAGGTCTGGGCGGCGCCCGGACTCTTCGTCGCGGGCAACGGCGTCATCCCGACGGCGACGGCGTGCAACCCAACGCTGACCTCGGTCGGGCTCGCGGTGAAGGGCGCTCGCCGCATCGCGAGGGAGTTCGCCGGCGAATGATCTCTTGCTTATGTCTGATTCCGACATTAGAGTGTAGAAACATGGACAAAGTAGTCAAGGAGGACGTGTGATCCCCGATCGCATCATCGAACAGGGCACGCTCACGACCGACGGCAGACGCGCCGCGGTCGAGGTGCGCATCCCCTGGTACCGGGCGCTTCCGGCGTCCTGCATCGCGGGCGCCACGCTCGCGATCGACGGCATCCCCGCTCCAGCGGACTCGCTGCGCTGGGAGCTCAACGGACGTGTCCGCACGTTCGCCGAGATGGCCGACGACACCGAGGAATGGTGGTTCCCGCTCGACTCCGCGGTGCTATCCGGTGACCTTCCGGTCGCCGCCGATGACGCCGAACACGATGTCGCGGTCGACCTGACGCTCTACATCCCCTACATCGTGATCGGCGACGACGAAGTGCTCCACATCGAAGAGCACGACAGCAAGACGATGAAGGCGGTGACGGCATGAGCCTCGGTGCACCGATCCAGGGCGTGACCCTCTACAGTTTCACGCGGGCGTTCCACGGTCGCGAGTACGATCTCGAAGGCCTCATCCGCAAGGTGGCGGCCGACGGCTACGGACCCGGCCTCGAAGTCATCGGGTTCTCCAGCCTCCGCGGCTTCCCCGTGATCGAGGACTCCTTCGCCGGCTGGTTCCGCGACCTGGTGAGCGAGGTCGGGCTCGTGCAGACGTCGCTCGCCATCAACGCGGACATCGGCATCCACCGCGACCGGATGCTCGACCAGGACGAGCTCATCGAATACATGCGCCGGCAGATCGAGGCCGCGGCGAAGCTCGGGTTCCCGATCGCGCGCGTGCAGATCTCGATCACCCCCGACTCGATGGAGGCGCTCGCGCCCGTCGCCGAACGCTACGGCGTCACCCTCGCGCTCGAGGTGCACGCCGACCAGTACGCGTCCCATCCGCGCATCCTCGCCCTGCGGGACCGGTACGAGAAGGTGGGTTCGCCCTTCCTCGGGTTCACCGCCGACTGGGGCGCCACGACGATCGGCTTCGCGCCGTCCCTCCTGGAGGCCTACCGTCGCCGGGGAGCGTCGGAAGAGCTCCTCGCCAAAGTCGTCGAGCTCTGGAACGAGTTCTACCGGGCCGGACCCCCGGCGGACCAGGCCGACCACGGCCAGCGGTTCGGGCGGTTCATCGGCCTGGCCGCGCAGAACGGGCGCCCCGACCTGGGGATCGACTTCGCGATCAACGGCACCGGGCTGTTCGGCCCTGCCCGCGTCGACGACTGGCTCGAGATCATGCCGTGGATCAAGCACGTGCACGGCAAGTTCTTCGGCATCGATGAGAATCACGAAGAGCCGTCCGTTCCCGTGCGCGACCTGATCGCACTGCTCGTCCGCAACGGGTACAACGGTGCGATCTCCAGTGAGTACGAAGGCTGGCACTGGAACCACTGGCAGTCGCCGTTCGAGATCATCCGCGACGAGCAGGCTGTCCAGCGCTCCGCGGCGCAGAACGCCGGGAGCCGCATGGTGACCGACACGGCCGAGGCCCGCGCGCAGCTGGCCCAGTGGCTTCCGAGCACAGAAGGAGTAAGCGCATGAGCGGCAACGGTATCGCCGGGACCGGCATCGAGCTGGGGACGACCCTGTATTCGATGACGAGTGAGTTCGCGGCAGGCCTGTACACGCCGGAGACCCTGATCGCGGCGGTCGCGGAGAACGGGATCGGGCCGGGGGTCGAGTTCAACATCGCGCAGCTGCTGCGCACCTACCCTGATGTCGATGCCGAGTTCGTGAAGCTGTGGTTCGACTCGATGGAGAAGTACGGGCTCGAGCCGAGCGCGGTGGGCACGAACCTCGACATGGGTCGCCGCAAGGACCGCGACATGACGCCGGACGAGGAGCACGACTTCCTCGCGCGGCAGTTGAAGACGGCGCACACCCTCGGCTTCAAGCGGGTCGTGATCCGGTCTGCGGGGCGGGAGTTGCTGCGGAGCCTGCTGCCACTGGCGGAGAAGTACGACCAGCGGCTCGGCTACGAGATCCACGCACCGCAGGGGCCGAACGACCCGACGGTGCTGGGCATCCGTGAGCTCTACGACGAGCTCGGCAGCGACCGCCTCGGCTTCACCGCGGACTTCTCGTCGACGATGCACAGCCTGTCGCCGACGCTGCTCGCCCAGCTGGCGAAGATGGGCCTGGACGAGAAGCACTTCTCGGTCATGGACGAGATCTGGCACGAGCCGGCACCCATGCACGTGCGCAACCAGAAGTTCGAGGACTACCTGCGGGGTGAGGGTGTCGACCCGTTGCGGTTCGGCCCGTTCACGCGGCTGGCGTTCAACATGCACGGGCTGGTCCCGCCGGAGGAGTGGCTGGACATCATGCCGCAGATCTTCCATGTGCACGCGAAGTTCTACGACATCGGCGCCGACGGCGAAGAGCCGGCCATGGACATCCCGCGCATCGTGCGCCAGTTCGTGACCGGCGGCTACCAGGGGTTCCTGTCGAGCGAGTGGGAGGGGCACGCCTTCTCGGATCTGGGCGAAGCGGACCCGATCGACCTCGTCAAGAAGCAGCACGCGCTGATGCGCCGCACCATCGAAGAAGCCGTCGCCGGCGTTCCGGCCTGAGCACAGGAGAGAACAATGTCAGAGACCGTCGAGACATCCGTCGCCGACCTCGCCGCCGAGATCGCCCGCCTGCGCGATGAGGTCGCCGGCGCCCAGCAGCTCGCCCGGCGCGCGGCCGACCGGGGTGAGATCGAGAACCTGTTCAGCCGGTACATGTACCTCCACAACGCCTTCCAGGACGAGCAGATCATCCGGCTCTGGGTGAAGCGGGGAACGGACGGCATTCGCGCCCGGTACACGAACGCGGGCCAGTACACCGACTACGACAGCGTCATCCGCTATCACCAGGGGCGCCCGGCCCCGGTGGGCAAGCTCATCCTGCACGCGACCACGACGCCGGTGATCGAGGTCGCGGCCGACGGCAAGACCGCGAAGGGTGTCTGGTTGATGGCCGGCACCGAGTCCGGCCTGACCGACCCGGCCGTCGCCGCGGCGTTTCCCGACATGTACTCGCCCGGCGAGGTGCTCGGCAAGAAGGTCTGGGCGCACTGGGTGTGGTGCAAATACGCCATCGACTTCCTCCGCCAGGACGGCGAGTGGAAGATCTGGAAGTTCCGCTGCTACGAGCTCGCCCGGGCACCGTTCGAGGAGAACTGGGTCAGCTTCGGCGAGAAGAATCAGGGCGCGTTCGACCTCGACCTGATGTACTTCGGCGACGACGGCCGGCCGGTGTTCATGCCGAAGGCCGACGAACCGGTGCCGGACGAGAACCACCCGTACAGCCCGAGCACCGTCCAGAAGCTGGATCCGGTGCCGCCGGTTCCGCACGACACGTTCACCGACACCTTCAAGTAGGGATCAGATCATGGCCACCCACAATTCCCTGTTCGCCGAGAAGGATGTCCGCCGCACCGCTGACGGGATCGCCGTCTCCGTCCAGCTGCCCTGGTACCGCAGCCTCTGGCTGTCCGCCGTCGACGACGTCGGCGCGACCGTGAACGGTGTCCCGATCCCGAAGGACGACCTGCGGTTCGAGCTCGGCGGCCGCAGCTACCGCATCGAGGAGCTCCCCGAGCAGTCCGAGACGCTCTGGTTCGTCGCGGACCGGCCGGATGTCGTCATCCGCCTCGACCACGCACCCGCGGCCGGCGAGGCCTTGACCGTCGAGGTCGTGCTCACGATGCGGCTGCTCTACATGCAGATCATGCCCGGCACCGACGGCGGTCCCGGCCGCTACGTGACCAACCGCGTCCCCGTCGAACGAGAGGTCGTACTGGCATGACCCGCCCACTGCGGGTCGCCATGATCGGCCACGGGTTCATGGGCGGCGCCCACTCGGTGGGCTGGCGTCAGGCGCCCGGTGTGTTCGAGTTGCCGCGCGCTGTGGAGATGGC
Source organism: Leifsonia sp. Ger2509 (assembly GCF_055231915.1). NCBI lineage: Bacteria > Bacillati > Actinomycetota > Actinomycetes > Micrococcales > Microbacteriaceae > Leifsonia > Leifsonia sp. Ger2509. The sequence goes on from NZ_JBUYVB010000003.1 coordinate 2,542,936, forward strand.
CGTCGTGGTCGGACGCAATGCGGATGCAGTGGCGCAGTCCGCGGCGCGCTGGGGATGGGCGGAGTCGGCGACCGATTGGCGCGCGGTGATCGCGCGAGACGACATCGACATCGTCGACATCGTGACACCGGGCGACTCGCACGCCGAGATCGCAATCGCAGCACTGGATGCGGGAAAGCACGTTCTGTGCGAGAAGCCGCTCGCCAACTCGGTCGAGGAGGCCGAGGCGATGGCCGAGGCCGCCGCGCGAGCCGCCGAGCGCGGGGTGAAGGCGATGGTCGGCTTCACCTACCGGCGCGTTCCGGCGGTCACGTTCCTCCGCGACCTCATCGCCCAGGGGGCCGTCGGCACGGTGCAGCAGGTCCGCGCCGCCTACCGGCAGGACTGGCTGGTCGATCCGCGGGCGCCGCTCGCCTGGCGCCTGCAGAAGGAGCATGCCGGTTCCGGAGCTCTCGGCGACATCGGCGCCCACATCATCGACATGACCCAGTTCGTGACCGGCCAGCAGGTCGATGCCGTCTCGGGCACGGTCGAGACGATCGTGAAACAGCGCCCGCTTCTCGGGGCCGGTTCGGGCCTGTCGGCCGTCGCCGCCGACGGCTACGGCGACGTGACCGTCGACGACGCCGCGATCTTCACCGGCCGTCTGTCGGGTGGAGCGCTCGTCTCCTTCGAGGCGACCCGGTTCGCCACCGGCCGCAAGAACGCCCTGACTCTCGAAGTCTCCGGGGACGAAGGCGCGCTCGCGTTCGACCTCGAAGACCTCAACAGCCTGCAGTTCTACGACCGCCGCGATCCGGCCGACCGGCAGGGGTTCCGCACGATCCTCGTCACGGAGGCGCAGCATCCGTATGTCGCCGCGTGGTGGCCGGCCGGCCACATGCTCGGCTACGAGCATGGATTCGTGCACCAGGTCGTCGACCTCGTGACCGCGATCGCCGAAGACACCCAGCCGCACCCGTCGTTTGCGGAAGGATTGACGGTGCAGCGTGTGCTGGCGGCGGTCGAGGAGAGCGCCGCCAAGGATTCCGCCTGGGTGCGGACCGGCGTGCGCGAGCGCGTGTAGACGACTTCCATCTCACAAAGGAGCATCCGATGTCCCGTCCGATCACTCTGTTCACCGGCCAGTGGGCCGACCTGCCATTCGAAGAGGTGGCGCGCCTCGCCGGCGAGTGGGGCTACGACGGCCTCGAGATCGCCTGCTGGGGCGACCACCTCGACGTGTCGCGGTGGGACGACGACGCCTACGTCCAGTCGCGGCGCGACATCCTGGAGCGCAACGGCCTGAAGGTGTGGACGATCTCCAACCATCTCGCCGGCCAGGCGGTGTGCGACGACCCGATCGACGAGCGGCACCGCGACATCCTGAACGACCGCGTGTGGGGAGACGGTGAGCCCGAAGGGGTCCGCCAGCGGGCTGCGGAGGAGCTGAAGCTGACGGCCCGGATGGCGGCCGCGCTCGGAGTGACGACGGTGACCGGCTTCACCGGGTCGTCGATCTGGAAGGCCGTGGCGATGTTCCCGCCCGCGTCCGATGAGTGGATCGCCGCCGGCTACCAGGACTTCGCCGACCGGTTCCACCCCATCCTCGACGTCTTCGAGGAGGTCGGCGTGAGGTTCGCGCTGGAAGTGCATCCGTCGGAGATCGCGTACGACTACTGGACGGCGAAGGCGACGCTCGAAGCGATCGGCCACCGACCGAGCTTCGGGATCAACTTCGACCCGTCGCACTTCATGTGGCAGCAGCTGGACCCGGTGGCGTTCGTGCTCGACTTCGCCGACCACATCTTCCACGTGCACGTCAAAGAGTCGATCACCAACCTCGACGGCCGCAACGGCGTGCTGGGGTCGCATCTCCCGTGGGCGAACCCGCGGCGGGGCTGGACGTTCGTGTCGACCGCGCACGGCCAGGTGCCGTGGGAGCCGCTGTTCCGCGCGCTCAACGCGATCGGTTACGACGGGCCGACATCGGTGGAGTGGGAGGATGCGGGCATGGACCGCCTGCAGGGCGCGCCCGAGGCTATCGAGTTCGTTCGCAAGCTCAACGCGATCACGCCGCCCGCTGCCGCCTTCGACGCGGCGTTCTCGACGAAGTAGTCGATCGCGGGCGAGGGTCCCTAGAGCGCGGCGCGGGCGAGCTCGAGATGCCGGCGGGTCATGCTCGCCGGATCGTCGTCGAGCCACTCGTGGCCGCCCCACTCGCTGCAGAGGGTCCCGGCGAAGTCCGAGCCGCGGAGCAGGGCGCCGAGGTCGCGCAGGGGCTGTGACACCCGCCCGTCGGTGTCGTCCAGGTCCCAGAACTTGAGGTGGAAGGCGCCGACGAGCGGGAGGATGCTCCGCAGGGCATCCGTCGACGACCGGCCGAAACGGACGAGCAGGTTCATGTACAGGGCGTGCGCGTCCGGTTGCACGGCTCCGGAGCGTAGGTGGGTGACCACTGCCACGAGCGTCTCCGGCTCCAGCCACGCATCCGCCAGCCGCGCGAGAAGCGCGTCCGGGATGCTCGCCGCCAGCGCTGCGAGATACGTCGTCGGCAGCGCCGGCATGAGCATGCTGGTGTCGACGAGCAGCCGGACACGGGGGTCGCCGAGGGCGGCGATGTCGTCGACCGCGCGCGCGACAGGTTCTGAGTCCGGGGTCTGCTGGCCCTGCAACTCCTCGTAGAGCGTGAGGTCGAGTTCATGGAGGACGGGCTGCAGGCGGCTCAGGAGAGCGGGCCCGGCCTGGCCGATAGGCAGGCGGACCCCGACGGCGCCGAGGTCGTGTGCCGTCCGCAACTGGGGGAGGAGGTACGCGAGCCGCTCATCGTCGTCTCGCCGCTGCGTCGCGCTCAGCCAGTCGTCGAGGCTGGTTCCCACGATTCCGACCCGGCCGCCGGCTGCCTCGAGGCGTGAGCGCAGTCCGGTCGCCTCCGCGGTCGACGTCTCGGGGAACGAGCGCCACAGTTGGCCGGGCTCGAGTTCGACGACGGAGGACACCCTGGAGGTCACGATTCCGACCGCGATGTCGGTCGCGGTGCGCTCGGCGCGGATGACGTCCGGAGTCCAGTTGAACGCGCTCGCCGCAAGGGTCCATGGAACGTCGCGGACGATCTCCAGCCGCCGCTCGTCATGGAAGTCGAGTGTGAGGGGCGCATCGGAACCGGACTGGAGGTACGGGATGAGCAGCCGGAACGACACCGAGACGACGTGTGAGCCCGGGGCGAGCATCCTTCGCCCGCGCAGGGTGAGCCGATCCTGGAGGAACCACCAGCCGTCAGCGGGTGGTGGGTCGACCTCGCAGGGCTCCCCGTCGACCCGCAGCGTCACCGCGGACAGGCTCGAGAGCGGCAGCGAGCGGATCCAGGTCAGGCACACCTGGAGAGCGAACCCGCTCTCGGTCGTGGTCAACGCGTCGTCGCGCAGGATCGGCAGTGCCACGGGCACTCCTTCGTGTCGGCTTATGAACGTAAGCTACACGCTTAGGTTCAAAACCGGAAGAAGTTCAAGCGGGTGCTTTGACGCCCTCGATGGTCGGGCGGCCCGATGCGAACCAGCGCGGGAACGTGACCTCGAACAGCTCCTCGATCGCGAGCTCTGCTCCGCCGCGCAGGGGCTCCCGCTCGTCGCCGATCGATCGCGTGATCACGAGATCGCGGGTCGCGAGGGGCAGCGAGAGCTCGTAGACGCGCTGGCGGACCTCGGCGAGGAAGATCTCGCCGGCTGCCGAGACGGCTCCGCCGATCACGATGACGCCGGGGTTGAACATGTTGACGAGGGCGGCGATCGACTCGCCGATCAGCCGGGCCGATCTCTGGACGAGCGCGATGGCGAGCGCATCCCCGTCGATGGCCGCGATCGACACGGCCTCCGGGGTGATCTCCTGCCCGCTGGCGACGAGGCCGGCGAGGATTCCGTTCGCGCCCTCTTCGAGCGCACGCGTTGCATCCCGCACGATCGCCCAGCCGGATGCCTCGGCCTCGAGGCAGCCGATCTTGCCGCACCGGCACGGAGCCTCAGAGTCCCTGACCCTGACGTGACCGATGTCGCCTGCCGCGCCGTTGGCGCCGCGATGGATGCGACCGTGCGAGACCAGGCCCGCACCGATCCCGCTGCCGACCTTGCAGTAGATCAGGTCGACGGCGTCATCGCGCCGATGACTGCGCTCGGTGAGGGCCAGGAGGTTCACGTCGTTGTCGACCCAGACCGGAACCTCGAACCGCTGCTCGAACCGGCGCCGGACGTCGAAGCCGTTCCAGCCCGGCATGATCGGGGGCGCGACCGGAGAGCCGGTCTCGAAGTCGACCGGGCCCGGCACGCCCACCGAAACGGCCCACACCGGTCGGTCGCCGGCGTTCTCGGCCAGGAGTGAATCGATCATGCCGAGCGCCGTGTCGATGGTCGCAGCGGGGCCACGTCCGATGTCCCACTCGCGATGCGCCTCGGCGAAGACCTCGCCGTCGAGCGAGGCGAGCCCGACGCGGATGTGGAGCGCGCCGAGCGCGCAGATCACGATCGTGCCCTGCTCCGATCGAAAACGGAGAGTGCGCGGTGCACGGCCTCCCGAGGACGGCCCGAACTCGCCATCCTCGAGGAATCCCATCTCGATCGCTGCCTCGACGCGTTGCGCGACCACGCCGCGACCGAGGCCGGTCAGCCGGCCGATCTCCGGCCTCGTGTCGGCCTCCCCGGTGCGCACGAGGTTGACCACCCGCAAGAGGCTGATCACTTCATCGGTCTGCGCGCCGAAACGGAGCGCCAAATCCCTGGCCATGCCTGATTCTGACATAACTTCGGGGATTTTCGAGCTTCTGGAGGATGACTTTGGGCGCCAACCAGCGAACCTTGCGCGCCAGAGACGCCGAAGTTCGGTCGTTTGCGACCGAGGGAATCACTCGGAGTGATCCGCTGCATAGCGAATCGCGCCTTCCCTGATGTCAGCGCCCCCCCGATAGTGGAAACCGGGTTCGCATTCTGCCCATCTTGAAAGGATCGAGGATGATCAAGCTTCTCTCCCACCTCTCGTATGTGGAGATCACGTCACCGGATGTCGAAGCATCCGTGAAGTTCTACGAAGAACAGGTCGGGCTCACTGTCGTGGACCGGATCAACGGTTCGGTGTACCTGCGGTGCTGGGGCGACTACTACGCCTACTCCGTCGTCGTGACGCCAGGCGACGTGCCGTCACTGGTGACCATGGCCTGGCGGGTCTCGAGCGCCGAAGCGCTGGACGAGGCGGCCGGGCGCGTCGCGGCGGCCGGTATCACCGGCGAATGGCTCGCCGACGTGCCCCACATCGGTCGCGCCTTCCGGTTCACCGGTCCCTGGGGCCATTCCATGACCCTGCACTGGGATGTCACGCGGCACCAGTCCTCCGGGGAGGACGCGTCGATCTATCCCGACCGACCGGAGAAGCGCAGCAAGATCGCCGGGGCTCCGCGCCAGCTCGACCACGTGACCATCGCGACCAGCGATGTCGACGCGTTCGTGACCTGGTACCGCGACGTCCTCGGGTTCCGCATCATGGCGCGCACCCTGCTCGACGAAGCGCCCATCTCGGTCTTCTCCGTGCTCACCACCAACGAGAAGTCGCACGACCTCGGTGTCGTGCTCGACGGCTCGACGATGGCCGGACGTGTCAACCACTACGCGTTCTGGGTCGACACCCGCGAGGAGCTGCTCATCGCAGCGGACACGCTCATGGAGAACGGCATCCCGATCGAATACGGGCCGTCTATCCACGGCATCGGCGAGCAGAACTTCCTCTACTACCGGGAGCCGTCGAGCCTGCGCATCGAGCTCAACACCGGCGGCTACCGCAACTACGTGCCCGACTGGGAGCCGAACACCTGGAAGCCGTCGCAGGGGTCGAACAACTTCTACCGCAACGGCGCGATGCCGATGTCGATGACCGAGTCGTTCCCGCCGGCAGATGGCCCGAGCGCGACGGAGGAGGGCGTACCGGATGAGATCAAGGACGCGCTGCTGAATCCGTACGCTGTGCAGGGTCGCGGCTGAGATGACCGCGCCGAGCGACGATCCGACCGACCTGGACCGGAAGAACCCGGAAGAGGAGATCCGTTCGCGCGCCGAGGCCAACCGCAACTGGGGCCGGTGGGGTGAGGACGACGTTCTGGGAACGCTGAACTTCATCGACGACGCGAAGCGCGTTGCTGCAGCCGCCCTCGTTCGCGACGGGATCTCCGTGTCGCTTTCGCAGTCGTTCGACATGAACGGACCGCAGAAAGGCTGGCGCCGCCGCACCAACCCGGTGCACACGATGCTCGACACCGGCACCGACGCGGAGCGCGACAACCAGGGCTTCCCCCACGGTCTCGGCGGGGCAGACGACGTGATCGCCATGCCGCTGCAGTGCTCGACGCAGTGGGACGGGCTCGGCCACATCTTCGACCACGGCTACGCCTGGAACGGGCGTCGCGCGGGCGACGTCGTGACGAGCGAGGGCGACCTGGTGACCGGCATCGAGCACGCGGCGTCGGTCGTCGTCTCGCGCGGCGTTCTGCTCGATGTCGGGCGGCACCTGTCTCCGGAGACCGGTGAGCTGCCCGACGGCTACGCGATCACGGCGGCGGACCTGCGCTCCTGCGTCGAGGCGCAGGGACCGACGAGCGCGGTCGGCACCGGCGACATCGTTCTCGTGCGCACCGGACAGCTGTCGCGCGCTCGCCGGAACGGCTGGGGGGACTACGCCGGCGGCGCCGCTCCGGGGCTGTCCCTGACGACCGCCGGCTGGCTGCACGACACCGAGATCGCGGCGATCGCCACCGACACCTGGGGCTTCGAGGTGCGCCCGAACGAGTTCGACGTTCCCGCGTTCCAGCCGCTGCACCAGGTCGTCATCCCGAACATGGGGCTCACGATCGGCGAGATGTGGGACCTCGACCTGCTCGCGAGCACGTGCGAGCGACTCGGCCGCTACGAGTTCCTGCTCTCCGCGCCCCCGCTGCCGATCACCTACGCTGTCGGTTCGCCGATCAACCCCATCGCCGTGCTCTAACCTGCAACTGCTTACGCGAAATCGAGTACCCGTCAGAACAGAGAGGTTCTTACATGACCGCCGTGAAGAAGGTCGCGATCGCCGGGAGTGGCGTCGCGGGTCTGGCCACCGCCATCCAACTCGCCAGGGTCGGCGTCGAGGTCGACGTGTTCGAATCGAAGCCGGAGCTCAGCGCCCTCGGCTCCGGCATCACCTTGCAGGGCAATGCCCTGCGCGCTTTCGGTGCCCTCGGCGTCTGGGACGACGTGCGCGCCGCGGGCTACTTCTTCGAGGGCCTGACGCTTCGCGCCCCCGGGCCGGACGCCCCCGTGATCGCCGAACTGCCCGAGGTGAAGTCGGGTGGGGAGGACTTCCCGGCGGCCGGAGGGATGTACCGGCCGGACCTCGCGCGCATCCTGCTCGAGCACGCGGAGGCGGCGGGTGCGACAGTGCACTTCGGCACACGGGTCATGGCGGTCACCGAGACCGCGGATGGTGTCGCCGTCGACGTCGACGGTGCGTCCGCCGGCACCTTCGACCTGCTGGTCGGCGCGGATGGGCTCAACTCGGCCGTGCGCGAACTGATCGGAATCGAGACCAGACCGCAGCCGACGGGGATGGGCATCTGGCGGGCGTTCGTCTCCCGTCCCGCGGAGGTCGAGCGCAGCGAGCTCTACTACGGCGGACCGGTCTACATCGCGGGGTACACCCCGACCGGCGACGACACGATGTACGCCTACCTGGTCGAGCCCGCGCAGGACCGCTCCGGGGTCAGCGACGAGCAGGCCGTCGCGATCATGCTCGAGGAGTCGAGGGCGTACGGCGGACCGTGGAACGCGATCCGCGCCGACCTCGAGGCGGGGGCCCACGTCAACTACACGTGGTTCACTCAGCATGTGGTGTCCGCTCCCTGGAACCGCGGCCGCACGGTCATCATCGGCGATGCCGCCCACAGCTGCCCTCCGACCATCGCGCAGGGTGCGGCGCAGGCGCTCGAGGACGCCCTGGTGCTCACCGAGTTGCTCATCGCGGCCGGCTCGCTCGACGCGTCGGTGTGGGATGAGTTCCACGCCCGCAGGGTGCCGCGCGCCGAGGCCGTGGTGGACGCATCCGTCCAGCTCGGGCAGTGGCAGATCGACCACGACCACCAGGCCGACGCGGCGGGACTCATCTTCGGGATCGCCCACCGGATGGCGGAGCCCGCATGAGGATCGCTCGCTGGGAGGCCGGCGGCGAGGCCTCCGAGGGCTTCGTCATCGGCGACCGCGTGGTGCCGTTCCCCGGCGGACTGACCGTCGCGGACGTGCTCGCGCGGGGGTTGGACGAGACGCACCGGATCTTCACCGAGGTCGAGGATGCGGCCGGGACCGACCTCGGCGACGTGCAGCTGCTCTCGCCGCTGGTGCCCGCCGCCATCCGCGACTTCGTCGCCTTCGAAGAGCACGTCGAGGGCGTCAGTGCGTCGGTCGACGGCAAAAGCGAGGTCGTCCCCGAGTGGTATCAGGCACCGACGTTCTACTTCACCAACCCCCACACCGTGCTCGCCACGAACGAGCAGGTGAGCCCTCCGGTCACCCAGCGTCTCGACTTCGAACTCGAAGTGGCCGTGGTCATCGGGCAGGCACAAGGTGTCGGCCAGGCGAATCTGACCGCGGCCCAGGCGGAATCCGTGATCTTCGGCTACACGATCATGAACGACTGGTCGGCACGAGACCTGCAGTCGCGCGAGATGAAGGTGCGGCTCGGGCCCGCCAAAGGCAAGGATTTCGGCACCAGCCTCGGTCCGTGGATCGTGACGGCGGATGAGCTCGCGCCGTTCGTCGACGGCGACGGCTTCCTGGCCATCCGAGCCGAGGTCTTCGTCAATGACGAGCTCATCGGACACGACCTCGTGTCGAACATGGGCTGGCCGTTTCCCGAACTCGTCGCCTACGCGTCACGGAACTCGCGCGTCGTGCCCGGCGACGTGCTCGGCTCCGGCACGACCGGCAACGGCGGATGCCTCGCCGAACTGTGGGGGCGCAGGGGCGAGCTGATTCCGCCGCCGCTCGTGGAAGGCGACGTGGTGCGGATGGTCGTCGAAGGCATCGGGGACCTGGTCGGCACGGTCGGCACCCCCGTTGCGGCACCCGACCTGCCAGCGGCGCGGGTGCGCACGCGCGGTCGGACCCGCGGATCAGAAGAGTAGAAGAGAGACAGCCGATGTTCATGTACTTCCCGACCAACTACGTGTGGAGCCTCGCGGTCGTCGCGACCCTCAACAACGGCGGTTACATCGACGAAGTCGACCGGGCGTGCAAGCCGGTCCTGCTGGCGTCGCAGAACGGCGACGACGCGGGCACCGCTGAGTTGTACGCAGCCTGGGCGGCCGTCGCCGACCGGCTCGTCGCCAAGGCCGAGGCGGACGAAGCCGCGGGCCGTCGGGTCGGCGCCGGGGAGACCTTCTACCGTGCCTCGCTCTACACCTCCCAGTCGGAGCGGCTGCAGTCCCCGAAGTGGGAAGGACGCAATGCGGCGTACCAGAAGTCGATCGACCTGCTGCTCAAGCATGTCGAGCTGAGCCGCATCCCCCTCACTACGGTGGAGATCCCCTACGAGGACTCGTCGCTGCCCGGATACTTCTACCGCGCACCCGGCGATGGTCCGCATCCCGTCGTGATCCAGTGGAACGGCCTCGACTCGACCAAGGAGATGATGTACTACTCCGGCTTCCCGGCCATGCTCGCCGAGCGGGGCATCTCGACCCTGATGGTCGACACCCCGGGATCGGGCGAAGCGCTGCGGCTGCGCGGGCTGACCGCGCGCTACGACACCGAGGTGTGGGCGGCGGCCATCGTGGACTGGGTCGAAGAGCACGCGACCGAACTCGATGCCGACCCCGATCGGCTCGGCATCGTGGGCTGGTCGCTCGGCGGCTACTACGCGCCCCGTGCGGCGGCCTTCGAGAAGCGACTGAAACTCGCGGTCGCGTGGGGCGCGAATCATGACTGGGCGGCCGTGCAGGAGGCGCGACGCAACCGCGAAGGCGAGAACCCTGTGCCTCACTACTGGGATCACGTGTTCTGGGTCTGGGGCGTCACCAGCATGGACGAGTTCATCGAGAAGACCAGCCGGATGCACCTCAACGGCGTCGCCGAGCAGATCACGGTTCCCCTGCTCATCACCCACGGCGCCGGGGACCGGCAGATCCCGGTCCGCTACGCCCACGACACCTACGAGCAGGCCGTGAACAGCCCGAAGCGCGAACTGCGGATCTTCGACGATCCCGAGGGTGGGACCGAACACATCTCCATCGACAACATGCCCTACGTCGCGGGGATCATCGCCGACTGGGTGGGCGAGACGTTCCAGGGATCGTGACCAGCTCCAGCGCGGCGCGTGGTGGCCGGCTGCAGGGCAAGGTCGGGGTCATCACCGGGACGGCCGGCGGCCAGGGGCGTGCGGCCGCGCTGCTGTTCGCGCGGGAGGGCGCGACGGTGATCGGATGCGACCTCGATGCGGAAGGGAGCATCGAAACCGTCGTGCAGGTCGAACGCGCCGGATGCACGATGCAGAGCACGCATCCGCTCGACCTCACCGACGACGCCGCGGTCGCGGCCTGGATCGCCGGCATCGTCGCCGAGCACGGGCGGATCGACGTGCTGTATGCGAACGCCGGCGCGACGAAGTTCGCACCCGTAGAGAAGACGACCGCGGCGGAGTGGTCCTGGGTGCTGCGCCACGAGCTCGACCTCGTCTTCCTTCCGGTGATGCACGCCTGGCCTCACCTTCAGGCGTCGGCCGGTTGCGTGGTGCTCGTCGGTTCGACCGCCGGCGTCTCCGGTTCGATGACCAACACCCGGATCGCGCACACCGCGAGCAAGGGCGGAGTCGTGGCGATGACGAAACAGCTCGCCGCCGAGGGAGCGCCCTTCGGGATCCGGGTCAACTGCGTCAGCCCGGGAATGATCCGTACCCCGGCGACGGAGGGCGACCTGCTGGCCGACGACCATCCGATGCGTACGATCGAGACGGCCATCCCCCTCGGACGGATCGGCCAGCCCGACGAGGTCGCCACGTGCGCGCTTTTCCTGGCGAGCGACGACGCCTCCTACGTCACGGGTGCCAACCTCATGGTCGACGGGGGCTGGTCCGCGGTTCTGCCGGGATAGGGGCTGTCGATATGAATCTTGTGGGCAAAGTCATCGTGGTCACCGGGGCCGCGCAGGGGCAGGGTGCGGCCGAAGCCGCGTTGCTCGCCGCCTCCGGCGCCACGGTCATCGCCGCCGACATCGCCTGGGCCGAGCCGGCGGCCGGCGACGTGGAGTGGCACCGGCTGGACGTGTCGGAGGATGCCGACTGGCGCAGGCTCGCGACCCGCATCGCGGAGGACCACGGTCGTCTGGACGGGCTGGTCAACAACGCGGGAGTGACCTGGCGCGCGCGGCTCCGCGACATCGAGGCCGCTGACCTCGCCCGGGTCTTCGCGATCAACGTTTCCGGGGCGACGCTCGGGATCCGGCACCTGGCGCCCCTGATGACCGGCGGCGGCTCGATCGTGAACGTCGGTTCCGCCGCCGGCGTGACCGCCCACTACGCGGTGGCCTACTGCGCGAGCAAGTGGGCGCTGCGCGGGGTCACGAAGACCGCCTCGATGGAACTCGGCCCTGCGGGCATCCGGGTGAACCTGATCAACCCCGGCTACATCGAGACGCCGATGACGGCGAGCGCCTCCGAGGCGTTCCGTTCCGCGAACATCGCGGCGACGCCGTTGGGACGCGTCGGCACGGTCGACGATGTCGCGCCGCTGGTCGCGTTCCTCCTGGACGACGCGTCGAGCTTCATCAGCGGTGCCGAGATCCCGGTGGATGGCGGGCTCACCGCCCACGGTGGCGGCAAGGCCATCGCCGACGCGCTCTCGAGCTAGTCCGCCTCCCCTCGCGCCGGCCAGAAACTGCGCCGATGTGAGAATCGTGATAGCGGTTTCAGGAATTTGTTGCTATGGTTCTTGAAACCGTTATCACAGACCCATCCGACAAGCGTCGAAGGGTCTTCCGCGAAGAAGAGGAATCGATGAGCGATCGTCTGCACTGGGGCAACGAGGTGTTGTCGATCGTCGTCGAGTGGTCGTCCGACGCAGCTCCCCGGATCGCCTCGATCGCTGCGGGCGACCAGGCCCTGACGATGCCGGCGGGCCTGCCGCTGATCGACATCCTCACGGTCGGCCACGGCCACGCGCTCGCCAACGACCGCCTCGTGCACACTGCGATCGGCCACGAAGCCCGCTACCACTCCCACCGCGAGGACGCCCGAGACGGCTCCCGCTGCCTCGCCCTCACGATCTCCCACGAATCGACCGGTCTCGTCGCGACGATCACCTTCACGCTGCTCGACGGCATCGCCGCACTGCACTCGACCGTCACCGTGGGCAACCGTGGCGATCAGGCCGTGGTCCTGCGCTCCGTCCCGTCGTTCTCCGCTTATCTCGGAGGCAACGGCGACAGCGACATCCGGCAGTGGACCGTCCACCACGCTCTGAGCGACTGGCTCGGCGAAGGCCGGTGGATCCGCGAGTCGCTGAACGGCGTCCGTTTTCCGCGGCTCGAGCAGCACCTGACCAACCACAACCCTCGCGGCGAGTTCTCGGTGGTCTCGACCGGCACCTGGTCGACGGGTAAGCACCTGCCGATCGCGGCCCTCACCTCCGAGCACCTCGGCGCGGCGTGGGCGTGGCAGATCGAGCACAACGGACCCTGGCGCTGGGAGATCGGCGAGGACACCGACAGCGGCTACGTCGCGCTGTCCGGCCCGACCGACACCGACCACCAGTGGGTGCGCGTGCTCGAGCCGGGTGAGGATTTCGAGACGGTTCCCGTCACGGTCGCTCTCGCATCCGACTTCACCGAAGCCGTCGGCGAGCTGACCCGCTACCGCCGCACCGTACGTCGCGACCACCCGGACAACAGACGGATGAGCGTCGTCTTCAACGACTACATGAACACCGTGGGCGGCGACCCGACCACGGAGAAGCTGCTTCCGCTGATCGACGCAGCCGCCGAGGTCGGCGCCGAGATCTTCTGCATCGACGCCGGCTGGTACGACGACAGTGGCGAATGGTGGGACACGGTCGGCGAGTGGAAGCCGTCCACGACGCGCTTCCCCGGCGGACTCGCCGAGGTAACCGACCGCATCCAGGCGGCCGGCATGGTTCCCGGGCTCTGGCTCGAACCCGAGGTCGTCGGCGTCAACAGTCCGGTTGCGAACCTGCTTCCGGATGATGCCTTCCTGCAGCGAAACGGACATCGCGTCGTCGAACACGACCGCTTCCATCTCGACCTGCGGCACCCGGCGGCCCGCGCCCATCTCGACGAGGTCGTCGACCGTCTCGTGCGTGACTTCGGGGTCGGGTTCTTCAAGCTCGACTACAACATCGACCCCGGCGCCGGCACCGACCGCGCCGCCGACAGCGTCGGCGACGGCCTGCTCGAGCACAACCGCGCCCACCTCGCCTGGGTCGACGGAGTACTCGACCGCCACCCAGCGCTCGTGTTCGAGAACTGCGGGTCCGGGGCGATGCGCGCCGACTTCGGGATGCTCGCGCACATGCAGATGCAGTCCACCTCCGACCAGCAGGACTTCCTGAAATACCCGCCGATCGCCGCCGCGGCCCCGGCGTCGATGCTGCCGGAGCAGGCAGCCAGCTGGGCCTATCCGCAGCCCGACATGACAGACGAAGAGATCGCGTTCTGCCTGAGCACCGGGCTTCTCGGCCGCTTCTACCTGTCGGGGTACCTGAACCGCATGACCGACGATCAGCGAAAGCTGGTGGCCGAAGCGGTCGCAGCCGCCAAGGCACTCGCGACCGACCTGACGGAGTCGACCCCGTTCTGGCCTCTCGGCATCCCCGCCTGGGACGCCGCCTGGACGGCGCTCGGACTCCGTACGCCGACCACGACCCTCATCACCGTCTGGAACCGGTCGCCCCAGGACCACACCACCATCCTCGACCTCGGCCCGACCGGCCGACAGGAGCTCAGCTCCTCCACCGTCTTTCCGACCAGCCTGCCCGAGTGGACCACTCGGCAGGACCCGGAAACCGGAGAACTGCGCGTACACAACCCAACCGGACAGGTCGGTGCGCGCGTCTTCCGTCTCGAGGCCGTCAATCCGGTGACAGCCGATTCATCCCCTGCAACAAGAACCCAGTAGCGTCTACCTCGCTACGTCACCCCAAGGAGCAGTTCAATGAAGATCGCTTGGAAAGGCGCGGCCGTCATCGCGGCGGCCGCAGCGCTCATCCTCAGCGGATGCAGCGACCTCGGATCCGGCTCGGACGCGAGCGGCGCGGTCACCTGGCCCGCCCAGGACACCAAACTCGACGGTGTCAACCTGACCATCTGGGCCGCCCAGAACTCGAACAAGACCCCCACGAGCGTCATCTCGGGCTTCGAGCAGCTGACCGGCGCGACCGTCAAGGTCGTCACCATCCCCGACCCGTACGAGCAGGGCGTGCAGACGAAGGTCGCGACCGGTGACAAGCCGGACCTCGCCTTCTGGCAGCCCACCGCATCCGAACTCACCGCACTGAACGCGAAAGAGAACCTGCAGTCGCTCGACGGCGCGCCCTGGGTGAAGAATTACAACGGCAACCTGGCCGACATCACCGGGCTCCTCGACAAGACCCGCTACGCGGCCCTGGTCACCACGCCGGCCGTCATCGGCGTGTACTACAACAAGGACGTGTTCGCGGCCAACGGGATCACCGAGACCCCGAAGAACTGGGCCGACTTCATCACGCTTGCGCAGCAGCTGAAGGCGAAGGGCGTCGACCCGTTCTACGAGATGGGAGGCGACAAGTGGGCGACCCAGTGGTGGGTCCAGGCGCAACTCGCCGACGCGGCCAAGGGCGGCCTCTGGGACAGGGTCAACACCAACAAGGAGAAGTTCACCGACCCGAGCATCCAGGGAGCGATCGACACCTACCAGAAGCTGATCAAGGACGGCCTGTTCAACTCCGACATCAAGACGGCCACCTTCGTCGACCAGGGCAATGCGCTCCTGAACGGCAAGACCGCCATGGTGATGCAGGTGAACTCGTTCTTCGGCGAACTGCAGGCGACCTCGAACACCGCCGACCTCGACAAGAAGATCGGGTTCTTCCCCATCTCGCCGACCGGCAACGTGGGCACCTTCATCCCCGACCAGTCCAACGCGCTCGTCGCGTTCAAGACCGGCGACAGCAAGAAGGAAGCGGCGGCTCGCCAGTTCCTCAGCTACTGGCTCGGTGACGGCTACCCGGCGTTCGTGAAGGACCAGTCGACCGTCTCGCTGATCAAGGGCGTCGACACCCCGTCGGATGTCCCCCAGGCGCTGAAGGATGTCGCGGCATCGATCAGCGACTCTGTCGGATCGATGCAGGCCCTCGCTGTCGCCAACCCCGACCTGTACCTCAACCTGGCCGACATGATCCAGGGCACCAAGACGACGGTCCAGGTCGCGCAGACGACCCAGGACCAGTTCGCCCAGCTGGCCAAGGCACAGGGAGTCGCGGGCTTCTAGCCCGCACGTGGTGGGCGGCGGGATGCACTGCCGCCCACCACGGCACAGAAAGGCAGTACCCGGATGACAGCTCAACTGACCCAGCGGGCGGCACCTCCCGCTCCTGCACCTGCCGCACCCCGTGACAAGCGGCGGCGGCGCCAGGATCACCCAGCATGGTTCCTGGTCCCGGCCCTCGTCATCCTCGTGGTGTTCTTCTTCGTGCCGACCATCTTCAACTTCATCTACGCCTTCACGAACTGGTCGAGCTTCCACAGCTCCATCAGCTTCGTCGGGTTCGACAACTTCATCTCGCTGTTCTCCAACGGCGCGCTGCTGGCCGACCTGCGGATCACGCTCGTCTACGCGATCCTCGTCGCCTTCTTCCAGAACGTCTTCGGGCTCGGGCTCGCGCTCGTGCTCGAACGCGACACCGCGATCAACCGGTTCGCCCGGGTCGCCTTCTTCGTCCCCGTGGTCATGTCGGCCCTCGCCGTCGGCTACATCTTCCAGGCGCTCCTGAAGCCCGAGGGCGGCCTCAACCAGATCCTGAGCTTCTTCACCGGGCAGCACATCACGACCGCGTGGCTCGGCAGCACGACCTGGACGATCGTGGTCGTCGCCCTCATCCACGCCTGGAAGTGGATGGGGCTGTCGATGCTCATCTACCTTGCGGGCCTCAAGACCATCAACGAGGACATCCTCGAGGCCGCGCGCCTCGACGGGGCGGGCTGGTGGACAACGTTCCGCACCATCCGCTTCCCGTTGCTCGCGCCGGCCGTGACGTTCAACGTGGCGACCGCGCTGCTCGGCTCGATGAACGGCTTCGACATCGTGCAAGCCACCACCGCCGGCGGCCCGGGTGGCACGACCGAACTGCTCAACATCTTCATCTTCCGAACATTCGGCCAGGGGCTTTTCGCCCAGGCCACGACGATGAGTCTCGCACTGTTCCTGATGGTGACGATCCTGGCGTTCCCGGTCATCCGCATCCTGCGCAAGAGAGAGGAAGTCCTGTGACCTCCATCACCCGGACCCCGGCCCGCACGCGCACCCGGACGCGACGGAGGCGCGGTGCCAGCCGGTTCATCCAGCCGGTCGTCGCGATCCTCCTCGTCGTCTTCCTGCTCGGTGTGCCGTTCTGGCTGGTCGTCGTCACCGCGGGAAAGGACCAGGCCGAAGCGCTCAACCCCAGCCTCAACCTGCCGACGACCTGGCACCTCTGGCAGAACTTCGCCACCGTGATCGATCAGGGCCGCATGGTCGCCGCGTTCTTCGGCAGCCTGCTGATCATGGTGCCGTCGGTCTTCGGAGTGCTGCTCCTCGGCTCGATGGCGGCGTGGATCCTCGGCCGCCGCCGCAGCAAGCCGATCGCCTTCGTCTACGCCCTCGCGATCAGCGGGATCGTGCTGCCGCCTGCCGTGGTCACCATCGTGCTGCTGCTGCGTCAGCTGGGGCTCGCGGGAACGGCGGTCGGCATGATCGGCGTCTACATGGGGATGTATCTCTCGACGGTGATCTTCTTCGTCACCGGCTTCGTTCGGACCATCCCGGTCGAACTCGAAGAGGCGGCCCGCGTCGACGGTGCGGGTCCGCTGAAGACGTTCTTCCGCGTCATCCTGCCGCTGCTGGGACCGACGCTCGCGACCGCCACCATCCTGATCTGCCTCTACATCTGGAACGACGTCTTCTATGCGCTGTTCGTGATCGGCGGACGCCTCGACACCCTTCCGCTGAACCTGTACCAGGTCGCGAGCTCAGGGCTCTACCTGCAGAACTGGCACTTGATCTTCGCCTACATCATCCTGATGAGCCTGCCGCTGCTCATCACCTTCACGGTGATGCAGCGCAAGATCATTTCCGGCATCACCAGCGGCGCGGTCAAGTGAGCGGTGAGCCGCGGCCCGTCGATATGCTGAGGCCGATGCCGAACAACGCGCGCAAACCCCCCGTCATCGGCGATGTCGCGCGCGCAGCGGGAGTGTCCGTTCCGACCGTGTCGCGCGTGCTCACCGGGGCCGCGCACGTCTCGGACGAGAAGCGCAAGCGCGTGCTCGACGCGATCGAGGCCCTCGAGTTCCGCCCGTCGGCGGCGGCACGCGCCCTCGTTGCGCGCCAACCCAAGCTCATCGCCGTGCTCGCGGGCAACACCTCGCAGTACGGCTACGCCGAGACGATCCGCGGTGTCGAAGAGAGCGCGCGGGCGGCCGGCTACATGGTCTCGATCACCGTCCTCGAGTCGGCCGATGACGAGACGGTCGACCGGGCGGTCGCGCTCGTGCTCGACCAGCCGATCGCGGGCGTCGTGGTGCTCAAGTTCGATCCGCCCGGTGTCGCGGTGCTGCACCGGATTCCCAAGTCCATCCCGACTGTGTCGGTGTCGGGCATCCGCGAGACGGGTGTTCCCCAGGCCGTGCTCAACGAGGCCGATGCCGCACAGGAGCTCGTCGAATACCTGCTCTCGCTCGGCCACAAGACCGTGCACCACGTCCGGGTGCCCCCGTCACGAAAAGAGGATGGACGCACGACCGGATGGCGGCGTGCCCTCGTCGCGCGCTCAGCGGTCGTCCCCGACATCCTCGACGCTTCGTGGGAACCGGAATCCGGCCGGATGCTCGGGCGCGCGATCGCCGGGGATCCGTCCGTCACCGCGGTCTTCTGCGGAAACGACGAGATCGCGATGGGCGTCATCCGCGGCCTTTATGAGGCCGGCAAGTCGGTGCCGGGGGACGTCAGCGTCGTCGGGTTCGACGACCATCCCCTCGCCCGGATGTGGACGCCGCCCCTCACGACGGTCGACCAGGACTTCGCCGGCCTCGGCGCACGCGCCTACGGCCTGCTCGAAGGCCTCATCGAGGGACGCCAGGTTCGCAAGTACTCGTCGGAGCGTCCGCCGATCGTCCTCCGGGAGAGCGCGGCTCCGCCCCGGCGGTGAATCCTGGCGGCGGGCGTCGGTGGGGCGCCGGTCGCGTCAGCCCAGCCCGAGCGAACGGGCGATGACGAGCATCTGCACCTCGGTGGTGCCTTCGCCGATCTCGAGGATCTTCGAGTCGCGATAGTGCCGCGCGACCGGGTACTCGTTCATGAACCCGTTTCCGCCGAAGATCTGGGTGGCGTCGCGGGCGTTGTCCATCGCGGCGTCGCTCGCGGTGACCTTCGCGATCGCCGCCTCCGTCTTGAAGGGCTTGCCCGCATCCCGCAGGCGCGCAGCGAAGTGCCAGGCGAGGCGCGCGTTGTGCACGCGGGCCTGCATCCGGGCGATCGTGAACTGCACATTCTGCTTGGTCGACAGCGCCTCGCCGAAGACGGTGCGCTTCTTCGCGTAGTCGATCGCGGCTTCGAGGCAGCCCTCGGCCGAGCCCGTCGACAGCGCCGCGATCGCGATGCGTCCTTCGTCGAGGATATGCAGGAAGTTCGCGAAGCCCCGCCCGCGCTCGCCGAGCAGGTTCGCCTCGGGCACGCGTGCGTCGGCGAACGTCAGCGGGTGGGTGTCGGAGGCGTGCCAGCCGACCTTGTCGTAGGCGGCCTCGACGGTGAAGCCGGGCGTGCCGTTCGGGACGATGATCGTGGAGATCTCTTTGCGGCCGTCACGCTCTCCGGTGACTGCCGTCACCGTGACGAACCGCGTGATGCCGGTTCCCGAGTTCGTGATGAACTGCTTGGTGCCGTTGACGACCCACTCGTCACCGTCGAGTCGCGCGGTCGTGCGGGTGGCGCCCGCATCCGATCCCGCTTCGGGCTCGGTGAGGCCGAAGCCGGCGAGGGCCTTCGCAGAGAGCAGGTCGGGCAGCAGCTCATGCTTCTGCTCTTCCGTTCCGAACCGGAAGACGGGCATTGCGCCCAGGCTCACGCCCGCTTCGAGCGTGATGGCGAGGGACTGGTCGACGCGGCCGAGCGCCTCGATGGCCAGGCCGAGTGCGAAGTAGTCGCCGCCCTGGCCGCCGTACTCCTCGGGGAACGGCAGGCCGAACAGGCCGAGGTCGCCCATCTGCGCGACGATGTCGAGCGGAAGGGTGTGGGTGCGGTCGGCCTCGTACGCCTGCGGCGCGACGACCTCGTCGGCGAATTCACGCACAAGTCCGGCGAGCTCGCGCTCCTCATCGGTGAGATCGAAAGTGTGCATGATTCCTCGCTGAATCGGTTTTCGCGGTGCGCGACAGATTTTGGTTAATGATTACTAACTGAGAACTTAAGTTAGTCGTCGCTAACCGAAAGCGCAAGTGCGCTCGGCGGCACATTGGCCGATATCTCTCACATCGGTGGCCGTGGCGGTTCGTTCGCGAGAACCGGTTGCGTCTCAGGCGCTGGTCGTGCCGACTCCTGACCTGCTCCGACGCGCCACGGCCGATGCCGCCGCACTTCCAGGAGCTCGGCGCCGAGGCCGAAGAAGATCATCGCAAGCCACACCAGGATGTTGAGCACGGGGATCTCCAGGCCAACGATCAGGATGAGCCCTCCCACGAACGACTGCAGCACCGGGTGGTGTTGGCCGCGGAGGACGAGCCGCCCGAGGTAGTGGGCGCCGAACACGAAGGTCGCGAGCGTCAGCACGATCGACACCAGCAGGCCGGCGAGTGCGAGGGGAGCGCCGACGATCGTCACGAGCAGGAAGAGTAGCCCGAACGGCACGACGAGTGCGGCCACGAACCCGACCAGCAGTGCACGCCACGGCGACGGCAGCAGTTGGTCGGTGACGCGGTTCAGCACGCGCGGGACGAGCAGCCCCGCTGCGACCGTGATCAGGCTGAGAGCGACCAGTGCGTACAGCAGGCCCAGGAACCAACCCAGGATCGCGGCCCAGGGCGAGATCTCGACCTGCGACGGCTGCTGGGGCTGGACGTGCTTGACAGTGCCGCTCACCGCCCCGTCTGCGATGTGCGCGGTCTGGCCGCTGGAGTAGGTCACGTCGCCGCCGACCGTCCCGTCGATCGTGAGGGAGGTCGCATTGACGAACAGGTCTCTGCCGACACCGCCCGCGATGCGGATCGTGCTGGCCGTCGCGACGATGTCGTTCCCGACAGTGCCTTGACCGTCGACGACCAGGTTGGACGCGAAGATCGTGCCGCTGCGCGCGACGTCGCCGGTGATCGTGACATCCTGGCCGGCGAGCCGGACATCGCCGTCGACGTGCCCGCTGATGGTGATGGTCTGCGCCGCAGCGATCACGTCGCCGGTGACATCGCCGCTGACGGTCACGTTCTGTCCAGCGGCGTACACGTCGCCGTCGACCGGTCCAGAGACGTCGACGGTGACACCGCTGTAGAAGTGCGGCCCTGTTCCGCCCGCGGTCTGGGCCGGCGGAGAGCCGGTCGCACCCCCGAGGGTCAGCATCAGGAATCCGGCGACGGCCGCCACGGCGGTCAGCCGGAGAGCGAGCGGTCGGATGTTCATCGCTGTCCCCTTCGGTACGTCGGCGCGTGGAGCGCCACACGACCAGCATGGGTCGGCCCGGAACGCTGGGACAGGGTCATAGGTCCCGCGTTCCGCCAGTCACGGCGATCGGGGCAACGACGCCCGCCGAAGCGTTGGCCGTTGCCCCGATCTACCTGGCGACTCAGTGGATGGCGAGCTTCTCCTTGATGGCCGCCTTGTGCTCCTCGGCCTTCTCGTGCCGCTCGGCCCTCCGCAGGTCCCGCGCTGCCTGGTTGGCTTCCTTGCGCGCCTTGCGGTACACCTCCTGTGCAGCCTTGAGCTCTTCGCGAACGACGTCGGCGGACTGCCGGTAAACGGTCCCGCCCAGAGCTGCCATCAGCACGTCCACGACCTCGGTCGCGTACTCGTCGAGTTCCGCGACGATGGCGGTGCCGCCTGCGGGGATGTAGCGGCTGATCTCGCCGAGCACGCTGTCGGTGTCGTCGGCACGGTGGATGTCGAAGGCGCCTCCGACGAGCAGGCCTCCGGTCCACCCGAAGAGCATCCCGATCGGGCCGCCGATGACGCCGATCATGAGACCGACCAGGCTGCCGCCCACTGTCGGGGCGCCGGCGACGGTGTCGTCTCCTTCGGGTGCGTAGAGCCGGCCCTGCCGGTCGCGGGTGACGATGCTCGCGGCGAGCACCTCGACTCGCCCTTCGAGGCCTGCGCCCTTCAGCTCACTGAGCGCGAGGTATGCGTTGTTCGGGTCGGCGAACGAAACTGCGATGACGGTGTTTTCTGACACGTGTGACCTCCAGATCACTTGGATTGTTTGTGTTGATTCGTGCGGATTTCCGCGACTCATCAACCATCCCGTGGATCGGTTTCCGGGTCATCGTGCGCTCTGTCGGTGCCCTCCACTCATCCCTGTGCACTCTGCACTCCTGGGGCTGGGCGATTCGCCCAGCCGGTACGATCGCAACATCATGGACGCTCCCGCACCCCGCACATCACGGCCCGCCCGACAGAAGGCCCGCACGCGCGGAGCGTTGATCGAAGCGGCCAAGACCCTGTTCGCGGCCGAAGGGAGCACTGACGCCAGCATCCAGGAGATCACGGATGCCGCGGATGTCGGCTTCGGGTCGTTCTACAACCACTTCAGCACGAAGGCTGAACTGTTCGACGCGGCGATAGACGCAACATTCGAGGAGCATGCGGCGTGGCTCGACGAACTCCTCACTGACGAAGCGGATCCCGCGGTTGTGTTCGCGATGAGCCTGCGTCTGTCGGGCAGGCTGGTCGCGACCCACCCCACAATGGCCCAGGTGATGATGAACGCGACGGGGCGCCTGCTGAACTCGAAGGTCGGCATGGCTCCGCGGGCCCTTCGGGACATCCGCAACGCCGCAGCAGCGGGGCGCTTCGAGGTCAGCGACCCCCAGGTCGGCCTGGCCTGCGCTGCCGGCGCGCTCGTGGGCGTCCTCCAGCTGCTGGCCGCTACGCCCGAGTTGGACGTTGCGAGCGTGACCGACACGATGACGTACCACGTGCTGCGAATGTTCGGGATGACGGGGGCGGAAGCCGCGACCATCGTCGCGCTCCCCCTTCCCGAACCTCGCGACGCCAGGGACTAGCTCACCGCCCGTCCACCTCCAGCACGACCCGACGAGGGTCGCTTGACTTGTCATGGTCGTTGATTGATACTTTTATCAGAGTTGATAAATGACAACGAAGTCAGGAGACATCGTGAGTTTGCGCAGAGAGATCGAAGTGACGAGTCCCGCCGAGGCGGTCGATGTGCACAGCGGCCTGCACAGCGAACTCGGGGGGATGCGCAGCGAGCATCCCGGCCGCTCGACGAATCCGATCATCAAGGTGGTCGAGTTGGCGAGCCTGGATTTCGTCAAGCCGGATCTCGACCGTGCGGAACGATTCGCCGTGGACTTCGGTTTCCAGGTGCAGGCGCGTACCCCGGACCGTCTCGTTCTGCGTGGCACGTGGTCGAGCGTGCCCTGCCTGGTGATCCGGCGAGGCACGAAGGCAGGGTTCGTCGGGCCCACCTTCCTCGCTGAGTCCACCAAAGATGTCGAACGCCTTGCCAAAGCCACCGGGTCGAACCTGGCCGCCTACGGAGGGGGCACGTCGGTGACCCTCCGTGATCCCAGCGGAATCCCTGTGCGGGTCGCCGCGGGACTGACCGCCCTCGGGGCCCTCCCCGAGAGACCCCCGCTGACCTTCAACTCCGGTGCTGACCCGAAACGCTTCAACGAGACCCAACGTCCGCCGGGAGGTCAAGCACAGGTGCAGCGCTTGGGCCATGTCGTGCTCGAGACCACTCGATTCCGGGCGGCCCTGCAGTGGTACCTGGATTTCCTCGGCCTCATCGTCAGCGACTTCCTCTACCTCGACGATCTGCGCGACCGTGGCCCGACGATGGCTTTCATCCGTTGCGATCTGGGATCGGTGCCTTCGGATCACCACACCTTGGCGATGCACCTCGGCATGCACAACGGCTACGTGCACTCCGCATACCAGGTCACCGACCTCGACGCAGTGGCGATGGGCGGTATGCACCTGTCGGAACAGGGCTACAAGCGGGTCTGGGGTATCGGCAGGCACATCCAGGGAAGCCAGATCTTCGACTACTGGCGCGATCCCGACCGTCTGATGTTCGAGCACTACGCGGACGGCGACCTGTTCGACTGCACGGTCGAGCCGGGATGGGCCGCCATGAGTGCGAGCGGGCTGTCCCAGTGGGGTCCTCCCGTCACCCGTGACTTCCTCGGCACCAATCCGAATCCGGCTTTGATCGGGGCGGTGCTCAAGGCGCTGTCGATCAACGACAACGAGTTCGACCCGGCAGCGATGCGCAGCCTCATGAAGGCGATGAGCGCATGAGCGTGAACATCGCCCGAACCGCGGACGGATGGTGGGTCCAAAGGTCCGGGCGTCTCGTGTCGATCGACACGCGCGCATCCACCACCCGCGAACTGCTGGCAGACCGTGAGGCCATCGACCGCGCCGTCGAGAACGGATCCCCGGGACCCGATGCGAGCGACGTCGTCCTCGTCTCCCCGGTCACAGCGCCGGCGCGCGTCGTGGCCCAGATGGTGAACTACCGGTCGCATGCCATCGATTCGGGATTCGACCCCGCCGCCGTGCTCCCCACCTTCTTCAGGAAGGCATCGGGTTCAGTGACAGGGCCGACCGACGACATCGTCTGCCCGCCGCATGTCGGCTTTCTCGACTACGAGGTCGAGCTCGGTCTGGTGCTCGGACGACGGCTCGAGATCGGGGATGTCGTGACCCCGGAGAATCTGGGCGAGTACGTTGCGGGACTCGTCGTCACGAACGACGTGAGCGCGCGCGACATTCAGCTCACCCGGACCCAGTTCTATGAGTCGAAGTCGTACCCGACCTTCACGCCGGTCGGTCCCTACCTCGCCCTCGTGAGCGCGGACGAGCTCGCCGATCTGGAAGCACTGCGACTGACGCTGACCGTGAACGGTGAGGTGCGCCAGAACAGCACCGTCGCCGAGATGATCGTCCGCCCCGCAGAAGCGCTCACCCTGCTGGCGCGGTTCCAGATCCTCGATGCCGGAGACCTGGTGCTCACCGGCACGCCGGGCGGGACCGCCCTGAAGGCGCCGCCGAAACTGGTCGAGAAGGTCGCTGCCCTCCTGCCGCCGGCCGCGCGGTGGAGGGCCTTCTTCTCGAGGCAAGCGTCGAACCCCCGATACCTCCACGATGGAGACGTCGTGATCGCCACGATCGGCCGCCCTGACGGCGCGATCGCCCTGGGAAGCCAGGTCAATACAGTGCGCTCCGGTGGATTGCGGTGACCGTTGTGGACATGCTCCCCCTGCACGGGCCGGAGGACCTCGCCCTGATCGAAGGCGTTGCTCTCGCCGATCGCGACATCGCGTTCACGACCTACGACATCGTCCGGCGAGCGGCCGTGTCATCGCCCGAAGCGACGGCCACTGTCTGGATCCCTGACCCGAGCAGGTATACCGATGCGTACGGCTGGACGTTCGCCGAACTGTCCGCGGCCGTGCACCGGATCGGAAACGTCCTGGTGCGCCTGGGAGTCGGCCGGCAGGATGCGGTCACGCTCGTCTCCCCGAACACCGGGGCGTTGTTCGCGACGATACTCGCGGCGGAAGCGGTGGGCATCGCCGCCCCCATCAACCCGGTCTTCGACGTTGAACGGATCGGCGAATTGATGCGTACGACGGGCTCGAGAGTCATCGTCGCCGCCGGCCCTGAGTTCAACTCGGGACTGTGGGAACGACTGCTCGATGCCTCCGAGACGCTCGGTCTGACCGCGCTTCTCGCGTTACGTCCCGATGGTGCGGACACCGCGGCACCGCAGCTGGGAGACCGGGATGGCGTCACGGTCGCATATCTGGAGACACTGGCCGCGACGGCCGACCCAGAGTCCCTCGATGTCCGGCCGCCGCGACCCGATGACGTGGCCGCGTTCTTCCACACCGGCGGCACCACCGGTGCACCGAAGGTCGCCGCCCACACGCACGCCAACGAAGCCACTACGGCGTGGGCGCTGGCTCTCGCCGGTGACTTCAGGTCGGGCGCGACGATCCTCGCCGGCCTGCCGCTGTTTCATGTGAATGCCCTCATGGTCACGGGACTCGCCCCACTCGTGAGCGGCTCCCGCAGCGTCTGGCCAGGTCCCCGAGGGTACCGGGATCCGGGATTGTATGGGTCCTTCTGGAAGATCGTCGAACACTACAGCGCCTTCGCCATGTCGGCGGTCCCGACCGTCTATGGCGCACTGGCCGCACTCGAGGTCGATGCGCGAATCGACAGCCTCAGAGTTGCCGTGGTCGGTGCGGCACCCCTGCCGCATGCTGTGAGCGAGGCGTTCTTCGCACGCACCGGGATCCGTCTCCGTGAAGGCTACGGGCTCACCGAGGCGACGTGCGCAAGCTCTGTCGTACCGCCGGGCGCTGGAGCCACGGAGTCGGTGGGGCAACGGCTGCCGTACCAGCACATCAAGGCCGTCGACATCGACTCCGATGGCCGGTGGCGCGATCTGCCCCCCGGTCACGTCGGCGAGTTGGTCATCAGCGGCCCCGCTGTCTTCGCCGGATACGTCCACCAGACTCCGGCCGGTCGCGTGCTCAGCAGGGATGGCGTCGTCGATGGCTGGCTTCGAACGGGAGATCTGGGCTCGATCGATGAGAACCAGACCGTTTCTCTCCGGGGCCGGAACAAGGACGTGATCATCCGCGGAGGCCACAACATCGACCCGATGGTCATCGAGGAAGCCCTGCTCAGCCATCCCTCGGTCGTCGCCGTCGGCGCGGTCGGATGGCCCGACCGCAAGTCGGGTGAAGTCCCGGTCGCTTACGTCGTCCCGAAGCCCGGTGCCGCGCTGGCTCCTCATGAACTGATGGATTGGGCGTCGTCGCACATCGACGAAGCGGCCGCTCGCCCGGTGAGGCTCATCGAGCTGCCAGAACTGCCGCTGACCTCGATCGGTAAGCCGTTCAAGCCGGCATTGCGTGAGGATGCCGCGGCGCGAGCCGCCCGCGCAGAGCTGGAGGCTGCCGGGCAACGGGGCGTCGACGTGGCCGCAACCCATGTCGAGGGACGGCTGACCGTGACCGTCGCGGGTTCTCTCGACGACGTAGCGTCGGCATCCTCGGTGCTGCGCGATTTCGAATTCGTCGTGACAGGAGTTACCCCATGATCTGGCTCTACTGGGTCGCCGTCGTCCCCCAGGTCGTCATCTACACCGCCGTCGGGATGCTCAAGCTCGTCAGGCCCAAGCCTCAGTTGGTCGCTGACAACGGATTCCTCTGGGCCGACTCTGTGCCCGCCGTGGTCGTCAAGGGAATCGGCGTCCTCGAGCTGGCCGCGGTCGCCGCGTTGGTCTTCCCGGTGCTGCTGGGCTGGGGGCCGGTCCTCCCGGTCGCGGCATCGATGGGGCTCGTCGCCCTCCAGGTCGGTGCCGCCATCACCAACGTGCGGTACTCCGAACGGAACAAGCTGCCGCTGGACGCGCTGCTGATCCTGCTCGCGCTCGTCTCCGGCGCGACCGCACTCGCGATCGGATGGCGTTGAGCGCCGCAGCCGCGGTCCTGCCCTCTGAGGTCGACGTCCTGATCGCCGGCGCTGGACCAACGGGCCTGACACTGGCCGGTCTCCTCGGCCAACGTGGGATCCGCACACTCGTCATCGATCCCCACCACGAGGCGTACCCGCTCCCGCGCGCCGTGCACCTGGACGACGAGGTGCTGCAGATCCTCCACCAACTCGGGGTCGGGAAGCAGTTCGCGACGATCAGCGAACCTGCCAGCGGCCTGCGACTCGTCGACGCCGACCACCGTATCCTGGCGCAGTTCGAGCGGCGGGAATCGGGTGCCCTTCCGCAAGCCAACATGTTCGACCAGCCGGATCTCGAGGAGCTACTCCGGCGCAACCTGGCCGGCTTCGCCTCGGTCACCCTCGCCGGCGGTCAGGAGCTCATCGGCGTCATGCAGTCGAGCTCGCTCGCGAGTGTTCGCGTTCGTGACGTCGATACCGGCGCGCTGCAGCAGGTGCACGCGAAGTTCGTCATCGGTTGCGACGGAGCCAACAGCGTGGTCCGCCGCATCATCGGCTCGACGAATCTCGATCTCGGGTTCGAGCAGCGCTGGCTCGTCGTCGACGTGCGGTGCGGCGTTCCAGTGGACCCCTGGAACGGCGTCCAGCAGGTCTGCGACACCAGCCGTGCGGCCACCTACATGCATGTCACCGGCGATCACCACCGCTGGGAGTTCCAACTCCTCGATGGCGAGAACGCCGACGACTATCCCGGACTTGCCGAGCTGCGGACGTTGATCGACCCCTGGGTCGCCCATGTCGATGACCGCGACCTGCGCATAGTGCGCTGCCTCGAATACACGTTCCGCGCACGAGTAGCCAAGCAATGGCGACTCGGACGGCTCCTGATCGCCGGCGACGCCGCGCACCTCACCCCGCCGTTCATCGGGCAGGGGATGGGTTCGGGGCTGCGGGACGCGATCAACCTGGCCTGGAAGCTGGACATCGCCCTCCGCAGGCCGGACTTCGACGCTTTGCTGGATTCGTACGAAGCGGAACGAGCTCCCCACGCGGAGGCACTGGTGCGGAGAGCGGTGATGATCGGCAAGGTCATGACGGGCGGGGGGCGCGTCGCCCGTGCCGCGCGGCGCGTTGTCCTGCCCCTTCTCGATCGCATCCCCCGCGTGGGAGACAGCATCCTGAGCAGCGCGACACCGCCGCTGGTCGCCGGTCCACTGGTCAGCCGGCGGGTCCCCCGCACAATCCGGGGAGCGATGCTGCCCCTGGTGTGCCTCGTCCCCGCCGCCGGGGAGGTGCTGATCGACCCGACCGTCGGCTCCGGGTTCACCCTGCTCGTCGCGTCGGAGTCCGATCGCCGCCTCGTCGAGGGCGCGACTGCCGCACGGGTGGCGTGTGCCGCTGCCGTCCCATCGAGCACTGCGTCGCGCATCCTGACCGAGTGGCTCGAAGCCGCGGGAGCGCGCTTCGCAGTGATTCGACCCGACGGGGTCGTCCTCGCGATCGGTCGGACCTTCGCCGGGTTGGCGAAGCAGCCAGAGGTTCGCTGGCTCTGCCCTCTTCTACCGGGTGAGCGGACCTCGGCCGGCGCAATCCACACGGCGAGGTTGCCGTGAGCCGCTCAGCGGAGGCCCAGGCGCACCGCGCTCGCAGCCGCCGGCTTGTCGTGAACGCGGCACGGGCGTCGCTCCCTCTCGATGGCAGCCTCACGAAACAGTCGATCGCGGACATCTGCGCACAAGCCGGGCTGAATGCCGGCGCTTTCCGGCAACTCTTTCCCACAGAACAAGCGCTGTTGGATGCGGTTCATGTCGTGCTCGTCGACGAATGCGTTCAACGACTGCGGTCGGGTGTCGATCGGTTGGTGACGGACTCCACGGATGAGTCAGCCATCGCTGGGGCTGCTGTGGCCATCGCGCAATCGTTCCCGCTGGACCGGACAAGCCTGATAATCAGATCCCAGAGACGCATCGCATCATTGCGATCGGCAGCGGGGACGGCCGCAGTGGCCGACGGGGAGAAGATGTTCGTCACGGCTCTCGGCAGCGTCTTCGCGGACCTGTTCGACAAACTGCACCGACGGTTCTCATGGCCGCCCGAGCTCGCAGTCCGGGTGATCATCAACACGTATGAGCGATCCTTCGAGACGTGGCTGCTCCGGGGCGCCGACGAGACGCGCTTCTTCGAGTCCGGGTATGTCCGGAAGACGCTGCCCACGATTCTCACCCAGGTGAGCGCCGCGGCCTGAGGACCGGCCACCCGGACCCGCCCTACAGGACCAGCTTCGCCAACTGTCTCCGGGAGGTGATCCGGAGCTTCCGGAAGACTTTTCCCAGATGGTACTCGACCGTCGACGTCGTGATGAACATGCGGGCGGCGACCTCTGCATTCGTCGCCCCAGCGGCCGCGAGTCTGGCGACCTGGGTCTCCTGTGCGGTAAGGCCGAGGGTCGCCCGCACTGAGGAAGCATCCGTCCCCAGGTCGGTCCGGTAGCCGGCGGCCTGCAGCTCCGCCCGGCTCCGGGCCGCGAAGCCCTGTGCCCCCATCGCCGCGAAGGAGTCATAGGCCGTCTGCAACGCCTCCTGCGCATCCCTGCGCCGCTTCTGTCGGCGCAGCCACTCGCCATAGAGCAACTGGGCCCGGGCCAGCTCGGTGCGGACCAGCGTCAGGCCGAGGTGCTCGATGGCCTCGCGGTACAGCTGCTCAGCCTCGTCATCCGGAGCGAGGAGCGCACGCGACCGCGCGAGCATCCCCAGAGCCCACGGGGTTCCGCTCGCCTCGGCGCGCGCGCCCAGCCGGTCGAGCGCCTCCCCTGCGACCTCCAGCTGCCCGGTCCGGGAGCAGGCTTCGACGATCTCGGGAAGGACGCGATTGCCGAATCCGGGCGGATCGCGCCGGTAGATCTCCGCGGCCCAGGCGGCTGCTTCGCGATAGTTGCCCAGCCCGATCTCGAGAATGGTGAGCCCGAACCAGGAGAAGATCTCCAGGACTTCGGCACCTTGTTCGCGCCCCCACTGAGCCGTGCTCTCGGCGGTCGCGCGGCTCTCTTCTTCGCGGCCCTGCCAGGCGCGCACCTCCAACAGCACTCCGGTCGTCGCCGGCGCGGGCACACCGATGAGGGCGGAGATCTCGGCGGCTTCGAAGTAGGTCTCCTCTGCTGAATCCATGTCGCCGGCCATCGCCCGACTGATGCACAACCCGGCCAGAGTGATCCGGAGCGCCCCGAGCGCCCCGGATCGACGCTCTTCGTCGGCCGCGCGTTCGAACATGGCGATTCGCCCGCGGTCGTCCCAGACGTCGTCGGCGGCGAACCAGCCGAGGATCGTCGAAGGCACGCCGCTCGTCGTGTCGTCGTCCCGGAACAGGCCGGCAACTGCATCCTTCAGGAGGGGGACGGCCCGCTCATAGCCGACCGCCAGACGGGTCGCGAAACCATCCAGGAGGAGGTCGCGCGCGGTCGCGTCCCGGTCCGGCCGCCGGGGGACGGCCACAGCAGCGCGGGCGACGTCGAGGGGTGTCACTCCGACCGTGTAACCGCCCGCCACGACGGCGGCTTGCAGCGCATCGAAAAGCATGTCTCGGATGAGCGGCACGTCCGCGGGATCGGTTTCGGTCACCGCCTCGAGAAGAATTCCTGGTGCGTCTTTGTGACGGGAGAAGAACACGGCGATGGATGCACGCAGCCGCTGGACGGCGACGTTCCGGCCTTCGGGCTCAAGCCACGGAGCCGCTTTGTCCAGCAGGGCTTCCGCGAGGATGCCGTCGCCGGCCTCCAGGTAGGCGCGAGCGGAGCCGAGCAGCCGCACACTTCGCGAACGGGCGTCCGGCGTCAGTTCGGCGGCCCGGCTGAGGAGAACGGCTTGCGCTGCCTGCCCGCCTCGCCGCTGGGCACGGTGGGCTGAGCGCTCGAGCTCCGCGGCGACCGTTTCGTCGGGTGCGGCGACCGCCGAACCGTGGTGCCAGGCCGCCAGGTCCGGCTCGCCATCCGCCTCGGCGACGGCCGCGAGGGCGGCATGCGAGGCGCGACGTTGCTCGGGTTCAGCGGATCGGTACACCGCCGAGCGGATGAGCGGATGCCGGAACAGGACCTGCTCTCCGATCGACAGCAGTCCCGCCTGTACAGCCGCGTCGAGGGAGTCGCCCTCGATGCCCAGCAGCGCCGCCGCCCTCCACAGTGCCGAGGGGTCGTCGTCTGACATCGCGGAGGCGAGAACCAGCAGAGAACGAGTATCACGCGGAAGGACTTCCACCTGGCGGAGGAAATGCGCATTCAGTCCTCGGCCCGTCGGGAGCTGCCGTGGCAGGGGGAGGCGTCCTCTGCGTTGGCTCGCGGTGAGTTGCCGGAGGATCTCGAGCATTGCGAAGGGATTGCCGTCGGTGTCGGCGACGATCCGGGCCGCCACCAGTGAACTGAGGCCGTCCTGTTGGGCCGAATCGAGAAGAGTCATGGCTTCGTCCCTCGGCAGCCCCCGCAGGTGCGTGGTGGGCAGCCCGTCCAGGGCGCGCAGCGCGGCATAACCCTCCCGCCCCGCGAAGATGAACCCCAGGCCGTCCGCATATGCGCGGCGGGCGACGAAACCCAGCACTCCGAGGGACTCCCGATCGACCCACTGGGCGTCGTCGATGATGAACATCAATGGGCGATCCCGGGCCGCCATGGCCAGCAGGCTGAGCGCTCCGAGCCCGACGAGCAGAGGCGCGGGCGGCGAGTCGTCGAGCATGCCGAACGTCGTGAGGAGGGCATCGCGCTGGGGTCCCGGCAATTGGTCGATGCGGTCCAGATACGGGAGCAACAGCCGGTGGATCGCCGCAAAACCGAGCCGGACCTCGGACTGCATGCCCACAATGCGGATCACGCCGATTCGCTGCGTGGGGTCGGCGACGAACTCCAGCAACCGGGTCTTCCCCACGCCCGGGTCTCCGAGGAAGACCAGCGAACCGCTCCGGCCGTTCATGACCACGCCGAGGAGGTCCAGCAGGGCGCCTCGCTCCACCGCGCGACCGATGAACGGGGGCCCGCCGATTGTGCTCATTTCCACCGGCTTCCGCCTCGGGTGACGGCCTGGATTTCACCGTAACTGTCCGCGCATCCGGACTGCAACCGATTCGGGGCACCAGAAGACGCCGAAGGCTGGGGTATTTCCCGGATTCGGGAACAACCGCTTTCGTGGTCTGCTTGCCGGTGCCCATCAACCGCACGCAGAGGAGAGCACGATGCCATACGCCACCACGAACGACGGGGTGAAGATCTACTTCAAGGACTGGGGAGCCGGGCAACCGGTCGTCTTCAGCCACGGCTGGCCGCTCACCGCAGACGTCTGGGACGGCACCCTTCAGTTCGTCGCCGATCACGGCTACCGTGCCATCGCCCACGACCGACGCGGCGGTGGCCGATCAGACCAGCCGTGGGACGGCAACGATCTGGATCATTACGCCGACGACCTCGCCGCAGTCATCGAGGCCCTGGACCTCCATGACGCCGTTCTGGTCGGCCACTCCACCGGCGGAGGAGAGGTCACGCGTTACGTCGGTCGGCACGGCACCGGCAGGGTGGCCAAAGTCGTGCTGCTCGGCGCAATCCCGCCGCTCATGCTCCAGACCGCCGCGAACCCCGAAGGGTTGCCGATCGAGCCGTTCAACGAACTGCGCGAAAAGGTCCTCACCGACCGCTCCCAGTTCTACAAGGACCTCGCCTACCCGTTCTACGGAGCGAATCGCGAAGGCTCGCAGGTCTCAGAAGGGGCACGGGACGCGTTCTGGCTGATGTCGATGACCGTCGGCATCAAAGGTGCATTCGACTGCATCAAGGCGTTCTCCGAGACCGACCTCACCGAAGACCTCACAAAGATCGATGTGCCGACGTTGATCCTCCACGGCGACGACGACCAGATCGTCCCGATCCAGGCGGCGGCGCTCAAATCGTCGAAGATCGTGCCGAACGCGACGCTGAAGATCTACCCGGGCGCCCCGCACGGGCTCACCGGACCGCACGAGCAGGAGTTCAACCACGACCTGCTCACCTTTCTGGAAGGGAAATGACCATGACCGACGACTCGTCGCCGACCCCCACTGTCGTGCTCGTGCACGGCGCCTTCGC
This sequence comes from Leifsonia sp. Ger2509, assembly GCF_055231915.1. Lineage (NCBI taxonomy): Bacteria > Bacillati > Actinomycetota > Actinomycetes > Micrococcales > Microbacteriaceae > Leifsonia > Leifsonia sp. Ger2509. The sequence goes on from NZ_JBUYVB010000003.1 coordinate 2,575,949, forward strand.
CGACGCCGGCAGCTTCGCCGCTGTCACAGACATCCTGCTGAAGGCCGGCATCCCGGTACTCGGACCGGCGGTGCCGCTGCGCGGCCTCGCCGTCGACATCGCCTACATCGCGTCGGTGTTCGCCCAGATCGACGGTCCGATCCTCGCTGTCGGGCACTCCTACGGCGGCGCACTGATCAGTAACGCTGCCGCGAACAACAGCAATGTGAAGGGCCTGGTCTTCGTCTCCGGCTTCTCGCCCGAAGTGGACGAGTCCCTCGGCGAGGTGGAGGGCACCTCCAGGGACAGCGCCCTGGCCCCAGCCCTCGTGCAGCGCAACTATCCCACGGGCAACGGCGACGAGACAGCGATCGAGTTGTTCGTCGATCTCGCCCAGTTCCACACCGTGTTCGCCGGCGACCTCCCCGAGGATCAGGCGAACGTCTACGGTGCGACGCAGAGGCCCGTCGCCGCCGCCGCCTTCGAGGAGAAATCCACGGCTGCGGCCTGGAAGACACTGCCGTCGTGGGCTGTGGTCGCGCGCGGCGACAAGGCCGCCGGCTCGGATGTGATCCTTTCGATGGCCCAGCGGGCCGGAGCGGACATCCTCGAGCTCGAGGGCTCGCACGTGATCATGATCTCGCAGCCACAGGCGGTCGCCGATGTGATCATGAAGGCGCTGAAGGCGGTGTCGTCGTGACGGACTCACCAGCGGATGCGCTTGCCGGCAAGCTCAAGCGCACTGAACTCCAGCGCAAGCCCTCCTCGATTCCAGGCCGTGAGATCGTGCAGGTTCTGACCGAGATCCCCGTCGGTGTGGAGTCGGGCTGGCACACGCATCCCGGGGAGGAGGTCGGCTACATCCTGGCCGGCAACGTGGAGATGAAGATCGCCGGGCAGGAATCGTTGAACCTGCACGCAGGCGACCCATTCCTCATGCCGCCGGGCACGCCGCACAACGCGCTCGACCTCGGTCCGGACACGGGCCGGATGCTCTCCACCTACATCGTCGACCCTGCTCAGGCCCTCGCGAGTTTCGTGGACGTGCCGTAGGGGATCACGATGGACACCCTCGACGCCGGACGGGGCATGGCATGACGGACCGCGGAGTGAAGCGGGCGCTGCCCCGTATTCCGCTCAACACGCTCGCCATCGCGTTCGGCCTCGCCGGACTTGCGGCACTGTGGGCGACGGAAGCTTCCGCACTGCCCGTGCCGGCGCTGGTTCCCGGACTCCTGTGGGTCGGGGCTGCCATCGCATGGGTCTGGCTCCTCGTCGCCCACACGATCCGCGGCGCACGGAGCAGGGAGACGCTCGCGTCGCAGTTGCGGCATCCTGCGCAGGGCCCGATCGCGGCCATCGTCCCGATCGTCGGCATGCTCCTCGGCGCGCAATTGCACCTGATCTGGCCGCTCGGCGTGGCTCGCGACGAGGAACAGAGGAAGGCGCGGCGGGGCGTCAGGTCAGGACCGCGATCGTCGTGACCGACGAGCCGATTCGGACAACCTGTCACAACCTGCAGGGCCGACCGGTCTGAGCTATCGGCCCCCGCAATACGCGGGTTGCCAAGACCGAAGGGATTCGAAATGAAGATCGTCGTCATCGGTGGAACCGGCCTGATCGGCCGACCGCTCGTACAGCAACTTCGAGAAGCCGGCCACGACGTGCTGCCCGCGTCGCCCTCCACCGGCGTCGACACCGTCACGGGCGCTGGCTTGGATGCGGTGCTCGAGGGGGCTGACGTGGTCGTGGATGTTTCCAACGCGCCATCATTCGAGGACGGACCCGTCATGGAGTTCTTCGAGCGCAGCACCAGCACGCTCGTCGACGCCGAGCGGCGAGCAGGAGTCGCGCATCATGTGGTCCTCTCGATCGTTGGAGCCGACCGCATGCCCGACATCGGCTACATGCGCGCCAAGATGGCGCAGGAGCGGATCGTGAAGGACAGCGACATTCCGTACACGATCGTGAGGGCGACCCAGTTCTTCGAGTTCCTGCCGGCGCTCGCCGAAGGTGGGGCGGAGGGCGACACGATTCGTCTCTCGCCAGTCCTGATGCAACCGATCGCGGCCGCCGATGTGTCCAGAGCGCTCGCGGACATCGCAGTCGCGGCGCCTCGTGAGGCCATCCTGGAGCTGGCCGGCCCCGAACCGGTGCGGCTGGCAGACGCAGCAGCGAAAATCCTCGCCGGGCGCGGGGACCGGCGCGAGATCGTGGCCGACCTGTCTGTCGGGTATTTCGGCGGTACCGTGACCGACGAGTCGCTGACTCCAGGCCACGACAGCCAGATCGCCGCGCAGCTTCGTGGAACGACGGATTTGCAGGCGTGGACCCGCGCGCAGATACCGGACGCGTGATGGCGGGGGCGGAGGCGGCACCTCCGCCCCCGAGGGGAGGTAGCATCGGTCTCATGACCGAGCGGGGGGCGCCGGATGAGGGGCTGACCTCAGCGGTCGAGACGTTCGCGGCGGTTCGGCCCCGTCTGTTCGGCATCGCTTACCGGATGCTGGGCGCGGTGTCGGACGCAGAGGACATCGTGCAGGACGCCTGGTTGCGCTGGCAGACATACGACCGGGACTCGGTGCGTGAACCCGCCGCTTTCTTGGCAACCACGGTGACGCGTCTCGCGATCAATGCGGCAACATCCGCGCGCGCCACGCGTGAGACCTACATCGGGCCGTGGCTGCCGGAACCGGTCGACACTTCGGCCGATCCGACGCTGGGCGCAGAACGGGGAGAGGCGCTGGACTTCGCTGTCCTCGTGCTGCTCGAGAAACTGCCACCGGCCGAGCGTGCAGCCTACGTGCTTCGTGAGGCGTTCGACTACCCGTATTCGGAGATCGCCCGAATCGTCGAAGCGACGGAGGCGTCGGCGCGGCAACTCGTCAGCCGAGCTCGCAAACACCTCGCCGCGGAACGCCAGATGCGAACGGTCGCCACCACGGAGCGCAGCCGCCTGCTCGAGGCGTTCATGGCGGCGGCACGGTCGGGTGACATGGCAGCGCTGGAAGAACTCTTCGCCGACGACATCGTCTCGTACTCCGACGGTGGCGGAGTGGTGCGCGCCACTCGCATTCCCGTACGTGGCCGCGAAACCGTGGCGAGGTACATGCACGCGTTCGCGTCGCGGTTCTGGGAGGGCGGCAGCCTGCATCTCGCCGAACTCAACGGCGAACCCACCATCGTTGCGACTCGTGATGGTGCGGTGTTCGCCGTCGTGACCCCCGATTTCGACGATGACGGCATCCATCGCCTGCTCTGGGTTCTGAACCCGAACAAGCTGGGAGACGTTCCCGCCGTCTGAATGTCACAGATCTGCTGCCTTTCCTGTCATAGATGGTGAGAGGACAGGAGATCGCAATGCGTCGGATTCTCGTTGTGGGTGGCGGTTACGCCGGGTTCTATACAGCGTGGGGGCTCGAGAAGAAGCTCCGCGCGCACGAGGCGGAGATCGTGGTGGTCGATCCGCGGCCCTACATGACCTATCAGCCTGGAAGGCTGCTCGCACGGAATATCACGGCCAGCGTGCGCGGTGAAGGCACCCGGGACTACGTTCACCACAGCCTCGGCGTCGTTGCCACCCTGGGTCTCGGCAAGGGAATCTTCCAATGGCGCAGAATTGTGATCACCGGCCTCCTCGCCTGGGTGATGCACCGCGGCTATCACGCTCTGGCCATACCCACTTGGGAACGCAAAGTCCGGGTCATCCTGGTGTGGGCGAGCGCGGTGCTGTTCGGGCGCGACATCGTCTCACTGCTGTCGGTGCAGGATCCCCGGCGCGCATTCGTGACCAGCGCGACGGCCGCCGCACCGGCGTCCGCGGCGAGCCCGAGGAGAATCTGATGCCTGTCGCACGCCGGCCGCGTCGTTCACTGACCGCACGGTTGTCCGAGGCGTCGTCGCGCTCGGTACCAGGACGCCGGCTCGCTGCTGTGCGTTCGGATCTTGCGAGTCGTCGGGCGCCGCTGCGCTGGTCGAACCTGTTCGGCGTTGTCGCCTTCGCCTGCGTCGGGCTGCTGTTCGTCACCGGGCTGCTCCTGATGTTCTGGTACGCGCCGTCGAGCCGACGGGTCGCCCTCCCGGATTCATTCTTCCCACAGGCGGCAGGCGAGGGGTCCGCGGCCTACGCCTCCGTGTTACGCATCTCGTTCAGCATCCCGGGCGGCCTCCTGGTGCGGCAGGTGCATCACTGGGCGGCGCTGCTGCTGCCTGCCGCAATCATGCTGCAGCTCGCAGTGACGTTCTTCACGGGGGCATTCCGGCGGCGGCGCGGATCGTGGTTGGTGCTGTTCGGCCTGTTCGTGGTGGCGCTCGCGGGCGGCTGGAGCGGGTACGCGTTGCCGGATGACATGCTCTCGGGCACCGGGCTACGGATCGTGGAAGGCATAGTGCTGGGGATCCCCGTTGCGGGGACCTGGCTGTCGTGGCTGCTGTTCGGGGGTGAGTTCCCAGGGCGGATCATCGAGAACCTCTACCCGATCCACATCGCAGTCATCCCGGTCCTGCTCGTCGTGCTGCTTGCGCTGCGAGGGCGCAGCACGTATCGCCAGGAAGCGGCGACATACCCCGGCGAGGTCGGTGTTCCGGTCTACCCAGATCTCGCCGTCAGGGCAGGAGGGATATTCGCGATCGTGTCGGGGATGCTGATACTGATCGGAGCGACGGTGACGGTCAGCCCGGTGTGGCTGTACGGACCGTCTTCTCCCGGTGAAGCATCGGCCGGCAGTCAGCCGGACTGGTACACCGGCTTCCTCGACGGAGCGCTTCGACTTGTGCCGTCGGGCTGGGAGTTCGTCTGGTTGGGACACACCTGGACCCTGGCCATCCTGCTTCCTCTCGCCGTCGTCGGGATCTTCCTCGCCGCTATCGCGTTCTATCCATTCTTTGAGGGTTGGGTCCGGGGGAACGGCCCGGCCGACGGGGCGTTGGACCGGCCGCGAAACGAACCCATGCGCACGGGACTCGGGGTCTCAGCGATCGTCTTCTTCGGGGCCCTTTGGGGCGCCGGCAGCGCCGACCTCGTCGCCACGCACTTCCAATTGGGAGTGGAGTCGGTCGTACACGCGATCCAAGCGGTCGCCGTACTCGGACCTGTCATCGCCTTCGTCCTCACCCGTCGGGTCTGCGTCGCCTTGCAGAAAAAGGATCGCGGGTTGCTGCTGCACGGCTATGAGACGGGTCGCGTCGTCCGGCTGCCCGGCGGCGAGTACGTGGAGGTCCACAGCCCGATCCCCGACGACGACCGGCTGAGGCTCACCGGGCCCCGTGCCGCCACGCCACGTGAGGCGCGTCCCGACCAGCGCGGTCGGCTCCGCTGGCGAGATCGGCTTCAAGCGCGCATCTCCCGAGCATTCCTTGAGGACAGGATCGAACCCGTCAACCTCGATGACGACACAGTGGACAATGGCCTGGCGCGCGGAGGTCGCGGCATAGCGGCCGGTGAGGACCGATCGCATGAGACGAGCACCCGACGAGCGGGGGCGGCGTGACCGGGAGCGGCGCTATGCCGCAGCCTCTCTTCTTCTGAGCGCCTTCCAGGGAGGCGATGTGATCGAGATCCTTCGTCTCGTGGGTCCGACCGTTCGGGTCGTCGTGGACAGCGGTGCTGCGATCGAGGGGGCGCATGGTCAAAGCGACACGGACGCGCAGGCCTGGCAGCCGCTCGGCGAGGCAGTCCATCGATGGAGGGCGCGTTCGACCGACTGGGAAATCGGATCGGTGAATGGCGCTCCCGGATTGATCGGTACGCGAGACAGCGTCGTCATCGAGGTCGTTACGTTCGCGGGTACGCCCAGCGCGATGACGGACGTGTGGATCGTCTGCAATCCCGAAAAGCTGCGGCACTGGAATTCCTGACGGGAATCTATCCCTGCTTCTCACCGACAGATCGGATAGGGAAACGCGGGACAGTCTCAGCTACTGGACCGCACCTACGTTAGCGGCTTCTCCAGCCCCAATCCGGGTGGAGCATACGAACTTCACTGCGAGGCTTTGTCGACCGAAGCGCCGAGCAGGCACCCCCACTGGCGACCGGTGCGGGGTCGTACGATGTGGCCATGACGAGCGAAACGCCGAGCCCTCCCGGACCACCGGCCGGATGGTACGCAGACGAACAGGGCCGGATGCGCTGGTGGGACGGACATGGGTGGACTGATGTGTTCGTGCCAACTTCACCAGCAGCACCTCCGCCAGCCGCACCCATCCCCAAGGTTGAGCGTGTCGCCCCCACCGAGCCGAAGTTCAGCGGGATCGCGATTTCTGGGTTCGTGATCGCGCTCGTCGCGTTCTTCGTGGGCTTCACAAACGGTCAGATCATCGCCGTACTGCTCGGTGCGTTCGGACTGATCTTCTCGATTGCGGGCTACGTTGACAGGAAACGCCGGGGACGAGGATTCGCCGTCGCAGGCATCCTTATTTCAGCGGCCGCGGTGGCCCTTGGCGTGCTCGAGATGTTGCAGCTGCATTAGCCAATCCGCCGAATGCTCGCGCTGTGGGCGGTCGCGGCTGCGGGGTCAAGGGCACGCCCGGGCGAACGCCCCGACGTCTAGTTGTGCCATTGATGTGGCTTCTGGATCGCGCTCTTTTGGCGCGGTGACCATGGAAGGAGAACGCTGAATGAGGGCGATCTATTACGAGCAGTTCGGCGGGCCGGTGTCTGTTGCCGAGGTGGCGGACCCTGTCGCCCCGGAGGGCGGCGTCGTGATCCGCGTCGCCGCATCCGGGCTCTGCCGCAGCGACTGGCACGCTTGGGCCGGGCACGACGACAGCGTGCGCCTGCCGCACGTTCCCGGGCATGAGTTCGTCGGCATCGTCGAGACGCTTGGGGCCGGGGTGCACAATTGGCGCATCGGCGACCGGGTGACGGCACCGTTCGTCAACGGATGCGGTTTTTGCGAGTGGTGCGAGAGCGGCCAGTCGCAGGTGTGCCCCGACCAGACTCAACCTGGATTCACCCATTGGGGCTCGCACGCCGAACGGGTGAGCGTCCGGGCGGCCGACCTGAACCTCGTCGCCGTGCCAGACAGCCTTACCGACGACGCTGCTGCAAGTCTGGGCTGCCGCTTCGCTACGGCCTATCGCGCGGTCCACGCTCGCGCTCACGTTCTGCCGGGCGAATGGTTGGTTGTCTACGGTGTCGGCGGTGTCGGGCTCAGCGCGGTGATGATCGCCACGGCGCTCGGCGCTCGCGTGATCGCGGTCGACCGCAACCCGGCCGCACTCGAGCTTGCTCGGCGGCTCGGCGCCGAACACGGCATCGAGGCATCTCACGTCACTCCCGCAGAGATCGCCGACCTCACCGGAGGCGGCGCCCATGTCAGCATCGACGCGGTCGGCTCGGCGATGACGAGCACGGATGCCGTGCACTCCCTGAGACGCCGTGGCCGGCACGTGCAGATCGGCCTGCTCACACCCGACCAGCTGCCGGTGCTGCCGCTCGACCGGATTCTGGCGTGGGAACTCGACGTGCTCGGGAGCCACGGCATGTCGGCGGCCGACTACCCGGAGATGCTCGCCCTGGTCGCACGCGGTGCGGTGCGACCCCACGACCTTATCGGCGCCGTGGTCACCCTGGAGGAGGGCGCCGCGCTGCTTCCCGGGATGGACCAGGCGACTTCGGAAGGCATCACCGTCATTCGGCCGCCATCGGGATCAGACTGACGCCTAGGCTTCCGTCAGTAGCACAGAGAGCGAGTGACGGGAATCGAACCCGCGCTATCAGCTTGGGAAGCTGAAGTTCTACCATTGAACTACACTCGCATAGCCCGCGATCCCAGTAAATTGGCGGAACTTGGGCTGTTCCCAACAGTACCCGTTCAATAGTTTTTGGCCAAACTCACCGTTTACTCACCGCTTTGGGATTTCGCGGGTCGAGGCGCTGCACGAAAATGAGATCTCTGCCTGATTGGACAGGGATCTTCTATTCCGTGTGTGCGACGCTGTGGCGCTGATGTTGGTGGCACAGGGAGCGATGAGTTAGGCCACCTGTGGCGAGAGTCATGTACCCCGAGCCGCTGCGACTGAATTCTCACCGCAACACACGGCCGCGCCGGCAACTGATGTCCAGGTCATAACGTCGGCGGGTCGAGCCTCAGCTATGTCGTAGGGGAGTTGGCAGGCGCTTTACGGCCCTTGCCACGTGGGCTTGTTCGCGTACGTGTAGCGGTAGTAATCCACGAATCGCAGATCGGACGCCGCGGCCTCGTCTACGATCACAAGTAGTCACCGAGTGGGCGAGGGCTGGGCATTGCCGGATTCTATCGAATTGCACGTCGCGCCCCGACTACAGCGACGCTCTACCAGGCGAACAGCGGGCCCACGCGGACACAGGCGGCGAGTCTTCCGCGAACCGGCTCAAAGGCGGGTCCTACGCCGACTCCCACCTCAGCGAACAAGACGTTGCGCTGACGCTTTCAGGCCTCGCGTAAGTACGAAGACAGATTGGGCCCAGCATTGAGCACGCTGTTCACAATCGCCTCTATTGCAAACTCGCTGGCCCCGCCGAGGTCGACAGCTGTGGGGTCGAGGAGCCACTGAAGCTGGAGGCCGTCCATGACGGCGAGGATGGATGCCGCGGCCTTATCGATCGTCTCGGGCTCGGTGATGTTCTCCTGGGCGCAGAGTTCCCGGAACGCGGCATCGATCTCGTGCCTGAGAACGCCGTAGCGGTCTTCGAAGAATGTTCTGGCGGGGTGGTCGTCGGTGACTGATTCGGCCGAGAGCACAGTGTAGACCTGCACGATTCCGGGACGCAGCGCATTGCGATGGGCGGTCGCGACAAGGTGTGCGAACAGCGCGGGACCACCGGGGATGTGCCGTTCGGCGAGGTGGGCGACGTCGTCCTGGTCGCGGAACTCGAGCACCTCGAGGAGCAGGTTCTGCTTGGACCCGAAGTGGTGCAGGACGCCGGCGTGGGTCATCCCGACCTGCTCGGCGATGTCGGCGAGCGTTCCGTTGGCGGATCCCTTGGTGCCGAAGGTCTCGATCGCCGCCCGCAGGATCTCCGTGCGCTTGCGCTCGGTCTCCGGCCGCACACTGGCACTGCTGCCGCTCATGGCCCCTCCGTATGGCTTCCTGCTTGTTCTGGTTGCGTGCGAGCTTACCAGCCAGTAACCTCACTTCAACTTGCTTTCTGACCAGTAAGCAAGTTATTGTCATCCGATATTCCAGCACCACCGGGCACACAGAAGTGCCCGTGACCAAGGAGAAGCAATGAGGCTTAAGAACTACCTGATCACAGCGTCGGCGATCGCCGTTTTGAGCGCGATGGCGCTCACCGGCTGCTCGTCCAACGGCTCGTCCCACGCGAGCGGTGCGAGCACCGGGTCGCTCACCGTGGCGAAGCCGGATGGCGCGGCCATCCTGGCTACCGAGATCAACAACCCGTTCATCACCACCGGTTCCGGTATGTCGCTCGGCTATGACCGGATGATCTACGAGCCCCTCGCGATCGTGAACCCGGTCGGCAAGAACGAGACGACCCCGTGGCTCGCCTCAAAGGTCAAGTGGAATTCCGACTACACGCAGCTGACGGTCACTCCGCGAGCGAACGTCAAGTGGAGCGACGGCAAGCCCTTCACCGCGGACGACATCGTCTTCACGTACAACCTGATCAAGAACACCCCCGCTCTCGACCTCGCTGGCCTCAAGCTGACGGAGGCCAAGAATGACGGCGGCAACGTCGTCCTGAGCTTCAGCGAGTCGAAGTTCGTCAAGCAGGGCGACGTGCTGCAGGTCGCCATGGTCCCCGAGCACCTGTGGAAGGGCATCGCGGACCCGACGAAGGATGCGGTCACGAACGCGGTCGGCACCGGCCCGTACACGATCAAGAGCTTCTCGTCGCAGGGCGTCGTCCTCAAGGCACGCACGAACTACTGGGGTGGCACGGTCCCGGTGGCCGAGCTGAAGTACCTCGAGTACAACGACAACACGGGCCTCCTCCGCGCTCTGCAGAGCGGCGAGACCGACTGGGCCCAGATCTTCATCACCGACTACCAGAAGAACTACGTTGACAAGGACCCGAAGCACAACGTGTTCTGGGGCGCCAACGTCCTCAGCCCGGACATGATCGTGGTCAACACCACCAAGGCTCCGTTCAACAACGTCGCGTTCCGCAAGGCCGTCAACATGGTCATCGACCGCAAGGCGCACGCTGTGACGGCTCGCGGCAACGCCGGCCCCGAGCTGACGAGTGTGACGGGCATCCCCCAGCCGACCGGTGACCAGTACATCGCGCCCGACTACAAGGACCAGACCTTCAAGATCGACATCGACGGCGCCAAGAAGGTCCTCACCGACGCGGGATACACGTGGAAGAGCGGCGCTCTGATCGACCCGTCGGGCAACCCGGTCTCCTTCACCTTGCAGGACCCGCAGGGCTGGAACGACTACGTCACCGGCATCCAGCTGGTCGCGACGCAGATCAAGACCACGCTCGGCGCTGATGCGAAGGTCGCAACGCCCGACGCCGACACCTGGTTCGCCAACGTGGCCTCCGGCAAGTTCGACGCGGTCCTGCACTGGACCGGCTCCGGCTCGAACCCGTGGCACATCTACGACGACACCATGAACAGCAGCTACCTCCAGCAGGCAGCCGGCGGCAAGGTCTCGGACAACTTCGGACGTTACAACAACCCGGAGGCGACGGCGCTGCTCAAGGAGTACGCACAGGCATCCGACGACGGCGCACGGACTGCGGCCCTGAACAAGCTGCAGAAGATCTTCGTGGACGACGTCCCGGCCATCGCCATTGGCACCCACCCGCAGCTGGCCCAGTACAACACCCGCAAGTTCACGGGCTGGCCGAGCGAGCAGGACCAGTACGCGACCGCTGACCCGACGCAGCCGTCGGCGGTTCAGGTGCTCATGAACCTGAAGCCCGCGGGCAAGTAGTCACCCAGCACGTCCGGGGTGGGCGAGGGCCTCGAGCTCGAGCCCGCCCCGGGCGACGCGCGGACAGCCCGAAAGCGACGCCCTCATGACAGACTCCCTTCTCTCCATACGCGACTTCTCTGTCGTGTACGACGTGGATCCGCCGGTCGCGGCGGTCAAGAACGTCACCCTCGACATCAAGCGCGGCGAGATCGTCGGCCTCGCCGGCGAGAGCGGTTGCGGCAAGACCACCCTCGCCTACGGCGTGCAGCGCCTCCTCAAACCCCCGGCCGTCATCACCAGCGGCAGCGTCGTCTTCCACGACGAAGGCGGCGACGACATCGATATCAACTCACTCGACGTGGAGCAGATGCGACGCTTCCGGTGGGACAAGATCTCCATGGTCTTCCAAGGGGCCATGAACGCTCTCAATCCGGTGGCCACCGTCGGATCCCAACTGGAGGACGTCTTCCTCGTGCATCGCCCGGGGATGAGTCGCTCCGAGCGTCGAGCGGCCGTTGTCGAGCTCCTGGAGATCGTGAAGGTGGGCGGCCAGCGCGTACGTTCCTACCCCCACGAGCTCTCGGGCGGGATGCGCCAGAGGGTCATGATCGCCATGGCGCTCGCGCTCCGGCCGCAGCTGATGGTGATGGACGAGCCGACGACCGCACTCGACGTGCTCGTGCAGCGCGAGATCCTCAAGCAGATCTCCGAGCTCCGACACGATTTCGGCTTCTCGGTCGTCTTCATCACCCACGACCTCCCACTGCTGCTGGAGATCAGCGACCGGATCGCGATCATGCGCGAGGGCGAGATCGTCGAGCTCGCACCTGCCGAGCAGATCTGGACCGACCCCCAGCACGAGTACACGCGCAAGCTGCTCCGGTCGTTCCCGCGGCTCACGGGCGAGAGAGGAGTGGTCGTCCGATGACGACGCTCGAGTTCAAGAACGTCACCAAGTTCTACAACGTCCGAGGATCCGGACAGCTCAAGGCCCTGGACGATGTCAGCTTCACGCTGGGCCCGCGGCAGACCATCGGACTGGTCGGCCAGTCGGGCAGCGGCAAGTCGACGATCGCGAAGATCCTCACCCAGTTGGAGACCCCCACCCGCGGCGAGGTGCTGCTCGACGGCGCCCCGATCCCTACGTCGGGGAAGCGGTTGCGCAAGTATCGTCAGCAGTTGCGGATGGTCTTCCAGGACCCGTTCGCGTCGCTGAACCCCTCGCACTCTATCCGCCACCACATCGAACGTCCGCTCCTGCTCGACGCTGTCGTCCCGCGCAAGGAGGTCGACGACGAGGTGCGGCGCCTCCTGCTCCGTGTCCGGCTGGATGCGGATGCCGTGATCGACCGCCGTCCGCACGAGCTCTCCGGCGGGCAGCGGCAGCGCGTGGCCATCGCTCGCGCACTGGCGTCCCGGCCGGCATTGCTGGTGGCCGACGAGCCGGTGTCGATGCTCGACGTGTCGATCCGTCTCGGAGTGCTGAACCTGCTTGCCGATCTGCAGCGGGAAGAAGGGCTCGGGGTGCTTTACATCACCCATGACCTGGCCACCGCCCGGCACTTCAGCGATGAGATCATCGTGCTCAATCAGGGAAGGATCGTCGAGCACGGAGCCGCCGACGACGTGATCCTCCGCCCGCAAGACCCCTACACCCGCGAGCTCCGCGCCGCGTCCCCCGACCCTGAGATGCACTTCGGGTCGCTGACCGCACAGACTGCAGGAGGTGCGCTGTGAGCGCCGAGACCGCAACATCCCCGGGCCTGAGCCCCGCCGACCCGACGCTCGTCGGCACGACGGCCACCAAGGCTGAGCGTGGCGGCATCCGCGTCCCGTGGCGTTTCATCGGGGGGCGCGTCGCGTTCTACGTGTTCACCCTCTGGGCCGCCATCACGATCAACTTCTTCCTGCCCCGCCTGATGAAGGGCGACGCGGTCGACGCGTACATGGCGCGCAGCCAGGGCCAGCTGACCCCGGACGCTGAGAAGGCGCTCCGGCTCCTGTTCGGCCTCGACAAGTCGGTTCCCCTGTGGCAGCAGTACGTCAACTACTGGGACATGCTGCTGCACGGCAACCTGGGCGTCTCCATCTCCACGGGGATGGCGCCGGTTGGCGACGCGATCGCCTCGGCGCTGCCGTGGACGCTCGGGCTCGTCGGCTTCGCCACGGTCGTCTCGTTCCTCATCGGAACGAGCCTGGGCGCGGTGATCGGCTGGAGGCGCGGCGGCAAGCTCGACATCTTCGTCCCGGTGACGACGTTCCTGGGCACGGTGCCTTACTTCTGGGTCGGCCTCATCTTCATCGCGATCTTCTCGACGACGCTCGGCTGGTTCCCCGCGGGCCACGCCTATGAGCTGGGCGTCGAACCTGGGTGGAACGGGGACTTCATCGGCCAGGTGATCTCGCACGCCGCACTCCCGATGCTCACCATCGTGATCGTCTCGATCGGCGGCTGGGTGCTCGGCATGCGCAACATGATGCTCACCGTGCTCGACGAGGACTACATCACCGTTGCACAGGCGAAAGGCATGCCGGACCGGCGCGTGCTGTGGCGCTACGCGGCCCGCAACGCCGTGCTCCCGCAGATCCAGAGCTTCGCCCTCGCCATCGGCTTCATCGTCAGCGGCACGATCGTGATGGAGATGGTGTTCTCCTATCCCGGTATCGGGCTGCTGCTCCTCAACGCGACCAGCGCCAAGGACTACGCGCTGATGCAGGGCATCTTCCTCGTCCTGGTCCTGGCCGTTCTGGTCGCGAACATCATTGCGGATATCGCCTACGCCATTCTCGATCCCCGCACTCGTCAGACGGAGGCCTGACCATGACCATCCCTTCCTCCCAGACGGGCGCCGGAGATTCCCCGACGCTAGTCGCGCACACGGGCATCGGCAGCCCTGAGACCGCCTCCGTGCTGGCCACCCAGCTGGGGCAGCCCAAGAAGGCCACCTTCTGGTCGCAGCTGAAGGCCTCACTGGCCATGTTCAGCAATCGCAAGTCCGCCGCCGGCCTGATCATCATGGGCGTGTTCGTGGTCGTCGCGATCTTCGCCCCGTTGATAGCCCCATACGACCCGAACGCGCAGAACCTGAACGAGACCCTGCAGCCCCCGTCGCTGAAGCACCTCCTGGGTACCACGCACATCGGCCAGGACGTCTTCAGCCAGCTCGTCTACGGAACCCGCGGGGTCCTCGTCGTCGGCTTCCTGGCGACCATCATGGCCACGGTCGTCGCGATCGTCGTCGGCGTGACCGCGGGATATCTGCGCGGCTGGAAGAGCGAGTCGCTGTCGGCACTGTCGAACGTGTTCCTTGTCATCCCGGGGCTGCCGCTGATGATCATCGTCGCCTCGCAGTTCCAAGACCCGCCGCTCGCCCTCATCGCCGCAGTGCTCGGTCTGACCGGATGGGCGTGGGGCGCGCGCGTGCTGCGCGCTCAGACCATGTCGCTGCGCAACCGCGACTTCATCCAGGCAGCGCGGGCGAACGGCGAACCGCTGCACCGCATCATCCTCGTGGAGATGCTGCCGAACCTGCTAGCGATCATCGCGTCCAGCTTCGTCGGCACGATGACGGCCGCAGTGCTGGGCCTGACAACGCTCGCGTTCATCGGGGTCATCCCGGTTTCGAACCTGAACTGGGGCACCATCCTGTTCTGGGCGCAGCAGAACAACGCCTTTCCCGACTATTGGTGGTGGTACGTCCCCGCGGGACTCTGCATCGCGCTGCTGGGTGTCGCCCTGGCGCTGATCAACTTCGGCATCGACGAGTACGTGAACCCGCGCCTCCGCTCGGCCGGCGAGCGTGCCAGGGCGATGAAGCGCAAGGGCATGAACATCAACGCCGCCATGACCCAGGTGCGCACCGAGTCCACCACGGCCGCCCCGGCCCGAGCTATACCGGAAAGCCATACTGCATGACCTCGACCCTCCCGTCCACGACCATTGCACCTACTCAGGAGGCCTTCCCCTTTCAGGATCCGTCGCTGACGACAGCCGAACGAGTTCGCGACATCCTCGGGCGCATGACGCTGGAGGAGAAGGTCGGGCAGATGCTGCAGCTCGACGCTCGCGACGACCTGCACGACCACATTCTGCGGCGCCACGTTGGCTCCATCCTGCACACCTCCCCGGAACGAGTCCTGGAGGCGAACCGCCTCACCGCGGAGACCCGACTGCGGATCCCTCTCCTCGTCGCCGAGGACTGCATCCACGGCCACTCGTTCTGGCCTGGCGCCACGATCTACCCGACCCAGCTCGGGATGGCCGCGTCGTGGGATGGGGAGCTCATCGAGCGCGTCGCCCGTGCCAGCGCGGAGGAAGTCGCCGTGACCGGTGTGCACTGGACCTTCTCGCCCGTGCTGTGCATCGCACGCGATCTCCGGTGGGGACGGATCAGCGAGACGTTCGGCGAGGACCCGTTCCTCATCGGCGAGCTCGCCAGCGCGATGGTGCGCGGCTATCAGGGCGAGGGGCTGGATGACCCGACCGCGATCCTCGCGACGGCGAAGCACTTCGCCGGGTACTCGGAGACTCAGGGCGGCCGCGACGCGAGCGAGGCCGACATCTCGAGGCGAAAGCTCCGCAGCTGGTTCCTGCCGCCGTTCGAGCGAGTGGCCCGCGAGGGTTGCCGCACGTTCATGCTCGGCTACCAGAGCACCGACGGTGTGCCGATCACGGTGAACGACTGGCTGCTCAGCGAGGTTCTTCGCGGGGAATGGGGCTACACCGGCACCCTGATCACCGATTGGGACAATGTCGGCCGCATGGTCTGGGAGCAGAAGATCCAGCCCGACTACGCCCACGCGGCAGCGGCCGCGGTGGCGGCGGGGAACGACATGGTCATGACGACCCCCAGGTTCTACGAGGGTGCACTGGACGCGGTCGCGCAGGGGATGCTCGCTGACGACGCCTTCGATGCGGCCGTCGCCCGCATCCTGACCCTCAAGTTCGACCTCGGCCTGTTCGAGGACCCGCGCCTCCCGTCGCCCGAACTGGACACCGTTGTCGGCAGCGCCGCGCATACGGAGCTCAACCTCGAGATCGCGCGCCGTTCGATCGTGCTGCTCGAGAACGACGGGACCCTTCCGTTGACGGCCTCGTCGTCGCCGCTCCGTGTCGCACTCGTCGGGCCGCTCGCCGACGATGCCCAGACCCAGCTCGGCGACTGGGCAGGCGGCTCCGGCCAGGCCGGATGGCTCGACGGCCAGCCGCGCGAGATGATCAGCACGGTGCTCGACGGCCTGCGCACGATCGACGGCTGGACCATCCAGCACGCCCGCGGCGCCGATATCCTCACCCTCGAGGACGACGCACGCGGCAAGACATTCCCGGATGGGCAGCCTCGGCCCCCTGTGGTCGTGCCGTCCCCGCCGGATCAGCAGCTGATCGACGAAGCCGTCGCAGCCGCGGAGGCGTCCGACGTGGTCGTCGCCGTCGTCGGCGACCGCATCGAACTCGTGGGGGAGGGCCGCTCTACCGCGACGCTCGAACTGATCGGCGGCCAGAACGCGCTGCTCGATGCGATGATCGCGACCGGAAAGCCCGTCGTCGTCGTGCTCCTCGCCTCGAAGCCGCTCGTGCTGCCGCCGTCGGTCGCGAAGGCCGCCGCAGTCCTGTGGGCCGCGAACCCCGGCATGCTGGGCGGACAGGCGATCGCGGAGATCATCGCCGGTCGTGTCGAGCCCTCCGGCCGTCTGCCGATCTCGTTCGCCAGGCACGTCGGCCAGCAGCCGACGTACTACAACCAGATCCGTGGGCAGCACGGCGACCGGTACGCCGACCTCACCCAGGCGCCCGCCTGGGCGTTCGGCGAGGGCCTCTCCTATACGAGCGTCGAGTACACCGACCTCGCACTCGAGCGCACCGCGCTCGGCATCTGCGACGACATCGTGGGCGAGGTCGTCGTGAGCAACACCGGCGATCGCCCGGTCCGCGAGACCGTGCAGGTGTACGTGCGTGACATGGTCACGAGCGTGAGCTGGGCTGACAAGGAGCTGAAGGCGTACCGTCAGGTCGACCTTGCGCCGGGGGAATCCGCCCGGGTGGGCCTGAGGCTTCCCGTCGCCGAGTGCACGATCGTTGACTCAGCGGGTGTTCGCCGCGTCGAGCCGGGGGCGTTCGAGTTGCTCGTCGGCCCGTCGTCGCGGGGCTCCGATCTCTTGGCCGCGGGATTCGACGTGCGGTGAATACCCTCGCGCGACTCACCGCTTGGGGCCCCGGCGTTCAGCCGATCCAGTTCAACCCGTTCCATCCGCTCCCGATCCTGGTGCGCGTGAGCCACCCCGATCGACCGTTGCCCGGGTAGAGCCACAGCAGACCGGCGGAATCGCGGGCGATGACGTCCGTATGCGTGTCACCGTTGAAGTCCCCGACCGAGATGATCGCAGTCATGGCGCCCCATCCGGATCCCACTTGCACGCGCGGTTTCCAGCCCGTGGGCGTGTGCGCATAGAGCCACAGGGCCCCGGCTCCGTCGCGTGCGAGCAGGTCGGCGGAGCCGTCGCCGTTGAAGTCGCCGGCCCCGACGATCGCGTTCATGGCGCTCCAGCCCGACCCGATCAGCTTCGCCGAGAGGAAGCCGCCCTTTCCGTTGCCCGGGTACAGCCACAGTCGACCAGACGTGTCACGTGCGGCGAGGTCGGCTTTGCCGTCTCCGGAGAAGTCGCCCACTCCGACGATGGCGGTCATGCCGTTCCAGCCTGCTCCGATGCGGAGCCGCGCGCCGTATCCACCTGAGCCGGTTCCCGGATACAGCCACAGGCCGCCCGCCGTGTCGCGGGCGATGACATCCGGAATGCCGTCGCCGTTGAAATCGCCGGGAGCGACGATCGCTGTCATGCCGCTCCACCCGCTGCCCATCGTGTTGGACACGGGGGTCGACCATGCTCCGGCCCCGTTCCCGTGATACGACAGGAGCGCGCCCGCTGCATTCCTCGCCAGGACATCCGGGTGTCCGTCGCCCGAGTAGTCGTGCAGTCGCACCGGCGATCCCGAGGCCACTGCGAGCGTTCCGCCGATGCCCGTCACCGACTGCGCGGATGCGACGGTAACCGTTCCGGCCGTAGCGAAGGAGCCGGCGTTCCGATACCACTGCGACACGTAGGGCGCGGACGACGGGAGCGGGCCCCGAGCGATCAGGCCGGTCGTGTCGTGTGTGAAGCCGACCTTGTAGCTTCCGGGCGCCAGGCCGGTGATGGTGAATTGTCCATCCGCACCGATCGAGGTCTCGCGAACGAGTGTCGCAAGCGAATCCCTTGTTCCCGACGCGTCGTACACGCCCACGGCGCCGGCCGAGGGTGCGCCGCCCGCATAGGCGAGGGTTCCCGTCAGCGAGGCTCCGACCGGCAGGGATGCGTCTGCGGTCGCGGTCTGGCCGGCGCTCATGACGAGTGGTGTCGCCGCCGCGAGGCTCAGGCCTCCGCCCGACCACACGGTTGCGTATGGGCTCGGCCCGGCGAACTTCACCGCGTAGTTCCCGGCGGCGAGCTTGTCGATCGAATAGTGTCCGTTCGCGTCGGTGAGAACACCGCCGCGGAGCTGTCCGTCGAGGCTGTAGACCGTGACATCGACCCCCTGGAGGCCGGCGGCCGGGGAGCCACCCTGGACCGTTCCGCTGATCGTGGCGCCGCTCACCATGACCGCGTCCTTACCGGTCACGGACTGGCCCGCGACCACCGTGAAGTAGTCGGCTGCCGCCTGGGTCGGTTTGTCGTTCCACCACTGCAGAGCGAAGTTCTGCTCGGCCCCGGGTGTCGCGTCGGGCGTGTAGAGCAGCGTGTAGCTGCCTGCGGCAAGCTGGCCGATCGAGAAATGCCCGTTCGAATCGGTCACGCCGTTGGAGCCGGCGTACGTTCCGTCGGGACGGATGGCGTTCACGTTCACCCCGGCGACGGGCGTGGCCGGGGCACCCGGCTGCTCCACGGTTCCGGTCACCGAGGATTGCGCTGCGAGGGTCGCATTGATGCCGGATACGGCCTGGTCCGCACCGACGACGATGGGTGTGGAGGCCGCAGGTCCTGACGCGTTCTTCCACCATTGCTCGGCGAAGGGCCGCCCAGCCGCGGGACGGAAGACAACCGTGTACGTTCCGGCGGCGAGACCCTCGAGCGTGTATCGGCCGGTGCCGTCCGTGATCGCCTGTATCACCGCGCCGTGGGAGCTCGTCGCAGTCACCGTGGTACCCGCGAGGCCCGAGCTGAAGCCCGGAGCCGTTACCGTTCCGCTGATCGTCGACCCGGTCGACAGGGTCGCGCTGATCCCGGTCACGTCCTGTCCCGAGCCCACCGTGATCGGCGTTGCGGTTGCCTTCGTCGCGGCGCCGAACCACCACTGAGCGGTGTAGTTGCCTGTCGCGCTGAAGAGGACTGTGTACTTTCCGGGCGGGAGCCCTGTGAAACTGTAGCCGCCGCCGCTCGTGAGGGCGATGTTGAACGGCACGCCGGCCGAGCCGTACAGCAGAACCTGTTCACCGCTGAGTGGGACGTCGGGATGGCCCGATCCCATGACCTCGCCGCTGATGCTTCCCGGCGCGATGAGCGATGCATTCTTTCCGGTCGCGACCTGGCCGGCCGCGACGGTGAAGAAATCGGCGGTCTGCTGGCTGGTCCTTCCGCTCCACCATTGTTCGGCGTATGCAGACCCTGCCTCGAAGTCGAGCGTGTACGAACCAGCCGCGAGGCCATGGATCGTGTACCTGCCGTTTGCATCGGTCATTGCGTTCCCGCCAGGGGCGCCGTTCGGGAGGAGCGCAAGTACTGCCACGTTGGGAATGCCGACACCGGGCGCCCCGGCGGCCGTGACTGTTCCGCCGATGGATGCGGTGCCCGTCGCGGAAGCGGGGGCGACATGACCACCCGCGAGCAGCGCGGTGGTGAAGAGCACTGCCGCGATAAGGAGCGCTCCGCGACGGATGCGGGATGGGCGCGCAGCGGAGACCAGAGTGCGTGACATGGAGTGAACCTGCTGTCAGAAGAGGCGATCGAGTGGACACGGTCAGGTGTCACGAGTCACGTATGGCGCTGTTCAGTCTTCGGGCGGGATGTGCTGACCGTTTCCGCATCGTAGTTCACGATTCTTGCGTGCCTGCACGATTCCCGCTCGCGTTGGTCGTACCTGAATGTTTTCTCAGGCACCGGACACGGCCTAGTGCGCGTGGGGCTCCGTCCTCGCCTCCACGGCGTTGTCCGCTCGGCGCAGCACACTCTCCGCCCGCTGCACACCGCGACGCACGGTCGCAATCAGCACGAGCGATCGGATGCCCACGAGCGCGATCACCACGGTGACGATAGCGACGAGCAGCCACGCAACGACCTGCCAGCCCGGGAAACCAGCGATGGACAGCCATTCGACGCCGAAGCCGCCCGCCGCCGCGAGCGGGAACGTGAACGACCAGAAGCCCAGCGAGAAGGGAAGGACGCGGTACCGCGGGATCAGCGCCACCTGCTGCAACGCCATCAGTACGAGGAGGCCGAGCAGGGCTGTCGAGACCAGGTCGGCGTGTCCGCCGTTGATGGTGAACCATGCGATACCGGCGACGGCAGGCGGGGCCAGCAGGATCGCGCAGGTCGGCGTCAGTGCTGCGGGGAGCGGCGCGAAGAATGCCAGGCGCGCGAGCAGCACGGTGGAGACGACGATCCAGAAGAAGATGCCGACGGCGAAGCTGCCGATCGCCACCACCGGCAACCCGACCTTGAACGACGTGGTGGCGGCGATCAGCCCAGCCGCGACGGTCGGGAGCAGATAGCCGCCGTGGAATGCCTCCGGTGTCAGGGCACCCGTGTGCCAGAACGCGAGGATCCAGGCGGCGAAGGCGGCCGCGACCACGATCGACACGACGACCACGACTATCCCGGCCACGGGAACGAACGCGTAGAGGTCGGCTCCGATGAGCATCCCGACGACGGGCACGAGCGCGGCGATCGGCCCCTGGGCCGGATGCCGCAGCTGCTGCGCAAGCGTCTCGGAGCTGCGGGCGCCGCGCCGCAGGTGCGCGACGATCAGCCACACCCAGGAGACGGTCACGCCCGCCCAGAGCACCTGGCCGATCAGCGGGGATGCGCCGAGCAGCCGGCCGGACGTGGTCCAGATCGTCGCGAGTCCGGCGAGTCCGAACGCGATCGCCAGAGTGTTGAGCGGAATGCGCTGCGCTGCATGGGTGCGCGCAAGTCCTGGTTTCGCAGCGGTCGCCTGGGTGGTCATTTCGACGCCTCCGTTCCGGCCGCCCGGCTCTGGCGGCGCGCATCCTCACCGGTGGCTGCGCCGATGTGCAACTGAGGGTACTGCGCGCCCGCCCGCGCGTGCCAGCGCCCGGGCCCGTTCACGTTCGGAGGCGCGGTGCGAGCGCGGGGAGCGCTCGGCCGGCCGGATGTGGCCGGACTGTGCGCGGACGCCGAAGCCAGCAGTCTGCGAAACCTCTCGGCCAGGGTGTGCAGGGCCGGAGCGTCGAGGTCACGGACGCCGTGTATGACGAACGGCTCGACCCAGCGCATCCCGAGCCGGTGGGCGGTCGCCTTCAGCGGCGCGAGGATGGCGTCGTATTCGAAACTGTGCAGCTCACCCGGCCGGTAACCGTCGAAGGCGCCGCCGGTCGTGGTCGCGATCCGGAGCGTCTTGCCGGTCAGCGCACCGGGAGCGCCGGTTCCGTACGCCCAGCCGCGCTGGAGTACCTCGTCGAGCCAGCGCTTCAACGGTGCCGGGGTCGAGTACCAGTAGGTGGGGTAGAGAAGCACGATGTCGTCCGCCGCAGAGAGAGCGAATTGCTCCGCGAGGACATCGATGCGGCCGTCCGGATAGAGGTCGGTCAGGATGCGCACGTCGACATCGGGAAGCCGCGCCGCAGCTTCGGTGAGAGCGGCGCTGACACGGGATGCTGTGATGTCGGGGTGGCCGACGATCAGAGCTGTGCTCACGGTGGTTCCTTTCGGTGCCTAACCTGTCAAATGACCGGTCAGAGTCAGGAGCCACAACATATACCCGGCATTGTAACTTGTCAAATAGGTTATAGTGGTTAGGTGAATGAGTCCGAGACTGCTCTCCTCCAGGTGCTGAACAGCGCACCCGTCATCGCCGGCCGGATCGTCGAGACGCTCGACCAGCCGGCGTTGATAAGAGTGAGGGATGCGCTTCACGCGGTGATCAGGGGTGGAGCGGATGCGGAGACCCTGGAGCCGTATCTCGCCGGCGTGCGCAGGCGGCCGGTCATCGCCGACGGAACTGTCGAGTGGACGCTCGAAGCACCAGGCGCCTCACTGGCCAGCGCGGAGCTGGTGCTCGAATGGGCGCGGGTGCGGCGGGAGCTGCCGGGCAGGTTGCGGCCGTGCGCCAACCCGGACTGCAACAAATTCCTGATCGACCACAGCAAGCCGAATACGGCCAAGTGGTGCTCGATGGCCGAGTGCGGTAATCGCCTGAAGGCGCGCCGCCACTACGTGCGGTCGGTGGGCGCGTAGCCATCGCTGCTGCCACAATGCCGGTTGACAGGTTTGGTCCGTCTCCTCATCCGGGTGATGGCCAAAAGCGTCAACTGATCGCCGCCGGTGCGAACGCCCGAGCCGCCGGGCCGGGGTGCCCGACCTCCGACCCGGCGTCCCCGCCCCCTCAGGCTGCGTCCGTCAGCGGCGGAGCCGCTTCCGGTCTCCCCGGTGCAGCGGGAGTGGCGGCGTCGTTGGCGCCACCCCCGTGCAGCTCGCTGGCCGAGTTCTCGCGGGCCAGGAAGTTCCCGAGTTCGCCGATCGTCGACATCAGCGGTGCAGGGAACACGACGAGCGTGTTCTTGTCGACGCCGATCTCGACGAGGGTCTGCAGGTTGCGCAGCTGGAGGGCGAGCGGATGCTCCATCATCGTGTCCGACGCATCCCCGAGTCCCGCGGCGGCCAGCGACTCGCCTTCCGCCGCGATGATCTTGGCCCGCTTCTCGCGCTCGGCTTCCGCCTGCTTCGCCATCGCCCGTTTCATGGACTCGGGCAGCAGGATGTCCTTCAGCTCGACGAGCGTCACCTCGACGCCCCAGTCGAGGGTGAGCAGATCGAGGATCTGGCGGATGTTCAGGTTCAGCGCATCCGTCTCGGCGAGCGTCTCATCGAGGCTGTGCTGGCCGACGACCTTACGCAGGGTGGTCTGCGCGATCTGCTCGATCGCCGCATACACGGTCTCGATGCCGATGACGGATTTCACGGGATCGACGACCCGGTAGTACGCGACCGCCGAGACGCCGACGCTCACGTTGTCGCGCGTGATGATTCCCTGCGACTGGATGGGGAGGGTCACGATCCGCAGGGACACTTTGTGCATCACGTCGACGAACGGGATGATGAACCGCAGTCCTGGTTCGCGCACACCGATGAGCCTGCCGAACCGCAGGACGACGCCGCGCTCGTACTGCTTGACGACGCGGAGGGATGCCGCCAGCAGGATGATCGCCACGATGATGACGATCGCGAGGACGATATAGAACACAACCATGAGTCTCAACTCCATGGCGTCGGGTGGAACTCGACGTCGCTCATGCACATTGTCCCTCTGACCGGCTGGGTTTCTGCCGTTCGTGGGCATCCTCACAGCGACCGTTATCCACAGGCCGCAGCCGGTCGGGCAGCGCGCGACGCGCGCCCAGTAGGCTACGAACGTGCTTCTCTCAGATCGCGACATCAAGGCCGAGCTCGGTGCCGGACGCATCTCCCTCGAGCCGTATGAAGCGGGGATGATCCAGCCTTCGAGCATCGATGTGCGGCTCGACCGGTTCTTCCGCCTCTTCGACAACCACAAGTACCCGTTCATCGATCCCGCCGAGGATCAGCCCGAGCTCACGCACCTGGTCGAGGTCGACCCGGAGCAGCCGTTCATCCTGCACCCCGGCGAGTTCGTGCTCGGCTCCACGTTCGAACTCGTCTCGCTGCCTGACGACGTCGCCGCCCGCCTCGAAGGCAAGAGCTCACTGGGGCGCCTCGGGCTGCTCACCCACTCGACGGCCGGCTTCATCGACCCGGGGTTCTCCGGGCACGTCACGCTGGAGCTGAGCAACGTCGCGACGCTTCCGATCAAGCTGTGGCCGGGAATGAAGATCGGGCAGATGTGCTTCTTCCGCCTCTCGTCGGCAGCCGAGAAGCCGTACGGTTCGAGCGAGTACAGCTCGCGCTATCAGGGCCAGCGGGGGCCGACGGCCTCGCGGTCGTTCCTCAACTTCCACCGCACGGATGTCGGGTCGACAGAAGCGGGTCGTCCCGGCAACTGACCCGCGGTCAGGTCTGGGTCAACGGGTTTCGGGCGCGTGTCCCCCATATGCGGGGTACGGAATATGCTGGCATTCTTATCCACCGCTGTGTCCACAGGTGGATGAATCGATTTCAGAGCTGATCCGGCTCTTCGTCCACCGCATACAGTTGCGGTAATTGGAGCGTGAGCCACGGGCTGAACGCCCACGGAGTGGCTTCCACGGCGGAAATCAGCGTGCGCGCCTCCACCCACTGCCATTCCATGACCTCGTCGGGCGAGGGATCGAGCGCGTCCGTCGTGGTCGCGGTGAAGACCGGGCAGACCTCGTTCTCCACAACCCCCGCTGCGTCCACAGCCCGGTAGCGGAAGTCGGGCAGAGCCACGACGAGGTTGTCCAGGGTGATACCGAGCTCTGCGACGGCACGGCGGGCAATCGCGTCCTCGACCGATTCGCCGGGCGCAGGATGACCGCAGAACGAGTTCGTCCACACCCCCGGCCAGGTGCGCTTCGACAGCGCACGGCGAGTGACGAGGATGCGCCCCTCGCCATCGAAAACATGGCAGGAGAACGCGAGATGCAGGGGCGTCTGGGTGGTGTGTACGGTCGCCTTGTCGGCGACCCCGATCGCAGTGCCGCCGTCGTCGAGCAGGACTACCTCTTCGATCGCGTGGGCCATCTGTCCATTCTGACGGATGCCGCTGGACTGCGGATGCGAACCCTGCACGCCCGGTTCGCGACCCGAGCGTGCCGAACGGGTTATGCGTTGCTTCGCGGGTCGGTCGGGGCCGGCCCTGCGGAGCCGTCGGCGTCCGAATCGGAGGCGGTGTCGGGCGTCGCGTCCGAATCGGATGCGTCGGGGCTGGATGCCTCGGTGCTGGATGCGTCGGTGCTGGATGCGTCGCCGTCCGCCGATTCCTGAGCCGCATCGGTCCAGCCGAGATTGCGCGCCATCTTCTCGAGGGTGGCGAGCGTCGTCCGGTAATCCTCGTCGCTGATGCCTTCGGCGACGGATGCGCGCACCTGCTTCACACGTGCTTCGGCATCGTCGTGTGCGGTGCGGCCGGCGTCCGTGAGCGTTGCGGCGCCGTCGGCCAGGACGACCCAGCCCCGCTCGGTGAAGGACACGAGGACCTCGGCGACACTACGAGGACGACGGCGCTCGCCGTGGCCACCATGAGATCCACGCTCGGCGGATTGGTCACGATCGGCGTGATCGCGGTGACCCTCGCCGGGGCGGTGGTGGTCGTGGCCGAAGCCAGCGTGGTGGCCGTGGTGGTCGCCGTGACCGGGGATGGCGCCGTGCCCGGCGAACGCGCCGTGACCCGGGAGTTCGCCGTGCTCGCCGTGATCGTGGTGGTCGTGGTGCTGGGGATGGTCGTCGTGCTCGTCGTGCTCGTGGTGCTCGTGGGGCTGGGGGTGGTCGTGGCCTCCCGGGTGCGCGCCGTGCTCGGCGGCGGCGTCGGTCTCGGTCGCGCCGGGTCGCGCATCCGCACGCTGCTCCGCGAACGCGCGCCAAGGTACGGATCCCGCGCCGAACCCGCGTCCGAACCAGGGGCCGTAGCCGAAGGCCGGTCCGAAGCCAGGACCGTACCCGGGTCCGAAGCCGGGACCGTATCCGGAACCGAATCCGCGTCCGGGGCGGCCGAAGCGAGCGCCCATGCGGCGGTGCCGGTCGCCGGGCGGGAGCGCCGACTCCACCTCGTCGACGGACTTCGGTCCATCAGCGAGCGTGTGCAGGATCCGCCACTCGCCGCGCGAGAGGTCGAGTTCTGTGAAGGCGTCGCGCATCTTCTCGCGCAGGCGGTATTCGATGACGCCGAACCAGTAGCCCGGCGGTCGTGGTGATGTTTCGTCGGTGTTCATGGCTGAACACTCCTTTCCTATTGCATGTACTGCTACAAGCAAATGTATAGTTACATACATGGAAACCGGTGGTCAAGCGTCCGACGAAAACTCCCAGCTTCGCGCCGAGGACATCGCGCTCATCGAGCAGGCGCTGGTGGCCATCCGCCGCGACCACGCGCGCATGCACCTGCAGAAACGCGCCGAATGGGCGGCCGAGCACGGTGCGGACGGAACCCCCGGTCCCTGGCCCGGCAGCGGTCCGTGGCCCCAAGGTGGTCCGTGGCCCCAGGGCGGTCCGTGGCCCGTCGTCCACCACCACGGCGGGGGACCGCGCGGACCGGGCCTGGGGATGGGCGGCCCCTCCCACGAGCACCGCGGCCGGCACGACAGGTCGCTCGGTCGGGCTGCGCGATTCCGGATGCTCGACGCACTCGAAGCCGCGGAACGCGACGGCCGGGCGCTCACCATCAGCATGATCGGCGAGGCGATCGGCGTCGACCAGCCGCGGGCGAGCCGGCTGGTGCAGGAAGCATCCGATGCCGGCCTGGTGCGCCGCACGGCCGACCCGGGGGATGCTCGCCGGAGCATCATCGAGCTGACCGCGGCCGGGAAAGCCCAGATCGTCGAGGTGCGGTCGGCGCGGCGCTCAGCGGTAGAGGATGCGCTGGCGGGCTTCACGGCCGACGAAGCGCACACCTTCGCCATGCTCTTCAACCGCTTCGTCGGGGCGTGGCCGCGGGAGTAGGCCGGGCACCGACCGTCGCGCTGTCCGTTATTCAGGAACCCACGTGACGGATGTGGCCGGCACGCGGCCCCGCGCAGAAGAACCCCTGATCGGATGCGCGGCCCGGCCCAGCCGACCCGCACCCTTCCTGAATTCCTGAAGCCGGCCGGCGCCCCGCGGGGAGTACCATGACTCGGCATGGCGAAGCTGATCTACTCCGGAATCACCTCACTCGACGGCTACATCGCGGATGCGACGGGACGATTCGACTGGAGCGCGCCCGACGAAGAAGTCCACGCGTTCGTCAACGACCTGCAGCGCCCGATGGGGACCTACCTGTACGGCAGGCGCCTCTACGAGACAATGCGCGTGTGGCAGACATGGGATGTGACGGACGAACCCGAGGTCGTGCGCGACTACCAGGGCATCTGGCGCGGCGCGGACAAGGTCGTCTATTCGACGACCCTTGGGGAGCCGGAGACGCCGCGCACGCGCGTCGAGCGCGCGTTCGACGCTGACGCGGTGAAGCGGATGAAGGACGCGGCCGACTCCGACATCAGCGTGGGTGGGGCGCACCTCGCCAGTGCCGCGATCCGTGCCGGGCTGGTCGATGAGTACCAGCAATTCCTCACGCCGGTCATCGTCGGAGGCGGCACCCGCTTCCTGCCCGACGACGTGCGCGTGGACCTGGAACTGCTCGACGAACACCGCTTCGGGAACGGGGTGGTCTTCGTCCGGTACCGCGTGCGCTGACCCTGGCCGCTCGCCCGGTCCATAAGACAGGAGTTCGTGTGCGCGGGCCGGCGTGGCCGCCCATCCCATCAGGGCTTTCTCCGCGCGGCGCGCCTGGCGCCCCATCCGCCGCCCGCTCTCCTGTGTTAATTCAGGAAGGTCTGCGCCGTGGCCGCCTACGCCGCGGATCCCATCAGGTCTTTTGCCCACGACGAGCCGCGCGAGACCCCATCCGCCCCGGACGTTCCTGAATAAGTGGGCGGCGCCCGCCGCCGTCCCTACTGCGCCAGCCGCGTCGGCTGCGCCTTCACCGGCAGCAGCAGCGCGAGCCCGATCGCCAGCACCAGCACGATCCCGAGGATGCCCCAGAACTGCGCCCCTCCGACGGCGACGAACGTGGCGAACAGCAGCGGCGCGAGGAAGCTCACGGCACGCCCGGTCGTCGCATAGAGTCCGAAGACCTCGCCCTCATGGCCGGCCGGGGTCAGTCGCGCGAGGAACGTCCGGCTGCACGACTGGGCGGGCCCGACGAAGAGGCAGAGGACGAGGCCGCCGATCCAGAAAGCGGTCGCCCCCAGGTCGTGGGCGAAGAAGACCGCCAGCCCCGCCACGATCAGGCCGATCAGGGAGGTCACGATCACCGGCTTCGCACCGAAGCGGTCGTCGAAGCGTCCGGAGACGATCGTGCTGACGCCCGCCACGACGTTCGCCGCGATCGCGAAGATGATGACCTGACCGCTGGAGAAGCCGAACGTCCCGGCCGCGAGGATGCCGCCGAAGGTGAAGACGCCCACGAGGCCATCGCGGAAGAAAGCGCTCGCGATCAGGAAGAGCACCGTGTTGCGGCTCTGCTTCCACAGCCGCCCGACGTCGCGCACCAGCACGGCATACGACTGGAAGAAGCCGACCCGCACGGTGCGCCGGTTCGCAGGAATCTCCGGCACGGCGAACAGGACCGGCAGTGAGAAGATCAGTGTCCACGCAGCCGCGATCAGGGCGATGATGCGGATGTTCAAACCGCCGGCCTCGGTCACGTGCAGCAGTCCGCCTGTGCCCGGGGCCGACGCGCTCTCGACGACGAGGCCGAAGTAGACGATGAGAAGCAGCACGATCCCGCCGAGGTACCCCGCACCCCAGCCGAACCCGCTGACCTTGCCGACCGTCTTGGGTGTGGACACCTGCACGAGCATGGCGTTGTAGTTGACGGTCGCGATCTCGTAGAAGATCGTCCCGATCGCGACGAGGGCGACGCCGTAGAGGAAGAAGCTCGGCTCGCCCTGAACGAAGAACATCAGCGCGGTGATAAGGACGACGACCCCGGTGTTGATGCCGAGCCAGAGCTTGCGGCGACCCGACCCGTCCGTGCGCTGACCGAGGACTGGGGCGAGGAGGGCGACGATGATCCCCGCGATCGCAAGGCCCCATCCCAGTCCGCTCGAGAGCGGGGCTTCGGCGGCGGTGACGGCCGCGTGCGCCGGGCCGTGCACATCCGTCTCCGCATCGCGCGCGGTGACGAGCGCCGGGTCGACGAAGAGGCTTCCGGTCAGGTAGACGGTGAACACGAAGGTGGTGATGACCGCGTTGAACGCGGCCCCGCCCCAGTCCCAGAGCGCCCAGGCGACGATGCGGCCGCGGGGGATCACGCGATCCGGCGACGAGTCGATGAAGAGGGGACTCGCGTCGGTGACGAGGGCGTCTGTGCTCGCCGGCACAGAGGGGATGCCGTGGTCTCCCGGCTGGATGTCGTCGGTCATGGTCACAGAGTAGTGATCGCGCCGCGCGAGCGGATGCACATCCGGCGTAGCGATCCGGCGAAAGGTGGGAGAAGCGGCATCAACGCGCCGGGTTCAGTACTTGTGGCACCTTTCGTGGCACCAGCCGCGCGCTCAGCGTCGGCGGATCGAGTACCGGTGCTCGGGCCGCCCCGTCTGCCCGTACCGCAGTTCCAGCGTGATCGCGTTGCTCTGCTCCAGCTGCGTCAGGTACCGCTGTGCCGTCGCCCTGCTGATCCCGACCGAGGTCGCGATGTCCGCAGCGGACACGGGCGCCTCGCTGCTGGAGATCGCGTCGTACACGAGCTTGAGGGTCGGCGCGAGGTGCCGGAGTTCCGCGCTGACCTGCGCCGGCGTCGCAGGCCGCAGGAGGTCGAAGATCTTGTTCACGTCGTCCTGGGTCGGTTCATCCGGCCACTCGGTGATGTGGGTCTGCGCAGTGCGGAACGCGGTCAGCCGCTCCGCGAGGGCCGAGAATCCGAAGGGTTTCACGATGTAGTGCACCGCGCCGAGCTGCACCGCCCGGCGCACGGTGGCCATGTCGGTGGCGGCCGAGATCACCATGACGGCCGGCGGGGACGGGGTGGCGAGCATCTCGCGCACCACCTCCAGGCCATCGCCGTCCGGCAGGTAGATGTCGAGGAGCACCAGGTCCGGATGCAGTGACTGGGCGAGTTCGAGCGCATCCGCGGCCGTGTGGGCCTGCCCGACCACGCGGAAGCCGGGAACGCCTTCGACGAAGCCGACGTGCACGGAGGCGACCCGGTAGTCGTCGTCGACGACCAGCACGTCGAGCGGTTCGGCGGTCATCGGGACCGGTCCGGAACGAGGGTGGATGCCGATGCCGGCGCGGATGCGCGGGGCAGCGTCACGGTGAACGACGCGCCCGGACCATCCGACACCGTGACGGTCCCGC
Organism: Leifsonia sp. Ger2509; assembly: GCF_055231915.1. Classification (NCBI taxonomy): domain Bacteria; kingdom Bacillati; phylum Actinomycetota; class Actinomycetes; order Micrococcales; family Microbacteriaceae; genus Leifsonia; species Leifsonia sp. Ger2509. The sequence continues at coordinate 2,605,997 of NZ_JBUYVB010000003.1, forward strand.
CGAGCTTGGTCACCGTGTTGTTGACGAGCGAGAGCCCGAGCCCGCTGTGCCGCTCGAGCGTGCCGCGCTTGGTCGTGTATCCGTTGCTGAAGATCTGCGGGATCTCGCCCGCCGCCACACCAGGCCCGTTGTCGCTGACCCGGACGGTCAGCGATTGCGCCGTCTCGACCACGCTGACCTCGACCCGTCGCGGTGCCGGGATGCCCGCGAGCGCGTCGAACGCGTTGTCGATGAGGTTCCCGAGGATGGTCGTGAGCGCCTGCACGCGGTCGGGCGCTTCGCCGAGGTCGGTGTCGGGAAGGATCACGAGCTCGATGCCGCGCTCGTTCGCCTCGGCCGCCTTGCCCAGCATCAGCCCGACGATCTGGGGAGCCGCGATGTGGGTGCGAAGCGTCTGGTCGAGGTCGGCGGTCGTTCCGCGGATCTCGTTGATGTACTGCAGCGCCTCGGCGGGACGCCCGAGTTCGAGCAGTCCGGCGATCGCGTGGATGCGGTTGATGAACTCGTGCTGCTGCGCCCGCATCGACTCGGTGAGGCTGCGCTCCCCGGCGAGCTCGCTGGCCAGGCCCTCGACGTCGGTGCGGTCGCGGAGGGTGACGACGGCTCCGTGCGCGCGCCCGCCGAGTGTCACGGGCATCCGGTTGATGACCAGGCAGTAGTCGTCGGTGACCACGATCTCGTCGGTGACCGCCGTCGTGCCCGTGAGCAGGTCGCGCAGCAGCCCGGGCGCGAGCACATCCTCGAGCCGCCGCCCCGACGCCTCGGCCGGGAGCCGGAGCAACTGCCGAGCCTCATCGTTGACGACGCTGATCCGTCCGGCCGGATCGACGGCGATGACCCCTTCGCGGATGCCGTGCAGGGTCGCCTCGCGTTCCTGCAGCAGGCGGGCGATCTCATCGAGCTCGAGCCCGAAGGTCCGGCGTTTCAGGATGCTCGCCAGCCCGAACGAAGCGAGCGTTCCGAATGCGAGGACGAGCACGAACCACGCTGCGTACGACGGGAGCTCGCTGAGGAGCTCGCTCGACACGGAGCTCTCGCGGATGCCGACGGACACCTCCCCGACGAGCGCCCCGTCCGGTCCGTAGAGCGGCACGCGGGCATTCGCGTTCAGGCCGGTGGCGCCGGAATCGGTGCCCAGGTGCACCTTTCCATCGCTCGCGACGAGCGGCTCGCTGACCTTCTTGCCGATCAGCGACGGATCCGGATGCGAGTGCCTCACCCGGTTGAGGTCGATGACGACCACGTAGGCGGCGCCCGTGCGGGCTGCGGTGGACGAGGCGAGGTCCTGGATGGTCACCGAGCATCCGATGCCCGGCTGGGCCATGCACTGACGGATGGCCGGCATGTCCGCGAAGGTCTCGGCGATGCCCGCAGCGCGCGCCTGGAAGTCGGAGTCGAGATTGTTCCGGGCGGTCTGGGCGAAGAGCGCGAAGCCGACGGCCATGGACACCGTGAGGATCACCAACTGAGCCAGAAAGATCTGGGTCGAGAGTTTTCGGATCCGGCGTCGCATCACAAAGGGGATTGTCTCAGGGCAACCTGCGTAATGCACGCGAGCACAATGCGCAGAACGCACGTGAATGCGCACAAAAGGCTGATAGCGCACAAGCGAGACAGCGGATGCGGGCCTGCCGCACTATCGGTTATCACACCGAAAGACAGAGAGGTCTTGGCATTATGGGTGATCCCACTCCCGGCCGCACACGAGCGGCCACCGCAGGCGCAGAGGATGCGGCGCGGATCGACATCGTCGGGCTGACCAAACGGTTCGTCACGCCGAAGGGCGATACGTTCACGGCCATCCACGACGTGACGCTCACGGTCGAACCGGGCCAGTTCTGCGCGATCGTCGGCCCGACCGGCTGTGGCAAGTCGACGACACTCGCGCAGGTCTCCGGACTCGAGCCGCCGAGCGCGGGGTCGGTGCAGGTCGGCGGTCACATCGTCGACGGCGTCACCCGCGGCGTGAGCTACATGTTCCAGGCCGACTCGCTCTTCCCCTGGAAGACCGTGCTCCACAACGTGATGATCGGCCCCATCCTGCTCGGCACCCCCAAGCGCGAAGCCACGGAGCTCGCCATGGACTGGCTGCGCCGCGTCGGCCTCGCCGGCTTCGAGGACCGCTATCCGCACCAGCTCTCCGGTGGGATGCGCAAGCGCGTCGCAATGGCGGCGGCACTCATCAACCGTCCGCGCATCCTGCTGATGGACGAGCCGTTCGGCGCACTCGACGTGCAGACGAAGGCGATCATGCAGACCGAGCTGCTCCAGCTCTGGGAGGAGCTGCGCCCGTCCGTGCTCTTCATCACCCACGACCTGGACGAGGCCGTCGCGCTCTCCGACCGGGTCGTCATCATGACGAGCAGCCCCGGCACGGTGAAGGACATCTTCGACATCGACCTGCCCCGGCCCCGCGGCGACGTGCAGGAGATCCGGCACGAGAAGCGGTTCCTCGAGATCCAGGGACAGATCTGGGCCTCGCTCAAGGACGAGGTCACCCGGGCATACCAGCAGACAGCGGGGGCAGCAGCATGACCACGACAGCGCACACCACACCGGTGAAGACGAACGGCGCGTACGTCGTGGCGCCGGAGAGCGAACTGCGCGCATCCGCACGCCGGGCTCGATCCCGCCGCACGGCGTGGGTATGGTTCGGCCGCGTGATGGTCGCGGTCGTCGTGATCGGCGGCTGGCAGTGGGCGACCGCGACCGGCGTCGTCGACAAGTTCTTCTACGGACAGCCGTCCGGTATCTGGGACAGCCTCGTGCACCTCTTCACCCAGGGCTCGGCGTTCGGCTCGATCTGGGACAACCTCTGGATCACGGTGCAGGAAGCCCTCTACGGGTTCGTCCTCGGCACGATCGCCGGTGTCGTCGTCGGCATCCTCCTCGGCTCCAACCGGTACCTGGCGGCGGTCTTCGGGCCGTACATCAAGGTCGTGAACTCCATCCCCCGCATCGTCCTCGGGTCGATCTTCATCGTGGCCTTCGGCCTCGGTGTGTTCCCGAAGGTGCTGCTGGCCTCCGTCCTCGTGTTCTTCGTCGTCTTCTTCAACGCCTTCCAGGGCGTACGCGAAGTCGACCAGAACCTGGTCGCCAACGTGCGCGTCCTCGGTGCATCGCCGCTGCAGGTCGCCCGCCACGTGACCATCCCTTCGGCGATGACGTGGATCATCGCCAGCCTCCACACGGCGTTCGGGTTCGCCATCATCGGTGCTCTCGTCGCCGAAGTCCTCGGAGCCCAGCAGGGCATCGGCCTGATCATCAGCCAGGCCCAGGGGAGCTTCGACCCGAACACGGTGTTCGCCTGCATGGTGATCATGGCCGTGGTCACGCTCGGGGCGGAATACCTCATCACCCTGCTCGAGCGCGTCCTGCTCAAGTGGCGTCCGCCGAACCGTTCCGAGGCGCAGGCGATCTGACGCGCCGCGCATCCACACCCGAATCCCCACCAGGAACCGCCGAACCCTCGGCACCAATGAAAGGAAACGCACTCACATGAAGAAGCGCACACTCGGCGCTGTCGCCGCGGCTGGAGCACTGGCGCTCAGCCTCGCGGCCTGCAGCAGCGGCGCCACCGGCGGCAACGCGGCCGCCGGCGGCTCCACCCCGATGCCCACCGTCAAGATGATGGTCGGCGGCATCGACAAGCAGATCTACCTGCCGTACGAGCTCGCCGCGCGGCTCGGCTATTACAAGAAGTACGGCGTCAACATGGAGCTGTCGACCGAGCAGAACGGTGGTGTCGGCGCGGAGGATGCGATGGCATCGGGCCAGGTCGACATGGCCGGCGCGTGGTACATCCACACGATCGACTTCAAGTCCAAAGGGAAGGACGTCATCGACGTCGTCCAGCTCTCGGGCGCTCCGGGCGAGCGTGAGATGTGCAGCGACAAGAGCGGCGTGAACTCCGCGGCCGACTTCAAGGGCAAGACGCTCGGCGTTACCGACCTGGGCTCGGGCACGGACAGCCTGACGCAGTTCCTCGCACACACCCAGGGCATCGCGAAGAGCGGTTACCACACACTCGCCGTGGGTGCCGGATCGACCGCGATCGCCGCGATCCAGCGCGGGTCCGCCGACTGCGTCATGACGACGCAGCCGACCGTCGGCGCGCTCACCAGCAAGAAGCTCGCTCACACCGCAGTCGACCTCGCAACCGCGGAAGGCGCGACGAAGGCGCTGGGCAGCGACTGGCCCGCAGCGGGTGTGCTGGCGACGAAGTCGTGGGTGGATTCCCACAAGGATGCCGTGCAGAAGGTTGTCAACGCTCTGGTGGCGACGATGCACTGGATCAACTCGCACTCCGCATCGGACATCGCCAACAAGCTGCCGCCGGAGTACGTGCAGAACGCCACGATCACCAAGCAGCAGTACATCGACGGTCTGAACACCGACAAGGGACAGTTCCTGCCTGACGGGATCATGCCCGCCGGTGGACCCAAGACCATCCTCGCGATGGAGAAGGCGATCGGCGTCGACACGTCGAACGTGACGATCGGCGACACGTTCACCAACAAGTACGCGCAGGCCGCGAACAAGCTCGAAGGGTTCACGACCACTTCGACGCCAGCTGGTGCGGACGGCTGATCCCCCCATCTCCGACGCACCCACGGAACGGCCCGCCTGCACCCAGGCGGGCCGTTTCGCGTGTCCACAAATCAGGAAGTCTGGGGCGGGCGGGCGGGTGGTGGCCGCGCATCCCATCAGGGGTTTTGCCGGGCGGGGGCTTCCGCGAGTCCCGTCCGTCACGCGTGTTCCTGAATTGCGGACGGCGTGCGGCGCCGCACCCTCTCGGGGCCGGGTTCCATAATTCAGGAAGTCTGGGGGCGGGCGGGTGGTGGCCGCGCATCCCACCAGGGGTTTTGCCGGCCGGGGGGCTCCGCGGGTCCCGTCCGTCACACGTGTTCCTGAATGACGGACGGCGCGCGGCGCCGTACCCTCCTCGAGCCCGCCCCGGGAATTCTGGGCGCCCGCTGGAAGTTGAGTCAAGTACACTCAAGTTTTGTCGATCCGACTTGACATCGATTCGGCCGGATGTCAGGCTTGAGTCGTCAGGACTCAACTCTTGACCCCATGATTTTCACAGGCGCCAAGCCGGCAACAAAGGAGAGAAAACACACATGTCACGTGCAGTAGGTATCGACCTCGGAACCACGAACTCCGTGGTCTCTGTGCTCGAAGGTGGAGAGCCCACCGTCATCGCCAACGCCGAAGGATTCCGCACCACCCCCTCGGTGGTCGCCTTCACCAAGGACGGCGAGGTGCTCGTCGGCGAGACCGCGAAGCGCCAGGCCGTCACCAACGTCGACCGCACCATCGCGTCGGTCAAGCGCCACATGGGCACCGACTGGAAGGTCGAGATCGACGGCAAGAAGTACACCCCGCAGGAGATCTCGGCGCGCATCCTCGCCAAGCTGAAGCGCGACGCCGAGCAGTACCTGGGCGACACCGTGACGGATGCGGTCATCACCGTTCCGGCGTACTTCAACGACGCCGAGCGCCAGGCCACCAAGGAGGCCGGTGAGATCGCGGGCCTCAACGTCCTCCGCATCATCAACGAGCCGACCGCGGCAGCCCTCGCCTACGGACTCGACAAGGGCAAGGAGGACGAGCTCATCCTCGTCTTCGACCTCGGTGGCGGCACCTTCGACGTCTCCCTCCTCGAGGTGGGCAAGGACGACGACTTCTCGACCATCCAGGTCCGCGCGACCGCCGGTGACAACCGCCTCGGCGGCGACGACTGGGACCAGCGCATCGTCGAGCACCTGATCAAGAAGTTCAAGGAGACCACGGGCGTGGACGTCTCCAAGGACAAGATCGCCCTCCAGCGACTGAAGGAGGCTTCCGAGCAGGCCAAGAAGGAGCTGTCGAGCAGCATGTCGACCAGCATCCAGCTTCCGTACCTGTCGCTGACCGAGAACGGCCCGGCCAACCTCGACGAGACGCTCACCCGCGCCCAGTTCGAGCAGATGACCAGTGATCTGCTCGACCGCACCAAGAAGCCGTTCGCCGACGTCATCCGTGAGGCCGGCATCAAGGTCTCCGACATCGCGCACGTCGTGCTCGTCGGCGGTTCGACCCGCATGCCCGCGGTCAGCGACCTGGTCAAGCAGGAGACCGGTGGCAAGGAGCCCAACAAGGGCGTGAACCCGGATGAGGTCGTCGCCGTCGGCGCAGCCCTCCAGGCCGGTGTCCTCAAGGGTGAGCGCAAGGATGTTCTGCTCATCGACGTCACCCCGCTGAGCCTCGGAATCGAGACCAAGGGCGGCATCATGACCAAGCTCATCGAGCGCAACACGGCCATCCCGACCAAGCGCAGCGAGACGTTCACCACGGCCGACGACAACCAGCCGTCCGTCGCGATCCAGGTCTTCCAGGGCGAGCGCGAGTTCACCCGCGACAACAAGCCGCTCGGCACCTTCGAGCTGACCGGCATCGCACCGGCACCTCGTGGCATCCCGCAGGTCGAGGTCACCTTCGACATCGACGCGAACGGCATCGTGCACGTGTCCGCCAAGGACAAGGGCACGGGCAAGGAGCAGTCGATGACGATCACCGGCGGCTCGTCGCTGCCGAAGGACGACATCGAGCGCATGGTGCGCGAGGCCGAGGAGCACGCAGCCGAGGACAAGAAGCGTCGTGAGACCGCTGAGACCCGCAACACGGCCGAGCAGCTCGCCTACTCGATCGAGAAGCTGATCAAGGACAACGACGACAAGCTGCCCGAGGACGTCAAGAACGAGGTCCAGGGCGACGTCGACGCGCTGAAGAGCGCGCTCGCCGGAGACGACGAGGACGCAGTCAAGACCGCGTACGACAAGCTGAACTCCAGCCAGCAGAAGCTCGGCGAGGCGATCTACGCGTCCAGCCAGGCCGAGGCGTCCGCTCCCGCCGAGGAGCCCGCGGCCGAGACGAACTCCGATGAGGACGTCGTCGACGCCGAGGTGGTCGAAGACGAGGAGACCAAGTAGTCATGCCCCACACGCCGAAGGGTCCCGCAGGGGACCAGCCCGACGAACACGAGGAGCCGGTCATCCGCGACAAGCGGCGGATCGATCCCGAGACCGGAAAGGTTCGGCACCCGGAGAGCGGGTCGGAGGCTGATGCCTCCGGCCCCGACCTGGCCCACGAAGAGCTGGTCGACGTCGGGCCGTCCGACACGGATGCCGACGGGACAGCCGAGTTCGGTGGCTTCCTCTCCGATGACGACCTGGATGTGCTGAGCGGCCAGTCGACGGCCGACCAGGTGGCGGCGGAACGGCTCGCCGACCTGCAGCGGCTGACCGCCGAGTACGCGAACTACCGCAAGCGTACGGAGGCCAACCGCGAGATCGAGCGTGAGCGCGCGGTCGGCGAGACCGTCAAGGGTCTCCTGCCCGTGCTCGACGACCTCGACCGTGCCGAGAAGCACGGAGACCTCGAGGAGGGCAGCGCGTTCGCGACCATCGCGGCCAAGCTGCGCACGTCGGTCGAGCGCCTCGGCGTGAAGCCGTTCGGCGCAGCAGGCGACCCGTTCGACCCGCAGATCCACGAGGCGATCTTCCAGCAGCCGAGCCCCGACGTCGAGACGGACACCGTCGCCGACGTCGTCGAGACCGGCTACCTGGTCGGGTCGACCCTGCTGCGGGTGGCGAAGGTGGTCGTCTCCGTGCCGCAGCGGTAGCATCATCCGTCTGCCCCATCCGCCCGCTCTGCCTTCGCAATTCGCCAAGAGCGCACGCTGATGGGGCAGACGTGACGCATTCGCGTCGAACAAGGGACTTCTTCGAATTGCGCACGGTTAGATAGAGGGAGAGGAGGCGCCATGGCAAGCCAGGACTGGTTCGACAAGGACTTCTACAAGGTCCTCGGCGTCTCCAAGGACGTCAGCGCGGCCGAGCTCAAGAAGACCTATCGCAAGCTCGCGCGCAAATACCACCCGGACTCGAACCCGGGCGATGCCGCCTCGGAGGCGAAGTTCAAGGAAATCAGCGAAGCCTATTCCGTGCTCAGCGATGAGGAAGAGCGCAAGGAGTACGACCAGATCCGCGCCATGGGCTCCGGCGCCCGTTTCACCGCGCCGGGTTCGGCCGGACAGGGCGGCTTCGACGACGTCTTCGGCGGGATGTTCGGCCAGGGCGGCCAGCGCGGGTACACCTATCAGCAGGGCGGCCAGTTCGACGACATCTTCGGCAGCATGTTCGGCGACGGCCGGTTCGGGTCCACCACAGGCGGATTCCGGGGCTACGGTGGCCCGACCCGCGGCCGTGACGTGACCGCGACGACCACCATCGACTTCGTCACGGCGACGCGCGGCGAAACGATCACGCTGCAGGCCGCCGATGGCAAGCCGATCAAGGTGAAGATCCCGGCAGGCGTGGCCGACGGCCAGAAGATCAAGCTGCGTGGCAAGGGCCAGCCCAGCCCGGACGGCGGCGAGCCAGGCGATATCGTGCTCACCGTGACGGTTCGCAAACATCCGGTGTTCGAGCGCGAAGGCCTCAACCTGCGCGTGACCGTCCCTGTGACGTTCGCCGAGGCGGCGCTCGGCGCCACCATCGAGGTGCCGACGCTCGGCGGCGAGCCGGTGAAGCTGCGCGTCGCTCCCGGGACGCCGAGCGGACGGGTACTGCGGGTGAAGGGCCGCGGGGTGCAGACCCCGAAGGGAACCGGCGACCTGCTGGCCGTCGTGCAGATCGCCGTGCCATCGCACCTGTCTGCCGACGCCGAAGAGGCATTGCGTGGCTTCGTCGAGAAGCTGCCGGATGAGAACCCGCGCGACGACCTGCTCGCGAGGTCGCGAGGCTGACATGGCCGACATCGACGAGCACACCCAGGTCTTCGTCATCTCGGTCGCGGCCGAGCTCGCGGGAATGCACCCCCAGACGCTGCGGCAGTACGACCGGCTCGGGCTGGTCAGCCCCTCGCGTACGCCCGGCAAATCCCGCCGCTATTCGATGCGCGACGTCGCGAAGCTGCAGGAGATCTCGCGGCTGGGAGCCGAAGGCGTCAGCCTGGAGGGCATCCGTCGCATCCTCGAGCTCGAAGACCAGGTGGGCGCGCTCACGGGGCGCATCCGCGAACTCGAGGCGGCGCTGTCGGATGAACTGCTCAACCGCCCCGGACGCCGCGTGTTCGCCGCCGGGTCGGCCGGCGAGGTCATCTCGCTGCGGGCCGGCACACGGGTGCGGCGCAGCAACCAGATCGTCGTCTGGCGTCCGCTCGACCGCGACTGATCGTGCTGCGCCGGCCCCGAGGCGTGAACTCTGCGCCCTCGGGCCCGGCGTGTCGGATGCGTACGTCACACCTCATGAGGAGGACGCGAGGAAGGTCTCCGCGAGTGGGGATAAGTGTGAAATGGATGAATGTTGGTGGTAGCCTGTGAAATATCAGCTTTCACAGGAGTGCTTTCATGACCGATACACCGCAGCGGCGTTCGCGCGCCGCGTCCACCGCGCTCTACCTGACGATCGGGACCCTCACGGTCGCGGCGCTGATGGGCGGGGTCTTCATCATCGTCGGCGATCAGGCGAATGTCGCAGGCCGGGCTTGGCTGACCCTGATGCTCCTGGCTGCGTTCGCCGGCGCCGTCTCGCTTGACGCCTCCGTGGGGCAGAACGGTCCTAACCGCTGGTATCTCTCTGCGTCGACGGCGGTCAACTCGTTGCTCGTGGCCGTGGGCCTCCTCAAACTGTGGAACGGCTGGCTGCAACCGGAGAACACCGCTGATCCGTTCGTGTGGGATCTCCAGCTCGTGCGTTTCATCGGCATCGTGGTCGTCGTGCGCGTGGCGTTGCTCCTCTTCCAGGTGTACTTCCTGTACTTCGTCGGCCGCGCCAGGGCGCAGCTGACGGCGATTGCCGGGTACGTCACCATCGCGCTGATCAGCGTGACCGTCGTCGCCCTCGTGCTGCCGATGGCCTTTCCGGAGCAGGACTGGGCCGACTGGTGGTGGCGGATCTCGTCGGCGTCCCTGCTGGTGGCCGTCGTATCGGCGGTGATCCCTGTCATCGTGCGGGCGTTCGAGCCGAAGCCGGCCCGGGTGGCGCCGGCGCCTCCCGCGCCCCCGCTAGCGGCGTACCAGGGCGGATATGCCGCGGCCGGATGGTCGGGCTACCCGGCGCAGCCGGTTCCTGCTCAGCCCGGCGCGGTGGATGCGCCCCCTTCCTCGTAACGAGCGCGGCGCGCGCGCCCATCCGTCGTAGAGTGAATCGGGCTCCACAAAAGCCCTGATGCATGACACTTCACACGACGAAGCGAGAAGGTGGCGATGAAGGCCCTTTACAAAGCCGAGGCGGCAGCAGGCCTCGAACTGATCGATGTCCCCGAACCCGAGGCCGGACCCGAGGATGTCAAGATCCGCGTGCTCCGCACCGGGATCTGCGGGACCGACCTGCACATCCTCCATTGGGACGACTGGGCGGCCTCCGCTGTCGCGGCCCCGCTCATCCCCGGCCACGAATTCTTCGGCGAAGTCGTCGAAGTCGGCCCGTTCGTGCACGACGTCTCCGTCGGAGACCTGGTCTCGGGCGAAGGCCATATCGTCTGCGGCACCTGCCGCAACTGTCGCGCCGGGCGCCGGCAGATGTGCATCCGCACCAAGGGTCTCGGCGTGCAGCGCAACGGCGCCTTCGCCGAATACCTCACGCTCCCGGCCACCAACGTCTGGGTGCACCACTCCGCGATCGACCCCGAGGTCGGCGCCCTGTTCGACCCGCTCGGCAACGCCGTGCACACGGCTCTCGCGTTCCCCGTCGTCGGTGAGGATGTGCTCGTCACCGGATGCGGACCCATCGGCCTCATGGCCATCGCCGTCGCCCGCCACGTGGGCGCCCGCTTCATCGTCGGCACCGACATCAGCCCGGACCGGCTGGCGCTCGCCGAAGGAATGGGTGCAGACTTCACCGTCGACGTGCGCAACGCGACCATCCGGGACGCGCAGGTGGCCCTGGGCATGCGCGAGGGCTTCGACGTCGGCTTCGAGATGAGCGGTGCGCCGACAGCGCTGCCGCAGATGATCGAGAACATGAACCACGGCGGGCGCATAGCCATGCTCGGGCTCCCGTCGTCGCAGATCGCCGTCGACTGGGGGATCGTCGTCACCCACATGCTCACCCTCAAAGGCATCTACGGCCGTGAGATGTTCGAGACCTGGAACGCGATGGGCGCGATGCTGCAGACCAGTGCGACGCTGCGGACGGCGATCGCATCCATCGTCTCCGACCGGTTCCCGGCCAGCCGCTGGGAAGACGGTTTCGCGGCGGCCGCGTCAGCGCACGGCGGAAAAGTCATCCTGGATTGGACGGAACTCTGATGTACGGAACATTCCGCGAACATGTCGCCGGGCAGCTGGCCGAGATCGACGCGGCGGGGCTCACGAAACGGGAGCGCAGCATCCACGGCCCGCAGCAGGCGCTGATCACGGCCGACGGCGCCGAGGTGCTCAACTTCTGCGCGAACAACTACCTCGGCCTCGCCGACCATCCCGTATTGCGGGATGCCGCGAAGCAGGCGCTCGACGACTGGGGCTACGGTCTCGCGAGCGTGCGCTTCATCTGCGGGACCCAGGAGCAGCACCTGGAGCTGGAGCGCCGGGTGTCGCAGTTCCTCGGGACCGAGGCGACCATCCTCTTCTCCTCCTGCTTCGACGCCAACGGCGGCGTCTTCGAGACGCTGTTCACCGCCGAGGACGCGATCATCTCCGACGAGCTCAACCACGCATCGATCATCGACGGGATCCGCCTCTCCAAAGCGCAGCGCCTGCGGTACCGCAACCGCGACATGGCCGACCTGCGTGCGCAGCTGGAAGCGGCGGCGGATGCGCGGTTCCGCGTCATCGTCACCGACGGCGTCTTCTCCATGGACGGCTACATCGCGCCCCTCGCCGAGATCTGCGATCTGGCCGACGAGTTCGGGGCGCTCGTGTTCGTCGACGACTCCCACGCGGTCGGGTTCGTGGGTGCGAACGGTCGCGGGACGCCCGAGTTCTGCGGCGTCGCCGACCGGGTCGACATCTATACCGGAACATTCGGGAAGGCGCTCGGCGGCGCATCCGGCGGCTACGTATCGTCGCGCACGGAGATCGTCGACCTGCTGCGCCAGCGCGCGCGGCCGTACCTCTTCTCGAACACGCTCGCCCCGTCGATCGTCGCGGGAACGCTCGCCGCCCTCGACCTGCTCGAGCTGTCCGGTGGCCTGCGCGACACCTTGCGTGCCAACGCGGCGCTGTTCCGCTCGCTGATGACGGAGGCGGGGTTCGAACTGCTGCCGGGTGAGCATCCGATCGTTCCGGTCATGTTCGGGGATGCGGCGCTCACCGCCCGGATCGCCGACGAGATGCAGCGGCGCGGCGTGTATGTGACGGCGTTCTCGTTCCCGGTGGTGCCGCGGGGGCGGGCCCGCATCCGCGTCCAGTTGTCGGCGGCGCACACGGAGGACGAGATCCGCCGCTGCGTCGACGCCTTCGTCGGCGCGCGCGAGGCCGTCGCCGCGTAGGGCGCGGCGCAAGGGCAGCGCGCGGTCGCCCAGCTCTCGCCGTCTGGCTTTGACCCGGGCGTCATCGCCGCGAGCCCGCCAGTACGGGACGTGCCCACCCGCTCGACGTGGCGGGGAGCACTCGGGCGGGCGGGCACATGGCCGGCCGCGAGAGGTGGTAGGAAAGAGGGCGTGGCCGGAGCAGAGGAATTCGCGTTCGAACGCCTCCGGCGCTGGCCCGATGTCGAAGCCCCGAACCTCTTCGCCGTGGATGCCGCTGACCGGCTCCTGCTCGACACCGCGGCCGAGTCGGCCAATGCCCCGCAGCCCGGCGAGCTCGTCGTCATCGGCGACGGCTACGGCGCGCTGACCCTCGGCGCGACGGCCCGGTTCGGCGTGCGGGAGATCCGCGTGCACCAGGATGCGCTGGCCGGCGAGCGGGCGCTGGGCGCCAACGCGGAGCGGTTCGGGATGTCCGGCTCGTACCGGTCGTTCGACCTGGTTCCGGAGCTGGTCCGGGATGCGCGCACGGTGCTCCTGCGCCTGCCGCGGAGCCTGGACGCGCTCGAGGAGATCGCGGAGTGCATCGCCGCGAACGCGCATCCGGATGTAACCGTCTATGCAGGTGGCATGGTGAAACACCTGACCACGGCCATGAACGAGGTGCTCCGGCGGTCGTTCGGGAGTGTACGGGCGGGGCTCGCGCGGCAGAAGGCGCGGGTGCTGACCGTCGAAGGGCCCGTCCCGCAGCAGGGCGGGGAGTGGCCCCGGGGCCGGTTCGACGACGACCTCGGGCTGTGGGTGTGCGCGCACGGCGCGGCGTTCGCGGGGACGTCCGTCGACATCGGCACCCGCTTCCTGCTCACGGTCCTCGGGGAGGCACGGCCGGATGCGCCCACCGCCATCGATCTCGGCTGCGGCACCGGCGTCATCGCGGCCTGGCTCGCGCGGGAACGGCCGAGCATCCGTGTGATCGCCACAGACCAGTCATCGGCCGCTGTCGCATCCGCCCGCGAGACCATGCGCGCCAACGCCGTGGACGCTCGGGTCGAGGTGGTCCGCGACGACGCTCTCTCATCCCAGCCGGACGGGAGCGCCGGGCTGATCGTGGTGAACCCGCCGTTCCACATCGGCGCTGCGGTCCACGCGGGCGCCGCCCTCCGGTTGTTCGACGATGCAGCGCGCGTGCTCGCACCGGGCGGCGAGCTCTGGGCCGTGTGGAACTCCCACCTCGGCTACCGCGCGTCGCTCGACCGCATCGTCGGCCCCACGACCCGGGTCGCCCGCAACCCCAAGTTCACCGTGACGAGGTCGGTGCGCCGCTGACGCTGCCGGGGTGCGATACGTGGGGTATCCGCCCCACTTTCGCCACCTTTCGGCGGCCAATGGGCCCTCACACGCGCGCGCCGGCGGGGACGGAGTCGATCAGCAGTTGCGTGTACGGATGCTGTGGGTTGCGCAGGATCTCCGCGGTCGTCCCGCGCTCGACGATCTCGCCCCGGCGCATGACCACCGTGCTCTCGCACACACGCCGCACGACAGCCAGGTCGTGGCTGATGAACAGGACGGTAAGGTTGCGCGCCCGCCGGATCTCCGAGACCACGTCGAGCACCTGGGCCTGAACGGACACATCGAGGGCGCTGGTCGCCTCGTCCATGACGAGGACCTCCGGCTCGATGGCGAGCGCGCGGGCGATGGCGACGCGCTGGCGCTGTCCTCCGGAGAGGGTGCGGGGCCTCGCCTGGGCGTGCTTCTCGCCGAGGCCCACCTGGTCGAGGAGCGCCAGGGCGCGGATGCGCGCATCCGCCGACGTCAGGTCAGTGTGGAGGCGCAATGCGTCTTCGATCGCGCGACCGGCGGGGATGCGCGGATCGAGCGAGAGGTAGGGGTCCTGGAAGACCATCTGGACGCTCCGGGCGTGCGCGAGACGGTCCGCGCGGGTGCGGGGACGGACCGTCCGCTCGGCCCCGGCGACCCGGATGTCCCCGGTGTCCGCGCGTTCGAGGCCCACGATCATCCGCGCGAGCGTCGACTTGCCCGAGCCGGATTCGCCGACCACGCCGAGGGCCTCGCCGGCCGGGACGGTGATGGAGGCACCCGCGACGGCCCGCACGGGCTCCTTCCCACGCGGGTATGTCTTTGAGAGCGAGCGGACCTCGAGCATCGGCGTGCGTGCCGCCGCCGCGGGCCCGGCAGCCCCCGCCGCCGCAGCGCCGGCCCCCGCACCCCAAGCAGCCCCAGCCCCAGCCCCCGTACCTTCAGCACCCGCGCCCGCACCAAAAGCAGCCCCAGCCCCACCCCCCGCACCCGCCGCAGCCGCAGCATCCGCCCCATCCGCCCCATCGAGCGTCGGCGTCGCCGCCACCAACCGCCGCGTGTACGCGGCCTGCGGGTCGAGGAACACCCGACGGGCATCCCCCTCCTCCACGATGTCCCCGGCGCTCATGACGTAGACGCGGTCGCAGATCGAGGCGGCGAGGTTCAGGTCGTGGGTGATGAAGAGCATCCCCATGCCGCGCTGTGCGCGCTGCTCGGTGAGCACCGCGATGATCTCGGCCTGGGTCGTCACGTCCAGTGCCGTAGTGGGCTCGTCGCAGACGAGCAGCCGCGGCGACCCGGCGAGTGCGCCCGCGATCATCACCCGTTGCAGCATCCCGCCGGAGAACTCGTGCGGGTACTGGCCCAGGTGCTCCTCGGGCCGCGGCAGGCGCACAGCGTGCAGCAACTCGATCGCGCGGGAGCGCGCGGCGGATGCCGGCCAGCCTTCGCCGAGGCGAAGAGCCTCGGTGAGGTGGTCGCCGAGCGTGCGCATCGGGTTGATGCCGGCGCGCGGATCCTGGAAGATCATGGCCGCGCTCGAGCGCCGGAGGCGGAGCAGGTCCCGGCGGGATGCGCCGAGCACCTCGGTGCCGTCGAGGCGGACGGACCCGCCGGTGACCGCGCCGTCGGGGAGGAGCCCGAGCACGGAGCGCGCCGTGAGCGACTTGCCGGAGCCGGATTCTCCGACGAGGCCGACGGTCTCGCCGTCGCCGACCTGCAAGGTGATGCCGTTGAGCAGGCGGGCGCCGGTCGGAAGATCCAGAGTGAGCTGCGTGATGTCGAGGAGCGTCATGCGGCCGATCCCCCTCCGATCCGGTCCGAGAGTTCTTCGCCGACGATGTTGACGGCGACCACGACGATTACGACGGCGACCGCGGGCACGATCGCGGGCAGGAAGTGGCCCCCGACGATTCCCGCCTGGGCTTCGTTGATCATCGCGCCCCAGTCGGCGGTCGGAGCCTGGACACCGAGGCCGAGGAACGAGAGCCCGGCGAGCTCGGCGAGCACGTAGCCGAAGTTCAGGGTGGATTGCGCGCCCACGATCGGGGTGACGTTCGGCAGCACGCGGCGGAGGGCGATCCATCCGCCCCCGAAGCCCTGCACGCGGTAGGCGGAGACGTACGGCCGGTTGCGTTCGGCGAGCACGAGCGACCTGGTGAGGCGGGCGACGAACGGCGCGTACGCGATGCTCATAGCGATGACCGGTGCGACCAGGCCTTTTCCGAAGAGCGCAACCGCCATGATGGCGATGAGGAGCGACGGGAACGCGAACAGAACGTCGAACACCCGCCCCAGGACCGCGTCGATCCAGCCCCCGCGCCAGGCGGCGAGCAGGCCGAGAAGGATGCCGGCGACGGTCGAGGCGATCACGACGACGAGCGGCCCGAGCAGCGCGGTGCGTGCGCCGAAGATGAGGCGGCTGAGGGTGTCGCGGCCGAGAGCGTCCGCGCCGAGCCAGTGGGCCGGGCTGGGCGACGCGTAGATCGCCGCGAAGTCGATGTGGTCGGGGTCGTACGGCGCGATCAGGGGGGCGAACACGGCCGCCAGCGTCATGATCGCCAGGATCGCGAGACTGATGGTCCAGCTGAGCGCAGGCCTGCGCATCCGGGATGCGCGGAGCACCTTCACTGCCATGGTGGGGGTTGTCATCGGGCACCGGCTCCAGCTGCTGATCGGGGGTCGACCACGGGTTCGAGGATGTCGACGATCGCGTTCACGACGACGAACGCGGTGACGACGAGGAGGACGATCGCCTGCACGACCGGGAAGTCGAGCCGGTCGACCGACTGCACGAGCAGCGAGCCGATCCCGGCCAGCCCGAAGGCGGACTCGACGATGGTGCTGGCGACGAGCAGGCCCGCTACGAGCACGCCGCTCACGGTCAGGATCGGGCCGATCGCATTGCGCAGCACGTGGCGGCGGATGACGGAGGCCCGGGTGAGACCCCGGCTGGTCGCGACCTCGACGTGCTCGCGGCCGAGCTGGTCGACCATCGACGTGCGGGTGATCTTGCCGATGAGCACGATGAACACGATCGCGAGTGCGATGGACGGCAGGATCAGGTGATAGACGGTGTCGAAGAAACCGTCCCCTGAACCGAACGACGGGAACCAGCCGAGCTGAACCGCGAAGACGGAGATGAGCACGATCGACCCGACGAACGACGGGATCGCGGCGAGCACGGTGAGCCCCACGAGGATGGCCCGGTCGAGCATCCGCCCCTTGTAGAGAGCCGCGACGATCCCTGCTGCCAGGCCGACGATCGTGATGATCAGTCCGGCCATGATCACCAGGCCGAGGGTCACCGGCAGCCGCTCAGCGATGACGGTCGAGACGTCCTGCCGGTACTGGAGCGAGCGCCCGAAGTCGCCGTGGAGCATCCCAGCGACCCAGTCGAGGTACTGCTGCCAGGGCGGGAGGTCCAGGCCGTACTGCCTGGTGAGCGCGGCGATGGTCTCCGGGTTGGGCTTGCGCCCGCGGAGCAGGAAGTCGATCGGATCGCCCGGCACCAGGAACCGCGAGAAGAAGACCAGCAGCGATGCGAGGAACAGGGTGAGCAGAAGCGACCCGAGCTTGCCCAGCACCCGGCGGGCGACCGTCATCGTGATAGTCGCCCCACCGGATGCGCGCCGGCCGGCGGCCGCGTCAGCGAGCGCCAATGGTCGCAGCCCACGGGTAGTAGAGGAATGCGACGGACGGCTGGACGCCGGTGATGCGCTTGCCCAGGTAGACCGACATCGGCGCCTCGAACAGCGGCAGCCAGGGCAACTGGTCGTTCGCGATGCGCTGTGCCTCGGCCGATTTCTCCGAGCGGGCCGCCGGATCGTCGATGCCCACTGCGTCGTTCACGGTCGCGTCGAACGTCGGGTCCGACCAGTTGCCGTAGTTGCTGTAGTCGCCGGTGCGCAGCACCGAGTACATCTCGAGCGGGTCGGGCGAGGACAGGTACCACGACGTGTAGAAGAGGTCCGCTCCCGCCCGGGCGTTCGGATCGGTGAAGAGGGTCGTGTACGCGTTCGGGGTCACGGTCTCGATCTTCGCCGTGAGGCCGATCGACTCCGCCGCCGCTGCGGTCGCCTGGGCGACGACGCTGAAGTCGGTGCCGATCGGTGCCGTTCGGATGACGATCTGCTTGCCGGTCGCGCCCGCCTTCTCGACGAGGGCTTTGGCCGCCTTCACGTCGTACGGATACTTCTGGAGACCGTCGAACGCCTTCGAGAGTGCATCCTTACTGGCGCCGCTCCACACCGACCGCGTCGTGAGGGCGTTCGTCACCGTGCCGTAGCCCTTGACCGCCGCGTTCACGATGCCCTGGCGGTCGAGCGCCATCAGCAGCGCCTTGCGCACGTTGACGTCGCCGAGCGGACCTTTGAGGTTGCCGACGATGAGGCTGTTGACCGCGGTGTTGAGTCCGAAGGAGAGGCCGCCGGAGCTCGCGCTCGTGCTCCTGAGCTGGTCGACCGCGTCCATCGGGATCATCCAGCTGCCGTCGACCTGGCCCGACTTGAGCGCGTTTGTGCGCGAGGTCGAGTCGTTCATGAAGAGGAACGTGACCTTGCCCGCTTTGGCGCGCAGCGCCTTGTCCCAGTAACCGGCGTACCGGGTGAGCGTGAGGCTCTCCCCCGACTTCCACGAGGTGAACTCGAACGGACCCGTGCAGTTGACCCCGCCGGTCGAGTTGCCGTAGTCGGCGCCCTTCGCCTTCAGCGTCGCGGCCGACTCGATGACCCCGGCCGAGCCTCCCATAGCGAGGTTGAACTGCGAGTCCGGCCGGGAGGTGGTCACCGTGACCTCCATCGGGCCGGTCTGTTCGATCGAGGAGACGTACTGGTACACCGAGTACCAGGATGAGCCGACGGCCGGGTCGAGGTGCCTGCGCATCGAGGCCACAGCATCCGCCGCCGTCATCGGTGTGCCGTCGTGGAAGGTGACGCCGTCGCGGAGCTCGTAGACCCACGTCGTGGGCACCGGGTGGCTGACCGACTTCGCGAGGCTCGGCGAGAGTGTCCAGTCCGGGTTCAGCCGCAGCAGCGACTCGCACACGTTGGCCAGCACCTGGTTGTCCGGGTAGTCGAACGCGTGGGTGTAGTCGAGGGAGTACGGCTCGGCGTAGATCGCCCAGGTGAACGAGCCGATGTCACCCTTCGGCGCTGCGGTCTTCGCAGTGAGCGTGTATCTGGGATGGTCCGTGCCGGTCTGCGTGGCCTGCGGCGAGCATGCTGCGAGCAGGAGCGCAGCGCTCAGTGCGCCGGCGACGGCCGCTGCACGGCGCCGGCGGCTCCGGTTCGGGCGGGATGGGGTCATGGTGCGCTCCTTGCTGTGGGGAGGATGAAGGATGGTTCAGTCCGCGCGCGTGTACACGGGCTCGCCTTCGACCCAGGTCGAGACCACCGTGGAGGTGTGGATGTCCTCCACGGACAGGGCGAACGGGTTCGGGTCGAGCACGACGAGATTCGCGAGGTAGCCGGAGGCGATCCGGCCGGTGTCGTGGTCACGGTGGTTCACGTAGGCCGAACCCGACGTGTATGCGGCGAACGCCGTCGCGAGGTTGATGCGCTGGTGCGCGCCACCCAGCGGCTCGTCGTCGCTTCCGGGCGAGACCCGGTTGACGGCGATGTGGATGGCCTCCACCGGGTTCGCGCTCGAGACCGGCCAGTCGCTCCCGGCCGCGAGTCGGGCGCCGGCCCTGGCGAGATCGCCGAACGGATACTGGCGGCTCACCGCGCCCTCCTGGAGGAACGGCAGGGTCAGGGTGTCGAGCTGCGGCTCGTGGCAGGCCCAGAGCGCCTGCAGGTTGGCGGTCGCATCCAGTGGAGCGAAGCGCGTGGCGTCGTCTTCCGCTACGACCTGCAGGTGGGCCAGGTGGTGGCGGCCGTCGGAGGGGCCGTTGGCTTCCCGCGCCGCTTCGACCGCATCCAGCGCCTCCTGCACCGCCCGGTCGCCGAGCGCGTGGAAGTGCACCTGGAAGCCCTCGCGGTCGAGGGCCGTGACGTAGCCGCGGAGCAGGCCCGGGTCGATGAACGAGAGCCCGGCGTTGTCGGTGTCGCGACCGTGTCCGTCCCGGTACGGCGCCTTCATGGCGGCGGTGTGGTTCTCCGCCACCCCGTCGACCATGATCTTCACGGTTCCGAGCTGGAACCGGTCGGAGCCGAGGGCGGCGATCTGCTCCCGGCGTTCGATCATCGTCGCGACCTGGGCCGCCCCCTCCGACCGGGACCACCACTGTGCGCCGACGACATGCGCGACGAGGGTGCCCTCGTCGATGGCGCGGAGGTAGGCACCCAGGTTCTCGCTGAGACCCGCCGCCGCGCCGATCATCGCATCCTGCCAGCCGGTGATGCCGAGCTTCAGCAGCTCGTCCTGCGCCTTCAGCAGGCCCGCGTAGCTGAGGTCGTCGTCGTTCACGGGGCGCACCGCGGCGAACAGGTCGGCAGCGCCCTCGTGGAATGTCCCGGCGGGGAAGCCGTCCGCTTCGCGCTCGATGCGTCCGTCGACCGGGTCGGGCGTGATCGCGTCGATGCCGGCCAGGCGCATCGCAGCCGTGCTCGCCCAGATGCTGTGGTGGTCGCGGCTGCTCAGGAACACCGGGCGCCCCCCGACGACGGCGTCGAGCGCGATGCGGGTCGGAGCGCCGCCGGCGAAGTGGTCCATCGACCAGCCGCCGCCGAGGATCCAGCCGTCGGGGTTCGCTGCGGCGTACTCGCCGATCCGGCGCAGCGCGTCGTCCGCATCCACGGAGTCGGTCAGGTTGCACTGCAGGAGCTCGATTCCCGCCCCGACCGGGTGCACGTGCGCATCCTGGAAGCCGGGGGCGACGAGTGCGCCGCCGAGGTCGACGACGCGAGTGGCTGCGCCGGTGAAGGAGGATGCGCGCTCCGCGGGGACGACGTCGACGATGCGCCCGTCGTGGATCACGATCGCGAAGCCCTCGAGCGGATGGCCGGAGCCGGTAAAGATCGGACCACCGGTCAGGACCGTGTCGGCTTCCGTCACTGGAGCACCTCGTTCATTCGTCGTCGAATCGGGATTGATGGGATGGTATCCACGTGACACGGGTGCTGTCAACAGTGTTGACAACACCGTTCTGCAGCATAGAGTGGTCGCGGATCGTGTGGGCCGCCTGACATCCCGCCGCACCAGCCGAACGTGAGGAAACGATGACCGAAGCGCAAGCACCCGGTGGCGTGACGCGTGCGCGACTGAGCCGGGAAGCCATCATCCACGCCGGCCTCGAGCTCGGCGCCCGAGCCGACACCGCAAGCGTGTCCGTGCGCAACATCGGTGCGCTGCTCGGCGCGAACCCGACGGCGGTCTACCGCTACTTCCCGAGCAAACAGGCGCTCATGGAGGCGCTGCTCGACGAAGTGCTCGCCCGCGTCATGGCGCGGGTCGATCGCTCGGCCGATTGGCGTTCGCGGCTCGCCGATCTTGCGACCGCCACCCTCGACGTGTTCGTCCTCTATCCGTCGATCGCGGTCGAAGCGACCGTGCTGACCACCAAGGGACCGGCCGAAACCGACACGGTCGAGTGCATCCTGTCGGCGTTCTCCGAGGCGGGCCTCACCGGGAACGAACTCGTGCAGCACTACGCCTTCTACGCGTCGTACGTGCTGTCAGGGGCGGCCGGGATCGCGCGAGGCCGCAGCGATCATGCCGATCCTCTCGCCGAGCCCAGCCCGTGGCTCGAAGGCCCCCTCCTCGTCGACCCGTCGAGACAGCCGCGCATCGCGGCGGTGGCCAGCGAGCTGCTGGCGCTGCAGGACCAGGACATCTTCCGCTTTGGCGTCGAGCGGATCATCGAGTCCGCGAGCCGCGCGGCCGATGCCGCGCGCTGAGTGCGCTCGTTGTGCGCGAGCGCACTAGTTGTGTGCGAGCGCACTAGTACCAGCTAGTGCGCCGGGACGAAACGCGTGCGGCTGCGCCGCGTCCGCGCGCGGCGCTCGCTGAACGGGCTCGTTGTGCGCGAGCGCACAAGTTGTGCGCGAGCGCACGCGTTCCACCACGTGCGGTGGGATGAAACGTGTGCGGCAGCGCCGCGTCCCCTGGCGGCGCCCGCTGAATTGGCTCGTTGTTCGCGAGCGCACAAGTTACGCGCGAGCGCACGCGTACCACCACGTGCGGTGGGATGAAACGTGTGCGGCAGCGGCAGTCCGGGCCGGCTTCGCCGCCAATCGCCGGTTCGCGAGCGGGATGCCGCCAGTCAGGCGCCGATGAGCGGCGCGACCTCGGCGTAGCCGTCGCGCACGACCGTCGGTGGGTCGGCGTAGACGCGGGTCTCGCCGCCTGCGGCCGTGTACCGCGGCCAGCCGGGGTCGCCGTCGCGCACGAAGCTCACCGCTCCCGCGTGCACAGCGTCGGCCAGAGCCTGGGGAGGCTGGTCTCCTGCGATGACGTCGACCCGGTCGGCCGCGAGGCAGTCGAAGAAGAACGGCACGTCGATGCAGTGCACGGCCAGGCCGAACTTCGGCGACGTCCACGAGAAGCGGTAGAGCCAGGTCGGCGCAGTGCCCCGGGCGCGGACGACGCGGAGCGCGAGCGTGCGGAACATCCGGTCGGTGAGGTAGCGGCCGACGATCGCGGCCGGACCCTTCTTCGCAACCGGGCGGTTCGCCGCGACGTAGGCCGCTCGCGCCGAGCCGGTGAGTCCGGCCTTGCCGAGCAGGTAGCGCGACGGGATCCAGCGGAGCTTGTCCTTCGCGTCGCTGAGGATCATCGAGAACTCGTCGTCGGTCGCGCCCAGCACGAGAGGCTTGTCCGCACCGACGCCGGACTGGATCGCGTCGACCGTCTTCTGCGGAACGAGGTCGCCGTCGATGACAGGGCCGAGAGTGAGCCCGCTGTCGACGAACGTCCGCAGGCCGTCCAGCGGGTTGCCGCCCTCGGCGGGCGCCGTCAGCTGCTTCTGCAATTCGAGGATGCGGTCCTCGCTGAGCGTCGAGAGGCCGGCACGGTCGGGGGTGACGCCGCCCGCATCCGCCAGGCGCCGTGCGAACGACTCGGCCTCGGCCACGGAGACATCCGCTGCCGCGCCGGAGATGCAGTAGACCGCGCGGAAGAGAGGCTGGGCGATCGGCATCCCGAGCAGAGTGAGCACGGCCCCGCCTCCGGCGGACTGGCCGGCGATCGTGACCTGCGCCGGATCGCCGCCGAACGGCGCGATGTTGTCGCGCACCCATTCGAGCGCGAGCAGCCAGTCGAGTACGCCGCGGTTGGGGGGAGCATCCTCGATCCAGCCGAAGCCGTCGAAGCCGAGCCGGTACGAGATCGAGACGGTGACCACGCCATCGCGGTTGAAGGCGGCGCCGTCGTACCAGGGGCTGGCGGGGGACCCGGCGAAGTACCCGCCGCCGTGGATGTAGACGAGCACGGGCAGTCCGGATGCGGTGGCCGGCGCCGGCGTGAAGACGTTGACGTTGAGGGTGGCGTCGCCGGGGATGCTCGGCTCGGGGATCAGCGTCACCCCGGGGTCGCCGCGCTGCGCCGTCGGCGCGTACTCGAGCGCGTCGAGGACGCCGTCCCACGGGCTCTTCGGCACGGGAGCGGCGAAGCGGAGTTCGCCGACGGGGGCTTCGGCGAACGGGATCCCGAGGAAGGCCGCGGAGGCGCCGGCCTCGCGGGGCGTGCCGCGCCAGGCGCCGCGCACGCGACCGGCACGGGTCTCGACCTCGACATGGGTTCCCGTGCTCGCCAGTGTCATGGTTTCTCCTCTTCGCGTGCGTGAACCCCAGTATGCCAACCCGAGTTCACCGCTGAACTGATCGCCCCGCCTTGCACCCGTGCCCTGATCGGACCTCACCTGACGACATATGCCGGGTGCGCGCGATCCAGTCGGCCAAACGTGACAAGTCACAACAGCGATCGCTGGGCGCGCTGGCGGATTGGCCTCGCGGTTGGTAAAGTTGAGCCACAAAGACTCAAGTTTGTACCGAAAGGACCCCGATGGCGAACATGCAGGGCGCCCCTGCGTCGACCGACGAGCAGAAGACCGCACTCCAGCAGTACGGGATCAACCTCACAGAGATCGCCAAGAGCGGCAAACTCGACCCCGTGATCGGGCGGGACGCCGAGATCCGCCGGGTCAGCCAGGTGCTGACCCGCCGCACGAAGAACAACCCCGTGCTCATCGGCGAACCGGGCGTCGGCAAGACGGCGGTCGTCGAAGGTCTCGCCCAGCGCATCGTCGCCGGCGACGTCGCGGACTCGCTCAAAGGCAAGCAACTCGTCACGCTCGACCTCTCCGCCCTCGTCGCCGGCGCCATGTATCGCGGCCAGTTCGAGGAGCGACTGAAGGCCGTGCTCAAAGAGATCAACGACGCCCAGGGGCAGATCATCACGTTCGTCGACGAGCTGCACATCCTGATGGGCGCGGGCGGCGGCGAAGGGTCGGTCGCCGCATCCAACATGCTGAAGCCGATGCTCGCCCGTGGCGAGCTCCGCCTCATCGGCGCGACCACCCTCAACGAGTACCGCGAGTTCATCGAGAAGGATGCGGCACTCGAGCGCCGGTTCCAACAGGTATACGTCGGCGAGCCGAGCGTCGAAGACACCGTCGCCATCCTGCGCGGGCTCAAGGGGCGCTACGAAGCGCACCACGGCGTCACGATCGAGGACTCGGCGCTCGTGGCGGCGGCATCCCTCTCCAACCGGTACATCACCGCCCGCCAGCTGCCGGACAAGGCGATCGACCTGATCGATGAGGCGGCCAGTCGACTGAAGATGGAGATCGACTCGGCGCCGGTCGAGATCGACACCCTCCAGCGCGTCGTCGAGCGGATGAAGCTCGAAGAGTTCGCGCTCGAGAAGGAGAAGGACGACGCGAGCAAGGAGCGGCTGGCCCGTCTCCGCGAGCGGTTGAAGGAGTCCGAGAGCGAGCTCGAGGAGCTGCAGGAGCGCTGGCGGCTCGAGAAGGCATCCCTCAACCGGGTCGGCGAGCTGCGCTCGCACCTGGAGGAGGCCAAGACCCAGCGCGACCTCGCCCTGCGAGACGGGCGCTACCAGGAGGCGTCGAAGATCGAGTACGAGACGATTCCGGCGATCGAGCGCGAACTGGCCGTCGCCGAACAGGCGGAGCAGCATCCGGATCACCCCCGCATGGTGAACGAGCAGGTCACCAGCGACGACATCGCGGCGGTCGTGGCGGCCTGGACGGGCATTCCGGTCGACCGGCTGACGCAGGGGGAGACGGAGAAGCTGCTGCGTCTCGAGTCGGAGCTCGGCAAGCGCCTGATCGGGCAGAAGGAGGCGGTCAAAGCGGTGGCGGATGCGGTGCGCCGCACCCGTGCCGGCATCTCCGACCCGGATCGCCCCACCGGTTCGTTCCTGTTCCTGGGGCCGACCGGCGTCGGCAAGACCGAGCTGGCGAAGGCGCTCGCCGCGTTCCTGTTCGACGACGAGAAGGCGATGGTCCGCATCGACATGAGCGAGTACGGGGAGAAGTTCTCCGTCTCCCGTCTCGTCGGTGCCCCTCCCGGGTACGTCGGCTATGAGCAGGGCGGTCAGCTGACCGAGGCCGTGCGGCGACGCCCGTATTCGGTGATCCTCCTCGACGAGGTCGAGAAGGCGCACCCGGAGGTTTTCGACGTGCTGCTGCAGGTCCTCGACGACGGCCGGCTGACCGACGGGCAGGGACGCACGGTCGATTTCCGCAACGCGATCCTGGTGCTGACGTCGAACCTGGGCAGCCAGTTCCTCGTGGACCCGACGCTCACCGAGGCGGAGAAGCACGAGGCGGTGCTGCAGATGGTGCGGCAGTCGTTCAAGCCCGAGTTCGTGAACCGTCTCGACGACATCGTGGTGTTCTCGACGCTCACGCAGGAGGAGCTGGGCGAGATCGTCGAACTGAACATCGATCGCCTGACCCGCCGCTTGCAGGATCGGCGGCTGGAACTCGCGGTGACTCCGGATGCGCGCCGCTGGCTCGCCGAGCGAGGCTACGACACGATCTACGGTGCGCGACCGCTGCGCAGGCTCATGCAGCAGGAGATCGACGACCGGCTGGCGACGGAGCTGCTCGCCGGGGAGATCCACGACGGTGACACGGTGCTGGTAGACCTGGCGCCCGAGGGCGACCGCCTGACGGTCGCGCCCGCCACGCCAGAGCCTGTCGGTGCCGTCGACGAGGCCGACCTCTAGTCGGCCCGCCGCCCCCGCCCGGAGCCGCAGCGCGAGAGTGCCCGTTCCGGCCGAGATGGCCCGTTCCACCGGGCACTCTCGACCGGAACGGGCACTCTCGGTGCATCCGCCCCGGTTACGGCGTGGCCAGCCAGCCGTGCTTCGGCGGCTTCGGGTCGTGCCCCTTCGTGGGCACCACTGCGGTCACCGCACCGGTGGTCGGCGACAGCAGCACCTCACGGTTCTGCGGCCGGTCGAAGGTGAACAGACCGCCCAGCGAGCCGGCGCGCGTGTCGAACGAAGCATCGCCGATCCGCCCGGTGTCCCAGTTCTTCTCGATGAAGCGCAGCACCGAAGCCTGCTCGATCGGAGCGTGGTCCACGTGGTTCTGGGCCGCATACGCGGAGATCACGAGCAGCGGGAGGCGCTGGCTCGGACCGCAGCGGTCGGCGTATCCGCCGGCCACGTGCGACACGCTGGTGCACACGGTCGAGTCGACCGCAGCATCCGCTGAGCCGTTGATGACCTGCGGCGCGACGTGGTCGTACCATCCGTCGGAGTCGTCGTAGGTGACGACGATCGCCGTGCTCGCCCACGACTTCGACTTCTGGATGGCGTTGATCTCGTTCACGAGGAACTTCTGCTCATCCAGCGGGTCGGAGTATGCCGCGTGCCCGTCCTGCGCCTCGGGCGCCTTCAGGAACGAGACAGCCGGGAGGTTGTTGTTCGTGAGGGCGGTGTCGAACGAGGTCAGGTCGTACTGGTGGTTGGCCTGGTCGGAGTGCCCGATGGCTGCGGCCGACGACGGCGGAAGGTGGTGCGGGTTCGATGTGGACGTGTAGTACTGGAACGGCGAGTGGTGCGGCGAGTAGTCCTTCGGGGTCGATCCGCCGACGTTCGCCGTGGTGGTGTCGCACTTCGCGTAGTCGCCCGTCTTGCCGTCCCACGCGGTGCTCGGGGTGAACCCGCCCTGGAACCAGCCCCACGTCACGTGCTGCGCGTTGAGGAGGTCGCCGACATTCTTGCCGGCCAGTCCGACAACGGCCGAGGTCGCCGTGTGGTCTGCGTCCGAGCAGTCGTCGTATGCGGGATCGGGGTCACCGATCACCGTTCCGACTCCCGCGGAGTCCGGCGAGCTGACAGCGGTCGATGCCGGGAGCACGGCCCCGGTCTTGGGGTCGTACGCCGTCGCGCCGTGCGTCTGGCCCGAAATGAGGTTCAGTGCACCCGGGGTGGACGGCCCGAAGGTCGTGTCCCAGGCGTTGTCGCTCATCGCGTAGTTCTGTGCGTAGTTCCACAGGCCGGTCACGGTGTTGCCGTCGTAGTAGTCCATCGCGAGTCCTGGTGCGCCGTAGAGCCCGGTGCAGGTGTCGGTGCTCGTCTTCTGGACGAACAGGTCCATCTTTCCGGCGTCGATGGCCTGCTGCTCCGCCGCATAGCCATGGTTCTGGTCGCAGGTGAGGGCCTGTGCCGGGGTGAGGCGCTTCGGCGGGTACAGGTTGGGGTTGGTGGTGAGCGTGCCCGAGGTGACGAGGTTGTCGACCTTCGGTGTTCCCTTCGCCGCAGTGAAGGGCGTGCCGTCGGTGTTGGCCGCGTTCGGGTAGGTGCCGAAGTAGTGGTCGAACGAGATGTTCTCGTCGAAGATGACGACGAGGTGCTTGATCGGCGTCGCGGTGCGGGCCGAATGGTCGTGCCCTCCCGGATACGCCATGGCGGGCGACATTGCGAGTAGTCCTGCGCCGACCAGCGCGGTCACCCCGACCGCGGCGAGACCGGCACGGCGCAGACTGAACTGTCTGAACACGTTTACCCTCTTCTTCTCTTGTGATATCCGGTGCGTCTGCACCGAACCCGTGCGCCCGCCTGCTCATCGCCTCGTCGCGATTCAGGCGAGCATGCTCCTGCCGAACCAGTCGGAGGTGTCGCGCACCCCGGGGAGCGCGAAGAAGTACCCGCCGCCGAAGGGGGAGATGTAGTCGACGAGCGGTTCGTCGGCGAGTCGTCTCTGCACCGCCACGAACTGCCGTTCCAGGTCCTGGTTGAACGCGGTGAAGATGAGTCCCATGTCGAGGTTGCCGTTGCTGTCGAGACCGGTGTCGTAGTTGTATGCCCGGCGGAGCATGCGCTGGCTCGCGGTCGCCGCGGTGCGCGGATTCGCGAGCCGGATGTGCGCATCCATCTGGATCACATCCCCCGTCGGGTCGTTCTCGTAGTGTGGATCGTCGTGCTCGCCGGACGCCGTCAGCGGAGCGCCCGAGCCCCGCCGCCGGCCGATCATGTTCTCCTGTTCGTGGAGGTTCACGCGGTCCCAGAATTCGACGAGCATCCGGATGAGGCGCACCACGTGATAGGTGCCCCCCGCGACCCAGGCCGGCTCGCCGCCTCCCGCCCGCGTCCAGACAAGCTCGTTCATCGCCGTCGCATCGCCGACGAGCGGATTGGAGGTGCCGTCTTTGAAGCCCATCAGGTTGCGCGGGGTTCCGGATGGGCGGGGCGGCGAGACGAACCCGTCCTGCCGCCAGCGGACCTGCATCCCTCCCCGAGTGGCACGCGTCAGCTCCCGGATGGCGTGGGTCACCGTGTCGCGATCGTCGGCGCATACCTGCAGCAGCAGGTCGCCGTCGCAGGCTTCGCGGCGCAGCGCGTCGTTGGGAAAGTCCTCCATCGTGCGCAGTCGCGCCGGCTTCGCGGAGGCGAGCCCGAAGCGGCCGTCGAAGAGGGAGGCGCCGACGCTCAGGGTGACGGTCAGCCCGTCGGGCACGACGACGGGCCCGAGGATGCCCGAATCAGCGGGTGGCGCGGTGAGCCCGGGGTCGGCGGGCGTGCCGCCGGTGGTGAGGAACCGGGTCGTCCCGGTGATCGTGCGCAGCAGGTCGGTGAGCTCGGCGCGCGTGGCGGAAGTGGCGTCGAGCGCGAGGTAGGCGGCGGCCTTCTGCTGGGGCGTGGTGATGCCCTGCTGGTGGTCGCCGTGGAATTCGTGGGCGGCTCGCGTGGAGGAAGCGGATGGGGTGGATGCGTTCGCGGCGTTCGCGGCGACATCCGACAGCTGCGGCGCAGCAGCCAGAGCCGCGGGCGCCGCGATGCCGGCGCCGAGAACGGCCCCGAGGAAGCCGCGGCGGCCCAGCCCGCTGCCGCCGGTCGTGCCCCCGCTTGTCGCGCTGCCGGTGGTCGTGCCGCCGCTTGTCGCGCTGCCGGTGGTCGTGCCGCCGCTTGTCGCGCTGCCGGTGGTCGTGCCGCCGCTTGTCGTGCCGCCGGTGGTCGTGCCGCCGCTGGTCGCGCTGCCGGTCACCCGGCCGCCATGCATGTCCGTCCCCCCGATCACGGTTCCCTCCGGATGTCGCAGATGGCCGCGACAGGCGCGAGCAGTTCGGCCGTCGCACCGAGCGATGCGTCGAGCCGCTCGTGTTGCGCCAGGGAGAGCGTGCCGACCGGCGGCCACGTGCCATCGGCTCGCTGCAGCGACTTCACCAGTGCCGCGCTCCGCGCGAGGCTCGCCGTCGTGGCGTCGAGTTGTGCGTAGCGGCTCGCGAGGATTCCGTCGAGCGGTGCAAGGGCGGCGGATGCGCCCTCGAGGTTCGCTCCGATCGTCGCCAGGTTCGTGCCGGAGCCCGCATCCGTCGTTCCGCGCAGCTCGAACTGGATCGCGTTCTCGACGATCTCGTGTGCGCGCAGCCCGATGTCGCCGGGGTCGACTTCGGCGTCGGCGAACGCGGCTCCCAGCGCAGCGACCGCCTCGGCGAGCGCATCGACGGCGGGCCGGATGCTCGCGGCTGGAGCCCCGGAGTACAGCAGCGCCTCGACGCGGTGGAAGCCGGTGAGTTTCGGGTCGTTCAGCGCCGTGCGGCCGGGAGCCGGTGTGCCGTTGATGGCGGTGTCGAGGTCGCCGAACGCCCCATACGCGGCGCCGAGCGTTTCATAGGTGAGGTGGGCGGTGAGCCAGGCGCGTTTCGCGGCCGCTCGGTCGCCCTCCGCAACGTCGTCGCTGAGCGCCTGGACCTGCTTGCGCAGCACCGGGATGCGCGAGGACACCCAGGCTCCGTACGTCTTGGCGACCGGGATGAGGTCGTTGCGGGTGACCGGCACCATGCCGGGGGTGAGGGCGAGCGAAGGCGGCGCGGCGCCCACCATGACGGCGGGGCCGGTGACGGGGTCCGCATCCGCCGGAAGACAGACGAAACGGTACCGCCCGGCGCCGAGCGAGACGCGCGCCTTCACGTGTGCACCCGCGCCGATGCCCTCGAGGTCCAGGAACACCTTGCCGGTGTCGACCGACTGCAGGTACACCTCCATGCCTGCGATGGTGCCGTTGGTCACGGTGAACGTCTGTGCGCCGCCGTCGAGGCGGGCGGGCGCCGTGTCGCCGGCCGGCGCATCCGTGCCGCCGCCGGTGCCCCAGCCCGCGCCGCAGCGGTCCGGATCCGCGGCGATGCTGAATGAGGTCTGCGGATGCGCGGCTGTGGCGGGACGCGTGGCGAGCGTGAGCACCACCCCGACCCCGACGACGACTCCCAGGGCCGCCCAGAGCAGGGAGAACCGGGAGCGCTGCGACATCGTGCGGAACCTCCCTGCGGTGACGTATGAGGCGGTGGATCCGGCCGCCCCTGCGATGCTATGAGCGCCGCCCGGGCCTGCGGAGGGGCTTCACCGTCTATTCATCTGCCTGCCATCGGGGCGTCCCCGAACGGGGGTGGTCCGGCTCGTGGGGGCCGCGCGGGGCTGCCGTGCTGCCCGCCGAGAGTGCCCGTTCCGGCCGAGCGTCGCTGTTCTACCGGGCGCACTCGACCGGAACGGGCACTCTCGGTCCGGGCGGCGGCGCGTAGGCTCGAACCATGCATGCAACGGTCATTCACGGTGAGCGGGACATCCGCTACGAAGAGGTTCCCGATCCGGTCCTGTCCACAGGGGGCGACGCGATCGTCCGCGTCGTCGCTGCCTGCGTCTGCGGGTCCGACCTGTGGCCGTTCCGCGGTGTCGTCCCCACCCACGAGCCGCACCGCATCGGTCACGAGTTCGTCGGCGTCGTCGAGGAGGTCGGCCCGAACGTCCGCGCTGTGCAGGTCGGCGACTTCGTGATCGCACCCTTCTACGACTGCGACAACACCTGCATCAACTGTCGCAACGGCGTCAGCACCTCCTGCCAGCACGGCGGATGGTGGGGCACGGATGACGAGTTCGGAGCGTTCGCCGACGGCGGCCAGGGCGAGAAGGTGCGCGTGCCGCACGCCGACGGATCGCTCGTCGCGACCCCCGAATACCCGGCCGAGGAGCTCATCCCGAGCCTCCTGTCGCTCGCCGACGTGATGGGCACCGGTCATCACGCGGCGGTGTCCGCGGGCGTCACCGAGGGCAGCACGGTCGTGGTCGTGGGGGATGGCGCGGTCGGGCTGTGCGCGGTGCTCGCGTCGAAACGGCTGGGCGCCTCCCGCATCATCGCGATGTCGCGGCACGAGGCCAGGCAGGAGCTCGCGCGCGCATTCGGCGCGACCGACATCGTCGAGGAGCGGGGCGACGAGGGTGTCGCGCGGGTCAGAGCGATGCTCGACGACATCGGAGCCGACTGCGTTCTCGAGTGCGTCGGCACGAAGGAGTCCATGGACCAGGCGATCCGTTCCGCGCGCCCGGGCGGGATGGTCGGCTATGTCGGTGCCCCGAACGGCGGCCCGGAGCTTCCGGTGCGTCGCCTGTTCAACACGAACGTGGGTGTGAACGGCGGCGTGGCGCCCGTGCGCGGCTACGTCGAGGAGCTGCTGGCGGATGTGCTGGCCGGCACGATCGACCCCGGTCGTGTCTTCGACCTGGAGCTTCCGCTCGCCGACGTGGCCGAGGCTTACGCGGCCATGGACGAGCGTCGCGCGATCAAGGTGCTGCTGCGCCCCTGACCCCGCGCGTGGCCGCGAGAGGGTTTGGCGCCTCGCCGCACTCCCTGCGTCTGGCCGCACTAGCTGGAACTAGTGCGGCCAGAGATACCTAGTGCGGCGAGCCCGCCCATGGCCGCGGCACACCTTCTGAACGCTCGCGCACACCTTCTGAACGCGTGCACACAGTGCAACCGGTGCGCGGGTGCAGAACCTGTGCGCTGGGGGGATCGTGCGACTCGGCGCACGTGCTGCGTCCAGCCGCACCACCTAGAGCTGGTGCGCTCGGACATACCGAGTGCGGCCAGCGCAAAAAGTCTGGCCGCACTGGATGTACCGAGTGCGGCCAGAACAATTCAATGCGGCGAGCGCGGGCGTGCGGGCACCCGCGCCCGACGGATCAGGCGTTGACCAAAAGCAGCTCGTCGAGGTCGGCGCGGCTGCGGGGGGCGAGCTCGCGCTCGCGCAGTGCCTCAGGAAGGTCGTCGGGGGTGCCGAGCACGCCGAGCGCGGTCACGGAGACCGGAGCGAAGCGGTCGTCGATGCCGAAGGCCTCACGCAGGCCGTCCGCGACGAACCCGCCCATCTGGTGCGCGTGCAGACCGTCGTGGTGCGCCTGGACCGACAGGTGCGCGATCGCCTGGCCGACGTCGTACTTCGCCCACGGGCGCTCGTTGCCGTTCTCATCGACCGTCTCAGCGAGCGCGACGATGAGCACCCCGGCCGACCCCGCCCAGGCCTGGTTGAAGCCCATGAGGTTGGCGGCGATCGTGTCGAAGGCCGCGCTTCCACGGCGGGCGACGATGAAGCGCCACGGCTGCGAGTTGTTGGCGGAGGGCGACCAGCGTGCCGCCTCGAGCGCTGCGGTGAGCTTCAGCTCGTCGACGGGAGCGGTCGCGTCGAACGCGCGCGGGCTCCACCTGTCTGCGAGGACGCCGAGGAGGGGTGCGCTCGTGTCGGCCGTGCGGGTAGGGAGTTCTGCGATGGACAAGGTGTCTCTCCTGTGGATCGGAATAGGGGATGGGCGCCGTTGCCACAATCGGTCAACGCACGCCGCGCCCGCTTATTCCATACGGACGCATAAAATGTCCTGCATGCCGGAGTCTCCTTCTGCGAACACTGCTGCCCTGCTCGACGACCTCGCCCACCGCGGCTGGCCCGCGCTCGAGACGCATGCGGTCGGGGACTGGGTGCTGCGCTGGGGCGGCGGCGTCACGAAGCGCGCAAACTCGGTGCTGCCTCGCGGTGGGGTCGACGACCTGGACTCAGCGATCGACGCTGTGGAGGCTGCCTATCGCGGGCGGGGTCTTCCTCCCGCTTTCCAACTGAGCCCCGGGTCGCGGCCGGCGAATCTCGCCGGACGTCTCGAGGCCCGCGGGTACATCGAGGACTCCCACACGCTGGTGCAGGTGGCCGACGTCGACCGCGTCGCGTCCCGCGCATCCGCAGCCGAAGCCACGCCAGCCGGCGACCAGGGCACCGTCGTGATCGCCGGCGCTCCGAACGATGAATGGATGGCGCTCTGGTGGAGCGTCGATGGCCGCGGAGGCGATGACGAGCGCGCGATCGCTCGCCGGATCCTGACCGGCGTGCCGGCCCTCTACGCGTCGGTCCAGGACCATTCCGGCACGGTGGCCGCAGCACGTCTGGCCCTCGTCGACGATTGGGCGGGCCTCTACGCCCTCGCCACGCGACCGGATGCGCGCCGCCGAGGCCTCGCGCGTCGCCTCGTCGTCACCCTCGCGGGCGCTGCGGCCGAGCGGGGCGCGCAGCGGATGTGGCTGCAGGTCCTCGCCGACAACGCGTCAGCGATCGCGCTCTACCGCAGCCTCGGGTTCGAGACGGTCTCCGGCTACTCCTACTGGACCGCGCCCGCGGGCTGAGCCGACCGGCCGCGCAGGATCACCCGATCAAGGTGATTTCCGGATGCTCGGCGCCGTGCAACAGTGACATGTCCCGTTCGATGGCGGAGGCCCCATGTCCGATATTCCTCCCGGTGGTCCCGGCCCTGCGCCGAAGAAGCCGCTCTGGCGGCGGACCTGGTTCATCGTCACCGCGATCATCGTCGCGATCCTGATCGTCGCCGGTATCAGCACGGCGGCGGCAGAGGTCGCCACGATCCAAGCCCAGCAGACGACGACCACGCAGACGCCCCCGCCGCCCGAGCCGGCCCTCCCCTCCGTCGAACCGTCCGAGCAGCCGTCGGAGGCGCCCTCGAGCGGGCCGACGGCCGAACCGACGCCAGAGCCGACCACGATCCCGACGCTCGCCCCCACTCCCGAGCCGACTCTCGAGCCGACGCCGGAGCCGACTCTCGAGCCGACTCTCGAGCCGACCCCCGAGCCCACCCCGGAGCCGACCGTCGAGCCGACCCCGCCACCAACTGAACCGCCCGCGGTGAACCCCACGCGTTTCAAGGCGACCGCGGGCAAGCAGCTGAACGACGTCGAGAAGAGCCTCAACGCGATGTCCGCAGCGATGACGGAGTTCAACAACCCGCTCGTCGTCGCGAACTCCGTCAGGCTCGCCCTGAACGCCAAACACCTCAAGGGTCTCGAGGCGCCCGAGAACATCGCGGAGGAGTGGGATGCCGCGAACGAGGCGCTGACGGCCCTGGTCGCAGAGATGAAAGCGAGCGTGAAGGCCGAGGACTATCCGGCCCTCACGAGCCAGGTCGAGGCCGGTCACGCGCAGGTCGCCGCGATGCGCGACATCGTCTCCCGCGCCGAGTGACGCCGGGGGGCAGCCCCGAGGTCACCCCGCCCAGTTCGTCACGATCCCGCGACCACCGATGGTGAGCGCGATTCCGCTGACCTGGGTGAGGCGCACCGTCGCGTTGAGCGCGACGGTCGTCGTCGCGCCTGTGCCCGTGGTCGTGGTGGTGGCCGTCGCGAGCACGACACCACCCGCACCGTAGGCGGTCAGCTGCATCGACTGACTGCGGCAGGCGGCCGGAACGTTCGAGATGAGCAGCGTCGACGTGCGGTTGGCGGACACATTCGTCGACGACACGGTCAACGTCGCGATCGTGCAGTCGGACGAACCCGCGAACGATGTGAGGGTGCGCGCCTGCACCTTCAGCGCGGCTGCGCTGGAGATCGACAGGGTCACCATGGCCAGGATCGCGATGCCGAACGCGAGGATGCGCACGATTCTCACGAGACGCCCACCTCCTGTGGGTCGTCGACTGCCGCTTCCTGGTCGGTGGAAGCGGCAGCCGACGACGTATTCACTGCTGAGCGGCGGCGCCCGCGTGCGAGTTCGCGGGTCGGCCACACCAGCAGGGCGGCGGCCATCAGAAGGAAGGATGACCACACGAGCGGTGCTCGCAGGAGCGAGCCGATGGAGGGGATGTGGAAGAGAGCGACTCCGAGGATGTCGTGGTCGGTCGGCTGCCAGGGATCCTTGTAGCTGTTGTTGTCGCCTTGCATCACCCATCCGCCCGCGCTTCCCGCGGCGACGATGCGGTGGATGACCTGGGCGCGCGTCTCGATCCCGGGCGGCTGGTAGATGACGATGTCACCGACAGCAGGGGCGCCGCAGCGCGCGATCACCAGGTCGCCGGTGTGATACGACGGCTCCATCGAGTGACCGGAGACGACGGTCATGGTGGTGCACCCGCCGAGGCTGGTAGGCCAGACGAGTATGGCGAGGATGACGAGAAGTGCGGATCCGAGACCTATCCGCACTACCCGCCAGACCCTCGTGTGACCGGTCGTGGATTCGGGTTCCATGACGGCACAGATGGCGGCGACGCATCAGGAGCGTCGCCGGCCACCTAGTTGTAGATGACCACCGCGGTGCCGACGACGGCGGTCGCGGCGATCGTGCCCGCTACGGGGATCGTCACGGTTCCGGCTGCCGCAGTTCCGGTGACCTCGACGAGGGATGCGCTGGACGCACCCTGCAGGGTCACGTTGATGGACTTTCCTGCGCAGGCCGCGTCGATGGCGCCGAGTTTGACGCTGGTGACCGTGTAGCCCGGCGCGGAGGCCGAGTACGCCGTCGTGAAGCCGACCGTGATCGGGGTGGCGGCGGGCTGGCAGGCTGCGACGACGCTGGTGCCTGCGGCGATGGAACCGCCGGACAGGTTGAGGCTGGCAGCGCTCGAGATGGTGAGCCCGACGATTCCGGCGACGCCCAGGGCGACGGCGGCTGCTTTGAGGCTCGTGGATTTGCGGATCTTCGGCATTTCGGGTGTTCCTGTTCCATTCGGGGCTGCAGATGGTCGGGTTGGAACGTGAGTCTCGGGGGTTCGGGTCCCCGGTCCACGCGCTAATACGTGAGTGAAACTCGGTTGCAGCAGTGCGAGCCTAGCCAGCGAGGGCGCCGTGTGGGTCAAAATGAGGACACGATCTGTACCCCAGTGGGAGGGGCAGCCACGCTCCATTTCGGGGGGTTGCCATCGACTGATTTTCACATGCTGACCGGTATTTTCGCGGGGCTGTAAGCGTCACGCCCCGACAGGATGGGCGACCCGGGCGGTCACCTGCGGCGGTCTCCGGGTGCGTCAGCTCGACCGGACCGTCCGACACGATGAGTGTCGCCGTTAATCAACGATGACGGGGTGTGCGGGTCCTAGGGAGACCCACACATCCCGTCATGCGTTCGGGGTATCGCCGGCGGATTATTCGGGTTCCGCGGCGACTCTTGAACTCTATCGAAAATATGACCCGTGTGGGTCAAAATGAGGACACGATTTGTACCCCACTACGAGTGTCACGATGACCCTCTTTCGGGGCAGATTTCGAAACCTTCGTAGGGATTCGAACGAATCCCTGCAAGAAATCAGGCGTGCAGCTCGAACTTCAGAGCAGCGACGAACGCATCGATGTCCGCCTCGGTGGTGTCGAACGAGCACATCCACCGGACCTCGTTGCGCGCCGCATCCCAATCGTAGAAACGGAAGTGGCCTCGGAGCCGGTCAGCGACACCCGCGGGCAGCGTCGCGAAGACCGCGTTGGCCTGGGTGGCCTGGCTGAACCCGACTCCGGCGATCTCGCCGTTGGCGACACCGTCTTCGAGCGCCGTGCGGAGTCGCGCCGCCATCGCATTCGCATGCGACGCGGAGCGCAGCCAGAGCTCGTCGGTGAGCAGGGCGATGAGCTGCGCCGAGATGAAGCGCATCTTCGACGCGAGTTGCATGTTGAGCTTGCGGAGGTAGATGAGCCCCTCGGACGCCTCCGGGTTGAGCACGACGACGGCCTCGCCGTAGAGCATGCCGTTCTTCGTTCCGCCGAAGCTCAGCACATCGACACCGGCGTCACGGGTGAAGGCGCGTAGCGGAAGGCCGAGCGTGGCGGCTGCGTTCGAGATGCGCGCGCCGTCCATGTGGAGCTTCATGCCGACGCCGTGGACGTGATCGGCGATGGCCCTGATCTCCTCGACGGTGTACGCAGTGCCCAGCTCGGTGGTCTGGGTGATCGAGACGACCAGCGGCTGCGCGCGGTGCTCGTCGCCCCACCCCCACGCCTCGCGGTCGATCAGCTCGGGGGTCAGCTTGCCGTCGGGTGTCTCGATCGGGAGCAGCTTGATTCCGGCCACCCGCTCGGGCGCGCCCGCCTCGTCGGTGTTGATGTGCGCGGTCTTGGCGCACACGACCGCGCCCCACCGCGGGATCATCGACTGCAGCCCGACGACGTTCGCACCGGTTCCGTTGAAGACCGGGAAGACCTGCACGCCGGCGCCGAAGTGGTGCTCGAACACCTCGTGGAGGCGGGCGGTGTAGACGTCTTCGCCGTACGCGATCTGGTGCCCTTCGTTGGCGGCCGCGATCGCGTCGAGGATTTCGGGGTGCACACCGGCGTAATTGTCGGACGCGAATCCGCGCAGGTTCAGGTCATGGAGTTGCAGAGTCACTCGTCTATCCTCGCGTATGTTCGCCGGCTCAGGGCGTCACGGTGTCCGGGGCGGTGAGCAACTGCCGCACCCCGTTGATTGTGGAGGGATCGGCATCCCACAGGTCCACCACGCGCTTCGCGAGCATCCCCTCGAGCCCGGCGAGCGCCTTGACCACGAAGATCGCCGCAGCCGCGTTGGGCGCCTCCTTGCGGAAGCCCTGCGCCACCGCGCGGGTCCACGCATCCCCGGCGGCTTTGGCGGCCGCATAGTTCGCGCCCCCGGCGAGCGGATGCTCGACAGCGGTCGCCGAGACGATCGCCAGCCGGCCCGCCGGTGACGCCACGAGGTCGTCGTAGAACACCCGGGTTGTATTGCGCAGAGTCGTGAAGGCGCGCTCGAGGAACTCCCAGTCGTCGTCGGTCTGCCCGGCGATCCCGCCGCCGCCGCGCCAGCCGCCGACTAGGTGCACCAACCCGTCGATCCGCCCGACCTTCAGGTGGATGCGCATCGCGAGCTCCGCGACAGCAGACCGGTCGGCGAGATCGCAGACCCGGGTGTCGACACCGGCAACGGCCTGTTCGAGCCGTTCCAGTGCATCCTCACGGGTCCCGACGGCGAGCACGTGCGCGCCGGCGGCGACCAGCGCGGATGCGACGGCTTCGCCGCTCGCGCTGGTCGCCCCGGCAATCAGAACGGTACGACCGCTCACTCCTGACGCCATCGGGTCCTCAGTCGTCGCCGCGGATCCCGGCCGTCGACTCGATCACGCCCAGCATCTTCTTGCTGAGCGCCTCGTAGAACATCGACAGCGGGAACTCGTCGTCCAGCACCTGGTCGGTGTAGCCCTTCGGGGGACCGGCGAGCACCTCGTCCGAGAGACCCCGCGCCCAGTTCGACGCCGGGTTGGGTGTCACGGTCTCGGTGAGCATCTCGTACGCCGCGAGCCAGTGCGCGACCTTCGGGCGGTCGATCGATCGCCAATAGAGGTCGTTGATGCGGTCGCTCAGCGCGACCACGACCTCCGGAACGGCCTCCCAGTCGATGGTGAGCTGGGTGTCGGTCCAGTGCAGCACGTGGTGCTGGTGCATCCACGCGAACAGAAGCTGGCCGCCCAGTCCGTCGTAGTTGCGCACGCGGCTGCCGGTGATGGCGAAACGGAAGATCCGGTCGAAGATGATCGCGTACTGCACGAGGTGGGCGTGGTCGCGGATCTGGCGTTGCGCATCCGTCAGCGTCGCCTCCGGAAGCGCCGAGAGCTCGCGCTCCAGCTTCACCGACTCCCGGAAGGCCGTCAGGTCGCACCGCAGTTCTTCGAGCGAATAGAGGAAGAACGGCATCCGCTGCTTGATCATGAACGGGTCGAACGGCAGGTCGCCGCGCATGTGGCTGCGGTCGTGGATGAGATCCCACATCACGAAGGTCTCCTCCGTGAGCGCCTGGTCGTCGAGCATCCGCGCCGCATCGAGAGGCAGGTCGAGCTTCGTGATCCCGGCGGCCGCGCGAACGACGCGCCGGTAGCGCGCCGCCTCGCGATCCTGGAAGATCGCGCCCCACGTGAACGTCGGGATCTCGCGCATCGCCACCGTCTCCGGGAAAAGCACCGCGGAGTTCGTGTCATAGCCGGGCGTGAAATCGACGAACCGGATGGGGACGAACAGCTTGTTGCCGTATTCCCCGGCCTCGAGGTCGGCGATGAAGTCGGGCCAGATGACCTCGACGAGCACGGCTTCGACCAGGCGGTCGGTGCTGCCGTTCTGCGTGTACATCGGGAAGACCACGAGATGGCCGAGGCCGTCGGTGCGGTGCTGCTGCGGCTGGAAGGCGTTGAGCGAGTCGAGGAAGTCAGGGACCCCGAGGCCTTCATCCGCCCAGTGCCGGAAGTCGACGACGAGCGCGTCCAGGTAGGCGCGGTCGTGCGGGAACAGGGGGGCGAGCTCGGCGATCGCCTCGACGATGGTGGTCACGTGGCTCTTCGCCGCGTCCTTGTCGCCCTCCTCGGGAACCGAGCCGTCCTTGACCTGGAGCGGCTGCAGCGCGACGGCCGCGGCCTTGAGCCGGTGCCAGGCGGGATGCGCTGCCACGTCGCGGGCCCCGCGTGCGTCCTCGACGACCTCGGGCTCTCCGACAATTGCTTCCGCTTCGAACTGGGATACGGACTGTGACATGGCGAACCTCCCGTCGCGTGGTCGAGCCGCGGGCGCGGCGATGCTTCGGATGCTTCTGTCGAGCATCCGTTTCGAGCCTAGCCGCGCGGGTCGAGCGTTTTCTTGACCACATTGGCGATAAGTTGCGCCCGCGACCGATCCCGCGCAGGTTTCCGCCGGACTGGCGGCCGCGAGTGGTGACCTGTGCACCCAACACGCCGGGCGGAGGAGTGCAGAGCTCACAACTCGGGTCTGATGGACGGGGGCGGAGGATCGGGACGGAGGACGGGGACGGAGGACGGGGACGTAGGCTCGGCACATGACCACAGCGGCAGAGGTGATGGCTGCGCTCGACGAGGTCGCCGACGCCGATGACGCCGTCTTCCTGCAGCGGTTTTTCAAGACGGGACCGGGCCAGTACGGCGAAGGCGATGTCTTCATCGGGGTCCGGGTGCCCGCGACGCGCGCCGTCGCGAAGCGTTTCGCCGACCTGCCCCTCGCCGAGATCGGGGCGCTGCTCGACAGCGCGGTCCATGAACATCGGCTCGCCGGGCTGATCATCCTGAACCGGCTCTTCGAGCGCGCGAGTCGCGCGAAGACCCGCGACGACGAGCTGCGCGTGCGCCTCGTCGACTTCTACGTGGATGCCGTCCGTCGCGGCCGCGTCAACAACTGGGACCTCGTCGACGGGTCCGCCGAGTTCGTCCTCGGCGAATACCTGGTGGATCGCCCGCGCGACCTTCTGTTCGACCTCGCGGAGAGCGAGGTGCTGTGGGAGCGGAGGGTCGCCGTGCTGTCGACGTTCGCGTTCATCAAGCGCGGGGACCCGTCCACGACGCTCGATCTTGCGGAGGAACTGCTGGGTGACCGGGAGGACCTGATGCAGAAAGCGGTCGGCTGGATGCTGCGCGAGACCGGCAAGCGCGTCTCGCCGGCGATTCTCCGCGCCTTCCTCGACGAACACGCCGCGCGCATGCCGCGCACCATGCTCAGCTACGCCACCGAGCACCTGACGCCGGCCGAGCGGGCCGCGTACCGCGCCGCGCGCCCCGAGCGCTCCGCCACCCCGTCGAGTCGGCAGTAACTCCCCTTCCGGGGCCGTTTTTCGGTCGGTTGGTGACCACTCAGCGGCAGCGGCCACAATAGGGGGATGACCAGAACGGTGCGGGGCGCCCGAATCCTCATCACCGGCGCTGCCTCCGGCATGGGCCGGCTGTACGCCGAACGAGCC
Organism: Leifsonia sp. Ger2509; assembly: GCF_055231915.1. Lineage (NCBI taxonomy): Bacteria > Bacillati > Actinomycetota > Actinomycetes > Micrococcales > Microbacteriaceae > Leifsonia > Leifsonia sp. Ger2509. The sequence continues at coordinate 2,646,955 of NZ_JBUYVB010000003.1, forward strand.
GTGCGCGAAGGCGCTCGCGCCGTCGTGCTCTGGGATCGGGATGCGGATGCGCTTGACCGCGTCGCAACCGACCTGCGCGCCATCGTCATCGCCGACCGCGAGGAGGCGCCGTGGGGCGCGCCCGGGCGCTCGCCCAGTTCGGCTGCGGGGCGCCCGGTGACGAGCATCCACCCGTACGTGGTCGACATCGGCGAGCTGGGCGCGATCGCCCAGAACGCCCAAGCGGTACGCAAAGAGGTCGGCACGATCGACGTACTCATCAACAACGCCGGCATCGTGCGCGGCAAATACTTCTGGGAGCACGACAACGGCGACGACACGCGCCCGACGATGCAGGTCAACGCCCTCGCGCCGATGTACATCACGCGCGAATTCCTGCCCGGGATGATCGAGAGCCTCCGCGAGGCGCGCATCGTGAACATCGCGTCGGCGGCCGGTACGATCGCGAATCCGCGGATGAGTGTCTACGCAGCATCGAAGTGGGCGATGATCGGGTGGAGCGACTCGCTCCGGCTCGAACTGAAGCAGCAGGGTTTCGGGCACGTCAAGGTGACGACGGTGGCGCCGAGCTACATCTCGACCGGGATGTTCGAGGGCGCACGTGGCCCGCTGATGACTCCCGTCATGGAACCGGCCTACGTGGTCGACCGGGTGTGGCGGGCGATGCTCGCGGGCCGGCCGATGCTCATGCTCCCGTGGACCGTGGGTCTCGCCAAGGCGATGAAGGGCGTGCTGCCGACGCGCGCGTGGGATGCAGTGGCCGACCGCGTCTTCGGCGTCTACACGACGATGGAGCACTTCACCGGCCGCTCCTCGTAGCCGCGGGAGCTGCGGGCGCCCGGGCTCTGCGCGGGCGCCCAGCTTCTGCGCGAGCGCCCGGGTTCTGCGCGAGCCCAGGTTCTGCGCGGGCGCCCAGGTTCTGCGCCAGCGCCCAGGTTCTGCACCCGCGCCCACGTTCTGCGCGAGCGCCCACGTTCGAACGTGTGCGCTCGTGCACAAGGTGTGCGGCTGCGCCGCTCCGCTCCTCGCCCGAACGCGCGCCGAGGCCTCGCGGCACGAGAACATCCTCAGCCGCACTTGTTTCGTCCGAGCACACTAGTTCTACTCAGTGCGGCGAGACAAAACTAGTGCGGCGAGCGCGCTCAGAGGTTGTTGCGGTCGATCCAGGCGCGGAGGACGGCCCCGAACTCGTCCGGATGCTCGACGCTCGGCAGGTGCGCCGTGTCGCTGAAGATGTACCCCTCAGCCGTCGGGATGCTGTCGAGTAGGTACGCCTGCTGCGCCAGCGCCGCCGAGAGGTCGAACTCGCCCACCGTCACCAGCGCGGGCACCTCGATGTCGACGACGCGGTCGAAGGCGGGCGGCTCGAGCGGGATGGCGACCGGCGCTTCCCCGGCGTGTCCGACGTTCGGCTGGTTCAGCTCGTAGGCGACCTCGACGAACCGGGGATCGAGGTCCTCGTTGTTGCGGGTGGGGCCGATCGTCCACAGTTCCACCGTCCGCCGGGACAGCAGCTCCCAGTCTCCCGCCCTGTACGCCTCGTCGCAGCGGTCGAAGAGCGCATCCTCGGTGTCCGTGAGCTCGGTCTCGGGGAACCCGCTCGGCCCCGAGCCGATCGTCACCAGCCCGGTCACCCGCTCCGGGGTCTCGAGGGTGAGATCAATGGCGATGCGGCCGCCGCGCGAGCATCCGATGACCAGCGCCTTCTCGACTCCGAGGTGCTCGAGCAGGTCGCGCGCATCCTGCCTGTCGGAGAACTCGACGTTCTGCGTGGTCGTGCGACCGAATCCGCGGGTGTCGAAGCGCACCACGAAATGGTCGCGCGCCAGTTCGTCGACGAGCGGATCCCACATCCGCAGCGTCGCGACGCCGGCGTGGATGAGCAGTACGGCCGGCGACGAGATGTGCCCGGCCGTCTCGTAGTACAGGGATGCGCCCGGAACCTCGAGAGTCGGCATGCTTCGAGCCTAGCGAGCGCCGGGCATCCGGCGTCAGCCGAAGATCATCGGGCGATCGTCGTCGTCGTCCTGCGGCTCGAGGTCGAGGTCGACCACGACCGGCACGTGGTCGCTCGGCGCCTGGCCCTTGCGTTCGTTGCGGTGGATGCTCGCCCCGGTTACGAGGTCGGCGAACGGCTTCGACCCCAGGATGAAGTCGATGCGGAGCCCCTCGTTGCGCGGGAACCGGAGCTGCTTGTAGTCCCAGTACGTGAAGCCCTCGGGCACGAGGGGACGCACCACGTCCGTCAGCCCGATCGTCTCGAAGGTGTTGAACGCACTGCGTTCGGGCGGCGAGACGTGGGTGGAGACGCCGGGGATGACGCTCGGGTCGGCGTTGTCGGAGTCGAGCGGGGCGATGTTCCAGTCGCCCATCAGCGCGAGCGGCTGGTCGGGCTTCTCGGCCAGCCAGCGTTGCGTGTCGGCAGCGAGCGTCGCCAGCCAGTCGAGCTTGTACACGTAGTGCGGGTCGTCGAGCGCGCGGCCGTTCGGCACGTACAGGCTCCAGAGGCGGATGCCCGCCACGGTCACGCCCAGCGCGCGGGCCTCCCTGGGCAGGTCGGCACCCTCCTCGCCCTTCGAAAACCCGGGCATGTCGGGGAAGCCGACCTCGACGTCCTCCATCGGCAGGCGGCTTGCGAACGCCACCCCGTTCCACTGGTTGTGACCCTCGATGACGAGCTCGTAGCCGGCCTCCTCGAAGGCCTCGACGGGGAACTGCTCGGGCTTGCATTTGATCTCCTGCAGCGCGAGGACGTCGATGTCCTCCCGCACCAGCCAGTCCACGGTGCGCACAAAACGTGCACGGATCGAGTTCACATTCCAGGTAGCGACGCGCATGACCCGATGCTATCGATTACCCCCGACCTCTAGAATCGAGGACGTGACCGACGCACGACAGCAGCTCATCGACTACATCTCAGCCGACGCCGTCTTCCACGGCGACTTCACGCTCACCAGCGGCAAGAAGGCGACCTACTACATCGATCTGCGCAAGGTGAGCCTCGACCACCGTGTCGCGCCTCTCATCGGGCAGGTCATGATCGATCTCATCGCGGGCATCCCCGACGTCTCTGCGGTCGGCGGGATGACGATGGGCGCCGACCCGATCGCGGCGGCGATCCTGCACCAAGGGGCGGCGCGCGGGCTCGCCTACGATGCGTTCGTCGTGCGCAAGGAGCCGAAGGACCACGGTCGCGGAAAGCAGGTCGAGGGCCCGGAGCTGGCCGGCAAGCGCGTCATCGTCCTCGAGGACACGTCCACGACCGGCGGTTCCCCGTTGAAGGCCATCGAGGCGCTCGAGAAAATCGGCGCGATCATCGCCGGTGTGGCTGTGGTCGTCGATAGGAACACCGGCGCACGCGAGGTCATCGAATCGGCCGGCTATCCCTACTACGCGGCGATCGGGCTCGCGGACCTGGGGCTCGAATAGTGGTCGACCCGCGCGACCGGGACGGGGCCGACGACCCAGAGGTCGGCGGTGCCGCTGACGGAAGCGCGCCGAAGGACGGGTCGGATGCGGGCGCGGATGCGGAGGCGCCCGGTGCGGATGCGCAGGGCTCGACAGAACCGGATGCGAATGAACCTGGTTTCGGCAGCTCCGACTGGTTCTATCACCAGTTGAGCGGCGGCCGACGCCGGGCGCCCCAGCCCGATGCGGCCGACGCCGCGCTGAGCCCCACCGAGCCAGTCGAACCAGCCGCGCCGAGCCCGACCGAGCCTGTCGAACCGGCAGCGCCGAGCCCGACCGAGCCCGTGGCACCGGTACCGCCGCTCATGCCCCCCGTGCCCGCGCCAGCCGCCGAGCCGGCCGCAAGCCCCGAGGCACCTGGTACGCCGATCGCTGAGCCCGCGGTCCCATCATTCGACCCGCAATTCCCCGACATCACGGCGCCGTTCACGCCGCCAGAACCGGCCCCCGTGCCGGATGAGACCTCGGGACAGTGGAGCATCCTCGACGTTCCGGTGACCGCAGCGGAGCCGCCAGAACCGGTCTCCCCAGCGGAGCCGAAACCGCAGACCGGCCCTATCTTCGAACCGGGCGCGCCCTTCGTGTGGGGGCTGAAGCCCGGGGTCGGCAGCGACCCGCTCGTCGAGCCCTCTCCCGAAGCGTCGGCCTCCCAGCCGGTCAGCGGGCCGGACTCGCAGGAGGCTCCCGACCTGCCCGAGCCGGTCCTGCGCGAGCCAGTCCTCCCCGCGCCGGTCGTGCCAGTGCCGGTCGTGCCGGTGTCTTCCGGGCCAGACCCTTCCGAGCCGGTGTCTTCCGAGACCGTGCCTTCCGGGCCGGTGCCTTCCGAGACCGTGCCTTCCGAGACCGTGCCTTCCGAGACCGTGCCTTCCGAGACCGTGCCTTCCGAGACCGTGCCTCTCGAGCCTGAGACCACCCTGCCCGAGCCGATCCTTCCCGTGCCAGCGGCCGGGGTGCCGGTGACCGGGTCGATCGTTCCGCCCGTCGGGCCAGCGGACGAGGCAATGCCCCCAACGGTGGCCTTCGAGCCGCCGCCGTCCGTCGCGTCACCCGCTGCCACGCAGCCCGAACCCGGCCCAACGCCGGAGCCCGCCGAGAGTGAACCGCCCGCGTCCTGGTCGCCGGCGCCGCTCGTGCCGCCCGCGTTCATCGCCGCAGCGGCGCTGCCCGAGGAGCCGGCCGCACCTACTCAGCCCCCGTACGCCGCCCAACCGGCAACGCCGGCCGATGGGCTCTCGAGCGACGAGGACGACGAGGACGGCGATGGCCATGGGCTCGCGGCGCTCCTCGGATTGTTCGAAGAGGATGAGGAGACCGCGTCGACGGAACTCCCGGCAGGTACTGAAGCCCCGACAGCAGCCCAGCCCTTCGGTGCCGTCCCGGCAACAGAACCCACAGCAGCCGCTCTGTCCGATTCTCAGCCGGACCAGCCGGAGGCTCCGGCGTTCTTCGAGCCGGCACCGCTGGTCCCGCCGACCTTCGAGCCGGCACCGCTGGTCCCGCCGCCCTTCGAGCCGCCGACGGTTCCGGTCGCCACGCCGCTCGTGCCGGACGCGACCGCGCCGCTCACAACTCCGATCGCGCCCCTCGGCGCGCCCGAGCCGCCTGCAGCGTCGCCGCCGGCAGCGTCGCCGCACGAGTCTCCTGCGGTCCCGCCGGTCGAGGGGCCGCGCTTCCCGAACGTTCCGGGCGTCGTGCCGCCGCCACCCATCGGCGCGACTGGTGCCATCCCTCCGGTCGGGGCCACCGGCGCCATCCCTCCCATCGGCGCGACTGGCGCCATCCCTCCGGTCGGAGCCACCGGCTCCATCCCTCCGGCCGGCGCGACCGGCACCATCCCTCCGTTCGGCGCGACAGGCGCCGTCGCCCCGGTCGGCGCGGCCGCCGCAGCCGCGTCTTTCGAGACGGATGAGGACGCCGAGGGAATCGACGACCTCGCCGGAACTCCCTCTGACGAGGCCGCGGCGCGCGCTGCGGCAGCGGACACCTCGACCGTCCTCATGGACGCGGCCGCCATCGAGGCCGCCCTGTCCGATGCCGATCCGCAGACGGACGAGCCGACGCAGGAGCAGGCCGATCAGGCGGCCGAGCGGGCCACCCTGCTGATGGGTGGCATCCCGTCTCCCGCGACCCAGGCGCTCGACGCGGAGAGCCTGGCCGAAGCGTCGGCACCCACCGTAGCGATGGCCCCTGCATCCGCTGCCGCTGCTGCTGCCGCCGCGGGCCCCGATGACGTGCTCCCGACGTCGCGCCGGTCGCGCGACGGAGGCGCAGGCGACGGCACGCCGCCGGGCTCGCCGAACCGTACCAACCGCACCCTGTTCTGGGTCGCGGGCGGCATTCTCGCGCTGCTCATCCTGATCGCGTTGTTCGTGTTCGGGACTCGGCTGCCAAGCATGTTCGCCGCGGGAACGCCGTCGCCATCGGCGTCGGCCCCGGCCACCGCCAAGACCACCCCGAGTGCTGCACCCAAGCCCACAGTCGTCCCGAAACCCGCGGGCGCGCAGCCGGCGGGCGAGCACAAGTGGTCGACCCTGGGTGGTGGCGAATGCATCCAGCCGTTCACCACGCCGTGGGCGGAGACGTTCGTGGTCGTCGACTGCGGAACACCGCACGCCGCACAGATGGTGTACACCAACCTGTTCTCAGCCGATCCGGCGGCGCCCTACCCGGGAGCAACCGTCCTGGCGAACCAGATCAACGTGCTGTGCACCAAGCCTGGCATCGTGAACCTACAGGCGGCCAGCGCGTTTCCGGACCTCCAGCTGCAGGGCACCTACCCGGCCACAGAGCAGCAGTGGAAGGACGGCCTGCGCTCGTACTACTGCTTCGCGAGCCGCTCGGCCGGTCAGCCGATCACCGGCTCGGTCGCTGGACCGGGCCCCCAGGGCTGAGCCGGCATCAGCGTGGCCGAGCACAGGGTTTTTCATCCCATTCCCGCCGAATAGCGTGCTTTTTCCTGTGCTCGACGAGTCGAGCCGGAGAGGGCTGAGCGGCTACAGGTCGGATTCGACGGGCGCCGCTGCGACGAGCTCCTCGACGCCGGACACGATCTCGTCGGGCCGGAAGGGATAGCGGTCCACCTCGGCCTGGTCGCTGATCCCGGTCAGCACCAAGATCGTGTGCAGTCCGGCCTCGATGCCCGCGACGATGTCCGTATCCATGCGGTCGCCCACCATCGCCGTGTTCTCGGAGTGCGCGCCGATGCGGTTCATGGCAGACCGGAACATCATCGGGTTCGGCTTGCCCACCACGTACGGCTCGCGCCCCGTCGCCTTGGTGATCAGGGCGGCGACCGCGCCCGTCGCCGGCAGCGGCCCTTCGGCGCTCGGGCCGGTCGCATCCGGGTTCGTCGCTATGAAGCGTGCACCGCTGCCGATGAGGCGGATCGCCTTGGTGATCGCCTCGAAGGAGTAGTTGCGGGTCTCGCCGACGACGACGTAGTCGGGGTCCACATCGGTCATGATGAAGCCGGCTTCGTGCAGGGCGGTCGTGATGCCGGCCTCGCCGATCACGAAGGCGCTGCCGCCGGGCATCTGCGACTTCAGGAAGTCGGCCGTCGCGAGGGCGGAGGTCCAGATCGACTCCTCAGGCACGTCCAGTCCGGATGCGCGGAGCCGGGCCGCGAGATCGCGTGGCGTGAAGATCGAGTTGTTGGTGAGCACCAGGAACGGCGTGCCCTGGTCTCGCCACTGCTGGATCAGCTTCTGCGCGCCCGGGAGCGCGTTGTTCTCATGGACGAGCACGCCGTCCATGTCGGTCAGCCAGCATTCGATCTCGTTGCGTCGCGACACGCACACCCCTTTCGACCGTCCCAATCTATCGGGCGCCGCGGGTCGGAATCGTTTCGGGGAGGTTCCAATGCGGTACCAGTAACCTGAACGAGTGGAATCCGAGCACGCAGCCAATCCGACCGCGGAGCTCAGCACGCACGGCGTCGGACCCTGGCAGGGCGACCTGCCCGACGAGCCGTTCTACGATCCCGACCTGCTGGCCCACGGCGACACTCGTAACGTCATCGACCGCTACCGCTACTGGCGCATGGAAGCGATCGTCGCCGACCTCGACGAGCACCGGCATCCGTTCCACGTCGCGATCGAGAACTGGCAGCACGACATGAACATCGGCTCGATCGTGCGCAGCGCGAACGCCTTCGGGGCGGACACGGTGCACATCATCGGGCGGCGCCGTTGGAACAAACGCGGGGCCATGGTCACCGACCGCTACCAGCACGTCGTCCACCACGACGACGTCGCCGGCTTCGTGGCCTGGGCGCGCGCATCCGCCCTCCCCATCATCGCGATCGACAATGTGCCCGGTTCCGTCATCATCGAGACGTTCGCGTTCCCGCGCGCGTGCGTCCTGCTGTTCGGGCAGGAGGGGCCGGGGCTGTCGGATGCCGCGATCGCCGCATCCGATTCGGTTGTCGAAATCAGCCAGTTCGGCTCCACGCGTTCGATCAATGCGTCGGCAGCGGCGGCGGTCGCCATGCACAGCTGGGTCACCCAGCACGTCGACTTCGGCTGAGCGCGCGAGCGAGCGCACATCCGTCGACCCGGGCATCCGCCCAACCACCGCCCTCAGCGTGCGCGGTGGTCGACCCGCCAGACCAGCTTCAGCGCCGACCAGTCCTCGTCGACCGCGGCGACCTTGACGTCGACCAGGCCCGCGCGTTCGAGCGCCGCGTTCCGGATCGCCGTGTCGCCGAGGTCACTGACGTGACCGGCGGCCTTCCGCGGCCACGCGATCCAGAGGCCGCCGGCAGGGAAGACCCGGTCGGCCAGGTCGTCGAGCTCTGCGACATAGTCGGCGAACGTGCGGTAGAACGCGAGCGCCAGGTCGACCGGGCCGTCGTCGGCGCCGTCGCCGGCCACCCATTCGACGCCGTCGGGCGGATCCGGGATGCGCCATCCGGTATCGGCATGCACCAGCAGCACCCGGGACTCCGGCTTCACGCCGAGCTTCTTCCAGAGCGGAGTCCCCGAGTAGCCGGCCATGGCACCACGCTAGTGCCCACCCGGGCGCCCGAACGCGGTCGAGCACAGGAGAATCGGGCGAATCAGCCGTCCAATAAGCCCGGTTCTCCTGTGCTCGGCGCGTTCGCGGCCTGCGGACCGGCGGCGTCCGCGATGCGCGCGACAGCGGCCGCGTCGAGGTCGTAGACGATGTCGCCGTCGTGGGGGCCCGGCGCGGCGACGAACATGACGCGCGGTTCGCCGTCGCCGACGAGCTCGATGTAGGCGAAGCCGGAGCCGATGGCTGCCCGTTCCGTGCCCGGCGCGGCCAGGGGGTCGGCCGTGTTCGCGACCGCCGGCGCGACGACGACGGGGATGCCTTCGGCGGAGCCGACCAGGGGATGGTGGTAGTGGCCCGCGAGGATGAGCCGGACATCCCCGGTCGCGCACACGTCGAGGAGGTCGGCAGGATTCTGCAGCTCGAGCGCGCCGAGCAGGGTGGTCTGGGCGGGCACCGGCGGATGGTGCAGAACGACGATCGCGCCGCGCTCCGACGGCGTCTCGAGCGCTACGCGAAGGGCGTCGAGCTGCGCTTCGTCGAGGTTTCCGTATCCGGCGTCGGGCACCGTGCTGTCGATCGCAGCGATCCGGAAGCCCTTGACGTCGCGCGCGGACGTGCGTGCGCCGAGCACCTCTTCGAAGCCGTCGCGCAGATCGTGGTTGCCCATCGCGTAGACCACGACCGCGCCGCGCCGGGTGGCCCAGGGTTCGAGCATGCCCGCCAGGATGCGGTACGACTCCGGCGAGCCGTCGTCGGACAGGTCTCCGGATGCGATCACCACGTCGACCGCGTCGAGCTCGCTCGCGCGTTCGAGGGTGCGGGCGAGCGCCGCGGTGGTGTCGACGATCCCGTAGTGCAGCCTGCCGTCGCCGTAGAGGTGCGTGTCGGCGAGGTGCAGGATGCTCAGGGTGCGTTCAGCGGGCGTTCTCACCTTGCCACCTTATGCGTCGCCGCCGACGAACTCCGCCCAAGCACCGGGCCGGCCGTGCGGCGCGGCGCCGGCCGCCGCTACCCGATCAGGCTGGGGCGCAGGTCGCGCAGGGTCCGGAAGTGGGTCATCCGTGTCACACCGATCGCAGCGACGACCAGCGCGATCAGGGCCCACAGGCCGAGCACGCCGGCGTCCGCCCAGGCCGTCGCCGGGTTGCCCCCGTACATGAGCTGGCGGATGCCGTCGACCGCGTACGACATCGGCAGCACGTGGTGCAGCGCGGCGAGCGGGGCGGGCAGCGTCTGCCAGGGGAACGTGCCGCCGGCGGTGACGAGCTGCAGCACCATCAGCACGAGGCCGAGGAACTGCCCGACGCTGCCGAGCCAGACGTTGAGCGCGAGGATGATCGCCGCGAACGTGAGCGAGGCTGTCGCCATCATCGCGAACATCCCCCACGGATTCGCGATCGGGAAGTGGAGCGCCGCAGCGACGACCGCGAAGAGCCCGATCATCTGGATTCCGCCGAGCAGCCCGGGCGTCAACCAGCCGGCCAGCGTCACCTTGATCGGCGAGTGGAGGGCGGTGATCGCGCGGCGGGACACCGGCTTGACGATCAGGAACAGTGCGTAGATGCCGATCCACGCGGCAAGGGCCACGAAGAACGGAGCGAGGCCGGCGCCATACGTGCCCGCCGAGGTGATCGACGTGTTCGCGAGGTGAACAGGGTCTGCGATGGTCGCCGCCTGCTTCTTCTGCAGTTCGGCGGAGTTGTCCGGGATCCGGGCCACGCCATCGCTGAGGCCGTCGTGCAGTGTCACCGTTCCCGCGTGCAGCGTTTCCAGGCCGGAGGTCAGCGAGGACGCACCGGATGCCGCCTGCTGCGCGCCCGACGCCAGGTGAGACGCACCCGCCGCACTCTGGTCCGCGCCGGACGCCACCTGCGCGCTCCCAGCCGCGACCTGGTTCGCTCCCGCGGACAGCTGGTCGACCTGCCCGACGAGGGTCTGCACCTGCTCGTTGCCCGCCGTGACCTTCGCGCCCAGAGGATCGAGCGCTGCAAGGGCGGCATCGATCTGCGCTTGGGTGGCGCCTGCCGCCGTCAGTCGGTCGATGATCGCCTGGCGGGCCTGCGGAACCGCACCGGCGACCTGGTCGGCGACGGCTCCGGCCTGGTCGGCCTTCGCGGCGAGTTCCGCGTTGCCGGCAGCGACCTTCTGCGCGCCGTCCGCAACCTGGTTCGCCCCCGCCGCGACCTGGGATGTCCCGTCGGCGAGCTGGCTCGCCCCGGTGGAGAGCTTCGCCGTCCCCGCAGCGAGAGCGGATGCGCCCGCCTGCGCTCTCGCGCTTCCGTCGACGAGCCGACTCGCGCCGTCCGTCGCCGTGACGAGGTTCGAGCGGATGGTCGCGAGCCCCATCAGGAACTGTTTCGCCGCCTGCTCGTTGACCTTCTTCACGATCGAGACACGGATCTTCTCGGCGGCCTGCTGCCCGATCGTGGACGCGAGGTAGCTGTTGGTGTCGTTCGTCGTCAGGGTCACGGTCGCCTGGCGCGGGGCGCTGCCCGAGGCAGAGGCGAGCGCCTCGGAGAAGTCGCCCGGGAAGGTGACGCTGAAGTCGTACTTCGAGTCGTCGACGCCAGAGGCCGCAGCGTCCTTCGTCACGACATGCCAGTCGAACGAGTTGTCCGCGACGAGCTCGTCGGCGACCTCGGCGCCGTAGTGCACCGTCGTGCCGTTCACCCTCGTTCCGGTGTCGTCGACGACGATCGCGGCCGGGATCTGGTTCAGGCGCGCGTACGGGTCCTGGTTGGCCCAGAGGTAGAGGCCGCCGTAGAGGATGGGCACGGCGACCAGGGCGATCAGCGCGACGATGGACATCGGGTTCGCGGTGAGGCGGCGGAACTCCGCCGCGATCATCTGGGGGATCTTCATGCGATGGCTCCAGCGGGCACGTTCGCGATCGCGGCGGCGGATGCGTCGCCGGCCACCACGAGCACCGCGAGGTCGCGCTCGGCAAGGTCCTGCGCCAGCTCCCACCACTCGATCGGGTCGCCGCCGTGACGGTCGGGCGATGTGATCACCAGCCCCATGACGCCTTCGCGCATGATTGCGAGTTCGGCCAGCAGCCCGATCCGCACAGTGGGCGGCACGGTGCCGATCGCCGACCGTGCCCATTCGGTCGCGTGCAGTTCGGCGATGGTCCGGCTGACCGCGATCGGATTGGACGGCAGCCCGGCGAACATCAGCTCCTCGGCGACGACGCCCGAGACGGTGACGTCTGCGGCAGGCTCGCACACCGAGGGAGCGTCGATCAATGCGATGCGCTTGCGCATCTCGGAGTAGTCGGTGGCGCCGTCGATGGTGACCGTCCCCGCATCCGGGCGCATCCGCCCCGACGCGATCAGCCCCAGGACGGTCGGCCGCTGCTCCGTCTCGGCTCGTGCGAGGGTCACCTGACCGGTACGGAAGGTGATGGATGTCGGCGGCAGCACAGCATTCTTGGCGCCCTTCACGACGCCGTCGAGGACGATCTTCATGAGTGTTCCTCTAATGCAGGTGTCGAGCGGATGAGGTCGCCGGCTTCGCGCCAGCCGACCCCTGCGGCGCCCAGCCCGTTCAGCATCACCAGGCGGCGGCCTTCTGAATCCGTCATCCCGCTGCGGGCGGCCTCGTCGAGCACGGCGATGGCCGCAGCCTCGATCAGCCGGGCGAGCGTCGCCGCTTCGATGTCGTCGCGCAGGGTGCCGTCGGCGATCCCGCGTTCGACGGTCGCCAGCAGCTTCTGCCGCGCCGGTTCGAGTGCTTCGGCGACGCGTGCCCGGTGCGGGCCGCGCACGGCGAGCTGTGCGGCGACGCGGACGTGCTCGACCTCGGCCCAGAGGGTCGCGCCATACAGGGCGATCTCGACCCGGGCATCGGGGTGGCTGAGCGGGAGGACGGACGAACCGATGCGCGCGGCCCCTCGTGTGAAGGTCTCGACCAGCAGGTCGTCGCGGGTGGCGAAGTGGCCGTAGATCGCGCGGCGGCTGAGGCCGGCGCGGGCGGCGATCGTCTCGAGGGAGGCGTCGATGTCGTCATTGAGGGCGGCTGCGGCGGCGAGGATGATCGACTCGCGGTTCTCGGCGGCGTCGCGCCGTGGGGCGCGGGGGTGGGGGCTGCTCATTGCACCCATCGTACTATCTTGCACAGCGTTGTGCAAGATAGAGTGACTCGCTCGGCTCCCTCTTCGACCGCCACGATAGGATCGAGTGTGACGGGAACCGGCCCGACAGCGCCGTGCGCGAGGCTGGCCGGAAGTCCTCCACGCGATCCAACAGCCATCGAGAGGACTGAACAGTGCCCGCGATCGTGATCATCGGCGCCCAGTGGGGCGATGAAGGCAAAGGCAAGGCGACCGACCTCCTCGGCAGCCGAATCGACTATGTGGTCAAGTTCAACGGCGGCAACAACGCCGGCCACACGGTCGTCATCGGCGACGAGAAGTACGCGCTGCACCTGCTGCCCTCCGGCATCCTGACCGAGGGTGTCACGCCGGTGATCGCCAACGGTGTCGTCGTCGACATCGAGGTGCTGTTCGAAGAACTGGATGCGCTCATCGCGCGGGGCGTCGACGTCTCCCGCCTGCGCGTGAGTTCCAACGCCCACGTCATCACCCAGTACCACCGCACCATCGACAAGGTGACCGAGCGCTTCCTCGGCAAACGCCAGATCGGCACGACCGGTCGCGGAATCGGCCCGACCTACGCCGACAAGATCAACCGGGTCGGCATCCGCATCCAGGACCTGTTCGACGAGAACATCCTGCGCCAGAAGGTCGAGGGCGCACTCGACCAGAAGAACCACCTGCTGGTCAAGGTCTACAACCGGCGCGCGATCACTGTGGACGAGGTCGTCGCCGACCTGCTCTCGTATGCCGAGCGGCTGCGTCCCATGGTGGCGGACACAGGGCTGCTGCTGCACCAGGCACTCGACGCGGGCAAGCATGTACTGTTCGAGGGCGGCCAGGCGACCATGCTCGACGTCGACCACGGCACGTATCCGTTCGTGACCTCATCCAACTCGACGTCCGGCGGCGCCGCGACCGGCTCCGGCATCGGGCCGAATCGCATCGACCGCGTGATCGCCGTCGTCAAGGCGTACACGACGCGGGTCGGCGCAGGCCCGTTCCCGACCGAGTTGTTCGACGAGTCCGGCGAGTGGCTGCGCGAGCGCGGCTTCGAGTTCGGCACGACGACAGGCCGTCCGCGCCGCACCGGCTGGTACGACGCGCCGATCGCCCGGTACTCGGCGCGCATCAACGGAGTCACCGACTTCGTGCTCACCAAGCTCGACACGCTGACCGGTCTCGAGCGCATCCCGGTCGCCGTCGCCTACGACGTCGATGGTGTGCGGCACGACGAGGTTCCGGCCTCGCAGAGCGACTTCCACCACGCGGTGCCGATCTACCAGGAGTTCCCCGGCTGGTCCGAAGACATCTCCGGCGTGCGGGAGTTCGCCGACCTGCCGCAGAACGCGCAGGACTACGTGCTCGCGCTCGAAGCCATGAGCGGTGCGCGCATCTCAGCGATCGGTGTCGGGCCGGGCCGCGACGCGATCGTCGTCCGCCACGACCTCGTCGACTAGCGGGCTCCTAGAACCACATGCTCAGGCGCGGCGGCACGGCTGTGCGGAAAAGCCGGTCGAGCCGCGCCGCATCGCCGGAGACCCGTCCCGCCAGGGCAAGCGGTCGCGCCAGACCGTGGCCCAGGTAGACCGACCCGAGTGAACTCACGGGCATCGTGACGTCCGGTTCTGCATCGGTCGCCTCGACCGTGGCCTCGCCGCCCGTGACGCGCATCCGATAGCGACCGTCGGCGAAGCCGAGGTCGTCCGTGACCTCGAGGACGAGCTCGCCGTCGTTCTCGTAGCGGCGCGCGCCCAGCGCCGCGGGCACGTCGAGGACGCGCACCCACAGGTGATCCTGCGCGCCGACCAGTGCTGCGCCCCGGATGTCCGACACGAGGAGCGGAAGCGGCTCGTCGACGCCGCGGGTGTGGATGTGCACCTCGGACACCAGGTCGAGCTCGAGCAGGAACCGCCAGAGGGCGGCGAGGGCCTCGTCGGTGGCGGCCGCCAGGTAGGTCACGTCGACGGTGTGGCGGGTGAAGTCCTCCGAGTCCTTCACGACGTAGCTCACGAAGCCTTCCGGCTCGCCGGCGGGGGAGTCGTAGCGCACGAGCCGGTACTTCGCCGCATCCGGGTTGCCCTTCGACGGCCCGATCAGCCGGTCGGCGAGGTGCGGCGTCGCGGCGATCTCGCCTGCGCGACCGGCCATGACCGTAGCGAGGACGGCGCGGCCGGTCTCCTGGTACGGCTCCGGCTCGGTGAAGGAGAGGCGGCCTGTGGTCGCGGGACCGGCCCAGTTCACGCGCTTCGTGTCGACGCGCCACTCGGTCGCCCAGGTCGCAGGGCCGAAGCCCCACCGCCCGTAGATCACCGACTCCGAGACGGTGAGGATGGCGAGCGGCACGCCGAGCGCGCTGGCAGTGCGCAGCTCTCCGCCGAGCAGGGCGCGCGCAATGCCGCGGCGGCGGTGCGTCGGGGCCACGGTCACCGAGCTGATCGCCCAGCTGTCGACGGTGGCGCCGCCGGGGACGGTGAGCGGTGCGACCCACGAGTTGACCGTGCCGACCGGCGCGGCCGCAGCAGGGATGGTGTCGTCGTAGACGGCCGTCGTGCGGCGGTCGCTCATGTATTCGCGGGCCTCTGCGAGCGCATCCTCGGCCAGCCGTCCACCGAGGAAGCCGCGGAAGTCGGCGAGGAGCCATTCGTCGAACGCCGCCTGGTCGGAGGTGTCGACGAGCGACATCCGCAGGCCGGCATCCGCCACAGCGCGAGCCGATTCGTCGTCGATGGGCTGGGTCAGGAAGGTCTCGGTCACCACTCCACCGTATCGGGAGCTTCAGCGCGCGGCGAGGGTCTGCAGCAGGACGACCAGCCCGAGGGGTCGGTTCAGCGCGGGCGCGAAGAACGCCTCGTCGGCAGCCTCGACGGCGGCGATCGCGCGCGCGGCGACGGCGGCGCCGTCGGTCGTGACCGCGAGGACCTTGGCCCGTGCGTCACCCGGGTCGCGGGTGCGTTCGAGGAGTCCTTTGGCGATCAATCGGCCGACGACCTCGGAGGTCATCCGCGCATCCGAACCCGTGTACTCCGAGAGCCGGGACTGCTTCGGCCGCTCGCCCTGGCCGTTCAGCCACCAGGTGGAGGCGAGGATGACGAACTGCACGTGGGTGAGGTCGAGGGGCGACAGCGCGGCGGCCATCGCCCGCTGCCAGCGCAGGGTGGTGTGCCAGAGGAGAAAGCCCGGGCTGGTGGCCGGGCCTTCAGGGAAGCGGGTCACGCGCGCTGCCGTGCCTGCTCGAACAGCGCATCCATCGACTCCGGAAAGTCGGCGCTGATCTGCGGGCCGAGTTCGGGTCCGATCTCGTCGGCGCCCTCGCCGTCGATCTCGAGGCGGTGCGTGACCCTGGTGCCGTTTCCGATCGGGACGAGGGTGTGGCGGAAGGTGAGCACGAGCGTGCCGAACTCGGTGCGGTCGGCGTAGGTCTCGTTCTCGACCAAGTCGATGATCGTCGACGGGAACGGATCCTGCCCGACGGGGGTGACCGTCAGTTCGGTGCCGACCGCGAAGGGTCCGTGGAGTTCGAAGCTGTCGGCGCCCTCATAGGTGAGTGCGCCGGTGTGGAGGTCCCTGAGGGCCGCCCAGACGGTCTCGCGATCGAGTGCCGTCTCGGCGGTGTGTTCGCTTGTCCACATGATCGGTGCCTTTCTGTCCGTTGTTTCCGGAATTGCTCTATGCGTAGATAATCTACGCGTAGACGAAAGGATGCGCAACCCCCGATATCGAACGCGTTAGGGTCGGTCTATGGCCCCGAACGACACCCCCGCCGCCGAGCTGGACGCCTCCAGCGCCGCTGCCGCCGACCCCGCGGCCGGTTCCGGCGCAGCTGCGGCCGACGACGCCGTGTACGCACAGCTGCACAGCATCCGCGAGAGCATCGACAACATCGACGCCGCCGTGGTCCACATGCTCGCCGAACGCTTCAAGTTCACGCAGCAGGTCGGCCGGCTCAAGGCGGCCCACGGCCTGCCGCCGGCAGACCCGGACCGCGAGCGCGAACAGATCCAGCGGCTCAGGGCGCTCGCTGAGGAGAGCCACCTCGACCCGGCGTTCGCCGAGAAGTTCCTCAACTTCATCGTCGCTGAGGTCATCCACCACCACGAGCGCATCGCGGGCTCCGCCGCCGACAACCGCACATCGTGACCTGGTCCGTCGACTCGCTTCCCGATCAGGCCGGCACGACCGTCGTCGTGACCGGTGCGAACAGCGGGATCGGCTACTTCACCAGCGAGCAGCTCGCCTCGGCCGGCGCGCACGTCGTGCTCGCGTGCCGCAATCGGGAACGCGGGCGTGCGGCGCTCGCCGCCATCCGCCGACGGGTGCCGGGCGCGAGTGTGGAACTCCTCGACCTCGACCTCACCGACCCGGAGTCGATCGGTGCTGCGGCAGATGTCCTCGCGGCGCGTGGCCGGATCGACGTGCTGGTCGAGAACGCCGGGATGGTGCATCCGCCCGCCAAACGGGAGACGGATGCGCGCGGCAACGAACTCGTGCTCTCCACGAACGTGCTCGGACACTTCGCGCTCACGGCCCGGCTCTACCCGACGCTCGCTGCGACGCACGGCGCGCGCGTCGTGATGCTCGGCAGCATGGCCAGCCGACTCTCGACCTTCCGCATCGACGACCTGCAGCTGGTTCGCGGATACAGCGGATGGCGTGCCTACGCGCAGTCGAAGATCGCGGTGCAGGCATTCGGCTTCGAATTCGATCGCCGACTGCGCCTCGCGCGGAGCGGCGTCGCCAGCATCGTCGCGCATCCGGGCTATTCGACCAGCGGTCGCACGCCGGGCATCCGGGGCGTGAACGAGCCGACGCGCATGACGCGCTTCGTCGACAACCTGCAGGCGGCGGCCACCCAGGGGAAGGACCGCGGGGCGTGGCCGATCGTGCGCGCTGCGACCGACCCGGATGCGCGGGGCGGCGACTACTGGGGCCCCCGCGCGCTGACGCGGGGTGCGCCCACCCGGCAGCGGCCCACGTCCACGAGCAGCGATCCCCGGGTGGGGGCGCGCCTGTGGTCGCGGCTTGAGGAGTTCAGCGGCGTGCCATTCGACGTGAGCTGACCGGCCGAGAGGGTCTCCCCCTACACCATCGCCGCGGGCGGGTGCCCAGCGCTCGTTCAGGCGGCAGGTATGGGCTGAGCCTATGGACATCGCATACACAGCCATCGCACACGCATCGGGCGGAGGCCGCGACGGCCACGTCCGAAGTGAGGACGATCTGCTCGACTTCGACACCCGGCCGCCGCGTGAGCTCGGCGGATCTGGCGAAGGCACCAACCCCGAACAGCTCTTCGCGGCCGGGTTCGCTGCGTGCTTCTTGAGTGCAATCCATGCGGTCGGCCGGCGCGAGAAGCTCGACACCCGGGATGCGGGAGTGTCCGCCAGCGTCGGCATCGGGGACAACGGCGCCGGAGGCTACGGGCTTACGGTCGAACTGGATGTGTACGTGCCGAATGTCGGCCGGGCCCAGGCGGAAGAACTGGCCGATGCGGCCCACGTCGTCTGCCCGTATTCGAACGCGACGCGCGGCAACGTTCCGGTGCGGATCGCGATCGTCGACTGAGGGCGAGGCCGCCCCTCCCGGCGCCCGTGGCTGTCTGCACGCTGTGTCCGATTTCCGCGGGCGCATGTCGCGGGGTACCGGTAACGTCGAAGCGTGAAGGTTGCCATCCAGTTCGTCGCCATGGGTCTCATCTGGGGCGCCAGCTTCCTGTTCATGAAGGTGGGCCTCCAAGGGGTGAGTTTCGGGCAGGTCGTCTGGGCGCGTCTCGTGTTCGGTGCGATCACGCTCGGGATCATCGCGCTGGCGACCCGCAGCCGCCTGCCCCGGGAGCCGATCGTCTGGCTGCATTTCCTCGTGGTGGCGATCACCTATTGCGTCGTCCCTTACCTCCTCTTCGCCTGGGCGGAGCAGTACGTGTCATCCAGCCTGGCAAGCATCTACAACGCGGTCACGCCGATCACGACCGCAATCCTCGCGACGCTGGCTTTCCGCGTGGAGCGGCTGAATCGCGACCAGGTGCTCGGCGTGGCTGTGGGGATCGTCGGTGTTGTGATCGTGGTCGGGCCGTGGCAGGTCGCCGCGCTGACGGGCAGCATCTGGGGCCAGCTCGCATGTCTCGGGGCCGTGACGTGTTACGGCTTCAGCTTCGGATACATCCGGCGCTTCATCAGCCATCGCGATATGCCCGCCACGACGGTCGCCGTGATGAACATCGGCGTGGCGGCGGTGATCATGGTCGCGTTGACTCCGCTGGTCGCGTGGCAGCCGATCACATTCAGCTGGCCGGTGCTGCTGAGTCTTCTCGCCTTGGGCGCGCTCGGCACGGGCGTGGTCTACATCTGGAACATGAACGTGTTGCGGGCGTGGGGGCCGACCGCGACCTCGGGGGTGACGTATGTGACTCCGGTGGTCGGTGTCGCGCTGGGCATCCTCGTGTTGCAGGAGTCGCTGAGTTGGAACGAGCCGGTGGGTGCGGTGGTGGTGCTGCTCGGCATCCTGCTCACGCAGCAGCGGGTGCGGGTGCTGACGCGGCGCGCGGCCGCCGCGCCGGCTGAGGCGACTGCGTCAGGGTCGACCGCCGAGACGACTGCGACGGCCACCCCGACCGGGTCGAGCGTCGAGACGGCGACTGCGACAGCCACAGCGTCGACCGCCGATGCGCCGGCGACGCGGGCGACCGCGCCGGTCGAGTCAGTGAACCAGCCCGAGTAGCAGCCAGCTCAGCTGTCGGTCTTGGCGAGGTAGCCTGCGCCGGGCTTGGCGGAGACAACGGGTCCGAAGTATTCGGGCAGCGTCGCCTTGTGTGTGCTGGCCAGTTCTTCGAGGCCGACGGTGAAGTGGTCCTGGATTTCCAGGACCGGCTGGGTTCCGACCTCGGCATCGGTCACGCCGATACGGAGCACCGGGTAGCCACGACCTTCGCACAGCCCGCGGAACTTGACGTCGTCTTCGCGGGGAACGGATACGAGCACGCGCCCGGTCGATTCGCTGAAGAGTGCCGTCGTCGCATCGACGCCGTCGCGGTCCATGATCTCGGTGAGCCACACGCGGGCCCCGACGCCGAACCGCAGCACGCATTCCGCGAGCGCCTGCGCGAGGCCGCCGTCTGCGAGGTCGTGCGCGGATGCGATGAGGCTTTCGAGGGAACCGGCGCGCAGCAACTCGCCCAGTTCGCGTTCACGCGCCAGGTCGACGGTCGGCGGCAGTCCGCCGAGGTGCCCATGGATGGTCCCGGCCCAGGCGGAGCCGTCGAGCTCTTCGCGCGTGACGCCGAGGAGGTAGATGTTGTCGCCCTCGTCCTGCCATCCGCTGGGGATGCGGCGGGCCACGTCGTCGATCACTCCGAGGACGCCGACGACCGGCGTCGGGAAGATCGGGGTTGATCCGGTCTGGTTGTAGAAGGAGACGTTGCCGCCGGTGACCGGGATTTCGAGTTCCAGGCACGCGTCGGAGAGTCCTTCGACGGTCTGGGAGAACTGCCACATCACTTCGGGGTTCTCTGGGCTGCCGAAGTTGAGGCAGTCCGTAACCGCGGAGGGCACCGCACCGGATGCGGACACGTTGCGATATGCCTCCGCGAGTGCGAGCCGGGCACCCTGCTTCGGGTCGAGCTGGCAGTAGCGACCGTTCGCATCCGTCGCAATGGCGAAGCCGAGTCCACTCGACTCGTCGACACGGATCATACCTGCATCGTCGGGGAAGGCGAGGGCCGTGTTGCCGCCGACGAAGTAGTCGTACTGGTCGGTGATCCAGCCCTTGTCGGCGAGGTTGGCGCTACCGAGGAGGGCGAGGAACTGTTCGCGCAGGATCTCCGGATCGGCCGACCGAGGAAGCCGGGATGCGCTGTCCGCCTGGAGAGCGTCGATCCACGTCGGGTAGGCGACGGGACGGTCGTAGACCGGTCCATCCACCGCGACCGTGCGCGGCTCGACGTTGACGATCTCTTCGCCGTGCCAGTTGATCACGAGCCGGCCCGTGTCGGTGACCTCGCCGAGGACACTGGTCTCCACATCCCATTTCGCCGTGACCGCGAGGAAGGCGTCGAGAAGCTCCGGCTTCACGACGGCCATCATGCGCTCCTGGCTCTCGGACATCAGGATCTCTTCGGCCGTCAGGTTCGGGTCCCGCAGCAGCACCTTGTCGAGTTCGACGAACATGCCGCCGTCGCCGTTCGAGGCCAGCTCGGAGGTCGCACAGGAGATTCCGGCAGCGCCGAGGTCCTGGATGCCTTCGACGAGCTTGTCGCGGAAGAGTTCGAGGCAGCACTCGATGAGCACCTTCTCGGCGAACGGGTCGCCGACCTGCACGGCAGGACGCTTCGTCGGGCCGCCGGCAGAGAAAGTGTCCGATGCGAGGATGGACGCGCCACCGATGCCGTCGCCGCCGGTGCGGGCGCCGAACAGCACGACCTTGTTGCCGAGTCCGGACGCGTTGGCGAGGTGCAGGTCTTCGTGACGCAGGACTCCAACGGAGAGCGCGTTGACGAGCGGATTGCCCTGGTACACCGCGTCGAAGTAGGTCTCGCCACCGATGTTGGGGAGGCCGAGGCAGTTGCCGTAGAACGATATGCCGGAGACGACACCGTGCACGACACGGGCCGTGTCCGCCTCTTCGATGGCACCGAAGCGCAGCTGGTCCATGACCGCTACCGGTCGCGCGCCCATCGAGATGATGTCGCGGACGATGCCGCCGACGCCGGTGGCCGCGCCCTGGAAAGGTTCGATGTAGCTGGGGTGGTTGTGCGACTCGACTTTGAATGTGACCGCCCAGCCCTCGCCGACATCGACCACTCCCGCGTTCTCGCCCATGCCGACCATGAGGTTCTTCTTCATGGCGGGGGTGACCTTCTGCCCGAACTGGCGCAGGTAGATCTTGGACGACTTGTAGGAGCAGTGCTCGCTCCACATCACCGAGTACATCGCGAGTTCGCCGCTCGTCGGGCGCCGGCCGAGGATCTCGCGGATGCGCGTGTACTCGTCGTCCTTCAGGCCGAGTGCAGCGTAAGGCTGCTCGCGTTCAGGGGTCTCGGTGGCGTTCGCGACGGTGTCGACGACGGATGCAGTGGAAAGGTCGGTCACGGGAGGGAGTCTCCAAGAAGTCGCTGGGTGCCGGGCAGTCCCAGTCTACCGGCGGGGCGAGGTCCCTCGGCCCGTTGTCCACAGGGCCCTGGACGGTCGGGCCGCGCTCGCGGGAGGGGCGCGGCTCCGCCGCACGTCTTGTGAACGAGCGCCCACGTTGGAACGTGTGCGCTCGTGCGGAACGTGTGCGCTCGTGCGGAACGTATGCGGTGGCGGTGTTAGCCGCGCGGGCCCGCCTTCGTCGTGCCGAGCGCGGGCTCGCGCCAAGAGATTCCGCCGCGAATGCGCCTGCGCGCTGCGAGGGAGCGGCGCGGCTCTGCCGCACGCCTTGTGAACGAGCGCCCACGTTGGAACGTGTGCCCTCGCGGAGAACGTGTGCGGGGGCGGTGGGCACCGCACCACAGCGCGACCGCGCTTACGCCTCGACGAGCGTGCTGCGGATGACCGACGTGAAGAAGGTGAGGCCGTCGACGCCGGAGCGCATCGCGGCCGACGTGTCGGGGCCGAAGCCGGGTTCGACGGCGTGCTCGGGGTGCGGCATGAGGCCGACGACGTTGCCGCGCTCGTTGCGGACGCCCGCGATGTCGTTCAGCGAACCGTTGGGGTTGACGCCCTGGTAGCGAAAGACGACGAGGCCTTCGCCCTCGAGGCGCGCCAGCTCGTCGGCGGGCGCGATGAAGCCGCCTTCGCCGTTCTTGAGGGGGATGACGATCTCCTGGCCCTGATCGAACCCGCTGGTCCAGGGCGTCGCGGTGTTCTCGACGCGCAGGTGCTGGTCGCGCCGGATGAAGTTGCCGTGGTCGTTGCGGATGAGCCCGCCCGAGACGAGGTGCGCTTCGGCGAGCATCTGGAAACCGTTGCAGATGCCGAGCACGGGCAGGCCCTTGCCCGCCGCGTCGATGACCTCGGTCATGATCGGCGAAAGGCTCGCGATCGCACCGCAGCGCAGATAGTCGCCGTAGCTGAAACCGCCCGGCAGCACGAGAGCGTCGACACCCTGTAGGTCGTGGTCGCCGTGCCAGAGTGCGACGGGCTCGGCGCCGGCGAGGCGGATGGCGCGCAGGGCATCGCGGTCGTCGAGCGACCCCGGGAAGGTGACGACGCCGATGCGCATCAGGCGTCAGCCTCGCCGTAGTGGATGCCGACCACGTCTTCGATCACCGAGTTCGACAGGATGTCGGTCGCGATCTCTTCGACGGCCGCCTTCGTCGCGTCGTCGATCGGCCCGTCGACCGTGAGCTCGAAACGCTTGCCGAGCCGGACGCCCGTGAACGGGCCTTTGCCGATGCGCGCGAGTGCGCCCGCGACGGCCTTGCCCTGCGGGTCGAGCAGCTCGGCCTTGGGCATGACTTCTACAACGATGGTGGGCACGGGCACTCTCCGCTCGGCAGCTGGGTGGGGATGGGTCGATTCTATCGGGGGATCGCGGGGGTGCGTGCCGGTTGTCCACACCCTGTGACCTGACGCGCGAATGCGAGGGCGTCATCCGCGTACCGTTCGTGGATGACGGCGAACAGCTCGCGGCTCGCACGTCCGGGCCACCCGGGCGGCAGTGCCGTCGGCGGCAGCCCGGGATCGAGGTAGGGGATGACGCGCCACTGGTCGAGCGCTCCGACCCAGGTGGCGAACGCCGCGCGATCTGCAACCGCGACCCCGGTCGCCGCGGCCGCGTAGCGGTCGAGGAAGCTTTGGTGGAGCATCCGCACCCGCTCCAGGTCCCACCACCGGCCCGCGAGTTCGGCGAGCGGGCGGTCCGGGTCGGGTCGCGCCCCCGTGAACACCGTCACTTCTCCGGCGAGCCCGAGGTCGTCGAGGATGTCACGCACGTCGTCTGCCACGCGTTCCGGCCCGATCCACAGCGCGTCGCTCACGGTACCGCACCCGATCCAGTCGAGCCGCCGCCGCAGCTGGTGCCTGCGGTCGCGGTGCCGCTCGGGGATCGAGAACGAGACCAGGCACCAGCCGGTGTCGGCGGATGCGGGCGGCTCGAAGATCCGCGCATCCCCCTTCTCGAGCATCGGCACGGCCTCCGGCCGGAGGACATAGCCGGCGACGCCATCGCGCGGTTCGCGCGCGAGAACACCGCGCCCAGCCAGGCGGGTGAGCGTGGAGCGCGCGGTCGAGGAGGGGATGCCCAGGGCGCCGAGCATCGTGACGGCGCCGGAGGTGGGCATCCAGCCGCCGAGCTGGCGCAGGGTGCTTCCGACGATCGTCCGCAGCAACGACATCGAGCCGCCCGGCCGCGAGTCGAAATCGTCGAGCACGGCAGGCCCGGCCCCGGCAGAAGCGCGCCCGGCCCCGGCCCCGGCCCCGACCACGGCGCGCCCGGCCCCGGCCCCAGCCGCCCCGGCCACGGCGCCCCCGGCCCCGACCGCGGAGAGCGTCATCCCAGCCCCGACCGCTCCAGCAGCTCTGCGCGCAGCGTGTCCCGCACCGCAGCCATCCCGCGATACGTCTCCTCGAAGCTGGTGCTGAGCGGCGACAGCCCGATGCGAAGGCCGCCCGGGTCGCGATAGTCGGGGATGACATCCTGTTCCCAGAGCCTCGCCGTGACCTCGCGCATAGCCGGATGGCTCAGCGTGACGTGGCCTCCGCGCATCGCGGCCTCACGCGGGCTGGCCACGGTGACGCCGAGCGGAGCGAGCCAGTCGTCGGCGAGGGCGATCGCGAACTCGGTGAGTGCGACCGACTTGTCGCGCACCGCCTGGATGCCGCATTGCTCGATCATCGCGATCGTGTCCTGCATGGCGAGCATCCCGACGATCGCCGGCGTTCCGCTGAGGAAACGGCGGATGCCGTAGGCGGCCTGGTAGCGCGGTCCCATCGTGAAGACCTCCTGCGTTCCCATCCAGCCCTGGATCGGCTGCGCCAGGGCATCCTGCAGTTCCGCCCGCACATAGCCGAACGCGGGCGATCCCGGGCCGCCGTTGAGGTACTTGTACGTGCATCCAGCCGCAAGGTCGACGCCCCAGGCGTCCAGCTCAACCGGCACCGACCCCGCCGAATGGCACAGGTCCCAGAGCACCAGCGCGCCTGCGTCGTGGGCGATCTTCGTGATCGCGGGGACATCGGCGATGAACGCGGACCGGTAGGAGACGTGGCTGAGCAGCACGAGCGACGTCTGCGGGCCGACGACCGCCGCGACCTGTCCGGGCGTGACCCCGCCGGTCGGGTCGGCCTCGATCCAGCGCACGGTGAGCCCGCGTTCTTTGGCGATGCCTTCGAGCACATACCGGTCGGTCGGGAAGTTGTCCGTGTCGACGACGATCTCCGTGCGGAACGGTCCGTCGCTGCGGAGGGCCGCCTGCGAGTCGATCGCCGCCCGGGCGAGCTTGTACAGCGTCACCGTGGTCGAGTCGCCGATGAAGGTCTGGCCGGGGGCCGCACCGATGGCCGTGCGCCCGATCGCGTCGCCGATCGTGAACGGCAACTCCATCCATTCCTCGTCCCACCCCCGGATGAGCCGTCCGCCCCACGCCTCGGCGAGGAATTTCGGGATGCGCTCCAGGCTGGCGCGGGTCGGCCGCCCGAGCGAGTTGCCGTCGAAGTACGCGACGACGGTGCCGGCATCGGCGAGGCCCGCACCTCCGTCACCGGCATCCGAGTCCTGGGGGATGCCGTGGAACTGACGGCGGAAGTGCGCGAGTCCGTCGCTGCGGTCCATCCGTCGCGCGTAGCCGAGGTGGGCGTCGACGCTGCCCGTCGCGGAAGCGGACGGCCCGGCGCGGTCGGGTCTGGGTTCGGTCATGTGCGGTTCCTCCTGGGTGCGGGTGCTGCGGGTGGGCGCTGGGGGGCGGATGGGCGGACGGGCGGTTCGACAGATCGGCGGTTCGACAGATCGGCGGTTCGGCGGATGGGCGGGCGGCTTCAGCGGGTCAGCGAGTCGACGGTGACGCCCCGGGATGTCGTGAGCCAGTGCGCGGCGGCGGCCGGGTCCGCCGGTGGCCGGCCGGGCGCCCACGCGAAACGCGGGCCGACGGCCGTGAGGAGCTGGTCGCCGGCGATCGATGCGACCAGCTGGTCGCGGTCAAGTCCGGCGGCGGCGAGCGCGAGGAGCTCACGCCCGTTGACACCGACCGGGAGCGGCCCGTTGCCGAGATCCGTTCCGTACAGGATGCGGCCACCGGCATCGGCGAAGCGGCGCAGGTTGTCGAGGGCGACCTTGAAGTCGCCGATCGGCGTCCCCCAGCCGTGGATGTCGAGCGTGGAGATCCATTCGGTGCCGTCGTCGGCCATCAGGTCGATGAGGGTGTCGTCGAGGCGCTCGGAGAATGGGGCGTGCGCGAAGCGGTCCGCGCCCGCCTCGTAGGCCCGGCGTGCCTGCCCGGCACCTTGCGCGTGCACGACCGCGGGAAGCCCCGCGCGGTGCGCGGCCGCGACGATCGCGGCGGCCAGGTCGGGCGAGGGCGCCGGCCCCGCCTCGCTGTTCATCGTGAACTTGATGGCGGATGCTCCGATCGCCACCTGCGCATCCACGGCTGCTTCCGCCTCGGCAGCGTCGCGCACCTCCACCACGGCTCCGGCGGGCGCCCAGGCGCTGCCCGTCGGATATCCACCCTGGCACGTGATCAGGGCTCCCACGATGCTCACCTCGGGGAGGCCCGAGGCCGCATCCCGGCTCGCATCCTGGAGCCGCGCCGTCTCGGAGGGCACCCATCCCAGATCCGTGACGGCCGTGATGCCGCCTGTCATCAGGGCCGCAGGCTCCGTGAGCCCGAGATGGACATGGTGGTCGATCAGCCGCGGGAACAGGGTGCCGGGGAGTTCGAGGTCTGCATCCGTCTCCCGATCGCCGACCGCATGGAGGCGTCCGCCCGCAGCGACGAAAACGGTGCGGTCGCGCCACCCGCCCGACCACCACTGCTCGACGCCGAGCGTGAATCCGTCGGCGATCATGTCAGCCTCCGGACGCGGCCGGTGCGCCGATCTCGGTGCGCACGGCGAACAGTTCGGGAAAGAAGGTGAGCTCCAGCGCCTTTTGCAGGAAGCTGGCTCCGGTCGAACCGCCCGTGCCCGTCTTCATGCCGATCGTGCGCTGCACGGTCTTCAGGTGACGGAACCGCCAGAGCTGGAAGTTGTCCTCGAGGTCGACCAGCTCCTCGCAGGCTTCGTACTCGGCCCAGTGGTCGGTCGCGTTCTCGTAGATCTCGCGGAACGTGTCGACGAGCTCGGGGCTGAATCGGTGCGCCTCGCTGACGTCCCGGTCGAGGATCGCCTCCGGGATCCGGAAGCCGGCACGGTGAAGGTAGCGCAGGAACTCGTCGTAGATGCTCGGCTGCTCGAGCAGGTCGGCGAGCAGCGCGTGCGCCTCCGGGTCGCTTTCGAACACGCTCAGCATCCGCCGGTTCTTGTTGCCGAGCACGAACTCGACAGCGCGGTATTGGTAGGACTGGAACCCCGACGAGTTGCCGAGGAAGCCGCGGAACTCGGCGTACTCGGTGGGCGTGAGGGTCGCGAGCACGGACCACTGCTCGGTGAGCGTCTTCTGGATGTGCTTGACGCGCGCGATCCGCTTGAGGGCGATCTGAAGCTGGTCGGCACGAAGCAGGTCGCGCGCCGACCGGAGCTCGTGGAGCACCAGTTTCAGCCAGAGCTCGGTGGTCTGGTGCTGGATGATGAACAGCAGCTCGTCGTGATGCTCCGGCGTGCTCACCGGCCGTTGCGCGCTCAGCAGGACATCGAGGTCGAGGTAGGAGCCATAGCTCATCCGCTGGCTGAAGTCGGTGACGATGTCCGGATCGAATTCCCTGGTGTTGTCGTCGACGGTCACGCCCGCCCTCCTCGCTGAAGCATCCTGTTGCATTATCGCGCCGATCGTCACGAGAATGCAACGCGGGTCTCCCGGCCCGCACCTGCCGCCAGCCGTTCACCTCCCGGTAACCGTCGGTTGGCGCGCGCTTCGCCCGGCCTGCTTAGCGTTTTTCTACGGATGCACAGCGCTCGCCGTGCAGCGCGCCGAGCGGGAGAGGCTTCGGGGCCGACCACCCCGTTCTTCGCACGCCGACCGCAGAGAAAGGCACCCTCATGACCAAGGACGGGATCCTGACATCGGAGTTCGACGATGCCGGGAGGATCGACGATGTCGTCGAGACCACCGGCGAAGGCGACACCGACGGCGATTACGACGAGTTCGATGTGACCGACATCGACGAAGCCCGTGGCGAGGACGACGAGGACGATGACGACGACGTCGAGCTGGAACTGGTCGTCCTCGATCTGGCCGTCGCGATCGCCGACGACCGCCGAGGGGCGTCCACGGATGTCGTGACGGCTGCTACAGGGGCTGAAGACATCATCCGGCTACTGGGTGATTCGGGTGTGAAGGTTGCGCTCACGACGGGGCTCGCGCCGTCGGCGGCGCACGCCATCGTCAGCGCTCTCGCCTGGGACGACCGGGTGGACGCGGTCCTCAGTCACGCCGATGCCGGACGACGCTATCCGTCCCCCGACCTCCCCCTCACTGCGCTCCTGCGTACCGGTGCGACGAGTGTGGATTCCATGGTGGTGGTCGGGAGCACAGCATCCGTCATGGCCGCGGGCATCGCCGCCGGCGCCGGTCTCGTGGTCGGTGTCCTCGCGGGCGGTGACGATGAAGGCGCCCTCAGCGATGCCGGCGCGGACGCGGTGATCGACAGCATCGCCGACCTCCCCGCCCTGCTCGGCTTTGACGACTAGGGCGGTCACCCCCCGCGTGCTGGAGCCTCCGGCACGTGCCGGCAAGGGGGTGGGAGTGTTCCCGTCCGCCACGGCGATGGTGTGGACGGGTGAGGGCCACGCGCACGAGGCGGTGGCTGTCCCGGGCGTCCGTCTGGCGCCGGGGGACGCGCTGGTCGAGATCGAGCTCGTGACCGTGTGTGGGTCGGATGTGCAGACGGTGCTCGGGCATCACATCGCGCAGGCCCCACTGATCCTCGGCCACGAACAGGTCGGCCGCGTGGTCGCCCTCGGCCAGGGCGGCGCGAAGACGACCGACGGCCACCGGGTCTCCCTCGGCGAGCGGATCGTCTGGTCGGTGTCCGTGCCGTGCGGGCGGTGCGTGCGGTGCCGACGGGGGCTCGGCCAGAAATGCGTCAGCGTGCAGCGTTATGGACACGAACGGATGCGCAGGGGCTGGGAGCTCTCCGGCGGCTTCGCGACGCACGCCCATGTCCTGTCCGGCACCCCGATGGTGGCGGTTCCCGATGACGTTCCGGCGACCGTGCTCGCGCCGGCGTCCTGCGCGACGGCGACGGTTGCTGCCGCGATCGAGGCGGCGTCCGAAGTCACTGCTCTGGACGGCGCGGTGGTCGTGGTCACCGGGGCAGGGATGCTCGGGCTGACAGCCACGGCGATGGCGACGGATGCGGGTGCGAACGTCGTGATCAGCGACCCGGTCGACGAACGGCGCGAGAGGGCCTTCGCGTTCGGAGCGAAGGCGGTCGCGGATCCGCGGGTCGGCGACAACTCGCCCCACGGGCTTCCCGCAGCGATCGCACGCGCCGGCGGACGGAGCGTCGCGTGCACCGTGGGGCTCGACATGTCGGGTTCGCCCGCGGCTGTGCGCACCCTGCTGTCGACGGTCGACGTCGGCGGTGTGGTCGTGTTAGTTCGCTCCCTGGCGCCGGGCTCCGATCTTCCGCTGGACCCGGACCAGCTGGTCAGCAGGTTGCTCACGGTGCGGGGGGTCCACGATTACGCTCCCCGGCACCTCGAGGCCGCGGTGAAGTTCCTGGTGGCCTCGGGGACGGGCTTTCCGTTCGCCGAGCAGGTGGCGCGCATCCTGCCGCTCGACGCGGTGGATGAGGCGCTCGCCCTCGCAGCCGCGGGAGTCGGCCCACGCGTGGCCGTTTCGCCTCGCATGTAGTCTCGCCCGGGTCAGGCGGCGACGGCCCGCACGGTGTTCGCCCAGGGGTCGTCGAAGCTGACCGAGCGACCGTCGTCGCGGGCCTCGACGCCGTAGTGGCGCATCCGCTCGGTGAGTTCGCCGAGGTCCTCCGCGGTCGGCACCCGAAGTTCGACCTGCCCCAGACCGAGCGCCAGAGTGCGGGGACCCGCGCCACGGCTGTTCCAGGTGTTCATGGCCATGTGGTGGTGGTAGCCGCCGGCGCTGACGAACAACGCCTGGCTGCCGAGGCTGGCCGTGGCCTCGAAGCCGAGCCTGTCGACGTAGAACGCCCGGGCGGAGGCGACGTCGCCGACCGCCAGGTGCACGTGCCCGACCGTCGCGGTCCCGAGCTGCTCGGTCGCGGCGCGGTCGGTGAGATTCTCGGAGAGGAAGGCGTTGGGGTCGAGGTAGAGCGTCGCCATCTCGACCTGGCCGTGGACCCAGCTCCACTGGGTCCGGTCGCGGTCCCAGTACAGTTCGACGCCGTTGCCCTCCGGGTCGGTGAAATAGAAAGCCTTGCTGACCAGATGATCGGCGCTGCCGGTGAAGGTCCCCGGCGCCACGCGCGCCACGGAGTAGACCGCCGCTGCGAGCGACTCCTGCGAGTCGAACAGCACGGCCGTGTGGAACAGGCCGGCGTCGTGCGGCGACGCGTGCTTGAGTTCCGGCGCGTGCTGCAGCACGACGATCGGGGTGGTGCCGCGGCCGAGCACTGCGATGTCGCCGTCGTTGCTGAGGAGACTCAACGTCACACCATCCCGGTAGTACGCGATCATGCGGTCGAGGTCGGCGACGCGCAGCGTCACCGCTCCCATGGAGGTGTCTGCTGCGAGAAGTTCGGTCACTACTCTTTCAACGCTCCGCGGCTCGCGGATATTTCGTGCGTCAGCCCGGTGTCGCGCCCCAGCGCGCGAGCACTGCCTCCTCCACCAGTTCCCGAAGGGATGCGCCGCTCACGGCGCAGAGATCGGCCACCAGCTCGAAGACATCCTCATCGACGTAGACCGACAAGCGGCGCACGCTGGGCGCTGCGGGACGTTCGACGACGCGTGCACTCGGGTCCTCGAGCAGGCGGTAGCGGATCAGCCGCTCGTTGTCGTGTTTGGAGATCCTGACGAGACCGCCATCACGCGCTGCGACGATGTCGCCTATCCGGATCGCTTCGCGGATGAGCTCGATGGGTTCGGCGGAGAACTCCGCGAAGTCACGGGCCGTGATCTCCTCGGGGAGGGCATCGAATCGCTCCTGAAGGATGGCATTCTGAAGGTTCAGCCAGGCGATGTCTTTCGCCGTCTGCTCGTTCGTCACCGTGTCCGACACTGCCGCTCCCTCGTCCTGCGTATCTGCGCCCCACGCTACGAACGGGTCGCGGGACGACGGTGCCTCGGGCCGGAAAGATAGGCGCGACTCTCGCGAAGATGGGCGACGGATGCTCCCGGCGTGCTTGTCGGTGGCGTTGCTCTACGCGTCACTCGCGCCGGTGGGTCGCTCGCTGGCCGGCGCGTCGGGCGCCGCTGCTCGCTCGCGCGCCGGCTGCGTCGACCGCCGCTGCGTCACTCGCCGGTGAGGCGCTCCAGGAGCTCGCGGTAGCGTGCGGCCGTGCGCTCGACGATGTCCGCGGGGAGTTCCGGGGGCGTGCCCGTCTTGTCCCAGTTCGCCGCGAGCCAGTCGCGGACGATCTGCTTGTCGAAGCTCGCCATGCGCTCGTCGGGAGTCGTGCCGGTCGACCAGGCCGTGGCATCCCAGTAGCGGCTCGAATCGCTGGTGAGCACTTCGTCGGCGAGCGTCGTCGTGCCGGTCGCGTGGTCACGGCCGAACTCGAACTTGGTGTCGGCGATGATCACGCCCCGCTTCTCGGCGATCGCAGCGGCCTCGGTGTAGATCGACAGCGACAGGTCGCGCAGCCGGGTGGCCGTGTCCTCGCCGACGAGCTCGACCGTGCGCTCGAAGGTGATGTTCTCGTCGTGCTGGCCGAGGGGCGCCTTCCAGGCCGGCGTGTAGATCGGCTGGGGCAGCCGATCGCCGTTCGAGAGCCCGGGCGGCAGGGGGATGCCGCAGACGCTGTGCGTCGTGAGGTACTCGGACCAGCCGCTGCCGGTGAGGTAACCGCGCACGACGCACTCGATCGGGTACATCTCCAGCGGCTTGACGAGCATGGCCCGTCCGGCGACTGCATCCGGGATGTCGTCGACGACACGCTCGCCATCGAGCCGATGGTCGGCGAGCAGGTGGTTCGGGACGTCCGCGAGCTGGTCGAACCACCAGAGGCTCAGCGTCGTCAGCAGCTCGCCCTTGCCCGGGATGCCGGGCTCGAGCACGTGGTCGAAGGCGCTGACGCGGTCGCTCGCGACAACGAGCACCGCGTTCGCATCATCCAGTCCTGTCGCGGGTGCGGGAACGTACAGGTCCCGCACCTTTCCCGAGTAGACGTGCGACCAGCCGGGCAGGGCGGAGGATGTCGAGTTCACCCGACAATGCTATTCGTTCGGCCGGAGCGCCGAGGGTGCGCGTTCCGGCCGAGAGTGCCAGGCGCACCAGGCGCGCTCGACCGGAACGAGCACCCTCAGGCATCGCCCCCGGGCCTCAGTTGATGCAGGCGCCCTGGGCGTACGTCTTCGCAGGGGAGGTCGCGGTCGGCGCCGACGTCGAGGAGGATCCGGATGCGCCGCCCGAGGATGCACTCGCCGAGCTGACCTGCGCTCCGTCCGTCCCGAGCACCAGCGTCACACCGCTCACCGCCGACGTCGCCGTCACCGCAGCGCCCGGAACGTGGGCGGCGACAGCCTTGGCCGCTGACTCCATACCGGACGGGTACTCGATGGTCGTGGTCGCCGTCGTCGCGGTCGTCCCCGGTGTGCCGGTCTTGAAGCCGAGCGCGCTGAGCGTGGCGGTGTCGGCAGCGGCGGCGCCATCCGCCGCGCTTCCGTTCAGCACGGTGACGGTGACCGAGGACGGTGCAGCGGCGGTCGCCCTGTCGTAGGCACTCGGGTTGCCGATGACCGAGTGGATGAACGCGGGCATCGCCGCGGTGTCGACCTGCACGATCGACACGTCGTTGCCGTCGACCGTGATGGTGGGGGTGCCGCTGACCGGAATCGTCGCCGTCGACAGGTTGTTCGCGTTGAGCCCGTGGAGCTGGGCGGCGAGTGCGATCAGGTCGAGTCCGGGGTCTGTCTGGATGGACGCGCTGACGGCGTCGAGCACGTTCTGCAGCTTCACCGGGTTGAGCAGAGTGCCGGCCGAGAGCATCTGGCGGGCTTCGACCGACAGGAAGTACTGCTGGCGGACGATGCGGTCGAGGTCGCCGTTGGGCAGCCCGTGGCGCTGCCGCACGAAGGCGAGAGCCTCGTGTGCATCGAGGGTCGAGACCCCCTTCGGAAGGTTGACGGTCGAGTACGGGTCGTCGACGGCGTTGTTGAGGCAGACCTGCACGGGGCCGAGCGCCTTGACGACGTCATAGAAGCCGAGCATCGAGATGCGCACATAGTGGTCGATGGTGAGGCCGGTGAGGTTCTGGATGGTGGAGATCAGCAGGCGCGCGCCCCCGGCATCCCCGCCGCCGTTCTCGCTGCCGAAGGCGAACGCCGCGTTCAGTTTGTTCATCCCGAATCCGGGGATGTCCACCCACGAGTCGCGCGGGAACGAGATGAGGGTCGCCTTGCGGCCGTCGGCGGGAACGTGCAGCACCATCATCGTGTCGGTGTTGGTGCCGCCGCCGTCCGCGGTCGTGCCGAGTTCGGCGAGTTGCTGGGCCGTCGCGCCGGCCGGACGGTGGTCGTCTCCGACGAGCAGGATGTTCTGGTCGGTGCCGTCCAGGTCCTTGGCGGGCGCGTTGGAGTGCGAGATCGCGTCGACGTGGGTGATCCCGGACACGAAATGCTGGTAGTTGTACCAGACGTATCCGCCGGTCACCACGAGGATGGCGACGACCGCGACCACGACCCATCGGAAAATGCGCACACCGAACCGTATGCAGGCGAGCCCGAGTGCGAGCCGGGAAACGCGTGCGGCCTCAGGAAATCATCAGGATGCTCCCGGGCGCGCCGAACGTGCGGCGACGCCGCTTCACGCCTTCTTGCCGCCGTCGACGGGCAACACCAGGCCGGTGGTGTAACTGGATGCGTCGCTCGCGAGCCACAGGACCGCCGCCGCGACCTCATCCGGCCGGCCCATCCGCCCGAGGGGCACGTACTTTCCGATCCCGGCCCGCACATCGGCGGGCTGCTTCATCACGGGGCCGGATTCGATCGGCCCGGGCGCGACAGCATTCGCCCGGATGCCACGACCGGCATAGTCGATCGCCGCCGTGCGCGTAAGACCCACCACAGCGTGCTTCGCCGCCGAGTACGCCGACATTCCGGGCGCACCTCCCGTGCCCGCGCTGGACACGATGTTGACGAGCGCACCGCCGTCAGGCAGGACCCGCAACTCGTTGCGCATCGCAACCGCGACCGCCCGGAAGTTCACGGCGACGATCTCGTCGAACTCACCGGGGTCCAGTTCGGTGAGCGGCGCGGGGTAGTGGCCCCGCCCGACATTGTTCACGGCGATGTCCATGCCGTAGGCGGATGCGGTACGTGAGATCACGGCGGACAGTGCGTCGTCGTCGGTCGCATCCACCGTCTCTGTCTGCGGGCAGTCGAGCCCGGCCGCGAGCATCCCTTCGCGCAGGTCGGCGAGCGCGTCGCCGTCCCGCGCCGCCGGGACGACGCGGATGCCCGCCTGCCCGAGTGCGAAGCAGATCGCGTTGCCGATCAGTCCGTTCGCACCGAGCACGAAAGCCGTCTTCGTCATGAGAGCTCCGCCTCGGCGTGCGCGGCGTCGTCTGCTTCCTGGGCCCCGGTCGCGTCGGGTGCCGCACCCTCGCGACGCACCTCACGCCTGTCGTTCGGAAGCAGGAAGCCGACCGCGATCAACCAGAGCAGTCCGCCGAACCGGCCGATCGGAAGCAGGAACTGCAGCGGTTCGATCGCCATCGAGAGGAACGAGAGTTCCGAGAGCGCCGCGATCACGAGCCCGGTCCAGGCGAGCCAGCGCGGAACGAAGTGGAGGATGAGCGACGGCACGGCGATCCCGGCGATGAGCAGGCCCATGCCGGTCACGAACCCGACGCCGCCGGTGATGAAGACGAGGAAGCTCAGCGCGAGTGCAACGGTCGGATCGTGGCTCACGTCCGGCCGGCTGAGCACGTAGGAGGCGAGGGCCGACACCATGAGGAGGAGGGAGGCCGTGATGCCGCCGAAGAACCCGATGCCGGGGCCGGGCACGCGGACGCCCAGGCGCAGGAGACGCGCGTAGGCGGTGGCGGCGAAGATGCCGAGCGGGACGGCCGACCCGAACTGGATCATCGAGGTCACGCGGATGCTCAGCCAGTGCTGCTGCGCGTAGGCGGACACGGCATCCGCACCGGAGAACGGCGAGACGAAGGCCTGGCCGCCGGTCAGCGCGTAGGCGACGATGAGGCCGGCGAGCACGAGGCCCATCGAGACGATGGCGAGGACGCCGAGATGGGGGCCGCCCGAGCGGGACCGCCTGCGCGGCGCCGGTGTTGCCGTGTCCATGATTCCTCCGAATTAGTTAGTAATAGAAATGATTACACAGCGTAATTGTTTCGGCAAGGCTGTATTCTGTTTCTCGTGACCGATCGACCTGCCGCGCCCGCACATCCGCGAGGTGCCCCCGCGCGCACCGCGTTCCTCCTCGCGCAGCTCGGTGCAGCGGCGGCCGACCGCTTCGCCGAGCGCGTCGCGCAACTCGACCTCACCCCACGTGACGCAGGCGCCATCCGGGTGCTCGGGCGATCGCCCGGAATCAGCCAGCGCGAACTCGCCGCCCGGCTCGGCACGACTCCCAGCCGGATCGTGCCGCTGCTCGACTCCCTCGAGCAGCGCGCGCTCGTCGAACGGTCGAGGTCCGAGCGCGATCGGCGCAACTACGAGCTGTCCCTGACCGAGACGGGGCAGGCGCTGCTCGGGCCACTTCGCACCATCGCCGAGGAGCACCAGCACGCCGTGCTCGCAGCCCTCACCTCCGAGGAACAGGTGCAGTTCGCGGCGCTGCTGGGGAAGCTGTCGGAGGCCAGCGGCCTGTCGCCGGATGGACATCCGGGCTACGCGAAGCCGGCGGGCGCGGCCGGGGTGGCGCCCGCGTCCTGAGGACTCGCGCCCCGATCGTGTGCGAGTGCCCTGCTCTTGCAGGCGCGCCCACCTTCGGTACGGCGGCCCGCTGGCGTGGGCGCCTGCCCTCAGTACGAGCGCCAACCTTCTGTACGAGCGCCCACGTTCGGAGCGAGCCCGCACGTTGCACCGTGTGCGGTCGTGCAGAAGCTGGGCGGCCGCCGGCGCGCCGGGGCGCGGGTCCGGTGGTCTGGCGGCCTCGCGCGCGCATCGATGCACTCGCACCGAATGGGGCCCGGCTGTCGGCCACGGCGTACGCTCGTTGCGGTGAACGGCCCTGCCGTCCGGATGTGCGCGTTCACAACGGCGGATGCCAGACTGGAACGGACGACGACGGCGCAGCGGAAGGACCACGATGGGCGAGCTCAACTGGGCGGGGAACTACGAGTACCGGGCGGCACGCATCGCGGCGCCGGCATCGGTCGATGAACTCCGCGAGGTGATCTCCGGGGCGCGCAAGGTCCGCGCGCTCGGCAGCCGGCACTCCTTCAACGCGCTCGCCGACTCGTCCGAACTGCTGGTCAGCACGGCGTCACTGCCCGCGCTCGTAGGCATCGACGAACCTGCACGCACGGTCACAGTCGGCGGCGGGATGCGCTACGGCGACGTCGCCAGGGAGCTCCAGGCGGCGGGATGGGCGCTGCACAACCTCGCCTCACTTCCGCACATCTCGATCGCGGGTGCGGTCGCCACCGCGACACACGGCTCCGGCGATCGCAACGGCAACCTCGCGACCGCCGTGCGCGGTGTGCGAATCCTCCGCGCGGACGGTGAGCTTGTGGAGCTGCGCCGCGGTGAGCCCGGCTTCGACGGTGCCGTCGTATCGCTGGGAGCGCTCGGGGTGATGGTCGAGGTGACGCTCGACATCGAGCCGAGCTTCGATGCATCCCAGCGCCTGTTCGGCGGCCTGCCGTGGGACGCGGTCGCGACGCAGTTCGACGCGATCACATCGAGCGCCTACTCGGTGAGCCTGTTCACGACGTGGGACGAGCCGGCGGTCGCGCTCGCGTGGGTGAAAGAGCGGGCGGATGCTCCGAGCGGCGTCGATGACTCCTTCTTCGGCGCGCCCGCCCTCACCGCTCCGCGCCACATGATCGAGACGATGGATGTGCGCAACACCACCGAGCAGCTCGGCGTCGTCGGACCGTGGAATGAGCGGCTGGCGCACTTCCGCTTCGAGTTCACGCCCAGCAACGGTGCGGAGATCCAGTCCGAGTACCTGGTGCCCCGGGCGCGCATCGGCGAGGCGATCGACGCCGTCCGCGGGATCGCGACACTCATCGCGCCGCTGCTGCTGGTGAGCGAGATCCGCACGGTCGCGGCGGATGAGCTGTGGCTGAGCTCGGCATACGGCACGGATGTCGTCGGGCTGCACTTCACCTGGGTTCGCGACCAGGCGGGCGTCGAGGCCGTGCTGCCGGCGCTGGAGGATGCGCTCCTTCCCCTCGGGTCGCGCCCGCACTGGGGCAAGCTCTACCTCGACCGGGACGCGATCGTACCGTCGCTCTACCCGCGGCTCGAGGACTTCCGCGCGCTCTCCCGCGACTTCGACCCCGAGCACGTCTTCACGAACGACTTCCTCGCCCGCGTCCTCTAGCCGGCGCCGGATCCCTCGCCTGAGTCGAGCCCGGGAAAAGTCCGCGGATCGGAGCGAATTCCCGGACTTTTCCCGGACTCGACGCCGCGGCCCGCGGACCCGCGGACCCGCGGACCCGCGGACCCGCGCGGCGAGCACAGGGAAAAGGGGCTTTCGCGCGCGCGAGTCGCCCACTTTTCCTGTGCTCGCCGCGCAGGTTCGAGCTACCCAGCGACGCGCGCTGCGATGTCGGTGCGGTACTGGCCGCCCTCGAGCTCGATCAGGTCAAGCGCCTCGTAGGCGCGGGCGCGGGCTTCCGCGAACGTCGTGCCGCGTGCGACCACGCTGAGCACGCGACCGCCGGTTGCGACGAACGACCCGGTAGCGGCGTCGAACGCGGTGGCGGCGTGGGCGATCGTGACCTCGGGCACCGCGGCGGCGGCATCCAGCCCGTGGATGGGGCGGCCGGTGATCGGCGTCTCGGGATAGTTCTCGCTCGCGAGGACGACCGTCACCGCGACGTCGAGCGCGAACTCAGGGTGTGCGACGCCCGCGAGCGAGCCGGTCGCAGCACCGAAGAGCAGCTCGGAGAGAGGCGTCACCAGCCGCGGCAGCACGACCTGCGTCTCGGGGTCGCCGAACCGGGCATTGAACTCGATCACGCGCACACCGCGGTCGGTGAGGATGAGGCCGCAGTAGAGGAGCCCGATGAACGGGGTCTGCTCCTTGGCGAGCTGGCGGACCGTCGGCAGCGCGATGGTGCTGATGACCTCGTCGACGAACGTCTCCGGCAGCCAGGGCAGCGGAGAGTATGCGCCCATCCCGCCCGTGTTGGGGCCCTCGTCGCCGTCGCGAAGACGCTTGTAGTCCTGTGCGGGAGACAGGGGGAGCACAGTGTGCCCGTCGCTGATCAGGAACAGCGACACCTCCTGGCCGTCGAGGAACTCCTCGACCAGCACGGAGCCGTGCTCGAGCCAGTACGCCGAGTGAGTGACGGCCGCCTCCCGGTCGTGGGTGACCAGCACGCCCTTGCCCGCCGCGAGTCCGTCGGCCTTGACGACGTATGGGGCGCCGAAGGCGTCGAGGGCCTCCTCCGCCTCGAGGAGCGTCGCCGCCCGCACCGCGCGGCCGGTAGGAACGCCGGCCGCATCCATGATGCGCTTGGCGAAGGTCTTGGAACCCTCGAGCTGCGCGGCGGCCTTGCCGGGGCCGAAGACCGGGATTCCGCGGGTGCGTAGGCCGTCGGCGACGCCGGCGACCAGGGGAGCCTCCGGCCCGATCACGACGAGCTCGATGTTCTCTTCGATGGCGAAATTCGCGACCACCTGCGCGTCGAGCGAATCGAGGGCGATCACCGTCACATCCCGCGCGATGCCCGCGTTTCCCGGTGCCGCGATGATCTCGTGCCCGGCCTCCTCGCTGAGGAGCGCAGTGATGATGGCGTGCTCGCGAGCACCGGATCCGAGAACGAGAATCTTCACGGAGCAAGCCTATGGCCCGTCCGGCGGGCGCAGGAAAGTGCGCCGCCATCTGTGGACAGGGGATTTGGCAGGATGGTCCCATGGCACGAGCGCGAATCGGTGACGACGTCGGGTCGGAGGCGGTGACGGCCGCGCTGGCCGACGCATCCGACACCCGGATGCTCGCGACGGCGGTGCGCTACCTGCTGCAGCTGCTCGCCGAGCGCGCACCGGGCAACACCGTCGAGGTCCGGGTGCCGCCGTACGGGGCCGTGCAGTGCATCCCCGGCCCCCGGCACACGCGTGGGACCCCGCCCAACGTCGTCGAGATGGATGCGCGCACCTGGCTCGCGCTCGCCACCGGACGCGGCACCTGGGATGCGGCCATGGCAGGGGGCGCCATCCACGCCTCCGGGCAGCGTGCGGACCTGGCAGCTCTCGTCCCGCTGCGTGTGACGGGAGTGTCGTAGGTGGCCGGCCCATCCGATCCGCTCCCAGCTTTCATGAGGGACAATGGACCCATGAGCGAAGCGCCGGACGAGAACGCGACGGTCACCGAAGACACGGTGACAGTGAAGCGGACTCCGCGGTACTTCCGTTTCATGTTCGCCGGCTCGGTCGTGTTCGCACTGATCGCGCTCGCGCTCACGTTCGCTTTTCCCGAGAACCCGACCTACAGCCGGGCGCAGGTCTTCGGCTTCCTGCTGGTCGCCGCCATCGCCCTCGGTGTCGCGGTCGGCTCCCTTGTCGCTCTCGCCCTCGACCGGGCCGCAGGCAGGCGGGCGAAGACGGTCCAGGCCGATAGACTCGACGTGCGCGTAACGAACGACGACACCCACAATCCCATCGAGAGCTAAGGGGTATCCGGTTTGTCCGGAGGCGACGGTCTTCTCAGTCATGATCTACTGCCAGGCGAGAAAGGCCCGCAGGATGCCTGCGGAGTTTTCGGCGTCTGGGCACCAGGCGAAGAAGTCGCCAAACTCAGCTACTTCGGCCTCTATGCGCTGCAGCACCGCGGCCAGGAGTCGGCCGGCATCGCGACCAGCGACGGCAAGAAGATCCTCATCTACAAAGACATGGGTCTCGTCTCGCAGGTGTTCAACGAGAATTCGCTGAACACCCTCACCGGGCACATCGCCGTCGGCCACACGCGGTACTCGACGACCGGGGCATCCAGCTGGCAGAACGCGCAGCCGACCCTGGGTCGCACCGCGAGCGGCACCGTCGCGCTCGGCCACAACGGAAACCTGACCAACACGGCCGAGCTCCTCCAGCTCGTGCACGAGCGCTACCCGCAGACCGACGGCGAGCTCTCCCGCGGCAACACGACCGACACGGCCGTCGTCACCGCGCTGCTCACCGGCGACCTCGACCACACGCTCGAGGCCACCGCGATCGAGGTGCTTCCGCGCCTGCGCGGCGCTTACTGCCTCGTCTTCATGGACGAGACCACGCTCTACGCGGCCCGCGACCCCCAGGGTGTCCGCCCGCTCGTGCTCGGCCGCCTCGAACGGGGCTGGGTCGTGGCCTCCGAGACCGCCGCCCTCGACATCGTCGGTGCAAGCTTCGTCCGCGAGGTCGAGCCCGGCGAACTGATCTCCATCGACGAGAACGGCCTGCGCAGTGTGCGCTTCGCGGAGGAGAAGCGCGCCGGCTGCGTCTTCGAATACGTCTACCTGGCCCGCCCCGACACGACCATCGCCGGGCGCGGCGTGCACGAGGCGCGCGTCGAGATGGGCCGGCGCCTGGCGCAGGAGCATCCGATCGAAGCCGACCTGGTCATCCCTACGCCCGAATCCGGCACCCCCGCGGCGATCGGGTACGCGCAGGCGAGCGGCATCCCGTTCGGTCAGGGGCTGGTCAAGAACTCATACGTGGGGCGCACCTTCATCCAGCCGTCGCAGACGATCCGCCAGCGCGGCATCAAGCTGAAGCTCAACCCGCTCAAAGAGGTCATCAAGGGCAAGCGGCTCGTCGTGGTCGACGACTCCATCGTGCGCGGAAACACGCAGCGTGCACTCGTGTCCATGCTGCGCGAGGCGGGGGCCGCGGAGGTCCACGTCCGCATCTCGAGCCCGCCCATCACGTGGCCGTGCTTCTACGGCATCGACTTCGCGTCGCGGGCCGAACTGATCGCGACCGGCCTCGCCGTCGATGAGGTGCGCCAGTCGATCGGCGCGGACTCGCTCGGCTACCTCTCCGAGGACGGGATGATCGCCGCGACCGAGCAGCCCCGCGAACGTCTCTGCACGGCCTGCTTCACCGGCGTGTACCCGATCCCGCTGCCGGATGCGCACCACCTGGGCAAGAACCTGCTCGAGCGGCCGACCGCGGTCGACCCCGAGACGGTCGGTGCGGGCGGATGCGACCCCGGGCCGGATGCGGAGTTCGACGTCGTGCTCGACGCGTCCGAACTGCGTGAGCGGGCACTTGCCCGGTCCGGGCAGCTGCCCTTCGGCGACCCCGGTCGCCAGGAGTAGAAGCCCGCGCGCGGGTCTGTCGTCGCCGCACTCGTTTGCTCTCGCCGCACTAGCTCTACCTGGTGCGGCGAGACGTATCCAGTGCGGCGAGACCCGGGCGGTCGCCGGGCGCACAGGTTCTGAACCGGCGCAAAGGGTGCAACCTGTGCGTGCGTTCACAAGGTGGGCGCCCGGGCGTCAGTCCACACGCGGGGCGGGGCGCGCATCCCGGGCCGGTACTCTTGAAGCGTGACCGAACAGCCCGCATCCGCCACGTCCTCCTACGCCGAAGCCGGCGTCGACACCGCAGCGGGTGACCTCGCCGTCGAGCTGATGAAGTCCGCGGTCTCGCGCACGCACGGCCCCGAGGTCCTCGGCGGTGTCGGCGGCTTCGCCGGCCTCTTCGACGTGTCCGCGCTCAAGGACTTCGCGCATCCCCTCCTCGCGACGTCGACGGACGGCGTGGGCACCAAGGTCGCGATCGCGCAGGCGATCGACAAGCACGACACGATCGGGCAGGACCTCGTCGGCATGGTCGTGGACGACATCGTCGTCGTCGGCGCGAAACCCCTGTTCATGACGGATTACATCGCGTGCGGCAGGGTCGTTCCGTCGCGGATCGCCGACATCGTGGCCGGCATCGCACGTGCGTGCGCCGAGACCGGCACCGCCCTCGTCGGCGGCGAGACCGCCGAGCATCCCGGTCTCCTCGGCCCCGACGACTACGACGTGGCCGGCGCGGCAGTCGGCGCCGTCGAAGCGGATGCGGTGCTCGGCGCGGATCGCGTCCGTGACGGCGACGTGGTGGTCGCCCTCGCATCCTCGGGCCTGCACTCGAACGGCTTCTCGCTCGTCCGCCACATCCTGTCGAAGCGGGGAATCGGCTTCACCGATCGCTCCGACGACCTCGGCGGTGTCGTGGGCGAGGTGCTCCTCGAGCCGACCCGCCTCTACACCGCGCCGCTGCTGCGCGTGCTCGGCGACCCTGCGCTGGGTGGGGCCATCCACTCGCTGAGCCACGTCACCGGTGGCGGAATCGCAGCCAACCTCGCCCGCGTGCTCCCGCGCGGATCCTGGGTCGAGGTCGACCGTTCCACCTGGTCGCCGCTTCCGGTGTTCCGCGTACTGAGCGATCTCGCGGGCTCGACGCTCGAATCCAGCGAGGGAACCTGGAATCTCGGGATCGGCATGTTCGCCGTCGTCGCGCCGGATGCAGCGGATGCGGTGGCCGCCGCGCTCACGGCCGACGGCATCCCCTCGTGGACGGTCGGCACGATCGCCACTTCGGCCCGCGACTTCGCCGGGTTCGAGCAGGGTGCCAAAGGTGTCGACGGCGGGGCCGTGCGCCTCGTCGGCTCCTACGCCTGACTCCGCGGTCGCCCACGCATCCGACTGCGACCGTGCGCCTCGTCGGCTCCTGCGCCTGACTCCGCGGTCGCCCACGCATCCGACTGCGACCGTGCGCCTCGTCGGCTCCTGCGCCTGACTCCGCGGTCGCCCACGCATCCGACTGCGACCGGCCACCTCGTCGGCTCCTGCAACCTGACCCCGCGGTCGCCCACATTTCGGCTGCGACCAGGCGCCTCGTCTCCGGGATAATATTGCGCGTGTGAAACGTTCGCCTGCGCGCGGTTCCCGCGCAGCCGCGGTGGTCGTTCTCGGCGCATTCTTCGCGCTCGTCACACAGGGTGCCGCTGATGCGGCACCGGCCGCTGATGCAGCACCTTCCGCGGCCGCGCTCGCTCCCGTCGTCGACTGCGTCAGCTCCGCACCCGGGGCGGCACCGGATGCGTTCACTGTCGTCTTCGGGTACGCCAACGCGTCGGCGTCCACCGTCGCACTCGAACCCGGTTCTACCCAGAACAGCGTGACCCTCGGCGGCGACCGCGGACAGCCGGCGACGTTCGAGCCCGGGATGCACCACGCGGCTTTCGCGACCACGTTCGCAGGTGAGGCAGGCGACCTGACCTGGACGCTCGGCTCCACGACGGTCGGCATCGACGCCGCGACCCCCTCGTGCGAGACGGTCACGACCCTCGCGATCGCGGCGCCGGCGCAGGCGCAGGCAGGTGACGGGTTCGACGTCAGCGCGACCGTGGGGCGGATGCTCCTGGCGGCTCCCCGCACCGGTTCCGTCGAGTTCAGCGTCGACGGGTCCGCCGAGGCGACGGTTCCCGTCGATCAGACGGGTACGGCTCGCGCGAATCTGGACGCACCGGCGGTGGGATCGCACACCGTGACGGCCCGCTACCTTCCGCCGGTGGCGACGCCGCAACTGCTCGGCGCGGTGGCCACCGCATCCGTCACCGTGACGCCGGCGGGCGCGATCCGCATCGCGAGCGCTGGGCTCTCCGCCGACGGACGGTCGGCCCGCTTCACCGTGTCCAGAACCGTGGCCGACACGACAGGCCGTGTCGACTACGTGACCGCAGACGGCTCCGCACGTGCCGGCGTCGATTACGCGGGCGCGGGCGGTACCGTGCGGTTCGCAGTCGGACAGGACAGCGCAACGATCCAGGTCCCCCTCCTCGACCGGCCGTTCGGGTCGCCCGCGGCGAGCTTCTTCGTGCTGTTGCAGCGCGCATCCGAGAGCGTCGACATTGCGGGCGCGACCGCCGTGCTCCCGCGCGTTGCTGCGGTCACGGCCCCGACGGCGGGGAACGGCAGCGCCGGGGCCGGTCTCGCGCTCGGGCCGCGGGTGCCGTCGGCCATCGACGCCGCGAACCCGCGTGCCGGAGCATCCAGCACTGCGGGAAGCTCCACCGACCTAGCGCTGCTCTTCGGCGGCCTGCTCCTCACGGTCGGCGCCGGATTCGCAGTCTTCGGGCTGATGCGGTTCCGATCCTCCGAGAGCTGACCCGCGCCGCCGAACACAGGAAAAGGCATCTCATGTCGCGCGAATGAGGTGTCTTTTCCTGTGCTCGACGGGCGCGCATAGGCGTGCGGGCGCGCGTGGGCGCCCACGGACAGCGCTTGCCCGGGGCATGACATTCGTCACCCCGCGAACCTGACGGATGGGCTGCGCAGTCGCACTCAGCCACTGGGAGGCTGAAACCGTGAACACACCAGCCATCCAGCTCACCGACCTGAAGAAGTCGTTCGGACACATCCAGGCGGTCAACGGAGTCAGCCTCACCATCGAACCCGGCGAAGTCGTCGCCCTGCTCGGACCGAACGGCGCCGGCAAGTCGACGACCATCGACCTGGCGCTCGGACTCGCGCATCCCACACAGGGAACAGCCGAGCTCTTCGGCGCGAGCCCGCGGTCCGCGATCGAGAACGGCCGCGTCGGCGCGATGCTCCAGGGCGGCGCGCTGCTGCCGACCCTGACCGTCGCGCAGAGCGTCGGGCTCGTCGCCAGCGTGCACCGGCATCCGCTGTCCGTCGATGAGGCGCTCGCCCGTGCCCGCTGCACCGAGATCGCCAAGCAGAAGGTCAGCAAGCTCTCCGGCGGCCAGCTGCAGCGCGCACGGTTCGCCGTCGCGGTCGTCTCGAACCCCGACCTGCTGTTCCTCGACGAGCCGACCGCGGCGATGGACGTCGAGGCCCGCCGCACGTTCTGGCAGTCCATGCGGGAGTTCACCGACGAAGGGCGCACGGTCGTCTTCGCCACCCACTACCTCGACGAGGCGGATGCCTACGCCGACCGCATCGTCATGCTC
The DNA here is from genome assembly GCF_055231915.1 of Leifsonia sp. Ger2509. Classification (NCBI taxonomy): domain Bacteria; kingdom Bacillati; phylum Actinomycetota; class Actinomycetes; order Micrococcales; family Microbacteriaceae; genus Leifsonia; species Leifsonia sp. Ger2509. The sequence goes on from NZ_JBUYVB010000003.1 coordinate 2,691,806, forward strand.
AGCGCGGGCCGCGTCGTCGCCGACGGCAGCCCCGCCGAGGTGAAGGCGGTCGTGTCTGGCCGCCGCATCCGTGCCACGGCGGACTTCGCGTGGAGTGCCGAGATCGAACGCGAACTCGGCGATCTGCCCGGCGTGCGCAGCTTCGAGCACCGAGGCAGCCAGTTCACCCTGGTGAGCGACGACTCGGACGCGACGCTGCGGAGCCTCCTGAGCGCATACCAGGACGTCCACGACATCGAGGTCACGTCGCACACGATGGACGACGCCTTCCTCGCGCTCACCGAGGGCCGCTCCGACTTCGCGAGCGCTCCGGGCGGACCTGACTCGGCTACCACATCCACAGCCACGACCCTGGAAGGGGCACGCTCATGAGCATCGCCTACGTCGGACTCGAATCGTTCCGGCAGATCAAGAACGCCCGCGCGATGATCTTCACCCTGGCCGTCCCGCTGATCATGCTCGTCGCGTTCGGCGGCACCTTCGGTGGAGCAGGGCAGGTGGATTCGGTCACGCGGCTTCCGTGGATCGTCGTGACGACCATCCAGGTCGCCGGCTATGGCGGGATGATGGCCGCCCTCTCGCAGGCGTTCAACATCGTCACGGAGCGCTCCATCGGGTGGAACCGGCAGTTGCGCATCACGCCGCTCAGCGGCACCGGCTACCTGCTGTCGAAGATGATCACCGCCATGCTGATGGGACTCGTCTCGATCCTGGTGATCTTCACCGTCTCGGTCCTGCTCTACCACTCGACCCTTCCGCCGGTGAACTGGATGACCGCCGGCCTCGGTCTCTGGCTCGGAATCCTCCCGTTCTCGCTTCTGGGCATCCTGATCGGGCAGTTCGCGAAGCCCGAGTTCGCGCAGCCGCTGTTCATGGCGGTGTTCATGGGGATGGCCGTGCTCGGCGGTCTGTGGATACCCCTCCAGATCTTCCCGGCGTGGGTCGCGAACGTCGCGCAGGTCGTGCCCTCGTACTGGCTGAACCGCATCGGCCAGATGGGCGCGCACCAGTCGGGCGACATCCTGACGCCGGCGCTGGTCCTGATCGGCTGGACTCTCGCGCTCGGCGGATTCATCATCTGGCGGTATCGCCGGGATGCCGCGCGGAGCTGACCCCCGTGCGCCCGAGGCCAGGTCGGCCCGGTCTACAGTGATCGGTATGGACCTGGCCTCCCGCACGTCGGTGGAGCGCCCCGCGAGCTGGGACGAATGGTGGGGCAGGGCCCGCGCGAGCATGACCGACCGGTCCACGCGCGGCTGGTACATCGGTGCCTGCTTCGGGCTGCTCTACCAGGCGCTCACGGTGATCGCCGTCTGGCTGTCCCCCGGCACCGTGCCCGAGAAGATCGCCGCAACCGTGCTGCTCGTCATCTACTGCGGCATCTTCGTCTTCCTGGCCCCGATGGTCTGGTGGGCGCCGCTGCGCGACCGGATCGTCGCGGTGGCCGCCTACTGGGTCCTGTCGTTCGCGTTCTTCCCGCTGCTCGGGGGCACGGCGTTCTGGCTGTGGGTGCTGGTCGCGGTCGTGTCGGCTGCGGTCTTCGAGGAGTTCGTGGTCGTCGCGGTCTTCACGGCCGTGCTGATCCTCGTCCCGCTGGTCTACGGGTTCCTCACCGGGTTCGTCGACAGCGCTGCGTGGTCGGGGATCATCACCTTCTCGGTCACCTCGATGATGTTCGGGCTGAACCGGCAGATGCGCACGGTGCGCGAACTGCGCCAGGCTCAGACCGAGGTCGCCCGCCTCGCGGTCGTCGAGGAGCGCGCGAGGTTCTCGCGGGACATGCACGATGTGCTCGGCCACTCACTGACCGTGGTGACCGTGAAATCGGAGCTGGCACGACGGCTCGTCACCCTGGATCCGGCGCGCGCCGAGGAGGAGCTCGCCGATATCGAACGCCTGTCGCGCGCCGCCCTGACCGACCTGCGCGCCGCCGTCGCAGGTTACCGGGAGATGAGCCTGTCGACCGAGCTCGCCGCCGCCCAGACGGCGCTCGCCGCAGCCGATATCGAGGCGCACCTGCCTCGCAACGGCGAGATCGTGCGTCCGGACCTGCGCGAGCTGTTCGGGTGGGTGCTGCGCGAGGGCGTGACCAACGTCATCCGTCACTCCGGCGCCCGCAACTGCTGGGTCGAGCTCTCCGACGACTCGCTCGTCGTCGCGGACGACGGACGAGGGCCCGGGATGGTGGGCGTCGTGGGTGCGGATGCGTCGCCTGTCGCACAGGGCGGCGGCAACGGCCTGGAGGGTCTGGTCGCGCGCGCCAGGGCAGCAGGCGCACGCGTGGTGGCCGCTCAGAGCATCCACGGCGGATTCCAGCTGAGCGTACGGAAGGCGGCCGAGTGACCGAACCGATCCGGCTCCTCCTCGCAGACGACCAGGCCCTGGTGCGGGGTGCGCTCGCGGCACTGCTCGACCTCGAACCCGACCTGACGGTGGTGGCGCAGGTCGGCCGGGGCGATGAGGTCGTTGATGCGGCGCGACGCACGGCGGCCGATGTCGCGCTGCTCGACGTCGAGATGCCGGGGCTCGACGGCATCTCCGCGGCCGCCCGGCTTGCACGGGAGTTCCCCGCCTGCCGGTCGCTGATCGTCACGACGTTCGGGCGGCCCGGATACCTGCGTCGCGCGATGGAGGCGGGTGCGTCCGGGTTCGTGGTGAAGGATACCCCGTCGGGTCAGCTGGCGGATGCGGTCAGGCGGGTGGCGTCCGGCCTTCGCGTCGTCGACCCCGCCCTCGCCGCCGAGTCGCTGGCCTCCGGCAACTCGCCGCTCACCCCGCGCGAAACGGAAGTGCTGGTCGTCGCTGGCAGGGGAGGTACGATCAGCGACATCGCGCGCGAACTGCACCTGTCGGAAGGGACGGTGCGCAACCACCTGTCGAGCGCGATCGGAAAGACCGGTGCGCGAAACCGGTCAGAAGCTGCCGGGATCGCGGCCGAGAAGGGATGGTTGTGACGCGGTCGACGCTGTGGTGGAAGGTCGGTCAGGCCCGCTTGGGCTGGTCTTCTTCTTCGTACGTGTCGGTGCTGCTGGCGCCGTAGCCCTCTGGCTCGTAGTCGGCCCACGCGGCGTACTGGTCGTCGTGATGCGAGTGCCCGGTAAGCTCACGCTCGAGCGCGTCGTAGTTCACCTCAGGGCTGAATGACTTCAGCTCGCGCGCGATCTTGGTGTGCTTTGCTTTTTGACGGCCGCGCCCCATGCGTGACCCCCTTACGATGCCAGGCCCAGGTGGGCAATGAGTCACCCGAGCGACCGAACAGGAACAGTGAAAACTAGCGGCTAGTTTAGCATGCAGGGCACAGTGCGCCCTTGTGTGCCGCACAGGGAATCATGATGGGATGAGGCGTGACGACGAGCAGTGACGAAACCCAGGTGGTGATCGTCGGCGCAGGCCAGGCAGGGCTCGCCGTCGCATACTATCTGAGGCGTTTCGAGCTGACTCCCGGCGTCGATTTCATCATCTACGACCGCGGTCCGGGCACCGGTGGAGCGTGGCAGTTCCGCTGGGATGCGCTGAAGCTCGGCAGTGCGCACAAGGTGAACGATCTCCCAGGAATGCCGGAGCTCGGGATCAGCTTCGAGACCGCCGACCGCTCGCTTCCGGCGAAGGACATCGTGGCCGGCTACTACCGCCGGTACGAGGAGCATTTCGGCCTGGACGTGCAGCGCCCGGTGACGGTCACGAGCGTCTTCAACCGGGGGGCCGACCTGGTCGTCGAGCATTCGCGCGGCGAGACCACGACGCGGATGCTCGTCAACGCCACGGGGACGTGGGGCTCACCGTTCGTGCCCTACTACCCCGGAGTGACGACCTTCAGCGGGCGTCACGTGCACACCAACTCCTATGTCGCGGCCGACGAGTTCGCCGGCAAGCGTGTCGTCGTCGTGGGCGGAGGGACGTCGGCGATCGGTTTCCTCCTCGAACTCGAAGGGGTCGCGAGCGAACTGTTCTGGGCGACCCGTCGCCCGGTCGAGTTCCGCGACGAGTCCGAGCTGACGATCGAGGGCGGCGTGGCCGCGGTCGCGGCGCAGGATGCGGCGGCGCGCGCCGGCGAAGCGCTCCCCAGCATCGTGAGCGGAACCGGTGTGCCGCGCACGCGCCGGGTGGCTGCGGGCATCGCGCGGGGAGTCCTCGTGGAGCGTCCGATGTTCAGCGCGATCGAGGACCACGGGGTGCGCTGGCCAGACGGCACATACAGCGAGGTGGATGCGATCATCTGGGCGACCGGGTTCCGCCCCGAGCTGCGACATCTCGCACCCCTGAAGCTCCGCGAGAAGAAGGGCGGACTGACCGTCGCCTCCGGAGCATCCTGGCAGGACCCGCGCATATTCCTCGCAGGGTATGGGCCGCAGGCGAGCACCATCGGGGCGAACCGCGCCGGTCGCGTGATCGCGCGCCAGATCATGGCGCAGCTGTAGGCGCGCCATCCGCTCGCTCGCCCAGGTTCTGAACGGACGCACACGGTGCAACCTGTGCACCCGTTCACAGCCTGTGCGCCGCTGGCTACGAGCGGGTGACCCGGCCCTCCGCGTCGACGGCGACGCCGAACGGCTCGCCCGCGAAGCGCAGCCCGCGCGCATCGATGGTCCCGGATGACGTGAGCGGTGCCACGCGCAGCTCGCCCGTCTGCGCATCCGCTTCGAGCCCGAGCAGCGTGCCGAGCACCGCAACGGCCGCCGCCGCCGACCAGGCCTGCGGTCGGCAGGCCGCCGGGTACGGGATGGGCGTCGTGGTCTCGGTGGACGCGTCGCCGGAGTGCAGTTCGGGCATCCGGTAGCCGAAGCCGTCCGCAGCGCTCAGCAGCCCCTCGATGAGCGAGGCGGCCTCGTCGGCGAATCCTTCGCGCCCGAGACCCGCTATCGCGATCGCTGTATCGTGCGTCCACACCGATCCGCCGTGGTAGCTCAGCGGCCAGAATCCGGCCGAGTCGCTCGACATCGTGCGCAGGCCGAAGCCCGAGTTCAGCGCGGGTGAGGCGAGTCGGCGGGCGATCAGGACGGCCTCGTCCCGCTCCACGATGCCGGTGCCGAGCAGGTGCCCGATATTGCTGGTGACGGTGTCGACCTTCCGCTTCTGCGCATCGAGGGCGACCGCGGGATAGGCGCCGTCGGCGTCGTGGATCCAGAACGAATCCGCGAAGCGCGCCTTGAGTGCTGCCGCCCAGTCCCGCCACGCGTCGCCCGGGCGACCGAAGTGCTCCAGCAGCGCAGCCCCGCCGATGGCCGCTTCATACGCATACGCCTGCACCTCGCAGAGCGCGATCGGCCCCTCGGCCAGGGTGCCGTCCCGCCACTGGATCGAGTCGCCGGAGTCCTTCCAGCCCTGGTTCGCCAGCCCGTGGCCGGTGGTGTCGACGTACTCGAGGAACCCGTCGCCGTCGCTGTCGCCGTAGTCGCGCATCCACGCCAGTGCCGCCTCCAGGTTCGGCAGGAGCGCTTCCACCTCGGAGTCGGGCATCCCCCACTTCCACGCGTCGTGCAGGAGCGCGATCCAGAGGGCGGTCGCGTCGACCGTTCCGTAGTAGAGGGGCGGGAGCGAGATGTCGAGGCCGGGGATCGTCAGCACACCCGGCCGGAGTTCGTGCATGATCTTGCCGGGCTGCTCCGCGGTCTCCGCCACCTCGCGCACGCCCTGGAGGGCCGCGAGCACGCGGAGAGTGGATGCGGCGAGCTCGGTGCCGAGGGGGAGCAGCATCCGCGCCGCCCAGAGGGAGTCGCGCCCGAAGAGCGTGAAGAACCAGGGCGCTCCCGCAGCGAGGAAGACGTCGTCGGGGTGGTCTCGGGTGACCATGCGGAGGGCCTGAAGGTCGCTGATCGCCGACCGTACCCACGACGACAGGCGCGAGTCTCCCGCCCGGACGGTCACGGCATCCCACTCCGCTGAGCTCTCGGCGCCGGCGACGACCGTCGTCGGGTCGGTCACGGCGATCCGCCAGGAGACTGTGGTGCTGCACTGCGCCGCGACGTCGACCGTCCACTCGAGGCGGGCGGATGCGCCGTCGGGGACGTTGCCGGATGCGCCCCCTTCGCCTCGGTAGGTGATCGCGATGCGTGCATCCGGCGCCTCGAGCCTCGCCCCGACCTCGCCGGACCCGAACCGCACGACCGCGCCATCCTGTTCGGCGTCCACCTCCGACTCGTTGCCTCGGCGGCCCGACTTGATGAGCTGCATGGGTGTGAAGTCGGCGTGCAGGTCGACAGAGATCGTCGTCTGCACCGGCCCGGCCAGCGCGTTGACGAGGGTGATGGATTCCTCGAGGGAATCGGTCTCGACGGTTCGGCGGCGCTCGATGCGCACCCGCGGGTCGGCGGTCTCGTCGTCGACGTCGCGGGCGAGGGCGGTGAAGACGGTGGTTGCCGCGTCCACGGGCGAGGTCGCGATGTGCTCGGGTTCCGCACCTGCGACCGTGAGCCGAATCTCGTCGAGCACGCGCAGATCGGAGTGGTAGAACCCCTCGATGCCGCGGGCGCGGATGTCGCCGTCGTGCGCCGACCATGCCTGGCTCGGCGTTGCCAGCAGTACGACGCTGTCGTGCAGGAGCGGTTGGTGGGGCTGGGTCATGGTGGGTGTCACGCCTCCTCGGCGGTCGTCGATGTGTGGTCGGAGCGGAGCGACTGGGCCGCGGGGCGGATCATTCCTTCACGGCGCCTTCGCTGGTGTTCATGATGCGTTTCTGGAAGATGAAGAACATCAGCGCGACCGGAATCGTCATGATCGCGGCTGCGGCAAGCTTGATCGGGTACTGGTGCCCTTGGCTCAGCTGTCCGCTGGCCAGTCCCGCAACGCCCTTGGTCAGCGTCGTCAGCGCCGGGTCCTGTGTTGAGATGATGAAGTGGCTCAGCTCGTTCCATGACCCCTGGAACGACAGGATGACGATCGTGATGAGCGCGGGGCGCGCCATCGGCAGGACGACCGACCAGAAGAGCCGGAACGTTCCGGCTCCGTCGATGCGCGCCTGCTCCTCGACGCTGCGGGGGATCGACTCGAAGAAGTTCTTCATGATGAACACCCCGGCGGCGTCCGTGAGCAGGGGAACGATCATGCCGGCGTACGAGTCGTAGATGCCCAGCTGGTTGATCACCAGGAATTTGGGGATCAGCAGCACGACAGCCGGCACCGCCATGACTGCGACGAGCGCCGCGAACACGAAGCTGCGGCCGCGGAAATGGAGACGTGCGAGGGCATAGCCGGCGAGCGAATCGAAGAACACGCGGCCGCAGGTCACGAAGATCGTCACGATCGCAGAGTTCTTGAACCACGTCGGGAAATCGGAGTAGCCGAACAGCTTCTGGTAGGCGGCGGTGGTCCACGTCGCCGGGATGAGAGCGACCGGATTGGCCGTAGCATCCGCATCCGTCTTGAACGAGGTCGCCACCTGGATCAGGAACGGCATGACGTAGACGATCGCGATCGCGATGAGGACGGCGTAGGTGATCGACGTCGCCACGATCGTCGCGGTGGAGCGCTTGCGGCGGCGGTGCCGGCTCGCGCCGGGGCCGGACCCGGTGGATGAGGGCGCCAACGGTTTCGCGGTGATCGTCACGACGCTGCTCCCCTCACGGTCTCGGATGCTGCAGCCACCTGGTAGCGGCGCGTGCGACGCTTCGAGACCTTGCGTTCACGCAGCACCCAGCGCTGGAAGACGGTGAACGCCACGATGATGATGAACAGGATGAACGCGATCGCAGCGCCCTGGCCCCATTCCTGGTTGTTGAAGGCCGACGTGTACGAGAGGTACGCGGGAGTGAGGGTGGTCTTGCCAGGGGTGCCCTGCGTGCCGGTGTAGATCTGGTCGAAGACCTGCCAGCAGCCGATGAGGCCGAGGGTCAGCACGGTGAACAGGGTCGGCCGCAATTGCGGGAGGGTGATGCGCCAGAAGCGCTGCCAGCCGTTCGCGCCGTCCATCATGGCGGCTTCGCTGATGTCGCTGCCGAGGTTCTGCAACGCCGCGATGAAGAGCAGCATGAAGGTGCCGCTGGTGGTGAAGATCGCCATGATCACGAAGGCGGACATCGCAACCGATGGCCCGGCGAGCCAGTCCCACCACGAGACGCCGAGGAACTCGTTGTTCGTCAGGACGGGTGGACCGGTGGTGACCCCGAACAGGCCGAGGAAGTTGTGGATGATGCCGCTCGGGTCGTTGAACCAGTTCGGCCCGTTGATGCCGAACCAGGACAGGAACTTGTTGACTGCGCCGGTCGTGCTGAACAGGAAGAGCCAGAGCACGGTGATCGCCACGGAACTCGTCACGGACGGGAAGTAGAAGGCCGTGCGGAAGAACCCTCGGCCGCGCAGGATGGCCCGATTGACGAGCACGGCGAGGAAGAGGGCGACTGCCGTCTGGATGGGGACCACCAGGACCACGTACCAGGCGTTGTTGCGCAAGGAGGTGCCGAAGTCCTGCTCGGCCAGGCCGCCCCCGGACAGCAGTGTCGTGTAGTTCTTCAGCCCGACGAAGTTGACATCGCTCGAGAAGGGGCTGCCGCGGCCGCCCCAGTCGGAGAAGCTGACCCAGAGCGCCATGAGCACCGGGATGACCAGGAAGATGCCGAGGAGGACGATGATCGGGGCGGTGAACAGCCACCCCGAGGCGGCCTCGCCGCGCCGGATTCCGGAACGGCGAGACCGACTCGAAGGTTGTGACATGTCCGGTTACTTCAGCAGCGCTTCGAGGTTCTTCTGCGTTGCGTCGAGGATCGCTTTCGGGTCACCCGTCTTCAGCGTCTCCAGCTTGGAGTTGAGGTCGGTGACCACGTCAGCTGCACCCTTGGCGGTCGGCACGCCCTTGGCGTAGTCGGCGGCCGCGAGGAACGGTGCCAGATCGGGGTTCTCGGTCTTCCACTGTGAGGCCGCGGACTTGATCGACGGCATCGGCCCGAACGCCTTCGAGAAGGCGAGCTGGTCGCCCTTGCTGGTCAGCTTCTCGACCAGCTTGAGCGCCGCCGCCTGGTTGGGGCTGTCGGCTGCGATGCCCCAGCAGTTGGTGAACTGCAGCGTGCCGTTGCCGGCCGGACCCTTGGGGAGTTCGGCGACCTTGTATTTGATGTTCGGGTAGTCGCTGGTCATGGCGCCCGTGATCCAGTTGCCTTCGATGGTCATCGCGGCCAGCCCCTTGCCGAACGCCTCGCCGCCCCAGCCAGCGCCGAGGTCCTTGGCGTACTTGAGGGTGCCGTCGTTGAGCATCTTCTTGACCTCGGTCAGCGCCTGGACGTTGGCGTCGCTGTTGGCGGTCGCCTTGGTGCTGTCGTCGTTCATCAGGTTGCCGCCGGCCTGCGTCATGAAGGCGCCGATGCGTGCGTACTCACCCGAGATGCCGAGGCCGACGTGCGCCGGAGTGGTGAGCTTCTTGCTGACGGCCTCGAGCTGGTCCCACGTCGTGGGGAGGTCGGAGTCGGTCAGGCCTGCCGCCTTCCACATGTCTGTGTTGATGATCAGCTGAAGCGTCGAGAAGTCCTTCGGCGCGCAGTAGAACTTGTCGTTGTAGGTGAACGACTTGACCAGGCTCGGGTAGAAGTCTCCCTTGTTGGCGAGCTGGTCGCCGTAGGCGAGAAGCGAGCCGTTCGAGGCGTAGCCGGCCAGCGCATCCGTCGACAGGTAGAAGACATCGGCCGGCTTCTTCGCCGCGAAGCCCTGCGAGAGCTGCTGGTTGAGGTCGCTCGCCGCGACGACGGTGGCCTTGGTGCCCGAGCTGTTCGACCAGCCGGCCACGGCCGACTTGACCGCCGCGGTCTCGGCGTCGCCGCTCGACCCGATCATGACGGTGAGCGGCTTGCTGCTCGAGGTGAGCTTTCCGCTCGTCGAGCCGCTGCCGCTGCCGCCGAAACCGGACCCGCATGCGCTGAGGGTCAGGGCTGCGACGACGGCTACTGCGCCGCCGACGAGCCACCGTGTGCTGGTACGTTGCATTATTTCTCCTTGGTGTAGTGTGCCCGGGTTTCGGGCACTCTGAGGGGCGAGGTTGGCAAAGTGTGGAGGAGCCCGGCGCACTCGGATTGTGGAGGAGTGGTCGCCGAGCGGGGGGAATATGCGGAGGGACGCTTCGCCGGCAGGGCGTGCATCTGACCTCCTTCGGTGTGTTTTGATCGTTCAAATGCACGCAGGTTACGCTACGGTTTGAACGATCAAATGCGGCGCCCCCAACATAACCACCGCTCTCGGAGAGTGTCAACCCGTCGCGTGGCGCGCATCCGTGGCCGCCGGCGCGGTATGGTCGGATCCAGCTTTGAACGATCCAAGCGAGAGGAGCGCCGATGGGACAGCTGCCCACAGTGCTCGATGTCGCGGAGGCGGCGGGCGTCTCCCGCCAGACCGTCTCGAACGTCCTCAACTCGCCGACGATGGTCCGCCCCGAGACACGGGAGCGCGTCGAGGCGGCGATCGCCGACCTCGGGTACCGGCCCCACGCATCCGCCCGCCGCCTGCGCACCCAGAAGAGTTCGACGATCGGGATCCGCCTCGATCCGATCACCACTGACGGCATCTCGGGGTCCATCCTCGACCGGTTCCTCCACGCCCTCACCGAACAGGCCGACGCGAAGAACCTGCGTGTGACCCTGTTCACCGCCGAAGACCCCGAAGCGGAGATCCGCCAGTTCAAGCGCCTCAGCGACGGCGCCGACGTGGATGCATTCGTGCTGACCTCGACATTCCACGGGGACCCCCGCACCGAATGGCTCATCGAGCACGGGCAGTCGTTCGTCACGTTCGGACGCCCGTGGGGCATCGACGACATGAACGATCCGAAACACCTCTGGGTCGACGTCGACGGGCGCGACGGGTTGGAGCAGGCGACGTCCCACCTGCTGTCGACGGGCGCGCGGCGCGTGGGCTACATCGGATGGCCGAGCCCCTCCGGAACGGGAGACGACCGCCGGCGCGGGTGGCTGGAGACGATGCAGGCCTCGAGCGGACTGGGCGACGACGTGCTGCAGACGCTGTCGGTGGCGACGGAGGACGGCGTCGCATTCGGCGCGGATGCGATGCGACGGCTGGAGGCCGCATCCGGCGGGGTGGATGCTGTGGTCTGCGCGAGCGACTCCCTCGCCCTGGGTGCGCTGATGGCGACCGCGGGCCGCATCCGGGTCGTCGGCTACGACAACACGCCCGTGGCCGCCTCGATCGGCTTCTCGAGCGTCGAACAGCCGCTCGACGAGGTCGCGGCGGGCGTGCTGGAGCTGCTCACGGGTGCGCACGGCGGCCAAGTGCACAGCGGGTCGGACGCGGTGGCCGACCCCCGGCACCGGCTCGTGAAGCCGCGGCTCGTGGTGCGGGAGTACCGTCCGCTCGGGACGGTCGCGCCCAGGGCGTGAACCTGACGTGCGGGCCGTCGCAGCTCGGGCGTGAACCTGTCGCGCGGGGTGTTGCCGCCGACGCGTGAACCTGTCGAGTGGGGTGTTGCCGCCGACGCGTGAACCTGTCGAGTGGGGTGTTGCCGCCGACGCGTGAACCTGTCGAGTGGGGTGTTGCCGCCGACGCGTGAACCTGTCGAGTGGGGTGTTGCCGCCGACGCGTGAGCTCGTTGCGGTGTGGTCTTCGACCGCAGACGTTGTGTTCGCGCGCACAGGTTGCAACGTGGGCGGTCGCGCACAACGTCTGCGCGGAGATGCATGAGCGCTTCGCGCGCGCAAGCCGTGCGGATGCGCGTCGCCCGGGCTACGCATCCATCCCTTGCCCGACCCCATGCGAGACGACTCGTCGCACGTGTTGCGTCTCGCCACACCTGGTAGAGCACGTGCGGTGGGGCGAAACTAGTGCGAGCGGGTCCCCGCCGCCCAAGCTCAGCGCTTGGCGCGCGCCGGCTGCTTGGGTTTCTGCTGCTTCGAGGCGGATGCGGGTGTCGACGTCGACCCCGACGGAGCAGCACCGGGCGCCCCGCCGGCCGCCTTCGCCGCAGCCGCGGACTTCTTCGCCGCAGCCGCGTTGCTTCTCGCTGCAGCCGCGTTGCTCTTCGCCGCAGCATTCGCCGCCGACTTGGCCGCAGCGGACTCGGCCGCAGCCGAGGTCAGCCCGCCCCGGCCATGCCCGCTGGTCGACGCCGGTTCGAGAGGACGCCGCGCGATCGGCCGGATCGGCTCACCACGCCGGTCCTGGCCGGGGAGCGGGCGGGAGCGCCGTCCGTAGATGAGCGACGAGGAGTCGAGCAGCCACGGCACGAGCGCGACCGTGACTCCGTGGCACAGCATCAGCTGCTGGCGGATGCGGCGCGCACGGTGGTTGTGGAGCATGTTCTCCCACCAGTGACCGACGATGTATTGCGGGAGGTAGACCGTGACGACCTCGGAGCCGTGCTCTTCGCGCCGGTGCTTGAGGTACTTGATCAGCGGGAGCCCGAATTCGCGATAGGGCGACTCGATGATGGTCAGCGGCACATGGATGTTCTGTTCGATCCACTGCTGCTGCAGTTTCGCGGTGGCGTCGTCGTCGATCGAGACGTGCACCGCTTCGATGGAGTCGTGCCGCGCGGCGATCGCGTAGTCGAGCGCTTTGAGGCCCGGCTTCTGCATCTTTCCGATGAGGACGATGGCGTGGTCGCCGTTGCTGCCGAACGTCGTGACCGGGTCGACCTCGACCTCTTTCTCGACGTCGCGGTAGTACCGGTTGACGCCGAGCATCAGCGTGAAGAGGATCGGCATGAAGATGAACACCAGGTAGGCGCCGTGCGTGAACTTGGTTATCGTCACGACGATCAGGACCACTGCGGTCAGCAGCGCGCCGAACGCGTTGATCGAGAGGCTGCGGACGACGCTTCCGCGGTCCGGAGTCCCGCTGCGCAGCAGGGAGATCCAGTGTTTCACCATGCCGGTCTGGCCGAGCGTGAACGAGACGAACACGCCGATGATGTACAGCTGGATGAGGTTGGTCAAGTTCGCCTGGTAGACCACGAGCAGCACGGTGGCGGCCAGCGCCAGCAGGATCATGCCGTTCGAGTAGACGAGACGGTCACCGCGCGTGTTCAGCGACTTGGGTGCGTAGGAGTCCTTGGCGAGCACGGAGCCGAGCAGCGGGAACCCGTTGAACGCCGTGTTCGCCGCGAGGAGGAGCACGACGGCGGTCGCAGCCTGCACGATGAAGAACAGCACCGAGTTGTTGCCGAAGGTCGCGGAGGCGATCTGGGCGATTAGGGACCGCTGCGGCGAGGTCGCGCACTGGGCCCAGCCCTGCAGGTCGCAGGGGTTCTCTGCGTAGTGCACGCCGCTGATCAGAGCGACCGTGGTCAGTCCGGCGAACAGCACGATCGCGATGCCGCCCATCATGCCGAGTGTTCGGCGGGCGTTCTTGATCTTGGGGGTGCGGAAGGCCGGGACTCCGTTGGCGACCGCTTCCACGCCGGTCAGGGCACTACATCCGCTCGAGAACGCGCGCAGCAGCAACAGGATCGTCGCGGCCTGCGTGATGCTGGCCGCCTTCACGCTGTACTGGGCCGACTCGGCGATCGGGGGATGACCGAGGAACGTCTGGATGAGCCCGGTCACGATCATCAGGAAGATGCTTCCGATGAAGATGTAGGTCGGGATCGCGAAGGCTTTGCTGGATTCCCGGACGCCGCGGAGGTTGACGGCGGCGATCACGATGACGAACGCGACCGCGATCTCGACCCGGAACTCGCTGAGGAACGGCAGTGCGGAGATGATGTTGTCCACACCGCTGGCGACCGAGACGGCGACGGTGAGGACGTAGTCGACGAGGAGGGCGGATGCGACGACCAGGCCGGCCTTCTCGCCCAGGTTCTTGTGCGCGACCTCGTAGTCGCCGCCGCCCGACGGGTACGCCTTGACGAGCTGGCGGTAGGAGGCGACGACAGTGACGAGCAGCACGATGACGGCTGCGGCGACCCAGGGCGCGAAGCTCAGGAACGCGAGTCCTCCGAGCAGCAGGATCATGAGGAGTTCCTGCGGAGCGTACGCCACGGACGAGAGTGCGTCGCTGGCGAAGATGGGTAGGGCGAGGTGCTTCGGGAGTAGCTGTCCTTCGAGTTTTTCGCTCGGAAGCGGGTCGCCGATCAACCACCGCTTCGGGGATCTCCCCTCATTTGTCACGAGGGTCGAGAATACTCGCTGCTAATCCACTGTCAAGTCGGCGCGTCGCCGCCCATTATTGTTGCGCTGCTGCAATGACTTGATTCAGCGACTCACGAAGGCGTTCGAGCTCGTCGAGTTGCATGCCCAGACGCTCCACGATGCGGGGTGGAATGGTCTCCGCCTGACTGCGCAAGGCGACCCCGGCATCCGTCAGCGTGATCTCGAGCATCCGCTCGTCCGCGTCGCTCCGGCGGCGCCGCACGTACCCGATCGCCTCCAGTCGCTTGAGCAGCGGAGAGAGCGTCGCAGGCTCCAACTGGAGGGCAGCGCCGAGGTCTTTGACCGACCGCGGGCTGCGATCCCACAGGGCGAGCATCACGAGATATTGCGGATGCGTCAGCCCGAGCGGCTCGAGCAGCGGCCGGTAGACGGCGTTCACGCTGCGGGAGGCGACGGCGAGCGCGAAGCACACCTGGTTCTCGAGCTTGAGCAGGTTCACCGGTTCGGTCTGGACGGGCATGGACACATTCTAGCCATTTAGTTAGTACACTAATGATTGTGACACGAAATGATTTCGGAGAACCGCATCCCCACGAAGGCTTCTTCAACAAGCTCAACCGCGTGCTCTTCCCCTGGCTGGGGCCGCCCCCGCTCGGGCCGTACGACGAGCCGGCGGTGGCATCCACTCCTCCGCTCTGCCCGCTCTGCGGCAAGCCGATGGCCGACCACGAGATCGATCGCTCCGGGATCAAGACGCAGCTCTACTGCCCGTGAACCGACCGCCGCCGGTGCCTGCGCATCCGGCGAACTCACAGCGAGCTCGAAGCGCGCGCGCGTAGCTTCGGAAGATGGCACGCAACACCGGCCATACCGGCAGACCACCGTTCGCGTCTCGCGCCGCGGAGTGGCTGGACGACAAACTGATCCCCGTTCTGGGACCACCGCCGCTCGGCCCCTACGGCACGGACGATCCGCAGCCTGAGGCGCACACGAGTTGCCCCGTCTGCGGCGAGCCGCTGGCGCAGCACCGGGTCGAGCGCGACGGAGAGCACTCGTACCTGCACTGCCCAAACTCGACCACGGTGTTCGAAACCGGCCGGGCGGCTTAGGCCACCGCCCGCCAGCCACGGCCGACCGTCGGGGCCGGCCGCGCGGACGCACCTGTGCCCGCTTCGCTCCCGCGCCGCTCCGCGCCCGCTTCGCGCCCGCGCCGCTCCGCGCCCACTTCGCGCCCGCTTCGCGCCCGCGCCGCTCCGCGCCCACTTCGCGCCCGCGCCCGGTCTCCGCCGAGCACAGGAAATAGCATCCCAAGATTCTCATTCAGGATGCTTTTCCCTGTGTTCGACGGAACGGCCGCCCAGGACTGCGCTCAGGGGGTGCGGCTGAGCGCCTCGAGGATGGATGCGCGCACCCGGGCGAGCTCGAGGCGCAGCTGGGGGACCACCGAGTCCGGCAGGCCACCCCGCGCGGCCTGCGAGCGCAGGTCGGTGCGCAGCTGCTGCCGGAACTCGTTGAGAACGGCCTCGGCCTCCCGGGCGGCAGCGTTCGCGGTCTGGCGCGCGTCGTACTGGAAGTCGACCGGCCGCCTGCTGCGCTTCGCGTCGCGGGCGGCGGACGCCAAGTCGGCGCGCAGGCTGCGCATGGCCTCGTTGACGCCGGCGCGGACCTCGTCGGCGAGGCGCCGCACGGAGTCGGTCACCTCGTCCTCGATCGCATCCAGTTCGCCTTCGCGCGACTCGAGTTCGGCCCGGCCGGCCTCTGTGATCGAGTAGACCGTCTTGCGGCCCTCCGTGGACTTCGTGACGAGGCCCTCTTCTTCAAGCTTGGCCAGTCGAGGGTAGATGGTCCCGGCGCTCGGGCTGTACGTGCCGCCGAACCGTTCGCTCAATGCCTGGATCAGCTCGTACCCGTGCTTCGGGGACTCGGCGAGCAGGCTCAGCAGGTAGAGGCGGAGGTTGCCGTGGGCGAAGACGGGAGTCATGCGGTCGCTCCGTTCGTCCCCGTCGCGCCCGAAGCATCCGCCGAAGCATCCGCTGACGCACTCGCACCCGCACCCGCATCCGCGCCCGGCTCGCTGCGGAAGACGGAGACGTCACCCGAGACGGAGTTCACGGTGATGTCCACCCAGCTGCCGTCGAGCGTGCCGGTCGTTCCCGCGAATCCCTTGCCGGCCGGTCCGTGCAACAGCGCGTTGTCGAGCTGCATGCGGCCGGAGACGGTGTTGATGCGGTAGCGGGCGCCGACGGCCTGCGGGATGCGGACCGTCAGGTCGCCCGAGACCGTGTTGGCGTTGATCTCGTCGGGGGTTCCGGTGATGTCGAGGAGCACGTTGCCCGAGACGCCGTCGGAGCTGAACTTCTCGATCGCGCCGGTGGCGGTGACGTCGCCCGAGACGGTATGGACATGGATGCGGCCCGTGTGATCGCGCACGGAGAGTTCGCCGCCGACCCCGTTGAGTTCGAGGTTGCCGGTGAGGCCGTCGACGACGAGGTCGCCGGACACCGTGCTCAGCCGGGCGTCGGTCACGAGCCCCGAGACGAGCGCGTTGGCCGAGACGATGCCGAATTTGAGCGCGACGTCGCGGGGGACCAGCACGCTCACGTCAGCCTTGGCGTTGCTGCGGAGCGACTTGAAGACCTCGATGAAGTTGTCCCACCGCAGTTGGGGGTGGTCGATCTCGAGGCGGTCGCCGTCGAGGGTGATCTTGAGGTCGCGCCCCGCGATGGAGTGCACCTCGACGCGTGCGCCGGGCTCGTCGTGGCCGATGATGTCGATCTGGCCTCCGACGAAGCTGACTTTGAGGCTTCGCACCAGGTCGACGTCGATGATCTTGGTCTCGCCGGGCTGGATGAGCCACTTGTCCTGTGCCATGCTCGTGCTCCCTGTGTTCCTGTTTCCTGGCCGCCTGCGAGGCGGAATTCTCGGTGATTCGCGATATATCGCGTTGTTGACGAGAATCACGATATATCGCGTTGGCGAGGATTGCAACCCCCGGAGGCGGGATTTCGGCGGATGCGCGGCTAGGCCGACCGTGCCGGTTGCGTTCCCTGCAGCCACGGATGCAGCATCCGCGTGACGAACGGGAGCAGCAAATACGTCATGATCGGCGTCAGGATGAGCGTCGTGACCAGCACGGTCGCGAGCGGCCACAGGTGGTGCCAGCCCGGAACCAGCCAGTTGACCAGCGACGTGAACGCGAGGTTGAGGGGGAAGAACCCGAGCCAGATCGTGATGGCCTGCTTCCAGCGCGGAGGTGCCGCGGCGACACCGGGCTGCGGTTCGTCGAACCAGCCCTCGATGCCCGTGCGCTTCTCGACGCGCGCCACCTCGACCAGTTCGCGCCCCTCGAACAGCCAGTCCGCACGATCGTCGGACGCCTCCCATGCTTCGAGCGTGCGTGCGTCGGCGAAGCGGTACAGCATGTGCCATTCGTCGGAATCGCTCGACGCGCGCACCCAGCCGGAGCCGAGGAAGCCCTCGTGCGAGTTGGCCAGGTTGACGCCGCCCTGCACCCAGCGGGTCACCTCGCCGATGCGTCCGGGGTCGACGCGGCGGGTGATGGACACGGTGACGGGGATGGGGCGCTGCGCTCGTGGCGCGTCGGAACGGGGCTCTTGTGGAGTCATGCCTCCAGTGTGACCGGCCAGGATTACAGAATCATTTCAGCGGAGACTTGACCTTGACGCTACGTCAACGTCTAGCGTGGTTCCTACGAGCAGAGAGGAGTGACGGATGAACGCGCCGGGAACAGGCACCGCGACCTACGTGGCGACAGCGGCCGCGCGCGACTGGTCCATCCAGGACATCGCGCGCCTGGCCGGAACGACGAGCCGGACGCTCCGTCACTACGACGACATCGGCCTTCTCGAACCGAGCAGGATCGGCGCGAACGGGTACCGCTACTACGACCAGCAGGCCCTCGTGCGGCTGCAGCGCATTCTGCTGCTCCGCGACCTCGGCCTCGGACTCCCCGCGATCGCGGACGTCCTCGGCAACCAGGCGGACGCTGCACACGCCCTCACCGGCCACCTCGAGTGGCTGCGCGAGGAGCAGAGGCGGCTGGCGCGACAGATCTCGTCGGTCGAGACGACCATCGAGGCAATGAAAGGAGGTGAACAGATCATGGCAGAAGAGATGCTCGACGGATTCGACCACACCCAATACAAGGAGGAGGTCGAAGAACGATGGGGCAAGGACGCGTATGCGAAGAGCGACGCGTGGTGGCGGGGGATGTCGGAAAGCGAACGCGCGGACTGGCAGAACCGACAGAAGCAGCTCGCTGCGGACTGGATGGCGGCCGCGCAGGCCGGCGAATCGCCCGACGGCGAGGTGGCGCAGGCGCTCGCGCAGCGCCACTTCGACTGGCTGCGGGACATTCCCGGCACGCCGGGCGGCGGTGCAGGGGGCCCCACGAAGGCGTACTTCACCGGGCTCGGTGAGATGTACGTGGCCGACCCGCGCTTCGGTGCGAACTACGGCGGCCAGGCGGGCGCTGAGTTCGTGCGCGACGCGATGAAGGCATACGCCGACCGCAACCTGTAGGACGGACGGAGGGGCTGCAGACCCTCCGGGCCGGCCCGGCCCGGCCCGGGCCGCGCCGCGATGCGGTGTGTTGGGTGCGCGGATGCTCGGATGGGAAGGTGCGCGGGTTCGCGGATGCGCGGGCGCGGGTGCGTCCAGTGCATCTGATGCGCGGCTGCGACGGTGCGTCTAGTACGGCTGGTGCGCGGATGCGCGGGTGCGTCTAGTGCGTCTGGTGCGCTGTGGACGCCATCCGCCCGGCTGCAGACCGGCCGGCCCGCGGTCGGAGTGGCCCGAAGAGCCGGTCGTCGAGCCAGTATGCGGCGATCGTGCGAGCATCCGCCCCCGGGGCCGTACGCGCCTTATCTGCCGCGTGGGCGCCGATCGCCGGGCTCGTGGCGCGGCGCATCGCCCGGTCGCGGGAGCCGGCGTCCGACTCGAGGAGGAGGCCCTCCCGGAGGTCGTACTGGACCACCTGCTCGGCCGAGCCTTCGAGCTCGCTCTCCTGGGCATCCGCCTTCGCCGTCTCGGGCAGCCGGATCGCGAACAGCGGGAGGGTGAGGCTGCACAGCGGCCCGACCAGAGCGGCGAACGCCAGCGTTCCGATGCCGACGTTGCCCCCGAGGATCCAGCCGATGATGAGCACGGTGACCTCGATGCCGGTACGCACCGACCAGATCGGCCAGCCGGTGCGGGCGTGGAGGCCGGTCATCAGGCCGTCGCGCGGGCCGGGGCCCATGCGTGGGCCGATGTAGAGGCCGGTCGCGATGGCCAGGAGGATCAGTCCCGCGGTGAACAGTGCGACCTGGACCCACGGCTCGGTCTGCTGGGGGATCAGCCACAGCCCGAGCTGGGCGGCCGGACCGATGAGAAGCACGTTCAGCACGGTGCCGAGTCCGGGGCGCTTCCGCAGCGGGATCCAGAAGAGCAGCACGATAAGGCCGACGATGTTGGTGATGAGGCCGAACGG
This sequence comes from Leifsonia sp. Ger2509, assembly GCF_055231915.1. NCBI lineage: Bacteria > Bacillati > Actinomycetota > Actinomycetes > Micrococcales > Microbacteriaceae > Leifsonia > Leifsonia sp. Ger2509. The sequence goes on from NZ_JBUYVB010000003.1 coordinate 2,711,315, forward strand.
GATGCCCGTCTTGAGCGAGAGGCCCTGGGCCAGGACGTCCCACGGGGAGACCCCGATGCCGGCGCGCACCATCATGCTGATGGCGATTCCGTAGAGGAGGAGGCCGATCAGCAGCTGGGTGAGGCGTCGCGTCAACAGGAGTCGGGATTTCACACTTCCATCCAATTTCACAATTGGACTTTGATCAAGTAGCCAATTCGCTTAAGGTGGCTTCATGTCAGACGCCCAACTCAGTGCCCGCGCCCTCGAAACCCTGCTCGGCGAATGGCGCGGCACCGGGGCGCACTACCAGTCGCTCGCGGACCGCATCCGTCTTCTCGTGCTCGACGGGCGCATCCCGATCGACACGCGGCTGCCCGCCGAGCGCGACCTCGCCACCCGGCTCAGCCTCAGCAGAACCACTGTGACAGCCGCGTACCGCGAACTCCGCGAAGCCGGATTCGTGGCGAGTGTGCGCGGGTCGGGGACGATCGCGCGGCTGCCCGGGCCGGTGCTCGTCCCGGCGCCCGCGCAAGCCGAGGGGCTGCTCGATTTCAGCAAGGCGGCCCTGCCCGCCGCAACGACACTGGCCGCTGCGGCTCGCGCGGCTGCTGAAGAGCTCCCCCACTTCCTCGCCGACTCCGGCTACGACCCCGTCGGGCTGCCGCACCTGCGCGAGGTCATCGCGGAGCGATACCGGATGCGCGGCCTCCCCACGGAGCCGGAGCAGATCCTCGTGACGGTCGGCGCGCAGCAGGCGATCGCCCTCATCGCCCGCACCTTCCTCAGCCGGGGGGACCGCGCGCTCATCGAGATGCCGACGTACCCGCACGCGTACGAGGCGCTGCGGTCGGCGGGGGCACGGCTGGTGCCGGTGACCGTGGTGCCGGTCGACGGGGCGGCGCGGGCTGGCGGCGGCGCGGGCGGCGACTTCCCGGGTACTCACCGGTCCCTCGTGGATGCGCGCGGCCGGGCCCACGCTCACGCATCCGGTGACGACGGCTGGGACTCGGACGCCATCGAGCAGGCGATCGCGCGGTCCAACCCGACCCTCGCCTACGTCATCCCCGATTTCCACAACCCGACCGGCGCATCCATGTCGGTGACGACGCGTGAGCGACTCCTCGCCGCCGCAGCCGGCCACGGGATGATCGTGGTCGCCGACGAGACCACCGCCGAGCTCGACATCGACCGGGCCGAGACGTTCCGTCCGCTCGCGACATACGGCCAGGGTCGCGCGGGGGATGCTCCGGTCATCCACATCGGTTCGGCGAGCAAGAGCCTGTGGGGCGGGCTGCGGATCGGCTGGATCCGGGCCGAGCGGCCGATGATCCGCAAGCTGATCGCCGCGAAGCCGGCCAACGACCTCGGCACGCCCATCCTGGAACAGCTCGTCGTCGCGCGGATGCTGCCCGGGATGGCGTCGATCATCGAGGAGCGGCGCGGCCAGCTGCGCGCCGGCCGGGAACAGGTGCGGATGCTCGTGGCCGATCGCTTCCCCGACTGGACCATGCCCGCACTCGACGGCGGCCTCGCGGCCTGGGTCGGCATCGGCGCGCCCATCAGCTCGCAACTCGCGCTCGCCGCGCGCAACAACGGGCTCTCGATCACGGCCGGGCCGCGGTTCGGCTTCGACGGCGCGTTCGAGCGGTTCCTGCGCATCCCGATCACCTATTCGGCAGCCGAGACGACGCGCGCGTTCGACGCGCTCGCCGCCGCGTGGGCCACCGTGCTGCGCCATCCCGTCCCCGACACCGGCTACCTCGCCGACGTCGTCTGACCCCCCGCGTCGTTGAGGTCGAGTTGGCACTTGTTGCGGTTCTCGTCCGTGGGAAAGCGCAACTGCTGCCAACTCGACGCTGGCGGCGCGGAGACCTGTGGACAGAGAACGACGTCTCGTGCGGGGATCGGCCAGTGTCGAGAGATGCGGTCGCCACAACCACTCGATCCGAGCCTGCGGAACAGGCCCTTCCGCGTCTCCGAAGCTCGCCGAGCAGGCGTGCCTTACGTTCGTCTTCGAGCGTCCGACCTCACGGCCCCCTTCCGCGGAGTGCGGATGGATCGTCAGGACGACGCGGTCCTACGTCAACGATGCTCTGCCTATGCAGAGATCATGGCGGCAGACGCGGTCTTCAGTCATGGAACTGCCGCTCTTCTTACAGGCGTGCCACTTCCCGTTCGGATCAAGCGCGAGCCAACGATTCACGTTGCGGTTCGGCCCCCACGGCGCGCCCCTCGTGTGCTCGGTGTCACCGGCCACCAGCTCGATCTGGGCGAATGCGACGTGCGCATGATCGGCGGCCTAAGGATCACCGGGATCGAACGAACCTGGTGCGACCTCGCACCAGCGCTCTCGGTTCGCGAACTCGTAGCCGCCGGCGACTTCATGATCGCGCGACGGAATCCGCGCACATCGGTGCAGCGCTTGGCGGATGCGATCGCCAGCCGGGGCCGCGGTCGTGGCGTCGCCAAACTTGTGCGCGCACTCGAGCTGCTCGACGACCGGTCGGAATCGCCCCCAGAATCGGTTCTTCGCGTCATCCTTGTCGAAGCAGGGCTCCCACGTCTCGACGTCAACGTGGATCTGCGGGATGAAGCCGGCCGGTTCGTCGCGAGGCCGGATCTGCGATTTCCCGAGTTTCGCCTGATCGTGGAGTACGACGGCGATGGGCACAGGACGGATCGCAACCAATGGCGACGCGACTTCAAACGGGTCGCGCGACTCCAGATGCTCGGCGAGGAGGTTCTTCGCCTGGGAGCGGCCGACCTCGAGGACGAGGCGGAGCTCATTCGTATGATTCGTGTGCTCCTGACGCGACGAGGGTGGACGTGGCCCCAACGAGTTGGCACTTGATGCGGTTTGCGAGGAGGCGATAACCGCAACTACTGCCAAGTCGCCGCGAGGCGGAAACGGGGGGCGGGGACTACCGGGGGAGTAGCTGTGGATAAGACCACGGTCTGATGTTTTTGCACAGTCTGCAATGAGATACTGACCCGGAGCGCCACAGCAGCTGCTCCACAGCCGCATCGCGCGGCACCCTGCTACCCACATTCCGCCAAGGGAACACCTGTGCATTTTCTCGCCGTCCTCAGCATGAAGAACCGCGCGCTCATCGCGCTCGTCACGGTCGTCATCGCAATCTTCGGAGGGCTCGCCCTGACGAGCCTGAAGCAGGAGCTGGCCCCGTCCATCCAGTTCCCGCAGCTCGCGATCGTCACCAGCTACCCCGGCGCCTCGCCCGAGGTCGTGAACAACGACGTCAGCACGCCGATCGAGACGGCGATCCAGGGCGTACCCGACCTACAGAGCACGTCCGCCGTCAGCAGCACGAACCGTTCGCTGATCACGGCGAAGTTCACCTACGGCACCAACCTGGCGACCGCCGAGCAGAAGCTCGACCAGGCGATCAACCGCATCAAGGGCACCCTCCCCGACGGTCTCGACCCGCAGGTGCTGTCCGGGAGCTTCGATGACCTCCCGGTCATCCAGCTCGCCGTGACCAGCGACGAAGACCAGAAAACGCTCGGCGCGAACATCACGAAGCTCGCGATCCCCGACATCAAGGATGTCACCGGCGTCAACGACGCTCAGCTGATCGGCGAGGTCGGACAGCGCATCACGATCACTCCGAACAGCACGAAGCTCGCAGAAGCTGGCCTGACGTCGCAGGCGATCAAGGATGCGCTCCAGCAGAACGGCGTGCTCGTCCCCGCCGGCGCGATCACCGAGAACGGCAAGACGCTGTCGGTGCAGACCGGCACGCAGCTCGGTTCCGTGCAGGACATCGCCTCGCTCCCGCTCATCCAGTCCCGCGCCGTTGCGGCGACAGGCCAGGCGGGTGCAGGCCAGGCTGGCGCAGGTCAGGCAGGCGCTGGCGCAGGTCAGGCAGGCGCTGCCGCCGCCGCGGCCGCAGCGCAGGCCGCCGCCGCACCACCTGCGGTCAAGACGATCGGCGACGTCTCGACCGTCGCCATCACGGATGACCCGACCACCTCGATCTCGCGCGTCGACGGCAAGCCCGCGCTCACGATCGCCGTCACCAAGCTCCCGTCCGCGAACACCGTCGAGGTGTCGAAGGGTGTCAACGCCCTCGTCTCCGATCTCGAAGCCAAGCTTGGCTCGAACGCCAAGATCACGGTCGTCTTCGACCAGGCACCGTTCATCGAGCAGTCCATCAACTCGCTCACCGAAGAGGGCCTGCTCGGCCTCTTCTTCGCCGTGCTCGTGATCCTCGTCTTCCTGCTCTCCGTCCGGGCGACACTCGTCACAGCGATCTCGATCCCGACAAGCGTGCTCATCACGTTCATCGGCTTGCAGGCGACCGGCTACACGCTCAACATCATCACCCTGGGCGCACTGACGATCGCCATCGGGCGTGTGGTCGACGACTCCATCGTCGTCATCGAGAACATCAAGCGCCAGATGGTCCACGGGGCGGACCGGGCGGTGACCATCGTGCGTGCCGTGCGGGAGGTCGCCGGCGCGATCACCGCATCCACGATCACCACCGTGGCGGTGTTCCTGCCGATCGCGTTCGTCGGCGATGTGACCGGCGAGCTGTTCCGGCCGTTCGCCCTCACGGTGACGATCGCCCTCCTGTCGTCGCTCCTCGTCGCGCTGACGATCGTCCCCGTGCTCGCGTACTGGTTCCTGAGGCCTCCGAAGGGCAGCAAACACGAGGTCATCGTGCTGTCAGAGGATGAGGGCGGCGCGCCCGGCGAGGATGAGCTCGAGCATCCGTCGCGGTTGCAGAAGGGCTACCTGCCGATCATCCGGTGGACCCTCAAGTACTCGAAGACGACCATCGCCTTGGCGCTCGTGGTGCTCATCGGCACGATCCTGCTGACCCCGCTGATGAAGACGAACTTCCTCGGCTCGACCGGGCAGAACACCCTCACGATCTCCCAGACGCTCCCGCCGGGCACCAGCCTCCAGGCGCAGGACGACGCGGCGAAGGTCGTCGAGCAGAAACTGCTCGACACCAAGGGCATCAAGACGGTGCAGCTGTCGATCGGCTCGACCGGAAGCTCGCTGCGCGACGCGTTCACCGGCGGCGGCGGGAGCATCACCTTCTCGGTCACCACCGACCCGAACGCCGACCAGGCAGCGCTGCAGAACACGGTCGAGTCGGAGCTGTCGAAGATCACCGACCAGGGCGACATCACCGTTTCGTCGTCGAGCGGGTTCGGCGCATCCAACGACATCGAGGTCGACATCACGGCATCGACGAACGAGGACCTCCAGACGTCGACGGATGCGATCGTCGCCTCGCTGAAGAAGCTCGACTCGATCAAGCAGACGTCCGACAACCTGAGCGCTTCGCTCCCGTACGTCGCTGTGAAGGTGGACCGTACGAAGGCGGCACAGGCCGGCCTCAGCGAGGTCGCGGTGGGCACGATCGTGTCCCAGGCGATGCAGCCGACGACGGTCGGTACCGTCGCGATCGACAACGCGTCCCTGCAGCTCTACATCCAGTCCGACAACCCGCCGACCACGGTCGCGGCGCTCTCGGCGCTGAAGATCCCCACCGCAGCGGGTCCCGTCGCGCTGAACACGCTCGCGTCCGTCGCGCAGACGAACGGCCCCGCGACAGTCACGACCGAGCGAGGCCTCCGCAGTGCGACGGTGACGGCGACGCCCGGCACCGACAACCTGTCGACGGCGAACGCGGATGTGCAGAAGGCTCTGAAGAACACCGACCTGCCCTCCGGTGCGACGGCGAAGGTCGGCGGCGTCACGGCCAGCCAGTCCGACGCGTTCTCGCAGCTCGGGATCGCGCTGCTGGCAGCCCTCCTGATCGTCTACATCGTCATGGTGGCGACGTTCCGGTCGCTGCGCCAGCCGCTCCTGCTGCTCGTCTCCGTTCCGTTCGCGGCCACCGGTGCGATCATCCTGCAGATCATCTCCGGGATCCCGCTCGGGGTGGCATCGCTGATCGGCGTGCTGATGCTCATCGGAATCGTCGTGACGAACGCGATCGTGCTCGTCGACCTCGTCAACCAGTACCGTCGTCGTGGGCGGTCGGTTCCGGATGCAGTGTTGCACGGCGCATCGCGCCGTCTGCGCCCCATCCTGATGACGGCCCTCGCGACGATCTTCGCCCTCCTCCCCATGGCCATCGGGTTCACCGGCCACGGCGGCTTCATCTCGCAGCCGCTCGCGATCGTCGTGATCGGCGGTCTGATCTCCTCGACGCTGCTGACCCTCGTCGTGCTGCCGACCTTGTACAACCTGGTCGAGGGCGCCCGCGACCGTCGCACGGCGCGGCGCGCCGCGAAGGCGGTTCCGGATGCGGTCCCCTCCGACGAGCCCGGCGCGCGCGGCGACGAGGTCACCGAGCCCGAGCCCGAGCCCGTCTCCTAGCCGACCGACAAGCGTGAATGGCCGCCCTTCGCTCTAGCGTGGGCGGCCTTTCCGCTGAATACTGGGGTCACCCAGGAAAGGCGGGCCCGCGTGGAGATCATTCAGGTCGCACAGCATGCCGACGACCTCGACAGGGCCGCCGCGTTCTATGGGCGTCTCCTCGGCGGTCCACCCGCTGCCCGCTTCGACCCGCCCGGCCTGCTGTTCTTCAACGTCGGCATCGGCCGCCTTCTGCTCGAGCAGGCAGCTCCGTCTGCCCTCGTCTACCTGCAGGTCGACGACGTGCATTCCCGTGTCGAGGAACTGCGTGCGGATGGCGTGGAGATCACCGGGGAACCGCACGTGATCTTCACCCACACCGACGACACTCTTGGGCCGGCCGGGACGGACGAGTGGATGGCGTTCATCCGCGACAGTGAGGGGAACACGGTCGGCCTGGTCAGCCACGAGCCGCGCCACGATCCGTGAGTGCCCGATGAGGACCTCGATGGACCTGAGCTCGCGGATTAAGGCACTCTCAGTTCCCTGATCGGTTCACAGTTCGCGGCCAAGACTGCCGGCGGCAGTGTCGCGGCCACCCCTACAGCGATAGTCAGGATGCACACTCCTGCGACGAAGTCAGCATCGGGTATCGGCTCGCCTGCCAGCGTCAATGAGGCGAGTGCTACTCCAGTTCCAAGTAATACACCGGCCAGACCGAAGAGGGTGGTCTGCAGTGTGAGCAACCCGACGATGTAGCCTCTCGTGGCCCCAAGCGCGCGTCGTCGACCGAAATCCTTCCGTCTCATCAGAACCAGGCTGCTCAACATCGCTGTGATGAGGGCAGCGGTGGCGGTAAAAGTGAGCACGAGGAGCCCTGCCCCGAATTCGCCGAGCCGCGTATCGACGGATGTGCGGAGTCCCGCGAGTTCCGCCGACGTTGTGACGGTCACCGAGGAAGGGTCCGGAGCGCTGATGAGGGAAGTGATCGTGCGAGCGAGTTCGGCCACATGCTCGGGCCGGTCTACGACCACAACCGAGAGGGTAATCGGTCCGGGATTCGTCGTGGGTGTCGGAATCAGCACGGTCGGGCCGAGTTGGGCAAGGAAATCGGGTGCGACCCACGCGCCTGCAATGCCGAATTCGGGTCCCCCATCGCTGGTAACGGTTCCTGAACCCTCCACGAGCCCCAGGGTCTTAAGCGCGGCGTGTGTCGCCCAGCCCGCCGATACAGCCACGTTCGGCCGGATGGCGAGTTGTTGAAAGTCGTTCGTCCAAACGGACCGCGACGCAACGGCGGCACCGCCGTCGATCTTGACGTTGTGAACGTCGTATGCCGGGCCGAAGGCACCAGCCCAATCGATGCCGTCAAGTCCGCGAATTCTCTCGATGAATTGCGAATCGATCCCAGCGCTTACCGGAGCCTTGACGAGGATCGAGCGAGTGCCCGCCTCATCAAGTGTCTCGAGGACGCCGCGCTGGGCACCGACAGCGCGGCCCGTAGTCGCGAGGACAGTCGCAGCGCCAGCCGCGATGACGACGATGCAGAGAATGGTTGGCACGAGACGTCCCCAGGAGGCCGCGAGGGCTTCGCGAACGATGGAGGGGATCAGCGACGCATTCACAACTTCACCTCGCGGTCGCAGCGAGCGACAACGTTTGGGTCATGCGTCGCAATGATGACGGTCGCGCCGTTGGCGGCGCGGCGACCAAGGCCGTCGATGACTGCCGCAGCCGAGGTCGCGTCGAGGTTGCCAGTCGGCTCGTCGGCCAGGATGACCGACGGCGATGACAGGAGCGCGCGGCACAGCGCAATTCGTTGAGCCTGTCCTCCCGAGAGCTGGCCAGGTTTCGAAGCAGGATCCACGCGGGCACAGAATTCCAGCAGTAGATCAAGAGCCTCGGGGATAGCGGTCCGTCGTTTCTGCCGCCGGTAGAGGGCGCCCTCGACCACGTTGTCGAGAACAGTGCGTGACGGGTCCAGCGCAGAGTCCTGGAAGAGAAAGCCGAACTCCTCGGCCCGTAGGCGAGCGAGCTCGGAGTCTCGGTGATGTGAAGTATCGAGTCCGTGGACCTTGATGCAGCCAGCCGAGGGTCGGAGCATGAGGCCGAGGATATAGAGGAGCGTCGACTTTCCCCGGCCGGATTCGCCGCTGATCGCTACGAGTTCGCCAGAGTCGAACCGGAGGTCCAGCCCCTCGAACAGCGGCGAAGAGCGTCGGAAGGCGAAATGCAGCCCACGGACCTCAATCATCAGCCGGGACCAGATGGGAGACGCACGCGGGTGCCAGCCGCAACCCCGGTGACGACAGCCTGGCCCTGGGCGGAGGCGACAACGGTGATGGTTCGAGTGCGATCGCGATTGTCGATGACGACCGTTCGACCGTCGGCAAGCGTGCGAATGGCCCCCAGCGGAACGACCAGCCCTGTTGTCGCGGGCGTTGTCACGGCGTCGGCCTCGAACTGTGCGGTGAGTTCAGCGGAAACAGCGTCGCCGCAGTCCTCGCAGATTGTGTCACCTTCCACTCCGCGGAGGGCCACCGCGAAGGTGCCATCATCCCGGGCGAGCGGTCCGCCGATCACGGCACTCCACTGCTGATCCCGACCGGCATCAATCGTGACAGGAGTCCCCGCTCGGATTCTCGTGGACTGAGTGGGCGTCAAGGTGGCGCTGAAAGTCGGCTGATCGGATAGTGCGAAAACTGATGGTTCATCTCCACTGAGACTGACTCCGCGCCGGATGGCATTGGGGTCCACTTCGAGCCGCGCCGGGAGCGTCGGCACGAAGAGGATTTCTCCGAGTTCGACCATTCCCGTCGCCGGCAGGTTGTTGTGTACCTGCCATTCGCGGATTGCTCGTTCGGTTGCCGTGCCGAATCGGCCATCGATTGCCCCCGAATAGTGGCCGAGCTCGGACAGCATCTCTTGGAGTTGGCGAACGTCATCGCCATGATCCTCGCGTGCGAGCTGCCGATAAGCCGGAACCCGGCCTTGCGCGACGAAGACCGGGCGCTGATCGACCCGGTAAAGGATGGCGCCGGCTCGACTGGGGGCGTCAGCCGTCACATCGATACTGGTGACGACGCCAACTAGGTGGTTGGTTCCGACCAATTCCCTCTCCCACGTGGCGCTCACGCGGATGCGGATCATGCCCGTAACGGTTCCCTCGACGACTGTCGCATGTGCGTGGGTGGGCACGGGGGCACGATCGGACGTCGGGGCGAAGACAGCTTCGGCGGCCCAGCCAGCGGCCACCAATGCAACCGCGAAGCAACCGATCGCGGGCAACTGTCTGTGTCGCCGAAGCCTCAAGAAGCTCTTCATTCGCTCAATATGTTGGGGGCGGTGTGGGGCATCGCTTCTCGGCGTTCTGCTGTTCTTCACGAGGAACCTCGTCCCACGGCCACCACGGATCAGTGCCATACGTGTCCGTGAAGGTCGCAATGCTCGGTGCCGGTGCTATCTGGTAGCCCAGCTTTCTCAGGCAACGTGCACCGTCCACATGCTGGGCATATGCCTCTTCGATCACCCACTCGGGTGTCGCAGCGTTGGGGTCGATTCCGAGTTCGTTCAGGCAGGTTTGGTCGTCCCGCATGTAAGGTTCCGCCTGACCATCCGACAGATCGATGCTGATCGCGCCCTCTGGCGTAACGGTCACCCCCCAGCCCTTGTCCGTCAAACATGCCGCCCGCGCGCGTGCCAGATCGATCTGTTCAGGGAACCGTTTTTTCAGGTCGCTCACGTGGCCGCTCGGTCGAGGGTTGGTCGCCGCGGAGCAGCCGGAGAGGAGCATGACCGCGAGGGCAGCTGCTCCCGCGAGCGAAACTGCCGATGTCATCCTCATCAGCAGATCACTCGCACTGCCCATTCGCGGACGACACCTGGCTTCCGAAGACTTTGCCACCTTTCATGTCCTTGTACAGCCAATGGTGGATGTTCCAGTTGGTTACGTTGGCCGAATATCCCGCAGTGATGCTGTTCGTGCCTTCCCACATGGAGCCGAATTGTTTGGCACCGTAGATCTGATGGGTGACTGTACCGCTTGAGCGTGAGACGCTGTGGATCTCCCTGAGCTGAGTGCAGGAGAGCGCGCCGATTGCCTTGTCGGCGGCCTGTGCGGGTGCCAGGCCGGCCAAGGCGATGGCGAGCCCGCTTAGAACTCCGAGAGCGACGATTCCTGACTTCCTTCGGCTGTTCATCGATGTTCGTCCTTCCTAAATGACATTCGTTGTGGATAGGTCGACACTACCCGCCTAATTACCTAGGGTACAAACACATTATTCAGCGTCCGTCATCCCAGACAGGGTCGATGCGGGCGCCGTTCCTGTGGCGCGCCGCGCTTGCTAGCCTCGACAGCGTGACCCCGCGCCCGCTCTCCGTCGACCCGCTCTGGCCCCGCACCGGCGATTGGCCGGCTCCCGACGACTTCCCCGCGGACGCGCGGTTCGATCTGACGCTGCTCGGCATCCCGACCTGGCGCACCTCGCTCTCGCAGACCGGCGCCGGCGAGACTCCGTCCGCTGTCCGAGCCGCGCTCCGCTACTACACCGCTTATGTCACGCCCGACCGCGCCGCCGGCAGCGCGCGCTCGGGCGACTCCGGCCGCGCCTTCTCCGACCTCGTCATCGTCGATGCCGGTGACGTGGAGGAGCCCGACGGCCCCGACGGCGAGGCGCGTGCGATCGCAGCGATGGCGGATGCAGTAGCGCGCTCGACGGCGGTCGTCGCGCTCGGTGGCGACAACGCACTCACCGTGCCCGCGGCGCTCGGCGCGTGGGGCGTCGCCCTCGAAACCGCGGGCCTCGTCACGCTCGACGCCCATCACGACCTGCGCGACGGCGTCAGCAACGGGTCGCCCGTGCGACGGTTGGTCGAGGCGGGGCTGGATGGTCGCCGCATCGTGCAGGTCGGCATCGCGGATTTCGCGAACTCGGCCGAGTATTCCGCTCGTGCCCGCGACCTGGGCATTACGATCATCCATCGCGACGAGCTGCACCGACGACCGATCGAGGATGTGATGGCCGAGGCCTTCGAGATCGCCGGGGGTGCGGGCGGTCCCATCCACGTCGACCTGGATGTGGATGTCTGCGACCGGTCGGTCGCTCCCGGATGCCCGGCCTCTGTGCCAGGCGGAATCTCGGCCTACGAACTGCGTAAGGCGGCGCGTGCGGCGGGCGCGCATCCGTCCGTGCGGTCGCTCGACCTCGCCGAGGTCGATGCGACGGCGGATGCTCCCGACGGCCGCACAGTACGCCTCACCGCGCTCTGCGTGCTCGAGTTCGCCGCCGGGCTCGCCGCGCGCTGAGGCGACTCGGGCCCGCTGGCCGAGAGGGTCACGTCCGGACGAGACTGCCCGGTGCGCGGGTCACGCTCGACCAGACGAGAGGGTCACGTCCGGACGAGACCGCCCGGCGCGCCGGTCACGCTCGACCGGAGGTGCCACGCTCGTCACGGAGGGACATCCCGCGCTCGTTGCAGGGTGCCGCCCTCGGCGACACCGAACTCGAGCGGGCCAACTCCCGGACGAGACAGCCCAGCGCGCCACCGAGAGTCGCCGTTCCGGCCGAGATAGCCCTGCACACCGGGCACTCTCGGCCGGAAAGGCGACTCTCGGCGCCGCGGCCGCAGTGCCGCGAACTACGCGACGCGCACGCCGTCCTTCCACGTGGCTTCGACGAGCGGCACACCTGGCCGGTACGCCAGGTGCACATACGACGGCGCAGCGAGCGCAGCGAGGTCCGCCCGCGCCCCGACCGCCACGCGTCCCACATCCGTCCGCCGCAGCGCAGCCGCGCCGCCCGCGGTCGCCGCCCACAGCGCCTCGGCCGGCGTCATCCCCATGTCACGCACGGCGACGGCGATGCAGAACGGCATCGACGACGTGAACGACGAGCCGGGATTGCAGTCGCACGCGATCGCCACGGTGACGCCCGCGTCGAGCAGGCGGCGTGCATCCGGATACGGCTGACGGGTCGAGAACTCGACTCCCGGCAGCAGCGTGGCAACGGTGGATGACCCGGCCAGCGCCGCAATGTCCGCTTCCGTCAGGTAGGTGCAGTGGTCCACGCTCGCAGCACCGAGCGATACGGCGAGCCGGACTCCGTCGCCCGGCGCGAGCTGGCTCGCGTGCACGCGCACGCCGAGCCCCCGGGCGGCACCGGCTTCGAGCACGCGCCGCGACTGCTCCACGGTGAAGGCTCCGGTTTCGCAGAAGACGTCGATCCAGCGGGCGTGCGGCGCGCAGGCGTCGAGCATCGGCCCGGTGACGAGGTCCACGTACGCGTCGGGGTCGGCTGCGTAGTCGACCGGCACGACGTGCGCGCCGAGGAAGGTGACCTCGTCGGTCACGGATGCGGCGATCGCGACGAGTCGCTCCTCGTCGTGCACGCTCAGCCCGTAGCCGCTCTTGATCTCGACGGTCGTCGTGCCCTGGCGGTGCAGTTCGCGGATGAACCTCCGCACGCGTCCGCGCAGCTCCTCATCGCTGGCCGCGCGGGTCGCCGCGACCGTGCTGCGGATCCCGCCCGCGGTGTAGGCCACGCCGGACATCCGCGCCTCGAACTCCGCCGACCGGTCCCCAGCGAACACCAGGTGACTGTGGGAGTCCACGAACCCCGGGATGACGGTCGCCCCGCCGAGGTCGGTGACGACCTCGTCATCCGGCGCATCGCCGATCCCGGTCGCCGCGAAGGCGTCGGATGCGCGACCTGCCCAAGCGATGCGGCCGTCCTCGATCAGCACCGCCGCATCCGCCACCAGACCCAGCCGGTCGACACCGGTGGCATCGGGATCGGCAGGCGCGTTCGTGACGAGCTGGCCGATGCCGGTGAGGAGTTCGCGGGTCACGCGGCTCAGTCTTCCATCATCGGTACGCGGAGGCCGCGCTCCCGCGCCACCTCGGCCGCGCGTTCGTAGCCCGCGTCGACGTGACGCATGACGCCGGTGCCTGGGTCGTTGGTGAGCACGCGTTCGATCTTCTCGGCGGCGAGCGGGGTGCCGTCGGCGACGACCACCTGCCCGGCGTGGATGGACCGGCCGATCCCGACGCCGCCACCGTGGTGGATGGACACCCAGGTCGCGCCCGACGCGGTGTTGAGCAGGGCGTTGAGGAGAGGCCAGTCGGCGATCGCGTCGGACCCGTCGGCCATCGCCTCGGTCTCGCGGTAGGGCGACGCGACGGAGCCGGAGTCGAGGTGGTCGCGGCCGATGACGACCGGGGCGCTCAGCTCGCCGCTCGCGACCATCTCGTTGAACTTGAGGCCGGCGAGGTGCCGCTCCTTGTAACCGAGCCAGCAGATACGCGCGGGCAGTCCCTCGAAGTGGACCTTCTCGCTCGCCTGCGTTATCCAGCGCCGCAGATGCTCGTCGTTCGGGAACAGTTCGAGGATCGCGCGGTCGGTCGCGGCGATGTCCGCCGGGTCGCCGGAGAGCGCCGCCCAGCGGAACGGGCCCTTGCCTTCGGCGAAGAGCGGGCGGATGTACGCGGGCACGAACCCGGGGAATTCGAACGCCCGGTCGTACCCGCCGAGCTGCGCCTCCGCACGGATCGAGTTGCCGTAGTCGAAGACTTCGGCGCCTGCGTCCTGGAACTCGACCATGGCCTTCACGTGCTTCGCCATCGAGGCGCGGGAGCGCAGGGTGAACCCCTCGGGGTCTGCGGCCGCGGCCTCGTGCCAGTCGGCCACCGAGATGCCTTCCGGCAGGTAGCTGAGCGGGTCGTGCGCACTGGTCTGGTCGGTGACGATGTCGATCGCGACGCCACGCGCGAGCAGCTCGGGGAAGACGGTCGCCGCGTTGCCGACGAGGCCGACGCTGAGCGGGCGTCGCTCCGCCTTCGCGGCGAGCACCCGCGCGATGGCGTCGTCGATGTCGTCCGTGAGCTCGTCGAGGTAGCCGTGGTCGACCCGGCGCTGGAGCCGTGTGACGTCGACGTCGACGATGAGTACGACACCCTCGTTCATGGTGACGGCGAGGGGCTGTGCCCCGCCCATCCCGCCCGCGCCGCCGGTCAGCGTCAGGGTGCCCGCGAGCGTTCCCCCAAACCGCTTCGCGGCGATCGCGGCGAACGTCTCGTACGTGCCCTGAAGGATGCCCTGCGTGCCGATGTAGATCCACGATCCGGCGGTCATCTGCCCGTACATGGTCAGCCCGAGCGCTTCGAGGCGGCGGAACTCGGGCCACGTCGCCCAGTCCCCGACGAGGTTGGAGTTTGCGATGAGCACGCGCGGCGCCCACTCGTGCGTGCGGAAGACGCCGACCGGCTTGCCGGACTGCACGAGCAGCGTCTCGTCGGGTTCGAGCGTCGTGAGTGTGCGGATGATCGCGTCGTACGCATCCCAGTTGCGCGCCGCCTTGCCGGTGCCGCCGTAGACGACGAGGTCGTCCGGGCGCTCGGCGACCTCGGGGTCGAGGTTGTTCATCAGCATGCGGAGGGGACCCTCCGTCTGCCACGACTTGGCGGTGAGAGTGGTGCCGCGCGGCGCGCGGACCTCACGGGGTCCCGACATGGTGTGCTCCTTCGAACGGGTGGGGTGGCCGGGTCGCGCCCGGGTGGATGGAAGTGGGTTCAGGGTCAGTTCAGCGGACCCGTGACGCCTTCGGCGGCGGCGAGGATGCGCCCCTCCTGGACGAGCGCCACGACGGCTTCGATCTCGGGCGAGAGGTAGCGGTCGGGGCCGGGGCCCGCCGCGACCTCGCGGACGGCGGCGAGGACGGCGCCGGTCGCGGGGCCCGGGGCCAGCGGCGCGCGAAGCTCGGCACCCCGGGCGGCCGTCATGATCTCGATCGCGAGGACGCGGCCGAGGCCGTCGAGGCTGCGGCGCAGCTTGCGGGCTGCGGCCCATCCCATCGAGACGTGGTCTTCCTGCATCGCCGAGGAGGGGATGGAGTCGACGGATGCGGGCGAAGCGAGGCGTTTGAGCTCGGACACGATGCCGGCCGCGGTGTACTGGGCGATCATGAGGCCCGAGTCGACGCCGACCTCGTGGGCGAGGAACGGCGTGAGACCCTGGTTGCGGGCCGGGTCGAGGAAGCGGTCGGTGCGGCGCTCGGACATGCTGGCGACGTCGGCCACGACGATCGCGAGGAAGTCGAGCACGTAGGCGACGGGAGCCCCGTGGAAGTTGCCGTTCGATTCGACACGTCCGTCGACGGTCAGCACGGGGTTGTCGACCGCGGAGGCGAGCTCGCGGCCGGCGACGAGCTCGGCGTGGCCGAGGGTGTCGCGCGCGGCGCCGTGCACCTGGGGTGCGCAGCGGAGGGAGTACGCATCCTGCACCCTCGTGCACTCCGGGCCCTTGTGGCTGGCGACGATGGGGGAGCCGGAGAGCACAGCACGCAGGTTGGCTGCGGAGAGGGCCTGCCCCTGCTGCGGCCGCAACCGCTGCAGGTCGTCTGCGAAAACCGCATCCGTGCCCATGAGCGCTTCGACGCTCATGCCCGCGGCGATGTCCGCCGTGGTCAGCAGCGCGGCGAGGTCGTGGGTGGCGAGCGCGAGCATCCCGAGCATCCCGTCGGTGCCGTTGATGAGCGCGAGGCCCTCCTTCTCGGCGAGGCGGAGGGGGTGGAAGCCCGCAGCAGCGAGCGCATCCGCCGCGTCAACGAGGTCGCCGGCCACCCGCACCTGGCCTTCGCCCATCGCGGCGAGGGCGCAGTGGGCGAGCGGGGCGAGGTCGCCGGAGCATCCGAGCGACCCGTACTCGCGCACGACCGGCGTGATGTCGGCGTTCAGGAGAGCGGCGTAGGTCTCGACCGTGGTGCGGCGCGCGCCGGTGCGGCCGGTCATCAGGGTCGACAGACGCAGCAGCATGAGGGCGCGGACGACCTCGCGCTCCACCTCGGGACCGGAGCCCGCGGCGTGCGAGCGCACGAGGCTCGCCTGCAGCTGGGCACGGCGGTCGGACGGGATGAACGTGGTCGCGAGCGCGCCGAAACCGGTCGAGATACCGTAGTGCGGTTCGGTGTCGTCGGCGAGGGCTTCGATGATGGCGCGGGAGGCTTCGACCGCGTCGAGGGCTGCGGGGTCGAGTTCGACGTGAGCGTCGTGGCGCGCGACGGCGACGACATCCGCGATGGTGAGGGGGCCGGCGCCGACGAAGACGCGGTCCACGGACGTGATGGTGGTCATGCTTCGATCCCACACCACGGCGGTGGCGGTCACAATGCCGTTACACTGCTCGGTGTCTTGAATTCCAGACGGGAGGTCGGCGTGGCCGGAAGCTCGAAAGTGCCCGCAGCCGAGAACACGCTCCAGGTGCTCAGCTTTCTCGCGGCTCAGCGCGGGCCGGTACCCGCCGCCACGATCGCCGCATCCCTCGACCTTCCGCGGTCGACGGTCTACCACCTGCTTGCCGTGCTCGTCGATCACGGGTTCGTCCTGCACCTGCCGGAGGCCCGGCGGTACGGGCTCGGCGTGCGCTCCTACGAGCTCAGCTCGGCCTTCTCACGGCAGGAACCGCTCAGCCGGCTCGGGCGCCCCATCCTCGCCGGACTGGTCGATTGCATCGGAGAGTCCGGGCATCTCGCGGTGCTCCACGGACGCGACGTCGTCTACATCGTGGAGGAGCGGGCGCCGCGTCGCCCGCGGCTGGTGACGGATGTGGGGGTGCGGCTGCCCAGCCACCTCACGGCGAGCGGGCGGGCGCTCCTCGCGACCCTGCCGGCGGGGCAGGTACGTGCGCTGTATCCGGATGCGGCGGCGTTCGTCGACCGGGTCGGCGGCGAGCCGCACACGTACGGCGCGCTGAAGCGCATCCTCGAGCGAGTGCGGGCGGAGGGATTCGCGACCGAGGATGGCGAGGTCACGCCGGGATTCGCATCCGTTGCGGTGTCGGTGCGGGACCACGCCGGATGGCCCGCGGCGGGGATCGCGATCACCTTTCCGAGCGAGAGCATCCCGCACGAGGAGTGGGCGGGACTCGCGGCCCAGATCACGGAGGCGGCGGCGGAGCTGTCGCGGCGCATCCGCGGTCTGCCCGTCTGAGTCTGGTATCCCGGACGGCGCGTCTCGGCGGTGCGCATCGCGGGTCTCGCCGCACTAGTTTGGTCTGACCGCACAAGGTGGAGCTAGTGCGGCGAGAAACACCTGGTGCGGCGAGCGTCCTCGGGAGCGAGAAGCTGCCCGCGCACAGTTGAGCCGCCCGCGCACAGGTTCCGAACGGGCGCACACGTTGCACCATGGGCACGGGTGCAGAAAGTGGGCGCGGGATCCGCAGGCTAGCGCGCGACGGGCGTGGCGAGTGGCTTCGCGTAGCAGATGCTGAACTCGTCGCCGACGTAGGGGCCGAAGTTGGGGATGCGCGCATAGCCGCGCTTCTCGTACAGTGCGATCGCGGCGTGCTGCAGCGGGCCGGTCTCCAGCTGGATCGTCCGGACGCCGGCGTGGGCAGCGGACGACTCGAGGCTGTCCATGAGGGCGGATGCGAGGCCCTGGCCGCGCGCATCCTCGTGCACGAACATCCGCTTCAGTTCCGCAGTGCCGTCGGCCTTTTCGACCAGGGCCGCCATCCCGAGCGCTTGCCCGGCGGAGTCCCTGCCCACGAAGACCGTGACGCCGGGCTGTTCGAGCTCACTCACGTCGAGAAGGTAGCAACTGTCCGGCGGGTACAGCGAGAAGGCGTATTCGTCGCCGAGGCGCAGCAGGTGCTCGACCTCGGGGTTGCGCGGCGGCTCGATCGCGATGCTCACAGTCACCCGACAACGATAGCCGCGCCGCCGGTACGCTCGCTGCATGGCCCAACGCCTCGAACGCGCCGCCGAACGCGTCTCTTCGGTGGAACTCCTGTTCGACCTGGTGTTCGTCTTCACGATCACGCAGGTCACGGAGATCGTGGTCGCGCATCCGACCGGCGCAGGCGTCGCGCAGGCGGCACTCACCATGGCGGTGGTGTGGTGGATGTACGACGCGTTCGCCTGGCTGACCAACCAGTCCGGTGAGGGCGGGCCCGGCCTGCGCATCGGGCTGGTCGGGGCCATGATCGCTTTCCTGCTGCTCGCGGTCGCGATCCCGGATGCGTTCGGATCCGGCGGGATCCTGTTCGGTTTCGCCTACCTCGCGATCGTCCTGCTCCACTTCGGCCTTTTCGCCAGGTTCGGGGCGCCGGGATCCGCGCGCTCGATGCTGCGCGTCCTTCCATTCAACGCGGGCGGGGCGATCCTCCTGATCGTCGCGGGATTCGTCACGGGGCCGGCGGACTGGATCCTCTTCTGCCTCGCCATCCTCGTCCTCGTGTCGACGTCGTTCACCAGCGGGCCCGTCGGCTTCGACATCGGCGCGTCGCATTTCGTCGAACGGCACGGCCTGCTGATGATCATCGCGTTCGGCGAGTCCATCGTCTCAGTCGGCGTCGGGGCGGGGCGCCACACGTTCGGGCTCGCGGTCCTCGTCGGGACGGTGCTCTGCGTCGGGGTGGTCGCCGCGCTCTGGTGGTGCTATTTCACGGGTGACGACGAACGCGCCGGAGAAAGCATGACCGGAAGGCCGACGCAGCAGCGGGCCTACCTCGCGCTCACCGCCTTCGCACTGGACCACTACGTGATGATCTTCGGCCTCGTCCTGTTCGCGGCCGGGGTGAAGCTGACCATCGGCGACGTCTTCGCCGTCGCATCCGCACCGGGAGCGATCCTGCTCGGCGCAGGTGTCGCGCTGTATCTGGTGGGGGATGCGCGGTACCGCCAGGAGCTCGCGCTCGGCCCGGCCGCGCTGCGCTATGGAGGGGCGGGGCTCGCCGTGGTGACCATCCTTCTCGGCCTCGTCGTGCCGGTCGCGTGGCAGTTGCTCGCGCTGCTGGTCGTCATCGCCGGGGTCATCGTGCTCGAATGGAGGCGGGTTTCACGCACGTCACCGTGACTTCACAGGCAGCATCCGGTAATGTAGGGAGGTCGGCTCTTGACACCGCGGTTGTACGCGGATGGGTTTGTAAGTCAGGTGGGCCGGTTTCACCGCCAAACGGCGGGCGAATGATCACTGTATGTGAACGGTCCCGGCCAAAGACTTGCCCGGGTTTCTTATGACCACGACGAATCGTCGTGCGGTCAGTCATGCACTCAAGACAACCCAGGAATACCTCTATGGCCAACTTCAAGAAACCGCAGAACAAGAACTTCGTCCCCCGCGACGGTGCCCGCAAGGGCGGCCCGAAAACGGGCAGCCGCAGCCCCGGGCACCGCGGGTACCGCCCCGCAGAAGAGGGCGCCCCCAAGAAGCAGCGCTGGAACGCCGACGAGCGTGCCGCGCGCGCCGAAGGCCGCCCGTCGGCCGGTCGCAGCGAGCGTCCCAACTGGGAACCGCGCGCCAAGGGATCCAACTGGGAGCCGCGCGGTGCGCGCACCGAGCGTCCGGCTTATGGTGACCGTCCGCAGCGGACCGAGCGTCCGGCTTATGGTGACCGTCCGCAGCGGACCGAGCGTCCGGCTTATGGTGACCGTCCGCAGCGGACCGAGCGTCCGGCTTATGGTGACCGCGCCCAGCGGACCGAGCGTCCGGCTTATGGTGACCGCGCCCAGCGGACCGAGCGTCCGGCTTATGGTGACCGCGCCCAGCGGACCGAGCGTCCGGCTTATGGTGACCGCGCCCAGCGGACCGAGCGTCCGGCTTATGGTGACCGCGCCCAGCGGACCGAGCGTCCGGCTTATGGTGACCGCGCCCAGCGGACCGAGCGTCCGGCTTATGGTGACCGCGCCCAGCGGACCGAGCGTCTGGCTTATGGTGACCGCGCCCAGCGGACCGAGCGTCTGGCTTATGGTGACCGCGCCCAGCGGACCGAGCGTCCGGCTTATGGTGACCGCGCCCAGCGGACCGAGCGTCCCGCTTATGGTGACCGCCCGCAGCGTTCGGACCGTCCTGCTACCAGCGACCGGGCACCGCGCCGCGACTTCGACAACGAGCGTCCGCGTCGCTCCTTCGACGGCGACCGTCCGCAGCGGACCGAGCGTCCCGCGTATGGCGACCGTCCGCAGCGGACCGAGCGTCCCGCGTATGGCGACCGCCCGCGGCGCACGGAGCGTCCCGCGTACGGCGACCGCCCGCAGCGCACGGAGCGCCCCGCGTACGGCGACCGCCCGCAGCGCAGCTTCGACAAGGACCGCGCACCGCGTCGCGACTTCGGCGACGACCGTCCGCGCCGCGAGGGCAGCGACTCGAAGTTCTACCCGAGCCGCGATGACAAGGCCCGCTTCACCCCGAACGACGACGTCGTTCTCGAGCGTCTCGAGGCCGAAGCCATCCAGGCCGGCGACGTCGAAGGCGTGACCTTCGGCGACCTGGGCCTCGGTGGCAACATCGTGCGTGCACTCGAAGAGCTGGGCGCCGCATCCCCGTTCCCGATCCAGGCTGCGACCATCCCCGATGTGCTCGTGGGCAAGGATGTGCTCGGCCGCGGACGCACAGGCTCCGGCAAGACCATCGCGTTCGGCGCACCTCTCGTCGAGCGGCTGATGGTCATGTGGACCGAGCAGGGCAAGTCCGGCGGAAAGCGCCAGATGGGTCGCAAGCCTCGCGCGCTCATCCTGGCGCCGACCCGTGAGCTCGCGCTGCAGATCGACCGCACCGTACAGCCGATCGCCCGCAGCGTCGGTCTGTTCACGACCCAGATCTACGGCGGTGTCCCCCAGAACCGCCAGGTGGGCGCGCTGCAGCGCGGCGTCGACATCGTGATCGGCACTCCGGGCCGCATCGAGGACCTCATCGACCAGGGCAGGCTCGACCTCAGCGAGGTCGTCGTCACTGTGCTCGACGAGGCCGACCACATGTGCGACCTCGGCTTCCTCGAGCCGGTTCAGCGCATCCTGCGCGAGACCTCCGACGGCGGCCAGAAGCTGCTCTTCTCGGCCACCCTCGACAAGGGTGTCGCCCAGCTCGTCGACGAGTTCCTCACGGAGCCCGCGGTTCACGAGGTCGCCGGTGAAGACCAGGCCTCCTCGACCATCGACCACCGCGTGCTCGTCATCGAGCACCGCGACAAGGGCGCGATCATCGAGCAGCTCGCCGACCGTGAGGGCAAGACGCTCGTCTTCGCCCGCACCCGTGCGTTCGCTGAGCAGCTCGCCGACCAGCTCGACGACGCGGGCATCCCGGCCGTCAGCCTCCACGGCGACCTGAACCAGTCGCGCCGCACCCGCAACCTCGCGCAGCTCACGAGCGGCCGGGTCAACGTGCTGGTGGCAACGGATGTCGCAGCCCGCGGCATCCATGTCGACGACATCGACCTGGTCATCCAGGCGGATGCTCCCGACGAGTACAAGACGTACTTGCACCGGTCGGGCCGCACCGGCCGCGCCGGCAAGCAGGGCACTGTCGTGACGCTCATCCCGAAGCAGCGCCGTCGCCGTATGGACGACCTGCTCGAGCGCGCCGAGATCGAGGCGGAGTTCGTCTCCGCCATCCCCGGCGACCAGGTGATCACCGACCTCGCGCAGGTCTAACCGCACGTCGCAGAAAGGGCCCCTCCCATCCGGAGGGGCCCTTTCGCGTGCTCGCGCGCGATCGAGTCGGCACGAACCGACCGATTTCCGCGCTGGGAAGGGCGGTTAGCGACCACTCGCTCCGCCGCGACGGCGGGTCAGCTGTCGGTCGGGTCGATGTTCGCGGCCGCCTCGAGGGCGGTCAGGGCGGCGCGGATGGCGTCCACCTCATCCGGCGTTCGCTCGGCGAGCAGCGCCGCGACCGTCCGCGCCCGGTCGGAGCGGGCACGCAGGAGCAGTTCGACCCCGGCATCGGTCGCGGCCACGAACACCGAGCGCCGGTCATCCGTGTCCGGCTGTCGCTGCACGAGGCCGCGCGCCTCGAGGTCGGCGACGACGCGGGTGATCGTGGGCGCCGCGACGATCTCGATCGCCGCGAGCTCGCTCGGCCGCAACGGTCCCTTGCGCGCGATGGTCGACAGGGCGGAGAGCTGGCCATGGCTGAGGCCGCCGGTGGATGAGCGCATCCGTCGGTTCAGGCGCCCGATCGCGAGCGCCAGGCGCCCGGCGAGATCGTCGTCGGTGAACGCCGCCTCATGGGCGCCAGCGTCGGTCAGACCGCCGCTCGTCGCCTCACGGGCGCCGGCGTCGGTCAGCGTGCCCGTGTCACTGCTATGCCCTGCTCGCACTGGCTTCTTCGACTTTCCGCTCGACGACCTTCTCCTCATGAACATACTTCGCGCCACCCATGAACGACGCGATCGCCGCGATGACGGACATGGCGGCCGCTGCAACGAATACGACGACGAGGCCGTCATGGAAGGGCCCGGAGATGAGCTGTGGGAAGAACTCGTGGCCGGTGAGGGCCTGGATGTTCGCCGGCGACAGTTTGTCGAGCGCTCCGGTGGGCTGCAGGATGCTCTGGATCGGGTTGTAGCCGAGGAACGCTGCGAACAGGCTTCCGACCGGCGGCGTCTGCCCGACGGCAGTGGCCACCGTGTCAGGGACGCCGTGCGCGGTCAGGCCGTTGGTGAGCGCCGAGGGGAGTGCCGCGGAGAGCCCGGCGACCATGAGCGAGAAGAAGATGCCGATCGACAGCGAGCTGCCGGCGTTGAGGGCGGCTCCCGCCATCCCGGATGCGGACCCGCGTTCGCCCGGCGGCACACTGTTCATGATCGAGGTGCGGTTCGGCGAGCTGAACAGACCGGACCCGATGCCGTTCAGGCCGGTGATGATCGCGAACTGCCAGTACTCGAAGTTGACCGGGATGAGCAGGAGGGCGATGAAGGTGGCCGCGACGATCAGGAGTCCGACCGTGGCGAAGCCGCGCGCCCCGTACCGGTCGGAGAGCGCGCCCGAGACGGGGCCGGCGATGAGGAAGCCGACGGTGATCGGAAGCAGGTAGATACCGGCCCAGAGCGGGGTGTCCTGGTACGAGAACCCGTGCAGCGGAAGCCAGATGCCCTGCAGCCAGATGATCAGCATGAACTGCAGGCCGCCTCGCCCGATGGCGGCGAGGAGCCCGGCGAAGATGCCGCTGGAGAAGGAACGGATGCGGAACAAGCGCATGTTGAACATCGGCGACGGCACGCGCAGCTCCAGGTAGACGAACGCTACGAGCAGGATGATGCCGCCGACGATCGACCCGATCACCCACGGGTTGCCCCAGCCGGTCGAACTGTCGCCGTAGGGCTGGATGCCGTAGGTGATGCCGGTCAGGAGGGCGACGAGGCCGATGCCGAACGTCGCGTTTCCGAGCCAGTCGATGCGGCCGGGGTTGCGGGTGCCCACCTCGTGCAGGGACTTGTACGACCAGATGGTTCCGATGATGCCGATCGGCACGCTGACGAAGAACACCGCACGCCAGTCGTAGGCCGCCAGCACGCCGCCGACGATGAGGCCGATGAAGCTTCCCGCGATGGCGGCGACCTGGTTGAGCCCGAGGGCGAACCCGCGCTTGTTGGTGGGGAAGGCATCCGTCAGGATCGCGGTCGAGTTCGCGAACAGCATTGCGCCGCCGACGCCTTGGATGAACCGCCACACGATCAGCCACATGGCTCCAGGACCGCCGGTGAACGGAACGAGCGAGAGCGCGATCGCGGCGACCGTGAAGATCACGAAGCCGAGGTTGTAGATGCGCACGCGGCCGTACTGGTCCCCGAGGCGTCCGAAGGTGACGACGAGGACGGCGGTGACGAGCATGTAGCCCATGAGCATCCAGAGCAGGTAGCTCACATTGCCCGGTTGGAGCGGGTCGAGCCCGATGCCTTTGAAGATCGCGGGGAGGGAGATGAGGACGATCGAGGCGTTCACCGTCGCCATCAGCATCCCGAGTGTGGTGTTGCTCAGTGCTACCCAGCGGTAGTGCGGGTGGTCCTTGTTGAAAATGCCGGTACGGGTGCGGGTTGACACGAAAAAGCTCCGAGTTCACATGCGTCAGGAAAATAGTTGCTCTACGTGAAGTAACTATATTCTCTTCAGGCCGCGGCGAGCATCCCGGTGGCGGCCAGCGCCAGCACGAGGCCCACCCACTGCACCGGGGCGATGCGCTCCTTCAGCACGATCGCCGCGAGGACGATCGTGCCGGCCGGATAGAGCGCCGTGAGCACAGACATCACGCTCAGGTTGCCGATCCGGAGGCCGACGAGCAGCAGGATGTTGGCGCAGGCGTCCACCGCACCGGCGGCGATCGCGAACGGGAGGCCGGGACGCCAGCCGCCCTGGGTCCGGATGCGCGCATCCGGGAGCCGCCTCCTCCTGCGGGAGGCGAGCCAGATGACGCCGACCGTGGCGAACATGATCGAGGCGTTCACGGCCCTGTTGACGACGAGAGGAGCGAGGCCGGAGTCGTCGGGGGTGAGATCGATCAGGATGACGAACGCGCCGATGAAGGCGCCGGCGCCGACTCCCATGACGAGGCCACGGGGCCGGGGGCGGACCGCGCCGCGCTCGGGGATGAAGCCGACAAGCACGACGGCGACCAGCGCGAGGCAGAGACCGACCCAGCCGAGCGGTGCGAAGCGCTCGCCGTGGAGCACGCCCCAGGTGAGCGGCACGATCGCGGAGACGACCGCGGTGAGCGGCGAGAGGATGCTCATGGGGCCGATCGCCAGGCACGCGTAGAGCAGCGAGAGCGCGATGGCCCCGGCCACCCCGGAGAGTGCGCCCCACAGGACGGCGGATGCGCTCCAGTTCGCGCCGAGGAAGGCGAGTGGGACCAGCAGGAGGACGAGCCCCGAGAGCGCGGAGAGGCCGGCCGCGCGCACGGCGCTGATGCGCTTGGCAGCGAGCCCACCGAGGAAGTCGGCGGAACCGTAGACCAGCGCTCCGAGGAGACCGAGGATCGGGGTGAACATCGGGCCGAGCCTATCGTGGGCCACGGACGCTGCCCGGAGCTTCCGCAGTCATCCACAGATCGCGGGATCGGTGCCCGGGGCGTCGGATGCTCCGGTTACGATCGACCAATGAGCTGGAACGCCGAACTGCCGTGGGAACCCGACGACAGTGATGCCCCGCCGGAGTTCGAGCCTCCGTACGACCCCTCCGAGCCGCCGTTCGACCCGGCCTACGAGCCGGCATTCGAGCCTGCCTTCGAGCCTGCCTTCGAGCCGGGCTTCGGCGCCGCTGTGGCGGGCTCGGGTCCCGGTCCGCAGTCCGCGCTGTCGCGTGCGCGCGCGACTCCACCGCAGTACGCGACGGCGGCCGAGGCGCTCCACACCGTCTTCGGGTACGAGAGCTTCCGCGGCCAGCAGGGCGCGATCATCGAGCAGCTGATCGGCGGCGGCGACGCGGTCGTGCTGATGCCCACCGGCGGCGGCAAGAGCCTCTGTTACCAGATCCCGTCCCTGGTGCGCGAGGGAACCGGCGTGGTCGTCTCGCCGCTGATCGCACTGATGCAGGACCAGGTCGACGCGCTTCTCGCGAACGGCGTGCGGGCGGCCTTCCTCAACTCGACCCAGGATTCGGCCGAGCGCTCGAGGGTCGAGCGCGCCTACCTCTCCGGCGAGCTCGACATCCTCTATGTCGCACCCGAGCGGCTGTCGTCGGAGGCGACCAAGCGCTTTCTCGAGCGTGGAACGATCGCGCTCTTCGCGATCGACGAAGCGCACTGTGTGTCGCAGTGGGGCCACGATTTCCGTCCGGACTACCTGGCGCTCTCCGAGCTCGCCGACCGGTGGCCCGAGGTGCCGCGCATCGCCCTTACCGCGACCGCGACCGAAGCGACCCACGCCGAGATCACCTCGCGCCTCCAGCTGCAGAACGCCGCCCAGTTCGTGGCCGACTTCGATCGCCCGAACATCCAGTACCGCATCGTGCCCAAGGCCGAGGTGCGCGCGCAGCTCCTCGATTTCATCACCGCAGAGCACCCGGGAGACGCGGGGATCGTCTACGGCCTCTCGCGCAACACCGTCGAGCGCACAGCCGAGTTCCTGAGCGCACGCGGGCTCAAGGCGGTGCCGTACCACGCCGGACTCGACGCCGCGACGCGCGCGCGGACGCAGGCGCGGTTCCTGCGTGAAGACGGCGTGATCGTCGTCGCCACGATCGCGTTCGGCATGGGCATCGATAAGCCGGACGTACGATTCGTCGCCCACATCGACCTGCCCAAATCGGTCGAAGGCTACTACCAGGAGACCGGACGTGCCGGCCGTGACGGCCTCCCGTCGACGGCCTGGCTCGCCTACGGGCTGAACGACGTCGTCCAGCAGCGCCGGATGATCGACGACTCGCCCGGCGATCTGGCGCACCGGCGCAAGCTGACGTCGCATCTCGACGCGATGCTGGCACTGTGCGAGACGGTGCAATGCCGCCGGGTCAACCTGCTCGGCTACTTCGGGCAGCGCTCCGAACCGTGCGGGAACTGCGACACCTGCCTCACGCCGCCCGAGAGCTGGGACGGAACGGTCCCGGCGCAGAAGCTGCTCTCGACGGTCGTTCGCCTGCAGCGCGAGCGCAATCAGCGCTACGGCGCCGGCCACCTCATCGACATTCTGCGCGGCAAGCAGACTCCTCGGGTCACGCAGTTCTCCCACGACACCCTCGCCACGTGGGGCATCGGAGCCGACCTCAGTGAGAGCCAGTGGCGCGGTGTCGTGCGGCAGCTCCTCGCGCAAGAGCTGCTCAAGACCGAGGGTGAGTACGGCACGCTGGCGCTGACCCAGGGCGGCGCAGAAGTGCTGGGCGGCGAACGCACCGTGATCCTCCGTCGCGAACCGGAACGACCGGAGCGCGCATCCCGCAGCGTGCGCAAGGCGACAGCTTCGGGCGAGCTCGCAGAGAACGACGTCGAACTCTTCGAGGCGCTTCGAAGCTGGCGCGCCGAACAGGCGCGGGAGCAGTCGGTACCTGCATACATCGTCTTCGGCGACGCGACCCTGCGTGCCGTCGCGACCGAGCGTCCGACCACGCTCGACGACCTCGACGGCATCACCGGCATCGGCGCCAAGAAGCGCGAAGCATACGGCGAAGCGCTCCTGGAGGTCGTCGCGGGCTCGGCGGCGGCCGCGCGCTGAGCCGGGACGCGTCAGCAGACTCCGCTCAGCCGGTTCAGCCGGTGATGACCTGCTCGAGGTGCCCGGCGAGCTGGGCGGCCACATCCACCGCGGCCGGGTCGTAGAGCCACTGCAGCTGCAGGCCGTCCCAGAGCGCGAGAAGCCAGGTCGCCTCGAATGCGGGGTCGGCGCCCGGCCGCAGCCGGCCATCCGCCTCCAATGCGGCGAACATCGCCGTGAAGTAGGCCCGTCCGCCGCGGAAACGGTCACGGAAGAACACGTGGCCCGGATGGTCGGGGGCGACCGACTCCGCAGACAGAACCGAATACAACTCGACGAGCCCGGGCTCGCGCGAATTCCGGCGAGCTCCCACGGTGAGCGCGGCCGCAAGATCGAGCGGAGCGACGGCGGGTGACGGCAGGCCGCCCGGCGCGCGCTCATCCCGGCGGCGCAGCACGGCGATGAGAAGGTTGTCCTTCGAGCCGAAATGGTGGAGCAGCGTCGCCTTCGAGATGCCGACGCGGTCCGCGATGTCGTGCAGGCTGGTGCCGCGGAAGCCGCCGGCCGCGAACAGGCGCATCGCCTCGTCCACGATCTCGTCGCGCCGCGCGCGCCCGACCGCGTAGCCGCGCGACCTGCCGAAACTGTCGGGTGCGTCCGGCTCGGTACCGACCTCACCGACGCCCTCCACGGGCAGCGCGCACGCGCGCCCGAGCGCCTCGAAGGTGGGCGGGGGAGCCCCCGTCAGCCACGCCAGATGCCCGCTGAGCAGCTCCGGAACCTCGATCACGGGGTCATAGAGCGACTGCAGCTGCAGGCCGTCCCATGCCGCCGCGACCCGGATTGCGTCATCGCGCGCTGAGATCTCCGCGGTTATCAGTCCCGCATCCGCCGCGCGCGCGACCTGCTCCGCCGCGCGTTCGCGAAACAGTTCGTAGCGGCGGGCGAAGCGCTCATGCGCGGGATGCGACGGGCTCGAGGCCTCGCCGGCCAGCGTCGCGAAGAGCTCCACGTAGCCGGGGACGCTCGCGTTGTGGCGAGCGAGTTCGACGAACATGAGAGGGCCTCCGGAGCCGAGAAGGCCCGCCTCCTCGACCCACGCTTCATTCGCGCGCTCGTGCCGGTCGAGCAATGCGAACAGGACCTCGTCGGTCGACGCGAAATGCCGGAGCAGGCCCGGATGCGAGATGCCGGCCCGGACGGCGAGCTCGCGCAACGAGACCCCGCTGAGCCCGACTTCGCGGGCGAGTGCATTGGCCGCGTCGAGGATCGCTTCGCGGCGGGCGAGCCCGTTGGCGTATCGACGCCGGCGAGCGACCGTGCCCGGTGAATCCACGGGGGCTCCCTCCACGGCGGCTCCAGCCACACTGACAGACAAATGTTACCACTCGGTTGATTTCTGACGTAGGCTACCGGCGAGCCGATGTTGACTCCCGGGAAAGGAACCCACCTCATGACAGAGTCGTCGAACACGATCACAACGTCCGACGCAGCCGTGATCGGCCCCGTCGACCCCACCTTCCGCGACGCCTCGCTTCCCGTCGAGCAGCGCGTGGAGAACCTGCTCGGGCAGATGACGCCCGAAGAGAAGGCCGGCCTCTTCTTCCAGACGATGATCACCATCGGCGAAGACGGCGCGCTCTCCGAAGGCGATGCCATGTTCGGCATCGCGCCGACGAGCGACATGGTCGAGGGACGCCACATGACGCACTTCAACGTCTTCGGCGCCGCAGCCAGCGCCACCCGGATGGCCGAATGGCACAACCGGCTCCAGGAGCTCGCCGCATCCACCCGCCTCGGCATCCCGGTGACGCTCTCCACGGACCCGCGACACTCGTTCAGCGAGAACCCGGGCACCGCGATGCTCGCCGGCCCGTTCTCGCAGTGGCCGGAGCCGCTCGGCCTCGCCGCGATCGGCGACGAGAAGCTCGTCGAGCAGTTCGGCGACATCGCCCGCCAGGAGTACACCGCGGTCGGCCTGCGCGTCGCGCTCCACCCGCAGATCGACCTCGCCACGGAGTCGCGCTGGGCCCGCCAGGTGGCGACGTTCGGTGAGGATGCCGAACTCACCTCGAAGCTCGGAGCCGCCTACATCCGCGGTTTCCAGGGCTCCGAGCTGGGCCCGGATTCTGTCGCCACGATGTCGAAGCACTTCCCCGGAGGCGGCCCGCAGAAGGACGGCGAGGACCCGCACTTCGAGTACGGCCGCGAACAGGTCTACCCCGGTCACAACTTCGAGTACCACCTGAAGCCGTTCGAGGCGGCGTTCGCGGCCGGCGGCAGCCAGATCATGCCCTACTACGGAATGCCGATCGGAACCGAGTACGAGGAGGTCGGTTTCGGCTTCAACAAGTCGGTCATCACCGGCCTGCTTCGCGAGCGCTACCACTTCGACGGAATCGTCTGCACCGACTGGGGCCTGCTCAGCGACGCCGACATCATGGGCCAGGCGTTCCCCGCGCGCGCGTGGGGTGTCGAGCACTTGTCGACCCGTGAGCGGATGGTGAAGGTCCTCGAGGCGGGCGCCGACCAGTTCGGCGGCGAATCCCTTACCGACCTGCTCGTCGACCTCGTCCGCAGCGGCGAGGTCACCGAGGAGCGCATCGACGAGTCAGCCCGGCGCCTGCTGCGAGAGAAGTTCGTACTCGGCCTGTTCGACCAGCCGTTCGTCGACGTCGAGCGCGCCGAGGCGGTCGTCGGCAACCCGGAGTTCCGTGCGGCGGGGGAGGCGGCGCAGCGCGCATCCTTCACCCTCCTGACCAACCGGGTCGTCGCAGGCGCCGGGACGCCGGTCCTGCCGCTGGCGCGCGGGATCAAGCTCTACCTGCATGGCGTCGACGCCGCGGTCGCCAGTGAATACGGGACCGTCGTCGAGACGCCTGAGGAGGCGGATTCGCCGTCGTGCGCATCGGTGCTCCGTTCGAGCAGCGTGCGACCTCCTTCGAGAACTTCTTCCACGCCGGATCGCTCGACTTCCCGCAGGAGAAGGTCGACGAGCTGCGGGCTCTCGCGGCGACCGTGCCGACCGTCGTGGACGTCTTCCTCGACCGGCCCGCCATCCTCACGCCGTTCGTCGACGACGTCGCGGCGATCGTCGGCGACTTCGGCGCCAGCTCAGCGGCTGTCCTCGACGTGCTGTTCGGCGTAGCGTCGCCGCAGGGTTCCCTGCCGATGGAGCTGCCGTCGTCGATGGATGCGGTGCGCGCGAGGCGTCCGGACGTCCCCTTCGACACGGCCGACCCGCTGTTCCCCTTCGGTCACGGTCTGAGGTACTAGCCTCACCGGAACCCCACCGGAACCGAACTCGAACGGTGAGGTGCGCATCCCCACGCACGGCGTGTTGGATGCACACCTCACCGTTCACCGTTTCTCGGGAGCAGCCTGCGGGTAGATGGTCTCGTGCCGGGAGAGCATGTCGACGTACTCGCCGACCTTGCGGGCACGCGTCTCTGCGCGCTTGACGTTCATGATCCGGAACAGGATCGAGTAGCGGTTCTGGCTCGACAGGGTGGCGAAGAAGGCCGCCGCCTCGGGGTTCGTCGCCAGCGCGGCCGCAAGGTCGTCGGGGATGTCCGCGGTCGATTGCGGTGCGTACGCCGACTCCCAGCGCCCGTCTGCTTTCGCCCGCTCGACCTCGGCCAGTCCGGCGGCCTTCATCGCTCCGGTCTCCGTCAACCGGTCGACGTGCTCGCGGTTGCGCACCGACCAGATGCTCGTCTTCGTGCGCGGCGTGAACAGCTGCAGGAAGCGGCTGTCGTCCAGTGAATTGCGGCGTCCGTCGATCCAGCCGTAGCAGAGCGCCACGTCGAGGAACTCGCCGTAGGCCGCCGTTCCGCCGGCGCTCTTCTTCAGGATGGCGAGGCGGACGCCGTCGGTGTCGGCGTGGTGCGCATCGAGCCAGGCCGCCCATTCGGCGACGGTGTCCACGTACAGGATCTCCCGCTCATCCATGCCGCCCCCTTGCGCCGTGTCGGTTCCGCGAGTACTGAATGTGTCTTCACCCGAGTATCCCAGTCACCACCGACGCGCCATCCGCGCACCCAAGCAACTCGCAGCCGACGAGCAAGCGAACCACAGCCGGATCAGGGAATCTTAAAGGGTCAACGTGTGTTTACCACGTTGTAGTAGATCGTCTCGAACTCGAAGGAGGATGGCATGGCACGAATGATCGAAGAGCTCGAGGATGAGACCGGCGCCATCATCAAGTACAAGAGGCACGCCAACGGGCGCGGCCTCGTCTCGCCGTCGGCACGCGTTGCCGAGTCGGCTTTCGTCGACGCGACCGCGTACGTGGAAGCGCACGCGCGTGTCGGCCTCGACAGCTGGATCGGCGCTGGCAGCTGGATCGACAAAGGAGCGACCGTCGGTGACCGCACATTCGTGGGATCGAACGTGCACATCGGCGAAGGATGCGTCGTCGGCAGCGGCGTCCGCATCGGAAGCAACACCAAGATCGGCGCGGATGCGATGGTCGGCAACGGCGTCCGCGTCGAGCGCGACCAGCTGGTCGCACCCGGCGCGGTGATGGAGCTCAAGGGAGCAGCGAAGGCGCGGGCGGCGAAGGCTGCACGGGCGGCAGTCGCCCACAGCGAGTCCCTGCGCACGCGGCGAGCCGCCTAACAGCGCAGCTCCCGCCCGACGCGGCGCCCCCGAAGGGTGCGAGATGTGGTCTCCGAACGTTCGGAATGCCACTTCTCGCACCTTTCGCTGCATCCGGGTGCTCACCCGAGGGCCGCGAGCCGTATCGACCTCGCGCCTTTGTGGAGTCAAGCAGAGGATCGGGTGGCACAACTGTGGCTTTCCCACAGTGCTGTCGGCGAGCATCCGCACCCGTTTTGTAGGCGGTGCACCGACGACTTCGCGTTGGACGAGCCCCGACATACGGTGGACGAAGACTGCTCGAGACCGAAGAGGAACTCATGGTTGACACCATCACGCGCACCCCCGCCAAGGCCGACGCCGGCATCGAACCCGCTGCCAGTACCACCCCGGAACAGATCGGATCGGCGGCCACGCGCGTCGACGTCGAGAAGCTCGGACGCCAGCTGCTCGGCACCTGGGCGGAGGCCCGTCTGTCGTCGCGAGCGCTCGCCAGCCGCCCCGAGATGCAGAAGGTCGAAGGGCTCAGCCTCGCAGACCAGCGGGCGCGCACCTTCGAGCAGCTGAAGCTCCTGGTCGAGAACGGGCAGGTGCACCGCGCGTTCCCGAAGAGCGTCGGTGGCCGGGAGGACAATGGCGGTAACATCGCCGGCTTCGAGGAGCTGGTCGCGGCCGACCCGTCGCTCCAGATCAAGTCCGGGGTGCAGTGGGGCCTGTTCGGTTCCGCCGTCATGCAGCTCGGCACCGAGTACCACCACAAGAAGTACCTGCCCGGCATCATGAGCCTCGAGGTGCCCGGCGCGTTCGCGATGACGGAGACCGGTCACGGATCGGATGTCGCGAGTGTCGGCACGACGGCGACCTACGACCCGGAGACGCAGGAGTTCGTCATCAACACCCCGTTCCGCGCTGCCTGGAAGGACTACCTCGGCAATGCGGCCAACGACGGCAGGGCCGCCGTGGTGTTCGCGCAGCTGATCACGAAGGGCGTCACCCATGGCGTGCACGCGTTCTACGTGCCGATCCGCGACGCCGACGGCGAGTTCCTGCCGGGCATCGGCGGTGAGGACGACGGCCTCAAGGGCGGCCTGAACGGCATCGACAACGGCCGGCTCCACTTCAGCGGCGTGCGCATCCCCCGCACCGACCTGCTCAACAAGTACGGCGACGTCGCCGAGGACGGCACGTACACGTCGTCCATCGACAGCCCGGGGCGCCGGTTCTTCACCATGCTCGGCACCCTGGTGCAGGGGCGTGTGTCGCTCGACGGGTCGGCTGTGGCCGCGGCGAAGATCGGCCTCAAGATCGCGATCACCTACGGCAGCCAGCGCCGCCAGTTCACGGCAGGCAGCGACACCGACGAAGAGGTCATCCTCGACTACCAGAGGCACCAGCGCCGGCTCTTCCCGCTGCTGGCGACGACGTACGCCGCGAGCTTCGCACACGAGGTGTTCCTGCAGAAGTTCGACGACGTGTTCAGCGGGCGAGCGGACACGGATGCCGACCGCCAGGACCTCGAGACCATCGCGGCCGCGCTGAAGCCGCTCTCGACATGGCACGCCCTCGACACCCTGCAGGAGTGCCGCGAGGCCTGCGGCGGTGCAGGCTTCCTGACCGAGAACCGGCTCACCTCGCTGCGCTCGGACCTCGACGTGTACGTCACCTTCGAAGGCGACAACAACGTCCTGCTCCAGCTCGTCGCGAAGCGGCTCCTCACCGACTTCAGCCGCAAGTTCGCCAAGGCGGACGCCGGTGCGCTCGCCCGGTACGTCGTGACCCAGGCCGCCGGTCGCGCCTACCACGGCACTGGCCTGCGCAGCGTGGCCCAGACGGTGAAGGACTTCGGCTCGACCGCACGCTCGGTCAACTGGCTGCAGGAGCCGGCCACCCAGCGCGAACTGCTCACCGGCCGGGTGGCGACCATGGTCTCAGAGATCGCGGGGCGCCTGCGTTCGGCGGACAAACTGCCGAAGAAGGCCGCGGCCGACCTGTTCAATTCGCAGCAGAACGAGCTGATCGAAGCCGCGCGCGCCCATGCCGAGCTTCTCCAGTGGGAGGCGTTCACGGATGCTCTCGAGCAGGCACCCGACTCCGGCACGCGGCAGGTGCTCACCTGGCTGCGCGACCTGTTCGGGTTCGGGCTGATCGAGAAGCACCTCGCCTGGTACGTCATCCACGGCCGGTTGGCGCCGCAGCGGGCCCAGGCGGTGACCGCCTACATCGACCGGCTGATCACGCGCATCCGCCCGCACGCCGTCGACCTCGTCGACGCGTTCGGCTACGGGCCGGAGCTGGTGCGTGCGAAGATCGCGAGCGGGGCGGAGGCCGAGCGCCAGGACGAGGCGCGGGCGTACTACGCGGAGCTGCGCGCATCCGGCGACGCGCCCGTCGAGGAGAAGTCGCTCAAGACGAAGAAGCGCTAGCGGGTGCGCGTTAGGCCCATGTTCTGAACAGGCGCACAGGATGCAACCTGTGCGCCTGTTCAGTACGTGTGCGCCGACTCAGACGCGCTGTCAGATGAGGCCGAGGGCGCGCACCGCCTCGCGCTCCTCCACGAGCTCGGCGACGGATGCGTCGATGCGGCCCCGCGAGAACGCGTCGATCCCGAGGCCGGGCACGATCTCCCACTCGCCGCCGGCCGACCGCACCGGGTACGACGAGATCAGTCCCTCGGGCACCCCGTACGAGCCGTCGGAGACGACTCCGGCCGAGGTCCAGCGCTCGCCCGTTCCGTTGACCCAGTCGTGCACGTGGTCGATCGCCGCGCTCGCCGCCGAGGCCGCGCTCGAGGACCCGCGCACCTCGATGATCTCCGCACCGCGTTTCGCGACCCGCGGGATGAACTCGTTCGCCAGCCAGGCCTCGTCGACGAGGTCGGTCACCGGCTCCCCGTTCACCGTCGCGTGGCTGATGTCCGGATACTGGCTGGCCGAGTGGTTGCCCCATATGATCACGCCGTCGATGGCGGAGACCCGCACCTGGAGCTTGGCCGCCAGCTGTGCGACCGCCCGGTTGTGGTCGAGCCGCGTCATCGCCGTGAACCGCGACGCCGGGACGTCGGGGGCGTGCGCGCTGGCGATGAGCGCGTTCGTGTTGGCCGGGTTGCCCACGACCAGCACGCGGACGTCGGATGCGGCGCCCGCGTTGATCGCCTCGCCCTGCGGACCGAAGATGCGCCCGTTGGCCTCCAGGAGGTCCGCGCGTTCCATGCCGGCGCTGCGGGGTCTGGCACCGACCAGCAGTGCGATGTTCACAGCGTCGAAGGCCGTCCGCGCGTCTTCGGTCACGGTCACGCTGTGGACGAGCGGAAAAGCCCCGTCCTCGAGTTCGAGCGCCGTGCCCTCGGCGGCCGCCCGGCCCTGGGGGATCTCGAGCAGGCGGAGGTTGACGGGTGTGTCCCGTCCGAGCAGCTGGCCGGATGCGGCGCGGAACAGCAGGGCGTAACCGATCTGCCCCCCGGCTCCCGTAACGGTGACGTTGACTGGTGTGGTGCTCATCCGTCCAGCCTATGACTGGCCCTATGCTCTGGCCATGCGAACCTTCTATCCCGAGATCGAGCCATACGACTCCGGCCTTCTCGACGTCGGTGACGGGCAGCAGGTGTACTGGGAGACCAGCGGCAACCCGGACGGCAAGCCGGTCGTGTTCCTGCACGGAGGACCGGGCGGCGGGACCAACCCGAACCAGCGCCGCCTGTTCGACCCGGAGAAGTACCGCATCCTCCTCTTCGATCAGCGCGGCTGCGGCAAGAGTCTGCCGCACGCCAGCGACCCGGAGGCGGACCTCAGCGCGAACACGACCTGGCATCTCGTCGCCGATATGGAGCGCCTGCGCGAACAGCTCGGTGTGGAGAAGTGGCAGGTCTTCGGCGGGTCCTGGGGGAGCACGCTCGCCCTCGCCTACGCCGAGACCCATCCCGAGCGGGTGACCGAGCTCATCCTCCGCGGCATCTTCACGCTGAGGGTCGCCGAGCTGGAATGGTTCTACGAAGGTGGTGCCGCAGCACTCTTCCCCGACCTGTGGGAGGGGTTCCTGGAACCTGTGCCCGTGGTCGATCGCGGCCACCTCATCCGTGCCTACAGCCGCCTGCTGAACGATCCGGACCCTGCCGTGCACGGCCCCGCGGCGGTGGCCTGGTCGCGCTGGGAGTCGTCGACCATCACCCTGCGGCCCCGGCCGGAGCTGGTCGAGGAATTCACCGAGGAGACGTACGCGGTGGCGTTCGCGCGCATCGAGAACCACTACTTCACGCACGGCGGGTGGTTCGAGGAAGGGCAGCTGATCCGCAACGCCGGCAAGCTGGCGGGCATCCCGGGCGTGATCGTGCAGGGTCGCTACGACGTGTGCACGCCGCCGATGACCGCCTGGGACCTGCACAAGGCGTGGCCGGAAGCCGACCTGCGGATGATCGACGATGCCGGGCACGCGTTCGACGAGCCGGGCATCCTCCACGCGCTGATCAAGGCGACGGACCGCTTCGCCGACAAGTAGGGCCGCCGTAGCATTTCCTGTGGAGACGGTTCCGAACAGGAGGTGGCGGATGCCCGAGACGGTGCTCAGGAACGTCCGGCCCTGGGGCGGTCCGGCCGTCGACGTACGCATGGCGGTCGGGCGCATCACCTCCCTCTCCCCGCACGATGACGATCCGCGCGCGTTCACCGGCGCACCGGACACCGAATTTCTCGACGGCCGCGGGCTCCTCGCGCTCCCCGGCTTCATCAACGCGCACGCGCACCTCGACAAGAGCTGGCTGGGCCTCCCGTGGGTGTCGTACGGCGGCGAGGCGACGACGCAGGGGCGCATCGACCACGAGCGGGCGCACCGGGACGAGCTGGGCATCCCGAGCCGCGAGCGGACCACCGCGATCCTGCGGAAGATGGTCGCGCAGGGAACCACGGCGTTCCGCTCGCATGTCGATGTCGACCTCGGGGTCGGGCTCGACGGCATCCAGTGCGTGCGAGATGCGGTCGCGGGGATGGGCCTGCCGCTCGGGCTGGAGATCGTCGCGTTCCCGCAGGACGGCGTGCTCCGGCGTCCCGGCGTGCTGGACCTGCTCGACCGCGCGGCGGCGGAAGGCGCGGACCACGTCGGCGGCCTCGATCCCGCATCCATCGACCGCGACCCCGTCGGTCAGCTCAACGCGCTCTTCGGGATCGCCGACCGGCGCGGGGTGGGCCTCGACATCCACCTGCACGACGGTGGAGAGCTCGGGGCCTTCCAGTTCGAGCTGATCGTCGAGCGCACGCGGGCGCTCGGGCTGGCGGGCCGCGTGAACATCGCCCACGGTTTCGCGATCGGCGACGTGGCGCCCGCCCGGCAAAGGGCGTTGATCGAGGCGGTCGCGGGTGCCGGGATCACGATCACGACGGTCGCGCCGGTGAACGCGCCGCGACTCCCGCTGACCGGGTTGCGGGATGCGGGCGTGCCCGTCGGTCTCGGAACCGACGGCATCCGCGACCTGTGGGGGCCGTACGGTGACGGCGACATGCTGCGGCTCGCGACGCGGCTGGCGCAGCTCGCCGGGTGGCGGCGCGACGGAGACCTGGAGGCCGCGGTGCGGATCGCGAGCAGCTCGGCCGCCGGGTTCGTCGGGCGACCGGTTCAGGACCTCGTGGTCGGGGCGGTGGCGGATGTCGTGCTGGTCGATGCGGCGACCGTGCAGGAGGCGCTCGTCGAGGCGCCGGCACGCGCGCTGGTGGTCGCCGGCGGGGTGGTCGTCGTGGACTGACCGCCCGCTCAGCCTGCGAAGACGGAGCAGTCGTCGTAGGTGACGGTGCCGCTGGCGGAGGTCTGGTTGGCGGAGTAGATCTGGGGGATCATCCGTTCGCCGTTGGCGAGGGCGGTCGAGCTGACGGAGATCTGGGTCCACACGCCGGGGGTGAGTTTGCTGATGAGGGTCGACTGGAGCAGGGTGTGCGCGGTGAAGGCCTGGTTGTACTCGATGAACTGGATCTTCATGTTGAGGTTCGCGTTGGAGGCGAGGACCCAGCAGGAGGCGGTGTAGCTTTTGCCGGCGACGCTGTTGGCGACGACGGTGTTCTGGGTCATGCCGACCTGGTTGTAGGTGGCGCTGGACGAGGTGATCTGGAGGGCGTGGGTGCCCGAGTGCACCGGCGTCGACACGGTGGCGAAGTTGCCGATGATGAACGGTTTCCAGCCGCCCATCCCGGCCTCGAAACCGGGATCCGGCAACAGCTCCTGCTTTGCGGAGACCGGAGCCGACGGTGCTGACGGCGCGCTCGTCCCGGCGCTGTTGGTCGCAGTGACGGTGAAGGTGTAGGTCGTCCCGTTGGTCAGTCCGATCACCATCAGCGGACTTGACGGCCCGGTGGCGCTGAACCCTCCGGGGCTCGAGGTGACGGTGTAGCCCGTGATCGGGGCGCCTCCGTCACTGGCCGGCGGCGTGAAGGAGACCACGGCCATCCCGGTCCCACCGGTGGCGGTGACGTTCTGCGGCGCCGACGGAGCGACCGGCACGATGACCGGCGCCGGCACGACAGTGTTGGATGCGGCAGATGGTGCGCTCGTTCCGGCACTGTTCGTCGCGGTGACGGTGAGGGTATAGCTCGTCCCGTTCGTCAGCCCGCTCACGACGATCGGGCTTGCGGTACCGGTCGCCGTGATCCCGCCCGGTGCCGACGTGACCGTGTACTGCTGGATGGGGGCGCCCCCGGTCGACGACGGAGGAGTGAACGTGACGGACGCGGTGCCGTCCCCGGCGGTCGCCGTACCGATGGTCGGCGCCCCGGGAGCGGTCGGCGCGGGGGTGGCGGCCGCGAGCGCGGACGGCACACCGGTGCCCTGCGCATTGACGGCCGACACTTGGAAGTCGTAGCTCGTGCCGTCCGTCAATCCCGTCACCGTCGCGCTGGTCGCGGGCGTCGCGGGCGTCGGGAATGTCGTCCAGTCGGCCGCCCCGGACAGGCTGTACTGCACGACGTAGTTCGTGATCGGCGATCCGTTCGCCGAGGGGGCGGTCCACGTGAGGGCGACCGAGCTCTCGCCGCCGGTGGCGGTGAGAGCCGTGGGAGTCCCGGGCGGACCGGCCGGCGTCACGCTGTTGCTCGCGGCGGAGGCGGTCCCGACCCCAGCGCTGTTGGTCGCCGTCGCAGTGAACGTGTACGCGGTCCCGTTCGTCAGGCCGGTCAACACAGCGGGGCTCGCGGTGGTGTTGACCGATGCACCACCCGGGCTGGCGGTGACCGTGTAGCCGGTGACCGGTGCGCCTCCGTTCGAGGCCGGTGCGCCGAACGAGACCGTCGCGGTCCCGTTGCCGCCGACCGCGGTGACCGCGGTGGGCGCACTGGGCGGGACGACGGGAGGCGCGGTCACGCCGGCGGTGACGGAGCAGTCGTCGTAGATGATGGTGCCGCTGGCGGAGGTCTGGTTGGCGGAGTAGATCTGGGGGATCATCCGTTCGCCGTTGGCGAGGGCGGTCGAGCTGACGGAGATCTGGGTCCACACGCCGGGGGTGAGTTTGCTGATGAGGGTCGACTGGAGCAGGGTGTGCGCGGTGAAGGCCTGGTTGTACTCGATGAACTGGATCTTCATGTTGAGGTTCGCGTTGGAGGCGAGGACCCAGCAGGAGGCGGTGTAGCTTTTGCCGGCGACGCTGTTGGCGACGACGGTGTTCTGGGTCATGCCGACCTGGTTGTAGGTGGCGCTGGACGAGGTGATCTGGAGGGCGTGGGTGCCCGAGTGCACCGGCGTCGACACGGTGGCGAAGTTGCCGATGATGAACGGTTTCCAGCCGCCCATCCCGGCCTCAAACCCAGGATCCGGCAACAGCTCGGGTGGCGGACCCGTTCCGGCCGTCGGTGTGCCGGTCGCGACGGCGCTGGGCGCGCCCGTGCCGACGGAGTTCACCGCACTGACCTGGACGTCGTAGCCCGTTCCGTTCGTGAGACCGGTGATCGTCGCCGTCGTCGCGTTCGAGTTCTGGTCGGGCACGGTCTGCCAGGTGCTCTGGCCGGTCACTCGATCCTGGACGACGTAGTCCGTGATCGGCGAGCCGCCCGTCGAGCCCGGGGCCGTCCAGGACAGGCCGAGCTGTCCGTTCCCTGCGGTGACGACGATGCCGCTCGGCGCTCCTGGAACGGTCGGAGGCGGCGGAGCCCCGTTCGGCATCAGGTTGAACGGGTTCGGATTCGCGGTGGTGCCGTTCACGATGTCCGGCGTCGAGGAGTCCGCTGCGTGCCCGAGGAGGGCCGGTAGCCCGAGGATGCGCTCGGTCGCCGCGAGCAGGCCGAACTGGTTCATGTACGACCCGTACGTGTAGCTCGGAACATAGCGCCCCATGATCCAGGTCTGCACCTGGCACGACGTGGCCAGCGCACTGATGTTCGGGTCGGCGCAGTTCTCGCCGACTGTGCCCTCGCCGGGGATGTTCCCGACGATCGTGCCCTCATCGAACGTGACCATCACGACGAGGTTGCCGCTCTGGTAGTCGGAGCCGCTCTGGATCATCGACAGGAAGCTCGCGAGGTAGTTGTCGATGTTCGCGATCTGACTGTGGCCTCCCGCGATCGTCACACCTCCGACCGCGACCGGGTCGTGCCCGTTCTCGATCTCGTTCGGCACGACGAAGCTGAATGCGGGAAGGCTCCCGCCCGCCACATCCGAGTACAGGGTGCCCTGCTGGTTGGGCCAGTCACCGGAGGGGATGTCGTTGGCAGCGCACGCGATCCCGTCCCAGAACACGCCCGGGTTGTGCTTGGTCACGTACTTCGAATAGGTCGTGGATGCGGTGCGAGCGTAGACGCCGCCGTCGTTCTTGGAGCAGGCGGACGGCATGTCGTCGGCGTAGGTCTTCCAGCCGGCGGTCCCGATGGTCTGTTCGACCTGGGAGAAGAGGGACGGCGTGGTGCTGGGGAAGTGACCGCTGCCGTAGGTGCTGCAGACCGGCCAGGTCGCGTCGGGTGGACAGTCGGAGAGCCCGAACCGGGCCTGCGCGTCTGCGCCCGCGTTGATCGCCGGGTTGAGGCCGGAGACTTCGGCGAAGTAGTTCCCTTCGGACGGGTGGGTGGTGCTGTGCATGGCAGTCGCCGAGAAGTTCCCGCACTGCCGGGCCAGTGTCCCGTTCTCGAACGGTGCGTCCGGTGACCCGCTGATCGCCGACGACGATTCGTTCTCGAGATCGATCACCATGACTTTCGTCGGTCCGGATGCGGGCTGAGTGGCCTGCGGACCCTGGCAGTAGGTTCCGGACGGCAGGGGCGCGGCGACGGCGGCCGGGCGGAGTCCGGTCGACGACTGGGCGATCGCCGGAAGGCTCCCGCCGAAACCGAGCACAGCGCCTGCGGTCAGCGTCAGCGCGGCCACGAGCGCGCGCGGCACGCGTGGGTTTTCGGGCTTTCGGGTGGCAGCCACCCCTCAATGTACCGCCGCACTGTCGCGGCCGTCCATAGAAAATGAGACAAACTCGACTGCGGAGGCCCTTGAAGGGGTCGAGGGAGGGGTGGGGCGCGGCGGGCGCCCGGGGTCAGGCCTGCGCGGAGCGCGGCGACGCCGTCGAAGCGAGAGCGTCGATGGCACGACGCAGGACCGTGCTCGAGGTGGTCATCGTGTACGGAAAGTACACGACCTCGACGCCGACGGCCGCGAATTCGCGTTCGAGCCGCATCCCCTTCTCCGTTCCGCGCCAGTCGTCACCCTTGAAGAAGACGTCGAAGCGGAGCGCGCGCCACGTCTCGAGTTTGTCGGGCACCGTCTCGGCGATCGCCTCGTCGACGAAATCGATGCTGCTGACGATCGCCAGGCGCTCGGCGAGCGGTACCACGGGGTCGATGCCTTTGGTGAGGCGCAGCATCTCGTCGGAGACGACGCCGGCGATCAGGTAATCGCACTCGCTCTTCGCGTGTTTGAGGATGTTGAGGTGTCCGATGTGGAACAGATCGAACGCTCCTGCCGCATAGCCGACTCGTCGGGTCACGGGCCCACCTTCCCGGTTGAGATTTCCTCACCTATTCTGGTACTTAAGTGAGAATTTGTCACCCCTTAGGAGGCAACCGGTCATCTCGTCGTGAGGAGTACCTGCGAAATTGCGGCCGTGAGGGGTGCGATCCGAGCCAGGGAAGCGGCATAGGCGGCGTCGCCGCGGCCGTAGGGGTCGGGGATGTCGCCCTCGGCGTGTCCGCGTCGTGTCACGGATCCGCGACTCGCCGCCAGCGCGCTCGGCCGGTGGTGCGCCACCCACGCGACGAGCTCTCGCGCAGTGAGGGACGCGGGATCGGGATGCCCGG
Source organism: Leifsonia sp. Ger2509 (assembly GCF_055231915.1). Taxonomy (NCBI): domain Bacteria; kingdom Bacillati; phylum Actinomycetota; class Actinomycetes; order Micrococcales; family Microbacteriaceae; genus Leifsonia; species Leifsonia sp. Ger2509. Next base: position 2,753,368 of record NZ_JBUYVB010000003.1, read on the forward strand.
CCGCGGCCTCGGCGAACTCGGCCAGCGTGAAGGCGCGGCGCAGAGCGCGGGGTTCGTGCGTGGTCACCCAGGCGCGCTGCTCGCGCGTGGCCGTGAGGATGAGATCCGACGCAGCGAGCAACGCAGGCGTCGCCTGCCGGGCCACGAAACCCCCACTGCGGATGCCGCGCTCCAGAAGCAGCGCGCCCATCGGCGCAGAGATCGTCGAGCCGGTCATCGCGCGCGTCCCCGCCGAGCCCGTCGCGAAGCGCGTGTCGGCGGCGAGCTTCGCGTGCAGCAGAGCGGCTGCCGCCGGCGATCGGCAGATGTTGCCGGTGCACACCACCAGGATGTGAAAGCTCGAGTCGGGCATCCCGCTATTCTGGCCGACGCGGCTGCGCGCGAGCCATTCCAAACTGCGAGCAGCCTGAGAGTTTCGGCGTGGACATCGGCGCGGCGGAACGCCCCTCTGATAGGGGGACGCGAAATACTGTGCGTCAGGTAACAATTAACCGAATCACTGGTTACCAGCGGTTTTCGTGATGGCACTGCCCCCGAATTGGGGGCGGAATCGTTATTGAGAATCCCTTGACATTCGATAAACTAATTAGTTTGAGTTCGCGTCATAACCTGAACCTCTGCTAGCGTCGCCTGCAGAAATTCAGTAGTTGTTTTGGTCTCACCTCCTACTGTCACCCCCCGATACGACGACAGCATTGGACAGACACGCATATGGCACGTCAGCCCGCTCACCGCCTACCCCCGACCCCCACTCATCGTTCTAAGAAATCGCGCAAACTCGGAATCGGCATAGCTGCCGGTACGACGGTCGTCGCGCTCGCCGCCCTCGGCCTCCCGGCCCTCGCTGCGACAGCGGCCCCCGCCTACGCGAACGACAAGCAGATCGTCTCCGACGCCTTCACGCGGACCCAGCAGAACGGCTGGGGCGCCGCCACGATCGGCGGCGCGTACTCCGTGACGAGCCCGAAGTCCTTCTCGGCCAATGGTTCCGTCGGCGTCGCCGCCGTTCCGAGTCCCGGAGCCTCGCTGAGCGCATCCCTCCCCTCCGCCGCCGCGACGGATGCCGACGTCTCGACCACCGTCTCGGTGCCGGCCCTTCCCACCGCTGGGAACGGCGTCTTCGCCGGCGTGCAGCTGCGGAGCGCCAACGGCTCCTATTACCAGGCGCGATTCCGTGTCAACACGAAGGCGCAGGTCGTCCTGTCGATCATCCGCGTCAACGGTTCCACCGCCAACCAGGCCACGATCGCCGGCGAGAAGATCGTCGCACAGGGCGCGACCGCAGGCCAGAAGGTCACGATCGACTTCCGCGTGACCGGCACCAGCACTGTGGACGCCAGCGCCAAGGCCTGGTTCGCCTCGCAGGCCACGCCGGCCTGGCAGCTGACGGCAACCGATTCGAGCGCGAGCCGACTGGCCGGCTCCGGCGCAGTCGGACTCTGGACCTACGTATCGGCGAAGAGCAGCGCGGTTCCCGTGTCCTTCGACAACGTCACGGCCTACTCGCTGAAGCAGGTGGCCGCAGGTACGCCGACGCCGCCGGCGACGACTACGCCGACGCCGAAGCCCACCCCGACCCCGGCCCCGACGACCCCGGCCGCCCCGACGACGCCCGTCACCCCGACACAGCCCGTCACGCCGCCGGCCACGCCGACTGTGCCGACTGCGGGCGACCCCTCGATCAACATGGCAGGCACGCGCAAGGCGACCGGAGCCGCGGCGATCGGTTCGACGAGCTACGCCGTTCCGGCAGGAGCGGTCTTCGCCGCACCGAGCGGATCGGACACCACCGGGAACGGAAGCCAGTCCTCGCCGTACAAGACCCTCCAGCACGCGGTCGACAAGGCACCCGCCGGTGGCACGGTCGTGCTTCGCGCCGGCAGCTACCACGAGTCGGTGACCATCAGCAAGCAGCTCACCGTGCAGGCATACCCGCACGAGGCCGTCTGGCTCGACGGCACCGAGGCGGTCAGCAACTGGCAGCAGTCCGGCGCCGCCTGGGCCGCGACCGGCTGGAACCACGTGTTCGATTCGAGCCCCACGTTCAGCCGTGGCGCGCCGGACAGCACCGTCGCCAACTGGCAGTGGATCAACCCGGCGTACCCGATGGCCGCGCACCCCGACCAGCTCTGGATCGGCGGAGTCGCCCAGCAGCAGGTGGCCGGCCGCAGCCAGGTGGCCGCGGGAACCTTCTACTACGACACCGCAGCGCACACGCTCTACACGGGGACCAACCCCGCCGGCAAGTCGGTGCGCGCCAGCTCGCTGGTCAAGGCGATCAGCATCGGAAGCGCCGGAGTGACGCTCCGTGGCTTCGGAGTCAAGGGCTACGCGCCGTCCGTTCCCGACATGGGCGCGGTGACCGACTGGAAGGGCAACTTCACGGTCGAGAACGTCGCGATCCTCGACAACGCGACCGGGGGCATGTCGATCGGTGGATCGAACGTCACCCTGCGCAACGTCACCTCGGCCCGCAACGGGCTGCTGGGTGTCCAGGCGAACTCCGCGGACAACCTGTACGTGTCCGGTCTGCTCGTCGCGGGCAACAACGCCGAGCACTTCAACTCCTCGCCCGTCTCGGGTGGAATCAAGGTGACCCGGTCACGCGGCGTGACGGTGACGAACAGTGCCGCACTGCGCAACTTCGGCCAGGGCATCTGGATGGACGAGTCGACGTACAACACGACGATCACGAACAACGACACCGTCGGCAACGACAAGAACGGCATCGTGCTCGAGATCTCCGCGAAGACGCTCATCGCGAACAACGTCGCGACCGGCAACGGCAACGACGGCATCAAGATCGACAACGTCAGCGACGTGAACATCTGGAACAACACGCTGACCGGTAACGCGAAGAACCTCGAGATCGGGGCTGACTCCCGTCGGGCCTCCAACCCGAATGACGCCGGTCATGACCCGAGGCAGGCATTCCCCGACCCGACGATGACCTGGATCACTGGCCCGGTCACCGTCAGGAACAACGTGATGTCCGCACCGACGGCCAACTGCCTGTTCTGCAACGCGGACGCTGCGCACCTTCTCTCGGGCGCGCAGATGAGGATCAACTCCGACCACAACGTCTACGCGCGGCCGAGCGCCACGGCTCCGACGTGGTTCGCCACGTGGTCGAACGGACCGGGAAACCCCTCGGTCTACAACACCCTCGCTCCGTTCACGGCGGCCACGGGACAGGAAGCGCACAGCGTCCTGGTCCAGGGTGCTTCCGGCCAGGGCCAGCCCGCCTCGATCGCTCAAGCGATCCCTGCGACCGTCGCACAGGCGACGGGCCGGCCGACAGGAGAGGTTCACCTCGGCGCCTGGTAGACCTCGTGCCCTTGCGCGACCTCGCTCCGCTGATCTTCACGTCGGCGGGCGAGGTCGCGTTGCACGTACCAGAAGTTCGGGATGGCCTGGCACAGCAGGACGCTGATCGCTGATCCGATGATCGGGCCGCCCGCTCCGAAGGGGGTGATGAGCCACCACGAGAGTGCGAGATTGATCGGAACGCTCACGAGGATCGGCCACACCTGGAACGTGAGCCCGCGCTTGTCGGTGAGGTACATCCCCGCGGGATACTTCGCCGCCTGAAGGGCGACGAACGCCACGAAGCCGCCGACCAGCCACGGGTCGAGGGTGAGCTGACCGCCCGCGATGAAGTGGGTGATCCACGGCGCCAGTGCTGCGAGCACCAGGCTGAGGGCGAGGCCGCCGGCGGCGAACCAGATGGTGGGGAGCAATGGCGACTCGACGCGCTTCTCGGCGCGCGCCTTCGCGTAGATCGGCCAGAAGGCGAGACCGGCGGCGGCGATGGTCGCCAGCACCAGACCGAAGAGCTGCGATGCGAGGTTGTACTGGGCGAGCTCGGTGCCGTGCGTGAGGTGGCTGAGCAGCAGGCGATCGGTCTGCATCGCGATCGGGAGCGCGATCATCTGCACCAGCATGGGCCACGCGACACCGATGGCAGGCACCCCGGGGGACCTGCGGATGTGGGGAACCTGACGCAGCGCCTGCGTCACCTGGGGGCGCAGGAGGCGGGCCGCGACGATGAGGCACAGCAGGGATGCCGCGCCGTTCGCGATGTAGGAGAGGACGGCGATCAGGCTTCCAGCGGGCGCTCCGACCGCGACGAGGGTCGCGAGCGACAGGAACATGATCGGGGCGACGATCGCCTGGCTCGCCACCTGCGTGGAGGTGCGGCCGAGGCCGATGAGGATGCGCGACCCGATGGTCAGCGGCAGCACGAGACCGAAGGTGGCCAGGCAGAGGAACGCCGCAAGGCTGCCCCCGTTCGGCATCAGACCCTGGCCGAGCAGCAGTGGCCACCAGCCGCCCACGGAGATGACGATGCCGATCCCGATGATGATGGCCCCGGATGCGATCAGGATGCGGAAGGCCGTGAGGATCGCGCGCTGCACGTATTCGTCGCTTCGTGGCTCCCGCGATCCGGCGACGGCGTTGATCACGACGGCGGCGATGCCCAGGTCGGCGAATGGCAGGAGTGCGGGCAGCGCGGCGAGCAGCCCGTACTGCGCGTAGGCGTCGGTGCCGAAGTTCTGGATGATGAGGCGCGCGTTGAAGATTCCGATCAGCCCGGAGATTCCCATCACCACGACTTTTACTGCGGCCGTGGAGCCGACGAGGTGGATCATCCCGCCGCGCCTGAAGAGGCGACGGCCACTCATGGCAGTGGCTCCGCATGGACCGGCGCTGCGTCGGCGCGGGGCGTGCCGGACGTCTCCTCGCTGGGGAAGAGCCAGCGATCAGCCGCGATCCGCCCGTCCACCGCGGGCAGGTCCGCGAGGATCGCCTCCGGGTCGCGGGATGCGTCGATCGCCTCCACGATCGCGCCGGCGAGGTCGGCGGGGGTCCATCCCGGGCCGAGCGTGCGATGCCCATTGTCGGCCAGCCAGTCCGCGATCCCCGTCTCGGTCGTGGTCACGATCTCGCAGCCGTGCGCCAGGCCTTCGACGATCGGAAGCCCGATCTGTTCGCGCCAGCGCGGCAGCCGCACCGACGGGAGGACCAGGACGTGCGCCGTTCGCATGGTGCTGTGGATGACGGGCCGGGGTGGGTCGGTCAGGACGGTGATCGACGGGTCCGCAGCGGTCGCCGTCAGCGCATCCGGCAGCATCGGCCCCTGCCCCACCAGCGAAAGGCGGCTTCCGGGGCGCGCATCCCGCACCAGCGGCCAGGCCTCGAGCAGGCGGTCGAACCCCTTGCGCTCGGTGAAGGCGCCGACGAACAGGACGTGGAGCGGATCGCGGCTCTCGGCCGGCTCCTCGCAGTCGCAGGGGGACGGGAGCGCTTCGATGAGGCTGGTGTCGGCGTGCCAGGGCGCACCCAGTACGTTCCTGTAGAGCTCGAGCGCGGCGCTCGTGCCGAACACGACGCGATCGCTGCGGGCCCAGACCGCTCGGGCGAGCATCCGTTCGGCCTTGCGGCGCAGCCGGGTGCGCAGTCGCGGGGGTCGTGCGGCGAAGGGGCTGAGGTCCTCGATCGCGTACGTGACCACGAGCGGGCGCGTGCGGGTCACGACACTCCGCAGGCCGGTGGCCACCAGCGCTAGGGCCGTGCTGGGGAGGCCGGGCAGGTAGAGGGGCTCGTTGATCTCGAGGACGGTCACCGGTGATCGGAGGAACAGCCGGAAGGCGCTCAGGGGGCCGGCCTCGACGAGTTCGAGCCCCGTCGCGAAGTCCTGGTCGAAGTCGTACCGTCTGCTGCGGTAGACGATGGCTGCGGGCTCCAACACGTGGGCGCGCTCGAGATGAGCCGTGCGCACCTGGTCGTACAGGCGCACGTGCTCGTGGTGCAGCACCGGGTGCTCTTTCGGCACGGGTCCGTCCTCGGGAATGCTCGGGCAGCGTGATCGTCTCGGGTCGGGCGAGCGCTTGCGTGCCTGAATCATAGTGCGAATCCCTGTGAAAAACGAGGTTTCCTCACCCATTCTGGGGGCGGCGCGGAAAAGACGCTGCCAGCGGCGCGTGGGCTAGTCTGATCGCTCATGAGGGGAAGCGATCGGCTCGTCGTGCAGCAGTCGTTTCCCGAGCCTCGCCCCGACACGAACGCGTACACCGCGATGCTGCGCGATGCACTGGCCGCCACTCCCGGCATCGAGGTCCGCACGTTCACGTGGCGGCGCGCGCTGCTCGGCCGCTACGACGTTTTCCACGCGCACTGGCCAGAGATCCTCGTGTCCGGCCACTCGCCCCTCAAGAAGCTCGTCCGGCAGGCGCTCACGATCGCGCTCGTGCTCCGGCTCCGCATCGCCCGCATCCCGATCGTCCGCACGATGCACAACCTCGAGATCCCGCAGGGCATCACCCGGCGTGAGGTGGTGCTGCTCCGGTGGTTCGATCGCCGGACGACGCTGCGGATCAACCTCAATCCGGCGACTCCCGCGACAGACGGCTCCGCCTCGGTCACGATCCTCCACGGCGACTACCGCGACTGGTTCGCGCGCCATCCGCGCCAGGCGGCGGTGCCCGGGCGGATCGGCTACTTCGGGCTGATCCGTCGCTACAAGGCGGTCGACGACCTGATCGAGGTCTTCGCCGGCGTCGACGACGCGACGCTGTCCCTGAGTGTCGGGGGGCGCCCATCCACCCCGGAGCTGGCCGAACGCATCCTGTCGCTCGCCGCGGCCGACCCGCGCGTCGCCGTGGCGCTCGGCCAGCTCAGCGATGCCGAGCTCGTGGCACTCGTCACCGAGGCGCAGCTGATCGTGCTCCCCTACCGCGAGATGCACAACTCGGGCAGCGTGCTGACGGCGCTCTCGCTCGATAGGCCGGTGCTCGTGCCCGACAACGAGGCGACGGCCGCGCTCGCCGCGGAGGTGGGCGACGAATGGGTCCTCCGTTTCCCCGCGCCCCTCACCCCGGGGGCGCTGACGGACGCGGTCAGGCGCGCCACGGCGGAGGGACGCCCGGCGTCGCCCGACCTCTCACGACGCGACTGGAAGGCTTCGGGCCTGGCGCACCTCGACGCCTATCGCACGGCCCGCAGGCTCGTGCGCGGGGCCGGGGCCTGAGGAGCGCCGCGCTCCGACGTTCAGCTGTCGGCGAGCAACTCCGCACCCACAGCCTCGCCGCGCGAGTACTCCTGGTAGACGCCGCCCCAAGCGCCCCAGATCATGCCCGCGCCCCGGCAGACCGCACGAAGACCGCGCGCCTGGTGACGTGCGGAGCGGGCCAGGCCGCCCCAGGCCGTCCGCAGGAGGCCTCCCACGATGCGCAGGACGCCGCGTACCGTGCTCCGGATCCGCGCAACGCCCCGTGCGAGCGGACTCTGCGCGAGCCGCACCTCGACCACGGCCGCGGAGTTCCCGTGGCTCCAGGCGCGGCGCAGCACCCACCGACGGGTCATGCGGCTGCGGGGCACCATGTCGGTGATGACCGACTCGTCGCACCAGAGCATCCGGAATCCCGCCCGCGCGAGCTGGCGGCTGAACAGGGTGTCCTCGCCGCCGCTCAAGCCGAGGTCGAGCGCAAACCTCACTCCGCTCGCGCGCACCTGGTCGAGGTCGAGCAGCACATTGCCCGCCGCGGCGACGTCGAGGACGGTTCCGGTCGGCAGGGATCGCCGGGTGAAGAACCGGCCGGCGGCGATCCAGGGGTCGAGTTCGGCCTCGAACGCGGCGACGACCCGGCCCGACACCGCGGCCGGACGGGACCCGAGCCAGGTGTCGAGCAGGTACGCGAGCCAGCGGTCGTGCGGGCGCTCGTCGTCGTCGATGAAGGCGAGGAGGCGGGAGCCCTTGGCCTCGTCGAGGGCGCGATTGCGCACGGCGGCGATCCCGGGGTGGGGTTCGACGACATAGCGGATCGAGCCCGCCGGCTGCTCGGCGACGGCCGGTTCGCCCGAGCGATCCGGGTCGTTGTCGACGACGAGGATGTCGACGTCGAACGGGCCGCCGGGCTCCGCCGACACCTGGCGGGCGTGGTCGCGCAGCAGGGGGAGGAGCTCGCGCAGGTCGTCGGCGCGCCGGAACGTCGGAACCGCGATCGTCACGGCGATGCGCTCGTCGTCTGCCATGCGGCCATAGTCACACACCGGCCGGATGCGCGCCAGCGACAGCCCGACAGTGTCGTGCGGTGCGCAGGTGACGTGACAGCCCCCGCCTCGATATCCTGCAGTTCTGCAGGTCTCGAGGCGGGGGCGGTGAGTGCGATGGGAAATGCGCGGTTCAGTGAGCTCGCGATCGTCGTCGTGAACTTCCGCTCGACCGGCCTGCTGCAAGCCAACCTGGCGCCGCTCGCACGGACGCTGTCCGGGGCCAGGGTGGTCGTCGTCGACAATCTCTCGGATGCGGCGGAACGGGAGAGCGTGGGCCGGCTCGCGCGCGCCGAAGGCTGGGAGCTCGTCGCACCGCCGCGGAATCTCGGCTTCGGGCGCGGCATGAACGCGGGGGTCGCCCGCGCGGCGGAGCTCGGCGCGACGGCCTTCCTGCTGCTCAATCCCGACGCCGTGATCGGCGCCGCCGCGGTCGAGAGCCTGCTGGCCGTCGTGGAGGCCGACCCGCTCGCTCTGGTGGCCCCGCGCATTCTGCGCCCCGACGGCTCGGTGTGGTTCGACGGTGCCGACGTGCACCTCGCAGACGGCCGCATCACGTCGGCGCGGCGCCGGCCGGAGTTCCCCGCCTCCGACCTCGAGCCGTGGTTGAGCGGCGCCTGCCTCCTGGTCTCTCGCACGCTCTGGGATCGCGTCGGCGGCTTCGGGCGCGGGTACTTCCTCTACTGGGAGGACGTGGAGCTGTCGTACCGGGTGCGGCGTGCGGGCGGGCGGCTGGTCGTGTGTTCGGGCGTGGAGGCGGTGCACGCCGAGGGCGGCACGCAGGGGGAGGGCCTGGAGGCCTGGGGAGCGCCGAAGTCCGGCCTGTACTACTACTTCAACATCCGGAACCGGCTCGTCTTCGCCGCCCGGAATCTCGATCGCGCGACGGTCGCACGGTGGAGGAGGTCGAGCATCCCGATCGCGTACGAGGTGCTGCTCCAGGGCGGGAGGCGCCAGCTGCTCCAGTCGTGGACGCCCCTTCGGGCGGCGGTTCGCGGTGTTCGCGACGGTCTGCGCGCGTCCCGCGAGCGGGGTGGCGGCACACCCCCCGGATGAGGGGGACGACAGATGAGGATTTCTCGGCATAGACTGTCACTGCAACAGCGACCCGACCCTGGTGCACCCGCAGTGACTACTCCCCATCGGCACGGTCTCACGCCGGCGGGGTGACGGCACCCGGTCGACCCGTCGCACCGTGCCGAACGAGAGCGAGAACCCGATGAGTGGTGGGGGCACCAGTCTCAGCATCGCTCTCGTCGGCACGCGCGGAGTCCCGGCGCGATACGGCGGATTCGAGACCTGCATCGAAGAGGTCGGCACCCGGCTCGCCGCACGCGGCCACCGCATCCGGGTCTACTGCCGCCGTAGCGCGGACAACCCCGACACGCCCGCGCGGTACAACGGCATGGAACTCGTCTACCGGCCTGCGCTCAAACGCCGCTCGCTCGAGACACTCAGCCACACGGGACTGTCGGTCGCGCACCTGATGGCGCGCCGGACCGATGCCGCGATCGTCTTCAACGCGGCGAACGCGCCCTACCTTCCGGCCATCCGGGCGGCGCGCATCCCGGTCGCGACCCACGTGGACGGCCTCGAATGGCAGCGGGCCAAATGGGGTCGCGCCGGCCGCACCTACTACCGGTGGGCGGAGACGACAGCGGTGCGCTGGTCGGATGCGCTGATCGCCGACGCGGACGGCATCCGCGAGTACTACCGCAGCGAGTTCGACGCCGACACCCAGCTCATCTCGTACGGCGCCCCGCGAATCGGGAAGGACGCCGATCGCCTCGCTGAACTCGGGCTGGCGCCCGGAGAGTACTATCTCGTGGTGGCCAGGTTCGAACCCGAGAACCACGTCGACCTGATCGTCGACGGCTACACGCGCAGCACCGCTGGGCGGCCGCTCGTCGTGGTCGGGTCGGCGCCTTATTCGGATGCCTACACGCGGGACGTCAAGGCACTCGCGGACGGCCGGGTGCGCTTCCTCGGCGCGGTCTGGGACCAGGAGCTGCTCGACCAGCTCTACGCCGGCGCCTACAGCTACCTTCACGGCCACTCGGTCGGAGGGACCAACCCGTCCCTGCTTCGCGCGATCGGAGCGAGCACCTCCACGATGGCATTCGATGTCGGCTTCAACCGTGAGGTCCTCGGTGAGGCGGGCCAGTACTTCGCCGATCCGCATTCCCTGGCGATCCTTCTCGACGGCGCCGAGGCGGCCCCCGAGGTGGTGCGCCGCCGCGCGGAGCTCGCCGGGGCGCGAGCGGCGGCCTACGACTGGGATGTGGTGGCGGACTCCTACGAGCGGCTCGCGCAGGGCCTCGCCTCGCGCGAACTCGTTCGGCCGCGTCGCGGCCACGTCGCGCGGCACCCGGCCACGCCCGCGATGTCGAGACTCGAACCATCCGAGGCGGAGCGCTCATGACCGGCAACGACTTCGCTGCGGACGCGCAGCCCCGGGATCACGGATTCCGCGATGTCCTCCACCAGCTCGCTGCAGCGCAGAAACCGGCTGCGCGCAGTGCTCCCGCATATTCGCGCTACATCAACCGGCGGATCGGCCGGGTCCTGGCGGCGATCGCGATCCGGCTCGGGCTCACGCCCAACGCCGTCACCGGTGTCAGCGCCATCTTCACCTTCACCGCGATCGCGCTGCTCGTGCTGCTGCCACCCACCTGGGCATCCGGAATCGCGGTGGCCGTCCTCCTGCTCATCGGCTACGCGTGGGACTCCGCCGATGGCCAGGTCTCACGGTTCACGGGGCTCAGTAGCCCGGCCGGCGAATGGCTCGACCACATGGTGGATGCGCTGAAGGTCTCGGCGATGCCCCTCGCGCTCGCCGTCGGCTTCTTCCGGTTCGCGGTGGTGCCGGTCTGGTGGCTGTTGGTGCCGATCGCCTTCACCGTCGTGTCCGCTGTCCTCTTCTTCGGCATGATCCTGACCGAGCAGCTGCGCCGCCAGCGCGGCGTGCGTTCGCTGGCCGAAGACCTCCCGGGTCGCCCCTCGTGGCTGCGCGCCGTCGCCGTGCTGCCGATGGACTACGGCGTGCTCTGCATCTCCTTCGTGCTGCTCGGCGCCCTTCCCCTCTTCCTCGTGGTCTATACCGTGATCTTCGCGGCGACCACGGTCTTCCTGCTTCTCGCGTCCGTGAAATGGTTCCGCGAACTCCGGTCGCCTGTAGCGACGCCCGACACGATCGATGGAGGTCGATGATGACCAGGACCCACGCAGTGAGTTCCCCGGACCACGCGAACGCTGACACGGGGGTGCGCAGGCGCATCCTGTTGTTCGCAGGAGGCGCGGTCGTGGCGGCCCTAGTCATCGGCGGTCTCATCGTCGCCGGTGTGCACGGCGCCGCGAACAATGGCCCGCAACTGCCGGGAGCAGCAGCGCCGGTCGCCCACCCATCGGCGACACAGTCTGCCGCGCCGTCACCTGCCGCGTCCGGGCCGGCGGTACCCGGACCGAAGACCACGCCCAATGCAGGCTCCGGCAAAGCCGATCCGAGGTTCGGCCAGCCGGTCGCGAAATCGGTCGCGACGACGGCCGTCGCCACGACTCCCAAGGGGCTCCTGGCGAGCATCAGCTCGCTCAGCTCCGTCACCGCGACCGCGTCGCAGGCCGGCGAAGTCGGCGGGCCGGCGGTGAAGGTGGTGCTGCACCTCACGAACAGCGGGGCCTCCGCCTTCTCGCTCGACGCGGTCTCCGTCAACGCGTATTACGGCAAGGCTGCTACCCCGGGGATTCCGATCACGACGGACTCAGCGGTGAAACCGTTCCACGGAACGCTCAAGCTCGGCGGCTCGGCCAACGCGACCTATATCTTCGCGATGCCCACCGACGGCCGCGACCCGCTCGTGATCACACTCAGCGACGCGGCCGGTTCCCCGCTCGTCGTCTTCCACTGATCGAGGAGCCGGCAGGCGCCCGCCGCCTCAGCGCGAGCCGGCAGGCGCGCCCGCGCTCGTGCGGGCATCCGGTCCGACGTTGGCCCCACCGTCGGCGTCGGACTCGGTGCGCGCATCCGGATCGCTGCGGCCATCCGATTCGGCGTCGGCATCCGAGTGAGCCGGGGTGCCAGGGTCGGCCTGGGCGCGGGCACCCGGATCGACGTCGGCATGGCTGTGCTTCTCCGGGCGCTCACCGCCGGTCGGCACGCCGCCCGCAGCGATCGATCGGCCGCCCCAGTTGCGGCCGAGTGCGAAGGAGCGCTTCGGCTTGGGCTCTTCGATAGCCGTGTAGTAAGCGTGGCGGTCTTTGCGGGGAGGTACCCGGTTGAGAACCAGCCCGAGGACGCTCACGCCCGACTTCTCCAGCGAGTCCATGGCCTGGGCCAGCTGCGCCCGGTGGGCGGACGTGCGGTCGACGATGACGACCGCGCCGTCGACGAGCCTGGCCAGGATCGACGCATCAGCCGCCGCGACCGTGGGCGCGGTGTCGACGATCACGACGTCGTAGTCCTTCAAGACCGACGCCAGGAGCTCGGCCATCGCCCGTGAGGAGAGCAGTTCGCTCGGGTTCGGCGGGATCGGGCCACTGGTCAGGACGTCGAGGTGGCCGGTGCCCCAGCGCTGGACCACGTCCTCGAGCGACGCGCGGCCGACGAGCAGCGAGGTGAGGCCCGCACTGCCGACGAGGCCGGTGTACTTCGCGATCATCGGACGGCGCAGGTCCGCGTCGATCAGCAGCACGCGCTGGTCGCTCTCTGCGTAGGCCATCGCCAGGTTGGTGGCGATCAGCGATTTCCCCTCCCCGGGGATCGACGACGTGACGACGAACCCGAAGGTTTTCGAGTCGAGCGCGACGAACCCGAGGTTCGATCGCAGCTGCCGGAAGTTCTCCGCAGCGTTCGACAACGGGTCGCGTGCGAGGACGGGGCCGACGGCCCTGCGGGGTTCGCGCTGGATCGATCCGAGCAGGGGGACGCCGGCGACTTCTGTCGCTGCTTCCGCGTTGTGGATGCGCGTGTCGAGAAGCTCCTTGAGCACCAGGATCAGGAATCCGAGGATGAGGCCGAGGACGAGACCCGCGACGACGTTGAGCCGGAGGTTGGGCGACGACGGGGTCAGCGGAACCGTCGCGTGCTGGATCGTGCGGGCAGACACCGTCGTGGAGTCGTTGGCGCCCTTGGGGGCGATCTGCGAGACCGTCGCGCCGAGGCTCGCCGCGATGGCGTTCGAGATGTCCGCCGCCTTCTGCGGGTTCGGGTCTGTGACCGACAGCTCGAGGATCGCCGTGTTCTGAGGGGTGCTGACGCCGATGGCGTTCGACAGCTCCGCCGCGGTGGTGTTCAGGTTCAACTCGTCGATGACCGGGTTGAGGACGAGAGGCGACTGCGCGATCTGGGCGAACGAGAGCATCTGGCTCTGCGTGTAGGTCGACCCCTGGTTGAGGTCGATCGCCGTCCCGCCGAAGTTGAGGGCGAAGTACATGCTGGATGTCGCCGTGTAGAGGGGGGTCGCGATCTGGGAGAGGGCGACCCCGCAGAACGTGCCCACCATCGTCATGATCAGCACCACCCACCAGAATCGGCGGAACGTGCCCAGGTACTGGTGCGTTTTCATTGCGGTGCCTCTCACAGGGTCGGATGTGCGGAGCTGAGATTCGAGCGCGCTCGAGCTGTGTGTCATGTCGTCGCCCCCGTCGTCTCTCGTGGAATGCGTTCTGTTCGTGCGTTTCGGCGCGCGGGCCGCTCCGACGTGACGTCCGGAACGTCAGGGGGTGCCTGACGTGCCGCGATCTGGCTGGTCGCTGCGACGCCGATCACGAACCAGGCGAAGATGGAGTACTGGGTGATGAGCGCGACCGTCGCGAAAGCGGGGATCTGCGCCACGACGGCGATCGTGGCGGCGGTCGCCTTTCCTCGCAGCACGAGCACGACTGCGGCGGCAAGGAACGCGACGATCGCGCCCAGCGCGACGAGCCCGCTGGCGAGCCCCGTGAGGATCAGCTGGCTGTCGATGGAGTGGAAGTTGCCGAAGTAGACCGCGCCGCTCGGGTCCTTGCGCGCCGAGCTCGCGACGCCGAGCAGGTTCATGCTCCCGAGGAGCGACAGAAGGTCGGAGCGATAGGTCGCACTGTTGCTCGCTTCCGTCCCTGCGTCGTCGAACACCGTGGCGACGACGGGAAGCAGGATCGCCGAGAGCGCGACGAGGGTCGATACCAGTGCCACCCTGCCGCGCGCCGGGATCGCGCCTCGCAGGAAGACGATCGACAGGACGAGCCCCAGCAGGGCGGTGATCATCCCGATCCTGCTGAAGGTGACGACGGTCGCACCGAGCATCACGAGGACCATGGAGCCGCGCAGCCAGAACCGGAACCGCGACCCGAGGGTCAGGGGAATGGCGAGGGCGAGGCTCGCCCCCAGCGCGATCGAATGGCCGAACGCCCCCTCCGCTCGCACTTGCCCACCGCGCATCTGGAGCGATCCCCAGATGGAGTACATGTTGTTGCCGACGTGGATCTGCACGAACGGGTTCCAGTTCAGGACCCACTCGCCCAGCGCGAGAACGGCGACGATGGTGAACGCGACGCCGACTGCGCCATAGAGCCAGCGGAGGTCGACGCTCAGGGGCGCAAAACGCCCGAACACGTACCCGATGACGAAGTACGTCACGATGGAGAAGAGGGTGCTGAGAGCGATGCCCGCGCTCCCCGCCAGGAGCGAGATGAACCCGACCACGATCAGGAGGGCGACGAGCGCATCGGCGAGGCTCAGCCGAAATCCGTGGATGGGAATGAGCGCTGCGATCACGAGCAGCGCGGCCGCCGCCTGCGGCTGCAGGTAGTAGTTGCCGTTGAAGCCGATGCCGAAACCGAACCAGATCGGCACGAAGCACACGACGCAGATCCAGAGACCGACGGCCAGCCGTGGCGACCGGCGCAGCACGAAGAAGCCGAGTGCGGCGAGCGTGAGGCCGATGGCGAAGGGCAGAATTCGGTCGGCGGCGTCTCCGGATATGGAGAAGACCGAGGTCGGAAGCGCAGGCGAGGTCAGGTGCATGGTGCTCTCAGCACCCCCTCTCGGCGTGCGAGCCGCGCAGGGACGAATCGCACAGGGTCGGTGTGCGAACGCGACCGGGCCTGACGGCCGAGCCGCGTGGATCCCATGCTAGCGAGCGGATGCGCTTCGCGACACGGTCAGTGGGCACGCGGTGCGAGCGCGGAGACGATCGCTCGGATCCGTTGTCTGTACGCATGGGGGCTGTGCCGCCTCTCAGCCTCGAGGGCATCGCTGCCGGCAGAGCCCGAACAGCTCTCCCAGTTCGCAATGGCGTCCTCGAGCGCGTCGGCCAGGGAGGTGGAGTCGCCTGGGGTGACGGTCGTGGCCGACGCGTAGCCCGCCGTCGCTTCCAGCAGACCGCTCGTCGCACTGGCGATCACGGGGCGACCGGAAAGGATGCCCTCGACCGCAGTGTTCCCGAACGGTTCGTCCACGCGCGACGGGACGAGGACGACGTCGCCGCCGGCCAGGTACTCCCATACCGAGGGCTGGAAGCCCTCGAAGCACACACGCGTGTCCAGTGCTTTGTCCTTGACCTGTTTCCGCAGGTCGTTCTCGTACCACTCGTAACCGGGGAAGACGGCGCCGACGAGGTTGAGATGGGCGGGGATCCCACGCCGATCCAGTTCCGCGAGCGCGTCGATCGCGACGTCGACACCTTTGCGCGGGGAGAGCCGCCCCACGTATGTGATCCGCAGGTCGCCGTCGATCTTCCTCCGCGCAGGAGAGCGCTCGGGAGGTCCTGGCACCGCGTTGTACACGACCTGCATCCTGCGCCCGAGGGAACCGAACGCATCCGTCACCACGCCGGCACTGAACCTGCTGTTCGCGATGATCGCCTGGGAGAGGAAGAGGGGGAGGGCGAGCACGCGCCGGACCAGGACGGAGGCGGTGGCCTCGCCCTCGTGCACGTGGGTCACCACCGGAATCCGGCGCAGCCGGCCCAGCACGCTCCACAGCGGAATCGTCATGGTGTTGACATAGAGCAGCGAAGGCCGTTCGCGGCGCATCAGGGCCAGGCCCTGGACGGCACCCCTGACGGAGCCGCCTGCGAACCGGAGCATGCCCGGAAGGCTCTTCACGGTCTTGCGAAGCACGGGTGTCTCGCAGATCTCCACCCGTGCCCCGCGGACCTGCAGCTCGTTGATCAGCGGGCCCTCGCAGGGCACGGTGACCACGACCTCCCAGCCACCGTCGACCAGGGCGCTCGCGCTCTCGAGGAGCACCCGGTCGGAGCCGTAGAGCTCCGCACTCGGATGCGCCACGAGAACGCGTGCGCTTGGCCGCTTGGTCGTCGTCACGGGCCGGGGTTCACGGTGTAGCTGCTGAACCGCGTGGTCACCGGGGTGACGCTGGAGGTGCTCGAGGTGTAGGTCCGGAGGTTCACGCTACCGGCCACCTGGAGTGCCGCCGTACTGTCGCTCGCGCTCAGCTGCCATGCCGAGGGCTCGGTCTGGCCGGTGGGCCACACCTTCGCGCGGATGGTGGTGGGCGAGGTGCCGAACACCTGGAGGTGCAGGTTCAGCTGCATCCCCGCGGTGTACGTCAGCGTCGGCACGTTGTAGCTCGACAGGACCGTGCCGCTCTGCATCAGCTGGAGAGTCATGGCGCCCGTCGCCTTGATCCACACCCGTGCGGAGTAGTCGGTGGACCCGACCACCCTGCCCGCGGCGCCGATGTAGGTGCCGCCGCCGGTGGGAACAGTGTCCGTCGAGACCGTGACCGTCGTGTCGGTACTCGTCGCGCTCACCGAGCCGAGCGTCGCCGTCTTCGTCGACCCTGCGGCGACGACCTGCTGGCCGGTTCCGCCGGAGACGCTGAAGTTGGTCGCGCCGCCCGAGAGCGTCCACGTCCCGCCGATGTCGCCGGTGCCCCATCCGCCGCTCACCGTCCGCCCGAAGGCGTCCTGGGCGAGAGCGTTATTCGGCGCGGTGACCGACACCTGCTTCGTCGTGCTGTTGGTGAGGTTTCCGTTGTCCGTCACGGTCAGGGTGATCGTGTAGGTCCCGGTGCCGGCGTAGGTGTGGCTCGTCGTCTTGCCGGAGCCCGCCGCCGTGCCGTCACCCCAGTTCCACGCGTAGCCGGTGATGGTGCCGTCATCGGTGGAGGCGGATGCGTCGACGGCGACCGAGAGGTTCGTCGGCGTCGCGGTGAAGGAGGCGACCGGCGGCTGGTTCACCGGGGACACCGTCACGTCATGCGTCACCGTGGTGGGCGTGCCGCTGTTGTCGGTGACCGTGAGGCTCACGTGGTAGGTGCCGCCCGCTGCGTACGTGTGGGAGGGGTTCGCCACCGTGTCGGTGCCGCCATCCCCGAAGTCCCATGCGTACGAGGCGATCGTGCCGTCCGGGTCACCCGATCCCGACGAGTCGAACGCGACGTTCAGGTTCGTCGGTGTCGAGGTGAAGGCCGCCACCGGCGGGGTGTCCGTCACCGTGATCGGGTTCGTCACGGAGTTCGTCGCACCGCTGCCGTCCGTCACCGTCAGGGTCACCTGGTAGGTGCCCGTGGAGGCGAAGGTGTGGTTCGGAGTCGGATCGGCGCTCAGAGCCGAGCTGTCACCGAAGTTCCACGAGTACGACGCGATCGGTCCCTCGGGGTCGGTCGAGCCGGTGCCGTCGAAGCTGGCGTTCAGCCCTGCGGCGCTCGAGGTGAACGACGCGGTCGGCGGCTGGTTCGGAACCGTGCCGGACGTTCCCAGCGAATAGTGGTTCGTGACATCGGTGGCCGAGAGCTCACTCGAGTAGACCGCGACCTCGTCGAGCGTGCCGGCGAAGTACGGGCCGGTCGAACCCCAGGTGTTGTCACCGCCGACCCGCCAGTAGCCGCTGTACGCCTGCTGGCCGCTCTGGCCGTTCGTGCCCACCAGGGCGCCGTCGACGTACATCTTCATGCCGTCGCCGGCCTGCGAGGCGACCACGTAGTGCCAGTTGCCGTCGTTGTAGGCGCTCGATGACGTGATGGTGTTGGTCTGCCCTGTCCACACGCCGAACACCAGCTGCCCGTTGTCCTGCATGTAGACGTGGCGGTCGTAGTTGCTGGAGAGCCCGGTCTGGTTGCTACCGAAGCCGATCAGCTTGCCGCCGGTGTGGGTGGTCGTCTTGAACCAGAGCTCGAGTGAATACGTCGTCGGGTTCGAGAACTGCGCGCTGCTGGCAAGCACGGTACCGCTCTGGCCATTGCTGGTCGCGTTGAACCGGGTCGACGTGTCGGTCGTGCCTGCGACCGCTCCTGTGAGGCCCTGCGTTTGTGCCCGGCCGGAGAACGTCCCGTTGTTGCCCAGCGGGCCGGAGTCGGCAGCGGTGTTGCCGCTGTCGGAGAGCCGCCAGTAGATGTCCGGGTTCGCCTTGTAGATGGCGTTGCCGTATGCGTCGGTCGGTGCCGGCGGGAACGGTGAGACACGCCCGGATGCGACCCAGTGGTTCAGCACGTCGGTGCGGGTGAGCACCGTCGAGTACATCGAGACCTGGCCGATGTCGCCCTTGAAGTATGGGCTCGACGGCTGCGACGGCCATCCGTTCAGGTTGTCGCCGCCGACCTTCCAGTACCCGCTGTAGCCCTGGCCGAAGGTGACGTCTCCACGGGCCGCGACCTGCTTGCCGTCCATGTAGAGCACCATGCCGTTCGGGCCGAGCGAGGCGACCACCTGGTGCCAGTTGCCGTCGTTGTACGACTTGGTGCTGGTCAGCGTCTGCACGCCGCCCGGGTAGACACCGAACCAGATCTTTCCGGAGTTGTCCATGTAGACGTGGCGGTCGTAGCTGTTCGACAGTGCGGAGTTCTGGTCACCGAAGCCCAGGATCTTTCCGCCGCTCGTGGTCGTCGTGCGGAACCAGGCCTCGGCCGTGAACGTGTTCGGGCCGGGGATGGCCGTCTGCGTCACTGCCACGCCGGCTGCCCCGTCGAAGGTCGTGGCGTTGACGCCGCTCACGGGACCTGCGGCTCCGCGGGTGACGTTGGCGTTGGCGACCAGGTCATTGAAGCCGATGTGGTCGTAGACCGCCGTGCCGCTTGCTTCGTCGAAGGGGTACGACGAGGTCGCGTTCGATGCGGTGATCGCATCCGAGTACGTCGAGCCCGCGGCGGATCCGCTCGCGATGACCACCGAGTTCGTGTCGCGGGAGTTCGTGTTATTGAACGGGTCGAAGACCTTCACATGGTAGACGTGCGTCGTACCGGGTGTGAGCCCTGTGTCGATGAAGCCGATCAACGGGCGCGTGTAGAAGTTCGAGTGCACGGTCGTCGTGTAGACCGGGCTCGTTCCCGCGTCGCGGTACACCTTGTAGGTCAGGTAGCCGTTGTCGGCGTCATACGTCGCCGCGAAGCTCACCCGCGCCTGCCCCGACGCGAACGAGACAGCTGTCGGAGTCAGCGGCACACCGGCCGGACCCACCTTGTTCGGTGCGATGTTCGGGTTCGCGAACCGTGCGAGACCCTGGGTCTGCACGCCGTTCACCGAGGGGAACTCTCCGCCGTAGACGAGGTAGTTCGCGTTGCCCGCGACGCTCCAGCCTGCCTGGCCGGCGCTCGTGTAGTTGCCGTTCTGC
The DNA here is from genome assembly GCF_055231915.1 of Leifsonia sp. Ger2509. Classification (NCBI taxonomy): domain Bacteria; kingdom Bacillati; phylum Actinomycetota; class Actinomycetes; order Micrococcales; family Microbacteriaceae; genus Leifsonia; species Leifsonia sp. Ger2509. The sequence goes on from NZ_JBUYVB010000003.1 coordinate 2,772,967, forward strand.
CAGGTCGGGAACCAGTCGAGCAGCGAAGGCGACGGGTTTCCGAACCAGTCGTGGTAACCGTACGGGTCGTGGCTGATGGTGCCGGTCACGGCCTTGCTGTAGGCGAGGGAATGGTGCATCGTCCACGGGTTCGTCTGCGGGAAGCCGCCGATGTTGCCGCAGTAGTGCGAGTGGCCGGCCTGATAGACCGCGTCGCCGTGGGGGAACACCGAGTAGGTGTCACCGTGGCAGTCCTCGATCCAGATGATCGAGCCGGTGTTCGGATCCGCCGCGAAGATGCCTTCCAGGTTGCCGCCGGCACCGAAGACGTAGCCGGAACCGTAGATGCGATCGCTGGTCGCCGTCAGCGACACGATGGCCGCCTGCGATCCGGAGTCCTGCACCGACTGGTTGGCCGCGAACGGCAGGACGCTGCCGGTGCTGGAGTCGACCATCCCGAGCCCGATGTTGGAGGCCCCGTTGATGGTGTTGAAGCGGCCGCCGACCACCACGCGCGCACCGTCTGTCGTGACCGTCACGGCGTTGACCGCGTCGTTGACATCGGCGACGAACGGCAGGGTGGAGCCGTCGGTCGCGCTCACCGCGGCGAAGCGCATCCGCGAGGCGCCGTTCACGGTCGTGAAGGTGCCTCCGGCCCAGACCGCCGTGTTGGTGGCGGTCACGGCCCGGACCTCACTGCCCATGATCGGCTTGAAGGTGCTGACCATGGCCCCGGTCGCCGTCGAGAATGCGGCGAGCCGGTAGGCGCCCTTGCCGTCGATCGTCGTGAAGTCGCCGCCGACGTAGATGCGCGAGCCATCAGGCGATGCGGCGATCGTGAGCGCCTGGGCGTTCAGGTTCGGGGCGAACGTCGGGTTCAGGACGCCGGTGGTGATGTCGTAAGCGAGGAGGTTGTTCCGCGCCACAGTGTTCACGCCGGGGGCGGAACCCGCCGGCCGCGCCGTCGTGAAGCTTCCGGCCACGTACACCGTGTTACCGACGACCACCTGCGCCCACGCGACGCCGTTGATCTGCGGCGTCGGCAGCACGTCGTCACTGACGGTCGTCGGCGTCGAGGGATCGGAGGGGTTGGGTGGAGCAGAATCCGCGAACGCCGGTTGGACGGCGAGAGCACCTCCGAAGATCAGGCCGATGGCTGTGACGACGGCGATGGCGCGGGCGCGGGTGATAGCTGCGATGCTCATGACAACCTCGTGTTCGTGCTGGTCGGGTAACAGAAGGAGGGCATCAGTACGCCCCCACAGGGTGAGTGAGCACCTTCACGGTGCGCCACATGATCATGAGGTCCCCCGTCAGGGACCAGTTCTCGACGTAGTAGAGGTCGAGTCGCACGCTCTCCTCCCAGGAGAGATCGGAGCGTCCGTTGACCTGCCACATGCCGGTGAGGCCCGGCTTGATGTAGAGCCTCCGGTGAACATGCCGTTCGTATTCGCGGACTTCGACGGGCAGCGGCGGCCGCGGCCCGACGAGGCTCATATCCCCCACGAAGACGTTCCACAGCTGCGGGAACTCGTCGATCGAGTACTTGCGCAGCACGCGGCCCACGCGCGTGACGCGCGGGTCGTTCTTCATCTTGAACAGGACCCCGTTGCCGTCATCCTGTGCCTTCAGCTTCTCGAGATCCGTTTCGGCCGTGACGACCATCGAGCGGAACTTGAACATCGTGAACGTCTCTCCGTTGCGGCCGACCCGCTCCTGGCGGAACAGTGCAGGCCCTTCGCTGTCGAGGCGCACCAGGAGCGCGACGACGAGGAACAGGGGCGAAAGGATGAGGAGTGCGAAGCCGGAGGTGGCCACGTCGAGGGCGCGCTTCAGGACGTGCTTGCCGCCTTCGAACTGCGGAATCTCCACATGGATGAGCGGAAGGCCCTCCACGGGCCGGAAATGGATGCGCGGTCCAGCGACGTCCACGAGGCGGGATGCGAGGACCAGCTCGGTCGCCGTCCCCTCGAGCTGCCAGGCGAGCGAGCGGATGTAGTCGCTGCCGCCCTGGGGCTGGCCGGCGACGATGACCGTGTCCGCGTTGAGGCTCGCCGCCGCCTCCGCGACGCCGGTGAGGTCTGACACCACCGGGACATCCTGAGCCGGAAAGGCGACAGGGCGACTCGGGTCGTCGACGGATGCGCCGACCACGTGGTACGCGGCTCCCGACTTCTGGTCGATCTGGCGCACGACGTATTCGACGTCGTCGCCGCCACCCACGACGAGGGCGCGCGAAAGGTAGTGGCCGAACATCCTCTGGTGGATGAGCCATTTGCGCCACAGCCACCTGCTGGTGAGCACGCCGAGCACCCCGACGGGCAGGGCGAGCACGAAGTAGCCGCGGGCGATGTCGACCTTCGCGACCAGGAAGACCATGGCGAGGAGCCCGAAGGTGATCGCACTGGCGCTGACGACGCGACGGTATTCGGTGACGCCGATGCCGACGACCCGTGAGTCGCGCGTGTGGTACGCGGCGAGGGTGAACATCCAGACGAGCGAGATGAGCACGGCGATGGCGAGGTAGTCGGTGCGGTAGCCGCCGACGAGCGCGTGGGTGTCATCGAAGCCGAAGCGCAGGAACATCGAACCGAAGCAGAAGGTGACGATGATCACCGTGTCGGTGACGAGGAGGCGCAGCCGGTAGCTCCGGGCCCACGCGCGCTCGCTCGTCCGGACCACGTCCGGGCGGAACGGTGTGTGCATCACAGTGGCGCGCGCGTGGTTGTGGAAGGAGAGACGTGGCTTGAGGACGGTCATGCGGTCCACCGCCCGGGCCCGGTCTCGGGGGAGTCGACGGCAACTGGGGGAAAGCCGTGGTCTCGAACGGCTTTGTTGCCGCCGGCTCCGTCCAGGGGGGTCACCCTCAGCGCTTCCTGCCCGCCGAGCACCACGAAGGTTCGGGTGTCGGGCGACGGTCGAGTGACTCGACCTCGGGTGAGCGCATTCACGAGAGTGTCCCTGCGTGTCGGGTGTACAGGCGATCTTCGGGCTTGTGACAGGTGAGAGAGACCGCGAACAAAACTGATTGTTTCTCACCTATTCACAAAAATGAGATTACATCGTTTTTCCGAGTCTGTGGGTTCCCCCGAAAGGGGGACAGCACTTTTTTGACATCTCGCCGGTCGATTCGCAGCGTTCCATCAGCACCCACACGTATGCTGAGGCCATCTGCGGACGTCTGTCCGAGAACGCCGGCTGGGAAGTCGATCCGACGAAGGCTGGCTATGACGGCACTCACTGCAACCCTGGGACCGGTGCGTCGCACGGTCAAACGCATCGACTCGACGCCGAGCGTGACCAACACCTACTCGACACTGCTGAACACGGTGCGCGATCACGGGCTGCTGCGGAGGACTCCATACTTCTACGTGACGGTCTTCGGCATCCTCGTCGCGGCGCTCGCCGGAGCCACGACCGGTTTCGTGCTGCTCGGCGACAGCTGGTTCCAGCTGCTCATCGCCGCCGCGCTCGGCGTGATCTTCACCCAGTTCGCCTTCCTGGCGCACGAGGCGTCGCACCGCCAGGTGCTGGCCTCCGGGCCCGCGAACGATCGGGCGGGCCGGCTGCTCGCGACCGCCGTCGTCGGCATCAGCTACTCGTGGTGGATGACGAAGCACAGCCGCCACCACGCGAACCCCAACACGGTCGGCAAAGACCCCGACATCAGCGTCGACACGATCTCGTTCCTCGAAGAGGATGCCAAGAAGGCACGCGGGATCGTCCGTGCGATCACGAAGCGCCAGGGCTACTTCTTCTTCCCGCTGCTGCTGCTCGAGGGCTTCAACCTCCACGCGCTCTCGTTCCGTACCCTCTTCGGCAAGGACAAGGTCGACGGCCGCGCCCGCGAGATCGTGTTCATCGCGCTCCGCTTCGCGATCTATTTCGGGGCCATCTTCACCTTCCTCCCCCTCGGCATGGCGTTCGCCTTCATCGGCGTGCAGCTGGCGGTCTTCGGGGTCTACATGGGCGCATCCTTCGCCCCCAACCACAAGGGCATGCCGATCATCGAAGCCGGCGTCAAGGTCGACTTCCTGAGCAAGCAGGTGCTCACCTCGCGCAACATCCGGGGCACCGGGATGTCGACCTTCATGGGCGGCCTCAACTACCAGATCGAGCACCACCTGTTCCCGAACATGCCGCGGCCGCACCTGCGGAAGGCCGCCGCGATCGTCAGGGAGCACTGCGCCACGGAGAACATCGTCTACACCGAGACGACGCTCCCGAAGTCGTACGGCATCGTGGTGCGCTACCTCAACCGCGTCGGCCTGTCGGCGCGCGACCCGTTCGACTGTCCCGCTGCCGGAGAGTTCCGCCGCCGCTGACGCTCCTCGCGGTCGAGCCCGGGAAAAGTCCGCGGATTCTTGTGAATCGCGCGGACTTTTCCCGGACTCGACAGATCGTCCGCGTCGGTGGCTGGCGTTAGCCTGTCACCATGTGCGGGCGTTTCGCGATGGACAAAGAGACCGACGACCTGATCCAGGAGTTCGTGGCCGAGGGCGGCGACTTCCGCGACTGGCGTCCGAGCTACAACATCAGCCCGACCGACCCGGTGCCGATCCTGCTCGAGAGCAAGAAGGGCGACGAGCCGCCGGTGCGACGACTCGAACTGGCGCGCTGGTCGCTGGTGCCGTCGTGGTCCAAAGAGCTGAAGACGAAGGTGCCGACCTTCAACGCACGCGCCGAGTCGGCCGCCGAGAAGCCGATGTTCAAAGCATCCGTCGCCTCGAAGCGGGCGATCGTCCCGGCGATCGGGTACTACGAGTGGCAGACCGACCCCGAGACGAAGAAGAAGACGCCGTACTTCATCCACTCGGCCGACGGCGAGCTCATGGGCTTCGCCGGCCTCTACGCCTGGTGGGCCGACCCGGCCAAGGAGCGCGGTGACGACGACCGTTGGCACCTGACCACGACCATCCTCACGTCGGATGCGGTGAAGACGCTCGAGCACATCCACGACCGCAACCCCGTGCCCCTGCCGCGCGAACTGTGGGACCACTGGATCGACCCGACCGTCGTCGGCGACCAGGCACTCCTCGATGAGGCGGTGCGTGCGGCGGTGACGGTGGCCGAGCAGCTGGTCTTCGACGAAGTCGGTCCGGTGACCGGCGACAGCCCCGACCTCATCCGGCCGATCCGCGACGCGGGCTGACGACGGCGACGACCGACGACGGAGCCGACGACCGCTGAGAGAGTAGGACGACCGGCGGCCGCAGTCGGCGACGATGGCCACCGCCGCAGCGCGGGGTGACGGCCGGACTCAGCCGTCCGACTCGTTGCGCCGGTGCCGAGTACCCGGGTGGGCGGGTCGACCAGACCACGCCACCCGGGACTCGCCCCACACGCGCCGGGAACTCACCCGCCGTCCGTGATCCGCGGCCCCCAGGGTGCTGCATCCGGCGCGCTGGTACGACAGTACGGTGGGCGGTCCGCGGACATCTAGGGGATGACAGCGGGCGCGTCCGGTGGTATCAGCCGAGTTGGCCGCGGCGCGCGGACGCCCAGAGGTCCACTCCGGTGTCCACTGCGTGCTCGTCGATGGCCGCGAGCTCGTCGGTGGTGAAGTCGAGGCGGTCGAGTGCGCCGACGTTCTGCTCGAGCTGGGCGACGCTGCTCGCGCCGGTGACGAGCGACGTGACCCGCGCATCCCGCAGCGCCCAGGCGAGTGCGAGCTGGGCGAGCGACTGGCCCCGGTCGCGCGCGATCGCGTCGAGGGCGCGGATGTGCTCCAATGCGTCATCCGACAGCATCGAGCGGTCGAGCGAGGTGTTCTCGGCCGCGCGGGAGCCGGCGGGGATGCCGTCGAGGTACTTGCCGGTGAGCATCCCCTGCGCGAGCGCGGTGAAGCCGATGACGCCGACCCCGAGCTCGCCGGCGGCGTCAAGGAGGCCCTCGGTCTCGACCCAGCGGTTGAGCATCGAGTAGGAGGGCTGGTGGATGAGCAGAGGAGTACCGAGGTCCGCGAGGATCGCCGCCGCGCGTCGGGTGTCGTCCGCGCTGTACGACGAGATGCCGACATAGAGGGCCTTGCCGGACCGCACCGCCGTGTCGAGCGCCGTCATGGTCTCTTCGAGGGGGGTACTCGGGTCGGGCCGGTGCGAATAGAAGATGTCGACGTAGTCCAGGCCGAGGCGGCCGAGCGACTGGTCGAGGCTCGCCAGCATGTACTTGCGACCGCCGCCGCCCTGTCCGTAGGGTCCGGGCCACATGTCCCAGCCGGCCTTCGACGAGACGACGATCTCGTCGCGGAACGGACGCAGGTCGTCGGCCACGAGACGGCCGAAGTTGCTCTCGGCGGAGCCATAGGGCGGCCCGTAATTGTTCGCGAGGTCGAAGTGGGTGATGCCGAGGTCGAAGGCACGGCGGACGATCGCGCGCTGCGTCTCGTACGGCCGGTCGTCGCCGAAGTTGTGCCAGAGGCCGAGCGACAGGGCGGGCAGGTCGAGGCCGGACCGGCCGGTGCGGCGGTACTGCATGCGGTCGTAGCGGGTGGGCTCGGGCTGGTAGGTCACGACAGGGTTCCTCGTTTCGGGGCGCGGTTACCTCTTACATTCGCGCGCCAGAGCGTCTCTGTCCAACAGTGTCGCGCGATCCGATTCAGCGCTCGCGTCGATGAGTGCGGCGTCGGGGCGGCTCGGTTGACGCGATCGGCCGCGAGGGGGCAGGATGCGCCGGCCAATTGCGTCAACCGAACTCGGCTGGGCGCGTCAGCCGCCGATGATCTTCGCCTTGGCCGTGGCGAACTCCTCGTCGGTGAGGGCTCCGCGGTCGTGGAGGTCCGCGATCCTGACGAGGGCATCGGCGGTCGAGGAGGGGTTGGGGAAGGCGGATGGCGTCGCGGGCACGGTGTGCGCGGAGGCGCCGCCAGGCGACGCGTCGGGCACGCTCGCGGAGGCGCCGGCAGACGACGCGTCGGGCACGCTTGCCGAGGCGGAGGGCGATTCCGACGCCACCGAATCCTCGGCGCCGGTGTGCCGCGCCATTGCCGCGGTCACCGCCGCGACGAACCGCTGCGCAGGTCCCGGGTCGGGCCGGAACGTCGTCACCGTCGGAGCGGCCGGGTCCCCGGTGCCGATGCGGAGGAACGACGCGATCAGGGCGCGCTCGAATTCGATCGAGCGGATGTCGTCGAGCGGATGCGTGACGATGGTCAGCCTGCGTCGCGCCCAGCCCGCGAAGATCACCCGTTCATCCGTCAGGGCGAGCAACCCGGACGGATTGGTGTTGCTCGAGTTCGACACGGCCAGGACGACCCGCAGGGTCGCCGTGACGGATTCGCCGTCGTGCAGGACCTGCTCGATGCTCGCGAGGGCCTTCTTGTCTGCTGCCACGGTCATCCCTCCGGTCCCGGTTCGACTGCCACTCTACGCAGCCCGCACGGACCTCCACCGAGCGAGAGCGGCACTTCCGGCCGAGAGTGACGTGCGCAACGGTCACGCTCGACCGGAACAGGCACTCTCGCCGGAGGCGCGAGCCGCGAGGCGCGAGCCGCGAGCCGCGCGCGGCAGCGGGTGCAAGATAAGAGGATGTCGACGATCGTCTCCGAACTCCGCGAACTGCTCGATTCGGACCAGGTCGTCACCGACGCCGGCATGCTGGAGGAGTACAGCCACGACGACGCGGAATGGGCCGCCTACGTGCAGCCTTTGGCAGTGGTACGCGCTCGCAGCACGGAGGACGTCGCCAGGGTGGTCGCGTTCGCGGCCGCGCACAGCATCCACGTCGTCCCACGCGGTGCGGGCACCGGCCTCTCGGGAGGGGCCAATGCTGTGGAGAACTCGATCGTCCTCTCGCTGGAGGAGCTGACCGCGATCGTCGAGGTGAACACCGCCGAACGCTTCGCGGTCGCCCAGGCCGGCGTGATCAACGACGTACTCCGCACCGAGGTCGCCAGCCACGGTCTGTGGTACCCGCCCGACCCGGCGAGCTACCGCATCTCGACGATCGGCGGCAACGTCGCCACCAACGCCGGCGGCATCTGCTGCGTCAAGTACGGCGTGACCCGCGACTATGTGCTCGGCATGACGGTGGTGCTCGCCGACGGCTCCGTCGTGCGGCTCGGACGCTCGACCGCCAAGGGCGTCGCCGGCTACGACCTCGCTGCCCTTCTGGTCGGCTCCGAGGGCACGCTCGGAATCGTCACCGAGGTGACGCTCAGGCTGCTTCCGCTCGCCGGCCGCGAGGAGCGTGCGGTGATCGGCTATTTCCCCTCGCTGCGGTCGGCGGGGGATGCGGTCGCCCTCGTCTCGCGCGCCGGCATCATCCCGTCCGCGCTCGAGCTGGTCGACCGCACCTGCCTGCGCGCTGTCGACGAGTGGCAGGGCATCGGTCTTCCGGATGACGTCGACACATTGCTGCTGGCGAAAGTGGATGAACGGGGTGAGGCGGGCGCCGAACTCGCCGACGAGATCGCGCGGCTGTTCACGGAGGCGGGCGGCACGAGCATCGAACGGGCCGCGGACGCCGCCGAGGTCGATCGGCTCTTCCTCGCTCGGAGGCTCGCGTACCCGGCGCTCGAACGCCTGGGGCCGGTGCTCACCGAGGACATCTGCGTGCCGCGCGCGGCGGTCCCGGAGATGCTGGCGCGCATCCAATCGACTGCGGCCGACCACGACGTAGTGATCGCGAACATCGCGCACGCCGGTGACGGTAATCTGCATCCGCTGATCATCGCCCCGGTCGGTGACGACGCCGCGAAGGAGCGGGCGAAGCTTGCGTTCGACCGGATCGTCGCGGACTGCCTCGACCTCGGCGGCACGGTCACGGGCGAGCACGGGGTGGGTCTGCTGAAGCTCGCCGGTGCGGAGCGCGAGCTGGGAGCGCGCGTCGTCGAACTGCACCGAGCGATCAAGCAGGCGCTCGATCCGCAGGGCATCCTCAACCCGGGCAAGGCGTTTCCCGGACCACCGGTTGCGGCTCCCGAATCGCCCTGACCATCGGCCGGCCACACCAGTAGTCCGGCACCACAGACAAATAAGGAGCGCTCGGATGCCCTCGATCAGCACCAGCGACGGAGTGAGGCTCGACTACACGGAGACGGGGGATCCGGTCGGTCGCCCGGTCATCCTGGTCGCCGGATTCAAGGCGCCGGCGACGAGCTGGGTGCTGCAGCAGGATGCGCTGACCGGCGCAGGACTGCGGGTTCTCGCCTTCGACCGTCGCGGCCACGGAACGTCGGAAGCGCCGTCGTTCGGCGCGCGGATGTCCCGCCACGGCAAGGACCTCGGCGACCTCCTGGTCGCGCTCGACCTGCGGGAGGCGGTCCTCATCGGAGGCTCGCAGGGAGCGAGCACGATCTGGGCGTACGCGAGCCTCTTCGGAATGGAGCGCGTCGCCGGAACGGTGACCGTCGACCAGACCCCGAAGATGCTGAACACCGATGACTGGGCGTTCGGGTTCTACGACTACGACCGTGCCGTCATGGGCACGATGTTCGAGCGCGGAGTGCCGCCGACGGGGCGCGGCACGCCGCCCGCTGAGCGCGGGGAACGGCTGATCCGGATGATGACGGCGATGCAGATCGACCCCGCGCGCACTGTCCCGGTCGCGTACACCGTGGCCGAGCTGGCCCTCCTGAACGACCATGCTGTGCAGGACTGGCGGGACGTCATCGCGGGCTTCGACGTGCCGTCGCTGTTCGTGGCAGGTCGCGACAGCGAGTTGTGGCCGTGCGAGCACGCCGACGCATCCGCCGCGCTGAACAGGCTCGCCGCGTCTGTGGTCATCGACGACTGCGGTCACGCGGCGAACATGGAGCAGCCCGACCGGTTCAACGAACTCGCGCTGGACTTCATCCGCAGGCTCTGATCGCGGGATGCGCCGAGCGCCTTCATGCCCGTCACGGCATGTAGCGGGCGGTACCAATCTCCTACCCCCAAAAGTGGGGTCAGATGAGGGGCTGGACGCAGCGAATGGCCATGATTTCGCCGATTATGCGGGATTTCGCACCGATTCGTGGTCGGATGCAATTTACTTGCGCCTGTCCCCTGAACGGGCCTATGGTGCTTAGTTGTCAGTGGGAGGGGATTCTCACGAATAAGCTCCGCCGACACCACACCAATTCGTGCACACGGTTTCGGTCGCCCTTCGGCGGCAGCGTTCGGTTGAGTACACGGGCTCGTTCCTGATCAGGGTGCGGTACCCGCGCTGTTCGGCAGCATTGGGGGTGCGCAATGGCTTGGCCGGATTCCGGACCAAGTGTCCACCAGACCAAGCCCGACCGCGCCCCGAAATCGAAGTCACACCGCTCCGACGACCTCCAGGGGGAAGCTCCGCTCTCGCGACGCCATCACGGGTTCTGGGGTGCCGTCGCAGTCGTCTCAGCCCTGGCCCTCGGCATCGCCCAGGCGGTCGTCTTCGTACCGGCGGTCGACGCGTCCGTTCCGGCGAAGCCCGCGGCGGTCAGCACCGCGACGGCGCCGCAACTCGTGCCCGTCGCAGGTCCCCCGACGGTCATCCCGAAGACGGTCGAGGTCACGACTCCGGTCACGCAGCGGACCACGACGCGAACGACCACGATCGTCCGCCGGGTCGCGATCAGCCCACGCGTGCTCGCCGCGATCATCGCCGCAGCGCAGGCGCAACTCGCCCGACAGGCCGCTGCGCAGGCCGCGGCAGCACGGGCCGCGGCTGCTCGTGGCTCCCAGGCTTCGCACGGCACGAACTGCGTCAGCTCGTCGAACACACCGACAGCGACGCCGAGCCCGTCGCCGACCACGACGAGCGGGTCGGGCACGGTCACGAGCTCGTCCAGTACCTCGACATCGAGCAGCACCTTGACCTGCGGACCCGGCACGACCGGGCCTTCGCAGGTCGGCAGCACGCCGACGCCGACGCCGACCCCCACGCCGACACCGACCCCCACCCTCACGCCGACCCCGACCCCCACGCCGACTCCGGCACCCACGCCGACTCCGACCCCGACTCCGACACCGACCTCGGACCCCGCGACGTCGACCCAGGCGGATGCGGCACCCCGGTCCGTGACCATCTCCGGAGGACGTGGAGCGGCCCGGATGCAGGCGACCATCTCGCTACTTCCGGCGGACGACCCGGCTCCGGCTGCGGCCCCTGACCAGGGCGCGGCTCCGGCCGCCGACCCCGCGGCGAACCCGCCACCCGCAGCGGCACCGTCCGACCCGGCCCCGGCACCCGCGCCGGCTCCCGACCCCGCCCCGGCCGCGACGTCCGACCCGGCTCCGACGCCGAGCGCCGCTCCCACGCCGACCACCGCCCCCGCCCCGACGCCGGCCACCTCCCCGGACGCCGGCGCGGCACCGACCGACCCGACGAGCGCCCCGGCGCCCCCGCCGACAGAGACGGCGAACCCGACGTCCGGGACGTCCGGCGCACCCGGCGCACCCGGCTCCTCGACGTCGACCACCTCCACCACGACTCCCGCATCCACCCCCGCCGCCCTGTCGTCCTGGACCTACACTCCCGGCGCCGCGTCCGGTACGCACTCGATCACGGTGCGGATCGACGGCACCGACCTGGTGATCGTCGACAACGGCGTCGAGACCCGGCGGCCGATCGCATCCCTTCTCGGCCTGCAGGTGACGACCGTCGGCGGCCAGGTGGTCAGCCTCACCTTCGACACCTCGACCGGACCGATCTCGGTTCCGGTCTCGTTCGCGGGCAGTGGCGCGGACCTCCTGTCGGTGATCGGCGATCAGCTCCGCTGGTCGGTCACCGGTGCAGGCTCGGGTTCGGTGACCGGCGGCGGAATCGCCGCGCTCGACTACACCGGCGCACGCACGATCTCTGCGACCGGCAGCGGCAACACCATCGTCGGCCCGTCGGCGGACGCCTCGTGGTCGATCGACGGACACGACACAGGAACGGTCGCCGGCCAGCGGTTCACCGGGTTCGGCACCCTCCAGGGCGCAGCCGGCAACCATGACACGTTTACCTTCCAGCACGGCGGCAGTATCAGCGGTCGTCTCGACGGCGGGGCGGGCGGCTTCGACACGCTGGTGCTGAACGGTGCTGGCGGGCGGGTGACGAGCATCCCGAGCGGCAGCCAGTCCGGAACGATCACCTTCGAAGGCCACACCATCGCGTATGGCGGCCTCGAACCGATCACGGTGAACGGGACGACCGACCTGGTCGTCACCGGCACCACCCCGAACGACACCCTCCAGGTGGGCCCCGGCGCCGCGGGACAGATCACGGTGAAGAGCATCACGGGTGCGATGGAGACGGTGAGTTTCACGGTCCCCACGAGCTCGCTGAAGATCATCGACACCGCCACCGGCGTCACGGTCGTGATCGTCGGCGACCTCATCCTCGCGGGTGTGAACCTCGAGATCGACGCACCGACGATCGTCGTGAACTCCGGCGTGACGATCGACACGCGTGGCGGCGGCGGTGCGGGCACCGTACTGCTGAATGCGACGGACACCCAGACCGGCACTGCGCCGGCGTCGGCGTCCGTCACCGTGAACGGCGCGACCATACGCGCGAAATCCATCGACCTGGAGGCGACTGCTTCCCAGACGCCCGGCGCCGGTTCCCTCCCCGGTGTGAACATCGTGAGCGCGTCGTCGTCAGCGCAGGTCGCGGTCATCGGATCGTCCCTGCTGGAGGCGACCGGTGACGTCACGCTGCGAAGCTCGTCGGCGATGCAGGCAACGGTGAGCTCGACGGGCACGGGGGCGTCGACGAACGTGGATGCGGCGGTCGCGTCCGCGAGCATCGACACCAGCGCGGTGACCCACGTCTCCGACGACTCGACGATCTCGGCCTCGGGTGTGCTGTATGTCATCGCGAAGAACGCGACCAACGTGACGGCCACCGGCGACGCGACCGCGGCCACAGCCGGCGCGGGGATCGCGATCTCGCGGGTGACGACCAACACGGCCGCCTACATCGACAGCCACAGCAGCCGCGGCGTCGACGCGGGCAGCCTGGTCGTCGCGGCCGACTCGAACAGCACGGTCGTCAGCGTCGCCACCGCCAGCCCCGGTGGGTCGACGCAGAACGACTCCACACCGAGCGACAGCACCGCGACCGGATCCCACCCCAGCGGCTACGCGAACGCACCGGGCGGCGTCATCGGCATCGCGGGGGCGCTGGCGTTCACGAACCTCTCCCAGACCACGACCGCCTACATCGCGCCGGCCGGCGGCGGCCTGGTGATCGCCGTCTCCAACACGAGCGGCCCGACGGCGGGCTCGGCTCCGGTCTCGGTCCACGCGGGATCGTCCGGCACCGCCACCAGCAGCGCTGACGGCAGCACGGTCGGCGGGAGCTCAGCGGGCGTCGGCACGGCGGTGGCCGTCACGGTCGCCGCCCTCGACACGACGTCGTATGTGGGCAACGCGACCTTCACGTCGCCGAAGGTGACGGTGGATGCGGCGGCCCAGCAACCGACGTCCGGTGCGGCCAACACGTTCGGAGCGACCTCGACCTCCGGAGCCGGCGGGGCGTCGAGCGTCGGCGTCGCCGGTTCGCTCGCGGTCGATGTGGTCACACTGAACACGGCCGCGAGCGTCGCGCCCGGCGGCGCGGTGTCGGTGGGAGGCGGGAACGTCGGCATCGCAGCCAGCACCGACAACACCAGCGACGTCAAGGCACTGCCCGGCCAGGTCGCTGGGCAGACGGCAGGGATCGGCGCCACCGTCGCCCTGAACATCCTCAACGACACGACGAGCGCCGGACTCCAGGACGGCGCCGTCCTGACCGGCGCACACGACCTCACCCTCACCTCGTCGGCGATCGCACCGGCGACGACCGAAGCGCACGGCGGCGTCTCGTCGCCGGACATCGCGATCGCGCCGGTCGTGGCGATCACCACCTCGAACGTGACCACGACGGCGAGCGTCGGAACCGGAGCCCCCCTGGTGCTCACCGGGGCCTTCACCGCGACAGCGAACGAGCGGGCGTCGGCATCCACGACGGCGACCGGCGAGGTGAACTCGGCCGGGGCGGCCGTCGGCATCGCGATCGCGCTCACCTTCGCCAACCACCTCGTGCAGGCGACGACCCATCGGGATCTGACCGCCGCGGGCAACGCGTCGTTCACCGCCACCGGTGCATCCGCCACGACCTCGACCGCATCCGCTTCGGCCACCGGCGCGCCCGGCGACGGAAACCAGCCCACCCCGGGGTCGCAGGTCACCGGCGCGAAGACCTTCGCGAACAACGCGGCACCGACGACCGGCGGCGCGCTCCCCGGCGGGACCGGCGGCAGCGGATCGACACCGGCACCCGAACCGAGCACACCGGCCGGTACCGTCTCGGCAGCTGCGGCCCTCGCGCTCACCGTGCACACGGCGGCGGCCGACGCCTCCGTCGACGGCGTGACGATCACAGCGGGTGTCGTGAGCATCACCGCGACACTCAACGACTCGGCCACCTCGACGGCGACCGGCTCGCCATCCACCCGCGCGCCACCGGGTTCGACGACCATCGCCGCAGCAATCGCCATCACAGCGGCCGACGCATCCATCCGTGCGAACGTCGGGCCGCAGGCAACCATCCACGCGAAGGCCCTCACGCTCTCCGCGGGAGTGAACCCCACCAACGCAGCAGGGGTCGCAGACAGCGCGGATCGCTTCACCACCACCTCGACGGCAGGGGCCGGCGGAGGTGGAAGCCTCGGAGTCGCAGGCTCGGTGGCCGTCTCTTCGGTCGCACTGTCGACATCCGCCGCCGTCCTCTCGGGCGCAGGGCACGCACCCACCGTGACGTTCACCGGCGGGACCGCGGATCTCTCGGCGACCGCGTCGTCGCACGTGTCGAGCACGACGCAGGCCCTCATGTCCGACAGCGGCGCGGGGACCCCGGCGACCGGCATCGGCGCCTCCTCGGCGGTCGGCATCGTCAACGACACGACGGATGCGTCGATCGGCGACGGCTCGGTCGTCACCGGGGCGCGCAATGCCACCCTCGCCGCGACCACGTCGGACACTGCGAGCGTCACAGCGACCGGCGGCGCCTCGGCATCCAATGTCGCTGTCGCACCGTATGCGGCGGTGCTCGTCGCGAACATTGCGACCACGGCCCGGGTCGGCACGGGGACCCTGCTGACACTGACCGGCGCCCTCAGCGCAGTGGCGACCCAGGTCGCGTCGGCGTCGACGAGCGCGACCGGCGCCGTCGCGGGAGGCTCCGGAGCGGTCGGGCTCGGTCTCGCGCTCACCATCGCTTCCGACACGGTGACCGCGACCGTCGCCCGTTCGATCACTGCATCCGCCGTCACTCTGGCCGCCTCCGGTATCGGCTCGTCGACCGCAGCCTCCACCGCATCGGCGTCCGGGGCGCCGCAGAACCCCTCAGACTCCGGCCAGGGCCAGGGTGGCGGAGCGGCAGGGTCCGGAGTCGACGACCAGGTCAGCGGAGCACGGACCAACGCGGATGCGGCTGCCGCCTCGTCCGGCGCGCAGGGCTCCGGGTCGACGGCGGCGCCGAGCGCATCGACGGCCGACGGCAAGATCAACGTCGCAGCGGCGGTCGCGCTGGTCATCGTCACGGCTGTCTCGCGCGCCGCGGTGGTCGGCACCGGCGTCGTCCTCACCGCATCCGGTGCCGTCAGCCTGACCGCGTCGGCGAACACCGACGCGGCGACCACGGCAAACGGCTCGGCTGCCCACGGCGGAACCGCGACCATCGGTGCGGCCGTCGCCATCACCCTGGTGAATGCGACCGACCAGGCCGTGCTGCCCGCGGGCGACAGCGTCTCCGCGAAGTCGCTCACGGTGTCGGCGGGCGTCACCGACAACGCCGGCGACCGGGTCTCGACCGACTCGGCCACGGCGACGAGCGGGGCGGGGGCCTCCGACGCGAAGCTCTCTGTCGCGGGCTCGTTCGGCCTCGTGGTCGCCAACCAGTCCACGCTCGCCCAGGTCGCAGGCGCCGTGACCCTCAGCGGCGGCGCCCTCTCGGTCGGCGCGACGTCGGCGCTGGCCTCGACATCGAAGGCCGATCCCGCCGACGGAACCGGCGTCTCCGCGGGGAACGTCGGCGTCGGCGCGTCCGTCGCCCTCGACCTCGTGACCGACACGACCACCGCGACCATCGCGGACGGGTCCATCGTGACCGGTGCCGGCGCCGTCACTCTGAACGCCACCGCGACGGACACGGCGGCGACCGAAGCGAAGATGGGCGCGGCCGGCGGCAAGGTCGCCGTGGTACCCGCGGTGGCGGTGACCCTGTCCACCGTGACGACGACCGTCCGCCTGGGAACGGCGGCCTCCGCCCTGGGCCTGACCGGTGCACTCAGCGCGACCGCCGCGCAGACCGCGATCGCAGCATCCACCGCCGGAGCCACCGTGGTCGGTGCCGGCACTGCTGGCGTCGGAATCGGTCTGGCGCTCGTCGTCGCGAACCACACGGTGACCGCGACCACCGCCCGATCCGTCACGGCGACCGGCGCGATCACGCTCTCCGCATCCGGGGCCAGTGCGAGTACCGCGTCGGCGAGCGCGTCGGCCGGGGGTGCACCCGAGAACGGGGCGACCGGCACCGGCACCGGCGGAGGGGGAGGAGCCGGCAACGGCGTCGACCAGCAGGTGCAGACCCAGCGCACCAACGCGGACGCGACGAGCGCGGCGAACGGCGGAACCTCATCCGGCTCGACCGCGACGCCGAGCGCCTCGACCTCCGACGGCAAGGTCAACGCGGCGGCTGCTGTCGCCATCGTCGTCGCGACCACGTCCTCGCGCGCCACCCTAGAGAGCCCCGGGCTCACCCTCACCTCGGGCGGCCTGGTCACCCTCGCCTCCTCGGCGAACACGGATGCGTCGACCAGCGCTGACGGCACGGCGTCCCAGGGAACGGATGCGACGATCGGCGCAGCGGTCGCGGTCACCCTCGCCGACGTGACCAACCGGGCGGCGCTGCCCGCGGGCGACACGATCTCGGCGAAGGCATTGACCGTCTCGGCCGGCGAGACCGTGAACGGAACCGACACCGCATCGGCCTACGGCGCACAGGCGACCAGCGGTGCGGGCGGCGGCAAGATCTCGGTCGCCGGCTCCGTCGCACTCACCATCGTCAACCAGACGACGACGGCGGCGCTCGCCGGAACGGCGCACCTCACCGGCGGCGACCTGGCGATCGCAGCAGCGTCCAACGCGTCGACCACCGTGAAAGCCGAGCCGTCGCCCGGCGGGGTCACCACGACCAGTCTCGGCGTCGGCGCCTCCGTCGCCCTCGCGATCGTCACCGACCGCACGACGGCAGCCCTCGGCGACGGCGCCGCCGTGACCGGCGTGGCCAACGCCGTCGTGACGGCCACCGCGACCGACACGGCGACGACCGAATCGAAGATGGGTGTCACCGGCGGCAAGGTCGACGTCGCACCCGCGGTCGCCGTCACGCTGTCCACAGTGACGACGTCGGTGCTTCTCGGCACGCAAGGCGCGGGCGGGCTGCTGAGCGTGACCGGATCGTTCACAGCGACCGCGACGCAGTCGGCCTCGGCGGCATCGACGGCCGGTGCTGTCGTCGCGGGCGGGTCGACGGCCGCCGTGGGCATCGCCCTCGCCCTGACGATCGCCGGTCACTCGGTCACCGCGTCGACCGCCCGCTCGATCACCGCGGGCGGAGCGCTGGCTCTGACAGCATCCGGAACCAGCTCGAGCGCCGCGACATCGAGCGCCAGCGCATCCGGTGCTCCGGAGAACGGCGCGGCGGGCACCGGCACCAGCGGCGGCGGGGGAGCGGGCGACGGAGTAGACCAGCAGGTGAAGGCGCAGCGCGACAACGCGGATGCGACGAGTGCGGCGAACGGTGGAGCATCGAGCGGGTCGACGGCAAGCCCGAGTGCCTCGACCTCCGATGGAAAGGTCAACGCGGCTGCGGCCGTCGCGCTCGACCTCGCCACCGTCGCCGCGCTCGCTACTGTCGTCGGCACCGGTGTGACGCTGACCGCCGGCGGGCTGGTGACGCTGGCCGCGTCGGCCAATACGGATGCGGCCACCACCGCGGACGGCTCGGCGTCGCAGGGAGCGACGGCGACGATCGGAGCAGCGATCGCAATCACCCTCGCGAACGTCACGAACCGGGCGATGCTGCCGGCGGGCGACACCGTCCACGCGAAGTCGCTGACGATCTCGGCCACCGTGACCCCCGACGGAACGGACACCGTCTCGACCTACGGCGCGCAGGCGACGAGCGGTGCGGGCGGCGGCAAGATCTCGGTCGCCGGCTCCCTGGCCCTCGGAATCATCAACCAGACCACGACCGCGGACAGCGCGGGTGCCGTGGTGCTGGCCGGGGGCACTGCGACGATCGCCGCGGCCGGCGACGTCGCAAGCACCGTGAAGGGGGAGCCGACGGCAGGCGGTGTCGTCACGACGAGCGTCGGGGTGGGCGCATCCGTCGCCCTGAACCTGGTCACCGACACGACGACGGCCGCTCTCGAGAACGCCGCAACCGTGACCGGCGCGGCGAACGTCACGCTCGGAGCGGCGTCCACGGATGCGGCGGTCACCGAGGCGAAGATGGGCGCGGCGGGCGGCAAGGTCGACATCGCGCCGGCGATCGCCGTCACGCTCTCGAACGTGACGACGAGCATGCGGGTCGGCACGGACGGCACGATGACCCTGACAGGGGCGTTCACCGGAACGGCGACGCAGAACGCGAGCGCCTCGTCGACGGCGGGCGCGGTGGTGTCCGGCGGATCGACGGCCGCGGTCGGCGTGGGCCTCGCGCTCACCGTCGCGAACCACACCGTGACCGCGACGACCGCCCGCAGCATCACGGCCGGTGGCGCGATCAGCCTGACCGCATCCGGTGTCTCCGGATCCTCCGCCGGCGCGAGCGCATCCGCCTCGGGTGCGCCGGAGAACGGTGCGACCGGTACGGGCACCGGAGGCGGTGGCGGCGCGGGTGGTGGCGTCGACCAGCAGGTGCAGACGCAACGCGACAACGCCGACGCGACCAGCGCGGCGAATGGCGGCTCCTCGTCCGGGTCGACGGCAAGCCCGAGTGCCTCGACCTCGGACGGGAAGCTCAACGTCGCGGCGGCGGTGGCCCTCGACCTGGCGACGACGGTGTCGCGGGCGACCCTGGTCGGAACGGGCGTGGTCCTCACGGCGGGTGGACTGGTCACGCTCGCCTCGCGCGCCAACACGGATGCGGCCACGACCGCGGACGGGTCCGCGTCGCAGGGGGCGACGGCGACGATCGGTGCTGCTGTCGCGATCACGCTGGCGAACGTGACGAACCAGGCGCTGCTGCCGGCCGGTGACACGGTCCACACGAAGTCGCTCACGGTGTCGGCGACCGAGACTGTCGACGGCGCTGATACGACCTCCACGTACGGTGCGCAGGCGACGAGCGGCGCAGGCGGCGGCAAGATCTCGGTCGCCGGGTCGCTGGGTCTTGCGATCGTCAACCAGACGACGACGGCGGAGGTCGGCGGCGCGGTCGCGCTGACCGGCGGCGATGCGACGATCACCGCGGCCAGCGACGCAGCGAGCACGGTGAAGGCCGAGCCCACGGCGGGTGGGGTCGTGACGACGAGCGTGGGGGTGGGAGCATCCGTCGCCCTCAACCTGATCACCGATACGACGACGGCGACGCTCGACAACGCGGCGACGCTCACCGGTGCGGCGAACGTCTCGCTGGGCGCGACGGCGGCAGATGCGGCGGTCACCGAGGCGAAGATGGGTGCGGCGGGCGGCAAGGTCGACATCGCCCCCGCCATCGCGGTCACCCTCTCCAACGTCACGACGACCGCCCGCGCTGGGACGGATGGGACGCTGACCGTCACCGGATCCTTCACGGCCAGCGCGACGCAGAACGCGAGCGCGTCGTCGACCGCCGGTGCGGTGGTCTCTGGTGGTTCGACCGCGGCGGTCGGGGTGGGTCTGGCCCTGACGATCGCGAACCACACCGTGACCGCGACCACGGCGCGCAGCATCACCGCGACCGGCGACATCACCCTGAAAGCGTCGGGACTGTCGGCGTCGGCTGCGACGGCGAGCGCGTCGGCGTCGGGTGCGCCGGAGAACAGCACGAACGGTGGCGGCACCGGAGGTGGCGGCGGCGCTGGCGGTGGCATCGACCAGCAGGTGCAGACCCAGCGCACCAACGCCGATGCCACCAGCTCCGCGAACGGCGGGAAGACCTCCGGTTCGACCACGGCCCCGAGCGCGTCGACCTCGGACGGCAAGGTCAACGTCGCAGCGGCGGTGGCCCTCGACCTGGCGACGACCGTTTCGAAGGCCACGATCGAGAACGCGGGCCTGACGTTGACCGCGGGCGGATCGGTGACCTTGGCTTCGTCGGCCAACACGGATGCCGCGACCAGCGCTGACGGGTCGGCGTCGCAGGGCGCGACAGCGACGATCGGTGCTGCGGTGGCGATCACCCTCGCGAATGTGACCAACCAGGCTCTGCTACCGGCCGACGACTCGATCCACGCGAAGTCCCTGACGGTGTCGGCGACCGAGACGGTCAATGGCGCTGATGTCACGTCGACCTACGGAGCCCAGGCGACCAGCGGCGCCGGTGGCGGCAAGATCTCGGTGGCCGGGTCGCTGGGTCTCGCGGTGATCAACCAGACGACGACCGTGGAACTCGGCGGCGCGATCGTCCTCGACGGCGGGGATGCGACCATCACCGCAGCGAGCAACGCGACGAGCACGGTGAAGGCCGAGCCGACCGCGGGTGGTGTCGTCACGACGAGCGTCGGCGTGGGCGCATCCGTCGCCCTGAACCTGATCACCGACACCACGACCGCCACACTCGACAACAGCATCAGCCTCACCGGCGCTCGCAACGTCAGCCTCAGCGCGACGGCAGCGGATGCAGCGACCACCGAGGCGAAGATGGGCGCCGCCGGTGGCAAGGTCGACATCGCACCCGCGGTGGCGGTCACCCTCTCGAACGTGACGACGACCATGCGGGTCGGGACCGACGGCACGATGACCCTGACCGGGGCGTTCACCGGCACGGCGACGCAGAACGCGAGCGCCTCCTCGACCGCGGGCGCGGTGGTGTCCGGCGGATCGACGGCTGCGATCGGCGTCGGCCTCGCGCTGACGATCGCGAACCACACCGTGACCGCGACGACTGCGCGCAGCATCAGCGCTGGGACGACGGTCTCGCTGATCGCGTCCGGCATTTCCGCCTCGGCCGCGACGGCCAGCGCATCCGCATCGGGTGCCCCGGAGAACAGCACGAACGGCGGGGGCACCGGCGGTGGCGGTGGCGCGGGTGGTGGCGTCGACCAGCAGGTGCAGACGCAGCGGAGCAACGCCGATTCGACCAGTTCGGCGAACGGGGGCAAGACCTCGGGTTCGACCACGGCTCCCAGCGCGTCGACCTCGGATGGCAAGGTCAACGTGGCGGCGGCGGTGGCCCTCGATCTGGCGACCACCGTCTCGAAGGCGACGATCGAGGGCACCGGCGTCACGTTGACCGCGGGTGGAGCGGTCACCCTGGCATCGTCGGCGAACACTGATGCGGCGACCAGCGCGGACGGGTCGGCGTCGCAAGGAGCCACCGCGACGATCGGTGCGGCGGTCGCGATCACTCTCGCGAACGTGACCAATCAGGCACTTCTGCCGGCCGGCGACTCGGTCCATGCGAAGGCTCTCGCGGTGTCGGCCACGGAGACCGTGGACGGCGCGGACGTCACCTCGACCTACGGCGCCCAGGCGACCAGCGGTGCGGGTGGCGGCAAGATCTCGGTCGCCGGGTCGCTGGGTCTGGCGGTCATCAACCAGACCACGACCGGTGAGGTCGCCGGGATCGTCGTCCTCACCGGTGGTGACGCGAACATCATCGCCGCGAGCAACGCGGCCAGCACGGTGAAGGCGGAACCGACGGCGGGCGGTGTCGTCACGACGAATGTCGGGGTCGGTGCATCCGTCGCCCTCAACCTGATCACCGACACCACGACAGCCACCCTCGATGACGGGATCAGCCTCACCGGCGCGGCGAACGTGACGCTGAGCGCGACCGCCGGGGACGCGGCGATTACCGAAGCGAAGATGGGTGCCAGTGGCGGCAAGGTAGACATCGCCCCCGCCGTCGCCGTCACGCTCTCGAACGTGACCACGACAGCGCGCGTCGGCACCCTCGGAGCAGGCCTGTCCCTGACCGGAGCCTTCAGCGCGACGGCCACCCAGAACGCCAGCGCATCGTCGACCGCGGGTGCTGTCGTTGCCGGCGGCTCGACCGCGGCGATCGGCGTCGGTCTGGCTCTGACGATCGCGAACCACACCGTGACCGCGACGACGGCCCGGAGCATCACCGCGGGCGGAGCGATCACGCTCAAAGCCTCGGGCGTCTCAGCATCGGCCGCGGCCGCCAGCGCGTCCGCGTCGGGTGCCCCGGAGAACAGCACGAACGGTGGTGGCACCGGAGGTGGCGGCGGGGCCGGTGGTGGCGTCGACCAGCAGGTGCAGACGCAGCGCACCAATGCCGATGCGACCAGTTCCGCGAACGGCGGCAGGACCTCCGGGTCGACCACAGCTCCCAGCGCATCCACGTCCGACGGCAAAGTGAACGTCGCGGCCGCGATCGCCCTTGACCTCGCGACCACCGTCTCCAGGGCCACCATCGAGGGCACGGGCATCGCCCTCACCTCCGGCGGCCTGGTCACCCTGGCGTCCTCGGCCAACACGGATGGCGCAACCAGCGCAGACGGCTCCGCCTCGCAGGGCGCGACGGCGACGATCGGTGCGGCGGTCGCGATCACCCTGGCGAACGTCACCAACCAGGCCTTGCTCCCAGCCGGGGACAGCATCCACGCGAAGTCCCTGACCGTCTCGGCGACGGAGACGGTGAACGGCGGCGACGTCACCTCGACCTATGGAGCGCAGGCGACGAGCGGGGCGGGCGGCGGCAAGATCTCGGTCGCCGGGTCGCTGGGTCTCGCGGTCATCAACCAGGCCACGACCGCCGAGCTGGCGGGCCCGGTCGTCCTGACCGGCGGCGACGCGACGATCACGGCGGCGAGCAACGCGGCCAGCACCGTCAAGGCCGAGCCCACCGCAGGGGGCGTCGTCACGACGAACGTGGGCGTGGGCGCATCCGTCGCCCTGAACCTGATCACCGACACGACGACGGCAACGATCGACAACGGCGTGACCCTCACCGGCGCCGCGAACACCAGCCTCAGTGCCACCGCGGGGGATGCGGCCATCACCGAGGCGAAGATGGGGGCGAGCGGCGGCAAAGTCGACATCGCACCCGCGGTGGCCGTGACGCTCTCGAACGTGACCACGACGGCTCGCGTCGGAACAGACGGCATCCTGACCCTCACCGGTGCGTTCAGCGCGAGCGCGACGCAGACCGCGAGCGCTTCTTCGACCGCGGGTGCTGTCGTCTCCGGCGGCGCGACCGCGGCAGTCGGCGTCGGGCTGGCCCTGACGATCGCGAACCACACGGTGACGGCGACCACCGCCCGCAGCATCACGGCGACCGGCAACATCACGCTGAGGGCCTCGGGGCTCTCCGCTTCGGCTGCGGCAGCGAGCGCATCCGCATCGGGCGCTCCGGAGAACAGTACGAACGGCGGTGGCACCGGAGGCGGCGGGGGCGCCGGTGGTGGCGTCGACCAGCAGGTGCAGACCCAGCGCAGCAACGCGGACACGACCAGCTCGGCGAACGGCGGCAAGACCTCCGGGTCGACGACCGCTCCCAGTGCGTCGACCTCGGACGGCAAGGTGAACGTGGCCGCGGCGATCGCCCTCGACCTGGCGACGACGGTCTCGAAGGCGACCATCGAAGGTACCGGAATCGCCCTCACCTCCGGCGGGCTGGTCACGCTCGCTTCCAGTGCGAACACGGATGCTGCCACCAGCGCTGACGGGTCGGCGTCGCAAGGAGCCACCGCGACGATCGGTGCGGCGGTCGCGATCACTCTCGCGAACGTGACCAACCAGGCACTGCTGCCGGCCGGCGACACGGTCCACGCGAAGGCCCTCACAGTGTCGGCGACAGAGACTGCCAACGGCGCAGACGCGATCTCCACCTACGGAGCCCAGGCGACCAGCGGTGCGGGCGGCGGCAAGATCTCGGTCGCCGGCTCCCTCGGCCTCGCGGTCATCAACCAGACCACGACCGCCGAAGTCGCCGGAATCGTCGTCCTCACCGGCGGCGACGCGAACATCATCGCCGCGAGCAACGCGGCCAGCACGGTGAAGGCGGAACCGACGGCGGGCGGTGTCGTCACGACCAACGTCGGGGTCGGCGCATCCGTCGCCCTCAACCTCATCACCGACACCACGACAGCCACCCTCGACGACGGGATCAGCCTCACCGGTGCCGCGAACGTCACGCTGAGCGCGACCGCCGGGGACGCGGCGATCACCGAAGCGAAGATGGGTGCCAGCGGCGGCAAGGTCGACATCGCCCCCGCCGTCGCGGTCACGCTCTCGAACGTGACCACGACAGCACGGGTCGGCACCCTCGGCACGGCGATCAGCCTCACCGGCTCGTTCAGCGGCAGCGCCACCCAGAACGCCAGCGCCTCCTCGACGGCGGGCGCTGTCGTCGCCGGCGGCTCGACCGCGGCGATCGGGGTGGGCGTCGCCCTCACGATCGCGAACCACACAGTGACCGCGACGACGGCCCGGAGCATCGCCGCGGGCGGAGCGATCACGCTGCGCGCATCCGGGATCAGCGCATCCGCCGCCGCAGCGAGCGCATCCGCCTCGGGTGCTCCGGAGAACAGCACGAATGGTGGTGGCACCGGGGGCGGTGGCGGCGCCGGAGACGGCGTCGACCAGCAGGTCAAGACGCAGCGCACCAACGCCGACACCACGAGCGCCGCGAACGGCGGCAAGACCTCGGGGTCGACCGCGTCGCCGAGCGCGTCGACCTCCGACGGCAAAGTCAACGTCGCGGCCGCGGTCGGGATCGACATCGCGACCATCGTCGCGAAGGCCACGATCGAGCATCCGGGACTCGCCCTGACGGCGGGGGGTCTCGTGACCCTCGCCTCGAGTGCGAACACGGATGCGGCGAGCTCCGCGGACGGTTCGGCCTCGCACGGCGCGACGGCGACCATCGGCGCGGGCGTCGCGCTCACCCTGGCGAACGTCACCAACCAGGCGATCCTGCCCGCGGGCGACACGATCACGGCCCACGCGCTCACAGTCTCCGCGACCGTGACGCCGAACGGTGCCGACACGACCTCCACCTACGGCGCGCAGTCGGTGGCCGGTGCCGGGCAGGGCAAGATCTCGGTCGCCGGCTCCGTGGCCATCGCGATCGTCAACCAGGCCACGCGGGCCGAGCTCGGCGGCACCGTCACCCTCACCGGCGGCGACGTCGCCGTCACCGCGGCGAGCAAGGCCACCAGCACGGTGACCGCAGAGCCGACCCCCGGCGGCGTGACCGCCACGAACGTCGGCGTCGGCGCATCCGTCGCCCTCAACCTCATCACCGACACGACGAACGCCGTCCTCGACAGCGGCATCACCGTGGTCGGTGCGCACAACTTCTCCCTCACCGCGACAGCAGGGGACCTGGCCACGACGGATGCAAAGATGGGGGCGTCCGGGGGCAAGGTCGATGTGTCTCCCGCTGTCGCGATCACCCTCTCCACCGTCACCACGACCGCGAGCATCGGCACCCTCCCGGCGAACGGGACGATCACGCTGACCGGCTCCTTCGCCGCGACCGCCAGCCAGACGGCGGGAGCGGTG
The DNA here is from genome assembly GCF_055231915.1 of Leifsonia sp. Ger2509. NCBI lineage: Bacteria > Bacillati > Actinomycetota > Actinomycetes > Micrococcales > Microbacteriaceae > Leifsonia > Leifsonia sp. Ger2509. The sequence goes on from NZ_JBUYVB010000003.1 coordinate 2,798,562, forward strand.
ACCTCGGCGGGTTCGGTCGCGACCGGCGGATCCACCGCATCCATCGGTGTCGCCCTCGCGCTCAACCTCGTGAAGCACACGGTGTCGAGCACGACGGGCCGCAACATCACGGCCGCCGGCGCGATCGCCTTCGGCGCGTCCGGGTCGTCGGTCGACGGAGCGTCGGCCAGCGCATCCGCCAGCGGTGCACCGCAGCAGGGCGACAGCGGCGCCCCGGCTGGCGGCGTGGACGGGCAGGCGCAGAAGGAGCGCACCAACGCGATCGGCACCGACACGGCGAACGGCGGATCCGGCTCGAGCGCGAGCGCGAACCCGTCGGCGTCGAGCTCCGACGGCAAGGTCTCCGTCGCCGCGGGCGTCGCCCTCAACATCGCCGATGTCTCCGCCACCTCGATCCTCCCCGACGGCCTCACGCTCGTCGCGGGAGGTGCGGTCAGTCTCCGCAGCTCGGAGAACGTGGACGGCGCGGTCAAGGCCGACGGAACAGCGGTCAAGGCCACCAACGTCGGCGTCGGGGCGGCCGTCGCCCTCAACCTGGTGACGATCACCAACCGCTCGTTCATCGGCGAACGGACCCACGTCACCTCCAACGGCTTCGACCTCGAGGCCACGATGACCGCGCTCGGAGCGGACACGACGCACACCTTCACCGTCGAGGCGGATGCAGGGGCCGGGTCCAAGAAGGTCGGCGTCGCCGGAGCCCTCGCGCTGAACCTCGTGACCGACAACACCGAGGCGTACGTCCCGGGCAGCGCGGTCGTCGCAGCGGGCACCGGCGACATCGCGCTGATCGCCCAGAACCTGCGGTCCGACTCGGCGAAGGCGCTCGCGGATGCGTCCATCGGCGGTGGCGGGACGGTCGGTGTCGGTGCATCGGTCGCCATCAACGTGCTCACGACCAACGTCACGCGCGCCGAGGTGATGGACGGGGCGTCGCTCACCGGTGGACGCAACGTGACCTTGAGGGCCACGTCTGCGGAGCCCGTCGTCACCATGGTGACCGCCGGCTCGGCCGGCTCCAGCGTGGCCGTCAGCCCGGCCGTCGGCATCAACATCGTCGTCAACACGACGCTCGCCCGCATCGGCACGCCGGGCACCGGGACGATCGCCGCGGCGGGCGCGGTGCTCCTCAGCGCCACCCACACCGGCTCGGCGTCGATCACCGGCGACGCGAAAGCGGCGAGCAGCAGCGTCGCCGTCGGGGCGATCATCGCCGTCAACGTGCTCACTGTCACGACGACGTCGGCCCTGGTCCGGAACATCTCCGGCACGTCGGTCGTGCTCACCGCGACCACGACGACGGCCGGAAGCGCGGACGTCACCGCCAGCGCCCAGGGCACCACGCCGGGCACCGGTGGCAGCTCGGACGGCCAGGCCAAGGACAGCGTGCAGAACACCCCGAGCACGTCGGGCAACGAGAGCCGCCTGCCGACCGGCGACCAGTCGGCCGGCGGAGCCGTCGGCGGCGCGAACAGCGAGTCCGGCGGCCAGTCCGGCCAGTCGTCCGGCCAGGGGGTCGGGGTGGGCGCGGCGGTCAGCGTCAACGTCGTCACAGACACGAACACGGCGAGCATCGCGAACGGGCTGACCGTCAGCGCATCCGGTGCGATCCAGGTCAGCGCGACCAATGCGACGGACGCGACGGCCAAGTCGGTCGGAACATCCACCGCGATCAACAGCAACAACATCGGCGCCGGCATCGGTCTCAACGTCGCGACGATCGTCAACCGCGGATCGATCGGCGTGGGCGCGACGATCACCGGCGGCAGCATCGTGGTCCAGGCGGTCACCCCGCCGCAGACCGAGAACGACTTCACCGCCTGGGGCCTCTCGGCCGCAGGCGGCGCCGGCGACGTCAGCGTCGCGGGCTCCGTCGCCGTGCAGGTCATCAGCTTCGGGAACACGGCGCTCATCGGCGCCGCCTCGAAAGTCACCGCCACCGGCGCACTGGTCCTGGCCGCTTCCAACCCCATGGGCCTGCAGACCATCGCCGGGGCGGGTGGACTCTCCCTCGACGGCTCGGGTGTCGGTGCCGCGATCGCCGTCAGCGTTCTCAGCGTGAACACGTTCGCCTACATCGACTCGAACATCCAGCAGCCGACGACGGTCAACGCGGGCGGCCCGATCTCGCTGAGCGCCTCGGCGTCGCTCGGCCCGCTCGGCATCAGCATCATCCCGAGCGTGAAGGTGCCCGACGTCACCTCGGTCGCCGTCGCGGGCGGTGCGGGGACGAGCGGTGTCGCGGTCGGCGGCTCGTTCATCGTGGACGTCTTCACCCTGACGACACAGGCGTACATCGCGAACAACGCCTCCGTGAACCAGAGCGCGGCCCCGTCGCCGGCGCAATCGATCTCGATCACCGCCTCCGACGACATCCGCGTGGTCGAGCTCGCTGGGTCGCTCGGGCTGTCGCTCGGAAGCGTCGGCGTGGGAATCAGCGTGATCGTCGGGGTCATCAACAAGGATGTCCGGGCGTTCATCGGGAAGTCTGTGGTCGCATCCGCCGGAGGAGACGTGACGCTGCGCGCGACCGACCCGCAGGACTTCACCGAGGTCGCGATCGGGGCGTCGGCCTCGCAGAGCGTCGGCGTCACCGGCTCGATCATCGTCCTCGTGCTCAACCCGGGCGACAGCTCGCCGGGAACCCGGGCGTACATCGACGGCGGGCCGCGCCAGGCGACGGTCGTGCACGCGGGCGGCAACGTCACGATCCAGGCCCAGGACGACGCCTCCAACATCGGTCTCTACGCCGGCCAGGTGAGTGTCGGCGGCAGCGCAGGGGTCGGCATCTCCTCCGCCGTGCTCGTTCGGAGCGGCATCGTCGACGCCTGGATCGCCGGAGGCGACGACATCTGGGCGAAGGGGGCGACCGGCCTCACGATCGGCGCGACCCAGAACGAGGATGTGACGCTCATCGCGGTGGGCGGCACGGTCGGCGGTTCCGCGGCCGTCGCCGGATCCGCGACCGTGGATGTGCTCAACAACGTCACGCACGCCCACATCGACCGAGGCGCGACGATCAACTCCAACAACGCGGGCGCCTCCGCCACCCAGGGCGTCTCCCTCAGCGCGACGGACACGACGACCATCAAGGGCGTCGCCGGCCAGCTCGCCGTCGGCGGCTCGGCCGGCATCGGTGCGGGTGCGGATGTCGAACTGCTCACCAAGGACACCCAGGCCTGGATCGCCCCGCAGGTCTCGGTCCTGGCAAACGGTTCCGTCACCATCGACGCGACCTCGCACGAGAACGTCATCTCGGTCTCCGCGGGAGTGTCGGCCGGCGGCTCGGTCGGTGTCGCTCTGAACGCAGCCGTGTCGGTGTTCACCATCGTGACGAAGGCCTACGTCGGCGAAGTGTGCGGCGCGCAGGCCGTCAACGCCACCAGCTGCGCGACCTCGCGCGCCACGGTCCTCGCCGGCGGCAGCGCCCGCATCTCGGCCAACGAGCAGCTCACCCTCAACGTCATCGCGGGCAGCATCGCGATCGGCGGCGAGGTCGGCGTCGGTGCATCCGCCGCCGTCCCGATCGTCACCAAGACGACCAGCTCGTTCATCGGCGACAACTCGGTGGTGCGGGCGCTCGGCAACGGCGCAGGCCTCACCATCGACACCGGCGGCTACACGGTGACCCCGGTCGACACGCGCTTCACCCCGTCGACCGCCATCGAGGGCGACGCGCGCACCATCGACCTCGGCTACGCGCACGGCTTCACCGAGGGCCAGCAGGTGCTCTACGACTCAGGCGGCGGCACGCCGATCACCGGGCTCGTGCAGGGCAACGTCTACTATGTGCACGTCGTCTCGGCGCACGAGGTGCAGCTCTCGGCGACGCAGGGGGGACCTGCGATCGTGCTCGGCGTGCCAGTGCGTGGCGGCGAGTCCCAGCGGCTGATGGCGACCGACCACGCGGCCACGCCACAGGCGCCCGGGCAGTACTTCACCCCGTCGGCGGATGTCTCGGGCAACGTCATCAACCTGCCGTACGACCTCACCGTCAGCACCGGTGACCCCGTCGTCTACCGCGCCGGCGGAGGCACCGCGATCGGCGGCCTCGTCGACGGCCGGACCTACTACGCGATCGTCGTCGGCCCGCACGCCATCGAACTCGCCGACTCCGCGTGCCACGCGAACCCCGGCGGCAGCACCTGTAGCGGCGCAGTGCAGACCCCGATCACCCTCACCGCGGCGACGGCTGGGACGGACCGGGCCCACAGCATCCTGAAGCAGGGCGACCAGCCTCCGGGAGACGCCGCGTCGGTGAGCGGCGAGCACATCATCGTCCCGAACTCGGCCGGCGGCTTCCACGGGGTCTCGGTCACCGCCAACAACAGCGACGACGTCAGCGGGTTCGGTGTCGCGGCCGGCTTCGGCACCGTCGGCGTCTCGGTCAGCGGCAGTGTCAACGTCGTCACGGCGAACACGTCGGCGTTCATCGGACGTATCGCCCAGGTCAACGTGAACAATGCCGGCGCCTCGTCGGCGCAGAGCGTGGTCGTCGGAGCGGGCAACGCCTTCCAGCTCCTCATCGTGGCCGCCTCGGTCGCGGCCGGAGCCGTCGGGGTTGGCGCGAACGCCGCGGTCGGCATCGTCACCCTCAACACCGACGCCGTGATCGGAACCGGCGCCGTCGTCAACGCGGTGCGCGATGTGGTCGTCGCTGCGAACGCATCCGACCAGGTCACCGCCATCGCCGCCGCGGCCGCAGGCGGAGCGGTCGGCGTCGCCGGTGTGGTCAGCGTGATCGTGCTGGCAACCCACACCTACACCGACACCGGCCTCGGGGTCACGGTCACGGCAGGCAACAACGCGTTGATCTCCGCGGCCGACGCCACGAAGATCACGGTCGTCTCCGGTGGCGCGGCCGTAGGAGCGGTCGGCGTCGGCATCGGGGTCGCCGTCACCTCGCTGACCAAGGACACGCGGGCGTTCATCGGCGCGGGCAGCTCGGTCGACGCGCTCGCCCACCAGCCGGGGGTTGCCCTCGCCGGCATCGACGACGGAACGGTCAGCAGCAGCGGGTTCGGCACCCTTTCCGCCTTCAACGGCCTCGCCGTCCAGGCCCGGTCGAGCGAGAACGTGTTCGGGATGGCCGTGGCAGCCGGCGGCGGATTCGTCGGCGTCGCCGGCGGCCTCAACGTGACACTGCTGCACGCGACGACCCTCGCCTTCATCGACAGCAACGCGCTCAACCGCACCCGCATCAACCTGCAGGCGGGCGCCGGCTCGCAGCAGGCGGTGAACGTCGCGGCCGCGGACCACGTCACGACCTTCACCATCGGCGGCGGCCTCGGCGCCGGGTTCGTCGGCGTCGCAGGCGGCATCGACATCGGCATCGCCGACATCACGAGCCAGGCATACATCGGCGGCTCCGCCACCCTCCACGCGGCGAAGGACGTCGCCTTCTACGCCCTCGCCATCAAGAAGATCCAGACCTACGCGGTCAGCATCGGCGGCGGGTTCGTCGGCGTCGCGGGCTCCGTCTCGGTGTGGAGCGTCGGAACCGCCCCGACCGGCTCGTACAACGAGGGCTCGTACGGCCAGGACCGCGGCACGTGGTCGTCGACGGCCACCTACGCGCAGGGCGACGTGGTCACCGGCTCCGACGGCAAGCGGTACGGCGCGAAGGTCGCCCACCCGACCCTCGACCCGGTCGCCGACACGACCGGCAGCCAGTGGGAGGGCTCGACGGATGCGCTCAGCCCGTCGTCGGGCAAACCGGATGCGGCGACCGAGGCCGGCGGCCACGCGAACGGCTCGGGAACGGGCGGCTACACTGGCATCCTCGACGGCACCTCGAACCTGCACAACACGTCCGACAACACGAACGGGCGGATGCAGCCCACCCTCGGGTCGGCGAACACCTCGGTCCACGGATCAGCGCCCAGCTCGAACATCGTCAGCGCGGAGTTCTCCAACGCCTCCGTCCCGCAGGGCACGGTCGCCACCGTCGGCGCCGGCACCGTGATCGTCGCGGGCGGAAGCGTCAGCGTCGATGCCGGGGAGAACCTCTCCGTGAACGGGCTCGCGGGCACGGCGGCGGGCGGCGCGGTCGCCGTCGGCGGCTCGGTGCTCATCCTCGGCATCACCAGCAACGTCGAGGCCTTCATCCAGACCGGTGCCTCGGTCACCTCCGGCGGCAACGTCACCGTCAAGGCGGTCCTCACCGAGACCGACAACGGGCTCGTCTTCGCCGGCGTCGCCGGCGTCGTCGCCGTCACCGGCCAGGTCGTGCTGATCACCAGCCACGCAACCCAGAACGCGCACATCGACGACGGCGCCGTCATCCCGACCGCCGGAGGCACGGTGGACGTCGAGGCCATCGGGACCCGCACCGTCTCGCCGCTGGCCATCGGCGGCAGCATCGGCCTCGTCGCCGCCGGCGCCTCGGTCGCCGTGGCACTCGTCAACGGAGACGCCACGGCGACGATCGGCAACGTCACGATCGGATCGCTCACCGCGGCAGGCGGGATCGTCGAGGTGGCGCAGTCGACGATCGTAGTGCCGGTGCAGGCCTACTCCGTGTCGGTCGGGGTCGGCGGCGGCATCAGCGGCGCCGTCGCGGTCGCAGCCATCACCGGCACCACGACCGCGCTCTACAACGGCCACGCGACGCTCTCCGGCGGGGCCTCCATCCAGGCGAACGGCACCAACACCCCGACGGCGTCGACGCTCAGTGTGGCGACCGGCGCGTTCGCCGCGGGCATCAACGTGGCCACGGCAACCACCGGGCGCACCGTGTTCGCCCGGTTCACGAGCTCCGCCAGCGTCGCGGGCGGCGGCGCCGTCGCCGTGGGCGCCACCTCGCGGAACCACGCGAGCGCGACCACACCGAGCGTCACCGTCGCCCTCATCGGGTTCAGCCTCCTGCTCCCGATCGCGACGATCTCCGGAGCGACCGAAGCCCACCTCGACGGCGTTGTGTCCGCATCCGGATCGATCGCCGTCACCGCGAGGGGGCAGAACCAGGCCACGGCGACAGCCTTCGTGGTCGGGATCACCCTCGTCGGCGGCGGCCAGGGCACCAGCGCGCTCGCGACGGTGGCCCAGAGCGCGGAGGTGCTCGCGAGCGTGGGCGCGACGGCGAGCCTCCGCAGCTTCGGCGCGGTTCAGGTCACCGCGACCATCGTGTCCGACGGCACCCACGGGAACTACGCAGCGGCGACCATCACCAGCGGCGGCGGCGGGCTGATCAGCGCCGGGTTCTTCCTGGCCAGCGCGATCCTCGCGGGCGCCACGACCGCCGAACTCCGGGCCCCGGTGTTCTCCTCCGGCTCCGTGTCAGTCTCGGCGGCCGGCGACAGCACGGCCAACGCCGCGACGACGAGCTTCGGGCTCAGCGGGTTCGGGGTCACCGTCGCCCTCGTCGACGCCGAAGTGCAGCAGAGCGCAGGGGTCGTCGCGATCGTCTCCGGCGGAACACTGACCTCCACAGGCACCGTCACCGTCGCCGCCACGAACGCGAACCACGCGACCGTCTCGACGGATGCCGCCAGCATCGGCCTCTACACCGGCGCGGCCAACGCGGCCACGGCGATCGTCGCGGCCGAGACCCGCGCGGAGCTGGCCGACTCGATCACCAGCCAGGGGCTCCGGGTGACAGCGGATGCGACCAGTGCGGCGAGCGCCACCTCCAAGGTCGTCTCGGTCGGCCTCATCACCGGCGCGTTCGGCGACACCACCGCGCGGGTCACCTCGACCGCCGCGGTCCGCGCCCTCGTCGACTCCAGCGCCACCACCGTCAACGCGGGAAGCGGCGACGTGCTGTTGCGGGCGACCAGCGTCGACAGCGCGACTTCGCAGCCGTCCCAGATCAGTGTCGGCGCCATCGCGATGGCCGGGCTCTCGCCGACGGCGACCGTCGCGGCCCCGACCCGCGCCGAGTTCGACGGCGGCGTCACCACCTCAGGCGCCTTCTCCGTGACGGCGACCGGGCACAACACGGCGGCCGCCACCGTGAAGGTCGACAACTTCAGCATCGCCGGGATCACCGGCGTGGTCGCGCACGCCGACGTCACCGCGAGCGCCGCGATCGCCGCGATCGTCGCCGCGAGCGCCCGCATCACCGCAGGCGGCCAGTTCACCGTTTCCGCGCAGACCCCGGGCGGCACCTCGGTCGACGCCGAAGTGGCGAGCAACAGCGGCGGCCTGATCAGCGGCGGCATCTTCTTCGCGCAGGCTACGATCGGCTCGCCGGTGACGGCGTCGATGGACGGCGCACTGCTCGCCTCCACCGGGGCCGCCGTGGGTGCTTCGGCGACGAACACCGTCACCGCGGTAGCGAACGCGCTGAACATCAGCCTCGCCGGCTTCAGTGCAGCCCTGGTCGATGCCGAACTGCTGAACTCGGCCGGCGTCACCGCCCACTACGGCACCGGCGCACTGGCGGCATCCGGCCTCGCATCCGTCATCGCGTCCTCGGCGGACACGGTCAGTGCGGCCACCGACACCCTCTCGGTCGGCGCCATCGTCGCCGGACTGACCTTCCCGACCGCGCGGATCGACGCGGGGACCTCCGCCGACTTCGGCGGGACCCTCACCGGCGCCACCGGCCTGACCGTCCAGTCGACCGCGAACAACTCCGCGGCCACCACCGCCGGCGCCCGCAACTACGGGCTCGTCACCGTCGGCTCCTCGTCACCGGTCGCGCTCATCACCGGCAACGCCGTCACCCAGGCGAACATCGACGCCGGGGCGCTCCTCAACGCGCCGAGCGCGACGGTCGCCGTCGTCGCCACCGCGACCAACGGAGTCACCGCGAAGGGCGGCTCCGTCAACGGCGGGCTCGGTACGGTCTCCAGCGCCAACCCGGCAGCCACCGACAACGCCCGCACGTTCGCCCGGATGCTGGGAGCGGCCCACGGAGCGACAGCGACCACGCCGGGTGCCGCATCCATCTCGGTCCAGGCGACCAGCGGCGACACGTCCACCGCGCTGATCAGCGACACCAGCGGCGCCGGCGTCGCCATCTCGAGCGCCGGTGCGACCGCCACCACGACGACCACGGTGGAGACCGACTTCGCCTCGGCCGGCGCTCCCATCGCCACCGTCGGCAACATCACGATCGGGGTCGCCTCCAACCCGGTTTCGATCTCCTCGGCGCTCAGCACCTCGGTCGGCATCCTGCTCAACATCAGCAGCAACAACGCCAGGGTCGTCACCAACCCGACCGTCACGCTCACCATCGCGGCCGGGGCGCGGGTCTTCGCGGGCGGCACCATCACCGTCAGCGCCCAGCAGAACACCACCGCACCGCCCAGCCCGAACCACAGCGACTTCGACGCCAACGGAGGCGTGAACACCGGCACGGACACGATCACCCTCACCGCGCCCCACTCCTTCACCACCGGCGGCACGGTCACGTACACGACCAACGGCGGGACCGCGGTCGGCGGGCTGATCAACAACGCCCAGTACAACGTCATCGTGGTCAACCCGAGCGCGGTGCAGCTGGGATCGATCTTCGACGGGACGCACATCGACCCGGCAACCGACATCATCCAGTTCGGCACCCAGGTCGGAAGCGACTTCGTGCCTCTCAGCCACAACCTGCACGAAGGCGACTTCGTCATCTACATCGTCCCGCAGGGCGGCTCGGCGGTTCCCGGCCTGGTCTCCGGTCACCGCTACCGCGTGCACGTGGTGGATGCGTCGAGCATCCAGCTCTTCGACGCGAGCACCCCGACGCCGCCCGTCAACGCCACCGGGTCGAACGTGACCGGCGGGAACACGATCAGCGTGGCGAACGGCTACAGCAACGGCAACGCGGTCACCTACACGTCGCAGCCGCCGATCCACCCGTTCACCACCGACCAGGTCGAGATCGCGGTCGACGGGAGCAACAACCCGATCATCTCCGGCAACCCGCCGGCCCTCCAGTTCGTGAACGACAACACGATCACGATCCAGAGCCACGGCTTCAGCACCGGCCAAGCCGTCGTCTACGAAGGCGCGAACGACCCGGTCGGCGGCCTGGTCAACGGCCACACCTACTTCGTGATCGTGCTCAACAACAACCAGATCCGCCTGGCCGCGAACCTCTGCGACGCCACCGGAACCTGTGTCGACGGCAGCAACAACCCCATCCCGGTCAACCCGATCGGCCTCACCCCCGACCGCTCCGACGCCGGTCGGGCGGTGGTGCACGGATTCTGGGCGCCCGGCCAGCAGCCCATCCTGGGTCTCGACAACGGCGGCCGCTACTACATCGTCGGAGCCACCAGCGGCAGCTTCCAGCTCGCCACCACGCCGGGCGGGGTCCCGATCGCCCTCAACGGTACCGGCGTGGTCGGCGTCGGGAACTTCACCCCGGCGCCCGTCGATCTCGGCGCAGGCAGCGGCCCGCAGGATCTCGTGGTCGACCTCACCTCCGCCGGAAGCGGCACCCAGACCCTGTCGGCCGTCGGCATCGGTGGAAGCACAGCGGGCGGCGGCCAGCTCTCGACAGCGACCGTCAACGGTTCGGGCGGCGGGATCATCAGCTCCAGCCACGCCAACACGAACGCCGACGAGACGGCCGTGGTCACCGTGACCATCGGAGGCGCGAACACCTCGATCACCGCCCTCGGCTCGATCATCGTCACCACCGACTCGAACGCCGGGGTCAGCGCAGACTCGGCCAACGGCGGCGGCGGGCTCGTCGCCATCGGCAGCGCGGCCGCCCAGGCGTCCACCACCACGAGCACCACGGTGACGGTCGGCAGCGGAACCACGATCACGGCCGGCGCCGACGTCACCATCGCACCGGTCACGTTCGGTCAGGTCCAGGCGCTCTCCCAGTCCAGCGCCGGAGGGCTGGGCGCTGGGGTGAGCTCCGATGCGGGCGCCACCATGACCATCAGCACGATCACGACCGTCGCGGGCACCATCGTCGCAGGCAACGACCTCGGCGTCTCCGCCCACACCGGCGCGAACGGGAACGTGAGCACCAGCGCAGAAGGCGGCGGACTCGGCGTGGATGCTCACGCGGGCGAATGCGACAACGGTCCGGCCAGCTGCAACCTGACCATCGGCATGACCACGACGGTCGACCTGCAGCCGGGTGCCCACCTCACCGCCGACAACGTGAGCGTCATCGCCAGCGTCGACAGCGTGAACGCCCACAACAACAGCCACACGCACGCGAGGGCCCTCGGCGCGGCATCCGATGCCACCGCGAACGTGAACGTCACCAGCAACGCCACCGTGCACCTCGAGCACGACGTGAAGATCGTCGGCTACGAGACGGTCACGCTGAAAGCCGTGCACAACGCGATCACCTTGATCGCCTCGTCGGATGCGCACTGCGGCTGCCTCGGCGGCGACACCAACTCGACATCGAACATCGGGTACAACAGCGAGTCGAACGTGACGGCGGATGCCGGGTCGATCATCCGCACCGCCCTCCTCGACGTCGAAGCGCTCCAGCTGCTCACCAACTGGTCGCGCTCGACGAACTCGGACGGCGCGGCGTTCGACGGCGGCGGATCGCACGGAGGCACCACAGAGAACGCGCGTCGCGTGATCAGCTGGCACGCGTCGGTGTTCCTCCATGCGGCCGATCCGCAGCTCGTCGTCGACTCCAACGGCACGATCGTGAAACTGTTCGCGGTGACCGTCAAGGACGACCTCGGCAACACCTACGGCCTCGGCCAGACCATCCCCGTCGGCCGCATCATCGAGGTGCAGGACATCAGCAACACGGGAGGCGCCCAGGCGATCTTCTTCGCGAACATCCCCGACTCGCTCGCGGGCGGCTCGCCGCCGGCCGGCGTCATCTCGGGAACGGACGGCACCTTCACCGCCCAGAACACGTTCGACTTCGTGAAGCTGTACAACTCGTCCAGCCGCTCAATGGTCGTGCACGCCATCAGCGTGGCCAACCTGACGAACGTGGCGGCGACCATCACCGTCAAGGTGCAGGACAGCGCCGGGTTCCTCTTCACGATCGGACAGCCGATCTTCCTTCCGACCGCCATCGACATCGAGAACTTCCTGGTCTCCGGCAACGGGATCGCGCAGCTCGTCATCGACGGGCGCATCTACAACCCGATCGGTTCGACGCGCATCGACAACCAGCACGGCGACATCCTCGCCGGTCCCGACAGCCCCCTCATCGTCACCAACACCCTCGTGATCCTCGCCGACAACGGCACCATCGGCATCCTGATCCACGGCCTGTTCAGCCTGCGCATCCCGATCCCGGTGGTCCTGGTGCAGAGCGACTACATCGTCGACAACGTCGACCCGACCCGGTTCGTGTCGCTGATCGCGGATGCGCGCGATGACGTGGTCCTCGACATCACGTCGATACTGCGCGGACCGGCGACGACGTTCACCCCGACCATCCCGCTCGTGCACGCGGGCCGCAACATCGACCTCGTCCTCGGTGACAGTCTGCAGGGCAACGACCTTCCGCCATTCACCTCGTCGTTCATCCAGGTGAACGTCTACCAGCCGCCGCAGTTCACGCTCACGGTGGCGCCGACCGGCCAATACCAGATCTTCTTCCACCCGGACCCGGCGGGGCCCTTCGTGTACAACGACCCGGTGATCGTCGCCTTCGGAACCGCGAACCTGCCGTACGCGAGCACCTACGTGTTCCAGGACCTCAGCGCGGGCAACGACATCACCGTGCGCCACACCGCGGCGCGTGCCGTGCTCAACATCGACGCGCACACCAACGTGGACGCAACGCTGACCGGCATCGAACTGCCGACGCCGTTCTCGACCACCGACCAGGCCGGCGAGATCGACCTCTTCACCAACGGCTCGATCATCGACACCGAGACGGTCAGCGACCTGAGGGTCGGCACGATCACCTCGACGGGCAGCGATGTGACCCTCATTGCCGCGGACTCGGCGGGCGCATCCATCTTCGACGTCGGCGGCATCACCGACGGCTCGGCACGCGTCACCGGCAACACGATCACGCTGCTCGCCCTCTTCGGCGGCATCGGGTTCCTGGTCCCTGCAGTCAACTACCTCGAGATCCACTCGTCCAACGCGGCCCGAGGCTCGGTGCTCGCGATCGCGTCGCTCGGCGTCTACCTCGTTCAGACGACCGGCGCCCTGTTCCTGAACCTGGTCGACTCGTTCACCGGCGACGTCGCGCTGATCGACCTGAACGGTTCGATCCTCAACAACGTCGACGGTATGGCCGCCACGGTGATCGGCGTCAACATCGACCTGATCGCCCACAACGGCTCGATCGGTGCCGCATCGGCCACGGGGCTCAGTGACCTGACCATCGACACGAACGCTGCGGCCGGTGGCCGCCTCTACGCGCTCACCGACCGGACCGTCCAGGCGCTGCCCGGCGTACCTGCGCCGAACGGCGACATCTACATCACCGAGGCGACGGGTGCCCTGAACGTGCTGAGCGCTGAGTCGGTCTTCGGGGATGTGCGCCTCACCATCCCGTTCGTCGCAGGGCGCACGGATGCGAGCCTCGACCTGCTGGCCGGCGGGAGCACCCTCGACGGTGCCACAGCACTCGCCGAGGGTCGCATCGTTGCGCTGGGCTCGGTGCTGCTGCGCATCGGCAACGATCTCGAGACGGCGACGACCAGCCTCATCCAGGGCGCGACGGTCACCATCCTCGGCGAGTACCTGCAGAACCCGGCGGCCCCGGTGGGCTCGACGATGCATTTCGCGGGAACAGTTACCGGGCAGCCGACGAACATCTTCGGCGGCACCGGCGTCGACACCTTCATCTTCGACCACACCTTCCTCGGCGGCCAGACGAACGTCTACGGCGGCCCGACGAGCATCGCACGCATCCCCAACGGCAACGACGTGTTCATCGTCGACCACCTCCAGACGATGTCGACGACGCACATCGACGCATCCGGTGACGTGTACAACGGCCTGCCTGTGCGCGACTCGCTGCTGCTCGACGGGGAGACCGGCAACAACAGCTACGTGGTCACCACCTGGGGGAGCGTCGATCCGCTCAACCACGACTACCTGATCAACGTGCTGAACTCGGGGCCGCGCGGCGGGCTCAACACCCTGACCGTGAACGGATCCGACGGCGCCGACGTGTTCCTGCTGCGCGGCACCTCGATCATCCCCGACCAGCCCGGCGCACAGGGGCCGGCGTTTGTAGCGCTCCTCCACACCACCCTCGACGCCGAGCGCATCAACTACGACGACCACATCAACAGCCGGCTCACGGTGAACGGCCTTGGTGGCAACGACCTGTTCGTGGTCGACGACAACAGCGCGATCACCACACTCGACGGCGGCGCGGGCAACGACCGGTTCATCGTCGGCCAGCTCTACGACATCCCGCGCACGCCGCCGGCAGTGCACCCGGAGGACCAGTTCCCGACGATCCCGACCAGGCTCGGGCTGCTGAGCAACGGGATCAGCTTCCCGACCACCATCTTCGGCGGCGCCGGCAACGACACATTCACCGTCGTCCACAACCTCGCGGAGCTGCGGATCGAGGCGGGGACCGGCAACGACCTCTTCCGCTTCACCGTCGCCCGCCACCCGCTGGCGAAGGCGTACTTCACCAACGGTGCCGTGTCGATCGACAGCGGTGTCGGCGCGAGCTCGGTGCGGGTCACCGCGTTCGACAACCTCGGCGGATTCGTCAACAACATCAACGGTGTGACCGGCGAAGGACTGCACGTCACGATGCACGATTTCGCCGCCAAGGCGACGCTGGCGCTCTTCACCGGGGCCGTGCCGACGCCCACACCGCTCCTCCTTCCCGGGGAGGACCCGCCGCCGCTCGTCGCCGTCCCGCTCGCGCTGCCGGCCGTGCCCACCGCCGCGATCATCGTCACGGAGTCGGCGGGAGGCACAGTCGTGAAGCCGGGTGGCCCGACCACCGACACCTACACCATCCGCCTGGCCACCCCGTCGACGGCGCCGGTACTCATCACGCTCTCCGCGGCTTTCGGCGGAGGTGCTCCGTACGCGCAGATCTCCATCGACGGCGGCGTGACCTTCGCCGACAGTGTGGTGCTCACCGTCGCGGCGGGAGATGTCAGCGCCCACACGGTCATCGTCCGGCTCAACCCGGGCTTCACGACGTTCCCGCCCGGGTCGATCGTCGAGACCATCAGCCACTCCAGCGAAAGCGACGACCCCGCCTACGAGCACGCGCCCATCCGCAACGTGTACGTGAACCAGCCGCCGGCGAAGCCGGTGCCGCCGCCCGCTCCTCCGGTGACTCCGCCGCATGGGGGCGGAAACGGCACGGGAACCGCCACGGGCACAGGCACCGGCGCAGGCGGCCTCGCCGCCACGGGCTCGACGACGCTCGGCGTCGGCGGACTGGCTGGTGGGATGCTCGTTCTGCTGCTCGGGCTCGGACTGCTGCTGGCGGGCGCGCGGCGCCGCGGCGGACGCACCCGCACCCGAGGGTGATCCTTCCGGTCGAGGGTGACGCGCACACCGGTCGCCCTCGACCGGAACCCGCCCTCTCGGCGCGTGCGCGCATCCGATCGCCGGCGGTCGCCCTCGGACGGGAACACGCAGCCGTCTCTGGAGCAGGTGCGGCGCGACGTGCTTGGATGAGCGGGAGGGCGATCGAGGGAGGGGGCGCGGCGATGACAGGACCCGCCACGGCCGAGTCCGACCCGCAGGCCTTCCTGAGGGATCTCATCGCGTCCGTCGCGCGCACTCTTCCGGCCGAGATCATGGAGCGCGTGCTCACGGTCGAGCGCACGCGGTCGCTGGCGGACCGCATCGCCCGTCGCCCCGGCGTGGTCAGCGAGGTGCGCCTCACCGGGACGAACGAATCGCTGACGCTCGGCTACGAGCCGGGGCCGCACTGGACGGCGGAATGGTCGCGGGTCTACCAGGGCGCCACGATCTCCCGGCACCCGATGACGCTCGGCGAATGGCTGACGGCGTTCGCCGGGCAGGTGGCGGCGCTCGCTGCGGATGCGGCGGGCGACTCCGCGGCCGGATCCCGCGCGCTGCAGACGCTGGGCATCGAACCGGCCGGTTCGGAGATCAAGGTCAGCGAGTCCACGCTCGAGGGCGACCTGCTGACACTGCCCGCGCGGCTCGGAAGTCGTGTGCCGTCCGAGGCCGTCGCGTCCGTTCGCCGCATCGCCGAACTGCTCGCCGACACCCTTCCCCGGGTCGTCGGCCAGGGCGAGGCCGAGGTGATTGTGCGGCTTACCGCGATGGTCTACCTGCCTGACACCCTGCGTGCGTACTTGTCCCTGCCCGCCGACTGGGCGGTCGAGCACGTCTTCCCCGATGGGACGACGCCGGGCCAGGCCCTGGTCGCCCAGCTCAGTGCGCTGGAACGCGCGGCGAAGAACATGCGGGATGCGGCGGTCGAGCACGATGCGTCCGCCCTGCTGATCAACGGCCGGTTCCTGGCCGACCGTTTCGCTCCGTCGCGACTCGACCTCTCCTGACCGGCGTCGTGCGGACCGCTCGGCTTTCAGCCGGCGCCCCGTTCAGTCCGCTCAGTCCGCTGCGGAGTGCGAGCGGTCGAGGTAGCTCCGCGACCGCGCCACCTGCTTCTCCAGGGCGTCGACGGTCACCGCCATCGTCTCCACCGCCTTCGCGCGGTAGCCGTCGATCGCATCCATCGTCGCGAACACCGTGTCGAACGCGTGTTGGAGGGTTTCGACGCTGACGCCCGTCGACACCGCCCCTTCCTGGACCATCGTCGTCTGCTGCTTGAGGAGCTCGCCGGTGCGGTCGATCATCGCGTTCGTCGCGTCGTTGAGCGCTGTGATCTGGTCGAGCACCAGCCGTTGGTTCGCGAGCGCCTGGGAGACGATGACGGCGGTCCGGAGGGCCGCGACCGTGGTCGTCCTGGCGCGCTCCACTCCTTTTATCAGTTCGAGGTTGTTCTTGCGCACGACGTCGAGCGCGAGATAGCCCTGCACCGACACGGCGATCTGCGTGGTGAGGTCCTGCCTGCGCTGGCGGATCGGGAACAGGGCGTCCGCGGTCAGTGCGTCGGCCATCCTCGGGTCCGTCGCGCGCAGTGCCGCGGCCCGGGCAGCGGTGGCGTCGTCGAGGGCGGCAGCGAGCGTGGCGTACTCACCGAGCTTGCCCATCGCCGTCCACAGGTTGGCGCGCTCGTGTTCGATGGCGGCGTTGTCCTTCAGCAGCTCGTCCTGCCCGGAGATCAGCGCCCGGATGATCGCATCCAGCTGCTTCTGCGCCGGCTGGTAGCGTTCGAAGTAGTGCATGAGCTTGCGGCCGCCCGGGATGCGCCCGAGGACGCCTTTGGGCCCGGCGAGGTCCGCGTGGCCGGGGTCGAGATCGGTGATCGTCGTGCGCAGGTCCTGCAGCGTCCGGGCGACCTGGGTCTGCGGGTCGGTGGGCGCCCCGCGTCCGCGCGCCGAGGCGAGGGATGACGATGGCCGTTCGAGCATCCGGTTGGAGACCTCGGCCGACGACCGGATCTCGTGCTCGCCCATCCGGGCGATGTCGTCGACCCTGCGTGTGAACTCGGGGCTGCCCGGCTCTTCGGCGGCCAGGCCGGCGACGAACTCGTCTGCCTTCTTCTGGAGCTCCGCGCGCTTCTCCGGTGCGAGGGCGATCATCCCGACCGCCTGGTCGTTCGCCAGCTCCGGGACCGCCGCCGGTGGCGTCAGCACGATGTCGGCACTCGGTTCCGGCTCCGCGGGCGTCGCCGCCTGGTTCAGGTCGATCTCGGACATCGGCATCCCCTCTCGCACACCTGACCTAAGCGTAATCGCGCCGAGATGGACAGGTACGGCCGAGAATGCCCGTTACACCGGGCCATCTCGGCCGGAACGGGCCATCTCGGCACCAGACGCGAACGGCTGAGGTCCCGGGCGGAGCTCCGGTCGGCTCAGCAGCAGGCCACGAATTACTTCGCGCGACAGCCCCAAACTGATGTAACCTCATTTTTATGGTGCTGTCTCTGGTGAGACGCGCACGTCCGCCGGTTCGCAGGTCATCACGATTGCGCGGCCTGGCGGGTCTTTCCGCGATCACTCTCGCGCTGGCTGCAGTACTCCTCTCGCAGCCCGCGCTGGCCGACACTGCCCCGCCTGACCCGACGAATCCTGCCACGCCGCCGACGGTGAGCGCCGACCTCCTGCCGACGCCGCAGATCAACGGTGTGGTGTGGTCGCAGGTCGTCGTGGGCAACACGGTCTATGTGGCCGGCAACTTCACAACGGCGCGACCCTTCGGCTCGGCACCCGGCGTGAACGCAGTCACCCGCAACTACGTGCTGGCCTACAACCTCGCGACCGGGGCACTCCTCCCGTGGGCGCCGAGCCTGAACGCCCAAGCACTCAACCTCGCCGCATCGCCGGACGGTTCGCGTCTCTACGTCGTCGGTGACTTCACCGCCATCAACGGCGCCGCGTACTACCGCGCAGCCGTGTTCTCCACCTCGACCGGAGCGATCATCCCCGCGTTCCGGCCGATCATGGGCAGTGAGATCCGCTCGGTCGCCGCCAGCAACACCACCGTGTACCTGGGCGGGTACGCGCAGACCGTGAACGGCGCCGCCCGGCTGTATCTCTCCGCCGTCAGCGCCGCGAACGGATCGACGCTCGCCTGGCGGGCCGACGCGAACGCTCCCGTCACCGCGCTCACGCTGACCACGGACGGAACCAAGCTCATCGTCGGCGGACGTTTCACCACACTCGGAGGGGTCGCGGCGATCGGTCTCGGCGCCGTGAACGCGAGCACGGCCCAGGTACTTCCCTGGGCAGCGAACCAACTCGTGCACGACAGTGGCACGAATTCGAGCATCACCTCCCTGTACGCGACCCCGACCGCGGTCTACGGCTCCGGATACAACTTCCTGGGCGGCAACGGTGCCGGCAACCTCGAGGGCAGTTTCTCGGCCGACCCGGCGACGGGGGCCGTCATCTGGATCGAGGACTGCCACGGTGACACCTACTCCGTGTTCTCGCCGGGGCCGGAACTCTATATCGCCGGCCACCCTCACTATTGCGGCAATCTCGGCGGATACCCCGAGACCACCCCGCGAGCCGTTCACCATGCGGTCGCGTTCAGCAAGGCCGCGACCGGCACCATCACCGCCGATCCGTACGGCTACCACAACTGGGCAGGGAACCGGGCGCCCTCTGTGCTGGACTGGTTCCCCACGTTCACGGAAGGGACCTTCACCGGCCAGGGCCAGGCGACCTGGAGCGTCGCCGGCAACGGTTCCTACGTGGTCTACGGTGGCGAGTTCCCGTCGGTGAACGGCGTCTCCCAGCAGGGGCTCGCGCGGTTCGCCGTCGCATCCATCGCGCCCAACAAGGTCGCCCCTCTGGGCATCCCGCTCACCGCGGTCGCGATCCCTGAACTCCCGGGCCAGGTGCGCGTGGCGTGGCCGGCGACGTACGACCTGGACAACGGCTACCTGACCTACAAGGTCTACCGCGACGCCGGCACAACGCCGATCTTCCAGTCCACCGTGCACTCGAACTTCTACACGAGACCAGGCGTCGGCTTCACCGACAACGGTCTCGCCGTCGGGTCCACGCACACGTACAAGGTCGTGGTCACCGACGCCTTCGGCAACACGAACACGCGCACCACGAACGTCGTCACCGTGTCGGGTGCCGCGCTGGGGGCCTACGCCGCGTCCGTCACCGCAGCGGGCGCATCCGCGTACTGGCCGCTCAGCGAGGCGAGCGGCCCGACCGCCCTCGACCATGGCGGCTTCACCGACCTCCCCGAGCCGAGCGTAATAGGTCACGGCACAGCAGGGCCGATCGCGGGCTCGACAGCCTCGACCTTCAACGGATCGACGACCGGGTTCATCGCCTCACTGAGCCGAGCGCAGGGCCCCAACACTGTCAGCGTGCAGGCCTGGTTCAAGACCACGACGACATCCGGCGGCAAGATCATCGGGTACGGAAACCAGAACACCGGGGGCTCGACCTCGTTCGACCGCCACATCTACATGGACAACACCGGGCACATCCTGTTCGGCGCCCGCAACGGCGTGACTCTCAAGAGCTCGGCCGCCTACAACAACGGCGCATGGCATCAGGCCACGGGCACGCTCGGCGCAAACGGCATGCAGCTCTTCATCGACGGCAGTCTCATCGCGAGCCGACCCGACGTAACGACCGGCCAGGCCTTCGTCGGATTCTGGAGGATCGGCGGCGACAGCGTCGCTGGATGGTCGAGCGCGCCGTCGAATCCGTACTTCACCGGATCCATCGGTCAGGTCGCGATCTACCCGAGCGTTCTGAGCGCAGCCACTATCGCCGCGCAGTGGCACGCCGCCGGGCACTGATCCCGTCGCCACAGCCGTAAACCCGCCAGTCCGGGATGCTCCGCCCCGGACGAGCGGGCGCGGAACGCGCGGGGTGGCGGGCGACGGGGAACCGGGACCGTCAGGCGAGCGTCATGAAGAGTTTCTCCAGCTCTTCAACGGTCATGGGGTCCGAATTGTCGTCCGAGTCGGTGAGGCACTTCTGCATCGCCGTGGAGATGATCTGGAAACCGGCCTTGTCGAGCGCGCTCGAGACGGCCGACAACTGGATCACGACGTCGCGACACTTTCCGCCGTTCTCCACGGCGGCGATGACCGCGTTCAATTGTCCTTGCGCGCGGCGCAGTCGGTTGAGCACCGGCTTGATGTCGGCGGGGGCGGGCGCGTTCTGGGGCACGATGGCCTTCTTTCTCCGAGGTGCTGCAAGGGCGCTTCCGGGATGGTTCTCCGGGTACCCTCCAGGGTATAGCGGGTCGTTCACGAATGCGGTGCTGTCGCTGTTCGCGCGTCCGGGTCGCGGATGCGCCTGGCCCATCAGCTTCTTCTGAACAGGCGCCCGAAGAATCCGCCACCAGAAGCGGCAGCCTCCTCGGCGGCAGTGTGGCCATTGCACCACTGGTCTGCGCGCACGCTCTTGCGCACATCCCAGACATGTTGGCCGCAGCCGGCCCAGGTGGTCTTGCCGCAGACCTTGCAGTTGACGGGGTAGCACATGACGTGTCCTTTCGAGGGGCGAACTGAATACCCCTACCGGTATAGTACGATACGGGTGGGGGTATACAAAACCAGCTTCCCGGAAGGAATCCATCATGAAGACGGTCATCGTCGGCGGTGTCGCCGGTGGGATGTCGGCAGCGACCCGCTTGCGCCGGCTGGATGAATCGGCCGAGATCGTCGTGTTCGAGCGTGGTCCCTATGTCTCGTATGCGAATTGCGGGCTGCCGTACTACGTCGGCGGAGTGATCCGCGACCGCTCGGCGCTGCTGCTGCAGACGCCGACGTCGCTGGCGGCGCGGTTCCGGTTGGATGTGCGCACCGGCCACGAGGTGATCGGCATCGACCCGATCCGCCGCACGGTCACGGTGCTCGACCTCGCCGGTGGCGAATCGATCGTCGAGTCCTATGACGAACTCGTCCTGGCCGTCGGCGCGTCAGCGCGCGAAGCGGCCGGTCACGGGGGCATCCCGACACGTACGCTCCGCACCGTCGAGGATGTGGACGCGATCGGCGTGCTGCTGCAGGCGGCCGGCGACGACCCGACCGTGCTCGTCGTCGGAGGAGGTTTCATCGGCCTCGAAGCCGTCGAGAACCTTGCGCGCCGGGGTATACGGGTGACGCTCGTCCAACGCGGTCCGCACATCCTCAGCCCGCTCGACGCCGAGATGGTGGTTCCTTTGGAGGCAGAGTTGCGGCGGCACGGAGTCGACGTGCGCACGTCGGTCACCATCGACAGGGTGGTCGGGAGCGAGGTGCTCCTCGACGACGGTGGCACGGTGCGGGCCGCCTTCATCGTCGACGCGTCCGGCGTCGTCCCGAATGTCGACCTCGCCCGCGCCGCTGGGCTGCGGCTCGGTCCCACGGGCGGGATCGCGGTCGACGGAGGCAATCGCACCAGCGACCCTTACATCCATGCCGTCGGGGACGGCGTCGAGAAAGTCGACGCCGTGTCGGGCGACGATGCGCTGATCACGATGGCCGGCCTCGCCAACCGCCACGGGCGCTCGGTGGCGGATGCGATCGCCGGTCGCTCCGAGCCCACCACGCCCGCGCTCGGCACGGCCATCGTGAAGGTCTTCGACACGGTCGCCGCCAAGGTCGGCTGGAGTGAGCGGCAACTCGTCGCCGCGGGCCGCGCCCACCGCA
Organism: Leifsonia sp. Ger2509; assembly: GCF_055231915.1. Taxonomy (NCBI): domain Bacteria; kingdom Bacillati; phylum Actinomycetota; class Actinomycetes; order Micrococcales; family Microbacteriaceae; genus Leifsonia; species Leifsonia sp. Ger2509. The sequence goes on from NZ_JBUYVB010000003.1 coordinate 2,820,610, forward strand.
TCATCCACACCCACCCGACCTCGCACGCCACCTACTACCCGGGTGCGCAGCCGATGTCGATGAAGCTGCTCGTCGACCCGGCGACCGACATGATCCTTGGGGCCCAGGTCGTCGGCGGCGAAGGTGTCGACAAGCGCATCGACGTCATCGCGGTCGCAATGGCCGGCGGGATCACCGCATCCGGCCTGTCGCGACTCGAACTCGCCTACGCACCGCAGTTCGGTTCCGCCAAGGATCCCGTGAACCAGCTGGGTTATGTCGCCGACAACCTCCGCGAAGCGGCGACACGTGCGATCCAATGGCACGAGCTCGAGACGGTGCTCGACTCGGGCGCGGCCCTCATCGACGTGCGAGCCCCGCACGAGCATGCCGAGGGCTCGATTCCGGGCTCACTCAATATCCCTGTCGACGAACTCCGGGAGCGGCTCTCCGAGTTGCCGCCTGGCCCGCTCGTGGTGCACTGCGAGGTCGGGCAGCGCGGTCACACGGCCGCGCGCATCCTCTCGCAACACGGCCGCGACGTCGTCAACCTCGACGGCGGCTACCGCACCTGGGCCGCGGGCACCGTGAGCCGCCACGGGGTGCTCGAACGTGTGTGACGGCGCGCCGCTATGTGCGGCGCGCGCACGACGCGGTTGACGCACGACGCGGATGAAAGGAACGGGTCAACACGAAGCGGGCGATGCCGAAGCACCGCCCGCTTTGCCGTTCGGTGGTCTGCCGACGGGATCGTCGATCCCGGCAGCGGCTGATCAGTGCTCCGCGAGGAAGCCGATGAGCAGTTCGTTGACCCGCTCGCCCTCGTCGTGGTGCACCCAGTGCGAAGCGTTCTCCAAGCGCTCGACCGCGACCAGGTTCGGCACGTCCTCCGGGTGCGGTTCCGCCAGGTCGGCGCCGAGAAAACGGTCCTGCTGCCCCCAGATCACGAGGGTGGGCGCAGCGATCGTGAGCACCTTCTGCTTCGAGCCCAACCGCACGGCCGCACGGTAGTAGTCGATCATTCCTTTCGCCGCGCCCGGCTGCGACCAGGCCGTGCGGTACTGGTCCAGTTCCTCATCCGTGAAGGACGGCTGTGCGTCGCGGAAGAACCGGGCGAAGAACGCCCAGTCATTCTTCGCGGCGTGCCGTTCCGGGGTGCCCTTCAGCTGGAAATAGAAGAAGTACCAGCTGCGCTCGAGTTGCCGTGGGCTCTTGAGCCCCTCGTTCAGCTTGCGCGGGTGTGCCGCATTGAGGATGACGAGCCGCTCGACCACCTCGGGGTGGTTCATCGCCAGGCTCCAGCCGATCGATCCGCCCCAGTCGTGGCCGATCACGGTGGCTGTCTTGCTGCCGAGTGCTGGGATGAGCCTGCTGATGTCCAAGGCCGGCTTGTCTGCGGTGTAGTCGACGTAGTCCTCCGGCTTGGACGAGAGGTTGTAGCCGCGCAGGTCGGGTGCCACGACGCGGTACCCGGCGTTCACGAGCGGGGCGATCTGCTCGCGCCAGCCGAACCAGAAGTCCGGGAAGCCGTGCAGGAGGAGCACCAGCGGGCCGGTGCCGGCCTCGACGTAGTGCAGCGTGATGTCGTCGCCGACCCGGGCGTAGCCGTCGTGGAGTTCCACTCCGATTCCGAAGGCCGAGCGGGCGGTGGAGGCGGAAGCGGTGGTGCTTGTGGTGTTCATGATCGATCCCCTTTCTAGAGATCTCGTTGTTGATGCCAGCAATGCTCGTCGCCGCAGCGTGTGCTCGCGCCCGGGGAACCCCCGGGTCGATGCCCGGGCGGGATCCCCCGGAGGGCGCACTCTTGCCCACCCGTGCCGTTTTTCCGTACCATCGGATCGGGCGGTGAATCGACCATGGAGGGTCAGGAATCTCCTCACGTGCTGCTGGGCAGGCGTGAGGAGCGCGAACAGCTCGACGGGCTTCTGACCGCCGCGGGGTCGGGGCACAGCGAGGTGCTGGTGCTGCGTGGTGAGCCCGGTGTCGGCAAGACGGCCCTTCTCGATCAGCTCGTGAACCGAGCCGACGGCTTCGCGATCACGCGCGCGACCGGCGTCGAGTCGGAGGTCGAACTGGCCTACGCGGTGCTCCAGCGACTGTGCGTTCCGTTCCTCGGCGGGATGGGGCGGTTGCCTCAGCCTCAGCAGGACGCGCTCGGCACAGCGTTCGGACTGCGGACCGGGGTGGCCCCGGATCGGTTCCTGCTCGGGCTCGCGGTACTCGGACTCTTCGCCGAGGCGGCGGAGCAGCGGCCATTGCTCTGTGCCATCGACGACGCCCAGTGGATCGATACCGCGTCAGCACAGGCGCTCACCTTCGTCGCGCGACGGATCTCGGCTGAGCGGATCGCGATGGTGTTCGTCCTCCGCGATCGGACCGACTCGACGGATGCGACCGAGGATGCGGACCAGCAGGAGGCCCCGGTGTTCGACGGGCTTCCGGTGCTCCGACTGCGAGGTCTTGCTGAGGCAGACGCGGTCGCGCTGTTGAACTCGGTGATGGTGGGACCCCTGGACCAGCGAGTAAGGGATCGCATCGTCGATGAGGCTCATGGCAATCCACTCGCCCTGCTCGAGCTCCCGCGCGACCTCGACACGTCATGGCGCGGGCTCGGAGCCGTCTCGGCAGAACACCCCGGACCCCTCACCGGTCGGCTGGAGCGGGAGTTCGCGCGACGCCTCGCGCGGCTGCCCGAACCGACACGACAGCTCATCCTGATTGCGGCCGCCGACCCGTCGGGTGACGCCGCGCTCCTCTGGAGGGCAGCCGAACGGGTGGGAATTCCACCTGACGCCGTCGTGCCGGCGCAGGATGCCGGCTTCCTCGACGTCGGTGCGCATGTCGTGTTCCGCCATCCGCTGATGCGCTCGGCAGCGTATCGCGCAGCATCCGAGAGCGACCGGAAGAGAACGCACGCGCTCCTCGCAGAGTCGCTCGGCCCCGCTGATCCGGACTACGCCGCCTGGCATCGGGCGGAGGCGGCGAGCGGTGTCGACGAGGCGATCGCCGACGAGCTCGAGCGCTGCGCCGAGGGTGCCCGTGCCAGGGGCGGATGGGCAGCCGCCGGCGCTTTCCTCACCCGTGCGATGGAGCTCAGTCCGGATCCGGGACCGCGCGCGCGTCGGGCGCTGGATGCGGCCAATGCGCGGTTGCAGGGGGGAACTTCCGATGGCGTGTCATCGCTGCTGGCGATAGCCGTGGCCGGCCCCCTCAGCGAACATGATGACGCGCGGGCGGAGTTGCTGAAGGCCGAATTCTCCTTCACATCGGCGCGAGGGCGCGAAGCTCCCGCGTTACTGCTTCGCGCCGCGAGGAGATACGAGCGGCTGGACGCGCGGGTGGCGCGCGCGACCTATCTGGATGCGTTCGCCGCGGCTCTGTTCGCCGGCCGGATGGCGAGGGACGGGGGCGCGGTCGAAGACGTCGCTCGGGCGATCGAAGGCGCGCGTTTCACCGACGCCGGCGATCCCGCGTCGCCGTGCACGATGCTCTTGGATGGGCTGGCGAAGGTCGTCACCAGCGGATACGCGAACGGCATCCTGAAACTCCGGTCCGCCGTGACGGCGATGAGAGACGGTGCGTTGCCCGATGAGGACGCGCTGCAATGGCTCTGGCCGGCTTCGCGCGCGGCGCGAGCCATCGGCGATTCCGCCGCCTGGTTCGAGTTGACGGACCGGAATGTCCGGCTGGCGCGGTCCAATGGGGCGCTCGCGATGTTGTCGATGGCCCTCACCGAGCGATTCACCGTCGAGCTGTTCAGCGGCGACCTCGCGGCCGCGCTCGCTCTGCAGGCCGAGGCAGACGCCGTTGCGGCCGCGACAGGTACGGCGCTCAGCCCGCACATCGCGTTCCTGCGTGCAGCCTGGAGCGGCAGCGAATCCGAGGCTCGTGCACTCCTCGAGTCGAGCAGTCGCGACGTATCAGCGCGCGGGGAGGGGCTGTTCGTGACGGGGACGGAGTTGATCAGTGCTGTCTTCCTGAACAGCTACGGGCGCTACGAGGAGGCACTGGCCTCGGCTGAGCAAGCTGCGGAGCATCCCCTCGAGGTCGGACTGTCGACGTGGGTGTATCCGGAGCTCATCGAGGCAGCGGTGCGCTGCGGAATGGCGCAGCGCGCCCAGGCCGCTCTGGCACGGCTGGCCGACATCGCACTGGCCAGCAACACCGACTGGTCGCTCGGGACCCTCGCCAAGTGTCGTGCGCTGCTCTGTGAGGACGAGCGCGCCGAAGCGTTGTATGAGGAAGCAGGCGTACTCCTCGAACGCGCTCAGGTCGGCGTCGCGACCGCCCGCTCTCATCTTGTCTACGGTGAATGGTTGCGACGCGTCGGGCGTCGGAGAGACGCGCGCGAGCAGCTGCGCCTGGCTCTCGCGTTCTTCGACGACGCGGGCATGACGGGGTTCGCGGACCGAACTCGTAACGAGCTCGCGGCGACGGGCGAAACGGTTCGCGCGCGCTCGGCCGACACCTCGAACCTGCTGACACCCCAGGAGGCACTCATCGCTCGGCTGGCAGCAGAGGGTCGGAGCAATCCGGAGATCGGAGCGCAGCTCTTCCTCAGCCCGCGAACGGTCGAATGGCACCTCAGCAAAGTATTCACAAAGCTCGGTGTGTCGACACGGCGAGAACTGAGGTCATCGGCGGCGAGTCCGTTCGGTCAGCGACTGGGAGGGCTTCCGCAAACACGACCCGATCCCGCTGTGCTGAAGTGAACACTGGGCTCGTCCACCGCGCCGTCAACCCCTAGAAAGCTCCTCGTTTCAAGGCCTTTGCTTGGAAGGCACGGCTCAGAAGATTCTTTGCGAGGAGAATTCGATGTTCGAAGATTGTGGAATTCCGGATGAAGTCCGGTCATGAGGTCGAAGAGCGGGGGCGCCCACTGATGTTCCTCGAAGTGCTACGGGTGCTTTACGGACTTCTCGAACTCGGTTCTCCCGATGTCGTTTCGGGGGCGGCACTCGGCCGGGCGACCGACAAACGGCTACGCATCACCATCCGGATCCTCGGAGTCAGGCATGTCGTGCAGGGCGTCCTGACGGCGGCGAGCGCAGGGCGACTCCATCGGGCGGGTGGCGTTGTCGACATCGCCCATGCTCTGAGCATGGTCGGATTGGCGGCGATCGACGCGAAGCGGCGGCGCGCAGCCATCGCGAGCGCGGCGATCGCTCTGCTCTTCGCCGCCGGCGAATTGAGGCGATGACTAGCGCGACCTCCAAGGGGATCGCCCGGGACATAGGTGAGCGGATGCCCTCGACTGGACGGCCGAGGGCATCCGCTCACTTCAGGACTCAGTCGTCAAGACCCGTGCGGATCCCGGTGAACAGCGGGTTCACCTTCGCATCGCGCGTGCCGAGCGGCGCGAGGTGGAACGCCTTCTCGATGGTGGCCATGATCGACGTGGTGTCGTACTGCGTGTGATCGACACCGGATGTCTCGAACTTCGCGCTGACGAGGAGGGCGGGCACGCGGGTCCCCGGCCCCCACTTGTCCACGACCGGTGGCGCCACGTGGTCAGCCTGCCCACCGAATTCGTCGTACGTCACGACCACCAGAGTGTTCTTGGCGTCCGGCCCGCTCGTGATGGTCTTCAACAGGTCGACGAGGTGGTCGCTGCCGTCCGGCTCGCTCGCGTATCCGGGGTGCTCGTTCTCGTCACCGTACGGCTTGACGAAGCTGACCGTCGGAAGCGATCCGCTCTTCGCTGCGGCGATGAACGCTGTTTCGTCCTGCAGATGCGCCCTTCCCGGCTGTCCGGGAGCGTAGGCGGCGAAGTAGTTGAACGGCTGGTGGTGGTACTGGAAGTTCACACCGGGGTGTCCAGCGACGGCGTCATTCCAACCGCCCGCGTACCAGTTCCACGAGATCCCCGCAGCGGTCATACGGTCGCCGATGTTCGGGTACTTCGTGTCGTCGATGAGTGGCAGTTGCGCTCCTCCTCCGTGCGGGGCCGAGGACGGCTGGATGGTGTTGACAGCGAAGTTGCCGCACGCGGCCGCATAGTCGTTCCCGCCACCGGCACACGCTTGGGTCCACTGCGTGTCCTTGACCGGGCCCGTGGCCGTGTATTGCGGGTAGCTGGTCGGCATCCCGTTCGCGTCGAGCACCGAGTTGTTGACCGTAGTGGTCGTGTCCAACGGAGTGCGGGCCGCGATCAGCCACTGGTGGTTGAGGAATGAGCCGCCGAACGCCGCCTGGAAGAAGTCGTCGGCGATGACGTACTTCGGAGCGCCGGTCGAGTGCAGATACTGGTAGATCGGCAGTTGCGTCGTCGCGTACTGGCCCTGGGTGAGGCCCACGGCATCCGAACCGGTCGTGTACCGGTCCATCTTGCCGCCATCCTGCTGGTACTGCTCCTGGTAGAAGCGGTGGACGAGGTCTCTCGTGCATCCACCGGGCGCGCCGGTTCCTTTGAGCCATCCATTCGGCTTGAAGGGCGTGCCGGGCACAGCCGGCGGACAGGTGGTGTCGGTCGGCGAGATGTAGTCGTCGATCGTGAACGTGTGATTCGTGAAGTGGCTCGCAGGGATGCCGTGAGCCGCGTCCGTGCACGTGGAGGAGAGGGGCGGCGACGTCAGGTTCACGTCGACCTGCGGCAGACAGCCGAAGGGTGTGCCGTCCTGGGCGACCTGGGCGACGCTCTGTGTGCCGTTGACGGCGTGGCCGTTCACCGAACCCCACCCGCCGTACAGGTTGTCGAACGAGTGGTTCTCCTCGTAGATCACGACGAGGTGCTTGAACCCTCCGGGTATGGTCGATGGATGCCCGTTCGACGACCCGCCGGGAGCCGCAAGCGCGGCGCCGGACGGGATCGCGGTTCCGGCTATCGCGAATGCGGCGATCGTGGCGAGAACGATGAAGCGTTTGAACATAAGGACTGCCTCCATATCATGTGAGAGCTGAGGCGGCACCCCTGAGGCGAGGCCGCCTACGTTCCGCCTCCTATGAAACACCTCTGTGCACGCCAAGTGTGAGTGCAGTTCACGATTCGTGGCCATTGGGCCCCGCGGGCGAAGGCTGGCGTCGTCGCGGGCCGAGCTCACCTTGTTCACGCGCTCCCGGCGACCCGCACTCGATCACGACGCGATGCGTTTTACGATCTGTTGTGCGGCGAGGCGGTCGATGATCGGGAGGCCGGCCGCGCGGATGACCCAACGCCGGGCGAGTCGCTGCCAGTTCTTCGAAGGGAGGAAGGATGCGGCGGCCTTCCTGCCCGAGACCTGCGCCGCCTCCACGACCGGTCGCCACCTCGTCTCGAATTCGGCCAGAGCACTTCCGATATCAGCTAAAGAGGGGACCGGACCGAGCACGTCTCCGAGAAGTGCCCCGCCCGCGATGGCGAGCGAGCCGCCCTGCCCGGCCAGAAGTGACACGGCACCGGACGCATCCCCGACAAGTATCGTGCGCTCGCGATGCCAGGTGGGCATGACGATCTGGGCGACGACGTCGTCATAGGGGTTCTCGGGGCACAACGCCAGAAGCCGATCGACGGTGTCGCCGAGTCCACTGAAGTGTTCGCGAAGCCGCTCGCGGCTGCCTGCGCGATGATCGCCGCTGATTGTCACGTCGTCGCGGTAGACGAGGAACGCGGCGACCATGCCCGCGCGCAGGCCGTACATTCCCGCCATCCGGTCGAGGCTGTCCGTCAACACGAACCTGCCGCTGAAGAGGGCGTTCAACTCGGCGGATTCGGCGATGTACGCGGCTGCCCGCATCCCCAGCGGGCGCAGGAAATCCGGCTCGGCGCCGAAGAGCTGAGCGCGGATCTCGGAATGGATTCCATCTGCACCGATCAGAACATCCCCGTCGTAGGCCACGACCTGCGCGCTTCCGACCTCGACAGAAGCGCCGCTCGAATCCTCCGAGGCTCGGGTGACCGCCGAGTCGTAGTGCACGCGAACGCGACCGGGCGGGACATCGTCGAGTGCCGCGAGCGCGGTCGTCTCCATGTCGGGACGCATGAGGCTCAGGACCCTGCCGCCTGCGGCTCGCGAGAACTGGTCGTAGTCGAGCCGCGACATGACCCGGTCATTCGAGTCGACGTAGTCAGCGGACGTCACCTGGTAGGAGACCTCGGCGAGCCGCTGGTAGAGCCCGATGCGCTCAGATGCTGCGACCCCGGGGCCGAAGAAGTCCATCATGTAGCCGTCGGAGCGCGGGCCGGGCGACTTCTCGAGCACGTCGACCTCCCAGCCGGCGAGTCCGAGTTGTCGGGCCGCCACCAGGCCGGCGATGCCGGCACCCACAACGATGGCTCTCATCGATTCGTCCTTCTGGCTGGTCGTGAGTCAAGTATGCACCTCATGTGTACTATTGCAACAGTTGCAAACATGCATTGATCAAACGGAGTGCTGATGACCGAACATCCGAACCCTGAAGGCGACCTGTCGGGCTTTCCGAGCGAGGCGACAGAGGCGACGCTCCGAGCATCCCGGGCATTGCTCGGAATCGTGGCCCGTTCCGTCGCAGACGCCTTGGACGTGGTCACGCTCCCTCAGTTTCGGGTGCTGGTCGTTCTGGCCGGGTCCGGGCCGCTGCGAATGGGTGCCCTCGCTGCGCGGGTCGGCGCCGTGCCATCGACGTTCAGCCGAACGATCGATCGGATGAGCGACAACGGCTGGGTGTCGCGCAAGGAGAGCCCGGAGAGCCGGCGCGAAGTTCTCATCGACTTGACCGCCCATGGAAGACAGCTCGTCGGGCACGTGACAGAGAAGCGACGGCGGCAGGTTGCCGCGATACTGTCGGCGCTGACTCCCGACCAGCAGCAGTCCATCGTGGCCGCTCTCGACCTGTTCTCGGAAGCGGCCGGCGAGCCCACCCCGGAGGACCTGCTCACACTTGGTCTCTGACCAGCTCCGGCTATTGGCGTCGTCGCCCACGGGCGACGGCACGTCACCCGTGCACTCGATGACCGGGATGATGTGGATGCCGATGCAGCCCCCGGATTTCGCCCGGTTGGCAGCGATCCACCTGCAGCCGGTTCCGATCCTCCCATTCCTGGCAATCGTTCTGCTTGCACTGTATGCGGCGGGCGTCATCCGGTTGAGGCTGCGCGGGGATGGATGGCCTGGCGCCCGCATGATCTGGTGGACCGCCGGCGTCGTGGTGATCCTCTCGATGACGGCGACAGGCATCGACGGGTATGGGATGGAGCTGTTCAGCGCACACATGGTGCAGCACATGGTGCTCTCGATGCTGGCGCCGATCTTCCTGGTCCTCGGTGCTCCCATCACTCTGGCCCTTCGCGCTCTCCCCGCAGGGCAGAGGAAATCCTCCCTGCGTTCGCTGTTGCTCCGATTCCTGCACAGCAGGTTCGCGATCGTAGTCACCCATCCGGTCGTCACTGTCGCACTGTTCCTGATGAGCCTCTACGGGCTCTATTTCACCCCGGCTTTCGACTACCTGATGGGTACGATGTGGGGACACAACCTGATGCTGCTGCACTTCCTCGCGATCGGGTTCCTCTATTTCTGGGGCCTGCTCGGCATCGACCCGTCGCCGCGTCGTGGATCCAAGGGGGTTCGTCAGCTGAGCCGTCCGGTGCAGCGGATCTTCGAACTGGTTGTCACTGTGCCGTTCCACGCGTTCTTCGGGGTGGTGGTGATGATGTCGGTTGGATTGATCGTGCACTTCTATGCGATCCCCATCGCGGGCTGGAACATTGCGCCGATCAGCGACCAGATTCTCGGTGGGGGCATCGCGTGGGCTTTCACCGAGCTGCCGACCCTCGTTGTGCTGGGGGTGCTCTTCATGCAGTGGCAATCCGCCGAGACCCGACATGAGCGCCGCTCCGACCGTGCTGCTTATGCGAACGGTGACGCGGACCGGGAGGCCTACAACGCCTACCTCGCCGACCTTGCATCTCGTGACTCCGAGGCGGGGCGATGAACATACAGTCACCCGTCGTGTATGCGTTCACCCTGGGCTTGGTCGCGGCTCTCAATCCCTGCGGATTTCCGCTCCTGCCCGCCTATCTCGCGCTCTTCCTGGGCGAGGGGGAGGCGGGCACAGTCGGTGTCCGGCTGCGGCGGGCGCTTCTCGCCGGCGTGACGATGACTGTCGCGTTCATCGCTGTCTTTCTGTTTGTGGGGCTTCCACTTGCGGCCGGCTTCCACGTGATCGGCGGGTGGACGCCGTTCGTCATGATCCCGTTCGGAGTCGCAATGGCTGTGGTCGGGTTTCTCGGGGTTCTGCGACACTCTGTGCGGTTGCCGGTTCCGACCATCCGATTCAAGGAAGGCCGGGGATTGGTGGCCATCGCAGGATACGGGGTGGCCTACGCGGTCGCTTCGTTGAGTTGCGGTCTTCCGCTGTTCGTGTCGGGTGTCGCCGGGTCGTTCGGGGGAGGACTCATAGCGGGTGCCCAGGCCCTCCTCGCATACTCTCTCGGCATGGGAGCGCTCGTGCTCGGCGCAAGCGTCGTCGCCTCGCTGGTCGGCGCCGAGTCGGTGCGCATTCTCGGCCGGTTCTCGCGGGCCGTGCCGACGATCGGTTCGACCCTGATGTTCGCTGTCGGTGTCTACCTCGTCGTCTACTGGTCCCAGGTGGCGTTCGCCCCGACCCGTGCACCGGCCGTGGCGGTCGTACCGGACGCCGTACAGGGCTGGCTCAGCGGCATTGTGGACTCTTCGCCCCTGGTCATCGGGGGACTACTCGTCCTCATCGTCGTGACCGCGCTCCTCGCCGCCGCTATCGGTCGCCGTACGTCGACCCGGATGAAGGGAACACGAATCGAATGAGATCTGAAACGCGTCGCCGGAGCCGAAGTTGGCTGATCTGGCTCGCCGCAGCGGTGACGGTGCTGATCGCTTTCACATTCGTCGTGTTCGACGCTCTCGTGCCGCACAGCAGTTCAGCGACGTCGACGACGCAAACAGTGCCAGGCGTCGACGCCGCGGCCGCAACCCTGATCCAGCTGGATGTGCTCGAGAAACCGCTGCTCCGGGCCCCGAACTTCTCGCTCACCGATCAGCACGGTCGCCACGTCGATCTCGCCTCGTTCGCCGGTCGCGCGGTCGTGTTGACCTTCAATGACGACCAATGCAAGGACCTCTGCACGCTCCTCGCTCAAGACGTGGTGCAGGCGAACAAGGTCCTCGGCGCTCGCGTGAAAGACGTCGCCTTTGTCTCGATCAACGCCAATCCGTATTCTCCCGACGTCGCGTCGGTGCGTTTGTGGACGAATCAGCATGGGTTGAGTGACGCCGCGAATTGGTCATTCGACACCGGCGACGCCTCGAGTCTTGCCGCTGTCGCACTGGCATATGGAGTGCCGATCGAGAAGAACGACTCAGAGAAGTCTGTGGTTCATGGGACGGAGATCTTCTTCATCAACCCGCACGGATACGAATCAGAGCTCGGGGAGTTCGGGACCGATTCCGCGAACACAGCCGCGTTCGGCCAGGCGATGGCTCAGACGGCGGTCGACCTGCTTCCGACCAGTCAGCGGGGGACTGTCGGCCACGTCACCGACGCGGTCGACTCAAACACCGGAGCGGCCGCGATCGGAAGCGACCCTCAACCGTTCGTCCTTCCCTCGCTTCGCGGCGCGGCGCGCCTTGGTGTCCCCAAAGATCCTGGCCGTTACACAGTCCTGAACTTCTGGGCGAGCACCTGTTCAGCCTGCGTCGGTGAGCTTCCCGCCATCCAAAGTGTCTATGCGCAGCTGGGCCATCAGGTGCGCTTCCTCGGAGTCGACGTATCGGACAGCGCCGCTGCGGGCAGCGAATTCGCAGGGATGGCAGGGGTCAGCCACCCTCTCGCCTCGGACGAATCGGGCACGATCGCAGGCCGGTACCGGATAACAGGACTCCCTTACACGGTGATTCTCGATCCGCACGGAACGGTGGTGATCCGGCACGCCGGCGCCTTCACCGCCGAACAACTCCGATACCTGCTGCAGTCTCTCGTCGGGGGCGGCGGCACTGGGTAGTGTGAGCCGGGTGACCGCTACCCGCCGTTCGCTCTCGTCCGGACCGTTGCTTCTGCTGGCGTTCGCATTCGCGGTGATGGCCGACCCGGTCTCCTCCGTCGCGTATGCGGTTGAGGCTGCACTGCGAGCACTGCACGGAGACCTTGCGCTCCTCGTCCCGACGATGGCCCTGGTCGTGGCGATCATCGCGTTGGTGATCGTGAACTACCGGCAACTGATCGCCCGGTACCCGCAGGGTGGCGGAGCGTCGGCGGCCGTGGGGGAGGCGTTCGGTGACGGGTGGGCGTTCATCCCGATCGGGGCGCTCGTCGTCGATTTCGTGCTGACAATCGCGATCAGCGTGTCGGCGGGCGCGTCGGCGATCATCGCGTACTTTCCGGCCCTGGCTCCGCTACGTCTCCCGCTTGCCCTTGTGCTCGTGCTCATCGTCGGCGGCCTTACATGGTTCGGCCATCTCGGGCGGCTGCTCTTCGCCGTCCTCACGATCGCCTTCATCGTGGTCGCGGTCGCGGTTCTCGCCTTTGGCCTGTTTGCGAGTCCGCATCCGACGGGGACGATCACGAACACTACTGGGCGCTCGGCGCCGTTGGCCGTGCTGCTCGCGTTCCCGGTGGCGATGGCGCTCGCAACGGGAGTCGAGGCGCCATCGTCGGCGATCGCGCAGCTCGGGCAGCTCGACAATGATGGGCGCCGGCGTTTCGGCCAGATCACGTTGTGGCTCACCCTCGCCATCGTCGGAACCATCACCCTCGGCTTGGCCTGGGAAGCAACCCGGCTCCAGGTCGGCATCCCACCGGCCGAGTCGACCCAGATCGCCGAACTCGCACGGGTGGCGGCGCCGCAACCACTCTTCGCGGCGTTCCAACTCGTGACGGCGCTCCTGCTCCTGTCAGCTGCCAGTTCGTCGTTCCAAGCGGGCCCGGGTCTGTTGAAATCCTTGGCCCGCCGGCCGTCGACGCTGGGTGACCCGGCCGGGATCCTGCCCGCGCCTCTCGGCCGGACGAACCGCCACCACACGCCGTACTGGGGCGTCGTCGTCTTTCTTGTCATCGCCGCGATCGTTACCGCGGTCGCCGGGGGCAACGACCAAGAACTGGTTCTCTTCTACGCGGTGTCCGTCTTCCTCAGCTTCCTCTCCGGGCTGCTTGCCATGGCTGTCTTCTCGTGGCGCGCTCGGCGCATCGGCTCGTTCTGCCTCAATGTCGTCGGCGCGATCGTCGTCGCCTTCACGTTGGTCGCAAATCTCTCCCGAGTGACACCCATTGTCAGTCTGGTGGCGGCGCTCGTCGTCGCGGGCGTTCTCTATTTCGTCTGGGTCCGCAGTGGTCGCCCGCGCGGAATCCGAAATGCTGCCGCGGAGGCCGAAGCGGAAGCTGCAGCCGAAAGCGACGAGGCAGTCGGCGCATGAGATCGACGGGAGGGGAGCAGCGCCAGGGATGACGACACGGAGCGCCCTGATCTCGGGTGGGAGTTTCTCGGGTGCGACGGGATCCTGTCCGTCAGGCCGATTGCGCGCGGTTCTTCACTGCCGAACCCTCGAGCCCGGCGAGCAGTCTCGCATCGCCGGGGAGACCATCTCGAACACCGACTCGACCGAGGTGTACTCGAAATAGCCCATCCGAGCGATCGGACGGATCCGCACGACGTCGAGCTGTCCGTCATCAGTGAGAGCGTCGTCATCGATGTGGACGCCGACCACCCGCGCGAAGACCACGTCGACGGTGCCCCGATTTCCGCCTCCGGGCAACCGGACGGTGTTCAGATACTCGCACTCGAACCGCACCGGCGACCCCGCGACCATCGGCACATCTACGCGCGTGGCGATTTCCTTCTGCAACCCCGCTCGGTGGAATTCATCAATTACCTAAGCGCCTTCCTGAAGAAGACCCGTTGGTAGCCGTCGTCCACAGTCCGATGCGTCTCGACGTAGCCATGCCGCGGATAGTAGGCCAGGTTCGCGGTCATGGCCACGTTCGTGTATAGGCGGATCTCGCTGCGATGCGACTCGATCGCGTCGAGCTCTGCTCGCGCAAGCAGTAAGGCGCCGATTCCACCGCCCTGAGCGTCAGGTGCGACAGCGACGTTCTCGAGAAGCAGGAATCCCGGCATATGTCGCGTCACGACGAAGCCGATCGGCTGACCTGCACGATCGACGATCCAGACCCGACACGTTTCGATCAGCTCGGCGTAGTCGGCCAGCATCGGCGCCGGCTCGCGTCCAATCAACGGAACGTACTTCATGTAGGCGGCCCGTGCGATGAGCCTCAATTCAGTTGCATCGTCGATCGTGGCGCGCCGAATGGACACGTATTCGTCGATTCCCACCGTCTAGCCCTGACCTTGGTCCCACAGCCGCCACCCCGACTTCGTCTGCCGGAAACACAACGACCACGGCTCGGTGCCCGCCTCCATGGATCCGTCGCTGCTTGCGGTGATCGTGATCATGTAGTCGATGCATTCCCCGTCGTCGCCCGCCCGGCTCACCGTCTTGTACGAGATCAGTCGCGGGTCGTCGCACCACGCCCAGGTGTTGGCTGTGGTGAGCGCGCGGGTCATTCCGCAGTCCTGATGTTTCGCGGCCTCGATGTACGTGTGGGCGACCGTCGACATCGGCGCGAAGGCACCGGGGACCGGGCCTCGAGGCGCCGGGTTCAGCAGCACGTAGGCCAAAGCGATGCAGCCCGCGAAACCGACGACGATCGTCAGGGTAACGACCAGCACCTTCGGCCGAAACCGGCCGGTGACAGGAGTGTCGGTCATGGTGCGAACCTATCGGTACTGACGCTGCGCCTCGAACATCGAGGAGAAGTGTCAGGACCGATTGTCAGAGATGTCCTGACATAACATTGGGTTAACGTAGCCGGCGGCCACTCGCCGTGAGTCCCTTGGGACGCGTCTCATGGGTCAGAGGCGCGGCGGGGCGGCCGTCGCATGGGGCACTCGTAGTGGTCAGCCCGCTGGATCGTGGTATGACCGACCCCCACATGAGCCAGCGTCCTAGGCGATGCGGATGAGCTTCTTGTTGACGAACTCGTCGGCGCCGAACCGGCCGAGCTCGCGACCGGAACCGGAGCGCTTCACGCCGCCGAACGGTAGTTCGGCGCCGTCGGCGAGCACGACGTTGACGAAAACCATGCCAGCCTCGATCTGGTCGGCCACTCGCATGGCCTGCTCGCGGTCGGTCGTGTAGAGGTAGGAGCCCAGCCCGAACGGGGTGTCGTTGGCGATGCGTATCGCATCCACCTCGTCCTTTGCCCGGAACACCTGGGCGACAGGCCCGAAGAACTCCTCTTTCGACGCCGGGTTCTCCGGCGTCACGTCGGTGAGCACCGTCGTCTCGAAGAACGCACCATCGCGCCCGCCGCCACGCACCAGGGTCGCACCGTTCGCGACCGCGCGCTGAACCTGCTCGTCCAGCCCCTCCGCCGCCCGCAGCGAGGAAAGCGGCCCGAGTGCCGAACCTGGCGAGGTCGGGTCGCCGGCATCCACCTCGGCGAGCCTGGCCGTGAACCTGGCCAGGAAGTCCTCGTACAGGTCGTCGGCGACGATGAATCGCTTGGCCGCGTTGCATGACTGGCCACTGTTGTCCAGGCGCGCATCCACCGCGTCCTGCACGGTGGCATCCAGATCCGCCGTCGACAAGAGGATGAACGGATCGGAGCCGCCCAGTTCCAGAACGACCTTCTTCAGGTTGCGGCCGGCGATCTCTGCCACGGCGGCACCGGCACGCTCCGAGCCGGTCAGCGAAACCCCGTGCACCCTGGGGTCGGCGATCACCGTCTCGATCTGATCGTGTGACGCATAGATGTTCACATACGAACCCTGCAGGAAGCCGGCGTCGAGGAACATCCGCTCGATCGCCGCTGCCGACTCCGGGCACTGCTCTGCATGCTTGAGCAGGATCGTGTTACCGATGATCAGATTCGGGGCGGCGAACCGGGCGACCTGGTAGTAGGGGAAGTTCCACGGCATGATGCCGAGCAGCACGCCCAACGCCGAACGACGGACGACCGCGGAGCCCTCGCCGTCGAGCAGGGTGATCGGTTCGTCTTTCAGGAATTCGGCCGAGTGATCTGCGTAGTACTTGTAGATCGCTCCCGCGAACTCCACTTCGGCGACGGCCTGCTCGATGGGCTTGCCCATCTCCTCGACGATGATCCTCGCGAGCTCGCCTTTCCGTTCCTCATGGAGCTCGCCCACGCGGCGCACCAGCGCGGCCCGTTCCTCGACGGTGGTCGTGCGTCCCCAGTTCCGGTAGGCGTCATCGGCACCTTCGATCGCCGCCTCGAGGCCGGTGTCGCTGATGGGATCGAACGTCCGAACCGTCTGACCGGTCGCGGGATTGGTAACTGCGTACTGCATGAACGGGATCCTTTGCGTGACGAGGTTGTGTTCGAGGCGGAGTCAGGCCGGAGAATTGATGGCCGCGTCCGGGTCATTGATCTCCGCGTCGGCGGCCGGCTCAGCGGTCCCACGGAGCCGCGCATCCCAGCGTTGCAGGACCGGGGCAGGCGTGCGGGGGGACAGCAGGCTGGCGACGATGTACGCGACCAGGCTGACAGCCAGCCCAACGTAGATCGGCGGGTTGGCCAGAACGTCGCCGAGCGCGATCATCGTGGCGAGTGTGGCTACCGTTCCGGTGCCCATGGCCCAGAGTGCGCCCGCACCGGTTGCGCGCCGCCAGACGAAACCGCCGAGGATGGGGATGAGCAGACCGCCGACCAGGATGTCGTACGCCACCGTCAGCGCGCCGACGACGTCGTTGAGCAGAGCGGCGATGCAGATCACCACCACACCGAGCACGATGACGTAGAGACGGTTCGAGCGCAGGTCGTGTTCGGGGTTGTCTGAGGACACCGCTGCCGGCCGGCGGCCGATGAGACGCAGCAGCAGCGGGACGACGTCTGCACGCGCGACCGTGGCCGAAGCGATGAGGGCGCCTGACGCGGTCGACATCATCGCGGCCACCGCGGCGGCGAGCACGAGACCCGCCACACCGACGGGCAGGATCGTCTCGGCGACCGTGGCGTAGACGTCGTTCTTGTTGGCGATGTCCGGAAGGAAAGAGGCCGCCGCCGTACCGATCAGAGCGCCGGCGATGCCGTAGAGCACGCAATAGAGCGCTGCCGTCGTGCCACCCCATTTGGCCACGCGGGGCGTGCGCGCAGTAAAGACGCGCTGCCAGATGTCCTGCCCGATCAGCATTCCGAACGTGTACACCACGAAGAAGGTCACGATGGTGTCCGCGCCGATCGCACCGAGTGCGAAGTGGGAAGCGCCGACACGTTTCACGATGCCTTCGTAGCCGCCGGCGTGGATCCAGGCGAATGGCAGCATGAGGAAGAAGACTCCGATGGTCTTCAGGATGAACTGGACCATGTCGGTGATCGTGATCGACCACATGCCGCCGATGGAGGAGTACAGCATCACGATCGCGCCGCCGATGATGACCGAAACTGTCTGGTCGGTGCCGAAGAGCACGTTGAAGATCGTTGCGTAGGCGATGGTCGAGGTCACGGAGAGCATGAGGGTGTACGCCATCATCACGATGCCGGAGGCGCTGGTGGCATTGACGCCGTAGCGCAGGTGCAGCATCTGGGCGACGGTGTAGACCCGCAGCTTCTGGATGCGTCCGGCGAAGAGCAGGCTGAGCAGCAGCAGACCGACGGCGATGGCGATGACCAACCACATGCCCGAGATGCCGAATTTGTAGCCGAGGCCTACGCCGCCCACGGTGGATGCGCCGCCGAGCACGACGGCTGCCATCGTCCCCGTATAGAGAGTCGGGCCGAGCCGGCGACCGGCGACCAGAAAGTCCGCCGAATTCTTCGTTCTGGAGCGGCCCCAGAATCCGAAGCCGACCATCGCGGCTAGGTAGATGACAACGATGGCGATGTCCATGAAAAACGCTCCTTTGCGTTGAGAGAGTATGGGTTGTGGATCAGAGATGGGTGGGTGCGAACATCCGCAGCAGAGCGGGAAGGACCAGGACGAGCGGACCGCGGCGCTCGAAGCTCGCGGCGACGGCCTCGCCGACCGAGTCCGCGTCCACGCGCTCAGCCGGTACGCCGAACGAGCGGGCGAGGTCGACGAAATCCGGGCGGGCCAGCTCGGTGGCTGTCGCCTCGCCGAACTCCTCGGTCATGTACTCGCGGAGGATGCCGTAGCCGCCGTCATCGATGATCAGCCAGGTGACATCGGCGTCGTGCTGGCGAGCGGCCGCCAACTCGGCGATCGAGTAGAGGGCGCCGCCGTCGCCGCTGACTGCGAGCGTGCGTCGGCCGGAGCCGACGGCCGCGGCTAGCGCAGCCGGGAAAGCGAATCCCAACCCGCCCGAGCCTTGAGCGGAGTGGAACCCGCCGTCCTGCGGGTCCCACGCCGACCACGCCCAGTAGGCTGCGATCGTCATGTCCCAGAACGTGTGCACATCGGACGGCACGGCGGCGCGCAGATCGGCCATCAGCTTCCGCTCTGCGTCCCTGTCTTGGCCGGCGAGGCGAGCCTCGACGCGCGAGCGGAGTTCGGCGGCGACCTGCGCGCCCGGCCGCTCGACCGTCTCCGCCGGGTCGTGGCCGCTGAGTGCGTCTGCGATGGCGCCGAGTGCGAGCCCTGCGTCGGCCGGGATGCCGAGGCTCGGATAGTTGGAGCCGAGCACTCGCGGGTCGGCATCCACCTGAATGAGGCGACCACCCGGGGTGAATGTGAAGTAGTTGCTGGTCACCTCGCCGATCGCAGTGCCGGCAGCGAGCAGCACATCGGCCTGCTCGAGCAGTTCAGTGGTGTGCCGGTCCTCGATCCAGGATGCGGCTGAGAGCGGGTGGGCGAAGTCGAGGGCGCCCTTGCCGCCGACGGTAGAGACGACGGGTGCGTCGAGCGCCTCGGCGAGCCGGCGCAGTGCATCCGGGCCGCCGGGGGAGCGACGGACCCCGCCGCCCGCCAGGATGACCGGGCGGCGGGCGCCGGAAAGCATTCGAGCCGCCTCCGCCACAAGTTCAGCCCGCGGCGCGCGCGACGGCATCGATGCGGCGGGTGCGCTGAGTACGGGCGGAACATCCGCCGGACCGAGCAGCACATCCTCCGGAACCTCCACCCAGGTCGGCCCGGAGGGCGCCGCCTGCGCGAGCGCCCACGCATCGGCCAGGGCGGCGGGCAGGTGGGCGGCATCCCGGACGAGGGCCGTCGACTTCGTCACGTTCCGTGCGCTCGCCTGCTGGTCGTCGAGCTGGTGCAGCAGTCCGTTCCGCGTGCCGCCGAGCCCGCGCCGGGGCACCTGACTCGCCACGACGACGAGCGGAACCCCGGTGGAGTACGCCTCCTGTAGTGCGCCGAGGGAGGTCAGTGCGCCCGGACCGGTCGAGAGGAACAGCACCCCGACGTCGCCGGTGACCCGGGAGTAGCCGTCGGCGCCGAATGCTGAGTTGTTCTCCACCCTCGAGCTGACGAAGGTGAGGGGGCTGCGTCGCAGCGCGTCGAACAGACCGAGCGCGTGCTGCCCCGGGATACCGAAGACGTAGCGCGCGCCCAGCGCGGTGAGGGTCTCGACGACGACGTCGCCGCCTGTGCGCATGGTCACGACGTCGCCGACTCGTGGTTCAGCGCGAGCAACGAGACGAGGTCGTAGGCGAGGTGGGATGCGGCGACACCGGTGATGTCGGCGTGGTCGTATGCGGGGGCAACCTCGACAACGTCTGCGCCGATCAGGTTGAGTCCCGCGAATCCGCGCAGGATCTCCAGCAACTCACGACTGGTGATCCCTCCCGCCTCTGGAGTGCCGGTACCGGGCGCGTGCGCCGGATCCATCACATCCACGTCGATCGAGATGTACAGAGGTCGGTCGCCGATGCGGTCGCGCAGCTTGGCGACCACTTCGTCGACGCCCTGCCGGTACACGTCCGCGCTGGTGACGATCCCGAAACCGAACCGGCGGTCGTCCTCGAGGTCCTTCTTGCCGTAGAGGGGTCCGCGGGTGCCGACGTGGCTCAGCGCCTCGGTGTCGATGATTCCTTCTTCGAACGCTCGTCGAAACGGGGTGCCGTGGGTGTACTCAGCGCCGAAGTAGGTGTCCCAGGTGTCCAGGTGCGCATCGAAGTGGAGGAGGGCGACGGGGCCGTGCCGCTCCGCTGCCGCCCGCAGCAGCGGGAGTGAGATGGTGTGGTCTCCGCCGAGGGTGACCAGGCGCGTCCCGTCTGCCGTGAGGTCGTAGGCGGCGGCCTGGATGGTCTCGATCGCCTCGCCGATGTTGAACGGGTTGGCGGCGATGTCGCCCGCATCCGCGACCTGCGTGATCTCGAAGGGCGACACATCCAGGGCCGGGTTGTATGGCCGGAGCAGCCGAGACGCCTCCCGGATGTGGGTCGGTCCGAAGCGAGCGCCCGAACGATAGGAGACGCCGGAGTCGAAGGGGACGCCCGCGACGACGATGTCGGCGTGTGCCACCTGATCGAGGCGGGGCAGTCTCGCGAATCCGGCCGGGCCCGCGTAACGCGGGATCCGGGACGAGTCGATTGGTCCGTCGGGCGATGCCATCTGCAGCCTCCTTGGTGCGAAAAGTTGTTCAGAGAAAAACTTTAGTGTCGCGTAAGGCTATACGTGGTCCACCGCCGTCGCAACCTGCCAGGCAGGTTCTCAGGCTGTGGTCAGGCGCTCCAGAGTGCGGGGACGAGTACCCAGATCACTTCGGCGCCGTCTTCGCTGAGCACCCGCCAGGTATGCGGCTCACGACCGCTGAAGGTCAGTGTGTCGCCCGGGCCGAGCTGCCATTCCTCACCGGAGAAACGCACCTCGACCTGTCCCCGCAGCACATGCAGCACATCGACATCCGCAGCCACGGCGTATAACTCGTCGCCACCGTGGCCGCCGCCCTCGATCAGCGAACGGATCACTTGCACCCGCCCCTCGGAGCGCGGGGAGAGCAGGCGTTCCTCCGTCTCGACGCCGCCCAGGTTGATCCGCGGCCCGGAGCCGGCGCGGACGAGTTGCACATCCGGCTCCTCGAACAACGAGCCGACGGGAATGGAGAGCACGTCGCACAACGTGATGAGCGACGACACGCTGAGCGAGGTCACGTCCCGCTCGACCCGTGAGAGGAATCCCTTGGTGAGACCGGTGACCGCCGCGACTTCGTCGATTGTCAGCTGTCGTGCTTTTCGCGCCGCGCGGAGCCTCGGGCCGACGCTCAGGCGACGGACGGCTGGATCAAGGGGCATGGAACGCATGCGTCAACGGTAGCGGTTTCCGGTGCCCACCGAGGCTGGCTCGGCGCCGGAATGATCCGGGGTTGACGGAGTGGGCGCCCCGACCTATGCTGTCCAACACGCAACAAAGGATTCGTCTGAAGAAACTTTCTTCGGGACCTTGCCCGTCGCGTGATTCACACGTTCAACGAAGAGTCGGAGTGGACTTATGGGATTCGACCCCAATATTTTTTGGTCGGCGTTGCTCTCGACCGATTACCTGACCGGCGCCTGGGTGGCCCTGAGTCTCGCGATCTGTTCGATGGCAGGGGCGACGGTACTGGGCTTCCTCATCGCCCTTGCGCGGCAGTCGAAGAATGGACTGGCGCGTGGATTCGGAATGGTCTACGTATGGTTCTTTCGCGCCATACCGACCCTGTTGATCTTTCTCGTCGTGTGGAATGCGGCTCCCCAGCTGTGGCCGGCGTTCCGAGAGAGCTGGTTCAACCCCTTCCTCGCGTGCTTCATCGGAATGACCATCGTCGAAGCCGCATACATGGCCGAGATTCTCCGATCGGCCATGCAAGCCGTCGAGGAGGGTCAGCCCTTGGCGGCTCGAGCCCTCGGGATAACGCCGGCATGGACTCTGTTCCGTGTGGTGATGCCCCAAGCGATTCGGACCGCGATCCCTCCCACGAGCAACGAATTCATCGCGGTCCTGAAATACACGTCGCTCGCCAGCGTCATCTCTTTGAAAGAGCTCATGACCATCGCTGGGATCTTCGTGTCGCGGACCTTCCGCTACGCCGAGTTCTATTCGGCCGCAGCTGTCTATTACCTGGTCATCGTGAGTCTTCTCATGGCTGCCCAGTGGATGTTCGAAAGGCGATTCCAATGGAAATCTACGAAGAAGTCGTTGCTGCCGCGCAGGGCGTACGCATGAACCGGCCGGTGCTCGAGGCCGTCGACCTCTACAAGCGGTACGGAGACCTGGACGTGCTCGGCGGTGTGAGCTTCCGTGTCGATGCGGGGCAGGTCAAGGTCATCCTCGGAGCCTCTGGCTCGGGAAAGTCGACCATCCTCCGATTGATGAACGTCCTGGAGCCGGCCGACAGCGGCACGGTGCTGCTGGACGGACGGGTCCTCGGGGTCGACCCGCGTGGAAAGCCGCTTCCGGAACGCATGATCGCAAAGGAGCGCCGCGAGATCGGGATGGTGTTCCAGCGATTCAACTTGTTCAACCATCTGACCGCCGTCGACAACGTCGCAAGCGGCCTGACTCTTGCCCTTCACATGTCGAGACGAGACGCGCGAGAGAAGGCGATGGCGATGCTTGAACGCGTCGGATTGGCAGGACGTTCCGGGCAATATCCCGCCGAGTTGTCGGGTGGCCAGCAACAGCGGGTCGCGATCGCCCGTGCACTCGTCATGGAACCACGCGTGATGCTCTTCGACGAACCGACGTCTGCGCTCGATCCGGAGCTGGTGGGCGAGGTCCTGGCGGTCATGGAGTCGCTTGCCGCCGAAGGGATGACCATGGTCGTCGTCACCCACGAGACCCGATTCGCCCGTCGCGTGGCCGACGAGGTCGCCTTGTTCGATGCCGGACGCATCGTCGAAGTCGCCGCGCCCGACCAATTCTTCGACGCGCCCGAAAGCGCTGAAGCCCGCCGTTATCTCAAGCACGTCTCCTGATACGCACCACCCACCCAACCCAACCAATCACATCCAACCCTTGGAGCACCCATGAGTAGATTCATCCGCACCTCGACGGCCGCGACTGCGATCGCCCTTCTGGCCATCACAGCTCTTGCCGGCTGCAGTTCGACGCCGGCCAGCGGCGCATCCGGAGCCGGGGGAGTCGTCTCTCCCGGCAAGCTCACCGTATGTATGAACGCCGCCTACGCTCCGATGGAGTACTACCAAGGCACCGACACCAGCAACCCGGTCGGATTCGACGTAGATCTCGCGAAGGCTGTAGCGAAGCAGCTGCACCTCGAGTTCGTTCCGGTCGAGGTCAGCCTGAAGGGCATCATCCCCGCCCTCAACGCACAGAGATGCGACGTCGCCTGGTCGTCCCTGTATGTCACTGACGCGCGCAGCGCGGCCGCCAGCCCGGTGCCGTACATCAAGACCGGTTACGCCCTGCTCGTTCACAAGAACGACAACTCCATCCACACGCTCACCGACCTCTCCGGTAAGACGCTCGCCTACCAGACGGGGTCCGCTGACGAGCCGAAGCTCACGGATCTCCAGAACCAGCTGGCCGCGGCTCACCTCAAGCCGGTCGAGCCTCTCGGCACCGACGCGGGTGTGGACGTGGTCCAGAACCTCCTCAACGGCAAGGCGGATGCCGCGTTCCAGACGGACGTCTCCACCTCGGACGTGATCAAGAAGACCGGCGACAAGCTCAAGGCCGTTCCTAACGCATACCCGACCGACAACACCATCGGTGCATACACGAACAAGGGTGCGCCGATCAACAAGAAGCTCATCGATGCGCTCAAAGCCGTCCGGGACGCAGGCATCAGCGCGAAGCTCGCGACCAAGTGGGGACTGGACCCGCAGCACCTGATCTGAGCGGCTGAATCACCGAGCCCGACAATCCATGGCCGGGCCGATCCTTGAGGGGACCGGCCCGGCTTTGTCATCGGCGGCCTGTATCGGTCGTGTCAGAGGAATGGTTTCGAGCTCCCTATGGCTGATCGACAGGCACGCGTAAATGGTTCTCGCCCCGCAGGATCGCGCGGATACGTTCGACAGGGATTTTGGGGACGCGGTGCTCGTCGGTGAGGCCATTGGTTTCCTGCGCCGTGTCGGTCAGTTGTGTATAGCACCAGCCAGCGAGGGTCTCGGTTCCGCGGACCGCAGCGAAGAGGCTGAAGAGGTGTTGTTCGAGGTGCTCGCGCGACTCGACGAGCTGATAGCCCCACGCGCCTTCCTCTGACGGCTCGATGCTGACACCGCCAAACTCGCTGAGTACGACGGGCCGTGCCGCGGTGCGCGTGCGTTCCTCGTCGGTGCCAACCAGCATCCGTCGTCCGTTGGGGGCGATCTCGTCCAGGCAGCCACGCAGCGCATCCGCCGTGCCGTACGAGGCGAGCAGCTGAACCGGGTCGTTCTCGTAGTCGTGGATGGTCAGCAGGTCGGAGCACGTGTGTTCCCAGCCATCGTTAGAGACGACGAGCCGTGACGCATCGAGTGCTTTCGTCAGGTGGTACATCGCGCGAACCAGGCTCTGTTGTGAGGTGTCTTTCGCCACGTGTTGAACGCCCCAGCTCTCGTTGAATGGCACCCAGACGGCGATGCTCGGATGCGAGGCATCGCGGCGGATCACCTCAGTCCACTCCGCCAGAAGACGGGCGGATGCTGTGGACGAGAACTCGTACGTGCTCGGCATTTCCTCCCACACCAGGACGCCTAGGCGGTCGGTCCAGTAGAGGAATCGAGGGTCCTCGATCTTCTGATGGACGCGCACCGTGGTGAAGCCGAGTTCACGGATGAGTTCGACCTCCGCCCTCAGGGCCTCCGGCCCCGGAGCGGCGAGGTGTGAGTGGGGCCAATAGCCTTGCGAGAGCACGCCTCGGATGTCGTATGGTCGATCGTTGAGCAGGAACCGCCCGGCGCCCTCGCCGATCTGGCGGAAACCGAAGTAGGAAGCGACGGTGTCTCGCTCCTGCCCGGGTACTTCGAGTTCTACGGTCGCATCGATGAGCGTGGGCCGCTCTGGCGACCAAAGCACATCCTCGTGCGCCTGTCCGTTGCGCAACGCGTCGACGGTGACCACCATGGTCGCGCGGGACTCCGAGACGTGCAAAGTCTGATCGGCGAGCAGTTTGCCACCGAGGCGCAGGATGACACGCGCGTTGGTGCCGGGCGCGGGACGGTCGGAGAGCTCGATCGACAGTCCCGCCTCAGCTAGGACGATGTCCGGTCGCCACGCCAGGTGCGTGATGTGCACACGGGGCACGGACTCGAGCCAGACCGGCTGCCAGATGCCGCTCGTGCGGTCGTACCAGACCACGTGTCGCTGCTCGGTCCAGTCCTGCTTTCCGCGCGGCTGACCGAGATCGTGAGGGTCGTCTTCGACGCGAACGACAATCTCGAAGCCATTCCCTGGCCGCGGAACCGTCGCCGTGAACGGGGTGTGGCCGCCTTCGTGGTGGATCATGTGCAATCCGTTCACCCACACGTCCGCCCGGTAGTCGACGGCCCCGAAATGGAGAAGCAGCGTGCGTCCAGCAGCGTGGCCGGTCGCCACGATCTCGCTCGCGGCGACCGTGCGCCGGTACCACAGAACGCGGTGGTACCCGGTCTCCCCTATACCAGAGGCCTCGGACTCCGGGGGGAAGGGGACGATGATCCTGCGCGAGAGCGGTTGGCCGGCGTGCCAGCCGCGCTCGCGGCCCTCGTCAGCGTCGTCGAACTCAAACTCCCACACCCCGCCGAGTTCGGCCCACCGGTCGCGAACGAGCTGCGGTCGCGGGTAGGTTCCGTCTCGCTCGCTCGCCGCCAAATTTGGTTCAACACGCATGGAAGAACCATATGGCTTCCTTGCAGCGCTGTAAAGCAGGAATCAGGTAGTGGCGCGTTCAATGACCGAGTGTGCCACGATCTCGTGGCGCCCGGCACCGTCGTACCCCTGCATTCGATCCGCCAACAGGGCGAACGCGGCGCTAGCCAGTGCCCGCTTGTCGGGCGACACCGAAGACAGCGAGGGCGTGCTGTAGCGAGCCACCGCCGTGTCATCCCAGCCGAGTACCGCGACATCCTCCGGCACCCGGCGTCCCGCAATCTCGAGCCCCCGAAGCGCCGCCATGGCGAACAGGTCGTCGCGGCAGAGCACAGCGTCAAACTCGACACCCGCAGCGATGGCGGACGAAATCGCGCGCACGCCGTCTTCGAAACCGAACCCTTCGCTCTGCAGCACGAGTTGGGCATCGAGCCCAACCCCAGCCGCGAGCAGAGCCTCTTGGTAGCCGAGCAGCCGAAGGTGCGTGGACTCGGTGATGTCCCCGTGGACCATGGCCAGGAAGGCGATGCGCCGGCGGCCGCGCCCTAGCAACATCTCGACACCGTCTCTCGCCGCCCGAGTGTTGTCGATCATGACATGGTCCGTGTTGACTGGCCTCGCGGCCTCTCCGAGAAGGACGAGCGGCGTTCCGGGGCGCAGTCGAGCGATCTCGAGAGTGTCGATGCGCGCTGGCTGGAATATGACCCCGTCGACCAGGCCCTCGTCGCGGTCCCTGATTACGGCGCGTTCGGCCTCGACGTCGTTGAGCGTCTGCTCGACCAGGATTCGATAGCCATGTCGTGCAGCTTCTTCACCGATATGGCGGCCTAACTCGGCGAAGTAGAACTGATCGATTTCGGGGATGGCCAGGGCGATCATGCCCGTCTTGCCAGTAGCGAGGCGCCTTGCCGTGAGGTTTGGCCGGTAGCCGAGTGCGTCGATCGCGGCCTGCACCTTGTCCCGCATCGCCTCGGAAACATGTTCATAGTCATGCACCACATTCGAAACGGTCTTCATCGAGACGCCGGCGAGATCTGCCACGTCCTGGAGGCGGACGCCGCCTGCTGATCTTCCGAGTGTCATGACGACAGCATAATTAGCTCGAGTCCAAATGGTGTGAGTTCTTTGACATTTACAGCGCTATAGATTAGCGTCCTCAAATAATCGAGCTACCCAGCGGTCGACGACGACCGAGCCGCCGCCTAACAGCGGAGACCGGCACAGGATGCTCGCGGCACCAGGAGACAGACATGAAGAAACGCAGCGCCGCGTTCGCCCTCATAGCGGCCGCCGCCCTCGCGCTGAGCGGGTGCAGTGCCGCCCAGCCGGCGGGCGATAAAACTATCACGTTCATGGGCTGGGGATCTCCCGAGGAGATCACCGCTTTCAAGACCATGATCTCGCAGTACGAGCACAAGTACCCGCACGTGAAGGTTGACTACATCACGGTTCCGGATACTGACTTCGCGACAAAGCTCCAGACCATGATCGCCAGCAAGAAGACGCCCGACGTTTTCTACTTGCAGCCAGAGAAGGTGATGCCGTACGCCGATGCCGGCCTCATCGCCAACCTCAGTTCTTATGTCAAGAACAATGAAGTGTTCAAGGCCGACAACGTCTGGAAGAAGGCGCTGGACATGTACCGTTACGACGGGAAGTCACCTGGCAAGGGTGCCGTCTACGGACTGCCCAAGGACATCGGACCGTTCACACTCGCGTACAACAAGGACTTGTTCGACGCGGCAGGAATCACAGCCCCGACGGACGACGCCCCGTGGACCTGGGACCAGTTCGAAGCCGCCGCGAAGAAGCTGACCCACGGCACCGGTGCCGCCAAGGTGTATGGCTCCACGCCGTACTCCGTCGAATCCGCCGTATGGTCGAACGGCGGCGACTGGCTGAACGCGAACCACACGAAGGTCACCGTCACCGACCCGAAATTCGTGGATGCGCTGCAGTGGGTCGCCGATCTCAACCTCAAGGACCACGTCGTTCCGACCCCGGCAGAGCAGACTGCGCTTCCGGACTACCAGCGCTTCGTCGACGGCAAGGTCGCGATGATGGGAATCGGTCCGTGGAACCAGGGCGGCCTGTGGAACGACGCCAAGTTCAACTGGGACATCATGCCGTGGCCAGTCAGCCCGGCAACGGGTAAGGAAGCGATCTGGTACGGCAGCATCGGCCTCGCGGTCTCGAACACCAGCAAGGATAAGAGCGACGCGTCGAACCTGGCCGCGTTCCTGGCCTTCAACAAGGATGCCCAGCAAACCAACATCGACAAGGGGCAGGCCATCCCGAACCTCGTCGACATGGCGAAGAACAACTACTTGAAGACGGATAAGGCGCCCGCGAACAAGCAGGAATTCATCCGGATCATCGAGGACTACGGCCGCCGTGCGACGCAGACCTACACCTACAACAGCGACTGGTTCGGCACGTTCAACGCCAATGTGGCCAGTGTCTGGAAGGGTGAAAAGACTGCGGCTCAATACACCGCATCCATCCAGGACGAGATCCAGAAGCAGCTCGACGACGGCATCGCACAACAAGGCAAGTAAGGTCTGACAAACGCAATGGTGGGGCGCGAGACCGGCAAAACAGTCTCGCGCCTCACCCTGCGGCCGATCTGAAAATGGGAGCCCCCTGTCAATGAGGACTACGAAGAGGCGCGCATCATCGATGCGGCGACACGAAACGGCGTGGGGCCTCGCTTTCGTCACACCCATCGCGCTTCAGGTGATCCTGTTCTGCATCATCCCTGTCGGGATCGCGATCTATGCCGGATTCACGAACTGGAACGGGCTCAGCGGTCGTCAGGACTTCATCGGGTTGGACAACTTCACCGCATTCTTGACCGACAAATACTTCTGGATCGCGTCCGGCAATACCTTGGTGATGTTGGTCCCGATCCCCTTCTACCTGTTCTTCGGCATTCTGCTCGCGGTCGGCGTCCACCGAGGAACGCCCGGCAGCGGCGTCTTTCGAATCCTCTTCTTCCTGCCGTACATCTCATCGATAGTCGCGCTGGTCGTGTTGTGGAAATGGATCTTCAACTACCAGTACGGACTCGTCAATCAGGGACTCGCGCTGATAGGAATCCAAGGCCCCGACTGGCTGGGCGACCCGGCCTGGATCAAGACGACGATCGTCCTGATGATCGCCTGGAAGTTGATCGGAATCACCTCGATCTACATCCTCGCCGGCCTCAACAACATCTCCGAGACGTACTACGAAGCGGCCCGGATCGACGGCGCCTCCGCCCCCCGCCAGTTCTTCCAGATCACCCTGCCAATGCTGACGCCCGCGATCTTCTTTCTGACGATCATCGGAGTCATCGGGTCGCTACAGACCTTCGTCGAAGTGCAGCTTTTCACCTCCGACGGCGGACGCGACTACAGTGCTGCGACCATCACCTACTACATCTGGCAAAAGGCGTTTGGCTCCAACGAACTCGGACTCGCATCCGCCACGGCTGTCTTTTTCGCGCTCGTGATTCTCGGCGTGACGCTCATCCAATTCCGGCTGTCCCGCCGGTGGGTCTTCGAAGGAGAATGACCGTGGCTCGCACGAACACCACCGTCCGGAGGACGGGCACCGTCATCGCGTTCACCCTGATGCTTCTGGGCGCGCTCACGATGGTGCTCCCGTTCCTGTGGATGTTGTCGACCTCACTGAAAGAGTCGAAGTTGGTCTTCGACTATCCCCCCCAGTGGATCCCCAACCCGGTCGAGTGGGCGCACTACATCGATGTCTGGCACGTTGTACCGCTCGCTACTGGATTGCTCAACAGCCTGATCGTGACCGCCCTGGTCGTGGTCGTCGGCACTCTCTCGTCGACGATGGCAGCGTTTGCGTTCGCCAAACTCGAGTTCCCGCACAAGGGTGCCATCTTCGCCGTGTTGCTCGCGACCCTCATGGTGCCGATCGTCGTGCTGATCATCCCGCAATTCTTGATCTACGCGCAGATCGGCTGGATCGACACCCTGCTCCCGCTGATAGTCCCCGGCCTCCTCGGCAACGTGACGATGATCTTCTTCCTGCGGCAGTACATGCTCGGCCTGTCGACCGAGCTTCTGGAGGCGGCCAAGCTCGAAGGCGCCGGCTTCTTCCGTATCTACTGGAGCATCTTCCTCCCTCTCTGTAAGCCGGCGATCGCAGCCAACGTGATCATCGTCTTCATGGCCACCTGGAACGACTACCTGGGGCCGCTCATCTTCACAAACTCGCCGCAGAATTCGACCGTGCAGCTAGTGATCGCGTCGTTCAGCGCGTTCCACGCGGAGCAGACCGACTACCCCATGGTCATGACAGCGTCGATCATCGCCGTACTACCGGTGATAATCCTCTTCACGCTCGCCCAAAAGTACTTCGTCAACTCGTTCGCCTTCAGCGGGATCAAGGGCTGATATGGCGACCTACCAGAATCCCGTCGCGCGCGCGGGCGACTTCGCCGATCCGTTCGTGCTTCGCCACGACGGCAAATACTACTTGTACTGCACGAACCCTGACGTTCGGTGCTGGAGTTCCCACGACCTTGTGACATGGCAACTCGAGGGGCCAACGATCGCCGAGGACGTCTTTCCCGATCTCGTGCCGTTCGCCCCGGAGGTCGTCTACGCAGACGGGGCCTTCTTCATGTACATGTCGCCCTCGGGGCACGGCCATTTCGTGCTGCGTTCGGAGTCGCCGACCGGTCCGTTCGTCCCCGTCTCGGGGAACGTCGGGCACGCGATCGATGGCAACGTGCTCATCGACGACGACGGCCGCTGGTACTTCTACTGGGCTGGCGACGAGGGCATCTGGGGATGCGAGATGGCGTCGCCGACCGAGTTCGGAGAACCTGTATTCACTGGCATTCGCATGAACGGGTGGACGGAGGGCCCATTCGTCAGCAAGCGCGATGGCGTGTACTCCATGACCCTCACCGGAAACCACTACCTGAGCCCGGGCTACCGCATTGATGCCGCCTGGAGTGACCATCCGCTGACCGGGTACCGGGCCGATCCTCTCAACCCGATCCTGATCAGCACGAGCGGGCCCCGCGTGGGACTCGGTCACAGCAGCAGCGTCTCCGGACCGGACCTCGTCTCGACGTACATCGCCTACCACAATCTGAACGCCGACGCCTCGCGCGATCTCAACATCGATCGCCAGGTGTGGAGCGGGTCCAGCCTGCAGGTGCTCGGGCCGACGACGTCGGCAGCAGTGCCTTCGATGCCCGACGAATGGTGCGACTGGCGCGCTGGGGGAGTCGACCGCTGGACCGTCTCCGACGGGCACGTGGAAGCTCACGATGGTGCGGGACTGCTCCTCGGGAAAGGTGCGGTCGCCCACTGGAATGTGGAACTCGGCGAGACCTTCACGGCGGAACTGAACCTGAGTGGCGTTGGCCACGGGCTCGTACTCGACGATCATTTCGTGCACCTGCCCGAGGGTGTGGCTGAAGCGACGCTGCATCGCTGGAAAATCATTCAGGATGACAGGTTGCGCGTCTGGGTCGACGAGCGGGAGGTTTTTGTCGCGCGGGACGCGGGCGTGAAGCGCCTCGGCATCGCCACGGGCGCGGCACCCGTTCATATCGGCCACATTGCACTGACGCGGACTACCGCAGCCGTCGCAGAACATATCGCTCCCAAGCCGGTGCCGGGTCGCTTCTGGGCATCCCTGGGCAGCGGCGGCGAACTCGTCCGCGCCCCTGGTCAGCCCTACGACGAAGTCCGCCTGCGTCCAGGTGAGGAGATCAGCTACGAGTTGCAGGTTCAAAGCGACGGTCCGCAGCGTGTCTACCTCGCCGGCGACTTCGAATCCGGAGACCTGGCGGTCGACCTCCGTCTGGATTACGGGGAGCTCGTCATACACGGGATCAAGGGCACTCCCACCCTCGCGCTGGTTACAGTGATGTCCGCGCCCGACGGCACCTCGGAATCCGTCGAAGGCGAGGAGATCGAGGGTTACGGCAAGCGCCTGCTCGGCGACGCCACCTGGGACGACCTCACGGTCGACGCGACCGTCTCGGTCGCGTTCGGTGGCGACGTATCGCATGCCGATCTTCTCCTGCGGGCGACGCAGCTCTCCGAGGGAGGAGAAGGAGACGATACCCGGCTCGGGATCAACTTTCTACTCGGATACTCGGTTCAGTTGCACCGTGATCACGTCGTACTCGCCCGGCACGCCTACGACGAACGGGCGCTCGCGACGCGCCCGTTCGATGTAGATCCATCGACATCCCATCAGCTCCGCCTCCGCGTGCACGGAGGCGCCATTTCGGTCGAACTCGACGGCCTGAGCCTCTTCGACGTGCACGACCCCCTGCCGTATCCGGCAGGCTCGGTCGGCATCCGCACGTCGAACGCCCGTCTGCATGTCGAGCGACTCGAGCTTGCTGCAGGGGGACGAACGCCGGATAACTAAGGAGTCAACACAATGAGAACTTCCACCCATCCGCACCGTCGAACGCTGCTCCCCGGAGCAGCGCTGATCGCGATACTGCTCCTGTTGCAGGTCGTGTTCACCGCATCCCCCGCATCCGCATCGCCCGGCACCGTTGTGGCGGCGCCGAGCTCAGGAACGGGCGTTGAGAACAACGACTACCCACGCATCATCAGGTTGGCGGCGAGCGCGGATACCAGCAGGCGCGGCGACTTGCTCGTGATGTACAGCGTGAATGACACCGGCGTTCGAACGCATTCGGTGATCAAACGCAGCACCGACAACGGTGCGACATGGACCGCTATCAGCACCCTGTACTCGCCGACGACTGGCTGGGGAATCTACTTCGGCTCGATGTACGAGCTGCCCGTTGCCAGCGGTGGCTTTGCAGCCGGCACGATCGTCGCAGCCGGCAACGCCTGGGACAACGTCAACTGGGGATACCAGGAAGTGCAGACGTTCGTGAGCACCGACTACGGAGTGACCTGGACCCAGCGCGGCAACTGCGCGACGAAGTCTGGCAGCCCGAGCGGGGTCGCCACGGGGCTGTGGGAGCCGGAGATCATCCTCAATGCCGACGGTAAGCTGGCCTGCCATTTCTCGGATGAGCGCCTGCGCGCTTCGGGCTACTACCAAAAGCTGGTTATGGTGACTTCCTCGGACGGTGGCGGGACATGGGGCAATCAGGTGGATACTGTTGCGATCGGCGACAGCAACTCGCGCCCTGGCATGCCGGTGGTTCGCAAGCTCGGCAACGGCACCTACGCCATGGCGTACGAGCTGTGCAAGGACGCGATCGGCAACGCCGATCAGACCTGTCGGGTGTACCTCAAATCGTCTACCGACGGCGCATCCTGGGGTACGGCGTCGAGTCTAGGGACGCTCATCCAGACCGCCGACGGGCGCCAGCTTCTTCACACTCCTGGACTCACCTGGACACCCGGAGGCGGCGCCAACGGCACACTGATCGCCACCGGCCAGCGAGTCGTGACTGGCTTGGATGGCGCTACGACCGTCGTGAAGCCGGAGACGGGCCGGGTTGTGTTCACGAACACGAACAACGGCGTCGGCAACTGGCAGATCGTTTCGGCTCCGGTCACCATCGACCCGACCGGGGACTACAACAACGGGGCGGGTAAGCAGTGCGCAAACTACAGCCCGAGCATGGTTCCCACTGCGTCGGGCACGGCCGTGATGATGGTCACGCCACGTTACGTCAGCGGGTCGACCACGCGCTGCGACGTGCGGTTCGGCGTCGGCCCCATCGGGGCGCTGCCACTGTATGCGCCGTTCGACTCCGGCAACGATATGGGGTGGGCGACATACGGCGGTTCGTGGTCGGTGAGCGGCGGCGTCTACTCGCAGGTCGGCACATCATCCGGCCCGAAGTCCCTCGTCGGGTCGACTGGCTGGACGGATGTCACCATTACCACCGACCTGCGGCTAGACAGCTCTGGCCAGGCGGGTGTGCTGCTTCGCACAACCAACCCGGACGTCGGAGCGGACAGTCACGCTGGCTATTACGTCGGCATCGAGACGCTCGGCAACGTGTTCATCGGACGGCAGAACTACAACTGGACCGGGCTAACATCTTCCGCCGTTTCAGGCGGGGTCTCGACGGGAGTCTGGTACCACCTGCAGGCGACGATTGTCGGTTGCACTATCACGGCGGTCCTGAAACGGGACGACTCGACGGCGACGACCACGGTCTCGACGACGGACGCCGGGTGTCTGGCTGCCGGGCAGGCAGGGGTCCGGAGCCATCTCACCTCAGCGTCGTTCCGGAACTTCCAGGTCACACCTGCCGCGGCATCCACCGCCTCGACATACAGCGACAGCTGGGCGTCGGGGGCATCGACAGGGTGGACCACATACGGCGGCACATGGTCGACCCTCGGGGCGACCGGAACGCAGAGCCAGACCGGTACCGGCACAAATGGGCCCAAGCAGACATCGCCCGCATCAGGGGACAACTACACAGTGTCATCTGACGTCAAGATGACCAGCCTCACTGCACCGAATGGAAACGGGGGTGTGATGGCGCGGGTGAGTTCGCCGGGTACCGGTCCCGACCTCTACAACGGATACTTCGTCGGAGTTGATGGCACGTCCTCGCAATTGTCCCTCGGCAAGGCGAACACAACCACCTGGACGCCGTTAGCGAACACGACAGTTCCGGGTGGGGTTGCGCTCAACGCTTGGTACCACGTGACTCTCCGTGCAACCGGCTGCACAATCTCGGCGACCGGGCAATCGACGGCGTCATGGGACCAAGCGATGGTCTCCGTGACCGACGTTGGATGCCCAACGACCGGTGCTGCGGGCATCCGCGGGATGATTGCAGCCACGGATTTCAAGGAGTTTGCCGTCACGAAGGGCTGACAGACGCGGGGCGCGCCGGTCGTTCGAGTCGGCCGCCGCGCCCCGTCCCTCAATTGAGTCGCGCGGCCGCCTCAAGTTCTGCCCTGTGAACAGATGTCCAGGAGGAGAAGTCAATGACCGCATCGAAGCCCGCACCGTCCACACTTGTCCGCCCATTCACCATCGCGATCTCCGACTCCGAGATTGAGGACTTGAAGCAGCGACTGGCGAGAACTCGGTGGCCGAATCCGGAAACTGTCGCGGACTGGTCGCAAGGCGTGCGCTTGAAGAATGCCAGGTCGCTGATCGACTACTGGGAGCGAGAATACGACTGGCGACGATTCGAGCGAGAGCTAATCCTCGGCGTCGGTGACGCTGCCGAGCATCCGGTACGCGATCGAGAACATCAGGGAACGAAGTGACTCGGCTTCGCCCGCGAGATCCATGTTCGCAGTCTGTCACAAGCAGGCAGGGTCACCCGTCGAAGGGGATAACAGATAGGAGCAACAACATGAAGGTATTCATCGCGGGCGCAACGGGAGCCGTCGGGTCCCGGCTCGTCCCCCTCTTCGTCGCCGCAGGTCACGAGGTCACCGGCACTTCCCGCTCTCTCGAGGGAGCGCGCCCGATCGATGCTGCGGGAGGTCACGGCGTCGTCATGGATGGTCGGGATGTGGACTCCATCCGCCGAGGCGTGCTCGATGCCCAGCCGGACATCATCGTTCACGAGCTCACGGCACTCGCGGGCAGCATGAGCCTCAAGAGATTCGATGCATCCTTCACGGTCACCAATGAGTTGCGTACGCGCGCCACGGATGCCCTGCTCGCCGCCGGGCAGGAGGCCGGAACAAGCCGCTTCATCGTGCAGAGCTTCACCGGATGGACGAACGAGCACGCCGGCGCCCGAGTAAAGTCGGAGCTGGATCCACTCGACCCGAATCCCGCGGCGGCGTCACGCCAAACCCTCGCCGCGATCGCCCACACCGAAACGGTGACGTTGGCAGATGGAGGACTCGTCCTTCGCTACGGAGTGTTGTACGGCCCCGCGCAGTCGCTCGGCACGGGTGGGGAGATGCTCGAACTCGTTCGCAAAGGCCGGATGCCCATCGTTGGCGGTGGTGCCGGGGTCTGGTCGTTTTGCCATATAGACGACGCTGCCTCGGCAACTTTCGCAGCCGCAACGCGAGGGACAGCCGGCCTCTACAACATCGTCGACGACGATCCGGCCGCCGTCGCGGAGTGGCTACCGGAACTCGCCCGCGCCGTAGGCGGGAGGAAGCCGATGCGCATACCCGCTTGGGTGGCCCGTCCGCTGGTCGGCGAGTTCGGCGTGCGGTGGATGACGACAGCGCGCGGCTCGTCGAATGCGAAGGCGAAGGCCTCACTTGGATGGGCCCCGCGCTTCGCAAGCTGGCGCGAGGGGTTTCGGACTGGCCTCGGCGACTAATGTGCCGCGGTTGCTACGTGATCGCTCGACGGTAACGGATATGCGTCACGAGCGGTGAGTGCAGCACCTCGGCGGGCTCGAAATCGAAGGTCTCCACGCCGTCGAACAACCGCTCTCCGCTGCCGAGGAGCACGGGTGCGATGTCGAGGGTGAGTTCATCGATCACCCCGGCGGAGAGTGCTTGCCGAACTGTCGACGCGCCACCGGCGATGTCGACGCCGTTGCCGTCGGCGGCATCGAGCGCCCGAGCGTAGGCAGCGTCGAAGCCCTCGGTGACGAAATGGAATGTCGTTCCGCCCTCCATCTCGATCGGCTCGTGCGCGTAGTGAGTGAGCACGAAGACGGGCGCATGGTAAGGCGGTTCGGGTCCCCACCATCCGTCCCAGGCGTCGCGCCACTCACCGCGGATGGGCCCGAACATGTTTCGCCCCATCACGTAGGCGCCGCGTGGGCGCATCAGCCAGTCGCTGGCTGTCGTGTCGGCTTCGGTGGAGCGTGGGTCACCCAGATGCCAGCGGTGCAGTTCCATGCCCCCATGGCCTAGTGGATTCTCCAGGCTTTGGTCCGGACCGGCGACGAACCCGTCGAGCGAGATCGACATATGGCAGGTGGTGTTCGACATCTGCGTCTCCTAGGCGGTGGCTCTAGTCAGTTTCACGGCGAAGCGAATCACGGTGCTCGGCCTTGCGACCTGGCCCCCGCATCGGGTTCTATCGTGCTTCATCCTGCCGGCCTGGGCAACCGTCTGGCACCTGATGCCGCGTCAGTGGGCGGCGACGAATGCTCCGAGCGCATCATGCGCCAGCGCCGCCCGCAGCGCCGGGAGCGAGGACTGATCGAGATTGACGATCGACTGTCCGTCGGCCGAGGTCCCTGTGCCGGCGGTCGGCATCGTGAAGGTGTGGATGCTGGAGGCGCCGGCCAGTCTCATGCTCGCCGCGAGCCCGAGGATGGTCGGCAGATCGAATTGCGGGTCCACACTGAGGTAGGACCCCATCGCACCGACGAACGAGCTGACTGCTTCCGGATTGGCGAGGGTGGAACGGCTCATCAGCTTGCCAGTGATGGCCCGCACGAGAGCCTGCTGGTTCGCTACGCGCTGGTAGTCGGCCGTAGGGAACGCGTAGCGCTCGCGGGCGAAAGCCAGGGCCTCGGTCCCGTTGAGATGGTTGAGCCCCTTCCTGAAGGTGAGGTGTGGCGATTTGACCGTCGTGAACGCCACCGGACTGTCCACATCCACACCGCCGAGCGCGTCTGTCATGGCCTTGAGCCCCTGGAAGTCGATGATGGCGACGTGGTCGATCCTGGTACCCAGCAGTTGCTCCACGGTCTGAATGGTCAGCGGAGTTCCGCCCCACGCGAGGGCGGCGTTGATCTTCGCGGTACCGTTGCCGGGGATCGGCACCCACAGATCGCGCATGATCGACATCACGTAGACGTTCTTCCGGTCGGCATCGATGTGCACGAGCATCATCGTGTCGGATCGCTGGTTGGAGACACCGGTCGCTCCTACCGTCGTCGGATCGCCGCGCGAGTCCGAACCCAGCAGCAGGATGTTCATCGCGTTCGTGGGCAGCGGGACCGGCCGCGTCGTTGCGGGAGGAAATGCATCCTGAATGTGCGTCACCGTGGAGTCGAACCTCGTGACGACGCTCCCCGCATAGAACAGTCCGGTGCCGACGATCGCACCGACGGTCAGCACGAGGACGCCGATCAGGGAACCGATCACGAGGAACAGCATTGGATGCCGGCGGTGCTTCCGAACGCCGGTGCGGCGGGAGCCGGCTACCCGACGGGTTCCCGGTCCCGCGCTGCCCGAGCGGGGATGCGCGTGTCCAGCGTGTGCAGTCATGATGGCCGTTTCCAGCACACGCAACCGGTGCTTTGTTCGGCTCCATCGAAGGGTGGAGCTTTAGTGAGAATTCCTCACCTAATACAAACTGTACGCTCAATCGGACGAAATGTCCTCATTAATGAGGACACCGTTTGTACCCCGCTTGATCCCCAGTTCGAAGGAGTCATCACCACCACGACTTGGTGTTGTCGCCGGAGCGTTCAGCGACGCACACCGTAGATCCCGCTGATCGAGAGGTTGTTCGAACCACGCGGGCGATGGGGCTACCGGAACTCGGTCTTCAGTTCGCTTTGCGTGCTCGAGGGGGGTGATTGGCTTGGGGTGGGTCGACGTGGCTGGATTGAACGTGCTCGAAGACCAGGGTGGTTTGCACGTCGGCTACTTCTTCCCGAGCGGTGAGCTGGTCGATCACAAAGGCGTAGACGGCTTCGACGTCTGGCACGGCGAGGTGGATGAGGAAGTCGTGGGTTCCCGAGATAACGAACAGACCAATCGTTTCAGGCAGGGAGGAAGCGAACTCGCGGAAACCTTCGATGTTGGGCCTGGACGGTGGCCGCACCCGGACGGAGATCAGGGCTTGAACGGAACGGCCGACCGCGTCGAGGTCGACTGCGGCATGGAAGCCGGTGATGACCCCACGTTCTCGGAGGTGGCGGATTCGCTCAAGCGAGGTTGTCGGGGAGACGCCGGCCTTTGCGGCGAGGTCGCGGTTGGTTTGCCGCGCATCGTCCTGCAACTCGCGCAAGAGGGCACGATCCACCGAATCAAACTCCACAAACGCCTTCTTTCTCCTTATGACGTGCGCCAATCTATCGCGTGTACGGAACGTATTCACAGTTGCGGTGTCGCGATGGCGGCGATGAGACCACGGTTTCCGGTTTTGAGGCCTCGCGATCAATAATGGGTAGATTTGCTCCGTGAGCATTAGATCTTGTCGACACGCTGATGCGTGCGCTCAATCCCGCCGTTGATTTGCTGAACGGCAAAGCGGAGAACAACCGGCGGATCTGGTGTACATCGAACATCTGCGGAAACCGTATCCGTGTCGCCCGACACCAGCACCACCACCGCACGAGCTGAAACGGCGCGGCTGATGCATCCAGGACACGTGCACCGCTGTGAGAGCCGTGATGGAACGCGGACGCGAAGGAGGCCCTAATGGCCAGGATGAGGCCGAGTACTGGCTCCCGGCTCTCCGCTTACACCGACGCCGTGTTCGCGGTGATTATCACGATCATGGTCCTCGAACTCCACCCTCCGGCGTCCCCGACGTTCACCGCGCTCCTCGCGTTGTGGCCCACGGTGATCAGCTACGTCGTCAGCTATGTGTTCATCGCGATCATCTGGATCAACCACCACTACCTGATGGGTTACGTGAAGACGCCGACGTTGCGATTGGTCTGGGTGAACTTCGGGCACCTGTTCTTCGTGTCGCTGCTGCCGTTCGCTACGGCCTGGATCGCGCGCACCAGCCTCGCCCCGGTCCCGGTGATCGTCTACGCCATCCTGTTCATGGTCACTGACGGCTTCTACAACCTCTTCGAACGCGAGATCCTGCGCACCTCGGCCGAGTTCACCCCTGCCGAATACCGGGAAGTGCGGCGCCGCTCCCTGATCGCTTTCGGCCTGTTCGCCGTCGCCGCGGGACTGGCCTTCGTTCAACCCTGGGCCGGCTTCGGGTTCATCTGCCTCGCACTCGTCCTGCACCTGCAACCCGACGCCGCACCCTGGAACCGCCACAGACCCCATGACTACGCCGAACCCGCGGCCGAACCCGACGAGTAGCACCAGAACCGCCGAGCGTTCGCTCCGGGCTCAGCGGGGCTGTCGGAGCTCAACCCGGAACCCTAAATTCGTCAGCACTTTCACTGCACCGGATTTGCCGCCCTCGAAATCCGTGGACGCCAACTTCTCCCCGGTCGCCAGTTCATACGCGGCGCCGAGAATCGCTTTCGGCGGATATGTTTGCCCGTCCCGCACGAGGTCGTATGTGGTCGTTGGGGCGAACCCGAACCGGTGAAAGAACGCGTCCGCGCCCATCCGCTCGTATTCGCCGATCGCCTGCTCGACGTCGGTGGCCGACACGTTTGTCCACTGAATGGGACGCATCATTGCACTCTCCTTTTCACGCCCGCCCATCGGGGGTTTGTTGGTTTGGGTATCAAGCCGATACTCGCATCAGCACACCAGCTCCGATGGCAGTGGCCGGGTGAGGAGCAACCGGTGAAGGAGGGGCAGCTGCAACGCGACACCCCGCTCGGTGACAAAGCCCGCGTGCAAACCAGGCATGTTTGCGACTGTAGTTCGTACTGAGCCGCGGCGGCAAGATCGATGCGTTCAACGCCGACACCGAACTGCCGAACCAGGCCAAGGCTCGGAAAAACTCGGCTGGCCGAAAACCACACGAATTAGTCGCTCCGAATCGATATCGGTCATGGCATCAAGACGAGTCGACTGACGATCTTGTCGACCGGATTACGTGGGCCCACCAAGCTCACCGCCAAGTACGTGACCTCATTCGGGTCGCTGGTACGCATCACATCGAGATACTCGTCATAGACGCGGGTCTGCTGGGCCGCATCCGGCATATCGGCTACGAAGAAGTCCTCTCGGCTATGCGCCTTCGCGCGAATGGTCAGCAGCTTGTCGTTGTCGGCGACCAGGACGGTGCATCCCGCCCATGGCAGCCCTGGGTGGGCCACACCGGCCTCATCCACTGCCGCAGCACCAAGAAGACCACCTACCGCATCTGACGTCGCGGCCGCGACACAGACCGCAGCATTCACTGCCCGACCGGCCGGGATCGCCTCGTTGACCACGACAACCCATTTCAACCGTGCCGATCGGGTCGGCGCTGAGGTGTCGATCTCTTCGGGGTCGAATCCAATTGTGCTCGCGGCCATATTATCCTCGTGCTCCCGTAATCATTCGTCCGTAGGTTCACGGAAATTCTAGAGGTAGCAACCCTCATTGCACGACACGGGCGTACGTTGTACGGCATCTAGGCGAAATTACTCGATTAATGCGCGCAAACGGCACGCATTTCCGAAGCCTGTGGGTTTGCTTAGAGCTGCGCCCCCTGCAACTCGGCCGCTCCGCCATCGATCCGAGTGAGATTGACGAACGGGACCCAGGCAGCCTCGGCGGTGAGCGCAGCCAGCAATCCGATCGGGGTGTTCGGATCAGCGGCGATCGCCCACCCCTCCATCACGTACTCGCTGACCGCCTCCACACACTCCTGCTTCTCCGCCGCAGTCGGGTTCAATGAGCCCTCCACCCCGAGAAGTCCGCCGTGCAGTTCCGGCGCCTTGGTTCCTGTGTCGATGATGAATACCCGCATCCCAATCACTCCCTGGCCGATCGACCCTTCTATGGGCCGGTGTCAAATTGGTCTGCCGTGCCGGCGTGATACGTGTGGGGAGCGGAGGGAACGGAGCTGGTGGAACTCGCTATGATCGGCTGTCGGATCGGAAAGAAGACCTAGAAAGACCGCACGCCGGAGGCGCGTTCCGGGTTAGCGCGAGAAGACGCTGGCCGATGCTGCAGCCAACGCCACCAGCCCAGCAACCGCAGCGATCGTCGGACGTTTCCACCCGGGTATCCACGGCGGTAGGACGACGGCTAGGAACGTCACGAGGAAAACACCGAACAGCAGCGGGATTGTGGCAGTGATGCTGATCCGCAGGTCTGTCGGGGTGGACGGGTAATGGCAGGTGTTGAAGCCGCACCACGTAAACCCGGCCAGCCCCGTCAGGCAGACGTCGATGATCAGGGCGACGGGAATTGATGCCCAGAGCCAATACGCGTATTGACGGCGTTCACGGCGCGCGCTCTGGGCGTCTGCTTCCTCGGCGGAGCTGGTGGTCATCGACTTCCCCCTGAGGACGCAGCCTAGCGGTGAAGCGGCAAGCAACTCGTGTGCGACCTGACGGAGGATCCTGCCCGCTGGCCTGGGTTAGGCCATGACCGCGCTTAGGTGACGGAACAGCTGCCGGGCGATATAACGCTTCAGGCTGCGGCGGATCTCGCGTTTGCTCTTGCCCTCCGCCAACCGTCTGGCCAGATAGTCGCGGGTGGCGGGGTCGCAACTCGACCGGACACGAGCGATGACATCCAAGGCCCGGTTCAGCTGCCGATCACCGTGTCGGTTCAGCCGATGCCTGGTCGTGTTCCCGCTCGAGGCCTCCAGCGGTGACGCCCCGGCCAGCGCGGCGAACGCCGCC
The DNA here is from genome assembly GCF_055231915.1 of Leifsonia sp. Ger2509. Lineage (NCBI taxonomy): Bacteria > Bacillati > Actinomycetota > Actinomycetes > Micrococcales > Microbacteriaceae > Leifsonia > Leifsonia sp. Ger2509. The sequence continues at coordinate 2,862,519 of NZ_JBUYVB010000003.1, forward strand.
TCGCTGCGGACACGCCCCTGATGCGAATAGGCGGTGACCAGGATGGCTCCAGTGACGGCGCCGACTCCGAGAAGCTGCTGCAACCCGGGCGCAAGCTGCTGAACGTGACCGGCCAACGCAGCATGGTTCTCCGCCAGTTGAAAAGTGAGGGCTTGGACCGAGACCGCGAGGCGACGCGCTTCCTGCCGAATGGTCACCATCGCGGCATCATCGGAGGACCGGTGACGCCAGCCGGCGACTTCGCGGACCTGAGTGTCGGTAAGCGGCTTGCGGACGTCCATGCCAAGGTCAAAGCTGCGCAACAGAGCGGTCAACGCGTTCCGCTCCTCGGTTCGCCGGCTGTCCATCGCCTGCCGGGCGACCAGCAACACTCGCAGCGCCGCGCGCAGCCCGTCCGATCGCGGGGTCGTGAGCCGTTCGACCTCGGACGCAAGCGCGGTCCGGGCTGCTGCAATGGCGTCGATCTCGTCCGACTTGCCGCGGCGGGCGCGAGCCGCCCGCTTCGGCGGTCGGACGTCGCACACGTCGACGCCAGCGGCAATCAGCGCTCGCCTGAGGTTGGACCCATAGGAACTGGCGCCCTCGATCGCGACGAGGACGCGCCCCTGAGCGCGCCGCCGCATCCAAGCCAGTGCTCGGCTCAGGCCGTTCGCTGTCGTCGGAAAGGTCGCCGTGTCGAGTCGCCGTCCGGTTCCTGCTTCCAGCACGGCATAAGTGTGTGTTCGTGCGTGCGTGTCAACGCCGACGACGTGGTCATAGTGATCAGCCACGGAGCTCACTTCGATGGTCCCTTCCGATTGGCGAACAATGCAGTTCGTCGGTCTGGAGACGTTTCGAGGCGGAACTCTAATGAGTCACACAAGCCGGTTACCCGGCCGCGGACGACCTTCTATAAGCCATCGGAACAGACAAACCGACGCCAGTTCGACACGCGGACAGATCGATCGAAAGGCACCCAAGGGGCCATTTTTGAGTTGAGTCACGCGACGCCGAACTGGACGTCAGTCTGCCAGCCGGTCCCAGACCAACCGGTCTCATTAGAGTTTTGAGTGCCTTTCCGGCGAGTGATCGAGAGCGAGCGGGAGGGGCGCAGTGCCGGGATGTGGAATACCGCAGTGGAGCGCAGGGGAGGGAGGATATGCCGCGAAAGTCCGGGAGGGAGCTACGATCGGGCGGCGGAAGGACACCAACACCCCGGCAAGCACAGCGCCGCTCGCGGCTCCAGCAATGGTGCAACCAGGGCTAGATCAATGCGCCGCGGCCGAGCAATTCGAAGGCCCTTCCACTTAAGTGCCTGCGTGCATTAGCTCTTTCGCTACCTTCTTTTATTAGCTCTTTCGCTACCTTCTTTTCGTTCGTTCTCCCTCTCTCTTGTCTTTAGCTTTCTCGTTCCGCCGCTCCTCATGTCTGCTGCACGAATCGGTGACATCTGATCTGGCTCCCGGGAGGGTCGGCCTGAAGGATGGCACTGTGCCCAAGCCTTATCCGAGTGAGCGTGACGACGTCGTCGCGTGCGCGTCGTGAGGAAATGCGAACCTGGAGTGGCGATCGAGCAGAGCGGGACAGGCTTCGGAGTCCACTCGATGACTTTGCAGAAGTTGTCGCAGCGTGCCGCGGTCGATGACGGGCGACCTCGACACCCTTCCCGATCGACGGAGGCATCGACATCGCTGCCGCGGCAAACGGGATCCTGTCCGTCAGGCTGATTGCGCGCGGTTCTTCACTGCCGAACCTTCGAGCCCGGCGAGCAGTCTCGCATCGCCGGGGATGACCATCTCGAACGCCGACTCGACCGAGGTGTACTCGAAGTAGCCCATCCGGGCGATCGGGCGGATCCGCACAACGTCGAGCCGTCCGTCCTCGGTGAGGGCGTCGTCATCGATGTGGACGCCTACCACCCGCGCGAAGACAACGTCGACAGTGCCCTGATTTCCGCCTCCGGGCAACCGGACGGTGTTCAGATACTCGCACTCGAACCGCACCGGCGACCCCGCGACCATCGGCACATCGACGCGCGTGGCCATTTCCTTCTGCAACCCCGCACGGTGGAATTCATCCACCTCGATCGGCAGTTCCTCGCCCGAGATGTTGACCGCCTCGCGCTGCGCCCACGTCGCCATGTTCCAAACGAACTGGCCTGTCTGCTCGACGTTGACCACCGTATCCTTGCGGCGAGCATCGGTGGTCTGGTTCGCCGAGAACAGCACCATTGGTGGGTCGAAGCTGACGTTGGTGAACTGACTGAACGGTGCCAGATTGTCGACCCCGTCGCGGCTACGCGTTGAGATCCAGCCGATGGGGCGTGGCACGACACACGACTTGAACGGGTCACGCGGAAGGCCGTGCGGGGTCACTCCGGGCTCGTAATACATGGGCTCCTTCGAAGCGCGCGTCGTGCTCTTGGTCATTTGAGCCGTGCGGGCTGCACAGCCGTGCTCACGGTGGGCAGCACCACGTGTGATGCTCCATCGCCCAAGAAGATGGTGTGGGTCACCGGGGCGCCCGTGCCGTCGGCCGCGAACGGACCCGAACCCTGATTCACCGAGAATCGCGGGAAGGCGCCGCCACTGACCTGCAGACGGATGCGGTGCCCGCGCCGGAAGCGATACGCGGTGCCCTGCAGCTTCACGCTCACCTCGTGCCGTCCGCCGCCGGCGAAGGAGTCGGTGTCGAACCGCACGATCTCGTCGACCACGTTCGTCGACTTACCTCGTTCATCGACGTCGCAGATCCGCACGAAGAGGTCGTGCACCGGGTCAGTGGATTCGATGTCGAGGTGACAGACGGGGTGCCCGATGATCACCAGGTCGCTCTTCTGCGGCGGCGTAGTGAACGTCAGCACGTCGGCGCGCGCCTCGACCTCCTTGTTGTCTCGGAACCCGTTGTCGCCCGCCATCGTGTTGCCGCCGGTGGTCGGGGTCGGGTCCGACGGGTCGAAGACGAAGGATGCCGCACCAGTGGCCGCGCCAGGGCCAGTGCTCATGGTTCCGCCGGCGCCCAGGTGCAACGGGACGGGCGAGGACTTCGGCGCCCACCCCTCGACGGCGCGCCACTCCTTGCGGCCTCCGGCGATCTGCACCTGGAAAGCCTCCACGTGCGCGACCGGCCGCTCGCCGGCCAGGAGCGCATCAAGCCACCGAACGCACCGGTTCAGATAGTGCGGGTCAAGAGCCCACCTCCCGAGATCGGTGTGGGTCCACGGCCCGACGATGACCTCGAGATCGACGCCGCGCGCCGAGAGGGACTGCCACTGCGCAAGTGTCTGGCGCAGGAAGAGGTCCTGCCACCCTCCGGAGAGCAGGACGGGGCAGGTCACGTTCTCGAGTCCGGTCTTGTGGCGGTAGCCGTTCCAGAACGGATCGTCGATGTCGGGGTGGTCGAGCCAGTCGAGGTACCACGACGCGTTCGCCAGCACACGTTCGGGTGTGGCGGCGCGGAGCGGAGACGACGCCAGACGAGTGCGCAGGCCTTCCTCATCTCGCTTCATGGCCTGGATCTGACCGTAGAGACCCGGCTTGACATCATCCCTCTGAGACATGAGGTCGCTCCACCCGAGGAAGTTCATGAGGTCGAACGCCCCGCGGCCCCAAGCGACCTCAGCGAAGTCGTGCGGCCCGACATCCACGATCATCCCCTTCAGCTCGATGGGCGGGTTCTCCGCGAGCGCCCACTGGGTGAAGCCGAGGTAGCTGGCGCCGAAGGTGACCAGACGGCCATCGAACCACGGCTGCTCGCGCAGCCACGCGATCGTGTCCTGGGCGTCGTCGGCTTCTGTGGTCATCGGCGCGAACTCACCGCCTGACCCGGCGGTCCCACGGCTGGACTGGATGAAGACGTTGTATCCGCGCGAGGCGAAGAAGCTGGCGTTGAGCCCGTGGAGCGCGTCGCGTCCGTAGGGCGACCGCATCATGATGGTGGCCGGCGTCGACACGCCATCCGGCTGATACAGGTCCGCCAGCAGTTCGACCCCGTCCGACATCGGCGTCAGGACCGCGTGTTTGGTGTACTTGTTCGTCACCGGCGCGAATCGACGCGCGGACCACAGTGCCCGCGTCCAGAGTTTCGGGCCCCTCGTCGGAGCGGCGTTGTCGGGCGTGGCCCGGGGAGACGTTGCGGTCGATGACGTTTTTGGCATCTTTTGTCCTTAGGCTCTGTCGCGGGTCAGCTGAAGGTGCAGTTGGCGACCTGACGATTCTGGTCCGATGAAATCTGATCGGCCCGCGCAGGGCTATCGACCGTTCCGTCCTGCGGTACACGCCAGTGAAGTCATTCTCGCCCCAGGAAGGACTCGATGAGCGGGATGAGCTGCTCGGGCGCCTCCTCGGGCACGAAGTGGCCGCAGTCGACCGCCGCACCCTTGATGTTCGGGAAGATCGGAGTCCACGCAGCGACAGGATCGTGGCGACGGGCGACCTGACCCCGCGCGGCCCAGATCACCAACGCAGGAACGTCAGAGCGCGTGGGCAGCTCCCGGTCGATCTCGAGGTCGGGTCCGGCAGCCGCCCGGTAATCCAGGCAGAACGCTCGCTGCACGGAGGGACGAGCAGCGGCCAGCTCATACGAGCGCATCGCCTCGGTATCGAATCGTCCTGACCCTCCACCGATTCCGAGGCACGCGTGGATGAAGGCGATCGGATCCGCCGCTATCGCCCGCTCAGGCAGACCATTCTCCAGCGCCAGAAAGGTCCAGTGCCAGTACGCGCGCGCGAGCTCAACATCCATGTCTCGCCAGACGATCTCAGTGGGAAGTACGTCGATGAGCGTCACGGACCGCACAGCGCCGGGGTGGTCGAGCGCCATTCGATGCGCGACCCGGGCACCTCGGTCATGTCCGACGACCGAGAACGATTCCATGCCCAGCGCAACCATGACCTGATGAAGGTCGGCAGCCATTGCTCGGAACGTGTAGTCGTCGTCGAACGCAAGAGACTCGCCATAACCCCGCAGGTCGCAGGCGACGACCGTATGATTCTCCGCAAGTGCGGGCCACACCCGGTGCCAGGCACACTGGTTCTGCGGAAAGCCATGCACAAGCAGCACGGGCGGCCCGCTTCCCCACATCCGCCCGCGAATTCGGGCGGAACCGGTCACAATGTCGATGTCGCTCATCAATGCTCCAATCTGCCAGTCGGACGATGCGCCGGGTAGAGAGAACGTTCCGGCGGGCGGCACGACTGGTTCTCCTGTGCCATTCAGCAGAACGGAACCGCAGATCGTGCGGGTTCGGTGTTGTTGGATGAACTGCCCGAAGGACGCCGCATCCCACTCGAAGAGGAGACCGAGCCGTGACGAAAGTCGACATCAGCGCGATCGCTCAAGTCGTCAGACACGCGAAGAACCACAGTGACATGATCGCCGTCGTGTACGAGGGGCGCGAAGTGAGCTATGCGGAACTCCACGACACCGCCGGAAGGTTCGCCGCGGCGCTGCGGGACGACGGCATCGGTCCGGGTGACCGCGTCGCGTACGCGGGGCACAACAGCCTCACGTTCTTCGTGACGTATTTCGCGGCGATCTGGGTCGGCGCGGCATTCGTGCCGGTCAACTTCCGGCTCGCTCCGCCTGAAGCGCGCGCCGTGCTCGAAGACTCGCGGCCAGACGTCCTCGTCGCCGAGCCAGCCCACGCGCAGCAGTACGACAGCTTCATCGACGGGCTGGCGATCCGCCGCACTCTGGTCGTCGACGATGACGCGAGTGTCACCGCCCCCGTCGGCATCACCGGCGACTGGGAGTCCTTCTCCGCGTTCCGAACGAGTGTCGACGCGGTCGGCCCCCACACGCCACAGTTCGACGACGACCTCGCCGCGTTGCTCTACACGTCCGGTACCACGGGCAGGCCGAAGGGCGTCATGCTCACCCACGGGAACCTCTGGTGGAACTGGGTCAACGTCGATTCGACCGTCGACACCCGCTTCGGCGATGTGAATCTCGCTGCGGCCCCACTGTTTCACATCGGCGGCCTCAACGCACTGACCCTGCGCACGCTCACGCGCGGTGGCACGGTCATCGTGCGGCGTGCCTTCGAGCCGGCACAGGCACTGCGCGACCTGGTCGAGTATCGGGTGAACAGCATGTTCCTGGTCCCGGCGATGATCGCCGGTATCCAGCGCCTGCCCGAGTTCGCGTCAGCCGATCTTTCCGCACTCCGATCGACGATCGCCGCGGGCGCACCCGTGCCCCCTGCGCTGATCGCCCGCTTGGCGGAGAAAGGGGTCCTCATCCAGCAGGCGTGGGGGTTGACCGAGACCTCCCCCTTCGCAACCTATCTCGAGGCATCCCGGACGACCGACAAGCTCGGCTCGTGCGGCGTGGCCATGCCGTACTCCGAGGTCAAGGTCGTCGACCCTGCGACGCTCGAGACGATCGACGACTCAGCGCACACCGGGGAATTCTGGGTCCGCGGACCCAACGTCTCGCGAGGATACTGGAACAATCCCGAAGCCACGGCGGCCGTCTTCACACCCGACGGGTGGTTTCGGACCGGAGACCTCGGTTACGCAGACGATGACGGATACCTCTTCATTGTCGACCGTCTCAAAGACATGGTCATTTCCGGAGGTGAGAACGTCTACCCCGCCGAGATCGAAAACGTTCTGAACGGGCACCCACTCATCGCCGATGTGGCAGTCATCGGCGTTCCGGATGAGCGATGGGGTGAATCAGTGTGTGCCGTGGTGGCATTCCAGGATGAGCCGCTGACGCTCGAGGAGGTGCGGGAGTTCCTCACCGGCAAGGTCGCACGATACAAGCTGCCCAGTCGACTCGTCGCACAGAACTCCATTCCCCGCAACGGCGCTGGGAAGCTGGACAAGCCGCTCATTCGGGCGATGATCGCCGACCTCGACGCTTCCCAGCAGGAAAGCACCGATGTTTCCCCCTTCACAGAGGCGGTCCGGGTACCGGTCGATCGGCAGGGCCGGCGCCCCAAGCTCTGACGCGCGAGGCCGCTACCGGGCAGCTAGCCTCAGGCGACGGCCGCGTCGCCACGTCGCGACTGTGCAGCCAGCATGCGCGACGCCGAAAAGGCGACAGAGCGCAGCGTGCTCTCATAGCGCAGGGGCTGGAATCTTGAGGTCTCGCCCGACACCGAGAACGCGGCAATGGTCCGACCGTTTGCGCCGCGCACCGGGACCGCGATGCAGGTGAGCGTGGCGAGCGATTCTCCCCGATCGTGCGCGATCCCCGACGCCCGGACTCGGTCCAGCTCGTGGAGGAAGTCGTCTTCGTCGAGAATCGTGTTCGCTGTCCACGCGTGGCGCGGTCCGCGCAGCACTGCTTCGGTCGCTGTGGGGTCAGCGGCCAGAAGTACTTTGCCCACCGCAGTGCAATATGCAGGCATGCGCCCGCCGATCCTGCTGGGTGTTCGCAGGCGCTGTGTGCCCTCCAACTTATTGAGATAGACGACGTGTGAACCGACCAGCATCCCGAGCTGCACGGTCGCATGCGTCTGGACGTACAGCTCGGCGAGGAACGGTGTCAGCAGATCCCGCACCTCATCCTGGACCGCGGCATCGCTCTGGGCGCCGAGCTCGTCGACGATCCGACCCAGCCGATAGGCCGTGCCGGCACGCTCCACCAGCCCGTTGCGCTCGAGCATGCCGAGCACGCGGAAGGTCGTCGACTTGCTCAGCTGGGCGCGACGGCTGAGTTCGCTCACGCCGACGCCAAGGTGCGCGTCGCGGCCGAAGGCCTTGAGCACACTCACTGCCTTGTCGACAGCCGTGCGGTCGTCGCGGGTGTTCGCCATAGTCTCGTTCATGCGGTCGTCATCCTCATCGATGTCGGGTAGGTGCCGGCGACCCGGCGCGTCCTGATTTTCGCGCGCGAGGGGACGTCGGGTCAAAGCGAGCGGTAATCTGAACCAGACGATGGTTCAGAATTGGAATGAGGCACGATAATCGCTGCAAACGACGTGATTGCGCGTAATCTCCGGAAATTTCGAGCAGATCGTGAGTTCTCGCTGGGGGAGCTGAGTAGGCGGTCCGGTCTTGCGAAACAGACGATTGTCGCCATCGAGAGCGGTCGGAGCAATCCGACGGTCGACTCGCTCGAGCGTCTCGCCGACGCCCTGGATGTCAGCATTCGTGCACTTCTCGCCGAGATGGGAACCGAGATCTTGCGATACTCCGGTCGAGACATCCGCTGGCACCCTCAGAACGGGGCAGAGGTGCGACATCTCGATCAGGCGTTCGGGTCAGGGTACGTCGTCAATGCCGCGTTGCGCCTGACGGCTTCAATGGGCGCTTTCGCCTGCGCACGACTCGGCCAGGGAGCTCTGCGCCATTGCTACGTGCTCGAAGGGACGGTGCGGATCGGACCGGTGTCTGACACGGTGCTCGCGGACCAGGGCGACTTCGTCCGGTTTCCCGCCGACGCCGCGCATGTCTTCGAGGCGCGGACCCCTCAGGCGCTGTTGTTCGTCTGCACGACGTCGCCCCAGTTGTCGATGGCAGGCAGTGGCCGGGTCTTCTAGCGCGGAAATCGGAAGTACGCCGCAGAGCAGCGCGTTCCACGAAGCGGCACGCCGGGTCGATCGCAGTGGCCTGAACATCTAGGTTCGACTCGATCACCGTGAACGATCTGAACTGGAGGCTACACGTGCCAATCAATCTTGTCGGCCTGTCGCACTCACCGCTGATGGAGTTCGTCGAACCGCCGGCCGAGACACGCCGACGAGTTGAATCTGCGTTCAGCGCCGCCCGCGACTTCATCGCGGATGTACAGCCAGACGTCGCGGTCATCTTCGCTCCGGACCACTACAACGGATTTTTCTACGACATGATGCCGTCGTTCTGCCTGGGCGGAAAAGCGGAAGCGATCGGCGACTTCGGTACGAAGAGCGGTCCGCTGTCAGTCGATCACGAGCTCGCCTGGCAACTGCACGCGGACGTGCTGGGAGACGGAGTCGATCTTCCGATCAGCGAACGGATGATCGTCGACCACGGATTCTCACAGCCGCTCGACATCCTCTTCGGCGGCCTGGAGAATGTCCCGGTCGTACCGATCTTCATCAACTCGGTCGCATACGCCCTCAACCCGGTTCGCCGGATCCGCGCACTTGGCGAAGCCGTTGGTCGATCGCTTCTCAAGACGGGCCGCAACGCGATCGTGATCGCATCGGGCGGTCTCTCCCACGACCCCCCGGTTCCGCGCTACGTCGGATCGAACGAGCGCACCCAAGCCGCGCTGACCGATGGAAGGAACATCACTCCGGAGGGCCGCGCCAAGGTCGAGGCCAGGACGATCGAAGCCGCCCGGGCATTCGCGCGGGACGAGGCTCCGTTCATGCAGCCATTGAACTCTGCGTGGGACAACGAGCTCCTGGACATCCTCGCCAGCAACAAGGTGAGCGACACCGACCCGTGGACCAACGATTTCTTCGTCCGGCAGGCCGGCAACTCCTCCCACGAGGTCCGCACCTGGATCGCGGCGTACGCGGCGATGAGCGCGCAGGGCCCGTACGAGATGAACTACCGGTACTACGAAGAGATCAAGGAGTGGATCGCGGGATTCGCGGTGACCACGGCGAGGCTTCGCTGAGGTCCCTCCTTCACATCCGTACGATCAGTTTCCCCAGCACATCCCCATCCAGGAGTCGCTGGTAGCCGGCCCTGAGGTCTTCCAATGGGATGACCTCGTCCAGATGCGGCCGGACACCGGTCGTCTCCAGCATGCGGAGCAGGCCTTCGAACTCTGCTCTCGTGCATCCCGTCGAGCCGATCACGCTCAATTGGTGGTAGAAGATGCGGGACAGGTCGGCCTCAGGCATTGCACCGCTGGTGGCGCCGGCGATCACGACGGTGCCACCTGGCCGCAGGGAACGAAGCGAATGCTTCCAGGTGGCCGCGCCCACCGTTTCGATGACGACGTCGACAGGTTCCGGAAGCCGCGTCCCGCTCTCGACGGCTGCGTGAGCACCGCAGCTGAGCGCGTATTCGCGTTTGGCCTCGGTCCGCGCAGTTGCGTATACGCGGGCGCCCGCCGCCGAGGCCAGGCTGATGGCCGCGCTGGCGACACCGCCGTTGGCGCCCTGAACGAGGACGCGGTCGCCTGGCTTGATGCGCACGCGCGTGAAGAGCATCCGGTAGGCAGTGCCCCACGCAACGGGGAGTGCCGCCGCTTCCTCGAAGGACAACCACGTCGGTTTCGGCACGACGGAGACGTCGGGTACGAGCACATAATCCGCGAGCGAGCCGTCGATGGTCTCGCTAAGGAGAGCGCGGCCCGGATCCAGGGTGATGTCTCCGCCGCCACGTTCCGGATCACCGAGCACCGGATGGACAATGACGTCCCGTCCATCGTCCGTCGTGCCGGCGGCGTCGCAGCCGAGCACGATCGGAATCCGCTCCGGCGGATGCCCCACACCGCGGAGGGTCCAGAGGTCGTGTGGGTTCAACGACGCGGCCCGCACGCGAATCCGAGTCCATCCATCCTTCGCGGTCGGCTCAGGAGTATCCATGAGTTCGAGCCCCGCGAGCGGATCATTGGCATTCTGTGAGGTCGCAACCGCAGCGCGCATCGGTGTCCTTTCCGAGTGATTTCTACCGATCGTGCCCTGCACCTCACATGATGGCACCCTGGCGTGCCGGAGACTGGAACACCGGGTCGCAAATCGGCACGGTGGGTGTTTTGCTCGGCTGGTGCGCAACGACTTCACTGACACCCACACCGATCTGGCGGCCGCCCTCTGGCAGGCCACGGAGTCGCGCGAGCCGATCGCGCCGCCAACCTTGACCGCCCGGGGCCTGACCGTCGACGACGCCTACCGTATCCAACGGATCAACATCGACCGCAGACGCGCGGCCGGCGAAACCGTGGCCGGCCACAAAGTCGGATTGACCTCCGTTGCCATGCAGCAGCAGCTCGGTGTCGACCAGCCCGACTTCGGCGTGATCACGGACGCCATGGTGATCCCGAACGGGGGCTCCCTCGACGTCTCCGAGCTGATCGCGCCCCGACTGGAAGCCGAATTCGCATTTCGCGTCGGAAGACCGGTCGGGGCTTCAGCGACCACTGATGAACTCCGCGGAAGTATCGACGGTATCGCGGTGGCCATCGAGATCATCGACTCCCGTGTGGCCGACTGGAAAATCGCCCTCGAGGACACCATCGCCGACAACGCCTCCTCGGCCCGTATCGTATGCGGCGCGTTCCGCGATGCCTCTCCAGAGCTCTTCGACTCGCTCCCCTCTTCGTCGCTGGCGCTCACGCAGGATGCCGAGGTTCGGGCATCCGGACTCGGGTCGGCGGTCTTGGGCGACCCACTGGTGGCGTTGGAATGGCTCGCCAACGCGATCGGACAATTCGGCCAGTCGTTTCAGCCGGGCCAGGTCATCCTCGCCGGAGCAGTCGCGGCGGCCCTTCCCCTGACGCCGGGGTCGACCTGGACTGCGGTCGCTGACGGATTCGAACCAGCCGAGCTGAAGAGCGTCGCATTTCGCGGCGCACGGTAACTGAAAGAGCAGGACCATGACAATTACCCAGCTGCCAAGCACTCATGAAGGAGAACGGCAGACCTATCCCACGGGTGACGTCTGCCGACCGCAGGGCTTTGCTCCTGCCTTCGACTTCTCCGGGCTGGTCGACGCCGAGAACGGCCTGATCGATCGTGCGATCTTCACCGATCATCGGATCTACGAGCAGGAGCAGGCACGGGTCTTTGCGACGAGTTGGCTCTTCCTCGGACACGTTGACCAGCTCCAGAAGCCGGGGGACTTCTTCACAACGTTCATGGGCGAAGACCCGATCATCGTCACGATCGACAAGAACCGGCAGATCAGGGCGTTCCTGAATTCATGCCGTCACCGTGGGGCGAGGGTCCTCCGCGCCGACTACGGTGCGACGAAGGCATTCACCTGTACGTATCACGGCTGGTCGTACGACCTCGAAGGCCGGCTCATCAGCGTTCCGAACGAAGCGGGCTACCCCACAGACTCCTGGGATCGCGAGAACTGGGGTCTTCTCGAGGTGGCCAAGCTGGACACGGTCCTCGGCTTGATCTTCGCCACCTGGAATCCGTCGGCACCTCCGCTGCTCGAACAGCTCGGCGACATGAAGTGGTACATGGAGGCATTCCTCGACCGCGACTCGGACGGCACCACGGTCGTCGGCGGAATCACCAAGTGGGTGCTCAAGGGCAACTGGAAGCTCGCAGCGGAGCAGTTCGCCACCGATTGGTACCACGTCAACATGTCGCACGCGTCCGCGTTGATGGTGCTCTCGCCGACGGGCAGGGGGCCGAAGGCCGAGATCGTGAACACGCCGGGTCGCCAGTATTCGGATGAGCGCGGCAACGGTGCGGGATTCCCTACTCACCCACGCAGCCGCTTCGACGCGCAGCCCGTTCACGAATATTACGACTACGCGAATCTGCGGAGCCGCCTGGGCGACGCGCGCGTCGAGGGCCCGATGACGACTGGCCACGCCACAGTGTTTCCCAACTTCTCCTACCTTCCAGTCAATGGCTCGATCCGGGTGTGGCACCCGAAAGGCCCCGACGAGATGGAGGTCTGGGCGTGGACCGTACTCGACAAGAACATGCCTGAAGAGGTCCGGACGGCCCAGCGCCTCTACAATCTGCGGACGTTCGGACCGAGCGGAATCTTCGAGCAGGACGACGGCGAGAACTGGAGCGAGATCCAGGCGATCTCGCGCGGCTGGCGAACCAACACCCTGCCGTTGAACTACCAGATGGGCCTCGGTAGTGAACGCGATGACGGCGTGCATCGCGGGTCGACGAGTGAGCTGTACAGCGACGCGGCTGGACGCAGATTTTACAAGCGGTGGGCGGAACTGATGAACACGCCCGCCTGGCACGAGGGAGAGAAATGATAAGCGCAGGGGAGCAGACCGTGGTCGACGGAATTGTGGTCGCCCAGGTCGGCGATATCGAGGACGGCGAAGCGATCCGGGTCGATGCAGCCGTCACTGGCACCGTCGACGACATCGCTGTCTTCAACGACGGGGGCGAGTATTTCGCGCTCGATAACACGTGCTCGCACGAGAAAGCGTCGCTTTCGGACGGATGGATCGAGGACGGCGTCGTGGAATGTCCGCTCCACGCCGGCAAGTTCTGCCTGAAGGACGGCTCGGTCCTGTCGATGCCCGCGACGCGCAACGTCGCCTGCCATCGCGTTCTCATCGACGGAGACGACATCCTGGTCGTCCCGTCGCCGGAGAGCCTCGGGTCATGACCACTTCGCCCAGCAGGGACGCGGGGCGCGTCGTCATCGTCGGCGGCGGGCTCGCCGGCTTCAGCGCCGCAATAGAACTTCGGGCGCTCGGCCATGACGGCCGCATCACGATCGTCGATTCCGAGGACGCACTCTACGACCGACCACCGCTGAGCAAAGAGCTCTTTCAGAACGACTTCTCACTCGACAAGCTTCGCTTCGCAACGGCGGAAGAGCTTGCTCAGCTGGCCGTCGAGGTGCGGTACGGGACACCCGTGGCCGCCCTGGACCCCGTGGAGGGTTCGGTTGCGCTGGAAAGCGGCGAAGTCCTCACAGCAGAGACGATCCTCATCGCCACCGGTGGTCGGGCCAGAAGGCTGCCGACCCCGGGTTTCGAGCTCCCTCAGGTTTCTGTGCTTCGCACCTACGACGACGCCGTCCGCCTGCGTCGAATGGTCTCGCTCAGCGACCGCGTGGTCGTGATCGGCGCAGGCCTGATCGGCGCCGAGCTGGCGTCGTCCCTGCTCCACAACGGCGCAAGAGTCACGCTCGTGGATCCGATGGAGCTCCCGCTGCTTCCGGCGGTGGGCGAACTGATGGCCACCCACCTCCATGCCATGCACGAGGAGAACGGCATCGCCGTGTACAACGCGGGCGTGAGCGCGATCGAGGCGCAATCGGACGATGCTGTCGAGGTCGTACTCTCCGACGGGGTTCGAATCCCCGCCGACGTCGTCGTCGTCGGTGTCGGCATCGTGCCGAATACGGAACTCGCTCAGGCAGCCGGACTGGACGTGGATGGCGGAATCCTCATCGACAGCGAGCATCGAACATCCGCTCCCAACATCTTCGCCGCGGGCGACAGCGCCCGCAGACGTAACCCGGATGGTTCCCTGGAGCGCAGGGCAGAGCATTGGGAAGCTGCGCAGATCGGTGGTCGTGAGGCTGCGGCCGGCATGCTCGGCCTGCCTGCGCGCGAAGCCGGCGCCTCGTGGTTCTGGTCGGATCGACACGGCATTCACCTTGAAGTCGCAGGGAGACTGACCGGACCCGGCACCGTCGTGGTGCGGGATTCGGGAGAACATCCGACCGTATTCCTCATGGAGGACGGGTTCCTTGTCGGCGCTGCGTCGATCGACGATGCGAACACGGTGCGGGCCGCTCGTCGCCTGATCGACCAGCGCATCCCCCTCATCGAGACCGAACTCGGCGACCCGTCGATCACGCTCCGATCACTGCTCAGGGCCGCGCGATGACGCGTGCCGACGACCGGAACAGCACATTGAGCCCCTCACCCGAACAAGCTGGGATGATCACATGTCCGAATACCTGAACCCGGCCACCCTGAACGGTGCGACTTCGGTCGGGCCATCGGCACCGGACGAAGCGGAAGGCAAGCGCGCGAGTCTCGAGACACACTTCGAGGTGGGGCAGTTCTACTTTCTCGAGGCCGAGTTCCTCGACGACGGCCGCTTCGCGGACTGGCTCGAGATGCTGGCTGACGACCTGCACTACTGGGCGCCGACGCGGAGCAACCGGGTTCGTCGTCAGCAGGCGCTTTCGGTGGCCGCGCCCGGAGAGTCCGCGTTCTACGACGAGACGAAGGAGTCGCTTGCCTGGCGGATCCGCCGGTATGACTCCGGCATGGCCTGGGCTGAGGACCCGCCGTCGCGCACGCGCCACCTCATCTCCAACGTCACGGTCCACGAGCGAGGTGACGGCCTCCTGCAGGCGCGAAGCGCGTTCCTGGTCTATCGCAACCGTCTGCAGACAGAGGTCGACCTCTATGCCGGCGGCCGCACGGACATCCTTCGTATCGGTGGCGTACACGGCTTCGAGCTGGTGAAGCGGACGATCCTTCTGGAACAGAACGTCCTTCTCACCAAGAACATCTCGACATTCTTCTGATCCTCCCGAAAGGAAATCCGGTGACCGACACGGCGACCGCATTCGACACCCGAATCGTAAAAACGACACTCGGCGATATCTCTGTGACCGTTGCGGGGAGCGGGGTACCGCTCGTGATGATGCACGGCGGCGGCCCAGGCGCCAGCGCGCTGGCAAACTATCGGGACAACCTCGATGCCTTCAGTGGATTCCAGGTGATCCTCCCGGATCAACCCGGGTTCGGCGCCAGCTACCGCCCATCGCAGGAGGACCTCGACGAGCGCAGCATCACGGCGATCACGGTCGATGCGATCTACCAGGTGCTCGACACCCTCGGTATCGACCGGTTCCACCTCCTCGGCAATTCGCTGGGCGGAGCGGCGGCGCTCTCTATGGCCATTGCGCAGCCGACGCGCGTCAGCAAGCTCGTCCTCATGGCACCCGGCGGCGGCTGGCTTCCCACAGGACCCACCCCGACCGAAGGCCAGAAGGCCATGTTCCGTTACTTCAACGGCGAAGGTCCCTCCGTCGCGAAAATGAAGGACTTCGTGCGAACGATGGTCGCGAACCCCCGGCTGTTCGACGACGCGAACATCCAGGCGCGGTATGAGGCTTCGCTCGATGAAAGCCATGTCGCGTTCTACCACCGTTACAACGCTGCGTTCGCGAAGCGAGGCGGAATGGACCCGCTCTGGAAGGACCTCGACCGCGTCACCGCGCCGACCCTCCTCGTCTGGGGGCGGGATGACCGGACAATCACCCTCGACGGGGCGTGGATCATGCTCAGCAACATCGACGACGTGCAACTCCACGTCTTCGGGGGCTGCGGCCATTGGGTGCAGGTCGAGCGCAAGCGCGAATTCGAACAGCTGGTCGGCGACTTCCTCGGAGAAACTGAATGACTGGCTGGCTCCAGGGCGACGTCGCCTTCATCACCGGCGGAGGCTCGGGCATCGGCCAAGCCGTTGCGCTGAGGTTCCTCAAAGAAGGTGCAAACGGTGTTGTCGTGTTCGGCCGCGACGCCGAGCGACTACAGACCACCGTCGAACTGGCAGGGGCCGCCAGCGACCGAGTGCTCCCGATCGCCGGTGACGTGCGGTCATCCGCCGATCTGGAAGCCGCCGTCGCGGCGACGACCGCACGCTTCGGAAAGCTCGACATCCTTGTCCCCAACGCCGGTATCTGGGACTATCACCGCTCGGTGACCCGTTTGTCCGGCACGGAGTTGAGTTCGATGTTCGACGAGGTGTTCGAGATCAACGTGAAGGGCTATCTGCTCACGGTCTCCGCCGCGTGGCGGGCGCTGGTCGAGAGCCGCGGCAACGTCGTCATGACATTGTCGAACTCATCCTTCTACTCGGCCGGCGGTGGCGCCATCTACACCGCGAGCAAACACGCGGGCCGCGGCCTCGTGGTCGAGCTCGCCTACGAGCTCGCCCCGAAGGTGCGCGTGAACGGTGTGGCCATCGGCGGGCTGCGAACGGACCTGAGGGGGCCGTCATCTCTTGGCCTGTCGGAGCGGTCGATCGAGAAGTCCTTCGAAAAGAACGAAGACTCCGGGCCCAATATGCTCCTTCCACTTCACGACGCGAGTGTCGACCCTGCCGACTCGACGGGACCCTACGTGCTGCTCGCATCACGCCAGAACTCGAGCGTCATGACGGGCACGATACTCAACGCCGATGGGGGAATCGGCGTCCGCGGGTTCGTGCGGGCAGCGGGAGGTGACGACCTGTGATGGCGACGGCTACGACCTATTGGCCTATTGAAGAGGCCGAGATCGCGGAAGAAGTCACGACTGAGGGTGCGGGCGTGGCCCGAATCGGTGTGCGGTATGCGCGACGCGGTGAACTCGTCGACGCGTATCCTGCGGGGACCCACGATCGGGAGCTCGGCATCGACGGGATGGTGGATCCCCAGGCCGTCCGGATCTTCGCCGCGAACGTGCTCGAAGCGGATCCACGCTGCCGCAGGATCGTTCTTCCCGTTCCTGAAGGCGACCTCACCGCGATCGGATGGGCGGAGGACGCCGGGTTCCGCTACGTGGTCGACGTCGAGATCCGCTCCGGGAACTTTTCGCTGCTGGTAACCGAGCCGGACTGGGTGATCTCCCAGCCTCATGCGCTCGAAGACATCCCAATCAAGGAGTAATCATGAGCAAGACAAAGGTCGCGATCGTCGGCTCGGGGAACATCGGCACCGACCTGATGTTCAAGGTGTTGCGTCTCAGTGACGTTCTCGAGATGGGCGTGATGGTCGGAATCGATCCCGACTCCGACGGGCTGGCCCGCGCCGGGCGGCTCGGCTTCGAGACGACCCACGAAGGGGTCGAGGGCCTCATCAGAAGTCCCCAGTTCGACGAGATCAGCATCGTCTTCGACGCGACCAGCGCCGGCGCCCACAAGCACAACGCGGACAGACTGTTGCCCTTCGGTAAGACACTGATCGATCTGACTCCCGCCGCGATCGGCCCCTATGTCGTTCCGGCAGTCAATCTCGACGAGCACCTCGACGCGCAGGATGTCAACATGGTCACCTGCGGCGGCCAGGCAACGATCCCCGTGGTCGCTGCGATCAGTTCGGTGGTCCCCGTTCACTATGGGGAGATCGTCGCCTCGATCGCGTCGAAATCGGCAGGCCCAGGCACACGCGCCAATATCGACGAGTTCACGGAGACAACGTCCGCCGGTATCGAGCAGGTCGGAGGAGCCGCGCGGGGCAAGGCGATCATCATCCTCAACCCGGCTGATCCGCCGATGATCATGCGTGACACGGTGCAGGTACTCATCGATCCTGCGAGCGACGCGACCAAAGCGGCGATCGTGGCCGCAATCGAAGCGCGCATCGCCGAGGTCGCTCAATACGTTCCCGGATATCGGCTCAAGCAAGCCGTTCAGTTCGCCGACGAGACGAGCGATTTCGACGACCTCGTGCCCGAGGAGCGCCGCCGTCCCGACGGATACACCCGGGTCAGCGTCTTCCTCGAGGTCGAGGGCGCGGCAATGTACCTTCCCGCCTACGCGGGAAATCTGGACATCATGACGTCGGCAGCCTTGCGCACCGCCGAACGCATCGTATTGGCGAAAGCAGAGGTGGCAGCGTGACCGAGATCTACTTGCAGGACGTGACTCTCCGAGACGGGATGCACGCGATCCGGCACCGGATCACCCCCGAAAGACTCGCATCGATCGCGGCAGCACTCGACGCTGCGGGCGTCGACGCGATCGAGGTGACGCACGGCGACGGACTCTCCGGTAGTTCACTGACCTACGGGCCCGGATCCAACACCAACTGGGAGTGGATCGAAGCAGCTGCGGCGGTGGTGAAGAACGCTGTTCTCACGGCACTCCTCCTGCCAGGAATCGGCACCCTCCACGATCTGAGGCGTGCGTTCGATCTCGGGGTCCGCTCTGTACGCGTCGCGACCCACTGCACGGAGGCGGATGTTTCGAGGCAGCACATCGAGACAGCCCGCGAATGGGGGATGGATGTCTCCGGATTCCTCATGATGGCGCACCTGTCCGATCCCGCATCGCTCGCCAAGCAGGCCAAGCTGATGGAGTCGTACGGCGCGAACTGCGTGTACGTCACCGACTCCGCCGGCCGGCTCACCATGAATGGAGTCCGTGACCGGATTCGGGCGTACCGGGAGATTCTCGGCGACAAGACAGAGATCGGAATCCATGCGCATCAGAACCTCTCGCTTGCCGTGGCGAACTCCGTTGTCGCGGTCGAGGAAGGCGCGTACCGGGTTGACGCCTCCCTCGCCGGCGCCGGGGCCGGCGCCGGCAACACGCCGATTGAACCTTTCGTTGCCGTAGCGAAGCTGCTCGACTGGGACGTGAATGCCGATGTCTTCCAGCTGCAGGACGCCGCGGACGACCTGGTTCGACCGTTGCACGACCGTCCCGTCCAAGTCGACCGAGAGACCCTCTCCCTCGGCTACGCCGGTGTCTACTCGTCATTCCTCCGGCACGCGGAGCGGGCAGCCGTGACGTATGGGCTCGACGCCAGGGACATCCTCGTCGAAGTCGGAAATCGGAAGTTGATCGGCGGCCAGGAAGACATGATCACGGACGTCGCGCTCGATCTTCTCGTCGCCGCAGACGTATAGGCGGCATGGAGCTAGCCGGCGTGGACATGAGACTGCCGCACCAACCCGCTTGCGAACTACCTCGCGTCCCTGAATTCGGTGGCCGCGTTTGACGATCGCGAGGTCTAGCAGAATCCGTGCCCGGCGCGCGAGTACAGCCGGAAGTATTTCGTGAAGTCTGACGGCATCGACGCATACCTCTGCTATCGGCGGAGAAAGGGAGATCTATGGCTCTCGACTCAGATCCCTTAACAACGGTGCGGCTCGCAACGGGCCTTCCGAGCAACGTTCGTCCAGTAGGGATGCCAGCCCAGCGGGCGATGGAAATCGCGTTGCGTGTACTGGAGAAGCACGGCAAATTTCCCGGTCCCACGCGAATCGAGGGGATAATCTCTCCAAATCGGTCCTAGGACGCGTCGACCCAGCCGGCAGCTCGGGAGATAGCGGGCCACGGGCTCGCGTGTGCCGTTCGCATCCCTCGATCGACCCGTCTCCGTCGGGTGTTGCGGTGCCATCGGAAGCTCGGGACTCGAGGTTCGTCGGTAGCACCCGCACGCCCAAGTCCGTGCCCTCGCGGACGAGTGTGGAAGTCAGGGCGACGTCGTCCTCTTCCTGGCCTATACGGGGCTGAGGTGGGGAGAGATGGCAGGCCTGAGGATCAACCGGATCGGCTTCGACCGTCGCCGGATCGACGTGGTACGAGCTGTCTCTGAGCCGCGGGGCGTGATCATCTGGGGTACACCGAAGAACCACGAGCGGCGGTCCGTACCGTTCCCTGAGCTCTTGACCATCCCACTCGAGGAGCGATGCGTCGGCCGGGACCCTGAGGAGCCCGTGTTCACAGGAGCCGATGGCGGCGTCCTACGCGCCGGGAATTATCGCAATCGAGCTTTCAACGCCGCAGTAGCGCGGTGCATGGAAAAGGACGACACCTTTCCTCGGCTGACCCTTCACGAGCTACGGCACACGGCTGCGTCGCTCGCAGTGTCAGCAGGAGCAAACGTCAAAGCTGTGCAGCGCATGCTCGGACACGCCTCGGCAGCAATGACTCTCGATGTCTACGCTGACCTCTTCGATGACGACCTTGATGCTGTTGCGATCGCATTGAACGACAATGCGCCGAATTCAGTTGTAGTCGAAATGTAGTCAGACGCCCGAATCGGGCGGACTGGCGCGGGCATGAAAAAGCCCTACTCCCATGTAGAAGCTAGGGAGTAGGGCAGTGGCTCCGACCGGCATCGATCCGGTGACCTTTCGATTTTCAGTCGAACGCTCTACCAACTGAGCTACAGAGCCGAAAGCCGACTTCGAGGAAGAGGCCTTCTAGGCAGAAGCCCTTCCTCGCGGAAGGGCTTCTCGCCTTGGCGACCCTGACGGGACTTGAACCCGCGACCTCCGCCGTGACAGGGCGGCACGCTAACCAACTGCGCTACAGGGCCTCGATGTGAAGCTATTCAATTGTACGTGTAGTTGGTGACCCCAACGGGATTCGAACCCGTGCTACCGCCGTGAAAGGGCGGCGTCCTAGGCCGCTAAACGATGGGGCCGAGCACCTGCAATCCGCTCACACGCACCGCATTACTACCGACGCACAAGCATACGGACTCCTCAGCGAAATGCCAAACCGGCCGGATGCGGCACCGCACCAATCCCGCGACGGGCGCGAAATCACCGGATGATCGTGCGGCGGCCGGGTTAGATTCTGCCTGGCGGCCCTCTCGCGGGTCGCCAACGCGTGGACCGCGGGCGGGTTGACGTATGTTACCCGTTCGTTACTGTTAACTGCGTGATTCACGTGACTCGAGTGACAGATGGGATTCGAGTGACAGAGTTCGAGGGACGATGAAGCGCACAGAACCCGCATCCGACGGCACCACGCAGCAGACGCGCATGCGCCGCCGCTGGCGCGTGAGAACGGCGATCGTCGCGATCTTCGCGATCATCGCGGTCGGCTCCATCGCATCCCCCGCCTACGCGACGAGCTACCCGAGCTGGCAGGATGTGCAGAACGCGAAGGCGAGCGCCTCGGCCACTGCTGTTCAGGTCGCGAGGATCAACAGTCTGATCGCGCAACTGAAGTCGGAGGTCGCGGCGACCCAGGCCGAGCTGAAGAAGCGCGGCGAAGAACTCCAGGTGGCCGAGGCGAAACTCGACGACGCCATCATCAAGGCGCAGCTCATCCAGGCGCAGGCCGACGCTAGCAAGGCGAAAGCGGAAGCGGCGACAACCCAGGCGGGCCGGCTCGCGGCCCAGCTCTACCGCACCGGCGGCAGCGACCTCACCGCGAGCCTCTTCCTGAGCGGTAACGGCGCCTCGAAGACGAGTCCGGAGCAGTTGCTCTCCGATCTCGGAAGCATGACCAAGCTGGTCGAGCGATCCAGCGGCATCTACGAACAGGCAAAGGCAAGCCAGAACACCGCGAAGGCGCTCGCCGACGACGCCGCGGTCGCCCGCGCCGAACGCGACAAGCTCCGGATCGCCGCGGTGGCCGCGCAGAAGGCCGCGGCAGCCGCTGCCGTCGCGGCGCAGAACAAACTCGCCGAGCAGCAGAAGCAGATCATCGTGATGCGGGCGCAGCTCGCTGCGCTGAACAACAAGGTCGTCAAGACGGTCGCCGGCTACCAGGCCGGTGTCGCCGAGGCCGCGCGCCGGGCTGCCGCGGCCGGGTCCGGCGGCCTCCCCGGCGGCTACGTCGGTCCGCAGGGGTGGGCCGTTCCCGCGGCCGGCCCGATCACCGACGGCTTCGGTCCGCGTGCATCCCCGGGTGGTATCGGCAGCACCTACCACCTCGGCATCGACATCGGCGCGTACTGCAACGCACCCATCTACGCAGCGCACAACGGGACCGTCATCTACGCAGGGCCGCTGGGGTCGTACGGCAACTTCGTCCGGATCGACGTGGGCGGCGGCATCGACACCGGCTACGCGCACATCCGCGACGGGGGCATCCTCGTCGGCGTCGGCCAGCATGTCGGGGCCGGCCAGCCGATCGCGCGCGTCGGAACAACGGGGGCGTCCACCGGATGCCACCTCCACTACGAAGTCCGGGTGAACGGCGTGAAGATCGACGGGATCCCGTTCATGAGACAGAGGCAGGCGCCACTTGGCTAGTCAGAACGACAAAGGGCCGCGCGTGCGGCCGGTGACCGCGATCAGCGCGGGCGTGATGGGTGTCGTCACGGCATCCGTCGGCATCATCGCACCCCCGGCGTTCGCCGACAACTACCCGTCGTGGAACGACGTGCAGCAGGCGAAGGCCAACGTCACCCAGCAGCAGGCGATGATCGCCAACATCACGAAGCTCATCGCCGGGCTGCAGACGGCCGTCGACCAGGCACGCATCGACTCCGAGAAGGCTGCGGAGGCCTACTTCCAGGCGAAGGATGCTCTGGATGCGGCAACGACGAAGGCCGCCGACCTCAAGAAACAGGCGGATGCGGCGGCTGCAAAGGCGAAGACGTCGCAGATGCGCGCAGGCCTCCTCGCCTCGCATCTCGCGAAGACGGGTGGCGGCGGCGACCCGACCGTGGAGCTGCTGCTGAACGGCGGGGGAGACGGCTCGACGGCGGACAAGCTGCTCTACCAGCTCGGCACGATGAGCAAGCTCACGCAGCAGTCGCAGGATGTCTATGCCGAGGCGACCAAGGACAAGAACACAGCGTCGGCGCTCACCGACCAGGCCAACGTCGCGAAGGTGGAGCGTGAGAAGCTCGCCGAGGCCGCGAGTGCAGCCCTCGCCGCAGCGCAGGCTGCACAGACCAAGGCACAGGCCGCACTCGCGACCCAGCAGACCAAGTCGACCGAGTTGATCGCCCAGCTCGCCACGCTGAAGAACACGTCGGCGGCGGTCGAGAGCGCTTATCTCGTGGGCGAGGCGAAGCGCAAAGCGGCTGAGGAGGCCGCGCGCCAGGCGGAGATCCGGCATCGGCAGGAGCTCGCTGCGCAGGCAGCGCAGGCAGCGCAGGCGGCGCAGCACCAGAACCACGGCGGTGGCGGTGGGGGTGGCGGCGGAGGAGGAGGCGGTGGAACTATCGCGCCTCCGAACGGCAACGTCGTTCAGACCGCGCTCAACTACGCCTATGCGCAGCTGGGCAAGCCGTACATCTTCGGCGGAGAAGGCCCGGGCGGCTACGACTGCTCCGGCCTCACGATGAAGGCCTACGCCTACGCAGGCGTCTACATCGGCTCGCACTCGGTGAACAACCAGTGGTTCACCGGGGCCGCGCGGGGCCAGGTCGTGCCGTTCAGCCAGCGGCAGGCCGGCGACCTCATCTTCTGGGGTGACGGACCCGGCAACTTCTACCACGTGGGCATTTCGCTCGGCGGCAGCATGATGATCGCGGCGCCGACCGAGGGCGACGTCGTCAAGATCCAGTCGGTCTGGGGCAGCCCCTGGTACCAGGTGATCCGCCCGAGCGCCTAGGACGCTCCGGGGGCCGCACGCCAAGGGAACCACGGAGCCGGGGTGACCACTCGTCTCCCGTTGGTCGCATAAATGAGCTAATGTCAGTTCTGTGTCGAGTGGGTGCGCCCATCGACAGGCTCGGCCGGGCTGGTGACCGTCGAACCTGTCGCCCATCGCCGCCGCTGGTGGATCGTCGTGGCGATCGCAGCAGCAGCGGTGCTCGTCGGCGCCGTCGTCACGGTCTTTGTCGCGACCTCCGGCAACGCGGCCGCCTCGGTCACACTCATCCCATCGAACAAGCCGGGTCCGAACCCGTTCACCCAGTCGGTGGCGGGAACAGCGCCGACGACAGCGGACAGCGTTAAAAAGAAGAGCGCCCAACTGCGCGCGACCCTCCCGGTGGCCGAAGACACCCGAATGCCGGCCGCGCAGGGGACGACGCCCGGGCTGTACGGCGGGAGCGGCCAGGCCCAGGTCTGCGACCCGCAGCGGCTGGTGACGTATCTGCGGGCCAATCCGGCCAAGGCCGCCGCCTGGGCACGTGTCCTCGGAATCCGGGTCGCAGACATCCCGCACTTCGTCGCATCGCTGACCCCGGTCATCCTCAACAACGACACTCTGGTCGGCAACCACGGCTACAGCAAGGGAGCGGCGACATCGCTTCTCTCGGTCCTGCAAGCAGGCACCGCAGTGATGGTGGATGCAACCGGTACACCGCGCGTCAAATGCAACTGCGGAAACCCGCTCACGCCACCGCAACTGGTCGACCTGCGCACGGCCCACAGGGTGGGAACCGCCTGGCCCGGCTATGTGGCGACCGGTGTGATCTGGGTTCGTGCGGGGGCCAGCGCGAAGCAGCTCAGCCTTGTCGACGTCGTGACGGGAGCCGTCTACGCGCAACCGACCGGAGCGATCACGTCCGTCTGGGCGGCATCGTCGTACACGTCGTCGACCGACACGGGCATCGTCGACCAGACGGTCGTCTCGGTCAGTGGCGACGGCACGACGTGGGCGGAGACAGCGCTGCTCCCGCACCAACTCGTCTCCGGTCTCGCCTGGGGGGATGGCGTGTGGGTGGCCGTCTCCTTGCCGCCTGTTTTCGACGGTCCGCAGTCCGACATCGTGACCAGCACTGATCTGCGATCGTGGAAGAAGGTCGCGAGCGTGCCGGGACATCTGAACGGAGTGGCGTTCGGCGGCGGCAAATTCGTGGCGGTCGGCGACGCACCTGCCGGCTCGACTGCCGTGCAATCAAATGCCGGTGGTGCGGGCATCGTCTATTCGAGCCCCAACGGCTCCGACTGGAGCCCGGTCGCGACCGTGACCGGCACGGCCAAATATGGCCTGTCCGGGCTCAATTCGGTGGCCTACGGCAATGGCCGGTGGATGGCGTCGGCGTCGGTCTCCCGCGCGGCCCCGGTCGTGCTCTACTCGAGCTCCGACGGCACGAGCTGGACGGAGCAGGACATCGCCGAACTGATGTCGCAGGACAGTGCGCAGATCTCGCACGGCTCGGCCGGGTGGCTCATCAACGCGAATCCCTTCGCGAGACCGGACCCGAACACGTTCGACCCGGTGTCGACCGACGGCGTCGTCGACTCGAGCACCGATGGTCGAACCTGGCAGGTCACAGTGGCGCCCGGAATGGAACAGAAGCGGACCGAGGCCGTCGCGTTCGGCGCGGGGCGGTGGTTGGCGGCGACAGAGGAGTCATACCTGCCGAACCCGATGCACGCGCTGGTCGGCTCGCGGATCATGTCGAGCACCGACGGCGCCTCGTGGACGGCTGTCGGAGGCATCAGCGGTCCGATGGGTGCGATCGCGTACGGGGCAGTGCCTGACTCCGGCAGCACCGGCGCGAGCCCGACCCCGTCGCCGACGGGAGCGGCATCCGCCCCGTGCGAGGCCGCCCTGTTACAGGCAGCGCGGGCGGCGGCGGGTCTTGGCGGCACCGTCGCCCAGCACCCGCTCTGCAGTGGCGTGTGGGCGACAGGCGGGGTCATCATCGGCCAGGACGAGGTAACGGGCCTGTGGGAGTGGGTCGACGGCACCTGGGTCGTCAAGTCGCGCGACACCGTCTGCACCCAGCACCTGCTGCCTGCCGTACTCGTGCAGCCCGCCTGCCAGAGTAACTAGAGAATGGAAGGGTGACCTTTCACGCTTCCGAACGCATCGTGCCCGTGTCGGTGAACCGGATCGAGCTCGAGGCCGACGTGCCGTTCGAGACTCTGCGGCGTGCTTTCGAAGCGGAGGTTCCGGCCCTCGACGCGAGGCGGTTCAGTGAACTCGTCGACTCGGGAGCCGAGTGGCGACGCTTCGTGCAGGAGTCCTCCGGCAACGGCATCCACACCTTCGCGGTCTTCTGGCGGCACTATCCGACGCCGGTGATGCGGGTCGCTGGTGCGGACATCCCGAGCGCCAGCTACCTGATCGGCGACTACGTGACCATGTCCCGGATGTTCCGGAACGATCCGGGAGCGCTGCTCTACACCCCGATCCGGCTCGAACTGCACGTCACCCGGCGCGGGCGCACCCAGTTGTCCGTCGATCAGCCAAGTTCCCAACTCGCCGGCTTCGACAACAACAAGATCACGCAGACCGGCCGTGAGCTCGACAGGATGCTCGGCGACCTGCTCGAAGAGATCGGCCTGCCCCGCCCGTCGGTTCTGCGCCGCTGACCGGCATGCGCTGCGGCCCAAACTGAGTCGACCGCACAGGTTCTGAACCCCCGCCCACGGTGCAACCCGGGCGCTCGTTCAGATCCTGTGCGGTCGCAGGTCCAACGGCTGCAGCAGCGGCTAGTGACCGCCCTCTTCCGCGAGCTTCACGATCCCCGCCTCGACGATGGCCTCGGCCTCGGCCGCGTTGCCCCACGCCTCGAGCTTGACCCACTTGCCGGGCTCGAGGTCCTTGTAGTGCTCGAAGAAGTGCTGGATCTCGTCGCGCGTCTGCTGCGGCACGTCGTCGATGTCCTGGATGTGCTGCCAGCGGGGGTCCTTGTAGGGAACGGCGATGACCTTCGCGTCGCTTCCGGCCTCGTCGCTCATGTTGAGCACGCCGACGGGGCGCACCTTCACGCCGACCCCCGGGAAGACCGGGTACTCGAGCAGCACGAGCACGTCGACCGGGTCGCCGTCGAGCCCGAGCGTGTTCTCGAAGAAGCCGTAGTCGGTCGGATAGACGAAGCTCGTGAAGAGCACGCGGTCGAGGTAGACGCGGCCTGTCTCATGGTCGACCTCGTACTTGTTGCGGCTCCCCCGCGGGATTTCGACGATCACGTCGTATTCGGCCATGAGTTTTCTCTCCCTCGTTTCACAAGACTCCAATAACGTTAGTGGATGCACGCCAGCGGTTCAGCGGGAAGAAGACCCAGACTCACCCCGCCCATCGCGGACGTCCGCCGCGCGGTCCGCGAGGCGCTCACCGGCCTCGACGGTGTGGGTCTCGACGGTGAAGGACCGGATGCTGCGGCATCCGAGTCTGACGATCCACGGTTCGGCCCGCTCGTCCTCGTCGGGCTCAGCGGGGGAGCCGATTCGCTCGCGCTCGCCGCTGCGACGGCCTTCGAAGCGCCGCGGATGGGCCTCCGCGCCGGCGCCGTCATCGTCGACCACGGCATCCAGGCCGGCTCTGCGGACGTGGCGGATGCTGCGGCCGCGCAGGCGAGAGCGCTCGACCTCGACCCCGTGATCGTCAGCCGGGTGGAGGTCACCGCATCCGGTGGCCCGGAAGCGTCGGCGCGCGCGGCGCGTTTCGCGGCGTTCGACCGGGCGTTGGCGCAGACCGGCGCCAGCCGCATCCTGCTCGCCCACACCCTCGACGACCAGGCCGAGACGGTGCTCCTCGGGCTGGCCCGCGGGTCCGGGCCGACGAGCCTGCGAGGGATGGCGACGGAGACCGGACCCTACCTGCGCCCGCTGCTCGGCATCCGCCGCGCGACGACGCGCCTCTTCTGCGCGGACAGCGGCTTGGTGCCCTGGGAGGACCCGCACAACGCCGATACCGCGTTCACCCGGGTCCGTGTGCGCAGCACGGTGCTCCCCGTCATGGAGGCCGAGCTCGGACCGGGCGTCGCCGAAGCGCTCGCCCGCACGGCGGAGCAGCTGCGCGAGGACTCGGATGCGCTCGACGGCCTCGCCCTCGAGTGGGCGCTTGAACTCACCAGTCAGACAGCGGATGGGGCGGTCGCCCTGGATGTGCGCGGCCTCGCCGCCGATCCTTCCGCACTGCGCCAGCGCATCGTCCGCCTGGTCGTCGCGAACGAGTTCGGCGTCTCCCTCGAACGCGTGCACACGCTCGCCGTCTCCGAGCTCATCACGGACTGGCACGGTCAGAAAGCTCTCACCCTGCCAGGCGTTAGAGTTGTCAGGCAGAACGGGCTGCTCATCTTTACTACGGCATAGGCCACGAACCCAAAGGATCGCACCGCTCCATGGAACTCACGGACGTTTCCGACGACCTGACCGAGATTCTCATCAGTGAGGAGCAGATCCAGAGCCGGATCGCCGAGCTCGCTCGCGCGATCGAGGCCGACTACACCGGTACGGATGTCCTGCTCGTCGGCGTGCTGAAGGGCGCGGTCATGGTGATGGCCGACCTCGCACGCGAGCTCAAGATCCCGGTCACGATGGACTGGATGGCCGTCAGTTCGTACGGGTCGGGCACGCAGTCGAGCGGTGTGGTCCGCATCCTCAAAGACCTCGACACCGACCTCAGCGGCCGCACGGTGCTGATCGTCGAAGACATCATCGACTCGGGGCTGACCCTGTCGTGGTTGCTCGCCAACCTCAACTCGCGCGGTCCCGCATCCGTCGAGATCTGCACCCTGCTGCGCAAGCCGGAGGCGGCGCGGGTGGACATCAACGTGAAGTACGTCGGGTTCGAGATCCCCAACCAGTTCGTGGTCGGGTACGGGCTCGACTACGACGAGAAGTACCGAAACCTGCGTGGTGTGGGAATCCTGTCGCCGGGCGTCTACACCTGATCCGCAAAATG
This sequence comes from Leifsonia sp. Ger2509, assembly GCF_055231915.1. Taxonomy (NCBI): domain Bacteria; kingdom Bacillati; phylum Actinomycetota; class Actinomycetes; order Micrococcales; family Microbacteriaceae; genus Leifsonia; species Leifsonia sp. Ger2509. The sequence continues at coordinate 2,891,071 of NZ_JBUYVB010000003.1, forward strand.
TGACCTCGGCAGCACAGCTGCCTCGGCGCTGGGACCGCGGGATCGCGATGCGATCCTCCGAGCGAAGTCCGCGCCAAGCGAACACGCAGCGGGCATTCAGCGCCGAAGCGATACTCTTGCACCACCATGAACGTCAAGAAGATCTTCCGGGGCCCGATCCTCTACATCGTGCTGGCCGTCATCATCGTATGGATCGGTTCGAGCTTCATCACCATGTCGGGCTTCAAGGAGGTCTCGACCCAGAAGGGTCTCGAGCTTCTTCAGGACGACAAGGTCGCAAGCGCCAAGATCGTCGACGGCGAGCAGCGCGTCGACCTGACGCTCACCAATCCTGACCCGACGCTGGGCAGCCAGGTGCAGTTCTACTACGTCGCACCGCGTGGCGCCGACGTCGTCCAGGCCGTCGACAACGCGAAGCTCTCGAAGGGCTTCAACGACGAGGTCCCGCAGCCGAACTGGCTGCTCTCGGCTCTCGGTTTCCTCCTGCCCGTGCTGCTGATCGGCGTGTTCTTCTGGATCATGCTCTCCGGTATGCAGGGCGGCGGAAACAAGGTCATGCAGTTCGGCAAGTCGAAGGCGAAGCTCGTCTCGAAGGAGAGCCCGAAGGTAACGTTCGACGATGTCGCCGGCAGCGACGAGGCGATCGAAGAACTGCAGGAGATCAAGGACTTCCTCAAGGAGCCGGCCAAGTTCCAGGCGGTCGGCGCCCGCATCCCGAAGGGCGTGCTGCTGTACGGCCCTCCCGGAACGGGCAAAACCCTGCTTGCGCGGGCCGTGGCCGGTGAGGCCGGCGTTCCGTTCTACTCGATCTCCGGATCGGACTTCGTCGAGATGTTCGTCGGCGTCGGTGCGAGCCGAGTTCGCGACCTGTTCCAGCAGGCCAAGGAGAACTCCCCCGCCATCATCTTCGTCGATGAGATCGACGCTGTCGGCCGTCACCGTGGCGCGGGCCTCGGCGGTGGGCACGACGAGCGCGAACAGACCCTGAACCAGCTGCTGGTCGAGATGGACGGCTTCGACGTCAAGACGAACGTCATCATGATCGCGGCGACCAACCGCCCGGACATCCTCGACCCCGCGCTGCTGCGTCCCGGCCGCTTCGACCGCCAGATCGGCGTCGACGCGCCCGACCTCAACGGCCGCAAGAAGATCCTCGAGGTGCACGGCCGCGGCAAGCCGCTCGCAGCAGGCGTCGACCTCGAAGTCCTCGCCCGCAAGACTCCGGGCTTCACCGGCGCCGACCTGGCGAACGTGCTCAACGAGGCCGCGCTGCTGACAGCGCGCTCCAACGCGCAGCTGATCGACAACCGGGCGCTCGATGAAGCCGTCGACCGCGTGATCGCCGGACCCCAGAAGCGCACCCGCGTGATGAAGGACCAGGAGAAGCTGATTACCGCATACCACGAGGGCGGCCACGCGCTCGCTGCTGCGGCGATGCGCTACACCGACCCGGTCACGAAGATCACGATCCTCCCGCGTGGACGCGCCCTCGGCTACACGATGGTTCTTCCGCTCGAAGACAAGTACTCGATCACCCGCAACGAGCTGCTCGACCAACTGGCCTACGCCATGGGCGGGCGCGTCGCGGAGGAGATCGTGTTCCACGACCCCACCACGGGCGCTTCCAACGACATCGAGAAGGCGACCTCGATCGCCCGCAAGATGGTCACCGAGTACGGCATGAGCGCGGAGGTCGGGTCGGTCAAGCTCGGCCAGTCCTCGGGCGAGATGTTCCTCGGTCGTGACATGGGTCACCAGCGCGACTATTCGGAGCGCATCGCCGAGCGCGTCGACGCCGAGGTTCGTGCACTCCTCGAGAAGGCGCACGACGAAGCGTGGGAGGTCCTGAACAACAACCGTCCCATCCTCGACCGGATCGCTGCTTCTCTCCTCGAGAAGGAGACGCTCGACCACAACCAGATCGCCGAGATCTTCGCCGACGTGGTGAAGCTGCCGGAGCGCCCCCAGTGGCTCTCCAGCGACAAGCGTCCGATCTCCGATCTTCCCCCGATCGCGATGCCGGCGAAGGCCCCGATCGACGCTGGTGCCGTCGACGGTGGCATCGACTCGGAGCCGCCGTCGAAGCCGAAGCGCTCACCTGTTCGCAAGCCGCGGCCGGCCACGGCCTAGGCCGGGGCTGGGGTGCGCATGACCGGAATCGATCGAACGCGCATCGAGGCCGCCGTCGCTGAGATCCTCGCCGCCATCGGCGAGGATCCTTCGCGTGCCGGGCTCGTCTCCACCCCGTCGCGCGTCGCCGACGCGTACGAGGAGTTCTTCGCCGGTCTCGGGCAGGACGCCGCGGAGCTTCTCGGCGAGGGAGTCCCCCTCGAAGGTCACGACGCCGAGACTGTGCTGCTGCGTGACATCGCCTTCCGCTCGATCTGCGAGCACCACCTTCTGCCGTTCCTCGGCGTCGCGCATGTCGCGTACCTGCCGAACGAGCGCGTGGTCGGACTGGGGCGCATCCCCCGCGTCGTCGAGGCTCTCGCCTCCCGCCCGCAGATGCAGGAGCGGCTCACCGAGGAGATCGCTGACACCCTGCACAAAGGGCTCGATGCCCGCGGAGTGCTCGTGGTGCTCGACGCGCAGCACAGTTGCGTGTCCACCCGCGGTGTGCGGCAGACCGACAGTACGACCGTCACGGTTGCCAGCCGTGGTGAACTCGCCGACCCGGCCGAACGGGCCGGTCTGCTGGCACTGATCGGTCGCGGGGTCGCGTGAGCACCCTCGTCATGGGCGTCCTCAACGTGACGCCGGATTCGTTCAGCGACGGCGGGCTCTACCTCGAGCCGGGTGCGGCCGTCGACCACGCGCTCCAGCTCGTCGAGGAGGGGGCTGACCTGATCGACGTGGGCGGGGAGTCGACGAGGCCCGGAGCGGTGCGCGTCGATCCCGCCGAGGAGCAGGCCCGCGTCATCCCGGTGATCCGCAAGCTCGCGGATCGTGGCGTCACGGTGAGCGTCGACACGATGAACGCATCCACTGCCCGCGCAGCGGCGGATGCCGGCGCCGCGATCATCAACGACGTCTCCGGCGGGCTCGCCGACCCTGGGATGCCCGCAGCGGTCCTCGACACCGGGCTCAGCTATGTGGTCATGCACTGGCGCGGCCAGAGCGATGCGATGGATGCGCTGGCCACCTATGACGACACGGTGGCAGAGGTCGCCGCCGAGCTCCGCGCACGCATCGACGACCTCACCGGGCGAGGCGTCGACCCGTCGAAGCTCATCATCGACCCCGGTCTCGGGTTCTCGAAGAAGGCGGTCCACAACTGGCAGGTGCTCGGCAATCTGGACGCGTTCGTCGCGCTCGGCTTTCCGGTACTGATCGGCGCATCCCGCAAGCGATTCCTCGGTGCCCTCCTCCCTGACGGCGCCCCGGCGCAGGATCGCGACCGACCGACCGCCGTGATCAGCGCGCTCGCCGCCCAGGCAGGCGTGTGGGGCGTGCGTGTTCACGATGTCGCAGGCACCCGCCTCGCGCTCGACGTGGTCGAGGCATGGCAAGCTGGACGAGATGACTAGCCACGATGCGGCGAACCGAGCGGACTCGATAACCCTCACCGGACTGCGGGTCCACGCGAACCACGGCGTGTACGACTTCGAGCGCGAGCAGGGCCAGGACTTCGTGATCGATGTGACCGCGTGGCTCGACTTCACTCGCGCCGCGACCTCCGACGACGTAGCGGCGACCGTCCACTACGGCGAGCTAGCCGTCGAGGTGGCCGAAGCCGTCCGCCGTGATCCGGTCGACCTTCTCGAGACCCTCGCCGAACGGATCGCGGGAGTCGTTCTCGCGCATCCGCCGGTCGATGCTGTGCGGGTGACCGTGCACAAGCCGAACGCGCCCATCGAGGTGCCGTTCACCGACGTGTCCGTGACCATCGAGCGGGAGCGGGACAGGGCATGACCGCACCGCAGCATCCGCGCCCCGAGCGACTCCGCCCCTCGGTGCCGGCCGTTCTGGCGCTCGGAAGCAACCTGGGGGATCGCGAAGCGACCATCCGCGAGGCCGTGGCCGACCTCGACGCCGAGGACGGCATCCGCGTCCAGCAGGTGTCGCCGCTGGTCGAGACGCCCGCCCTCCGGCCCAGCGGTGTCGACGCCACTGCCCCCGCCTACCTGAACGGCGTCGTCGTGATCGACACCGTACTCGGGCCCCACGACCTTCTCGACGTGGTGAACACAATCGAAGACCGCCACGGCCGCGTTCGGGAGGAACGCTGGGGCGACCGGACGCTCGACATCGACATCGTCGACTACGACGGTCGCGTGCTGGACGATGAGCGACTCACTCTTCCGCACCCGCGGGCGTGGGAGCGTGCCTTCGTGCTCGCTCCGTGGCACGCCATCCAGCCGGATGCCGAGCTCGTCGGACACGGGCGGATCGACCTGCTCCTCGGCGCAGCCGGCGACGAGATTCGGCCGTATCCTGTCAGCGACGCTGCAGAGGATGGGGTGCGCGACGAGACCGCGCGGATCGACGCTGCGCGCCAGGTCCGCGCCGAAACCGAGGATGGGGGTGCCCTGTGAGACGCACACGTGCGACGCCGCTCATCGGCCTCGGCGTCGCGGGTATCGTCGTCGGGTTCCTCGTGGAGCTGGGGGAGTCCGCGGCCGGGCTGGCCGTGTTCATCCCGCCGCTGTCGCTGCCCATCACCCTCGTGGCAATCGCGGCCATCGTCATCGGGTTCGCGATCCCGATCAGGAGGGCCACCCACGCCAAGGTGCGCACCAGGATCGACCCGTTCCGGGCCATGCGGATCGCCGTACTGGCCAAGGCCTGCAGCCTGAGCGGCGCGCTCCTGACCGGAGCGGGCATCGGTGTGCTCGCCTACCTGCTCAGCCGGTCGGTGCTGCCCGCATCCGACGCCATCCTGCAGGCGGTCGCCGCCACGGTCGGCGCCGCCATCCTGCTCGCCGCAGGCCTCGTCGCCGAATACCTCTGCACGCTCCCGCCGGAGGACGACGACAAGAAACCGGAAGGGAACCATGCCAGCGCGTCTTGACCTCGCGGTCGGTGAATGGCGGCGGGTCGCGCCGCGATACGTGGTGGTCGTCATCGTCGGTTCGCTCATGAGCGGACTGGTGCTGAGCGCCATTGCGACGTTCCTGTGGCTGGTCGCCGGCGTCTCGTGGGCATGGATCGCGCTCATCGCGATCGTCGCCATCACGGTCATCCAGCTGATCATCGCGCCGCGCCGGGCCCGAGCGATCGGCTACCAGCTGCGCGACGACGACCTCCTGTTCCGTCGCGGCATCATGTTCCAGCGCTTCGTCTCGGTGCCGTACGGGCGGATGCAGCTCATCGACATCAACCGCGGCCCGGTGGGGCGCATTCTCGGCCTCGCCGACCTGAAGTTCGTCACCGCCGCCGCGTCGACGAACGTCTCGATCCCCGGGCTTCCCGAGATGGATGCGGCCGACCTGCGCGACCGGCTGGTGGAGCTGGCGGAGAGCCGCCGGGCCGGGCTGTGAGCGGCGAGCGGCTGACCGCGGCGGAGCGCGCCGCCGAGCAGCTGACGGACGGCGAGTGGCACCGGCTGCACCCCGCGACTCCTCTGCTCAAGGGCGGCATCGTGTTCATCGCCGTGCTCGGCGTCGTGCTGTCGAACCTGCGCGAGCGCCTGGTGAGCTTCTTCATCGGCGCGCCCGACCTGGGCGGCGACCCCATCGATGAGATCTACAACCGCGGCCTAGAGGGCTGGGCGTTGTTGGGTGTTGCGGTCGTGCTCATCGTCTGCCTCGGGGGGTTCTACCTCTCGTGGCGCATGCACAGTTTCCGCATCAGCGAGGACGCGGTGGAGGTGCGCAGCGGCATCCTGTTCCGCACGCAGCGCAAGGCGAGACTCGACCGCATCCAGGGCATCAACGTCGTCAGGCCGGTGATCGCGCGCGTCTTCGGTGCAGCGAAACTCGAAGTCAGTGTGGCCGGACACGACGCGAACGTGCAGCTGTCGTACCTGTCGTCGCAGCTGGCGGATGCACTCCGCGGCGACATCCTGCGCCTCGCGTCGGGTGCGAAGTCGGCTGAGCGCGTGCAGCAGGGGGCCGCGCCGGCGGGAGTCGCGGACATCCTGAACCGCCGGGTCAACGAGTTCCTGGCCCCGGAGCTTCATCCCGACCTCGCGCCGCCCGAGTCCGTCGTCGCCATCCCGCCGCTCCGGCTGATCGGCTCGATCGTGCTCAGCGGCTTCACCGTTTTCCTGCTGCTCGTCGGGGCAGGCCTGATCACCGGAGCCGCGACCGGGCGGCTCTGGTTGCTCCTCGTCGTCCTTCCGGGTCTCATCGGCTCGATCAGCTTCTACATCAGGCGGTTCACGAAGTCGCTGCGGTACAGCATCGCCGGGACGCCCGACGGTGTGCGCGTGGGCTTCGGGCTGTTCAGCCTCAGCAACGAGACCCTGCCGCCGGGGCGCATCCACGCCGTCGACGTCTCGCAGCCGCTTCTCTGGCGTCCGTTCGGCTGGTGGCAGATCCGCATCGACACCGCGGGCCACTCGACAGAGAAGGGCGCGGCCGGGCAGCCGAACACGACCATGCTGCCGGTGGGCGACCTCGACGACGTCGCCCACGTGCTGTCGCTCGTCCTGCCGGAGTTCGCCACACCGGCGCACCGGGAACTCGTCATCGCGGGCATGACCTCGCGCGGACAGGACGGCTTCGTGGGAGCGCCACGACGCGCAGCCTGGCTCCGTCCGCTCTCGTGGCAGCGCACCGGGTACGCGCTGACGGACGGCGTGGTGCTCCTGCGTCGCGGGTTCCTCTGGCGGAGCCTGGCGATCGTGCCGCTTGCCCGGCTGCAGAGCCTCGAGCTGTACCAGGGACCGCTCGACCGGATGCTCGGCCTCGCGTCGACCAGGCTCCACACCGTATCCGGACCCGTGCGGCCCCGACTCGCTGTGATCGACCGCGACAGGAGTCTGGCACTGTTCGACGCCGTATCGGCCGGCGCGATCTCCTCGGCCAGAGCGGACCGCAGCCACCGCTGGAACGAATCTGCACCGGGGGAGCTGTCATGATCGAGCGGCGCGCAGGACGCCTCGGAATCGGCATCATCGGCGCCGGGCGGGTCGGTCCCGTGCTCGGTGCCGCGCTCGCGGGTGCGGGCCACGCCATCGTCGGGATCTCGGCGGTGTCGGAGCGAAGCCGGGAACGCGCGGATGCGATCCTTCCGGGTGCACCCGTGCTGGACATCCAGACCATCGTCGAGAGGAGCGAACTCGTCATCCTCGCGGTGCCGGACGCTGAGCTCCCGTCGCTCGTCGCGGGCCTAGCAGCAACGGGCAGCTGGCAGCCCGGTCAGATCGTGCTGCACACGGCGCCCGGGTTCGGAGTGGATGTGCTGGCGCCCGCGGCGGCGGCCGGCGCCATCCCGCTGGCCGTGCATCCGGCGCTCGCGTTCACCGGGACCAGCCTCGACATCGCGCGACTCCAGGAGACGTATTTCGCGGTCACCGCGCCCGCGCCGGTCCTTCCGATCGGTCAGGCACTCGTCGTCGAGATGGGCGGTGAGCCCGTCGTCGTGGCCGAAGGGGACAGAATCGCATACGCCGAGGCGATCGCGACGGCCAGCACGTTCTCGCGGGCGATCGTGGAGCAGGCGACCGGCATCCTCAGCGGCATCGGATTCGAGCATCCGGGTTCGTTCCTGAGCTCGCTGGTGCGTTCGACGGTCGACAACGCGCTGACCCGTGCATCCGCGCCGTCCATCGACCCCGCCGCGCTGCTTCACGGGGACGACGATCGGCCGGAACCGCTCGGCTAGGTTCGGCCGGATGCGCCCGGGCGGCCTCAGCAGGATGCGCCGGGCCGGGCTCAGTCGGCTGCGCCGGATGCGCCGGGATCGCCCAGCGCGGCCAGTTCGGATCGCACGGCGGTGACCACTGCCTCAGCGCCCTCGGGACTCAACACGATCGAGTAGTGGTTGACGTCGGGGACCTCGGTGATCCGCACGAAGGGATACTCGACACTCGCCTGGTCGCGCGCAGACTGGTCGTACAGTCCCGGCGGCTCGCCGAGCAGGCCGCGCGGCGCTGCCAGCAGGTGGACCGGATGCGTAAGGGTCGCGAGCGACTCGGCCACGACGCCGCCGCCGAACTGGTCGCCCGAATCGGCGGCGACCGCGTCATAGGAGGTCGACGGACGTAGGTTCGGTTCCGTGCCTTCGAGGTCGTAGTTGGCGTAGTCGACTACATCCTGCGTCCAGTTCGCAGCGAACGCTGGATGCCGGCCCCAGAACTCGAGGTAACTGGCGCGGTCGGGAAACGTCATCGACAGCCGCGCCAGGGCGGGGCCGAGTGTCGACGCCATCAGTTCGTCGACCGTGACGCCGTCGGGGATGCGCAGCGGGAGACCGCCGTCGATCAGCAGCGGACCGCTGAAGAGTTCCGGGTACAGGTGCGACGCCGCGAGCGCGACGAAGCCACCCATCGAGTGGCCGACGACCAGGGCGCGATCGAGTCCGAGGTGACGGCTGACGGCGGCCAGGTCCTCGGCGTGCTGCACCATCCCGAACGGGCCGGGGAGACCGTTGCTGCGGCCGCGGCCGCGCAGGTCGGGGGCGACGAGGCGCACGTCGGGGAGCGCATCCGCGACCGTCGCCCACGCGAGGTGCGAGGCGGTGATGCCGTGGGCTGCGACGACGACGGGTGCGTCCTTGTCCGCGGGGGCCCACTCGCCGACCCGCAGCATCCCGCCCCTGACCGGGACATCCAACGTTCTGTACCTCATCGCGCGCTCCATCCGCCGTCCATCGTGTATGAGGCTCCGGTCACGAGGGACGCATCCTCTCCTGCCAGCCAGCACACCAGGGATGCGACTTCCGACGGCTCGGCGAGTCGCTTGATGGCGCTGTTGACCAGCATCACGTCGCTCACCACCTGGGACTCGGGGATGCCGTGCAGGCGGGCCTGGTCGGCGATCTGCTTCTCGACGAGCGGGGTGCGCACGTAGCCGGGGCTCACGCAGTTGCTGGTGACCCCATGGGGTGCCCCCTCGAGTGCCGCCACCTTGGAAAGGCCTTCGAGTCCGTGCTTCGCGGCGACGTAGGCCGACTTGAACTCCGAGGCGCGCAGCCCGTGCACCGACGAAATGTTGACGATGCGGCCGAAGCCCTCGTCGTACATGTGCGGCAGTGCTGCGCGGATCAGGAGGAACGGGGCCTCCAGCATGAGGGTGAGGATGCGGTGGAACGCGGCCGGATCGAACTGCTCGATCGGGCTCACAGTCTGTATCCCCGCGTTGTTCACGAGGATGTCCACATCCAGCGCGAGGGTGGCGAGCGAGGCCGTGTCGGTGAGGTCGACCTGCCACGGTTCGCCGCCGATGTCACGGGCCACCCGTTCGGCGCCTGCGCCATCGAGGTCGGCGACCACCACTGTCGCACCGCGCTCGGCGAGCGCCCGGGCGCACGCCTCTCCGATGCCGCTGGCCGCCCCTGTGACCAGGGCCCGGCGGCCGCTGAAACCAGCACTCACGACTACTCCGTCCGATGTGCGCGCACCCCTCGCCCACGGCTCGGGTAACAGGTACGCTAACCACCAGCACCGGTGCCGTCAAGGAGGGCCCCGGTCGTCGCCCAGGGCCCGCGTCCTGGGCGCTCTGCGCCACCGGACACCCTGCGTTGGGAGAGCACGATGACACTGATCGACGGCATCACCTCCGGGAGCGTCCAGACTCCGCGACTGCGAGCGAACGTGCTCGAACGGGCGGGCGACCGGGACTCCGGGGGTCCGGTCGTCGTGTTCCTCCACGGCAATGTGTCGTCGTCGCTGTTCTGGCAGGATGCGATGCTCGCCACTCCCGAGCACTGGCGGGTGTTCGCGATCGACCTCCGCGGCTTCGGCGACTCGGAGATCCTGCCCGTCGACGCGACCCGCGGCCTGCGCGATTTCAGCGACGATGTCGCGAGTGTCGTCGCGGAGCTCGGCCTCGGGTCTGTACACGTGGTCGCCTGGAGCATGGGCGCCGGCGTCGCGCTCCAGTATGCGATCGACCATCCGGTGCGCAGCCTCACCCTGCAGTCGCCGGTCTCCCCATACGGATTCGGCGGGACGAGGCTCGACGGTTCGCGGCTCACGGACGACGACGCCGGGTGCGGCGGCGGCGGAGCGAACCCGGACTTCGTGGCGCACCTCGAGAGCGGCGACCGGAGCTCCGATTCGGAGATGTCGGCGCGGTCGGTCTATGCGAGCTCGTATGTGGTTCCAGGGTTCGTCTCGGAGCACGAGGACATCTGGGTCGAGTCGATGCTGACCACGGCGACGGGTGTGGACAACTACCCGGGCGACGGGGTGCCATCGGAGAACTGGCCGGGTTTCGCGGCCGGGACCCGCGGCGTTCTGAACACGATGGCGCCGCGTTACCTGAACCTGAGCGGCATCGTCGAGCTCGAGCCCAAGCCTCCCCTCACGTGGATCCACGGCGCGAACGACCTCATCGTCTCCGACACGTCGTTCTTCGACCTCAACTACCTCGGGCAGCTCGGGGTGATCCCCGGGTGGCCCGGTGAGGACGTCGCTCCAGCGCAGCCGATGATCGCGCAGACCCGGGCGGTCTTCGAGGCCTATGCAGCTGCGGGCGGGGCGTTCCAGGAGCTGGTGCTCGAGAACTGCGGTCACTCGCCTCACCTGGAGCACCCGGAGGCGTTCCGGGATGCGCTGGTGGCGACGGTCGAGGCTGCCGGCGGCGAGTAGCATCGGAAGCCCGGTCGTCTTCGTGGCGCACCCGCCGGGTGCGCGATGGCCGGAAGGAACCTGATGCCAGAAGTCGTCACCACCATCGCCCGGCTGCGCCGGCGGATCGCTGCCGCCCGAGAGCTCGCCCACCGTGAGGGGAGCTCCGACGCCCCGGTCTCGCGCGTCGTGCTCGTCCCGACCATGGGCGCGCTGCACGACGGGCATCTTCAGCTTGTGCGGCAGGCACGGGACCTCGGCGGGATCGTCGTCGTCTCGATCTTCGTGAACCCGCTCCAGTTCGGGCCGGGGGAGGACCTCGACCGGTACCCGCGGAGCCTCGATGCGGACGTCGAGCGCCTCGAAGGGCTCGCCGACCTGGTGTTCGCCCCAACGGTCGATGAGATGTACCCGTACGGCTCCGTCGAGACCCGTGTCACGGCGGGTTCCGTAACAGCTCTCTACGAGGGTGCGTCGCGGCCGGGTCATTTCGACGGGATGCTCACCGTGGTGGCGAAACTGTTCCATATCGTCTCTCCCGATGTCGCTGTCTTCGGACAGAAGGATGGGCAACAGGTGCATCTCGTCGGGCGGATGGTCCGCGACCTCGACCTCCCGATCACGATCGCGGTCGTCGACACGGTGCGCGAGTCGGATGGCCTTGCGCTCTCCAGCCGCAACCGCTTCCTCGACCCTGCCGCGCGCACAGCCGCTGTCGCACTGTCCCGCGCGCTCGCGGCCGGTTCGGCTGCGGCCGTCGACGGCCCGGATGCGGTGCTCGCCGCCGCTGGTGCCGTCATCGCCGCCGAGCCAGCGGTTAAGCTGGACTATCTCGTCGTCGTCGACCCGGAGTCGTTCCTCCCCGTCGGGCAGGAGCACCACGGGCCGGCAATGGCGTTGATCGCGGCGCGTGTCGGTTCGACCCGGTTGATCGACAACGAGCGAATCAGCTTCGCCTGAGGGGGTCGCCACTTCTCGCCTCCGCACCGCTCCTGCACCGCCACCCGTTCGACTTCAGTACAGCCTCCGCATCACTCCGCAACCGCACTGCACCGCACTGCACCACACTGCACCACACTGCACCACACTGCACCACACTCCTATCCGACCCCAGCCGACCGAAAGACAGCCATGACGGACACCCAGCAGAACGAACCCGAACTCTCTGACGACGAGGTCAGCGAGCAGAAGGCGGTCCGTCTGGGCAAGCGCGCTCGTCTGATCGAGGAGGCCGCATCTCCCGCGGGAGGCGCCTATCCTGTCTCCGTTCCCGTGTCGCACACCATTCCGGCCGTGCGCGCCGAGTTCGGCCACCTGCAGGCGGACGAAACGTCAGGGGTCGTCGTCGGCATCGCGGGCCGGGTCGTGCACCTCAGGAACACCGGCAAGCTGTGCTTCGCAGTCCTGCAGGCGGGTGACGGGACGCGTATCCAGGTGATGGTCTCCCTCGCCGAGGTGGGCGAGGACTCTCTCGCCCGCTGGAAGGAGCTCGTCGACCTCGGAGACCACCTCTTCGTCTCGGGCGAGGTCCTCTCCAGCCGTCGCGGTGAGCTGTCCGTCATGGTCCGCGAGTGGACGATCGCCTCGAAAGCGATCCTGCCGCTCCCGAACCTCCACAACGAGCTGAGCGAGGAGAGCCGCGTCCGCAGCCGCTACCTCGACCTGATCGCTCGCGACCAGGCACGCCTCAACGTCGTCAACCGGTCGAAGGTCGTCGCGAGCCTGCGCAGCACCTTCGCCGACCGCGGCTATATCGAAGTCGAGACTCCGATGCTGCAGGTCATGCACGGCGGCGCATCCGCACGCCCGTTCGTCACGCACTCGAACGCCTTCGACACGGAACTCTTCCTGCGGATCGCTCCCGAGCTGTACCTGAAGCGCGCGGTGGTCGGCGGCATCGACCGGGTTTTCGAGATCAACCGCAACTTCAGGAACGAAGGTGCGGACTCGACGCACTCGCCTGAGTTCGCGATGCTCGAGTCGTACGAGGCATACGGCGACTACAACGTCATCGCCGAGCTCACGCAGACGCTCGTGCAGAACGCGGCCTTCGACATCGCGGGGTCGCATACGGTGACCTGGGCCGACGGCACGGAGTACGACCTGGGTGGTGAGTGGGATCGGATTCGCATGTATGACAGCCTTTCAGAGGCCGTCGGCGAAGAGATCACGCCCGCGACACCTGTGGAAGACCTGCGCGCCATCGCCGCCCGTGAAGGGATCGAGATAGAGCATCCTCTGCACGGCAAGTACGTCGAGGAGCTGTGGGAGCACTTCGTGAAAGGCAGCCTCGTGCGCCCGACATTCGTGATGGACTTCCCCGTCGACACCAGCCCGCTGGTCCGCGCTCACCGCTCGCGCGAGGGCGTGGTCGAGAAGTGGGACCTGTACGTGCGCGGGTTCGAGCTCGCGACCGGCTACTCCGAGCTCATCGATCCCGTCGTGCAGCGGGAGCGTTTCATCGAGCAGGCGAAACTCGCTGCTGCCGGCGACGTGGAGGCGATGCGCCTCGACGAGGAGTTCCTGAGGGCGCTCGAGTTCGGTATGCCTCCGACCGGTGGCCTCGGCATGGGCATCGACCGCCTGCTCATGGCGCTCACCGGCCTCGGCATCCGCGAGACGATCCTCTTCCCTCTCGTCAAGCAGGGCTGACCGCCCGACGTTCGGCCCTTTTTCCCTTCTATTCCGCCTTCACAATTCAGGAACTTCTGTGACGAGAGTGCAACGCAGGCGTCGTTGAATCGATTCACGCGGACTATTCGGCCACTCCAGTAACAGAGGTTCCTGAATTAGCGAACGGAGGCGGGCCGGAGGCCCGCTAGCCGACGGGCCGGCGGGCGCGGTGGCGCCTCAGACGCGGGGGCCGCGCAGGTGCTCGCGCGTGAGCTCTTCCATCTGCTCGTCGGTGAGGTCGTCGAGACTCTTCGCCTCGCGCCGGTCGCTCTGCGACCAGCGGATGAACAGGATGATCAGCACGGGCACGTCAGCGATCTCGGCGATGAACCAGAGGAAGTCGCCCGAGAGGTGCTGGTCGTGCAGGGCGTTGGGGAACCACAACGGCAGCCGGCCGACGATTGTGGGCGCGTGGTCGAGCACCGTGTCGTTGAGGCGGAGCAGGATGCCGGGTACCGCGTCGAGGAGCAGCTCCACGAACGCGAAGAGGAATTCGGCCGTGATGAACAGGCTCGTCCGAATGATGTTGTGCGTGGCCATCGGCAGCACCATCAGCATTCCGGCGAGCGGGACGAGTACCGTGATCGTCCACTCCGACCAGGTGCTGTCCCTCAGTACCGCCGCGATCGGCGTGAGGAAGATCAGGAAGACCGCGCACGCGAACAACGGGGCGAAGATCGCGTTGCCGAACAACCGGATCGGCCAGGACCGGAGCATGCGGTCGACGACCCTGCTCGGCAGTCCGCTCAATACGACGCGTGTCAGCGCGATGGGCTTGCCGAGGCTGATCAGCCCGGGCACAGCGAAGAGCAGCAGCGCTATCCGGGTCGTGAACGCCCACCGCAACTCGGAGCTGTACGCACCGAGGAAGCCGAAGCAGACCCAGGCATACGAGCCGAGTCCCAGCAGGAAGAATCCGAGGCTGGGGCGCAGCGGCCAGCGATGTCCGCGGAGGCGGAGCGACACGACCGCTGCGAGGTAGAGGCTTCCGGCGACGACGATCGCAGCGAAGGCGACCGGGTCGAACTTCCAGGTCGTCAGGAAGGTGGAGATGGGAGGCGTCGGGGGCTCCGTTCACAGGTGTGCGCGATACCATTATCGGGTTATGGACGAACTCTGGACCGGCATCGTGTGGTCGCTTGCCCCGACCATTCTCGTGGGGCTGCTCTTCTGGCTCGTGATGCGGTCGATCGTTCGTGCTGACCGCACCGAACGTAAAGCCTACGCTCGCATGGAGGCCGAGGAGCGCGCTCGCCGCGGGCTCCCCCAGAAGCCTTAGCGTTCGATACGGTTGCGTTAGCGCCGGTCCGGGCGTCACTGTGCGAGCGAGGGGATGAGCGCCAATGGACGCCGGCACCCTCACCGCGATCGTCGTCGGACTTGCTCTCTTCGTCGACTTCGTCATCCGCGTCATCGCAGTCATCATCGTTCCGCGCAACCGCAAGCCCACGTCGGCGACCGCGTGGCTGCTCGCCATCTTCTTTATTCCGTACCTGGGCGTGCTGTTCTTCCTGCTCATCGGCAGTTACAAGCTCCCGAAGAAGCGCCGTGAGAGGCAGGCGGAGATCAACAACTTCATCATCGAGTCCACTGAGGGAATGGAGCGGGTCAGCCGCGACCATCCGTGGCCGCCGTGGCTGGAGTCCGTCGTCCAACTCAACCGCAACCTCGGTGCCATGCCTCTGGTCGGGGGCAACACCGCGACGCTGAACGGCGACTACCAGGCATCGCTCGACCTGATGACCGAGCAGATCAACAAGGCGAAGCGGTTCGTGCACTGCGAGTTCTACATTCTGTCGTGCGACCACACGACCGCACCGTTCTTCGATGCGCTCGAAGCCGCGGTCAAGCGGGGCGTGACGGTCCGCGTGATGCTCGACCACATCGCGTCGCTGCGCACCAGGGACTACAAGCACACGATCAAACGGCTCACCGCCATGGGTGCCAAATGGCAGTTGATGCTCCCGATTCAGCCTCTCAAGGGCAAATACCAGCGACCGGACCTGCGCAATCACCGCAAGCTCCTGATCGTCGACGGCGCCGTCGGATTCATGGGGTCGCAGAACGTGATCGATCGCAGCTACAACAAGCGGTCGAACATCCGTCGTGGTCTCAAGTGGCAGGAACTGGTCGTGCGCCTCGAGGGGCCGATCGTCGCGGGCCTGAATGCGATCTTCATCACCGATTGGTACAGCGAGACAGGTGAGCTGCTCCAACGCGAGACCGAACCGGTCACCCTCGAGCCGTCGCCGGACAACCTGGATTGCCAGGTCGTGCCGAGCGGGCCCGGGTTCGAGGGCGCCAACAATCTGCAACTGTTCCTCGCGCTCCTGTACTACGCGCAGGAGCGCATCGTCATCACGAGTCCTTATTTCGTTCCCGACGAGGCGATGCTCACTGCGGTCACCACGGCCACCCAGCGGGGACTCAAGGTCGACCTCTTCGTGTCGGAGATCGGCGACCAGGCTCTCGTCTACCATGCGCAGCGCTCGTACTACGAGGCCCTGCTCAAAGCGGGTGTTCGCATCTGGATGTACAAGAAGCCCTACATCCTGCACGCAAAGCACTTCTCGATCGATGACGATGTAGCGGTCATCGGCTCCAGCAACATGGACATGCGGTCGTTCCTGCTGAACATGGAGGTCTCGCTGATGGTGCGCGGCCGCGCCTTCGTCGAGTCGATGCGCAGGGTCGAGGACGGGTACCGCGCGAACAGCCGGGAGCTCACCCTCGAGGAATGGAAGCGGCAACCCCTTCGCTCGACCGTGCTCGACAACCTCGCCCGGCTGACCTCAGCCCTGCAGTAGCCCAGCGCCTCGCTGTCGACGCACATCGCGTGAGTGGGGGCGCGCGACCGGACTGGTGGGGCGGCGCTCAGCTGCGCGGCTTGAGCCGCACGGTCGGCAGCTCGGGTGCAGGCAGTGAAGTGCCCGGATAGCCGGGAATCGCGCCGAACCGCCCCGCCGGATCCTCGCCGTCGATCACGTCGCGCTGCCATTCGGCGCGGAACTGCACGACCTCGTCGTGCGACCGCCCTATGAAGTTCCACCACATCACGATCTGCTCTCCGAGCGGTTCGCCGCCGAGCAGCAGGACCCGCGCATCCGCCCCTCCGGCTCGCAGTTCGACCGTCGAGAGGCCAGGGCCGAGGTACGCGAGTTCGGACGGCGCGATCGTCTCGCCCGCCACATCCACCGGCCCAGCATCCACCAGAACACCATGCTCGAACGCCGGACCCAGCGGCACGCTCACCGACGCGCCGGCCGGCAGGTCGAGCTGGGCCCCGAGAAGCGGGCTGAACATCGTCGCCTCGGTGCTGCTTCCGGCGAGCGACCCGACGAAGGTGCGCACGACCGCCTCTCCGAGCGGCTTCGGCTCGGGAACGTGGTGCTCGAAGAACGGCGCGACATCGCGCGACCCCGACGGCAGAGCGACCCACAGCTGCACCCCGTGCAGCGTCGTCGTCGCGGAGGTCGAGACCTCCGAGTGGCTGATGCCCCGCCCGGCCGTCATGAGGTTCAGCTCGCCGGGGCGCACCATCGCGTGGCTCCCCACGCTGTCGCGGTGCTCGATCTCGCCGGCGAACAGCCAGCTCACCGTCTGCAGGCCGGTGTGCGGATGCGGTGGAACGCGCATCCCGCCCGTCACCGAGACGTCCTCGGGGCCGTAGTGGTCGATGAAGCACCAGCCGCCGATGAAGGAGCGCCGACGCTGGGGAAGCGTGCGCCGCACATTCATCGCGCGCGGGCCGCCCAACGGCACCTCGCGCGGCAGAAGCACTTCGATCGAACGGGCGTCGTCGAGGGTGACTGTTCCGCTCGCGACGACTTCGGCCGGATCCCGCTCCAGGTTGCTCACGCAAGCATCATACGTTCGGCGCCGGATCATGGCACGGCTTCCTAGAATGTCATCATGCCAACCTCGCTGCGCACCGGCCGTCGCCCGCTCCTCGGCATCGCGTGCGCAGTGATCGTGCTGGCCGCGCTCGCAGGATGCTCGACCAGCGTCTCGCATCCGGTCGACGACTACAAAGGCGAACCGAAGGGCGTGGTCCCGCCGGCGAGCAGCGCGGGAGGCGCGGCCTACGCGGTCTGGCTGAAGAGCGGAGCCCAGTTCGCGATCGTGCTCTACGGCAGTTCGACCTGCCCGCCGAAAGTGGCGACGGTCGAGACCATCGCGAGCAACCAGCTGAAGGCGACCCCGGCCCCGATCGGCGACGGGGTCTGCGCCCGCGACTACGTGCCGCACACGACGGTCTTCGCGACGCCGAGCTCCGTCACCACGACGTCGGATGTCACCATCAAACTGCCCGACTCCACGCTGACGCTTCCGGGCATCCGCGGCTGACGTCCCCCGCCTGAGAGCATCCCGACTCCCTTAACGCCCACGGCGAACAGGGGCAGTATTGCGCTCCTCCGCTGGTTACTCTCTTTGTAACGGCGCCGACCCTGCCGAGGCGCTTGAGGAGTAGAACATGTTCGAGAGATTCACCGACAGAGCACGTCGCGTCGTCGTCCTGGCCCAGGAAGAGGCCAAGATGCTCAACCACAACTACATCGGCACCGAGCACATCCTGCTGGGGCTGATCCATGAGGGTGAGGGTGTCGCCGCGAAAGCGCTCGAGTCGCTCGGTATCTCGCTCGATGCCGTGCGCGAGCAGGTCCAGGACATCATCGGCCAGGGCCAGCAGCAGCCCACCGGACACATCCCGTTCACCCCGCGCGCCAAGAAGGTCCTCGAGCTCTCGCTGCGCGAAGCCCTGCAGCTCGGCCACAACTACATCGGCACCGAGCACATCCTCCTCGGCCTCATCCGCGAGGGCGAAGGTGTCGCAGCGCAGGTGCTCGTCAAGCTCGGCGCAGACCTCAACCGCGTGCGCCAGCAGGTCATCCAGCTGCTCAGCGGCTACCAGGGCAAGGAGCAGGTGCAGGTCGGCGGCAACGACCAGGCCGCAGCCCAGGCCGGCAGCCAGATCCTGGACCAGTTCGGCCGCAACCTGACACAGGCAGCGCGCGACAACAAGCTCGACCCCGTGATCGGCCGTGAGAAGGAGATCGAGCGGGTCATGCAGATCCTCTCGCGCCGCTCCAAGAACAACCCTGTACTGATCGGTGAGCCGGGCGTCGGCAAGACGGCCGTCGTCGAGGGTCTCGCCCAGGCGATCGTGCGCGGCGACGTGCCGGAGACGCTGAAGGACAAGCAGCTCTATACGCTCGACCTCGGTTCCCTCATCGCGGGCTCGCGCTACCGCGGCGACTTCGAAGAGCGCCTGAAGAAGGTCACCAAGGAGATCCGCACCCGCGGCGACATCATCACGTTCATCGACGAGATCCACACCCTGGTGGGCGCGGGTGCCGCAGAGGGCGCGATCGACGCGGCGAGCATCCTGAAGCCGCTCCTGGCCCGCGGTGAACTGCAGACCATCGGAGCGACCACGCTCGACGAGTACCGCAAGCACTTCGAGAAGGATGCGGCCCTCGAGCGCCGGTTCCAGCCGATCCAGGTCGCCGAGCCTTCGCTGCCCCATACCATCAACATCCTCAAGGGATTGCGCGACCGCTACGAGGCGCACCACAAGGTGTCCATCACCGACGGCGCCATCGTGGCCGCGGCGAATCTCGCAGACCGCTACATCAGCGACCGGTTCCTCCCCGACAAGGCGATCGACCTGATCGACGAGGCGGGCGCCCGGCTGCGCCTGTCGATCCTCTCCGCGCCGCCCGAGCTGCGTGAGTTCGACGACAAGATCTCGGCGGTGCGCTCGCAGAAGGAAGCGGCCATCGAGGACCAGGACTTCGAGAAGGCTGCGAGCCTCCGCGACGAGGAGAAGAACCTCCTCGGCGAGCGGCTCCGTCTCGAGAAACAGTGGCGCAGCGGCGACGTCAAGACGACGGCCGAGGTCGATGAGGGTCTCATCGCCGAGGTGCTCGCGCAGGCCACCGGCATCCCCGTCTTCAAGCTCACCGAGGAGGAGTCCGCCCGCCTGGTGTTCATGGAGAAGGCGCTCCACGAGCGCGTGATCGGTCAGGAGGAGGCCATCGCGGCCCTCTCGAAGACCATCCGCCGCACGCGCGCCGGCCTGAAGGACCCGAAGCGCCCGTCCGGTTCGTTCATCTTCGCCGGTCCGACCGGTGTCGGTAAGACCGAGCTCGCCAAGGCGCTCGCCGAGTTCCTCTTCGATGACGAGTCGGCCATGATCTCCCTCGACATGAGCGAGTACGGCGAGAAGCACACGGTCTCCCGGCTGTTCGGCGCCCCTCCCGGGTTCGTCGGCTTCGAAGAGGGTGGCCAGCTCACCGAGAAGGTGCGCCGCAAGCCGTTCAGCGTCGTGCTGTTCGACGAGATCGAGAAGGCGCACCCCGACATCTTCAACTCGCTGCTCCAGATCCTGGAGGAGGGACGACTGACGGATGGACAGGGTCGCGTCGTCGACTTCAAGAACACGGTGATCATCATGACCACCAACCTCGGCACCAAGGACATCACCGGCGGCCCCGTCGGGTTCCAGGTCGAGGGCGACCCGCAGACCGGCTACGACCGGATGGCGGGCAAGGTCAAGGACGAGCTGAAGAAGAACTTCAAGCCCGAGTTCCTCAACCGTGTCGACGAGATCATCGTGTTCCCGCAGCTCAACAAGGCGGAGCTGCTGCAGATCGTGGATCTCTTCATCAAGAGGCTGTCGGTCCGCCTGCTCGACCGCGACATGACCATCGAGCTCGCTCTGGCCGCCAAGGAGCGCCTGATCGAGGTCGGATTCGATCCGTCGCTGGGCGCGCGGCCGCTGCGTCGCGCGGTGCAGCACGAGATCGAGGACCGTCTCAGCGAGCGCATCCTGCACGGCGACCTGAACGCGGGCGACCACGTGCACGTCGACTTCAAGGACGGCGAGTTCGTGTTCACGACGACCCAGCACAAGGAGCCGATCGGCGCGGGGATCAACGCGACCGCTGCCATCGGTGCCGGAGCGATCACGCCCGACCACCTCGCTGTGAGCGGCGAGTAGTCGAAGGTCAGAGAACGGGCCGTCCCCTCGGGGCGGCCCGTTCTCCATTAAGGGGTGCGCGACGGTCACTAGGCTTGATGCGTGACTTCGACCTCCACGACATCGACGGCCATCCGGGTGCGGCGGGCGCGCACGAGCGACGTCACGGCCATCCAGGCGCTCGTCGAACCGCTTGTTCAGCGGCGCATCCTCCTGGGCAAGGATGCTGTGGTGTTCTACGAGTCGGTCCAAGAGTTCCGGGTCGCTGAGACAGAGGACGGGACGCTCATCGGATGCGGCGCCCTGCACGTCATGTGGCGGGACCTCGGCGAGGTGCGCACCCTCGCCGTCGCCGACGAATGGTTGCACGCCGGCGTCGGGCATGCGCTCCTCTCCCGGCTCGAGGACGACGCTCGCGAACTGGGGCTCACTCGACTGTTCTGCCTGACCTTCGAGGTCGGTTTCTTCACGAAGCACGACTTCGTCGACATGGGCGACGAGACGGTCGATCCCGAGGTCTACGCCGAGCTGGTGCGCTCCCACGACGAGGGTGTCGCCGAGTTCCTGGATCTCGCCAGGGTCAAGCCGAACACGCTCGGCAACACGCGGATGCTGAAACACCTCTAGACACCCGGCTGTCCCGCGTTTTGCCGCGGAATCCCGCGCCTGCGTGGTTACCCTGAAAGCATGTCGACGTTCAAACATCCTGTCGGCCCACAGCCGAGCAAGGTGTATTGGCGCCGCCGGCTGGTCGTCGGTCTGGCGGCCCTGGCGGTCATCGTCGTCGTCATCCTGATCGTGATCCGTCCCGGTTCGTCGAGCGGAGCGCCGACCACGCCGGTGACGACCGCGACCACGGCTGCGCGCCACACGGCGGACCCGAAGAGCACGACCATCCCGACCGATCCGACCACCGCGACCGGCGCGGCGTGCAAGCCGGCGAACATCACCGTCGCCGCGATCACCGACAAGACCAGCTACGGGGCCGCGGAACTACCGCAGCTGTCGATCTCGATCACGAACACCGGGCCGAACGCCTGCAAGATCGACGCAGGCACCAAGGCCCAGGTGTTCACGATCACCAGCGGAACCGAGGTGTACTGGAAGTCGACGGACTGCCAGACCGGCGCAGTCGACGCGGAGGTGCTTCTGCAGCCCGGCAAGACGGTGAAGTCGCAGACGCCGCTGTCCTGGGACCGCACCCGTTCCGATCCGGCGACCTGCAGCGCGAAGCGCCACCCCGTGCCTGCCGGCGGGGCCTCCTATCACCTGTCGACGGCGGTCGACGGGATCTCCTCGGCCGCGACCAAGCAGTTCATCCTGGAGTAACGGTTGCCGGTCCGGCCGGTGGAGTGTAGAACTTCAGGTCGCTTAGGATCGGGACGATGACTGACTTTCGCGTCCAGACGGTGGATACCGGCGTGCACTTCGTCCAGGGGCCCAGCGTCAACTGGGTCATCGTCGAAGGCTCCCGTGGGCCGGTTCTCGTCGACACCGGTTACCCGGGCGATGAGGCGTCGGTGCGCGCGAGCCTCGCTGAGGTGGGCTACCCGGTCTCCGCGCTGGCCGCCATCCTGATCACGCACGGGCACGGCGACCACATCGGGAACGCGGCGGCGTATGCGCGCGAATCCGGCTGCCGGGTGTTCGCAGGTCCGTCGGAGATCCCCAACGTGCGCCGCGAGATCACTGAGCAGGTGGGTCTTCGCGATGTGCTCCTGCACCTCCACCGGCGGGGGGTCGCGAGCTGGACACTCCACGCCGTCCACGCGGGTGGGAAGCGCGCCGAACCGGTCCTGACGGTCGAACCGCTTCCCGATGAGCGCGAGGTGCTGCTCCAGTCGATCGGTGTCGACCTCCTGCCGGTGTGCGTCCCCGGCCACACGCAGGGCCACACCGTCTACTACCTGCCCGCTCACGGCGCCGCGATCGTCGGCGATGCGCTCGTCACCGCGCATCCGACCAGTCCCCACGAGGGAGGCCAGCTGCTCCCGTCGATCTTCCATGCCGACCCGGCGCAAGCCTCCGAGTCGCTGGCGATCCTCGAGCGTCTGGAGGCGCGACTCGTTCTGCCCGGGCACGGTCCCGTCATCCAGCATCCCCTGGCTGAACTCGTCGAGGATGCTCGAAGGACTCCGCCCGCGTTCTGAGCGAGACGCGCGCGACTATCCGCCGTGCCATCACCACGGCACGGCGAGAACGGCGACGGGCTCGACGGATCCGGCGTGCGCGATGCTGGTGTACTGTTCTATACGTAAACACATGATGTGTAACATTTTAGATCTGGTACCTCAATGTACCCGATGAACCAACCAACTGACTGGAGAAATCATGAAACGGGCCACGACCCCAGCGCTCGTCGCCGGGGCCCTGATCGGGCTCACACCGACCGGCCTCGCCGCCCAGCCTGTGCAGGCACAGACGTTCGGCGGAAATGTCGGCTTCGACTGGGCGATCAGCGGCGCGCCCGCTGCCGGACTCGAAGACATCACCTTCCCGACCCGACTGGGACCGAGCACAGCTCACCTGGCCGGCACCTACGTCGCCCGCCAATTCACCTTTCTGAACCAGCGCGACGTCGGTTATATGGGCATCCAGCCGAGGCCCGACCAGAACGGCACGCCCCGGTTGCACGGCACCTTCTCGAGCTTCATCTCCGGCACCACGAGCACCGACACGGCCCACTGCTCGCCGGGTGCCGACGGAGGCGCCGGAGTGAGTTGCTCCGTCGAATTCGACGCGGACTACTCGCACGAGTTCGACATCACGGTCAGTCGCGCCGGGCGCGACACGTGGACAGGAACGATCGTCGACACGACCACGGGTGTACGGACCACGATCGGCACATACACCGTTCCCGCGGGCAGCGGACTTCTTCGCGCCAGTCAGGTGGGATTCGTCGAGAACTACAACCACCCGGGACCGGGCTGTGAAAGCATCCAGAAGATCGACGTCTGGGTCGGAGCACCCCGGACATCCCTGAACCTGGCATCGACGACGACCCGCGCCCACGAGTACGGCGAGTGCGTCGGAAAGGCTTCGTACTCTGCCGAACAGCTCGCGGACGGCATCCAGGTGACCCGTGGAAACTACGGTTCGCCCGCCGCGCCTCCGGTCGTCGCGCCCGACCCGGGCACTCCGGGCACCACGACTCCGGCGGGGGACCTGGACGCGTGCGCTACCGCCTGGGAGGCGCGGAAGGTCTATATCGGAGGGGATACCGTCAGCCGGGAAGGCCACAACTATGAGGCGCAGTGGTGGACGGTGGCCGATCCCCGGACAGCGGTCGGTCCGAAGTACAGCGGCAAGCCCTGGATCGACGAAGGCGCCTGCGGCACTCCGTCCGGCGCGAGCACCCCTGCCCCCGAGACCGGCGGATCGGCGCCGGACGTGACCGTAACCGAGCCCGGCGGAAGCGGAGCGACTCCGGACGGGCCCGGCACCCCTACCACGACGGAGCCGACGGAGCCCACGGCGCCGCCGGTGCTTCCCGCTCCGGCCGCGGGCGAATGGAGCCAGAGTGCCATCTATACGGCCGGTGACCGGGTCACCTACCACGGCGTCACCTACCGGGCGAACTGGTGGGTCACCGCCGCCGATCCGGCATCGCACTCGGGCGGAAACGGCTCGGGCCAGCCCTGGACGGCCATCGGCTAGCGCCGGCTGGAGTCCGCCGAGGAGGAAGCGCGGCGGCGGCGGATGATGAACGCTCCCGCTGCAACGACCACCAGAGCGGTCGCGGCGGCAGGACCAGCGTCGGTCCCCGTCGCCGCGAGCTCCGCCTCGGCCGGCGCTGCGATGGTCACGGATGCGGTCGCCGCGTTCGAGACGATGGCGGTACCGCGCGCGTCGACGGCGCTCGCCGTCGCGGTGTTCGTGATGCCGCCGTTCGCGGCATCGGCGAGCGTGATGGTGTGGGGGAGCGACCGGCACTCGGTGATCGCCTGCGGTGCCAGTGTGGTGGCCCCGCAGGCGATCGCGCCCGCGGTGGGATCGGAAACCGCGATGTCGGAGAGGGTGATGTTCCCCGTGTTGCGGAGCACGAACGACCAGGTCACGGCGTCGCCCGCGTCGGTCGCTCCGGTTCCGTTCGCGTCGACGACCTCGCTCGACTTCGTCAGCTCGAGTGATGGATGGGCCGGAATCGGCAGCTGCAGAACGGCCACATTCGAGGTGGTCGTGACGGCCGAATTCGGAGCATGCCCGACGGCCTGCGAGCTGTTCTCGAACGTCGCGGCGTCGACATCGGCCTGAGCGACTGTGTAGTCGGCGGTGCAGGTCATGGACTGGTGCGGCTGAAGGGCAGTGAGGGGGCACGACACCGGCGAGAGTGCGCCGGCGCCGGTGAAGCCGAGCTCCTGGACGGCGACGTCGTCGAGTTCGAAGGCGCCGGAGTTCGTCACGACATAGTGATACTGGACAGCCATCCCGGCCTCAAGGGCGACGACCGGCAGTCCACCCGACGTCGCTGTCTTCGTCAGAGTGAGCGCTGTCGGAACGACGGTCGCGGCCGGCGATGTCGCGGTTCCCCCACCGCATCCGGTTGCGCAGTCCGTGTCAGTCGGGGTGATCGTGGCTGTGTTCGTCGCTGTTCCGACCGCCGTCGCCGTTCCGGTGATGATGAATCGCACCGAGCCGGAGGTCCCGGGGATGGTCATCGTGCCGGTCACCGTGTTCCCCACGGCAGTCGCCGTGCAGACGGCTGAGCCTGCCGGTGTGCAGGTCGCCGAGTCGACCGTCACGGACGGCGGAACGATGTCGCTCAGCGTGGCGGACCCGGAGGCGAGCCCGGAGTTCCGAACGTCGACGGTGTACGTCACAGGCTGGCCCGGCGCGAATCGTGTTGCGCTGACCGACTTGGTCTGAGTGAATTTCGGTCCAGCGACGGCGAACTGCGCCGTGGCCGAATTGTTCGCGGTGTTCGTGTCGGTCACGCCACTGTCCTGCTGGACGGGGCTGCCGTTGGGGCCGACGGTGTTGTCGGTGAAGTCCGTAGGGATGACCGCCCTGTTCGTGTAGACGATCGGCGTGGCCGTGGAAACGATCGTCGCCGTTACGGTGATCGTCACCGACCCGCCTGCTGGGGCGGCCCAATCCGCAGAGACCACCGGTCCCGTCCCCGACGCTGTCACGCAGGTCGCGCCCGGACTGGGTGCGCACGTCCACGCGATGCCACTGAGCGGAAGACCGGACAGGTCGTCGAAGACGCGCGCGACACCGGTCGGCGGGTTGCCGATCGCCGACGGGCCGTTGT
The DNA here is from genome assembly GCF_055231915.1 of Leifsonia sp. Ger2509. NCBI lineage: Bacteria > Bacillati > Actinomycetota > Actinomycetes > Micrococcales > Microbacteriaceae > Leifsonia > Leifsonia sp. Ger2509. Next base: position 2,916,658 of record NZ_JBUYVB010000003.1, read on the forward strand.
TGCTGGCGGTGAGTGTGAACGCGATCGCGTCGCCGGGCAGGAACATCCCCGCCGGCAGCGACGGGTTCCCCGGTGTCGACGCCGAGAGCGACTTCGTCAGGGCGGCGTCCGTCAGGGCCGAGACGCGGATTCCGCGGATGTCGTGGTAGTCGGTCGCTCCGGCCGTGGAAGCCCCGAACCCGAGTTTCAGCGTAGGCGGCAGCGGGATCTGGCCGGGAGTGTTCGACAGGTCGACCGAGAAGACCTGGCTCAGTGCGCCGAAGGGTTGGCTCTTCTCCGCGAGCGGGCTGATGTCGACGGTCACGGTGATGGCGCCGCCTGAGGGCAGGATGGTCACCCGGACGTGCCGGTAGAGCGACGTCGGGTCGACGGCGGGATCGGTCCGGGACCCGCTCTTTCCCGTCCAGAGATTCGGGACCGCCGTACCTCCCGCCCAAGGGTAGTTCGCGACGGCAGGGTCGGTACAGGGCTGGGTTCCTGACCCCCGAACCCCGACGGTGGACCGACTGGGACTCGCGGTGCCGCCGTCCGCAAAGGTCTTGGGCACCGAGTAGTTGCCGAAGATGTCGAGTCCCACGCCCAGGTAACCGCCGACGACTCCGCACACGGTCTGGCTTCCGGCGTATCCGAGCCCGCCCCCGAGGCCGCCTGCCGAGACGGAGGAGCTTCCGTCGACCAGGTACATCGACATCCCGTCACCGGTGCTGCCGGACTGTGTGGCCCCGCCCGCCTGTCGATAGTCGAAGTCGACGACGAACCCCGTCGACGAGGGGAAGGCGGTGTCGTTGAGGATGTTCGCGCCCTGGTTGGCGCCGGCGTTGGTCAGGCGGAGCCACTGATCCGTCGTGTAGGTGTTGCCCGTGGCGCCCGCGCCCGTGATCACGCTGGCCCAGTTCGGATCGGACGTTCCTGGAGCGCCGTTCGTGTCGTCGATGATCGGGAACGGCGGGATCGCCTGAGCGGGCCCGGCGAGAGCGCCGACCGCGAGGACCCCACCGCAGACGGCCGAAATCGCCGTCAGCGCGAGCATTCGCTTCCAGTTCATGAGACCCCCATCGGACCCTGATCGCGTCTTTCATATTGTGTCCCAGAGGCACTTCACGCTTTATGAGAATTCTCGAAGAATGTCACACGCAGAACTTAGTGTGTAACATATTGGATGTGAGAGAACGAGAATCGCCCCTGTGGGAGCGCGAGACAGCCGACGCGTTTCGCTTCGCCATGAACGGCATGAGCGTCGAGATCGTGGGTCCGCGACTGTCCGGCCGATCTGTCATGCTCGGCCGGCTGGAGACGCTGTTCCAGCGCGCCGGCCTGAAGGTGGTGCTGATACGCGGAATCGGTGACCGGCTGCCGCTCGAAGCGGTACGCCTCGCCGTGCCGGAGCGGACAACGAACGGAGCGCAGTCCCTGTCCCCGGCCGGGTTGGTCGGACGCCTGCGCGACGCCGGACCCTCGGCGGTGCTCATCGACGACGGCGACAGGCTCGACGGTGCATCGTGGGGCGTGATCGAACTCATGCACAAGTCGCTGGGGACGCCCATCATCGTGGTCTCGCGGAAACGCGTGGGAAGCGACCAGGACCAGCGCTCCCTCACCCGGTTCGCGCATCCCGTTGCTCGGCTGACCGTCGGTGACCTGCCGCTCGACGGCATCCACGACATCCTCGTGGACCGGCTGAATGGCTCGGTGGCGCGCTCGCTGAGTGGACGCATCCACACCAAGTCGGCCGGTAATCCCGGTCTCGCGCTGGCGCTCGCCGACTCGGCCATCGAGTCCGGGCGCATCAGGAAGTCGGGGCAAGCCTGGGTCGACGCCCCCGATCTCTGGTCGCACGATCTCGACGTCGTGTACGAGTCCCTGCTCTACGACCTCGACGCCCAGGCGGTCGAAGCGCTCGAGATGCTCGCGCTCATGGGGACCGTCGAGCTGGACACCGCGCGGGATGTGGTGGGCGGAGCCGGCATCGAAGAACTCGAGCGGCGCAACGTCGCGACGGTCTTCACCGCCCAGGGACGAATCCTCGTCGCGATCACACCACCCGGCCTCGCCGACTACTTTCAGCATCAGCCCGTCACCGCGCGCCGGCTGCGCATCGTGAACTCGCTGGAGGGAGCGTGCGATCTTCGTCGTCAGGCAGGCACAGCGCGGGGGCTCGCACCGTCTCTGAACGGTGGAGGGAATGACAGCGCTGCGTTGCCGCTCATCGCCCGGTTGGTCACCGACACGCACAAGGCGGGGTTCGAGGCCGCGTTCCTCGAGTGGCGGACGACCCGTTCGGTCGCAAGTGCGAACGCGGTCGTGAACCTGCAGATCGCCGGAGGGCCAGAAGACGCAGTCGTGCGGCACGTCTTCGACGGAACGGACCTGCACGGATCCGACCCGCGGGACGACCTGACATTCCGCTATCTGCGCGCACGATGGGGCCTCATGAACGGGGAACCCGTCGCATCCTGCCTGGAGACGCTCGTTCAGGGCTGCGCCGACGACTACCCGTTCCGGAACGCGCTGGATGCGATCGGGGTCGCGTTGACGATGGAGCAGACCGGAATCCGTGCCGAGCACGAACGGTCGCTGGTCGCCCTGGTGTCCGGCATCGGCACCAATGGGGATATCGCCCGCCTCGCGCTCGCCTACCTCTACATCCTCACGAGTCGGGCCACAGAGGCCTTCCCGCTGCTCGATGTCGGGCTGAGTGACCCGTCGCCGGTACTCGCGACCCAACTCCAGGTCGCGTACGGGTTGGCGCTGTTCGGCAGCGGCCGCCTGGATGAGGCGGTGGAGTGGTCGACGTCTCACGCTGCACGCTGCGTGTCGGACGACGAGCGGATCGCCTTGACAGGACATTCGTACGTGGCGGTGATGGCGCTGGCGACGCTCGGACGATACGACGATGCGATCGCCGCCTCTCGCGTGGCCCTGAGCGCGAACATCAGTGGGTCATGCCTGCTGTTTCCTCCGGACCACGCCCTCATGTCGCTGCTCGCGTTCGTCTCGGTCCAGACGGGTCGGGATCGGACCGCCAAGGTGTTCCGTGAACACGCGGCAGCCCTGCGGGGACGGGGTGCGGCACTCCCTTTCGCCCACGAAGCTGTTGTCGACGCGGCCACGGCGGCCGCATCCGGTGACGCCGCCCGTGCCGCGAGGATGTATCGGGCTGCGGCCGTCGAGCTCGCGGACAACGGTTATCAACTGGCCGCAGACGGATGCACGATGCGCTCGATTCTCGCGGACTTCGACCCGGACGCGGCCTGCACATTCAGGGCCCGGGCGCAGGAGATCGGCGGAGACCTCTACGGCGACTTCATCGCCGGGCTCGAGGCGAGCGACCGGGGGGACGCGGACACGCTCGTCGCGATCGGCCGGAGGCTCCGGCGACGCGATGCTTCGGACGAAGCCCTCCGTTGCCTGACGAACGCGGTCAAGATCTATCGCGACAGCGACCGGAACGCGGAGGCGGATGCGGTTCGCGTCGAGATCGGCGCCCTTCTTGAATCACGGGACGCCCAGCGCCTGGGGCCGGACCATCGTGCCACCCGGTTCGGGCTCACGTCGAGGGAGGCGGAGATCGTCGGCTACATCGCCGCGGACCTCGGCAACATCGATATCGCCGATCGCCTCGGGATCAGCACCAGGACCATCGAGACGCACCTGCGGAACATCCGGAAGAAGACCGGCGCGGTGCGGCGCGAGGACATCGCCCGCTTCGGCGGCGCATAAGCGTTCGGTCCGTGCAACGAAGGAGGTCGGTTGTTGCCGGCCTCCTTTGTTCTGGAATATCACACTCATATTGATCTGCTAACATGTTACGCAACGGGTGTGACATGTTAAATAAAAACATGCCCCCGGAACTGCCACGCGCGACCCGACGGAAGCACTCCACCTGGCAGCTACAACACACAAAGGGTTCAGCGGCGCACGGCGCGGCGGCCCTACGATCGAAGGAAAATGCATTGAGCATCCCCCAAAAGAAGCGGCTCTGGAGCGCCCGCAAACCCATCGGCGCGCTAACAGCCGCAGCGCTCTCCCTCACCGGCGTCGCGGCCCTCGGGCTGCAAGCCGCGCCCGCGTCGGCCGTCGAGGGCGGCAAGTCCCAGATTGTGGACTCGTGCCCCAACCCCGGCGAGATGCCGCTCGTCAGCAACGTGGTGGGGTACACCGACAACAATGTCTCGGTATTCGCCGGGGGCAACTACCTCGCCACCGGTGACACGGCCGAGGCCGAAGGGCTCATGGTCGTCCAGGGCGACGCGACTTTCGACGTGCCGAGGGACTACTTCAACATCGGCGCCGTCGGAGCCGGGTCCGGGATCGCCCCGGCCGGCGGAAGCGTGATGCTCGCCGTGGGTGGCGATCTCAGAGTCACTCCGCCGACCACGCTCGAGCTCGGCTTCGGGATCGGTGGCGGCCTCGTCAACGTCGGTGGAACCGCCACAGGCAGCGTCTCTCCCGCTCACGGCCTGACGCAGAACCTGGGCAAGGCTGAAGCTCTCGCGCCGAACGCCGACTTCCAGAAGGTGATGAACGCCACGAGCGCCGACATCGCGAAACTGGCCTCGACCGGAACCGTTTCGGTTTCCGTTTCGCCTTCCGGCAAAGCCGCGACTCTGACCTCGGAGGGCGGGGCATCCGGCTGGCAGGTGTTCTCCATCCCAGCGAGCCAGCTCGACGGGGCGAAGGAGTTCCACTTCACGGGTCTTCCTGCCGATCCGAGCGTGCCCATCGTGATCAACGTGACCGGCAAGGAGAGCGTGACACTCGAGTCCACGGGCTTCTACTTCGGGGCCGAACGGGTCGATGACCTCCAGTCGCCCGACTTCGGCAACGCTGCGTCGCGCATCCTCTGGAACTTCGTCGACACGCCCACGCTGAATCTCGCTGAAGGCGGACAGTTCCTGGGTTCCGTGCTCGCTCCGCACGCTGACGCCACCGTGCACCTCAGCACGAACGGGCGCATCCATGTCGGCGGGAACCTCACCTACAACGGCGGCCAGAACGAGCACCACAACTACCCGTGGATCGGGAAATCGTGCACCGTCATCCCGACGGGGAGCTTCTCGGTCGAGAAGCGCCTCGACGGTGAAGCTGCCGGTCTGGTGGACAAGAACACCACGTTCACGGTGAATTACTCCTACGACATCGACGGTGTCCACACCGAGTCCTCGATGTTCGTGAAGGCCGACGGCACGGCGGTCAACGGACCGGAGAACCTCCCGGTCGGCACGGTCGTCTCCTTCGCGGAGGACGACATCCCGCCGCTCACCGGTGTCGTGTGGAACGGCATCCAGTTCAGCAAGAACCCGATCACGATCGGGGACGGCACGACGACGGCGGTCGTGGTGACGAACACGGCGGACGCGGAAAAGGTCCCCACCGGAAAGTTCTCGCTCACGAAGAAGATCATCGGTGAGGCTGCGACCAAGGTGGAGGCGAACACCGCGTTCACGGTGGAGTACGCATACACGATCGACGGCGTTCCGACCACGAGCGACCTCACGGTTCTCGCCGACGGCACCATCACGGAGTCGCCGGAGCTTCCGGTCGGCACGGAAGTGACCTTCACCGAAACCGGTATCCCCCAGGTCGAAGGTGTTGCGTGGAACGGAATCACGTTCAGCCCGGACAAGATCACCGTCGAGAAGGACAAGACCGTCGAGGTCACCGTGACGAACACCGCCGACAAGGACGAGCACATCGGCACCTTCTCGGTGAAGAAACAGCTCGTCGGTGACGCTGCCGGCAAGGTTCCGGCGGACACCGTCTTCACGGTGCGCTACGACTACACGGTCGACGGCGTGCCCACGTGGGACACCATCGAGTTCCTCGCTGACGGCGAGGCCGTGACCGGCCCGAACCTGCCCGTCGGAACGGAACTCACGTTCACCGAGATCAATCTTCCGAAGATCGAGGGCGTCAACTGGAACGGTATCGACTTCAGCCCGAAGAACATCACCATCGCCGAGAACACGAACGCCATCCTCGTCGTGACCAACACGGCCGACCCGAACGCAGCTCCTGAGCTTCCGGCGCCCGGAAGCTTCACCGTGCAGAAGAAGGTGGATGGTGCGGCAGCTGGTCTGGTCGACCCGAACACCGCGTTCACGGTGGAGTACGCCTACGAGATCGACGGTGAGCCCACCACAGGAACGCTGACGGTCAAGCCCAACGGAGAGATCGTGAACGGTCCGGAGGAACTTCCTGCCGGCACGGTCGTCACCTTCACCGAGGTCGGCATTCCGCCGGTCACCGGTGTGGTGTGGGGCGGCATCGACTTCAGTGTGGACTCGATCACGGTCGAGAACAGCGCGATCACGATCGGCGAGGGCACAGTCACCGCCGTCGTCCTGACGAACACCGCTGACGCTGAGGAGATCCCCACGGGGGGCTTCTCGGTGCAGAAGAAGGTCGTCGGTGAGGCGTCCGAGCTGGTTCCCGCCGATACCGCGTTCACGGTGAAGTACGTGTACACGATCGACGGCGTCCCCACGTCGGGCAAGGTCACGGTCCTCGCTGACGGCACCGTCGTGGAGGGTCTCAAGAACCTGCCGGTCGGAACTGAAATCGAGTTCACCGAGATCAACCTTCCGAAGATCGAGGGCGTCATGTGGAACGGTATCGACTTCAGCCCGAAGAACATCACGATCGCCAAGGACACCATCGCTCAGGTCGTCGTCACCAACACCGCCGACTCGAGCGTCGGCCCGGAGGTCCCGGCGCTCGGCACCTTCTCGGTCCAGAAGAAGGTCATCGGCCAGGCTTCCGGCCTGGTGGACCCGAACACGCAGTTCACGGTGAAGTACGCCTACGAGATCGACGGTGAGCCCACCTCCGGCACCCTCACGGTTCTCGCCGACGGCAACTCCGTCAACGGGCCCGAGGACCTGCCGGTCGGCACGATGGTCGAGCTCACCGAGATCGACCTCCCACAGATCGCCGGTGTCGTCTGGAACGGCATCGACTTCACCACGACGCAGGTCATCGTCGGTGACGAGAGCGCTGACGTGGTTCTCACGAACACCGCCGCACCGAGTGCAGGTGGCGAGACGCCGGATGAGCCCATCGTCCTGGCCCACACCGGTCTCGACATCAGCGTCGTCCTCGCGGCAGCAGCGGCTCTGATCGCGCTCGGCGGGCTGGTGCTCGTCATCCGCAAGCGCCGCTTCGGCAGCAACTGACCGTAAGCAGCATCTGACGTGAGGCCCCGGCCCCCGGGGCCGGGGCCTCACGCACACACACTTCACCGACAGGGACACCGATGAACCTCGCCACGTCACAATGGCCGCTTTCGCTTCAGCTGCTCGCTGTCTGCGTTCCGGTCACCGCAGCGTACCTGCTCATTCTTCTCGGCCTGTTCCTCAGCCGACGTGCCAGCAACACCACGACCGATCCGAAGGGTGACGATCGCGAACGCTGCGCGGAGACCACGCCGACAGCTGTCGGGCCGACCTCTGCGCAGACTGACGCGGGTCGTCGCGCGGCGACCACCACAGCCGGGCGCGGCCCACGCACCGAACGACCGAGCCTCGACTCCGATCGCCGGGCACGGCACCGCGGTCAGCCCCAACAGTCCTACTACGCCGGCGTGCGCCGCATGGAACTCGACGAACGATTCCGTCGGCACGCCTAGCGAGCGACGACGTCGCCTCGCCATCGACTCGAAGAGACAAGGAGATCCTGATGCGAACCATGGACAAGGGAACGGTAGGTCCACACTCTGTGGGGTGCGGCCTTCCACAACTGGACCCGAAATCGACGACCCGAGCCTACCTTCTGGTACTGCTCACGCTGTTCGGTGTCGCGGGCATCCAGCACTTCTACCTGCGCAACTTCGAGCGCGGCTGCCTCTGGCTTGTCACCTTCGGGTTGTTCGGCATCGGCATCCTGGTGGACCTCGTCACCCTTCGGCGTCAGGTCCGCCGTGCGAATGTCGTGCGGCGCCTCGGCCTCGCCTAGGCCGGGAGGGTTTTGCGACTCCTGAATCGGAAACGAGGATGGAGTCATGATCGAGAAGGGTGCCGTTCGAAATCCAGCCCAGCGCCTGCTGGGCAGAGTGCCGTCGGGGGTGAGGCTCGCGATCGCGGCCGTCACGCTCCTGCTCGGGTTGGTGGTCCTCTTCCGGCCGACGACCTCCCTGGGCGTGCTGGCCCTGCTGGTCGGGACCGGCCTCGTCCTGACGGGCGTCCTTGACCTGATGGATGCGATGTCGACCGACCGAGCGTCTCGTCGCTTCGGTCGATCCGCCATCGCCATGAGCGCGCTGTGGATCGCCGGCGGCGTCTTCGTCCTCGTCTTCCCCGGGTTGACGGTTCGCCTCGTGGCCGTGTTCGTCGGCGTCGGGCTGGTCCTCAGCGGTGCGCTTTCGATCGCCCGCGCGTTCGGCGCCGATCGCTCGATCGACGCACGGATCGCGGATGCGGCGTTCGGTGGCGCGGGCGTCGTGTTCGGCGTCCTTGCGCTGCTCTGGCCGGACATCACACTCTTGATCGTGTCGATCGCCTTCGGTGCGCGCCTGGTCATCGGTGCCGTGCGGCTGGCCTGGCGGACCATCCACCCCACCCCGGCGAACCCGTCGAACCGGCCGCGTGGCGCGTTGCGGAGGTGGGCGACGACCTCGGTCGCGGTCGTGACCGTCCTGGCCGCGGTCGCTCTCGGGTTCGCCAGCTACGCGATCTCGTCGGGGTCGCCGGTCGTCGACGACTTCTACGCGGCACCGCGGGACGTGCCGAGTGCGCCCGGCCGACTGATCCGATCTGAGCCGTTCACCCGCGATGTACCGTCCAATGCCGTCGGGTGGCGCATCCTCTACACGACGACGCGTGGCGATGGCACCGCCGCGACGGCGAGCGCTCTGGTCGTCGTGCCCAGTACCGGGTCCGGACAGTGGCCGGTGATCGACTGGAATCACGGCACGACCGGGTACGCGCAGAACTGCGCTCCCTCGCTGCTACCGCATCCGTTCGAGTCGGGTGCGCTGTTCGTGCTCCCGAATGTCATCGACCACGGGTGGGCGCTCGTCGCAACCGATTACATCGGCCTCGGGACGCCGGGCCCGCATCCATATCTCGTCGGGGTGGACAGCGCTCACGCGTCGCTGGATGCCGTGCGGGCCGCCCGAGAGCTGGCGGCGGCGGATGTGGGGGACGAGACAGTCGTCTGGGGCCACTCCCAGGGCGGCGGGGCAGCCCTCTGGACCCGCGCGCTCGCGAAGGACTATGCGCCGGATGTGCGCCTCTCCGGCGTCGCCGCGCTGGCGCCGGCAGCGAATCTACCCGCCCTCGTGGGCAGTCTTCCCCAGGTGACCGGCGGCAGCATCTTCGCCTCGTTCGCTTTCGCCGCGTACGCGTCGTACTATCCGGACGTCACCTGGCGGCAGTACATCCGCCCGGGTGCCCAGGCGACCGTGCGTGCCATGTCGCAGCGATGCCTGGCGGAGCCGGGTGCGCTCGTGTCGGTGCTGAACGCGCTCAGTCTGAGCAGGGACCCGCGGATCTTCGCCGAGGACCCGAACACGGGGGCGTTCGGTAAGCGGCTGGAACAGAACATCCCACCCCCGACGGTCACCGTTCCGGTGCTGATCGCCCAGGGCTCCGACGATTCGCTGGTCGTCCCGTCGGCCCAGCACGAGTACGTCGTGCAATCCTGCGCCGCGGGCGAATCCATCGATTATCGGACCTACGCGGGCCTGAACCACGTGCCGCTCGTTGAGAAGGACTCCCCGCTCATCCCCGGGCTGCTGACGTGGACCGCGGATCGCTTCAGAGGGGCGGGCGTGGCGACCGGGTGCCGATCGACCGACGAATAGTGCGGAGTGCGCCTTCCGGTCAGCGACCGCTCGTTGCAGGCAGCTGGTAGATCGCCTCGACGGCCGACGCCGCTCCCATGACGTCTCTCGCGCGCGTTGCAGCCGACAGGCGCTGGAACTCCTTCGTGGCGGCGGCGGTGTCGACCAGCGTGTAGATGCTTTCGCTTCGCGCCTTGAAGGTGAGCCCGTCGATCGTGTTCTTGCAGATCTGGATGAGCTGGGGGTTGCCGCAGTTCTCGACGTAGATGGAGAACATGTCGACAGCTCGAGGGCGCGTCGCTGCTTCGTCGCCGCTGTTGAGCAGAGCGCAGATCTCGTCGATCTCGGAGGCGATCCGGTCGACGGTGGCGTCGTCGAGCAGGGGCACGGCGAGCCGCACTGCCCCGGACAGGAGGATGCCAAGCGCATTCATGGAGGTGATGGCCTCGGACGCCGAGCGATCGCCGACGCGGGTGAAACGGTTCGGGGAGGTCTCGACCAGGCCCATGCGGGCGAGCTCGCTCATGGCATCCCTGATCGGGGTGCGCGAGACGCCGAGCCACTTCTGCAGTTCGTCGTCGTGCAGGATCTCGCCAGGCTGGAGCGTGCCGTCCATGATGGCCGCTCGGACCTTGTCGCGAACCATGTCGCGGAGGAGGACCCGCGCCGGCGCGTTCTCGTTGGAAGGTACCGGCATCGCTGAACTCCTAAATGTTACGTCTAACGTTTGGCCACATAATACCCCAGCCCTGCCGCAGCCCTGCCGCCGCCCCGTGCGACTCATCGGCAGACGGCGAGGGCAGCGACCGCCGGCGAGACGACCCCGGTTCCTCCGACGATTACCAGGTTCGTGGCCCGAAGTCGCGCGATCTCCTGCATGACAGCCGGAGGGATGCACGCGGTGCGGGTCAGGAGCAGAGGGGAGCCGGATCGCGCGGCCAGGGGTGCCACGGAGAGTCCGTCGGGGAAGTCGGTCCCGGCCGCGAGGTACACGGTGTCGGACTGGGGATGGAGGCCGGCCGACACCGCCGCTGCCGTGCCGTAGCGGTCGACAGCCGACCAGCGCTCGACCCGCATCCCTGCCCCCGTCAACGAGCGCACCACACCGTCGCTCACCGCGCCGGCTCCGCCGGCCACCTCGACGGTCGTCACCTTCAGCGATCGCAGGAGGGAGAGCGTCGCGGCGTCCGCAGCTGCGGCACCGCCGTCGACGAGGACGACGGGTGCACGGATGCCGGCGGAGGATGCTCCGGCGCCGAGCGCATCGGGGAACAGGCGGCCGTCGACCACGAACGCGACGGCCGACGTGCTGAACGCGCGGTTGATGAGCGCGCGGGAGGTCGCGTAGCGGTCTTGTCCCGCATCCCGGACGACGACGGGGGCGAGGCGCTGGAGGGCCACGAAGACCGCGGCGGAGACGACTCCCGTGCCGCCCGCGACGACGATCCGCTTCGGGTGGAGGCGCTTGACCTCGTCCGTCGTCTCCCGGGGGAGGGCGGTCGGTGCGGTCAGCAGTAACGGTGCGCTCAGCTCGGCGGCCGCGGGGCCTGCGGCCAGCGCGTCGGGGAAGCTTGCCCCGGATGCCACATACACGACATCCGCCGAGCCCGGGAAGGCCTTCTTCGACACTGCCACCGCGCTTGCGTAGCGATCGGGCCCCGAGAGCCGCGAGACGCTGAGACTCCCGGTGACGGTGATCTTCGTGCAGGAGAGTCTTGTGGACGACGTGCGTGGGTAATCGCGGACCGAGACGCACACATCGTGAACCCCGTTCGCGGCTTTCACCGTGATGTCGAAGCCGCGGGGCCCGAAGTTCGCCAGGCCGTATTGCTGGTTGATGTCGCGCCGCTCGACGGTCGTCGGCCCCGAGAATGCGACGACGCCGTCCACGGCGACGACCGTCGTCGATGCTGTCGACTGGTCCGGGTCGAAGGCCCATCCCGTCACGCGCAGGTCGCCGCTCGTGTCCTGCGTCACCGACTCGACTTTGCCGACCGGAGCATTGTCGCGCCCCAGCACGGCCAGACCGGCCAGATCACCCGCGCCGAACTGCACTGCCTGGTACGAGGATTCATGCATCACCTGCTTGCGGCCGGCGATCTCGGTCTGGTTGTGGCTCAGGCCGAGAGCGTGCCCGATCTCGTGAGCGACGACATGCCGTTGATAGTCCGCCGAGTATTTGTCGACGGCGGGGAAGACCCACGCCTTGCCCGCGAGCGCGATGCTGTCCGTCCCCTTCGCTCGCTGGTTCTGGGCATAGCTGGCACCGCATCCGACCGAGTGCTCGGGGCAGAACGACGGGACCGCGGCGTCGGAAGCGAAATACAGCTCGTGGTCCGTCGGAAACTGGGGCATCGGCGAGTAGCCGCTCTGGATGGTCAGGTCGGCCACGCCCGCCGCCCGGAGTTCTGCGGCGATGCCGCTCAGGATCGAGCGGTAGTGCTCGGCGCTCGGCGATGCAACGAGCTTGACCGTGTACGCGTACGCGTTGGCGGCCAGAGGGGGCGTCAGCGTGTAGCCGAGCGGGAGCGAGCGCTGCATGGCGCCCGGATGGAGGGGCTCTCCCGTTGCGATGTCGAGAACGAGCCCGCCCTCGTCGATCTCGTCGGGCTCGGTCGCGTCGGGCTCGGTGGCGTCGGGCTCGGTGGGGTCGGGCGCGTTGGGCTCGGTCGCGTCGGGTTCGATCGTGTCGGGTTCGGTCGCATCCGGTCCCGAACCGGCAGCCGGCGCGGGCGTTGCACGGCCAGGTGCAGACGGTGCCGCGGTTTCCGGAGCGCCTGGTGCGTCGGGAGCGAGCGCATCCATGTCCGCGGCGCTCGCCGCCACGGTCGTCAGCTCACCCACGACCGGCTCCGCGGCCTGCGCCGGAATCCCCGTCATGACCACGCTTGCAACAGCAAGGGTCGCCACGAGGCTCATCTTCGTTTTGAGTGACACAGGTGAAGGCACTTCGGCTCCTGGATGGATCGAGCTGAAAAGGGATACTGCGACGGGCAGCGGAGGTCAGCTTACGAAGCCGCGGTGCGCCGGCACGTGCGCAGAGGCCCAAGTTCCGTCGGCGCCGAGCCGGTTCTACGGGCTGGACCGCGGTCGTCTCTGTGTCACGCGTAGACGCAGGCGGCCTGCTTGGTGAGAGGGCGTCGAGATCGGCTAAGCCGCTGCGTCCTTGGCCCGGATCGCCTCGGCGAGCTCGGCAGCGAACGATCCGAGATCACGAGCCGCCTCGGCGGTTTCCGCCGCCTCGATCGCGCTGAGTGCGGCAGCGATCTTGGTCGAACGGTCCGCATCGGTCGAAGGAATGTCGAGGGCGCCCGCGAACAGGACCCGAAGGGGCTCGAGCGTGCCGACGGCCGCGTGGAGGATGGCCGGCGCTCCGGCCGAGAGACACAATGATTCGGCGATAGTGACGAAGGTCTCTGCGTCACACGTGCAGGCGTCCTCTCCGGGCGCGCAGTCGCGCTCGCAGGCCTGCAACGAGCGGATCCCCTCCGAAGCCGTGGTGCGCACCTCGGACGTTGGAGACCAGCCGTCCGTGAGAACGGCCCTGCAGAGATACGACGCCAGCAGCACCCGATCGGCCATGTCGCTCCAGCTCCAGGACGCGACATGGGTCGGTCGATTGGGCCGCATGTCGATGAAGCCCAGTGCGGCCAGTCGCGAGAGGGCCTCTCTCAGCGGGGTCCGGGAGACGCCCCATTCATCCGTCAGCTCGGCGATGTCGAGTCTTGTCCCCTCAGGGAGCGATCCGTCGAGGATCTGCTGCAGCAGCCGGTCGAAGACGGTGTCGCTCAGCAGCTGCCGTCGGATGCGGCGGTCGGTTCCCGGCCTCATGTTCCCTCCAGATTCACAGGTGACCTACATGTTACACAGGAATCTGATATTCAAGGGACATGCGCGCTACTGCCCGACGGATCCTCCTTGTGTGCCGAGCATCCCGTCGATCCACGGAAAGGCCCACGTCACGAGAGCGAAGAGCGCGGCCAACGACACAAGTGCCGCGATCGCAAGTCTCACCCCGATCGGTCCGGGGATCAGCGACCACAGGAATCGGTACACGGTCACGCTCCTTCCGCGGCGACGGCGGCCGCGATCTCTGGGGGGACCTCGAGCGTCGGGCTGAACTTCTCGAAAACGGTATAGGCGATGAGTCGTTCCCCTGCGTGGAAGGGGGGATTGCATGTGGTGATCGTCATCAGGCGGTCGAAAGGGGTCATGCCGGGCGCCTGGGGGACCGGACCGACGACACCGATGGCGTTGGGCTGCACGTAGGAGAGATTCCGGAACACGTAGGTGTACCACCCGTCCTTCGTCTGGATGTAGATGCGATCACCGAGCCGCAGCTTCGACAGGTCGATGAAGGTGTTCCCCCAGCCGCTGTCGTGTCCGGCGATGGCGAAGTTGCCGAGGTCGCCCGGCATCTGCGTGCCTTTGTAGTGGCCGACGCCGGCCTTGTAGCTGTTGAGGACCTTCCCCGTATCCACAGTCTGCCGGATGGTCCGTGTCCACGACTCGCCCAGCCGTGGTGCATAGATGACGGCGAACGACTCATAGTCGGCCGGTTCGGCCAGAACCGGGATCTCGAGCGGTGTGGTCTGCTCGTGTGGCGAGGCGGTCTCGTGCTTCGCGGCGTCCAACCACTTCTGGCTCAACGCCGTGGCCGCGTTCGTCTGCTGGCCGGCGAGCACCATGCTGTTCCACCAGGTCTGCCACCCGAAGAAGAGCAGGGTCAGCACGCCCACCGTGACGAGGAGCTCGCCGGCGACACCGCTGACACTCGCGCGGTGTCGTTTTCGGCGTGGGCGGAGTGGAGGTGGAGCTTGATGCGTAACATTTTGGATATGAGCAGACACGTGTAATATGTTTGCATTGCAATATGAGAGTTGCCTTAAAGGTCGCTCCCACACAAGCCCCTACCAGCGGACTGACCGCGCCCGACGGAGACCCGATGCGAATCCCCCACCGACCACGACGGCTCACACAGACGCTGCACCGCAGCGCGATCGCCGTCACGGCCGCGAGTGTGATTGCAGCGGTCGTGACGGGATGCGCGGGAGTCGGGGGCACGACCGTTCCGACGGCTGCTCGCGGCACTGGCGCGCCTGCGGTGCCGTCGCCCGCTGCGACGAGCATCCGACTGGTCCCCGACGGCACCGCCGCCGAGAACCTCCCCTTCTTCGACCAGGTGAACCGCGCCGTGCTGGCCGCCAACCCGGACGCACGAGGGCGCGACCTGGTCGACGGCCTGGTCGCAGCCGGCTTCCCGAAGGATGCGATGCAACTGACCGCCGACCGGACGACGATCGACCTCCAAGCGAATTCGATCCAGTTCTCGGTGCAGTTGGGGGAGACCTGCCTGATCGGGCAGAACGGCGAAGACTCCGCCGGCTATCGCAGCATGGCTGCGCCGGCCCTTGCACATGGTCAGTGCCTCGTCGGAAAGACGCGCCCGATCGACTGGTAGCCCGCGGGCACCAACGCTTACACGAACCACACGAGGAAACACCATGAGAATCCGCCCTGCCATCGCAACCGCGATCATCGGGTCCATCGCGCTCGCCGCGGTGTCCGGCCCGATCGACGCCGACGCCGCGAGCCCGACCACGACCGATCATCCCGTCAGCATCGTCGCCACCACGGCGACCGGCGGCTCCGCGCACACGGCGCTCATGGAGAAGCAGATCCGTGAACAGTTCGCGAGCGTTGCCGACTACTGGCGGAACCAGTCCGGAGGGCTCGTCAACTTCACGCTCTCATCGCTGACCTGGGATGACCGCCCGGCGACATGCGGCGCGACCACAGCCCAGAAGACGGCCGCTGTGACACGGGCCGAAGCGGGCTCGGGCTTCACGCCCGCGGCCAACCATCACTTCTTCTACCTCGTGGCAGCAGGGTGCACGGCGGGCTCGGCGTCGGGTCACGCGATGATGGACACGACAGGCGCACAAGGGGCCTGGCTCCACGTCGAAGAAGGCGAAGTCGGGCACGGTGGCGTGTGGGCGCACGAAATAGGCCACAACCTCGGCCTCAACCACGCGAACCTGCTGCTGTGCGGCGACAACGCAGCGGATGGCGAGCTCACCTCCCGGGGCGGCACCTGCACGAGCAAGGAATACGAGGACAGCGCGGACCTGATGGCCTGGAGCACGCCGAAAGCGTTCAAGGACCTCTCGACGCCGCGCGCGATCGACCTCGGGTTCATCCCACGGAGCGACTACGACAGCGTCACCGGCAGCGCACAGCGGGATGTGTCGATCTCGACCCGTGACATCCTGTCGGGCAAGCGCGCGGTGCAGGTCACCGATCCCATCTCCCTCCGCACTTACACGGTCGAGCTCGCGACGCCCGACGGCTACGAGAGCGGAACGCCGTCCTTCGAGGCGCCCGGCAACACCGTCAGCTACGACGGCGTCAGGTACCAGAAGGGCTGGGGCGTCCGCATCCTGCGCGAAGACGACAACAGGTACAAGGGAACCTGGCTGCTACCCGCGCCGGCCGGCGCGGACGGGGTCCGGCACTCGTGGTGGGACCCCGGCATGACCTTCACCTCGCCCACCGGAGGAGTCTCGATCAGCGTGGTCGAACGCACGGCGACGACGGCGACGATCCACGTCAGCACGCGAAGCAATACGCAGGCACCTCAGCCGCCGGCCGGGCTGGAGAGCGACGGGTCGACGGTGACCGGTACAGCCCAGCCCGCATCCACGATCACGGTGAAGGATCGCACCGGCGCCATCGTCGGCTCTGCGAAAGCCGATGCCGCGGGCGCGTTCACGGTCGAGTTCGCGCGAGAGCAGCCGAACGGGGCGGTCCTGTCGGTGATCGCCACGGACAAGGACGGGAACGCATCGACGCCGATCCAGGTCGTTGTCGTTGTGGTCGAGCCGGATGTGCCGGGCGTGCCGGATGTCGTGGTTGAGCCGGATGTGCCGGGCGTGCCGGATGTCGTGGTTGAGCCGGATGTTCCGACCGAGCCGGATGTCGCGATCGAGCCGGACGTCCCCGGTGCCGTCTTCCCCAGTACGACGCTGCGAGCGGACGACGACCGGAACACCATCGATGGCCTGTCACCGGAGTACATGTGGTCGGTCGACGGTCAGAAGACCTGGCATCGGGCGACGGGGCACGACCTGTTCCCTGGCTGGAAGGACGTCGTCGTCGCCCGGTATGACGAGGACATCCTGAGGAGCGTCCCCTGGACCTCGAGTGCAACGTTCATGTTGCCGGGCGCGCTCGTCGAGTACAACGAGAAGCTCTACACGAATTCCTGGTGGACTTCCGGCGACAAGCCGGGCACGGCCGACGTCTGGAAGCCTGCCGGCAGCGCCAACGCCGACACGATCGCCGCGTTCCACTTCTCGCCGGGGGGCGAGCACGATCTCACGGTCGACGAAACTACGCGCACGATCAGTGGACTGACCTCCGCCCACATGTGGTCGACCGATGGTGGCGCGTCGTGGCACAGGGCGTCGGCGAGCAGCGCGTTCACCGCCGGTCAGACGGTCGTTGTCGCGATGTACGACGAGGCGATCGTGAACACGGCCGCCTGGGATCCGAAGGCGGTCTACCTGCTTCCGGGGAACGCCGTCCGGTACGAGGGCACGATCTACCGGAACAACTGGTGGACC
The DNA here is from genome assembly GCF_055231915.1 of Leifsonia sp. Ger2509. Lineage (NCBI taxonomy): Bacteria > Bacillati > Actinomycetota > Actinomycetes > Micrococcales > Microbacteriaceae > Leifsonia > Leifsonia sp. Ger2509. The sequence goes on from NZ_JBUYVB010000003.1 coordinate 2,934,064, forward strand.
GTCGGCGACAAGCCCGGATCGGGCGTGTGGACGCCGACCGGCAGCGCGCAGCCGACACTCGTGGACACCTTCACGTTCACGAAGTAGCTCCGGCACAGACTCCCCTCGACCCGATGGACCGATCATCGGGTCGAGGGGAGTTTTGCTGTACCCGATCGGATCCGCGGGCCGTATGTGCGGCCGCCCTGCGGTGACGAGCTCTTGGCGAGTGATCATGATCCTCGCTGACGCAGTGCGGATCGCGCGTTCTGGCGCGTGTGGCGTCGAAGCCGACCTCACGCGGCCGGTCCAGCGGCGGGCGGCATCCAGATAGTCCTCGCCCACGCCGAGCTCGTGGAGGGGGCACTTTCACCGGACCGCGGCCACCTCCGGGCTCGAAGGCTGGATCGTTCGCCAGGGGATCCCCGGCGAGAGGCCAGGGGCATTGTCGCTGTCGGCGCGACCGCTGATTACCCACGCCATGGTCGACGACGTGCCGAGCGAGGGCTTCCTACGACCAGAGCTCGGAGACGCTCGTGTGGCCCGTGATGACGACGTGAGGAGCGGGTAGTCCACCGAAAACAGGGAATGCCCTGGACATCGGATGATGTCCAGGGCATTCCCGCGGATTCTTGGCGTCACGCGTGATCGTGTGGCGCCGAGCGTGGTGCTACTTGAGCCCCTTCACGAACTGTTTGCCGAATGCGAATGCGGCGATGTCGACGCTGTTGCTATTGGATTCCGAGTGCGATTTGTGACTGGGGGTGTCCCGATCGACCGACCAGAAGTGGACACCTGCGAGGCCTGCTGACTTCGCATATGCCGTGATCGTGTCCACGTCCGCGAGCGAGGTGATCTCATCCGGGGAATCGTTGATGCCGATCATCGGGGTGATCTCGATCTTGCTCGCCGGAATATGCTCGTTGTGCTCGAGGTTCTTGACCGCCTGGATCGCGGACTGGCCCATGTCGCACTCGCCGGGTGCGCGGAGCGCGCAGTTGGCGGCAACGGATGTCGTGTAATCCATCGTCATGAGGTTGACGGTGTAGTTCTTCAGCCCGCTCGCCTTGATCGCCGCGATCGTCGGTTTACCTGTGTCCCAGTTCAGTCCACCGTAGGAGCCATCGCTGGCGGCGAGAGACTGCAATGTGAACGAGAAGCGCAGGTTCGGGTACGCCTTCTCAGCACCGGCTGCGAAGTTCGCGAGGTTCTCCACGTCCGCCGGCGACTGTCCTGCTTCGATGTCGAAGTCGATGCCGACGAGGTTCGGGCTGGAGTAACGCTTGATGAAGTCATTCATCCCGGCCTGCGAGGAACAGGTGAAGGCGCCGTTCGAGCCGCCCGTGGAGATGATGTAATCGACGTTCGCCTTTCGGAGTTCCCCAATTCCGTTGAGCATGTCGGGTCCCGTGTAGCCTCCCCACGACTCCGATCCGCATTCACCGGTCGCGAATGCGAGTGTGAAGGCCTTCGTGCCCGTCTTCTCCGCGTACGATCCGGGGCCGGCGAGAGGGATCTGCTTGCCATCCATGATCGTGCCGAACAGGTGGTTGGTCCAGTCCATCATCTCCATGCCGATGTCCTTGTAAGGGCTGTAGATGAACCCGCCTGCGGGGCCGCCGGTCTCAACGTCGATGCCGGTGTCGGTGCCGACATCCGTTCCCGTGTCAGTGCCGTTGTCCGTGCCGTTGTCGGTGCCGTTGTCGGTGTCGGGGATCGGCGTCGGGGTGCCGGGTGCCTTGTCGCCGACGACCGTCCACGGCTTGCCGGAGCCTTCCGGGCCGGCGTGGGTGCTCGGCGCCTCATTCTGGCTCCACCAGTTGGCGTGGTAGAGCACGCCTTCATAGTTGACGATTTCACCGCCGAGGTAGACCCGGCTGTCCGACCAGTCCGGTGCGTCGGCGGTGGTGCCGGGGTTCGTCGGAGTGGTGGGCGTGGTGGACCCGTCGCCGCTGCATTCGCCCTTGTCCAGCCAGGGCTGGCCGCTGTAGAGGGGACCGTTGGCGGCGGTCGGGTCGGCTGTGGTCCACCACTGCGAGGCCCAGTTGTGGCCGGCGCTGCTTGCGGTGTCGCCACCCTGATAGACGGCGCCGCTCTGCCAGGCGGGCGCACACGGTTCCGCAGCGCTTGCTGCGGGGCCGGCGAACGCGACGCCCACGAGGGTCGTGCCGATCGCCGCGGTCACAGCAAGCGCCCGATGGATTGATTTCGATGATTTCACTGGTGATGCTCCGGATTGTGAATCGGGGGCGGCCTCCGACCACGTCGCATCCATTCACGCGATGCGGCCTTCGGAACACCCAAATGTTGTACGTAAGCGCATAAGTCGCTCAGGACCAATCGTTGGGGACGGGAAGCCCTCTCTACGGGGTTCTTCCGCGAATCTGCGCGTTCCGCACTCAGCACGTATGTGTCTCGCGAGGCTGGCCGATCGGCGCATCCCTCAAATGGCGAACTCGCCGTCGAATCATCGACAGCGAGTCCAGTGTGGGCGGATCGGCACGGTCGCTAGGCGGCCACCCGTGCGTGATCGCCTCGCGCGCGGTCATTTTTTGCAGCCCAGTTGCGGTAGTCGACTGCGCCCATCCTGAACCGCGTAAGCGTCAGGATCTCCGCGTCGTCTGGGCGGGTCGTCCGGGCGGCGTGCTCGGTGAAGGCTGTGATGATCGCTTCGAGCAGTTCGGCGCGCTCGACGACCGAGTCGGTCTGACGCAAGAGGATGTCGAGTGCCCTTTCGAAGATGAAGCCGTTTTCCATTGCTGAGTCCAATCTCGTCCCGTCGTCTTCCGCACGTAGCGTGGAACACCAATATGTTAGATGTTGGATCTGAGAGTTGTCTCGAAGCGGCTCGTAGCAGTGGCGCCGTCGCTGCGCGGGTGGGGCTAGCCCTGCGGGAGTTGGTAGAGCCGCTCCACCGCGCGGGCGCCCGCCTCACCGTCGCCCTTCGTGGTTGCCTCACGGAGGGCGTCGAGGTCGTTCGCGAAGTGGTCGAAGTCCATCAGGGTGGCGGCACGCTCGACGCGCAGTTTGAAGGAGAGCCCGTCGATGGTCTGGTTGCAGATCCGGATGAGCTGCGGGTTGCCGCAGTTGGTGATGTAGGTGCCGAACATCGGGACTGTCGATTGGGCGAGGGTGTCGAAGTCGCGCTTCCGCGCTGCTGTCGCGAGTGTCTTGAGCTCGCGGGAGAGGTCTTTCTTCGTCGCGGTGTCGAGGAGGGGGATGGCGAGGCGCACGACTCCACTGAGGATCACCGCGAGCGTGTGGTACGCCGTGAGCGCATCCTCTTCTTTGGGTGTGGCGACGCGGGTGTAGCGGTTGGGCACCATCTCGACGAGGCCGGTGGTCGCGAGTTCTTGCAGTGCTTCGCGGATCGGGCGGCGGGAGATGCCCAGCCAGGCCTGCAGCTCGTCGTCTCGAAGGTCTTCGCCGGGCCGGAGCGTTCCGTCCATGATCGCGTCGTGGATGCGCTCGAGTGCGACCTCCCGGAGGAGGACTCGTTGACGGGGCTCGCCTTCATTGACAGGGATCGGCATGACACTCCGGGGATCTGAGGCTGTGAATCGTTCTAGCGTAACGAACGATCGCTTCGTGGACAGGTTGGCGCGGGCGCGGCGTCGAGCTGAGCCGATGCAGGTTCACAAGGCTGCGTCGAGGTGAGCCGATGCAGGCTCAAAAGGCGGCGTCGAGTTCGCGGTCGCGCCGGTTCGCTCCGGTGCGGAACGCGTGGCGGAGCGCCTGCATGATCGTCGCGGTTTCGTCGTCGAGGCGGGCGGTGAAGCCCAGGCGCTTGGCTTCGGCTGCGCGCTGCTTGCTGTGGGAGACGGGCCGGATCTCTCCCGCGAGGCTGATCTCGCCGAAGGCGGCCAGCGTATGGGCGACCGGATGGTCGTGCACCGCTGACGCGACGGCGATCGCGATGGCGAGGTCGGCCGCGGGCTCGGTGAGCCGTACGCCTCCGACCGTGGAGATGTAGACATCCTGGTCACTAACTTTGATGCCCGCGCGTCGTTCGAGGATGGCGAGAAGCATCGCCACGCGGGACGAGTCGACCCCGTTGGTGACGCGGCGCGGGTTGGGCGCGGTAGTGCGCACGACGAGCGCCTGGATCTCGACCGGCAGCGGCCGGCGCCCCTCCATCGCGACCGTGACGCAGGTTCCCGAGACGGGTGTCGCCGCGCGACTGAGGAAGAGACCGCTCGGGTCGGCGACCTCAGCGATTCCGTCGGCCGTCATCTCGAAGCAGCCCACTTCGTCGGTCGGCCCGAACCTGTTCTTGAGTGCCCGCACGAAACGGAGGCTGGTCTGCCTGTCCCCTTCGAACTGGCAGACCACGTCGACGAGGTGTTCGAGCAGCCGCGGGCCGGCAATGGAGCCGTCTTTGGTCACATGACCCACGAGCAGCACCGGCAGGTTGCGGTCTTTTGCGACACGGATGAGGGTCGCCGCGACTTCACGCACCTGGCTGACTCCGCCGGCGAGGCCTTCGCCGTTCGCACTCGAGACCGTCTGCACCGAGTCGACGATCACCAGCTGCGGATCGACGGCATCGATCTGGCCGACGATGGTGGCCAGGTCGGTCTCGGAGGCGAGGAAGAGGTTCTCGTGCATCGCGTTCGTTCGCTCGGCACGGAGCCGGACCTGATTGACCGACTCCTCTGCGCTGACATAGAGGACCCGGGACTGCCGGACCGCGGCCTTCGACGCCACTTCGAGCAGGAGCGTCGACTTGCCGACACCGGGCTCTCCGCTCAGCAGCACCGCCGCGCCCGGCACGATGCCGCCGCCGAGAACCCGGTCGAACTCGTCGATACCCGTCGGCCAGTGGCGCACGATGCTGGTCGGAATGGCCATGATCGAGCGTGCCGCCTTCGCGTCGCTGATGGCCACGGGCTTCAAGGCGCGAAGGATGCCCGTTTCCGCTGCCGCTTCGACGACCGTGCCCCACTCCTGGCATTCGCTGCAGCGGCCCGCCCATTTCGCCGTCGTCCACCCGCATTCGGTGCAGCGGTAGCTGAGTTGAGCTCTTGCCACAAAGGCCTCCTCGGTCGTTCACCACTGTAAGCGCGACCACTGTCACCGGGGCCGCGCGACGCCGCGACTGTGCACAGTCGATACGAGTCTGTTCTTGTGGACGACCACTACCGATGTCGTACGCCAGGCGGACAATGAAGGACATGGCAAATCTCACTTTCACCGAGCCGTCCGGCCGGAAGATCGGTGTATCCACCTTCGGTGACGCCGACGCAGAGCGCGTGGTCGTGTTCTGTCACTCTGCGCCCGGCTCGTCGGTCTTCGATCCCGATCCCTTGGTCACGAACACCCGCAATGTACGCGTCGTCGCCCTCGATCGTCCGGGTTACGGCTCGTCCGACCCGCTTCCCGGTGGGGTGTGGCCGAGTATCGCCCAGTATGCGGATGACATCGCCGCGTACCTGCGCGTCCTGCGACGCGATGAGGGTGCCATCGGCGTGCATCCGGGGCCGGTCGGGATCGCCGGCTGGTCGGCGGGTGGCCGGGTCGCTCTTGCGGTCGCGGCACGGCATCCGGAGATGGTCGATCGCGTCGCGATCGTCGCGACGCCCGCCCCGAACGAGTTCGTGCCCTGGATTCCGCCAGCGCTCCAGGCGACATCCGATGAACTCGCCAAGCACGCGCCGGACGACGCCATCGCGCGACTCGGCGAGATGCTCGACGGGCAGCTCGGCGCGGTGATTCAGGCGCCGCCTGACGCGTCGGTGCCGTTGGATGCGGTGGGGGCGTCCGAGATCGACAGTGACGTACTCGGGCTTCCCGGGGCGCGGGACCGGCTCGAACGCATGATGCGGGATGCGGTGCGCCAGGGCACTCGCGGTGTCGCAGCGGACATCCTGAGCTACACCGCTCGCCCATGGGGTTTCGATGTCGGCGCAGTCCAAGCGAAGACCTTGATCGTGAATGGGCAGGCGGATGTTCTTGCCGGCAACGCCCACGCCACCTGGTATCAGCGGGCAATCCCTGATTCCAGGGTCGAGATGGTTCCCGGCCGGGGCCATCTTGTGATCATTCCGGCCTGGGATCGGGTGCTGTCGAACCTTGCGCCTGGCACGAAACGTGGTGGCTAGGCGGGCTCGGGGAACTTCTCGAGCATCCGGGCTGTAACCGTCGGAAGGAATGCCGACGCCCAGATGCGGTACCCGTGGTCGTTCGGGTGGAAGAGGTCGTTCGCGAACTGGGTGAGCACGCCTTTCAGGCCTTGACGTTTCATCATCTCGTGCAGCGGCACCACGGTGAGATCGCGTTCCTGAGCTGCCTCCCGAAGGATGCGGTTCGCAACTGCCACCTTTCGCTCGTTGTGTGGCAGATAGAAGCAGGGCAGGTCCGCCACGATCGCATCGGTTGGGAGCGCATCCAGGAGGAGGCGGATGTCCGCCTCGAAGGCGTCCGGCTCGAAGGTCGGGATGTCGTTGGCTCCGATCGAGACCGTCACGAGGTCGGGATCGAATCGACGAAACCGGGGGAGTTGCTCGGCGACTGCCGTGCCCACGGTAGCTCCGGACACGCTCAGGTTGACGACGCGCACCGTGCGACCGGTGACCGCACGGATATGATCGGCGATCAGTCCGACATAGCTCTTGTGAGGAGCCGTGGCACCGATGCCTTGCGCCGCGCTGTCGCCGAGCGCGACATAGAGGAGCTCGCCCTCGGTCTCAGAATGCTCGCGCCACCACTTCGAGTGCACCGGCAGGGTCTCGCTCAGCCGAGTGCGGTTTCGGTCGAGGCGCTCCCTCGCCCAGCGGACCCCCAGCCAGGCGAGAAGGGCGACGACTGTTGCGGATACGCCCGCGCCAACTAGCGCCGCTGTCGTCTTCATCCCCACCCCACGACTTTATCGCCGTTACGGCAGCCCGGACCCCGTTATCCACAGGGAGGACGTCGAGGCCAGAATTGGCGCGACCGACACCTGTTCGCGTACAGTAGTCGGCGGTACCGTGTCCGAGCGGCCGAAGGTGCAACTCTCGAAAAGTTGTGTGGGTGAAAGCCCACCGTGGGTTCAAATCCCACCGGTACCGCCAAAGCAAAGGCCCTACATCCCTTATAAACACTGGGATGTAGGGCCTTTCGTATGTCGGTCAAACGGCTTTGCCCCCTGTTTGCCCCCTGTTTGCTGCAGCGCGTGCCAGGTCGAGGGCGCTGCCCACGGCGTCCAGGTCGTCATCGAACAGGTCCGCGTACACGTCGAGGGTCATCGCCGCGCTCTTGTGGCCCAGCATGCGCTGCACCGCCTTCACGTTCGCCCCAGCGCTGACCGCCAGGGACGCAGCAGTGTGCCGCAGGTCGTGCAAGGTCAGGCGGGGGAGCAGCGGGTCAACCTGCTGCGCGTCACGGATGGCAGCCACGTACCATCCGCGCCTGCTGTCCGGGCTGCGCACGTGATCGGTGCCGTTGCCGAAGATGAGCTGGTCGCGGCGCTTGCCGATGCAGAGGCGGCTCAACTCCTCGATCAGGAACGCCGGGACGGGGACGGAGCGTAGCTCGTGGTTCTTTGGCGAGCCGGTGACGATTTCGCCGCCGACCGCGACCGCGTTCTCCGTCACGAACACCCTGCGCCGCAGCGCGTCCAAGTCCTGCACCCGCAGACCCGTCGCTTCACCCCAGCGAAGGCCGGTGTAGGCGAGGAAACGCACCAGGGTCGCATGGTCCCTGCTGTGACTCGCCAGCAGTTCAACCTGCGCGTGCGTCAGGTACGGGTGACGGTGCGTCTCCTTCCGGGGAAGGTTCTTCAAGCCGCGTGACGGGTTGCTGCTCAGCAGCCGGTCGGCCATCGCGTTGTCGAGGATCGCGGCCAGGATGCCGTGGGCACGCAGCACCGTTGACGGGCTCTTCTCCTCGCTCAGGTCCGCGATCCAATCCCGCACGGCGCTGTGCCGAATCCGACCGATCTGCACGTCACCCCAGCGCGGCAGGACGTGGATGCGCCAGGTGCTTTCGACGGTACGCCGGTAGGACGGCTTGTGGCGGGTTTGCGCGGCCAACCAGTCGGCACCTAACTGCGCCACGGTCACCCGGCCTGCGTTCGCTTCCACGTAGTCGCCGCGCACGATGCTGGTGCGCTGCTGCGCAACGAAGTCGTCGGCGTCCCGCTTCGTGGTGAACCCCCACTTCTCCTCACGACGCCCTTCGGGGTTATACCAACGGGCCTTGTAGCGCTTGCCCGTCTTCGTCTCATAGCTGGTGATCGTTGCCATTGCTCTTTCCCTCGGTCTTGAGAAGCTCGATGAACTCTTCGATGCCCTGATCGATGGTCCACGTCGCTTCCAGCGCGTTCGTGAACGGTTCCAGTTGCCACTCCGGCAGGGCGTAGCGGATGAACGTCAACGTCTCGTCATGGCTCGGCTCAGGAACCGGAGGCCTCCGCGCTTCCAGCCAAGCCCAGACGGAATCGGCGCGCCCCTCCGCGCCCGTGAGGGTGATCGTCGTTGCTGCATCGACGGCAGGCAGCAGGAAGCTGATCGGTGACACCCCGAGCGCGGCGGCCAACGCGGTGAGGTCGTCCACATCCATCCGCCGCGCGCCGCTCTCGATCTTGCTGATGGCGGTCAGTGACAGGGGGTGGCCCAGCGCGGTCACCCGTTCGGACACCTCGCGAAGGGTCACCCGTTGGGCGTTGCGGATGCCTCGAAGTCGTTCGGCAGCAACTGCACTAGTTCCCGCCGTTTCGTAGTTGTTCTCCATAATCGCAAACGGTACACCTCATTATTGCCAAACTCCAATCAAACGCGTACGGTGGCCCCATTCGGATGTTTCGCTCTAAAAGAAGGGAGGTTTTGCGATGTTGGAAAAGCAGCCATCAATCGACGTTGTGCCGATCAGGCTGGTCTACCTGTCGCCGGAAGAACTCTGCGAGCGTCTTCCCGGTACCACGCCCGGTTACTGGGCAGATCACCGCTTCCACGGCACCGGCCCCGAGTTCGTCAAGCTCAGCCACAAGAAGGTCGTCTACCCGGAGGACAAGCTGCAGGAGTGGCTTGCCGCTCGAAGCCGCACGAGCACGCGCGACGGTGCCGTATGACCGGGGAACTGGCACATCTCGCGGGGGTGGCGCGCGGACGAGCGAAGCGCCCAAACGAGCATTTAATGAGCCCGCGCGAAATCGCCGAGGACGAGGTGCGCGCGTTCGCCACCTCGGTTCGCACGATGGAGCTGTTGACGGTCGCGGAAACGCAACGGCACCGGTTCCTGCAGGTCTGGCCGGAAGGCTGTCTAGGTGTGTCGCCGACCGTGCGCGACACCATCAACCCGGAAGGGTTCCGACGAGTTGCGGACGGGCTGCTCAAGCTCGCTGCGGAATGGGAAGCAGAATCGGCGGGCAGTCCCTCATGACCCGTTTCCACGACGCACCGGAAACCTACTGGCAGGCAGAAGAGCGGGAACGCACGAGGAACAACGCCATGCGCTTCGGGCTGTGCGCCGCGTGCGCCGCACAACTCGCCACCGGCCACCAGGTCGGGTTCGGGCGGTTGGAGCACCCGCCCTGCCTGCTCTGCGCTCCGCTGGTGGCGACGCTGCCGAAGCGGCGTCCGAACCTGTGGCGCACCGTCGAGGGCCCCGCCCATCGCGCGTCATCCTGGCCTGCACGGAAACGCGTTGAGGTTGGGGAGGGCGACGGATGAGCCCCAGACAGACGGGAGGCCCCCGTCAGGAACAGGGGCCCACCAGCACCGCTAGCACACGGACGGATCAGGACGCTCGCATGAGCATCGTAACCCTGGCCGCCGACATCGCGGAAGGGGTGCGGTGATGAGCATCGACGCCATCAACTGGGCGAAGGGCTGGCCGGACCTGACCCCATCTCAAGCGTTCGTGCTCGTGATCATCGCGGACTATTACAACGAGGACGAGCATCGAGCGTGGCCATCCGTCGATGCGATCCGCGCCGCAACGAAGCTGGGCGAGTCGACCGTCCATCGCGCCGTCGCCTGGCTGAAAGGCTCAGGGCTGATCGTGGTGGAGCCGTGGGAGGTAGACGGCACCGGACGGCCGCTTTCGAACCGGTACTGCCTGCCCGACCACGACCCGCTTTCGATCCCCTCCTCCGTTCTTCCGGTGCGCGCCCGGAAGGGAGGGAAGTACGGATGGGAAGCCATCCCTGAGCCTGTGGATAACTTCCCCGAGGGGTCCCAGAGCGGGACCCTCCCAGGGTCCAAGACTGGGACCCCAGGGGTCCCAGAGCGGGACCCCCAGGGGTCCCAGAGTGGGACTGGAGGGGTCCCAGAGCGGGACCCGATCTTTTAAAGAACACAAGAGAACGATTAATGATCTTTTAACGTGCGCGAGCGCACGAACTGCACGGAAGGAATTCTGATGGACCTGAGGGGAATCGACCCGCAGCAAATCTTCGTCGGACACATCGGTGGGCAACTCGTGCTGGCCGCTGACGCCGAGGACGAGAGCAAGTTTGACCGCCTACTCCGCGCCTACATGAAGGCGGGAGGTGACGCCCGGGAGCTGATCGGATGGTTGGCCCGCGAGGTGGGTGCCAGCTACGCACTCCTGGAGGCGGGGAACGGCACTGGCTGGCAGGACACGCTGCGGCGGGGCCTGCTCGACGTGGAGGCCGAGATGGAGTGGATGGTTGCCGTCGAGGAGGAAGGCGAAGACGGATGACATTCCTGGGCGGCGACGAAGCGGGCGACCTGGTGCAGGTGCCGTTGGCGTACGGCGACGACGGCAGGCCGGTGGAATGGGTGTGGGTGCCCCGGGAGCACGCGGATGACTGGAATGCCGCCCGGTGGCACCCGCTGCGGTGAACCCTTCCGCCAGGACATAACACCGGGTATTCTTCGAGGTAGCACGAGAGCATCCCTCCCGCTGTCACAGGTCAAGGCCGAGGAACCCATCGCAGGGTCAAGGCCGAGGAACCCCAGCAGTCGAGGCCGGAAGCACTCTGCAGCAGACGCCCTTCGAGGAGCCTGACCAGGCCGCGAACCTGGTGTGGGCCAAGGCGAGCAGAAGCGACATTCAAGCGCCAGTCCTGGCGCGTCGTTTTCGCATCCCCTCGGAGCCCTCATGCCCACGTTGAAAGAACAAAGAGCCGTCCTTCTGGACCAGGCCACCGCCATCATCGACGGTGCCAAAGACCGCGACCTCACCGACCAGGAGCAGACCCAGGCGTCCACCCTCCTCGACCAGGTGGCAGGCCTCGACCAGTCCATCAAAGCGTCCGAACGTTCCGGCGCGATCATTCACAAGCTGACAAATGCGTACCCGGACGGTGCCGACCTGGACGGCCCCGCCGAATTCGGGTCCAAGCATCTGTCCCTGCGACGGGTACCAGCCAAGGCATACGCCGCCATGCAGGCGAAAGCGTTCATCACCCCCGGCAGCGAAGTTGTCGCCGTCGAGTTCCTGCCGGTCGTGCAGCTTGCCGGTCGCGCACCCACCAACCTCCTCGACGCGATCCCCGCCAGCCAGCGGCAGTCGCCTTACTACACATTTTTGCAAGAGACCGTGAGGACTCCGAACGCTGGCGTTGTCGCCCCCGGCACCGCCAAGCCGGTATCCGTGTTCACCGTCACCGCCCAAGACTCCCGTCTCAAAGTGATCGCCACCCTCAGCGAGCCCATCGACAAATACGTCCTCCAGGACTCGATCAACCTGCAGCAGTTCCTCACCGCCGAGTTGGCCAGCGCCGTCCAGGCCGCCATCGAAAACGAAATCATCAACGGCGACGGAACCGGTGAACACTTCCTCGGCCTCAACAACCTGTCCGGCATCCAGGTCGTCACCGGCGCGGTGGACCTGGTGACCGGCCTGCGGAAAGCCATCACCGCCCTGCAGTCCGTCTCCATCCCGCCCGCCGTGTTCGCGGTCAACCCGACCGACTTCGAGGTCGCGCAAACCACCCGCCACGGCACCGGTGGAGAGCTGGACTGGGACCTCGACGGCGCGCCGATCGATGCCGGGCGTCAGCAGGCTTGGTCGGTGCCCATTGTCACCGTCCCCAGCATCCCCGCAGGAACCGCCTGGGCGCTCGGTCAGGGTTCCGTCCAGTTGTCCAGCGACGGACGCCTGATGAGCGAATGGGGCATGCCTGGCACGGCCTTCGAAATGAACCAGATCGTGATGCGCTCGGAGACCAGGGCGAACCTCGACGCTCTTCGTCCTGTCGGTGTCGTCAAAGTCAGCATCACCGGATCATGACCATGCGCACCAAGATCGCAGCGATGACCGGCCTGAAAGCGGGGCCGGCCGATGGGCTCGGGGACGGCGAGTTCGTCGCCTACGCCAGCACCTGGACCCGCACGCCCGATGCCTACGGGGACGTGGTGAAACAAGGCGCGTTCGCCCAGACGATCAAAGACTGGGAAGCCAGCGGCAACGTGGTACCCATCCTCTACGGGCACCGCTCCGACGATCCCAACATGAACATCGGGGCAGCGCTCGACCTTGCCGAAGACGACCACGGGCTGAAGGTGCACGGTAAGTTCGACCAGACACCCACCGCCCAGCAGGTGTACGACCTGGTGAAAGGACGCCGCCTGTCCCAGCTCTCCTTCGCCTACGACGTGGTGGACTCCGCCCCGGTGAAGGCGGCGGGGGACGACAAGATCAACGAACTCCGGGAGGTCCGCCTCTACGAAGTGAGCCTGGTCCCCGTCGGGGCTAACCAGGACACCAGTGTTGTCGCCGTCAAGCAGGCCCGGGACACGAAGAGGGTCCTACGCGCCGACCTGGAACTCCGCCTCCGCCTGGCGGAGGCCCAGCGTCCCTAATTTTGGGCGAGCGCTGTGGCATGTCTAGCGGGGTAGCGGCGCTTCGCTACCATGCAGCATGCCCTGCACTCAGAGTCAGCTGATCTGCGAACTGCAAAAGATCGCCGACGCCGTTCAACCCGGTTGGGACTGGAACTCGTTCGGGGTCACATTCCTCGCCACCCTCGCCGGTGTCCTCGTCTCAGGTTTCATCGCCTGGCTCATCTACCAAGGTCAGAAACGAGAGCAATACAAGACTCGCATCGATGATGCGCTCGTACGCGTTCTCTATGCGGCCCAAGACACGTTCCAAGAACTGGAGCCATTGAACACGCCCGAGAAGCGGGATACGCCTGCATCCGAGCTACCGCCGAACCCCCACGGTCTTCTGACGACCCTCCTCGCCACACGGCTTATCGCGCGCGACACGGACCTCCAGGTGGTGAAAGCCCTTCAGAATCTGCTCCGCGAGTACTTCCCTTCCCAGATCCCTGAACGGCTCGTTCTTGTTAGCGATGTGACAGGGATCATCGCGACGTGGCGATCCGGGGAGACCAGCATCGCCGACGTGCTCAAGCGCTGCGACGAGGCGGCGGCTAGTTTTCGTGAATGGCGGAGCCACACGAAGGAGCAAGGTGGCGGCTGAACTCCGACATCCCCGTCCAGCCTGCGTGACTGTCGCGAGGGAAGGGGAGTCGAGATCGCCAGGTGCTCCAACCTGAACCACTCTTCCCGGTAGTGTGCCGGTACCCCCGCAAAATCGGCACCCCCCCTTACACGCGTTATGGGAATGGCCGGAAATGCTAGAACTAGCTTTTCGGGGCGAGCGCGTCGGGGCCCAGCAGGTCGAGCACCAGGCCAGCCTGAGTGACCACTGCCAGCCGCGATCTTCGTTAGTGCGCGATCCCGCAGTAGCCACCGAGCCGCGAGCCCAGCGTCCACCGTTGCGCTTCCCACCAGCGACCAGGGTGAGCGCGGTCGCTGCTGCGCGCTGCGGGACGGACAGGTTCTAGCCAGTCTTGGACGGGAAAGTCGTGTCCACACCGAACGAAGCGCCCCACCACCGGGGCCGGAATGCCACCAGGAGGCACCGCATGACGAACACCACCACGACCAGCACCCCCACGAAGACGACCCCCGCCAGGACGGCACCCGCCGCGAAGGCACCTGCGGTGAAGGCGCCGAAGGTTGACCCGGCCACCACGCCCGAACGGAAGGCGGAGCGCAGGCTCGTCGTGAAGCGTCGGGCCGCAGGCGAGTCCTGGGCGGCCATCGCGAAGGACCTGGGCATGTCCCCAATGGGGGTGCGTGGACGGTACATCGACCTGGTGCCCGTCAAGGAGTAGCACCTGCCAGTGCAGGGTGCTAGAACTAGCACCCGCAGCCCCTCGTCCTTTCGGGCGGGGGGCTTTTGCGTCCGGCCTGTCGCAGCGACCTCGCCCTCGAAGTCCCCGATAGCGTCAGCATGTGAGGTACGGAGAGAGCCTTGAGACACCCGAAGCCGTCGCTGCAGGCCTTGCAGCCCTGAGAATAATTCGGGAGCATCTCGCTGGGTACGAATCCACCCCCGAGGCTTTGCCCGGATCAGTGCTAGCGAACGAGAATCGACTCAATCCCTACGAATCCACCGGACACCTCGTCGCGTTCTTCAACGCCATCGCGTTCGACAACCTTCTGGCTGTCATGCGGGTCGCCGCACCGGTCGACGAAACTCAACACCCGCCGCTGCCAGCTTTCGCCTTGTATGGCCAACTCCGCGCGAGCATCGAAGCTGCGGCATGGGCTTACTGGCTTGTCGTCAGCGAAAGGAAGGCCGTCCGGCTTTACCGAGCGCTCACCGTAACCTTCGGGCACGCCGAGGACTTCGAGGAAACCATGCGAAGCCTCGGAATGACGTGGCCTGCGGAAGGCCGCATCGAACGACTCCAAGAAATCGCTGATGGAGCGCGGTTGCAGAAGGAACTCCACCACCCGCCGACTACCAGTGACATGCTGCGCGTGGTCGGGCAAACGTTCAGGCAGAAGGAACGACATTTCAACGCGCTCAATGGATGGAAGCTCTGCAGTGGGGTGTCGCACGGAAGCCGCCCGGTCGTCTACAACCTCAGCGAACGGCGACCAATCGGGGAGGCCGATGAGAACGGCAGCATCGGCATGAATCTGACGATGCGGGTGGATATGGCCGCTTCGCTGGCACTGTTGGCGTTCGATTTGATGAAGGTCCTGCATGAACGCCACGCCTTTCTCTGCACGCATGACTACAACGGGCGCGTTCTGCCCTAGCTGCGAACCGGCCCCTGCGGCACCGTACACGCCAGCCACAGGCGCTCAACCCGCCCACCTGGTGCTAGGTCATCGGAGGGGGACGAAATCCCGCCTGTACGAGGCGCGTAGGGTAGCCGGATCGTGTGCTCCCGACCGGTTAGCCCCCCATTTGCCCCCCATTTCAGCGAGATTTATCCCAAACCATCGCACCCCATCCACCCCATAAATCCCTTGCAAACACTGGGATGTAGGCAGATTTCCGCAGAATGACAGGGCCGCCCTTTTAGGTTCAAATCCCACCGGTACCGCCAATTGCAAGCCCCGGAATCCCTTGAAAACACAGGGATCCGGGGCTTTTCTCATGTGCGCGCAAAGCCGTTTGACTACATTTTGACTACATCTGAAATCGCTTGACTGTGATCACGCAGCTCAAATAAGGCTGCATCTGGCGATCGTCGGTCCGGTCAGTTCGGCCCCGCGGCTTCGTCAGTCTTTGCAGTGCTCCCTGCTCGCCGACGATGGAGGGGTCAGCGGGCCGTGATTCCACTTGCCCGGGCCAAGTCGAGCGCCAGCGCCACAGCGTCCAAGTCGTCATCGAAAAGGTCGGCGTACGTGTCAAGGGTCATGGCGGCGGACGAGTGTCCAAGCATCCGTTGCACCGCCTTCACGTTGGCGCCGGCGCTGATCGCGAGGCTTGCAGCGGTGTGCCGGAGATCATGGATTGTGACGCGCGGGAAGTCGGAATCGAGCGCTTGCGATCTGGAGATCGCGCCAACGTACCAGCCACGACGTCGGTCGGGCTGATGAAGATGGCTGTCTCCATCACCGAAGAGAAGCTGCGATGACCCTTTGCCTTCCGCCGATGCTGCGAGCAAGGGCGCGAGGAATGGTGGGAACGGGACGCTCCGGGATTCGCCTGTTTTCGGCGTTCCAACGTGAATGGTGCCGGAGACCTCGACGGCGTTCTCGTGAACATCCACCCGACGGCGGACGAAGTCGACGTCTCCAATGTGCAGTGCAGTGGCCTCTCCCCAACGGAGTCCGGTGTATGCGAGAAAGAGTACGAGCGTCCGGTGCTTCTTCGCGTTGTCGGCGAGCAGATCCACTTGCGCGTGATTCAGGTAGGTGTGCTTCCCCTTCAGCTTGCGGGGGAGGTTGACGCCGCGGGCTGGGTTGGACGGAATACGGCGGTCCATTACCGCGGTGTCGAGAATGCTGGCCAGGACGCCGTAAGCGCGAAGGACGGTCGTCGCGGAACGCGGCTTTCCGTCGCCCTTTGTGAAAGCCGTGATCCAGTTCTGCACTTCCGAATGCCGGATTTCGCCGACGCGGCGGCTTCCCCACTTGGGCTCGACGTGAACTCGCCAAGCGATCTCGACTGGCTTTAGCGATGAGGGCTTCAAGTGGTGCTGGTTTGCCAGCCACTCGCCACCGAGTGTGCTGATCGTCGAACGCGAGGCTCGCACGTCCATGAATTCGCCTCGAGCTTTCGCGACTTCGAGGGAAGCGAGGAAGAGTTCGGCGTCGCGCTTGGTGCGGAATCCGCGCTTGCCGGTTAGGTCGCGCTCGGGCGTTCGATACTGCACGCGGTACCGCCGGCCACCCGCCGTCTCGTAAGCGTGAATGCTTCCCATTTCTCAGCCCCGATCGCTGATCGTGGCATTGCACCGCGATGAAGTGAGCAGCGTCAGGCTACGTTCGGGCGCCGACATTTCGTTCTCCGGTGTGGCTTTTCCTTCACGGAAGTCTGCAGTCTCCGACAAACTGATTAGGTGGAACGGGAGCATCCGGAGCCGAAGCCCTGGGGAACTTCGGACAATGAAGCAGTCAATTTGTGCCGCGAATGGATGGCATATCTCGGCGCAGCGGATACCGTCGTGGCTTCTGGGGCGACGCTTCATGCGTGCGATCTCTACAGTTCGGGATATCTGGCATGGGTCGAAAATCAGCGTGGCAATCTCGAAATTGATCATGTGGAACGAGCGGCAAGGGTCTCGACGGCAGACGGACGTCGAGCCTTGATCTTTGTCCGCCACGGGGTGCTTCCGGATGCTCGTGAGAGAGCCGATGAGCTCCGGGTCGCCATCTTCGGATTCGATCCCCGCGGTGGAACTCTGGATGGGGTCAACTTGCTCGGCCGGGAGTTCTGCGCAGCCGGTCTGACCAAGTAGAACGATCGGTTTGATCATTCGAGCCCGACTGAAGTTCGGTGACGAACCGGTTCCGCGACGATCGGGCCGGAGGGGGACTGGGCAGCTCGCCGGAGTTCGGCCTGCGCTGCCGCTCGCGACTTCTCCATCGTCTCTTCCAGTGTTTGGCGTTGCATCATCTCGACCAACTGGGACCTCGCGGAATCCTCAGTCGGAGCCACGAGCACTGCCGCGTTTTTTCCCTTGCCGCGAGTGAGACCCACATAAAGTCCTGCGGCGTCGACTCCGGGTCCGACAAGCGAGCGATCGGTGGTCTCGCCCTGGACTCCGTAAACGGTTGTCGCGTATGCGAGGTGAATGTGTGATTCAGCGTAAGCGAGGCTGACTTTCTTCAGATCGGTCGTGTCGGCGCTCGCGGCAAGCACCACGTGGTCCTTGCCAATGGTCCTAACGATCCAGTTCTGGCGGTTCTGGACGTCGGCGGCGCTGTCGTTGCGCCGGGTCTGAACCACATCACCAACGAAAATTGCCTGGCCCGATTGCCCGGCGATCGAACGTCCGATGGAAATCGAGCCAGATCCGATTCGTCGGGCTTGGATCGCTTCGCTGATTTCCTGGGCTTCTGCGTGAGTAGCCGTCACCAACGAGATCGTCTCTCGCCGCCCAACAGCGTCAAGCCAGGCGTCGACCATGGCCTGGCGCGCTGTGACGTCGTTATCGGTCATCACTACATGGCCAGTTCGGACCAGCTCGTCTGCCACATCACGCATAGCGTCCAGGTCCTGAGGATCGCGCAGACGAAGGGTGAGATCTGCCCACTCGGGATCCTTGAAGCGGTGTGTAGTTGTGAGTTCCACACGGTCAGATGAGCGGCGCCAGAAGAGGGCCATCGCGCCCGAATGTCCGACAGGCAACGCTTGCAGTTCATCGCCGACGAGGGCGATTCCCGCGCCGGTGCGCTCGACGACATCCACGAGGGCTGACGCGGCCTCGAGATCCAGCATGCCGGCCTCATCGACGACGATGCGATCACCAGGGTTGATGCTGATCCGAGGGCCGCTATAGATGAATCCTGAAGTCGGATCAATCTCGCCGTTCGAAAGCTTCGTCCATGCGGTTGCGCCGGACTCGTCGGTCGCCCAGCGCCATCCGAACTCGTGAAGGAGTTGGTGGAGCGATGACGATGCGCTCGTCGTCTCGCGCCCCGCCACGGCCGACGCCTTTTTGGTTGGGGCAACAATGATCATCTTGTGGCCACGTCGCAGCAGGGCAGCTGCCGCGACCTTGAGCATCGTGGTCTTTCCCGTACCGGCCGGCCCCGAGATCACCACGTTGCGCGTTGTGCCACCGAGCGCCGCAGCGCCGGTGAGCTGGCCATTGTCCAGGATTCGTTCGGCGTCTACTGCATGACCGACGGCGGCCACTTCCGCCGTGCTGAGCATCCTCCCTGGCGCGGAAAGGGCGTCAACTTGGTAGGCGAGAGTTGCCTTCAGCTTGGCGGTGGAAATCGCCATGAGGTGTTTGACGTGCTTCGGGGCGTCCGGTTCGGAGATCAGTGTCACCGTGCGCGAGCACGCCACAACCTCCTCGGCGAGCGTCGCAAGGACGTCCCGGTCAGCGACAACGCCTGTTGCTGCGATCGCGCGGAGCGCCCCGGCCCGCACGTCCATCATGCTGAACCGTCCACCGCTGCCGGTCGAACGGGCATCCGCGTCCACAATGGCCTTGGCGGCCAGCAACTCGAGGTCGAGATCCTCGACGGCGACAGTGGGCGCCAGCACCGGTGAACGTGCCAGGCCGAGCGCCGGGTCCGCAGTAGAGAGCTCTTCACGAATTAGCGCGGCCCATCCATCTTCGTCGAGCTCGCGCGGCTTGTTCGGTCTGCCGACGGCCCACGCCCAATGATCGATCTGACTGAGCACGTCGTGGGAGGGCTCCCGGCCGGGGTGTTGCTGCTTCCACCAGGCAATGCGGATGGCTTTGTTGGCTTCGATCTGCGCGGACCGCTTGGAGAGCGGTCGCACGAGGTGCTGCAGTTGGGTGATCTCCCCGTCCGAGTTCAAGCTGAAGCCTTTGGCTGCGAGCGCGTAGATCCAGCGGGGGTCCGTGCGGGAAGCGAGGTCGCCTTCGGCATTGATCACGTTCTGGAACCGCAACGCCACCCGGGTGTCAACGTTCGACCACTTCCCGTCTTGTCCTTGGACTTTGACGTTGAGCCAGAGGTGCCGATGCTTGTGCGGATCCAGGGACCGGGAGCGTTCATGGCGGAGCTCGACAACTTCGATCCGGGCGAGGTCTTCGCGGGTGGTGCCGCCTCGGCCGCGGCGGGCGTTGAGTTCGGACTGCCAGAGTTTGATGATCCGATCCCGCAACCGGTCTTGGAGGTCTTCGTAGGCGGCAGCAAGTTCGGGGTCGAGCATGGCGGCGATCGAGTACGACTTCGGGGCGTTGATCGTCGCATCCAGGATGAGATCCGCTGCCGGCGACTCGAGGTCCTTGCCGCGTCGCTCACGGGTGAGGGGGTCGATCCCGTCGACCCAGTCCTTGAGCTGGGCGCGGGTGAGCAGGTCGTCACGGATGGCACCATTCTCGACGATGTACCGGGTCATGACCGCGTCGGCGTAACCGGCGGCAGCGACCACCCCGTTGGCGGTTTTGGCTGTCAGGGTGGCGTCGCACACACCGCCGAAGGCATAGTTGACCGCTTGCTTGACCCCGTGGGAATTTTGCCCACGTTTCCACCGAGCTACCCCACCTCGCATACCTTCACCTCCCGTTCCGTTCACTTCCTCGCGCCGCACCACGGGTCACGCTAGGAGCCCGACTCTGATCTGCCAGCGTGGGCGTCATGGCCCCCCGTTTCATGCCTTTCCGGCCTTAGAGACCGCCCTCACTTGTACATTGCGTTTTCGCGAGACCAAATGCGCGCTGGCGGCGCGCAAACCCAAGATCGGAGCATTCAGAGAGGTGCCGCCAGCACTTCCGGTGCCGATTTGGCAAGCCGGTCGAGGTTGACGAACGGGACGCAGGCGGCCTCGGCGGTGAGCGCGGCTAGCCAGCCGATCGGGGTGTGGGGGTCAGCGGCGATCGCCCAGCCCTCCATCACGTACTCGCTGACCGCCTCAACACACTCCTGCTTCTCCGCCGCAGTCGGGGTCAATGAGCCCTCCTCCCCGAGAAGTCCGCCGTGCAATTCCGGTGCCATGGTTCCGGTGTCGATGATGAATACCCGCATCCCAATCACTCCCTGGTCGATCGTTTTGAGTGCCTTTCCGGCGAGTGATCGAGAGCGACCGGGAGGGGCGCAGCGCCGGGTCTGTGGAATACCGCACGGGAGCGCAGCGGAGGGAGGATATGCCGCGAAAGCCCGGCACGGAGCACCGGGAGGGAGCCACGATCGGGGGACGAAAAGACACCCAAACCCCGGCATACACAGTGCCGCGCGCGGGTCCACAAGCGGGTGCAACCAGGACTAGATCAACGCCCCGCGGCCGAGCAATTCGAAGGCCCTTCCACTTAAGTGCCTACGTGCATTGCTTTCAATTGCTTTTATCGCCTTCCGATTCGTTTCTCATTCCGTTTGCTCTTGCTCGAGGGATCCGTTGTAGCAGCCTTCGTTCAGTCATTGTGTTTCGATATCTAGCTGATGAGTTTCCCAACCCCTTCGCTCGCCGTTAGCGCGGGTCGACGCTGCCGGTCCATCGGGCCGTATCGATTGGCGTTGATTGGTCGTCAAGGGGGTGTGCAGGAGGCAGGCGTCGCCTTCCCGCCTCGGGGCGGCCCATTTGGTCCCACTTCCGGGCCGGGCGCCGCTAACGGTAACCGCGCAGGTCGCTAGCATGGGCCGATGATCCTGTGGCTGAACGGTACTCATGGCGTCGGAAAGACGACCACGGCCGACCTCGTACAGCAATTGATTCCATAATCACGCGTGTTCGATGCCGATAGGGTCGGCGAGACGTTGATGGACGTTCGCCCTGGTCTACTCGAGACCGACAACTTCCAGCAGTGGTCCCCGTGGCGCCCAGTCGTGGTCGAGACGGCTCGTCGCATCCTTGACTACACCGGCGGCACGCTGATCATGCCGATGCCGGTTCTGGTCGAGTCGTACTGGCGGGAGATCAGTGACGGCCTGGCCGGCTACGGAATTCCGGTTCGGCTCTTCGTGCTTCACGCCGAGCAGGAGACACTTCGCCAACGCATCATGGGAGACAGAGTTATGGGGCCGTCCTGGTTCCGCCTGGGCTACCTCGCCCCGTACGACCAGGCGTTCCGCGAGTGGCTGCGCGACGAAGCTGACGTGATCGACACCACCGCATTCACGCTTTCTCGGGCCGCGTCGGCGATCTCAGACGCGGCCAAGATCCCATCGTCCCTCGGCCAATCACGCGAACTATCTTCGCCGTCATGGTGCAACGCTTCGTCTGAGAAGATGTCGTCATGAGTGCAGGGGCGGCAAGCGGCGGCTCGCGCCTCCTGTGGGGTCAGCTTCCTGACGACGTCCGTCGCGCCGTCGAAACGAGACTCGGTGCGCGAGTAATCACTGCTTCGAGCGCCGACACTGGATTCAGCCCCGGTATGGCGTCCCTCCTCACCACAGCCGCAGGCGACCGGGTGTTCGTCAAGGCCGCTTCCTCAGCAACGAACCCGGACGTCGTACGATTTCATCGGCGTGAAGCGACCGTTGCTGCAGGCTTGAATCCGGCCATCCCGGCACCTCGGCTGCTATGGAGCTTCGCCCACGATGATTGGATCGTTCTCGCATTCGACGTCGTCGATGGGCGCCACCCCTTCACCCCTTGGATTGAAAGTGACCGTGACGCGGTCTTCGCCGCGCTCGATGTGCTAGCCCGCGCCCACTCCGGCGTTCGGTCTGGGCTCGAGCCGATCGGGCCGTCGACCGTCGAGACGTTCCGCGGATGGTCGGCGTTGAGAGATGCCCGTAATCCGCTTTTGGGCTACCCCGACTGGCTGTCAAAAGAAGTTGGTCGCCTTGCCGCCCTGGAAGGTGACCGAGTGTTGGAGGCAACCCAGGGCTCTGCGGTCGTACATTTCGACCTGCGCGCCGACAACATGCTCATCGACGCCGCAAAGCGGGTGTGGATCCTCGATTGGCCACATGCCGGCACTGGCGCACCCTGGCTCGACCTCGCAGGGTTCCTCCCTAGTGTCGCGATGGCCGGAGGCGTCAACGGCCCACTTCGGGCCGCGGACCTGTTCGATTCACACCCGCTCGCGGCCGAGGCTGCAGCTGACGACCTTCTCACCTTCGTGGCAGGAGTTGCCGGCTATTTCGTCGCTAGCTCGCTTCGACCGCCGCCGCCAGGTATCCCCAACCTGCGCGCGTTCCAGCGCGCCCAGGCGTTCCCCTCGATCGAGTGGCTCGCCGAACTGCTCTGATCGCGGCCATGACTGCGAGCCTCGTCCTCGCGTCAGGTGCGAATCAGCGCCGGTAGGCCCAGCTGCGGCTCGGCGGACGATGTCGGCGAACTCACCCACCCGGGCACGATGCCCCTTCAGACGAGCCGGATCACTGGCGTGACGCTGATTGAGACGCGTCTCCAGTACATCGGGCCTCGTCACGAGCCTGCAGACGCAGATCACACTCGATCCAAGAGCTTCAACATATCGGGAGACCTCAACGCGCTGTTCAACGACTCAGCCAAGACAAATCGTTCGGCGCCAGCGTGCGGGTAGTTCAGCGCGAGACTCACAAATTCTCGAGCTCGAGCTCGTGGTTGAACCAATTGATCCTCGCCACGCCGCCCGCTCGGGTGCGCTCCCCACACTAAACTCCTCGTGGGTTGGGCGTGCATAGGCGTCGGCGTCTTCGAGTTAGCAACGCGATCGCCAGGTGGAAGTGTTTGCTTCCCTTGAAGGGGCCGGGTTCGGTTAGGGTCAGGGCGTGAGCGCTTGCGTGGTGATTGTGAACGGTTTGCCGGGGTCGGGGAAGACCACGTTGGCTATCCCGTTGGCTCGAGAGCTCGGAATTCCGCTAGTGAGCAAGGATGCGATCAAAGAAGCGTTGGCTGATGTGGTTTCTGTGGGGCTTCCAACCTCACGGCTCGGCGCGATCGCGTCGGATGTGATGTGGTCGATGGTCGGCCTCATCCGGGGCCCGTCGATCGTTGAGTCGTTCTGGCTATCTGGTCGCGACGACCGCTTCTTCCAGGATGGTCTCGTGGTTGGGGGTGTCAGTAGCGGTGTTGAGCTGTGGTGTGAGGCGGCCGTGGACACGATGCGAACCAGGTTCCGGACCCGTCCGCGCCATCACGCCCATTCTGATGCTGATCGGCTTGACGAGTGGTCCACCTTCGCGCTCACTGCTCAGCCGATCTCAGAGCTGCCACTATTGCGTGTAAACACAGAAGAGCGGGTGGCCCTGAACTCACTGGCACTTAGAGTCCGCGAGTATTTGGGGTAAGGGCCCGTTGCAGGAGGGGCGCAGGGATGCCAGTTTCGCCATACGTTCTGGGCCTTCGCGAGAAGGTCGGTCATGCTTTGGTGCTCTTACCGGGCGTAACCGCGGTGATTCGCGAGGGCGACAAGTTCCTGTTGGCAAGGCAGCGGGATTCGCATTTGTGGAGTCTTGTCGGGGGTGGCGTGGAGCCGGAGGAAGAACCGCGAGCGGCCCTTGTGCGCGAAGTGATCGAGGAGCTCGGTGTGTCGCCGACGGTGGGTCGTATCATCGGCGCTTACGGAGGACAGGGCTTGTCGAACGTGTACCCGAACGGCGACGAAGTCAGCTACGTCACCGTGGCGTACGAGTGCACGCTTCCGAGTGCAGAGCTCACGATAGAGGCTCGGGAACTTATCGAAGTTGCCTGGTTGGACAGACATTCGATCGCTGATTTTCCCCGACATTCGTGGATCGACCGGGTCCTTGACGACGCGGTCGGGTCTTCGATCGTTGCCCGCCCATAGGACCTTTTGCTTTCTTTGCGATGCCTTCCGCGCCTCAGTTGTCGGCGCATCAGAGCATTACCCAACGGGCGAAACCAATATCTCGTCGTGCCCCGCTCGAGTGCCCGGTAGACGATCCGCAGCCGACGCGTCTGTCGTTCGTCGTCTTCTAGGATTTGGGCATGGATCTCGCACAGCTGTGGCCGCTGTTCGCTCTCTCGTTGCGGACACCGCGGCTTGAGCTTCGTCCTACGCGGGATGAGGATATACCCGGACTTGTTGAGGCGGCCCTTGCAGGCATTCATGAGTCGTCACGTACCCCGTTCAGTGTCCCGTGGACGGATGCCGATCCGAAGGACATGGGTCCCGGTTTCGCGCAATTCCAGTGGGGTCTACGGGCGAACATGAAACCTGAAAAATGGGCGGTGAGTTTCACAGTCCTTCACGATGGGCGCCCGATCGGGGTTCAGCAGTTGGATGCGACACATTTCTTCGCACGCCGAACCGTTGAGAGCGGATCGTGGCTCACCTCCGCTGCGCAAGGTCACGGGTTAGGAACCGAGATGCGTGCCGGGTTGCTCCTCTTCGCTTTTGATTACCTGGATGCGGAGTGGGCCGAATCCGCCGCGATGGAGTGGAACCGGTCGTCGCTGACCGTGTCGGAGAAGCTGGGTTATCTTCCCAACGGCGTGGGTCGGGTTCATGCTCGTCCTGGCGAGGTCGTCAATGAAGTGCGACTTCGGGTGCATCGCGATGGGTTTATTCGGCCGTCCTGGCCGCTGGAAACGGATTGTCCCGAGAGTGTCTTTGCCCAACTGGGTGTCCGATCGTCTTGAACGAGATCGGGGCTAAATCTTCGTCGTCTGCCAGGCGCTCCGCGAACGCCTGCCCATAGGGCCCGGGTGTACCTCGCGCGGCCGCCTCGGGCGCTACTCTCTACCCATCTGATGAAGGG
The DNA here is from genome assembly GCF_055231915.1 of Leifsonia sp. Ger2509. Lineage (NCBI taxonomy): Bacteria > Bacillati > Actinomycetota > Actinomycetes > Micrococcales > Microbacteriaceae > Leifsonia > Leifsonia sp. Ger2509. The sequence goes on from NZ_JBUYVB010000003.1 coordinate 2,959,047, forward strand.
CGGGATCTGACGTGGTAGAGCATCCGGTCTTGAGAGCATCGCGGAAAGCCCTAGGGCTGCAGTTGAGAGATAGCAAAGCGTTCATGGTCGCAATCGGCGATTCAATCGAGGCCGCACCCCAAGAAGGATCGGGGCGTGCTCGCATGAACCAGTGGCTGCGTGATCTCCCGCAAAAGAACCAGTCGCAGAAACGGTTTGAGGCGGCGGCGCATGCGATCGTCGACCAGGGCTTCGAGAATGTGCTTCATCTGACGGGAAGCGCGCTCGATCACGCCGAGGGACTGGCTCTCTGCCTCGAAAGCGGACGCGGTCTATCGCTTAGCCCGAACACTCTCGTTCGTGGGCTGCTCGAGGCGGCTTTGCAGATCTGCTTCATTCTCGATCCGCATCTTTCACCTCCCACCACTATGCTCCGCGCCGCAGCATTCCAGCTCGCCTCCGTCGAGGGCGGCGAGCAGATGGCCCGGTTATTTTCGTCGCAGCGGGACGGTGCCGCACGTCTAAAAGCCCACTCAGAAGCGGTCGACGGTATCCATGCATGGCTCGGGAAGAGCGGAATCGAGCGCGTAACGAAATCCCCCGGCGCTCGACAGACCCAAAGTGTGAGGATTGGTGTCGACCGAGTCAGCCTCGAATTTGATGTCACCGCTGCCGCAAAACGATACCTCCCGAACGCGCCCTATATGTACGGGGTCCTCTCCGGCGCGGCTCATTCAAGGGGATGGTTCATCGGATCGATCTTCGGCGTGAACGATCCAAATTCGGGCACTCCGCTCCCGGACACATACGCCGCATGCGTTCTCACAATGCTGACGATCGCGGATGCGCTCACCAAGTCCTTCGGCGATCATTTCGGTATTGACTACGAATCCGAGCTCAAAGCCACGCACCTACGACGGAGGATGCTCGTCCGAATCAACAACCCGAGCGGCGACAACATCGCGTTGGATCATCGCGCGTACCACGCGCCACCCCGCAAGTCCGAGAAAGCCGCATCCTACACGGCGGGGTTTGCTGGCACCTAGCGCGCCAGCAGTTGGCCTGCCGCTCCGCTCCGGCCTTGATGTGACGCTGGTGGAGACCGAATCGTGCTGCCCCCGCACGCGAAGCTGCGTCGACCGGTCGCGCTCGCCCGTCGCTTCTCGGCCCCGCGATGCACGATCACGTCGACGGTGAAGGTCTGGTCGGATTTCCCGCTCGCGTCGACCGGGACGGGGGCGGGGGTGTTATCCGCCGCCAGTTCGGTGGCAGCGGTGACAGTCATGTAACTGAAGACGTCGGGAACGGACAGGTGCCGGGGAATCGTGACGATGTCTGCCATCGAGAACTCGGTGCGGACATCCCGTTCGCCCAGCGGCGCAGGAAACCGCCACGTTGTCAGAACGGACTCGTCACCGCTGTATCGCAGCGTGCCGTCGTGGAACGACACGTGTCGACCGCCGCGGCGTTGGCGTGAAACTGCACCGGCCGCTCGAGTGCCCGCCGTCGGATGCCATCCGCTCAGCCCGTAAGCCACATGGACCTCGTCGGCCTCCGCCCAGTCACCCATCGCAGCCGTGGCGAGCAGATCACCGAGACCGCCGTAGAACGCCATGGCCGGCACCACGATGGCGCCCTCAGCAGCCGCACGTTCACCGAACACGGTGAACGTGTCGTCGTTCGCCTCGATCTCGGCCGCAACATCGACATAAGGGAGCCGGGCGCGCAGTGCGGCCTCGATAAGCGGACCGGACGTTGCCGCGAACGGACCTGCGCAGTTCACGACCGCCGCCGCACCCTCCAGAGCCCGATCGAGCGTGCCAGGATCGTCGACCTCCGCCACCCGAGCCTCCACCCCCGGAATCTCCCGACTGAGGATTTCGAGCTTCTGGCGGTCGCGGCCCGCGACAACAGGAATGAGTCCGCGAGAGGCGAGTTCTGACACCACGAATCGGCCGGTGTGACCGTACGCGCCGTACACCACCACCTCCGGCGCTGGGTCAATGTCGGTATCGTTCCCTCTGTACGCAGGCGTCTGCATAGGGCACATCATCCCAAACAATCGGCCGGCCACCCGTCGAGGCAACGAAGACAGCGCCTTGGCGGAGACCAGAGCGAGACGTCTCCATCGCCCGTTGGCCGCAGCGATGAGATCCCCCGAAACCATGAAGGTTCCGGGGGATCGTCCCAGAAAGGACCTGTCAGCCGTTGCGTCGCCTGTCGAAGAAGGAGCGGATGTCGTCGGCAAGGAGCGCCGGACGTTCCAGCGCCGCGAAGTGACCCCCTTCCTCGACACGACTCCAGTGCACGATGTTGTCGTTGTCACGCTCGGCGAAGACGCGGATGGTCTGGAAGTCGTCCTTGAAGACGGCGACCCCGGTGGGAGCGTGGTTGATCTGCGGGTCCGGCTGCGCCTGCGCGTTGTCGAAGTAGCTGCGGCTCATGCCGCTCGCGGCGTTGGCGAACCAGTTCACGCTGACCTCAAGCAGGATCTTCTCCATCGGCACGAGCGATGTGCCGTTGCCGAAGCTGTTGAACAGTTCGCTGTATGCGAGAAGCCCGATCGGTGAATCGCTGAGCCCGACTGAGACCGTCTGTGGACGCGAGGCGTTCATCGTGTTGTATCCGCCGACGGACTGGAACCACTGCATGTGCTCGAGGCCCGCGTAGTCCGCCGGTTCGAGTCGCTCGAACTCTGACGGGTCCCCGGAGGGGAACGAGAACAGCTGCAGGACGTGCAGGCCGAGGAATCCCTCGGGGTTCAGGAGCCCGAGCTCGCGGGCGACCATCGCACCGTTGTCGGATCCGTGGATGCCGTATGCGTCGTAGTCGAGTCCGCGCATGAGTGCGTCATACGCCTTCGCAACGCGGGCGGCAGTCCAGCGGCCCTCGATGACCGGCTGCGAGAAGCCGTATCCGGGCGCGTCCGGGATGACCACGTCGAATGCATCCTCGACCCGACCGCCGTGGGCCACCGGGTCGACGAGGAGTTCGATCAGGTCAAGGTAGTCGACCGAAGACCCGGGATACGTGTGCGCCAGCAGCAGAGGCGTCGCTCCCGGGTAAGCCGAGCGGACGTGGATGAAGTGGATGTTCTGGCCGTCGATCTCCGCGACGAAATGCGGGAAGGCGTTGATCCGCGCCTCCGCCTCACGCCAGTCGAAAGCACGCCAGGCGTCGATCGCCTCACGGAGGTAGGAGTTCGGAGTGCCGGTCGTCCAGTCGTCGGTCGGAGCCGGCTGCGGGAGGCGGGTGCGCGCAAGTCGGTCGCGCAGGTCGGCGATCTCGTGATCGCTGACGGAGACGGTGAAGGGGCGGATGCAGCTATCAGTCGTGGTGTTCATGGCCTCCACATTACGGAGCTATTAGGCTGGATTTGCGCCTAATAATCCAACCCGGGAAGGTCCGATGTCCAGTCCCTCTGCCCGGTTGCTTACCCTCCTCTCCCTGCTTCAGACCGGCTCGGCGCGCACCGGCGCCGAGCTCGCGGAGCGGCTTCACGTGAGCGGGCGGACGGTGCGCGCCGACATCGAACGGCTTCGCGGACTCGGATACCCGGTCGACGCGGCCCGCGGCCCCGTCGGCGGCTACCGACTCGGCGCAGGAGGAAGACTCCCCCCACTGCTCCTGGACGATGAGGAAGCGGTCGCGGTGACCGTCGGGCTTCAGGTTGCAGCAGGCGTGACCGGGATCGCGGAGGCCGGCGCACGCGCGCGCGCCAAGATCGAGCAGGTGCTTCCATCGCGCCTGCGTCCGATGGTCGATGCTCTCGGCTCGACCATCGAGCGGGGCCAGGAGAACATCGGCACGGACGCCCCCGACCCCGAGGTGGACCCGGCGGTCCTGGGCGCCGTGGCCGCGGCGATCCGCGATATCGAATGGCTACGGTTCGACTACCAGGATGCGCGTTGCCTCGTCGAGCCATACCGTCTGCTCAGCTGGCAGCGGCGATGGCACCTGGTGGCGCGGGATCCGGCGCTCGGTGAGTGGGCGACTTACCGGGTCGATTGGATGTCCCTGCGGCTGCCCACCCGCCGCCGCTTCGAACCGCAACCGCTTCCGGGCGGGGACTACACCGAGTTCGCGATGCGGACGATCGCCGCCAGCGGGTGGGCGGTGCACGCGCGTCTGCGGATCGCCGCACCCGCCCAGTCCGTGCTCGACCGCATCAACCCGACCGTCGGTGTCGTCGAGCCCATCGACGAGGAGTCCTGCGTCCTGGTTACCGGCGCGGACAGCCTGGACACAGTCGCCGCCTACATCGGGATGCTGATGATGGACTTCACCGTCGAATCCCCCACCGAACTTCTACCCCGGCTCCAGCTGCTTTCCGAGCGCTACGCCCGAGCGGTCGCAAGGTCCGCCGACGCATTCCCTGACACACACTGACAGACCAGTTCGCAGAGGGTAACGGTCCGTTCAGATTCCGCGCGCGACGCAAGCTTGTTCCCAGAGGTCTGTCACTATAGATGTTCGCTAGGTCGGTAGCGTCGAGGACATGACCTCCGTGAAGCTGGACGCCCCGCTCAGGGATCCGCACACGTGCCGCCTAGCGCATGGCATGATCTGCTCATGGAAGCGCCTAGCCTGAGCGAAGTGCGCGCGACAATCGCACGGGTTCTCGAAGTCGAGCGCGGCACCCTCACTGCGGTGGAGCAGTCGCAGATCACGGCTCTGCGTGCGGTCCACGGGCCAATCACGATGCTTGAGCTCGACATCCCATCGAGCACGCCTACCTTGCACATGTCAGACGGCCGCTACCCAGCGCAGAACAGCGGCGTCGATGTGGTCGACGCTAGCGGCAGCACCGTCGGAGGAATGATGCTGTGGATCGGGGACGGCCGGCTCTCGGCACTCGAGTACTACTGGATTACCGAACAGCCACCAACTGGGTTACCTCCGATCGATCGAATTCAGCCGTCGGTCGATGTCCGGTGATGGATTGACTTGGGGGCTTCACACTGGCTGAATCGTTATCCTCGATAGGCGCAGTTGATCCGTTCTAGGAGAATGAGGGCGTGACTGTTGATGTTGACGAACTTCGCCGCGACGTGGCAGCCGCTATCGAACTCCTCGAGGTGTGTGGATATCCCGAGTCTGCAGACTGGTTCCGCGAAAAGGATCGCATCTTGACAGCCCCTGATTTCGACGGGAGTCATCTGGCCACAGCAAAACTGCTCGCTGCTTCCGGTGCGGGGATGGGCCGGCCTCTTGAGGTAGTTGACCCCAAGCCATCGTCTGGAATTTCGGGCGAAGAAGCAGAAATGCGCCGCGATGTGCTCATCGAATCTATGTGGCAGATTTCGAAGCGAATGGCCGCGGCCGCGGATCGCTAGACATGAATCTGTCCGCAGGCGGATCCGCTAGCGTGCCTTTTGTGCGCGGCACCCACGAGCGTTGATGCCGTTAGGTTGGCGAATTCGCCGTGCGGGCTCATTGTCGCGAACGCTGGCACTGTCCCCCCCGGTGCGAGCGTCCCGTCGGGGCGGTCGATTTACTCGACTCCATCATTTTGAGTGCGGTACGGTCAGGCCATCGGGTACACCACGACGATCGGAGGGAAATGCGGCGAGGACGGATCACGATCGCTGCCCTGTCAATTTTCGGCGCCTGCCTGGTGTTGACAGGCTGCGGTGACGACGGTTCTTGGGACACTCCACGTACCCCGACAATCAGCCTCACAGCTGCAGATGGTTGCCCGCCTGCTGTGACAAAGGCCCGGGATGTTGCGAATACCGACCCCGGCGACTCGAGTCTCTTACCCGCCGGTATCTCGCCGGATGCCGGACTGGTCTGCGCCTACAGCGGGAGTCTCAATCCGTCGAGCAAACACCTGGCGATGACACTGAACGCCAGCGAGGCACGACGCGTCGCCCACGCCCTCATACATCTGTCCCTCAAGCAGCCCACTGGCTCAGTCAGTTGCCCCAACGACACGGGCGCCTTCGCCATTCTCGCCTTCTCCTACCCGCATCACCCCGACGTCAGCCTCTGGTGGAAGACGACGGGATGCCAGTCGATCGACAATGGCAAGATCGGCGCATCGCAGATTGGCTCCACTAGTTTCAGCGACTTCCAAAACGCATTCGACAGCGCCGCAGGACTTCCGGAGGGTAGCCTCCTACCTCAGACCCGCTGAGTAGCCGCAGCACTCGTGAACGTTGAGTGCCGATGCTGCTGCCCGCACGGTGCAAATCACGATCCCCTATCGAGCATCCCGCGCGGAGGTAGCGCCGTTGCCTCCGCTGCCCGCACCTCCGGATCCTGCACATGCAATCCATTCACTCGTGTTTGGTCCACGCACTAGAGCCGCCCGAGCAGCTCGGCCTTCTTTTGTGCAAATTCGGCTTCGGTCAAGATGCCGGCGGCTTGCAGCTCCGCCATCTTCTGAATTTGTGCCAGCACGTCCGGCTCGGCAGGTTGGGTGGTCACATGCGGGGTCTTCGTGGCAGCGACGGCCGTCTCGAACGCCTGCTGAATTGCCGCGATGGTTTCTTTTTTGTACTTCACGAGGAACTCGATCGTGTTGACCATCGTTAGTACCTCAACATGACCACCCGTCATCGAGTTCCCGCGGCTGTTCACGCTCTGGACCTGAGCGAGGTCTACCGAGATCGTCTTGTGCTCGAACAGCACCTTATACGTGAAGAGGATCCGCTTGGACGTCAATGCAATTCCGCCCGGTAGCTTCTCGGTCTTGCGGGTGGCCGTCGTCGTGACCGTCGCGTTCGTCGGCGCGATGTAGATCACCGTCTCGTCGGCGGTGATCTTCTCTTCCAGCTTTTCGATGATGCCGGACCGCCCGAATGTACTGACGTCAAACCGCTTTAGGGCTACCTCGGTGTCTTGCCGCATCTTGTCCCCTGTCGTGGTCTGACCTCAAACCAGAGTACGGGCGACGGCTCATCGACGCTACGCGCTTGCGACGGCCTCCGTCAGTTGCACAGTCAGGGATGTCCTGATACACCAAGTGTCAGGGATGTCCTGATGCAGTTTCGTCAGGCATGTCCTGATGCAGTTTCGTCAGGCATGTCCTGATACATCACAGCAGCAGACCCCCTCGGGAATGCTGGCTTGACTACATTTTGACTACAACTGAGGAAGATCCAACTCGATCCAATGAGATCATCGGGGACCCAAATCCCTTGATTTTCCGCGGAAGTTGGCTAACTCCGTTGAGTTATGAGGGGTCGAATTAGAGTTCAAATCCCACCGGTACCGCCACGCGCAAGCCCCCGCGATCCCAGTGTTTACAAGGGATCCGGGGGTTTTCACTTGCTTGGGAATTGTTATGTGTCAGGGGCGGATTCAGCCGGTGGTTGCAACGAGCTGGGTGAATTGCGCTGATGGTGTCATCCAGCCGAGGGTTTGTCGAGGGCGTTCGTTGAGGAGTCGGGCAACTTCGTCCAGCTCGGCCTCGGTATGGGCTGAGAGGTCTGAGCCTTTCGGGAAGTACTGACGGAGCAGGCCGTTCGTGCTCTCGTTCGTCCCGCGCTGCCAAGGGCTCCTCGGATCGCAGAAGTAGACCTGCACTCCGGTATCGATGGTGAAGCGGGCGTGTGAGGCCATTTCCTTGCCTTGGTCCCAGGTGACCGAGCGACGCAGCGCTTCAGGCAGCGTCAGGATCTTCTTCGCCATCGCCTCACGGACCTCGTCCGCGCTGTAGCGTTCGAGCCTGAGGAGCATCACGTAGCGGGTGGTCCGCTCCACGAGCGTGCCGATCGAGGTCTTCCGTCTGCCCATGATGAGGTCGCCCTCCCAGTGCCCAGGCACGGCCCGGTCGGCCACCTCAGCAGGGCGTTCGGAGATCATCACCATGCCCGGGATCTTCCCCCGGCCGACCGGTAACTCCGTTTTCGCGCGTCGCGTCGCGCGACCGGACCGGAGCGCCTCGTGGAGTTCGCGCCGCAAAGCGCCGCGCCCCTGGACGAAAAGCGACATATAGATCGTCTCGTGACTCACCCGCATCTCCGGATCGTTCTGGTAATGCCGAGATAACCACATCGAGATCTGCTGCGGGGACCACCGCAGTTCGAGCTTCTCCTCGACGACGGCCCTCAACGTCGGCAACGCCGCCAACTTCGCTTGCTGTTCTGCGAGTGCGGCAGCCGGTGCGCATACGGGGTTTGGTACTCGGCGGAGTGAAGCCGCGGATGGATCGACTTCTCGCGCTCTTGCGGCGCCCGCCGAGCGAACCTCGTAATGATTTGGACGGCCTAAAGGAGCGGAGCGTGAGCTATTGTCCACGCGAAGGGAGCCAGTACGACCTTGTCCAGGGCGTCGCCGGTCATGGCGTCTGTCCCGCTCACCGAGAGGGTCACGTCCGTACAGTCGTAGTTCGTTATGATCACATGATCGCCACGTCGGACAGCCTCCACCCTCTTGCCGAGCCCCGGAAGTACCGGCTCAACACTCGCCTGTCCGAGGATGTAGGTCATCACCTCTCGCATCCCGTCATCATCCGGGATTGTTGCCAGATAGTACGCTCGGCCGGCATCGCCACCGTCATCGCGCATGGTGAATGCGGCCCGACCTCGCAGACGTCCGTCCACGAAGTTGCCGAGCACCTCGGCTTCGACGGCGAGTATCTCCTCCGCGAGATACTCGCCTCGCAGGAGCGCCCCCGGCAGGGATACGGTCGCGACGGCTTGGCCCGGCCCGTCGGCGCCCGGTGGGACAAGGGCGGTGTACTCCTCCATCCGGATTCCGAGAGTCGTCCCCAACCCCTGCAGGTATCCGCCCGCGCGGAACGTATCCGTTTCATCGACCAGGTCGGTGAACGCTGAGACGAAGAGGTGGCCACCTCCTTCGACGAACGCGGACAGGTTGGCCGCGCCCGCATCCGTCAGGAGGTAGAGCTGCGGCGCTACCACCACGCGGTACGCACTGAGATCGGCCGTCGGCGGCACGATGTCGACGGCGACGTGCAGTCGATGAAGGGCGACGTACCAGCGCTGCACCAATGCGTTGTAATCAAGGGCGGTAAGGAAGGGGCCCCCGTTCAGCGCCCAGAGGTTCTCCCAGTCGAACACGAGCGCGACGTGTGCGCCAGAACCTCCAGTGAGGGGCGGTAAGGCTGCGATGTCGGAACCCAAACGGCTGACCTCTCGCCACGTGCGTGTGGTAGTACCCGCGTGCGGCAGCATGGCGGAATGGAACTTTTCGGCGCCAGCGCGGGACTGTCGCCACTGAAAGAATAGAATGCCGTCGGCGCCACGACCGACAGCCTGCATCGACAGCGCGGCCATCTCGCCGGGCGCTTTGGGTGCATTGCTCTGTCGCCACTGAACAGCGTTCGAAGCCTGTTCCATGAGAAGCCAGGGCTTCTCCGGCTTGAGGGAGCGCATCAAGTCGAATCCCCAAGCCGAGTACCGGAACATCTCTGGATCATTTGGGTCGGGATACGAGTCATTGCTGATCAGGTCGACCTCCTTCGCCCATTTCCAGTAGTCGGCGACGGGGGCACTGCCCATGAAGTTGGTCGTGATCGGCTGGGTTGCACCGCTCGCACGGATGATGTCTCGCTCCATCGTGAAAAGCGAAAGGAGCGCGTCGGATGAGAACCGGTTGAAGTCGAGGAGGCTACCGGGGTTTTGGAACGCAGGCGCCTTCGACGGAGGAAGAATCTGGTCGAAGGATTGGTACAGCTGCGACCAGAAGGCGGTGTTCCAAGCTTGGTTGAGCGCTTCGACAGTGCCGTACTTCTCGGCGAGCCAAATCCTGTAGGCGTCACGTGCGTTGTCGGAATAGTCGCGCGAAACGTGGCATCCATACTCATTGTTGACGTGCCACATCACCACTGCGGGATGGTCCTTGTATCGCTGAACGATGGTGCGGCAGAGCTCGGCTGCCAGACGCCGATAGTCCGGCGACGTCGGCGCGTAGTGCTGGCGGCTGCCCGGTGCGAGGATCGTCCCCGTTTCGTCCTGCGGGAGGATCCGGGGGTATTCGATCGTCGCCCATGGCGGAGGCGAAGCGGTCGCGGTTGCCAAATCGACCGCGATTCCGCCCTCGTGCAGCAGATCGATGATCCGATCGAGCCAATCCCAGACGAAGACACCCTCCTCCGGCTGGATTCGCGACCAGGAGAAGATCCCGATGCTCACCATGGTGACGCCGGCCTCCTGCATCAATCGGACGTCCTCGGGCCAGACCTCCTCGGGCCACTGCTCCGGGTTATAGTCGCCGCCGTAGTGCATGGTCTACTCCTTGCTGAGATCTCACAAACACCGTTCAGGCCTCGGTGACGTCGACGACCGACAGGAATGACCTGTCGCGAGAACGGAGCTCTCGCCGCTCGCCGGTGATGGTGAAGCGACCCGACTGGCGGCGGTCGGCCGAGTTGAAGCCGAGGAAGAACTCAACCGGTCCGGGCTCGACGACGAAGCGCCGATCCAGCGCCGTGTAGCCCAGTTGAGCGGCGGAGACCCTGATGGTGATCTGCTTGGCCTCGCCGGGTTGGAGCTCCACCCGGGTGAAGCCGGCGAGCTGTTGTGATGGACGCGTCACGCCGAAGCCCGCGAGGCTCAGGTAGAGCTGTGGCGTTGCCGCACCGCTGCGGGAACCCGTGTTACGGATCGTTGTTGCGACGACCCACTCGCCATCCGAAGGGACCACGTCTTCGGCACGCAGGTGGGACAGCTCGAACGTCGTAAAGCTCTCGCCCTCACCGAACGTGTACTGAGGTGATGCATCCATGTCGAGGTAGAGCGTGTCGACGTCCGGTGGAAGCGGGTTCCGATGGCCGGAGCCCCATCTCTGGTGGTGGTGGATCGGGAGTTGACCGCTGTGCCGGGGGATGCTGTACGGGAGTTTTCCGCTCGGGTTCATCTCTCCGAATATGACTTCTGCAACGGAAGCGGGGCCGTAGGGACCCCCGTAAGGAGCGACTACCACCGCAGCGGAATCGCGGACGGCGTCTGGCAACGCGTATGCGCGGCCCTGGAAGAGGACGACAACCACCGGCTTTCCCAGTGCGACGATCTTTTCGGCTAGTCTGCGCTGTGCGGCCGGGAGATCGATGTTCGCAGAGTCGCTGCCCTCGCCTTCTGTGCGCTCGCCGTTGAACCAGAGGCTCGCGCCACCGAGCGCGAGCACAACGATGTCCGCCTCGGCCGCCGCGGACTCTGCGCGCTCGAGCTCTCGTTCGTCGAGATCCCGCGTGAGGGTGCTGCCCGGATTAGATGTCGAACTGGTGGCGCGCTTCGCGATCTCCTCGGCCAGCGTGGTCGCGCCGAAGATCTCGCGTACGTAGTCCTCCGTCGTCGTCTCCGGGAGCAATGCGTTGTTCCAAGCGGCCATGCCGGGGTCCACGCCGACCATGTTTCCCATGCCGCCACCGGACATGAACCGTGTCATCTCGCGGAACGCCGGGTACGTGTACGTGGGGAACTGGAGCTTGAGCGCGTCTGCGTGCGGTCCGATGATCGCAATCGAGTGCGCCCCCGCCTTCAACGGAAGCAGCTCATCGTCATTCTTCAGCAGAACGACCGATCGTCGCGCCAACTCGTAGGATAATTCGCGCCCTTCGGCAACGATTTCCGGCAGGTCGATGCGTTCTTGAGGGTAGGGGTTCTCGAACAGCCCAAGGGCGAACTTCGCGGTCAGGACGCGGCGCACGGAAGTATCCACGAAGGAGACGTCGACCGCGCCACGCTCGACTTCAGCCGCCAGAGTGTCACCGTATCCAAACGGGATCGGGTTTTCGACATCGAGGCCGGCAGTGATTGCGAGACGCCCCGCGTCCGCGGCGCTGGAGGCGGCGCGCTGTCGATTGACCATGTGCTCCAGCGTCATGTAATCCGCCGACACAAAGCCCGTGAACCCGAGGGTCCCGCGAAGTAGATCGGTCAGGACTTCACGGGAGGCTGCGACGGGGGACGAGTCCAGGTCGGCGTAGCTGTTCATCACCGAAGCCAACCCTGCAAGCTGGATCGCCGCCTCGAACGGGTAGGCGAAGAGATCCCGGGTGAGTCGACGGCCGCCTTCGTACGCGGAAAGATTAATCCCGGCCTCGGGCTTGGAGTAACCGACGAAGTGCTTGGACGTTGCGATGACGCCCTCGGTGAGATCGTGCCCCTGCAGCCCGCGTGTATAGGCAACACTGTTGGCTGCGACGAGGTAAGGGTCTTCTCCGTAGGTTTCGTGGACGCGACCCCACCGTGGGTCGACCGCGACGTCCATGTTGGGCGAGAGGGCTTGGCGGGACCCGAGTCGTCGCATCTGTCGACTGATGACCTTCGCCATGTCCTGCACGAGTTCAGGACTCCAGGTCGCGGCGAGTCCTATCGCGGTCGGGAACACCATGTGGCCACCGCTCATGAACCCGCTCAGAGCCTCGCTGTGGATGAGCAGTGGGATGCCGAGCCGGGTTTCGCCGACGACGACACGTTGCATCTCTGCGACGACGTTCGCGAATGCGCGGGGGTCGTCGATCCCGAAGTTCGAGATGTGGCCGGGCGCCTTCTCAAGCCATTCTGTTCGGACCGCCGGGGCGCTCAAATCAGGCTGCACGAAGTACCACGGCGGGACCGAAGTGAGCTGGTAGCACTTCTCTCGCAGTGTCATCTGCTCCAGTAGGAGGCTCGTCCGCTCGTCCGCGGTCTTTCGAGGATCAAGGTGGTGAGTGGGCTTCATTGTCATCGTCTTCTCTGAGGCGCGAAGGCCGTGCATGGCGAGCGCGGCTCCGCCAGCGTTTCATGCGGCACGCAGTGGGCGCGATTCATTGCGCAAAAGGCGGCAGTCAAGCGTGCCGCGCACCCCTGGGCTGCAAACGGCAGCTGGCGGAGCGCGTTACAGTGTCGCGTCTGTCCGCGTCGGCACGTTTTGATTGATGTCGAAGACGACAATGTCGTCGGAGTTGGTGCGGAGGTAGTTCGCGAGGACGAGGTGCTCGGGATGCGGGAGGTACGAGTCGAGGGCGCCTTGATCTCGAAAGCGGATGACAAGCATCCAGTCGAAGCCGCGTTCGAGGCCTTCCGTGCTGATGCTGATGCCGTGATCGATGGCCGTCAACCCGTCTATCGCGTTCAGGTGGGTTTCGACCAGTTCGCTTGCCCACTGGGAGCGGTGCCGCGAGTCGGTGCTCCAGCTGACCAGAACGGTGTGAGTAACGCCCGCGGTGTTCGTCGTCATCAAATAACTATCTCGCGCTTCCGCTCTCGATCGGTTGCGGGAGCATCGAGTTCTGCCTATTCAGGCAGGAGTCAGGCGAAGTGCGATCTGAGAGCGTGCAGGCAAGTCCACGCGGACGGTGCCCTCGTGGGTGCCGGGGAGCTTGCGGATCGTCATCTGCCACGTGTCGATGATCTCGATTCGAGCGCGCATGCCTTCGGGGACGATGAGGTTGCGGAAACGGGGCCGGTGTGTGCCGAAGTAGATGAGCACATACTTGCCGGCCACTCCGCCGTACGCGGCATCGAAGTCCGAGGGAAGAGGGTCGATTCGACCGCTCGGCGAGGCGGCGATGATGTCCTTGAGGAAGCGGATGCGCGGCACGCTCTCACCTCGGAGCGTGCCGCCCTTCGCCCAGAAGATCACCTCATCCTCTGAGTAGAAGGTCTCGCCGTGAGTGAGGTAGCCGCCGCGGAGGGTGCCTGCCCAGAAGCGGTCCACCACGGTCTCGCTGGTGAGATTGCCCCATCCCTGGTCTAGATCTCCGTCGTAGCCGAACTCGTCGACGACGACGGGCTTGCCCCACTTGTGCCGCCACTCGTCTACCCGCTTGCCGATTTCGGCGCCGCCACCCTGGATGCTCGTGTGGGTCGCCCAGTCGGCGGAGTAGTCGAACAACTCGACCCAATTGTGGATTGAGAGCAGGTGGCCCGCGTGATCCTCGGACTGGACCACGCGGGCGAGGCGATCCCAATCCTCGGGGCGTTTGGCGGTGACGAGATCGTATTCGTTGGCCATCGACCACCACACGTTCGGGAAGGCGGCCAGGCGGCGCGTCACATACCGGATGTAGCGCTCGTCCACCGTTTTGCCGAGCCGCGCGAAGCCCCACCGGTCATACGGGTGGAACAGGATGAGGTCCGCCTGGACACCCAGCTCGTCGAGCTGTCGGATCCGTCGCTCGAGCCGGCGGAAGAAGCTGATGTCGAACCGTTCGTGGTCGAAGGAGCCATCCTCGTGCCGTGGGAACACGTAGTCGTCGGGCTCGTTCGAGTTGTACCGGAAGTCTTTAGGGAACAGGCCCATGCGGATCTTGTTGAACGGGGCGTCGGCGAGGCTTTTGAGGGTCTGCTCTTGGAGGGCGTCGGGCTGGTGCGTCCACACGTAGGCAGTGGTGCCGACGGGCACGAACGGTGTTCCGTCGACGAAGGCGAATCCGAACGTGTCGGCCACCCGCACGGGCCCCGCTCTACGTGCGGATGCGACGACGATCGTCCCCGAAAGTCCGTCCAGCGATCGCGCATTCGATGTCGTGGTGAACGCCCAGGTCCCGGCGGTCGGCGGCAGGAAGCGCAGGACATGGCGACCTTCTTCGTCGTAGAAACCGCCGACCCTGACGCGCTGGGTGTCGGACGTGAAATCGGCGGTCAGTTCGACGTCGACGAAGGGGTTGCCGTGGGAGGGCCCGTCGATGACGACCTCGAGCGTCTCGTACTGTGTGGCGGTGTCGGGCAGATGGACAGCGGCGCTGGCGCGATCGACAGTCTCGTCCTCGTAGTGCGGGCTCGGCTCGATCGGCTTGTTTTCGACGGGGATGGGCGTCGTGTCCTCGATAGTCGCCAGCTCGGCGAGTACTTCCCCGACCTTGGCCGTGTCCGGTTCGAGCGAGAACGTCAGGAATCCACCGAGCGGGAATCCGCGCAGCGCCGCGCCCAGCGATGAACTGAAGATCCCCGGCACGGATCGTTCCAGAACACCGCGCGCCTCCGGATTGTCCAGAACGTCGCCTACGGCGCTGTAGCGGTCGAAAGTACGCGCCATTGCGGCTCCTTGAGTCAAAGGTTTCGCCGTCCAGGAGGACAGCTCAAATAGGCTCGCACGCCTAGCAGGGCGAGGCCTAAGCACCTCCGATTTTGCGCAACGACGCTAGCGATCGATTCGGAATGCGACAGCATCGAAGGCGAGTAACGTCGAAGGAGTAGCGGTGCGGGTCGAAGTGCGGGACACAGCCGAGTTCACAGTGACCAGCGAGACCACGCTTGCACGCCCGTACCTCGATGCCGAGGTCACGGCGGATTTCAGCGGACCGGACGGTCTCGTCCTGTCTTGCCCTGCCTTCTGGGACGGGGGGCGCACCTGGAGGCTGCGATTCGCGCCACCGACGGCTGGCGATTGGACGTATCGCACCCGAGAAGCGCGCGAGCTACCCGGTCTCCACGGTGCGGGCGGCTCCTTCGAAGCGCTGGAGTACCACGGAGACCACCCGGCCAAACGCCACGGTTATCTCGAGGTCGCACCGGGCGGCAGACACCTTCAGCACGCAGACGGAACACCGTTCTTCTGGCTTGGTGACACGCATTGGCGATTCGCCTGGGAGCGGTGGGATGAGGCCAACAAGCCAGGTTGGACGTCGCAGTTCCGGGAGACAGTCGATCTGCGTGTGAAGCAGGGCTTCAGCGTCTATCAGGGGAACATGTTCTCCTGGTCGCCGCCCGAGTTCTGGAACGCGGGCGAGGACTACTCGTCCATCGACCCGGACTACTTCCGCACCGTGATCGACCCGAGGATGGCGTACATCGCCGACTCCGGACTGATCCACGCACTCGGATTGGCCTGGTATCACTCCATAGACAAGGATCCCGCCGGGTTGGTGCGGCTAGCGCGCTATGTGGTCGCGCGGTACGGCTCCTACCCGATCGTCTGGACGCTCGGCGGCGAGGTGGCAGGCTACGATCCCGCACGTCGTACGGACCGACTCAACGCGTGGCGCGACGTGGCTCTGGCCATTCAGGATGCAGATGCCTACGGTCATCCGATCACGGCCCACCTGACCAATGAGAGACCCGTCGCGTCCTATTACCAGGACGAAGAATGGCTCTCGTTCACGCTCAATCAGCTGGGCCACGGCGATCTCGACATGGACGCCCGGTATTGGGGCGAGCATCTCGCGGAGTATCCAGGTCGACCCATGATCGAGGGAGAGAGCCTCTACGAAGGACTCAACAGCGTCGAATACACAGGACGACGTGTCGTGACCGACCTCATGGTCCGGCAGGTCGCCTACCGGGCGATCCAGTCCGGGTGCGCCGGCTACAGCTATGGGGCCCAAGGCTGCTGGAACGGTGCGTGGGACGCCGAGGAAGCACGGATGTCGTGGGGGTCGCTTCCCTGGTACGAGGGCGTCGACCTTGCGGGCGCCGTTCAGATGGGGCATCTTCGACGGCTCTACGAGTCCCTTTATTGGACCGACCTGCGTCCCGCGCCGCGCTTTTTCGCGACGTCGAACGGCGAGAACGAACTCTTCTATCGGCCGGCGGTCTCGGCAGACGACGAGGGGCGAACGATTGTGATCTACTTCGCCGAGACCTACCGATTCGAAGAAGGAGCGGGCACGCTCCGAGGTCTTCCGTCCACCGTCTACAGGATCGATTGGTTCGACCCCCGCTCCGGCGAGCGCACTAGCGTCGCCACTGCGGCAGTGCCGGATGGAGGTGAGCTCTTCGTCCCCCCGGCTCCCGGCCAAGGAGATTGGGTACTGACCGCTCAGGCGATCTAACGAGCCTTTTACGCAACGGTTTCGCGCCCAGAGTCAAGCTGACCCGCTCGCACGGGACTGATCAGGAAATTTCGTCGGGATCGTCCGCGCCCGGGAGGGGGGCTGCAGGCAGCGTAGAGGACCGGACGATCAGCTCGCTGGGCAGCTCGACGCGCTGGTAGGACGGCTCGTCGTGGCGACGGAGCTCGGTGACGAGTTCCACCGCTCTGGCGGCCATGGCCCGCAACGGCTGCCGAACCGAGGTCAACGGGGGTTGCGCCATGCCTGCCCGGGACTCGTCATTGAATCCCACGACTCCGATGTCCTCCGGGATGCGACGCCCGAGCTGGGCGGCAGCCCGATAGACGACGAGGGCCATCTCGTCGTTGCATGCGAAGACGCCGACGGGGCTGCGATCCTCGGAGATCGCGCGCAACAGCGACTCGGTCAACGGCGCGTCGGTCCATTCCGAGCTCACCCTGGTGATCGATGCTTCGGGACGGAACTCGGCGATGGCCTGCCGGAACCCCTCCTCCCGTGCACGACCGAACCGATACGGTGGCTGTCCGGTGACGACGACGAATCTCCGGTAGCCGCCTGCCGCGAGATGAGCGCCCGCGTCGTAGCCTCCCTGCCGGTCGGTCGTGCCCACGCTCGCCAGAGCTCCCTCTGGATCCGACCTCGGCTCCAGCAGCACGATCGGGATGCGCAGCCCGTGGATCTCATCCAGCTGACGCGTCGTGGGCTTGATGATCCCCAGGATCACCCCGGAGGGCCGACGAGTCGCGACTCGGGTCGGCCAATCGTCGTCGGGGTCAGGGCGCTCCAAGGTGAGGACCAGATCGTATCCGAGTCGGAACGCCGCTTCGCGTGCGCCGGAGGTGATCGTGTTGGTCCACGCATCGTTGAAGCTGCCGAGGACGATCTCGATGAGTCGTGAGTCGAGAGACGTCGGACGTCCTCGAGCGATGGAGGACCGGTCGTACCCGAGCCGCTGTGCAGCGTCCGCGACCCGTTCGCGTGTGCCGCGGGTCAGTTCTCCGCGACCGGCGAGTGCGCGCGAAGCCGATGCGACGGATACGCCGGCCGCTTCAGCGACATCGCGAAGCGTGACCGCACGTTCAGCCATGCCAAGCGCCCTCTCCCTTGATATTTGCGCAAGAAACTTCGACTCCAAGATACCCCCGCGACCAAATGCTTCACCGCGACTTGCGCAATAAACCTACGGCGAATTGCCGCTCGGCCGCGCCAAACCTACGGTCGCATGAGGACGATCCCGGCGACGCGAGCGGAGTGGGGAGTTGGCAGCTCAGGCCCCCAACGCCGTGGAGCCGAGTGAGAGGACTTCGACTTTCTGATGACCGAGACCGCAATCGCGCGCGACCCTCACGTCGATGTCAAGCGCGGAGACATCCAACCGATCATTCCGGGATTCCATCCGGACCCCACGATCTGCCGTGTGGGCGACGACTATTACCTGGCGACGTCGAGCTTCGAATACTTCCCTGGAGCGCCGATCTTCCACAGCACCGACTTGGTGTCCTGGAAGCAGATCGGCAATATCCTCACCCGCCGGGATCAGTTCCGCGAAGGCACCCCTGGCCCGTCGACCGGCGTCTATGGCTCGACTCTGAGGCACCACAACGGCAGGTTCTGGTTCGTCACGACGAACGTCAGCGACTTCGATTCAGGACAGGTCATCGTCTCGGCGACGGATCCCGCCGGCCCCTGGAGCGAACCGGTCTGGGTATCAGAGGCGATCGGTATCGATCCCGACCTCTGCTGGGACGACGACGGCCAGCCCTATCTGACCTGGCATGTCCTCGACTTCACCGTCGGCGGGCAGGAGATCCGGCAAGCGCCGGTCGACCTGGCGACCGGCAGACTCCTCGAGGAGTCGTACCGGGTGTGGCAAGGAAGCGGGCTGCCGGCCGCTGAAGGTCCGCACCTGTTCAAGATCGATGGCCACTGGTACATCGTGCTTGCGGAGGGCGGTACCGAGCGCGGGCACGTCGTGACCGTCGCGCGAGGAGCGAGTCCGCGCGGCCCGTTCGAACCCTGTCCGTGGAATCCGGTGTTCACGCACCGCAGCACCATGCATCCTGTGCAGAGTGTCGGGCACGCGGATCTCGTTCAGGCGCCGGACGGACGGTGGGCGGCGGTGTACCTGGGCGCTCGACCGCGAGGTTCGACCCCCGGCTTCCATGTGCTCGGCCGGGAGACCTTCATCGCCGGCGTGGACTGGGTCGATGCGTGGCCGGTATTCGATTCGAACCGGTTCCTCGTGCCCGTGCCGGATACCGGGTTCTCGGACGATTTCCGCGGGACGGAGTTGAATGCCCGCTGGGTCGTACCGAGCGCGGAGCTGGCGTCGATCGCCAACCTCGACCCTGCCGGTGGTCTGCGGTTCGCCTCGGACGACTGGTCTCGGGCCCTCGTATGCGCCCGCGTCGAGGATTTCGAGTGGACCGCCGATGTCGTCGTGGAACGAGCCGGCCGATTGAGCCTGCGCCTGGATGATCGGCATTGGTGCGGCATCGAATTCCGTGACCGCACTGCCCGCGTGGTCGTGCAGATCGGAGACATCCTCCAGGAGGCAGCGCCGATTCCCGTCGCCGCGGACTCGGTCACGCTACGGCTCGAGGCAGCGGATCCGGAGATCGCCCCGCTCCCGTTCGGTTACGCGGGGCCCGACGAGATCACCCTCTCCGTCGGAGTCGACGGCGAGTTCACACAACTGGCGCGGCTCGATGGACGATACTTCTCAACCGAGGTGGCGGCGGGATTCACAGGCCGCGTCCTCGGCGTCGGTGCCCCCACGACCGAGGGTCGTATCGCGAGCTTTTCGTATCGGCCGATCCGAGCTTGATCCTGTTGCGCAAAAAGGGAGTCATCTGTTTGGATCCACTATTTCGCGACCTACAGTGGCGCTACTGAGAAAGCCTGCAGCGACACTCACGACAAGACCCGATTACAAAGGAGTATGAAAATGAGGCACGTCCGTTCACGAAGGGCTCTTGTGGTCGCCGCTGTCGCGGCCGCCACCGCCCTTGCGGCACTCACCGGATGCACCGGGCAGACGGGTGGCACCGCAGCAGCCAAAGACACTCTGACCCTGGGCATGACCGCCGACATCAGCGGTTGGGATCCGGCGGTCCAGCCGAGCTACCAAGGCTGGAACGCCATGGCTGTCTGGGACCAGCTCTTCCGGTGCGACGCTCACGGTCAACCGCAGCCCGACATCGCCAAGAGTTTCGACTTCGGCAGCGACAACAAGACCTTGACGGTCCACATCCGCCCCGGCATGAAGTTCACCGACGGCGAGCCCGTCGACGCGAAGGCGGTCAAGACCGCGCTCGAGTATGGGGCGAACCAGAACAACAGCCGTTTGGCCGGGCTCAAGGTCGAGACCCCGGAGGCGCTCACTGCGGTCATCACCCTCCCCGCCCCGACCGCCACGTTCAAGCTGCTGATGTGCTACCAGTCGATCCCGAGCCCGAAGTCGGTGGAAGCCGGAGCGGCGTCCAAGACGTGGAGCGCACCCGTCGGTTCCGGACCGTACACTCTCGACAAGTCGGCTACGACGGCAGGATCTGTCTACACATTCGAGAAGAACGACGCGTACTGGGACTCCAAGACGTTCCCGTACAAGAAGCTGGTCCTCAAGGTGCTGAAGAGCGACACTGCGGCGGTGAACGCGCTGAAGACCGGGCAGATCGACGGCACGCTGGTCTCGTCCACGACGCTGAACGAGGCCAAGAGCTCGGCGAACGTCGACATCCTGACGCTCAAGGCCCCGAACACGACGCGTCTGCTCATTACCGACCACCTGGGCAAGATCGTCCCCGCGCTCGGCAATGTCGATGTGCGCCGCGCCATGAACATGGTGTTCGATCGCACGTCGATCGCGAAGAACCTGTATCAGGGCCATGCTGTGCCGGCCAATCAGATCTTCCGGCCGGGGAGCGACGCATACCTCAGCGACCTGGGCAACCCTTATCCGTACGACGTGGCCAAGGCGAAGCAGCTGATGGCTCAGGCCGGCTACGCCGGCGGGTTCAGCCTCCAGATCCCCGTGATCGAGAACGGCGGGAACGGCATCGATCTCATGCTGCCGTACGTGACGCAGCAGCTGGCACTGCTGAACATCAAGGTCGACCCGGTCACGCTGTCCGGTCCTAACATGTACTCGGAGCTCCTCGGCGGCAAGTACCCCGTGCCGCTATGGCAGCTGGGCAACTATGGTGAGTCGCTGCAGGACATCCAGGACTACATCACGCACCAGGGCATCTGGAACGTCGAGCACCAGCCCGACGCGACGATCGATAAGCTCTGGGCGCAGATCACCGCCGGGAAGGACGTGAAGCAGGCCGAGCAGGAGATCAACAAGTACGTCACCGAACAGGCATGGTTCGTGCCGATGGTGTACCCGGACAACTTCTACGCGCACAGCTCCAGCGTCACGATCAAGGAGTCCACGGACTTCTCCGGCCTCCAGCCGATGCTGTGGGACTTCAAGTAAAGGAACCACCCTCATGATCCTCGCGGTCTCGCTGAAGCTGATCCGCGCGGTGGCCGTTCTCCTGATCGTCACCTTCGTGACCTTCAGCCTGATGTTCGGGAACGGTCCGGGTATCGCCCGGGCCGTTCTCGGCCTCAACGCCACTCCAATCGACGTTCAGCGGGAGGTCGTCCACCTCGGACTCGATCAACCGCTGCTCGTGCAGTACGTCAAGTGGCTCGGTGGAGTTCTGACCGGCGACCTGGGCCACTCGTTCTTCACCGGGCAGTCGGTCTCCGAAGCTCTCTCCACCCGTCTGCCGGTCACCCTATCGGTCGTCCTCATCACGCTGCTGTTGACGGTGATCATCAGCATCGTCCTCGGCGTCACGGCGGCGGTGCGGGGCGGCTGGACCGACCGGGTGCTCCAGTTCCTCTCCGTGCTCGGCACCGCCATCCCGTCCTTCATCATCGCGATCGGACTGATCTTCGCCTTCGCGCTGGCGGTTCGGTGGTTCCCGGCCACCGGGTACGTCCCACCATCGCAGAGTGTGACTGGGTGGCTGGGTTCGATCACCCTTCCAGTGATCGCCTTGTTGATCGGCTCGGTCGCCGGGGCAGCCTCGCAGTTCCGCAGCGCCGTTGCCGACGTCCTCGGCAGGGACTACGTGCGGACCCTCCGGGCCCGGGGTATCCGGGAGCGCTCCGTTATCTACGGGCACGTTTTGCGTAATGCCGCCGGCCCCGGCCTGATCGTGCTGAGCCTGCAGGTGATCTACCTGATCGGCGGCGCCGTGGTGATCGAACTCGTCTTCGCGCTTCCCGGGATGGGGGAGCTGACCAACACCTCCGCGCAGCAGGGCGACGTGCCGATGGTCATGGGTGCTGTGCTCGCGATCATCGTGATCGTCCTTGTCGTCAACCTGCTCGCCGACCTGGCCGGCTCAGCGCTGAATCCGAAAGCGAGGAAGGCATGACCGCCGCCGCTCCTCTTCCAGACGCGGTGCGTGCACCGGTCGGGCTCCGCCGCAAGTCGGTGCTACACCGGCTCGTCCGCAACCCCGTCGCTGTCGGGTGCATCGCGTTCCTGGTCCTCGTCGTGGCCTTCGGGCTCTCGAGCCCGTGGCTTGCGCCGGAGAGCCCGAATCACACGGACCTGGTCGCTGTCAACGCACAGCCGTTCGGCGCTCACCTGCTCGGCGCGGACGCCAACGGCCGGGACATCCTGTCCCGGCTGATGTGGGGGACGCAGGAGACACTGATCGCCTGCGTGATCATCCTGGTCGTCTCTGTGACGCTCGGGGTGACGACGGGACTCATCGCCGGTTACTACCGCGGTCGTTTCGAGTCCGTCAGCAACTTCGTCTCGGATGTGATAATCGCGCTGCCGGGCGTGCTGCTCCTGATCGCGCTCTACACGCTGACCGGTCCGAACATCCCGGTGGCCATGGCCGTCTTCGGCGTGATCGTCGCTCCCAGCTTCTTCCGGCTGGTCCGCGGCATCGTCGTCGGAGTTCGCAACGAGCTCTATGTCGATGCGGCGAAGGTGGTCGGTCTGTCCGACTTCCGCATCGTCGGGCGCCACGTCCTCTGGGCTGTGCGCGGACCCGTCATAATCTCCAGCGCATTCATCCTGGCCGCCGGCATCGGTATCGAAGCCGGCGTGGACTTCCTTGGCCTCGGCAACCCCTCGCAGCCGTCCTGGGGAAGCGTGCTGCAGCAGTCCTTCAACAACATCTACAACAACCCGATATCGGTGCTTTGGCCATCCCTCCTCATCGGTCTCACCGTGCTGGCGCTGGTGCTCCTGGGGAATGCGCTCACGGACGTGTTGCAGGCCAACACCCGCGTCAAGACGTTGTCGCGGTCGGAACTCAGGTCGATGCACGAGCGGTTCGGCGACCCGGAGCCGACCGGCGGTGCGTTCCCACCGCCGAGCTACGACGTCCGGCTCTCCATCCGGGGTCTGCGAATCGCCTACCCGGATGGGACGGATGGTGTTCGCGAAGTCGTCCACGGTGTCGATCTCGACGTTCGCAAGGGCGAGATCCACGGGCTCGTCGGCGAGTCCGGTTCCGGTAAGTCGCAGATCGCCTTCTCCATCCTCGGCATCCTCCCGCGGGAGGCGGTCATCCTCGGAGGCTCGATCGTGCTCGACGGCGAGGACCTGCTCGCGGACGAGCGGGCCATGCAGAACGCCAGGGGACGACGCATCGCGTACATCCCGCAGGAGCCCATGTCGAACCTGGATCCGAGCTTCACCATCGGATCGCAACTGATGCAGGGGCTGCGTGCGATCAAGCCGATGTCGAAGGACGCTGCGCAGACGCATCTGCTCCAGCTCCTGCGACGGGTCGGGATCGCCGACGCAGAGCGGGTGTTCAAGTCCTACCCGCATGAGATCTCGGGCGGCATGGCACAGCGAGTTCTCATCTGCGGCGCTGTGGCAACCGATCCTGACGTGATCGTCGCGGACGAGCCGACGACCGCGCTCGACGTCACCGTGCAGGCCGAGGTGCTCGAACTCCTCCGTGGCCTGCGTGACGAGCGGGGACTCTCCATGATCCTGGTCACCCACAACCTCGGCGTCGTCGCAGACATCTGCGACACGGTGAGCGTGATGAAGGACGGGCAGATCGTCGAACGTCAGGACGTCGACATCCTGTTCGAGAACCCGCGTGAGGCGTACACGCAGCAGCTCCTGGCGTCCTCGCGCCGGGTCGAGATCGAGGAGGTGGCCTGATGAGTTCACCGATCCTGAGTGTCGAAGACCTGGTGGTCCGATTCGGCGGCCGACGAGGCGGCAAGGATGTGATCGACCACGTGTCGTTCGACATCAGTCCGGGCGAGACCCTCAGTCTGGTCGGTGAGTCCGGCTCCGGCAAGACGACGATCGGCCGTGCCATTCTCGGCCTGGCCCCGGTCACGGGCGGGACGGTGACGTTCCGCGACAAGGTGATCAGCAACATCCCGCGCTCCGAGCGCCGGCGTGTCGCGCGCGACATCCAGGTGGTCTTCCAGGACCCGTACTCGTCGCTCAATCCGGCGATGACGGTCGAGAGCATCCTCGTCGAGCCGATCGCTGCCGCGGGTGCGGAGGCCGGACGCAAACGAGTGCACGAGCTGCTGGATGCGGTCGGGCTGCCATCGGATGCCGGGTCACGGTACGCGCGGGAGTTCTCGGGCGGCCAGCGGCAGCGGATCGCGATCGCGCGCGCGCTCGCTCTTGAGCCGTCGCTGATCATCTGCGACGAGCCGACGAGCGCGCTGGACGTGACTACCCAGGCGACCGTCTTGACGCTGCTGAAAGAGATTCAGGAGCGCACGGGTGTCGCATACCTCTTCATCAGTCACGACCTGGGTGTCGTGCACGAGGTGAGCGACCGGATCGCTGTCCTGCTCCAGGGGAAGATCGTGGAGATCGGGACGGCGGACGAGGTCACCATGCGTCCGAAGCACCCCTACACCCAGCGTTTGCAGCTGGCGGCGCCGATCGCCGACCCCGCCAGGCAGCGCGAGCGTCGCGAACGCAGGCTGGCTGCGCTGAACGCGGTCGAAAACGATAACGACGCTCTGCATCTCGTGTGAGACCCGCCTGGAGCCTGTCGCGTGAACAACTAGGAGTGAGTGCTCGTGTCCCGTAGCCGATTCAACGATGGCTGGACCGTCGGACCCAATGTCAGCGTCTTCTCGGAGATCACCGGCGGTGCCACGGACTCGAGGTCGGTGACGTTGCCGCACGATGCGATGCTCGACGGTGCGCGATCCGCGAACTCTCCCGAAGGCTCCTCGAGCGGATACTTCGAAGGCGGCGCGGTGAGTTACCGCAAGTCGTTCCTCGCACCGCAGGAGTGGGAGTCGTCCGTCGTCGAGCTCGAGTTCCACGGCGTCTACCGGGACGCCATGGTCTATCTCAACGGCGTGCTCGTCGCTCACCGGCCGAACGGCTACCTGCCGTTCCGGGCGCGACTGGACGATGCACTCCGGTACGGCGAGACCAATCGTCTGCGTGTGGATGCGCGTGCATACCGGGACTCCCGCTGGTACTCGGGAATGGGAATCTACCGTGATGTCGATCTTCTGGTGATGAGTGAGGTTCACCTGCGCCCGAACGGCATACAGCTCAGCACGCCCGACATCGACGACAAGCGGGCCGTGGTGCTGGCGCGGACCGAAGTGGTCAATGCCGGCCGCCCGCTCGCGACGCGTCGGGTGACGACGACCGTATTCGACGCCGGGGGCCGCGTGGTCGCCAGCGAAGCCTCGCCGGTCACCATCCGTGGCGGAGGCTGCGAGGTGGTCGACCAGCGTCTGTACCTCGAGGCTCCCGAGTTGTGGAGTGTCGAGCAACCGCGGCTTTATCGGGTCGAGACCCGGCTGCTCGACGGGGACGACGTGACCGACAATGCGGAGAACCACATCGGGGTTCGTCGACTGCAACTCGACCCTCGCTCCGGTCTTCGGATCAACGGCGAGACCGTGAAGCTGCGCGGCGCGTGCATCCATCACGACAACGGGCTGCTGGGCGCCGTCTCCATCCCCGAAGCGGAATTCCGTCGTATGCGAATACTGAAGGAGGCGGGATTCAACGCCATCCGGTCGGCTCACAATCCGATCAGTCCGGCGCTCCTGGATGCGTGTGACCGGCTCGGCATGCTGGTGATGGACGAAGCCTTCGACATGTGGACGGAAGGCAAGCAGCCTTTCGACTATTCGCTGGCTTTCCCGGAGTGGTGGGAGCGCGATATCGAAGCGATGGTCACTCGGGACTTCAACCATCCCAGCGTCATCATGTATTCGATCGGCAATGAGATCCTGGACGCCGGTAAGCCGCTCGGAGCAAGGATCGGGCGGCAGCTGGCACAGAAAGTGCGTGCGATCGACTCCACCCGATTCCTCACGAACGGCATCAGCGGGTTCGTTGCGACGCTATCGGACACCATTCCGATGATTCAGAACGAGCTGGAGGGCGTACCCGGGGGGATCAACGACGTCGACGGCGTCGGAAAAGAGCTGGTGGAGCGGGTGGGGCGCTCTCAATTCGTTACCGATGCCACCGCGGAGTCGAATTCCGTCGTCGACGTCGTCGGTCACAACTACGCGGCGTGGCGGTATGAGGCGGAAACAGCCCGATTCCCCAACCGCGTCGTCGTCGGAACTGAAACGCTCGCGCGAGACATCGACGTGAACTGGCGACTCGTGGAGACGTTGCCTCATGTGGTCGGTGACTTCACGTGGACGGGCTGGGACTACCTGGGGGAGGCCGGCCTCGGTGTCAGCACTTATTCGTCGAATAACCAGGGCTGGGAGGGGGACCGCTACCCGGCGCTCACCGCCTATTGCGGGGACATCGACATCACCGGACATCGGCGCCCGTCATCATATTTTCGCGAGATCGTGTTCGGGCTTCGGAAGCAGCCCTACATCAGCGTGCATCGACCAGTCGAGCCCGGTGTGAACTCTGTCGGCCTTGATTGGGCGTGGCCGGACTCGCTTTCGTCCTGGACCTGGGATGTCCTGCCAGGCACCCCCATGACGGTCGACGTCTATTCCGATGCGGATGAGGTGGAGCTGCTGCTGAACGGCACATCCGTCGGTGTCGGACCCTGCGGGCCCGACAAGCGATTCACTGCGACCTTCCGGATTCCCTATGCGGAGGGCGAGTTGAAAGCAATCGCACGCCGGCAGGGCGACGTTGAGGACGCCTCTTCGATTCGAACAGCCGGCGATGTCCGCGCTGTGCGCGCCGTGGCGGAATACCCGCTGCTTGAGGACGGTGGGAAGGTCGCGTTCGTGTCGATCGAGCTGACGGACGAGGACGGCATCGTCGCGCCCACCGCAGAACTGAAGTTGTCAGCGGAGGCAACCGACAAGTCAGAGCTCATCGCGCTCGGAACGGCGCGCCCCTCGACGGCGGAGCGTTTCGATTCTGGATGGTGCACGACGTTCGAAGGCCGTGCTCAAGCCATCGTCCGGCTCCAGGGGGAGCGAGCGACCCTGAGGTTGCGGGTCGAGGGATCGCCCGAGCTCGACACCGAGCTGGTTCTCGGATCCCACGACTAACACGGCTCTCGGCCCGCGCGCCATCACACCGTGATGCTTTGCGCAAAGGAGGGTCCATCGATTGAACGGGTGAGGCCCACGTGACTAGCGTGCGTTGACGGCCTCGCCCGGCTTCCCCGCAGCAGCGGTGGCGCCGTGCCCCTCGCATACGGACATTGGAGTCAGAATGCTGCGCAGAATCGCTGCCCATCAGAAATCATTACGAGCGGTGAGGCTACGGCACCGATCCGTCGGTCCGAAGTCGCTCGTCGCTGCGATCGCGTTGGCCCTGGCGGCGACGTCTCTCAGCGTCGCGCCGGCACTTGCGGCGCCCGACGGGGGCACGTCGAACGCGGATGCGTTCGACATCCCGTCATCCGCCGTCGTGCGATCGCTCGGCGACATCCCGGCCGGCAGCTGTCAGGGTGTCGTCGTGCCGGTGTGCAATTCGGCCATCGGCCGATTCCTGCCGTACACGACCCCGGGCCTGGGCGTCCCGCTCGGCGGCATCGGTGCGGGCTCGTTCATGATCAATCAGTCCGGCACTTTCGGGCCGTGGAATTTCGGCGGATCTCAAGGGACGTCCTACGAGGTTCGTTCGCTGCCGCAGGCGGCATTCCACGTGCGTGAGCAGATCGGAGACGAGCCGGCTACCACGAGGACGCTTGCAACCGACGGGCCCAAGGATGCCACCCTGCCCTCGATCCGTTCCTGGGCCGACCCCCTGCCGGCGTGGAACACACTGAAGAAGGGGGATGCAAGCTATGCGGCGCTCTACCCGTTCGGATGGATGACCTACGGGCACAGTGTCTTCGACACCGACGTGTCGATGCGGTTCTACTCTCCGATCGTCGCCGGAGAGGAGAAGCGGACATCTCTCCCTGTGGCCTACTTCGACGTGCGCATCGCGAATACCACGGGTAAGACCGCCAACATCTCCACGATGTTCACGATGCCGAACGTTCCGGGCCACGAGGGCCGCCAGCCTGCCACCGTCCGGGAGGGTCTGAGCAGCCAGTACCGGGTGGATCCGGCGACCGGCATTCACGCCGTGACGCTTTCGTCCGACTCCGATTCGAATACCCCGGACGCTTACAAGTCCGAGTGGACGATCGCGGCTGACGTCAACAAAGACGAGAAGTTCAGCTACGTGACGTCGTGGAACGCGAACGGCGACGGCTCCGACGTCTACAAGCAGTTCGCCGCCGACGGGACGCTCAGCGATTCGTCGCTCGACTCGTCCGCATCCGCCGGGGCCATTGCGGTCTCGGCAAAGCTCAAGCCTGGTCAGACCACGGTCATCCCGTTCGCACTGACCTGGGACTTCCCGGAGGTCGGCTTTGCTAACAACAACACCGTGTGGATGCGGCGCTACACGCAGTACTACGGAGCCCACACGAGCGCGAAGAACGACTACGTTCCCGGAAGCTACCCGTTCCACCAGAGCTACAACATCGCCAAGGATGCACTCGAGGGTCGCTCCGCCGCGCTGAAGGATGTGCTCGCCTGGTGGAAGCCGATCGTCGAATCGCCCAAGGTTCCCGGCGAGATCGGAGCGGCAGCCATGAATCAGCTGGCGAACGTGACGTTCCACACTGATCTGTGGGAGAACGGGCTGGTTCGAAATTCGGTGCCGGTCACGAAGGGTGGCCAGAGGATAGGCGCTGCCGTCCCGGAAACGCACAACTACTTCGGCACTGATTCGATAGCCGGCGGCGTCTCGACCCAGGGCCAAGGCGGCGAGATCGGCATCTACAGCTACAACGTCTACTCGCGGCTCTTTCCCTTCATCGAGCGCGACCGAATGCGCGCGAAGGCCGAGCAGATCCCGGTGTCCGACGACGGTGACCCGCAGGACTTCTCGGTGACGGGGTCGACGGATCCCGCGGTCTACGGCGTCGACGGCGACCCGTTCATCACCTGGAACCCTCATAACCAGAGCTCGAACAACTCCGCGCCGGGAGGAGGACTCACGCCCGCGCCAGGAACGATGTCGTTCCTCGACCGTGTCTCGGACAACGTGTTCCGGATGTACGACTATGCCCAACGCAACCACGACATCGCCTTTCTCCGATTCGCCTTCCCCGCGATGAAGCAGGCGCTGGCATTGCTGCAGAAGACGATCCCCTCGGACTCGGTACTGCCTGAGCCGACGTCGCAGTCGCGGCCGCAGCCGGGCAACGCGCAGCAGATGGCGAACCTCTACAACGCGATGCCGACTGATCGCTTCGACTCCTACACCTCGGGCCTCTACCTGCTGACATTGGAGACGATGATCGCGTCAGGTCAGAAGCTGGGTGGGCCGGCGAGTCAAATCGCCACCTGGAAGGCACAACTGGAGACTGCGAAGGCGAAGTATGAAGCGGTGTTCTGGAACGACGCAGGAGGGTACTACCGCTACACGCTGCCGCAGAACGGCGTGGACGAGGTCATGCTGAACACGCTGCTCCCGCAATACCTCGCCGAGACGGCAGGTCTGCCCGACATCGTCGACACCGCTCACTACGAGCGTCACCTTCGGACCATGTACCCGCTCGTCGCCGGCCCGAACGGACCGAAACTGGTGGGTCTGCCCGGAGGCGGCACGACGTACCCGTTCACCGGCCCGCAGGGACACGTGTACGAGCCCAACGTATTGCCCGGGGCTGTCTATTCGGCGGCTGCGAACTACGTTGACGCCGGCGTGCAGTCGCATAACCGCGAGCTCATCCAGCAAGGGTTGTCGATGACAAGTGCCGTCGTCAAACAGCTGTGGGATACACCCGCCAACGGATACGCGTTCGACACCCCATTTCTGTACAGCTCGCACACCCCGAGCTCGTGGGTCTACCCGAGCTTCGAGAACAACCTGTCCATCTGGCAGTTGATCGACGTGCTGAACCGGCCTGGCATGCCGGCGGCGGCGTCGCTCAAGGCCGGATAAGTTGCTACAGAACTGCACCTCGTCATCGTGAATGGGCGAGGTGCAGTTCTGTGGATGATCGATGTGAAGAGTTGCGCAAAAGCCACATGCCGGTTGCGTCGTTCCGGCTTCCGCTCCGGATACTGGAAGTGATTCCAGATCGACACATCATCGTGGAATACGTTCGACTCCGGTTCCGGTTCAGAGCGAACGGAGCCTTCTCGGAAGGGCACCACGAATGGCGAATCAAGAAATACGCACGAGGGTCGCCACGGCTGAATCGTCATCATGGAGCAACCCTCACCTCGCTCCCGCCCAACGGGCCGAACTGCTTCTCGCCGAACTGACCCTCGACGAGAAAATGGCGCAGGTCTCCTGCTACTTCCCCGTCGACATCAACGACACGGCGGACTTCACAGAAAGATTCCCGTACGGGGTCGGCGAGGTGGCGTGCCTGGAGACGCGGTCCGCGCGGACGCTCGACGAGGTGGCGGCGTTCCAGCGACGCGTCCAGACCCAGGCCATGGAGGGGTCGCGCCTGGGCATTCCCGCCATCTTCCACATGGAGGGAATGTGCGGCGCCTTCCTGCCTGGGGCGACGAGCTTCCCGTCCGGGCTCGGGCGGGGCGCCAGTTGGGACGCCGACCTGGAATGCGAGATCGCCGGGATCGTGGGCCGACAGGAGCGAGCACTCGGAATCACGCACACCCTCGCGCCGGTCCTCGACGTCTCTCGCGATCCGCGAATGGGGCGGCATGGAGAGAGTTACAGCGAAGACCCCACTCTCGCGGCCGCCCTCGGGGTCGCGGCCGTACGCGGGCTGCAGCGCCCCGATCCCGAAGGCCGGCGCACCGAGGCGGTCGCTAAGCACTTCATCGGGTCGCATCACACGGAGGGCGGAATTCATGGCGCCCACTGCGACATCCCCGACCGCCTGCTGCAAGAGGTTTACGGCAAGCCCTTCCAAGCGGCCATCACCGAAGCGGGTCTGCTCGGCATGATGCCGTCGTACAACTCAGTGGGTGGCCAGCCCGTGTCCGCATCGGCGCCGCTGCTCACGACGCTACTGCGGGAGCGGATGGGCTTCCAGGGTCTGGTCGTGTCCGACTACGGAGCCATCGGCAATCTGCATGAGGTCCAGCATGTGGCCGGATCGGCGCCGGAGGCGGGCCTCGCAGCCTTGCGCGCCGGTGTCGACGTCGAACTGCACGTGCCGCAGGGGTTCGGCCCAGAGCTCCGTGACTGGTTCGCGGAGGGTCGCGCGGACGTGGCGCTCCTCGATCGCGCCGTCAAGGCGGTTCTCACCACGAAGTTCCGGATGGGCCTTTTCGAGCATCCGTTCGCGCCGGAGAGCGCCGAGCGAGACGCTCGATACGCGGTCGCTTCAGACAGTCGGGTCTCGCAGCAGTCGGCTCGCGAATCCCTTGTGCTCCTGCGGAACGACGGAATACTTCCTCTTGCGCGAACCGTACGCAAGATCGCAGTGATCGGTTGTCACGCCGTGAGCGCGCGATTCTTTTTCGGCGGGTACACCCACTACTCGATGGCCGAAGGCAAGCTTGCCGTGCACTCATCGATGGCGGGTCTGGCGGGGAACGATGGTGGCCGGGAGATCGGCGCCACCGTTCCAGGAACCGGGATCGAAGCGTCGGGCGGTCCCGAGTACGAGGCGTTGCTGCAACAGCAGAAGCCGGGCATCCGTTCGCTCCTCGATGAGTTGCGCATGCGCTTGCCCGCCGCCGAGATCTCGTGGTCGTACGGTTACCCGATCGCCGGTGGCGACGCCTCCGGACATGCGGAGGCGATCGCCCTGGCCCGAGAGGCCGACATCGTCGTGCTCACGCTCGGGGGGAAGCACGGAACCGCCTCGATCGCCTCGATGGGAGAGGGCATCGATGCCACCGACGTCAACCTCCCGCCATGCCAGGACGAGTTGATTCGCGAGCTGGCTGAACTGCGGATGCCGCTGGTCGGTGTTCATCTGGACGGCCGGCCGATTTCGAGCGACGCGGCCGACGCGCACCTCAGCGCGCTGATCGAAGCGTGGAGTCCGGCCGAGTACGGAGCCGAGGCGATCGTCGATGTCCTGACCGGAACGTACAACCCGAGCGGACGGCTGCCTGTCAGTGTCGCCCGCAATGCGGGGCAGGTGCCGATCTACTATGCACACCCGTACGGATCGAGCTGGCACCAGGGAGCCAGTATCGGCTTCCCGGAGTACGTCGATTCGCCGCACACCCCGCGATATGCGTTCGGGTACGGGCTGACGTACACGACGTTTGAGTACTCGGCCCTGAGGCTGTCGCAGCGGGAGGTCGCCGCATCCGGTTTCGTCGATGTGCAATTCACACTTACCAACACGGGGGAGCGGGCGGGGACCGAGGTCGTCCAGTTCTACGTCTGCGACCGCTACGCCTCGCTGTCCCGTCCGGTTCTCGAGCTGGCGGGTTTCCGCCGGGTCCAGCTCGAGCCGGGCGAAAGCGCCGATGTCTCATTCTCGTTCTCGATGAGTCAGCTAGCGTTCCTCGACGCCGGTCTCGCGTGGCGCGTCGAGGCGGGCGAGGTCGATGTTTTTGTCGGGACGTCCTCGGATGATCATCGACTGACGGACACGTTCACGATCACCTCAGATGGATTCGTCGATGGGGCGTCGAGGGCCTTCTACTCTGGATCGTGGATACGCTCTGGCACGCCTCGGGAGATAGGGGTGATGCGATGACTGGCCAGTCTGTGCTTAATAGGTCGCGCGCCCTCCACTGATGTCGTAGACGGCACCGGTTGAGAAGCTGACCTTGTCAGACGCGAGCCAGGCGACCAGCTCAGCCACCTCTCCAGCGCGGCCTACGCGCTTCATGGGGATGAGGCTGGTGATATGTGCGAGAACATCGGGTGCCGTGTTGTCGTTCATCGGTGTCGCGATGACGGCCGGTGCGATCGCGTTCACGAGCACTCCGGTGGTCGCGAGCTCCTTGCCCGCCGATTTGGTGAGGGCAATGACGGCTGCTTTTGACGCCGAGTAGATCGAGAGGTTGGGGTTCCCGTCCTTGCCAGCCATGCTCGCGAAGTTGACGACGCGACCCCATCGTCGCTCGACCATGCCGGGCACAAAGGCGCGCATTGTCGCGACGACCCCGAGCACGTTGACCTCGAGGACGGCACGCCAGTCGTCTGAGTTCGTCTCGACCAGGGGGAGACCGGGGCCCACGATTCCGGCCGAGTTGATGAGGATGTCCACCGGCCCGATGCCCTCTGCCGCCTCGGCGAAGGCGGCCTCGTCTGTGATGTCGACCACGACGTCCACATCGCCTACGAGGTCGAGGGTTACGACGCGGAGACCGTCGGTGCGGAGTCGTTCGGCGGTCGCGGCTCCAAGGCCTCGTGCGCCGCCGGTTACCAGTGCTGTTCTCATCTCAGTCGTCCTTCGTTCGTCGCCGGGCGCGTCGCCCGTTCGAGTGTTTCGAGCAGGTGCTCGTATTGGTGGCCGGTTGCGCGGGTGAGACCGAGTTCGCAGGTGCGGTTCGTCGACGCGTAGGCATCGAAGTCGCGGGCAGTTACGGATGCCGCTTCGCGGGCGGTTGCGGATGCGGTGAGTTCCGGATGCAGCATCCCGCGATCTCCGGCGAACGCGCAGCATCCCCAGCCGTCGGGGATGACGACGTCGGCGGAAATAGCCGAGGCGATCCGGGAGAGTGCATCGGTGGTGCCGAGGTGCGTTGACGAGCAGGTTGGGTGCAGGGCGAGGGAGTGGATCGGGGACGTGACGGTCAGAGCGCCCATCAGTCGTTCGTCGACGAACTTGACGGCGTCGATGATCCGAAGGCCCGGAAAGCGGTCGTCGTTTGAGCCGATGAGTTTTTCGACGCCCTCGGTGCAGGATGCGGCGTCGCAGACGACGGGGATCCGGCCGTGATCGGATGCTTCCCAGAGGGCAGGGAGGACGCGTTCGCGCATCTCCCGGTAGCCATCGTTCAGGCCTTTGGATTTCCACGGTGTGCCGCAGCACATGCTTGCGATCCCGTCGGGTGTCCGAAGCTTCACGCCGGCGCGTTCGCAGAGGTCGAGGAACGCCCGGGTCACGCCCGGCGCGCCTTCGGCCGGCCCGAACATTGTGCCGATGCAAGCGGCGAAGTAGACGATCTCGGGGTCGTCGTCTCGCACCGGAACGCGTCGCACGCCGCCGCCTGGCAGGTCCTTCTCCCAGAGCGGCACCGTTTCGTCCCCGAGGATCATCCGGGCGGCCGCGGTCGCACCCGTGACGAGCGGGGCGGGCAGCTTCTTGACCGTGTCCATGACGAATCCGCCGAGGGTGGTGGTGCCCTCCCAATGTTTCGCGGCCGCCTTCCAGGCCGTCTGCTCGACGCGATTGCGATTCTCGTTGCGGAGCCTGCGCACCAGATCTCCGGTATCGATGAGCACCGGGCAGGCGGTAGCGCACATCCCGTCGACCGCGCAGGTGTCGATCCCGTCGTACTGGTAGTCCGCTTCCAGGCTCTTCACGAGTTCGCTATCGCCGGCGGCCGTCGCGTCGGCCAGCTCGCGTCGGAGCACGATGCGCAGCCGTGGGGTGAGGGTGAGGTCTTTGCTCGGGCAGACGGGTTCGCAGTAGCCGCACTCGACGCAGCGGTCGACTTCCTTCTCGACGGTTGGGGCCACTTTGAGGTTGTCGATGTGCGAGGTTGGATCCTCGTTGAGGAGGACGCCCGGGTTCAGTAGACCGGCCGGGTCGGCAAGGCGTTTGATCTCCTGCATGACGCCGAAGAGCTCATCGCCGTATTGGCGTCGCACGAACGGGGCCATGATGCGGCCCGTTCCATGTTCGGCTTTCAGGGTGCCGTCGTGGCTGAGGACGAGATCGACCATGTCCTCGGTGAAGGCGATGTAGCGATCGAGCGATGAAGTGTCGCTGAACCGCTCGTTGAGCAGGAAGTGAATGTTGCCGTCTTTGGCGTGGCCGAAGATGACGCTGTCCTCGTACCCATGGCGATCGAAAAGACGGACCAGTCGGTTACAGGTGTCCAGGAGCGCCGGCACCGGGACGGCGATGTCTTCCAGGAGAGCGGTCGTGCCCGACGGGCGGTTTCCGGCGACGGTAGCGTAGAGCCCCTTGCGGATGTGCCAGAGGACCGCCCTGGTCTTCGAATCCGGGCTGAGTTCGGCCGGCGCCGTCAGGGGAAGGGTCGCAAGAAGGGTGCGGCTGAGCTCGACGCGCTCGTGCAGGAGCTCCTCCGAGTCTGTCTGGTGCTCGACCAGAAGCGCCGCGTGGGCGTCCACGTTGAGGTTCAGGAGGCTTCCGAGAGCCTGCGGGTCGCGTTGGGCAACGCGCAACGATGTCGCATCCAGCAGTTCGATCGCAGCGAAGCCGGAGGCGACGAGTTCGGGCAAAGCGGCGGTCGCGCGGTCGAGGTCGTCGAAGATCAGGAAGCCGGTCGCAAGGTGCGAGAGCGCGGGCAGGGTGCGAAAGGTCGCCTCGGCGACGAACGCGAGTGTTCCCTCGCTGCCGATGACCAGATGCAGCAGGATGTCGATCGCGGTGTCGTGGTCGACGAACGAGTTGAGCCCGTACCCCATGGTGTTCTTGATCGAGTACAGCGTCGCGATCGTCGACACCGACGCTCTGTTCGCGCGCACCCGGTCACGGAGACGCAGGAGGCCGTGGTGCAGCTCGGGTTCGAGTGCACGCAGTCGGGCATCCGCATCCGATTCGCTCGTATCGATCACTGTCCCGCTCGGCAGGACCAGGATCGCGGATTCCAGGGTGCGGTAGGTGTTGAACTCAGTGCCGCAGACCATACCGGAGGAGTTGTTGGCGACGACCCCGCCGATCGTGCAGGCACCCTCGCTCGCCGGATCCGGCCCGAGCTTGCGTTTATAGGGTGCCAGCCTGGCGTTGACCGCCCGCACCGTCGCGCCCGGCTGAACCCGAACCCGCCGGCCGCCGTCCAGCACCTCGACGTCGCGGAAGTTGCGTCGGGTGTCCACCAGCACGCCGGATGTGGAGGCCTGGCCGCTCAGGCTCGTCCCCCCGGAACGGAAGGTCAGCGGGACGCCCTGGGCGGCGCTCGCGCGCAGAAGCGCGGCGATCTGGTCGGTACCGGTCGGCGTCACCACCGCCTGCGGCGTCAGGAGGTAGTGCGACGCGTCGTGCGCGTGCCCGAGGCGATCCGAGGGCCTCGCATGCAAGCCGTCCGGTACCGCATCTTCGAGCGCGCGCAGCAGTGACGGGTCAACCTGGGGCAGGCGACTTGTGGTTCCGAGGGTGAGACTAGTGCGACTCACGGGAGACCTTGTCGCCGCTCGATCCTTGCAGGAAGTCGAGGTCGGCGCCGGTGTCTGCACCCAGCACGTGGTCGACGTAGAGGCGCTCCCAGCCGCGCTTGGGCTTGGCGAAGCCGTCGACGGTCGCCTGGTTGGGGCTGCGTCGGTTCAGCTCATCCTGCGCCACATCGAGGGTGAGCCGTCGGTTGGGGACGTCGAGCATGATCCAGTCACCGGTTTCGACGATTCCCAGAGCGCCCCCGGCTGCGGCCTCCGGGGTGACGTGCAGTACGACGGTGCCATAGGCGGTGCCGCTCATTCGGCCATCGCAGATTCGGACCATGTCGCGGACACCCTGCTCGAGGAGCTTCTTGGGCAGGGGCATGTTCGCGACCTCAGGCATGCCCGGGTAGCCCTTCGGGCCGCACCCGCGCAACACAAGGACGGAGTCGACGTCCACGTCGAGGTCGGGGTCATCGATGCGGGCGTGCATGTCCTCGACGGTGTCGAACACAACGGCTCTGCCGCGGTGGGTGAGGAGGTGGGGGGATGCGGCGGCCGGTTTGATGATGGCGCCGCCGGGCGCGAGGTTGCCGCGGAGCACTGCGATTCCTGCGTCCGGGATGAGCGGCGTCTCGCGCATGCTGATGACGTCGCGGTCCCAGATCTGCGCATCCTCCAGGTAGTCGACCAGCGGCTTCCCTGTCACAGTCAGCGCGGTGGGGTCGAGTAGATCCTTCACTTCGCGAAGTACCGACAAGAGCCCTCCGGCCCGTTGGAAGTCATCCATCAAGAAACGGCCGGCCGGCTGGAGATTGACCAGCAAGGGTACGCCCGAGCCGATCGCGTCGAAGTCGTCGAGGGTCAGGTCGATGCCGAGTCGTCCGGCGATCGCCAGCAGGTGCACGACGGCGTTGGTGGAACCGCCGATGGCGGCCAGCGCGACGATTGCGTTATTGAACGACCCCTTGGTCAGGAACGTGCTCGGTCGGCGGTCGGCCTCGATGAGCTCGACGATCAGGCGGCCTGTCTCGTGCGAGTTCTCGAGCAGGCGGCTGTCGACCGCTGGGGTGCCGGCGAGGCCGGGGATGATCATGCCGAGCGCCTCGGAGACCAGCGCCATCGTCGATGCGGTGCCCATGGTGTTGCAGTGGCCTTTGCTCGAGATCATCGACGATTCGCTCTTCAGGAACTCCTTCTCGCTGAGCGTGCCGCTGCGGACCTCTTCGCTGAGGCGCCAGACGTCAGTGCCACAGCCCAGTGCGACACCCTGGAACGTTCCTGTCTTCATCGGGCCGCCCGGGACGACGATGGCCGGGAGGTCGACGGATGCTGCGGCCATCAGGAGGGAGGGGATGGTCTTGTCGCAGCCGCCGAGCAGGACCACCCCATCGATCGGATTCGCTCGGAGCATCTCCTCTGTCGCCATCGCCGCCATGTTTCGCCAGAGCATCGCCGTTGGACGCACCTGGGTCTCGCCGAGGGAGACAACAGGCAGGTTGAGCGGAATGCCGCCAGCCTCGTAGATGCCGGCTTTGACGCTCTCCATCACCTCATCGAGATGCGAGTTACAGGGTGTCAGGTCTGAGGCCGAGTTCGCGATCGCGATGTGGGGTCGACCGTCGAAGGCACTCTCGGGGAGCCCTCGTCGCATCCAGGCTCGGTGAATGTAGGAGTTTCGATCGGTACCGGCGTACCACTCGGAGCTACGGTGCTCTGCCACCACGTCTTCTTCCGTTTATCGAAAAATCACTCTACTATATGGAACAACATGAACGATACATCCGACCGTGCTGAAGCGGAAGCCGCATCCGACGGTCGGGTAGTCGGCTCCGACAGAGTCCTTGCAGTCCTCATCGAACTGGCCAAGCACCCTGACGGTGCCAGCCTCGATGAGATCGCACGCGCCGTCAGCAGCGCCAAGCCGACCGTGCATCGCGCGCTCGCATCGCTGTGTCGAGCCGGGCTGGCCGGCAAAGACGGTCGCGGACGATACCTACTCGGCGACGAGTTCCTCCGCATGGCCTTCACCAACCATGAACTGCGACCCGATCACCTGCGAGTGCAACCGATCCTCGAGCGACTCGCGGAGCGATATGGCGAGACTGCCCACTACGCGGTGCTCGACGGTCCCGACATCGTCTACCGCGCCAAGGTCGATCCAGCAGTCGGCGCGATGCGCCTCACGTCCACCATCGGCGGGCGCAACCCCGCCCACGCTACCGGTGTCGGCAAAATGCTTCTCGCACTCAAACTTCGTGACCGCGACGCGGTTGAGCAATGGGTGGGGGACCGTCAGCTTGCCCGCCCCACAGCGCGAACCGCAGGGACCGCCGACGAACTCCATGAGGAGCTCGAGGCGATCCGAGAGCGCGGTTACAGCATGGACGACCAGGAGAACGAGCCGGGTGTCAACTGCATCGCATTGCCGATCTATCTGACCTCACCGACCTCACCGAGCGGCGCGATCAGCATCAGTGCTCTCGCCTATCGGACCTCCTTGCAGGATCTCATTGCTGAGCTTCCGAGCATCCGCAACATCATCGCCGGCAGGGTCGACGAGTAGCACCTAGCCCCAGCCACCGCGCCCAGGCCACCGAAACCCAACACGAAGGACGAACAAGGATGTATCTGATGCGACTCGGCGCTGTCGGCGCCGAAAAGCCCGTAGCCCGAATCGATGCCGACACCTATGTCGACCTTTCGGACGTCGTCCCTGACTTCAACGAGGCATTCTTCGCGAGTGACGGCCTCAGCGCGCTGCCGTCGGTGGTTGCAGACCGGGTCGCGGCCGGCACCGTTTCGCGTTTCGCGGGTGAGCGAGTCGGGGCGCCGTTCGCACGCCCGCACCAGATCCTCTGCATCGGGCTGAACTACAGCGACCACGCGGCCGAGACCGGGCAGGCGGTTCCGGCCGAGCCGATCCTCTTCACCAAGTCCCCGAACACCCTGATCGGCCCAGATGACGATGTTCGCATCCCCCGCGGGTCGACCAAACCGGACTGGGAGGTCGAACTCGGCATCGTCATCGGCGAACGCGTGAGCTACCTCGACTCTGTCGACGACGCCCGCGATGTCATCGCCGGGTACACGGTCGTCAACGATGTGAGCGAGCGGGCGTTCCAGCTGGAACGCAACGGGCAGTGGTCGAAAGGCAAGTCGGCCGAGACGTTCAACCCGGCTGGCCCCTGGCTCGTAACTCCCGATGAGATCGACGACGTACTGGCTCTCGACATGTGGCTCGACATCAATGGCATACGCCGGCAGACGGGGTCGACATCGACCATGATCTTCGACCCGTACTTCATCGTCCATTACCTCTCGCAATTCCTTGTCCTCGAACCGGGCGATCTGATCAACACAGGCACGCCGCCCGGGGTGGGAATGGGACTCAAGCCGCCGGTCTGGCTGCAGCCGGGCGACGTTATGGAGCTCGGCATCGAGGGCCTCGGTTCGCAGCGTCAGTCCGTCCTCCCACCCCGCTGATCGCGATGCGAGCATTTGTTCTGACCGGCGCCCGGACGTTCGAAGTCCAGGACGTGGCGCCGCCCGTTGCGACGAGCGACGGCGTGGTGGTCGACGTTCAGCGTGTCGGTGTCTGCGGCACGGACGTCGAGTTCTTCACAGGCGAAATGCAATACCTGCACGACGGGTTTGCCGAGTACCCGATGCGTCTCGGTCACGAATGGATGGGTACCGTCGCGTCCGTCGGCGATGGTGTCGACCCCGCTTGGATCGGGCGACGAGTGACTGGAGACACCATGCTGGGGTGCGGAGTGTGCAGGCGATGTCTGCAAGGAAATCAGCATGTCTGCGAGTTCAGGTTCGAAGTAGGTGTTCGGGGCGGGTTTGCCGGGGCCCTCGCCGAGAAGATCGGAATGCCGGTGCGGGCGCTTCACGAGCTGCCGCACACGATCGACGACACGATGGGGGCTCTCGTCGAGCCGGGGGCGAATGCCATCAGATCCGTGTGGGCGGCCCAACTCTCGCCAGGCGACCGACTGTTGGTGCTGGGTGCCGGCACAATCGGGTTGCTTGTGGGCCTAATTGCGGCCGCGCAAGGCGCCGAGGTCCATCTATTCGGTCGATCACCCAAATCGCTCGAGTTCGCCCGGTCTCTCGGCTTCGAAGCCGTGTGGACCCAGTCCGATCTGCCCGACCTGCCTTGGGACGCCGTAATCGACGCCTCCAATGCCCCGAGCCTGCCGGCCAAGGCTCTCGAACTTGTCGAACCCGCCAAACGCGTTGTCTACGTCGGCCTCGCCGGCAGCCCGAGTCTTATTGACACCAGAACCATGGCGCTCAGGGACGTGACCGCCGTCGGGATCCTCAGCGGTTCGGCTGGCTTGGACGGCACGATTGAGCTCTATGCATCTGGCCAAGTCGACCCTAGGCCTCTCGTCGCCGCCACCGTCGGCTTGGACCACGTCGGTGCGATACTCGCCGGGCAAACCTTCGTGGGAGCGGGAGCCGGCCCCAAAATGCACGTAGATCCGAGCGTCTGACACTCACTTCATTGTTCGTCGCAGACAAACGCTGATCGGGCGGCCATGGTGAATCGACGGGTGTCAGTCGAACGGGCTCCGTTTTCGTTCACAGCGTCTGACCCTTCCAGGAATGCGCGGAACCAGATGGTCGGGACGATGACGTTGAGCCAAAAACTCCCTATCACTTCCGGATGTCGAAATGATCTGGTGGTTGCAAATCGTGCGCCGGTGTGTAACGATACATTCCATCGATCCTGTATCGATACAGACTGGACTCGGCGAAGACCGCGGAGACGAATGGAGACAACGACGTGAACCGCTTGACGCCACAGACGGGGCCCTACTTCGCCGACCCCGCGCTGGTCGCATTCGGAGACAGCTTCTACCTCTATCCGACGACCGACGGCAACGAGAACTGGGACTCGGACAACTTCCGGGTCCTCGGATCGCGCGACCTGCGCGAGTGGACCGATCTGGGGGAGGTGCTCCGGCTCGGCCGCGACGTGCCTTGGGCCGACCGGAACGCCTGGGCGCCGGCGGCGGCATACCGCAACGGTCTCTACTACTTCTACTTCACCGCCGACGACAACATCGGCGTCGCGGTGGCGACCTCGCCGACGGGCCCGTTCCTCGACTCGGGCGCGCCCATCGTCTCGCGCGGCGAGTTCGCGGGCCGCGCGATCGATCCGGCGGTGTTCGTCGACGACGACGGAACGTCGTACCTGATCTGGGGGAACACCGTCGCCCACGTCGCACGGCTCAACAACGACATGGTGTCCATCGACCGGGACTCGGTGACGGCATGGGAGCACCCCACCTTCCGGGAGGCCGCGCACATCCACCGCCGCGGCGACATCTACTACCTGACCTGGTCCGAGAACGACACCCGCGACCCGGCATACCGCGTCCGCTGGGCGACGGGCGAGAGCCCGTTCGGCCCGTGGACCCAACAGGGCGTCCTGCTCGAACAGTCGCCGGCAGAGGGGATCTTCGCCACCGGCCACCACTCGATCCTTCGCGTTCCCGGCACGGACGAGTGGCTCATCGCCTACCACCGATTCGCCGTCCCGGATGGGGACGGCTTCCATCGTGAGATCGTCATCGACGAACTCACCCACTTGCCGTCCGGTGACCTAGCACCGGTGCGAACAAGCGCTGACTCAATCCGTTTGACACAGCCTGCATTACCCGAAACCCTCGACACATAAGAGAAAGCAGAGAGCAATGTCGCTTCACCCAAGCTCCTCGCCGCGCGGCCGCGGCATGAAGAGGACACTCATCGCAGTCTCGGCGATCGCCGCCGCGGCGATCGCGCTCACCGGATGCTCCGCCGGCAGCGGCGTCTCCGGAGGCTCCAAGACCGTCACCTTCCTCTCCTGGGACAACGAGCAGACCATGAAGCCCGTGTTCGCCGAGTTCGAGAAGGAGAACCCGGGCTACACCGTCAAGGCCTCCTACGCCCCGCCGGTCCCGCAGTACATCCAGAAGCTGCAGACGCTGCTCGGCTCCGGCACCGCCCCCGACGTCTTCATCATCACCGCCGAGAACAAGGCGCAGATCATGAGCGGCGGCTTCGCCAAGGACCTGAGCAGCGAGTCCTGGATCTCCAACATCTCGCCGGCCGCCAAGGCCACCTACACCCAGAACGGCAAGGTCTACGGCGCCGCGACGGCCTCCTGGGGTGGAGGCATCCTGATCAACAAGGACCTCCTCGCCAAGGTGGGCTTTACGGACGCGCCCAAGACTTGGCAGGACTTCCTGGACCTCGGCAAGAAGCTCAAGACCGCCGGGATCACGCCCTTCTATGAGGCCGGCGATGGCATCCCGGTCAGCCTCGCCGCGCTTCTCGGCCTGGAGAACGAGAGCCTGGGCGGCACCATGGACCAGCAGATCTGGGCCGGCAAGACCACCTTCCAGAAAACCTGGACCGACGCGCTGAAGACCTGGGACCAGCTGTTCACGCAAGGCGTTGAGCCTCGCCTGGTTGCCGGCCTCACCGGCGACCAGGTGACGCAGCAGTTCGAGCAGGGCAAGGTCGCGATGATCGGGACGGGTTCCTGGGCGCTCGGCGGCATCCAGCAGGCGGCGCCGAGCCTGAAGCTGCAATACCTCGCCGTTCCCAGCACCGACGGCCAGACCTACTGGTGCGGTGCGGTCTCCCCGGGCTACGCGATCAACGCGAAGGCCAAGGATCCGCAGGCCGCCGAGAAGTTCGTGCAGTTCCTTCAGAGCAAGCAGGGCGTCGAGGTCTACCAGAAGCAGACCCAGTCCATCACGACGACCACGGACTTCACCCCGACGCTCGATCCGTCGCTGTCCGACATGTCCAGTGCGGTACGCGCCGGCAAGTTCTACCTGCCCGCGGTGAACTGGCCCACGCACAGTGACCAGATGAGCACCGAAGCCACCGCTCTGCTGCAGCAGATGATCTCGGGCAGCATCACCCCGGAGCAGTTCGCCAAGGGGCTCGACACGAAACTCGACTCGGTCAAGTAGGAGACTCTCGAGAGGTGGCGCCGCCCCCAGGCGCCACCTCTCGAGACATCCCAGGGAGCACAAGGACATGGCCCACGCAACAACCGCGGAACGCCCCACGGTCTTTCGAAACCTGCAAGCCGCGGTTCGAACGCGATCGCGTTTCGCACGCGCTCGAGAGGGATTCGCAGCCTACTGGTTCGTCGTCCCCATCCTCATCGTCTTCGTCGTGCTGTACCTGATCCCGATGGCCCAGTCCATCTATTACAGCTTCACCGACTACAACGGGTACGTCAGCACCCCCGCTTTCGTGGGCTTCAAGAACTACCTCACTATCTGGAAAGACTCCTCGATGGTGTCGGCGTTCGGCTTCACGCTCTTCTACGCGGTCGCGACCACCGTCATCGTGACCGTCCTCGCGATCCCGCTGGCATTGGCGCTCAACCGTCGATTTGTGGGCCGTGGATTCGTCCGCTCGGTCTTTTTCTTCCCAGCCGTACCGAGTGTCGCGATCCTCGGACTGGTGTGGGCCTTCATCCTCAGCCCCCTCGGCTCCGGCGTGATCAACTCGATCATCGGACAGCTCGGAGTGGCCCCGATCCCGTGGCTCTCGAACGAGACGCTCGCTCAAGTGAGTGTGATCATCGTTGCCGTGTGGTCGCAGACCGGTTGGCACGCGATGCTCTATCTGGCCTACCTCCAGGCGCTGCCCTCCGATATCTTCGAGGCGGCCAAGATCGACGGCGCCAACCGCTGGCAGGAGTTCAAGAACCTCACGCTGCCGCTGCTCATTCCGGCCATCACCGTCAGCCAGCTCCTCCTGCTCACGAACGGACTCAAGGTCTACGA
Organism: Leifsonia sp. Ger2509; assembly: GCF_055231915.1. Lineage (NCBI taxonomy): Bacteria > Bacillati > Actinomycetota > Actinomycetes > Micrococcales > Microbacteriaceae > Leifsonia > Leifsonia sp. Ger2509. Next base: position 3,003,184 of record NZ_JBUYVB010000003.1, read on the forward strand.
TCTACCGTTCACCCTCACGCACGGTGGTCCGGGATTCGCCACCCGGACGCTCACCCAGTCGATCATCGAGAACGGCATCGCCCAGTCCGACGTCGGGAAGGCGTCCGCGCTCAGCGTGCTCTTCCTGATCGTCGTCGGGCTGATCATCGTGGGCCAGCTCGCCCTCTCCCGCCGTCTCGAGGAGCGCTACTCATGAAACAGTCACGCGGAATCGTCCTCAGCATCGTGATGATCCCCATCGCGTGCGTCGTCGCCATCCCCTTCTACTACATCCTCGTCAACACGCTGAAAACGCAGCCGGAGACGGCGGCCAACCCGCTCGCGCTGCCGACGCACCTCTTCGTCGGCAACTACCTCCAGGTCTTCGAGACGACGCCGGTGGTGCAGGCCTTCCTGAACACGCTTTACGTGACCGTGATCTCGATCGTGCTCATGCTGCTGATCGGCTCGATGGCGGCGTTCGGTGTGCTGATCGGCAAGGGCAGATTCGCGTCCATCGTCGGCATCGTCCTCGTGATCGCGTTCCTCGTTCCCGGTCAGGCGACGCTGATCCCGCTGTACCGGATGCTCGCCGGCGTGGGGCTCGTGGACTCCCTCAACGGGCTGATCGTCATGTACACCTGCGGTTCGATCTTCTGCTACTTCCTCATCGTCGGATACATGCGCACCTTGCCGACGGAGCTGTTCGAGGCGGCGAAGATCGACGGCGCCGGAGCCTTCCGCGTGTACTGGTCGGTCGCGCTGCCCCTGATCCGTCCCATCCTCGTGACGGTCGGGGTCTTCCAGACGATGTGGGTGTGGAACGACTTCATCACGCCGAACGTGTTCATCAACTCGCCCGAGAAGCAGACCCTCGTGCTGCAGGTCTACACCGCGGTCGGGCAGTTCACGACGAACTGGCCGGCGTTCATGACCTTGAGCGTCATCGTCCTCGTCCCGATGGTGATCTTCTTCATCGTCGCGCAGCGCCAGATCGTGAGCGGGCTGGTCAGCGGCAGCGTCAAAGGATGAGTCAAGGCCGCAGCGGTTCGGACGCGTTCTCAGCGGACCGCGGTCGACTCGCGCGCGACGAGGGTGTACGGGCTCACGAACTCGACAGCTTCCCCGCTCTCGCCATTGATCCGGTCCACCAGAAGGTCGACGGCCTTGGCGGCGATCAGATCCTTCGACGGATTCACACTCGACAGAGAGGGGGTCAGGAACCGGCTGCTCTCGACATCGTCGAAGCCGATCACCTTCACGTCGTCGGGGACCACGATGCCGAGATCGGCCAGGGCCCGCAGGACGCCGAGGGCGACGTAATCGGTCACGCAGAAGACGCCGTCGAAGGCCAGGCCCCCATCAACCGCCTGGTGAACGGCCGCCGAGGCCGCTTCTGGCGAGAACACATCCAGGGTCAGCGTCAACCGAGGGTCCTCTTCGATTCCGGCCTCGGCGAGCGCACGGCGGTATCCGGCGTGGCGCAGGCTCGAGACGTCGGTGTCGTCGCTCAGCGGGCCGTGCACCGCGACGATACGGGTGCACCCGCGCTCGATCAGGTGCCGGACCGCGGCGTAGGCGCCGTCATCATTCGGCATCGCGACATGATCGAGTGGACCACTGAAGATGCGCTCGCCCAGGATCACGACGGGGAAGTCGACGCGGAGCAAGTCCACATCGGACTCGCCCAGCCCGACCGCGCTGAGGATGAGCCCGTCGTACATGCGCAGACGCGACAGGGCCAGCGCGGTCAGCTCGTTCTCACGCGACCGCTCGGTCTGTTCGATCACCACATTGAGGTCGTGACGCCGGCCGTTCTCGATGATCGCGGCACCCAGCTCGCCGAAATACGGGCGATCGACTTCCGGCACGGCCAGACCGATGGTGTGCGTCCTCCCGCGGCGCAGATTGCGTGCGGCGATGTTCACCCGGTAGTCCAAGTCGTCGATCGTCTGCAGGACGCGCGCCCGCGTCGAGTCCTTGACGTGCGGCCTGCTGTTGAGGACGTTCGAGACCGTCATCGGCGAGACTCCCGCGGCCTTCGCGATGTCGCGGATCGTCACCATGCTGTCTCCCCTTCCGGCCCGAGATCGGGCGGTGTTCTTACGTGTTGTATAACGTTACATCTAACGCGGGGCCTACGTCCGGGCATCCGACCGCGTGTGCGGAGTGTGCGATGAGTGCGCCGATCTTCCGGGACCCGGTCTACGACGGGCCGACCGACCCGACCGTCGTCAGGAACAGCCGGACCGGCGACTGGTGGATGTTCTACACCCAGCGACGTACCACCGATCCGGCCGACGGCGCGCGCTGGATCCACGGCACCTCGATCGGAATCGCGACGTCGTCGGACGAAGGAGCCACCTGGCACTACCTCGGAACCGCGGAAGGCCTGGGCCGTGGGGACACGCTCTGGGCCCCCGAGGTCATCGCCGCCGGGGGCCGGTACCGGATGTATCTGACGGTGGTCGACGGTGTCCCGGACTCCTGGACGGGTGCGGAGTCCCACATCGTCGAGTTCGTCAGCGAGGATCTCCTGAACTGGACTCGGGTGGCCGAGATCGACCTCGGCTCCGACCGGGTGATCGACGCGGCGGTCGCGCTGTGCGGAGACGCAAACTGGCGCCTCTGGTACAAGAACGAGCACGACGGCTCCTCGACGTGGTCTGCCGTCAGCCGGGACCTGAGCAGCTGGCGGGTCGAAGGGCGAGCCGTGCCGGCGACCCCGCCGCATGAGGGCCCGAACGTCTTCCGCCTCGGCGGCTGGTATTGGATGATCACCGACGAGTGGCGCGGCCTCGGCGTCCACCGCTCTCACGACGCCCGGGTCTGGCATCGCCAAGAGGTCAACGGCGGACTCATCCTGGACACACCGGGCAGTCATCCGGACGACCTCGAAGTCGGCCATCATGCAGATGCCGTGGTCGTCCCCGCGGCAGCCGGACGCGCGGAGTCTGCGATCCTCTTCTACTTCACCCACCCTCGACGCGACGATCCGAACTGGATCGCGTCACGCACCAGCACCGTGCACGCCGCCCGGCTCACTGTGCGGGACGGGCAGCTGCTTGCCGAACGCGACATCCCTGTTCCGCAGCACCTGCTCCCGGAGGCTGCAGCAGAAGGCACGACCTCAGCGGAAAGGACGATATGAGCCCGAGCTTCGACGGATTCCTCCTGGCCTACTTCCAGAACGGGAACGGCCCGGACTGCGAGCAGATCCGCTTCGCAGTCACCACAGGCCGCGAACCGAACGAGTGGGTGACGATCGCCGACGGCCGTCCCGTGCTCCGTTCGGACGTCGGCGAGAAGGGGGTGCGAGACCCCTTCCTGGCCCGCGACCCGAGGACCGGCTCGTTCGTGCTGATCGCTACCGACCTGCGCACCTTTCCGGACGGGGACTGGACGCGGGCGGTTCGTCACGGAAGCCGTTCCATCGTCATCTGGCAGAGCGACGACCTCCTCACCTGGACACAGCCCCGCCTCGCCCAGATCGCGCCCGCAGAAGCCGGCAACGCCTGGGCGCCCAAAGCGTTCTGGTCCGAGGCCGACAACACCTGGCTGGTCTTCTTCGCCGCTGCATTGTACGAGCCGGGATCGGATCGCGTCGTGCAGGAGCACCAGCAGATCCTCGTGACCGAGACGCCGGACTTCCAGCACTTCAGCCCGGCTCGCTGCTACCTCGACCCGGGCCATGACGTCATCGACGCGACCTTTCTGGAATGGCAGGGAGAGCTCGCCCGGTTCACGGCCGACTCGCTCACCGACGACCCGGAGACGCGTTCCCCGTTCGTTTCTCAGGAACGCGGGGGAGAGTACTTCTCCGCGGACTTCCGCCTGGTCGCTCGTGAGCTCGGGTCGGCGACCCAGGCCCGTGCGGAAGGGCCGGCCGTCTTCGCGGGGATCGACGGTCAGGCGGCATACCTGCTTCTGGACGAGTTCGAGCTCCGCGGCTACCAGCTCTACCGCAGTGCCGAACCACTCGATGGCCTCTGGGAACATCGGGCTGCGGCACGTCTTCCCGAGGGTGCCCGCCACGGCTCGGTGATCCCGATCACCGCAGCCGAGCGCGCGCGGTTGATCGGCCGCTGAATTCGCGTGAATCGGGCGCAGACTGGATGAGGAAAGAGGGCACAGCGTCAGCAGGTCGCCACGGTGAACGGGATCTCGATTCCGATGCGCGAGTTCCAGATCTTCCTCGACAAGCAGCGTGCCGCCACCTTGGCGCGGTACCCGTCGAGCCCGACGGCCGCGACGACGCACCCTTCTGGTCCCGACCGGTCAACGGAGTCACTCCCGCCGGCTACCTCAGACAGGCTGCACTCGCCGACGTCGCCACGACGACCGGCCAGTTCCAGCTCGCCACGACCTCAACGGCGGCCACTCCGGCAAGCGTCTATCAGCAGCTGCGCGGCCACCTCACCGTGCTCCAGCTCGCCGACGCAGCGACGCCCTGCCCCGTGTCCTCGACCAGACCCACATCAGCCGCGAGGTGCTCATGCGCGTCGACGGAGCCTCACAAGCATGGAGTCATGTGGATCGAGGGCGACGGGAATCGCGTCGCCCGTCCGACTGGTTTCGCCTGTCCAGCCCTCCAAAACGTCAAAGTCCCCATCGAGTCCAAGTGCGTCCAGCCGGATGACTCGGGACAGTGGAACCTCGCCGATGTTGAATATGGCCACGATGTCATCGCCGTCCAGGACCGCCGTCCACACGACGTAGTCGAGTTCCCGAAGCACTTCCTTCTGGTTCTCGCGTCGCGAGTTGACATCGAGCATCAGGGGATTCGAGAGCATACGGATCGTCTCGGCAGAGCTTGTCGGCAGATCACCCCCCATGAATAGAGGTGAGCCGCCAATTGCCCACAGTGACAGGAGCGTTCGCTGCTCCTGGAGGCTCAGCAGTGACTGCCTGTCGGCACCCCGTTCGGCGCGGAGCCCGATGTGACCCAGTGGGAGCATGTCAGCGTCCGGCCATGCTCCGACCTGAGAGAGCGGTGCCCAGCGGGCCATTCGCTGGAACTGGTCGAGAACGTCCTGCCAGCGGTCCCAGACATCGTTCGAGATCCGCCACATGGTTGCGCTGTCTCGGAGGTGATCCACAAAATTCGTCGAGACGTCCTCTCCTGGCGAGAGGCTCAGGACGATGGCTGGATTTGCTTTTCGCAATGCCGCCGAAATCGCGGTGATCTCGGCGGTATGGTACGGCCACAGCAGGTCATCCGCCTTGACGAAATCGACGCCCCAGCCGGCGAACATTCGGGCGACTGATTGGTAGTAAGCGGCACCGTCGGGGTGACTCATGTCGATGCCCCAGTAGTCAGTGTTCCAATGGCATGGGCTGTCATAGTTCGCGATGTCGGCGGCGGTGGACGACGTGCCTTCTACCGGCAACCTGCCGGCAGCTGCCCGGCGCGGGACCCCCCGCATCACGTGAAGGCCGAACTTCAGGCCGAGATCGTGGATTGCATCGGCGAGGGGTTTAAATCCCTTGCCGCCCGCCGCCGACGGGAATCGATTCAGGGTTGGCTGAGGGCGCCCAAATTCGTCGAGTACTAGATCGGCATTTTCGTTGTATCCGCCAGCCCGGGCATTCGGTTCGAACCATTGCGCATCGACCACGATCGTGTCCCAGCCGAACTGCAGCAGATGCTCGGACATGAACCGCGCGTTGGCCATCACCTCTTCTTCGGAGATGTTGGTGCCAAACGAGTCCCAGCTGTTCCAACCTCGGGGTGGGACTTGTGGGCGGGAGGAGTTAGTCATGCGGTGCCGCCTTTCGGGACCGAGAAATCGAACATCTCAAACTGGAGTCGAAAAACAAAACGGGAGCCAGTGTGTAACGATACAGGTTTCTTGGGATTAATCGTGTCTTGCCGGTGGGTGCCGATTCGGCCGAGCGAACGCACTGATCGAACGAGAGGCCGAAATCGCTCAGGCCGCGCCCGGAGGAGTCGGATTCTAGATCGGGCGCGCGCGTTCGTGTCGTTTCGAAGCGTGTGGGTAGCGGTTGGGCGTTTCCCGGATCAAGTCGAGGTCTTCGTTGGCCCATCCGGCGTGGAGCCGGGGCTATCGAACCGCCGACTCGTAGTCTTCTCGCGCTACCCTTCGAGTTCTCTCAGACACCTTCCACGCCGGCGAGACAGTCGATACTCTGGCGCTTCCGGTCGCACGATTTCCCCCGAGTCGCTACGCCGGAGCACCTGCACCGTCCCCGGTCGCCGGTCCTGCCCCAAGGGTGGGCGACCGGGGCTCCTTCGCATTGAGCGCGCTGTGCGGCGAAGTGTTTTCTTCCCGGATCCCCACAGCGTCGCCGACGGTTGCGCAATACTGCCACGCCCGCCTCGCCAAGTCATCAGGAAGAGGAGCCCGGTGGGCAGGAGGAGGGGTCGCGCCGGTCAGGGACGATCGTGCCGAGTGGGTCGCGACGCCGGCTCGACGATGTGCGGGGCGAGCTTGGTGCTCTGGCGGATGATCAACTCCGGCGCCGCGAAGTTCTTCGGAGGTATGAGATCGCGTCCTTCGATGTCGGCAATCAATCGCTCGATTGCGCTGGCGCCGAGTTGTGCGAAGTCCTGGCGGACGGTGGTCAACGGTGGTGTGAAATGCTTCGCCTCGGGGATGTCGTCGAAGCCCACGATGCTGAGATCTTCCGGGAGTGACAACCCGAGATCCGCAGCGGCGTGCATGAGACCCAACGCCATCTGGTCGTTCGATGCGAAGACCGCCGTGAACTCCCGTGTACCGAGCAATCTCGTGCCGAGGTCATAGCCCGTGTCGGCAGTCCAGTCGCCGAGGACTGGTGGAATCGTCGGGAGATCGCCTGCGGACATCTCCTCGAGGTAGCCGTGCATGCGCTCCTCGGCCTCGTTCCAGTCCTGCGGACCGGCGATATGAACGATGCGCGTGTGACCGAGGTCGATCAGATGTCGGGTCGCCAGACGCGCGCCCGCCCGCTGGTCGAACGCGACCGCCCGGTCGCCGGGTGTGTCCGGCCACTGCAGGCTGATGAACGGCACCCGGATGGACACCTTCCGCAGCGCGTCGTGCGCGCGCTGCTGCGGCGCGATCACGACCACCCCGTCCACGCCCTGGGCGAGGAAGGCGTCGAGCGCTTCCGTCAGACTGGTCTCGTCCTCGTGCGCCAGGGTCGCTGTGACGATCGCGTAGCCGCGCGCCCGGGCAGCCTCGTCGACCGCGGCCGCCGCACTGAACGGGCCGTAATGCGACCGGGCCGAGACAAGAAGCCCGATCGCCTTCGAACGGGAGGTCGCCAGCGCCCTGGCGGCACTGTTGGGCCGCCAGGAGAGCTCTTCGATGACCTTTCGGACGTGCTCCTCGGTCGAGGGCTTGATGTACCGCTCGCCGTTCAGCACGCGAGACACTGTCTGGCGAGACACTCCGGCGATGCGCGCCACATCGCGGATCGAGAGACGTTTGTCTGACCCGCTGTCGACCTTGTCCGTCATGCTCGCTCCGGGTTCGGACAGTGCGGCCCCGCCGCGAATCGTGGTGCTCTGCTGATCCTAGGCCCGGATGGCTGGCCACCGAGAGCGGGCGAACGAACAATTTTCGGCACGTAGCTTGACTTGAAGGCTGGATGAGGCATAACGTCATACCCGTTCTGGGACCGGTCACATATATCGGACAGCCTAGCGGACGACGAGGACGTCGCAGAAGGAGGACAGCGCGGTGCGAAGCAGCATCTCCGGTTCTCCTCTCGCGCAGACTCGATCGCTCGCCCAGTGACCGTCACTCAGTTCCCTGGTACCCGCACGCACTCCGCGTGCAGACCGCCCCACCCTCGAAGGGAATCACAGTGAAGTTGAAGAGAATCGCGTTCGGAGCGATCGCCCTCGGTGTCGCCGTAACGCTCGCTGCCTGCTCCGGCGGCCGAGCCGGTAGCGGCACGGAGGCCGGCCCGACCGACAACAAGGGCGCGCTCGTGGGCGTCGCCATGCCGACCAAGGTGTCGGAGCGGTGGATCGCCGACGGCAATGCCGTCAAGTCGGACCTCGAGAAGGACGGCTACAAGGTCGACCTCGAGTACGCCAATAACGACATCCCCACCCAGGTCCAGCAGATCAACACCATGATCACCAAGGGCGCCAAGGTGCTGATCGTCGCTTCCATCGATGGCGGCTCCCTCACGGACCAGCTCGACGCCGCCGCCAAGTCCGGCATCAAGGTCATCTCGTACGACCGCCTCCTGACCGGCGACAAGAACGTCGATTACTACGTCTCCTTCGACAACTACAAGGTCGGCGTCTACCAGGCGAACTCGCTGCTGACCGGTCTCGGCGTCCTCGACGCCGACGGGAAGAAGACCGGGGCCAAGGGGCCGTTCAACATCGAGGTGTTCGCGGGCAGCCCCGACGACAACAACGCGACTTTCTTCTACAACGGCGCGATGGACACCCTCAAGCCCTACATCGCCGACGGCACGCTCGTCGTCAAGAGCGGGCAGACCGACTTCAACCAGGTCGCTATCCTGCGCTGGGACCCGGCGACCGCGAAGGCCCGGATGCAGAACCTGATCGCCAAGTCCTACTCCGGCAGCGCGGCGGTGCAGGGCGTGCTCTCGCCGTACGACGGCCTGTCCGACGGCATCCTGAGCGCGCTCGAGGGCGCCGGCTACGGCTCCAGCGGCAAGAAGCTGCCGATCATCACCGGGCAGGACGCCGAGGTCGCCAGTGTCAAGCAGATCATCGCGGGAACCCAGTACTCGACGGTCTACAAGGACACCCGCAAGCTCGCCAACGAGGCGGCCAAGATGGCGAACGACGTCCTCACCGGCACGAAGCCCGAGGTCAACGACACAAAGAGCTATGACAACAAGACCAAGGTCGTGCCGAGCTACCTCTTCCAGCCCGTTGTCGTGACCAAGGACAACTACCAGAAGGTGCTCGTCGACAGCGGCTACTACAAGGCGTCCGACCTCCAGTAGTCCGATCCGGCCGCTGAGGCGGGGCGGGCACGCGTACGACGTGCCCGCCCCGCCCGCGACGAAGCAAGGGAGACAATGTCCAACACGATTCTCGAGATGCGCAACATCTCGAAGACGTTCCCCGGGGTCAAGGCTCTGCAGGATGTCTCGATCTCCATCGAGGAGGGCTCGGTCCACGCCATCTGCGGCGAGAACGGTGCAGGCAAGTCCACGCTGATGAAAGTCCTCTCGGGCGTCTACCCGCACGGCACCTTCGACGGTGAGATCGTACTCGGCGGTGAACCCGTGGAGTTCCGGTCGATCAATGACTCCGAGGCCGCAGGCATCGTGATCATCCACCAGGAGCTGGCGCTCTCGCCGTATCTGTCGATCGCCGAGAACATCTACCTCGGCAACGAGCGCCAGCACAGTGGCTGGATCGACTGGAACGAAACCAACCTCGAAGCCGGAAGACTGCTCGCCCGAGTGGGGTTGCACGACAACCCCATCACGAAGATCAAAGACATCGGCGTCGGCAAGCAGCAGCTGGTGGAGATCGCGAAGGCACTCTCCAAGGAGGTGAAGATCCTCATCCTCGACGAGCCGACGGCCGCCCTCAACGACGACGACTCGGCGCACCTGCTCGACCTGATCCGCCAGCTCCAGAGCCACGGCATCACGTCGATCATCATCAGCCACAAGCTCAACGAGATCAAGGCGATCGCCGACCGCGTCACGATCATCCGCGACGGACGCACCATCGAGACGCTCGAGATGCGCGGGGAGGCGACCAGTGAGGACCGCATCATCAAGGGAATGGTCGGCCGCGACGTCGCCAGCCGGTTCCCGGATCACGTGCCGCACATCGGCGAGGAGCTGCTGCGCATCGAGGACTGGACCGTGCACCACCCGCTCGACCGCAGCCGAAAGGTGGTCGACGGCGCAAACCTGAACGTGCGGGCCGGCGAGATCGTCGGCATCGCCGGGCTGATGGGCGCGGGCCGCACCGAGTTGGCGATGAGCGTCTTCGGTCGCAGCTACGGCGTCGACATCAGCGGTCAGGTCTACAAACGCGGCCAGCCGATCTCCGTCAACACCGTCTCCAAGGCCATCGAGCACGGCATCGCGTATTCGACCGAAGACCGCAAGCACTACGGCCTCAACCTGATCGACGACATCCAGCGCAACGTCTCGATCGCCGCGCTCGACAAGCTCGTGGACTGGCTCAAGTTCGTCAACGATCACAAGGAGCGGATCGTCGCCGAGGGCTACCGCAAGACGATGAACATCAAGACGCCCAGCGTCTCGACGCTCACCGGCAAGCTCTCCGGCGGCAACCAGCAGAAGGTCGTGCTCTCGAAGTGGATGTACGCCGACCCGGATGTGCTGATCCTCGACGAGCCGACCCGCGGGATCGATGTCGGGGCGAAATACGAGATCTACACGATCATCGACCGCCTCGCCGACGCCGGTAAAGGCATCATCGTGATCTCCTCCGAGCTGCCCGAGCTGCTCGGCATCTGCGACCGCATCTACACCCTGAGCGAGGGACGGATCACCGCCGACGTCCCCCGCGAGGAGGCAACCGCCGAATACCTCATGCAATTCATGACCCAGGAACGCGAGAAGACCACAGAATGAAATCGCTCACGAACGCCTTCAACTACCTGACGGGCCAGCTCCGACAGATCGGCCTTTTCATCGCGCTGATCGTGATCGTGCTGTTCTTCCAGATCACGACGGCAGGCATCACTCTCGCGCCGATCAACGTCACCAACCTCATCGTCCAGAACAGCTACATCCTGATCCTGGCAGTCGGCATGGTCATGGTCATCATCGCCGGACACATCGACCTCTCGGTCGGCAGCGTGGTCGCGTTCATCGGCGCGATGGCGGGAGTGATGATCTCGCAGTGGCATCTGCCGTGGCCGTTGGCCGTCATCCTCTGCCTGGTCCTCGGCGCCCTGGTCGGAGCGTGGCAGGGATACTGGGTCGCCTACTTCGGCATTCCCGCCTTCATCGTCACCCTCGCCGGCATGCTCGTCTTCCGCGGTGCCGCTCAGATCGCCCTGGGCAACCAGCAGATCTCCTTCTTTCCGAAGGAGTTCCGCGCGCTCGGCTCAGGCTTCCTGCCGGCCTTCGGGACCTCCGGCTACGAGCCGCTCACCCTCATCCTCGGGGTACTGGCGTCGATCGCCATCGTTGCGACGTCGGCCCGGCAGCGGTTTCTGCGCCGCAAGTACGACTTGGAGGACGAGCCGCTCTGGTGGTTCCTCCTGAAGCTGGTCTTCCTCGTCGGCCTGGTGCTCACAGTCACGCTGCTGCTGGCCAGCTACAACGGAACGCCGATCGTGCTCATCATCCTCGGAGTGCTTGTCGTCGGCTACACGGCGTTGATGAACCGTTCGGTGTTCGGGCGTCACATCTACGCGATCGGCGGAAACCTCGCCGCCGCGGCTCTCTCCGGCGTCAAGACCAAGCGAGTGACGTTCCTGCTGTTCATCAACATGGGCGTGATCTCTGCGATCGCCGGACTCGTCTTCACCGCCGGGCTCAACCTTGCCAGCCCCAGTGCAGGCAATGGATTCGAGCTGGACGCCATCTCCGCCGTCTTCATCGGTGGAGCGGCGGTTACCGGGGGCATCGGAACGGTTCCTGGAGCGATCATCGGCGGCCTGATCATCGGCGTGCTCAACAACGGCATGTCCATCCTCGGCATCGACAGCGATGTCCAGCAACTGATCAAGGGCCTGGTGCTGCTTGCGGCCGTCGCCTTCGATGTCTTCAACAAGCGGAGGTCATTAGGTCGCTGATAGCCCGAAGCCGTGGACCACATCCACCCGGTCGCATGGATTTCGCTCTCGGTGGTCGGTTGCTCTGATGGAAGACCAACAGAGGTCAGGCGGACTCACGCACAACAAGTTCCGCCTGGGTCTCTGGACCAGCGGCCGGGCCGGCGAGGTCAGCTGGTACTCGGGCACCGGATCGCAATGCGGCGCCGACGACTATCGCAGCCACGTCGTCGTTGTATGCGACAACCCCTGTGATGCCTGAACGCAGCCAGCGGCCTGACACAATTCCGGCCCAAGACAGTCTTCCGCATGAACCGGAACTACGCGGGCTCTTCCGAGCGCATGGCCGATCCTCGTGCCTTCCCTGGCGGCCACTCGCTAGAGGCCTTCCCGAGGACGCTCATCCTGGATGCGGACAGGGACACGCTGCGAGCCTCCGGCAGCGCCTTCGCCAGGGAGCTTCGAAATGCCGAGGTGCCCACTACGCACGTCGTGATCCGCGATTCCACCCACGGCTTCTTCGACAGGCCGAAGCATCCCTCGTTCTCCGCCGGCACCTCAGCGGCTTCGCAATGGCTTCGCACAACAGAGGAGGAACCCCTCCCGTGAGTCCATCCTGGCAACGCCGCACCTGCCATTGCTTATTCGGGGCCATGGCGCGTCTATTCGAACCGGTCTGATGCTCGACATCGTGCGAGACGGAGGACTTTCGGCACTTGCCCGGCTGTGCCGTCCCTGACACCGTGGGCGAGTCAGGTTGAAACGATCGGAGCCCACCGTGACACATCACGTCACGAGTATTCACTCGTGCGACGCGTCGACCGGGGCGACGGCGTGACCAGCCGCGCCGCCCGGATCCGGCCGCGTAAGGGCGGCATCGTCCGCCTCGCCCTGCGCTACTGGGTGATCTCGCTCACCCTCGTGGTCGGTCTGATCTGTGGTGTGTTCGCTCTCCTCGGATACACCACGGTCGCGGCCTGGATCGCCGGCGGATACGCGCTCGCCGCGGCAGCCGGTTACGCCATCCGGATGATCCGGTCATTGGCGGCCGGAAGGTTCGGCATCGACATCCTGGCGGTGATGGCGATCGTTGCCACCGTTCTCGTGGGGGAGGTCGTCGCAGCGCTCATCGTGGTGCTGATGATGAGCGGAGGGACGGCGCTCGAGGACTTCGCCACCCGGCGGGCGCGCCATGAGATCGACGCGCTCCTCGAACGCGATCCACGGGTCGCCCACCGTTACGAGGACGACGCGGTCGTCGATGTCCCGATCGACGGCGTGGGAATCGGCGATGAACTGCTCGTGCGACCATCCGAGGTCGTGCCCGTCGATGGAGTGCTCGTCACAGAGGAGGCCGCACTGGACCTGTCGCCGATCACCGGCGAGAGCATTCCGGCGGAGAAGCAGGAAGGAGATGAGATTCTCAGCGGCTCGATCAACGGCCCGGTGGCGATCCGCGTGCGAGCGACGGCTGTCGCCGCCGACAGCCAGTACCAGCAGATCGTGGCCCTCGTCGCGGGTGCGGCGCGAAGCAAAGCTCACGTCGTGCGGCTCGCTGATCGTTACGCCGTGCCGTTCACGATCTTCTCGGTCCTTCTTGCCGGCGTCGCCTGGTTCGTCAGCGGCGACCCCGTGCGGTTCGCGGAGGTCCTCGTGCTCGCGACGCCATGCCCGCTCCTCATCGCGGCGCCTGTCGCATTCATCGGCGGTATGAGTCGGGCGGCACGGGAAGGAATCATCGTGCGCAACGGAGGCGTCTTCGAGCGCCTGTCGAATGCGCAGACGGTGGTATTCGACAAGACGGGAACACTGACCTCGGGGCACCCTGTGCTGCGCGGGCTGCGCCCCGCGCCCGGTTTCACAGACGATGAGCTCCTCGCCTTGACGGCGAGCGCGGAACAGTACTCGTCGCACGTCCTTGCCGCGTCAGTCGTCCAAGCGGCGAGAGACCGGTCCGTTCCGCTCAGGCCGACGGAGTCGGCGCAGGAACGGGCGACGGATGGGGTGTACGCCGATGTGGACGGCCGGCAGGTCGCCGTCGGCAAGCTTCGCTTCGTGAAAGTCCACGCACCCGACGCGAGCGAGGAGAAGACGGCCGTCGGTGAGCTCGCCATCTATGTCGGAGTCGACGGCGTGTATGCGGGCGCACTGATCGAACGCGATTCGCCCCGCGCCGATGCGGTCGAGACCTTGGATCGTCTGCGCGGACAGGGCATCCGTCATCTCGAACTCCTCACCGGCGACACGACGGAGACCGCGGCAGCGATCGCGGCCGATCTCGGCATCGACCGTTTCCGCGCGGAGTGCCTCCCTGCCGACAAGGTGCAACATGTTGCGGCGATCCAGGAGCGGCCCGTCGTGATGGTCGGCGACGGTGTCAACGATGCTCCCGTACTGGCCCGCGCAGATGTCGGAATTGCGATGGGTGCGAGAGGGGCGACGGCGGCGAGCGAGTCGGCTGACGTCGTTCTGCTCATCGATGAGATCGGCGGCGTCGCGAGCGCGGTGACCATCGGGCGTGACACCGTCCGCATCGCCGTGCAGAGCATCTGGATCGGTATCGCCGCCTCCGTCGTGCTGATGGTGATCGCGGCTTTCGGTGTGATCCCGGCCACGATCGGCGCCCTGCTCCAGGAAGGTGTCGACCTGGCGACCATCCTCGCGGCCCTGCGTGCCAACGGGCGCTCTAGACGGTGAGCAGCACTTTGGTGGCGCGGCGCTCGTCCATCGCACGATAACCCTCGGCCGCCTCCTCGAGGGGAAGGGTGAGGTCGAACACGGTTCCGGGATCGATCTCGCGGTCCCAGATTCGCTGGATGAGGTCGGGCAGGAAGCGGCGAACGGGCGCCGGTCCGCCGTGCAGGTGTACGGCGGTGAAGAACAGCTCGTCGCCGGCCAGTTCGACGTCGTGGGAGACCCCGACGTAGCCGACGTGGCCACCGGGGCGTGTCGAGCGGATGGCCTGCATCATCGACTCCTGCGTGCCGACCGCCTCGATCACCGAGTGCGCGCCGAGTCCGTCGGTGAGTTCCTTGATCCTCGCGACGCCGGCATCGCCGCGCTCCTCGACGATGTCTGTGGCGCCGAACTCGCGGGCGAGCGCTTGACGGTCAGCGTGGCGTGACATGGCGATGATTCGCTCGGCCCCCAGCTGCTTGGCGGCAAGGATTCCGAGCAGTCCGACCGCCCCGTCGCCGACCACGGCGACGGTCTTGCCGGGTCCGGCCTCTGCGGCCACGGCGGCGAACCACCCGGTGCCGAGCACGTCCGATGCAGCCAGAAGGGAAGGGATCAGGTCGGGGGATGGCTGACCCGGGGTGGCCACGAGTGTGCCGTCGGCGAGGGGGATGCGGGCGTATTCGGCCTGGGTGCCGATGGCGCCGATGGGCTCGGCGTGCACGCAGCGGGACTGGTACCCGGCCTGGCAGATTTCGCAGGTGTTGTCGGAGGCGAAGAAGGAGCCGACGACGAAGTCGCCGACCGCGATGTTCTTCACGGCCGTGCCGATCTCGGTGACCACGCCGACGTACTCGTGGCCCATCGGCGTGTGGTCGGCGGGCTCGAGGCCGCGGTACGGCCAGAGGTCGGACCCGCAGATACAGGATGCGGTCAGGCGGATGATCGCGTCGGTGGGTTCGATGATGGTCGGGTTCTCCCGCTCTTCGACGCGCACGTCGCCGGGGGCGTACATGATGACTCCACGCATTGTGTGGTTCTCCTTCAGTTGGTGATGGTCGAGGGGGTGCGGATCGGTGCGCGATCCGCGGGGTGAGTGGTGGGCGAGGTGCGGCGGGCAGACAGCACCAGTGCGCCGGCCGCAAGAAGCACGCCGACGAGGGTGACGACGCCGAGGGGAAGAACGCTGGCGGCGCCCGCGATACCGACCAGCGGAGCGGCGATGCCTCCGAAGCCGAACCGGACCATCCCGAGCAGGGACGACGCGGTGCCGGCGATCCGTGGATATCCGCCAAGAGCCAGGGTCGTGGCGGGCGGAGAGGAGATCGCCACACCGCTCGCCAACGCGAAGAGAGCGATGAGCACGAACCACAGAGGCATCGTCGCCAGGCCCGATACCAGCAGCATTGCCGCACCGACTCCCGCGACCACGACACCCACGACGAGGGTCCCCTGGATGCTCCACTTCTCGGCGCTGCGACCCGCCAGATAGCCGAACACCATGAAGCCCGCCGAGTTGAGGCCGAACGCAAGAGCGTAGGACTGCGGGGAGAGGCCGTAGATGTCCTGGAGGACGAAGGTCGCCCCCGCGAGGTAGGCGAAGAGCGCAGCGTAGAGGAAGCCCTGGTTCAGGACCGCACCGAGGAAGACCCGGTCGGCGACCAGCGTCCGGAAGTCCCGGAGGGTGGTCGCCCAGCCGCCGGAGGTTCGCTCGGCGGGGGGCAGGGTCTCGCGAAACAGAGCGAGGGTCGTGGCGAGGATGGCGGCGCCGATCACGGCGAGGCCGATGAACAGTCCGCGCCAGTCGAGGAAGGTGGTGAGAAGTCCACCCAGGAGCGGGCCGACGATGGCGGCCAGTCCGCCCACGACGGTGAGCCGCCCGTAGAAGCGGATCAGTTCGCCCCCGGCGTAGACGTCCCTGCCCGCAGCCTGTGCGATCACGATCCCCACGCCCCCCGCAAGTCCTTGCACCAGACGCGCGACGATGAGGAACTCGACGGTCGGGCTCGCTGCGCAGAGTGCAGAGACGACGATGTAGGCGCAGATGCCGATCAGCAGGATGCCCCGTCGTCCGAGTCGGTCGGAGAGCGGGCCTGCGATGAGCTGACCGGCGGCCAGGCCGATCAAACATGCGGTGACCGTCAGCTGTGCGATCGAGGTCGCCGCGCCGAGCTCCCTCGTCAGCGCGGGCAGCGCCGGCAGGTACAGGTCCATCGAGATCGGTCCGAAGACGGTCAGCACCAGCAGCAGGGTCGAAAAGAGTCGGCCGAACGTCCGGGCGGTCGGCTGGGGCGGAGTGAACATACCAACAGCTTCCCCGGCACGTCGCCGCAGTGGGAGTCTCTGACAAGGGGTGTACCGCGAGGGACTCCCTCCCAGCACGGCATCGGCCTAGCCTTTCCTCATGGACAACCGAGCCGAGATCCGCGACTTCCTTATGAGTCGCCGCGCACGGGTCACGCCTGCGGCGGCAGGGCTCAGCGCGGGCGGCAATCGGCGCGTCGCGGGTCTTCGGCGCAGCGAGGTGGCCGAGTTGGCCGGAGTGAGCGTGGAGTACTACGCCAAGCTGGAGCGCGGCGCGATCGCCGGTGCCTCCGCATCCGTGCTGGATTCCCTAGCGAACGCTCTGCAGCTGGACGACACGGAACGTGCGCACCTGCTCGATCTCGCGCGCGCGGCAGACGGCGTCTCCTCCAGCAGCCGCGCGCGACGTCGTGGCGTCAAGGTGACCGGCCCGCGCCCGGCACTGCAGTGGGCGCTCGACTCGATCACCGACGCGGTCGCGTTCGTGCGCGATCCCAGGCAGAACCTTCTCGCCACGAACGAGCTCGGCCGCGCCTTCTACTCACCGGTCATCGGCGACGGTGGGCGCATCCCCAATCTGGCCCGATTCCAGTTTCTCGACCCGGTTGCGCGCGACTTCTATCCGGACTGGGACCGCTTCGCGGAGATGTGCGTCGCGATCATCCGCGCAGAGGCCGGGCGGGATCCCCACGACAAGGCGCTCCAGGATCTCGTCGGCGAGCTCTCGACCCGCAGTGAGACGTTCCGCCGGCTCTGGGCGGCCCACGACGTCCGGACCCACGGGGCGGGCACGAAACGCTTCGTGCACCCGGTCGTCGGTGAGCTCGTGCTCGCGTACGAGGAGTTCGCCGTCACCGCAGAGACCGGAAACGTGATGCTGATCTATGCGGCGGAGCCCGGTTCGGATTCGGCCGAACGTCTCCGACTGCTCGGCTCCTGGGCCGCCGAGCAGAAGTCCCTCGACCGTGAAGCGGTGGACTGAAGGGTACGACGGGCGAGCATTCAGCGCGCGATCGGAATGGCGACGTCGGCGATGGGTTCCTCGTCGGGTCCCGAAGACGGGTCCGCGAAGTAGACCTCGCGAGGCGAACCGACGATGGTGGCACTGTTCGCTTGTACCCATTCGTGTAATGCGTCGTACGCCAAGAGCAGATCGGGGTACCGCACCTGTCCGCGGGTCACGGTGATGAAAGCCTCGGTGTGAGCGGGTTCCACCCGAGTGGGCAGCTTTGCGGGATCCGCCTTGTCGCTGTCCACGGGAATGCAGGATTCGACGGGTCCATCGCTGTCCTCACTGACATCCCCGTGATAGATCACCATCGAAGAGCCCACTTGGCCGCCGACCGTGGCCGCGAGCTCGAGTTGACGCATCCCGGTCCGTGCGATCCAGGCCGGCAACTCGGTGGCGCTCACGTACGCCTGTTCGGTGAGTACTGTCTGGTCGGGCACCGCCCGGGTCTCGACTGCGTTCATGAGATAGGTATCCTTTCCTCCTGTGAAGGTGCGCGAAAGATGAGCAAGCAGTTGCAAGCGCCGACTGAGGTCGGCCTGGGTCTGCTCGGCGTATTGCTCCACGAGAGCTGACCGGTCTGCGCGCGGAGTGCGCAACACCTCGCCGACGGCGGCGAGCGACATGCCTGCGCCCCGCAGAAGACGTACCAGCCGAGCATCCTGCAATTGATCCAACGCGTAGTGGCGGTAGCCGGTTTCGGCATCGATCGACGCCGGCACCAGAATCCCGTTCTCGGCGTATAGCCGGAGGGCTTTCGCCGACAGCCCGCACCGTCGAGAAAAAGCACCAGGGCTCAACCACGTATCGCTCATCTTCTTTCCTCCGGATGACCTTCATCCAACCTTCGTGCTTAAGGATCGCCCTCGCCCCAAGGGCGCGGTCAAGCGGGCATTGAATTCACTCAGTGGGCCGCCCCCTCCGCGACAGGTGAGGGATAGGATTCCGGCATGCCCCGCACCGACGGCGGTAAGGACGAATCCCGGACGCCGGCGACGCGAACTTCCGCAGAAACCGATGCGGCCATCACGCTGCCGGAAGCCATGACCGGCCGGGCGAGCCCTGCGAAAGCTGCGGTCGGAGACAAGCCGGTCTTCGCGTACATCGCCGGCCTGCCGCAGCCGCAGCGCAGCATCGCCGAAGCGGTCGATGCGCTGGCGGCCTCGACCCTGCCGGGTCTCGAGCGCTCGGTCAAGTGGGGGATGTCGTACTACGGTGTGGGCGACGGGTGGTGCTTCTGTTGCGGAGGCTTCGCCGGCCACGTGAAGGTCATGTTCATCAATGGCGTGACGCTGGATCCGGTTCCGCCGGTTACACCGGTGGGGATGGGCAGAGCGACGCGGGGCGTCGAGCTCGAGTCCGTGGATGACATCGACGAAAGCCAGATCGCCGCGTGGATGAAACAGGTGACGTCCGTCCCGGGCGTCGGCGGCGCGAAGCGTCGGAAAGAGGAGAAGGAGAGCTGATGGCGGGGAAAGTGTTCTTCAGTGTTTCGATGTCGCTGGACGGGTACATCGCGCCCGAGTCCCCCGAGGAACTGATGGGGCAGCAGTGGATGGAGCTGCAGCGCTGGCTGTTTCCGACGCGGTTCATGCGGGAGAGCCTGGGGCTCGGTGCGGGCGGCGAGGAGGGGCTCGACAACGACATCGCGCGCGGGACTTTCGAGCGCACCGGCGTGAGTGTCATGGGCAAGAAGATGTTCGATGCCGGGGAGCACGCCTGGCCTGAGGACGCGCCGTTCCACACACCGGTGTTCGTCGTCACCCATGAGAAGCGCGACCCCTGGGAGCGGCTGGGCGGGACGACGTTCTACTTCGTCAACGACGGAATCGAGTCCGCGCTCGAGCAGGCCCGCGCGGTCGCGGGCGACCGCGACATCCGCATTTCGGGCGGTGGTGCGACGATCGTCGAGTATGTGAACGCCGGCCTGGTCGACGAGTTCACGATCGCGCTCTCGCCGGTGCTGTTCGGTAAAGGCGTGCGTCTGTTCGAGGGGGTGGATGCGAGCCGCGTGGCCCTGGATTTGCTTCGAGCGGACCCGACCGAGCGGGCGACACACCTGACCTACGCGGTCCGCGAGCGGAAGAGTCGGGGAGAATCCCCAACCGTTTCGTGAATTGCGGACACTTTCTGACCGCAAGGCCGATTACCGTCGAACTATGACCTCGTATCAGCCCGCCGATCACACATCCGTTGCTCCGTGGGTCGTAACCGACGACACCGGCGCCTTCCTCGACTTCGTGACGAGCGCGTTCGGCGGAACCGAGCTCGCCCGCGTCGCCGTCGAAGACGGATCCATCGGGCATGCGGAGATACGGATCGGCGACACCACTGTGCTCGCTTTCGACCGCCGCCCTGGATGGCCCGTCATGCCATCCCTCCTCCGCGTCTGGGTCCCCGATGCCGACGCCGCCATCGACCGGGCCGTCGCGGCGGGAGGCGTCGTGGTGACACCGCCCTCCGACTCCGCGTTCGGGCAGCGCGGTGGGCGCGTGCGCGACCCGTTCGGCAACATCTGGTGGGTCATCACCCAGGTCGAAGACGTCCCTGAGGATGAGATGTGGCGACGTCTGGCGGAGCCGCGGTACGCCGAGCAGATGAGGGTCGCGCAGGAGACGCTCGACGCAGAGTTGACCGGGGGTGCGAGCGGATGGAGCAGCGCGCCGGTCCGCTGAGGGGCGGGGCCTCAGGTCGAGGCCGGCGTGTACACCGCCGACGCGAAGATGTTGAGGCCCAGCGCGCGGGAGAGGTAGGCGGCGGCGCGCTGCCCGCGAACGCTGTTGCCCGCCGAATCGAGGCGGGGCGAGAATGACCCGACCGCGCCTTTGCCGGGGGCGACCGCCACGATCCCGCCGGCCACGCCCGACTTGCCGGGAAGGCCGATCTCGAAGAGCCATTCGCCTGAACGCTCATAGAGGCCGTTGGCCGCGAGCACGGAAAGCGTGTCCTGGCAGACCTCGGGGGAGACGACCCTCTCACCGGTGACCGGGTTGACGCCACCGTCGGCGAGGGTGGCGCCCATCACGGCCAGATCGCGCGCGCTCACCCGCAATGAGCACTGCTTCGTGTAGACGTCGACGATCTCCAGCGGGTCGAGATCGAGTCGTCCATAGCTCTGAAGCAGGCGCGCGATGGCCTGGTTGCGCTGGTTCGTCTGCGCTTCCGACCGGTAGACCTCATCGTCGAGCTCCAGCGTGCGCCCCGCGAACGCCGAAAGCCCGCGGTGGACGGCATCCCATTGGTCCGCGCGCGTTGCCCCCGGGATGAGCGCGGTCGTCGCGATCGCACCGGCGTTCACCATCGGATTCATCGGGCTGCCCTGGTTCAGTTCGATGGCCACCACCGAATTGAACGGCAGGCCCGTGTTGTTCACGCCGACCCGGTCGCCGACCACCCGGTGGCCGAGCGACTCGCACACCAGTGCGTAGACGAAGGCCTTCGAGATCGACTGGATCGAGAACTCGACGTCGGCGTCTCCGGCGGTGTGCACGCGTCCGGCGACCCCGACGACGCTGATCCCGAAAAGATCCGGATCGACGGCGCCGAGCACCGGAATGTAGTCGGCGACTTTTCCTTCGGTGCTTGCCAGTGCGTGTTCGTAAGCCTCCGCGACCAGCGCGTCGACCGCATCCCACGGCGGCAGGTTCCCCGTCGAAACCGCCTGCTCGACACCTGCTACGTCGACGTCGATCATCTCTGCCACCTCAGCATCGAACCGCATCCCAGTCGTGCGACCAGGCGGCCGCCGCGCAGGCGACCCCCTCTTCGCACCCTAGCGTGATCGGGTTATCGCGGCGTAAACAATCCTGGTTCAGCGGATGCCGGTGTCGCCGAGCCCCCGAGCCAGCTCGATGTGCAGCTCGTCGAGGTTTCCGAGGTGCGCTGTGGCGTGGGCCCGCGCATCCTCGACGATGCGGGTGGCGTCAGCCACCGTCGTCGCGTCCACGACGATTCGCGCGCTGCCGTGCAGGCGGTGACCGATCCAGCGCAACTGTACGCGCGGAACGGCGGTCACGCCCGCGGTCTCGTTGAGTGCGTGCTCGAGCCGGTCGACCAGTTCGGGTTCGATGCCGTCGAGGAGGCGTCGTC
This sequence comes from Leifsonia sp. Ger2509, assembly GCF_055231915.1. Taxonomy (NCBI): domain Bacteria; kingdom Bacillati; phylum Actinomycetota; class Actinomycetes; order Micrococcales; family Microbacteriaceae; genus Leifsonia; species Leifsonia sp. Ger2509. The sequence goes on from NZ_JBUYVB010000003.1 coordinate 3,024,955, forward strand.
CGATACTGCGGACCGTGCCCCAGAGCAGGACGATGATCGCAGCGGAGATCAGGATGCCGACGATCGGGTCGGCGAGCGGGAAACCGAGCATGACGCCGAGCGCGCCGACCACGACGGCGAGCGACGTGAACCCGTCGATGCGGGCGTGGACACCGTCGGCGACGAGTGCGGCGGAGCCGATGCGCCGGCCGACCCGGATGCGGTAGATGGCCACCGCCTCGTTGCCGGCGAAGCCGATCACGCCGGCGACCATCACCCAGCCGAGGTTCTCCAATGGGTGCGGGTGGAAGAGGCGGTCGATCGACTGCCACGCGGCGACGACGGCGGACAATGCGACCACCGCGATGATGAAGAGTCCGGCGAGGTCTTCGGCGCGACCGTAACCGTAGGTGTAGCGACGGGATGCGACACGGCGTCCGAGGACGAATGCGATCCACAGGGGGACGGCGGTGAGCGCGTCGGAGAAATTGTGGACGGTATCCGCGAGCAGAGCGACCGAGCCGCTGAGGCCGACGACGATCGCCTGCAGGGCGGTGGTGCCGAGCAGCACGAACAGGCTGATCTTGAGGGCGCGCACGCCCTCGGTGCTGGCCTCCAGGGCGTCGTCGATGGAATCGGCCGCGTCATGCGAGTGCGGGACGAAGAGGCCGTAGAGGAAGCCCTTGAACCCCGTCGGGTGGTGGTGGTGGTGCTCGTGGTCGTGGTGCTCGCGCATATGCTCGTCGTGGGCGTGACCGTCGTGCCCGTGCCCGTCGTGCTCGTCGGTGTGCGTCGCGCTCACGCGGTCGCCGCCTCTGACGCAGCGGCCTCGGCGTGGTGGTGGCGCGGCGTCCCCCCGAGCGAATGCTCCGCCTGGAAGATCGCATCGGTGACGAGTCGGCTCGCGTGCTCGTTCTCCAGCCGGTAGAACACGCGCTGGCCGTCCTGGCGGGTCGAAACGATCCGTGCCAGGCGCAGCTTCGCGAGGTGCTGCGAGACGGACGCCGGCTGTTTGTCGAGGGTGTCGGCCAGATGGTTCACGGACAGCTCGCCCGCGTCCCTCAGTGCGAGGACGATGCGGACGCGCGTGGCGTCGGCGAGCATCCCGAACACTTCGACGGCGAGTTCGACGAACTGGCTGTCGGGGAGACGTCCGCATATCGGCTTATCTGCATCCATACGCAGATACAAGCAGAATCACAACAGCATTGCAAACCGCCGAGTGGATTGCGAGCGCACAATGGTCAACTTCGGTGAGTGCCACCCGCCCCGACTAGCAGAAGTTGGCACCTCTGCGGGCTGCGGGGGCGGGCGCGGGTGCGGCGAGGCGACGCGGCCTGCGCGCTAGCATCGCTTCATGCCTGTCGCGCCGGTCTGGCGACCCGGAACCGTTCGCTCGGCCGCCGGAGGCCTCGTCGCGCTCACGGTGGCCACCTTCCTCGCCGTGACGACCGAGATGCTTCCGGTCGGGCTCCTGCGGCCGATCGGCGCCGAGGTCGGCGTCTCCGACTCGGTGACGGGCCTTCTCGTCACCGTGTACGCGGTCATGGTCGCCGTCCTCGCCGTGCCGCTGACCCTCTCCACCGCCCGGTTCTCCCGCAAGGGCCTGCTGCTGGCCACTCTGGTCGCCTACACCCTGAGCAACGCCGTCGTGGCCATCGCCCCGAATTTCGGGGTGCTCGCGGCCGGTCGCGCATTCGGCGGCATCGCCCACGCGCTGTTCTTCTCGGTCAGCATCGGATACGCGTCGCGCCTGGTGCAGCCTGCATACACCGGCCGCGCCCTTGCGCTGGTCACGGCCGGAGCATCCGCTGGTTTCGTGCTCGGAGTGCCGCTGTCGACCTCGCTGGGTATAGCGCTGGGATGGCGCGCCGCATTCGGCGTCCTGGCCGGGGTCTGCGCGCTCACCGTGCTGTTCGTGGCACTGCTCCTGCCACCCGTTCCCGGAGGCGGCACAGGCCATATGGGCGCGGGCGTCGGAGCCAGGCGGATGCGCCTGGGCATCGTTTCGACGACGAACGCGGTCGTCTACCTCGGCCAGTTCACGGTGTACACGTACATCTCTGTTCTTCTCCTGACGGCCGGTCTGTCCGCGGCCGGCGTCGGCCCCGTCCTCCTCGGGATGGGCGCGGTCGGGCTGCTCGGCACCTGGTTCGCCGGGGCGAATCTGGACCGGCGCCCGCGTGCTGCGGTGTTCATCCTGCTGAGTGCCGTGGTGGTCGGGCTGATCGCAGTGGGCGTGGCATTCCCGACCCTGGGAGGCGTGGTGGCGGCCTCAGCACTCTGGGGTGCGGGCTTCGGCGGCGTGGCCTCGGTGTTCCAGACCGCCGCGATCCGCACGCGCGGCGCTTCGCCGGAAGTGATCGGCGCGCTCGTCAATTCGACAGCGAACATCGGCATCGGCGGGGGAGCGGCGATCGGCGCCGCCGTGCTGGCCGGCCCCGGTCTCGGCTGGCTGCCGTTCACGGGCGCAGCCCTAGTGCTCCTCGGCCTGGTCACGGTCTTCGTGGCCCGAAGGTCGTTCCCGTCGGCGCCGTAGCCCCGTAGACCCGACGAAGGTCACTTCCAGCGAAAGTGCACGAAGATCCGCCCGAAGTTGTCCGAATCCTTCTCGACGCGGTGGTACAGGGCCTTGATCTCCTTCTGGTCGAGAAAGCGGAGCACCCGCTTCTTGAGCTGGCCGGACCCTTTGCCGGGGATGATCTCGACCAGCGGCGCCTTCTTCGCGACCGCCTCGTCGATGATCGCCCGGAGGGCGCGGTCGATCTCGCCGCCCTTGTTGTAGATCTCGTGCAGGTCAAGTTTCAGCTTCACCGCGGCTCCCTGCCTTTTCGAGAACGCGAGCGACGGCTTCGCGATACTTCCCCGTGTCTGCGACGTGCATCAGCGAGTCCGTTGCCATGCGAAAGATCAGCGCTCTGATCAGGTACTGGTCGAAGTCGGGATGCGGGTCGATCGTGTCGAGAAGTGTGAGCGGCGCGCCCTCGAAGCAGACGGCATCCACCGCCAGGACGGCGACCGAGTACTCGACCGGGCGCCAGTACAGGGTCAGGTCGATCACTGCGGGAGGGCGACCAGGTGCGATCAGCACGTTGCCGCTGATGTCTCCGTGGATGAGCGTGTCCAGACCGGCGACCGGGCGCCGCTCATCCGACAACGCGGCCAGCGCATCACCGAACGGGGTCCCGCAATTCAGTGGCTCTTCCTGCCATGCCATGCGATCGGCCCGCGCCCATGGTTGCGTATTCGGCGCATCCATGAACGACGGCCGGGGCACACCGGAGAGCGCCAAAGCGAACGCCCGCGCGACCTCAGCTCGCCACTCCCAGTCGCCGACAGGATGCGATCCTTCGAGAAACCGGAACGCCGTCCATCCGTCCGCAACTAAGGTGCCGCGGGAGTTCCGCACAGGAAGCGCGAGGCGCAGTCGCCGGTCGGGATGGGGGCGCAACTCGTCGTCCATCCACTGCAGCGCTTCGCGAGGAGTATCGATCGGCTTGAGGACGATCGATCCGCTCCGCCACGACGTTCCGCGACCGCCTGCCAGGGGCACCGGAGGCTCGGATGCGCCGAACGCGGCGAGCACCTCACGCGACGGCTTCACGATCAGCAACGCTACTCCGCCTTGCAAAATCGCGCTTCGCGACTACTGTGGACGGTCGAGCATTATCGACGGAAGGTGCACATGACCGACATCGCCGACAAACCGACCCGCGGCTGGGCCGGCTGGCATCAGAAGTTCGTCGTCGAGGAGCGTTTCGTCGAACCCGAGGTGCGGCGGCGCTTCTACGTGCTCTCCGTCGTTCTCGTGATCGTCGGCGCAGTGGCCTTCACCATCCTCCTCGTCGGCGTCCTCACGCACACCGGCGTCCAGCGGCTGGATGCGCCGATCGAACAGTGGTTCGACGCCCAGCGCTCGGCTCCGGCGACGACCTTCATGATCGCGCTGGCGATCGTGTTCGGCCCGATCGCCCTGCCGATCATCATCTTCGTCGTCGTGGTCGTGTGGATCATCGCCTCCCGGCACATCTGGCGGCCTCTCCTTCTGTCGGCCGCGATGCTCACCGGAGTGATCACGGCGCTGGTGCTCGCCCCGATCGTCAAGCATCCCCGGCCCCCGATCGGACTGATGCTGTTCGGCCCCGACCACACGTACTCGTTCCCGTCGGGGCATGTGCTCGGCGTGTCGGACTTCTTCCTGCTTCTGGCGTTCCTGCTCGCCAGCCGCATCCAGCGCCGCTGGTTCACCGTCACGGCCCTGATCGTGGCGATCGTGATGATCGTGGGGCAGGTCATCAGCCGCCTCTACCTCGGCTACCACTGGTTCACCGACACGATGGCCTCGATCGCGTTGTCGATGATCATCGTCGGAATCGTGATCGCAATCGACACCTGGCGCACCGTGCGCATCCCCGGCGAGGAAGTGACGGGGGAGTACTCGAAGCCGCAGACCGAAGGAACCTGACCTCCGCTCGTCCCGTCGTCTTCGCTAACGTGGAGCCGTGACGATTCAGCTCAAGCGGGCCTACGCGCCGGCGGACCCGGCCGACGGTTTCCGGGTTCTCGTCGACCGGCTGTGGCCGCGCGGCGTGTCCAAGACCCTCGCGGCCATCGACCTGTGGGCGAAGGATGTGGCACCGACACCCGGGCTCCGCACGTGGTTCGGTCACGATCCGGCGCGTTTCGACGAGTTCCGCATCCGCTACCTCGCCGAGCTCGACGAGAACGACGCCGTCCGCGAGCTGCGTGACGTGATCGGCGAGCATCCCGTCGTCACGCTCGTCTATGGAGCGAAGGATGGCGTGCACAATCATGCGATCGTGCTCGCCGACTATCTCGCTTAGCCCGGGCTCGCCTCGGCCGAGTGCTGAGGATTGGATGTGGGCAGGTTTGCCGAACAATGACCGGAACATGACCAGGAAGCCGACGCCGTCGTGGTAGCGCTCGCGGAAACCGATGTGGATGCGGTCATCCTCGCGGGCGGGCGAGCCCGGCGGCTGGGGGGCCGCGACAAGGGGGCGCTCGTCTACGAGGGGCGCACGCTCCTCGCGCGTGCACTCGCGGCAGCGGAGGGCGCGGCGCGGCGCGTCGTCGTCGGCGATCCCGACCCGGCGAGCGTGCCCGCCGGCGTCCTCGTCGCCCGGGAGGAGCCGGTCTATTCGGGGCCCGCGAGCGCGGTGATGGCCGGGGTCGACGCCTTGCTTGACACCGGGTCGACGGCGACCTGGGTGCTCGTGCTGGCCTGCGACGTGGTGCGTTCCGCCGAACTCACCGGGATGCTGGTGGCCGCGGCCGGCGAGCATCCGGACACTGACGGGATCGTGCCGATCGACGAAGCGGCGCACCGCCAGTTCCTCGTCGGGCTGTACCGCGTCTCGGCGTTGCTGGCCGCCCGCGACGCGCTCGGTTCGGTGGCCGACAGCTCGATGAAGCGGCTTCTCGACGGTGTTCGCCTGGTCGAGGTCGCGGTCGGCCCCGGTATCTCCGCCGACGTCGACACGCCGGAACAGGCGCGTGCGCTCGGCATCGCGTTGCCGCCCGGCAGACCGGACGTGCTGGCGGCGCCGACGGTCGCGGAAGCGCTGCAGAGGGCCCACGAGCTCGGCGCGGACCGCCTGACAGCCCACCGGAGGGTCGCCGTGGAGTCCGCCGTCGGACTGACCCTCGCAGAGGATGTCGTCGCCATGACGCCGGTGCCCGCCTTCAGCAATTCGGCGATGGACGGCTGGGCGGTCAGCGGCCCCGGTCCGTGGCGGGTGGGCGAGCCGATCCATGCCGGCGACGACATCGACGAATCGCCGCTGGAGCAGGGCAATGCGCAACAGATCATGACGGGCGCCGAAGTGCCGCCCTGCACGTGGGCGGTCGTGCGCCTGGAGGACGGCGTCGTCGCCCCGGCGGCCGATGGCGCACTCGAGCTCTCTCTGAAAGAGGGCCTCGGGCGACCCCGGGAGGGGCACCACATCCGGCCGGCGGGGGAGGAAGCGGCGGCGGCCGAGGTCGTGCTGCGCCGCGGCCAGGTCCTGACGCCTCCTCGCCTCGGACTCGCCGCAGCCTGCGGAGCGGACGACGTGATGGTCCGCGACGCACCGACCGTGGACCTCGTGGTGGTGGGCGACGAGCTCGTCGGCTCCGGACGTTCGGGCCACGGCAGGATCCGGGATGCGCTCACTCCGCAGCTCGTGCCACTGTTCGGAAGCATCGGCGCTCGCGTGGCCGGTGTCGTCCGGGTCGGCGACGACGCGCGGAAGATCGAAGCGACGATCGAGCGCAGTACGGCAGATCTGATCGTGGTCACCGGCGGCACGTCGATGGGCGCCGCGGACCACACCCGGGCTGTCCTCCATGGGCTCGGCGCCCGCCTGCTGATCGACGGGGTCGCCTCGCGCCCCGGGCGGCCCGCGCTGGTCGCGCACCTCGACACCGGGAGCGTGGCGGTCTGCCTTCCGGGCAACCCGCTCGCCGCTGTCCTCGCGGCGCTGGTGCTGCTGCGCCCGCTGGTCGAGGGGATGCTCGGGCGGCCGCTTCCCGCGATGCCGACCGTCCGGCTTGGTGCGGACATCCCCAATCCCCGCCCCGCAGCGCTGCTGGTACCGTGCCGGATGACGGCCGGGGGGTCCGCGGTCCCGGCCGGGTGGACGGACTCCGGGATGCTCCGGGGCCTCGCGCTCGCCGACACGGTCGCCGTCGTGCCGGCGGGCGGTGCACGCGTCGACGGCCTCGTGGATGCTCTCGACCTGCCCTGGGCATGAATGGCGCAGGTCCGGGCGACGAGTTGGCACTCGTTGTCGTTCTGCGCGCGCGCAAAACCGCACGTACTGCCAACTCGTCGCCGACGAGCGCGCCAGCAGGCGTCAGCTCGTGACGTACTGCTTGACGGCGGAGACGAGCTGGGCGAGACCCTGCTTCGCCTCCGCGAAGTACATCCCCGTCTTGGGCAGTCCGAACAGCTCGTTGGCGATGCCGGCGTAGCCGGGCGACATCGACCGCTTGAGCACGACCACCGCCTTGGCGTGGTCGACGTCGAGGATGGGCATCCCCGAGACCGGGTTGCCGGAGCGCCTGGCCGCCGGATTGGTCACGTCGTTCGCGCCGACGACGAGCGCCACGTCGCAGTTCTCGAAGGCGCGGTTGGCGTCTTCGAGTTGCAGAAGGTCGTCGTAGGGGACGGCGACCTCGGCGAGGAGCACGTTCATGTGGCCCGGCATCCGGCCCGCGACCGGGTGGATGGCGTATTTCACGTCGACCCCGTGCTGCCCGAGCAGCTCCGCGAGCTCGGCGACCTCGTGCTGCGCCTGGGCGGCCGCCAGCCCGTAGCCGGGCACGATGATGACGTGCTGCGCGTAGGCGAGCTGGATGGCGACGTCGTCGGCGCTGAGACTGCGGACGTCGGCCGACTCTGCGCCCGTGTCCGCGCCCGACCCACCGGATCCGGCCCCGAACCCGCCGATGAGGATGTTCGCCACCGATCGGTTCATCGCCGCGGCCATCTGCAGGGTCAGGATGGTGCCCGCCGCTCCCACGAGCGCACCCGCGATGATCATGGCCTCGTTTCCGATCACGAACCCGGCCATCGCGACGGCGAGGCCGGTGAACGCGTTGAGCAGCGAGACGACGACAGGAGCATCCGCGCCTCCGATCGGCAGGACCATCAGCACACCGAACGCGAGCGCTGCGATGAGCAGGCCGACGACGGCCAGCGGCCCCGGCGGCAGCAGGATGATCGCAAGCGCCGCGGCGAGGGCCACCACGATCGCGAGCACGTTGAGAAGGCGGGAGCCGAAGAAGCGGATGCTCCGCCCCGACACGATGCCCTGCAGCTTTCCGGCTGCGATCAGCGACCCGGAGAACGTCACCGACCCGATCAGCACGTCGAGCACGATCGGGATGGACACGCTCAGGTCGAGCGTCCCGGTCGTCGGCGCTTTCAGGATCTCGGCCAGGGCGATCGCCGCTGCCGCGCCTCCGCCGACTGCATTGAAGAGGCTCACCAGCTGCGGGATCGCCGTCATCTTGACGCGGGTGGCTCCGAGGACACCCGCGATGCTGCCGACGGCGACACCGACGGCGAGTACGATCCAGCCCGTGGGGGATCCGGTGCCGGCGATCGCGAGGACCAGGGTGGCGATGATGGCCACGGCCATGCCGCACGCGGAGAGGAGGTTCCCGCGCCGGGCCGTGGACGGGGTGCGCATGAGGTGCAAACCGACGACGAACGCCACCGCCGCTGCGAGGTAGGCGAGGCCGGTGCCGAGCTCCAGGGGTGTCACTTCACCGGCTCCTTCGTCTCTTCAGCGCGCCGGCTCTTCGGAGCACGGAACATCCGCAGCATCCTGTCCGTCACGAGGTAGCCGCCGACCACGTTGGCCGCGGCGAACGCGCAGGCGATCCCGGCGAGCAGGTAGCCGATGGGGGTGTCCGCAGAGATCGCGGTGAGGATGGCGCCGACGATCACGACACCGTGGATGGCGTTGGCCCCCGACATCATCGGGGTGTGCAGCGTCGACGGGATCTTGCTGATCACCTCGAACCCCACGAGGAGGGCCAGGACGAACACGGTGATTCCCGTGAAGAGCTCCGTACTCACGAGCGCACCTCCTCCGATCGGGCTGCGGCGGCGTCGCCCAGGCCCAGTGCCGTCCGAACTGCGGGACTCACGATCTCCCTGTCACTGCACACCACGACACTCCTCTGCAGCTCATCGGCGAGGTCGGGCGCGAACCTGCCGTCGTGGGTGAGCGTGGTGACCAGCGCGTGCACGTTCTTCGCGAACATCCGGGAGGCCGCGGTGGGGATCGTCGTGGCGAGGTCGCCGCTGCCGATCACGATGACACCGTTCGCGGTGACGATGCGCTGACCGTCGGCCGAACCGTGGACGTTCCCGCCGAACGGGCCGCACGCGAGGTCCACGCAAACGGAGCCGCGGACCATCGCGTTGAGCGTCTCCTGCGGCACGAGCACAGGCGGGCGCCTGCCGGGGACCTTCGCCGTCGTGATCACCACGTCGAACCGGGTGATCAACTGGGAGAGCTCCTGCTGCTGGGCGGCCAGTTCATCGGCGGTCATCGCGCGGGCGTAGCCGCCGGACCCCGCTCCCTCGGCCACCGACGACGTGGCGAAGGATGCGCCCACCGATTCGACCTCACCGCGGGAGGCCGGCCGCACGTCGTAGCCGGTCACCACGGCGCCGAGCCGCCGCGCGGTACTCAGGGCCTGGAGCCCTGCGACGCCGGCGCCGATGACGAGCACGCGGGCCGGACGTGCGGTGCCGGCAGCCGTGATCATCATCGGGAAGAAGCCGCCGAACGCCTCGGCGGCTTCGATCGCCGCACGATAGCCCGCGGCCGCGGACTGCGAGCTCAGAGCATCCATCGACTGCGCGCGACTGAGTGTGCGCGGCAGCAGCTCGAAAGCGGCGACGGTGACGCCCCGGCGGCACAACTCGTCCATGAGGTCGAGGTTCTGCAGGGGATCGAGCAGCCCGACGAGACCCTGGCCTTCGCGCAGTGCTGAGGTGACCTGGGCCGGTGGCAGCCGGAGGGCGGCGAGCACATCCGCTTCCCCGATCACGGCCTCGCGCGACGCGATGGTCGCCCCGGCCGCGACATACGGGGCATCCGCCCATCCCGCCGGCTCGGCTGCACCGGTCTCGAGAAGGACGCGGTGACCGCTCCGGACGAACTCGGCGGCCACGTCGGGATCGACGGCCACACGGCGCTCACCGGGTGCGGTCTCCCGCAGAACGCCGATCGACAGGGCAGCCCGCTGGTCGCCGGGCGGGTTGGGTGACAGCGACGTCATACGAGCAGCATAGGTCGCGCATCCGTTTTCGTCGCGGAAGCGCCGACCGCGGCTGCTGCTACTGGCCCACCCAGGTGCCGAGGTCGGGCGGGTTCTGCGGCTGGGGCTGCGGCTCGAGCGGCGGCGTCGGTACGCTCCTCAGTGAGAACGGCGCGACGGCCGGTGACCAGTCGCTGCGCAAGAGGTCGGCCCACGTCGCGAACTGCGGCTCCCCCGTGAGGCGCGCCAGGGTGTCCAGCTGCCACGAATGTATCGGGTGGTAGCCCTGGTTCTGCCAGAGGGGGCTCTGGCAGTAGTCGGCCTGGACGCAGTAGTAGGAGACGCCGCCCACCACGCGCACCGCGGGGAGCATCCGTTGGAGAACCGTCGTCGCGGCGCCATCGAAGTACCGGGCCGCCGTGGCGTCACCGGTGTGGCGCCAATAATCGTAGAGGCCGAACATCGCGAAGATGTGCCCGTTCAGAACGAGAAGTGGCGGCTGGTTGCCGGCGTACTCCTCGAAATAGAGGTGCTTGTCGATCGCCAGGCTCATCCAGGGAGCGGTCGCGGAATGCTGGACGGTGAAGCTCGTCATCGTGTGCGCGGCGGCGTTGTCCCAGGTGCTGTCCCCGGTCGCCTCGGCGAGGCGCACGAAGAGGGAGAGCACTTGGCCCTGCGCCATGCCCGAGTACCAGGGCGCCGTCAGGGTGCGCTGGTAGTAGGTCCACGGAAAGCGGTACGGGAACCACCAGGCGCCGTTGCTCTCGGTGTGGATTGCGAGAAGCTGCTGCCCCTGCCGGATGGCGCGGTCGAGCCAGATGCGGTCGCCGGTCGCCTCGTATTGGAGGAGCGCCGAGATGCCGTACTGCGCGTACGCGACGGGATGGTCGGCGCGCGTGCCGGTGTCATGGCGGAGGTAGATGACCAGGCCGGTCGAATCGAGTTTGATGGACGGGTTGGTGACGTCGACCGGCGGCCGGTCCGAGTACGGGAGCGCGGCATCCGGCGACAGGGTCCACCCCGACGTCGCCCATCCGGCAAGCTGACCGGTCACCAGCGGGTACACGCACCGGGTGCCGAGGGCTGCGGCCTGTGAGACCACCGCCGTGCCGCCCAACACGACACTGCTCGTCGCAGCCAGCGCGGAGAGATGGTCGCCCACGGTCGGGTCGACGCAGGTGCGTGCGCTGAGTTCCAACGGCGCTGCGAGCCGCCCCGCCAGCGCGCCGGCCGCGAGCGCGTCGGCGAAATCGAGGCCACTCGCAACGAACGACGTCGACGACGAGCCCGCGGGGAAGTACGCGGTGTTGAGAAGGGCCGAGGTCTCGAAACGGGTCGCTCCGCCGTAACGCGTGACCGTCATCCCGGCCCTCGTGAGCTGCGCCTGGATGCCGGACGAGACGACGGAGGCGCCCCCGGCGATGGAGACCGAGGTCACGCCCAACGCGGAGAGCCGGTGCATCGTGCTCTGTGGAAGGGCGGGCAGCAGGCCGTCGACCAGGACGAGGGGGGCGTGGCGCGATCCTGCCGCTCCCGTCGCGCTCAAGGCGTCAGCGAACCCGCGACCCGTTGCGATGATCGCATGGTCCGCGCTGGTGAAGGCCTTTTGCACGACGGCATCCGCGGTCGCATACCGGTTCGCGCCGGCGAGGCGTTCGGTGCTCGCAATGCCGGCCAACGCCGTCGCGACGTTCGCGCTCACCACACCGGTGCCACCGGCGATGAAGATCTTCGCGGGCTTCAGGCGCTTCAGCTCGGCGCTGACCGCACCCGGCAGTTGCGTCGGCTGAGTCAGCAGCAGCGGGCCGCCGAGCTGGGCCGCCGCCGCCGCGGCCCCCAGCCCATCGGGGAAATCGAGGCCGGAGGCGACGAACGCGACCGGGACGCCAGGGGCGAAGCGCTGGGAGACGGCGACCGCGGTTTCGAACCGGGTCGCTCCGCTCAGGCGGGTCACGCCGGCCGGAAACGGCGTCACGGTGGGGTCCGCGGTCACGGCGGATGCGGGCGCGGCCCCGACGGCGAACGGTACGGCGACACCAATGGACAGCACCAGCGCGAGGGCGACGGAGCACGCCAGCATTGCGCGACTACGCATGTCGTGGATTCCCCCGCTTCACCAGTGGGCGACAGACGCACCCGTCGGAGACTCTATACGAAACGTCCTGTCACGGTGCTGGGGAGCCGGTCAGGCGGTTCAGGGCTCGACCGGTGCGCCCTTCAGCTCGATGCTGATCTGGTCGGCGTCGAGGTTGTCGAGCGCCCTGTTCAGGATCTCGGCGCTGAACGCGCCCTCGTCGCGCGCATCCAGCAGGGCCGTCCGCTGGGCTTCGATGATCTGGACCGTCAGCTTTTTGAGGGCGGCGAAACTGTCCGGTGTCGGGAGGGCGGCGTCCACCGCTGTATCGGTCGGCAGCTCGACCACGGGTGGGTTCGCGGCCCTGATGTCGCGCTCGATGGTGGTCAGCATCGCGAGCATCCGCCCGCGCTCCTCCCGTTCGGCCTTCTCGTCAGGGCCGGCGGGCTTCAGCCAGCGCACGACAGGACCGAGCGTGCCGCCCTGGATGAGCAGGGACGAGGCGGCGACGACGAATGCGACCAGGATGAGGAAGGCGCGGTCCGGAGTGTCGGGCGGCAGGGTCTGCGCGGCGGCCACCGTGACCGCACCGCGCATCCCCGCCCACACCTGCACGCCGCCTTCGCGCCAGCCGAGCGGGGTCGCGAGCAGATAGTCGATGTCGGCGATCACGCGGCGGGTGCGGGTCTTGGCTCGCTCGAGCTGCTCGGGCCCCGGTCCGGGATGTGGCGGGCCGGGCCGCGATGAACCGGGCAGGGTCGGCCTCGTGAGCAGCGCATCCGGGTTGTCCAGCCGCTGCTGGATCACGTCGAGCTGCGGCTTCACCTTCTCGCTTCGCCTGGCGCGTCGGCGTGCACCGGCCAGGAGGACGGCGATGTATGCGGCGCGCACGACGAGGGTCAGCACGAAGGCGCCGAGAGCGACCACGAACGCCGGCCCGAGTCCGTAGTTCGTGTACTGGACCTCGTTGATGATGCCGAAGAGCTCGAGGCCCATCAGCAGGAAGATCGCTCCCTCGAAGACGAGCTCCACCGCCCGCCAGTTCTGGCTGTCCGAGAGACGATGCTGCGGGGGAGGCGGCGGGCGGCGCCGTGCCCGGTGACCAGTCCCGCGACGACGGCGGCGACCAGTCCGGATGCTCCGAGCAACTCGGCAGGGATCGAGGCGAGGAACGGCACGGTGAACGAGATGACCGTGTTGACCGTCGCATCCGGAACCTTCGAACGCACCCACAGGTTCAGGCGGCCGACGACGAACCCGAGGATAACGGCGACGGCGACGGCGTAGAGGAAACTGCCGAGCACGCCCCAGAACGAGATGGCCGCGGCGGTCGCCGCTACGGCCGTGCGCAGGAGGACGAGCGCGGTCGCGTCGTTGAGGAGGCTCTCGCCCTCGAGCACGGAGACCACCCGCCCACGGATGCCGATGCGTTTCACGATCGAGGTGGCCACCGCATCCGTCGGGCTGACGATCGCGCCCAGAGCGATACCCCACCAGATGGTGATGCCGGGGATCACCCACGCGAAGAAGAAGCCGAGCAGGATCGACGAGACCACCACGAGAGCGACCGAGAGCCCGCCGATCGCGTTGAACTCGCGGCGGAAGTTCATGGCCGGCATCTGGACGGATGCGGAGTAGAGGAGCGGCGGCAGGATGCCGGCGAGGATCAGCTCCGAGCTGATGTGCAGGGGCGGCACGAACGGCAGAAGGCTGATCGCGATGCCGAGCACGACGAGGATGATCGGGGCGGCGATGCGCAGGCGCGGCGCGAGGGCGGCTGCAGCCGAAACGACCAGCAGTCCCGCGACGGCGATGCTCAGCGCTTCGATCGGTCCCTCCCCGCCTGCCCGTGAGCTCGCGCTCCGGCTCTCCCAACCGCCTCCATCCTAGGTTCGCCCCGCCCTGAGCGGGCGCAGTCAGGAACGGCGGGCTCGATCCGGTGCGGGCGGCAACCCGTTAACGCCGCCCGACTCGCTGTATGGTGACCCAGTGAGCGTCGTCGTCGTCGGGAGTGCCAACCTCGATCTCGTCTACCGGGTGGGGCGCATTCCGGCGGCGGGAGAGACTGTCCTCGCGACGGGGTTCGACTCCGCTCCAGGCGGAAAAGGGAACAACCAAGTGACCGCGGCGGCACGAGCTGGTGCCGACGCGTGCTTCATCGCCGCGCTCGGGGCGGATGCTGCCGGCAATCTCCTGGTCGCGAATCTCGTCGCGAGCGGTGTCGATCTTCTGTTACGCCGAACGGATGCGCCCACCGGCACCGCGGTCATCTTCGTCGATGATCGAGCCGAGAACGCGATCGTCGTCGATTCCGGCGCGAACAGGACATTGAAGGATCTGACGGACGAGGAGCGCGCCGTCATCGCGGATGGGGAGGTCCTGCTCCTTCAGCTGGAGACTCCGCTCGAAACCGTCGTCACTGCCGCCGCGATCGGACACGCGTCCGGCGCGATCGTGGTGCTCAATGCTGCTCCGATCCGAACTCTGCCCCCGGTGCTCCTCGAATCGATCGACGTGCTGGTGGTGAACGAGCACGAGGCCGCACTGCTCTTCGAGGACCTTCACGACAAGGACCCTGCCGGAGTCGGCGAGACCGAGCTGGCCGAGGCGCTCGGTGAAGACGGATTCGCCGTGATCATCACGCTCGGAGCACGCGGTGCCGTCGTGAGTGTTCCGGGTGAGGGCACTGCGTCCGTCGAAGGCTTGCCCGTCGACGCGGTGGACACGACGGGCGCGGGCGACACGTTCTGCGGCGCGTTCGTCGCCGAACTCGAGCGCTCCCGTGCGTCCGCCCTCGGCCTGGCCATGCTCGTGCACTGCGCCGAGTTCGCGACGGTAGCCGCTGCCCTTTCCGTGCAGCGACCTGGGGCGGTGCCGTCCATTCCCGCTCTCGCGGAAATTCGGGCGTTCGGTGAGCACCTCTGACGATCGAGTCGTCACGAACTCCCCTTCCGGCGGCGCGTTTCGGGCGGTTAGCGACCACTCGACGGCGGTTGCGGCGGATACGACGGCCGCAACAGGCGCGACGGGCGCGAGTGGCGCGAGCGACGGGCGCAACCGGCCGCCGGGGCACGGATGTGACGTTGTGGGTCGGCGGGGCTGTTCGCCGGACGCGGGCGCGACCTATCATCCCGGGATGGGCGCGAACGGGTTGGGAACGGAGCCGCCGCTGACGAGCCAACTGAGCTTCGAGCGGCGATGGTCGTTCGGGCTGCGCGCGGGTGCCACGGCGAACGTCGTGCTCGGACTTCTCGCGCTTCTTGTGGTGGTCGTCGCCGCGACCGCGCTCGCCGTCTCGTACGGCACGGCCTCCCCGGCGGGCGCCCTTTCCGGCGCGGCGACGCCCACGACTGTCGACGGTCTGCGGATCGCGCTGCTGCTCGCCCTCGCGCTCGGGGCGGTCGTCGTCGCGGCGACCTGGCGGCTGTGGCGGGGCGTCACCCGTGACGGCCGGTGGGTTCCCACGTCACCCATCCTGCCGGCCGTGGTCGAGGACGGTGGACGCCTCGTGATCGAGAAGTATGCGGGGGACTGCCCGGAATGCGGAGCGAAGCTGCGTTTCTACAACCGGCCGGTGCGCTGGCACGTCGAACCGGATGAGGCCGGCCGGCACACAGTGGTCGACGCGCGACGGCCCGCCGCCGAGTGCCGCAGTGACGCGCGGCACTGGTGGACTATCGAGCGTCCTGCTCCGAACGCTGCTGCGACAGCGCCTGAGCCGCCTGCGAATAGCGGTCGATGACGAGGTCGACCACCTGCTCCGCCGGCGGAAGTCCCGCCTGAAGCACGGGCTCGGTGACCAGGTCGGCGTCCGCGGCAGCGGCGAGACGTGCGAAGTACCCGGGCGCCAGCAGGTAGGTGGCGACGGCGACGCGTCGTCCCGGATGCGCATCCCGCGCCGCCGAGATGGCTTCATCGAGGCGTGGCTGCGCCGACGCCAGATAGCCGACCGGAACCTCGATCCCGAGACGCCGGCCGAGGGATGCCGCAACGGCTTCGCAGTCGGCGACCGCATCCGGATCGCTGGATCCTGCAGCGGCCAGCACGACAACGTCGTCGTCGCGCAGTCCAGCGTGCTGCAGGCGCAAGACGAGCAGGTCGATGAGCCGGTCGTCCGGGCCGAGCGCCGACGTGACGACGGTCTGCCGCGGGGCGACGCTCTGGGCGGCCTCGGCGATGTCGACCCGCACGTGGTAGCCGGTGGAGAGCAGCAGGGGCACGATGACGAGGGGTGACGTGCCGGGGGCGTGCGCGAGGGTGGTGGGCACATCCGGCTCCTGCACGTCGACGAAGCAGTCGAGCACCGGTGCGTCGAGCCGGTCCGCGACGGCGTCGACCAGCGCGCGGATCGCGACCTGGCCGGACTCGTCGGCGGTGCCGTGGGAGGGGAGGACCAGGACGGAGTCGGCGGACGTCACACGGTCACCCTATCTTCGTGCCGTCCGGCCGCGTGGCCGGACGCCCGGTTGGCCGGACGCCCGGTTGGCCGGCTGGCCGAGAGTGCCTCTTCCGGCCGAGAGTGCCTGGTGTGCGGGGCGTTCTCGGCCGCAACGGGCACTCTCGCCGTGGCCTGGGCTGCAGCCTCGGTAGCGGCCGCGTGGGCCGGTGCCCCAGCCGCCGCCTCGGCCGGCGCCCAGCCCGCGTCGAACTCCGCGACCACCGCCGCGGCGACCCGCGCACCCGCCCCGGCAGCGATGATCAGCTGCTGCGGACCCGGCGCGACCAGGTCCCCGGCCGCATACAGCCCGGCGACCCCGGTGCGCCCTTCGGCGTCTGCGAGCACGAAGCCGTCCCCGTCGACCGCAGGCGCCGCATCCCCGAGGAACCCGAGCGGCGCCTCCCAGGTCGGCCGCACGAAACCGCCGTCGACCGGCACCGATGTCCCGTCGGCGAGCCGCACCGACGTCAGTTGCCCCCGGTGTCCTTCGAGCGCAGCGATCGGCGTGCGCACGACGCCGATGCCACGAGCAGCAAGCCGCGCCTCGGTGTCGGCCGCCAGGTCAGCGACGCCGTTCGTGAACACGGTGAGCGCATCCGTCCAGCGCGACAGGTGGAGTGCGCGCGCACCGAGATCCGCCGTCTCGCCGATCAGGGCGAGCGGACGATCCCGGAGCTCCCAGCCGTCGCACGCGACGCAGCTGAACACGCTCATCCCGTAGAAGGAGCGCAGGCCGTCGACCTCGGGCAGCGTCTCCCGCAACCCCGTCGCCAGCAGCACCGTGCGGGCCGCCAGGCGCGTCGGACCGCCGGGTGCCCGCGACGCTACCTCAACGGAGAACGGATGCGACCCCTCGGCATCGCGCACGACTCGCGTCGCTGTGGCCCGTTCATGGATGCGGACATGCGGATACGCGCGAAGCTCCGCGACACCGAGCTTGCGCAGTTCGTGGGGAGGGATGCCGTCACGGCTGAGGTAGCCGTGCGAGCGCAGGGTCGCAGCATTGCGCGGGCGGCCGGTGTCGACCAGGGCCACGGTCGCCACCGCTCGCGCGAGGTTCAGCGCCGCGGACAGCCCGGCTGGGCCGCCGCCGATCACCACGCAGTCGACGATGTCGTCGGGCGGGGTCTCAGTCATGCGCGCCTTCCGTCACGGGCAGGGCGGCGATGAGTGGGTGGTCCTTGGGCGTGACGCCGATCTTCGCCGCTCCGCCTGGTGAGCCGATGTCGTCGAAGAACTCGACGTTGGCCTTGTAGTAGTCGGACCATTGTTCGGGCAGGTCGTCTTCGTAGTAGATGGCCTCGACGGGGCAGACCGGCTCGCAGGCACCGCAGTCGACGCACTCGTCGGGGTGGATGTAGAGGGACCGTTCGCCTTCGTAGATGCAGTCGACCGGGCACTCGTCGATGCAGGCGCGGTCTTTGACGTCCACGCAGGGCAGCGCGATGACATAGGTCATGACAGGGCCAGCGCCTCGTCGCGCGAGATCGCGACCTGCTCGTTGCGCGGAACGACCTTCACGCGTTCGCGTTCCACTGCGAGGGGCGTGGTGCTCCCCAGGAACCGCTCGTGCGCATCGAGCCGCAGCCAGCCCTCCCACGTGGTGAACGGCACCTCCCGCGAAGTGAGCAGGCCGAGGATGTCGCGGTCCGACGGTTCGGATGCGGCGAGCAGTGCGTCGAGGTCGTCGACCAGATTGTCGATGGTCTCGGTGGCGTCGCTCTTGGTGTGGCCGATGAGGCCGACCGGTCCGCGCTTGATCCAGCCGGTCGCGTAGAGGCCGGGGATGCTGCTGCCGTCGGTGTCGACGACGCGGCCGCCCTGGTTCGGAATGGTGCCGGTGGCGGCGGCGAACGGCACGTCGTTGACGGGAGAGCCGTAGTAGCCGACCGCCCGGTAGACCGCGTCGATCGGGTACTCGAGCACCGTACCGGTGCCGGTCACGCGACCGTCAGCGTCGATGACGGTGCGCTCGAACCGGAGGCCCTCCACGCGCTCCTCTCCGACGACCTCGAGCGGCTTGTGGAAGAAGTGGAGGTGCAGGCGGCGGCTGGCTGCGCCGACTTCGCGCTCGCGCCAGCTCGAGAAGATCCGTGCGATCACCTTCGACTGGTTGGTCGGCTTCGCGCCGACGACGGGGGCGACGACGGTGTCCTCCGCGAAGTCCGCGTCGTCGAGGATGATGTCGACGTCGCGCAGCTCACCGAGCTCGCGCAGCTCGATGGGCGTGAACTTGACGTCGGAGGGCCCGCGGCGACCGAAGACGTGCACGTCGGTGACCGCCGACGCCGTGAGGCCGGCGACCACGTTGTCCGGGATCTCGGTGGTCAGCAGGTCCGCCGGGTGCTTCGCGAGGATGCGCGCGACATCGAGCGCGACGTTGCCGTTGCCGATCACCGCCACCTGGCCCGCGTCCAGCGTCCAGTCGCGCGGGACATCCGGGTGCCCGTCGTACCAGGAGACGAAGTCGGCAGCCCCGTACGAGCCCGCGAGCTCGACGCCCGGGATGTCCAGGTCGGCGTCGCGGATGGCGCCTGTCGCGAAGATGACCGCGTGGTAGTGGGCCCGCAGGTCGTCGACGCTGAGGTCGGCGCCCACCTCGACGTTCGCGATCAGCCGGATGGCGCCGCCGTCCAGCATCTCGTGGAGCGACGTGACGATGCCCTTGATGCGGGGGTGGTCGGGCGCGACGCCGTAGCGGATCAGCCCGTACGGCGCGGGGAGCGACTCGAAGAGGTCGATCGCGACCCCGGGGACCCGGTTGGCGAGGATGCTCCCGGCGTAGATTCCGGCGGGTCCTGCGCCGACGATTGCGACGCGGATCGGTCGGTTCATTCAGAGGCCTTTCGTGAGGGTGTCGAGGAGTTCGGGGCGGGCGGCGACAGGGTGGGGATGCGAGGCATCGGAGTGTGCAGCGGTCGGATGCGCGTGGTGGCCGAGCCCGACCACGTCGCCGACGATGACGACGGCGGGCGACCGGACCCCGGTCGACTCGGCGCGACGGGCGATGTCGGCGAGGGTGCCGACGGTGACGCGCTCGCCGGAGCCGTACGCATCCTCGATGATCGCCACCGGGCATCCTCCGCCGCGCTGTCCGGCCGCGAGCACGGCAGCGGAGCGAGCGAGGCCGGAGACGCCCATGAGCAGTACCACCGTGTGGTTGCGTCCGCCGGGCAGGTCCGCGAGCTGGTCGTGGCCGGTCACCACAGTGAAGCCGGCGGCGACGCCGCGGTGGGTGACAGGGATACCCGCGACGGCGGGAGCGGAGATGGCGCTCGTCACGCCGGGCACGACCTGCACGGGCACGCCGGCGTGGCGGCAGAACGCGAGCTCCTCGCCGCCGCGGCCGAGCACATACGGATCGCCGCCTTTCAGCCGGAGCACGCGTTTGCCCGCCTGCGCGTAGCGGACGAGGATCGCGTTGATCTCGTCCTGCGGCACCGGGTGGTGGCCGGGCAGTTTGCCGACATCGATCACGGTCACGCGATCGGAGAGCCCGGCGAGAAGGATGCGCGGGCCGAGTCGGTCGGCGACCACCACATCCGCCTGGGCGAGCAGATCGCGGCCGCGCACGGTGATGAGGTCTGGGTCGCCGGGGCCGCCGCCGACGAGGGCGACGGAGCCCGCGGGGAAGTCGACGCGGCGGGGGAGCGCTGAGGCCGGCGGGACCTGCGCGAACGGCGCGACCGTGCCGTCGTCGAGTGCCGAGGCCACCCCATCCCGGACCGCCGTAGCCCTGCGCGGGTCGCCCCCCGCCGAAACGGCGACGGTGACGCCCTGGCGCCGGGTCACGGCGGGCACCCACGCCGCCGAGGCTTCGTGGTCGGATGCGTCCACGCACCAGACGCGGGCGGCTTCCGCGTCCGCGAGAACCGCCGCGTCGACCGCGGGGTCGCCGGTCGCGGTGTGCACCAGCCACGCGCCGTCGAGGTCGCCCGGGCGGTAGCCGCGCTCGATCCAGGTGACGGCGCCCGACCGGATGAGGTCGGCGAGCTCGTCGCACACCGCGGGGGCGACGACGGTCACGATCGCGTCGGCGACGATCAGCCCGGATGCGCGGCGTGCGGCGACCGGGCCGCCGCCGACGACGAGGACGCCGCGTCCGGCGAGACGGAGCGTGAGGGGGTAGAGGGGCTGTTCGGCGTTCATCGGTGTCCCGTCGGTCGGAGTCCGCGACGGCTCAGCAGGCCGCGCTCGATGGGGGCGAAGACCAGGAGTTCGACGACGACGCCGATCACCAGGATCGTCAGCACAGTGGCGAGCACCGTCGCGATGTCGGCGAGGTCGCGGCTCTGCTGCAGGAGGGAACCGAGGCCGAAGCCCATCGACCCGCCGATCGCGATGATCTCTGCGGCCATGAGCGAGCGCCAGGAGAACGCCCAGCCCTGCTTGAGCCCGCCGAAGTAGCCGGGGAGCGCTGCGGGCAGCATGACCTTCGTCGACAGCTGGCGGCGGGACGCGCCGAGCACCAGCCCGACGCGGCGGAGCGAGGGCGGCACCTGGTCCACACCGGCGAGCAGGCCGTTCACGATCGAGGGGATCGCCCCCATCAGCACGACGAAGTAGACCGTGCCGTCGCCGAGTCCGAACCACAGGATGGCGGCGGGAACCCACGCGACCGACGGCAGCACCTGCAGGCCGGAGATGATCGGCCCGAACGCGCGGCGAAGCGGTGCGACCTCGGCGAGGAGCAGGCCGATCGGGGTGGCGACGACGATCGCGATGACGAAGCCGGTCGCTCCCCGGGTGAGGCTCGTCGTCACCGCCAGCTGCAGCTGTCCGGTGTTCCAGGCGGCCGCGAAGGCTGCGGCGACGTCGGCAGGGCCGGGCACGATGTCTGGGCGCGGATGCGCGACCACGATGAACACCTGCCAGGCCGCGACGAGCGCGACCAGCAGGGCGACGGTCGGAAGGGCGGCCCGGAGGACGCGACGGGTGGTCCTGCGCGGGTGCGCATCCACCGCCTGCAGCGCGTCCAGGCCCGATTCGACGCTCCGCAGGTCGTCGTCGGCGGGCGCGACCCGGTCGCGCACCGTCACGGGCACGGTCAGCTTCACAGTGTCAGGCAGCATTGGCTCGGATTCCTTGGCGCAGGCGGCCGGTGATGTCGGACTGCAGGTCTGCGAGGTCGTCGGCGGTCATGGTCGCGCGGGTCGCCCGGTCGATCGACCATTCGGCCGCGATGCGCCCGGGGCGCGAGCCGAGCAGGATGATGCGGTCGCCGAGCCGGATCGCCTCGCCGACGTTGTGGGTGACGAACACGATCGTGCGGCCCGTCTCGAGCCAGACGCGTTCGAGCTCCGCGTGGAGCAGGTCGCGCGTGATCGCGTCGACGGCGGCGAACGGCTCGTCCATCAGCAGCACCGGCCGATCCTGCGCGAGCGCGCGGGCCAGGGCGACCCGCTGGCGCATGCCGCCGGAGAGCTGGTGCGGGCGCTTGTCGGCGGCCGGAGCCAGGTTGACGAGGTCGAGGAGTTCCAGGGCCTGTGAGCGCCGGTCGGCGGCGGCGACCCCGCGCAGTTCGAGCGCGAACTCGACGTTGCGACTGGCGGTCAGCCACGGCAGGAGTGCCGACTCCTGGAACATCATCGCGGCCTGTCCCCCGGCCACGTCGACCGTCCCGGCGCTTGCCGGCTCGAGCCCGGCCACGATGTTCAGAAGCGTCGACTTGCCGCATCCGGATGCGCCGACGAGGCACACGAACTCGCCCGCCGGGATGTCGAGGCTGATGTCCTCGAGCACCAGGGGACCTGCCGCCCCGTACCGTTTGGACAGGCGGTCGATCCGGATCGCGGTCTCGACGGTCATGCGTCACTCACCGCCCGAAACCTTGATGACGGCCAGTCCGGCCTTCGCGCGCTGGGCGTTCAGGGCGGTGAGGTCCAGGAGACCCGAGATCGATCCGGATTTGCCGATGCCGACCGCGACGGCGTGCGAGACGAGAGTCGGGTAGGCCGACGCGACCGGGTCGTTCGAGAAGGTCACGTTGCCGAGCGCGCGGTCGAGCACCGCGGAGGCGAGGGACTTGCCGGTGTCGGCCTTCAGCTGCGCGTTCAGGAGGTCCGCGGCCTTGGACGTGTTCGCGTTCAGCCAGGCGATCGCATCCGCGTTGCCCTTGACGAGCGCGGCGACGGTCGACGGATGCGCGGACAGGAACTGCTGCGACACCACGAGCACCGTGGTCGGGAACGCCTTGTGCGGCCACAGCGACGCCTCGTTCACCAGCACCTTGGCGCCCGCGTCGACGACCAGCGTGGAGGCCCAGGGCTCGGGAAGCCACGCGCCGTCGAGCTTGCCGGTCTTGAAGAGGGCGAGCGTCTGGGCGTTGTCGGTCGGGTTGATGGTCACATCGCCCGAGCCGGAGACCTGCGTCTTGTAGCCCTTCGACGTCAGCCAGAAGCGGAGTGCCACATCCTGCGTGTTGCCGAGCTGCGGCGTGGCCAGGGTCTTGCCCTTGAGGTCGCTCGCCGAGGTGATCGAGGGGGCGACGACGAGCGAGGCGCCGCCGTTCGTCGCGCCCGCGACGATCTTCAGCGACTGGCCGTGGCTCTTGAGGTACGAGTTGATGGCCGGGCTCGGGCCGATGTACGCGGCGTCGATCGCACCGGCGCTCAGCGCCTCGATCTCGGCGGGTCCGGCGTTGAAGATCTGCTTGGAGAGCCTGGTGGAGCCGAGGGCCTTCTGGAGGGAGCCGGTCTGGAGGCCGACGAGCGCGGGGGCGTGGGTGATGTTGTCGAAGTAGCCGAGGCGGAGGGTCTTCGCAGGACCTGCGGATGGCGTCGCTGCGTCTGCGGACGAGCAGGCGGCGAGCAGCGCGGCGGCCGCGATCGCGACCGTGGCGGCGGCGGCGATGCGACGTGCGGGGCGGGCTGCGCCGGCGACGGCGTGACGGATGGAGCGGTCCCTGCGATCAGTGCGGGTCATGAGACGAGCCTTTCGATGGAACGGACGATTCCGGCAGCGAGTGTGCTGCCATCCTGGGGGTGGATCAGGAGGAAGGCGCCGGAGCGCCGGTGGCTGGCGAACTCGTCGAGCGCGAGCGGGCTCCCTGTGTCGATGCGGGCGAGGCCGATGTCGTTCAGTTCGAGACGGTCTGCGGGCTCCAGGCCGAAGGTGCCGAGGTCGCGGCGACCCTCCAGCGAGGTCAGCCGGGCCTGGACGACCGAGGTGCCCGACTTGACCAGGAGCCGGTCGCCCACGTTCAGCGGACGGTGTCCGAGCCAGAAGAGCTCGGCCTCGAACGCCGTCGTGCTCTCGGGCAGGCTTCCCGCCGAGCCGATGAGCGCGCCCCGGGCAAGGTCGAGGTCGTGCTCCAACTCCACGGCGACCGACTGCGGGGCGGATGCCTCCGGGACGTGGCGGCCCGCGACGGTGATCGAGCGGACGACGGTCGAAGCTCCGCCTGGATGCACATCGACGACATCGCCCACACGCACCGTGCCGTTGGACAGCTGGCCGGCGTACGCGCGGTAGTCGCGGAAGGCCTCCGGCTCCGCGACGGTCGGCGACACGGCACCCTGCGGACGGAGGACCAGCTGGACCGGAAGGCGGAAGTCGGCACTCACGCCCTCGTGGTCATCTGTCGTCGGAAGGGTCTCGAGCAGGTCGAGCAGTGTCTCGCCGGTGTACCACGGCGTGCGCTCGCTGCGCTCGACCACGTTGTCGCCGTCGAGTGCCGAGACCGGAACGACCCGAACATCCTGCAGCCCGAGCTCGTCGGTGACGGCGAGCAGGTCGGCGGTCAGACGGGCGACCGGCTCTTCCGCGAAACCCAGCAGGTCGATCTTGTTCACCGCGACGATCACGTGCGGCACCCGCAGGAGCGCAAGCACCGACAGGTGGCGGCGCGTCTGCTCGACGACGCCGTTGCGCGCATCCACCAGCACGACCACCGCATCCGCCGTGGTGGCACCGGTGACCATGTTGCGCGTGTACTGCACGTGCCCGGGGCAGTCGGCCAGGATGAACGACCGGCGCCCGGTGGTGAAGTAGCGGTGGGCGACGTCGATCGTGATGCCCTGCTCGCGCTCGGCGCGCAGCCCGTCGGTGAAGAGCGCCAGGTCGATGGCGCCGCTGTCGCCGCCGAAGCCGCGCTCGATCGACGTGCGGGTGACCGCCTCGAGCTGGTCGACGAGGATCGACTTGCTGTCGTGCAGCAGGCGCCCGACGAGGGTCGACTTGCCGTCGTCGACGGAGCCGGCGGTGGCGAAGCGGAAGAGGGTGCCGGTGGTGGCGGGTGCGGCGACGGTCTGGGGGTACTCCGTGGTCAGCGTCATCAGAAGTAGCCCTCTCGCTTGCGGTCCTCCATGGCGGCCTCGGAGATCCGGTCGTCGGCGCGCGTGGCGCCGCGTTCGGTGATGGTGGACGCGGCGACCTCGCGCACGACGTCGCCGACGGAGCGCGCACCCGATTCGACGGCGCCTGTGCAGCTCATGTCGCCGACGGTGCGGTACCGGACCTGCACGCGCTGCACCAGCTCGTGCGGCAGCGGCTCGGAGACCGGGCCGACCGCGCGCCACATGCCGTCGCGGCGGTAGACGTCGCGCTCGTGGGCGTAATACAGGGAGGGCAGCTCGATCGCTTCGCGCTCGATGTAGCGCCAGATGTCGAGCTCGGTCCAGTTGCTGATCGGGAAGGCGCGCACGTGCTCGCCGGGACGGTGGCGTCCGTTGTAGAGGTTCCAGAGTTCGGGGCGCTGGTTGCGCGGATCCCACTGGCCGAAGCTGTCGCGCAGAGAGATGATGCGTTCCTTCGCGCGGGCCTTGTCCTCATCCCGGCGCGCCCCGCCGAAGACGGCGTCGTGGCGACCGGCCGCGATGGCGTCGAGCAGGGGGAGGGTCTGCAGCGGGTTGCGGGTGCCGTCGGTGCGTTCTTCGAGCCGCCCGTCGTCGATGTAGTCCTGCACGCGAGCGACGTTCAACCGCACGCCGAGCTTCTCGACGGTGGCATCGCGGAAGGCGAGGACCTCGGGAAAGTTGTGCCCGGTGTCCACGTGCAGCACGGGGAACGGCACGCGGCCCGGCCAGAACGCTTTCGCCGCCAGGTGCAGCACGACGACGGAATCCTTCCCGCCGGAGAACAGCAGGACTGGGCGCTCGAACTCGGCCACCACCTCACGGATGATGTGGATGGCCTCGCTCTCGAGCACGTCGAGGATGTCGCCGGTGCGCGGCGCAGCGGATGTCGTGGCCCCGATCGTCATTCGTGCAGCCCGCATTCCGTCTTGCCGAGTCCGGCCCAGCGGCCGGACCGGGGGTCGGCGCCGGGAGCGACCCTGGCCGTGCACGGCGCGCATCCGATCGACGGGTAGCCGTCCGCCATCAGGGGGTTCACCGGTACCGAGAAGGCCGAGGCGTAGTCGAGGAGCTGGTCGAAGGTCCAGGCGGCAAGCGGGTTGACCTTGATGAGGCCGTTCTTGGCGTCCCAGGCGAGAACCGGCGTCGCCGTGCGGGTCGGGGCCTCCTCGCGGCGCACGCCGGTGAACCAGAGCTCGTACGGCCCGAGCGAACGGCCGAGCGGCTCGACCTTGCGCAGGGCGCAGCAGAGATTGGGGTCGCGTGCGAAAAGATCCTTGCCGTGTTCCGCATCCTGCTCGGCGACCGTCCGCTTCGGCAGCACATCGACGACACGCACCGACAGCTCCCTGGCGACGGTGTCGCGGGTCGCATACGTCTCGGGGAAGTGGTAACCGGTGTCGAGGAAGAGCACGTCGACGCCGGGGAGGTACTGCGAGACGAGGTGGGGGAGCACGGCATCGGCCATCGAGCACGCGACGGTCGCGAGGCTGGTGTCGACGTTGCGCGCGACCCAGGCGACGACCGCGTCGGCGGGTGCGTCACCCAGCTCGCGGGCGCCGCGTTCGGCCAGCTCGCGCAGTTCGTCGTTCGAACGGCGCACCGGGGTGCCGGTGGTGATGCTCACTTCAGTGCCTCCTCATCCGCGCGGTGGGCCCACTCGGCGAACGTCTCCTCGTTCTCCCTGTCCTCCAGGAAGCGGTGCACGAGACGCTCGACGTAGTCGGGTAGGTCGGTCGTGGTCACCTTGAGGCCGCGGATGGTGCGGCCGAGCCCGGGTTCCGCGCGGTCGCTCGACGCCAGGCCCCCACCCAGGTGAACCTGGAAACCGGGGGTCTGGCCGCCGTTGCCGTCGGGCAGCAGCTGTCCTTTGAGCCCGATGTCCGCGGTCTGGATGCGCGCGCACGAGTTCGGGCATCCGTTGACGTGGAGCGAGATCGGCGCGGGCAGCTCGACCGACGCGAGCCGCTTCTCGAGCTCGCCGACCGCGCGAGCGGCGGCGGCCTTCGTCTCGACGATCGCGAGTTTGCAGAACTCGAGGCCCGTGCAGGCAATGGTGGAGCGGCGGAACGCGCTCGGACGCGCGGAGAGCCCGATGTCGTCGACCGCCGCGATCACGGCTTCGACGCGGTCCTCGGGGATGTCGAGCAGCACCAGCTTCTGGTGCGGCGTCGTGCGCAGCCGGCGCGACCCGTTCGCTTCGAGGATCTCGGCCAGCCGGATCAGCCCCGAGCCCGAGATGCGGCCCACGATCGGCGTGACGCCGATGTAGAACGCGCCGTCCTTCTGGCGGTGCACGCCGATGTGGTCGCCGGGCGTCGTCGGGGTGGGCGCGGCCGGCCCGTCCGGCAGCGGGGCCTCGAGGTATTCGTCTTCGAGCACCTGGCGGAACTTCTCGGTGCCCCAGTCGGCGAGCAGGAACTTGAGGCGCGCCTTGTTACGCAGGCGGCGGTAGCCGTAGTCGCGGAAGATCGCGGTCACGCCGTACCACGTCTCGGCCACGCGGTCGGGCTCGACGAACACGCCGAGCCGTTCGGCCAGACGCGGTGCCGTCGACAACCCGCCGCCGACCCAGAGGTCGTAACCGACGCCGAGAGCCGGATGCTCCACGGCGACGAACGCGACGTCGTTGATCTCGTGGACCACGTCCTGGCTCGGATGCCCGGTCAGGGCCGTCTTGAATTTGCGCGGCAGGTTCGCCAGCTCCGGGTCGCCGATGTAGCGCTCGGTGATCTCGGCGATCGCCGGGGTCGGATCGATCAGCTCGTCCGCGGCGATTCCGGCCACCGGGGAGCCGAGAACGACGCGCGGAACGTCGCCGCACGCCTCGGTCGTGCCCAAGCCGACGCTCTCGAGGCGGCGCCAGATCTCGGGCACGTCCTCGACGCGGATCCAGTGCAGCTGGATGTTCTGGCGGTCGGTCAGGTCCGCCGAGTCGCGCGCGAACTCGGTCGAGATTCCGCCGATGACGCGAAGCTGCTCGGTCGACAGCTGCCCGCCGTCGATGCGGACGCGCAGCATGAAGTACTTGTCCTCCAGCTCTTCGGGCTCGAGCGTGGCGGTCTTGCCGCCGTCGATCCCGGGCTTGCGCTGGGTGTACAGGCCCCACCACCGGAACCGGCCGTGCAAGTCCGTCGGGTCGATGCTGTCGAACCCGAGGCGGGAGTATGTGGACTCGATCCGTTCGCGCACGCTCAGGCCGCCGTCATCCTGCTTCCACGCTTCGTTGCCGTTCAGCGGGGTCGTGCCGTCGACCTTCCACTGCCCGTTGCTGCGCTGGGTTCCGCCGCTCAACGGTCGGCGGGGTGCGACCACGGTCGGCGCGCTTGCGGCGCTGTCTTGCATTGCGGAACTCCTCGGCTGGCGCTCGGATTCGATCTGGCTCCGAAAGCTAGCCCAGCGCTTCTTGCGAAAGCGAGGCCCAGCGCAACATGACGCAACGTGGGGCAACAGGGGGTGTCATGTGACGGGACGCTGTTGACAGGCGTGGGGGCGGATGCGTGGCGCGCGCTGGTGCCACCGCACTACGTGCGTCTCGCCGCACGTGCTCCAACTCGTGCGATCAGATGAAACGCGTGCGGCGAGGCTGGGTGCGGCAACCGGCGGTGTGGATGAGCGCGCGGATCAGCGCCCGTTCTCCATGTGGGCCTTCAGCGCCCTCATCGTGCGGTCGCTCTCGGCGGACGCCATCCGCAGAAGGATGGGCTGCACGATGCGGAGCATCCCGTGGGTCGTCATCTGGCCCACGCGTGTGAGGCGCGTTCCCGTCCCCGCGGAGTCCACGCTGTAGCGGATGCGCGCATCGAGGGTGCCGGACGGCTTGCTCTGGTGGAATTCGAGCGCGTGATCGGGGAGGTCGTCGATGAGTTCGCCGCGCATCCGGCCGACCATCGTGCTGTCTGTGTAGGTGAGCGACGTGCTCGGCATCGGTGCGCCTACTGTCGTCCCGCGATACACGATGGAGTGCTTCAGCCAGCTCGGATAGCCGTCGAGCGCCCGGAGGGCCGCATAGACGGTCTTGGGCGTTGCGTCGATGTCGATCGTGTTCGTGAGCTGCGGCACGATACCTGTCTTACACCCAGCACGTGGCTCGCGCATCGGCTGCCGTGGCGCCACCGCACCATTTCTGTCCGACCGCACGTGTTGTAACGCGTGCGGTCGCACGGAACTCGTGCGGCGAGCCCTCCGGCCACACGGCTACCGCAGGATGCCCAGCTGCCGGGCGACCGAGACGGCCGCGGTGCGCGATGACACGTCGAGCTTCGAGAAGATGTGCACGAGATGCGACTTCACGGTCGTCTCGCTGACGACCAGAGCTGCAGCGATCTCGCTGTTGGAGCGGCCGGCGGCCACCTGGTCGAGCACCTCGATCTCGCGGCGGCTGAGGCTGATCTGCGGGGCGCGCATCCGGTTCAGGAGCCGGCCCGCGATCGCCGGCGCGAGCGCGCTCTCGCCAGACGCGGCAGCGCGGACCGCGGCGATCAGTTCGGCAGGCGGCGCGTCCTTGAGCAGGTAGCCGCTCGCGCCGGCCTCGACGGCACTCAGAATGTCGCCGTCGGTGTCGTAGTTGGTCAGCACCAGTACATACGGCGGTGCTTCGAGGTCCCGGATGCGCCGGGTCGCCTCAGCGCCGGTCGCCTCCGCGCCGAACTGCAGATCCATGAGCACGAGGTCGGGGTTCTCGCGCCGGGCGAGTTCCACCGCCTCGTAGGGCGTGGACGCCTCGCCGACGACGGTGATTCCCTCCTCGTGGTCGAGCAGGGCGCGAAGGCCCGCCCGCACGACAGGATGGTCGTCGGCGATCACGAGGCGGATCATCCGTCGCCCTCCACCTTCAGCTCGACCGAGATCGTCGAACCGCGCCCGGGCTCCGCGTCGATCGTGAGCGTTCCACCGAGCTGGTCGACGCGCTCCCGCGCGGCGGTGAGTCCGAACGAGTCCGATGCGCCCGTGGCGCGGTCGACGGCCACGGCTGCGGGGTCGAAACCGCGCCCGTCGTCGCTGATGCTGAGCCGCACGGTGTCGGCGTCGCGATCGATCGTGATGGTCGCCGTGCGCGCATCCGCGTGCTGCACCACGTTCGCCATGGCGCCCTGCGCGATCCGCAACAGGGCCGTCTGCACACCGATGGGCAGCTCGATCGCATCCGACACCCGCACGTGCACGGCGAGCGACTCGCTGCTCCACTGCGTCTCGGCGAGCCGGCGCAGCGCCGCGCCGATCCCCTGGTCGACGAGGGCGGCAGGCGTCAGCTCGCGCACGAACCGGCGCGCGTCGACGAGGTTGGTGGCCGCTGTCTCACGGGCGAGGCGGACGTACTCGACACCCGGCCCGTCCGGCGACTCGCGTTCCGCTGCGTGCAGGAGCATCTGGATGCTCGACAGGCCCTGCGCCACCGTGTCGTGGATTTCGCGCGCCAGCCGCGCACGCTCGGCGAGCACGCCGGATTCGTGCTCGGTCTCGGCGAGCTGGTCGCGTGTGGCGATGAGCTCGGCCATCAGCTGTTCCCGCTCCTGGGATTCGCGGGCGAGCGAGCGGTAGCCGAGTCCGATCAGGATGGCCACCCCGGCGCCCACGAGCGGGCCGACGATGCCGCCGACCGTCCATCCGCCGTGCAGCCCGAGGGCGACGATCGCGAGGGCCGTCGCCGCGAGCACGGCAAGGGGGCCCCACCATCCCGGAAGCAGGTGCAGATAGAGGAAGAACAGCGGGAAGACGAGATATGCCGCTTCGGGTATGAGCCAGACGAGGGCGATCCACTCGACGGAGAGCGCCAGCAGCCAGAGGTAGCCGGCACCGCGGAAGGAACTGCGCGCGACGAGCCAGCCGAGCGCATACGTCGCGAGCAGGAAGACGCAGAGTCCGATCACAACGCCGCTCGCCGGTGTCGGTGCGACGACGGCGCGAACGATGACGAGCGCCGTGAGGGCGACGAAGAGCACGTGCAGGCCGGTGCGAAGACCGACGAACACAGGGGTCAACGCGGTGTGAGTCATGTCACTTCAGGATACGGGCGGGGCGCCGCGGTGCCATCCATCAAAAGTTCGAACCGAGCGCCCACCATTCGTCGTCGGGAATCCGTCCCTACAGGCGATGACGCGGCGCCCCCCGGAAACGAGGCTTGAAGGGTCGCTCAGACAGCGGCAGGAAAGGACCCCCATGTTCGTCGCCTGGCGAGATCTTCGCTTTGCCAAAGGACGGTTCACCCTCATCGGGTCGGTCGTCGCCCTCATCACCCTTCTCGTCGGATTCCTCAGCGGACTGACCGGTGGCCTCGCGTCGCAGAACGTGTCCGCCGTGCTCGACCTCCCGGCCGACCAGATCGTCTTCTCGCAGCCGCAGACCGACGCGTCCACCGGACCGAGCTTCGCCGACTCCGCGATCACGAGGGCGCAGGCCGATTCCTGGTCGACCGCCGGGGACGAGTCGACCTCGGTGCCGATCGGGATCTCGCAGACCCGGGCGCAGGCGGGCACCGCGGCCGCGGCCGGGCAGAGCAACACGAGCGGCACGCAGGCATCCGTCGCCCTCTTCGGTGTCGGCACGGGCTTCGCCGGCGATCACCCGGCGACGGATGGGCGACTCGTCCTCTCGAAGGGCGCCGCGACCGCCCTCGGGGTCGCCTCCGGGGATGCAGTCACGATCGCAGGGACGGAGTTCACCGTCGAGTCCGTCGGCGGTGACGCCTGGTACAGCCACACCCCGGTCGTCTACCTGACCCTCCACGACTGGCAGGCGTACTCCGCCGCCACCGGCAACCCCGGCGCCTACGCCACGGTGATCGCCGTGACCGGCTCTCCGAACTGGGCGGCCGAGAACGCCGCCGCCGGCACGACGAGCCAAACCCCGCTCGGCTCGCTGACGGCGATCGGTGCGTTCAAGTCCGAGATCGGCTCGCTGCTGCTGATGGTCGCCCTGCTCTTCGGCATCTCGGCGCTCGTCATCGGAGCCTTCTTCACGGTCTGGACGATGCAGCGCAAGGGCGACATCGCTGTGCTCAAGGCGCTCGGCGCATCCACCCGCTCGCTCGTGCGCGACGCGCTCGGACAAGCTTTCGTCGTCCTCCTCGTCGGCGTCGGCGTCGGGATCGGTGTCGTCGCCCTGCTCGGAAGCCTCGCCGGGGCAGCGCTCCCGTTCATCCTGAACCCCTACACGACTCTCCTACCCGCCGCGCTCCTCATCGCGCTCGGGCTCGCCGGCGCGGCGTTCGCGCTGCGTTCCGTCACCTCCGCAGACCCCCTCACCGCACTCGGGAGCAACCGATGATCCAGCTCGACACCATCACCCTCACCTTCCCCGACGGGGACAGCCGCGTCACGGCCGTCGACCACGTGTCGCTCACCGCGCATCCCGGGACCGTCACCGGCATCACCGGGCCCAGCGGCTCCGGAAAGTCAAGCCTCCTCGCAGTCGCTGCCACGCTCATCCGCCCCGACTCCGGGCGGGTGCTCATCGACAGCGTGGATGCGGCGCAGCTGGGAGCGAGGGATGCGAGCGACCTGCGGCGCGACCGTGTCGGGATCGTGTTCCAGCAGTCCAACCTGTTGCCGTCGCTCACCGCGCGCGAGCAGCTGACCGTGATGAACGAACTCGGACGCACCGGCTCGCGGTCGCGGCGTGCGGCGGTCGCCCGTCGCGCGGACGAGCTGCTGGATGCGGTCGGCCTGGGGGACCACCGCGACAAGCGGTCGCACCAGCTCTCCGGCGGTCAGCGGCAGCGTGTGAACATTGCACGCGCCCTGATGAACGACCCGAGCGTGCTGCTCGTCGACGAGCCGACGAGCGCGCTCGACCAGGAGCGAGGCGCGCAGATCATCGAGCTCATCCTGCGGCTCACCGGCGAACTCGACACGTCGACCCTTCTGGTCACGCACGACCTCGTGCACCTGCCGCGGATGCACGCCGTGGTGCACATGGTCGACGGGCGGCTCGGCTCGCCGGTGGACGCGCTCGCTGTGTGACGCATTGTCGTCGGCGCACAGGTTCTGCGCGAGCGCACAGGGTGCAACGTGGGCGCTGGTGCAGAAGGTGTGCAGGGGAGGCGAGGGGGAGGCCGGCTCAGTGGATGCCGACGGCCCGGCGCGCGTTGATCGTCTTCGTCTGCGAGCGCAGCGTGAAGATGTCGACGAAGGACCCGAACCCGAACAGACCCCAGGTCAGCAGCCAGAGCACGCCGCGGCCGTACTTGCCGAGGTAGAAGTGCTGCATGCCGGCCAGGCCGATCAGCGTGAAGAGCATGAAGAAGTACGCCGCGCCGACGGATTTCGACCGGAGCGGGGCGACGGAGACGAGGTTGATGGTCATGGGTAGTCCTCCTCGGGTACTAACTCTGGTGCATCCGGCGCAGAAAGGGTATATTCACCCGTATGGGTGAATATCAGACGCAGACCCTCGACCGGGTGTTCGGCGCGATCTCGGATCCGACGAGGCGCGAGATCCTGACCCGGCTCTCGGCGTCGGATGAACGGGTCACGGATGTGGCGCGTCACTTCTCGATCTCGCTCAACTCGGTCTCGAAGCACGTACGCGTGCTCGAACAGGCCGGCCTCGTGACCCGCTCCGTGCAGGGCCGTAACCACGTGCTGTCGCTGAACGCGGCGCCGATGGCCGAGGCCGCCGACTGGATCGAGTACTACCGCGTGCTCTGGACGGACCGTCTCGCCGCGCTCGACCGTTTCGTCACCGGCAGGCTTGCATCCGAGCCCGCAGCATCCGAGCCCGCCGCATCCGACGCCGCCGCATCCGAACCGACCGCATCCGAGCCCGCCGCATCCGGCACCACGACATCCGGCACCACCCGATCCGGCACCACCCGATCCGACACCGACCCGACTACCGAGGGAGCATCCGCATGACTCTCCACACCCCGACCGAAGTGCTCGTCGTCAAGCGGGTCATCGCCGCCCCCGCCGACGTGATCTTCGACGCGTGGACCGACGCCGACAGTTTCGCGACCTGGATGACGGCCGGCCCGGTCACGGCAGCCGAGGCCACGACGGATCCGCGGGTCGGCGGCGAGTTCTCCGTCCTCGTGCACACCCCGTCGCAGTCGCTCCCGCATCGAGGCACGTATCTCGTCATCGACCGTCCGCGCCGGTTGTCGTTCACCTGGTGGTCGCCGAACACCGACGACCGCGAGACCACTGTGACCGTCGACTTCACCCCGGTCGGCGCCGGCACCGAGGTCGCGGTGACGCACGAGGGCCTGGTCAGCCGCCACGCCTGGGAGTCCCATTCCGGAGGCTGGGCCGCCTGCCTCGAAGCCCTCGACCGGCTCGCCGTCGCACGCACCGTCGGCCCGCGCGCCTGAGCAACCGCCGGAGGATGGGATGAACGCCACACGACTCCGCATCACCGCCGTCACCGCGACGCTCGGCCTCGCGGCCGCCGCCTGGGCGGTCACGCTCTGGCAGGCGAACGGCATGGACATGGGCGCTGCGACGCGACTGGGACCGCTCGCCTTCTTCGTACCACTCTGGATCGCGATGATGGCCGCGATGATGCTTCCGGGGGCAGCGCCGGCCGTCGTGCGGAACGCCCAGGCGAGCGGCCGCGCACGCGCTGTGCCCGCCTTCATCGCCGCGTACCTCGCCGTGTGGACGCTCGTCGGCCTCGCCGTCTACGCGCTCTACCGTCCGCACGCCCCGGTGGTCGCCGGTGTCGTGGCGATCGCAGCCGGCGTGTACGAACTGACACCGCTGAAGCGACGGTTCCGCGCGCGGTGCAGGGACGGCATCCGCTCGGGCTTCGTGTTCGGGCTGTACTGCGTCGGGTCGAGCATCGGGCTCATGCTGCTGCTGGTGACGCTGAGCGTGATGAGCATCCCGTGGATGGTCCTGGTCGCGGTCGTCGTGATCGCGCAAAAACTCATGCCGGCGAGAGCGGCGATCGACATCCCGGTCGCTGTGGCGATCATCGGGCTCGGCATCCTGATCGTCGTCGCGCCCACCGAGGTGCCCGGCCTCGTGCCGCCGATGTGAACAACGCTGAACGAAGGAGAAGACGATGACCGACCACGCGACCGGAACGCGCGACGAGTGGCTCGCCGCACGCCTGGAACTGCTCGCCGACGAGAAGGAGCTCACCCGCCGCGGCGATGAGGTGGCGCGACGTCGCCAGGCTCTGCCGTGGGTGCGCATCGACAAGGAGTACCGGTTCGAGACCGACGACGGGACCGCATCCCTCGCCGACCTGTTCCGCGGACGCTCGCAACTGATCGTCTACCACTTCATGTTCGGCCCGGACTACGACGCCGGCTGTCCGTCGTGCTCGGCGATCGCCGACGGGTTCAACGGCTCCGTCGTGCATCTCGAGAATCACGATGTGTCGTTCTTCGCGGTCTCGCGGGCGCCGCTGCCGAAGCTGCAGGCGTTCAAGCAGCGGATGGGCTGGACGTTCCCGTGGGCGTCATCGTTCGGGAGCGAGTTCAATTTCGATTTCCACACCTCGCACACCGAGGAGGAGTGGCGGGCCGGAGCCGTGGACTACAACTACCGCTCCGTCGATCTGCGGCCGCCGGAGGATGGGCGCGCCTGGTACGACGAGCTCGCCGCGAAGGTCGGCACCGACTGGGAGGGCTATCGTCGGGAGGGACCGGGGATGAGCGCCTTCGTGCTCGAGGACGGCGTCGTCTACCACACATACTCGACGTACGAACGCGGCGTCGACGCGCTCTGGGGGATGTACCAGTGGCTCGACCGCGCGCCGTTCGGCCGCAATGAGCCCGGGTTCTGGTGGCGTCGTCACGACGAATACTCTCAATAGAGTCCGAGGTCAACCCCCAGATCTCGCTTAGGAGAATGGCCTGCAGTCCGTGAGAATGTGGACAGAGAGCAGGTGACGATGTCCGCACACCATGAGGGTGCCGATGATCCGATTGGCCGGGTGTTCGCTGACCGCTATCGGCTGGACTCCGTGGTCGGGCGGGGCGGGATGGCGACGGTCTACGGCGCCTACGACGAAGCGCTCGGGCGGAGGGTCGCAGTCAAGCTCTTCCACACCTCGGTGAATGAGGTCGGACACGAAAGCGAGTTCGTCGTGCTCGCGAGCCTCGACCACCACGGTCTTGTGAGCATGATCGATGCAGGGACGGCACAGGACTCGGCCGGTCGCCCGCGGCGCTTCATCGTGATGCCGCTCGTCACCGGGGTCAACCTGCAGACCAGGCTCTTCGAGGCACCGATCTCGGCCAGGCACATCGGCGAGATCGGCTATGACATGGCCGAAGTACTCGAATACGTGCACGCGAAGCGCGTGATCCACCGGGACATCAAGCCATCGAACATCCTTCTCGTCGACTACGGCAACGGGGCGACGAGAGCGAGGGCGAAACTCGCCGACTTCGGCATCGCTCTCTCCGAGGACGTCGAACGGATGACCGCGGAGGGCCTGACCACCGGGACGGCCGCGTACCTCAGCCCCGAACAGGCGAGTGGCGGCGACGTGACCGCGGCCAGTGACATCTACTCGCTCGGGCTCGTACTGCTCGAATGCTTCACCCTGCGCAAGGAATTCCCGGGTGGCATGGTCGAGTCCGCGGTGGCTCGGCTGGGGCGCGACCCGCGCATCCCGGACGACCTGCCGGAGCGGTGGCGGAGCCTGCTGCGCGCGATGACGAGCCGCACACCTGCCGAGCGGCCGCAGGGCAGGGAACTCGTCTCGACCTTGAAGCAGATCGTGATCGCCGAGAGCGGGCGCCACAAGGACACCGAGACGCTCTTCCCTGCGGGTATGTCCCTCGGCGAGGTCGCGGACGCCACCGCGCTCGATACGCTGCCCACCGAGGCGCTGCAGCGGGCCACCGCCATGGCTGCGCGACTCCTCGATGCCCCGATCTCGATCGTGAGCGTCGTCGACCACGACCGCACCTGGTTCACCTCGCACTACGGGTCGGACGTGGCACGCATCGCCCGGGAGGTCGACCTCTCGCGAGCGGCGGTTCCGCAGCCGGAGCCGGTCGTGATCGAGGATGCGCGCAACGACCCCCGCGCACAGGGCAGTCCGCTCGTCGAAGGTCCCCTGGCACTCCGGTTCTACGTGGGCGTCCCTCTGAAGCGGCAGGACGGCCAGGTGATCGGGACACTGTCGGTGCTGGACTTCAAGCCGGGGACAGCGTCCCGGGCCGAGATCGACAACCTGCAGGACCTGGCCGCGATCATCGTCGCCCAACTCGAGCTGCGGCGTGAAGGGCTGCGCTGGGCGAGCGAGAGCAGCGGGAGCATCCCGACACCGGTGCCGGCGTCCGTGGCTGCTGCGGCGCACTAGTCTCGTCTCGCCGCACGTGCTCCAGCAGGTGCGCCGAGACAGAAGTAGTGCGGCGAGTACTGTCGGGCACGACGGGGCCACGTCCGCGCGCACCAGCAGCCACCGCCCACGTTCTGTTCGAGCGCCCACGTTCCACCGTGTGCGCTCGGACGGAAGACGTGCGGGGGCCGCGGCGCCTCCCACGGAGCGCTGGACCATTGCGGCCGCGACCCGCAGGACACTAGGGTTTCGCCATCCGCACGGATGCGCGTCCCCAGGTCCGGCGGCTCGGACGGAGGATGTCTCATGGCTGCAACCGAACCCCCGATCATCCCGCTGGCGCCGGCGGCGGCCGCGTCGACCGGGGTCGGAGTTCCCCCTGAGACGCAGGAAATCGCACCCTCGTCGCCCGTCGAGGAGCGCATCACCGCGCAGCTCGCCTGGTACCAGCGTCACGCCGGCTATTCGCGCGTCTGGTATCTCTCGGTCAAGGTCGTGCAGCTGGTGCTGGCCGCCGGGGTCCCGGTCGCGGTCGCGGTGGGCGCGCCGATGTGGCTGACGGCCAGCCTGGGCGCGGCGATCGTCGTGCTGGAGGGCGCCCAGCAGCTGTTCCAGTGGCATGACAACTGGATCCGCTACCGGATCACCGCCAGTTCGATCGCCTCGCAGCGCAGCCTGTTCGCCGCCCGGGCCGGGGATTACGCGACGACCGATCCGATACCGCTGCTGGTCGAACGGGTCGAGGCGCTCGCGACCAGCGAGACGACCTCCTGGGCGAAGTCGTCGCAGGCCAGCGAGAGTGGTCAGCCTGGGGGCGGTGCGCACCAGGCGTGATCGGATGCGCGCCTGCGCTCAGTCGGTCGGATGCGCCTCCGCCGCGTTCATCCGCGCGTCCGTCACCACGAAGAGGAAGAAGAACATCAGCAGGTCCACCGCGGTCATGATGCCGAACACCGCTGTCACGCCGAGCCACTGAGCGAGCCCGCCTCCGATCGCGGCGCCGACGGGCATCGTGCCCCAGGCGACGAGGCGGTAAGCGCTGTTGACGCGGCCGAGCAGGCGGTCGGGCGTTGCCCGCTGGCGGAACGAGACGACGATGATGTTCCAGGTCATGACACCGAGGCCGCCGACGAAGAACGCCGCACCGATGGCGTAGGCGTTGCCGGTCAGCGCGGGCACGCCGACCGTGAGTGCGGGGCCGACCATCGAGAGGGCGATCGTGCGCGCGCGCCCGATCCGCCGTTCGAGCGGGACGGCGAGGAAGGATCCCAGGACACTGCCGATGGCGAGGCTCGTCAGCAGGATGCCGTACTGTGGCTCGGTCAGCCCCATGGTCGACCCGGGACCCACGGCGTAGAGCACGAAGACGGCGAAGGCCGCATTGGAGGCGAGGTTGAACACGCCGGTCATGATCGC
The DNA here is from genome assembly GCF_055231915.1 of Leifsonia sp. Ger2509. NCBI lineage: Bacteria > Bacillati > Actinomycetota > Actinomycetes > Micrococcales > Microbacteriaceae > Leifsonia > Leifsonia sp. Ger2509. Next base: position 3,063,179 of record NZ_JBUYVB010000003.1, read on the forward strand.
GAGCGAGCGGAGCACGGTGTGCCGCCAGAGGAACCGCAGGCCCTCGGCGATATCGGCGCGGATGGTGGTGCGGCCGTGGCGTTCGACCTTGAACGATCCGCGCATCAGCAGCAGTGCGCCGACCGCGACGAGCCACAGGCCGGCCGGGGTGGCGAGAGCGGCTGCCGCGCCGACGGCCGCGAGGACACCGCCGAGCGGGGGCCCGATGAACTGGTTGGTCACGGTCTCGGCGACGTACAGGCGTGAGTTGGCGCGCGGCAGCAGGTCGCGTTTGACGACCTGGGGAAGGATCGACTGGGCCGAGGTGTCGTAGATGGTTTCGGCCATACCGACGGTGAACGCGCCGACGTAGAGGATCCAGATCGAGCCGAAGCCGAATGCCGCACCGGCGGCGATCACTCCGACGATCGTGGCCCGCGCGATGTTCGCCCCGAGCATCGCGCGGCGGCGGTCGATCCGGTCGGCGAGGGCGCCGGCCGGAAGTGCGAAGAGCAGCCAGGGGAGCGTGAACGCGAAGGCGAGTCCGGCGATCAAGGTGGGGCTGCGGGTGAACTCGAGGGCGATCAGCGGAAGAGCGACCTTGAGGATGCCGTCGGCGAGGTTGGAGAGAGCGTCGGCCGACCAGAGTCGCCAGAAGGAGCCGCCGAGCTTCGCGGCCGCGGCATTCGGGTCGGCAGCGGTCCCTGCGTCGTCCGCTTTCGCCTGGCCGGCCGGGTCTGGGCCACGACCCGGTACCGCGCCGCTGTCCGTGCCAGCACCGGCGGCTGTGCCCGCACCGCCGGCGGCGTCTGCGGACGGGGTAGAACTGGTCACCATTGGAGAATTGCACATCGATTGAGAAAATTCAAGGTGATGGAAGAATCTCGATCATTGGCTATCATGAGCACGTGACGGACACTCAGAAGTCGACGCCATCCGGACTGGAGGTCGACCCGCGCGACCGCCGGCGGGAGGCGACCGTCAGCGAGGCCAAAGCGCTCTCGCATCCGCTGCGTGCCCGCATACTGCGCCTCTGCGCCCAGCACGAACTGACCAACAAAGAGCTCGCCGACCGGCTCGGCCAGGACCCGGGCACGGTGCTCTACCACGTGCGCAAACTCGTGGATGCCGGCCTGCTGCGGCCCGCGCCGGTCCGCACCGGGCCGAGCGGTGCGCTGGAGAAACCGTACCGGTCGAGCGGCCAGTCGTGGTGGCTGAGCGATCCGCTGGGCGGCAACGGGGAGGATCGCTACCTGCCGCCGATCGAAGCGTTCCAGGAGGAACTGCGCGAGGCCGGTCCCGGTGCAGTCGAAACGTTCGAGCGGTTCGCGCTGCACCTCTCACCCGCGCAGCTGGAGGAGCTCGACCTGCGCATCGTCGCGATCCTCGACGAATACGTGCTCACGGAGCACGAGCGGATGGACCAGCCGATGCACGGCGGTCTGTTCGTGCTCCACCGCCTCGCCGAGTAGCTCCCGCCCGCCCCGCCGCGAGCTACCCGTGGCCGAGATGGACACCTACGGCCGAGAGTGCCCGTTCTACTGGGCACGCTCGGCCGGAACGGGCGCTCTCGCCAGCACGCACCGCGGAGCGGCGCGCGGCGGAGGGACACTCGACGGAGCGGCGCTCGGCAGCTCGCCAGCGCGGCGCTACGCGCTCGAGGGCGCGTGCGCGGTCAGGTCGGCGACGGTCGTGACCGTCGCGAAGCTGTCGCCGAGGGCGGCGAGGAACGCGGCGTGCACTACGTCGCCGGGGATGAGCCTGCCCCCGAACTCGAGGTCGGGTGCGGCGCAGGCGTCGGCGGCGACCGTGACCGTGAACCCGAGGTCCGCGGCGGCGCGCACGGTGGAGTCCAGGCACATGCTCGTCATCATGCCGACGATGACGACATCGTCGACCGCGGCATCGCGGATGCGGCGCTCGAGATCCGTGCCGAGGAACGCGTTGGGCGACGCCTTGAGAAGGACCGGCTCGTCCGCGAGGGGGGCGACGGCTTCGTTGATCTCCACGCCCGGGGTCCCGGGGCGCATGAATGTCGCATCCGGCGCATCCCACACGTGCTGCACGTGCACGATCGGTTCCCCACTCGCGCGGAACTGCGCGAGCAGCTCCCCGGCGCGTTCCGCAGCCGCCTCTGTGCCGACCAGCGGGTATGCCCCGCCGGGGAAGTAGTCGTTCTGGATGTCGACGATCACCAGTAGTCGGGTCACCGCTCGCTCCTTGTCGTTCAGGTACTCGTGTCGCTCGGGTCTTCGTGTCGTTCAGGTCTCCGCCGGCGAAGGGCCGCACAAACCGGAAGTGGCCCCGGAACGATTCTGGGGCCACTTCCGGTTCGCACGGCTGGGTTTCACACCACAGGCGGTCGCTCGTCGATATTCTCGGGCGCCTTCTCGTCGAGCTCGTCGGGCAGCTCGAGCGGGCGGCGCTGGAAGTATGCCGCCCCCTTGCGCCAGTAGATGATGATCGGCACGACACCGATGGCGAGAGCTCCGAGGCCGATCCAGATCACGACGGTGTCGAGGCTGGGGATCGATGCACCGAAGATCCAGATCATGAAGATCGCGCCGAGCGCGGGCCACAGCCCGATGAAGATGAAGTTCTTGACCGACTTGAAGATGATCTTTCGGTAGGCGACGACGACGGCGATACCGGCGAGCGCGTAGTAGAACGCGATCTGGAGGCCGATGGAGCTGATCGCGTTGCTGAGGATGTCGCCGACACTTCCGAGGAAGTTCGAGCCGATGAACAGTACGAGGGACACGCCGACGACCACGAGTGTTGCGAAGGCCGGGGTCTTCCACTTGCGGTGCGTGCGGCCGAAGGCCGCGGGGATGGTGTTGTCGCGGCCCATGGCGAACAGCGTGCGCGTGACCTGGATGAGCGTGGTCTCGAGCGTGGCGATGGTGGACAGCACGACCGCGATGACCAGGATCTTGCCGCCGACGCCGGGCCAGATCACGTCGCCGAGCACGCTGAGGATGTTGCCGCTGTTGGCTTCGATCGTCTTCGCCGGGAGCATCACCAGGGTGGCGATGGTGAAGATCTCGAAGAGGACGAAAACGATGATCACGCCGATGATGCCGCCGAAGCCGGCACTCTTGTGGCCGTTCTTGGTCTCCTCATTGAGGTTGGCGCTGACATCCCAGCCCCAGTAGTAGAACGCGGCGATGAGGGCTGCGGCGATGAATGCGCCGGGCCCGGTGAAGTGCGCGAAGCTGAGCCAGTCCCATGAGAACGACGGCCCCGCGTGGGCACTCGTCGCTGCGCTGATGATCGCCCAGACGGCGAAGACGACCAGGATGGCGACCTCGATGACCGACATGATCCACTGCGCACGGGCGGTGATCGTCACGCCGAAGAGCACGCAGGCTGCCATCACCAGGAACCAGAGGGCACCGATCGCGGTCACGAGCCCGACGTTGTTCTGCTGGTCCGGCGCGAAGAGCGTCACGGTCATCACACCGGCCGGCAGGGCTCCGGCGACCATGAAGATCGTCGCCGAGACGACCAGTGCCCAGCCGGAGAAGAAGCCGAGGATGGGGTGGAGTGCGCGGCCGACCCACGAGTACGCAGCGCCGGCGTTCACATCCGCCCGGCCCAGGTACATGAAGGCCCAGGCGATGCCGAGCATGGGGAGGCCGCACCAGAGGAGGGCGGCGGGGCTGGCGAGTCCGGCCGCGGCGACGAGGGTCGCTGTCGTGGCGGCGATCGAGTAGGCGGGGGCGCTGCCCGCGACCGCCATGACGATCGAGCCTGCGGCGCTGACGCCGTCGGCCTGGAGTTCGTGCTTGTGGTCGCCCGACGGGCCGTCTTGTGACGGTCGCGTCGTTGCGTCTGTCCGGGTCATTGGTTCTCCTGCTTCGTTGCAATACCTGCGCTGACATTAGCAGTGTTGGGGAGACAGGACAACGCGAATTTCGACGGAATCTGTCGCATTCTGCAATACGGGCCACGCGATCCGTCGAGGTAACTGAAATACCCGATGGAATCCGTTGCCTGAGGATCGGGCGGTGGACGTCAGCCCCGGGCTTTGAGCGCCCGCCAGCCGCCTGCGCGGTTGTTGTCCGCGATCTGCCGGATCATCACCGCGAGAGCCTCGGCGTTCACGGTCCCGCCGCGCGTGATGCCCACGGTCCGCGCTGTCGTATTGTCGTGGCCCGCCGTGATGATCCCGTCCGGGTCGGGGACGATCGCCCCGTCATAGACGAACACGTTCACGTGGTCCTTGGCGGCGAGCAGCGCGCAGACGTTGCCGTCGAGCACGAAGTAGGGGCGGTTCGTCCGCTTGATCGTCTCCTCGATGTCGGGCTCCGCCGCGTGCACGATCTCGCGCACCGTGCGGCAGATCTCCTGCTGCCAGTCGTCCAGACCGTCGATGTAGTCGTCGACGCGCGGGTCGCGCTTTCCCATGGCGCACACTCTACGAGGCGGGCGCGCGACGTGGAAGCGCGCGACGTGGAAGCGCGCGACGTGGAAGCGCGCGACGTGGAAGGCTGTACGCATGGCGACGGTCACGCATCGGCAGGCGGCGCGCATCCTGGCCGAACAGGATCCCGTGATCGCGCGCCTCGTGGCCGAGGGCGGCCTTCCGCGGTTCCCCGCTCCGACGCAGAGCCATTTCGCCCAGCTCGTGCAGGCGATCACGTACCAGCAGCTCGCCGGTCCCGCCGCCCGGGCCATCCACGGACGGCTCATCGCGGCCCTTCTCGGTGACGTCACATCCGAACGGGTCCTGGCCACCCCGCCTGAGGTGCTGCGCGCGGCCGGGCTCTCGATGAACAAGCTCGCTTCGCTCCTCGACCTGTCGACCAAAGTGCTCGACGGCACCGTCGTGCTCGATTCGCGACGGCTCGCGCGGCTGAGCGACGACGACGTGGTCGCCCGCCTCACCGAGGTGCGCGGGATCGGGAAGTGGTCGGCCGAGATGTTCCTCATGTTCCAGCTCCGGCGGCTCGACATCTGGCCGACCGGCGACCTGGGGGTGCGCAAAGGGTTCGGCCTCGCCTGGCGGATCGAGACGCCGACGGTGAAGCAGCTCGACCTGCTCGGTGAGCCGTACCATCCGTTCCGCAGCATCGTCGCCTGGTACTGCTGGCGGGCGACCGAGCTGTACGCCGGCGCCCGCGCAAGCGTCGTCACGACCGGTGCCGCCGATCCGCCGACTGAGTCGTCCAAAGCCACAGCTAACACACAGCTTGGGAGGAACAGCCTGTGACCGTACCTCGTTCTACCTACTGAGGCGCTGCAGCCAGCAGTGACCCGAAGCGAAGGAGAAAGCACAGTGTCACACGAGTACCGCAAGGACCCGGAGGCCATTTCCCGGCTCACCACCGAGCAGTATCGCGTCACCCAGGAAGCAGCGACGGAGCCTGCCTTCCGCAACGAGTTCTGGGACAACCACGAGCAGGGCATCTACGTGGACATCGTCTCAGGCGAGCCGTTGTTCGCATCCGTCAACAAGTACGACAGCCGCTCCGGCTGGCCCAGCTTCACCGTGCCCATCGACCCGGCCAACGTGGTCCTCAACCAGGACCGCACGTATGGGATGGTGCGCACGGAGGTCCGCTCCGCTCACGGGGACAGCCACCTCGGCCACGTCTTCGACGACGGGCCAGCAGACCAGGGCGGCCTGCGCTATTGCATCAATTCAGCAGCACTCCGGTTCATCCCAGTGGCCGACCTGGAGTCCGAGGGTTACGGCGACTACCGCAGCCTGTTCACGACCGCAACGACCGCAACGACAGAGGAGACCGCACGATGACCGCAACCACTGAGAAGGCCATCCTCGCCGGAGGATGTTTCTGGGGAGTCCAGGACCTGATCCGCAAGCGTCCCGGCGTCATCTCCACGCGCGTCGGCTACAGCGGCGGTGACGTTCCGAACGCCACCTACCGCAACCACGGCAACCACGCCGAGGCGATCGAGATCATCTTCGACCCGGAGAAGATCAGCTACCGCGACCTGCTGGAGTTCTTCTTCCAGATCCACGATCCGTCGACGAAGAACCGTCAGGGCAACGACGTCGGCACCAGCTACCGTTCCGCGATCTTCTATACGAGCGAGGAGCAGAAGCGCGTGGCGGAGGACACCATCGCGGATGTCGATGCATCCGGTCTCTGGCCCGGCAAGGTCGTGACCGAGGTCACGGCAGCCGGTCCGTTCTGGGAGGCCGAGCCCGAGCACCAGGACTACCTGGAGCGCATCCCGTGGGGCTACACCTGCCACTACGTGCGCCCGGACTGGAAGCTGCCGCGCCGCGAGCAGGCCGTCGCGCAGTAGTCGCGCAGCAGAAGCGCAGAAGCGCAGTAGCACAGTAGCGCAGCCGTCGCAGTGACGGGGAGGGGAGCTTCGGCTCCCCTCTTTCGTTTCCGCCGATCGGTTCGGATGCCCTGCTAGCGTGGCCGTGTGGGCGTACGAATCGAGAAATTCGACCTGCCGGGCATCGGGGTCCGCCACGACCTGGTCACCGAGAGCGGGCGGAGGCTGAGTGTCGTCTCGCATCGGGACGGCGACCGCGACCTCGCCCTGTTCAGCCTGGACGACCCGGATGCGAGCAGCTTGTCGATTCCGCTGAACGACGAAGAGGCTGCCGCGCTCGCCGACCTGCTCGGCAGTTCCGTGACGCTCAGCCGGCTGACCAGCCTGACCGGCGACACGGCTGGGCTGTTCACCGAACAGCTGCAGCTTCCGACCGATTCGCCCTATCTCAACCGTCCGCTCGGTGACACCGGGGCGCGGACCCGCACACGCGTCTCCATCGTCGCCGTCGTGCGCGGCCATGAGGTGATCCCCTCCCCGACGCCGGCGGATCTCCTGCGGCCCGGTGACATCCTCATCGCCGTGGGCACGAGGCACGGCCTGGACGCCCTCGCCCGCCTGATCGCCGACGGGTCGGACTGAAACCGGTCGCGCCATGCAGGAGACGACGCTGATACTGATCGAGATCGGCGCTCTGCTGCTCGGGATGAGCCTCGTCGGACGGTTCGCCATCCGCATCGGGATCTCGCCCATCCCGTTCTACCTGCTCATCGGACTCCTGTTCGGCGAAGGCGGTTTCCTCCCGCTGGATGCGAGCGCGAGCTTCTTCCAGGTCGGTGCCGAGATCGGCGTCATCCTGCTGCTCGCCCTGCTCGGGCTCGAGTACACCGCAAGCGAACTCCTCACCACGCTGCGGCGCTCGCCGGCGAACGGCGCGCTGGATGGCGTCCTGAACGCCGTCCCCGGCGCTGTGCTCGCACTCGTCCTGGGGTGGGGGCCGATCGCGGCCGTCGCGCTCGGCGGCATCACCTGGGTATCGTCCTCGGGCGTGGTCGCGAAGATGCTCCGCGATCTCGGGCGACTCGGCAACCGGGAGACGCCCACGGTGCTGGCGATCCTCGTGCTGGAGGACCTTGCCATGGCCTTCTACCTGCCTGTGCTCGCCGCGCTGCTCGTCGGGGTCAGCATCCTCGAGGGCGCCCTGGCCGTCGCCGTCGCCGTGGCTGTCGTGTCGGCCATCCTGTTCGTCGCCCTCCGGTACGGCTCGGTCATCTCGCGCATCTTCTCGCCCGAACATCCTGAGCCGCTCTTGCTGGGTGTGCTCGGACTCACCATGCTCGTTGCCGGTGTGGCCCAGCAGGTCAACGTCTCGACCGCCGTCGGTGCCTTCCTGGTCGGCATCGCGCTCTCCGGCCGGGTGGCCCAGCGGGCGAGCCAGGTGCTGACCCCGCTGCGCGACCTCTTCGCTGCGGTGTTCTTCGTGTTCTTCGGACTCGCGACGGATGCCGCGGAGCTGCTCGTCATGCTCGGGCCCGCGTTCGTGCTCTCCGTGGTCACCATGGCCACCAAGGTCGCCACCGGCTACATCGCCGCCCGGCGTGCCGGGATCGGAGTGCCTGGCCGATGGCGCGCCGGGCTGGCACTCACCCCGCGCGGCGAATTCTCGATCGTCATCGCCGGGCTCGCCGTGAGCAGCGGAATCCAGCCCGGTCTCGCGCCGCTCGCGACCGGTTATGTGCTGATCACCGTGATCACCGGACCGCTGCTGGCGCGCATCCCCGACACCGGATGGTTCAAAGCCGCGACCCGGTCGCGGCGTCGTGCTGCGCTCGACGGATGAGCCGGACCTGACCGCCGGATTCTTTGTCGGGCCTGTCGATTTCGTGACCTCGCACCCGTCGTAGGGATGAACACCACCGCTGCCGACCGGCAGCACGACACGAGGAGTACGGAAATGGCGAAATACGTTCTGCTGTACCAGGGCGGCGCAGCACCCCAGAGCCCCGAAGAGGGCGAGAAGGTGACCAAAGCGTGGATGGAATGGTTCGGCTCGGCCGGTGACGCCATCCTCGATGCCGGCAACGCATTCGGCGGGTCGACGGCCGAAGGGGCGGACCTCCCCGCGAGCGGCGTCAACGGATACACGGTCGTCCAGGCCGGGTCGTCCGGCGAGGTGGAAGGCCTGCTCAAGGGCCACCCGCACCTCGCCGCCGGCGGTCGCATCGAGGTCCACGAGACCATCGACATGTAGCACGCAGGGTGTGGACCGGGCGCGGGTTCCGTGGCCCGGTCCCACCCGTGCGTGGGTTGCGGAGGTGCCGGATCTGCGAATCCTGCTGCACTCCTTCCCGCGCATCCGCCACGTTGACAGAATGAGGGCGTGACAGGCACGACCGGCGGCACCGAGGCCCTGGACCGATTCCCGGCCCAGCGATGGCGCATGTTCGCGATCGCGTACCAGATGCTCGGGACCGCCTCGGATGCGGAAGGCATCGTGCAGGACGCCTGGCTCCGCTGGAGCAGTCGAGGGGATGCGGGGCCCGCGGATGTCGGCAGCGAACTCGCGCGCATCGTCACGGCCCTGTGCCTGACCCGTCTCGAATCGGCTCGGGCGCAACGCGAGTCGTACGACGGTCCGTGGCTTCCGGAACCGGTGCTCACCGCATCCGCGTTCGACGGGCCCGAAGGGACCACCGGCGTGCTCGGACCGCTCGACATCGCCGCCCAGCGTCGAAGTGTCTCGTTCCCGTTGCTGAGCCTGCTGGAACGGCTCACTCCACCCGAGCGTGCGTCCTGTGTCCTGCGTGACGGCTTCGAGTACAGCCATCGCGAGGTCGCCGATCTGCTCGGCACCACGGAGGCGAACGCCCGCGAACTGCACGCTCACGCTCGCCGTAACATCGAGTGGCCGCGGGTCCCGCCGATCGAACCAGAGCGGTGGCAGGGACTCGTCGACCGACTGTTCGCCGCGGCGCGCGACGGAGATGCCGGGGCGCTCGAGCAGGTGCTAGGGGAGGACGTTGTCGCGCGCGTCGACGGTGGTGGCCTGGTCAGCGCAGCGCGGGAGCCGATTGTCGGTCGCGAGGCGGTCGCGCGCTACCTCGTCGGCGCCGTTGCGCGATTCAGCGGCGGAGTGGATCCGTTCACGGCGCAGGTCAACGGCGAGCAGGCGGTCGTTGTGCTTGCGGGCGACGAGATCGCTGCCGTGTGGTTCGTTCATGCCGACAGGGATCACGTGACGGGACTCGACATGGTGGTGAATCCGCAGAAGCTGGCCTTCGCGCAGGGGCAGCTCTCGCGCGTGGCCGACCCGGCGGGGCTGTGATGGGTGAGTCGGCGGGCGCTGGGGCCAGTGGCGGTGCTGGTGGCGGTGGTGGCGCGGGTGTCGGCGCGGGTGGTGCTGGCGCGGGTGGTGCTGGTGCGGCCGGTGGTGGCGCTGGCGCGGGTGGTGCTGGCGCGGGCGTCGTCCTCGTCACGGGCGGTACGGGCACGCTGGGGGCGCCGGCCGTGGCGCTTCTTCGCGGCGCTCGTCCGGCGGGTGGTCGTGAAGGGCTTGCGGGGCCCAACGGAAGCGATGGAGCTGACGGAGCCCGGGATGTCCGGGTGCTGAGCCGGCATGCGGGCCCGGGACATTATGTGGGTGATCTCAAAACTGGGAACGGGCTCCGCGATGCGCTCGCCGGAGTGACGACCGTTCTGCATCTCGCGACCTCGTTCGGTGGCGGCGATTCGCGCATGACGCGGAATCTTCTCGACGCAGCGAAGACCGCCGGTGTCACGCACATCGTGTACGTCTCGATCGTCGGCATCGACAAGATCGCCCTCGGCTATTACAAGGAGAAGCTCGCGTGCGAAGAGTTGGTGGCGGATTCGGCTGTGCCGCATACCACCCTGCGGGCGACCCAGGTCCACAATCTCGTCGCGACCTTGTTCGCGTTCCAGCGGTTTTCGCCCGTGCTCTTCGCGCCGTCGATCCGGATCCAGCCGATCGCTGTGGAGGAGGTCGGGGCTCGGCTCGTCGAGCTTGTGAACGGCACGCCTGCCGGGCGCGTGGCCGATATCGGCGGCCCCGAACGGTTGACCGGAAGGCAGCTCGCCGACGAGTGGAAGAGCTATCGCCGGTCGCGGCGTCCTGTGTGGCCGGTCAGGGCGCCGGGGGCTGCTTTTCGTGCATTGGCCGCGGGGAGCAACCTGGCGGAGGGCGAGCCCTACGGCGTCGTCACGTTCAGCGAGTTCCTTGCGTCGCGTCCGCGCTGACCTGCGTGCGATCAGGGCTTTCGTCGTGTCGTTCACAGGTGGGGTTCTTTGAGAGTTGTCCACAGGTAAATTCCTGATCAGAGGCTGTTTATAACCGGCCGGATGTCGGTGGTGTCTGGCAGGGTGGGAACATGACTTTCCCACCGGTGTCCGATCTCGACGCGGTCGCTGCTGCGCTCGACGCGCTGCGCGTGCTCGAGGCGGATGCGGTCCCGGACGCCGGTGCGGTCGCGGGTCCGGTTGCTGCGGGCGCGCCTGTTGCGGGCGCGGATGCTGCGGGTGCGGATGCGAATTCGGGCGCAGATCCCGGCCGTGGGGTCGGCGCGTTCGCGGATCCGGTCGGTGACTTCGGTGGCCGATGCCCGGATGCTGCAACCGACACGCAGGGCTTGTCGGAGGCGCAGTTGCTGGTGCGGTCGTTGGCGGCGCTCGGTGCGGTGCGGGCGGCGGTGGACCGGGTGGCTCTGTCCCGGATCGGCGCCCTGGACCGGGCCTGCCGGGTGGACCCGGATTCGGATCCGGTCCGGGCGGCCGGGCACCGGGACATCGGGTCGTTGCTGGCCGAACTGTGGAAGACGGCGTTGCCGGCGGCCCGGCAGTTGTGTGCGGTCGCCACCGCGGTGGCGCCCCGGCACAGCCTGCTCGGCGGCGAGCTGCCGGCCGAGTTCCCCGACCTCGCCCACGCTCTGCTTGGTCCGGTGCCGGGCGGCGACGACCCCGATCCGGCTGCCGGCCCTGACACCGAACACGATCCTGGCGGTTCCGGCGACGATGGACCAGCGTCGGGGGCGGTGGTGTCGGTGGAGCAGGCGGCGGTGATCATCCGGGAACTGGGCAAGACCGGTCCCGGCTGCACCCTGGAGAACCGGGGTGTCGGGGAGCGGGCGCTGATCCAGCACGCCCCCGCCCTGACCGTGGAACAGTTACGCCGGCTCGCGATCCAGGTGCGGGACCGGTTGGATGCGGACGGGATCGAACCCCGCGAACAGCTGCACCGGCGGCGCCGGTCGTTGCGCATCACCACCAGCCCGGACGGGATGACCCACATCGACTGGTGGCTGGATGCCGAATCCGCCGGCCACGTCCTGCCCCAGATCCACGCCTACGTCACCCAGGACTACCACACCACCCACAACCACCACCACGACTCCGACGGTCACGGCAACCGCGACCGCCACGGCGGCCCCGCCGGGACCCGCCCAGGCGACCAGCACGGCGCCCGCGCCGAGCAGCGCACGAGCGCCGATCCCGGTGACCCAGACCATCCGGGGATCGACGCTACCGTCTCAGCCACGGACCCGGCCGGCCGGGTCCGGTTCCCAGCGCAGTCCGACCCAGCCGGCCCCGACCCAACCGGATCCCACCACTCCAGCCCCGACCGGTCCGGATCCGACCAGTCCGGATCCGACCAGTCCGGCGCCGACCCCACCGGAGCCGACGAGTCCGGAGCCGACGAGTCCGGAGCCGACCCGTCCGGGCGTGACATGGGGATGCCGGAGACCCGGACGCTGGCGCAGCTGCGGTCGGACGGGGCGGTCGAGGTGTTCCGGCACCGCGCCGGTTGCACCCACGCGGCCACCCGGCCACCGGTGACGATGATCATCCGGATCCCCCTGGCCGCCCTCCGCACCGGCACCGGGGCCGCCGAGATCGACGGCACCCCCACCCCGGTCAGCGCGGCCACCGCCCGCCGACTCGCCGCCGACGCCCACCTGATCCCCGCCGTCCTCGGCGGCCGCAGTGAAGTCCTCGACCTCGGCCGCAGCCAACGCCTGTTCAGCACCGCCCAAAAACACGCCCTCGCCGAGAGGGACGGCGGCTGCGCCTGGACCGGCTGCCCACACCCACCCGCCTACACCCACGCCCACCACCTGCACTGGTGGGACCGCGACACCGGCCCCACCAACCTCACCAACGGCATCCTCCTCTGCTCCCACCACCACCACCGGATCCACGACGACGGCTGGAACATTCACATCCACGACAACGTCCCCTGGTTCACCCCACCCCAACACCACGACCCCACCCAAACCCCCCGCCGCGGCGGACGAATACAACTCCCCGAACCACCACAATGAACCCAACCCCCAGAACCATGAGCGCCACCACGACCACGCACGCCACCACGACCAGCCACAGCACCATGAGCGCCACCACGATCGACTGCAGCAGAATGAGCGCACGACGACCAGCCGCACAGAATGAGCGCACCACGACCAGCAGCAGCACCATGAACCAGCCATCACGACCAGCCGCGCCACCACTACCAGCCGCGCGGCAGTCGATCCGGGAGCTTCAGCTCTGACAACGCGGACAGAAGTATGTCACCCGCTGTTCGAGCTCCGTCCGACCGAGCTCACCCCGTTCGATGAGCGTCCCGCACCGCAGACACGGTCGACCATCCCGCCCGTAAACCCAGCTGCTTTCGCCGCGGCGCATGCTCCCGGTGGTCACCCGTTGAGCCCGATCGCGGTTGGCGACCATCATCCGATGCGCCAGCGCAACCGTCGCGGGAAGGTCGGCATCCTTCGTGGGGCGTGTGGGCAGCATCCCGCGTACGAAACAGACCTCGTTGGCGTACGCGTTGCCGATTCCGGCGAGATTCCGTTGATCGAGCAGAGACACGGCGATCGGTTGATCGGGATGCACGGAGAGCCGACGCACGGCCTCCCCCGCATCCCAGTCCGGTCCCAGCAGGTCGGGTCCGAGATACCCGACGACCTGTTCTTCCGCGTCCCGCGGCACGACTTCGAGGATTCCGAGCTGAAAGCCGACGGCGACGACATCCGCAGTCGACAGGACCACGCGGACCTGAAACCCCGGATGCCGCCAGCGAGCACCGACGGCGTACACCTCCCACGACCCCTCCATCTTCAGATGGCTGTGGATGCTCACCCCACCGACCCGAATCAGCAGGTGCTTGCCACGACTGACGACAGAATCGACCCGTTCGCCTGCCAGGTCGAGCGTCGCGAAAGCGGGCACCCGGAAATCACTCCGAGTGAGCACTTCGCCCTCGAGCGCGTTGCGCAACAACCGAGCGGTGCGGTAGACCGTGTCGCCTTCAGGCATATGTGCACATCACTATCCGGGGATGCTGCGTACCCCCGCGCGGCATCCCACCTCGCATGCACTCAGCCTCGCGCGCACGCTGCGTCCCGTGTGCACGCTGCGTCCCGCGTGCACCCTGCGTCCTGTGTATACGCGGCGTCCCGCGTGCACCCTGCGTCCTGCGTGCACTCCGGGCCCCGCCGCAGTCACCCCAATTGCTCACGACCGCAGCCGCAGGCCACGCGGTGTGGCAAGGAATCCAGCAGCAGACAACGCATCCCCCAACGGCGTTCCGAGAACGAAACCGCCGTTGACCGTTTCGATCGCGAGCTTGTCCACCCGACCGCGAGTGATCAAGCTCCCGAGCGCCCGAGCGGTGACCTCGAGCACACGCGGATCGTCGCTGAACGAGAGAAGACTCTTCCCGCCTCGTTCGACATAGAGGGTCAGAGCACCATCGACGAGAACGACGAGCGCACCGGCTTTGCGGCCGGGCCGGTGACCGGTGCCGGCATCCTCCGGTGTTGCCGGCCAGGGAAGCGCGGCACCGTACGGGTTCGCTGGATCGGTCGCGGCAAGGGCGACAGCACCGAGCGGGGGGTCCTGCGTGTGGTCGAGCGTGAAAGACCGCAGCCGATCCACAGTCGCACCGGTCGCGAATTGGGCAGCACCGAGCGTCTCGACGAAGTACCCGCGACGGGCACGGCCCGACTCCTCGAATCCGCTGAGCACTTTGTATGCGAGAGCGAATCCGCCCGGTGCGCCTTCGTTCATCACGGATCCGCGCGTGACGACACCGTACCGGTCGAGCAGGGTCTCGGCGAGGGCATGTGCTCGAAGGGTCGCATCCGGGTCGGCAGGGGGAAGAACCGACCACCGCCCACCAGCGATCGGCGGACCGACCCGGGTGACGAGCGCAGAGCGACCCATCGATCGGCCGCGATAGAGCCGCGATCGTGGCGCCGTCTTCGGCCGCTTGTGAGCGCCGGAACTGCCGGTCAGGGTCCGCAGGGGAGCGAGGGTGTCGTTCGTGAGAAGTCCCGCCCACACGAGATCCCAGATGGCGGTCACGAGTGTGTTGTCATCGACGGGTTCGAACGCGGCTCCGGATAGCCCGGACTCGCGGCTCACCCGTTCGGCGTTGATCGCATCCGACAACTGCCGGAAGAAGAACCCGCCACCGCGCCCGAGCGCGTCGAGGATGTCGCGCTGGAGCGCATCCGGTTCGAAATCGATCGGCAGGGGCAGGGTGACCGGTGCGGCTTCGGCGAGATGAAGGCTCACCCACCCGTCGTTGCCCGGCAACGACCCGCCACCGGCCCACACGACTTCGCCGGTCGCGGTCAGTTCATCCAGCATCGCTGGACTGTAGTCAGACACCCGAGAAGGCAGAATGAGCGACTCCCATGCCGATGCGGGAATACGTGCACCGGCGAGCTGTTCGATGACGGATGCCACTGCATCCACTCCGCGAAGGACGCCACCGACGTGCTGCCAATCCGGCAGGAACCGGGCGAACGTCTGCGGGTCTACCGGCTCGACTTCGTGGCGCAGCGCTGCCAGTGACAGCCGGCGGAGGCGCCGGAGGATCTCCGCATCGCACCATTCGGCACCGAACGCCTGGGGCCGGAACTCGCCTTCGACGATCCGTCGATCGTGCGCGAGCCGCCGCAGGGCGTCGTTGACGACGGCACTGCCGAGTCCAAGGTGGGCTGCTACATCCGCGGTGGTGAACGGACCGTGGGTGCGTGCATACCGGCTGACCAGGTCGCCGAGCGGGTCGTCGACCGGTTCGATGAACGCGACCGGCACTCCGATCGGGAGAGGAACGCCGAGCGCGTCACGGAGTCGACTTGCATCTTCGATCGCGACGAACCGTTCCGACCCGGCGATCGTGACCGTCAGCGCCCGTCGCGCATCGACGAGCTCGGTGAGGAATCCGAGCGCGACAGCCCGGCCCGCAGGACCGTCGCCGTCGCCGTCGCCCTGGAGACGTTCACCGGCTTCGTCCGCGGTGAGCGGCCCGAGCATCCGGATGAGGTCTGCCGCACCTTCGAGCCCGCGTGCGCGCCGATCCGGTGCGAGGCGCTGAACCTCCCGCTCGACCCGTTCGATGACGGCGGGATCGAGCAGTTCGCGCAGTTCCGCACGCCCCAGCAGCTCGGCGAGGAGTCCGGCATCCAGGGACAGCGCAGCAGCGCGCCGCTCCGCAAGCGGGCTGTCGCCTTCGTACATGAAGGCAGCGACGTAACCGAAGAGCAGGGCCCGGGCGAACGGCGAAGCTGACGCGGTGGTGGTCTCGACGATGCGCACGCTGCGTTCGCCCAGCTGCTTGGCCAGAGCGTCGAGCGCGGGCAGGTCGTAGACGTCCTGCAGGCATTCGCGCACGGTCTCGAGGATGATCGGAAAGGTCGGATACTTGCGCGCGACATCCAGCAGCTGCGACGCCTTTTGCCGCTGCTGCCACAGCGGCGAACGTTTGCCCGGGTTGTATTTCGGCAGCAGCAGGGCGCGGGCCGCGCACTCACGGAACCGCGCGGCGAACAGGGCCGATCCGCCGACTTCGGTGGTCACGAGCTCGTCGAGCTCTGCGGGCTCGAAGACGAAGAGCTCGGCCCCCGGCGGCTGGGATTCGGTGTCGGGGATGCGCACGATGATGCCGTCGTCGGCCGCCATGCAGGCGCCTTCGATGCCGAAGCGCTCCCGAACCCGTGCACCGACGGCGAGTGCCCACGGTGCGTGGACCTGCATGCCGTACGGGGAATGCATCACGACCCGCCAGTCGCCGAGCTCGTCGCGGAACCGTTCGACGACGAGGGTCCGGTCGGTCGGGAGGTGGCCGGTAGCCGTGCGCTGCTCCTTCAGGAAGGAGAGCAGGTTGCCGGTGGCCCACTGGTCGAGGCCTGCTTCGACGCAGCGCAGCTCGGCGTCGGTGTCGGATGCTCCACTCACCTCGCGCACGAAAGCTCCGACCGCACGCCCCAGCTCGGCGGGACGACCCAGCCCATCGCCTTTCCAGAACGGCAGGCGTCCGGGCTCGCCGAACGCGGGCGTGACGAGCACGCGGTCGTGGGTGATCTCCTGGATGCGCCAACTGGTCGATCCGAGCGCGAAGACGTCGCCGACCCGGGACTCGTACACCATCTCTTCGTCGAGTTCCCCGACCCGGCTGGCTTTCTCGCCGACCATGTAGACGCCGAAGAGGCCGCGATCGGGGATGGTGCCGCCACTGGTGACGGCCAGGCGCTGGGCGCCGGGCCGACCGGTCAGCGCACCCGAGTCGCGGTCCCATACGATGCGCGGTCGCAGCTCGGCGAACTCGTCGGACGGATAGCGACCGGCAAGCAGGTCGAGGGTGGCGTCGTACGCGCTCCTCGGGAGGGTGGCGAACGGGGCGCATCGCCGCACGGTGTCGAACCAGTCGTCGACGTCGATGGGTTCGAGGGCGACCGCGGCGACCGTCTGCTGGGCGAGGATGTCGAGCGGATTCGTGGGCACCCGCAGGGCCTCGATGAGCCCGGAGGTCATTCGTTCTGCGGCGACGGCCGTGTGGATCAGGTCGGCCCGGTGCTTCGGGAACATGATGCCCCGCGACACCTCGCCCACCTGGTGACCGGCACGACCGACCCGCTGGAGCCCGCTCGCGACGGAGGGCGGGGACTCCACCTGCACGACGAGGTCGACAGCACCCATGTCGATTCCCAGCTCCAGGCTGGACGTGGCCACGACGCAGCGCAGGCGGCCGGACTTGAGGTCGTCCTCGATGATGGCGCGCTGCTCTTTGCTCACGGAGCCGTGGTGGGCCCGGGCGAGCACGAGTGTGTCCGGATCGGCGCCGGCGAGCGCGGAGCCTTTCGTCTGGCCGGATGCGCCCATCAGCTCGGCCGGTGCCCGCGCTCCGGTCACGGCACCGGGTTCCGGAAGCGGCCCACCCGCGGCCACGAGCCCGGATTCTCCGCCGAGGAGCCGCTCTTCGTAGATCTCGTTGAGGCGCGCGGTCAGCCGTTCGGCCAGCCTGCGCGAGTTGGCGAAGACGATCGACGACCGGTGTTCGAGCACACGGTCGACGATCGCTTCTTCGACGTGCGGCCAGATCGACCCGGTCTGGGGCGCGCGCGTATCCCCTTCGTCGTTCCAGGTGGAGGTGCCCAGCTCGCTCATGTCTGCGACGGGCACGACCACCCGCAGGTCGAACCGCTTGCCGGAGGCCGGGGAGACGATCTCCACAGGAGCCCGGCCCCCGAGGAACCGAGCGACCTCCTCTGCCGGACGCACGGTCGCGGAGAGGCCGATCCGCTGGGCCGGCTTCGCGAGCATCGCATCGAGTCGCTCGAGCGACAGCGCGAGATGTGCACCGCGTTTCGTCGCGGCGACGGCGTGCACTTCGTCGACGATGATCGTCTCGACCGACGCGAGGGTCTCCCGCGCGGCCGAGGTGAGCATCAGGAACAGCGACTCCGGCGTGGTGATCAGGATGTCCGGCGGGTTGGTGACGAGCGCTCGGCGATCGGCTGACGTCGTGTCGCCGGACCGGACCCCGACGCTGACATGCGGGGGCTCCGCGCCGAGCCGTTTCGCGGTCTGGGTGATGCCGACGAGCGGTGCCCGGAGGTTGCGTTCGACGTCGACGCCGAGCGCTTTCAGCGGTGAGATGTAGAGGACGCGCGTGCCCGGCGGACGCTCGTGGTCGCGGTCCTCGGCGGCGAGCCGGTCGATCGCCCACAGGAACGCGGCCAGGGTCTTACCGGAACCGGTCGGCGCGACGACGAGCGCGTGCGAGCCGCGACTGATCGCATCCCACGCGCCGGACTGTGCGGTCGTCGGTTCGGGGAACGCGCCACTGAACCACTCGCGCGTGGCGGGGGAGAACCGGTCGAGCACGTTGCTCATCCGTCCATCCTTACGCACACGACCGACAGTGTGGTGAGCGGATGCCCAGACCGCGGCGTCGGGGTCTAGAGGCCCTGGCGGATGAAGCCGGAGACGTCGGTGAGTTCGCGCGGCGAGATCGCGTGGTTGAGGCCTTCGTAGACCCGGGAGTCGAGAGTGGAATGGGAGGGCAGCCAGTCGTTCGTGCGAGCGATGGCTGCGGCCGGGACCGTGTCGTCGATGCTGCCCCGCCCCCAGAAGACGGGCGGCCGGTTCATCGCGAGCTGGACATCCCCGGGTTGTTCTCCCGCGATCGCGAAGCCGGAGAGCTGCACGGCGTAGCCGAAGCGCTCGGGGGCCAGGCGCAGCATCTGGAGCGCGAGCGCCCCACCCTGCGAGAACCCGAGAAGCCCGATCGAGGGCGGAGCGGGCTGGTCGTCGAGCCAGTCCAGGACCGCGGTCGCGGCGGCGTTCGCATTGGACTGCGAAGGATTGGCCTCCGAGTTGGAGAAACGGGAGAACCAGGCGAATCCTGGTCCTTCCGGGATCGGCGCGCGAACGGATGCGATGACCGGTTCGAGCGGAAGATAGGCCGAGATGCCGAAGAGGTCGCCTTCGTCGGAGCCGTAGCCGTGGAGGAGGATCAGCAGGGGCCGGTCGGCACGGTCGCGTTCGGAGGCGGACCAGAGCACGGCCTCGCGATCGATCGTGAGGACGGGCGGGGATGCGGGCACGGGTTCCTCCTAGTGGGCGGACCATCATCTTCTCGCGAGAACGATGGAAATTCCCTCCACATCCGCTGTGGCGGAAATCGTGTCCACAGATCACCGAGTTCTGCGCCCGGCGGATTGCGGTGTCCGTAGGATCATGTCATGAGCGTCAGAACCCCCGACCCGACCCCGGAGCCGTTGCCCGATGACCCGTCGGGCGGGCCGGCGTGGCTGTCCGACATCGAGCTTGAGCAGATCCGCCGACGCCTGCCTCTCCTGTACGTCGAGGCGGTGCCGGTGCGGGTGGATGGGATCGGCCAGGTCATCGAGGTCGGCGTGCTGCTGCGCGCGAATGCTGTGGGCGAGATGACCCGCACGCTCGTGTCCGGCCGTGTCATGTACGGGGAGACGCTGCGCGAGGCGCTCTTCCGTCATCTCGAGAAGGACCTGGGGCCGATGGCCTTCCCACAGCTCCCGGCGAGCCCGGTGCCGTTCCAGGTGGCCGAGTATTTCCCCATGCCCGGGGTCACGCCGTTCACCGATGACCGGCAGCATGCGGTGTCGCTGGCCTACGTCGTGCCAGTGACCGGAACGTGCGAGCCGCGCCAGGACGCACTCGAGCTGACCTGGATGACGCCGGAGGAGGCGGCATCCATCGCGGTGTCCGAAGAGATGGAGGGCGGCCGCGGCACACTGGTCCGTGCGGCGCTCGCGTCGGTGGGGCGGCTCCCCTAGCCGTGCCGGGCGGACATGGCACCGTGCCTCAGAACGCTGACGAGGCGTCGACGGCACTTGTACGCCACTGATCGCAGGTGTTAAACCTGAGCCATGGGTCGCATCACGGTTCGGCGTCGAATCACTCGAATCAGCGTGGCTGACAGCACCCGCCTCCGGGAGGACGTGCTGGCAGTGGAGGAGCCGCTCGAGATCCGGGTCGGAGGCCGATCGCTCGCGATCACCATGCGGACACCGGGCCACGACATCGAGCTCGCGGCGGGCTTCCTCGTTTCCGAGGGAGTGATCAGCAGCCGCGCCCACTTCGGCGCAGCGCGCTACTGCGCCGGCGCCGACGGAACCGTCGATGGTCTCAACACCTACAACATCCTCGACGTCACGCTCGCGCCGGGTGTCGCGCCCCCCAGCCCGGACCTGGCACGTGCTTTCTACACCACCAGTTCCTGCGGTCTCTGCGGCAAGGCCAGCATCGAAGCGGTGCGCACGAAGTCGGCCTACGACGTCGCGGACGACCCGCTCCGCATCGACGCTGCGATGCTTGCGGGCTTCCCGGATGCTCTGCGCGCCGGCCAGGACGTCTTCGACAAGACAGGTGGCCTGCATGCCGCGGCACTGTTCGACGGGACAACGGGCAAGCTGCTGGTCTTGCGCGAGGACGTCGGCCGCCACAATGCCGTGGACAAGGTCGTCGGGTGGGCGCTCACCGAGGGCCGGCTGCCCCTGCGCGGCACCGTGCTCATGGTGTCGGGGCGGGGGAGTTTCGAGCTGACCCAGAAGGCCTCGATGGCGGGCATCCCGCTGCTGGCCGCTGTCTCAGCCCCGTCCTCGCTCGCAGCCGAACTAGCTGCCGAGGCGGGTATGACGCTCGTCGGCTTCCTCCGCGGAAGCACCATGGTCGTGTATTCGGGCGCCGAGCGGATTCGCAATGAGATCCGCAGAGACGATGCCGTTGCATCCGGAACCACGAAACCTCCGAGCCAGAAGGTCGAAGAGAGCGCGCTATGACGAAGAAGCCTCCTGTGCAGGACGTCACCGACGACAAGCTCACCGTGGAGAAGCCGAAGACGTGGGCCGCGGGGGTGCCCGGGATCGTCCACGCGCTCGGGCCGGCCTTCGAGGGGATGGGAGTCGGCCGCAGCATGAAGGGTCTTCTGGCGATGAACCAGAAGGACGGCTTCGACTGCATGAGCTGTGCCTGGGAAGACCCGGACAGGCGCAAGACGTTCGAGTTCTGCGAGAACGGCGCCAAGGCGCTCACCTGGGAAGCTACCCCTGTGCTGGTACCGGAGACTTTCTGGGCAGAGCATTCCATCGACGATCTGCTGCAGAAGACCGACTACTGGCTGGGTATGCAGGGAAGGCTCACCGACCCGGTCTACAAGCCGGCCGGCAAGGATCACTACGAGCCGATCAGCTGGGAGCGGGCCTTCGAGATCATCGCCGACGAGCTGGACGCACTCGACTCGCCGGATGAGGCTGCGTTCTACACCAGCGGGCGCACCGCCAATGAGACCGCATTCGTGTACCAGTTGTTCGTGCGCGCGTTCGGCACCAACAACCTGCCCGACTGTTCCAACATGTGCCACGAGTCGACCGGCGCGGCCATGGGCGAGACGATCGGTGTGGGCAAGTCGACCATCCGCTACGACGACTTCGCCAAGGCGGACCTGATCATCATCATGGGCCAGAACCCCGGCACCAACCACCCCCGCATGCTGACGGCGCTCGAGGAGGCCAAGGAGGCGGGTGCGACGATCGTCGCGGTCAACCCGCTGCCCGAGGCCGGCCTCAAGCGCTACAAGAACCCGCAGACGGTTCGCGGCATCGTGGGCCATGGCACCGAACTGGCCGACCAGTTCCTCCAGATCCGCATGGCAGGGGACATGGCGTTGCTGCAGGCGGTCTCGAAGCGCGTGCTGGATTCCGAGAACGCCCGGCCGGGCCAGGTGCTCGATCACGAATTCCTCGACACGTACTGCGAAGGTTTCGAGGAGTTCCGGGAGCACCTCTCGCATCTGGACGAGGCCGAGGTCCGGAAGGCGACAGGGCTGACGGGCGTCGAGATCGACGAACTGGCGCAACGCTACATCGCGGCGGACCGCGTGATCATCACGTGGGCGATGGGCCTGACCCAGCACAAGAAGGCCGTGCCGACCATCAAGGAGATCATCAACCTGCTGCTGTTGCGGGGGAACATCGGCCGACCGGGGGCCGGAGCTTCGCCGATCCGCGGGCACAGCAATGTGCAGGGCGACCGCACGATGGGCATCTGGGAGAAGATGCCACCTGCCTTCCTGGACGCCCTGGAGAAGGAATTCCGCTTCGAGGTCCCGCGCGAGGTCGGTGTCGACGCGGTCAACGCCATCCGAGGGATGCGCGACGGTGCCATCAAAGTGTGGATCGCCCTGGGCGGCAACCTGGTGGCCGCCGTCTCGGACACACAGGTCGCCGAGAAGGCGATGCAGAGCACGCGGCTGACCGTTCAGATCTCCACGAAACTGAACCGCTCCCATGCTGTCGTCGGCGAGTCCGCGATGATCCTCCCCACCATGGGACGCAGCGAGGTCGACATGCAGGCTTCCGGCCAGCAGTTCGTGACCGTGGAGGATACCGTCGCCGCCGTGCATGCGTCGACGGGCAACCTGGTGCCGGTCTCGTCCAACATCCTTTCCGAGATATCGATCGTCACGCGTCTGGCACGCGCGGTGCTCGGTACGAAGGTTCCTGTCGACTGGGCGCACTTCGAGCACAACTACGACAGCATCCGCGAGCACATCGCCCACGTCGTCCCCGGATTCGAGGACTTCAACACTCGAATCCGCCAGCCCGGCGGATTCGATCTGCCACACGGTCCGCGCGACTCGCGCACGTTCCCGACCGCGACGGGCAAGGCCATGATCACGGTCAACGAGCTCGAGGCCGTCGAGGTGCCTGAGGGACGGTTGCTGCTGCAGTCGATTCGCTCGCACGACCAGTTCAACACCACCATCTACAGCCTCAACGACCGGTATCGCGGCGTGAAAGGCGGTCGGCATGTGCTGTTCGTAAATCCCGACGATCTGGCCTCGCTGGGCCTCGCCGACGGCGATCTGGTCGACATCCACAGCGAGTGGACCGACGGGGTCGATCGTGTCGCGCCGAAATACCGGATCATCTCGTATCCGACGGCCCACGGATGCGTCGCCACCTATTTTCCGGAGGCGAACAGCCTCGTGCCCCTGGACCACGTCGCCGAGACGAGCGGCACCCCCGTGTCCAAGTCGATCGTCGTGCGGCTGGAACTGGTCGCCGAGAACGCGCCCGCGTCGGTGGAACGGCCGGCCGCATCGGGGCCGGCGTGACGCTCCTCTAGCCGGCGTCGCGTTCGCGGCAGAGCCGGAGGGCCGTCTCGGTCGCCGCCTGCACGGCATCGGTTGCGTCGACGGAGGACCCGGCAGCAGCCTGCCCCGCCGCGTAGCCCACGAGGAACGTGGTCACTGGCGCCGCAGGCCGCAGCACCGCATGGGCCGCACGCCCCGCGAGGCCCAGCACGGCGTTGATATCCACGGCGAGACCCGTGATCCCGAGCGCCTCGACCACCTGGGCCGCCCACTCCTCGAGGGTCGCAGTCTCATCATCCCGATCGGCCATGACGCCTCCTCCTGTTCACCCGGTGCCTCGCACGTTACGCGAAGCGCGCGAGTCCGTGGGGGATCACCGCCATCTCGTCGCGCAGGGCGATGAGTTCGATGGCGTGGGCGTCCAGTCGCCGGTCCTCATCCGAGATCAGGTCGAGTGCCCGGATCGCGGCGGCACGGCCGTCCTCGGCGCGCTCCACGAACACGGTGAGGCACTGGGTGGCCAGGTGCAGGTCGCGCGGCGTCATCGGGCTTCCCGTGCGTACCCGCACGCTGATGTGCATGCTGTGGTCGCCGGTGTGGATGAGCCGTGCATCCACCTCCACCAGGTCGCCGATCGGGATGGGCCGGTAGAAATGGATGCCGCCCGAGTACACCGCGGCAGCCGCATTCGAACTCCAGCTCGCCGCGCAGGCGAACGCCGTCTCGTCGATCCAGCGCATGACCGTACCGCCGTGGGCGTTGCCTCCCCAGTTCGTGTCGCCCGGGCTGGCGAGGAAGCGGAAGACGGTCCGCGGCGTCGTGCCGGCGTCGGTGTACGACGCGTCGAGCATCGCGGCCTGGATGCGCTTCCGTGGTTCGATGCGCGCGGCCGCGCGCTCCTGCAGCGTGCGTTCGCCGTCGCCCCATGGTTCCCACGCGGGGACTTCCCTGGGCTTGCCTGCCTCGTCGACGGCGACGAAGACCAGGATGCAGTGGGTCGCGCTGACGAAGCTGCGGTCGCGCGCATCCGACGTCTCGATCGAGACGAACACGTGAATGCTCGTCCGGCCCGTGTGGATGATCCGCGCGTGCGCCTGGACGATCGACCCGGCCCGGATCGGCCGGCCGAAGTGCACGTCGCCCACGTAGGCGGTCACGCAGTATGCGGCGCTCCAGCCGACAGCGCAGGCGTAGCCCGCTCTGTCGATCCATTCGAGCACGCGACCGGCCTGGACGGATTCCCCGGACGCATCCATGTCGGACGGCGTCACGAGGAACCGGAGCGTGACGCGGTCGGAGGACTCATCGCTCGTCCGAGGCGTGGCAGGCGCAAAAATCGTCATGTTTCCACGATCTCGTATGAGCGGCCCGCGTTACCTCAGATGACGGCCGCAAGATCCCTGATTCTTTCGGCATCGGAAAGTTGAGTTGCGTCCGGTGCAGTGCGCCGGGCTCGCAGCCGGGAACGGCCGGAGAATTGTCTCTTGCGCTCTTTGGCTAATGGCATTAGCTTTAGGGCTATGAACACTTCCATTGCTCAGGATGTCCGCTTCATCCAGCGCCCCGAGGGACGCATCGCATACACGGTCCAGGGTTCCGGACCGCTCGTCGTCGCCGTCCCCGGAATGGGCGACCTCCGCACGACCTTCCGCGAGATGGTCGCTCCGCTCGTCGACGCGGGCTACCGCGTGGCGCTCATGGACCTGCGCGGACACGGCGACAGTGACACGACGTTCCGCACCCACGGTGACGTCGTCACCGGCCAGGATCTTCTCGCACTCATCGACGAGCTCGGCGGCCCGGCCGTGGTTCTCGGCAACTCGATGGGCGGTGGCGCCGCGGCATGGGCCGCGGCCGAGCGGCCGGACGCGATCGCCGGGGTCGTTCTCTACGGCGGCTTCCTGCGCAACCCGAAGGCGTCGGCGTTCGCGACCGTATCCCTTCACGGGCTCTACCGTCTCCTCTTCGTCAAGCCGTGGGGCGCGGGCCTCTGGGCGTCGTACTACAAGGGCCTGAACAAGGCGACGAAGGCGCCCTGGCTCGACGAACACGCGACGGCCATCCGCACGAACCTCGCTGAGCCCGGCCGGCTGCGGTCGTTCCGCCGGCTGACGGTCCAGCTGACGCACGCACCTGTCGAGGCGCGCCTGCCCGAGCTCCGCACGCCGATGCTCGCTTTCGTCGGCGACCAGGATCCGGACTTCGCAGACCCCGAGGCCGAACGCCAGTGGATAGCTAGCCTGGGTGCCGACACCGTGCTCGTTCCGGATGCGGGTCACTACACGCAGGCGCAGCGCCCGGACATCACGGTTCCCGGAACGATCGCGTTCGTCGAACGGCTCCGCCGCGGCGATGTCGCTACAGGCGTCGTGAACGGCGCTGCGGCGTCCGGCCCGGCACCCGCATCCACCGTGGAAGCGTGGGCCGCGCGTGCCTAGAGCGGGCCTGAGCCGGTCCGCTGTCACGGACGTCGCCCTCGAACTGGTGGATGCCGGCGGCCCTGCCGGGTTCGACACGCTCACCCTCGCTGCGGTCGCATCCAGGGCGGGGGTCGCCGTCCCGAGCCTGTACAAGCACGTCGGGTCGCTCGCCGACCTTCGACGCCTCGTCGCGACCGAGTCGGTCGCGGAGCTGACGCGGGTGCTCGCGGAGGCGACGATCGGCCGGGCGGGGGCGGATGCGCTCCGCGCGGCGGCGGATGCTCTCCGCGGCTTCGCGCACACGCATCCGGGTCGCTACGCCGCGGCACAGGTCGCGCCCCACCTCGCGGATCCTGCGGATGCGGAACTCGCCGCGCGGGCCGCCGAGACGGTCGCCGTGCTCGCCGGAGCGCTCCGCGGGTTCGACCTTCCCGAGGACCTGACGACGGATGCGATCCGCGTGCTGCGCAGCGGCATCCACGGGTTCGTCATCCTCGAACTGGGCGGCGGCTTCGGGCTTCCCGACGACCTCGACCGGAGTTTCGCGGTGCTGACCGACGTCCTCATCGCCGGCATCGCCCGCCTGACGCCCGTCGACGGGGCGCCGAACACAGGAAAAGCGGCCCGATCCGCGAAGGATAAGGCCGCTTTTCCTGTGCTCGGCTGAGTCTGTGCCCTAGCCGCGTGCGCGGCGGGAACCCTGCCCGCGGCCGGTGCTTCCGCCGACGAGGCTGCCGACCTGCAGGCCCTGGCGAGCGCCGGAGCGTGCACCGCCCTGCGAGGCGCCACCCGTGGACGAGCCGGAACGCTGCGAGCCTGCGCTGCCGTGCGAGGCCGGGCGACCGGAACGGTCGCGACGTGCGCCGCCGCTCACCGCATCCGACGATCCGCCACGCGACTGCTGGCCACGGCCCTGACCGCGCCCGCCGTCGCGCGCCTGGCCGTCGCGCAGCTGGCCATCGCGGCCCTGGCCATCGCGCGCCTGTCCGTCGCGGCCCTGGCCACGACCGCCATCGCGGCGCTGGCCGTCACGCGACTGACCGTCACGCGACTGCCCGTCCCGACCATCCCGCGCCGCGCGCTTGCGCTGCGCGTTCGCGCCCTGCGAGCGCCCGCCCTGCGACTGCCCGCGCTGCGGCTGGGCTTCGCGGGGAAGCGGCTTGACGTACGCCGCGACCTCGCCGACCAGAGCGTTGACCGCTGCCGACTCGGCATCCACGACCTGCGGTGTTGCGCTGATCGCGGCCTTGCGGAGCAGGACCTTCACGTCCGAGCGCTGCGTCGGCAGCACGACCGTCACGACATCTCCGGCGCTGCCCGCGCGAGCGGTGCGCCCGGAGCGGTGCAGGTACGCCTTGTGCTCCATGGGCGGGTCGACGTGCACGACGAGTTCGACGTTGTCCACGTGCACCCCGCGCGCTGCGACATCGGTCGCGACGAGCACGCGCACGTCCCCTGCGCCGAACGCGGCGAGGTTGCGGTCGCGCGCCACCTGGGAGAGGTTGCCGTGCAGGTCGACGGAGGGGATGCCCGCATCCGTCAGCTGCTTGGCGAGCTTCTTCGCGTGGTGCTTGGTGCGCATGAACAGGATGCGGCGTCCGGTGCCGGAGGCGAGCTTCTGCACGAGAACGCGCTTGGCTTCCATGCCGTCAACCTCGAACACGTGGTGGGTCATGGCTTCGACGTGGCTGGTGACCTCGTCGACGGAGTGCAGCACCTCGTTGTGGAGGAATCGCTTGACGATCTTGTCCACACCGTTGTCGAGGGTCGCCGAGAACAGCAGGCGCTGGCCGCTGTTCGGAGTCTTGTCGAGGATGCGCGTGACGACGGGCAGGAAGCCGAGGTCGGCCATGTGGTCGGCCTCGTCGAGCACGGTGATCTCGACGGCGTCGAGCGTGACGAAGCCCTGCTTCATCAGGTCTTCGAGGCGGCCGGGACAGGCGACGACGATGTCGACGCCGTCTTTGAGCGCGGCGACCTGGCGCTGCTGCGAGACGCCGCCGAAGATGGTGGTCGTCTTGAGGCCGTACGCCTCGGCGAGCGGGCTGAGGGTCGCGGAGATCTGGGTGGCGAGCTCGCGGGTCGGTGCGAGCACGAGGCCGAGGGGCCGGCCCGCACGGCGACGACCGCCGGCGAGCGCACCGCCGAGGCGGGCGACCATCGGCAGGGCGAAGGCGAGGGTCTTGCCCGAGCCGGTCTTTCCCCGCCCGAGCACGTCGCGTCCGGCGAGGGTGTCGGGGAGGGTGTCGACCTGGATGGGGAACGGCTCGGTCTTGCCGTCCGCGGTGAGCGCGGCGACGAGGGGCGCGGGCACGCCGAGCGAAGCGAATGTTGGGTTGGTCACAGTGGTGCCTTTCGGGCATCGGATTCCCCGCGAGACGCATATCACGACTGCGGACAGCGCTGAAGGTCGTCTTCGGGGGATCATTGGCGAAGGTGCCGGCGGCACGATCGTTCGCCGTAAGAAAGTTTCAACAGGAAGCGGGACCGTTTTTCGGCCCGGCGCCAACGTGAAGAGGTGCGTTCTACGACGCAGGGGGTCCAGCGATGGACCCGCAAGTGGTTACAGTCTAGCGGACCCAGCCGGCTGTCACTGACTGCACAGCCGATCCGTCCAGGTCGGACAGCTTCGCACCGACGAACTGACGCGCCGTTTCGGAGGTCTGGAGGCGCGCGGGCGGACGCTCCGAGAGCAGCAGGTCGACGATCACGGCGGCTACCGCATCCGGGGTCTGCGCACGCGACGGGTCGAACGCGGCCGCCGTGCGCGCGAGGTACGCCTCGAGTGCCGGCGCGAATGGACCCACCGCTTCGAGCATCGCCGGCAGGTCGACTCCGACGTTGGCGACGAACTCCGTGCTCACCGCTCCTGGCTCGACGACCGTGACCGGCACGCCGACCGTGGCGGCCACCGGGGTGAGCGCTTCCATGAACCCTTCGACGGCGAATTTGGCCGCGCAGTACGCCTCGTTGAACGGCTGGCCGACGACCCCGCCCACACTGCTGACGGTCACGAGCCTGCCTCCGGTCTCCCGCAGGTGCGGCAGCACGGCCTTCGTCACTGCGACGACGCCGAAGAAGTTCACCTCCATGACCGCCCGGACGTCGTCGATCGTCTCGCCCTCGATCGTGCCGAGGTGCCCGGATCCGGCGTTGTTGATGACCGCATCCAGCCGGCCGTACTGCGCCATCACCGCGTCGACGCAGGACGTGACGGCGGCGCCGTCGGTGACGTCGAGGGTACGGATGTCCACCTCGACCCCTGCCTCGCGCGCAGCGGCGTGCAGGAGACCGCCTTTCGCCGTGTCGCGCATCGTGGCGACCACGCGGAAGCCCGCGCCTGCCGCGGCGACCGCGGTCGCCAGGCCGATCCCGGTGGAGGTTCCTGTGATGAGCAGAATCGGCTGGACCATGCGTTGGCTCCCCTCGGGCGCTCCGCTGCGGAGTGCGATCGCAGCATCCTACGCCGCGTGGCTCACGGTTCAGCCACGGCTGGAAGTCGTAGACTGTCGGCCCGTATCGATAGGGGTGTGCGTGCAGGAATCGGAACTCGAACGTGAGCGTGCGATCGTCACGGCGCTCTACGAACGTCTCGACGAACTGCGTGCGGAGACCGGCCGCCGGCTCGCCGACGTCCGCCGTGAGAGCGTCGGCGGCAACCACCAGGCGCGCAGCGAACGCGACGCCTTCGCGGCACTCTACGAGGACCAGCTGGCGCAGCTGCGCGAGGTGGATGCGCGGCTCGTCTTCGGCAGGCTCCTCCTGCACGGATCCGGTTCGGTCGACGACCCTGCCCACCGGTACATCGGCCGCATCGGCCTGCGCGACGACGACCAGCGTTCGCTCCTGATCGACTGGCGCGCACCGCAGGCGAGCGCGTTCTACCAGGCGACGGCGGCCGCTCCGCTCGGCGTCCGCGCGCGCAGGCACCTCACGATGCGGCAGCGCGAGGTGCTGCGCATCGACGACGAAGTGTTCGACGAGACCCTGCTGGAGGCGAGCGCGTCGACCGGCGGAGCCGCCGTGGCCGACGGCGAGGTCGTGCAGGGCGAGGGCGCTCTGCTCGCGGCCCTGACGGCCCAGCGCACCGGCCGGATGCACGACATCGTCGCGACCATCCAGGCGGAACAGGATCGCATCATCCGCTCCGACCTGCGTGGTGCGCTCGTCGTCCAGGGCGGCCCCGGTACCGGCAAGACGGCGGTGGCCCTGCACCGCGCCGCCTACCTGCTCTACACGAACCGGCAGCGGCTCAGCTCGGCCGGCGTGCTCGTGGTCGGGCCGTCGACGGCGTTCCTGCGCTACATCGAGGCGGTGCTCCCGTCGCTCGGTGAGACCGGCGTGGTGATGCAGAGCCTGGGGGAGCTCTACCCGGGCGTGGAAGCGGTCGACGACGACGTCCCGGAGGTCGCCCGGCTGAAGGGCTCCGCTTCGATGGCGCGGCTGCTGTCGCGCGCGGTCCGTTCCCGCCAGCGCGTTCCCGAGGCGGTGCAGACCGTCGACGTCGACGGCGTGAAGCTCGAGGTGCAGCCCGAGCTGATCGCCCGCGCGATCTCCCGTGCGCAGCGCACGGGCAAACCCCACAACGTCGCGCGTGTGACATTCGTCAAGCACGCGCTCGGGGAGCTCACCGAGCGGCTCGTCGCACAGCTCCGTGCGACCGGGTCGACGATCGACGACGACGACGTGAAGTCCCTCCGTGAAGATCTCCGCACTTCGTACGACGTGCGCGTGCTGCTGAACACCGCGTGGCTTCCGCTGACCCCCGAGAAACTCCTCCAGGACCTGTTCGCACGCCCGGCCTGGCTCGCCGAGCTGACGACACGCTGGACCGCGCCCCAGCGCGCGCTGCTGCTCCGCGAGCGCACGGCGCCGTTCACGGTCAGCGATGTCCCCCTCCTCGACGAAGCGGCCGAGCTGCTCGGAGCGTTCCCCGGAAAGCCGGACGCCGGTGCCCGCGAACGGGACCGCCAGCGCAAGCGCGACCTCGAGAACGCGCGTGCCGCCATCCGCAACATGGGCGTCGAGGGCCTGGTCACCGCGGAGCAGCTCGCCGACGGGTTCGCCGAGCAGGAGGACCGCGGGACCACCGCGGAACGCGCCGCATCAGACCGCACCTGGGTCTACGGCCATGTCGTCGTGGACGAGGCGCAGGAACTGTCGCCGATGCAGTGGCGCCTGCTGGTGCGCCGCTGCCCGATGCGGTCGTTCACCATCGTCGGCGACATCGCGCAGGTCGCGTCGGCGGCGGGGGCGACGAGCTGGGAATCCGCCCTCACGCCGTACTTCCGCGAGAACTGGCGTCTGGAGGAGCTCACCGTGAACTACCGCACGCCGGCCCAGATCGCCCGCGAGGCCGAGCGGTTCGCCGTCGAGCACGGCCTGCCCATCACGCCGGCGCGCGCCGTGCGCGAGGGCGACTGGCCGATCCTGACCGTGGAAGCCCCGGGCCGGCCGTCGGATGCGGTGCGTGCGCTCGCCGAAGCGGCTGCGGATGCCGTGGCTTCCGACCGTGAGCTGATCGCGTCGGGAACGCTCGCTGTCATCGCGCCCACAGCGATCGTCGAGGCTGTGTCCGCCGAGCTCACGAGACGTTTCGACGGTTTTGCAGGACGCGGCGCTGCCGGCCTGCTCAAGCCGATCGCTGTGCTCACCGCGTTCGAGGCGAAGGGGCTCGAGTTCGATGCGGTCGTGCTCGCCGACCCGGACGGGCTGGTCTCCGAGTCACCGCGCGGCGCGGCGGCGCTGTACGTCGCGATGACCCGTCCGACGCAGCGGCTCACCATGGTCCGGCCGGCCGCGGTCGTCGGCTAGCGCGCAGTAGAGCGGCCGCTACGGGTACCGCTCCCCGACGGGGACCTCGGCCGCGAGTGTGTTGCCCGCCTGCGCGAGCGGGCACGCCCACTCCGGGTCGTACGCGCAACTCGGGTTGTAGGCGAAATTGAAGTCGAGCACCAGGGTGGCTTCGCCATCCGACGCGTCAGAGCCCAGATCCGCACCCTTGATCGTGTCGATCAGGTAGCGGCCGCCCCCATAGGTTCCGCCCGGCCGGCCGGCCAGCGCGTCCTTCACGGGCACGAACAGCCCGCCGCCGTAGGACGCGAGACGCCAGACGTCCAGCGATCCCGCGAACGGAACGCGGACTGTGCCGAGCAGCTCGAACGGAACGATCCCGTCCGTGCCGGTCTCCACATCCATCCTCCGCGGTTCCGCCGCTGGATGGATCTCCAGGTCGAAGCGCCACTCCGGGTCGTAGCCGGTGACCGGCAGCCCGGTGAAGTCCGCGCGGTACTCCGGCAGGAGGGGCGTGGCCGGATGCGAGCCGAACAGCTCGTCGCGGGTGGACCGCCAGTAGCTGTGCGCTGCGGCAGGGTCGGTGGCGGCGATGCGTCTCACCGAGGCATACATCGCGAACACGCGGCTGCGCCAGTCCGCGATCTGCACGGCCGTGACCGCCCGGGCGGAGGGACGGGGTTCCGGGTCGCTGAGCCCGTTGGAGGCGATCGCTGATTCGCTCATGATGCTTCCGGATCGTACGCCCAGGTGGGCGCGAGTTGGCGCAGGCGCAGGCCGCGCCACTGCCAGAACGCCCACAACGAGTACCAGACGGCCGGGGTGAGAACACCCGCCCGGACGATCAGCTGGTCGCGGTAGAGGGTGCGGATGCGGCCCTCCGCGTCGGGGCCGGCGGGGTCGGCCGAGACGGCCATCCGATGGTCCAGCTCGGGCACGAGGCCGAGGATTCCGCTGCGACCGCCGCCGGAGTCGCGAAGCATGCGCACGCCCGGAACCCGCGTGCCAGGGAAGCTGATGTCGATCTCCTGCTCGCCGACGCTCACGGCGCGCAGCGCCCGCACCTGCACCGGATGCGCACCTTCGCCCCAGACGGTGGGGAAACCGCCGGGCTCGAGGGAGGAGAAGTCCGCCCACGGGAACGAAACCTCGCGGAACGCTGTCGGGCTCTGCAGAGCGCGCCAGGCGGCGTCGGGATCGCAGTCGAGGAGGAACTTCAACAGCACGCGCATCCACCCAGTCTGACCCGACCTTCGCGCGCCGGCCACGATTCGCAGCGCACCGGAAGGTGGCGCCCGGTCGGTCGGCGCACGCGACTACTGCTGCGCGGCCCGCTCCAGCAGCAGAGCGCGCTCGCGTTCGTTGCCGGTGAGGCTCGCGGCGCGCGCGAACTCGCGGCTCGCCTCTGCGCCGCGGCCGAGCCGGGACAGCAGGTCGGCACGCACGCTCGGCAGCAGGTGGTACGACGCGAGCGACCCCTCTGCGGCGAGGCGGTCGACGACCTCCAGGGCGGCCTCCGGGCCGTACGCCATCGAGAGGGCCACCGCCCGGTTGAGCTCGATGACAGCGGACGGGGAGAGCTCGGCCAGCGCATCGTAGAGCGCGACGATCTCCTCCCAATCCGTGTCCCCGGCGGCCGGAGCGGTCGCGTGGCAGGCGGCGATCGCGGCCTGCAGAGCGTACGGTCCGCGACCGCGTGCCAGCTTCTCCGCGCGGTCCAGGGCGGCGACGCCGCGGCTGATCAGGATGCGGTCCCAGCGCGCCCGGTCCTGGTCCTGCAGGAGCACCGGCTCTCCCGCCGGCGTGGTGCGCGCGCCGAGCCGCGAGGCCTGGAACTCCATGAGGGCCACGAGCCCGTGGACCTCGGGCTCCCTGGGCGTGAGCTCGGCGAGCACGCGGCCCAGCCGCAAAGCCTCGAAGCAGAGCGAGGGACGCATCCAGTCGTCGCCGAGCGTCGCCGAATAGCCCTCGTTGAAGATCAGGTAGATCACTTCGAGTACCGACCCGAGTCGTTGCGGGAACTCGCTCGGGTCCGGCACCTCGAACGGAACCCGCGCAGCCGTCAGGGTGCGTTTCGCCCGCACGATGCGCTGGGCGATCGTCGAGCTCGGAGCCAGGAAGGCACGCGCGATCTCATCCGTCGAGAGGCCGCCGAGCAGTTTGAGGGTCAGCGCGACGCGGGACGGCTTGGTGAGCACCGGGTGGCAGGCGATGAAGACCAGCCGCAGCAGGTCGTCCTCGATGACCGCCTCGGCGAGCTGGGCGGGGTCGTCCGTGTCGTCCGCGGTCTCCAGGTCGCGCGCGAGCTGCGCGTACTTGTCGCCCAGCCGCTCCTGCCTGCGCCAGCCGTCGATAGCGCGACGCTTGGCCACCGAGGTGAGCCACGCGGCCGGGTTGCGGGGGATGCCGCCGGCCGGCCACTGCTCGAGGGCGGCCACCAACGCATCCTGTGCGAGTTCCTCGGCGACGCCGACGTCGCCCACCATCCGCGCGAGCACGGCGATGAGCTTCGCCGACTCGATGCGCCAGACCGCGTCGACGGCGCGGCGGGCCTCCTCGGCGCGGCGTGCGTCAGCGACCTCGGTCATCGCGGCCGCCTCATGCCGTGCGTGATTCGCCGTGCTCGTCGCGCCACTGCACTTCCTTCTGCACGTACTCGTTGTCCTGGGGGAACTCCGACACCTCGAAGACCCGTCGCACCTCGACCCGGCCCTTCTTCAGCGGGATACGGCGCGCCCACTCGAGCGCCTCCGCCTTGCTCGCGGCCTGGATGATCCAGAATCCCGCGATCAGCTCCTTCGTCTCGGTGAACGGACCGTCGACGACGGTGCGCTCGTCTTCCGAGTACTCGACGCGCGAACCCTCCGAGCTCGGGTGCAGGCCCTCGCCGGCGAGCAGGACGCCTGCTTTGATCAGCTCGTCGTTGTACCGGCCCATAGCGTTCAGGTCGTCCTCGTCCGGCATCGCCGTCGACTCCGTCTGGGGGTCCGAGTTCAGGATCATCATGTACTTCATGGTCGTTCGTCTCCTTGTCGTGGCCGGGCGGGAATGCCCTTCACCAACACGTCGAACAGCGGGTCCCGGAATCGACATGGCGGCCCGGGATCGTGGCACGAAGCATCCACGCGTCCAGTCTGCCCCTCCTGTCATGGGGATGCGCTACAACTGAGACCATGGCGATCCGCTTCTGGCTTGGTGTCGTGCAGCGCGACCACGCACTGCGCGGGGTCGCCATGGGGATCGCGCAGGTCAACCACGGGGCGAAAGCCCCTCTGGTGCGGATGAACGAAGCCGACGGGTTCGTCTACTACTCGCCACGCGAGTCGTACCCCGACGGCGAGCCGCTCAAAGCGTTCACCGCGATCGGGCGCATCGCCGACGGCGACATCTACCAGGCACCGGATGGCCCGATGATGACCGGCCAGAACGGTGACTTCCGGCCGTGGCGCCGGCGGGTCGACTTCGACCATGCCGCCGTCTCCGCACCCATCCGCCCGCTGCTGCCGGTGCTCGAGTTCACCCGCCAGAACCCGAACTGGGGTTACCAGCTGCGGCGCGGGCTGATCGAGCTGTCCCGCCACGATTTCGAGGTCATCCGCACCCAGATGCGCCGGCCGTCGCCCGACGAGCCGCGCCGGGCCCGGGCTACGATATCCCGGTGACCGAGACCGCATCCGATCCGTTCGCGCAGGCCAAATACCAGCTCCGCTTCGACTGGGGGCTTGCGGGTGCCCGTGCGGTCGCCTCGGACGCCGACGTGGTCGTGTGGGTGGATGCCGTGCCGCAGCTCGCCGCTCCGGCGGAGGACCAGCCGTCCGTCGCCACCGCGCTCGCCGCATCCGTCGCCGCGGGAGCCGCCATCGTCAGCGGCGGAATGGTGAACGCGACCGCGACGGCGCGCTGGATCCTCGACGAGCAGGTGCGGCTCGGCCGCCGCGCGATGGTCTCGATCATCGCGGCGGGGGAGCCGCGCGCAGGGGGAGGCACG
This sequence comes from Leifsonia sp. Ger2509, assembly GCF_055231915.1. Classification (NCBI taxonomy): domain Bacteria; kingdom Bacillati; phylum Actinomycetota; class Actinomycetes; order Micrococcales; family Microbacteriaceae; genus Leifsonia; species Leifsonia sp. Ger2509. The sequence continues at coordinate 3,098,559 of NZ_JBUYVB010000003.1, forward strand.
CGGTTCGCCGTCGAAGACCTGCTCGCCGCCGGCGCGGTCATCGACGCGCTGGGCTCGCTCGGTATCGACCACACGTCGCCCGAGGCTGCGGCAGCGTGCGCAGCCTTCACCGGGTTGCGAGGGGCTGTCGCGCACCTGCTCACCGCATCCGCATCCGGTCAGGCCGCGCTCGCGGCGGGCGCTGACGGGGCCGGGATCGCGGCCGCGGGACGCCTCGACGCGGCCGAAACCGTGCTGGTCCTGAGGTCGGCTCCCGCGGCGGAATGATCTGCACTGCTGCAACGTTGCCCCCGTGCAGGAGGAATTATCGTGAAAGCAGTTCTGAACGGCACCGTCATCGCACAGGCCAACGAGGCCGACCTCGTCCGCATCGAAGGCAACTGGTATTTCCCGCCGGCGAGCGTGAACAGTGAGCACCTGGTGGCGAGCGACACACCGTACACGTGCCCGTGGAAGGGCGAGTGCCAGTACTTCAGCGTCAAGAACGGCGACGGCCTGCTGCAGGACCGTGCGTGGAGCTACCCGACCCCGTACCCGAGTTCGTTCGACCGGGTCGGCAAGGACTACAGCAACTACGTGGCGTTCTGGAAGGACGTCCAGGTCGTCGACGACTGATCGCCGCCTCGCGCCCCGGCCGGCCGCGCCCGGCCGGGCCTTCCCGCCTCGCGCGGTTGAGCCCGGGAAAAGTGCGCGGATTCTGCCGAATCGGCGGACTTTTCCCGGACTCGACGTCTAGGGCGTAGCGGATGCGCGAGCCCGATGGGCGCGCACCTTCGAGCGGTTGCCGCAGCGCTGCATCGAACACCAGCGGCGGTTGGCGCTGCGGGAGGTGTCGAGATAGATGTAGGCGCAGTCGTCGGCGGAACATTCCCGGATGCGGCCGCCGGCTTCCGGGCCGAACAACCGGACGGCGTCGCGCGCGATGGTCGAGAGCGCCTGGGTCGGACGCGCGTTGCTGCGCCCGGCCTGCCGCGACCCTCCGCCGAGCGACGGCGGAATGTCCGGGGTCGCCGCGAAGAGGTTCACCGTGTCGATCTCGTCTGCGGGGAGCGCCGCGTCGCCCCGAGCCGCGAGCGCGAGCCGGGTGATCGCGTCGCGGAGGGCGCGCGCATCCGTGAGTTCGCGGGGGCCAGCGCTCGGCGCCACCTCCGGGAACCGGTCGACGAGCCACTCGGAGAGATCGGCCGCGGTGAGCAGGGTCTCCCTGGGGGTTCGCGTGTGCGCGGTCGCACCGGATCGCCCATCGCCGGAGCCGAGGTCGCCGGTGCAGGCGAAATCGAGGGCCAGCGAGCCCGAGTCGAACCACCAGTGCAATCCGTCGTCGGAGTCCATCCATTGCCCGGTAGCCCGGGGGAGTATCGCCTGCGTCGCCACGTAACCAAAGTATCCGGTTACAGTGTCCCCCTCGTACACCTGCGACACGTGCCCACGCGGCCGATCCCGCTCACCGCACGTGTTCCGTCTCACCGCACGTGTTCTACCTCGTGCGGCGAGACGTAACCAGTGCGAGAGGCACCCACCCGTCCGACCCGAGCGCGGTCGGACAGAACGCGGGCGCTCGCCGCCCGGCTCAGTCCGCGATCTCGCGCGCCGCAGAGGCTGCCATGCGCCGCTGCGCCGTCGTGACCTCCCGGTGCTGCCAGCTGATCAGGTTGGCCGCGTCGAACCGCCGCGAGCAAGCGCCGCACGCCAGCGCACGGGAGGGCTTGCGGTACCGGTAGTGCGTGTGCCCCTTGGGGCACGTGCCCACCCAGGGAGCGAGGTCGTCGGCGATCGCGCCGCCGTGCAGCCGCTTGCCCTCGTAACCGAGGCCGACGGCGATGTTCCTCCACCGGGGACCGTGCCCGGCCCGCGAACCGGCCATTGCGTGCGCGACCTCGTGCAGAAGGATCTGGTGGATCTCGTCGTCGTCGTACCGCGAGGCGAGGTAGCGCGAGACCGTGATCCGTTTGGCCGTGTAGTTGCACAGCCCAGCGCGGGTCTTCGCATTGTCGAAGTCGAACGACCACACGGCAGGGTCGAGGTGGAGCACGATGAGGGCGTTGGCCCAGCGGCGCACGCGGTCGAGATCGGCCATCAGCGGCGCCCGGGCGGCTGAAGTCCGACGTTTGGCAAGCTCTCCCCCGAAGCGGGTGCCGGTGCCGAGGGGATCGGCGAGGCGGGCCACGACCCCGTGCGGGACCGCTCCGTATGGCCAGCCCGCACTTTCATGACCCGAATCCTACGCGAGGCCGCTGACGCGCATCCAGATCAATCCACAGCATTTCCGGGCTCACCGGACTCACCGGGCCGCTCGCCCCCGGCACCGCGCTCCTCGCCACGCACACCACGCTGCTCGTCGAGGAATGACTCGGCGACGGCCACCGCGATGAGCGAGCTCTCGAGGTCGGCCTTGGATGCGCCCAGCTTCTCGCGCAGGAACACCGCCGCCGTGAAGTCCGCGAGTGCCGCCGCGTAGTCCTTCTGGTCGAAGTACGTCTTGCCGCGGTTCTGCACCGCGAACCCTTCGAGTGCGGTCCACTCGTGGGTCCTCGCCTCGTCCACGCACCCGGACAGCTCGGTCACGGCTTCGTCGAGCTTGCCCTGGAATTGCAGCACTTGGGCGCGGCGGATGCGCGCGCCGAGCACCTGCTCCCGGTCACCGGTGAATCGTGCCTGCCGCAGGGCTTCGTTGGCCACCTGCCACGCTTCGTCGAGCCGGCCGACCAGCCGCAGCAGAACGACTTTCTCGTTCAGCGCGCTGAGGCTCCGGAGTTCGCCCAGTTCATCGAGACGTGCCCCCGCCGCGAGCAGGTCGACGCGCTCGCGCAGGGTAGAGGGGTCGTAACCGAGGATGATGCTCAGGATGCTGCTCCAGACCGTGTGACCGTTCCAGACTAACCCGGTCGATTGTTTCCGACGGCAGGCACGAGGGTGACCGCGATCAGTTTGTCGTCGCCGGTGCGCGGGGTGCCGCGTCCGTCGGTGTTGTTGGTGAGCATCCACAGCCCGTCGGCGACGGCGACGACGGCGCGCAGCCGGCCGAACGTCCCGACGAAGAACGGCGCGACAGTGACGGGCCCGTGGCCGTCGGTCGACCAGATCGCCCAGAGGCGTTCACCGCGCAGGCCGGCCATGAAGATGGTGTCCCCGACGATCGCGATGCCGCTCGGGCTGGCCTGGTCGGTGTGCCACTGGTACACGGGGTCGACGAACCGGGAGTCGTGGGCGGTGCCCTCGACGACGGGCCACCCGTAGTCCGCACCGGGTTTGATGATGTTGAGCTCGTCCCAGGTGTTCTCCCCGAACTCGCTCGCCCACATGGTGCCGTGGGAGTCCCAGGCGAGGCCCTGCACATTGCGGTGCCCGTACGAGTAGACGGGGGAACCCGGGAACGGGTTGTCGGCCGGGATGTCGCCGTCGCGCGTGATCCGCAGGATCTTGCCGCCGAGGGACGAGAGGTTCTGGGCGTTGGCGCCGTTTGTCGCGTCCCCGGTGCTGATGTACAGCATCCCGTCCGGTCCGAACGCGAGCCGTCCACCGTCGTGGTTCGACGCCTTGGGGATCCCGATGATCACCTTCTGGGGTTCGCCGAGGCTGTAGCGGCCGCTCACGCCGTTGAGCGGCATCCGGATGACGCGGTTGTCCGTGCTGGTCGTCAGGTAGACGTACAGCCAGCTGAAGGCGGACGCCGGTTGTTCGGGCACGGCGAGACCGAGGAGTCCGCCTTCGCCGCCGGATGCGACACCCGGCACGGGTCCGAGGGTTCGGAGCCTCCCGTCGGGCAGTCGCTCGAGGACCGTCGCCGTGTCGCGCTCGCTGATGAGCGCGGACCCGCTGGGGAGCGGAACGACCGACCACGGCACCTGGAGCCCCGTCTCGAGCACCGACGTGCTCTTCGGCTGCCACGGGATGGTGTCCCCGGTCGACGGCGGACGTGTCGCTGTCGCCGAGGAGCCGGCTGTCCGCGTCGGCGAACCGGTGCTCGGGGGCAACGGGGTGATGAGCGTGCATCCGGCCAGCAGTGCTGCGGCCGACGCGACGGCGACGGCCATGACGAAGCGGGCGCGTCGCCGTCTCGCCCTTCCCGGCGACCGGTCGCGCCCTTCCGGCGTCACCGCTCCAACCCCCATGTCCCTTCCAGTGTGCAGGTTCGCCGCGCACGGCGCTATGCCCGCCGCCGTTCCGACGCGACAATGGGGAACGTGAATCGTTCGATCGACCTGAACAGCGACCTGGGCGAGTCTTTCGGGGCGTGGCGCATGGGGGATGACGACGCGATGCTCGGCGTCGTCTCGAGTGCGAACATCGCGTGCGGTTTCCACGCGGGGGATGCATCCGTCATGCTCGCGGCGTGCACCACGGCCGCCCGCAACGGGGTCGCGGTGGGCGCCCACGTGTCGTATCGCGATCTCGCGGGCTTCGGGCGCAGGGCGATGGACGTCCCGTCGGCCGAGCTCTCCGCCGACGTGCTCTACCAGCTCGCTGCCCTCGACGGCATCGCCAGGGTCGCTGGGACCCGCGTCGCCTATGTCAAGCCGCACGGCGCTCTGTACAACCGGATCGTCTCCGACGACGTGCAGGCGGATGCCGTCGCCCGCGCGGTCGCGGATTTCGACCCGCGCCTTCCCCTGCTGGGCCTCGCCGGGTCGTCGATCTCCGCCAGGGCACGCGAGCGCGATCTCGCCTTCGTGAACGAGGCTTTCGTCGACCGCGGGTACCTCACAGACGGCTCGCTCGTTCCGCGCGGCCGGCCAGGGGACCTGCTCTCCGGCGACGAGGCGATCGCCGCCCGCGCCGTGGAGCTCGTCGTGTCGGGTCGTGTCGCAGCAGCCGACGGCACCGTCATCGACGTGCAGGTCGACTCGCTCTGCGTGCACGGCGACACCCCGGGAGCCGTCGGGATGGCGCGGGCCGTGCGGTCGGCGCTGACCGCTGCGGGCATCCGGATCGAGGCGTTCACGCGATGAACGGAGCGGTGTCGGGCGCACGGACCTCCGCCAGGCGCGTGCTTCCGCTCGGCGACCGCGGGTTCCTGCTCGAACTGGACACCCTCGATGACGTGATCGCCCTCTATGCCGCGCTGGTTGCGTCCCGGCCGCCCGGTGTCGTCGACCTGGTGCCCGCAGCGCGAACGATCGGGGTCACGGTCGATCCCTCGGTGCTCCTTCTCTCTGTCGCCATGGCGTGGGCTGCCCAGACGGCACCGGCAGACCTCAGGGGAGCCGCGGCCGACACGGTCGAGCTCGCTGTCCGTTACGACGGCGCGGACCTCGACGACGTCGCCGGCCTCCTCGGCGTGACGGCGGCCGACGTGATCGCGCTGCACACGGCATCCGACTGGCGCGTCGCCTTCTGCGGGTTCGCCCCGGGTTTCGCCTACCTGGTGACAGACCACGACCGGCTGCGGGTGCCGCGGCGTGCGAGCCCGCGCCCGTCGGTCCCCGCGGGGTCGGTCGGGCTGGCGGGTGAGTTCAGCGGCGTCTATCCGCGGTCCAGCCCAGGTGGCTGGCAGCTGATCGGGTCGACGGATGCTGCGTTGTGGGATCCGTCGGCCTCGCCTCCTGCGCTGCTCGCCCCTGGCACGCGGGTGCGGTTCGTGGAGGAACGGTGACCGGGATGCTGGAGGTGCTGGAGGCCGGACCTCTGACGCTCGTCGAGGACCTCGGCCGCCCGGGGAACGCCCACCTCGGTGTCACGTCGAGTGGCGCCCTCGACCGCGGAGCACTGCGCCTCGCCAACCGGCTCGTGGGAAACGACGAGGAGGCCGCAGGACTGGAGATCCTGTTTGGCGGCTTCACGGCCCGGTTCTCGGCGGCCACCTGGTTCGCGGTCGTGGGAGCTCGCGGCGACCTCGCGCTCGACGGCGCGGCGATCGACCCGGACCTCGCCACGGCGGCGCGAGCGGGTTCCGTGCTGCGGATCGGCTCGGCCGTCCGCGGCGTGCGCTTCTACCTGGCGGTGCGCGGCGGCGTCTCCGTGGACGCGGTGCTCGGCTCCCGGTCGACCGATCTGATCTCGTCGCTGGGCCCCCCGCCCGTCGTGTCGGGCGACAGGCTTCCGCTCGGCGAGGAACCCGGCCGCCCGGTCCCCCTCCTCGATTTCGTCCCGGTCGTGCCACCGGACGACGCGCTCGTCACCGTGCGCGCGCATCCGGGACCCCGTGCCGACTGGTTCACCCACGACGCGATCGACGCGTTCTTCGACCGGGAGTGGTCGGTGAGCGCGGCCTCCAACCGCATCGGAACGCGGCTCGAGCTCGTGCGGGGCCCGGCCCATGTCGCCGGGCGGCCATCCGAACCATCGATCGTGCTCGAACGGCGCATCGACGGTGAGTTGCCGAGCGAACCCATGGTGGCTGGGGCGGTGCAGGTCTCGCCCGACGGCCTGCCGACGGTGCTGCTCGCCGACCATCCGGTGACCGGCGGATACCCCGTCATCGCGGTCGTCGCCGAACGCTCGCTCGACCTGTTCGCGCAGTTGCGGCCCGGCCAGCGCATCCAGTTCCGCCACGCGTGACGCCCGTCGCCGCGCGATCGGGCATCTGCTGTCGCGTCACGCCGCCGCAAGCGGCACAAGGTGGCCGATCGCGGCCACGCGTGCGCGTCAGTCGCGGCGCGTGCCCGTCTGGAAGATGCTGCGCGCCGGCGGCGGGGACGGCACGCTGGTCGCATCCGTGACCACGGACGCTCCGGCGGCGAAGGCCGTGAGCTCGGCGCCGGCGACAGCCTTGGCGGGATGCGGGCCGCTCGCGAGCAGGCGCGGCAGCCAGTCCATGGGCAGCGGCGCGTTCGACCCGACGAGCACGACGTTGCCGAAGCGGCGGCCCTTGAGCACCTGCGTCTCGGCCAGCGCCGCCACATTCTGCACGGCAGCGCTCAGCGTCGCGACCTGGCTGCGCGCGAACGCGAGCGGCGGCCCGTCAGCGACGTTCACGAGAACGATGCCGTCCGGCGCGAGAAGCTCGACCGCCGAGCTGTAGAACTCGAGGCTGGTGACGTGCGCAGGAGTGCGGGCACCGCTGAAGATGTCGATCACCAGCAGGTCCACCGAACCCCGCAGTCCGGCCGGAAACTTGGCGACGACTTCGCGGGCGTCGCCGTGCCGCACCCGGATCTGGGCGTACCGCGGCAGCGGAAGGTGCTCGCGAACCAGGTCGACCAGGTTGCTCTCGAGCTCGACGACCTGCTGCCGCGAGCCCGGGCGGGTGTACGCGATGTACCGGGGGAGCGTCAGCGCACCCGCGCCGAGGTGCACGGCGGTGATCGGCTGTCCGGGTTCGCCGATCAGATCGATGACGTTGCCCATCCGCTGGACGTATTCGAAGAAGAGCTGGCTGGGGTCGTCGAGGTTGACGTGCGACTGCGGAGTCCCGTCGACGACGAGTTGATAGGAGCCCGGCACGAACCGGTCCGCTTCGATGACCGCCCGGTAGCCGCTCTCCTTGAGGGTCACAGAGGGGTTCTCGGGCACGAGTCCACCCTAGTTCCACCCGCGCTGGAGCTGTGGCGATCGCATGCGATCGGGCGACGCCAGCGCCGAGCGAGCCGCGCTCGCGAGGTAGACCCCTGGCGTAACGATCTCCACCCGGACCTCCACCCACGGATGGTGCCCCGGAGACCCGACCAACGCCACGCTGGAACCATGACACTCCAGGCCATCGGAAACGTACTCCTCATCGTCGTCCTCATCGGCTGGATGGGCTTCCGCCAGCTCTCCTGGCGGCCGGTCTCCATCGCCCGCATGTGGCGGCTGCCCCTGATCATGGCGGTCGTCGGCGTGGCACTGCTGGCGCGGACGACGGATGCGACCGCCATCACGCCCCTCGACCTCGCCGTGCTGCTGGTGGAGATCGGCGTCTCGCTCGGGATCGGCGCGTGGATGGGCGCCATCGCGGTGTTCCGTCCGCTGAGTCGCCCGCAAGACGATCCCCGCGCGAGCGCAGCCCGCCCGGCGCTGGCGTCGCGGGATCGCGATGCGATCCTCCAGAGCTCCAGCGTGGAATCCCGCACCGGTTGGTGGGGCCTCGCCCTCTGGGTGCTGGTCATCGTCATCCGTGTCGGCGTCGACGTGCTCGCCGCCCAGGCGGGCTCCCACCTGGCCGCCTCGACCGGCATCATCGTGCTTCTGGTGGCCGCGAACCGTGCAGCGCGAACCGCCGTGTTCGCCTACCGTCTCGATCGGATGCCCGCTGTCGCAGCATGATGGTCTCGTGACGGATACAGTGAGGCAGCCGACCTGGCTGAGCTTCGGGCTCAACCTGTTCGGCATCCTCGTCGTCACCTATTCCATCCTGACCACGCACACCGCGACCAGGCCGACCTGGGTCCTGGTGCTCGGGCTGGCAGCGCTCGCCGCGTGGCTGGTGCGTCTGATCCTGGCTTTCCGGTCCGTCCCGTCGGCGGTCGGCCTGGTGCTCGCGATGGTGATGGCGTTCGCCGGGTCCGTGGTCGCGGCCGCGACGAACGGCATCGGGATCGTGCCTGTCGTGGTGGCGGTGATGATGGTGGTCGCAGACCCGGCGCGGCCGATCCTCGTCGGGCTCGGAATCGCTTTCATCAGCGTCGTCCTCGTCGCGATCGGCTCCGTCCCGTTCGGCACACCGCTCCTCACCGTGCTCGCCCTGATCGGTGGAATCGCGGTCGCCGTCCTGGTCGGCATCAGCCGCCGCCAGTTCCGCGAGTCGGAGGCGCAGGCCGAACTTCTGCGAGAACGCGAGCTCACCCTGCGCGAAGAGAAGGCGCAGATCGAGCTGCTCGCCCAGCGGCAGAGCGTCGCCCGCGACATCCACGACGTGCTCGCCCACAGCCTGGGCGGCCTCGTCATCCAGCTCGATGCCGTGGAGGCGCTGCTGGAGTCGGGCGATCTCGATGGCGCGCGGTCGCGTGTCTCCGACGCTCGCGCGCTCGCCGCATCCGGTCTGGGGGAGGCCCGCCGTGCCGTCGGTGCGCTCCGCGATCCGGATGCGCACCCGGCCGAGCAGGATCCGTCGCAGCGAGCGGATGGCGCCTCCTTCGACGCCGCGATCTCCGATCTGCTCGCCGCCCACCGCTCTCTCGGCGGCGCGGTCGAATTGACAACGACGGGATCCCCGCGCCCGCTCGGTCCCGACCTGGCCGCCGCCCTGCAGCGCGCGCTCCAGGAGGCGCTGAGCAACGCCCGAAAGCACGCGCCGGGGGAGCCGGTCGAGGCGTTGCTCGCCTGGTCGGACGACGACGTGCGGCTCACCGTGTCGAACCCGCTGGGCGACGACCCGGATCGTGCGTCCGACGGCGGTGCCGGGATGCTCGCCCGGTCGGGCGGAAACCGCGGATTGCAAGGGATGCGCGAACGATTCGCCGCCCTCCCCAACGGTGGCCGCGCGACGGCCGGGGTCGACGCCGGCCGCTTCATCGTGACGGTGGAGGCGAGCCTCTCGTGAGCGGCGGCTCGCAGCAGTCACCGGACACCATCCGCGTGCTTGTCGCCGACGACCAGGCGATCATCCGCGACGGGCTCGTGACCGTGCTGTCCCTCCTGCCCGACGTCGAGGTCGTCGGTGAAGCCGCCGACGGCGAAGAGGCGGTCCGCCTCGCCGTCGAGGCGCGGCCGGACGTCGTGCTCATGGATCTCCGGATGCCGGTGCTCGACGGAGTGGGTGCGACCGAGCGGATCGTGCGGGAGGCACCGGGGTCGGCGATCCTCGTGCTGACCACCTTCGCCGACGACGACTCGATCCTCGGCGCCCTGCGCGCGGGAGCGAAGGGCTACCTGACGAAGGACGCGGGCCGCGCTGAGGTGGCGGCCGCCATCCGCGCTGTCGCCCGCGGGCAGTCGACGTTCGCTCCCGCGGTGGGCGCGCTGCTCGTGAGCTCGCTGACCGGAACGGCGCCGTCCGCGTCGGTAGGCGGCGACCCTGCGTCGGCGGAAGGGCTGCTCGCCCGTTTTCCGGCCCTCACGCGTCGCGAGGCCGAGGTCCTCGCCTTGATCGCGGAAGGTCTCAGCAACGGCGAGATCGCCGCCCGCCTGTTCGTCAGCGTCGCGACCGTGAAAACGCACATCAACGCGATCTTCGCCAAAATCGCCGTGCGCGACCGGGCCCAGGCGATCGCTCTCGTGCGCTCCTGAAACCGGGCGGATCCGCGGGAATACAGGGATGCGCGGGGTGTTACATCAAGTACGCGCCTGGGGTTATACCGGAGAATCGACACCCGGTCAAGAATTAAGTGGACACGGCGCGTCAAATTGACATATAGTTGTTCTTTGCGCTCCCAGACGGAAATCTGCCTTCATATTGCGGTCGGCTCTGCATTTTCTGCGTGTGCCCGGGCTTGTCACGACAGGTCAGATATCGGCACCAGCATACAGATGTCCTGGGAGTACTCGTCCACAACATCACACACCTGACCGACAGTAACTGAGGCCCGACGGGGCCCACGGAGGTTATTTCCTTGGCTGCTGCGCGCAACGCAACCACCACGAATTCATCACCCAAGAACGGACGAAACGCATCTCGTCTCTCGTTCGCAAAGATCACAGACACCCTGACTGTCCCGGACCTGCTGGCACTGCAGACCGAGAGCTTCGACTGGCTCGTCGGAAACGACGCGTGGAAGGCGCGCGTCGCCGAAGCTGAGGCGCAGGGTCGACAGGATCTGCCCAGCCACACCGGTCTCGAGGAGATCTTCGAAGAGATCTCCCCGATCGAAGACCTCGGCGAGACCATGCAGCTCTCGTTCACGAACCCCTTCCTCGAAGAGAAGAAGTACTCGATCGACGAGTGCAAGGAGAAGGGCAAGACCTACTCCGCTCCTCTCTATGTCGAGGCCGAGTTCATGAACCACCTCACCGGTGAGATCAAGACGCAGACCGTCTTCATGGGCGACTTCCCCCTCATGACCGAGAAGGGCACCTTCGTCATCAACGGCACCGAGCGTGTCGTCGTGTCGCAGCTCGTGCGCTCCCCCGGCGTGTACTTCGAGCGTGCGCAGGAGAAGACGTCCGACAAGGACATCTACTCGGCGCGCGTCATCCCGAGCCGTGGTGCATGGCTCGAGTTCGAGATCGACAAGCGCGATCAGGTCGGTGTCCGCATCGACCGCAAGCGCAAGCAGTCGGTCACGGTCTTCCTGAAGGCCCTCGGCCTCAGCAGCGAAGAGATCCTCTCGGAGTTCAAGGGGTACCAGTCCATCGAGCTGACGCTCGAGAAGGACGCCATCCTCACCAAGGAGGAGGCCCTCAAGGACATCTACCGCAAGCTGCGCCCGGGCGAGCAGGTCGCCGCCGAGGCCGCGCGTGCGCTCCTCGACAACTTCTACTTCAACCCGAAGCGCTACGACCTGGCCAAGGTCGGTCGTTACAAGATCAACCGCAAGCTCGGTATCGACGCTCCGCTGTCCGACTCGGTGCTCACCGTCCAGGACATCATCGCCACGATCAAGTACCTGGTCGCCCTCCACGACAACCAGACGACGTTCAACGGCGTGCGTGACGGCAAGCCCGTCGAGATCCGTCTCGACGTCGACGACATCGACCACTTCGGCAACCGTCGCATCCGCGCTGTCGGCGAGCTCATCCAGAACCAGGTCCGCACCGGTCTCTCCCGCATGGAGCGCGTCGTCCGCGAGCGCATGACCACGCAGGACATCGAGGCGATCACCCCGCAGACCCTGATCAACGTGCGCCCCGTCGTCGCCGCGATCAAGGAGTTCTTCGGAACGAGCCAGCTGTCGCAGTTCATGGACCAGAACAACCCGCTCGCGGGCCTGACCCACAAGCGCCGCCTGTCGGCCCTCGGCCCCGGTGGTCTGTCGCGTGAGCGTGCAGGCGTCGAGGTCCGCGACGTCCACCCGTCGCACTACGGCCGCATGTGCCCGATCGAGACCCCGGAAGGCCCGAACATCGGCCTGATCGGTTCCCTCGCATCGTTCGCGCGGATCAACTCGTTCGGTTTCATCGAGACCCCCTACCGTCGCGTCGTCAACGGCAAGGTCACCGAGACCATCGACTACCTCACCGCGAGCGAAGAGGACGACTTCATCGTCGCCCAGGCGAACGCTCCGCTGACCGCCGACTCCCACTTCGCCGAGGACCGCGTCCTCGCGCGTAAGAAGGGCGGCGAGGTCGACCTGATCCCCGCCGACGAGATCGGCTACATGGATGTCTCCCCGCGCCAGATGGTGTCGGTCGCGACGTCGCTCATCCCCTTCCTCGAGCACGATGACGCGAACCGCGCGCTCATGGGTGCGAACATGCAGCGCCAGGCGGTGCCGCTCGTCCGCAGCGAGAGCCCGCTCGTCGGAACCGGTATGGAGGGCTACGCAGCCATCGACGCCGGTGACGTGCTCATCAACGACAAGGCCGGTGTGGTCTCCGAGGTGTCCGCGGACGCCGTGACCATCCAGCTCGACGAGGGTGGAACGCAGACCTACTACCTGCGCAAGTTCGACCGCTCCAACCAGGGCACGTCGTACAACCACCGCGTCATCGTCAACGAGGGCGAGCGGATCGAAGCCGGCGAGGTCATCGCCGACGGCCCCGCCACCGAGAACGGCGAGCTCGCGCTCGGCAAGAACCTGCTCGTCGCGTTCATGCCGTGGGAGGGCCACAACTTCGAAGACGCGATCATCCTCAGCCAGAACCTGGTGAAGGACGACGTGCTCTCCTCGATCCACATCGAGGAGTACGAGGTCGACGCCCGCGACACCAAGCTGGGTAAAGAAGAGATCACCCGCGACCTGCCGAACGTCAGCCCGGACCTCCTGGCCGACCTCGACGAGCGCGGAATCATCCGCATCGGCGCCGAGGTGCGCCCCGGCGACATCCTCGTCGGAAAGGTCACGCCGAAGGGCGAGACCGAGCTCTCGGCCGAGGAGCGCCTGCTCCGCGCGATCTTCAACGAGAAGAGCCGCGAGGTGCGCGACACCAGCCTCAAGGTGCCCCACGGTGAAGAGGGAACGATCATCGGCGTCAAGGTGTTCGACTCGCAGGACGGCGACGACGAGCTCGGCTCTGGCGTCAACCAGCGCGTCGTGGTCTTCATCGCCCAGCGCCGCAAGATCACCGAAGGTGACAAGCTCGCCGGCCGTCACGGCAACAAGGGCGTCATCTCGAAGATCCTGCCGGTCGAGGACATGCCGTTCCTCGCCGACGGAACTCCGGTCGACATCATCCTCAACCCGCTCGGCATCCCCGGTCGAATGAACTTCGGCCAGGTGCTGGAGACCCACCTCGGGTGGATCGCCAAGCAGGGCTGGGAGGTCAAGGGCAAGCCGAAGTGGGCCGCACGCCTTCCTGAGGCAGCGCACAGCGCCGCACCGAACACCAAGGTCGCGACCCCGGTGTTCGACGGTGCCGCCGAAGAGGAGATCGCGGGTCTGCTCGACTCGACGACTCCGACGCGCGACGGCGACCGCCTGATCGGTTCGTCGGGCAAGACGCAGCTCTTCGACGGCCGCTCCGGCGAGCCGTACCCGGAGCCCGTGTCGGTCGGCTACATGTACATCCTGAAGCTGCACCACCTGGTCGACGACAAGATCCACGCGCGTTCGACCGGACCGTACTCGATGATCACCCAGCAGCCGCTCGGTGGTAAGGCGCAGTTCGGTGGACAGCGTTTCGGTGAGATGGAGGTGTGGGCGCTCGAGGCATACGGTGCTGCGTACGCCCTGCAGGAGCTCCTGACCATCAAGTCGGATGACATCCTCGGCCGCGTCAAGGTCTACGAGGCCATCGTCAAGGGTGAGAACATCCAGGAGCCGGGCATCCCGGAGTCCTTCAAGGTCCTCATCAAGGAAATGCAGTCGCTCTGCCTGAACGTCGAGGTGCTCTCGGCCGACGGCACGGCGGTCAGCCTGCGCGACACGGACGACGAAGCGTTCCGTGCCGCTGAAGAGCTCGGCATCAACATTTCCTCCCGCTTCGAATCTTCGTCGATCGACGAGATCTAGAAGCCGGCCAAGACCCAACTGACGAAACACTTTTTCCAGGAGAGAAGGAAAATTGCTCGACGTAACAACTTTTGACGAGCTGCGCATTGGCCTGGCCACCGCCGACGACATCCGTCGCTGGTCGCATGGTGAGGTCAAGAAGCCCGAGACCATCAACTACCGCACCCTGAAGCCCGAGAAGGACGGTCTGTTCGGTGAGCAGATCTTCGGCCCGAGCCGTGACTGGGAATGCTCGTGCGGCAAGTACAAGCGTGTCCGCTTCAAGGGCATCGTGTGTGAGCGCTGTGGTGTCGAGGTGACGAAGTCGTCCGTGCGCCGTGAGCGCATGGGCCACATCGAGCTCGCCGCTCCCGTCACCCACATCTGGTACTTCAAGGGTGTCCCGAGCCGTCTCGGCTACCTGCTCGACATGGCTCCGAAGGACCTCGAGAAGGTCATCTACTTCGCCGCCTACATGGTGATCGAGGTCGACGAAGAGGGCCGTCACGCCGACATGCCCGGACTCGAGAACGAGCTCCGCCTCGAGATCAAGACCCTGTCGGACCAGCGCGACTCGCGCATCGCCGACCGCCTGCAGCGCCTCGAGGTCGACCTCGCCGCGCTGGAGGAGGAGGGTGCCAAGGCCGACCAGAAGCGTCGCGTCAAGGACACCGCCGAGAAGGAGATGGGCCAGATCCGCAAGGGCTACGACGAGGACATCGCTCGTCTGGAGCGCGTGTGGGACAGCTTCCGCAACCTCAAGGTGGGTGACCTCAAGCCCGAGGACGCCGACTTCAACGAGCTCATGGACCGCTTCGGTCTGTACTTCGAGGCCTACATGGGCGCTGAGGCGATCAAGCGTCGCCTGCTGGCGTTCGACCTGGCCGCAGAGGCCGAGCTGCTGCGCGACCAGATCGCCAACGGCAAGGGCCAGAAGAAGATCCGTGCGATCAAGCGCCTGCGCGTGGTCAGCTCGTTCCTCGCGACCGGCAACTCGCCTGCCGCGATGGTCCTCGACGTCGTCCCGGTGATCCCGCCGGAGCTGCGCCCGATGGTCCAGCTCGACGGTGGCCGTTTCGCCACCAGCGACCTGAACGACCTGTACCGCCGCGTCATCAACCGCAACAACCGCCTGCGTCGCCTGCTCGACCTCGGTGCTCCCGAGATCATCGTGAACAACGAGAAGCGCATGCTGCAGGAGGCCGTCGACGCACTGTTCGACAACGGCCGCCGCGGTCGTCCCGTCACCGGTACCGGCAACCGCGCCCTGAAGTCCCTGAGCGACATGCTCAAGGGAAAGCAGGGTCGTTTCCGCCAGAACCTGCTCGGAAAGCGCGTCGACTACTCGGGCCGTTCGGTCATCATCGTCGGTCCGCAGCTGAAGCTGCACCAGTGCGGTCTGCCCAAGCAGATGGCGCTGGAGCTGTTCAAGCCGTTCGTGATCAAGCGCCTGATCGACCTGAGCCACGCTCAGAACATCAAGGCCGCGAAGCGCATGGTCGAGCGCAGCCGTCCGCAGGTCTGGGACGTGCTCGAGGAGATCATCCGCGAGCGCCCCGTGCTGCTGAACCGCGCACCGACGCTGCACCGCCTCGGCATCCAGGCCTTCGAGCCGCAGCTCGTCGAGGGCAAGGCCATCCAGCTCCACCCGCTCGTGTGTGCGGCGTTCAACGCCGACTTCGACGGTGACCAGATGGCCGTGCACCTTCCGCTGTCGGTCGAGGCCCAGGCCGAGGCCCGCATCCTGATGCTCGCCTCGAACAACATCCTGAAGCCGTCGGACGGCCGCCCGGTGACCCTGCCCTCACAGGACATGATCATCGGTCTGCACCACCTGACCACGCTCAAGGAAGGCGCTGTCGGCGAAGGCCGCGCGTTCTCGTCCGTCGCCGAGGCGATCCTCGCGAAGGACCAGCACTCGCTCGACCTGAACGCCAAGGTCCGCATCCGTCTCAACGACTACGTTCCGAGCGACGCTGCAGACAAGGGCGTCGTCGGTGTGACGGCCATCGTCGAGACGACGCTGGGTCGCGCGCTGTTCAACGAGACCCTCCCGGCCGACTATCCCTATGTGGAAGAAGTGGCCGACAAGGGTGTCATCTCTGGCATCGTCAACGCCCTGGCGGAGCGGTACCCGAAGGTGGAGGTCGCAGCAGCACTCGACCGCATCAAGGACGCCGGCTTCTACTGGGCCACGCGTTCCGGTGTCACGGTGGCGCTGAGCGACATCCTGACCCCGCCGAACAAGCCGCAGATCGTGGCCGGCTACGAGAAGAAGGCCGCCAAGGTCACCGCCGAGTTCGAGAAGGGTCTCACGACCGACCTCGAGCGTCGTCAGGAACTGGTGAAGATCTGGACCGAAGCGACCAACGAGGTCGCCGAGGCCATGCGCGCCAACTTCCCGGCCGACAACACCATCAACCGTATGGTCACGTCGGGCGCCCGTGGTAACTGGCTGCAGGTCCGCAACATCGCCGGTATGCGTGGTCTGGTGAACAACCCGAAGGGTGAGATCATCCCTCGTCCGATCATCTCCTCGTACCGCGAGGGACTGTCGGTGGCGGAGTACTTCATCGCGACGCACGGTGCCCGCAAGGGTCTGGCCGACACGGCTCTCCGTACGGCCGACTCGGGGTACCTGACCCGTCGTCTCGTCGACGTGTCGCAGGATGTCATCATCCGTGAGGACGACTGCGGCACCACCAAGGGCCTCGATCTCCCGATCGCAGCCCCGGGTGCCGACGGCGTGCTCGTCCGCGACGCCAACGTCGAGAACTCGGTGTTCGCCCGTACCCTCGCCGCCGACGCTGTGTCCCCTGAGGGCACGGTCGTGGCGAAGGCCGGAGACGACGTCGGAGACGTGCTCATCGACAAGCTGGTCGCCGCAGGCGTCACCGACATCAAGGTGCGCTCCGTGCTCACCTGCGAGTCGGCCGTCGGTGTGTGTGCTGCCTGCTACGGCCGCTCGCTCGCGACCGGAAAGCTCGTCGACATCGGCGAGGCCGTCGGCATCATCGCGGCCCAGTCGATCGGTGAGCCGGGAACCCAGCTGACCATGCGTACGTTCCACACCGGTGGTTCCGCATCCGCTGACGACATCACGCAGGGTCTTCCCCGCGTGCAGGAGCTGTTCGAGGCCCGTACCCCCAAGGGTGCGTCCCCGATCGCCGAGGCCGCCGGACGCATCACCATCGAGGACACGGATCGCAGCCGTAAGGTCATCCTGACCCCGGACAGCGGCGACGAGGCTCACATCTACCCCGTGCTCAAGCGTTCGACCCTCCTCGTCGAGGACGGTCAGCACGTCGAGCTCGGCCAGCAGATCATCGTCGGCACCGTCGACCCGAAGGAAGTTCTTCGCGTCAAGGGCGTCCGTGAGGTGCAGAAGCACCTCGTCGGTGGTGTGCAGGGCGTCTACCGCTCGCAGGGTGTTCCGATCCACGACAAGCACATCGAGGTCATCGTGCGGCAGATGCTGCGCAAGGTCACCGTCGTCGAGCACGGCGACACCGACCTGCTGCCCGGTGAGCTCGTCGACCGGTCGAAGTACAACGAGCTGAACCGTGCCGCGCTCACCGCCGGCAAGAAGACGGCGTCCGCTCGCCAGGAGGTCATGGGTATCACCAAGGCCTCGCTCGCAACCGAGTCGTGGCTGTCGGCCGCGTCGTTCCAGGAGACCACCCGGGTTCTCACCCAGGCGGCCATGGAAGGCAAGTCCGACCCGCTGATCGGCCTCAAGGAGAACGTGATCATCGGAAAGCTGATCCCGGCCGGTACCGGTCTGGCTCGCTACCGCAACGTCACGGTCGAGGCGACCGAGGCGGCGAAGGCGGAGCGTTACCCGAACCGCATCTTCGCCGACGACTCGGCGTTCAGCGAGAACGACCTGAGCTTCGTCGACTTCGACAGCTTCAGCTCGGACGACTACACCCCCGGCACCTACAACTAAGGTTCCGTACGAGAAGGGCCCCCGACGCATCGCGTCGGGGGCCCTTCTCGTACTCCGTTTCCCCCTTTCCGCCGAGAATCGCCGTTCGCGCCGAGACTGCCCGTTCCACCGGGGCACCTCGGCGCGAACGGGTCATCTCGGCGCAAGTACGCTAGACAGCATGTGGCGCCAACTCCTCGAACACACCGACCAGCTCGGCCGCACCATGGTCGCCGTCGCAGGAACCCTGCTCGCGGTCGCGGTGGTGTCGTTCGTGTACGGGGTGGTCCGCGCATCCACCGGTTACGCATCCACCACCCTCCCGTTCTGGATCACGACGATGGTCTGCGCCGTGCTCGCCGGCCTGCTCGTCTACGGCGCGAGCCGCCGCGTCGACCAGAAGCACCGCTGAGCCCCGCCCCCAGTTCGGGGCGATCCGCGCATCGGTCTGACGGCCACATCCGCGAGCCCGCTCGCCTCCCGAGTCACACGCGTCCCACTACCCCCATATCGCGGGGCTGTTGTGCGTGTCGGCGCGGCGAATAAGGTGACAAAGCTCTACCCTCGCGAACCCGCCCGCACCCTGCCGAGACCCCGACCCGCTCGGCATCGTCCTTCTTAAGGAGGTACACGTGGCGTCCATGACAGAGATCCTGATCCTTCACGGCCATCTGCCCATCGAGTACCTCGACAGCGTGACCTCCGAGCCCGCCGCCGACGAGATCGCCGTTCACGACCTGCTCGCCCGCGGTGCGATCAGCGAAGTGCAGCTCGCCCGCGCCCGCGCGGCCCAGGCGAACGTGCCTTTCGTCGAACTGCTCGACTATCCCGTCGACCGCACCGCCGTCTCGCTCGTCAGCGGTGCGATCTGCCGACGGCACTCCGTGCTGCCGATCGCCCTCGAGAACGGCAGCGTCATACTGGCGATGGCCGACCCGGGCAACGTGTTCGCCATCGACGACGTGCGCGCCGCAGCGCACATGCAGGTGCAGCCGGCGGTCGCGGAGCGCAACGACCTGCTCGTAGCGATCGACCGCTACATCCGCGCCGACGACGAGCTGAGCGACCTCACCATCACGCTCGAAGAGGAGAACCAGCCCGAGGACACGGGCACGCTCAGCATCGGCGAGTCCGGCGACGACGACGCACCGATCGTGCGGTTCGTGAACCTTCTGGTCAGCCAGGCCATCCAGGACCACGCCTCCGACATCCACATCGAGCCCGCGGAGCACGACGTGAAGGTGCGGTACCGCATCGACGGCGTGCTCCACGCCATGCAGAGCGCGCCGAAGAGCATCCAGAACGGTGTCATCTCCCGCCTCAAGATCATGAGCGACATCGACATCGCCGAGCGGCGCAAGCCGCAGGACGGCCGCATGTCGGTCAACCACGGCGGGCGCCAGATCGACCTCCGTGTCGCGACCCTTCCCACCGTGTGGGGCGAGAAGGTCGTCATGCGTATCCTCGACAACTCGAACACGAGCCTCAACGTGCGCGACCTCGCACTGCTCGACTACAACTTCGAGGCATACAAGACCTCGTACTCCAAGCCGTACGGCATGATCCTGGTCACCGGCCCCACCGGTTCCGGCAAGTCCACGACGCTCTACACGACGCTCGGCGCCGTCGCGCGGCCCGAGATCAACGTGATCACCGTCGAGGACCCGGTCGAGTACCGCATGGCCGGCATCAACCAGGTGCAGGTCAACCCGAAGGCCGGTCTGACCTTCGCGAGCGCCCTTCGGTCCATCCTGCGAAGCGACCCGGATGTGGTGCTGCTGGGCGAGATCCGCGACCATGAGACCGCCCAGATCGCCATCGAGGCCTCGCTGACCGGCCACCTCGTGCTGTCGACCCTGCACACCAACGACGCCCCGAGCGCCGTCACCCGCCTCACCGAGATGGACATCGAACCGTTCCTCGTCGGTTCGGCACTGGACTGCGTAGTCGCCCAGCGGCTCGCGCGTCGCCTCTGCGAGCGCTGCAAGCAGCCCGCGCAGTACTCGGTCGAGGAGCTCGAGCGGCTGAAGTTCCGGGTCGACCGCGAGGCCGGGCTTCCGCAGGTGTTCGCGCCCGTCGGGTGCGCCAGCTGCTCGAACACCGGCTATCGCGGGCGCATCGCCGTCCACGAAGTGATGACGGTGACCGAGGAGATCGAGCGGCTCGCCGTCGCCCGCTCCTCGAGCGCCGAGATCGGCCGCGTCGCGCAGGAGCAGGGGATGCTCACCCTGCGCCAGGACGGCTGGGAGAAAGCCAAGCTCGGCCTCACCTCGGTCGAAGAGATCCTGCGGGTCGTCGCCTGATGCATCCGTCGAAGACAGTGCCTGACCCCAACCAGAGTAGGGAGATCGTATGAGCCAGCCGATCTACGAGATCCCGGTGACGCCACCGGGCTCGGACGCCGACGGATGGAAGCCCGGCGCCCCTGTGCCGCTGGCCGGATCCGAGTCGTCGCCCGCGCCTGCCGCTGCGGCGCCCTCGTTCGACTCGCTGCTCACGCCGCCTCCGGCGCCCGCCGGTGCACCGGTCGGCTCGGTGCCACCGGTGCAGGCGGTTCCGCCGCTTCAGTCGGCGCCCCCGCTTTCGCCGCCTGTCGGGTCGCCGTCGCAGGACCGGCCGCTGATCTCATCCCTTCTCCACGCCGTCCCGCCGGTCGAACCACCGGCGTTCCCCGCGTCCCAGCCCGCCTTCACGACCGCACCGGCGACTGCGCCCGCCGGGGAGTCGATCTTCCAGGCGCCCCCGCCCGCCACAGCCGACGCGTTCGCGCCGGTGCCTGCAGATCTCTTCGCGCCGCCCGCGCCAGCGGATGTCTTCGCTCCGCCGCCTTCGACCCCGGTGATCGCCGCGCCGCCGCCTTCGACCCCGGTGATCGCCGCGCCGCCGCCCCAGGATTCGCCGGTCATCGCGGCCCCGCCGCCGACCAACCCGCTGATCTCTGCGCCACCGCCGCAGGTCGCGTCGGCTCCGCTCGGGGAATTGCCGCCGCCCTCCGTCGCACCGATCGCCGCGCCGCCGGTCGCGACCGCTCCGCTCGGAGAGTTGGCGCCCCCCTCGACCGCTCCGGTCGATCACCTCCCGCGGCTCGTTCCTGAGGGTCGCCGGGCGGCCGAACAGACCGTCGTGGATGCTCCCACCGAACTGCGCGCTCCGCGGCCGACGGTCGTCGAGATCGACGAGACGCTCACCGAGGTCGAGCGCGACGCTCTGAAGCAAGCGGACCCCGACCTCGTCGCCGCCTTGCACGAGGTCGTCTTCCAGCGTGCTTCCGACCTTCATGTCACCGTGGGCTCCGCCCCGATGGTGCGTGTCGACGGCAGCCTCCGCCCGGTCGGCAGCGATGAGATCTGGGACAGTGCCCGCACCCGCGCGGCGCTCTCGAGCCTCCTCACTCCGCACCAGCAGGAGATCTTCGACCGCGAGCTCGAACTCGACTTCGCGTTCACGATCTCGGCGAACTCCCGTTTCCGCGTGAACCTGTACCAGCAGCGCGGCTCGATCGGTGCGGCCTTCCGTCTCATCCCGACCGAGATCAAGCAACTGAAGGAGCTGGGTGTCCCCGAGAGCGTCGGCGGCTTCTCCCAGCTTCCGCGTGGCCTCGTGCTCGTCACCGGGCCGACCGGTTCCGGCAAGTCCACGACTCTCGCTGCAATGATCGACCTGGTCAACAGCACCCGTGCGGACCACATCGTCACGGTCGAGGACCCGATCGAGTTCATGCACCGCCACAAGAAGTCGATCGTCAACCAGCGCGAGGTCGGCCACGACACGCACAGCTTCGGCGCCGCCCTCAAGCACGTTCTCCGCCAGGATCCCGACGTCATCCTCATCGGTGAGCTCCGGGACCTGGAGACGATCTCGGTCGCGCTGACTGCCGCAGAGACCGGTCACCTCGTCTTCGCCACACTGCACACGCAGGATGCGCCCCAGACCATCGACCGTGTCATCGACGTCTTCCCGCCGCACGCGCAGGACCAGGTGCGTGCCCAGCTCGCCGCGACCCTCCAGGGTGTCGTCTGCCAGACCCTCGTGAAGCGCGCGAACGGCCGCGGCCGCGTCGTCGCCACCGAGGTGCTCATGATGACCCCGGCCATCGCCAACCTCATCCGCGAGGGCAAGACCTACCAGATCGCCTCGATGATGCAGGCCGGCCGCGACTCCGGGATGCACACCATGGACCAGCACCTCGCCGACCTGGTGAACGCCGGACAGATCACCCGCAAGGCGGCCCTGGAGAAGGCGCACGACGTGGAGGGCATCAACCGGCTCATCCAACGTGTCGAATCGCCGACCGAAGCATCCGCCCGCGCCATCGCCGCGAGCGGTCCGGACTTCGGTGACAGCTACTCCGGGACGGTGAAGTGATGGCTTCCACGACCGCCTACGCGTACAAGGGACGCGACGCCGACGGCAAGATCGTCAAGGGTCGCGTCGACGCATCGGGGGAGTCGCAGGTCGCCGCCAGGCTGCGGACGATGGGTCTCTCACCGATCGCGATCGAGGAGGCACCCGAGGGCACCGGCCTCAACCGTGAACTCAGCCTGAGTTTCGGCAGCGGGGTGAAGCTGAAGGATCTGGCCATCATGAGCCGACAGATGGCGACCATGATCGGCGCGGGCCTGTCCCTGCTGCGCACTTTGAACATCCTCGCTGACCAGACGGAGAACAAGAAGCTCGCGCGCATCCTCGGCAACATCCGTGACGATGTCGAGACGGGTGTATCGATCTCGGACGCGATGCGCAAGCACGGCGACGCGTTCCCGCCTCTGATGGTGAACATGGTGCGCGCGGGTGAGACCGGCGGGTTCCTGGACAGCTCGCTCGAGTCGATCGCGACCAACTTCGAGAAGGAAGTCAAGCTTCGCGCGACGATCAAGTCCGCGCTCACCTACCCGGTGATCGTGCTCATCATGTCGCTCGTCGCCGTCACGGCGATGCTTCTGTTCATCGTCCCGGTGTTCGAGAACATGTTCGCCGGTCTCGGCGGCACCCTGCCTCTGCCCACGGAGATCCTCGTCATCCTCTCCCATCAGATGGTGTGGATCGCACCCCTGCTCATCGTGTCGATCATCGCCTTCGTCATCTGGTGGGGGAAGAACAAGAACAATGAGGGCGTGCGAAAGTTCGTCGACCCGTGGAAGCTTCGCCTCCCGGTCTTCGGCCCACTGATGAAGAAGATCGCCGTCGCGCGGTTCGCGCGCAACTTCTCGAACATGATCGGGGCGGGCGTACCCATCCTCCAGGCCCTTCAGATCGTCGGAGAGACAAGCGGCAACTGGGTGATCGAGAATGCCCTCGTGGAGGTCCGGGAGTCCGTGAGACAGGGCGAGACGATCGCCGGCCCCCTGACGACCCAGCCGGTGTTCCCGGCCATGGTCACCCAGATGATCGCGGTGGGTGAGGACTCAGGCTCGCTCGAGACGATGCTGGACAAGATCGCCGACTTCTATGAGCAGGAGGTCGAAGCGACGACCGAGCAGCTCACCGCGCTCATCGAACCGCTCATGATCGCCTTCCTGGGCGTCGTGGTCGGCGGCATGGTCGTCGCGCTCTACCTCCCCATTTTCCAGATCGCGACGCTCGTCAAATAACTGTCCCCAAAGCTGGGGGTATGTCGATAGTTGCCTCCCCACTACTGGGGTAGTAACTGAACGAAATACCCCCCACTCGTGGGATTCTGCCGAGAATCTGCTGGCAAATACCATCAAGCACCGGACGGAAACTCGCAACCGTTCGAACCGACCGAGAACCACCCGACCGAATGGACACTGCAATGTACTTCCGCACCATGGGCAAGCTGAACCGCCGCCGCCAGGGCCTCCTCGAAGAGGGCGAAAAGGGCTTCACCCTGATCGAGCTCCTCGTCGTGGTCATCATCATCGGCATCCTCGCCGCCATCGCCATCCCGGTGTACATCGGGATCCAGAACAACGCCAAGGACAGCGCCGTCAAGTCCGACGTTGCGAACGCGAAGACCGCTGTCGTCGCGTACCAGACCGACAAGAACGGTGCTCTTCCCGCCGACCTGACGGCTCTCTCCTCCTACGGCTACACGGTTCCCGCGGGCACCAACCCGAACTACGGCACGGTCGCTTCGCTGACCGTCGCGGGCTCGCCGGCCACCGGCTTCGCCGTCTGCGCCACCAGCGTGACGGGCAAGACGTTCGGCGCCAGCGACCTCTCCGGTGTCGCTGAAGGCACCTGCGCAGCTGGAGTCTTCACGCCCAAGCCGTAAGGCCGGCTCTCCAACCTGAGTGGGACACCATCCGGTGGTGTCCCACTCAGGTGCATCATCACCCGTGTCACCCGCACCACCTGCACCAGCGCCGCCAGTGGCCGAAAGGAGGGAAGCGACCCATGAAAGCACTCCGGGCGCGTCTTCGCCTCATCCCGGCGAGCGCTGACCAGGGGCTCACCCTCATCGAGGTGATGGTGGCGATGTTCATCTTCGCCCTCCTCGCCGTCGGCATCGCCTTCTCGCTCACCTCGTCCCTCGTGCTGACCCGCGACGCGAGCGCGCGGGAGGTCGCCGCCAACCTCGCGGCCTCCGACATCGACTCGGACCGCGCCGTCGCCGACGTGTTCACGGTGCAGGACATCCCCGTGGCCCCGGCGACCAAGCCTCCGGCGACCAAGGTCAACGGCCTCAACTTCTACGTCTGGCGCACCACGAACTGGGTGACCAGCACGAGCTCGACCGCCCAGTGCGGCGCTGACGCCTCCGGCGGAACCCTCCAGTACAAGCGTGTCAATGTGACGGTGACCTGGGATGGGATGCGCGCCACCACACCGCCGGTCCAGCAGGACACGCTCCTCGCCCCCAGTGGACGCCTCAACGACCCCACCCTGGGATCGATCCTCGTCCGAGTGAACGGTGTCGCCGGCAGCGGGACACCGAATGTCGCCGTCACCGCAACGATCTCCGGCGTCACTCCAAACACGGCGAAGGCTTTGACCGTAACGCCGTCGCCCACGGACGCCCAGGGCTGCAGCTACATCCTCAAGGTGACACCGGGCATCTACGACGTGACGATCTCGAAGGCCGGCTATATCTCCGACGACGAGCAGCTGACGAACGCGACCAAGTACACGGTCTCCGTCGGCGCGGGCGCCGCGGCGACCGCCGGTTTCCAGTTCGACCAGGCAGGCTCGTACACCGCCGTGTACGCCACCAACTTCGTCGGGACCTCCCACATCCCGACGAACATGGACACGACCTACTCGAACACGTACCTGAACTACGTGGCGCCGGCCTCGACGAATCCCATCCAGCTCCACCCCTACCTGGCGGGGTATCAGCTCATCGCCGGCAAGTACGCCGACCCCAAGACTCCGACCCTCTTCTGCAACTCGGTCGACCCGGAGCAGTGGCCCGACACCCAGGTCTCCGGTATCAACTACTCCGGCCAGCGCGGGAATCCGGTTGCACCGCTTCCGGGCCAGTCCGCGAGTGGCACGGTCGCGATGGGCGTCGCCAGCATCACATTCAAGAGCCCGAGCGGTACCTACCTGAATGCGGTGTCGCAGGCATCCGCGCCTGGAACCGGCGACCCCGGATGCGGGCTGCCGGTGACCTACACCTTCGGCACGGTCATGTCGACGACCGCGTCCAACACCTATGTCGTGGCCCTGCCGTTCGGGTCGTGGAAGTTCTACACGAGCACGACGGCCACGGGCACGACGAACAATGTGCCGGCGTCGGCGATCACCCTGAAGACCCGCGGTCCCGCGATCCCCGCGACCAACGTCGTGACCTTCGACCCACGAGTGGTGGTGCCGTGATGACGCGGACTACGCGGGCACGGGGAACGTTCCGGTCGGACTCGAGCGGACTCACGATCGTCGAGCTGATCGTGGCCATGGTCCTCGTCGGCCTGATGCTCACCATGATCGGCGGCCTGTTCGTCAGTACGACCAAGGGCATCACGATCGCCCGGAACCTCAGCCAGAACGCCAAGCAGGCGGCCAACGGGATGAACGAGATCGCGCGCGTGATCCGCGCCGGGACCGACAACCCCGTCGCCGGCCAGTCGCTGAACGACCCGGCGTTCGTGATCGCCACGAACGAGGCCGTGGTCATCTACGCCTACATCAACCTGGACTCGGCCGCACAGCAGCCGGTGATGATCCGGCTGTCGCTCAACACCGCGCGCCAGCTGGTCGAGAGCCGCTGGCCGGCGACCGCCCTGGCGAACGGCAACTGGAGCTTCCCGACCTGCTCCTCGGCGACGACCTGTTCGGTCGCACCCTCGACATCCCGCGTCCTCGCATCGTATGTCGCGCCCAACAGCGCCGTTCCCTGGCTCTTCACGTACCAGTTGAGCGACGGCACGCCGCTGACGGTCCCGGCGGGTGGGTTCACGGCGACCCAGCTGCGGACGATCGCCTCGGTCAAAGTGACGCTCAAGATCCAGACCAGCGTCACCGACGCGACCCGCTCCGTGACCCTCCAGAACACGGTCGGCATCCCCAACCTGGGTCTCACCAAGTCAGGAGGGTCCTGATGTTCTACGCATTCCTGAAGACCCGATTCGGCACGGGCGAGGACGGGATGGCGATCGCCACGGTCGTCGCGCTCGGCGCCGTGATGATCCTGCTCACCACGACCGCGATCACCTTCTCGCTGAGCGGCGTCGTCAAGGCGCGCACCGACCAGGACTGGAACGGTGCGATGGCGGCCGCCTACGCCGGCGTCGAGGAGTACGAGAGCAGGCTCTCGAACGACAACACGTACCAGCAATACGGCAACTCCGCCTCTGCCTTCAGCGCGGGAAGCACCCTGACCCTGCCGACCGGCGCGCAGACCAATCCGGCGTTCGGCCTGGGAAAGTCGGGTACGTGGGCGACCGTGCCGGTGGGCCCGGGCAAGACCCAGCTCGGCAGTTTCCGCTATGAAGTCGACAACTCGAAGTACGGATCGACCGGCGTGCTGCGCATCCGGTCGACCGGGCGGGTCGGCTCGGAGACGCGTACCGTCGTGGCGAACCTGAAACAGCAGGGGTTCATCGACTTCCTCTACTTCACCGACTACGAGATCCAGGACCCGGTGATCAGCGGCGACGACGCGGTCGCCTGCACCAAGTACGCCTGGGCCGGCCGGCCGACGTCGAACTGCGGCGACATCCAGTTCGCTCCCGGTGACGTCGTGAACGGACCGGTGCACTCGAACGACACGATCCGCTCCTGCAGCGCGACCTTCAACGGAACGGTGACGACGGCGGACAACATCGGCTCACCCATCAACGACCTCTGCACTCCGCTGACGACGTTCGCGGTGCCCGGGTACCCGAAGTACAGCCCGCAGGTGAGCATGCCGCCCACGAACACCCTGATGAAGAAGGAAGTCCGGTCGGACCTCACCGCCACGGATGTGCCGCGCCCCGGCTGCCTCTACACCGGCCCGACGACCATCACGTTCAACTCGGACGGCACGATGAACGTGCGGTCGCCGTGGACCAAGGCCACCCAGATCGCGGGATCGCCCGCGACGTCGGGGACCGCCCCGGCGACGTGCGGGTCGATCGCCCAACTGCAGTCGGCGACCGGCGTCAAGAACCTGACAGTGCCCGCGCAGAACCTCATCTACGTGCAGAACATCCCGTCGGTCTCCACCGACCCCAACTACTGGGCGCCGGGCACCTTCCCCGCGAGCCTCGCCTGCGCACTGAAGTCCGGCAAGGTCACCTGCTACGGGGGCGACGGCGTGACGTCGGGCAACGGGATCGGGTACCCGGTGAACAACGAGCTCGCCCCGACGTCGACCTCCTACGGCTACGCCAACGGCGACGCGTTCGTCCAGGGCCAGGAACACGCGGCTGTCACGATCGCGTCGGAGAACTACATCTACGTGACCGGTGACATCGCGTATCAGAACCCCAACGTGGACATCCTCGGTCTCGTCGCGACGAACGCGGTCTGGGTCTGGAACCCGATGAACTCCTCGAAGAATCCGATCTACTCGGCGAAGAACCGGCGCATCGACGCCGCGATCCTGTCCGTGGCGCACACGTTCCAGGTGCAGAACTACAGCATCGGCGGCGATCGCGGCACACTCACGATCAACGGGGCGATCGCCCAGAAGTTCCGCGGTCCCGTAGGCCTCACAGGCGGCGTGGGCTACCTGAAGAACTACGTCTACGACCAGCGGTTCCGCTACCTGGCGCCGCCCAAGTTCCTCTCTCCGGTGTCGACGACCTACGGCGTCAGCGTGCTCGTCGAGGTCAAGACCGCCTTCAAGTACGACGGGACGGCCCTGCCGTGATCGCCGCCGACTCCGCCCTGTGGATGGCGACGTTCGTCATCATCGTCTCCGGTGCCTTCGGACTGCTGATCGGCTCCTTCCTCAACGTCGTCGCGTACCGCGTGCCCGCCGGTCGCTCGATCGTCTCGCCGCCGAGCGCCTGCCCGAACTGCGGAAGCGAGATCAAGCCGTACGACAACATCCCGGTGCTGTCCTGGCTGGTGCTCCGCGGCAAGTGCCGAGGGTGCCGTGAGCCGATCTCGCTGAGGTACCCGCTCGTCGAAGCCGCCACCGGGCTCTTCTTCGGCGTCGTCGCGTGGAAGTTCTGGCCCGGCCTGTCGGCCGCGGGCATCATCGAACTCGTCGCATTCCTCTATCTCGCCGCCATCAGCGTGGTGCTCGCCCTGATCGACATCGACACGCACACCCTCCCCAACGCGATCGTCCTTCCCGCCTACGGTGTCGGCATCGCGCTGCTGGGCGCCGCGGGCATCCTGTCCGGCTCTTCGGATGCGCTGGTCGGCGCAGCGATCGGCGGCGCCGCGCTCTTCGCGCTCTATTTCGTCCTGGCCTTCGCCTATCCCGGTGGAATGGGTTTCGGCGACGTCAAGCTCGCCGGCGTGCTGGGCCTCTTCCTGGGATACCTCGGATGGGGACAGCTCATCGTCGGAGCGTTCGCGGCCTTCCTTCTGGGCGGCCTGTACGCGATCGCACTCGTCATCGCGCGCAGGGCCGGCCGCAAGTCGGGCATACCCTTCGGCCCGTGGATGCTCGGGGGCGCGTGGATCGGGATCTTCTTCGGCACGGCGGTCGGGAGCGCGTACCTGGCGCTCTTCGGGCTGGGCTGACAGGCACGCGGGAACAAAGGAGAACAGACATGGCATCGAGCGTCGTAGGAATCGACATCGGCAGCGCGACCCTGCGGGCGGTCGAGGTGGAGGGAGCCAACAAGGCGCGCCCCACGCTCATCCGTCATTACGAGGTTCCCCTGCCCGAAGGGGCCGTCAGCCGCGGAGAGGTGCTGGAACCGAACACCGTGGCGTCGTCGCTCAAGCATCTCTGGTCGCAGGGAGGTTTCAAGAGCAAGAACGTCGTGCTCGGGATGGGCAACCAGCGTGTCCTCGCCCGCGACCTGAGCGTTCCCAAGATGTCGCGCGAGCGCATCCGCGAAACGCTCCCCTTCCATGTCCAGGACATGCTCCCGGTCCCCGTCGCGGACGCCCTCCTAGACTTCTATCCCGTCTCGGAGACGGTGACAGAGACCGGCCCGATGGTCCACGGCCTTCTCGTCGCGGCAGTCAAGGATGTCGTCCTCGGCAACGTCCGCGCCACGCAGCTCGCGGGACTCACCACGGTCGACGTCGACCTCATCCCCTTCGCGCTGAGCCGGGTGCTCGTCGGCCGGCCGAAGCTCGCGGGCACGGTGGCACTGATCGACATCGGGGCGAACACCACCAGCGTCGTGATCGCCAAGAACGGAGTGCCGCAGTTCGTCCGCATCATCCCGACCGGTGGCGCCGACCTGACGCAGGCGCTCCGCACCGGCCTCGAGATCGAGTTCGAGCAGGCGGAGAGCATGAAACGGTCGATCGGGCTCGCGCGCCAGGTCAACTCGCTCGAAGAGCAGCGCGCGGTGGAGATCATCTACCAGGTGACGAGCGAACTCCTCACCAGCCTGCGCAACACCATCAACTACTTCGTGAACACCCGGCCGGACGAGCCGGTTCTCGAGATCGTCGCTACCGGCGGTGGCGCGTTCCTTCCGGGACTGACGGATGCGCTGAGCGAGATGTCTCGCCTGCCCGTCGTCTTCGGCGACCCGTTCGCGACGGTCGCGCTCTCGCGCAGCCTGAGCGCGGACAACCTCCGTCTCAACCGCTCGGCGCTCGCAGTAGCGCTCGGCCTCGCCCTGGGGAGTGCAGCATGAGCCTCACACTGAAGCGTCCCATCTCGATCGAGGACGAACTGGAGGCGCCGGACCCGTCGGCGAAGAAGTCGAAGCCGAAGGCGGGCGACAAGACGCGGGGGCCGAAGGACACTCGCCCCCGGGTCCACGAGTCACTCGTCGTCGGCGGCGAGCCGCGGGTCGATCTCCTCCCGCCCGAGGTCCGGGCACAGCGCAAGGCGAAGGGAACCCGACGCCGTCTCGGATTCGCCATCCTCGGCGTCGTCGTGATCGTCGCGGGCGCGATCGCCGGCGCTGCCGCACTCGCAGTCAACTCGCAGAACGCTTTGCTCACTGCCCAGGCGGAGACCGGCTCGATCCTGGCCCAGCAGAAGCAGTACGTGCAGGTCCGCCAGGTGCAGGACCAAGTCGTTCTCACGCAGGCCGGGCAGCAGGTGGGTGCGTCCACCGAGATCGACTGGCAGGCTTACCTCACGAAGGTCCAGGCCACTCTGCCGGCGAACGTCACCATCGACACCGTGACGGTCGACTCCGCGTCGCCGATCGCCCTGTTCGAGCAGTCGACGGCACCCCTCCAGGGCGCGCGGGTGGCGACAATCAGCTTCGCGGCGAAGAGCCCGACGCTTCCCCAGGTCCCGGCATGGCTCACGGCGCTGGCCACGCTGCCAGGATTCGCGGATGCGGTCCCCGGCTCGGTCACGCTCGACACGACCACGAACATCTACACGGTGAACATCACCATGCACATCAACGACGCGGCATACGACCACCGCTTCGGCCCCAAGGAGAAGTGATCATGGACAGGAACAGGCTCTGGATCATCGGCGCCGCGGTCGTCATGATCGCGATCGCCGCACTCGGTTGGGTCGTCGGCGTGCAGCCGCAGCTCGACGCCGCCGCCGCGTCCGACCAGCAGCGGGCGACCGTCGACGCGACAAATGCGACGAACATGGCGACGCTCGCCGCGCTGAAGCGTGATTATGCCAAGCTGCCCGACCTCCAGGACCAGCTCGCGGGACTCAGCAAGTCCATCCCGACGGACGGGCAGATGCCCGCCCTTGTCACTGAGCTCAACGCTCTGGCAGCTGCGCATGG
The DNA here is from genome assembly GCF_055231915.1 of Leifsonia sp. Ger2509. Lineage (NCBI taxonomy): Bacteria > Bacillati > Actinomycetota > Actinomycetes > Micrococcales > Microbacteriaceae > Leifsonia > Leifsonia sp. Ger2509. The sequence goes on from NZ_JBUYVB010000003.1 coordinate 3,129,614, forward strand.
TGTGACGCTCGTCGGGATCACGGTCTCGGACGCACAGGCGTACAAGCCGGTGGCGCCCCCCGTGGTGCAGACGCCGGCCCCGGCGGCGGGATCCGGCGCGACCCCCACTCCGACGCCCACGCCTGCCGCGGGAGCGACCCCGGCTCCCACCGCGCCCGGCGCGCCCGTGGCCGGTGTGCCGCCGGTGACCAACCCGCTGATCACGGCGGACAACTTCGCCGCGATCCCGGTAGGGGTGGATGTGGTTGGTCCGTACGCGAACGTGCTCGCCTTCGTGAAGGGCGTCCAGACCGGCGACCGGCTGTTCCTCGTGACGAGCCTCTCGACCTCCACGTCGCCCGCGGTACCGGGGGTCGACGGCAAGATCGCGGGCCTCATCTACAGCCTCGTCCCGGCGACAGACGCCTCCGCCACGAAGTAGGCGTCGCCCCCACACCCCGGTACGCCCTCCGGCCCATCCGGGCACCCCGTTGCTATGGTTGCACCAGAGTGACGGATGCCCGGGTGGGCTGATCGAGGAGTGACACCATGAGCAACACGACCCCTGAGTCACCGAACCCTGCCGCACCGAAGGATGAGGATGTCGAGGCCGGTTCGTCCGTGAGCGACGCGGACGTCGCGAACCCGCCGTCGAGTCCCGTGTCGGCGCGCGGTCACGTGAACGCTCCGGAGTCGGCCGCAGCCGCGACGGAGGCGGACGAGCCCGCTGCGAGCGAGCCGGTCACCGCCGCCGCACCCGACGCGTCTGCCGCACCCGTCGCCGCATCCACTCCGGCCCCGGTAGCCGCGCCCGAACCTGCAGCCGCCGCGAGCGACGAGGACGTCGCCGCTGCCGTCGCCCGTTCGACCGCAGACACCGGCGACGTCGCAGACGAGCGTGTCGCCGCCTACGACGACACCGCCGTCACCACCGCCTACGCGGCGACCCCTTCCGCCGAACCGACCTGGGCGCCCGAGCCGCCGGCCGTCGCGGGCGACGCTGTCGCCGGCTCCGCAGTTGCAGGCTCCGCTGCACCGGCCGCCTATGCAGCCACCGCCACACCGATCTACGTAACGGCCCCCGTACGGCCCAAGAAGAAGAGCAACCGCGGGTTCGGCATCCTGATCGCCCTCGCGGGAACCGTGGTCTTCGCCCTCGTCTACGCGGGCGTCGCCGCCATCATCGCAGCGACGGGCTACCCGGCGTCGCACGTGGTCGACGAACTGGTCAACTCGTTCATCGCCACGTGGCGGTTCTGGATCCCCGTCATCTTCTTCTTCGTCGCCATGGTCCTCCTGGTCCAGATCCTGAACCGGGCCGGCTGGTGGGCGTACATCATCGGCGGCTTCGTCGTCGCAGCGGTGACCTACTTCGGTTATGTGGGCGGCGTGCTCCTCCAGGTCAAGGCCTGGGAGCACACACCGCAGGAGGTCGGAACCCTGCTGAACGTCGTCTGGTACAGCGCCCCCGCGATCTGGGCCGCCGTCGTCGCCCGCGAGGTCTCGATCTGGACCGGACTGTGGCTCGCGGTGCGCGGTCGCAGGCTCAAGGCGAAGAACCTCGAGGCCCAGGCCGAGTACGACCGCGCGATCGCTGCCGGTCCGCGCGCGACCCAGAACGGCTACGCAGCGGGAGCCTAGGCAACTGATGTCGGCGCGCCATGCGTGAGGACCGGAACTACGCGACCGTCGTCGCCTTCTTCGCCGCGTTCCTGTACCTCGCCGTCCTCGTCGCGGCGTTCGGCCTGATCAGCCTCTACTGGAACATCGAGGTCATCGACGTCGCGGATGCGGGACCGCTCGTCGGTCCCGTGATGGTCGGATGCGCGACACTCGCCGTCCTCATCTGCCTCGTTGTCAGGGGTCGCAGCGTGCCCGCGGACGAGCAGCGGATCGCCCCGCTCTCCGCGCTCCTCGTCGGTGTCATCGCCTACGTGGTCTTCGTCCTCGGCGGCGGGATCGCATACGCGGTCGGTGGCGGCGAGCCCCTCGGCTTCCTCACCTTCTCCTTCCACATGTTCGCATCGTGGTTCTCGGTGGCGACGGGAATCGCCGGCGCTCTCGTCGCGTTCGTCTACCAGTTGGTGCTGGTCGGCCGGTTCCAGCAGAAGGGCAGGCCGCGCTGGCCCTGGGAGCACGACGACGACGAATAGGCGGGGGAATGCCGGGAGACCCCTGTGCGTTGTGCTCAGAGGTGCGGTTCATTTGACCGGGAACCACCCCGCAAGCTAGTATTTTTCGGGTGTGTGCTTTGTCACGCGCTCGTGTGGTGCCCGAAAACATCCGGTCCTGAACCGGCTGAGGCGGAAACCCCGAGCGGTTGGCTCGTACCCATCCATGTTGGGCGTTCATCAAGCCCCCACGGCATATCAACCACGAATCAGAATTCATTCTGCGCCGCCGGTTGGTCAGCCCAGAACCCCGACACGCCAGATCACCGGCGTGAAGTCGTTCGAAGCAGAAGCAGCACCTGTCACCGTGCAGTTCATTTACAAGGAGAAGTTCAGTGCCAACCATTCAGCAGTTGGTTCGGAAGGGCCGCAGCCCCAAGGTCACGAAGACCAAGGCTCCCGCCCTGAAGTCCAACCCCCAGCAGCGCGGCGTGTGCACCCGCGTCTACACGACCACCCCGAAGAAGCCGAACTCGGCTCTGCGCAAGGTCGCTCGTGTGAAGCTGTCCAACGGCACCGAGGTCACCGCCTACATCCCGGGCGAGGGCCACAACCTGCAGGAGCACTCGATGGTGCTCGTCCGCGGCGGTCGTGTCAAGGACCTCCCGGGTGTTCGTTACAAGATCGTCCGTGGCGCACTGGACACCCAGGCCGTCAAGAACCGCAAGCAGGCTCGCAGCCGTTACGGCGCGAAGATGGAGAAGAAGTAATGCCTCGCAAGGGTCCAGCCCCGAAGCGTCCCGTTGTCGCCGACCCCGTCTACGGTGCACCGATCGTCAGCCAGCTCGTCAACAAGATCCTGCTCGACGGCAAGAAGGGCCTCGCTGAGCGCATCGTCTACGACGCGCTCGAAGGCGTCGCTGCCAAGAACGGCCAGGATGCCGTCGCCACGCTCAAGAAGGCGCTCGACAACGTGCGCCCCACGCTCGAGGTCCGCAGCCGCCGCGTCGGCGGTTCGACCTACCAGGTTCCGGTCGAGGTCAAGCCTCACCGTGCCAACACCCTCGCGCTCCGCTGGCTGACCAGCTACGCCAAGGGCCGTCGTGAGAAGACGATGACCGAGCGCCTCACCAACGAGATCCTGGATGCGTCCAACGGTCTCGGTGCGGCCGTGAAGCGTCGTGAAGACACGCACAAGATGGCCGAGTCGAACAAGGCGTTCGCGCACTACCGCTGGTAACAGCCCGTACCGATCGGATGGTGTGGAGCAGTCGCTCTGCACCATCCGGCCGGCCATGTACCAATATCTATATTTCGGAGGAAACCTGTGGCACAGGACGTGCTCACCGACCTGAACAAGGTCCGCAACATCGGCATCATGGCGCACATCGATGCCGGCAAGACCACCACGACAGAGCGCATCCTGTTCTACACGGGTATCACCCACAAGATCGGTGAAGTCCACGACGGCGCTGCGACGATGGACTGGATGGCGCAGGAGCAGGAGCGCGGCATCACGATCACGTCGGCCGCGACGACATGTTTCTGGAACAAGAACCAGATCAACATCATCGACACCCCGGGTCACGTCGACTTCACGGTCGAGGTGGAGCGTTCGCTCCGCGTGCTCGACGGTGCCGTCGCCGTCTTCGACGGCAAGGAGGGCGTCGAGCCCCAGTCCGAGACCGTCTGGCGTCAGGCCGACAAGTACGACGTTCCCCGCATCTGCTTCGTCAACAAGATGGACAAGCTGGGCGCCGACTTCTACTTCACCGTCGACACCATCGTCAACCGCCTCGGCGCGAAGCCGCTGGTCATCCAGCTCCCGATCGGCGCCGAGTCGTCGTTCGAGGGCGTCGTCGACCTGGTCGAGATGCGCGCACTCACCTGGCGCGGTGACTCAAAGGGTGACGTCCAGATGGGCGCCAAGTACGAGATCGAAGAGATCCCGGCCGACATGCTCGAAAAGGCTGAGGAGTACCGCCACAAGCTGCTCGAGACCGTCGCCGAGTCCGACGACGCCCTGCTCGAGAAGTACTTCTCCGGCGAGGAGCTCACGGTCGCAGAGATCAAGGGCGCCATCCGCAAGATGACGGTCAACAGCGAGCTCTACCCGGTGCTCTGCGGTTCCGCGTTCAAGAACCGTGGCGTCCAGCCGATGCTCGACGCGGTCATCGACTACCTGCCGTCGCCGCTCGACGTCCCCGCCATCGAGGCGCACGACGTCCGCGACGAGGAGAAGATCATCCTCCGTCACGCCGACGCCACCGAGCCGTTCGCGGCCCTGGCGTTCAAGGTCGCGGTCCACCCCTTCTTCGGTCGCCTCACCTACGTGCGCGTCTACTCGGGTCACCTCGACTCTGGAGCCCAGGTCATCAACTCGACCAAGGGCAAGAAGGAGCGCATCGGCAAGATCTTCCAGATGCACGCCAACAAGGAGAACCCGGTCGAGTCCGTGACCGCCGGCCACATCTACGCGGTCATCGGCCTCAAGGACACGACCACGGGTGACACCCTGTGCGACCCGAACAACCAGGTCGTCCTCGAGTCGATGACGTTCCCCGAGCCCGTCATCGAGGTCGCGATCGAGCCGAAGACCAAGGCCGACCAGGAGAAGCTGGGCACCGCGATCCAGAAGCTGGCCGAAGAGGACCCGACGTTCCGCACTGAGCAGAACCAGGAGACCGGTCAGACGGTCATCAAGGGAATGGGCGAGCTCCACCTCGACATCCTGGTCGACCGCATGAAGCGTGAATTCAACGTCGAGGCGAACGTCGGTAAGCCGCAGGTGGCTTACCGCGAGACGATCCGCCGCACGGTCGAGAAGCACGACTACACGCACAAGAAGCAGACGGGTGGATCCGGCCAGTTCGCGAAGATCCAGATCTCCATCGAACCGATGGAGGTCACGGCCGAGAAGTCGTACGAGTTCGAGAACAAGGTGACCGGTGGTCGCGTTCCTCGCGAGTACATCCCGTCGGTCGACGCGGGCATCCAGGATGCGCTCCAGGTGGGTGTCCTCGCGGGCTACCCGATGGTGGGCGTCAAGGCCACCCTGCTCGACGGTGCTGCGCACGACGTCGACTCTTCGGAGATGGCGTTCAAGATCGCTGGATCGATGGGCTTCAAGGAGGCCGCTCGCAAGGCGAACCCGGTTCTGCTCGAGCCGCTCATGTCCGTCGAGGTCCGCACCCCTGAGGAATACATGGGTGATGTCATCGGCGACCTGAACTCGCGTCGCGGTCAGATCCAGTCCATGGAGGATGCGAGCGGTGTCAAGGTGATCCGCGCTCACGTCCCGCTGTCGGAGATGTTCGGCTACATCGGTGACCTGAGGTCGAAGACCTCGGGCCGCGCCGTGTACTCGATGACGTTCGAGAGCTACGCGGAGGTCCCGAAGGCTGTGGCCGACGAGATCGTCCAGAAGAACAAGGGCGAATAGCCTGCTGACCTGGGGTTCGGTACGCGAGTTTGCTCGCGTACCGAAACCTCAAGTCGACCAAGTAACATAGGTAAACAATCCCGTAGCGCTGCCGGTCGAAAACCGTCGACCGGGGTTTCTACATGAGAGTCCTGAGGAGGACCCAGTGGCTAAGGCCAAGTTCGAGCGGACCAAGCCGCACGTCAACATCGGAACGATCGGTCACGTCGACCACGGAAAGACCACGCTCACCGCGGCGATCTCGAAGGTGCTTGCTGACAAGTACCCGTCGGCGACCAATGTGCAGCGCGACTTCGCGTCGATCGACTCCGCTCCCGAAGAGCGCCAGCGCGGTATCACGATCAACATCTCGCACGTCGAGTACGAGACCCCGAAGCGCCACTACGCGCACGTTGACGCCCCTGGGCACGCCGACTACATCAAGAACATGATCACCGGTGCCGCACAGATGGACGGCGCGATCCTCGTTGTCGCCGCCACCGACGGCCCGATGGCCCAGACCCGTGAGCACGTTCTGCTCGCCAAGCAGGTCGGCGTCCCCTACCTGCTCGTCGCGCTGAACAAGGCCGACATGGTCGACGACGAGGAGATCCTGGAGCTCGTCGAGCTCGAGGTCCGCGAGCTGCTCTCCAGCCAGGACTTCGACGGTGACAACGCTCCTGTCGTGCGCGTCTCGGGCCTCAAGGCTCTCGAGGGCGACGAGAAGTGGACCCAGAGCATCCTCGACCTCATGGAGGCCGTCGACGAGTCCATCCCCGACCCGATCCGCGACAAGGACAAGCCGTTCCTGATGCCGATCGAGGACGTCTTCACGATCACCGGTCGTGGAACCGTCGTCACGGGCCGCGCCGAGCGTGGAACCCTCGCCATCAACTCCGAGGTCGAGATCGTCGGCATCCGCCCGACGCAGAAGACCACGGTCACCGGTATCGAGATGTTCCACAAGCAGCTCGACGAGGCATGGGCCGGCGAGAACTGTGGTCTGCTTCTCCGTGGCACCAAGCGCGAAGACGTCGAGCGCGGCCAGGTCGTCGTGAAGCCGGGTTCGGTCACGCCGCACACCGACTTCGAGGGCACCGCCTACATCCTGTCCAAGGATGAGGGTGGCCGTCACAACCCGTTCTACGCGAACTACCGTCCGCAGTTCTACTTCCGCACCACGGACGTCACCGGCGTCATCACGCTGCCTGAGGGCACCGAGATGGTCATGCCCGGCGACACCACGGACATGACTGTGGCGCTCATCCAGCCGATCGCTCTCGAAGAGGGCCTCGGCTTCGCGATCCGCGAGGGTGGCCGCACGGTCGGCGCCGGTACGGTGACGAAGATCGTCAAGTAAGTCCGCTTACTGATCCGGAGGGGTCGAGCCGAAAGGCTCGGCCCCTCTTTCGTTGTCCGGAGCCACCCGATCGGGGATCACTCGGAGTGGGACTCGAAAAAAGATGAAAGAATCTCAATAAACACCGACTTTGGCAATAACTCGGGCGTAAACTGATAAAACCTCAACATTTGAGGGGTGACATCGCGTACCGCCAAGGGGGTCCCGACCATGCGAAGTCAGCGCATCACAACCGCGCCATCAGAACCGTCGAAGAAGCGTGCTCGTAGCCGGTTGTTCGCCGGCACCAATCCGTTCGCATCCTGGACAGCCCGTCTCGGCGTCCCGCTCGTCGTCGTCGCCCTCATGTTCGCCGGGGTCTCGTCGCCGGCCAACGCGGATGAGGCCACGCCGACCACGGACCCCGCCGCAACGAGCGCACCGGCGGCAACGCCGCCCACCGACTCCGCTACACCGCCCGCCGATTCCAGCACGCAGCCGGCCCCCGCACCCGCCGATCCGACGCCGCCCGCGGATCCGCCTGCCGTGACACCGCCGGCGCCTGCGCCGCCTGCCCCGGCACCGGCAGCTACTGACACTGCGCCGAGCTCGTCCGCTCCCACCTCGAGCCCGGCCCCGCAGCCGGCGACGACCCAGTCGGACTCAACACCACCGTCGGATCCGCCCGTGGCCCCGCCGGCACCCGCCGCCCACGCTGCGGTCACCGCGCCGCTGGCGCCGACGACGCCGCCGACCTGGGACGTTTCGAAGACCAGTGACCCGCCCAGCGGTTCTGCAGTGATGCCCGGCCAGACGATCAACTACGTGATCACGGTCACGAACACCGGCGGAACCCTGCCGAGCTCGCTCACCATCACGGACCACCTCAACCAGGCCTTCACCCACGCCGCGTTCACGGGCACGCTGGATGCCTCCACGGGCTCGGCGTCCTTCGTGGGCACCGACCTCGTCTGGACGCTTTCGTCGTTCGCAGGCCCGCAGACGCTTAAGTACTCGCTGATCGTCGACCAGAACGCGTTCAACGCCGACATCCACAACGTCCTCGTCGTCCCGACGGGCGGCACCTGTGTCTCGACCTGCACGACCGACAACTACACGCCGCATTTCACTCTGCAGAAGTCCTCGGACCCCGCGAGCGGATCGACCGTCGACCCGGGCCAGACCGTCACTTACACGCTGACCGCCCACAACAACTCGCAGGCTCTCATGAGCGGCGCGACCGCGGTCGACAACCTGACGGGCGTGCTCGGTGCGGCCACCCTCGTGACGCCGCTCCCCGTCGGCGACACCTTCAACCCGATCACCGACAGGCTGACCTGGGCGATCCCCGACCTTGCGCCGGGAGCCACGGCGACTGTGAGCTACACCGTCGTGGTGGGAGCGAACTCGGCCGGGCTGACGCTGACGAATGTCATCACGCCCGGCGCAGGTGGGTCGTGTCTTGTCGATTCGTCGGGCAACGGGGGATCCAATGGACCGCCTACGACGTGCATGAGCACGCTGCGGGTCAACCAGCCGCGTGAGGTTCCGCACTGGATCCTGACGAAGACCTCCGACCCGGTCAGCGGTTCGGTGGTCGATCCCGGGCAGACGATCGCATACACCCTGACCGCGACGAACGACTCCACCGTCACTGTCATCGGAGCCACTGCGAGCGACGACCTGACGAACGTGCTGAACCACGCCGCGCTCACCGGGTCGCTGCCTCCGGGCCTCGTGCTCGACGCATCCGGAACGTCGCTGACCTGGACCATCCCCACGCTCGCACCCGGCGCTTCGGCGTCCGTCACCTTCTCCGTGAAGGTCGATGCGGATGCGGCGAACGTCTCCATCGACAACGTCGCCATCCCGGGTAGTGGAGGAAGCTGCCCGCCTGTCGACACAGAGGGCGCATCGTGCACGACGACGCACCATGTGCCCGAGATCGACCTGAGCATCGTGAAGACCCACACAAGCGCTGAGGGCGGTGTCGTGGACTCCGGCAAGGGGGACATCCTCACCTACACGCTCACGGTGGGCAACGCGGGCCCGGATGCTGCAACAAGCGTCGTCGTCACTGACACCATCCCAGCTGGACTGACTTTCGTCTCCGGTTCGGCGGTCATGCCCGCCGGCTGGACGGTCGACGTCACCAACGGTGTCGTGACGGCGCACCACCCGACGGCGTTCGCCTCGGGTGCCACCGCCGCGATCACGTTCCAGGTGACCGTCGGCGTCCTCGACCGCTCCGGTCCGACCGTGCCGTTCCCCGACATCGTGAACTCGACGTGCGTCACAGCGACGGAGCACGACTCCGACCTAACGAACAACTGCTCGACCGACAAGACGCCCGTCAAGTCGATCGCCGTGAACGTCCAGTCCCTGTGCGTGAACGACGCGCCGCTCGTCTCATACTCGGTCACCCCGAACCATGTGAGCGGAACGCCGACGATCGCCCTCATCTGGTGGACGGCGGATGCGTACGCGCACCGTGACACGTCCATCGCCGCGGCTGACCAGGCGGCACTGCTCGCCGACGGGGCATCCCAGGTCGACTACATCCCCGTACCATCCGGGTGGGTGAACGGCCAGACCATCTCCGGAACGCAGCTGTGGCCGGGAGCCGGCGTTGACGCATCCGGACGCGGTGACGCGTGGCCCGGCTGGCGGCAGCTCTCCGACGGGACGTGGGTCCTCGACCCAGCCGCACCCTTCTACAACATCCGCAACGGAGCAGTCGTCGAGGTGAGGATCAACCCGACGACAGCATCCACCGTCGCGTACCCGCCGCCCTCGACGCACTGCACGCCCACGAACGCGACGCCTCCGACGACGACGGCCGGCAACACGCTGGCCTCGACAGGATCGGACATCACGGGCCCGCTGATCACCGGGGGACTGCTGCTCAGCCTCGGCGCTGCGATGCTGATGCTGGTGCGCCGTCGCCGCCCCGGACACGCCGAATGAAGCTGAGACTTCGTCGGAAGCCTTTACCCGGCGGGTGGATGGCTTCACAATGAAAGGACCGTCTCATTCGAACGGTACCGCCGACGAGAGGAGTGCGTATGGGTATCCATCACCTCGCAAACCAGGCCAAAGACTTCATGAGCGAGAGCGCGGAGAGTACGAGCGGTACATCCCTCGACGCCGCGTCGGGCGCCCGGAACTAGGTCTATCGGCACCTGTTCGAAGACCCTTGTTCGATTGCGCTTACGAAGGTTCGTGAGTCTGTCGGCAACCAATCAAAATGCTCGCGGCCGCGCGAGGGGTCGCTGGAGCTGACGGGGTCGGGCACTGAGCCCGGCCCCGTTCTTCGTGCCTGCTGGGCCGCATTGCCCACCAAGGGATGCGCGCGAAGCACGCTGAAAGACGGGCCAGCGACGACACGCCGGGCGCGACACGCCCGGGTTGCAGATAGGGCGATACTGTGGCAAACTCGTCTAGTTCAACATTTCGTGACGGGTGTGCCAACGTGCGCTCCGAACGGATCACTGCCAGGCAGTGCATAGCCCCTCGCAAGGTCGTTCATTCGATCGGCGGGAGAAGGTTAGGCCGCGGGCAGCAGGACAAAGCTTAATCGACCTCCAACGAAGACATGGATGATCCATGTCTTCGGTTCGGCGACACGCCCGAGCGCGGGGGTCGGTCTCCTGGAGAGACGCGAAACCGCAGGGTTCCTCGTCGCCCCGGGGGAATTGACAGAAGAACAGTGGTGCCGCGGAAGTAGTGCCCAGCGTTTTCGTACGCAACCGCGTCCAATGCGACCGAAAGGTCGTAAGACGCCTTGAAAGAGAGTGAGTCAGACATGGCGGGACAGAAGATCCGCATTCGGCTTAAGTCATACGACCACGAGGTCATCGACACGTCGGCGCGCAAGATCGTCGACACCGTGACCCGTGCGGGCGCGACCGTCGTCGGCCCGGTGCCGCTTCCGACCGAGAAGAACGTGGTGTGCGTCATCCGTTCGCCCCACAAGTACAAGGACAGCCGGGAGCACTTCGAAATGCGCACCCACAAGCGTCTGATCGACATCATCGACCCGACGCCCAAGGCCGTCGACTCGCTCATGCGACTCGACCTGCCGGCAGACGTCAACATCGAGATCAAGCTCTGAGCTGGATAGGGACGAAGAACTCCATGTCTAACACTGAGACCAAGACCGTGAAGGGACTGCTGGGCAAGAAGCTCGGCATGACCCAGGTGTGGGACGAGAACAACAAGCTCATCCCCGTCACCGTCATCGAGATCACGCCCAACGTCGTGACGCAGATCCGCACCCCCGAGGTCGACGGCTACAACGCTGTTCAGATCGCGTACGGCCAGATCGACCCCCGCAAGGTGAACAAGCCGGCCGCCGGCCACTTCGACAAGGCAGGCGTCACGCCCCGCCGTCACCTCACCGAGATCCGCACCGCCGATGCCGCTGACTTCAGCGCCGGCCAGGAGCTCACCATCGATGGGACCTTCGAGGCGGGCCAGCTGGTCGACGTCGTCGGGACCTCGAAGGGCAAGGGCTTCGCGGGTGTCATGAAGCGCCACAACTTCAAGGGTGTCTCTTCTTCGCACGGTTCGCACCGCAACCACCGCAAGCCGGGCTCCATCGGCGCCTCCTCGACCCCGAGCCGTGTCTTCAAGGGCATGCGCATGGCCGGTCGCATGGGTGGCGAGCGCGTCACCGTCCTGAACCTCAAGGTCCAGGCCGTCGACGCCGAGAAGGGCCTGCTGCTGGTCAAGGGCGCCGTTCCCGGCGCACGCGGCCGCATCGTATTCGTTCGCAACGCAGTGAAGGGGGCCTAGTCCTATGGCTACCTCGATTGACGTCGTCGATGTGAAGGGTAAGAAGGCCGGCTCCGTCGAGCTGCCCGCCGACCTGTTCGACGTCCAGACCAACATCCCGCTGATCCACCAGGTCGTCGTCGCCCAGCTCGCAGCAGCGCGCCAGGGCACGCACAAGACCAAGGGTCGTGGCGAGGTTTCCGGCGCAGGCCGCAAGCCGTTCAAGCAGAAGGGAACCGGTCGCGCTCGTCAGGGCTCGATCCGCGCGCCCCAGATGACCGGTGGTGGCATCGTCCACGGACCGACCCCGCGCGACTACGCTCAGCGCACTCCCAAGAAGATGATCGCCGCGGCTCTCCGTGGTGCCCTCTCCGACCGCGCTCGCGGTGACCGCCTGCACGTCGTCGAGTCGCTCGCCCTGGGCGATGCTCCGTCGACCAAGGCCGTCGTCGAGCTGCTTTCGGGCATCGCATCGTCGAAGCACGTCCTGGTCGTCCTCGAGCGCAACGACGAGGTCAGCCTCAAGAGCGTCCGCAACATCCCGACCGTTCACGTGCTGCCCTACGACCAGCTGAACGCCTACGACGTACTCGTCTCCGACGACATCGTCTTCACCAAGGGCGCTTTCGATTCGTTCGTCGCGGCGAAGCAGACGACGAAGCAGGAAAGCGCAGCCGTCGCATCCAACGAGAACGAGGAGGTCAGCGCATGACCGCTGTCAACAAGGACCCGCGCGACATCATCATCGCCCCCGTCGTCTCCGAGAAGAGCTACGGCCTGATCGATGAGGGCAAATACACCTTCATCGTCGACCCGCGTTCGAACAAGACCGAGATCAAGCTCGCCATCGAGAAGATCTTCAAGGTCGAGGTCGCTTCGATCAACACCCTGAACCGTACGGGCAAGACGCGCCGCACCAAGTTCGGGCTCGGCAAGCGCAAGGACACGAAGCGTGCGATCGTCACGCTCAAGTCCGGTTCCATCGACATCTTCACGGCAGTTGGCTAAGGCCGGGATCTAGAGGAAAACAGACAATGGCTATTCGTAAGTACAAGCCCACGACCCCTGGTCGTCGTGGATCGAGCGTCGCGGACTTCGCGGAGATCACGCGCTCGACCCCCGAGAAGTCGCTGCTGCGTCCGCTCTCCAAGACCGGAGGCCGCAACAACCAGGGTCGCATCACGACCCGTCACATCGGTGGTGGCCACAAGCGCCAGTACCGCGTGATCGACTTCCGTCGCAACGACAAAGACGGCGTCAACGCCAAGGTCGCCCACATCGAGTACGACCCCAACCGCACGGCGCGCATCGCGCTCCTGCACTACGTCGACGGCACGAAGCGCTACATCCTGGCGCCGAACAAGCTGTCGCAGGGCGACATCATCGAGTCGGGTGCAGGCGCGGACATCAAGCCGGGCAACAACCTGCCGCTGCGCAACATCCCGACCGGTACCGTCGTGCACGCGATCGAGCTCAAGCCGGGCGGCGGCGCCAAGCTGGCCCGCTCCGCCGGTGTCTCGGTCCGCCTCGTCGCCAAGGACGGCCCCTACGCCCAGCTGCGTCTCCCCTCGGGCGAGATCCGCAACGTGGACGCGCGCTGCCGCGCGACAGTGGGTGAGGTCGGCAACGCCGAGCAGTCGAACATCAACTGGGGCAAGGCCGGCCGCATGCGCTGGAAGGGCGTCCGCCCGACCGTGCGTGGTGTCGCAATGAACCCGATCGACCACCCGCACGGTGGTGGTGAGGGCAAGACCTCCGGTGGACGTCACCCGGTCAGCCCGTGGGGCCAGAAAGAAGGCCGCACGCGTCATCCAAACAAGGAAAGCGACAAGCTCATCGTTCGTCGCCGTACCGCCGGCAAGAAGCGTAAGTAGGAGTTGTAGAAGATGCCACGCAGTCTCAAGAAGGGCCCCTTCGTTGACGACCACCTGCTCCGCAAGGTTGTCTCGGCGAACGAAGCCAACAGCAAGAACGTCATCAAGACCTGGTCGCGCCGTTCGATGATCATCCCGGCCATGCTGGGTCACACCATCGCGGTCCACGACGGTCGCAAGCACATCCCGGTGTTCGTCACCGAGACCATGGTCGGGCACAAGCTCGGAGAGTTTGCACCCACCCGCACCTTCCGTGGACACGTGAAGGACGACAAGAAGGGTCGCCGCCGCTAAGCGGGGGCGTAAAGGAGGAGAGAAATGGTGGAGTCGATCGCACGCGTGCGTCACATCCGCGTGACCCCCCAGAAGGCTCGTCGCGTCGTCAACCTGATCCGCGGCAAGCAGGCACAGGAGGCCCTGGCCATCCTGAAGTTCGCACCCCAGGGTGCGAGCGAGCCGGTGTACAAGCTCGTCGCCTCGGCGATCGCCAATGCGCGTGTCAAGGCCGACGCTTCGAACACCTACCTGGACGAGCAGGACCTGTACGTGAGCCGTGCATTCGTGGATGAGGGCACGACCCTCAAGCGTTTCCAGCCACGTGCGCAGGGCCGGGCCTTCCGTATCAACAAGCGCACCAGCCACATCACGGTCGTCCTCGCGACGCCGGACGAGGTCGAAGCCGCAAAGCCTGCCAAGACGGCCGGCACCGCGAAGAAGGCGAGCAAGTAATGGGTCAGAAAGTCAATCCATACGGCTTCCGTCTGGGAATCACCACGGACCACGTGTCGCGTTGGTTCTCGGACAGCACCAAGCCGGGCCAGCGTTACAGCGACTACGTCGCCGAGGACGTCAAGATCCGTCGTCTGCTGCAGACGTCGCTCGACCGCGCGGGTGTTTCGCGCATCGAGATCGAGCGCACCCGTGACCGCGTCCGCGTCGACATCCACACCGCCCGTCCGGGCATCGTGATCGGTCGTCGTGGCGCCGAGGCCGAGCGCATCCGCGCCGACCTCGAGAAGCTCACGGGCAAGCAGATCCAGCTGAACATCCTCGAGGTGAAGAACCCGGAGGCCGACGCACAGCTCGTCGCCCAGGGCATCGCCGAGCAGCTCTCCGCACGTGTGGCCTTCCGCCGCGCGATGCGCAAGGGCCTGCAGGGTGCGCAGCGTGCGGGCGCCAAGGGTGTCCGCATCCAGGTCTCCGGCCGCCTCGGCGGCGCCGAGATGAGCCGCTCTGAGTTCTACCGCGAGGGTCGTGTGCCGCTGCACACGCTCCGCGCGAACATCGACTACGGCTTCTACGAGGCGAAGACCACCTTCGGCCGTATCGGCGTCAAGGTGTGGATCTACAAGGGCGACATCACGAACAAGGAACTCGCTCGCGAGCAGGCCAACACCAAGTCGGTCCGCCCCGAGCGGAACAGCGACCGTCCGCGTCGCGGTGCGCGTACCAACGCGCCCGAGGCCGCGCCCGTCGCAGCAGGAGTTGAGGCATAACCATGTTGATCCCACGCAGAGTCAAGCACCGTAAGCAGCACCACCCCGGCCGTAGCGGCCAGGCGACGGGTGGCACGAAGGTCTCCTTCGGCGAGTACGGCATCCAGGCCCTTACGCCCGCGTACGTGACCAACCGTCAGATCGAGTCCGCTCGTATCGCCATGACGCGTCACATCAAGCGTGGCGGAAAGGTGTGGATCAACATCTACCCCGACCGTCCGCTCACGAAGAAGCCGGCCGAAACCCGCATGGGTTCCGGTAAGGGTTCGCCGGAGTGGTGGGTCGCAAACGTCAAGCCGGGTCGCGTGCTCTTCGAGCTGAGCGGTGTCAACGAGACCATCGCCCGTGAGGCGTTGACCCGTGCAATCCACAAGCTGCCCCTCAAGGCACGCATCATCAAGCGCGAGGAGGGCGACGCATAATGGCGATCGGATCCAAGGAGCTCGCATCCACCGAGCTCGACACCTTTGAAGACGAGCGACTCGTCGACGAGCTGAAGAAGGCCAAGGAAGAGCTGTTCAACCTGCGCTTCCAGTCGGCCACCGGCCAGCTCGAGAGCCACGGCCGTCTTCGTGCCGTCAAGCGCGACATCGCCCGCATCTACACGGTCATTCGTGAGCGTGAGCTCGGCATCCGCGCGACCCCGACCCCGGTCGAGGTCGTCGCGAAGGCCGACAAGAAGACCAAGGCCAAGAAGGAAGCTGCTCCGGCGGCTGCCGAGGCCGCTGAAACCGAGGAGGCCAACTAATGGCACAGACCACCAAGGCCAAGGCCGACGAGACGGTGGCCGCCGAGGCTCTCGTCCGCGGCTACCGCAAGGCCCGTCGCGGTTACGTCGTCAGCGACAAGATGGACAAGACCATCGTCGTAGAGGTCGAAGACCGCGTGAAGCACCCGCTGTACGGCAAGGTCATCCGCCGCACCTCGAAGGTGAAGGCGCACGATGAGGCGAACGCCGCCGGAATCGGCGACCTCGTCCTGATCAGCGAGACCCGTCCCCTGAGCGCCTCGAAGCGTTGGCGCCTCGTTGAGATTTTGGAGAAGGCCAAGTGATTCAGCAGGAGTCCCGGCTCAAGGTCGCCGACAACACGGGCGCCAAGGAGCTGCTGACCATCCGCGTGCTGGGTGGTTCTGGTCGTCGTTACGCCGGCCTGGGCGACGTCATCGTCGCCACGGTCAAGGACGCGATCCCCGGCGGCAACGTCAAGAAGGGCGACGTCGTCAAGGCCGTCATCGTGCGCGTGGTCAAGCAGACCCGCCGTGCGGACGGCTCGTACATCAAGTTCGATGAGAACGCTGCAGTGATCCTGAAGAACGACGGTGACCCCCGCGGCACCCGTATCTTCGGACCGGTCGGTCGCGAACTCCGCGACAAGAAGTTCATGAAGATCATCTCGCTGGCACCGGAGGTTATCTAAGTCATGGCGAAGAACATCAAGAAGGGCGACCTGGTCCAGGTCATCTCCGGCGCGAGCCAGGCTCGTGGAGGCGACAAGGGCAAGCAGGGTCGCGTCATCGAGGTGCAGGTCGAGAAGAACCGCGTCATCGTCGAAGGCGTCAACTTCGTCACCAAGCACGTGCGCGTCGGCCAGACGCAGCGTGGCACGAAGACCGGCGGCATCGAGACGCACGAGGCTCCGATCCATGTCTCGAACGTGGCGCTCGTCGACCCCGAGACCAAGAAGCCGACGCGCGTCGGCTTCCGCAGCGAAACCGTGACGAAGGACGGCGTCTCAAAGACGGTCCGTGTTCGTTACGCCAAGAAGTCAGGTAAGGACCTGTAATGAGCGACACCACAGCGGTGGCTGGCAAAATCCAGCCGCGTCTCAAAGAGAAGTACAAGAACGAGATCTCTGCGACGCTGACCAAGGACCTCGGCTTCACCAACCCGCACCAGGTGCCGGGTCTCGTGAAGATCGTCGTCAACATGGGCGTCGGCGAAGCGGCACGCGATGGCAAGATCATCGATGGCGCTGTCGCGGACCTGACCAAGATCACCGGTCAGAAGCCGCAGGTCACCAAGGCACGCAAGTCCATCGCGCAGTTCAAGCTGCGTGAGGGACAGCCCATCGGCGCCCACGTCACGCTTCGTGGCGACCGCATGTGGGAGTTCCTGGATCGTCTGCTCTCGCTGGCGCTTCCCCGCATCCGCGACTTCCGCGGTCTCTCGGACAAGCAGTTCGACGGCAGCGGCAACTACACGTTCGGCCTCACGGAGCAGTCGATGTTCCACGAGATCGACCAGGACAAGATCGACCGCGTCCGCGGCATGGACATCACTGTGGTGACCACCGCGAAGAACGACGACGAGGGCCGCGCGCTGCTCAAGCAGCTCGGCTTCCCGTTCCGTTCCAACGAGGCCTCGAACTAGCTCCACCCGATGGTTCCTCCGATCTGGAGGGACCGCGACCACCACAGGTCGTCAGTCGTGTAACGGCTGAACGAAACCTGGTGAACAAAGGAAACACCGCAATGACAATGACAGATCCGGTCGCAGACATGCTGACCAGACTGCGCAACGCGAACTCGGCGCACCACGACACCGTGTCGATGCCGCACTCGAAGCTCAAGGCGCACATCGCCGACATTCTCAAGGCCGAGGGTTACATCTCCGGCTGGGAGGTCACGGATGCACGCGTCGGCCAGACGCTGACCCTGAGCCTCAAGTTCGGACCGAACCGCGAGCGTTCCATCGCCGGCATCAAGCGCGTCTCGAAGCCCGGTCTTCGCGTCTACGCGAAGTCCACGGAGATCCCGAAGGTTCTCGGAGGGCTCGGCGTCGCCATCCTGTCCACCTCCTCCGGTCTGCTGACTGACCGCCAGGCCGAGAAGAAGGGCGTGGGTGGGGAAGTCCTCGCCTACGTGTGGTAGTTCGACATGTCGCGTATTGGAAGACTGCCCATCGACATCCCTGCCGGGGTCGATGTGAAGATCGACGGCCAGGCCGTCACCGTCAAGGGTCCGAAGGGTGAGCTCTCGCTCACCGTCGCGAACCCCATCGAGGTCAAGCTGGAAGAGGGCCAGGTGCTCGTCACCCGTCCCGACGACGAGCGCAGCTCGCGTTCGCTCCACGGCCTGACCCGAACTCTGATCAACAACCAGATCATCGGCGTCACCCAGGGTTACTCCAAGGGACTCGAGATCGTCGGTACCGGTTACCGCGTCGCGCAGAAGGGCAGCGCGGTCGAGTTCGCGCTCGGCTTCTCGCACCCGGTCACGGTCGAGCCGCCGGCGGGCATCAGCCTGACGGTCGAGGGCAACAACAAGCTCACGGTCACCGGCATCGACAAGCAGGCCGTCGGCGAGGTCGCCGCCAACATCCGCAAGATTCGCAAGCCCGAGCCCTACAAGGGCAAGGGTGTGCGTTACGCCGGCGAGGTTGTCCGCCGCAAGGCCGGAAAGGCTGGTAAGTAACCATGGCTCTCGGAACCAGAGGAAAGAGCAAGTCCGCAGCGCGTGACCGCCGCCACACTCGTCTTCGCAAGAAGATCGAGGGAACCGCGGTCCGTCCGCGCCTGGTGGTCACCCGTTCCGCACGTCACGTCTTCGTGCAGGTCGTCGACGACAGCAAGGGTTACACCCTCGCGTCGGCATCGACCCTCGAGGCTGACCTGCGCACCTTCGACGGCGACAAGACCGCGAAGGCCCGCAAGGTCGGCGAACTCGTCGCCGAGCGTGCAAAGACCGCCGGTATCGAAGCCGTCGTATTCGACCGTGGCGGGAGCAAGTACGCAGGACGCGTCGCAGCTGTCGCCGAGGGAGCTCGAGAGGGTGGATTGAACCTGTGAGCGAAGCAGAAACCAACAAGGAGCAGACCGTGGCCGCAGAGGCGCCGGTGGAAACCGCCGCATCCACGAACTCCACCCAGAACGAGCCTCGCGAGGCGCGTCGTGGTGGTCGTGAGCGCAACCCCAACCGTGATCGCGGAAGCCGCGACTCCGAGAAGAGCCAGTTCCTCGAGCGCGTTGTGACCATCAACCGCGTCTCGAAGGTCGTCAAGGGCGGACGTCGCTTCAGCTTCACCGCGCTCGTCGTCGTCGGTGACGGCAACGGTCTCGTCGGTGTCGGCTACGGCAAGGCGCGCGAGGTCCCGCTGGCGATCTCGAAGGGCGTCGAGGAGGCGAAGAAGAACTTCTTCCGTGTCCCGCGTGTCGGCAACACCATTCCGCACCCCGTCCAGGGTGAGGCCGCCGCAGGCGTCGTCCTGCTGCGCCCGGCTGCCGCCGGTACCGGTGTTATCGCCGGTGGCCCGGTCCGCGCCGTCCTCGAGTGCGCCGGCATCCACGATGTGCTCAGCAAGTCGCTCGGTTCGTCGAACACGATCAACATCGTGCACGCGACCGTCGAGGCGCTGCAGCAGCTCGAGGAGCCGCGCGCCGTCGCAGCCCGTCGCGGGCTGGACTACGACCAGGTGGCCCCGGCTCGCCTGCTTCGCACAGAGGCAGCGCTCGCTGAGGCCGCTGCAACCGCCAAGGCAGGTGCATGATGGCCGCGCGTCTGAAAGTTACCCAGATCAAGTCCAAAGTAAGTGAAAAGCAGAACCAGCGCGACACGCTTCGCAGTCTGGGTCTGAAGCGCATTGGTGACGTCGTCGTCCGTGAGGACACCCCGCAGAACCGCGGGTACGTCAACACTGTCGCTCACCTGGTGAAGGTCGAGGAGATTGACTAATGGCTGACGAGAAGGAAGCAACCACGGCCGCGAAGGCCGCCAAGGCTGCTGACAAGCCCGCCGCTGAGAAGAAGGCTGCCGCCCCTAAGGCGGACGCCAAGAAGGCGGACGCCAAGAAGGCGCCTGCCAAGGCTGCGACCAAGGCTGAGAAGCCGGCCGCTGAGAAGCCGGCCGCTGAGAAGAAGGCCCCTGCGAAGGCTGCGTCGTCGAAGGCTGCTGCCTCCACCGACACCGCCGCCGCGAAGGCCGAGAAGCCCGCTGCCAAGGCAGCGCAGACGGAGAACCGCGAGCACGTGCTCAAGGTCCACCACCTGCGCCCGGCCGCCGGTGCCAAGAAGGACAAGACCCGCGTCGGACGCGGTGAGGGTTCGAAGGGTAAGACGGCAGGCCGCGGTACCAAGGGTACGAAGGCTCGCTACCAGGTCCGCCCCGGCTTCCAGGGTGGCCAGCTGCCCTTCCACATGCGGGCTCCGAAGCTTCGCGGCTTCAAGAACCCGTTCCGCGTTGAGTACCAGGTCGTGAACCTCGAGAAGCTCGCCGAGCTCTACCCGTCGGGCGGCGATGTGACCATCACCGACCTCGTGGCCAAGGGCGCCGTTCGCAAGAACGAGAAGGTCAAGGTTCTCGGCAATGGTGACATTGCGGTTAAGCTGAACGTTGCGGTCGACAAGGTCTCCGGCTCTGCCGAGCAGAAGATCGTCGCCGCTGGTGGCTCCGTCAAGTAGTCATCCGGATCGCCCGCACCACAGGTTCGGGTCGACCCCGTAAAGTAGTGCAGTCGGGTGATCGGTTTTCCTGATCACCCGGCTGACTCCTTACAGGAAAGCAGGACGCACTTTGTTTAGCGCCGTCGCGCGGATCTTCCGCACGCCAGACCTTCGCAAGAAGATCGCCTTCACCCTGGGCATCATCGCCCTCTTCCGGTTGGGCTCGTTCATTCCGGCGCCCTTCGTGGACTTCGGGAACGTGCAGACCTGTCTCGCGGCCAATCAGGACACGTCCGGCCTCTACTCGCTCGTCAACCTCTTCAGTGGTGGCGCGCTCCTCAAACTCTCGATCTTCGCGCTCGGCATCATGCCGTACATCACCGCGTCGATCATCGTGCAGCTTCTGCGCGTGGTCATCCCTCACTTCGAAACGCTGTACAAAGAGGGCCAGGCCGGCCAGAGCAAGCTGACGCAGTACACCCGCTACCTGACGATCGCGCTCGGCGTGCTCCAGTCGACGACGCTGATCACCGTCGCCCGCAGCGGCGCCCTGTTCGGCACCACCAGCGTCTCCCAGTGCACGCAGCTCATCACGGATGACTCCTGGTACGCGATCCTGCTCATGGTCCTGACCATGACCGCCGGTACCGGCCTCATCATGTGGATGGGCGAACTCGTCACCGAGCGCGGAATCGGCAACGGCATGTCGCTGCTGATCTTCACCTCCATCGCCGCTCAATTCCCGCCGTCGCTCATCGCGATCGCCCAGACGCAGAACGTCGAGACCCTGATCGTGGTCCTTGCGATCGGGTTGCTGATCGTCGCGGCCGTGGTGTTCGTCGAGCAGTCGCAGAGGCGCATCCCTGTCCAGTACGCGAAGCGGATGGTCGGCCGGCGCACATACGGCGGCAACAACACGTACATCCCGATCAAGGTGAACATGGCCGGCGTCGTGCCCGTCATCTTCGCTTCGTCGCTGTTGTACCTGCCGGCCCTCATCGCGCAGTTCAACCAACCCAAGGCGGGCCAGGCGGCCGCTCCGTGGGTGACGTGGATCACGAACTACCTCACCAAGGGCGACCACCCGCTCTACATGCTGCTGTACTTCCTGCTCATCGTCGGATTCACCTACTTCTATGTCGCGATCACCTTCAACCCTGAAGAGGTCGCCGACAACATGAAGAAGTACGGCGGGTTCATCCCCGGCATCCGGGCAGGTCGTCCGACCGCGGAGTACCTCGACTACGTGCTGACCCGCGTGACCCTTCCCGGCTCGATCTACCTCGGACTGATCGCGCTCATCCCGCTGATCGCGTTCTCGGTGCTGGGCGCGAGCCAGAACTTCATGTTCGGCGGAACGTCCATCCTGATCATCGTCGGCGTCGGCCTGGAGACGGTCAAGCAGATCGACTCCCAGCTCCAGCAGCGCCACTACGAAGGGCTGCTTCGATGACCCGTATCGCCAACGACTCCTCTGCGCAGAAGGGGGCACGCCTGCTCATCGTGGGCCCGCCCGGCTCCGGCAAAGGAACCCAGGCGGCACGGATCAGCTCGGTCTACGGCATCCCGGACGTCTCAACGGGCGACATCTTCCGCTACAACATCAAGAACGGCACGCCGCTCGGGGTGCAGGTCAAGGAGATCGTCGACGCGGGCGACTACGTTCCCGACAGCCTCACCAATGCCCTCGTGACGGAGCGCCTCGAGGAGGATGACGCACGCAACGGCTTCCTCCTCGATGGGTATCCCCGCACGCTCGAGCAGGTCACCTACCTCGACCGGCTTCTCGCGGACAAGGACCAGAGCCTCGTCGGCGTCATCCAGCTCGTCGCCGACCGGGATGAGGTCGTCGCGCGGCTGACCAAGCGTGCGCAGGAGCAGGGTCGTGTCGACGACTCCGAGGCAGCGATCCGCCACCGCCAGGAGGTCTACCTCCGCGAGACCTCGCCCTTGATCGAGGTCTATCGCGACCGGGGGCTGCTGATCGAGGTCGACGGCCTCGGCGACATCGATGAGGTGGCGTCGCGCATCAGCCAGGCCCTGTCCGACCGCGGAATCCTGCCGGCGGCGGACCGCGACTCCGAATCGGTCGCGTAGCCAGCGCCCCCGATGGTATTCCGACGGTCGATCTACAAGTCGCCCGCCCAGCTCAGGCTGATGGTGGAGCCCGGTCTCGCGACCGCCGCGTCGCTCGATGCCGTGGCAGCGGCGATCGCGCCCGGCATCAGCACACTCACCCTCGATGCGCTGGCGGAACGCGCGATCGTCGAGCGGGGGGCGCGGCCCAACTTCAAACTCGAGCAGGGCTACGACCACACCATCTGCGCGTCGGTGAACGATGACGTCGTGCACGGGATCCCCGGCGATCGCATCCTCGAACCCGGTGACATCGTGTCCGTCGACAGCGGTGCCGTCCTCAACGGATGGAACGGGGATGCGGCCCGCACGTTCGTCCTGCCGGACCCGACACGGTCGGCCGCGTTCGATGAGCGACTGACGCTCTCGGAGGTCACGGAGCAGTCCCTCTGGCGCGGAATCGCCCGGCTGGTGACGGCCAGGCACCTCAATGAGGTCGGCGAGGCGATCGAGGACTACATCGTCTCGCAGGGTGACTACGGCATCCTGACCGACTACGTCGGCCACGGCATCGGGCGCAGCATGCATGAGGCACCTCCGGTGTTCAACTACCGGGTCAGTGCGAAGGGTCCCGAGGTCAAGCCGGGCCTCGTCGTCGCGATCGAGCCCATGGTCGTTTTGGGCGACCCGGAGACTTACGTTCGCGATGACGGATGGACCGTGGCGACCGAAGACGGCTCGGCAGCGGCGCACTGGGAGCACAGCGTCGCGGTACACGCGGATGGCATCTGGGTGCTGACAGCGTCGGACGGCGGAGCGGCGGGGCTCGCCTCCTTCGGCATCACGCCGGTGCCCATTCGTTGACCGATCTCCACAGGCGAACGCCGATCATACTCCGCGATTCGCGAAACGCGCGGGAATCGCATAAGATTGATCCTTGGTGTTTTGCACACGTTTTCGTGTGCCTGCAGCATCCGTTCCTCGGGTCGCAGAGCACCACAATCCAACGCACGACCAGCAAACAATACTTTTAGCGACAGTGAGGCTATGGCCAAAAAAGACGGCGTCATCGAGATCGAAGGATCCGTGGTCGAAGCTCTGCCCAACGCGATGTTCCGCGTTGAGCTGACCAACGGGCACAAAGTGCTTGCCCATATCTCGGGCAAGATGCGTCAGCACTACATCCGCATCCTCCCGGAGGACCGCGTGATCGTGGAGCTGAGTCCTTACGACCTGACCCGCGGCCGTATCGTCTACCGCTACAAGTAACGGCTGCTGTAAGTAACGGCCGCGCCCACGGGTAGCCCCGGGCGCGGTACGAGGACAGCGAACAAAAGGTACAAGAACTATGAAGGTCAACCCCTCCGTCAAGAGGATCTGCGACAAGTGCAAGGTCATCCGTCGTAACGGCCGGGTCATGGTCATCTGCGAGAACCCGCGTCACAAGCAGCGCCAGGGCTGATCGTCCCCGCACGACTCGCACCGACTGAAAACTCAATAACGAATAAGGCAGCACCAGAACCTGCGCGAGCAGGGGACACCCCCGGTTGGAGGCCGGGGCACCGGAGCTGCTTCAGACCTCCACTCACTCACAGGAGAAGCCACTATGGCACGTCTAGCCGGCGTTGACATTCCGCGCGAAAAGCGCGTGGAAGTAGCACTGACTTACATCTACGGTGTTGGCCGTACGAGGGCACTCAAGACCCTCGCCGACACCGAAATCGACGGGAACATCCGCGTCAAGGATCTGACCGACGACCAGCTCGTCGCCCTCCGCGACTACATCGAAGGCAACTTCAAGGTTGAAGGTGACCTTCGTCGTGAGGTCGCCGCCGACATCCGACGCAAGGTCGAGATCGGCAGCTACGAGGGCATCCGCCACCGCAAGGGCCTCCCGGTCCGCGGTCAGCGCACCAAGACCAATGCGCGCACCCGTAAGGGTCCGAAGCGCACCGTCGCCGGCAAGAAGAAGGCTCGCTAGGCCCCGGCCCGCGAGTCACGCGCCTTAAGGATTCAGGAGAAATCATGGCAGCACCCAAGTCGGCCGTTCGGAAGCCGCGCAAGAAAGAAAAGAAGAACATCGCTGTGGGCCAGGCCCACATCAAGAGCACGTTCAACAACACCATCGTCTCGATCACCGACACCACCGGTGCGGTCATCAGCTGGGCATCCTCGGGTGGCGTCGGCTTCAAGGGTTCGCGCAAGTCGACCCCGTTCGCCGCTCAGCTCGCCGCCGAGTCGGCTGCGCGCCAGGCGCAGGAGCACGGCATGAAGAAGGTTGACGTCTTCGTCAAGGGACCGGGCTCGGGTCGCGAAACCGCGATACGTTCCCTGCAGGCCGCCGGCCTCGAGGTCGGGTCGATCAACGATGTGACGCCGCAGGCGCACAACGGTTGCCGTCCGCCCAAGCGCCGCCGCGTCTAAGTAGCTGTACTCATCTTCGCGAACGCACGGGGGCGGCGGCGGCACAGCCGTCGTCGTCCCTTGCGCGCGATCTAACGCAAGTGTCATATAGCGGACACTTCGCCGAAAGGAAACAACAGTGCTCATTGCACAGCGTCCCACGCTCGCCGAAGAAAACATCTCGGAGTTCCGTTCGCGGTTCGTCATCGAGCCCCTCGAGCCGGGCTTCGGTTACACCCTCGGAAACTCGCTTCGCCGCACGCTGCTCTCTTCGATCCCCGGCGCTGCTGTCACCAGCATCCGCATCGATGGCGTCCTCCACGAGTTCAGCACCGTCCCCGGTGTGAAAGAAGACGTCACCGAGATCATCCTCAACATCAAGGGCCTCGTCGTCTCCAGCGAGCACGACGAGCCGATCACGGCCTACCTCCGCAAGACGGGCGCCGGCCAGGTCACCGCTGCGGACATCTCGGCACCCGCAGGCGTGGAGATCCACAACCCCGAGCTCGTCATCGCCACACTCAACGACAAGGCGAAGTTCGAGGTCGAGTTGACCATCGAGCGTGGCCGCGGTTACGTCTCGGCCACCCAGAACCGCAACGAGTACAGCGAAGCGGGCCAGATCCCGATCGACTCGATCTACTCGCCCGTGCTCAAGGTCACCTACCGCGTCGAGGCGACGCGTGCCGGTGAGCGCACCGACTTCGACCGCCTCGTGGTCGACGTCGAGACCAAGCCGGCGATCAGCCCGCGCGACGCGATCGCATCCGCCGGTCGTACGCTCACCGAGTTGTTCGGTCTCGCCCGCGAACTCAACAGCGCGGCTGAGGGCATCGAGATCGGCCCCGCGCCGGTCGACCAGGTGCTCAGCTCCGAGCTGTCGATGCCGATCGAGGACCTGGACCTGTCGGTCCGCTCGTACAACTGCCTCAAGCGTGAGGGCATCAACACCGTCAGCGAGCTCGTCTCGCTTTCGGAGACCCAGCTCATGAACATCCGCAACTTCGGTCAGAAGTCGGTGGATGAGGTCAAGGACAAGCTCGTTGAGATGGGGCTGTCGCTGAAGGACTCGGTTCCCGGGTTCGACGGTGCCCACTTCTACAGCGGCTACGAAGACGACGAGAACATCTAAGGCCTGTCGTCTCGACTACGCCTTTCGACTTTCAACACTGGAGATAACCGATAATGCCTAAGCCAACCAAGGGCCCCCGCCTCGGAGGCGGCCCGGCTCACGAGCGCCTGCTGCTCGCCAACCTGGCTGCTGCCCTGTTCACCCACAAGAGCATCAAGACGACCGAGACCAAGGCCAAGCGCCTGCGTCCGCTCGCCGAGCGCCTGATCACGTTCGCCAAGCGCGGCGACCTGCACGCGCGCCGTCGCGTGCTCGGCGTGATCGGTGACAAGGCTGTCGTCCACGAGCTCTTCACGGAGATCGCACCGCTCGTCGCAGAGCGCGAAGGCGGCTACACCCGCATCACGAAGCTCGGCTACCGCAAGGGCGACAACGCCCCGATGGCGCAGATCGAGCTCGTCCTCGAGCCCGTCACCCCCAAGGTGAAGTCGACCAAGTCGTCGACCAAGGCAACCCCGAAGGCCGCGAAGGTCGAAGAGGCTCCGGTCGAGGAGACCGCGGCCGACGAGACCGCAGCTGAGGAGACCGAGGTCGTCGAGACCGAGGTCGCTGAGGAGGCCACCGGCGACGCCGAGGCCACCGAGGCTGAGGAGACCACTGCAGAGGCTGAGGCCGAAAAGGCCTGACGTCCTGACGCATCCGAAGGCCCCCACCGTTCTTCAACGGTGGGGGCCTTCGTCGTTTCGGGCTCCGCGGCCGGCCAGGCAGGCTCGCCGCCGAGGGACCGACTCGCTACTGTGGACGGATGGCTGAGACGACCGACGACCTCACGCCGGTTCGGGACCGGATGACCGCGCCGCCGACACATCATCCCGTGCATCCGCTCATCGCCGAGTGGCGCTCAGCCACCTCCGCCGACGTCGACGTCGCCTGGCGGCTCGCGCAGGCGCTCGACGCAGCCGACCATCCGAACTACCTGGCCACTCGTGAAGAGATCGAGGAGGAGTTCGGCTACTCCTTCGTCGATCTCGACGCCGACACGATTCTGGGGTTCACCGGCGACGGTCGTCTCGTCGCTGCCGGCACGGTCGTCATGCCGCCAGTGCAGGAGACCATCGTTCGAACGTTCCTGAACGGTGGCGTTCATCCGGAGTTCCGCGGACAGGGGATCGGCCGCGAGCTGCTCGCCTGGCAGCTCGCGCGGGGCGAACAGCAGTTGGCCGCGTCGGAGAAGGCGCTGCCCGCGTGGATCATCGGCCACGCCGATGAGCGGGCGCCGCAGACGCAACGGCTGTTCCGACGCGCGGGGTTCGAGCCCGCGCGTTACTTCGTCGCCCTCGACCGCGACCTCACCGCACCGATCCAGCTCGTCGAGCCCGCGGAGCGGATCCGGATCGTAACGTTCACCGCCGACCTCGCGGACCGCACTCTGGTGGCCCGCACGGACTCGTTCCGCGACCACTGGGGCAGCCAGCCGTTGAGCGAAGAGCAGTGGCAGGCGTGGCTCGGTGGCACCTTCGAACCCGAGGTCTCGTTCCTCGCGGTCGTCGACGGCGAAGACGGCGCAGCCGACGAGGTCGTCGGTTTCGTCCTGTGCCAGGTGAACGAGGACGACTGGACGTCGCAGGGTTTCTCGGGCGCCTACATCGGGATGGTCGGCACGACTCGTGCATACCGCGGCAAGCGAATAGCGACCGCCCTTCTGTCGCGCACCCTGGCAGCGTGCGCAGCGCGAGGCTGGGAGCGGGCCACTCTCGATGTGGACGCCGAGAATCCGACCGGGGCGCTCGGGCTCTACACGCGGATGGGGTTCACCCGGACGAATTCGGAGATGTCACTGCGACGCGTCTACTGACCCCGACGCGGCGTCGGCGGGCACAGGCCCTCACTGAGGGCGGGGCCCGTCGTCGCCCCAGACCGTGTACGGCTTGATCGGCGACCGCTCGGCGAGGCGGTGCAGCGCGTCATCGACGGTCTCGGCGTAGATGTGGCCGCCACGGCCGCCGGGGTGGATGTGGTCGCCTGCCAGCAGGTCGAGGTGCGGCGTGATCGCGCTCTTCCATTCCGCGAGCGCGACCGTCTTCTGGTGGGCTCCTGCGTAGGTTTCGAGCTCGGTGTTCACTCCGTCCGTCCACCCTCGCGGCGCCTGGACGGTGACGAACACGAACTGGTGTCCGGAGCCCGCGATCCGCTGTAGTTCGTCGAGGGTGGACTCTGAGATCGAGCCGTTCGTCCCGAGTCCGATCAGTACGACGGGCCTCAGCGTGCCCGCGTTCTTTGCGGCCTGGAGGATGCCTGGTGCCGCGTGCATCTGCCGCGACACGACCGCGTCGATCCGGATGCCGGGGAAGGACTCCTGCAGCGACGGCGCCGAAGCGAGCATGACCGAGTCGCCGATCGCGAGGATCTGGTCGCCGGTCGCGACCGGATGGGGATCGGGCGCGCCGCGCGGAGTGGGCGGGCTCGTCGGCTCGCCGGCGCCCGGAGTCGCCGGCTTCGCGAGCGCCTGCTGTCCGCGCTCGATGAAGGCTTCCGCATCCGTCCGCTGGGGAGCGGTGACGACGGCGGCCACGGTGCCGCCGACCAGGACGGTCGCGAGGGCGACTGCGCCGACCGCGAGGGCGCGCGGGTGCTTCGAGACGCGCATCCGACGCAGGGCAATCCGGGCGCTTCCGCGCAGACCGGCCCGGCGGATGGGGGTCTCGAGGAAGCGGTACGACAGCAGCGACGCGACGACTGTGATCGCGAAGGCGAGTATCCCTGCCTGCCATGCGGGAGCCGGAAGCCGCTGCTGTGCGACCACGGCGGTCACGAGCACGAAGACCGGCCAGTGCCAGAGGTACAGCCCGTACGAGCGCGTGCCCAGGTAGCGCAGGGGAGCCGCGTCGAGGGCTCGCCCGAATCGGGACCGGGAGGACACTGCCGCCCAGACGACGAGCGCTGCGAGCAGACTGACGAGCGCGAGGCCTCCGCGGTAGGTGAACGCGCTGTCGTCGTGCATCCACCACGCAGCGAACCCGAGCGCCATGAGCGAACCGACTCCGATACCCGGGAGTATGCGACGGACGAACCACTGCATCGCGTTCTCACCCGCGTCGAGATCGATCGGCTTGATGCGGCCGACGACGAGCGCGAGCACCGCGCCCAGGGCCAGTCCGAAGCTGTGGGTGTCCGAGCCGAAGTAGACCCGGGTCGCGTCTCCGCCGGCCGCCCAGAGAAGCGCCATCGAGAGGGCCGATGCGATCGCGATCGCCGAGACGAGGGCGACGCGCACACCCCAGTGCCGGACCAGCGCAATCGCGAGCAGCAGCACCGGCCAGACCACGTAGAACTGCTCTTCGACGGCGAGCGACCACAGGTTGCGGAAGATCTCGGGCGTGTCTCGCGCGAAGTAGCTGCTGCCCGAGGCGATGTCGAGCCAGTTGCTGCTGAACGTGGCGGCGCCGATGAGCTGCCTGCCGATCCCGGCCAGCACGGAACCGCCGATCACTGCTGCAGCCGTCGCGCCGGCGAGCACAACGGCGACGAGAGCGGGAAGGAGCCGCCTGGCGCGCCTGACCCAGAACTTCCGCAGGTCGATGCGCCCGGATGCCGTGCGTTCGCGGATCAACAGGCTCGTAATGAGGAAGCCGCTGATGACGAAGAACACGTCCACCCCGATGAAGCCGCCGGGGAGGAATCCGGGGAAGAGGTGGTAGACGATGACGGCCAGGACAGCCAGTGCGCGGAGTCCGTCGAGCCCGGGGAAACGGGCCGAGCGCGCCGCGCGCTCGCGGGCGTCGGCGGTTTCGGACAGGGCTGTGCCGTGGGTGGAAGCAGTGGTGGTTGATGTCATAGCGATGTCGGGTCGCGGAGAGCGGCCTTAACCCTAACAAGCTCCGCTGACCCTAGACTGGCCGTCGTGGAAAACGAGGCGACGACCCGGTTCCGGCTCGACATCGCCTACCAGGGGACGGATTTCAACGGCTGGACGAAACAGCCGGGGCTGCGCACGGTGCAGGGGGAGCTGGAGGCTGCGCTCGCCACGATCTTCCGCCGGCACGGTCCGGCGCCCACCCTGACGGTGGCGGGCCGCACCGACGCCGGCGTCCACGCATCCGGGCAGGTGGCGCACATCGATCTGACGGATGGACAGGTCGGCGCCCTGCTCCGTGCACGCGGCAAGACGCCCCGCACCGACGACGCGGGGGCGGCGCTCGCCCGCCGTGTGAACGGCATCCTCGGTCCGGTCCCCGACATCGTGGTCGCCCGCTGCGCGCTCGCACCGGCCGGCTTCGACGCCCGCTTCTCCGCGATCTGGCGCCGCTACCGCTACCGCGTCGCCGACCAGCTCTCGGCGCGCGATCCGCTGCAGCGGCACCGCACTGCCTGGGTCCCCGTCGCGCTCGATGCGGATGCGATGGATGCTGCAGCGGCCAGTCTGGTCGGCTTGCACGATTTCGCTGCGTACTGCCGTCCTCGGGAGGGTGCGACCACCATCCGCACGCTTCAGGCCTTCGGCTGGATGCGCGACGACGACGGCGTGCTCGTCGGCGACGTGCAGGCGGATGCGTTCTGCCACAGCATGGTGCGCGCCCTCGTCGGCGCGTGCGTCGGCGTCGGCGAGGGCAAGTTGGCGGTGACGGATGCGGTGCTGCTGCGCGACCTCGGCAGCCGGTCGAGCGCTTTCAAAGTGATGCCCGCGCGCGGCCTGACGTTGCTCGAGGTCGGGTATCCGCACGAGGCCGAGCTCGCGCTGCGCGCCGAACAGACGCGTGCTGTCAGGACCTTGGACCTGGAGAGTGACTGACCGAGCGGATGCGGAACTCGGTTTGACGCGCGAGTGGCCGATGAAATAGAGTTGATGTTTGGTGTCCGCGCCCCCGCGCACGGCATCCGAAGTTGAGCCCTCCACCTGCGGCGTTCCACCGCACTCGTCCGAGACAGTTCTCGTGAAAGTGCGTGCGAACTCCCAACGGAGCGGGATTCACGAACACCCAACTCCGACAAGAAAGCAGCCACTACTGTGACGCGCACTTACACTCCGAAGGCCAATGAGATCCAGCGCGACTGGGTCGTCATCGATGCGACCGACGTCGTTCTCGGCCGTCTCGCCAGCCACGCCGCCACGCTCCTGCGCGGCAAGCACAAGCCGACGTTCGCCCCGCACATCGACAGCGGCGACTTCGTCATCATCGTGAACGCGGACAAGGTCGCCCTCACCGGCGCGAAGGCCGCGCAGAAGAAGGCATACCGCCACTCGGGCTACCCGGGCGGTCTCTCGGCGGTCACGTACTCCGAGCTGCTCGAGAAGAACCCCGTCCGCGCCGTCGAGAAGGCGATCCGCGGAATGCTTCCGAAGAACTCGATCGGTCGCGCCCAGCTCCGCAAGCTGAAGGTCTACACGGGCAGCGAGCACCCGCACGCTGCGCAGCAGCCGAAGCCGTACACCCTCGGCCAGGTCGCGCAGTAAGCGCCCGGCGACAGACTTTTCGACTCTAAGACAAAGGATTCACATCATCGTGGCGAAGATCGCAGACACCATCGACTCGGCAGCGGCCGAGAACGTCGAGAGCTACTCGACCGAGACCCCCGCGGAGTCGGCCCCCAAGGCCCCTCGCGCCGTCCTGAACGTTCCCGGCGCAGCTGTGGGCCGTCGCAAGCAGGCCATCGCCCGCGTGCGCCTCGTCCCCGGCTCCGGCACCATCACGGTCAACGGCCGTGCGTTCGCGGACTACTTCCCGAACAAGCTCCACCAGCAGCTCATCAACGACCCGTTCAAGGTTCTCGACCTGCTCGGCAGCTACGACGTGATCGCTCGCATCACCGGCGGTGGCCCCTCCGGCCAGGCCGGCGCCCTGCGCCTCGGCATCGCGCGCGCCCTCAACGAGATCGACCAGGAGAACAACCGGCCGACGCTCAAGAAGGCCGGCTTCCTCAGCCGCGACGCTCGCGTCAAGGAGCGCAAGAAGGCTGGTCTCAAGAAGGCCCGCAAGGCTCCGCAGTTCTCCAAGCGCTAATCGTCGCGAACGCTTAGGCTGCGGTTTATGCCCCGCCTTTTCGGAACCGATGGTGTTCGCGGCCTCGCGAACGGTGACCTCACTGCCGACCTCGCGCTCGGTCTTGCCCAGGCTGCTGCTGCAGTCCTGACGCAAGGCCGGAGCGCCGAGGCGCGGCGTGCTGCCGGCAAGCGTCCCGTTGCGATCGTCGCGCGCGATCCCCGCGTTTCCGGCGAGTTCATCGCCGCAGCGGTCATGGCCGGGCTTGCAAGCTCTGGCATCGACGTGCTCGACGCAGGTGTGATTCCGACCCCGGCGCTCGCGTTCCTGATCGCCGACAAGGACTCCGACTTCGGCGTCATGGTGTCGGCCTCGCACAACCCGGCGCCCGACAACGGCATCAAGATCTTCGCTCGTGGCGGCACGAAGCTGCCCGACATCGTCGAGGATCGCATCGAGGCCGCGATGACGACGGGTCCGAAGCTCGCTCCGACCGGAGCCGGTGTGGGGCGCATCCGCCGGTTCGCGGATGCAGAAGACCGCTACGTCGTCCACCTCCTGGCCAGCCTCCCGCACCGCCTCGACGGCATCCATGTCGTGCTCGACTGCGCGAACGGCGCGGCCGCCGGGGTCTCGCCCGAAGTCTTCCACGACGCCGGCGCGAAGGTGACCGTCATCGGCGACTCGCCCGATGGCATCAACATCAACGACGGTGTGGGCTCGACCCACCTCGACCAGCTCGCCAGGGCGGTCGTGGCGGCCGGCGCCGATGTGGGGGTCGCGCACGACGGCGATGCCGACCGCTGCCTAGCGATCGATGCCAACGGCAAGGTCGTCGACGGCGACCAGATCATGGCGATCCTGGCGCTCGGAATGGCCGAACGGAACGTGCTCCGCGAGCGCACCCTCGTTGCGACCGTGATGAGCAACCTCGGTCTCAAGATCGCGATGCGTGAGGCCGGCATCACGGTCGTCGAAACGCGCGTCGGCGATCGCTACGTGCTCGAAGAGATGAACGAGCACAAGTTCTCGCTCGGTGGCGAACAGTCCGGGCACGTGATCATGAGCCAGTTCGCGACGACCGGCGACGGCATCCTCACCGGCCTCCACCTTCTGAGCGAGATGGCCCGCCAGCGCAAGTCACTGGCCGAGCTCGCCCAGGCGATGACGGTCTACCCGCAGATCATGGTCAACGTGAAGAACGTCGACCACCACGGGGTGCACACTGACGAAGCCCTCGCCGAGGCTGTGCGCGCGGCGGAAGCCGAGCTCGGGTCCACAGGCCGGGTTCTGCTGCGCCCGTCGGGCACCGAGCCGCTCGTGCGCGTCATGGTCGAAGCGGCCGACCAGCACACCGCCGACCGCCTGGCCCACGGCCTGGCCGACGTCGTCCGCGAGCGCCTCAGCCTCTAGCCGCCGTCGCGGAGACACGGAGCGCGAAAGCGGCCGGATGCGGCCCGTGGTGGACAGCCGCGGCCCGCCTCGTCAGGGCCGTCGATTCGCCGCGGACGTAGCCGGCGGATGCTCTCCGTCCCTTCCCGTGTGCCCTATTTCCGGCTTTCTCCACAGGCTCCTGCGGGCGTGAGGTATATATGTCCGATTCTCTATATTCTTGTATGAAATGACGGTTGGTATTCGATCGTCGTTCGACAAAGAAAAGGAGACGATGTGACGAAGAAGAAAGTGCTCAGCATTGTGGGGGCGGGTGCGCTCGCGCTGGGGCTGACCACGGTGGCCTTGCCCGTTACGGCCGCCAACGCAAGCAGTACCTCGACGAACGCGGGCGGCGGACTGTGGCAGTACGGCGTCGAGGACGGGTTGGTCGGGCACGTCTATTCCAATTACCACCACGCGACGAAGAACCACACCGCTACCGCCTGCGATGGCTCGGCGGCGCACACCTGTAAGCAGGTGGCTGCGGTCAAGGGCTCCTGGGCCAAGGCGTCGACCTACAAGTCGAACGGCGGAAACACTGCGTATTGGAACACGCTCTGAGCGCGAGCAGATCGCTGGGATTTGCTGCGCTGCTCGTCGTGGCTGTCGGGCTGACGGGATGCGCATCCTCTGATGCCGGTGACTCGGCATCTGAGACCGTCGTTTCCGCGGCCCCGGATAAGCCGTGGGCCGACGCGATCAAGGCGGCCCAGGCCGACGCCCGCACTCCGGCCGAGCGCGAAGCCCTCGCAGACGGCAAGATCTCGGACGCCGAGTATGCGTATTTTCAGCAGCTGATCCTGAAATGCCTGAGCAAGATAGGCGTTGTGGGGAGCTGGTCGAGCGATCACTCCCTGGAGTACACACGACCAGACGGCGTTCCCAATTCGGCTGTGGACACGTGCGACAAGGAGAACGGCCTCGCCCTGATCGTCCTCCGCGACGCGATGGATCGCAATCCGCAGGAATTGGACGCGGACACCATTGTCGTCAATTGCCTGAAGCGAGTGAAGGCTGTCGATCCGGGCTACACGCCGTCGATGCTGGCTAACGGCGTTGACCTGGACAAATTCATCAACAGCTCTGAGTTCGATAAATGCAATGCCGACCCATTGCATTACGGCCTGGGCAAGTAGGTGTTGGCGCCGGAACCATCCGGCGCCAACACCCCCTCCCACCTCTGAGGTGAATCATCGTGCACCGTAATCGCATCAGGCGAAGCCGTTTCGCACTCGGCGCGCTCGCCCTTGCGGGCGTCGCCGGACTTGGCGCGATCGCAGTCGCGCTCGTGCAGCTCGAGCTTCCGAGCTCGCTTCAGAGCGCTCCCGCCCCACAAGAGATCTCGATATCAGCCCATCCCTTCAGCGACGAACGTCCTGTTGAGATCACCGTCAGCCCACGCAGCACAGCGACAATGGCAGCGCCCGGTTCCGGCGTGCTGACCGCTTACGGCTGCACGGTCGGTGCGGAAGTCGCGTCCGGCAGCTCGCCTTTCGCCCTCGACGGACAGCCTGTCGTCGCCCTTGCCACCGATGTGCCGCTCTGGCGAGACCTGGCGATCGGAGACACGGGTGCCGATGTTCGCTCCCTGCAAGCCGAACTCAACAACTTAGGGCACAACCTCACGGTCGATGGAACCATCGGCCAGGCGACGCTCCGAGCGGCTCGCCAGGCACTGACTGCGGCGGGAATTCAGTGGAGCGGATCGACGTTTTTCGTTTCCCAGACCGTCTGGCTGCCAGCATCGAAGGCCTCGGTCCGCGCCTGCGCGTCGGAGTTGGGCGCGCGCGTTGCCGACGGCGACCCACTCGCGACTTTCGACGTCGGGGGTCAGTCGATAGCGGTCGAAAATCTCCCGGACGACCTCGTCCCAGGTCCGAGGGTTCTGATGATCGGGAGCCATGCAATTCCCGTCGACGCTGCAGGAAGATCGGGCCCGCTCTCCTTCCACCTGGACATAGCGCCCCACGAGACGACTCCCGCAGGTGACGCTTCCGATCACGGTACGATCCCCGGCACGCTGTCGCTCGCTGAACCGGTCCAGATCAGCAGCGTGCCTCCCTCTGCGATCGTCGCCATCCATGGGGCACATGGCTGCGTTGAGAGCAACCGCGAGATGCTTGGGGTCCAGATTGTCGGATCACAATTGGGCCAGACCTTCGTGCAATTCGACGCGGGCACGTCGCCGCCTCGCATCCGACTTCAGCCCTCGGAACGCTCGTGTCCCTGACGCTCACCCGAGTCGGGCACACATTCGCGAGCCTTTCCGGTGGAGAAGCCCAACGTTTGATGCTGGCTCGAGGGATCGCCGCAAAGCCAGGGCTGCGTCTGGTAAACGAGGAGACCAGAGGGGTTTGCACTGACCATATCGACCTGCGAAACGAAGCTTGGCCGCTGGCGGAGCCGGCATGAGGTGGGCTTCGATCCTCCGGGAGGTCGCGCGGAACGTCACCTCCGGAACAACCCGTGCCGCCCTTCTCAGCCTTGCATTGGTGTGCGTGGCATCCGGGTTGGTCCTTGCCGACCTTCTTTCGATTCAGCAGATAGTGCAGCGCGCCGAAGCATTTCACCGCAGCGGGGCGTCGATCCAGGTTGTCGCTGCCGACAAGAGAATCGACGGCGCCGCATGCGACGAGCTGGCGAGGCTCCCTGGCGTTCGCGCGGCCGGAGCACTGCGCTACTCCGACGACAAGGTGTTCGCCGCGGCGCTGCCAGGCACTCCGATTCCGACAGCTGCGGGTTCGCCCGGACTGACCAAGCTCCTCGGGGGAACCCGGCACGGCATGGGCGTTCTGGCCGGACCCGAGGTGGTCGGCCAGTTAGACCTGGTCGATGGGAGGGAGTTGCCCACCGTGAATGGCACTGTGTCCGTCGGCGGTGCCTACGACTATCCCGATGATGGACGACGCGGGGGCCTTCGCTATGCCCTGATGGTCCCGGTGCCCGCGACCGGCGCCTTTGACGAATGCTGGGCGGACATCTGGCCTGGAAACAGCCGCCTCACGCAACTTCTGTTCACCACCGCACTACCAAGCCGAGATCCCTCGAATCCGACGGAACTCTCCCAGCTGAATACAACGATGGGAACCTCATTCGACGCCTCGTCTGCTTTGCGTGAGCGAGCAACGAGGGTCTCGGCGCTCGCCGCGTCAGGCCTGGGGGCGGTCATCGGGTTCTGCGGTGGATTCGGCCGGCGGCTCGAACTGGCATCCGCGCTCCACTCCGGTGTATCCCGGCGTGCGCTCATGGCGATATTCCTGATCGAGTCAGGACTCTGGCTCACAGTATCGGGCATCGTCAGCCTCTCGGCGGGACTGCTCGCGTCGAGACAGCTGGACGTCGATCTCAGAACGACGCTTGCGCATTCATCGCTGCAGATAGCAGTCGCAGCAGTTCTCGGCGGATTCGCGGGAGCATGCGCGGCCTTCGCCGTGATCAGGGAGAACCAGCTGTTCCGCTATTTCAAAGCCAGATGAGCGCTCAACCGAGCGAAGTCTTCGTGTCGGCGGTACTGACTACAGCTTGCGGAGCAGCACCGAACTCACAGTGTGGTCCGCGTCTTTGCGCAGCACCAGCTTCGCCCGCGAGCGCGTCGGACGAATGTTCTGCAGCAGGTTCGGTTCGTTGATGCCGGCCCAGATCATGCTGGCGCGCGCCCGTGCCTCGTCTTCCGTGAGCGACGAATATCGGTGGAAGTACGACTGCGGGTTCGCGAACGCCCCGCGCTGGAGCTTCAGGAACCGCTCCTCGTACCAGGTCGCGATGTCGCGGGTGCGCGCGTCGACGTAGACGCTGAAATCGAAGAGGTCGCTGACCGCGAGCCGGTTTCCGCCCCCCGCTGGCTGAAGCACGTTCAGTCCTTCGACGATGAGCACGTCCGGCCGGCGCACGACGATCTGGGCGCCGGGGACGATGTCGTAGCTGAGGTGCGAATAGAACGGAGCGCGCACCTCCGGCGCCCCGCTCTTCACCTCCGTGACGAAGCGGAGGAGGGCCCGGCGGTCATAGGACTCGGGGAAGCCCTTGCGTTCCATGAGGCCACGGCGCTCGAGTTCGGCGTTGGGCAGCAGGAATCCGTCGGTCGTCACGAGCTCGACCCGCGGGGTGTCCGCCCACCGCGACAGCAACTCCCGCAGGAGGCGCGCGATCGTCGATTTGCCCACGGCCACGGAGCCCGCGACGCCGATCACGAAGGGCGTGCTCTGCGCCCGCTCGCCCAGGAATTCGTTCGTCACACGATGCAGTTGTTTGGTGCCCGCGACGTAGAGATTCAGGAGACGGCTGAGCGGAAGGTAGACCTCCTGGACCTCGCGCATGTCGAGTGGATCACCCAGCCCGCGCAGCTGCACGATCTCGGTTTCCTTCAGCGGCAGGGGAGTGGATTCGGCCAGTTCGGCCCAATCGGCCCGGTCGAGTTCGACGAACGGGGATGTCTGGCCGTTACCTGTGCCTGCGCCTGTTTCAGCCATAGGCGACCAGTTTAGAGGTTTGCGTCAGGCTAAAATCGGGTGCATGTGTGGAATCGTGGGGTACGTCGGTACTGACAAGAGTCTCGAGGTACTCCTCGGTGGTTTGAAGAGGTTGGAATACCGGGGCTACGACTCCGCCGGGGTCGCGATCATCGACGACAACGGTGATCTGCACATGGCCAAGCGTGCTGGAAAGCTCTCGGTGCTCACCGACGATCTCAAGGCCCACCCGATCGGCAACGGCCGCACCGGCATCGGCCATACCCGCTGGGCGACGCACGGCGGACCGACCGACCGCAACGCGCATCCGCACCTCGGAGACGACGGCCGTCTGGCGGTCATCCACAACGGGATCATCGAGAACTTCGCCGCCCTGAAAGACGAGCTGCTCGCTGAGGGCTTCGCCTTCACGAGTGAGACGGACACCGAGGTCGCCGCCGTTCTTCTCGGTCGTGAATACCGTGCCACGGGCAGCCTTCAGGAGGCGTTTCGCGCCGTGGTGAGCCGCCTCGAGGGCGCCTTCACCCTCCTCGCACTCCACCAGGACGAACCCGGCGTCGTCGTCGGCGCCCGCCGCAACTCGCCGCTCGTCATCGGTCTCGGCGAAGGCGAGAACTTCCTCGGCTCCGACGTGGCAGCCTTCGTGGAGCACACCCGCAACGCCGTCGCGATCGGCCAGGACCAGATCGTGACGATCACTCCTGACTCGGTCTCCGTCACCGACTTCCTCGGGGCGAGCGTCGAGGTCGAGCCGTTCGAGGTGGCCTGGGATGCATCGGCCTCCGAGAAGGGCGGCTGGTCGAGCTTCATGGCGAAAGAGATCAGCGAAGAGCCGGATGCGGTCGCCAACACCCTGCGTGCGCGGCACCACGACGGCCAGGTAGTCATTCCCGAGCTCGAAGCCCTCGGCGACGACGTGCTCGCAGGCATCGAGCGCATCACGATCATCGCCTGCGGAACCGCCGCGTATGCCGGCCAGGTCGGCAGCTACGCCATCGAGAAGTGGGCTCGTGTGCCCGTCGACGTCGAACTGAGCCACGAGTTCCGCTACCGCGATCCGGTGATCACGCCGAAGACGCTGGTCATCTCGATCAGCCAGTCCGGCGAGACGATGGACACTCTCATGGCCGTCAAGTTCGCCCGCGAGGCCGGAGCGACGGTGATCTCGGTCTGCAACACGCAGGGCGCGACCATTCCACGCGAGTCCGACGCTGTGATCTACACCCACGCGGGCCCGGAGGTCGCGGTGGCGTCGACCAAAGCCTTCGTCGCCCAGATCACCGCGCTCTACCTCTTCGGCCTGCACCTCGCGCGGATCCGCGGAACTCTCACGCCCCAGGAGCAGGCACACCAGCTCGACGAGCTCGTAGCGATCCCCGCGAAGCTCGCGAAGGTCCTCGAGTCGCACGCCAGCATCGCACAGCTCGCCAAGTGGATGGCCGACACGCGCGCCGTCCTCTTCCTCGGCCGCCATGTCGGCTTCCCGATCGCGCTGGAGGGCGCTCTCAAGCTCAAGGAGCTCGCGTACATTCACGCGGAGGGCTTCGCGGCCGGCGAGCTCAAGCACGGTCCGATCGCGCTCATCGAGCCCGGCCAGCCGGTCTTCGTCGTCGTTCCCAGCCCGCGCGGCTCCGACGAGATGCACAAGAAGGTCGTCTCGAACATCCAGGAGATCCGCGCCCGTGGGGCCCGCGTGATCGCCATCGCCGAGCAGGGGGACGCGGCGGTGCTCCCGTTCGCCGACGAGGTCATCCCGATCCCGCTTGCCGCGCCGCTGTTCGAGCCGCTGCTCGCGGTCATCCCGCTGCAGATCTTCGCGATGGAGCTGTCGGCCGCGAAGGGGCTCGACGTCGACCAGCCACGCAACCTGGCGAAGTCCGTCACGGTCGAATAGCGGTGACATGATCGTCGGAATCGGAGTCGACGTCGTCGACCTCGCCCGCTTCACCCGGGCGGTCGGGCGCACCCCGCGCCTGGTGACCCGCCTGTTCACACCCCACGAACGCGACCTGCCCGTGCACTCGCTCGCGGCGCGTTTCGCTGCCAAGGAAGCGCTGATGAAAGCGCTCGGCGACACCGAAGGCGTCCGCTGGCACGACATGGAGATCGTTTCCGATGCTGAGGGCAACCCCGGGTTCGTGCTCTCCGGCGTCGCAGCCGCGATCGCTGCCCGTCGCGGGATCGGCTTGCTGCACCTCTCGATGACCCACGACGCCGGCGTCGCCTGCGCGTTCGTCGTCGCGGAGGCCGCCGTATGAGCGACGCCGTCTTCCGCGAGGCAGTCATCGACCTCGACGCACTCTCCCGCAACGTCGCACACCTGCGCCGGGTGGTAGGCACGGAGCACGTCATGGCCGTGGTGAAAGCGAACGCCTACGGACACGGTGCCGTCGAGTGCGCTCGCGCCGCCCTCGACGGGGGAGCCGACTGGCTGGGCGTCGCCGATCTGACGGAGGCTCTGGGGCTGCGGGATGCCGGAATCGCCGCCCCGATCCTCGCCTGGCTGCACGACCCGGACACCGACTTCGCACCGGCCATCGAGGCAGGCATCGACCTCGGGTTGTCGTCGAAGGACCAGCTGGAGGCGGTCGCCGCAGCACGTCGCGCTCTCGTCGCCCAGGGGCGCCTCCATGGTCAGGCCCTGGTGCAGCTGAAACTGGAGACCGGGCTGAGCCGCAACGGCATCGCCCAGCACGAGTGGGATGAGACGTTCGCCCTCGCGCGAGAGTTGGAGCACGCAGGCGACATCGTCGTACGCGGCGTCTTCAGTCACGTGTCGAACGCGTCGCCCGACGACGATGCGGCCGCGATCGCGCTCTACCGCACGGGACTCGACAGGGCCGAGGCAGCGGGGCTGCACCCGGAGCTGCGGCACATCGCGGCGTCCGCCGCTGCGCTCAGGATTCCGGATGCGCGTTTCAACCTCGTGCGCCTCGGCATCAGCATTTACGGGCTGTCGCCGTTCGAGGACCAGTCGAGCGCTGAACTCGGCCTCTCGCCGGTGATGACCTTGCGCGGTCGGGTCGCTGCCGTCCGCCGCGTGCCGGCGGGCAAGGGCGTCTCCTACGATTACACGTACCGCACCCCGAACGAGACGACGCTGGCCCTCGTGCCGCTCGGTTACGCGGAGGGCATCCCGCGGCACGCGTCGAACCGCGCCACGGTCAGCATCGCGGGCCGGGTCTTCCCGGTCAGCGGCCGCGTGGCGATGGACCAGTTCGTTGTCGATGTCGACGACCAGCCGGTGGGCGTCGGCGACGAGGTCGTCCTGTTCGGCGACCCGGCCGCAGGCTTCCCGAGTGCCGACGATTGGGCGGAGGCCGCCGGCACCATCAACTACGAGATCGTGACGCGCATCGGTCCGCGCGTGCAGCGCACGTTCCTCGGCCGGAGGTGACCGCTGCGCGTGACGAACATCGCAGTGCCTTCCGAACTGGTGATCGAGACCGCTGACGACATGCACGCTCTGGGCGTCGGCCTCGCGCGCATCGTCGGCCCCGGCGACCTCATCGTGCTGAGCGGGCCGCTCGGCGCGGGCAAGACCACGCTGACCCGAGGCCTCGGCGAGGGCCTCGACGTGCGGGGACCGGTCACGAGCCCGACCTTCGTCCTCGCCCGCACGCATCCCAGCCTGGTCGGGGGCAGCCCGCTCGTCCACGTGGATGCGTACCGCCTGTCGAGCGCCCTCGAACTCGACGATCTCGACATCGATTTCGCTCGCTCGGTCGTCGTCGTCGAGTGGGGGAGCGGGATGCTCGACGGCGTCGCCGAGTCGTGGCTGGAGGTCGATATCGCGCGTCCGACCGGCGCCGCGGTCGCCGCGGACACCGCCGACGGGCGCGCTGGCGCCGCCGGCACGGGGTCGGGATCCGATCGCCCGCCGGAGCTCGACGGCGATGAGCCCCGTGTCGTCACCGTCCGCGGCTTCGGCCCGCGATGGGGTGCCGCCGGATCAGCCTAG
The DNA here is from genome assembly GCF_055231915.1 of Leifsonia sp. Ger2509. NCBI lineage: Bacteria > Bacillati > Actinomycetota > Actinomycetes > Micrococcales > Microbacteriaceae > Leifsonia > Leifsonia sp. Ger2509. Next base: position 3,171,381 of record NZ_JBUYVB010000003.1, read on the forward strand.
GCTGGAGTCATGCTTCTCGCGATCGACACCTCTGCGGGCACGTCCGTCGCCGTCGTCGACCGTGACGGCGGCATCCTGGCCGAACGCAGCGAACTCGACACGATGCGCCATGCCGAGGTCGTCGGGGACCAGATCGCGGCTGTCCTGGCCCAGGCCGCCGTGCCGGTCGATGCTCTCTCAGCGGTCGCTGTCGGGATGGGCCCCGGTCCGTTCACGGGGCTGCGTGTCGGTATCGCGGCTGCCCGCGCTTTCGCCTTCGGCGCGGGCAAGCCCGTCGTTCCCGTGGTCAGTCATGACGCGATCGCGTTCGAGCGCTACCGCGACGGCCACACCGGAGGTCTTCTCGTCGTGACGGATGCGCGACGGCGTGAACTGTACTGGTCGGCGTTCGTCGGGGCCGACGAGGCCGGCCTTCCCATCCGTGAAGACGGCCCCGGCCTCGGCAAGCCCGACCAGCTCCCGCACCGGGCCCTCGCGCGCTTCGACGCCGCATCCGTCTCCGCGGGCGCCCTGGGGATGCTCGCCGAGCTCCTCTACCTGCATCGGCGCCCGTTCGCGGCCGACGAGCCCCTCTACCTGCGTTCGCCCGACGTGACGCTCTCGAACGGACCCAAGCGGGTGAGCGCGTAGTGGAGGCCTGGCAGTTCCGTCGGGCGGCCGAGGCGGATGTCCCAGCCATCATGCTGCTCGAACGAGCCACGTTCGTGAACGACGCCTGGTCCGAGCACGCAATGCGCCACGAGGTCTCCAGCGAGCACTGCTACTACCTCGTGGCCTTCCGCCCGGAGAGCCCGGATGCGATCGCCGGCTATGCCGGGCTGCTCGCGCCCGCCGGATCGAGCGACGGCGACATCCAGACGATCGCGGTCGCACCCGACGCGCGCCGCCAGGGACTCGGCCGCGCTCTCATGCTGACCTTGCTGGGAGAGGCACGGCGCCGCGGTGTCACAGCGGTCTTCCTCGAGGTTCGGGCGGACAACCCGGGCGCTCAGGCGCTGTACCGGAGGCTCGGGTTCGACGAGATCGGTGTGCGTCCCCACTACTACCAGCCGGACGACGTGGATGCGATCGTCATGCGTCTCGAGATCACACCGGCACAGACCGAGTGGGCCACGGATCCTGCGCTCGCCGAAGGAGGAGAGAAATGAACCGCGCGGAGCCGCTGGTCCTGGGCATCGAGACCTCGTGCGATGAGACCGGGATCGGAATCGTGCGCGGTTCCCGGCTGCTCTCGAATACGATCGCGTCGTCGATGGACGAGCACGCCCGCTACGGCGGCGTCGTTCCCGAGGTCGCCGCCCGGGCTCACCTCGAGGCCCTGACTCCTGCGCTCAGGGCAGCGGTGGCGGATGCGGGCATCCGGCTGGACGAGCTGGATGCGATCGCCGTCACGAGCGGACCCGGCCTCGCCGGCGCCCTCATGGTCGGCGTGGGCGCCGCGAAGGCGCTCGCCGTTTCGCTCGGCAAGCCGATCTATGCCGTCAATCACCTGGTCGGACACGTCGGTGCCGACCTGTTGGACGCGGCGGGCGGCCCTGGTCACGCCGTCGAACTGCCCACGATCGCACTGCTGGTCTCCGGCGGCCACACATCCCTGCTGCTCGTGCGCGACCTCGTCTCCGACGTCGAACTCCTCGGCGAGACGATCGATGACGCCGCCGGAGAGGCGTTCGACAAAGTGGCCAGAGTGCTCGGGCTTCCGTATCCGGGCGGCCCCCAGATCGACCGGGTCGCGGCGTTCGGCGACCCGAAAGCAATCCGCTTCCCGCGGGGGCTGAGCCAGCCGAAGGACATGGAGAAGCACCGGTACGACTTCTCGTTCTCCGGACTGAAGACCGCCGTCGCGCGCTGGGTCGAGCAGCGACAGGATGCGGGCGAGGAGATCCCGGTCGCGGATGTGGCCGCGAGCTTCCGCGAGGCCGTCGTCGACGTTCTGATTTCGAAAGCGATCGCCGCCTGCACAGACTTCGGCGTTCCGCGCCTCCTGTTGGGCGGCGGTGTCGTCGCGAACGCCCGCGTGCGGGAGGTCGCTGCGGAGAGGGCGTCGCGCGCCGGCGTCGCCCTCCGCATCCCGGCGCTGTCGCTCTGCACCGACAACGGGGCGATGATCGCGGCTCTCGGGGCCCAGCTGATCATGGCAGGCCATGAGCCGTCCGCCTTGTCGTTCGGCGCGGATTCGACGCTCCCGGTGACCGAGATCCAGGTCACGGTCTGACGCATCCGTTGACACCCTCCTCCAAGGGCTGTCACGATTGCTGTACAGCGTTTGTTCAGCTATCAAGGAGCCAGGCCCATGAGTGACGCCCCGCCGCCGCCCGCAGTGCCCGAACAGCCCGTCGCGCCCGCCATATACGGCCAGCCCGTGCCGCCCGCCCCCTACGGCCAGACCGTACCACCGACCGGATATGCGCCCGCCCCGACGACGAACGTCCTTGCGATCATCTCGCTCGTGATCTCGATCCTCGGCTTCAACGTGATCGCGATCATCCTCGGCGCCGTCGGCCTCAGCCAGATCAAGAAGACCGGAGAGAAGGGCCGAGGGCTGGCCCTGGCCGGCATCTGGATCGGCGCGATCTCGATCGTGCTCGGCATCATCATCGCCATCGTCTTCGCGATCGTCCTCGCGAATGCCGGATTCTCCACGCAGACATCCTGAGCGCCGGCGGATCGCCGCTGAGGCGCGCCGCCCCAATCGAAAGGAGATCGGCTCATGTCCGATCCGAACACTCCAGGCGAACCGGCGGAGCCGAACGTGCCGCCGGCCGTCGTGCCGCCCGCCGCGCCGGAAGACAACCCGCCGCTTCCACCCGCTCCTCCGGTTCCCCCTGCGGCTCCCGTCCCGCCGGCGGCCCAGCCGGCGCCACCCGCCTACCAGCCCGGGGCGGTCCCGCCGCCCGCGCCGCCTGCGTACGGCCAGCCGGCTCCCGGCTACGGTCAGCCCGGCTACGGCCAACCGGGCTACGGTCAGCCCGGCTACGGTCAGCCCGGATACGGCCAGCCCGCCCAGCCGTACGCACAGCCGTACGGCGCACCCGCTCCGGCGACGAAGTCGCCGGTCCTCAGTATCATCTCGATGATCGCGGGCATCCTCGGGATCGTGACCTTCGGCTGGGGGTTCATCTTCTCGATCGGCGCGATCGTGCTCGGCTTCCTCGGGCGCAACAAGGAGCCCGCAGCGAGGGGCTTCTGGCTCACCGGACTGATCACCGGTTTTATCGGGATCGCCATCACGATCATCGGTGGCATCATCCTGGCGGTCAGTATCTTCAGCGTGGTCAACAACCAGAACCTGAACTACTGACCCGCAACGGCGCAAGGGCCGGATCGCTTCGTGCGGTCCGGCCCTGAGCCATGTTGTGCCTTGCGCCGGACGGTCGTCGCACTACTTCCGTCTCGGCGCACGAGGTCTGGCACCTGCGGTGAGACGGAAATAGTGCGCCGAGCGCAAACCGGGTCTCACCGGCCTTCGCGCAGCCTCAGCCCAGGCGATCCACGAGCAGCGCCGTGTGACGGCCCGCGATCCGGGTGAGCACGAGCGTGGCGCTCTCCCGTCCGCTCAGCGAAAGCCTCTTCCGCAGCGCAGCCGGGTCCACATCCACCCCGCGCTTCTTGATCTCGAGCGTGCCGATGCCGCGTTCGCGCAGCCCGCGCCTCAGGTCGCGCTCGGCGAAGGGCAGCGTCTCCAGAACGCGGAAAGCGGAAGCGAACGGTGTCCGGACCAGCGTGCTCGACGTGAGGTAGGCGATCCCGTCGCTGAGCACGCGTGCGCCGAGCGACCGTGCAAGGTCGCCGATCAGCCGGGCACGGATGACCGCCCCGTCCGGCTCGTACAGGTAGTCGCCGAGCTCGCCCGTGTCCACGTCGACGCTGTCCTCCGGGGCGGTGAGCTCGTGGGAGCCGGTCGCGTCGATCACCAGCGCGGAGCGGCGGATGCGCGGCCTGGCCAGCGCTCCGAACCACAGTCCCATCTCGACCAGCTGGCCGTCGACGGAGATCCACTGCGCCTCGGCGGTCGTCGGGATGAGGTCGCGATCGAACCCGGGGCCGAGCTTCACCCCGACGGAGCGGCCGGTCGCGAGTTCGAACGCGAAGTTCAGCGACGGTGAATAGTCGTCGGGGTCGGTGAGACGAGTCGTCTGGCCGTGGCCCGCCGTCCGACGCGCCGGATCGAGGTAGAGGCCGTCGAAGCCGCGCAGGTCGACGTCTTCCGCCCGCTCATTGAGCACCGAAGCGTTCGCGAACGGAGCCAGGTTGTAGCTCGCGATCGCGGCGGTGATCTCGTCGGCGTCGACCGCCGTGACCTCGAGGTCGATGGCGGCCATCGCCATCGCATCCCCGCCGATCCCGCAGCCGAGGTCGACGACCCGCGAGAGTCCGGAGGATGCGAAGCGCCCGGCGTGGAGGGCGGCGACGGAGAGCCGCGTCGCCTGCTCGAGCCCCGCCTCGGTAAAGAGCATCCGGTCGGCGAATGGGCCGAACTTGCCCGCAGCCTTCGAGCGGAGGCGCGCCTGGGTGAGGACAGCGGCGACGAGCGCGGGCGGATGGCCGGCCTTGCGGAGGTCGCTGACCATCCGCACGACATCGCTGTTCGAGTTATAGGGAGGCAGCGAATCGAGTAGCCGGAGCCCCTCCGGCGACAGCAGTTCGACGAGTTCGGACCTCTCCATGAACCCAGCGTACGCAGGTCCCGCTGTTTGGCACTCACGTTGCGTGACTGCTAACTCAGCATCTAGACTCGGTTTAGCACTCTCGGTGTGAGTGTGCTAACTCCAGTCTTAGTTCAAGAAAGAGGTCAACCGTGTCGGTCTCCATCAAGCCGCTCGAGGATCGCATCGTTATCAAGCAGGTCGAGGCTGAGCAGATGACTGCTTCGGGTCTCGTCATTCCCGACACCGCCAAGGAGAAGCCGCAGGAGGGCGAGGTCGTTGCAGTGGGCCCCGGCCGCATCGATGACAACGGCAACCGCATCCCGCTCGACGTCGCCGTCGGCGACAAGGTGATCTACTCGAAGTACGGCGGAACCGAGGTCAAGTTCGCCGGTGAGGACTACCTCGTCCTCTCCGCTCGCGACGTTCTCGCAGTGGTCGTCCGCTGACGATCCCACGTCGAAAGGGCCCGGATGCGACAGCGTCCGGGCCCTTTCCGTTTCGGCGTAATATCGCTGGAGTGTCCAGCCCCGAACTCGAGTCGACCTCGAACGCCGAAGAGAGTCACGCTGACGCGGTGAAACCCCTGTCGAGCCATCGCCGGTCCGGCCTCGTGTACGCGATCTCGGCCTACGTTCTCTGGGGCTTCCTCCCCATCTACTTCCTCGCATTGGCACCCGCGAACGCCTTCGAGATCGTCGCCTGGCGCGTGGTCTTCTCACTGGTCTTCTGCGCCATCCTGCTCACCGCGACGCGGGCCTGGCGACCGTTCGGCGCGCTCCTGCGCAACCGACGCGTCGTCCTGACGATGGGGGTCGCCGGCGCGCTGATCTACGTGAACTGGCAGACCTACGTGCTCGCCACGGTCAGCGGCCACGTCGTCGAGGCTGCGCTCGGCTACTTCATCAATCCGATCGTGACCGTGTTCCTCGGTGTCGTCGTGCAGCGTGAGCGGCTCCGTCCGGCCCAGTGGGTGGCGGTCGGAGTGAGCATCGTCGCGGTGATCGTGCTCGGGATCGGCTACGGGTCGCTGCCGTGGATCGCGCTCATCCTCGCGTTCTCGTTCGGCCTCTACGGACTGATCAAGAAGCGCGTCGGCGGCCAGGTCGACGCCGTCGGCGGACTGACCCTCGAAACCATGTGGCTGACCCCGGTCGCCATCATCCAACTCGTCGTCGTCTCGGCGATGGCCGGCCTCACCTTCGGCACGGTCAGCGCCTGGCACACCGTCCTGCTCGTCGGCCTGGGCGTCATCACGGCCATCCCTCTGCTTTTCTTCGCAGCGGCGTCGCGACGGCTGCCACTCGTCTACATGGGCTTCATCCAGTACTTCGCCCCGTTCATCCAGTTCCTCGTCGGCGTCGTGATCCTGCACGAGGCGATGCCGCCCGAGCGCTGGATCGGCTTCGGCATCGTCTGGCTCGCGCTCGTGATCCTCACCGTGGATGCGGTGGTCGCCGGGCGGCAGTCGCGGGTTCCGGAACTCACCTGAAGCCTTCCGCGCGAGGTAGGCCTCCAGCGCGGAATACCCTCAGCTTCGAGCCGTTAACATGGATTACCAGCGACGACAATAAAGGGGTGAAATGGATCAGACGGATCCTTTCGGTTTCATCGGACTGACCTACGACGACGTGATGCTCCTCCCAGGGCACACCGACGTCATCCCGAGCGAGGCGGACACGTCATCTCGACTCACCAAGCGCATCACGGTATCCGCTCCGCTCCTGTCGTCCGCGATGGACACCGTCACCGAGTCGCGCATGGCCGTCGCCATGGCACGTCAGGGCGGCATCGGCATCCTGCACCGCAATCTCTCGATCGAAGACCAGGCGGCGCACGTCGACAAGGTCAAGCGATCCGAGTCCGGCATGATCACGAACCCTGTGACCACGACACCGGATGCGACCGTCGCCGAGGTGGATGCGCTGTGCGGCCAGTTCCGCGTGAGCGGCCTCCCCGTGGTCGAGGGCGACGGAACGCTGGTCGGCATCATCACCAACCGTGACATGCGTTTCGTCTCGCCCTTCGAGAAGAGCACCACGCTGGTGCGCGACGTGATGACGCGCCAGCCGCTCATCACCGCTCCCGAGGGCATCGACCCCGACTCCGCGGTCGCGATCTTCGCCCAGCACAAGATCGAGAAGCTTCCGCTGGTCGACGCGGCGGGCCGTCTCCGTGGCCTGATCACGGTCAAGGACTTCGACAAGAGCGAGAAGTACCCGAACGCCACCAAGGACGAGGAAGGCCGCCTGCGGGTCGGTGCGGCCATCGGCTTCTTCGGCGACGCGTGGGAGCGGGCCATGACACTCATCGACGCCGGTGTCGATGTGATCGTCGTCGACACCGCGAACGGAGACAGCGCCGGTGTACTCGACATCATCCGCCGCCTGAAGAGCGAGCGCGCTGCCTCCCACGTCGACATCATCGGCGGAAACGTCGCCACCCGCAGCGGTGCGCAGGCGCTCATCGACGCGGGAGCCGACGCGATCAAGGTCGGCGTCGGCCCGGGCTCCATCTGCACGACCCGCGTCGTCGCAGGTGTCGGCGTGCCCCAGGTCACGGCGGTGTACGAAGCGTCTCTCGCCGCGCGCATCGCCGGCGTGCCGGTCATCGCCGACGGAGGCCTCCAGTACTCGGGCGACATCGCCAAAGCACTCGTCGCCGGAGCGGAGACCGTGATGCTCGGCTCGTTGCTCGCCGGCACGGATGAGAGCCCTGGCGACCTCGTCTTCGTCAACGGCAAGCAGTTCAAGAACTACCGCGGCATGGGCTCGCTCGGCGCACTCCAGACCCGCGGCAAGAAGACCTCGTACTCACGCGACCGGTACTTCCAGGCCGATGTCCCGAGCGACGAGCAGTTGATCGCCGAGGGCATCGAGGGCCAGGTTCCGTACCGCGGCCCGGTGTCGTCGGTCGTCTACCAGCTGCTGGGCGGACTGCGCCAGTCGATGTTCTACGTCGGCGGCCGCACCATCCCGGAGCTCAAGGAGCGCGGCAAGTTCGTGCGGATCACGGCGGCCGGCCTCAAGGAGTCGCACCCCCACGACATCCAGATGGTCGTCGAGGCTCCCAACTACCGCCGGTAGGTCGCGTCAGCAGCGCAGCGCCAGCGTCGAACTCCGGCGCTGGCCGGGTGCTGTGGAATCTGGACCCTCGATCCCGGCCGCGCCATAGACTGAATCCGTGAGCATGGAGATTGAGATCGGGCGCGCCAAGCGTGCCCGCCGCGTATACGCCTTCGACGACGTCGCGGTGGTGCCCAGCCGTCGCACCCGGGATCCAGAGGATGTCTCGGTCTCCTGGTCGATCGATGCGTACCAGTTCGCGATCCCGTTCCTGGCGGCTCCGATGGACTCGGTCGTCTCGCCGACGACCGCCATCATGATGGGCCAGCTCGGGGGCCTCGGCGTGCTCGACCTCGAAGGCGTCTGGACCCGCTACGACGATCCTGAGCCGCTGCTCGCCGAGATCCGGCAGCTTCCCGCCGACAAGGCGACCGCGCGGATGCAGGAGATCTACTCCGAACCGATCAAGCCCGGTCTCGTGACCCAGCGGCTGGCCGAGATCCGGGCCGGCGGTGTGGTCGTGGCGGGTGCGCTCTCGCCCCAGCGCACGCAGGAGCTGTACAAGACGGTCGTCGAGGCCGGCGTCGACCTCTTCGTCATCCGGGGCACGACGGTGTCCGCCGAGCACGTGTCGAAGAACGTCGAGCCGCTCAACCTGAAGAAGTTCATCTACGAACTCGATGTCCCGGTCGTCGTAGGCGGCGCGGCGACCTACACCGCTGCGCTCCACCTGATGCGCACGGGCGCTGCGGGCGTGCTCGTGGGCTTCGGGGGAGGCGCGGCGTCCACGACCCGGGCGACCCTCGGCATCCACGCCCCGATGGCGACGGCGGTCGCCGACGTCGCCGGCGCGCGGCGCGACTACATGGACGAGTCCGGTGGTCGCTATGTCCACGTCATCGCCGATGGCGGCCTCGGCACGTCCGGCGACATCGTGAAGGCGATCGCCTGCGGAGCTGACGCGGTCATGCTCGGCACCGCTCTCGCCCGCGCGACGGATGCGCCGGGCGGCGGCCTCCACTGGGGTACCGAGGCGTACCACTCACAGCTTCCGCGTGGCAACCGGGTCGAGGTCGGCCAGGTCGCTCCGCTGGAGGAGATCCTCTACGGCCCAGCACCGGTCGCGGAGGGCACAGCGAACCTGGTCGGAGCACTCCGACGGTCCATGGCGACCACCGGGTACTCGGACCTGAAGGAGTTCCAGCGCGTCGAAGTCGTCGTCGCGCCGTATCACGCGCACTAGATACACGGCCGTCCGGCCGGGGAAGGGAATGACATGGTCAAGGAGGATCAGCCCGGCCAGACAGTGTCCAGCCCGTCGAAGCTCGGCCCGGCGGAACGGGCGGAAGCCATCCGAGCCCTGAAGGACACCGAACTCGACATCCTCGTCGTCGGCGGTGGGATCGTCGGAACCGGCAGCGCCGTGGATGCCGTCACCCGCGGTCTGACAGTCGGGCTCGTCGAAGCCCGCGACTTCGCATCCGGAACTTCGAGCAGGTCGTCCAAGCTCGTGCACGGCGGGATCCGCTACCTCGAGCAGCTCGACTTCCGCCTGGTCCGGGAGGCGCTCATCGAGCGCGGGCTCCTCCTCCAGCGCATCGCTCCCCACCTCGTCAAGCCGGTACGGTTCCTCTACCCCCTGAAGAAGCGGGTGATCGAGCGCGCCTACGTGGGCGCGGGCATGATGCTGTACGACATCTTCTCGTACACGGGCCTCAGACCGCCCGGCGTCCCGCACCACCGCCACCTCTCGAAGCGACAGGTGATGCGGGCCATCCCGAGCCTCGCCAGCAACGCGCTGGTGGGCGGCATCACCTACTACGACGCCCAGGTCGACGACGCGCGCTATGTGGCCAACCTCGCGCGGACTGCTGCGCACTACGGTGCGCACGTGGCCAGCCGGGTGCGCGTCGAAGGCTTCATCAAGGTCGGCGAGCGTGTCGTCGGTGTGCGCGCGCACGACCTCGAGAACGATGAGCGGTTCGAGATCCGGGCCAAGCAGGTCGTCAACGCGACAGGCGTCTGGACCGACGACACGCAAGCCATGGTCGGCGAGCGGGGACAGTTCAAGGTGCGCGCGTCCAAGGGCATCCACCTGGTCGTGCCGCGCGACCGGTTCCAGTCCAAGATGGGCCTCCTGCTGCGCACGGAGAAGAGCGTGCTGTTCGTGATCCCGTGGGGCAGGCACTGGCTGATCGGCACGACCGACACCGACTGGCACCTCGACAAGGCGCATCCGGCCGCGACCGCCGCGGACATCGACTACCTGCTCGAGCACGTCAACGCCGTGGTCGGCGTTCCGCTCACGCGGGAAGACGTCGAAGGCGTCTATGCCGGGCTGCGTCCGCTCCTGGCCGGGGAGTCGGAGGAGACCTCCAAGCTCTCCCGCGAGCACCTTGTGGCGCACTCCGTGCCGGGCCTCGTCGTCATCGCCGGGGGCAAATGGACCACGTACCGCATCATGGCGAAGGATGCGATCGATGCGGCCGTCGACGCCCTCGACGGCAAGATCCCGCAGAGCACCACGCAGGAGATCGCGCTGGTCGGCGCTGAGGGGTACCAGGCCGCCTGGAACGCCAGGGCCAGGATCGCGTCGAAGTCCGGTCTGCACATCGCCAGGATCGAACATCTGCTGAACCGCTACGGAACGATGGCCGAAGAGCTCCTGGAGCTGATCCGCACGGATCCCTCGCTCGCCGAGCCGCTGCCGGGGGCGGACGACTACGTCGGCGCCGAGGTCGTATACGCGGCGTCGAACGAAGGGGCGCTCCATCTGGAGGACGTCCTCGCCAGGCGCACCCGCATCTCCATCGAGGCCTGGGACCGCGGCGTATCCGCGGCGCCCGTCGCGGCGAAGCTCATGGCGGGCGTGCTCGGATGGGATGCAGGGCGCGAAGAGCACGAAGTCCAGGTGTACCTGCAACGGGTCGCTGCCGAGCGCGCGAGCCAGTTGCAACCGGACGACGAGTCGGCTGAGGCGATCCGCCTGGAGGCCCCCGACATCGTTAGCGCCTGAGACCCCTCCGGTAGGCTTGGAGGTACTGCCCCCAAGTTTCTGGAGACGTAACCATGGTTGACGTTCGACGGGTCAAACTGCCCGGGGTCGGTGTGCTCCACACCTTCGTTACAGACGACGGTGGCAAGGTCGGCGTCATCGCCCACCGTTCCGGCCACAGCGACCTGATCACGTTCTCGGATGACGAGGACGGTGCCGATGTGACGAAAGTCTCTCTGCGGCTCAGCGAAGACGAAGCGCACACGCTTGCAGAACTTCTGGGCGGAACGCAGATCACCGAGTCGCTCACTGCGCTCGACCAGATCCCCGGGCTCAGCATCGACTGGTTCACCGTCGACTACGAAGACCACATCGCCGGCCAGCACCTGGGCACGCCGGGCGCGCGAGGCATCGTCGGGCTGACCGTCGTCGCCGTGGTGCGCGGCGAGTCCGCGAACCCGGCCCCGGCTCCCGACTTCAAGGTCTTCCCCGGCGACACGCTGGTCGTCGCCGGGTCGCCCGAGAAGGTCGCGAAAGCGTTCGCGTTCTTCCGGTCCGGTGAGATGCCCGCCCGCGCGGTAGACGCCGCCGACGCACCGCCCGGGGGGTAGCCGATGCATCTCGGCGAAGACCTCATCGTTCTCGGCCTGCTCCTGCTCGTGGCTTACGTGCTGGGGCGTCTCGGCAAACTGGTGGGCCTCCCCGCGATACCCATCTACATGATCGTCGGGCTGCTGGCCAGTCCGCACACGGGCTGGTTCCCCCTCAACTTCGAGTCGGACTACATCCAACTGATCGCCGTCTTCGGGCTGATCCTCCTGCTGTTCAATCTGGGGCTGGAATTCGACCAGGACGAGTTCTTCGGCAACTTCGGCAAACTCATCGTCTCGGGCGGCTCCTACGTCGTCATCAACATGGGCGTCGGGCTCATCTTCGGCTTCATGGTGGGCTGGGGCACGCGCGAGGCCCTGATCATCGCGGGCATGACGGCGACGTCGTCGAGCGCGATCGTGACGAAGCTCCTCATCGAACTCAACCGCCTCGCCAATCGCGAGACCCCGATGATCCTGGGCGTCACCGTGGTCGAGGACATCTTCATCGCGATCTACCTCGCCATCGTCTCCGTCGTCCTGAGCGGAGAGACCGACTTCTGGCCCATCGTCGCCAAACTCGCGATCGCCTTCACATTCCTCGTCGTGATGTTCTCCCTCGCCCGCTGGGGAGGCAAGGTGGTCTCGCGATTCTTCCGGACGAAGGACGACGAGCTCTTCACGATCCTCTTCTTCGGGCTCGCGGTCCTCTTCGCCGGCATCGGCGAGGTCCTCGGCGTGACCGACGCGATCGGCGCATTCCTGATCGGGCTCGTCCTCGGCGCGACGAAGTACCGCAACAAGATCGAGCACATCGCGATCCCGCTGCGAGACGTCTTCGCGGCGTTCTTCTTCCTCAACTTCGGACTCGCGCTCGATCCGGCGAAATTCCCCTCGGTGATCGTCCCGGTCCTCGCGGCGGTCGGCATGACGCTGGTCCTGAACATCGCGGCCGGACAGTTCGTCGCGTGGATCAACGGCCTCGGGCCGCAGGCCGGAATCAACACCACGGTGGTCCTGCAGAACAGGGGAGAGTTCGCGCTCATCCTCGCGACCCTGTCGGTCAGTGCGGGACTCGATCCGCGCATCCAGCCGTTCGCAGGGCTCTACGTGCTCATCATGGCCGTCATCGGACCGCTGCTCGCAGCAAACTCCGAGAAGATCGGTGGGATGATTTTGCGGACCGGCTCCTCGAAGAAGAGGTCACGACCGAAACGCGATCCAATGCTCGATGAGGAGATCGCGCTCGTCGAGGCGGCGACCGCCGACCTCGACGCGGCGTCGACCACGGACACGGGTACCAGGCAGGCGGTCGATCGCGTCGTCGAGCAGGCGATGCAGCAACAGGACACCACCGGGGACCGGAAGCGGGATTGACCATCAGCAAGACGACAGGCAGCGCAGAGACGACGCTGTTGCAGATGATGCTGCGCCCGCGCTGGATCGGAGCCCTCGTGCTCGCGCTCGCACTCGCAGCCGGGTTCGCCTGGCTCGGCCAGTGGCAGCTCGAGCGGGCGATCGACTCCGGCAAGGTCATCGACGCGCCCAGCGAGACGGTGCTCCCCCTTGCCACGGTGGCGAAGCCGGGCGGTCCGATCACCGACGTCGCCACCGGTCAGCTCGTGCGATTCAGCGGGGCGTTCGTCCCGACGGACTACCAACTGCTCGAGGGGCGCCTCAATCACGGGAAAGCCGGCTGGTGGGTCGTCGCTCATTTCAGCCTGGCCCCTGCTGACCCGGCAGGTGCTCCGGTGGCGCTGGCGATCGCGCGCGGATGGGCCCCCGATAAGGCGACGGCGGAGTCGGTGGCCGCGCGCCTGGCGAACGAAACCGCGACGCAACAGGAGGTCGTCGGCCGCCTGCTGCCGACCGAAGCGCCGGAAGTTCCCGACCCCAAGGGCGACCCGACGGTGATGAAGACGATGTCGGTCGCGGCCCTCTACAACCTGTGGACCGGCGTGGACGGTGTCGACGTGTACGAGGCCTACGTGGTCGAGCGCACTCCGCCCTCCGGTCTCGACGCGATCGACTCGCCGCCGCCCATCCAGCAGCAGACACTGAACTGGCTCAACATCTTCTATGCGGCGGAATGGATCATCTTCGCCGGCTTCGCCATCTTCTTCTGGTACCGGCTCGTGAAAGACGCCAAGGAGAAAGAGGACGAGGAGCGTGAGCAGGCGCTCGCGGAGCAGACCGCTCCCGGCGAGAGCGCAGGCAGCAGGAACGTAAACTAGACGCATGGCCCTCGCACCCAAACCCCAGGACTTTCCGAAGATCCGCGGGGCGCTGAAGTTCTATCAGGTCTTCGCCTACATCACCGGGATCATGCTGCTCCTCCTGGTAAGCGAAATGATCGTCAAATACGGCTTCCACTACGAGCTGTACGCGTTCGGAGACCACGGCGTGCTCGCTTTCGTCCCCTGGGACCCGAGCGGCACCCTGCCCGTTGCAACCGGCATCAATCTCAGCACGGGCATCCTGATCGCCCACGGCTGGCTCTATGTCGTCTACCTCTTCTCCGACTTCCGGCTGTGGAGCCTGATGCGCTGGAACTTCGCGAAGTTCGTGCAGATCGCGCTCGGCGGTGTCATCCCCTTCCTCTCCTTCTTCGTCGAGGCGATCATCACGAAGCAGGTGCGAACCTACCTGGCCGGCCGCGAGGCCGAAGAAGCGAACCTCGTGGAGGCATCCCATTAGCAGCGACGCGGCATTCACCGACATGCTCACCGGCGCAGACAGCGCCAACCACACGGGACCTGTGCTCGTCGTCGACTTCGGGGCCCAATACGCCCAGCTGATCGCACGGCGGGTGCGGGAGGCGAGCGTCTACTCCGAGATCGTCCCGCACACGATCACGGCAGCAGAGGTGGTGGCGAAGCGCCCGTCGGGGATCGTGCTCTCCGGTGGCCCCTCGAGCGTCTACGAAGAGGGCGCCCCGCAGCTCGACAGCGAGATCTTCGAGCTCGGTGTGCCGGTTCTCGGCATCTGCTACGGCTTCCAGGTGATGGCGACCGCCCTGGGCGGCGAAGTCGCCCACACGGGCCAGCGCGAGTACGGCTCGACCGATGTCACGGTGAGTGACGCCGGAATCCTGCTCGACGGCCAGCCGCACGAGCAGACGGCGTGGATGAGCCACGGCGACTCCGTCTCCAAGGCGCCGGAAGGCTTCGCGGTGCTCGCCTCCACGGCGTCGACCCCCGTGGCCGCGTTCGCCAGCGACGAGAAGAAGCTCTACGGCGTGCAGTGGCACCCGGAGGTCAAGCACTCGGCATACGGCCAGCGCGTGCTCGAGAACTTCCTGCACCGAGCGGCGGGGATCCCGGCCGATTGGAACAGCGGCAACGTCATCGCGGACCAGGTCGCGTCCATCCGCGCCCAGGTCGGCGGCGGCAAGGTGATCTGCGCACTGAGCGGTGGCGTCGACTCGGCCGTCGCGGCAGCCCTCGTCCACAAGGCCGTCGGCGACCAGCTCGTCTGCGTGTTCGTCGACCACGGCCTGCTCCGCAAGGATGAGCGCCGCCAGGTCGAAGAGGACTACGTCGCGGCGACCGGCGTGCGCCTGGTCACGATCGACGCCGAGGAGCAGTTCCTCACGGCGCTCGCCGGCGTGAGCGACCCGGAGACCAAGCGCAAGATCATCGGGCGCGAGTTCATCCGGACCTTCGAGAAGGCGCAGGCCGACCTCGTCGCCGAGTCCGCGGCGGACGGCGACCCCATCCGTTTCCTCGTGCAGGGCACGCTCTACCCGGATGTGGTCGAATCCGGCGGCGGCACCGGCACGGCTAACATCAAAAGCCATCACAACGTCGGGGGCCTCCCGGAAGACCTCCAGTTCGAACTGGTGGAGCCGCTCCGCACTCTCTTCAAAGACGAGGTCCGTGCAATCGGCCGTGAACTCGGGCTCCCGGAGGTCATCGTCGGTCGCCAGCCGTTCCCCGGCCCCGGTCTCGGAATCCGGATCGTCGGCGAGGTCACGTCCGAGCGACTCGATCTCCTGCGCGACGCCGACGCCATCGTGCGCGCCGAACTGACGGCGGCCGGCCTCGACACCGAGATCTGGCAGTGCCCGGTGGTGCTTCTCGCCGACGTGCGCTCCGTGGGTGTTCAGGGCGACGGGCGCACGTATGGGCACCCGATCGTGCTGCGCCCGGTCTCCAGCGAAGACGCGATGACCGCCGACTGGACGCGACTGCCCTACGACGTCCTCGCGAAGATCTCCAACCGCATCACCAACGAGGTGGCCGGCGTCAACCGGGTCGTTCTGGATGTGACCTCGAAGCCCCCGGGCACCATCGAGTGGGAGTAGGCGAAGAAAGAAGGCCGGCGCGGATCGAATCCGTGCCGGCCTTCTTTCTTCGTTGTGGGCGCTGGGTGCTAGTTCCTCGCGATGGCGAACATGCGGAGGATCTCGAGGTAGAGCCAGATGACGGTGACCATGATGCCGAACGCCCCGCTCCAGCCGTACTCCCGCGGCGCGCGGTTGGCCACGCCGCGCTTGACGTAGTCGAAGTCGAGCACGAGCGAGTATGCGGCCATGATGACGACGAGAACGCCGAGCACCACGCCCAGCGGGATCCCGAAGATCTCAACCGAGCCGCGCAGGCCGAACGGGTTCGTGTTCGCTCCGGTCCACATCAGGATGAGGTTGAAGACCGAGAAGAGCAGGTAGCCGATCATGGCGATCAGGAAGACCTTGGTCGCTCGTGCGGATGCGCGGATCTTGCCGCTCGCGAACAACGCAAGCGTCACTGCGATGACGGCGATCGTCGCGAGGACCGCCTGGATGACGATGCCCGGCCACTGCTGTTCGAAGAAGCTGGAGAGCGCCCCGACGAAGACGCCCTCGACGAGCGAGTAGGCCAGCACCAGCGGTGCGGACGGCTTCTTCTTGAAGATGTTGACCAGGGCGAGCACGAAGCCGACGAGCGCGGCCGGCACCCACACGGCCGGTGATGGGAAGGCCCATCCGACCGCTCCACCTGCCACGAGCAGGACGAAGCAGATCGCCGTCTTCACGATGGTGTCTTCGACCGTCATGCGGCCGGTGTCCTGCGACGAGGCGGCGGGGGATTCGTACAGCTGCTGGAGTGTCTCAGCGCTCGGCGTGGCCGACGCGGGCGCTTTCGCCTCGGAGGAGAATGCGGGGTTCCGCGAGAATGCGGGGTTGTCGAGTGCCATGGTTCCTCTGCTCACGTCGTGGGACCGGAACGGCCGTTGTACGGCTGTGACCTCAAATCTAGTCGAGTCCGCCATCGCCGGGGCTGACAGATTGCCGTGATCCCGCTTTCCGCGGCGCGCGCAGCGACCACCGGATCGCGATGCCGCGAGCCAGCCACGCCGCCGCAACGGTGACCAGGCCGCCCGCAGTGAACGAGAGCCAGGAGCCGCTGTAGTCGGCGATAACGCTCGAGAGCAGGACGCCGCACCCGATCGGAAGCACAAGGACCACGTAGGAGATGGCCGGGCGGAGCCGCACCAGGAGCCAGGCCGCGAGAAGTACGACATAGCACCAGGCGAATGATGCCCCTCCGAGCATGAGCCACGTGAAACCGAGAGCGGGAATGACGACGGCGACGCGGCGTCCGATCGGGGCGGGCAGCACGGCCCAGCCTGCGGGCTGGATGAGGGACCCGGCGAGCAGGAAGACCAGGCTGTACGCGCTGGTCAGCTGGATACACGCGGTGCCGAGAATGACGGCGGCGAGCCCGGACACGAGACGGGGCCGGTAGGCGCCCCAGTGCAGGGGAAGCAGGGATGCGGGCTCGCGCCACCGCGAAGACGGGGGTTCGGTCTCGGACACGAATCGATTCTGGCACTCGGATGAGCAGGTGAAGCGCTGGATACCGCAGCTATTATCTGTCCATGCTCGCGCATTCATCTCCGCTCGTCGTCGGGCACAGGGGTGCGTCGGGCTATCGTCCGGAGCACACGAGGGCGGCCTACGAGCTCGCGTTCGCCCTGGGGGCGGATGCGGTCGAGCCCGATCTCGTCGCCACGCGCGACGGCGTCCTTGTGCTGCGCCACGAGAACGACATCTCGGAGACGACCGACGTGGCGTCGCATCCCGAGTTCTCCGCCCGCCGCGCGACGAAGGAGATCGACGGGGTCGCACGGACGGGCTGGTTCACCGAGGACTTCACGTGGGCCGAGCTGTCCACGCTCCGCGCGAGGGAACGGGTGCCGTTTCTGCGGCAGACGAGCGCCAGCTTCGACGGCCGCTACCCGCTTCTGCGGTTCCGCGACCTCATCGACATCATCGACCGCGCATCCGACGATGCCGCCCGGCTGCTCGGCATCGTGGCCGAGGTGAAGCACGCCACCTACTTCGAATCGGTCGGTCTGCCGCTCGACGAGCTTCTGGATGCCGAGCTGTCGGAGACGGGCTGGGGCGACAATCCGGAGTTGATCGTCGAGAGCTTCGAGAAGACGGTGCTCTCGAAGCTCTACCACCGCGGATATCGCGGCCGCCGGTTCTACCTCGTCGAGTCCTCCGGGGCGCCAGCCGACCGCGTCGCCTCCCAGGGGTCCGACGCCGTCGGCTACGACCAGGACGTCACGGCCGTCGGACTGTACGGGCTCGGCGCCGCGGAGGCCGCGAACCGTGTCGAGGGCGTGAGCGTCGACCTCTCGCGGGTGCTCACCCCGGAGCTGGTGGACGAGGACGGCGACCCGACCTCCGAACTCGTGGACGTGGCGCACGCCGCCGGCCTCCGCGTCTTCTGCTGGACCCTCCGGCCGGAGAACCACTTCCTTCCTGAGGCCTTCCGACGGGGTGAGTCGGACTCGGCCTGGGGCGACTGGCGAACGGAGTTCTCGCTCATCGTGCACTCGGGAGTCGACGGCGTCTTCGCCGACCAGCCCGACCTCGCGGTGGCGGTCAGGGACGGCCGCTGAGTCCTCGCCCTGACCCGCCAGCGCGCGGACGCCGATGACAGCGGTGGCGACTAAAATCGTTGAAGACATGACGAGCCTTTTCGATTCGGACCCTTCCGCCCCATCCGCAGCCCCCATCATCCTCGACGGGCACTCCGGGCCGACGGCGGATGACGCGCTTCTCGCTGGTCTGAACCCGCAGCAGCGCATCGCCGTCGAGTACCGCGGGTCGGCACTGCTGATCGTCGCCGGTGCCGGCTCGGGCAAGACGAGTGTGCTCACACGCCGCATCGCGAGCCTCATCGACCGTCGCGAGGCGTGGCCGAGCCAGATCCTCGCGATCACCTTCACGAACAAGGCCGCCACTGAGATGCGGGAGCGCGTGCAGGCGTTGCTGGGCGGCAGTGCAGACGGGATGTGGATCTCGACCTTCCACTCGGCGTGCGTGCGCATCCTCCGCCGCGAGGCCGAGGCCATCGGCAAGACGGCGAGCTTCACCATCTACGACTCCGGCGACACCCGCGCACTCCTGAAGCGCATCGTCAAAGAGCTCGAGGCCGACACGCTCGGTTTCACGGTCGCCGGTGTCGCGAACAAGATCTCGAAACTGAAGAACGAGCTCTCCGACATCGAGAGCTATGCGCGTTCTGCGAACCTCAGCGATCCGACCGAGGTGATGTTCCTCGAGATCTTCCGTCAGTACACACGCGCCCTCCGTTCGGCGAACGCCTTCGACTTCGACGATCTCATCAGCGAGACCGTCTTCCTTTTCCGCGCGTTCCCCCGGGTGGCCGCGCTCTACCAGCGGCGTTTCCGCCACATCCTCGTCGACGAGTACCAGGACACGAACCACGCCCAGTACTCGCTGATCCGCGAGCTCGCGATGCCGATCGCGCCCGCGATCGCCGACGACCTCGAGCAGCAGGGACTCCACGTGAAGGCGCTGCAGGATGCGGTGGGCGTCATCCCGGGCGCCTCGCTGACCGTGGTCGGCGACTCCGACCAGTCCATCTACGCTTTCCGCGGGGCGGACATCCGCAACATCGTCGAGTTCGAACGGGATTTCCCGGGAGCGAAGGTGGTGCTCCTCGAACAGAACTACCGGTCGACCCAGAACATCCTCAGCGCGGCCAACGCGGTCATCGCGAACAACTTCGACCGCAAGGACAAGAAGCTGTGGACCGCGGTCGGAGACGGCGAGAAGATCATCGGGTTCACCGGATACTCGGGGCACGACGAGGCCCAGTTCGTCGCCGACGAGATCGAGAAGCTCCATTCCAACGGCATGGACTATCGCGACATCGCGGTGTTCTACCGCACGAACGCCCAGACCCGTGCGCTGGAAGAGATCTTCATCCGGTCGGCGCTGCCGTACCGGATCATGGGCGGCACGAAGTTCTACGAGCGGGCTGAGATCAAGGACTCGATGGCCTACCTGATCGCCGTCGCGAACCCCGACGACATGCTCGCCCTGCGCCGCATCCTGAACACGCCGAAGCGGGGCATCGGGCCGGCGACCGAGACACAGCTCGCCAGCTATGCGGGCGACAACGGCATCACCTTCCGTGACGCGATGCGCGATGCTGCGTCGCTCGGGCTCGGGCCCAAAGTGACCAACGCGATCCTGCAGCTGTCTGCGCTTCTTGACGAGGCCGCGGCGAAGGCCGACCCGAACACCCCGGCCGGGGCTTCGCCGGTGGCAGACGTGCTGACGTTCCTGCTCGACCAGAGCGGCTATCTCGAGTCCCTGCGATCGAGTCGCGATCCGCAGGACGAAGCGCGCGCCGAGAACGTCGAGGAGCTCGTTGCCGTGACCAGGGAGTTCGCGCGCAACAATCCCGACGGTGGCCTGATCGACTTCCTCACCGAGGTCTCTCTGGTCGCGGCGGCCGACGAGATCGACGACTCGAGTGGCACCGTCTCACTGATGACGCTGCACACCGCGAAGGGGCTCGAGTACGACGCCGTCTTCTTGACCGGAGTCGAGGAGGATCTACTCCCTCACCGCATGTCCGCCGGCGAACCGGGCGGGCCCGCCGAGGAGCGCAGGCTCTTCTATGTCGGAATCACCCGTGCGAAGAAGCGGCTCTTCCTCTCGCTGGCCATGACCCGCGCGCAGTTCGGTGAGACGGCGGTCGCGATGCCGAGCCGGTATCTCCAGGAGATCCCGGCCGACCTCATCGATTGGAAGCAGTCGCCGGGTAGCGCGACGAGCCGTGGTGGCACGCAGCCGCGCGCACTGAACGCCCGTCGCCCGGGTTCGCGGTGGAGCGAGGAGACCGGGCAGCGGAACTTCTCGTCGCCGGCGCTGGAGCGCCCGAAGGCCGAGTGGCCCAACCGGATCACGGCGACGGTTCGCGACAACGGCGACCTCGAACTGGCCGCCGGGGACCGCATCCGCCACACCGACTTCGGCGATGGCCGGGTCACGGCGGTGACCGGCGAGGGGACGAAGCGAGTCGCGCACGTCCAGTTCGAGAAGGCCGGCACCAAGAAGCTCCTCATCAAGATCGCGCCGATCGAGAAGCTCTGACGGATCGCTCGAGCGAGCCTTCTGCTTTCAGCTTGCAGCCTGGATGGAGCGCCGGAGTCGCCCGAGCAGGACGTTGCGCGGGCGATGACGGAGCCAGCCGGGCAGGTACGGATAGACGAGGGCAGTCAGCCGCATGACGAATTCGAACCACCGTTGCCGGTGTTCGTTCCAGGGCAGCCCGAAATCGACGCGCAATTGCGTCGGCAGCAGGCCCGCCGTCACGAGCCGGGCCACCGGCATCACTGATCGCAGCCAGAGCGGAAGGGTGCGGGAGTGAAGAAGCTGGTAGGCAACGGCCCGTGTCGCCGGAGTGACGGCAAGGGTGGGGAGGGTGGCGTCCCAGTACGCAGCGAACGCTCGACGGTCGGCCGGCCACAACTCGGGCGGAACTTGGAGCGCCGTGCCGAGTACGGAGTACTCGCGGTAGATGCGATCGGCGGATGCGGCATCGAGTGGACCGAAGATGTGTTCGTAGACGGTGACCGCTGAGTCGTACAACGTTGCCGCGACCCAGAGCTGGAGCTGCGGATCGAAAGCGTTGTAGGCGGGTCCATCGGGCGAGGCCTCGGCGGAGCGCACCGGGACGTGGGCATGATTGACCGCACGCTGGACGGCCGCGAGCTCGTCGGATGAGCCGTAGACCGCGGCGTATGCGAACGTGAGTGTTGCGCGCAGGCGACGAAGCGGATCCGACGCGAAGTCGCTGTGGTCGACCACACCGCGACCGACTGCGGGATGAGCGATCTGGAGCAGGATCGCTCGCCCGCCACCGGCGACGAGCACTGCTTCTGCGCCGACATCGCGGGCTCCGAGCGGCCTGACCATCGCACACCTCCTCCGCTGGTGCGGTCAATCATGCCAGCGGAATCATCCGAGGATGCTGCGAGCCGACCGGCGACGTCTCCGAACAACGCTGAGCGCGACGAGGTCGAGGCCGAGCGCTATCGTCAACACGGCTACCAGAGGGGCGGCGATGTCGGTCCGGCTCCCCGTGTCCGCGAGCACGGCGGGAGCCACGGCGGGAGCCACCGCGGGGCTCTCGACGGTGGTCGCCTCGGAGGCGACACCGAAGGCCGATTGCCAGGGCCGGATACGGGAACCGCCGTGTTCGGCAGGCAGCGATCCTGGGTCGATGCGTTCGACCCAGACATAGTGACCCGCCTTTTCGAGCGTGCACTCGGGTGTCCGGTACTCCCCGGGACCGGACACCTGCGTGGAGACGGTGCAGAGGACCGGAGCGCCAGCGGGGATGTCGGGCGATTGCTCGATGGGAGCGTCGAACGGGCCGAGGAGCGAGCTCTCCACCGTCACGACGATCGGAGACATCCCGTTGCCGTCATCGAAGACCCCCCACGTCGGAAGCAGGCCATCGCCCTGGAGAACGTCCACCTCGAGAAGATCACTGATCCGAGCGCCCGGCTCAGCAATCGGATCGCTGGTGCGCGTGCTGACCACCGGTTGCATGGGGCGGGGTGAGACACCGACGCTCGAGGCCGTCGCCGATGCCGTGGCCGACGCCGGGGTGGAGATCAGGAGAGCCTGCACGTCGTCGCCGGATCTGCCGACGAGGAGCCTGTCACCGAACGGGAGATCCGTGAACTCTGCGTTGGCCGTCACTTCGACGGTCGGCTCCGCCGAGTCCGGGAAGATTTCGAGATCGGTGCCGTTCGGGAGCTCTGCCGAGGTCGATCCGTCGGCGAAGGCGGCGCCGGTGAGCTCGATGGTTCCACGGTGCTGTCCGCCGGGAACGTTCGGACGGGTGCCATCGAGCTTCTCGGTCGTCAGCTCGACCCGGAGTCTTCCCGGGCCGGAGTCTGCGAGTTCTAGTACCGCGCTGGCGGTAACCGCCGAGGTGGCTTCGCGTGTCGCCTCGCCGACCATCGCCCGTGCCCGGGCGAGCACCGCGTCTCCGTCGGCTCCGGCGCGGGAGGCGAGTTCCTCCTGTGTGTGACCGCCGAGACCGGCGATGATCCAGGTCGCCAGCTGTCCGCCGGCGGCCGTGACGCGGTCGTCGGAGGTCGCCCAGGTGCGTGAGATGTATGCGAGTCGCGCGGCGTCGGCGGGACTGAACCAGCCGAGTGTTGCGCCGTCGACGAGTTCGGTGTCGTGCCCGACGGGCCAGGTCTTGCCCGCTTCGAGACAGAAGCCGCGGGTGCCGTCGTCGAGCTGGTAGGAGCCGAGCCAGTAGTGGTCGGACGACCAATAGCCCACAGCGTCTCCGGTCGCTGACAGTGCCCTGGCGCTCAGGGAGCTGACTGCGAGTGAGAACAACAGGAAGCCGATCACCGCAAAAGCGGTGGCGAGGAGTGAGATTCGTTTGGACATGCCCCCAGCGTCTGCTGACCGGGCAGCGCCCGGCGACGTCCGCACGACAAATGTGGACAGCGGCGAGGACATGCCATGTTGTGGAGGAGAGGGCTTCCACAGGCGGTGCGCGAGGGTCCAGTCGGAGAGGATAGAGTTCTCAGTGGCGAATTTGTCTCGGCGTCGAGCTATCTCGGCCGGAGTTCGCCGAAAATACGGACAATGATGGCGCCACGAGCGCGCGCCGGCACCAGCGGATTGGATAACCGTGGATCTTTACGAGTACCAGGCCAGAGACCTGTTCGAACAGTACGGGGTTCCGGTTCTTCCGGGCATCGTCGCGGATACTCCGGAGGAGGTGCGCGCAGCAGCCGAGAAGCTCGGTGGTGTGGTGGTCGTCAAAGCCCAGGTCAAGGTCGGAGGCCGCGGCAAGGCCGGCGGTGTGAAGGTCGCCAAGAACCCGGATGAGGCGGAGGCGGCCGCGAAGGCGATCCTCGGTCTCGACATCAAGGGCCACGTGGTCCGCCGCGTGATGGTCGCCGGCGGCGCACGCATCGCCCAGGAGTTCTACTTCTCGGTGCTCCTCGACCGCGCGAACCGCTCCTACCTGTCGCTGACCAGCGTCGAGGGCGGCATGGAGATCGAGCAGCTCGCGGTCGAGAAGCCGGAGGCTCTCGCTCGCATCGAGGTCGACCCGATCGTCGGCATCGACCACGACAAGGCTGTCGCCATCGCGACCGCCGCAGGCTTCCCTGACGAGCTCGTCGAGAAGGTGGCCGATGTCTTCGTCAAGCTCTACGACGTGTACAAGGGCGAAGATGCCACTCTCGTCGAGGTCAACCCGCTCGTCCTGACCGAGGAGGGCGACATCATCGCCCTCGACGGCAAGGTCACGCTCGACGAGAACGCCGGGTTCCGTCACCTCTATCACGGTGCACTCGAGGACAAGGCGGCCGCCGACCCGCTGGAGGCGAAGGCCAAAGCCAGCGACCTGAACTACGTGAAGCTCGACGGCGAGGTCGGCATCATCGGCAACGGAGCAGGACTCGTGATGAGCACGCTCGACGTCGTCGCCTACGCCGGTGAGAACCACGGCGGCGTGAAACCCGCCAACTTCCTCGACATCGGAGGTGGCGCATCTGCAGAGGTCATGGCTGCCGGTCTCGACGTCATCCTCAACGACCCGCAGGTCAAAAGCGTGTTCGTGAACGTCTTCGGCGGCATCACCGCCTGCGACGCGGTCGCGAACGGCATCGTCAAGGCGCTCGAGATCCTCGGCGACGAGGCGAACAAGCCGCTCGTCGTGCGCCTCGACGGCAACAACGTCGATGAGGGCCGCCGCATCCTCACCGAGGCGGCCCACCCGCTGGTCACCCTCGCGCTCACCATGGACGAAGGCGCCGACATGGCCGCCGAACTGGCTTCAAAGTAAAGGACGAAGAGAATGTCAATCTTCCTCAACAAGGATTCCAAGGTCATCGTCCAGGGCATCACCGGCGGTGAGGGCACCAAGCACACAGCCCTCATGCTGAAGGCCGGCACCCAGGTCGTCGGTGGTGTCAACGCCCGCAAGGCCGGCACCACCGTCGCCCACGGCGACATCGAGCTCCCCGTATTCGGCACCGTCGTCGAGGCCATCGAGAAGACCGGCGCCGACGTCTCGATCGTCTTCGTTCCGCCGGCGTTCGCGAAGGACGCAGTCGTCGAGGCCATCGACGCCGAGATCCCGCTCGTCGTGGTCATCACCGAGGGCATCCCGGTGCAGGACTCGGCGGAGTTCTGGGCCTACGCGAAGGTCAAGGGCAACAAGACCCGCATCATCGGCCCGAACTGCCCCGGCATCATCACCCCCGGAGAATCGCTCGTCGGCATCACCCCGGCGAACATCACCGGCAAGGGCCCGATCGGCCTCGTGTCGAAGTCGGGCACCCTGACCTACCAGATGATGTACGAGCTTCGCGACCTCGGGTTCTCGAGCGCGATCGGCATCGGCGGCGACCCGATCATCGGCACCACGCACATCGACGCGCTCGCCGCGTTCGAGGCCGACCCCGAGACCAAGGCGATCGTCATGATCGGCGAGATCGGTGGCGACGCTGAGGAGCGGGCAGCCGACTTCATCAAGGCGAACGTGACGAAGCCGGTCGTCGGCTACGTCGCCGGCTTCACCGCCCCCGAGGGCAAGACGATGGGCCACGCCGGCGCGATCGTCTCCGGCTCCGCGGGCACCGCGCAGGCGAAGAAGGAGGCCCTCGAGGCCGCCGGCGTCAAGGTCGGCAAGACTCCGAGCGAGACGGCAGCGCTCCTCCGCGAGGTGTACGCAGCGCTCTGACGCTTCGATACGAACGAGGGCCCGGTGGAGATCCGCCGGGCCCTTTTTCGTGCCGTGGAGCGCAACCCAGCGCTACAGTGAGCATCACCGGGGTGAAGGGGTATCGACATGGCTCGACAGACCAACGCAGACCTGCTGAAGCGCATCGGCGAACTCGAGGCCGAGAACGCAGCGCTCCGGATGCGCGAAGACGGAACGGCCACAGTCCCGCTCGAACCGCTGCCGGTGACGCCGACCAAGAAAGGCCGCGGATGGGGCTGGACGGTCCTGGCGACCGTGCTCATCCTGATCGGAGCGATCCTCGCGCCGGTTGCAGTCGTCGCTTCGTGGGCGAAAGTCGAACTCACCGATACCGACAGCTTCGTCGCGACCTACGCACCATTGGCGAAGGATCCGGCCGTCCAGGCCTACATCACGAATCAGGTCGTCGATGTCATCAACCAGCAGGTCGATGTCAAGCAGTTGACCAGCGACGTCATCGACGGGATCACCTCGCTGGGCACGGGACCCGCGGCGACGAAGGCGCTCGAAGCGTTGAAGGGGCCGGCAGCGCAGGGAATCCAGTCGCTCATCCACACCGCGGTCAACAATTTCGTGACCTCGAACGCGTTCGCCGACGTCTGGAAAGCAGCACTGAAGCTCAGCCATTCGCAGCTCGTCGCGACGATGCAGAACGATCCGAAGGCAGCGATCGCGATCGGCTCCGACGGCTCGATCGGCATCCAGCTCGCACCGATCATGGAACAGGTCAAGTCCACTCTCGTCGCCAAGGGCATCACGTTCGCCTCGCAGATCCCGACCATCGACCGGACGATCACGGTCGCCCAGTCCGACGCGATCCCCACCATTCAGCTGGCCTACAACGTCGCACTTGTCGCCGGCGCGTGGTTGCCGTGGGTCGCCATCCTCTTCCTCGCTGCAGGCGTGCTCGTCGCGCGCCGACGCGCGGTCGCGCTGGTCTGGGCGGCCATCGCGCTGGCGCTCTCGATGATCATCACGGCCACAGGGTTCGCGATCGGCCGGATCGTGTTCATCGCCTCCGCATCTCCAGCGCTACTGCCGTCGAATGTGGCCCGCACCCTGTTCGACACCGTCGTGGCCGCCATGCAGGAGACCACCGTCGCCGTACTCGTCCTCGCGATCGTGGTTGCGATCGTCGCGTGGTTCGCCGGCCCCTTCGAGGTGCCGCGCAGGCTCCGCGGGTTCTATGAGGCCGGCGCGACCCGGCTTCGGACGGTGGCAGAAGAGCACGGGATCACCACCGGACGCGTGGGGGAGTGGATCTATGCACAGCGCGTGCTCCTGCGGGTCATCATCGCCGTGATCGCTTCGGCGATCGTGCTCTTCGTGAGACCCATCACCCCCTCGCTGACGATCTGGACGCTGGTCATCGCTGTTGTGGTCATCGGGATCCTGGAACTCGTGCAGCGTCCGGTGGCGACCGTGCCGAAGGATGCGGATGAGGACACTCCGGTCGTGATCACCGGCTGACGGCCGGCTGACGACCGGCTCTCAGGTCGCGCGATCCTCGAGGTCGCCGACCGTGCGAAGTGTCTGCCGGGCGCGCCGCCCGAGCGCGGGTAGGCTCCAGCGGAGATGAATCGCACAACCGTCGCCCTGCTCGCAGCCCTCGAGGCAGTCATCGTCGCAGCGGTCGGCCTCGGCATCGCCCTGGTTCCGCTCACGATCCTCTGGGCCGCGCAGTACCACCTCGCTGTCGACTGGTTCATCTTCTGGCGGGCGGCCGGCGATATCTGGCTGGTCGGACACGGTGTGAACCTCACGATCGCCCTCGATCCGGTGACTGCGGCGACGCTCGGCCTGCCCGGGGCCGCCGTGCCGTTCCAGATCACGATCGCCGCCCTCGGCTTCGCGCTGTTCACCGCAGCGTTCGGAGTCCGCACGGGGCTCCGCGCATCCGAGACCGCGTACCGGGCGACCGGTATCGTCACGGCGCTCGTCGTGTTCGCAGGCCTCTCGGCCATCGTGACGCTGACGTCCTCGAGCGTGCTCGTCCACCCGTCGCCGTTGCAGGGGATCCTGCTGCCGCCCTTCGTCTTCGGGGTGGGGATCGCGATCGGGATCGGTGCAGGGCAGGCCCGGCGCGAGCGGATCCGTCGTGCGGCACTCTCCGAGACCGCACCGGTTCCGCGCGCCGGCCGCGTCGCATCCGCGCTCCGGATGCGCGTGGATGCACTGCCTCCCGCATTGCGCTCCGGTGCTGCAGCCGCGGCCCGCGGTGGAACCGCCGCCGCCGCTCTCGTGATCGCGGGCGCAGCGCTCGTGCTCACCGTCCTCGTCGTGGTCGACTTCGGCGCCGTGGTCGGCCTCTACGAGCGCCTGCAGAGCGGTGCGCTCGGCGGTGCTGCGCTGACGGTGGCACAGGCGGCGTTCATACCCAACTTCGTCATCTGGACCGCAGCCTGGCTGATCGGGCCTGGTTTCGCGATCGGCACCGGCTCCTCCGTCGGACCCGTCGCCACCCAGCTGGGGCCCATCCCGGCCGTTCCGCTGTTCGGGGTGCTGCCCACCGGCGGTCTCGCTCTCGGATTCGTGGGGCTGCTCGTGCCGCTCCTGGCCGGCTTCCTGGCCGCGATCCTGCTCCGCTCCCACGTGAACCGGTCGGCTGCGGTCCACGGCCCGGGCTGGGTCGTCCTCACGGCGCTCGGCGTCGGGGTCGTCGCGGGGGTCGAGCTCGGTCTGCTCACCTGGTGGTCGTCGGGCTCGCTGGGTCCTGGACGCCTCCACGATGTCGGCCCGGACCCGTGGATGGTCGGCCTCCTGGCAGCCGCCGAGATCGCCGTCGCCGCCGGCATCGGGATGCTCGCAGGCGGCCGGATACGCCGCTGAAGGCCGTCTCTGCCCGTCTTCGGCGACCGGTAGGCTGGGAGCGTGCTTTCGCTCGTGGTCCTGATCTCCGGCGGCGGGTCGAACCTGCGCGCACTGCTTGAGGCGTCAGAAGACGCCGAATTCCCGGCGCGCGTCGTGGCCATCGGTGCCGACCGCGACGCCGAGGGTCTTGCACTCGCCGAGGAGTTCGGCATCCCGTCGTTCACCGTTCCTTTCTCGTCGTTCGAGAACCGGGAGGAGTGGGGGGATGCGCTGCTCGAGCAGATCCTGCAGTGGGGACCTGACCTAGTGATCCTCTCCGGGTTCATGCGCCTTGTGCCGCCGCGGGTGGTCGCTGCGCTCTCGCCGCGCCTGATCAACACGCATCCTGCTTTCCTTCCCGAGTTCCCCGGCGCCCACGGAGTGCGCGATGCTCTCGCCGCCGGTGCGACCGAGACCGGAGCGAGCCTGATCGTCGTCGACAACGGTGTCGACGCGGGCCCGATCATCAGCCAGGAACGCGTCGCCGTGCTGCCCGGTGACACCGAGACGAGCCTGCACGAACGAATCAAGCCCGTCGAACGCCGCCTGCTGGTCCAGGCCGTGCTCGATATCGCCAACGGATACATCGACCTCAAGGAGCTTGCCCGAGCATGAGCGGACCCCGTCACGACCCGAGCCTGTACCGCGAACGCGACCTCGTGCCGGTGCGTCGAGCACTCGTCTCGGTCAGCGACAAGACCGGCCTCCTCGAACTCGCCGCTTCGCTCGTCGCAGCCGGCGTCGAGATCGTCGCGACGGGCACGACAGCGACCCGTATCCGCGAGGCCGGCCATCCGGTTACCGACGTCGCAAGCGTGACCGGGTTCCCCGAACACCTCGACGGAAGGGTGCGCACGCTGCACCCCGGCATCCATTCGGGGCTCCTCGCCGATCTCCGTCTGGCCTCGCACGAAGCCGAACTGGCCGACCTGGGCATCAAACCGTTCGAGCTCGTCGTCTCCAACCTGTACCCGTTCGTCGAAACGGTCGCCTCCGGCGCCGCGGGCGACGACGTCGTCGAGCAGATCGACATCGGGGGGCCCGCAATGGTCCGTGCATCGGCGAAGAACCACGCGAATGTCGCCATCGTCGTGTCGCCGGCCGACTATCCGCGCATCCTCGAGGCGATCGCCAGTGGCGGCACGACCTTCGGCCTGCGTCGCGAACTCGCGGTCAAGGCGTTCGCCCACACTGCTGCCTACGATTCCGCCGTCGCGGCCTGGTTCTCGGGCGAGACGCCGTCGACCGACGACTGGCACGAGCGTTTCGAGGTCGAAGCCGAGCTGAAGACGACCCTGCGCTACGGGGAGAACTCCCACCAGGCCGCAGCCCTCTACGTCGACCCGGCCGGCCGCGGCATCGCCCAGGCCACGCAGCTCGGTGGCAAGGAGATGTCGTACAACAACTACGTCGACGCGGATGCGGCCCTGCGCAGCGCCTACGACTTCGCGGAGCCCGCCGTCGCCATCATCAAGCACGCCAATCCCTGCGGGATCGCGGTCGGGGCGGATGTGGCGGATGCGCACGCCAAAGCCCACGCGTGCGACCCGGTGTCCGCGTACGGCGGCGTCATCGCCGCGAACCGCACCGTGAGCCTGGCCATGGCGCAGGCCGTGAAGGACATCTTCACCGAGGTGCTGATCGCGCCCGACTTCGAGGCGGAAGCGCTCGAACTGCTGCAGACGAAGAAGAACCTGCGGCTGCTCAAGCTGCCCCAAGGCTATGCGCGGTCGGTGACCGAGTTCCGGCAGATCTCGGGCGGCGTGCTGGTCCAGGATTCGGATCGCTTCGACGAGTTCTCGTCCGAGGGCTGGCAGCTCGTAGCGGGCGCCGAAGCCGACGCGGCGACCCGCGCCGACCTCGAGTTCGCCTGGAAGGCCTGCCGCGCGGTCAAGTCGAACGCGATCCTCCTCGCGCACGGCGGCGCATCCGTCGGCGTCGGCATGGGACAGGTGAACCGGGTCGACTCGTGCAACCTGGCCGTGGCGCGCGCGGGTGACCGCGCTGCGGGAGCCGTCGCCGCATCCGATGCGTTCTTCCCGTTCGCCGACGGCCCCGCCATCCTGATCGAGGCCGGAGTCAGCGCGATCGTGCAGCCCGGGGGTTCGATCCGCGACGAAGAAGTCATCGCAGCGGCGAAAGAGGCGGGCGTGACGATGTACTTCACCGGGGAGCGGCACTTCTTCCACTGAGGTGGAGGGGAGCCGCCTACGAGGAAGGCTTCTCCTTCAAGCCAGTGACCTGAAGCACACCTTCGCGCACAAACGGCGCGAGAGTCCGGGTATAGCTGGACGTGAGGTGATTCGGGTCACGGTAGACGATCACGTCGCCGATGACAGCAGGGCACAGTCGATCACGGCAGAAGTAGCGGGTGAGGTCGAGGAGGGCAGCACCGGGCACCTGGGCCACGGCCTTCGGCTGGCCGTCGAAGTAGTGGAATGCAGTGTCCTCGTTGTTGTCGCATGCAGTGGAAGCCGTCGACGGATGGTCTGAGATGCACGTGAGGTAGTCGACGCGCGGCCGTGGATTGTCTTTGATCGCGACGAGCCGGGTGCCCCGAGCGGTGATCGGCTTCCAGACATCGATGAAACCGTCGACGATGGTCTGCTGGAGGGTCTTGCCCGGGGCGGGCCGGACGTCCGATGTGGCGGAGTAGCTAGTGATGATGACGTCATACGGGGGAATCGTCATAAGTCGGTGCTCGAGTTTCTGTTTCCAACTCTCGCAACTCTGCACCCAGGCCACAGTCTGGACCTGAGTCGCGCTCGTCCAGATGCATCCGGTCTTCCCGTAGACGTCGAAATGCCAGCGGTTGCGCTGGGCGAGGTCTTTGAGAGCGGCGAGGTATTGGTTGCTGTGGGAGTCTCCGACGAGGGCGACATTCAAGGCGGCGCCGGTTGTCGGGCCTTCGGAGCAGACTTTGAGGGTGTCGTCCCCGTTCCTGCTCCAGCAGTCGATCGAGTTGACGTCGTCCGTAGGCGCTGCATCGACTCCGGGAATGAGGGACGTCGGAAGCGTCCCGGGCGGGCAGGATGGATTGTCGAGGACTCCGGCCCCGAGGCATCGACCGTCCGCGGCAAGGAGCTTGAGCGCATGGCTGTGATCGCCCTGGATGCGTTGTGTCACAAGCGCTACCCCGACGCCCGTGATGGCAAGGGTCACAGCCATTGCGGCTGCAGTCAGCACGAGGGTGAAGCGCGGGCGTCGCCCCGTGAGCCAGCGGGCGGACCGTGCGGGATCCTCGACGAAGCGCTTCGTCGCGACGGCAAGAACGAACGCGAGGATGGCGACGGCCACGTGTCCGCCGGCACCCGGCCTGACGAGCAGTGCCGTAGCGAAGACGGCCAACGGCCAATGCCACAGATACAGACTGTAGGAGACATCGCCGACTGCTTGTACGGGTCGCAATTCCATCAGTCGCCGCGGTGCCCAGGCCGTCGCCGACTCGCCGGCCGCAATGACAGCCGCTGTGCCGAGGACGGGGACGAGAGCGGCCGCACCGGGGAAGGGCGTTGCGCCCGTGTAGACGACGAATGTGAAGGCGATCGCTGCCAGCCCCAGCCAGGCGAGCGCCGCTCTCGCGGCAGGGAATCGTCCGGATCGCGAGACGAAGAGCGCGAGGATGCCGCCGACCGCGAACTCCCAGGCTCGCGTCTGCGTTGCGAAGTATGCCGGGCCAGGGTTCCAGGCGGTCTGCCCGATGCTCGCAGCGAGGGAGCCGACGAACACGATCCCGAGCGCAACCGTGAGGATCGATCGCGTGCGCATTCTGAGCGCCCTCGATCCGATCCACCAGCCCAGAACCAGCAGCAGGGGCCAGATGAGGTAGAACTGCTCCTCGACCGAGAGCGACCAGAAGTGCTGGGTCGGGCTGGCGATGGCTATGTTCTGGGCGAGATAGTCGACAGAATTCGCGGCGAGGACCCAGTTCTCCACGTATGCCGCGGACGCGCCGATCTCCTGCAAGACCTGCGCCCAGTCGCGTTGGGGGAGCAGTAGGAGAGTCAGAATGCCGGTCACCGCCAGCACCACGAAGGTTGCCGGCAAGAGGCGTCGCGCACGTCGGGCGTAGAAGGCGCCGAAGCGTATGCGCCCCGTGGAGTCGAGCTCCCGGAGCAGATGCGAAGTGATCAGGAAACCGGAGATGACGAAGAAGACATCGACGCCCGCGTACCCGCCCCGGAGAACGCCGGGGAACAAGTGGTACACCACGACCCCGGTGACTGCGATCGCGCGCAGGGCCTGGATCTCGGGAAAGGTCCGTCCGGTTCGGCGTACTGTCTGAGGTGCCTCCTGCGCCGAGGTACTTACGCTCACGAGATAGCAGCAAGGAGCTCGCGATGTGCGACCTCATCGAAAGTGAAAACGAGGCCTGAATCATCCGTAGTCGGTTCGGGCAGTCGGATGACGAGATCGCCGAAACGCGCAAACTGGCCGTCGATATCATCGCCAGCGGCGATCACGATGTTTCGCACACCAGGCTGGATATCAGGCTGGGCGTCGAAAGCGAAGTGCACCACAA
This sequence comes from Leifsonia sp. Ger2509, assembly GCF_055231915.1. NCBI lineage: Bacteria > Bacillati > Actinomycetota > Actinomycetes > Micrococcales > Microbacteriaceae > Leifsonia > Leifsonia sp. Ger2509. The sequence goes on from NZ_JBUYVB010000003.1 coordinate 3,204,112, forward strand.
TGTCGTCCAACGAGCGTGACCTGCGATAGCGGGTCGATGCTGAGTCGACGATCACCAGGGCATCGCTCTCGGCGACTGCCTCTACAACCGCCTCGACCAATGCTGCGCGGGCTGAGGTGCGTCCGTCGGTGAGTGACAGATACGGGCGCCGGACGGCCACGCGACGGCGCGTCTGGTTTGGTTCTCGTACTCGGATCGTCAACGCTTCGGTTCCGTGAGTGAGGCCAGTTTCACCAGGTTTCGTTCCACGGGGCGCAAAAGACACTGTCGCCAATCCCAGCTCGGTGTATCGCCATGTGTCAGATTGCGGTAGCGCTCCGGCCCAGCGTTGCCAGAAGCGAACGCGATTGGCGACCGTGCGTGCGCCACGGCCCTCGGTGAGGCTCTCGTAGTGCATCACGCGTGATCCTGTGACTACCCGGAACGTGCTGTGCAACTCTTCGACAAGACGCAGACAGAGGTCAACGTCCTCCATTCCGTTCGCAAACAGTTCATCGAAACCTTGAACACGAGCAAAGTCGCGGGCTCGAAGAGCAAGGCAGGCAGCAGTGACCGCGTTGAAGCCGTCCAAGGTCTCCGGTGCTAGCGCCAGAGCATCTTCGATTGCGTGATCAGTGAGGAAATGACGCGGCAACACCGTCGGGCCGTCGAACACTGTCCCCGCCGTCTGGATTGTTCCACGGGCGTAGATCAGTAAAGGTTGCGTTCCGGCGACCATCGGGTCAGCGAGGGGCGCGATCAATGGCTCGAGCCATCCGTCTTCGACCTCTGTGTCGTTGTTAAGAAAGACGATGCGAGACCCTCGGGACCGAGTGAATGCCAAATTGCACCCACCCGCGAAGTTTAGGTTGACTGGCGAGACTGCGACGTCGACCACCGGATTGCCATCGTAGAGCGCACGCAAGATGCGCCGTACCTCGGGTTTCGACCCATTATCGACCAGGATCACTTCGAACGGGACACTTGTCTCGGCAGCGAGAATCGCATCAATGGCAACGACCGTTCTGCGCCAGTCGTTGTAGGTGAGCATGAGGATTGAGACCAGCTCGTCGGACCGCTGCGCGCACGCGGCCAGCTCGTCGTTCCAGTGGATGCTTGTCACTGCGTTACTCGGCTGTCGTGAGAGCTCTACCGACTCGAAGCGTCCGACACGGTCGTAGAGCCGACGCGGATCGGTAAAGGAATCACCGTTGATGGGCGGGGCGAGGAGCGCTTCAGCGGCGACCGACGTCGACGGGACCAACTCGGTGGACGACTCCCTCATCGGTACGGTCCAGACCGTACCGAGGTCCCTTCCACCGTGCCCTGCTACGTAGCGAACGACAACAGGTACGGGCTTTCCTGAGACGGCGGCGGCCCAGGCAGGCTCGAAGTTCATTGAAGGTGCAAGACCGGCAGCTAAGCCTGTGGAAAGGAAGTGGCGAGCCGCGCTCAGTTCGGTAGCGAATCGTCTGCCGGCAAGTGTGCCGTAGAAATCCCGGTCGACTAAGCCACGGCGCACGAGGGCGAGTGCGACGGCCTGGTCTTTGACCGCGGTCCGCAGTCCACGCTTCTGCTTCGCCGCGCCGCGAGCAACGGCACTCGATGCATCGAAGCTGCGGCGCGCGAGCGATGAGCGATTCGTCTTGTCGGGGCGCGCCGACGCCACGTGGGCAACTCCTCGCTTCGCGCGTCGCACGATCGCACGAGCCTTCCGGGCCGGCGCGACGATCTTTGCCCCGATCCGAAACTCGGACGTCTGTTTCCGCTTCTCGTTCGACGCGCGGACCCAATCGAGGGCTCGTCCGGCCTCGCCCATAGTGGCGGCCACAAGTCTGGGCGTGGCCGCGGAGGCGCGTCGGCTGGACCCTAGGGCAACCAATCGTTCGATCAATGCGTCAACCGTGCGGTCACCACTAGTGAATTCGAGCGCTCGCTCGCGACTGGTCGTCCCGTGCCGGGCAATGAGATCCCGATCATGGGCATAGGACGCGATGGCTACAGCCATGTCATCGGCATTGCCCGGAGTCACAAGGTAGCCGGAGCGGCCCGAATCGATGAGTTCGGCAGTTCCGCCCGAGCGCGCACCCACCACTGGCTTGCCGAGAAGCATGTATTCGAGCGTCACACGTCCGAAGGCCTCCATGACGGAAGGAGTAACTGCAATGTGAGCCTGCTGGATAAGGTTCTGCACGTCATCGCTAGGTGGGAGAATGCTAACTCGGTCCTCGACACCAAGCCGAATGGCCAGCGCACTCAACTCGTCGCGGTAGCCGGCCGGAGCGTCAGCACCGACAAGTGTGAGACTGACGTCGATATCGCTGCTTGCGAGCCGGGCCACGGCGGCCACAGCAGTCGCCTGCCCTTTCGATTCGGACATCGTTCCGACACAGATGATCGAAAGCCGTTCGGCATTCGGGTCCGGGACCAGCTGGGATGGATCCACCTCCGGGACGGCCACGGGTGGATAAGACACGATCGTGTTGGCGCTAGGCGCGAAGGAGTGGACGTGATTGCGAATCGCTTCTGAATTCGCCACGACCAGATCGGATAGAGAGGCGATGTCCCGCCAAGTGGATTCTGCCCCGAACTGGAACTGGAGGCCGTGATCAAGATCGCCGTATTCCCTCACAAGCCACACGTGCGGGCGGCCTGCGATGGACGAGGCAACAGCTCCCCACGGGTTCACGATCGAGTTCGTGACGACAAGATCGAACTTCTCGCGTTGGATCAATTCAACGAGGCGCTCGACGGCACTTGCGTTCTGTTTCTGGTAGCGGAGGATTCGTTCTGCGTCGGTAGGAACTGAACGAAGCACCCATGGGAACGATGGGATTCCACGAACCATGAAACCTCGCGCAGTGAGCGCGGGAGCGAGCAAGCCGTCGGTTGCCGGGAGCACGAATACGATCTCGACAGACGGATCGAGTTGTCGCCAGCGAGACGCGATCGCCATTGCAGACTTCTCGGCGCCACCGAGTACTTCGTAGGCGGGGCTATGACAGAGAAGGAGAACGCGCACGCAACGACATTAGCCGGAGTTTGGGGTTCGGATATGCTTGGGCGGCGATTGGCGCTGGCAGAGCGTCCTACTGTCGTGTCTGCCTGGAGGAGAACTCAGTGAACGCAAACCCAGGTGTAACCGTGGTGGTACCCATCTACGGCGATCTACCGTCCCTTCTCGAGTGCATCGAATCGCTGAAGTCGACAGTCGATTTTTCGCGCCATAGCGTCATGCTGGTCAACGATGTCGGACCTGACGCGGATGCGATAGAGAGAGCAGTCCTGGAGGCGATCGATGGTGAGCATGGTTTCGCTTACCATCGGAATTCAAGAAATCTCGGGTTCGTCGGTACGTGCAACCGAGCGGCCCTCGAACTCGACGACAGCGATCGCGACATCCTGCTTCTCAACAGCGACACCGTGACTACCAACGGCTTCGTGGACGCCATGGAGGCCGTGTTGTACGCGGATGAGCGCCATGGTGTAGTGACAGCCCGGAGCAATAGCGCGACGATTGCCAGCATTCCGTACCGGCTCGCGGACCCGTCTGCCTCTCGAACCTTCGAGCGTACGCAAGCCGTGTATGACGCCGTGGCCACCCTGTTGCCTCCCTTTACGGTCGCTCCCGTGGCGATGGGATTCTGTTTCCTCACCCGGCGCGAACTCATACGTCGATATGGGTTGTTCGCACAGGAGTTCGCGCCCGGATATGGCGAGGAGAACGACTATTGCCTGCGGCTTAATAAGGCCGGCTATCTTTCTGTCATCGCAAATACGGCTCTTGTGTTCCACGAGGGATCGAAGAGCTTCGTGAGCGTTGGCCGAAACGAGCTTCGTGACGCACACGAGAAGCTCCTCGACTCCAAGTACCCGTACTATCGTCGCGCAGTGCGTTTTTACAACTACTTCTGTGTGTCCGCAGTCGAGTGGTTCGCCGACCTCGTCGTTCCGCGAACTGGAACGCCCAAAGTTGAGATTGAGCTTCGTGGCCTAAGCGAAGCAATCCCGCAGACGGGTCCGCGTGCGGAAGCGCTCATCCGCATCCGTGAAACCCTTGTCCCGCCATTGCTCGAGCAGTTTTCCGTTCAAGTCGTCGCCGATCCGGAGGACGCCGTCCTGCTCGGTCTCGATCCGTCGGTCGCGCGGATTGTCAGCGCGACTCCCGATCCGGTCGAGATCTTCGATGTAGGCATCGTTGTGGCCGATGGTCTGCACGGGGCGCGACTTGTCGAGTCGAATCGCCGTCACCTCAGAACGGTGGGCGTCTCGGTTCTGGAGACTACATCGATCGCGTGGTCACGGGAGATGGGGATCGGCGAAAGCCGTGTAGCCTCCCACGAACTCTTCACGTTCGCTGATTGGTGGATCGAGCTGGGCGGCGCGCATCGCGGCGATCCCGTTCGCCGCGCTTCGCTTTCCGGAACCGCTCCAACTCAGTTGCCGTCGCCCGCACAGGATCCGAGTGCCCTGCCCGACGCGATTTTCGCTGCGACCAGGGCCGATATCGATCCCGCTCTCATCGCTCGTCTGGAACAGCGATGGTCCCATTTCACTGCGGTAGAGCTTTACCTCGATCGCCAGCGCCGCAACGCCTCGATCTAGGATCGCGTCACACGTTGGAACGAAGGGTTTGATCTCGTACCGGTATGGTCTATCCGTGGTGAATGAAACGAATCCATCGACCCCGGGCGGCCGACGCCTGCGTGTGCGCGATCAACTAAACCAGATCATTGCAGAGCAAGAAGAGCTGCGCGCCCAGGTCCGGGCGCTCGCAGAGCTCATCCAGTCCACGGTCATCGGCGAGTTGCGGGGCGTCGACCACCATCTCGACGAGGGTGTCCGGCGGCTATCTGCACAGTCCGAGGCACTCGAAACGATGGCTGTCTCGCGTTTGGAAGCGCTGAACGACACTGTCACAGCATTGGATAAAACGGCCGAACGATCACTTCTGCTTTCGAAGTCCGCTCGCGATGGGACCGCCCTCGCGGCCGAGAGGCTCGCTTCGGCCCGCGCGCAGGGCGAATACGAACTGCCTTGGACAACGGACGACCCACTGGTGAGTGTTCGGATCGCAACGTATCAGCGCACGGCCGAGCTCATGTCGATCTCGCTTCCCTCGGTCCTCGCTCAGACGCATTCCAACCTCGAGGTGGTGATCGTCAACGATGGCCCCAATCCGGAAACGGCTGAGGCGTTGCGCAGGCTCGGGGACCCTCGAGTGATCTACATTGAAACCCCTCATCGCACCATCTATCCCGAGTCGCGCGCACATCGATGGTTCGTCGCGGGCTCGCCCGGGATGAACGAGGGCATTCGTCGGTCCACTGGACTTTGGGTTGCGCCGCTCGATGAAGATGATGCATTCGAGCCGGACCATATCGAAAGGCTCCTCAAGCTGGCGCGCGAGTCGCACTCCGAAGTTGCGTATGGCGCGCTGACGCAGCGGAATCTCGTCGACGGATCCGAGGCCCACATCTACAGTTACCCGCCTGAGCGGGGAGGATTCAGCTTCCAGGGCGCGCTGGTTCACAGTGGTATGCGATTCTTCCAGTACGACCAGGAGAGCTGGCTGGTTGACGAACCCGGAGACTGGAATCTCGCACGCCGAATGCTTGCAGCAGGAGTTCGGTTTGTCGGCGTTGACGAGGTCGTGGGTTTCCTCAACTGGGTTCCGTATACCCAGAAGTCCAAAACGAGGACCTCGAATTAGTGGCGCCTGGGCAGAACACGTCTCACGATCGCCTTCGACCAACCTACCGGCTGCGGCGCGACAGTCTCCGCGCGACGCACGATGCGACGGTGCCACGGCTCGCGCGGACTGCCCGCGTCATCCAGATAGCCGGGTTGTGATGTCACGGCTCGCCAGCGCGAGCGCAGAGCCTCAACATCCACCCATTCACGGCTGAACTGAATCACCTCGTCTTCGTCGGGGACGCGGCCAAGGTAGTTGTCCAGGTGAGGAACAGATAGTGCGTCCACGCTTACCCACCGTAGACAGGTTCGGTTTAGCCGTGGCACGCGAGAGCCGTCAGCCGCACCGCAGATGAGTGCTGCATCCCAGATTCCGTTGATATGTTCCGCGCGGCGCCAAGTCAACCCGGGGTATGCACGCGACAGCCGACGAATTGCTGGCGCTGGAGCGATTGCGGTGATGCGCACTGCTTGCGACCAATGCTGGGCGGTCTCGAGGAGTATCCGCGTCTGATCCGTCAACTTTCTCGGCGCTTGGTCTCCAACGTCGATGAGAACGCGCGCGAGAGCATCGCCCGGGAGCAGAGCATCAGCAAATACGTCGACAGGATCGCGCTCGATGTGGATATAGCGTTGGACCGAATCCGTGTAATCGGGATATCTCGACACAACAATCTTTTCGTGCGCCGACCGTAATGCCTCCCGTCGCGCGCCCTGAAAGCTCCTCCCGCCGAGGTGAAATACGACAACGCCGTGGGCAATCAAGGAACGATAACCTTGCTTGCCCACACGCAGGCAGAAATCGTTCTCCTCGCCATAGCCAGGCGCGAACACTTCGTCGAACAATCCGAACCGCCTGATCAGATCCCTCCGAATAAGAATGCAGAATCCCATGGCCACCGGCGATACGCCGCAGCTTGGGAGCATTGGACTAATCGCGGCATGTACCTCGGCTGTGCGCTCGACTGTGCGGCCGACGGCGGGATCGCGGAGAGCGAAGGGCAGACTCGCGATGGTGGCGTTGTTGCTTCGTGGGCAGACGGCCCCGTTCTGGTCTGATGCGTGGAGAACCTCTGCGAGGTCGTCCACGAAGCCTGAAGTCGTGAGGGTGTCACTATTCAGTAACAGGATGTCGTTGCTCGTCTGGTCCAGTTCGAAGACTGCTCGGTTGCAATTGCCGACAAAACCGAGGTTGGACGGATTGCGTTCGTAACGAAAGCCGGGCTGGCCTGTGATCTGCGATTGGAGCGCGACTTCGATCGCATCGGCGTCCGGCCCGTTGTCGTTGACGAGAAGGACACGGTGCACAGTCTGGTCGACGTTTGCAATTAGCGAAGCGACGCACGTCGTTAGGGATTCGAGGTCACCGTAGACGGGGACGATAACGGTAACGGGATGGGTCATCGCGCGAATCTTCTCCGTATCGCTGCCGCAGGTCTTATCGCAATCGCTCTGAGTCTGCCAGGGAGCCGGGTGCGGATGAACTCGAGCGTTATACGTCGCCGTCTGCCAGAGGAAGCAAAATAAACTTCCGGCAGCGAGAACCAATACCGTGCGGCATTAGGGAGGCGATAAGGGGTGGCGGAGGCGGTTTCGACCAAGCGCGCAATAGCGGCCTGATTACTGAACTCATGCGTCAGTAGCGTCGTGGCCCGTGCGGCGGCGGCGTCACCGTGTGCACGGATCAAAGCACGATCGCGAGCATACAGTTCGAGGAGGTCGGCAAGCTGCGTTGTGTCGGCAGGATTGAAGAGATAGCCAGTTACTCCCGGTTCAAGTAATTCGGCACTTCCGCCACCCTCAGAAGCGATGGTCGGCTTACCACTTGCCATGTACTCAAGCGTGGTCCGCCCGAATGCCTCGATCCCAGAAGGTGTGACGCAGATATCCGCCGCGGCGATATAAGGGAAGGGTTCGGCCTGCTCGCCGGCGATCACGAGCATGTCGGCGACGCCAAGCGCCGACGCACGTTCCCGGAGTTTCATGTCGTAGTCAGGTTGCTCCTGCCCGCCGACCAGGCACAGGCTCGCGCGGACGCCGCGTTGGGCAAGTATGCCCAGGGCATCGATAACTCGCCACTGGCCCTTGGACTCGGCTAGCCGCCCGACCACTGTAATAGCTAGGCCGGGGTTCGCACCGAAGGGCATGACAGCGGGATCGGCCTTGGACCGGGACGCGACCTCCTCGAGGTCGATCCGCGGGTACACGACATTGATGGCCGACGCGTCGATGTACTGACCGACGTGGTCTCGAAGGGCAAGCGAGTTGGTGAAAACTGCCTGCGACAGGAGAGCGATGTCCTCGAAGGTATTCCTCCGCCCGTTTTGGAACGTCAGCCCGTGGTCCAGATCCCCGTACTCGCGAATGAACCAAGCGTGCGGGATTCCGAGAGTTGCGGCAGCGAAAGCGCCCCAAGGAGCCACGACCGTGTTGGTGACAACCAAGTCGGGACGACGCTCCTCCATCATTGCAATGATCTCCAGTGTGGAACGGTAGTCGTCATTGGCGAAATACATCACCTCGCTTGAAGGCGGGTTGGGCGCCGGAATCGTCCAGCCGCGATAGCGGAAAGAGCGATACTCCCAACCTCGCTGCTCGATTGCGTCGACGAACTTGCCTCGCGGCGCCTTGGTGATGAACACAGCTTCGAAATCGGGGTCGCTTGCGTACCAGTCCTGCACTAAGGTGATCAGCGATCGTTCCGCGCCCCCGAGGTTGACGGGCGCGGTCGAATGGTTGACGAAGTAGACCAGCACGGTCTTCGAGTCTAGCCGCCCGGCCGATGGCACTCAGCCGATGCCCAGAACCGGGCGCGTATGCTGGGTTGGTTTGCCCCGTATGGCAACGATCCCCCTGAGTGAAAGTCCGCGCCTGTGAATTATGTGAGTGAGCTATGGGCATCCCGCGAGCTTCTGGCGAATCTGGTCATGCGCGACGTGAAGGGCAAATACCGGCGAACAGCTCTGGGGCAGCTTTGGTCGCTCATCAACCCGCTGGCGACCATGCTGGTCTATACCCTTGTCTACTCAATAATCCTTCGCGCTCGACCTGCTGTCGGGCATCCAAGCGGTCTGGACATCTACCCGCTTTGGCTGATGTGCGGGCTGCTTCCGTGGACCTTCTTCGCCCGCGTCGTCAATCACGGATTAGCGTCAATCACCTCGAACGCGCAGCTGATCAAAAAGGTCTACTTTCCGCGAATGAACCTCCCGTTCGCAGTTACGGGATCAACCGGGTTCACCTGGCTCAATGAGATGGCACTTCTCACCGTCGCGCTCTTGATTTTCGGCGGCGGCGGGGTCCTTCCATGGTTGCCCTTTGTCGTCTTCTTCATGATCCTGCTCGCCCTCTTCGCCACAGGCGTGGCAATGGCGTTGGCAATCGTCACGGTGCATTTCCGCGACATACAGCATTTCACGACGATCGCTCTGCAGATGTGGCTGTATCTGACGCCGATCATCTACCCGCTCGCGCTCGTGGAGGAAGCGGCCCGCACCCACGGCCATTACCTCTTGGTGATCTATCGTCTTAATCCGATGGAGCGCTTTGTGAGCGTATTCCGTGACCTGTTGTACGACAACCGCTGGCCACCGCTCGATGATTCAATGTGGTGCGTGGTCTGGGCGGTGGGGATGTTCGCGATCGGCAGCTTGGTGTTCGCGAGGAACGAGAAACGATTGGCGGTGTTGTTGTGAGCTCAGATGTTGCCGTTTCGGTAGAGAACCTCTCACTCAAATACCGGCTTTACCGAGAGCGAAACAACTCGATAAAGACAGCGCTGCTTCGTGGACGTAAAGCAATCTACGAAGATTTCTGGGCGCTCAGGGACGTGACGTTCGACGTCCCGGCGGGAACGACCTTCGGCCTCATCGGGCAGAACGGTTCCGGCAAGTCGACACTTCTCAAATGCCTGTCGCGAATCCTTTACCCCGACAAGGGCGGGTTCACGGCGAACGGACGAATGGCGGCACTGCTAGAACTTGGTTCAGGCTTTCATCCCGAACTCACGGGCCGCGAGAACGTTTTTCTGAACGGCTCCATTCTCGGAATGAGCAGGAAAGCGATCGCGCGCAAGTTCGACGAGATCGTAGAGTTCTCCGGTATCGAGAAGTTCATCGATCAGCCGGTCAAGAACTATTCGTCGGGTATGTACGTACGGCTCGGGTTCGCAATCGCGATCAACGTCGATCCCGACATCCTGGTCGTCGACGAGGTGCTCGCCGTTGGCGACGCGGCTTTCCGCGAGAAGTGCGCTCAGAAGTTCCGCGACCTCAAGGCGAATGGTCGAACGGTGATTCTCGTTACTCACTCGATGGCGATGCTCAGTGACATGTGTGATACGGCTGCGTGGCTCGATATGGGCGAACTCAAGACGGTCGGAGACGCCGAATCGGTCATCGCCGCGTACGAGGCTTCGATCGCGCAGAACTAAGCCTCAAGCCGCTCTGCAGCGCGGACCATGACCTGCTCAAGCGGCGCGCCCATCAGCCCGTCCGCGACCGGGAGATATTCCGCCGGTTCAGCGTTCCACGATGTACGCACGGCAGCGACCAGGGCCTTCGCAATGCTTGCAGTGTCGGTCGGCACTGCACGTATCCGGGGATGAAGTCCATTCCTGTCGGCCGCAAAGTCGTTTGTGATCGCTTCAGCCCCCGAAATCGCCGCATCGAACGGGGGATGGCTGGGGTGAGGACTCTGCTGAAGGGAGAGGGCAACATCGACTGTCGGGAGGAATTTGAAATAGTCCTCCCAAGGAAGTCTGCCCTTGCTGGTGAGAACGCCGCCTCCGGCGAGGGGTACGTCGTCGTGCGATTCGCCGAGTGAGAAGAACTCGACCCGCCTCATGTCAGCGCCGAGTTCTAGTGCTGCTGCCCGCACCGCGGACACGCCAAGCTCGAAGAGGTTGCGCTGTTTTGTGCGTCGCCCGTAGAAGAGCACGCGAGCACTCGGAGTCCTGACGCGTTTTGAAGCGGCCTCCTTGAGGCGCTCGGTTTCGAAATGCGGCGCAAAGACCAGATCGGCGGGAATGCTCATGCCCGCATGGTGTGTCAGGTAGTTCCACAGGGGCGTCGAGTTCACGATCGGCACGAAGCCGGCGCGGTAGGTCGCTTCGGCGAGCACCGATTCCGTCGACCAGGCGCTGAACCCTGGCTCGTAGTCCTGGATCAGGTAGGCCACCCGGCGACGATCGATGACTCCGATCTCGCACGCCACCTGGAGGGCGTGCGCCGTCTTGGAATGCGTGGCGAGCCAGTAGTCCGCGGCGCCGTACGGCTGCGACCTGATGGACTCGCGCGTGACGACGGAGACGGGGATGGAGCCGACGATCTTCTGCGCTGCCCCGGTGGCCGCCGCCCGGGAATTGTCCGTCGACGTCGGGTCGAGCATGACCAGGCGGATGTCGACGCCCAAGGCCTCGGCGAGTCCTGCCGCGGCAGTGAGCGCGGTGTGGATGCCTGCGAAGACCCCGGCCGTGCGGACCTCGCCGACCACGACGTTGAGCGCGCGCGGGGTCGACTCGTCGAGACGGATGCCGGTGAGGGCAAGACTCGTCTCCGCCAGTCGCGCGTACGGCGCAGCAATCGGGGGAGCGGCAACCTCGTCGTCGCGCACGAGGGCATCCCGCCGCCGATCGAACCCGTCGACCTTCAGAGCCTCGCGCAGTCGCGCACGCTGCGCTCCGCTCGTCAGGAAAGCGCGATTCGCCTGAAGGAGATCAGTCGCTACGGCGGTCAGGTGCTTGAGGTTCACGATACGACCGAGAGTACCGGACGGTCAGGCGAGGTCGCCGCGCGCGCTCGCATAGGCGGTCAGGTGCGCAAGAGCCGTGGAGTTCCAGTCGAACTGGGACGCCCGGACGATCGCGCGCGCCGACATGTCCGTCCGCACGGCTTCGTCGGCAAGCACTGCACGCATCGTCTCTTCGAGCGACGCGGAGTCGGCCTCGCTGTAGACCACGGCGTCGCCGCCGACTTCTGGGATCGCGAGGTGCCTGGTGGTGATGACGGTCGCGCCGCACGACATCGCCTCGACCACTGGAAGCCCGAATCCTTCGCCGAAGCTCGGATAGACGACGGCGAGTGCTCCGCCCAGCAGTGCAGCGAGATGTTCCATGTCGACGTACCCCAGGCGGTGGACGCCGGACGCGGGGGTGAGCCGGTCGAGGCGCGCGAGAGCCTGGACGTCCCACCCTCGTGCTCCTGCGATGAGGAGGCGTGGCGCATTCGCGCCGAGCTCGCTGCGCAGGGATTCGTAGGCGTCGAGCAGAGCGCTCACGTTCTTGCGCGGCTCGATCGTTCCGAGGAAGGCGAACCACTCCTGGCCGTCGGGGATGTCGTGGGCGTCGCGGAACTCGTCGAGCTGCTCGGGTGTCGGCGGGTGGAAGCGCGAACTGTCGACGCCGAGATGCGCGACGGAGACGAATCCCTTCGGTTCGCCGAGGAATCGCGCGAGTTCGCTCGCGGTGACGGCGCTGGGCACGACGACGGCGTCCGCAGACTTCCAGGCCATTCGCATCCAGCTCCGGAAGTAGACGCGCTTCAGGGTCGTGTGGACGAGGGGATGGCTGAAGAACGTGGCGTCGTGGAGCGTGACGATCCGGTGTCCCCGCCAGCCGACGGGAAAGCTGTAATGCGGCGAGTGGACCATGTCGACGCGATGACGACGGGCGATCGCAGGGAGCGAGAACTGTTCCCACAGCATCCGGATCGGCCGGGCATGCACGGCCGGGGACGCGGGGATGATCGTGGCCCACGGCACGATCGCCTCGATGGTGGGGGCGTCAGAGCGCTGGCACGCGACGAGGAGTTCGATCGACTGCTCGGAGAACCCCTGGAGCACGCCGTAGATGTACCGGGCAACGCCGCCGTGATCTGCGGGGATCGCGGTTGCGTCGATCAGCACGCGGACGGGCAACGGGTTCCTCTCAGGGAGCGATTAGTTGCCTTATGGCAATGATGTGAACCTCCTCAATCTACGCAGTTAATACTCAGGCTTCAAACTCAGCACACCTTTGTCGGGCAGTTCCCGGCTTCGCGTGGAAGATGGCAAAATGGAACTCGGCCCACCAGGCCGTCCACTGCACTGTCACGATCCCACGAGGAGACAATGATGTCCGCCATGCCCATCGACCTGACCGCCACGACCGGCGCCGACCTTCCCCACGAGCGGGTGCTCGTCGTCAAAGGCGAACGGAGCGGTCTCACCATCAGCATCGCGGTTCATTCGACCGTTCTCGGGCAGGCGCTGGGCGGATGCCGTGTCTGGACGTACGACAACTGGGTGGAGGCGTTCAACGACTCGCTGCGCCTCGCCGAGGGGATGACGATGAAGAACGCTGCCGCGGGGCTCAATCGCGGCGGCGGCAAGACGGTGATCTACGTTCCCCGTGGGACCGTGCTCACCGCCGAACAGCGACGCGACGCCATGCTCGATCTCGGTGACGCGATCGAGAGCCTGGGCGGCGCCTACATGACCGCCGAGGATGTCGGCACGTCCGCCGAGGACATGGCCGTGGTCGCGACGCGCACCCGCAACGTCTGCGGACTCCCGTCGTCGGAGGGCGGCGTCGGCGAGCCCAGCGATGCGACCGCGGCGGGCGTCTACGCCGGGCTGCTCGCCACCCTCGAAGAAGCGTTCGGAAGCCGCGAGGTGGCAGGCCGTCGCATCACGATCCTCGGGCTCGGCCATGTCGGCTCGATCCTCGCGATGCGCCTCGCCGCCGACGGAGCGGTGCTCACCGTCACCGACGTGAACCCGGTCAAGCGCGCGCTGGCCGAGACCCTCGGCGCGACCTGGGTGGAGCCGGAGGCGGCGCACCGGGTCGAAGGCGACCTCTTCGTGCCTGCCGGCGTCGGCGGTGTTCTCACAGACGAGGTGATCGACGAACTCCGGGTGAAGGCCGTCGTCGGTCCCGCCAATAACCAGCTCGCTGCCCGCAGCGGTGCCGAGCGGCTCCGTGCGCGGGGGATCATCTGGGCCCCGGACTTCGTGGTCAACGCGGGCGGCGTGATCTTCCTCTCGATGATGAACGAGGACGAGCCGTCGGCCGAGGCCACGCGCGAGCGGGTCGACGCCATCGGTGACATCGTCTCGCACGTGTTCGCCGTCGCGCGTGAGCGTGGAATCACGACGCTCGAGGCAGCGGACGACATCGCGCTCGCGCGACTGCGCGAACCAGCCAACGCATAGAAATGCTCCGCTAGGGTTGATCCTCATGACCAACTCGCTGGGCCGCAGGCTCGTCGCTTCCGCCCTGTCCGCCTTCGTCGTCGCCCTTGTCGTGCACGGAGCGGTGATCCTGGCGTACACGATCGGGTACCTCGGTTCCACGAACGGGCCCTCGTTCGAGCTCGTGAAGGCAGTGAGCAACTTCTACTCGCTGGCAAGCGTGTTCGTCTTCGTCCTGCTCACCGTCGCGGGCGTGATCGGTGCGTTCAGCCGGTGGTGGACGGCCGTGATCGCGGGTGTGGTCGTGGGGATCCTGGCGCCGTATCTCAATACGGCGATTCAGGGTCTCTCGAACGGAGGCAAATTCTCGGGCGAGCTGCTCACGTTCGCATTCGGCACGCTCACGGGAGCGAACCTCATCGTCATCGCGCTGGTCGCGGTCCTCACCTCGACGTTGGGCTTGTGGCTGTACAGGGCCGTCATCGACTACTCGGGACGCAGCCGTGTGGGAGAGCGGATCGCCCTGGTGCGCATCCCGGCCTCCAACCTGGTCGACGGACTCACCACCCACATCGACCGCGAGCCGGTGAACCCGGAGCTCGCCGACCAGCAGTGGGACGGCTACGTCGCCGCCCTCGCGGCGGCCGGATGGGAGACCGTCGAGGTTGCGCCGGCGGATGCGCTCGCGGACTCCGTCTTCGTCGAGGACACGGCGGTCGTGTTCGGTGACACGGCCGTGATCACGCGTCCGGGCGCCGACTCGAGGCGGGATGAGATCACGGGAACCGAAGCGGCGCTGCAGGCCCAGGGGCTCGCCATCGAGCGCATCCAGGAGCCGGGCACCCTCGACGGCGGCGATGTGCTGAAGGTCGGATCGACCGTCTTCGTCGGTCGTGGAGGCCGCACGAACGCGGAGGGCATCCGGCAGTTGCGGGCGATCGTCACGCCGCTCGGCTATGCCGTGGTCGCGGTCCCCGTCACGAAAGCGCTGCACCTGAAGACCGCCGTCACGGCGCTGCCGGACGGCACCGTTATCGGCTATGCACCGCTCGTCGACGACCCGTCGGTCTTCGGCCGGTTCCTCGCGGTGCCCGAGGCGCACGGGACAGCCGTCGTGGTGCTCTCCGACGACACGGTGCTCATGTCGGCGTCCGCACCGCAGTCGGCGGCCCTCGTCGCGGACCTCGGCTACACGGTCATCACCGTCGACATCAGCGAGTTCGAGAAGCTCGAGGGTTGCGTCACCTGCCTGTCCATCCGCATCCGCGGCTGACGAATTCCCTCCGGAATTCGACCTTGCACTCAGCGGCCTTGCAGTTATAAGCTGTAAGGCTGCTTCGGGTCGGAAACGACCCTCCGCGGCCACCGACGTGAACAACATACGGGCTCAGGAGGACGCCATGAAGACAGAGATCACCACCACACCGACCGCGGTCGTGTTCGAGGGTGCTGTCACTCGCGCCCTCCGGCAGCGTCCGTCCATCCGCCCGGCACTCGAAGCGGCCCGGTAACTCCCAGAGACCACCGCTCTTCCGGCCCCAGGCCGGCGATCGAACCGGGTCCGCGACGGACCTGCCAGCACCGCACCCCACGGCCAGCGCCTCAGCGCGCTCTTCGGCGCTTCGCCGACCTCACGTACCTCACACAGCTTCCACCCCAACCGCAAGGAACCGGTCTCCCATGTCCGCACCAGCTGGTCACCAGCATCCACCGCGAGAATCCGCGCCCACCCTGAGCACCTTCCGCACCATCATGCGCATCTTCCCGTTCGCGAAGTCCGCGCTGCCGCGGATCGTGCTCGGGATGGTCGCAGCGCTTCTCGCAAGCCTCGTCGCGCTGTGCATCCCCCAGGTGCTGCGCTGGCTCGTCGACGGCCCGCTCGCCACCGGGGACGCCTCGCAGGTGTGGCCGGCCGCTCTGCTCGTCGTCGGCCTCGGCGCCGCCGAAGCGGTCTTCATCTCACTGCGTCGCTGGTTCGTCCTCACCCCTGGCACCCACGTCGAGGCGAAGATGCGCAACGGCCTCTACGCCCAGCTCCAGGACCTGCCCGTCGGCTTCCACGACCGCTGGCCGAGCGGCCAGCTGCTGTCGCGCGCCGTGAGCGACCTGAATCTCATCCGCCGCTGGATCTCGTTCGGCCTCGTGCTTCTCGTTGTGAACGTCATCACCATCGTGGTCGGTTTCGGCATCCTGATCGTCTGGAACTGGCTGCTCGGCCTGATCTTCCTGGTCTGCTCGATCCCGCTGTGGATCTACGGGTTCATCTTCGAGGGCAAGTACTCGACGATCGCCCGTCGCAGCCAGGACCAGGCCGGTGACCTCGCGACCGCCGTCGAGGAGTCGGTGCACGGAATCCGCGTGCTGAAGGCGTTCGGTCGCGGCAAGCACGCGCTGAAGAACTTCGAGTCGCAGGCGGAGCAGCTCCGCGGCACCGAGATCGAGAAGGCGAAGGCCATCGCCGGCATCTGGCTGTGGCTGCTGCTGGTTCCGGACATCGCGTTCGGGCTGTGCCTTGTGGTCGGCGTCTGGCTGGCCGCCCAGGGCGAGCTGACCGTCGGCGAGCTTGTCGCCTTCTTCGCGACGGCGACCGTGCTGCGGTTCCCGGTCGAGTCGATCGGCTTCCTGCTGTCGATGACCTTCGACACCCGCACGGCGGCGGACCGGTTCTTCGACGTGATGGACACCGTCAACACGATCACCGACCCGGAGAACCCGAAGACGATCGCGGAACCCCACGGTGAGCTCGTCTTCGACGATGTCCACTTCCGCTACCAGGATTCGCCGGAACGCTTCCCCGACCTGCTCGACGGCATCGACCTGCGGGTCGAGCCGGGCGAGACCATGGCGCTCGTCGGGCTGACCGGGTCCGGCAAGTCGACCCTGACCGCGCTCACCACACGCCTCTACGACGTGACCGGTGGAAGCATCCGGATCGACGGCGTGGATGTCCGTGACCTCACCCGCTACGACCTGCGCCGCCATCTCGCGATGGCGTTCGAGGATGCGACACTGTTCTCCGCGTCCGTGCGCGAGAACGTGCTGCTGGGCAGGGACGACCTCGACGTGCACTCGGTGGAAGCGGATGCGCAGCTGACGGAGGCGCTCGAGATCGCGCAGGCGGGCTTCGTCTACGACCTCCCTGACGGAACCGAGACGAAGGTCGGTGAAGAAGGGCTCAGCCTGTCGGGCGGGCAGCGCCAGCGGCTCGCGCTCGCTCGTGCGGTCGCGGCCAAGCCGTCCGTGCTGGTGCTCGACGACCCGCTCTCAGCGCTCGACGTCGACACCGAGGCGCTCGTCGAGGCAGCGTTGCGGCGGGTCCTCGCGGCGACGACCGCTCTCGTGGTCGCCCACCGCCCGTCGACCGTCATGCTGGCGGACCGTGTCGCGCTCCTCGAAGGCGGGCGCATCACGGCCGTCGGCACCCATCACGACCTGCTCGCGACCAGCGAGCACTACCGATTCGTCATCTCGAGCCTCGAGGACGAAGAGACCGAAGAGATTCTCCAGGAGGTGAACCTGTGACGACCGTACTCGGAGTCGAAGGCGAAGAACGCAACGACTTCACGAAGACCGAGAGCCGGCAGATCCGGCAGCGCTCCCTGCGTCTGCTGGGCTCGTTGCTGCATCCCCTGCGCATGCGCCTCGTGCTGACGGCGATCGTGGTCGTCGTCAGCACGGCCGCGCAGGTCGCGGGACCTGCGATCATCGCGTTCGGCATCGACAACGGCCTGCCCGCGCTGATCGACAACAATTGGTACCCGGTCGCTCTGGCAGGCCTGGCCTACCTCTTCACGGGCGTGATCGGGGCGACCCTGATCGCCTGGTACACCGTGCTGAGCGCGCGCATCAGCCAGGCGATCCTGATCGACCTGCGCAAGCGCGTCTTCCTGCACACCCAGAGGCTGAGCCTCGAGTTCCACGAGTCGTACACGTCTGGCCGGATCATCTCGCGCCAGACGAGCGACCTCGACTCGATCCGCGAGCTGCTGGACTCGGGCATCAACCAGCTCGTCCAGGGCTTCCTGTACATGCTGTTCATCGCGATCGCGCTCTTCACGCTCGACTGGGTGAGCGGCGTCGTGCTGGTGTGCTCGTTGCTTCCGCTGTACCTGCTGACACGTTGGTTCCAAGTGCGTTCGCAGAAGCTGTTCCGCATCTCGCGGGTCGCGTCGGCGAAGCTGATCGTGCATTTCGTCGAGACGATGACCGGCATCCGCGCCGTCAAGGCGTTCCGCAAGGAGAAGCGCAACGAGAAGGAGTTCGGCGGCCTCGTCGAGGAGTACCGCGACGTGAACGCGCGGGTCATCCAGCTGTTCGGGATCTTCGACCCCGGGCTCGTGATGATCGGCAACGTGACGGTCGGCATCGTGCTGCTCGTCGGCGGCTTCCGGGTCGCCGATGGGCAGATGGCGATCGGTGCGCTGCTCGCGGCGTTGCTGTACACGCGGCGTTTCTTCGACCCGATGGAGGAGATGGCCATGTTCTACAACTCCTACCAGTCGGCTGCTGCTGCGCTCGAGAAGATCTCGGGCGTCCTCGAGGAGGCGCCGACCGTTCCCGACCCGGCCCGGCCGGTGGACCTCTGGGAGTCGCGCGGTCACGTGTTCTTCGACGACGTGCGCTTCGCGTACAAGAAGGACCGCGTCATCCTTCCCGACTTCACGCTCGACATCCCGGCGGGGCAGACGATCGCCCTCGTGGGATCGACCGGTGCGGGCAAGTCCACGCTGGCGAAGCTCATCTCGCGGTTCTACGACCCGTCGAGCGGCACCGTCCGCCTCGACGACGTCGACCTGCGCGACCTTCACCCGAAGGACCTGCGCCGAGCGATCGTGATGGTGACCCAGGAGGCCTACCTGTTCAGCGGGTCGGTCGCGGACAACATCGCGCTCGGCAAGCCGGACGCGACGCGGGAGGAGATCATCGAGGCCGCAGCGGCCGTCGGTGCGGATGACTTCATCCGCGGACTCCCGAACGGGTACGACACCGATGTGAACAAGCGAGGAGGGCGGGTATCGGCCGGCCAGCGCCAGTTGATCTCGTTCGCGCGTGCGTTCCTCGCGAACCCGTCCGTGCTGATCCTGGACGAGGCGACGAGCTCGCTCGACATCCCGAGCGAGCGCCTCGTGCAGCAGGCACTCCAGACCCTGCTCGCCGACCGGACCGCGGTGATCATCGCCCACCGGCTGTCGACCGTCGCCATCGCCGACCGGGTGCTCGTGATGGAGCACGGCCGGATCGTCGAGGACGGCACACCCGGCGACCTGATCGGCGGCACGGGTCGGTTCGCCCAGCTGCACGCGGCGTGGAGGGACTCGCTGGTCTGACCTTCCGCCGTGCGGTCGGCCCGCCGGCGCCATATGCACGACAGAACGCCCTTCCCGAAGCCTGGGAAGGGCGTTCCGTTTCGCAACTCGCGTTGCGTGAGGTGCTGGCGTGGAGCGGTGGGACCAGGTGCTCCCGCCACCAAGGCTGCGGAGGGTGGGGTTGAGTCAGCCCGCCGCCGCCCGGGTCTCGAGGGTCTGTCTGCCGGGGTGGAAGATGCGGTGCCCGGTGTCGGCGAGCACCCGGAAGAACGCTCCTGGCTCGTCCTTACGGCTGTCGGCGATCACGAGGCTTGCGCCCGCGTCGATCGACTCGCTCGCGGCCGTCGGGTCGATCGTGCCGCGGGACGTCTCGGTCACGAGGGTCAGGCACCGGCCCGCGACCAGACGGCCGGGTTCGGCCAGCAGCGTCAGCCGGTCCTTCATGGGGAGGAGCAGAGTGCGCACGGCGCGCGCCATCTCTGCGAGTTCGACGGCTGAGCCGTGGGTCGAAGAAGGAAAATCGACGCCGAGGTCGAGCACCTGGAACCGGCAACCGAGAGCGGTCTCGAGCTCGACCATCAGGCCAAGTGTGCGGGCGATGGCCGCTGCGTACGGCTGCGGGCCGCGCCGGCCGTCGAGATGCAGGCTGAATCCGTCGATCCGCACGCCGAGGCTGTCCGCGAACCGCACCGTACTCGCCGCTTCGTCGATTCCGACCCCGCGGGGGATCGCTGGAACCCGGGTTTCGTGCGGGTCGGGAAAGCGCAGGCGCAGGATCAGCACGGTGTCGTCCGGGTAGCCGATGAACTTCTCGAGCTCGGCCTGCGAATCGACCACGAACAGGCGCACGCCGGCGTTGTAGGCGGCGAGGAGATCGTGCGGATGCTTCACCGGGTGCGTGTGGACGACCCGCACTGGATCGACCCGGGAGGCGAGGACCGCCGCGAGCGCGCCCTCTTCGGAGACCTCGAAGAATCCATCGCACTCGGCGATCGCCGTGATCACGGCAGGATGGGCGAGCGCGCTCGCGTCGTAGTGGAACCGCACATACGGGAACGCCGCCTGCAGTTCGCGATATCGGATGCGCGCCCGGTTCGGGTCGAGCACGAGGAGCGGGGTGCCGAATCGGCCTGCCAGTCCGTCCAGTCTGTCTGGCTCTGTTCGCGTGTGCGCGCCGGACCTGCCGGTTCGTCGTGCCTCGGCGTACATCTGGACTCGCTCTCCACTCGTCGTGCGACCAGGGGGATCCGGCGTGTCGGGTCACGCAGTGGATCCCTCGGGTTCCTGGTCGGCGCACTATCGATGCTGCTCCTGCCGGCGCAGCCGGGCATCGGAGTGGTCACCCCATTGCAATGCGTGCTAGCTCGGATGCGCGCTGTCCGTGCCGTTGACGAGAATCGATGTCATGAACCTGCGTGTAGTGATCGTCGACGACCACGCGCGCTTCCGCGAGCAGGCGAGGGAGCTCCTCCAGCTCGAGAAGTTCACGGTCGTGGGGGCTGCGGCGACAGGGCTCGGCGGTCTGGAACTCGCTCGCACACTCAACCCGGATTTCGTACTCCTCGACATCGGACTTCCCGATACGATCGGATTCGACCTCGTTCCTGCGCTCCAGGCGTCGGGCGTCGCCGTCGTGCTCACGTCGAGCCGGGCGATGCGCGACTATGGGACACGGGTGGAGGACAGCGGGGCCGAGGGGTTCATCAACAAAGAGGAGCTCACCGGCGAGGCGATACGCAGCGTTCTGGGGTGACCGATGGTGGTGCCGCGAAGGGGGTCCGGGTGACCGACGTCGTGAGGGTGGCGATCGCTGACGACGCCGTGCTGCTGCGGGAGGGGATCGGCCAGATCCTCCGGTCCGGCGGCATCGAGGTCGTGGCCTCGGTCGGGTCAGCAGAGGAACTGCTCGCTCTCACCGAGGTGGACGACTCGCTGGATGCGGTGGTCCTGGACATCAAGATGCCGCCGACGCACACCGACGAGGGCCTGCGCGCCCTCGAGGAGTTGCGTCGCCGCGGCTCGACCGTCGGCGTGCTGCTCCTGTCGATGTACACGACGGCGGCGTACGCGATCCGGGCCATGAGTGTGGGAAGCGGCACCGGCTACCTCCTGAAGGACCGGGTCGCCGACGCCGACACACTGGTCCGTGCCGTGCGCACGGTTGCTGCGGGGGGATCGGTCGTGGACAGCGAGGTCGTTGCGGCGCTGGTCGCGGGCCGGGTGTCGGGTAACGCCCTGGACGCGCTCTCGGAACGCGAGCGCGACGTGCTCACCCTGATGGCCGAGGGGCGATCGAACCAGGGGATCGCATCCGCGCTCCATCTGAGCCTGCGCACGGTTGAGACCCACATCGGGCACATCATGTCGAAGCTCGACGTGGAGGACTCGGCCGAAGGCCACCGGCGGGTTCTCGCGGTACTGCGCTATCTCGGCCACGGGGCCTGAGGAGAGGCGGATGGCGCGTCACTGGCTCCGCGGGATCGCGGTCGCGATCGCTGTCGTCGGCAACGTCGGCGGGCAGCTCACCGGCCTGATCATCAACGACTACGGCGACCGCCAGCACGGCGTCGGCTGGGATGTGACCTTCGTCGTCGTCGGCCTCGTCTACGCCGTCTGCGCGCCGATCGCGTGGCGGATCGTCCCGCGGCCATCTCCGGGCTGGTTGATGGTCGGCGCCTCGATCTTCTGGTCGGCGGGCTCGTGGGGGCCGATGGCGCGGTCGGTCGGATGGGTGTGGCCGGTCGTATCCGGCGTGACGGACCTGTGGGCGGTGCTGGTCGGCATCCTCGCCCTGTGCTATCCGTCAGGCAGGCTCGCATCCCGGTTCGACCGTGGGATCGCGATCGCGGCGCTCGGACTGTTCACCATCCGTTTCGTCGGGATCCTCCTGGTCTATGCGCCGGCGGCGAGCGACTGCGGATGCGTCCCGAACTTCTTCGCCGTCTTTCCCAGCGCTGATGTCGACCGCGTGCTCGGTGCGGCCTGGCGGCTCATCGGAGTGTCGTTGATCGTGACGGTGGCCGTGCGGCTGGCGATCCGCTGGTTCGGCAGCACACTGCCCGCCCGCCGGGTCGCGTTCATCATGCCGGTGGCCCTGCTGCTGTGGGCGTACGCCTCGGTGCAGGACGCGATCGGCTACATCTTCGGCCTGCAGGTGCCGGAGCCCTTCGAGTTCATCCCTCCTTTCGCGATCGCGCTGGTGCCGATCAGCTTCATCGCCGGCGTCATGTACACGCGGGGCCTCCGCTCACGGGTCGCCGACCTCGTCATCGTCGCGCGCGACAAAGTCGACCGCGAGCTCTGGGAGAAGAGCCTCGCCGACTCGCTGCGTGACACATCGCTGCGCGTCTACTGGTGGGATGAGCACACCCGCGGCTACGAGACCTCCGACGGCGAGCCGATGCCGCACGACCTGCCCGTGGCCCGACCCGGCCGGTCGACGCTCGCAATCGGACCGGAGGACGACCCGATCGCGCTGATCGAGCACGATGTGGCACTCAGCGAGGACACCCGGCTTCTCGACGCCGTGTCGAGCGCCCTGCTGCTGTCGGTCGACAACGATCGGCTGCGCGCCCGCCTGGAACGGACACTGCAGGAGGTGCGAGAGTCGCGACTGCGCATCGTCGAGGAGGGCTACAACGCCAGGAGACGGCTCGAGCGCGATCTCCACGATGGATCGCAGCAGTTGCTCGTCTCCCTCGCGATCGGGCTGCGGATCGCGACCTCCAAAGCGCAGGAAGCGGGGAATGCGGAGGTGGTCGAGGATCTGGAGCGCTCGTCCGCCCAGCTGGCGGAGGCCCTCCGGGAGCTCCGCGAACTGGCCAGGGGCATCCATCCCACGGTCCTGACCGACGGCGACCTGCGATCGGCGCTGTCGGAACTGGCGTTGCGGAGCCACGTGCCCGTCGCGGTGACCGTCGCGTTCGACGAACGCCTGCCGGAGGTGGTCGAGGAGACCATCTATTTCGTGGTCGCCGAATGCCTGACGAACACGGCCAAACACGCGGATGCGCGCAACTGCAGCGTGACGGTGGCGCTGTCAGGCCGGACGGTGTCGGTCGTCGTGAAGGACGACGGGCACGGGGGCGCCGTCGTCACGGCGGGAGGCGGCCTGGGCGGGGTGCGCGACCGCATCGAGGCCGTGGACGGTCACTTCGAGATGCAGTCCGTCGCAGGTCTCGGCACCATCATCGAGCTCACCATCCCGGTGCACTCCGACGCACCGGTTCCCGTCGCGGACCGGTGAGGGCGGACGTCAGGACGACTGTCCCTTCGCTGCGTACACCTGGTCGCCGAGGACGAACGCGCTCCAGCCGCCCCTGCAGGACACGGCCGTCTTCGCGGCTGTGTCGACCGGCCACCACGAGTCCTCGATCGGCGGCCTCGGAACCGCGGCGCTCGCCGTGCAGGTTCCCGGTGCGAAGTGCTTCTTCGAGGTGTAGGTCAGGATGGCGGCGGGACCGTTGGTCTGGAAGTCGACGCGGATCACCGTCGCGTCGTCGGGAAGCCAGGAGGGGGAGCCGAACCCCGACGTCGCAGCAGGTGTGAAATCGCTCTTCGCGGCGAAGATGTCGCTCGACACGTTGGGGGAGAGCGACTGGAGTGCTGCGCATCCGCCGAGGGATGCGACGAGCAGCGCGCCCGCAACGGATGCGCTGGCGATCCTGGCTGGTTTCACTGAGGCTCCTGAAAGGTCGGTACTCCAGTCTCGTGGCCGCGGCTGCGGGGAACATCAGCCTGCGGTATCGATCTTCCCAACCTACGGGATGACATCGGTCACGGGCTCCAGCGCGCGACACGGAGGTCGACACGGTATGGCGCGCCCGAACCGACCCCGAGCAGGGGCGTCGACTCGGCGCGGTAGTACTCGAGTGCGATGTGCTCGTGGCCGACCGGGGGATGCCCGCTCGCCCGGATGACCCGCCACCACGGCACGTCTGCTCCGTAGTAGGCCATCACCTGACCGACCACCCGTGCCGCGCGCGATCCGAGGGCCGCGGCGACGTCGCCGTAGGTCATCACCCGGCCGGGCGGGATGCTGTCGACGATCGAGAGCACGTGCTCGGCGAAGGACTCGTCGGGTTGTGCCATCGCCGGGCGACCGTGACCCGTCAGAGGTCGAGCGCGCCGATGGTCTCGCCGTACTGCGTCTCGCCGATCGGCTTGAAACCGCTGCGCACGAAGAACGCCTCCGGGCCGAGCTCGCCCTGCTCCCAGATCACGAAGAGCCGCTCCTTGCCCCGGGCGCGCGCCTCGTCGGCCAGGGCCTGAACGGCGAAGGTGCCGATCCCGCGGCCCTGGTCGTCGGCGTCGACGTTGATGCGCCAGAGGATGGAGGTGAACTCCTCGTGCTCGGCGTTGGGGTCGAAACTGCCCATGACGAACCCGACGACCTCGTCGCCGTCGCTCACCACACGCTGCCAGGTCGTCGCCGGGTCGTTCACCGCGGCCGCGGCCGAGTATGAGACAGGAGTAATGAACTGCTCCTGACCGGGCTTCAGGCTCAATGCGTTGGCCGCGACGATGTTCGACGCACTCAGCTCTTCAAGTCTTAACTCAGCCATATCGAAAGGGTAACGTGCGCGGCCGATCCCGGCATAGTCGGCAGTTCCGCTGACAGCGGATGCATTCCTCCCTCAGGGCGAACGCCTATCTCGCCGGTGATTTGTCTCGACGTCAAGATAGTTGCTCGGCTCGGGTAAGCTGTTCGTGGCCAAAACACGGCACAGACTTGAGGAGACCCATTGGCAAAGATCAAGGTTGAAGGCACCGTCGTCGAACTCGACGGCGACGAGATGACGCGCATCATCTGGCAGGCCATCAAAGATTCGCTCATCCACCCGTACCTCGACGTGAACCTCGAGTACTACGACCTCTCGATCCAGAAGCGCGACGAGACCGACGACCAGATCACGATCGACGCGGCACACGCCATCCAGAGGCACGGCGTCGGCGTGAAATGCGCAACCATCACGCCCGATGAGGCGCGTGTCGAGGAGTTCGGCCTGAAGAAGATGTGGAAGAGCCCGAACGGGACCATCCGCAACATCCTCGGCGGCGTGGTGTTCCGCGAGCCGATCATCATCTCGAACATCCCGCGCCTGGTCCCGGGCTGGAACAAGCCGATCGTCATCGGCCGTCACGCGTTCGGCGACCAGTACCGTGCCACCGACTTCACCTTCGACGGCCCAGGCACGCTCTCGATCAGCTTCCAGCCGTCCGACGGCGGAGAAGCGAAGTCGTTCGAGGTGTATCAGGCTCCGGGCGCCGGCGTGGCGCTCGCCATGTACAACCAGGACGCGTCGATCCGCGATTTCGCGCGGGCGTCGTTCAATTACGGTCTCGACCGCAACTACCCCGTCTACCTGTCCACCAAGAACACGATCCTCAAGGCCTACGACGGCCGCTTCAAGGACCTGTTCCAGGAGGTCTTCGACGCCGAGTACGCTGCGAAGTTCGCGGACGCGGGACTCACCTACGAGCACCGCCTCATCGATGACATGGTCGCCTCCAGCCTCAAGTGGGAGGGCGGCTACGTCTGGGCCTGCAAGAACTACGACGGCGATGTGCAGTCGGACACCGTAGCGCAGGGCTTCGGCTCGCTGGGCCTGATGACCAGCGTTCTGACCACGCCGGACGGAAAGGTCGTCGAGGCCGAGGCTGCGCACGGCACCGTGACGCGCCACTACCGCCAGCACCAGGCGGGCAAGCCGACGTCGACGAACCCGATCGCGTCGATCTACGCGTGGACGCGTGGGCTCGCTCACCGCGGACAGCTCGACGGCAACCAGGACCTGATCGACTTCACGCACACCCTCGAAGACGTCGTGATCACGACCGTCGAGTCCGGCAAGATGACGAAGGACCTCGCCCTGCTCGTCGGACCGGAGCAGCCGTACCAGACGACCGAGGAGTTCCTCGCGTCGCTGGCTGAGAACTTGAAGGCGCGCCTGGGCTAGTCCTCCACGAGCCCGGCGATCGAGCCCGGGGAAAGTCCGCTGATTCTCGCGAATCCCGCGGACTTTCCCCGGGCTCGATGCGTGTGCGGATGTTACGGATTGGTAAAACTCAGTGAAAGTGGCGAGGAAGAGCTTGCGAATAGTTTGTTCGTAAGCTTTACTAACAAACATGACCGCATCGGAGCGAGGGACCGCACTGGAGTCCCCCCACGCGCAACCGGCCACCGGCATGGCGCCGGGCCGGGCGTTGCGTCCCAAGGTCAAGGTCCTGCCGGAGCACGCCAGGAGCCACAATCGGTCACTGGTACTCCAGACGCTGTACCGCGCCGGCGAGCGAAGCCGGGCGGACATCGCCCGCGAGACCGGCCTCACACGCGTGACGATATCCGACCTCGTTGCGGAACTCCTGAACGAGGGCCTCGTCGTCGAACTGGGCCAGCGCGAGTCCGCCCGCCCGGGCAAGCCGGCCGTGCTGCTCGACATCAACCGCAGCGCCTACCAGATCATCGGCATCGACCTCAGCGAGCACACCACCTTCCGGGGCGCAGTGCTCGACCTGGACGGCGAGATCCTGGAACGCGCCGAGGTCCCGCTGGCCGGGAGCACCGGTGCCGAGGCCACCGCGAAGGTGGTCGCGCTCACCGAAAGCCTCGTCGCGCTGGCGACCGCCCCCATCCTCGGCATCGGTGTGGGATCGCCCGGTGTCGTGGACCTCTCCGGCACGGTGCTCACCGCGGCCAACCTCGGCTGGGTCGACGAACGCCTGCAGGACACGCTGCACGCCAGCACCGGGCTTCCGGTGGTCGTGGCCAACGACGCCAACGTCGCAGTCCTCGCCGAGCACGGCTACGGCGACGCCGCCGGCGACATGATGCTCGTGACGATCGGTCACGGTGTCGGCGCGGGGCTCCTGGTGGCAGGAGCACTCGTCTATGGAAGCCGCTTCGCCGCGGGCGAGATCGGCCAGGTCATGGTGGGCACCGACCTCGGACTCGAAGTCACCTACAACCGCGACCAGGTCCTCGAACACTGGCTGGCCGTACCGCTGCTGGAGCAGCGCATCCGCGAAGCCGAAGCCGCAGGCGGCTCGGCCGGACCCGTTCTCCGGGAGGCGGGGCAGCGCCTCGGCATCGCCCTCGCACCCGTCGTCGGCGCTCTCAATCTCTCCGAGATCGTGTTGAGCGGACCGACCGAACTGCTTGATGGACCGCTCGCACAGGCGACCATCGAAACGCTCCGCAACAGGACGATGGCCGAATTCCACGGCAATCTCAGGCTGCGGATGACCACGCAGGGGCAGGACATCGTCCTGCGCGGCGCGGCCGTTCTCGTCCTCTCAGGACAACTCGGGGTCTCGTAACACAGCAACGCCCAGAAATCGGAACACAGCCAGGACCGACCCCTAGCACCAGCGATGTTGCAAACGCACACATCGACCACCCAAGAAAGGAAAAGCAATGAAGAGAAAGCTCGTTGGCCTCGCCGCTGTGGCAACAGCTTCCGCTCTCGTGCTCGTAGGATGCTCCGCCGCTCCCGGAGGCGCACCGAGCACGGACGGCAAGGGCAAGACGGTCACCCTGTGGCTCGTCGGAAGCGACACCCCGGACCCTCTCCGTAACTACCTGAAGGACGAGTTCAAGAAGGAGACCGGCGCCACCCTCAAGATCGAGCAGCAGGACTGGAGCGACATCGTCACCAAGCTGACCACGTCGCTGCCCGACGCCAACAACACGCCTGACGTGACCGAGATGGGCAACACGCAGTCCCCGACGTTCACCAACGTCGGTGCGTTCCTCGACGTCTCCGACATGTACAAGGACCTGGGTGGATCCGACCTGCTGCAGTCGTTCGTCGACGCCGGCAAGGTCGACGGCAAGAACTACACGCTGCCGTACTACTTCGGTTCGCGCTACGCGTTCTACCGCAAGGACGTCTGGGCCGCTGCGGGCGTGACGGTTCCCACCACGCTCGACGAGTTCAACCAGGACGTCGCCACCATCGCGCAGAAGAACCCGAAGGCCATCAAGGACTTCTCGGGCTTCTACCTCGGTGGCCAGGACTGGCGCGACGGCATCTCCTGGATCTTCGCCAACGGCGGTGACATCGCGACCGAGAAGAACGGCAAATGGACCGCCACGCTCGAGTCCGACAAGTCGCTCAAGGGTCTCCAGCAGCTGCAGGACCTGTACAAGAACGCATCCAAGGCTCCGAACGACGCCAAGGACAGCAACCAGTACGTCTACCTGAACGACACCGACGTGTCCACTAACGCTGACAACAGCACCACGCCCACGTCGCTCTCGGCTGCCACGATCATGGCTCCGGGCTGGGCGCACTGGTCCATCGGTGACGCATCCACGAAGGACGGCAAGACCGTTCGCACGTGGAACGACAACACCTTCGGAACCTTCGTGCTCCCGGGCAACGACGGCAAGCCGGCCCCGGTCTTCGCCGGTGGCTCGAACATCGGTATCTCGGCCAAGAGCAAGAACCCTGGCCTGTCCAAGACCCTCCTGAAGATCATCTTCTCGAAGGCCTACCAGGAGATGCTCGGCAAGAACGGCCTCGGACCGGCGAACAGCAAGTACGTCGACTCCCTCGGGACCGACCAGTTCGCGAAGGCTCTCATCGAGTCCTCCTCGAACTCGAAGCTGACCCCCGCCGCTCCCGGTTGGGCAGCCGTCGAAGCCGGCAACGTGATGGAGGAGTTCTTCTCCAAGATCCGTGACGCGTCCGACCTCAAGGCCCTGGCCCAGGAGTACGACGCGAAGATCACCCCGATGCTGAACAAGAAGTAGTCGTTCCGCATCGACCCCCTCAGTAGGTTTGGGAGCGCGGACCCCCGCGCTCCCAAACCCTGAACACCCCCGAAACACCTGGAAGGAGGACAGACGTGACAACCACACAGAACGCCGTGACCGGCAAGGTCGCACGGCCGCAGGCGAAGCCGCCGCGTCGTAAGCGCAGCCTCACCGCATACTGGCTGCTGGTCCCCTCCGTCGCGATCCTCGTGCTCGCCCTCGGCTACCCGCTCGTGTGGCAGCTCGTCACCTCGACTCAGAGCTTCGGCCTGGCCCAGCAGTTCGGCCGGCCCGCCCCCTTCGTCTGGTTCCAGAACTACATCACCCTGTTCTCGGACCCCTATACCTGGACCGTCGTCGCCCGATCCATCGCGTTCTGCCTGGTCACCGCATCCGTCACCGTCGTCATCGGTATGGGGATGGCGCTCTTGATGAACGCCGTCAACCGGGTCGTGCGCATCATCATCCAGATCAGCCTGCTGCTCGCCTGGGCGATGCCCGTCGTCGCGGCGATGACCGTCTGGAACTGGCTGTTCGACTGGCGCCGCGGCGTCGTCAACTGGCTGCTCACTGCCGCCGGCTTCGACTACACCAACCACAACTGGCTCCAGGACCCGCTGTCCTTCTTCTTCGTCGCGATGATCATCATCGTCTGGATGAGCGTGCCGTTCGTCGCCTTCTCCGTCTTCGCCGGCCTGACGCAGGTCTCGAGCGAGGTGCTGGAGGCCGCCCAGATGGACGGGGCGCGCGGATTCCAGCGCCTGCGGTTCATCATCCTTCCCATGATCCGGCCGGTGCTCGGCATCGTCATGCTGCTGCAGATCATCTGGGACCTGCGGGTGTTCACCCAGATCAAGCTGCTGCAGGACAAGGGCTCGATCGCCAGTGAGACCAATCTGCTCGGAACGTACATCTATCAGCTCGGCGTCGGCTCGAGCGACTTCGCGATGGCGAGCGCCGTCTCGATCTTCGTGCTCGCGCTGACCATCGCCCTCAGCTGGTTCTACGTGCGGAACATGCTCAAGGAGGACCAGTCATGACATCAGCGACGGTCGAGGCGAAGCCCGAGACCTTGGAAGCTGGTAGCCAGCACGCCGCCGCGCGCAAAGCGCGCAGCGGCTCGCGCCGCTTCAAGCCATCGAAGGTGCTCCTCGGCATCCTGGGCGTCGTCATCTCGCTGATCTGGATCTTCCCGGTCTACTGGATGGTGAACTCCTCGCTGCTGTCCAACGTCGTGCTGCAGAACACGACACCGCAGTTCCTCCCGTTCGGCGGCAACTTCGACAACTTCACTGCCGTGTTCCAGGGCGGGACGTTCTTGCCCGCGCTGGGGATGAGCCTCGCGATCGCGCTCATCACCGTCGTCTTCTGTCTCCTCTTCGCCTTCCTCGCGGCGCTCGCGATCAGCCGGTTCAAATTCCGCGGGCGCACGGGTTTCGTGCTCGCGGTGCTCCTGATCCAGATGCTGCCAGCGGAGGGCATGTTCATCGCCCAGTACAAGCTGATGAGCAACCTGAATCTCCTGAACACGGTCGTCGGCGTCAGCATCCTGTACATCGCCGCCGTGGTCCCGTTCACGATCTGGATGCTGCGCGGCTTCGTCGCGGGGATCCCCGCAGACCTCGAAGAGGCGGCCATGGTCGACGGTCTCAGCCGCACGCAGGCGTTCATGCGGATCACCTTCCCGCTCCTCGCGCCCGGTCTGGTCGCCTCCGGCGTGTACGCCTTCCTCCAGGCGTGGAACGAGTTCACGGTCGCCCTGGTCATCCTCCCGGACAACGCCAGCCAGACCCTTCCGCTGTGGCTGCGCGGGTTCATCCAGCAGAGTTCGAGTCACGCCATCGACTGGGGCCAGGTCATGGCCGCGTCGACCCTCGTCGCCGTGCCGGTCATCATCTTCTTCCTGTTCGTGCAGGGCCGGATGACCAGCGGGCTCGTCAGCGGGGCGGTGAAGGGGTGAGCGGGCCGACCGTCGCCGAACTGCTCCAGACCCCAGATTCTCCTGAACGAACGGACCGCCTCCGCCGGCAGGTGGCGGCGACGCTTCTGCCCGGCTTCGTCGGCACCACGCTTCCGGACTGGCTGGCCGAGCGTCTCCGCAAGGGACTGGGCGGTGTCTGCATCTTCGGACCGAACATCATCTCGCGGGCGCAGCTGCGAGAACTGACGGATTCGATCTACGCGGCCAACCCCGACGCGATCATCGCGATCGACGAGGAAGGGGGAGACGTCACCCGCCTCTACTACGACACGGGGTCACCCTATCCGGGCAACGCTGTACTGGGTCGCCTGGGCGACCTGTCGTACACCGAGTTCGTCGGCCGCCTCGTCGGCTGGGAACTCCGTCTCGCGGGCTGCAACCTGAATTTCGCTCCGGATGTGGACATCAACTCGAACGCGGACAATCCCGTCATCGGCGTGCGTAGCTTCGGCTCATCCCCGGAGATCGTCGCCGAGCACAGCGCGGCCTGGACGCGCGGCCTGCAGTCGGCGGGGATCGCGGTGAGCGCGAAGCACTTCCCCGGGCACGGGGACACGGCACAGGACTCCCACCTCGCACTCCCGGTCGTCGACGTGAGCATCGACGAACTGCGCGAACGCGAACTGAAGCCGTTCGCTGCTGTGATCGCTGCAGGCGCCCGGACCGTCATGACCTCGCACATCCTCCTGCCGCAGATCGACCCGGACAACCCGGCCACGTTGAGCGCCGCGGTCCTCCAGGGCCTCCTGCGCGACGAGCTCGGCTTCGACGGCGTGATCGTCAGCGACGCGCTCGACATGAAGGGCGCGAGCGGCGATCTCGGCATCCCCGAGGCGGCGGTGCGCGCGCTGGCGGCCGGCTGCGACCTGCTGTGCATCGGGACGGAGAACACGGATGCACAGCTCGCGGACATCGAGACGCGCATCCTCGAGGCGATCGTCGCCGGTCGTCTCGATCCTGCCCGCGTGAGCGAAGCATCCGGTCGGGTCCTCGGCCTGGCGGGGGAGCTGGCGGCCGACCGCGCGGAGATCACAATCCCGGAATACGTGACGGCCGAGGACGAACCCCAGCTGGAGCTCGCCCGTGCCATCGCCGCATTCGACGTATCGGATCGCGCCAGGCAGTGGGTCGAGAGCCACACCGGCCCGTGCTCGGTCGTGCGCATCGACACCATCGCGAACATCGCCGTCGGAATCGCGCCGTGGGGGCCGTTCGCGGAACTCGTCGCCCACCCCGACTCGTCCGCGGCCCAGGCGTTCTCGGCGAACCCCGTCGTCGTGTTCACCGAGGGCGACGACCCCGATCTCGTGCTCGCCGCGCAGTCGCCCGTCCTCGTGATCGGCAAGGACAACCATCGCCACGCGTTCGCCCGCGAAGCGATCGACCGGTTGCGCGCCGAACGCGACGCGGTCCTCGTTGTCGACATGGGCTGGCCCTCCGACGACCGGACCTATGCCGACATCGCGACCTTCGGCGCATCCCGCCTGGTCGGCCGGGCACTCATGCACTACCTGGCCGGATCAGGGTCGTGAGACTCGGGATAGACATCGGTGGGACGAAGACGGATGCGGTCGCCATCGATGAGGGCGGCCTGCTGACCGAGCGCGTCCGTCTCGCCACCGGGTTCGGGTCGATCGCGGTCGTCGAGACCGCGGTGAACGCCGTGGCACGGATCGCGGAGCTCACCGGGCTCAGCGCGGGCGGGTTCGACTCGATCGGCATCGGCATCCCCGGTCTCGTCGACAGCGCATCCGGGCGGGTCCGGCACGCGGTTAACCTCGGGTTCGACGGTCTGGAGCTCGGGGGTGAGCTGGCCGGCCGGCTCGGGGTCGGCGTGCGCGTGGAGAACGATGTGAAGGCCGCAGCCCTCGGCGCGTATCACCTGATGGGCCTCACCGGGTCGATGGCGTACCTCAACCTCGGCACCGGACTGGCTGCGGGCATCGTCGTCGACGGTCGGCTGTGGCGCGGGGCACGGGGCATCGCGGGGGAGATCGGGCACATCCCCGTCGACCCGAACGGAGTGGTCTGCGCGTGCGGGCAGCGCGGTTGCCTCGAGACCGTAGCGTCCGGATCGGGCGTCGCCCGGCAGTGGCGCACCGACGATCCCCTTCCCGTTCGCGCACTGTTCACAGCGGCGGCCGAGGGCGACCCCGAAGCGAAGGCCATCAAGGCTAGGCTTGCGTCAGGCATCGCATCCGCGGTGCGGGTCCTGGTGCTCACGGCCGACGTCGAGTCTGTCGTCATCGGGGGCGGCCTCAGCCACCTCGGCGATCGCCTCCTCTCCGATGTGCACGACGTTCTCGAGGCGTGGGGTGGATCGTCGCCGTTCCTGGCGTCGCTCGAACTCCCCGACCGGGTGCGCCTGGTCCCGGAAGGCTTTCCGGCTGCCGCCGTCGGCGCGGCCCTGGTGGGAGTGGTGTGAGTGGCTGAAGTCGTCGTCGTCGAAGACCAGGATGCGGCCGGCGAACTCGCCGCGCAGAGCATCCTCCGGCTCATCCGTTCGACCCCCGACGCTGTGCTCGGTCTGGCGACCGGCTCGACCCCGCTCGCTCTGTACCGCGCGCTCGCGACGTCGGTGGCCGCTGAAGGAGTCGACGTCTCGCAGGTGCGCGGGTTCGCCCTCGACGAGTACGTCGGGCTGCCGGCCGGGCATCCCGAGAGCTACCGCTCGGTGATCACACGCGAAGTGGTGGAGCCGCTCGGTCTCGACCCGCAGCGCATCCACGTCCCGAACGGTTCGCTCGACGGCATCGAGCACGCCGGAGCGGACTACGAGAAGGCGATCGTCGCCGCAGGCGGGGTCGACGTGCAGATCCTCGGGATCGGCACAGACGGGCACATCGGCTTCAACGAGCCCGGCTCGTCGTTCGCCTCCCTGACCCGGGTGAAGACCCTGACGGAGCAGACCCGGCGCGACAACGCGCGGTTCTTTCCGTCCGAAGCGGATGTGCCCGTGCACTGCATCACCCAAGGACTCGGGACGATCCTGCGGGCCCGTCACCTCATCCTGCTCGCCTTCGGCGCCGGCAAGGCGGATGCGGTGGCCGGCGCGGTCGAGGGCCCGGTCTCCACGAGCAACCCGGGCTCGGCCATCCAGCTGCACCCGCACACCACCGTGCTGATCGACGCCGCCGCCGCGTCGGGCCTGCGCAACCTCGACTACTACCGCTACGCGTGGCTGAACAAACCCGCCTGGCAGCACCTCTGACAGGCGCCGTCGAGCACAGGGAAACCGGGCTTCTGCTGGCGCGATGAGCCCGGTTTTCCTGTGCTCGACGGACTAGAGCGGGGCGCCTGCGCCCCAGACGCGGCGGACCGTCCACTCGTGGTCGAGGATGACGGCGTCGGCGGCGTAGCCGGTGTGCAGGCGCCCGAGCCGGTGCTCGAGACCGAGGGCGCGGGCGGGGGTGAGCGTGAGGGCCTCGACGGCGACGCGCGGATCGAGCCCGACCATGGTGACCGCATTGCGGAGCGCCACGTCGAGGGTGAGTGTGGAACCCGCGATCGTGGAGGTGCCGGAGAGCACTGCGAGCCCGTGGTCGACGGTGACGTTCAGCGAGCCCAGGCGGTAATTGCCGTCCATTGCGCCGGCGGCCGGCATCGCATCGGTGATGAGGGCGACCCGGCCGGGTGCGGCAGTGAAGACGAGGTCGGCGACGCGCGGATGCACGTGCAGCCCGTCGAGGATCAGTTCGAGCATGACGCTCTCGTCCTCGAAGGCGGCGATGATCGGCCCCGGCTGGCGGTGATGGATGCCGTTCATGGCATTGAAGGTGTGGGTGAGGATGCGCGCCCCGACTTCGAAGGCGCGCTTGGCCTGCTCGTAGTCGGCCGCGGTGTGGCCGATCGAGACCACCACTCCGGCTTCGAGCAGCACACCGATCGATTCGAGCGCGTTGGGGAGTTCGGGTGCGATCGTGAACTGACGCAGTGTGCCGCGTGCCGCGCCGACGAGCTCTTCGAGCATCTCGGGGCCCGGGTCCCGGAGGAAGGCCGCGTCGTGGGCTCCGCGCCGTTCGACGGCCAGGAACGGTCCTTCGAGGTGCGAGCCGAGCACGAGGGGATCGACGGCGGTGAGGTCGGCGACGATGGACAGGCTCTCGCGCAGCTGGGCGAGCGGATTGGCGACATGGCTCACCAGCGAGCGGGTCGTTCCATGCGCACGGTGGGCGGCGAGGCCTTCGAGCATCTCCTCCGGGCCGTCGTCGAACGGGTGTCCTCCGCCACCGTGGCAGTGCAGGTCGATGAAGCCGGGCGTCAGCCAGTGGCCGCCCGCGTCGACGACGTCTGCGCCATCGACGTAGGGGCGCCAGCCGGTGCCCTTGCCGGTGAGGGCGATCGCATCGCCCTCGGTGAGCATCCAGAAGTCGTCGACGAGACCGTCGGCGTCGAGTTTGCGCGCACTGTGGATCAGCTGCGGCCGGATGCTCTCAGGACTCATCGGAACTCCTTACGGCCGTTGATGACCCCGCTCACGGTCGCGATCACAGCGAAGACGACGGCGACGATGGGTTGGCCGAGCCCCAGCCACGCGAGGGCGGCACTGGCCATGACGACGATCTCGACGACAGCACGTCCGAACGGGTCGATCGCGAAGACGGCCTTCGGCGACCGGAAGAGCGCCCACAGCACCATGGCGACCAGCGGCGCGAGGATTCCGACGACGATGTTCCACGGCAGGGGCCACGCGACGAAGCCCCAGAACGCGAGCGAGAACACAGCGAACAGCTCGAGCAGGAACCTCAGGACGTCGTTGGGGCCGATCTTCACTTCAGGGCGCACGTCAGTCACGCGCCAATTCTACGGCGAGCATGCCGATTCCCATCCGAGCATGGAGGGGGAAGGTCAGCGGAAGATGATCGTGCGCGCTCCGTCGAGGAGCACCCGAGCCTCCGCGAACCATTTGACGGCCTGCGTGAGCGTGCGGCTCTCCTCGTCCTGGCCGATCGCGACGAGCTCCGCGACGCTGCGCGAGTGGTCGACACGCACGACGTTCTGCTCGATGATCGGTCCCTCGTCGAGGTCGCTGGTGACGAAGTGCGCCGTCGCGCCGATGAGCTTGACACCGCGGGCGTGCGCCTGGCGGTACGGGTTCGCACCCTTGAAACCGGGCAGGAACGAGTGGTGGATGTTGATCGCCCGTCCGGTGAGCTTCTCGCAGAGCTCCGGGGACAGGATCTGCATGTACCGGGCGAGGACGACGAGTTCGATGTCGTGCTCCTCGACCGCCTCGAGGACCCGTGCCTCGAACGCGTCCTTGCCCGCGGCATCCGTCACCGGGAGGGACTCGAAGGGTGTGCCGTAGAACCCCGCGAGGTCGCGGAGGGTGCCGTGGTTCGACAGCACCAGCGGGATCTCCACCGGGAGCTGGCCGGCGCGCTGCCGGAAGAGCAGGTCGTTGAGGCAGTGCGCGGCGGTCGAGACGAGGACCAGGGTGCGCAGGGGGCGGCCGACGTTGTCGAGCCGGGCGACCATCCCGTAGCTGTCGATGACCGGGTCGAGCGCCCGCTCGAATTCCGCCCTCGTCGCATCCGATTCCACCTGAAGCCGCATGAAGAACCGGCCGGTGTCGAGGCTCGCGAACTGCTGGCTCTCGGTGATGTTGCCGCGCGCAGCGACGATCGCACCGCTGATCGCGTGCACGATGCCGGGGCGATCAGCGCAGATCAGCGTCAGCACCCAGTGGTTGGGCAGCGTGGAGGAGGTCGCAGAGCTCACCCGCTCAGGGTACCGGCTTTGGGCCTCGCCCTCGATCCGGGGCGCGGGCGGCAATATGATCGCGTTCATCGGGACTTCTGTGGGTCCCGGCGCGTGGGAGAGGTGATGCGATCATGACCGCACTGGACGAGGACCGCCCCGATGTGGCCGGGGCTGCGGCCCAGAGCTTCGGCGTCGAGCTGAACGGGCTCAATACGATCCACGAGAGCGAGCGCAGGGGGCGGCCCCGCGACCTGTTCTGGCCGTGGTTCGGCGCGAACGTGTCGGTGTTCGGTCTCAGCTACGGATCGTTCCTGCTCGGCTTCGGCATCTCCTTCTGGCAGGCGACGATCGTCGGTGTGGTGGGCATCGTCATCTCCTTCCTGCTCTGCGGATTCATCGCGCTGGCGGGCAAACGGGGATCGGCGCCGACGATGGTGCTCAGCCGCGCGGTGTTCGGCGTGAACGGCAACCGGCTCGTGTCCGCGCTGTCCTGGCTCCTCACTGTCGGCTGGGAGACAGTGCTGACGGCGCTCGCCGTGCTGGCCACCGCTACCGTGTTCACGCAGCTGGGCTGGGAAGGCGGAGTGGCGACCAAGGTCGTCGCGCTCATCGTCGTCGCGGCGCTGATCATCGCGGGCGGCGTGATCGGTTTCACGCTGATCATGCGCATGCAGATGGTGATCACGATCGTGACCGGCGTGCTGACCGTGGTCTACATCATCCTGGTCCTGGGGCACATCGACCTCGGCGCCGTCGCCGCGCTTCCGGCAGGGACCACGCCCCAGGTCATCGGGGGCTTCGTGTTCATGCTGACCGGATTCGGACTGGGCTGGGTGAATGCGGCGGCGGACTATTCGCGCTATCTGCCGCGCACGGCGAAGAGTTCAGGCGTCGTCGGCTGGACGACGTTCGGCTCGTCGCTGGCCCCGGTCATCCTGCTCATCTTCGGAATCCTGCTGGCCGGATCGTCGGAGAAGCTGAGCACCGCAATCGGCAGGGACCCCATCGGTGCGCTCGCGTCCATCCTGCCGATCTGGTTCCTGGTCCCGTTCGTCATCGTGGCGGTGCTCGGCCTCGTCGGCGGCGCCGTGCTCGACATCTACTCGTCCGGGCTCGCGCTGCTGAGCACGGGCGTGCGCGTGCCCCGGTTCGTCGCGGCGGGAATCGACGGTATCCTGATGACGCTCGGCGCGATCTACGTCGTGTTCTTCGCCAGCGACTTCATCGGCCCGTTCCAGGGCTTCCTCATCACCCTCGGCGTGCCGATCGCCGCGTGGTGCGGCGCCTTCATCGCCGACATCAGCCTGCGCCGCCGCGACTACGCGGAGAAGGAGTTGTACGACAGCCGTGGCCGGTACGGCAGCGTGCGGTGGCTGCCGATCTCGCTCATCGTCCTCGGCACCGCGATCGGATGGGGACTGGTGACCAACACGTACGCGAGCTGGCTGGGGTGGCAGGGATACCTGCTCGGGCCGCTCGGCCTGGGCGGCAAGGAGGGCGACTGGGCCTTCGCCAACCTCGGCGTGCTGGTCGCGCTGGTCATCGGGTACCTGGGGGTCGTGATCTTCGGGCGTCGCGCCATCCGCCGGCAGGAGGAACTGCCGACGGCGACCGATCCCGGCTCGATCGCCGCGGCTCAGAACTCGACGGCGACGGCGCCCGACGGAGCATGAACGTTGCGCATCCGCTAAACTAGGCGATGGTCGGCGGTTCCCGTTCGGCCCTGGGCGCGCACATCGGCGCGCAGTCGACCCGCATCGGCGATCTGCAATCGGCAGCGCCGCATCGTGCGGGGAACGCCATTCGTGAGCCAGTAACGTCATGTCTGTCACCCAGAGAACACCGTCCAGAATTACCACACCCTTTCCCTGGGTAGGTCTCATCGTGCTCGCCGGGGCCGTCTTCCTGTCGGTCACCAGCGAGATGATGCCCACCGGGCTGCTCCCCGATATGAGCCAGTCGCTCGGCGTGTCCGAGGCCCAGATCGGGCTCCTCGTGACGGTCTTCGCGTTCACCGTCGTGCTCACGAGCACGCCGCTGACCGCTCTCACCCGCAAGCTGCCGCGGCACGGGATGATCGTCGGGATCATCCTGGTGCTCGCCGTCAGCAACGCCCTCACGGCGATCGCGCCGAACTACGGATTCGTCGTCGGGTCGCGCGTGCTCGGCGGTGTCGCGCACGGCATGTTCTGGGCGATCGTCGGAGCCTACGCCGGCCACCTCGTGCCTAAGGACCAGATCGGGCGCGCCGTCTCGATCACGCTCGGGGGTGGGACCCTCGCATTCGTCTTCGGCGTCCCCCTGGGGACTTTCGCGGGGCACGCGTTCGGCTGGCGGCTGTCGTTCGGCATCCTCGCCGGTCTCATGGTGGTGGGTGCGCTGCTGGTCTGGAAGTTCCTTCCCGCCGTCGAGCGTGACGATGCGCCGCCGAAACGGGAGCGGGGTGCGCCACGGCGACCGCGCGACCGGACGGTTCCCGCTGTCGTCATGGTGTGCGCGATCGCCGCCGTCACGATGATCGGCCACTACAGCTTCTACACGTTCGTGGTGCCGTTCATGACCGAGGTGATGGGCGTGCCCGCCGGCAACGTGAGCGCCCTGCTCTTCGCCTACGGCATCGCGGGCGCGGTGGGCCTGGTGCTCGCGGGCTCCGTCCTCGGCCCCCACCCCCAGGCCGGGCTCGTCATCGCCATCGTCGTGACGGCCGTGTCGGTCTCCGTGCTCTCGGTGTTCGCCGGACAGCCGATCGTCGCGATCGGCGCGTTCGTGCTCTGGGGTCTGGCATTCGGGACCCTGCCGCCGCTGCTCCAGACCCGCCTGCTGCACACGTCATCCGCGTCCTTCCGCGACACCGCGAGCGCCCTCTACACGACGGCGTTCAACATCGGTATCGGCGGCGGCGCCCTGGTCGGGGCATGGATCTTCGATCTCGGCGGCGTGACGGAGTTGCCGCTCGTCTACGTCGGCATCCTGGTCGTGTCGTTCGTGCTCGTGCTGGTCGTCGGGCGGATGACCCGCCCATCCGCCCACACCGCGAGCACACCGAAGGTGTCGTCGAGCAGCACCGCGTCCGCCGCGTAGCCGGCAGCGAGCCGGCCGAGGTCGTCGCCGCGCCCGACGGCCCGCGCGGGAGTCTCGGTCAGCGCGCGCACAGCCTCGCCCACCGGGATCCCGACCTCGAGGACCGCACGGCGCAGCGCGTCGTCGAGCGTGAGTGTGGAGCCGGCGATCGAGTCGCCGACGGTTAGTCGGGCCACGCCGTCTCGTACAGTGACGGCGAGCGAGCCGAGCACGTAGTCGCCGTCGCCCGATCCGGCCGCGGCCATCGCATCCGAGATCAGCGCGACGCGACCCGGCGCCCCGGCGAACGCCAGGCGAACGACCTCGGGATGCACGTGGATGCCGTCGTTGATGATCTCGATCGTGACCCCCGGCGTGCGCGTCGCAGCGGCGACAGGCCCCGGGGCGCGGTGGTGGATGCCGTCCATGCCGTTGAAGGCATGGGTCAGGATGCTCGCCCCGGCGTCGAACGCCGCCAGCGTCTGGGCGTAGTCCGCGCCGGTGTGCCCGACGGCGACGGCGGTGCCGGCCGCGGTGAACCGGCGGACCGCATCCATTCCGCCGTCGAGCTCGGGCGCGAGGGTGATCTGACGTAGCGTGCCGTCGGCGGCGGTGAGGAGCCGGTCGACCGATCCGGGCTCGGCGGGCACGAGCAGGGCGGGGTCGTGGGCGCCCTTGTGCGCATGATCGAGGAAAGGACCCTCCAGGTGGCTGCCTAGCACGAGCGGGTTCGTGCGCGCGATGGAAGCGACGGCCTCGAGCTCGCGTTCGAGGCTGGCCAGTGGCGCGGTCACGAGGGAGAGCACGAAGCGGGTGGTGCCGTGAGCACTGTGCATCGCCATGGCCGCGCTGATCGCGTCGGCGCCGTCGTCGAACGAGACCCCGGCGCCCCCGTGGTTGTGGATGTCGACGAACCCGGGGGTCAGCCAGGCGCCCCGCGCATCCACGACCTTCGTACGCGAGGGTGCGGCGGCGATGGCATCGCGCCACGTACCGCCCGAGCCCGTCGCGGCGATCCGCGAGCCGTCGAAGAGCACCCAGCCGTCGTCGACGACGATTCCGGCGCTCACGACGCGCGCGGAATGGATGAGTGTCGCGAGGCCGCCCATCAGGCGACGATGACTTCGATGCCGTGCTCGGCGAAGGCCGCGCGCTGTTCGTCGGTGATGCCGCTGTCGGTGATGAGCGTGTTCAGCACCCGCGGCCCGCTGAGCGTGGCGAAGGCCGTCCGGCCGATCTTGCTCGAGTCCGCGACGATCACGGCGCGGGTCGCACGCCTCGCCATCAGCGAGTTGACGCTCGCCTCGCCCTCGTCGTGAACGGTGGCGCCGACGATGGGATCGATGCCGTTCACGCCGATGAACGCGATGTCCATCGTGATCTTCTCGAGGACCACGTCGCTGTAAGGACCGACGAGCTCGTAGGACCTGGCGTGCACGACTCCGCCGGTGACGACCGTCTTGATCTGGGGGCGCATGACGAGCTGGGCGGCGATGTTGATCGCGTTGGTGACGACGGTCAGGTTCGGATGCGGCGAGGGCTCCATCAGGTCGGCGCGCGATCCGAGGACGCTCGCCACGGCCGTGCTGGTCGTCCCCCCGCACAGCCCGACGACCGCGCCGCGCGGCACGAGTGCACTCGCCGCCTGCGCGATCCGCAGCTTCTCCGGTGCGTGCTGTTCGCGCTTGTAGCGGATGGGGAGGTCGTAGGCGACCGACTGGCCGATCGCGCCGCCGCGGGTCCGGGTGAGGAGCTGCTGGCTGGCGAGGGTGTCGAGGTCGCGCCGCGCGGTCGCTGCGGACACGTCGAGCTTGGTGATGATGTCGTCCACCTCGACCTGGCCGGTCTCGGCGAGAAGATCGAGCACAGCGTTCAGCCGCTCGGCCCTGTTCATACGGGGACTCCCTCGGGTGCTCCGGCGCGGGGTCCGGAAGAGAACACAGTGATCAGGCGTGCCGCTTCGGCAGCCAGCGCCTCGCGGCCCGCGCCGAGGTACGTGCGCGAGTCGACCACCTCGGGATGCGCGGCCAGGTAAGCGCGAACCGCGTTGGTGAAGAATCCGTTGAGGTGGGTGGAGACGTTGATCTTGGTCATGCCGGCGCGGATCGCCTCGACGATCGTCTCATCCGCGACCCCGGACGACCCGTGCAACACGAGGGGAACGTGGACCGCGGCGTGGATGCGGGCGACGAGGTCGAGGTCGATCGCGGCCGTCCGCTCCACCATCGCGTGCGACGAGCCGACCGCGACGGCGAGAGCGTCGACCCCGGTCTCCTCGACGAATCGTCGCGCCTCGCGCGGGTCGGTGCGCACGCCGGGAGAATGCGCGCCGTTCTTGCCGCCGATGGCACCCAGCTCGGCCTCGACGAAGACGTCGTTCGCGTGGGCGTACTCGACGACCCGGATGGTCGCTTCGACGTTCCGTTCGTAGTCGAGAACCGACCCGTCGAACATGACCGAGCCGAAGCCGAGGTCGACGGCCTGCCGGGCGAGGTCCTCGTCGTCGGCGTGATCGAGGTGGACGGCCACGTGCGCCGACGAGGCGTGGGCGGCGGCCAGGACAGCGCGTGCGATCGGCTCCAGCCCCCCGTGGTAGGTGACGCAGTTCTGCGAGATCTGGAGGACGACCGGCGCACCGGCCTGCTCGGCAGCTCTGACGAGCGCCTCCGCCGTCTCGAGGTGGATGACGTTGAACGCGCCGATGCCTGTCCGCCTTGCTGCGGCGGTGAGGACGATCTCCTTGGTCGGAACGAGTGGCATGGGACTCCTGGGATGGCGTTCGGGTCAGGCGGGGGAGACGACGACCCTGCGCCGCAACTCGTCGTAGCCCGGGTCGAGTTCGCCGGCGATGGGGGCGAGCACGGCGGCGGCCGACCAAGCGACGGCGCGGGAGAGGATGGCAGAAGGATCGTGTTCGCCTTCGACCAGGCATGCCGCCATCGCGGCGACCGCGGCATCGCCAGCGCCGGTCGCGTTCCCCCGGAGCGGCGTGTCGAGCCGGGCGAGGACGGGCCGAGACGGGTCGGAGGCGCTGAGGGCCAGCATCCCCTTCTCGCCGAGCGAGACGAAGACGAGGCCGGCGCCGAGGCCGATCAGCTGGGCAGCACCGTCGAGCGGATCGCTCTCACCGGTGGTCTCGGCGAGCTCGCGCCGGTTCGGCTTCAGCACGTTCGCCCCCGCACGGGCCGCGAGCACGAGGCCCGGTCCGGTCGTGTCGACGATGCTCGGGATGCCGCGGTCGCGTGCAATGGCGACCAGGGATGCGAAGAAACCTTCGGGCGCGTCAGCGGGCAGGCTCCCAGAGGCCACCAGGCACTGGGCGGGGATGCTCAGGCGGTCCGCCGCCTCACCGAGGTGCTCCCACTCCTCGACGGTCAGCGGATGCCCCGCCTCGTTGAGCATGGTGGCGTGCGATTCGGTCTCGTCGACGATCGCGATGCTGGTGCGTGTCTCCGCCGCGACAGGCACGAGTTCGTGAAGGAGGCCGCTGGCGAGGAGGTCGGCGGCGAGACGTGATCCGTTCACCCCGCCCGCCGTCGCGAGTGCGAGGGCGTGGCCGCCGGTCTGTGCGATGACGCGGGCGACGTTGATGCCCTTGCCGCCTGCGCGGGTCACCGGCGCCTCGACGCGATGGCTCTCGCCAGGCTCCAGCGAGCGGACCCGATAGGTCACGTCGAGTGCCGGGTTGGGTGTGACGGTCAGGATCATCCGGCCAGCTCCCTCGCTGCGATCACGTCGCGCGCCCGAAGAGCCGCGCCGATGACACCCGCGTCCTCGCCGATGCTCGCCCGGAGCAACTGCGGGCGCCGGTGGAAGGTCAGGATGGCGTCGAGGCGCTCGGCGAGCGGTTCGAAGAGCACGGGACCCGCCTGCGACAGCCCTCCGCCGATCACGATGGCTTCGGGCGCGAGCAGCGCGACGGTGTGCGAGAGGTCGAGGGCCAGCGCGTCGAGGGCGGTCTCCCAGACCCAGGCCGCATCCGCGTCGCCGTTCTGTGCCCGCTCGATCACTTCTTTCGCACCGGTGAGGTCGGCCCCGGTGCGTGCGTTGTAGCGACGCGCGATCGCGCCGGCGGATGCCACAGCTTCGAGGCATCCGTTGCCCCCGCACGCGCACGCCGGACCATCGGCGACCCGGGAATGGCCCATCTCCCCTGCGAGGCCCCCGCCGATATGGAGCGCGCCGCCGATGAAGAGCGCCCCGGCGATCCCGGTGCCGATCACCATGACGACGACGTCGGAGAAGGGAGCCGCGGCGCCGAGCCGGTGTTCGGCCTCTCCCGCGCCGCGGACGTCGTGGCTGAACGACACCGGGATGCCGATCAACGCTTCGAGCCGGTCACGGAACGGCACGTCGCGCCAGTGCAGGTTCTCAGAGAAGATTCCGACGCCGGCCTCGTCGTCGACGTGCCCGGGGACGAGGAGCCCCGCCGCTAGCGGGACGACGTCGGGATGCGCAGCGCCGAAGCGCGCGGCGACGTCCGCGAGCGTGGTGACCACGGCGTCCGCGGTCTGTTCGCCGTCATGCGGCGTGGGGATGCGCTCCAAAGCGCGGATGACCCCTTCGCCGTCGATGAGAGCGGCCTTCATGTCCGTGCCCCCGACATCGAAGGCGAGCACAGCGCTGCCGGACCCGAGCGCGACACCGCTCGTCCTCACTGCTGGGGGCGACGACGGATCGGTCACGAGTCGAGTATGACGGAGCGGGTGAGGTTGCGGGGCGCGTCGGGGTCGAGTCCGAACGATCGAGCACGCTCGAGGGCCACGCGCTGGGCGC
Source organism: Leifsonia sp. Ger2509 (assembly GCF_055231915.1). Classification (NCBI taxonomy): domain Bacteria; kingdom Bacillati; phylum Actinomycetota; class Actinomycetes; order Micrococcales; family Microbacteriaceae; genus Leifsonia; species Leifsonia sp. Ger2509. Next base: position 3,248,540 of record NZ_JBUYVB010000003.1, read on the forward strand.
GGATCAGGTCGGCCATGCCGTCGATCGTCCGGTGCTCGAAGTGGGCGCCGGTCTCGGCGACGTCGTCGAGGAGGCCCGTCGGTGCGTCCCCGAACATCCAGGTGACGCGCCCGGGCGCTGCGATGGCGATCGGTCCGTGGCGGTATTCCTTCGCCGGGTAGGACTCGGTCCACGACTGGCTCGCTTCACGCATCTTGAGCGCTGCCTCGTGGGCCAGGCCGACGGTCCAGCCTGCCCCGAGGAACGAGTACTGGTCGGCGGTGAGGAGCAGTTCGTCCAGATCGGCGGAGACGGCGTAGGCCGCATCGACGATCGCCGCGTCGAGGTTCTCGCCGAGGGATGCGCGCAGCAGAGCGAGGGCGGTGGTGGCGAAGCGGGTCTGCACGACGGAGGCCTCGTCGGCGAAGGGGAGCGCGATGACGTCGTCGACCAGGTCGACGAGGGGAGTGTCCGGGGTTCCCAGGATGCCCACCGTGCGCGTCGGGCCCTGCACGCCGTCGAGGAGTTCGAGCACCTCGGTGGTGGTGCCTGAGCGGGTGATCGCGACGATCGCGTCGTAGCCGCGGTCGACGAAGGCCTCGGATGCGGCGAAAGCGTCGGTGATCCCCTGGCCGGACGACTCGCGCAGCACGGCGTAGGACTGCGCCATGAACCAGGACGTGCCGCAGCCGACGACGGCGATCCGCTCGCCGCGGGCCGGAAGGAGGGACTGCTCAGCGCGCAGGTCCGCGGCGCGCGCCCAGGTGTCGGGCTGCGAGGAGAGCTCTGCCTCCATGTGGATTCCCGGCGTGGTCTCCCCGGCGGGGTGCCGTGCTTCGGTCATGACGTCTGAGGTTCCCTTCGCGCGTGCCGTTTCACAATGATTGCAAATGATCGTTAGGTCTGTCTAGTAATCATGTTACGTCGCTCAAGCGGAGGTGGAAGCTGAATCGAGCCGCGTTCTATTAACGCTGGGTAACGAATCCGGGGGTAGACCTTGACCTTCCGGCTAATGAAGGCTTGAATCTGATCACTGAATGAATGAACATGATCGTTTGATCTCTGAATTGTTCATAAATCATCACCGCTTGCATTCGAGAGTGAGGAAGTCAATGAAGAAGTCTCTGCGACTGGGAGCAATCATCGCCACGGCGACGGTCGCGACCCTGACGCTGGCGTCCTGCGGATTCGGGGGCGGCTCAAGCTCCTCGTCCGGCGACGCGAAAACGCTCAACCTGATGGTCGCCAGCTACTCCGACGGCACCAAGGCGGAGTGGCAGCAGATCATCAAGGATTTCGAGGCCAAGAACAAGGACATCAAGGTCAGCCTTGATGTGCAGTCGTGGACCGCGATCAACGATGTGATTAAGACCAAGATCCAGGCGGGCAAGCAGCCCGACATCCTGAACATCGACTCGTTCGCCGGATTCGCCTCCGACAAGCTGCTCTACCCGGCCAAGGACATCGTCTCGGCGAAGACCCTCGACGACTTCCAGCCTTCGTTCGTGAAGAACGCGAGCATCGACGGAACGCAGTGGGGCCTGCCGTTCATCGCATCCGCCCGCGCCCTGTTCTACAACAAGGACATCTTCCAGAAAGCCGGCATCTCCGCACCGCCGACGACGTGGGCGGACCTCGAGGCCGACGCGGCGAAGATCAAGGCTGCGGGCAGCATCGGCTATGGCATGCCGCTCGGCAGTGAAGAGGCGCAGGCCGAGACCGCCATCTGGTTCTACGGAGCGGGCGGCGGATACGGCGACTCCAAGACGCTGACCATCGACTCGCCGGAGAACGTCACCGGCGCGACGGAGATGCAGAAGCTGATCAACGCCGGGGTCACCGAGCCGAACGCCGGCTCGACCGACCGTACGCCGCTGCTCAATGTGTTCATCCAGGGCAAGATCGGCATGCAGGTCGGCCTCCCGCCGACCGTCGGGCAGATCAAGGACAAGAACGCGAGCCTCAACTACGGGATCGCCCCGATCCCGACGAAGGACGGCTCCCCGTTCACGCTCGGTGTCGCCGACCACCTGATGGCCTTCAAGAACAAGACGGACAAGACCGCGTCGATCAAGAAGTTCCTCGACTACTTCTACACCGCTCCGGTCTACACGAAGTGGGTCAGCACGGAGGGCTTCCTTCCGACGACGAAGTCCGGCGCGACGGAGATGGCCTCGAACGCGACCATCAAGCCGTTCCTCGACCTGCTCCCCAACGCGCAGTTCTACCCGTCGACCAACCCCAACTGGACGGCGGCCCAGGGCGCGCTCCAGAGCCAGATCGGCCAGCTCGCCCAGGGCGCCAAGCCCGCGGACCTGCTGAAGGCGATCCAGGCGAAGGCCGTCGGGCAGTAGAACCGGACAGATGAGCCAGTCCATCGATGCACCATCGACCCCGGCGGGGGCGGCCACGACAGGCCGCCCCCGCCGCGGGGCGGACGGCGCGAAGCCGCGCCCGCCCGGCCGGTCGACCGCCGGCGCCTCCGACCTGTGGCACGCCGTGCCCTGGACGGTGCCGGCGCTCATCCTGATCTTCGGCGTGGTGCTCTTCCCCGCCGGCTACATGATCTACAACTCCACCCGCAAGATCTCGGTCGCCGGCGTCGACCACGGCTCCGTCGGCCTGCAGAACTATGTCACGGTCCTCAGCAGGCCGGAGCTGCCGCAGATCCTCCTCAACACACTCGTGTGGGTGGTCGTCGTCGTAGCGCTGACCGTCGTCATCTCCCTGGCGCTCGCGCAGTTCCTCAACAAGAACTTCCCCGGCCGCCAGTGGGTGCGCATGGCGATCCTCATCCCGTGGGCGGCCAGCGTCGTGATGACCACGACGGTCTTCGTCTACGGGCTCGACCCGTACTACGGCATCATCAACAAGTTCCTGGTCGACATCCACGTGCTGAACGCACCGTTCGGATTCACCCAGCAGCCGCTGCCGGCGTTCCTTTCGTCGATCTGCATCGCGGTGTTCGTGTCGCTGCCGTTCACCACCTACACGATCCTCGCCGGCCTCGCCGGCATCCCCGGGGACATGCTCGAGGCGGCGAAGATGGATGGAGCAGGCGCCACACGCACCTACTTCGGTGTGATCCTCCCCAACCTGCGCAACGCGATCGCGCTCGCCAGCCTGATCAACATCATCAACGTGTTCAACTCGCTGCCGATCCTGAAGCTGATGACCGGGTCGATCCCCGGCTACAAGGCCGACACCACCACGACCTACGTGTTCAAGCTCCTGCAGGGCGAGCAGCGGATCGACCTGTCGAGCGCGCTCAGCGTGATCAACTTCGCCATCGTGCTCGTGATCGTCGCGCTCTACCTGTGGATCGTCAAGCCGATGAAGGATGTGAAATGACAGCCCCCGCCCCCGCCATGGTCGCCGGGGAACCGCGCACAGCGGCCCCGCGCCGGCGCTCGAGCGAGCGACGCTTCTCCGGCCGCATCGTCGGCCGGATGATCGCGGGCCTCGTGATCGCCCTCGTGTTCATCGCGCCGTACCTGATCATGCTGGTCGGGTCGTTCAAGAGCCGGTTCAATATCCTGGCCGTCCCGCCGACCTACCTGCCGACGACCTGGCATCCGGAGAACTACATCACGATGTGGTCGACGCCGGAGACGCCGCTGCCCCAGAACCTGATCTCCACGATCGTGATCTCCGTGTTCGCGACCGTGCTGGTGCTCGTGGTCTGCGTGCCGGCGGCGTACTACACGGCCCGGTTCAGATTCCCCGGCCGCGGCATCTTCCTCTTCCTGGTGATCGTCACGCAGATGCTGCAGCCGACGGTGCTGGCGACAGGTCTCTTCAAGGAGATGGTGTCGATCGGCATCGCAGACACCTGGCTCGCGATGATCCTCGTCAACGCGGCGTTCAACCTCGCCTTCGCGATCTGGATCATGCACAACTTCTTCGCGGGCGTCCCCGTGGAGATCGACGAGGCGGCGCAGCTCGACGGGGCGGGCAAATGGACCGTGCTCTTCCGGGTGCAGCTGCCGCTGGTCTGGCCGGGCATCGTCACCGCGATCATCTACACGTTCGTGGCCTCCTGGAACGAGTTCGCGGCGAGCCTGGTCATCCTGTCGACGGATGCGAACCAGCCGCTGTCGGTCGCGCTCACCAAGTTCGTCGGCCAGTACGACGCCGCGTGGCAGTACGTCTTCGCGGTCTCGATCGTCGCGGTGATCCCGGTGGTCGTGCTGTTCATGCTGATCGAGAAGCGCCTCGTCGGCGGCCTCACCGCCGGCAGCGTGAAGTAGCCCACCACCCGCACGGTCGAGCACAGGAAAAAGCACCCCAAGAGCGCCGCTCAGGGTGCTTTTTCCTGTGCTCGACCGCGGCGGCATACTTAAGGGATGGGACTTCGGGACGTGTTCGTACCGGAGCGCACGGACACCGCTGCGACAACGCGGATCGGCATCGCCGGTCGCTCCTATCCGTGGTGGGTGGTGGTGCTCAGCGTCTATGTCGCGTCGCGCATCCTGACGACGATCTTCATGGTCACGCTGTTCGTCGTCGCCACTGCCGAGCACTGGACCTTCGCCAGCCCGCGCGCCCACCCCGACTTCTTCACCTTCTCCGGCTCGTGGGATGCGTCGTACTACAAGCAGATCGCGACGCAGGGCTACCCGACCTCGATCCCGACCGACACCGACGGCAACGTCGAGCAGAACGCGTGGGCCTTCCTTCCGCTCTATCCGCTGATCGCGCGTTTCGTGATGGTGGTGACCGGGCTCGGGTTCTACCCGGCGGGAGTGATCGTCGCTGTCGTCTTCGGCGCTGTGGCAGCCCTGGTGCTCTACCGGCTGGTGGCGTCGAGGGCCGGTGCGACATCCGGACTGTGGGCGAGCATCCTGTTCTGCTTCGGGCCGCTCTCGTTCGTGCTGCAGATCGCGTACGCGGAGAGCCTGTTCTTTGCACTGCTGTTCGCCGGGCTGTGGGCGGCGATGGCGCGAAGGTACTGGCTGGTGATCCCGTTCGGCGTCCTGGCGGCGTTCACGAAACCGGGAGCGCTGGCCATCCCGCTCATGCTGGCGATCGTCTTCGTGGTGCGGTTGTTCCAGCGCCGGAGGAACCCCGAGGCCGAGGCGTTCCCGCGGCGTGAGCGGTTCGCGATGGTGGCGGCCGGTGTGTCGACGGCCGTCGCCGGTCTCGCGTGGCCGCTCATCGCATCCGCCGTCACCGGGTTCCCCGGCGCCTACCTGCAGACCGAGTTGTCGTGGTGGACCGGATTCGTGGGCCGTGTGGCGTTCATCCCGCTCACCCCGTGGTTCCTGTTCACCGTGAAGTACGCGAGCGTCTTCGGTGCGCTCCTGGTGTTCGCCGCCATCGTCGGGTTCGTCTGGATGCTCACCCGCCCATCCGTGCGCGCCCTCGGAACCGAGGTGGTCGCCTACGCCGCCAGCTATGCGCTCTACCTTTTCGCGGTGTTCCTGCCGCAGCAGAGCCTGTTCCGGCTGCTGCTCCCGCTGTCGCCGCTCCTCGGCGCACACGGGCTCACGCACTCGCGCAGGGCCAGGAGCATCGTGCTGGGGGCGGGGATCGCCCTCCAGCCGGTCGCGATCGTCCTGCTCTGGTTCCTCGGCTATCCCTGAGCCGCCGGCGCTGCGATTGTGCAGAAACGGCTAGTCGTCCGTTGCGGCACTCGTCATTTCTGCAAACTGGGCGGTCCCCGGCGCCCACGGCACCTCGGGCACGCGCCGGAACGCCGTCCCCGCGAGCTCCCAGCGCTCGCCGAGGGCGGCCACTCGCTGTGCGAACTCCTCGAAATCACGCACGGACTCGACCTCGGCGGTGTCGGCCGGGGCCGCCGACCAGCCGATCTCGGCGACGGCGGCGATCCGCGGGAAGACCATCGACTCCACGTCCTCGATGGTCGCGAGCGTCTCGGTCCACACCGGCGCCTCGACGCCGAGGATGTGCGCATCCCCGAGTCCGGGCACGATGCGCGCCGGATCCCACACGTAGGAGCCCCGGATGGTCGTCGGCCCGTCCGCCCAGTCCTGGCCGAGCCGGTCGCCGTCCTCGTAGACGATGTCGAGGTAGGCCACGTCCGCCGGGGACATGATCACCGATCCGCCCTGCCGCACGAACGAGAGCGCGTCGTCCGCCGCTTCGCCGCGCGGTTCGAGGAAGTCCCAGTACTGCCCGATCGTTCCCGGCGGGAGCCGGTCGCTCGCCCCCATCTCGTGCCAGCCGATGAGGGTCTTGCCGTGGGAGGCTGCGACCGCCGACGCGCGTGCGATGAAACGCAGGAACTGCTCGGGCGGCGTGCTCAGGCATTCGTCCCCGCCGATGTGCAGGTACGGCCCCGGCGTCAGGGCGCTCACCTCGCGGATCACGTCGTCGAGGAACTCGTAGGTGGTCATGCTGTCGGCGTCGAGGGTGCTGAAGCCGACCTCGGAGCCGGTGTACAGCGCCGGGGCGACACCGGATGGGTTCAGTTGCGGATACGAGGCGAGCGCGGCATTCGTGTGGCCCGGCATGTCGATCTCGGGCACGATCGTGATGTGGCGCGCTGCCGCGTAGGCGACGAGACGGCGGAAGTCGTCTCGCGTGTAGTAGCCCCCGCGCGAGCCGTCGCTGCCGGTCGATCCGCCGTGCCTGGCGAGATTCGGCCAGCTCTCGATGTCGATCCGCCAGCCCTGGTCGTCGGTGAGATGCAGGTGCAGGTGATTGAGCTTGAGAGGAACGATCGCGTCGATGAAGCGCTCGACCTCGTCGACCGTGAAGAAGTGGCGTGCGACGTCGAGCATCGCGCCGCGGTAGGCGTACCGGGGATGGTCGCGGATGGTCACGGCAGGAATCGACAGTGGGCCGTTCCCGCAGAAGACCGGGATCAGCTGGCGGACCGTCTGCACCCCGAGGAACGCTCCGACCTCGGTGTCCGCGCCGACGCGGACGCCCTCGGCCGTGACCGTGACGGTGTAGCCCTCGGCGGCGTGGCCCTCCGGCGCCTCGCCCTCGGCGATGACGATGGCGAGGTCCCCGAATGCGGGTGGCTCGTGGACGATTGCGGGATGCCGGCCGCAGTCACCGGCCAGCGCCGCCGACAGGACCCCGGCCACCGCATCCGCACCGGGGCCCGCGACGCTGATGCGCGCATCCGGTGCGAGAGTGAACGGCGCGGCGTCGATCGGCTCGACGGAGACAGGGCGCGGAATCACCGGGACAACGGGGATCTGGGGCACAGGGTTTTCCCTTCATCGGCGGTCGGCCCGCCCCACCCCGGAAAGCCGACACCTCCGCGAGTATCGCAGGACCCCTTACATAAGGGCAAGGGGCGAGGCCGGCTCCCGGCTGCTGCTATGCTGCTGTCGTCGCAACTGGCGTTCAAATGGTCACCATTGGGAAGCGACATGTGCCTTGATTACATGGGCGGATTCGGCCGCGCGCCTGGGTCGATACGGATGACACCTGTCCAAACCCTGTCATGAAGGAGCCAGCTTTGTCCGACGCACTACCCTCCACGTTCACCGCACCGCTCTCCGAGGTCGACCCGGAGATCGCCGCCGTTCTCGAGCAGGAGCTCGGCCGTCAGCGCGATTACCTCGAGATGATCGCGAGCGAGAACTTCGTTCCGCGTGCCGTCCTCGAATCCCAGGGGTCCGTCCTCACCAACAAGTACGCCGAAGGCTACCCGGGCCGCCGCTACTACGGCGGCTGCGAATACGTCGACATCGCCGAGCAGCTGGCGATCGACCGGGCGAAGAGTCTCTTCGGCGCCGAGTACGCGAACGTCCAGCCGCACTCCGGTGCGACAGCGAACGCCGCAGTGCTCGGAGCGATCGCCACGCCCGGCGACACCATTCTCGGCCTCGAGCTGGCGCACGGCGGCCACCTCACCCACGGCATGAAGCTCAACTTCTCGGGCAAGCTCTACAACGCCGTCTCGTACGGGGTCGACCCGGAGTCGTTCCTCGTCGACATGGATGTCGTGCGCGACAAGGCGCTCGAGCACAAGCCGACGGTCATCATCGCCGGCTGGTCGGCATACCCCCGGCACCTCGACTTCGCCGCGTTCCGCGCGATCGCCGACGAGGTCGGCGCGAAGCTCTGGGTCGACATGGCTCATTTCGCCGGACTCGTGGCCGCGGGCCTGCACCCGTCGCCGGTCCCGCACGCCGACGTCGTCAGCTCGACCGTGCACAAGACCATCGGCGGCCCGCGCTCCGGTTTCATCCTCAGCCGCGACACCGAGCTCGCCAAGAAGCTGAACTCGAACGTCTTCCCCGGCCAGCAGGGCGGTCCGCTGATGCACGTGATCGCAGCGAAGGCGACCGCGTTCAAGCTGGCCGGCACGCCTGAGTTCCGGGACCGTCAGGAGCGCACCATCCGCGGCGCCCAGATCCTCGCCGACCGTCTCACCGCCGAGGACTCGAAGGCGGGCGGCGTCGACGTGCTCACCGGGGGCACCGACGTGCACCTCGTGCTCGCCGACCTGCGCAACTCGCCGCTCGACGGCCAGCAGGCTGAAGACGTGCTGCATGAGGTCGGCATCACGGTCAACCGCAACGCGGTCCCGTTCGACCCGCGCCCGCCGATGGTGACGAGCGGCCTGCGCATCGGAACGCCCGCGCTCGCCACGCGCGGATTCGGCGACGCCGAGTTCACCGAGGTCGCCGACATCATCGCCGCAGCTCTCAAGCCGCAGGCCGACGTGGCATCGCTGCGGTCGCGTGTGCGGACGCTGACCGACGCGTTCCCCCTGTACCCCGGGCTCAACGCTTCCGGCCAGGAGTCGATCGCGGTCGAGCTGCCTTCGTCGATCTGACCGACCCCGTCGACATGAGGTCGAGCACAGGGTTTTGCACGTTATCGGGCTCCCTTAGCGTGCTTAACCCTGTTCTCGACGAACGGGGTGGGCTCGACGAACGGGGTGGGCTCGACGAACGGCGTGGGCCGGGCGAACGACGTGGGCGACGAACGAAAGGAACGGCATGACCGCACGAATTCTTGACGGCAAGGCCACGGCCTCCGAGATCAAAGCCGAACTGACCGGGCGCGTCGACGCACTGCGTGCGCACGGAGTGGTTCCCGGCCTCGGCACGATCCTGGTCGGCGACGACCCCGGCTCGCAGTGGTACGTCGCGGGCAAGCACCGGGACTGCGCCGAAGTCGGCATCGCGTCCATCCGGCGCGACCTGCCCGCGACGATCTCGCAGGCCGAACTCGAGGCCGTGATCGAGGAGCTCAACGACGACCCGGCGTGCACCGGGTTCATCGTGCAGCTCCCGCTCCCGTCGCACATCGACACGGATGCGATCCTTGAGCTGGTCGACCCGGCGAAGGATGCGGACGGACTGCACCCGACGAACCTCGGTCGGCTCGTGCTCAACGTCAGCCGTCCGATCTCGACCCCGCTGCCCTGCACGCCGCGGGGAGTGATCGAGCTGATCGGGCGTCACGGCATCGACCTGCGCGGCAAGCACGTCGTCGTCATCGGGCGAGGAGTGACGGTCGGCCGCGCGATCGGCTCCCTGCTCACCCGCCGTGATGTCAATGCGACGGTCACCCTCACCCACACCGGCACGGTGGACCTCGACGAGCACCTGCGGCGCGCGGATGTCATCGTGTCGGCGGCGGGTGTTCCCGACCTCGTGACCGCCGCCAACGTGAAGCCGGGTGCCGTGGTGCTCGACGTGGGCGTGAGCCGGGTGATCGACCCCGAGACCGGCAAGAGCCGCGTCGCCGGCGACGTGGCTGCCGATGTCGCCGAGGTGGCGTCCTGGATCTCGCCCAACCCGGGCGGCGTGGGGCCGATGACGCGCGCGCTGCTCCTGCAGAACGTGGTGGAGAGCGCGGAACGATCGCTGCAGGTCGCACCGTGAGCGACCGGACGCATCCCGCTGTCGACCGGGTCGAGGAAGCACTGAAGGCCAGCGGAGTCGAGCCGCGCACGAGGTGGTTCGAGTCGGCGACGCCGACGGCGGTCTCCGCGGCGGCGGAACTCGGCGTCGAGGTCGGAGCGATCGCCAACTCGCTCGTGTTCACGATCGACGGCGAACCGCTTCTCGTGATGACTTCGGGTGCGCATCGGGTCGACACCGCCTGGCTGGGCGCGCGGCTGGGTGGCACGATCCGCCGGGCTGAAGCGGAGACGGTCAAGACGGCCACCGGGCAGACGATCGGCGGCGTCGCTCCGGTCGGTCACCCGGAGCCGATCCGGACCATCGTCGACACCGCCCTCGCGGACTATCCGGAGGTGTGGGCGGCGGCGGGGCACGCGCACACCGTGTTCGCGACCACGTTCGACGAACTCGTGCGCATCACGGGAGGCGAGCCGGGACCGGTCGCGCCCGGCTGACGGTCGCCGTCCTTACGTTCCGGGTCGGCGCCGGCATCGGCATCGGCGCCGGCGTCCCCGTCCGCGTCCGATCCCGATCGCGGTTGCCGGCGGATGCACGCGTGTCGTCCGCGCTCTGGCGTACCATGCCGTACGTGGCCGACACGATGACGAATCGACTGGTGCTGCACCCGATCGACGAAATCGAGGCGGAGCGCATCCTTGGCGGCGTGCCCACGGCGCTCGACGCGTGGGCGCCCGGCTACCCGTTCGAGGGCGACCTCGAGGCCGTCGGCGGCTTCCTTGCTGCCACGATCGCGGGCGGCGACCAGCGCCCGTGGGGGTATTACCAGGTGCAGCGGCGCGAAGACGGGCTCGCGATCGGCGGGATCGGATTCGCGGGGCCGCCCGACGCATCCGGTACCGTCGAGGTCGGCTACGGGCTCATCCCCGATGCGCGTGGCAAGGGCTACGCCGCGGAGGCGCTCCGCGGCATCATCGCCGTTGCCCGCGCCAACGGCGCCCTGCGCGTCATCGCTGAGACGGGCGCGACGAACATCGCCTCGCAGCGCACGCTGCGCAACGTCGGGATGCCGCGCACCGCCTCAGCCGGCGACACGTGGCGGTACGAACTCTCGCTGACGCCCGCCTGACGTTGGACTTGGGGTCAGACGCGTGCGACGCGCGTGACGCGGCTGACGGAACCCGGTCGCACCCCGTGCGGCCAGCGCCGGTTCACGCCCCGCGATGCTCCGCCACGTGCTCCAGGTACGCTGCGGCGTTCGCCCGCACGCCCGCCTGCTCTTCCGCCGTCAGCTCGCGCCTGACCTTGCCGGGCACACCGGCGACGAGCGAACCCGGCGGGATGACCGCGCCCTCGAGCACCACGGTACCGGCGGCGAGCAGCGAGCCGTCACCGACGACGGCGCCGTTCATCACCGTGGCGCTCATCCCGACCAGCACGTCGTCGCCGATCGTGCAGCCGTGCAGCACCGCGCCGTGCCCGACGGAGACGCCGGACCCGACCGTGAGCGGAAAGCCGTGGTCGACGTGGCAGGCGACGGTGTCCTGCAGATTCGATCCCTCGCCGATCACGATCGGCTCATGTTCGGCACGGAGCACGGCGTTGTACCAGACGCTGGCGCCGTCCCGCAGGGTGACCGCCCCGGCCAGCACGGCGCCGGGCGCGACCCAGGCGGTGTCCGCCACCGTCGGGGTGCGGCCGTCGGAAAGGGAGATGAGTCGTGCGCCGTCGTCAACCGTCATTCCCTCAGGGTAGACGGGATTCAGTCCTTGTAGCTGAGGACGAATGTGTCGCGCACGACCGTGCCCGACGGATCGATCGGAGCGTCGAGAGCCTGTCGCACCTCGTCGAGAACGGACGGCTGCAGGTCCAGCGGCAGCTCGTCGGGCTGGTCGACTGTTCCGGCCGGATAGTCCACCCCGGGCGTCGTGGACATCTCGACATGGGAGCCGCGCACGACGCTCACGGGGGTGTCGGCGCGTCGCTCGCGTCACGGAAAGCGACCAGGCGTTCGATGGTCGCCGTGAACGCGACGCGGTCGCGGATGTAGAGACGCCCCGGACACACCGTGTCGCCGGTGAAGAGGGTGCCGGTCTCGCGGTCGAAGTAGACGACGGCTGAGGGTTCGTGGCCGGGACCGGGGATGGTATCGATGATGCGGCCTCCGAGGTCGAGCACGGCCGGCTGCGCGGGCCACTCGTCGAACCCGAAGAATGCGACCACATCGTCGACGTGCGTGCCCACCACGGTCGTGCGGGGTCGCCCGGCGAACTGCCCATCGGCTGCGATGTGGTCGCCGTGGGCGTGGGTGTGGGCGACGACGAGCTCGTAGCCGGTGTGCGGATGCGCGGTGAGCCATTCCTCGACCAGACCGTCGACGGTCTCCCGGAGCGGGAGGTGTTCCGCGTCGGCGGACGCTCCGGTGTCGAGGAGGAGCGCGCGATCGCTGCCGAAGAGCAGGAAGAGGAACGGCGCCTCCCAGTGCGCAGCCTTCGGCTGGCGGAGCTGGATGGTCGTGGGGCTGAGGCGAGTGATCTCGAGTGGGAAGCTCATCGCGTTCTCACCCCTCTCGCATCGCGCCGTCGGCGGCGGTCACCGTGAACATGTCCGGCTGGGCGAATCCGTGTTCGGCGAACGCACCGTCGACGGCCACCAGTACACGCGAGATCAGCTCGGTGGGGACCAGGGCGATCGCTGACCCGCCGAAGCCGCCGCCGGTCATCCGCGCCCCGACGGCGCCGTAGTTCTGTGCGGTCTCGACGGCGAGGTCGAGTTCGGGCACCGAGATCTCGAAGTCGTCTCGCATCGAGCGGTGCGAGGCGTCGAGCAGGTCGCCGATCGCTGTCGGGCCCTGCTCGCGCAGCGTGCGCACCGTGTCGAGAACGCGTTGGTTCTCGGTGACCACGTGCCGGACGCGACGGAAGGTCTCGTCGTCGAGCAGCTCGCGGGCGCGAGGCAGGTCCTCGATGTCGAGGTCGCGCAGGGAGGCGACGCCGAGCGCCTTCGCACCGGCCTCGCAGGATGCGCGGCGCGCGGCGTATCCGCCGGTCGCGTGGGCGTGGCTCACCCCGGTGTCGATGACCAGGAGTTCGAGGCCCGCCGCCTCGAAACCGAGCGGGACGATCTCGGCGTCTAAGGTGCGGCAGTCGAGGAACACCGCCGCATCGCGGCGACCGAGCATCGACGCCGACTGGTCCATGATCCCGGTGGGGGCGCCGACCGCCACGTTCTCGGCGAGCTGGCCGACCCTGGCGAGGTCTGCCCGGCTGAGCCCGAGGTGCCAGATGTCGTTGAGCGCCAGTGCGACCGACCCTTCGATGGCGGCGGACGAGGACAGTCCGGCGCCGACCGGCACCGTGGACTCGAGGAGGATGTCGAACCCGGGCACTGCGCCGAGGTCCGCGCCCGACCGCCCGAGTGCCCACGCGACCCCGAGTGGATACGCGGCCCAGCCGCTCAGAGCATCCGGATCCAGCTCGGCGAGGTCGATCTCGACGAGCTCGTCGGCGAACGAGCTGCCGACACGTGCTTTCGTGTCATCGCGGACGCCGACGGCCGCGATCGTGCGTCGGTTGATCGCCAGCGGAAGGACGAAACCCTCGTTGTAGTCGGTGTGCTCGCCGATGAGGTTGACCCGGCCGGGCGCCGACCACAGGCCGTCCGCGGGCCGGCCGAACACCTCGGCGAACGTGTCGAGGACGCCCTCGCGCAGGTCAGTCATCGTTCTTCCTCTCCAGGGGTCGGGTGCACGGGGTTCTCCCGGTCGGCGCGGGAGATGCCCTCACGCACGAGCTCTGCCGCGCGCTCCGGCGGGACATCGCCGATCCATGCGCCCATCGCGGCCTCTGAGCCGGCAAGGTATTTCAGCTTATCCGCCGCCCGGCGCGGCGACGTCAGCTGCAGCATGAGGCGGATGTCGTCGCGATGGGCCGCGACGGGCGCCTGGTGCCAAGCCGCGATGTACGGCGTCGGAGTGTCGTACAGCGCATCGACGCCGCGCAGCAGCCGCAGGTAGAGCGTCGCCAGTTCATCGCGCTCGTCGTCGGTCGTCTCCGCGAAGTCGGCGACCTGGCGATGGGGGAGCAGGTGCACCTCGATCGGCCAGCGGGCGGCGAACGGCACGAACGCCGTCCAGTGCTGCCCGGACAACACGACGCGCCCCGACGCGCTTTCGCTCTCGAGGATGTCGGGAAAGAGCGTCGGCCCGTACTGCTCGACGGAGGCGATGAGCCGCGAGGTGCGCGGCGTGATGTACGGGTAGGCGTAGATCTGGCCGTGAGGGTGACGCAGCGTGACGCCGATCGCCTCGCCCCGGTTCTCGAACGGGAACACCTGCTGCACGTTCGGCAGGGCGGACAGGGCTGCCGTGCGATCCGCCCACGCTTCGATGACGGTGCGCGCGCGCGACGGCGTGAGGCTGCCGAACGAGCCCTCGTGCTCCGGACTGAAGCAGACGACCTCGCAACGCCCGACGGAGGTCCGTGACCGGGCGATGCCGATCGCCGCGAGGTCGTCGAGACCCTGGGGCGCATCCGTGTCGGTGATGGCCGGGCCGAACGACGGCGACTTGTTCTCGAAGACCGCGACGTCGTAGTTGCTCGGGACCTCCGAGGGGTTCGAGGGCGTGGCCGGAGCGAGGGGATCGAGCTCGGCAGGCGGCAGGAAGACGCGGTTCTGGCGTGCGGCGGCGATCGAGACCCATTCGCCGGTGAGGGGGTCCTGGCGCATGGTCGCCGTGGCGGGGCGCGGCTCAGCATGACGCAGGTCGGCCGCGCGGTCCGGCGCGAGCGTTGTGTCGGCGTCGTCGAAGTAGATCAGCTCGCGGCCGTCGGCGAGCGTATGCACGCGCTTGGTGATCGAGGGCATGCGGACGCCTTTCGCAGAGGTTTCGAATACGAAAGCAAGGGTATCGAAATCGCAGGTTCTCCGCCATCCGGGTTTCGCATTGACAAGGGACGATCGGTCGAGCACGATGAACCGCATGGCCACTGCACCCGGAGACCCTCTCTCCGCACCCGTGCGCCGGCAGAGGATGCTCGAACTGATCGGCCGCGAAGGCTTCGCGCGCGTGAGCGATCTCGGCGAGGCGTTCCGGGTCTCCGAGGTGACCGTCCGCAGCGACCTCGACCTGCTCGACGAGCAGCGGGCCGTCCGGCGCGTGCACGGCGGTGCGGTGCTCCGTGGTGCCGGTGAGCCCCGGGAGGCGTCGTTCGAGGAATCGGTCGGCACCTCTGCCGCGGAGAAGAGCAGCATCGCCCGCGCGGCGGCGGCGATCGTGCAGCCCGGCAGCAGTGTGATCCTCGACGTCGGCAGCACGACGGCCGCGATCGCATCCGCTCTCGTGGCGCGCGAGGACCTGTCCGACGTCACGGTGATCACCAACGGGCTCAGCATCGCGCTCGAACTCGAGAAGGCGATCCCGCGGTTCCAGGTGATCGTGACCGGGGGGACGCTCCGGCCGCTTCAGCACTCGCTCGTCGAACCGCTGGCGACGACGGTGCTCCGTGGGCTCCACGCCGATCTCGCCTTCATCGGCTGCAACGGCGTGCATCCCCTGAATGGCGTCACCAACATCAACCTGCCGGAAGCCGATCTCAAACGGGTGATGGTCGAGGCCGCCGAGCGGTCGGTCATCGTGGCCGACGGCTCGAAGATCGGTCGCACCCACCTCGGCCGGGTGGCGGCGATCGACGAGGTCGACACGCTGATCACGGGGAGGTCGGCCGATGCCGGAGTCGTGACTGCGCTCCGCGAGCGCGGCCTGGATGTGGCTGTGGTTGAGTAGAGGGCATGCGCGCACCCACCGGTGACCAGTACGAACTCTCACTCAGCACGGGCGGCCACGAGCTGACCGCGACGATCACGCAGGTCGCTGCGGGCATCCGCGAACTCCGCATCGACGGCATCGACATCACGGAGCCCTTCCCGCTCGACGCGACCCCACCGTCCGGCTGCGGGATCGTGCTCGTGCCGTGGCCGAACCGCGTCAAGGACGGCACGTGGGAGCACGACGGGCAGACGCGCAGGCTGGCGTTGACCGAGCCGGCGCGTGGCAACGCGATCCACGGGTTGCTGCGGTACCGGCCCTATGTCGTGACCCAGTGGGACGCCGCAAGCGTCACGCTCTCCGCCGACGTCTTCCCCGAGCTCGGGTATCCCTTCCAGCTCGAGACCGCCGTGCGGCACGAGCTGACCGAGCATGGGCTGACCGTGACGCACACCATCGTGAACGCGGGGAACGCGCCCGCGCCGGTCGCGATCGGCGCGCATCCGTACCTGAAGATCGGCGGGGTTCCGACGGGCGACCTGACCGTGACGGTGCGGGCGGCGACGCACCTCGACGTGGACGACCGGCTCAACGTGGTCGGAGAGTCCGCGGTGGACGGGACGCGTTTCGACCTGCGCGCCGGGCGCCGGGTCGCCGACCTCGACCTCGACGACGGGTTCGCCGACGTGACGATCCGGGATGGCCGGGTAGCGCACACCGTGTCGGCGCCCGACGGCCGTGCGGTCACCCTCTGGGCCGACGCGGACTTCGGCTACGTGCAGGTGTACACCTCGCGGAGCTTCGCGACCGAGACGTCGTCGGACGTCACGCTCGCGGTCGAGCCGATGACCGCCCCCGCGAACGCGCTCAACACGGGCCGCGGCCTGCGCTGGCTCGCCCCCGGCGAATCGTGGTCCGCATCCTGGGGCATCCACCCGTCCGGATTCTGACGCGCCCGGGGCCGCGTGCACGAGACGAGCGACGCGCGGCGATACGGTGAGGGAATGCGTGCGTCAGGGCGCGCCGCAGGGACCCGCGGCGAGGAGGCGGCCAGTCGCATCCGTCCGTTCTGGCTGAGTCGCGGGCGGGCGCAGCTCGGTATCCTGGTCGCCGCAGCGGCGACCGTCCTGGTCGTGAGCTTCCTCGCCAGCGTGATGGTCGGCCTGGCCGCTCGCTCGCCGGCGGTCGCCGTGAAGGAGAGCATCGCCGCGGGACCGGCCGCAGACTATTCGCTCGCCCTGCAGACATCCCTCTCCGGCGACGCCGGCGCCCAGGATTCTGCGGTGCGGGCGGTCGTGGCCCACGCCTTCTCCGATGCTGCCCTGTCGGTCTCACGAACGGCGTACATCGCACGAGCGGCCATCGCACCGACGGCCGGGACGCCCGGCGGGGCAGTCCTCGCGCTGGCCGACGACGCGGCCCTGCGAGCGAGGGCGGTCCTGACGGAGGGCAGCTGGCCGTCCCGGACGGCATCACGCCAGGCGCCCGTGACTGTCGACCGGGACACCGCAGCAACCCTTGACCTGGCTGTGGGCAGTGACTTCACCATCGTGGGCGAGAACGGCCCGGTCAGTGCTCGCATCGTCGGCGTGTGGCGCGCGAGGAACGCCGCTGATCCCGCGTGGCTGGGTCTCGCTCCCGGAAGCGGCGGCACGGTTGGGCGTGTCGTGATGTCTGCAGCCACCGTGCAACTGCTCTCATCGACGCCGGGCGTCCAGTGGGTGGTCGCTCCCGACCCGGAGCGCACCGGGCCGCAGCAGCTGAACGCGCTCGATCGCGGGTTCTCACGGATAACCGACCGGCTCACGGCGGACCAGACCGCGAGCGCCTCGCCGTTCGCATCGCTCGGCCGTGCGACTGACGCCATCGCTGCGATGCAGCAGTCGATCGGCGCACTTGGAGCTGTCGTCCCCGTGGGACTGGCCGTACTCGCGGTCTGCTCGGTGATCGCCCTGGTCCTGCTCTCGCAGCTTCTCATGGGAGCGCGTCGCGCCGAGACGCGCCTCCTGCGTGCGCGGGGGGCCACGGTCGACGAGCTCGTCCGTGCCGGTGCGGTCGAGACGGGGGCGATCTCGCTGGCGGCCGTCACCGTGGGCGCCGTCATCGCACAGCTCTGGCTCGGCTCGCAGGTAGGTGCGCCGACGGGCCCCGTCGAAGTCGTGATGCCGCCCCTGGTCGTGCTCGCTGTATCCATCGCCGTCGTGCTCATCGTCACCGGGCAGTCGGCTCGCGCAGCGATCGACGCACCGATCGCGATCGAAGCGGGCAGAGGCCGTGCGGTCGTCTCGGTCGGCCTGGCCGTTCTCGCCATCGTCGCGGCCGCCGTAACGCTGTGGCGTTTTCTCGCGTACGGTTCCCCGATCGGGAAGGGCGGAGTCGTCGACCCGGTCGGAGTCGTCGCGCCGGCCGCCGTGCTCTGCGCCGTTGCGATGCTCGGCCTGCTGCTCTTCGGCCCGGCAGCGGCAGGCGTCGAACGTCTCGCCGGCCGCGACCGCGGAGTGTCGGCGATCCTTCCGGCCCGGCAGGTCGGCCGCGGCCCGGGCCTCTTCGCGGCACCCGTTGCGCTGATCGTGCTGGCCGTCGGTGCCGCGACCTTCTCCGCCGGGTACGTGGGAACCTGGAACACGTTCCTTCGTGACTCATCCCAGCTCGTGAACGGCGCGGATGTCCGAGCGGTGCTCGGGGTGGAGGGCAGCACCGGTGGTGCGAGGGATGCGATCGGCGCCTCGCGGTTCGACCGGCTGACCGGCGCCGGCGCAAGTGTTCCCGTGCTCGGCTCGACCTACAACGCGGGTCAGGTGGCGCTGTCGTTCGTCGCCGTCGATGCCCGGTCGCTACCGGGACTGGTTACCGTGGGGCCATACATGCTCGACGTCGGCCGGCTCGAGCAGAATCTCGGCGCCGGCGCAGGCGCACTCCGGGGGATCCCGATTCCCTCGAGCGCCGACACCGTGCAGATCGGTACGCGGCTCACCGTGCCTCCCGTGGACCCCACTGCGCCGGGATCCGCCAGTCCACAGCTCACGGTCACGGTTTGGCTGGCGGATCGACACGGCGAGCTGGTGCCGGTCCGCGGCGTCGCAGACCGCCGTGGGACGGACACCCAGGCATTCACGGCTCCACTGCCGGCTGGCGCGCCGTGGATGCTCGTGGCCGTCGACGCGACCGTGGGCACAGGGGATGCGGCCACGCCGATCGCTCTCAGCGTCGACTCTCTCGGCACCAGATCCGGCGCTGCGAGCGACAAGCTCGCCATCCCGACGGGACAACACTGGGTGCCCACGACCAAGCCGTTCGGCCCGTCTGTGACCCTGAAGGCCACGACGGGGCCATATTTCGGCTTCGACGCCCCGCTCGTGCCCTCGGGCCGTGATACCTCGGTACGGTTCCTGCCGTCAGGCGGCGCACACGTGCCCATCGTGATCACCGCGGCCGCGGCAGCCCAGAGCGATTTCCACGTCGGCGACCAGGTCACGCTCGACGGTGCCTGGTCGAGTCTCACCGGAGTCGTCGCGGGGATCGTTCCGGCCGTCCCTGGAGTCTCGGACGAGCGCGCCGGAATCGTGGACCTGCGTGCGTTCGACGACGAGGTGCTCCGCACGGCGCCGGAGGCACCCCGCATGAACCAGGTCTGGGTCGCGGCGCACGATCGTGAGGCCGTCGCCTCCGAGGTCGCCGCGCTGACCGGTCCGGATGCTGTCGTCACCACGGCGTCCGGCACCTTCGTCTCGCGCTTCATGGCGAGCGCTGTGCAGAGCCTCTGGCTGGGGAGCGCCGGCTGCGCACTGCTCGCGCTGGTCGCAGTCGGAGCCGCCGCGTCTGCGCTGCTGCGGCGCAGGCGGTCGGAGGTCGTGGTGCTGCGGGCGATCGGGATGAGCGGCCGCGAACAGGCGCGGAGCAGGCGTGCTGAGGTGGTCGGCGTCGTGGCCGCGTCATTCGTCTTCGGACTGGCCGGGGGCATCCTGATCGTTGTTCTCGCGGGGAACGCGCTGGCCCGCCTCTCCGTGGTGACCGCCCCGAGCACGCTCTCGGTGCGCGGGAGTTTCGACCTGCCCGCTCTCGCCGCCGGGCTCGGAGCGCTCGTGCTCGCCGTCGGTGTCGTCGTCTGGCAGTACGGCCGCGGCGTGCGCCGACAGGCGGCGGACACGGCGTACCGTGAGGAGATCCGATGAGTCGCAGGTCTGCGTTCTCGGCGCCCGGTCTCGCTGCTCGGGGCATCTCGGCCTTCCGGGGCGGACTCATCATGCTCGGGGTCGTAGCGTTCGTCGCGTCCGCTGCGGTGAGCGCCTGGCCACGATTCGCGGACGCACTGCTCACAGCTGACCTGCACTACCGCGTCGAGCAGGCCGGCCCGGTCAACACCGATCTGATCACGTCGGTCGGCGTCACGGACTTCTACGCATACGGGCCGGATCGTGCGGCGGACGTCTGGCGTGCCATGCCCGGAGCGCTCGCGACGGCCCGTGCGTCGATGAAACCCGCCCTGAGGATGGTGACCACCGGCGGAGACTTCAGCTCACGTGGTTCGATGCTCCCGGTGGCCCCGCCGGCGGGTGCGGAGCGCGACAACCGCTACAGTCTTCAACTCGAGGGCTACCCGCGCCTGCGCGAAGCGGCGGTGCTCGACGCGGGCGCGTGGCCGGGCGCGTCGGCGATCGCATCCACCGCGCCCGTCCAGATCGTGCTTTCCTCGCCGGTGGCCGCACTGTTCCGGTGGACGATCGGCGAGGCGAGGGACATCGCGCTCGGCGGGACGGACCAGCGCGTCGTGCTCGTCGGCACGGTGCACCCGCGCAATACGACCGACAGCTTCTGGCAGCTCGACCGGCTGAGGGCGGCCGGCCTCTTCGCCGACCACGGTGACCAGGGCAAGGAATTCGCGGCGGTCGCCTGGGTCGACCCCGCGAGCTGGCCGTCGATGACATCGACCGTCCTCCCGGTCACCACGGTCGGATGGTTCGGGATGAAGGCGAACGCGTTCTCCGCCGGAACCCTCCAAGACACCCAGTCCCAGCTCGAGCACTTCCTTGCGGTGCCCATCCACACGCAGGCAGGCAGCCAGGGCCTGGGGCTGCGATTCGCCACCAGCCTCACGGGGGCGCTCGACGATTTCCTCACCAGGGCGCAACCGGCGAACACCCTGTTCGCCATCCTTGTCGCCGGCCCGATCGGCGTCGCACTGGCCGTGCTGGTGCTCGGTGTGAGGCTCGCGCTCGGGCGAAGGCGGGAGGCGCTCGCTCTCATGGCGGCCCGGGGAGCCTCGCCGCTCAGACTCCGCTCCGGGCTCGCTCTCGAAGGGGCGATCGTATCGATTCCGGCCGCCGCCCTCGGCGTCGTCGTCGCGTTCGCCCTCACGCCCGCGAGCGAACTCGTCGGTCTTCCGCTCGCGTGCGGTGCACTCTGCGCCCTGGCGCCGCCCGTCATCCTCGCCATCGTCGCGGGTTCCCTCGGACCGCGCGACGATGTCGGCGCGGAACGGTCGGCACGACGCCGCTGGGGCTGGGTCGTCGAGGTGATCGTCGTGGGGCTGGCCGCCCTCGCCGTCGTCGCCCTCTTCCAGCGCGCCCTGACGCCACCCGGCACAGGGTTCAGCGTCGATCCTCTCCTGGCCGTCACTCCGATCCTCGTCGCGCTCGCGGCCTGCATCGTCGCGCTCCGCGTCTATCCCCTCCCGCTCGCCTGGCTCGCCGACGTGCTGCGGCGCAGGCGCGGGGCTGTCGCGTACATCGGAGTCACCACATCGATGCGTTCGCGCGCGGGGGGACTCTGGCCGGTCTTCGCAGTCGTCGTGGGCGTGAGCATCACCGTCTTCTCGGTGAGCGTGCTCTCGACCGAGCGCGGAGGCATCATGGATGGGGCCCGGTCCAGGGTCGGCGCAGACCTGAGTCTCACCGCAGCTGCTCTCACCGCAGACCAGCTCGCACGGGTGAAGGCGGTCCCCGGTGTCGCTCACACGGCTACCGTCTACTGGGCGGGTGGCCTCAGTATCGACCATTCCGGGGAGACGGACCTGATGTCGGGCTACCTGGTCGACCCGCACGCGCTGGCGGCCGTGGAATCATCCCTTCCGGAGTCAGCCCGCATCTCCCAGGCGCTCGAGCATCCGCCGTTCGGTCGCACGGCCGCCGTCGTCGGCGGATGGAACACCACGATCACGGCGACGAGTGCCGTCCTGGTCGCGGGCACCAGCCTTCACCTGCACGTCGCCTCATTCGACTACAAACCGGGCGTCTACCTGTGGGACGCTCAGTGGATCTTCCTCGACAAGACTGCGCTCTCCCCGGGCGCGCAGATCACCGGGACACCGTCGACCGTCCTCGTCGCCCTGAGCCCTGGCGCGGACAGTGCGTCCGTACACGCCGCGCTGGCAACGATCGGCGGCAAGGGCGCGACGATCGGCGATGCGGAGGAGGAGGCGCGGGTGTTGCAGGAGGCCCCACTCACCTCAGGCCTGGAACTGGTGGCGCTGGCTTCGATCGTCCTCTCGGCCCTCATGTGCATCGCCGCCCTCCTGCTTACCCTCGTCATGAACGCCGCCGCCCGCACGCGGCTCATCGCCACTCTGCGAACGATCGGTTTCAGCGCGCGCCAGGCCGGCGGGTTGATCGGGTGGGAGCTCGGTCCGATCGTCGTCGCCGGGCTCGTCGCCGGGCTGGCGGTCGGGTTGGCGCTTCCGGCGATCGTGCTGGCTCCGATCGATCTCAGCGGTTTCACCGGGGGGCCGACCGCGCCCGCCGTCACGATCGATCCGGTCCTGCTGGCGCTCGGCGTCATCGGGTTCATCGCGGTCACCGTCGCAGCCACCCTGGCTGCGCTCGCCGCTGCGCGGCTGCGCGCGCCGGCGACCGTTCTGAGAGCCGGAGGAGACTGATGACCACCACGATCAGGGACACGAACCGGGACGCAGTATCCCTGCCGGAGCGGACCGACGCCGGCATCGTCTGCTCCGACCTGGTGCGCATCTTCACCGCTGAGGGCGTCGAAGTGCAGGCACTGCAGGGCCTCAACCTGACGGTGACGGACGGAGAGCTGGTGGCCATCGTCGGCGCGTCCGGCTCGGGAAAGTCGACCCTCCTCGGGATCCTCTCCGGGCTGGACAAGCCGACCGCCGGCTCCGCCAGGGTGGCGGGGCGCGACCTGCTCTCGATGACGGGCAGGCAGCGCGTCGACTACCGGCGCCATGCCGTCGGGTTCGTCTGGCAGCAGACGTCGCGCAACCTGATTCCGTACCTGACCGCGCGTGAGAACATCGCGCTCGCCATGTCGCTCGCCCGGACTCCCGGTCGGGAACAGCGCTCGCTCGAACTCCTCGATCTACTGGAGGTGGCGCGCTGCGCCGATCGACGGCCCGCGGAGATGTCGGGCGGTGAGCAGCAGCGGACCGCGATCGCCGTCGCGCTCGCCAACCAGCCTCGCGTGCTCCTCGCAGACGAGCCGACAGGCGAGCTGGACGAGGCCACCTCGGCGGATGTGCTCGAGGCGATGCGGGGCGTCAACCGCGAACTCGGTGTCACCACGCTCATCGTCACGCACGATCCTGCCGTGTCGGAGCACGTCCTCCGCACCGTGCAGATCCGGGACGGACGCACGTCGACGGAGGTGCTTCGTCGCGCCGGCGTGGACGAGGGCGGTGCCGAGCGTACGATTGCAGAGGAGTTCGCCGTGCTCGACCGTGTCGGCCGGCTGCAGCTTCCACCCGAATATCTCACCAGCCTCCGCATGCGCGATCGCGTGCGGCTCGCACTCGAAGCCGATCATGTCGGGGTCTGGCCGCACGAACCCGAACCTCGCCCTGTCGTCGAGGAGGCTCACGAATGAGTATCGCTGAGGTGTCATCCGTGGGGGATACCGACAGTCCGCCCGAACCGATCCTCCGTGCGGATGCGCTCACCCGCGTTTTCGAGACCGCGGGCGGGACGGTCACCGCCGTGTCCGATGTGTCGTTGGTCGTCCATCCTGGTGAGCTGGTCGTCATCCGTGGCCGCTCGGGCAGCGGTAAGACGACCCTCCTCAACATGCTTGGAGGACTCGACCGGCCCACGA
This sequence comes from Leifsonia sp. Ger2509, assembly GCF_055231915.1. NCBI lineage: Bacteria > Bacillati > Actinomycetota > Actinomycetes > Micrococcales > Microbacteriaceae > Leifsonia > Leifsonia sp. Ger2509. Next base: position 3,272,129 of record NZ_JBUYVB010000003.1, read on the forward strand.
GCGGTCGGGTGTGGCTCGGCGACCGGGACCTGACGGATGCCCCCGAGTCCGAGCTCGTCGAGATCCGGCGCTCCCGGATCGGGTTCATCTTCCAAGCATTCGGACTCATCCCGGTGCTGTCGGCGGCTGAAAATGTCGAAGTGCCGCTCCGGCTCCTCGACGTCGCCCCGCCGGAGCGGGAGGAGCGGGTCGCGGAGCTCCTCGGGCTCGTCGGCCTCGCCGGGCACGCGCGGCAGCGCCCAGCGGAACTGTCCGGCGGTCAGCAGCAGCGGGTCGGGATCGCCCGGGCGCTGGCGTGCGATCCGGAGGTCCTCTTCGCGGATGAGCCCACCGGACAACTCGATAGCGTCACCGGCGCATCGATGATGGAACTGCTCGTCGACCTCGTCCACCGCAAAGGCGTCGCGGCCGTCGTCACCACCCACGACCCCCTGCTGATGTCACGCGCGGACCGGGTCCTCGAACTGCACGACGGCCGCATCGCCGACCACTCCCGGCGCGGGCGGCACTCCGCCTGAACGGTCAGTGCATCTTTTCCGGACCGGCTAGATGTCCTCTTCGTCGGACTCGGCGAACTGCTCGACTTCTTCGACGTCCGGCGCTCCCGCCGTCCCCTCGTCGAGCGTCCCCGTTCCGTCGGGGTAGCCGGCCTCGTCCGGATACTCGTAGTCTCCCGATTTGTGTTGGGCCATGTCCGCTCCCTCGTCTCGTCGCCTGCTTTCCGTGCATCCCAGTCTCGTCCGATCGCCGTCACCCGGCAACGGCGCGAACGGGTGCAGTCAGCGCACCGCGCCGATGCGGATGAGGCTCTCGCCCGTGGCGGTGAGCGCGTCCTCGTTCGATCGCGGGTCCCAGCCGAGGACCCGGCGTGCTTTAGCGCTCGACGCCGGTTTCGCCCGGCCGAGCTCCGGCACGATCTGCCGCAGGGACGGCACGACGAGAGCGATCGACTTCAGGACCCCATCCGGCATCGCCCGTTTCGGAACGCGTCGCGCCGCCGCTCCCAGGCGTTCGCGCAGGATGGCCGCCATCTGGGGCAGTGTCAGCGGTTCTCCGGCGATCGCGAGGAACCGGTTGCCCGCCGCCGCAGGGTCGGTCATCGCGAGCAGGTGCAGGTCGGCCACATCGCGCACATCCACGACGCCGAAGTACATGCGGGGGAGTGCGGGAAGGCTGCCGTTGAGCATCCGGCGAACGAGCTCGATCGAACTCGACACGTCCTTGCCGAGAACGGGCCCGAAGATGCCAACCGGGTTCACGACGGCGAGCTCGAGACCGCCGCCTTCGCGTTCGATGAAGTCCCAGGCAGTGCGCTCCGCGAGCGTCTTCGACTTCACGTAGGCCGACACCCGGCCGTCCGGGTCGGTCCAGTCCTCTTCCGTGAAGGGGCTGCCGTCGGCGTGGGGAGGCCCGTAGCCGATCGCCGCGAACGACGAGGTCAGCACGACCCGCTTGACGCCCGCATCCCTCGCGGCCCGCAGTGCTCGCAACGCTCCTTCGCGCGCGGGGCGGATGAGCTCGTTCTCGTCGCGCGGCATCATCACGGGGAACGGCGACGCGACATGGAGGACGAAGTCGCACCCGGCGACCGCCTCGGGCCAGCCGTCGTCGGAGAGCAGGTCGGCCGCCGCGAACGACAGCGCGTCTCCGGGCTCCGCCCCGCCGACCGTGAGCATCGCGCGCACGTCTGCTTCGCGGCTGAGCGATCGCAGGGTCGTGCGCACCCGGTACCCGGCGTCCAGCAGCTTCAGGATGCAGTGGGCGCCGACGAAGCCCGACCCGCCTGTCACGAGTACCAGTTCACCGCTCACGGCTCCTCCTTCGTTCGCGCACCCTGCGTCCAATCATGCGTCAGACAGGTCGCGCGGGCGAGCCCGACCCGGCCGCCGGAACCAGCAGTAGGACGGAGGATTGCTCATTATTACCTAGACCGAGTGTCCTACTGCGTTCTACACTGGGGACCACCCGGCTGGAGCATCCCGATGCCAGAGTTCATCTTTCCCACCAACAGGCACGAGCCCGTGGACCAGGACGGCTCATGGCAGGGGCACAAGGACCGGCACCCGCCGAGCGTCAACCCTGGGGTCGACTTCGGATGCGCGTACGGCTCGATCGTCGCCGCGGCGAAAGCGGGCACGGTGAACACCGCGGATCCGAGCCCGTCGGGCAGCGGCGGCCGGGTCGTCTACATCGACCACGCCGACGGAAGCCAGACCCAGTACCTGCACCTGTCGAGGGTCGATGTCGCCGCCGGCCAGAAGGTGGCGACGCAACAGCAGATCGCGCTCTCCGGGGGGTCGGCCTTCGACGACGATCACGGGGTCGCCCCGCACTGCCATGTCTCGCTCTACCTCGGCGGCGTCAACTCCGACTTCATGCTCCACGCGAGCGCGGGCGGGGCGCAGAGCGCAGCGACGCGGGCGATGCTTCTCGAACAGGAGGAAGAGATGGGCAAATTCATTCGGCTTCCCAACGGAACGATCGGCTACGTCAGCCCGGACGGGCGCCTCACGAGGCTGAACGACATGGATGAGGTGCGGTCGATCGAAGCGGTCGGACTCGCGAAGGTCGATGAGATGATCCAGCTCCCCGACACGCTGATCTGGACCAAGCTCGAGTCGATCTCGTCCCGCATCGGACACGGATGAGGGGGAGCGCCGCGGCGCTCATCGGCTGTACGCCGACAGGAAGCGGTTTCTGAACGCATCCATCCGCCACACGGGAGCCGACGACGACGGCAGCATTCCCTCATCCCAGTCCCAGCCTGAGATCCTGTCGATGACCTTCGGATCCTTCGAGATGATGCTGATCGGCACGTCGTGGTTCGCGGTCGCTCCGCTGACCACGGCCGCTGGCTGGTGATCGCCGAGAACCACGAGCACGAGATTCGGATCGTCGAAGGTGGTCAGGAACGAGAAGAGTGCGCTCATCGTGTACTGGACGGACTGCCCGTAGACCTGCTGGACGTGGTGTGGGTCCTGCCAGACGACGGCGGGCGTCGGACCCTGCGCCGGCTGTGGACCGAAGACTGCGCCGTCGCCGATGGACGACCAGGGCACCAGGTGCGGCAGCGGTGTCCACGGCGTGTGCGACGAGACGAGGTCGATCTCGGCCATGAGAGGCTTGTGCGGCCGGGCGAGCTCGTGCTGCTGGAAGTACGCCCACGTGTACTGGTCGGGGATGCGCGCATAGCTGAACGGCGGCCCCTGGTAGCCGACGTTCTGCGCGTTGAGTTCCGTGCCGAAGTGATAGAAGTCGCTGCCGATCGACCAGGGTTTCGTGTCGGACGGAACGTCGCTGACGGTCCGCCAGCCTGCCTTCCGGAAGGCGTCGGTCAGTGTGAGGCGGTTGGTCTTGGTGATCTTGTCGTAGTTCTGCTGCGAGTCGATCCACAGTCCGGTCTGCAGGGTCGAATGCGCCAGCCAGCTGATTCCGCCGAAGGTCGACGAGGTGAGGAAGGCGCTGCGCTCGCTGTAGCCGCTGGCGGCGAGCTGCACATTCCCTTGGCGGAGAACGCGGTCCACCCCCGGCGAGAAGGACGTGCCCTGCACCGCCACCTGGCCGTAGCTCTCGACGAAGGCGATGATGACGTCCTTGCCCTTCAGGCCGGTCAGCAACGACGTGGCCGGCACGACCGAATACGGATCGCTCGCCCGCGCCCGCTCGAAGGCGGCCTGGTCGCGGGCGGCCGCGATCACCTGGTCGACACTCGAGGCCCCGGCGCGGATCTCGTCTGCCGCAGCGACCGGGTCACCGGGCACCAGCTGGACGCCGACGAGTGCGAGGACGACCCAGCCGGCGGCGACCGCCGTCGCCCCGATCAGGGCTGTCCGGCGGTGCCGGCGGATGACGGCGTCCAGGTGCAGCAGCGACCACGCGATGGCGACCACGCTCGCGACAGTGAGGACCAGGAGCACCACGAGGATGGCGGACACCGCGACGGGCCCGATGGCGTCCCGCACGACACCGAAACCGTCCACCAGTTCGGGCCAGCCCGTCACCACGTTGAACGGGATGCTGACGGTGGTCGTGAAGGCGCGGTCGAGCGCGGCGTCGAGCGTCGCGGCGACGAAGACGACGGCGAAGAGTGCCGCGACGGTCCGGCGTGCCGCCCGCCATGGCAGCAGTGCAAGAACGATCAGTGCGAGAGCCGCCTCGATCGGGATGCGCACGAAGGCCAGCGCGGATCCGGAGTCGACCAGACCGGGCGCGAGCGACGCGACGAACAGCACGACGACCGCCAGGGCCGTCGCGAGATTCCGGCCGACGGCGCGGCGTTCGGGCCGGCTCACGACCTCCACGGCGCCATCGTCCGGAGGAGCGATGCCGCGGGGGTCGCGGCGTCGGTGGCTGCAGCCGTGCGGGCGCTGTCGACCGCATCCCGATCGAAACGGTCGGAGAGGGCGTAACGCAGCACCACGACATCGCCGAGCATCCGCACCTCCGCGGGCGTTGCGCGCCGCCCGTTCTTCCACGGGAACGCCCCATCGCCGACGAATCTCGGCGCACGACGGTCGCCGACGAAGATCGGTGCGATGGCGAGGTGGAGCTCGTCGACGAGGTCCGAGGCCAGGAACTGGGTGAGGATCGTGCCTCCTCCCTCGACCATGAGTCGCCCAACCCCGCGAGCACCCAGATCGGCGACCAGGTCGGCCATCGTCACGTCGTCGCCCAGCCCGACGACGATCGCTGCAGCGCCGAGGTGCCGCCGGATCCGGGTCGCCTTCGAGGAGGGACAGTAGACGAGCTTGGTCGTCTCGTCCTCGGCGAAGAAAAGGGCGTTGGGATCGAGGTCACCGGATGCGGTCACCGTCACCTTCCACGGCGAGCGGGATCGCCCGGCCGCCTTCCGGCTATCCTGGCGTGCAGCGCTGCGCACCAGAAGCCGCGGGTTGTCGCGCCGGACTGTCCGCGCCCCGACGAGGATGGCGTCACTGGCGGCGCGCACCTCGTCGACCCGGTCGAAGTCGGCCGCGTTCGACAGCGCGAGCCGGGGCGGGTTGGCCGTGTCGAGATAGCCGTCCAGCGAGATGGCGCAGCTCAGGGTGACATAGGGATCGTCGATCACGATGGCTCCTTCTGGTGGCGAGCGGTGGACATCAGCGCCACGATCGCGCCGGGGGTGACCGCGATCAGGCTGAGAACGCCGAAGAGGGTCGACGCCGCGACGCCGGCGGCCGCGCCGAATCCGGCCAGCGCGAACGCCCATCCGGCGATCCCTTCGCGGGGACCCCATCCGCCCACGTTCACAGGGATGGATGCAGCGAGCAGGATGACGAGGGCGATGGCCAGCATCCGCGGTGGCGCCACGTTCGCACCGACCGCGTTGGTCGCCACGGCGATGGTGCCGACATGGCAGGCGACGACGATCACCGAGGCGAACGCGACGCGTGCGAAAGCCGACGGGGAGCCGATACCGGCGCGGAGCTCATCCCATTCGTGGCGGAGCGCGCGGCGCACCCGTGCGCTCGCCGCGAGTGCGACGGCCAGCCCGACGACGAGAACCGCGAACCCGATCCCGATCGCTGCCAGAACGAGTCCCTCGAACTCGGTGCCGAAGAGCGCCAGGACGACGATCGCGAGCACCAGCTGGACCGCCTGCCCGGCGCTGCGCTCGATGACGACGGCACGCGATGCGCGGCTGATGCTGTCGACTCCGCGTCCGTGGACGACGGCACGGTGCGCATCCCCGAGCACGCCACCCGGCAGCACGCTGTTGAGGAAGAGCGAGCGGTAGTACATGGTGACCGCCAGCGGCCACCGCAGGCTGAGGCCGAGCCGGCCGGCGATCAGCTGCCAGCGCCAGGCTGCGGCTGCGGCGGCGATCGCGCCGAGCAACACGGCCGCTGCGATCGACCGGCCGTCGAGACTCGCCAGCCCGTGCAGGAAGGGACCCGTGCCGACTTTGAGCACGAGGGCGCCGAGCACGGCCCCGCCGAGCATCAGCTGGGTGACGAGCCGGAAACGCCGCGATCTCACGACCACGGCTGTCCGGCTGGGCGCGACTGCGGTGCTCATCGCGGCCACGCCAACAGGTCGAGGTGACGGACGGACGCGGAGAGTTCGCCGCGTGCCAGCTGGGACGATCGCAGGCTGCGGTACGGCTCGCTCGTCTCGCAGAGCTCGGGAGCCTGTTCGACCGCAGCGTCGACCCATCCGTCGAACCACTCGGCGAGGAGGCGGGGTTGCTCGGCGTCCAGTTCCCACGTCGTCGTCCTCGACTGGACGCGCCAGCCGGCCACCGTGAAGAGGCCACGTGCGATCGGGGCGCCGTACCGGCCGAGCAGCCTACGGTCGTCTGCCACGCGCCGCTGGTGGGCATTGAACGCGTGCTGGATGAGCGTGTCGCGCGGATCGCCGGGTGTCAGGTCGACGTCCCCCGTCACACTCAGTGCGAAGAGCGCAGGCGATCCGATGCCCACGCAGGCGTCGACGATGGCGTGCAACTCGTGCGCGGTCAGCACGTCGAGCAGCGCGGATGCGGTGACCAGCGTCGCTCCGTAAAGGTCGGATGCGCGGAGCCGGGCCAGGTCACCGACGCGCCTGGTCACGGCGACGGGTCTGCCTTCTCGATCGCGTGGGGGCTCGTCCTCGATCGCACGATCGGTCAGGCGTGGGTTCCAGTCGTGGAGCACCCATTGCTGCGGGCCGGGTAGCAGCGGCGCGAGCCAGCGCATCATCGAACCCGTGCCGCTGCCCAGGTCGTGCACGACGACCGGGCCCGCGGGCAGCAATTCCGCGGCGGAGAGGGCCAGCTCCGTCGATCGGGAGCGGGAGTCCTCCTCCTCGCGGAGGGCGAGCCAATCGGTGCTGACGTCGACGATCCCGGTCATGATTTCCCTGTTCCCAGAAGTCCGAGTGGTGTGGGTGGCGCCGTCGCCGCCGGATCGACATCGTCGAGCGCTGACGCGACGATCGCTGCTGTCGTGGTCCAACCGCGGAGGGCCCTGCGAGCATGCAGAGCCTCGGTCTTCAGCGCCTGGCGTCTGTCCGGGCTCGACCACCATTGGCGGAGCACGACACCCAGCGCCCACGGATCGTCCGGCGGCACGATGACCCCTGCGCCGCTGTCGCCGATCGCCTCCGGGAGTCCTCCGGTTCCCGTGGCCAGCACGGGGATGCCGCGCGCGAGCGCTTCGGTCACGACCATCCCGAAGCTCTCCGCCCGCGACGGCACGACCAGCAAGTCCGCGTGGCGGTACGCGGCCTCGAGAGGCCGGCCGGTGAGCACGCCGGTGAATGTGATCCGGTTCGTCAGCCCGGCGGATGCGATGGTGTGCCGGAGTTCGGTCACGTAGCCGGGGTCGATGGCGAGCGAGCCGACGAGCGAGCACGTCCAGCCCTCGACACCTGCGAGACCGGTCAGCGCACTGATGAGCAGATCCTGGCCCTTGTGCGGCGCGACCGCGCCCACGCAGAGCAGCCGTCCGCCGGTCGGAGAGGCAGCCGTCGCGGGAGCCCGGTCGGTGCCGGGCTGGGCCACGACGATGCGGTGCGGGTCGGCCGCGTCGCGCTCGATCAGTTCGGCACGGGTCCAGTGGCTCGTGGCGATGACCCGCGCTGCGGTGCGGAGCGAACCCTCCTCGAAGTCTGCAGTGTGCGCGAGGACCAGCGCGCGCGCGCTGGTCGGATGCTCGACCAGCGCGCCGGGATCGCGCACGACGACGAGTCCGTCGATGAGCGCGAGCGCGCCGTCGGGCAGGCCCGCGAGCACCTCCGCCGCCCATCCGGGTCGCCCGTCGGCGATCGGTATCATCGTGACCTCGCGGCCACCGCTCACCAACTGGTCACGCAGGTGCTGGTCGTAGACATTGCCCCCGCTGACCTGGTCCGGGTCGTCGATCGAGTCCGGCACCAGGAAGAAGACGGGCGCCGCCGCCGCCTCGTTCACAGCGGCCTCGAATAGCTCGCCCAGGCGATGTGGGACTCGTGGAGCGTGACCGTGATCGATGTCACCCGGTTGCTGCCGCCGAGGCCTCCGGCGGCCGCGCTCTCGGCGAGCCGGTCGGCGATCACCTGGCAGAGTCGCTCGGTCGTGGTGTTCATCCCGGCGAACGCGGGGTCGTCGTCGAGGTTGCGGTACGTCAGCGACTCGGTGATCTGCGACAGCACTGCGGCGGCGCGTCCGATGTCGACGACGACCCCATCCGCGTCGAGGTCGTCAGCGCCGAACGTCGCGTCGACGAGAAAGGTGGCGCCGTGCAGGCGTTGCGCGGGACCGAAGTCCTCGCCCGTGAAGCTGTGGGCGATCATGATGTGATCGCGGACCGTCACCGAGTACGGCATCAGGCGTCTCCCCAATCGATCGTGTGGCAGAGGTCCGTGTTCGAGCCGTCGGCGAGCCGTCCCATCACTGCGGGAAGGTCGCGCCACGACGACTCCGCTGTCAGCAGGGCGTCAAAGGCGGCGTCGTGCAGGAGCTCCAGCGCGAGCGCCAGACGGTCGCCCGTCGTCCTGCTGCCGCGCCGCCGCGTGGCGACCATTCCCACCTGGCTCGAGCGGATGGTCAGCCTGCGCGAATGGAAATCGGCACCGAGCATGAGCGTCGCAGGGCGATCCCCGTACCAGCTGGCCTCGATCACCTCGCCTTCGGTCACGACGGTTTCGAGGGCGAGCTGGAGTCCCGCATCCGATCCGCTCGTGTTGATGACGAGGTCGCGATCCCTGGGTGCGTCTGCGCTGAGTGCGAAGCCCACGTCCAGGCGCTCGGCCACCTCGCGGCGCGACGGGTCGACGTCGACCAGGACGACATCCACCCCGGGGATGCCGTGCAGGAGTCGCGCGATGCAGCATCCGATCATCCCGGCGCCGACCACCGTCACCCGGTCTCCGACGAGCGGAGCCGCATCCCACAGCACATTGATCGCGGTCTCGACGGCGCCCGCGAGCACGGCTCGGCGCGGAGGCACGCCATCCGGAACCCGCACGACCGCGTCGGCGGGAACCACGAAAGCCGACTGGTGGGGGAAGAGCGTGAAGACGATCTGCCCGTGCAACGGCTCGGGCCCGTCCTCCACGACCCCGACGTTGAGGTAGCCGTATTTGACAGGGCCGGGGAAGTCGCCGGACTGGAACGGGGCGCGCATCCGTTCGCGTTCGCCGGCCGGGACCCGTCCGGTGAAGACCGTCGTCTCGGTGCCGCGGCTTACGCCGCTGAACAGCGTGCGAACCAGGACGTCCCGGTCACTGGGACGGGGGAGCTGTTCCGTGCGCAGCACACCGACGCCCGGCTCGTCCACCCAGAAGGCTGTTGCCTCGCGCACGTCCACTCCTCTTCGTGAACCAATGGCACACGGTCGCCGTGTTAACGGAAATAGGTTCTGTATGACAAACACGAGGCGGACGTGAAAAGAGTTCAAAGCGCACCCATCGTCGCCGGCGGACTCGGCGCGGTGGTGGTCGCGGGGCTCTGGGTGATCGAGCCGAGTGCCGGCTGGCTCGCCGGACTCGCCTACCTCGTCGTCTCGAACATGCTCCTCATCCGTGGACTCCGCCTCAGCCAGGCGACGAGGTTCGGTGCCGCGAACCTGGTGACCGTGGTCCGGTCGACCTTGGTCGGCGTCATCACCGGCGTGGTCGCGGTGTCCTTTCTGACCGATGTCCCCGTCGTGCTCCTTGTCGGCTTGGTCGTGCCCGCTCTGCTGCTGGATGCGGTGGACGGCTGGGTCGCTCGGCGCACCGGAACGACGAGTGAACTCGGCGCCCGCTTCGACATGGAAGTGGATGCGTTCCTGCTCCTGGTGCTGAGTGCGTACGTCGCGCAGACCCTCGGCGGCTGGGTCCTGGCGATCGGTCTCATGCGTTACGCGTTCGTGGCGGTCGGCTGGGTCCTCCCATGGTTCAACCGGCAGCTTCCGCCGCGCTATTGGCGCAAGGCAGTGACGGCGGTCCAGGGAATCGCACTTGCGATCGCGGCGACGGGCCTGCTGCCCGGGGTGGATGCGGTGCTCGTCGCGGTCGGGCTGGCCCTGCTTGTCGAGTCGTTCGGTCGCGACGTGGTCTGGCTCGTGCGGCGGCGGGCGCACGCGCTGGGCGCCGTCCCGGACGTGCCTGCGGCGGTGCAGGAGGTCTAGGGGCCGGCGATTGGTTTCGCCGGCTCGCTGCGACGCTCCTTCGCGACCGCTGTTCACGGCGAAACGTTGGGTTTCTCACGGCCAGAGCATAAGCAGCCCATGGCGCCCTTCCACCCGGCTGGGGTGTGCTGTCGACATCGAGCGTGAAGTCGAGAGGACGAAGAGCATGGACACCGGAAATGGGGCTCCCGCAACGGAGAGCGAGCAGAGTGACGTGCAGCCAGTGGGAGCGCACGGAGGAATCCGGCGCAGCCGGCGTCGGCGCGTTGTCGCCCTGTCGACGACGGTCGCAGCGGCCGTGGTGGTCGGCTCCGCGTTCGGGATCGCCGCGACGGTCCCACGGCCCAGTTCCTCCACCGGGGCGTCGGCCTCGAGCGTGTCCGCTGCGGACATCCACAACGCGCTCGGACAAGCCGGCAACGGCAACGGCTATGGCTACGGCGACGGGTACGGCTATGGCGGCTATGGAAGCGGGTACGGCGGCAACGCGTACGGCGGCGGTGGCACCTCGTCCGACTCCACCGGCACCGGCGCTCTGGCGAGCGCAACGGCCGCGGAGGAAGTCGGCGTCGTCGACATCACGTCCCAGCTCACGTACGACCAGGCCGAGAGTGCTGGTACGGGCCTCGTGCTGTCGTCCAACGGCGAGATCCTCACGAACAACCACGTCGTGGAGGGGGCGACCAGCATCAGCGTCACCGTTGTTGCGACCGGAGCGGAATACACGGCCAGCGTAGTCGGCACCGATGCGACCGACGACATCGCAGTCCTTCAGCTGAGTAACGCCTCGGGCCTCAGCACCGCCCATCTCGACACGTCATCGGATGCGGCCGTCGGTGACGCCGTCACGGGCGTCGGCAACGCAGGAGGCACGGGCGGCACACCCTCCGCGTCGCCCGGGACGGTGACGGCGCTCGACCAGACCATCACCACCCAAAGCGAGGGCTCGGCTGCTTCCGAGACGCTGAACGGGCTCATCGAGACCGACGCCGACATCCAGGCGGGCGATTCCGGTGGTCCTCTCTTCAACTCCGCTGATCAAGTGATCGGTATCGACACTGCAGCGGCGGCGGGCGGCTCGACGACGACCGGCTACGCCATCCCGATCGCGAACGCCCTCACCATCGCCGGAGAGATCGAGGCGGGCGACGCCTCGTCCACCGTGACCATCGGCTACCCGGCCTTCCTCGGAGTGGAGGTCGGCTCGTCGACCGATGCAGCGTCCGGTTTCGACAGTGGCTCCGGCGCGGCGATCACGGGAGCCCCGATCGCCGGCGTCATCGACGGGGGCCCCGCCGCAACGGCCGGACTCGAGGCAGGCGACACGATCACGGCGGTGAACGGCAGCGCGATCGCGTCGGCGCAGTCACTCACCTCCGCCCTCGCTTCACACACCCCGGGCCAGCATGTCAGCATCAGTTGGACCGACACCTCGGGCGCATCCCACACCGCGACGGTCACCCTCGCGCGCGGGCCCGTCGCCTAGGACTCAGGAACCTGCGCAAGCGCCGCCGCCGGCTCCAAAACCGCGTCGGTGGCGTGAACCCGTTCAGAGTCGCGCGAGACGGGCCCGAAAGAAGGCGTAGATGCCGTATGCGATCCACCCGATTCCGATGGCGATCAAAACGAAGACGCCGAATGGCACGCTCAAGAAGGACTTGAGTGCGCCATCCGGTCCGGTCGTCTTGCTGGGATCGTTCGTCGCAGCACCGACGATGAAGAGCACACCGACCGCAGCGAGTGCCACGCCGCGAGCCACGTAGCCGACGATTCCGAGAACTCTCACCGCAGTGCCGGGGACGCCTGAGGGAACAACGATGTCCCTTTCGAAGCGCTTGGTGACGCCCTTGAACACCATGTAGCCGGCGACTCCGAGCAGAGCGACACCGATCGCGACGACCGCGAAGACACCCCCCGGAGTTGCCAGGAGGTTCGCCCCCAACTGGCTCGTCGATTGGGCGGAGCTCGCAGTTCCGCCCATCGCGAAGACGAAGGCGGTGAAGGCGAGAACGAGATAGATGATCGCTTTGGCGAGACTCTGCACGATGTGGGCGGCCCGCGAACGCTTGCCCTCCCACGTATGGTCGAGGAACGCGCTCAGCAGCAGCCAGAGGCCGAGTGCGGCAAAGCAGATCGCCGCTGCCCACAACAGGAACAGGCCGCCCGGAGCCTGGGTGAGCTCGGCGAGGGCTCCGGACTGGTCGGCTTCCTGGCCGCCTCCCGTCCCTGTCGCGAGGGCGATCGCGATGAAGCCGATGAGGATGTGGAGAAGCCCGCTCGCGACGAAGCCCGCACGAGCCAAGGCATGCATAGCCGTGCTGTTCTTGGCCGTCCGAGCCGCCTGCTTCGCTGAAGAGCTCATCGCGCTCAGCATAGCGACGGAACGGGGGCTTTCCATCGGGTGACCCTAAGGTGGGTCCATGCGAGCTGCAATCATCTACAACCCGATCAAAGTCGACCTCGAGACCCTGCGGGCCGCGACCACGCAGGCCGAGAAGCAGTACGGCTGGGATGAGTCGCTGTGGATCAAGACAACGGAAGAGGATCCCGGTGCCGGTCAGGCGGGGGAGGCGATCGAGCAGTCTGCGGACGTCGTCATCGCCGCCGGTGGCGACGGCACCGTTCGTGCCGTCGCGGAGGGTCTGCACGGCTCGGGCATCCCTCTTGCCCTTCTTCCTTCGGGAACCGGCAACCTGCTCGCACGCAACCTGGAGCTGGCCCTCGACGACCTGGAAGGCGCGCTGGAGACAGCTTTCACCGGCGCTGACAGGCTGATCGACGTGGGCCTCATCGATCTTCGGCGGCCGGACTCATCGGTGGATCGCCGCGCGTTCGTCGTCATGGCGGGGTTGGGGATCGATGCCCAGATGATCGAGAACACCGATCCCGACCTGAAGAAGCGCGCAGGCTGGCTCGCCTATGTCAGTTCGATCATCCGGTCGCTTCGTGACGGCAACGAGCTCCATTCGCGGTTCCGCCTCGGCTCCAACCCGGCTCGTCGGGCGACGGTCCACTCGTTCATCGTGGGCAACTGCGGGTCGCTTCCGGCGAACATGATGCTCATGCCCGACGCGCAGGTCGACGACGGCCTCCTCGACGTCGTGATGCTCCGTCCGGAGGGAGCCCTCGGGTGGCTGCGGATCTGGCTCCGGGTGGCGTGGGAGAACGGGATCCTTCGGCGCACGCGAACCGGTCGGCGCCTGCTGGGCGATTCGAAACCCATCCGCCCCCTCGTGTATGAGACAGCCGAGAGCCTGGAAGCGACCTTCGGGCGGCCGGAGAAGATCGAACTCGATGGCGACGCCTTCGGCGAGGTGACCGCGATCCGGGTGGGCATCGACGGCAGCAGCCTGGCCATCCGGATGCCGCGGGAACAGCCGGTCCCTTGATTTGCGCGCTCGTCAGGTTCTAATGGGTGGAGTGCGTGCCGCAGACGATGGCGCCGAGGAATGGTCGGAGTCCGGCCGGGGGGAGAAGCAGTATGTCGAAGTCGAAGAAGACCAAACGGTTGGCCAAGGGTCTGTATGAGCAGGAGCTCGAGCGGCTCCAGGTCGAGCTCGTCGGGATGCAGCAGTGGGTGATCGAGACGGGGGCGCGGGTCCTCGTGATCTTCGAGGGTCGCGATGCCGCAGGCAAAGGCGGCGCCATCAAGCGAATCGTCCAGTACCTGAACCCTCGGTCGGCTCGCGTCGTCGCGCTCCCGACGCCGAGCGAGAAGGAAAAGGGCCAGTGGTATTTCCAGAGATACATCAAGCACCTCCCGACAAAAGGCGAGATCGTGCTCATGGACCGCTCCTGGTACAACCGCGCAGGAGTCGAGCGGGTGTTGGGCTATTGCACCGACGCGCAGCTCGAGCTGTTTCTCGAACAGGCACCACTCGTGGAACGGATGCTCGTGGAAGACGGCATCATCCTGATCAAGTTGTGGTTCTCCGTTTCTGACAAGGAGCAGGAAAAGCGGCTTCGTTCGCGGCTCCACGACCCGATGCGACGATGGAAACTGTCCGAGACCGACTTGTATTCGATCACGCGGTGGGAGGACTACTCCCGCGCGAAGGACGAAATGTTCGCGGCGACAGACCTGCTCGAGACTCCGTGGTGGACGATCGAGAGCGACGATAAACGTTCCGCGCGCATCAACACGATCCACCATCTGCTCGAGCAACTGCCGTACAAGTATCTGCTTCCGGAGAAGATCGACTTTCCTGACAGGCCGAAGGCCACGGACCTCGACCGTCCGCCTCGAAAGACCAACAACTACGTGCCCGACCACGCGGCCACGCTCACGCCGTAGCCCGTGCGTCGAGCTTGGGGCCCCGGTCACCGGTCACATCCGCGGACTATCCTTCCGCGGGCTGCGCGACCATGATGGGAACGGTCGAGTGAGGGGAGGCGTTGTGCGCTCATCCGTCCCGCTCCCCGGCAACCCGTGGCCGCACGACATGGTGATCACCGTCGAGGACGATTCGCAAACGCTGCTGGAGTTGCTGTGGATCCGCGAGGCGTGGCAACTGCATCCCGAGGGCGTCGATCTGCCGCCCGAACTCGTTGATACGCCCGCCTTGGTGGACGCGTCGCAGCGATCGGCAGTGCCGATCGTCGAGTGGCAGGATGCGTGGCCCGGCATCTGGGCGGCGGCTCTGCGGCACGCCGGCACCCCGCTGAGCCAGGACACCTTCGATCGTCTGCACGGTTCCGAGGTCGGTTCTGACGAACGTGCTCGCCTCCTCCGCGAACTTTTCGGTCCGTCGTGGAGCGAACACTTCGGCTCCGATGCGATGCCAGAAGAGGCGGAGCAGTGGAGGCACTCCCTGTTCCGGCAGCGCACGGAGCGCACGCTGCAAAACGTGGAGGAACAGCCCGAGCATGCGGCACTCGACGCGCTGATCCGCGCCTGGCAATCCGGTCTGACGAAGATCGTGCAGATCCCCTGCAGAGGCACCTTCACGCGGATTCTCGGACCGCACGCTCTCCTCGTCACCGCCGAAACCCATGGCGACCGGGAGGGCTACAGTGCAGCACTCAGCGAATTCCACTGAGTGGTCGGCTACCGGTGCGGCTTGCATGCGGCATGAACTGTTGAGGCGAGTCTCTCGGCCGACCGAGCCGAGTTCATCCCCCGGATGGATGCTCGACAGCGATGGCGGTGGATACCGTATGCGAATGAGACGCGGCCACACTATTGGTGCCACGTGAAAGGCGCACTCATTGCGACCGGGCTCGCTCTACTCCTCGTCGCCGGCCTCATGGGGGCGATTCAGCTGGGCTACGCCTGGAAGAACTCGTGCGCGCGATTCGGCCCTGAGCCCGCCGAGGCCAGGTTGTTGGACGCCGGAGGCTCCGTGCAAGAGACACGCAGCTTGTGGCCGATCGGGAGGGTCTGCGATTGGGCGCGCATCGACGGCTCCGGGTCCGTCCGGTCATACGTGGGTGACGAGGTGCTGACAGCGGCCACTTATGGGATCGCAGCCGTGGGGATCCTCGGGATCGTTGTTGGGGCTACCCGTCGCCGACCGGAACCGTCGATAAGGATGTTCAGAAGCGCGGGCGACCCGTAGTGTTGCGATCGGAACTCGACCGTCGGAGGACTCTGAGGAATGCCGAAATCTCACCTACGGGTCGTTGCCGGCGCGTTCGCGTGCATTGTTGCGGTTGCGGCGGTGGCACTCGTCGCCGTCATGCCAGCGGTTGGATCGCCTTCCGCGCCAACGCCAGAACCGCCGAGCCAAGCGACGCCGGCTCGCGCTCAGCCCGCGCCGGTTCCATCCGGGTCGACGACACCCGCCCCAACGGCGCTGACTTCCGCTGACCTCAAGCTGGTGGATGCGCTGGGCTCACGACTCGCAACAACCCCAGGATCGGTCGTGAATGTCATACGTGGACCCGGAGTGGCGATCTGGAATGCGGTAGCGCCCGATGTGACGACGATCGGAACGACCCCCGAGGTGATGGCTCACGATTTCCTCCTCGTGACGTGTACGGACAACGTCGTCCAGACCGGCTACCTTGGTGCCCCAGGAATCAAGATTCCCGTTATCGGCGAGATCCAGATCGTCATCGATGAGACCACCGGTGGCGTCATGGAGACGACTCGCCTAACGAAGGGCGCGAGGAGCCCATTTGCGGCTGCCGTTGCACTGCTCGGTAGACCCACGGCGGTGGCATTGTCTGCTGCGTCATTCGGTCTGGCCTCGAGAGCCACCAAAGCGTCGGCGGCGTGCCGCTGTGCGGCTTCGCGTTCGCGTTCTTCAGCGTGCTGTATCACTCGAACGTGACGATCTGACCCTGCGTCTGGTGTGCCCCCATTTCGTCAGCTCGTTATCCGCGTAGACTACTGCGGTGAGCTTTCAGGAGGTGGTCGGCGCCCGAATCGCCGGCATCAGGGCGTGACGCCTTTGGTCGCGCCCTTCGGCGCGACCGCCTCAGTCGATCCTGAAAATCTTCCGCCCGCGCGGCGCGCTTCGGTGCGACCCGGGTGTTATCGAAAGCGAACACAATGCTCCCTATCACGGAGAAGACCCTCCGCACATCCTTCGTCAACGCCTCCCGCAAAGAGGTCGGCGAGCTCACCCTGCCTGCCGGGTTCGACACGATCGACTGGGATCAGCTCGACTACCTCGGCTGGCATGATGCGAAGAAGGGCCGGCGCGCGTACGCCGTCGTGCCGACACTCGAGGGCGACCTCATCGGCATCCTGTTCCAGCAGGCCGCCGCGTCGCCGCGCTCCCGTGCCCAGTGCTCGTGGTGCCAGGACGTCAAGCTCCCGAACGACGTCGTGTTCTACAGTGCGAAGCGATCCGGCCAGGCCGGGCGGAACGGCAACACTATCGGCGCGCTCGTCTGCGAGGACTTCCAGTGCTCTCGGAACGTCCGAAAGACGCCGCCGCTCGCGTACGAGGGCTACGACGTCGAAGCGGCACGCCTGAGGCGGATCGAGGATCTTCAGCTCCGCGCGGCGTCCTTCGCCGCGGAGGTCTGATCTCACCTCGTGCCTGAGTCACAATCGCACAGCTCAGCATCGACCTCTTCGACGATGACCTGGATGCCATTGGAGACGCGTTGAGTCGCGTTGGATCTCCAGAAGTTTTGGGCAACCGTGGGCAAATCCCGAAATTGCTGGGTCTGAATAGACCGCCAATGGCCTGGGATGCCAATGATTGTAAGGGTGGGCCCGGTGGGGCTCGAACCCACGACCCGCGGATTAAAAGTCCGATGCTCTACCAACTGAGCTACAGGCCCGTACCGGACTAATCTACCGTGGATTGGAACCACTCGCGCACGCGCGCGGGAGCGACAGGTTCGAGGGAGGACACGACCGAATGAGTGACGATTTCCACAAGCCGACGAAGTTCTCCGGGAGCAAGTTCGAGTCTTTCAAGGGCGGCGAGGATCCTGCCCACATCAGCAGGGTCGCCCACGAGACGGCGAACGCACTGCTCGCCCGGGTGCGCAACGACCCTGACCCAGAAGTCCTCGACCGCCTCGTCACTTTCACCGACGAGAACGGCATCGACGCGATCGCCGAGCTGTGGGCGAGGGCCAACCCGAAGAGCCTGCCCGGCGCGCTGTGGCGCATCTACCTGCTCCGCCTCCTCATCCGCCAGGACCCCGAAGGCACCGCCTTCCTGTTCCAGCGCGGCACCGAGGTGATCGCGACCATCGATCCTGTCGTGGCCGGAGCATCCATGCCGACGGGGCCGACCGAGATCATCGAACTGGCAGACCGCATCCTGCGTGGCGTCTTCGAAGGCGATTTCGCGGTCGCGCTCGAAAGGGCAGCCGCCTTCTGCCGGGTCACGGCGGCCGGCTGCACCAGCGTCGCCGACGATGTGGATGCGACCGAGCCGGAGCGGGCCAGCGAGCTCACCACACGCGCACTCCGGTTCATCAAGACCGCGGAGGAGCTCACGAGTTGTGCCCGCCTGTGGCGCCACGAATCGCTCGAGTAGTTCACTCCTCGCGAACGCAGACGCGTTTTTCGGCGCCCGGGCTCGGGTAAACTTGTTGTCGGCCGGGCCGCAGTAACCCCGGGCTCCAATATTCGCCGCTCCGAGCGGCCTCGCGCCGAGAGGCGTTCTGCGGCCCGGCCTCTTCTGTCCCCGCAGCGTGTGCACGACGTTCCTCCGTTCGACCTGCAATGCTGGTGGATGTGCCATCAGCGACCGGGAGCGACATCGACGAGGACATCGTCGAGCCCGCGATCGACGACCTCCTCGTGCGCACGGCGACGGGTGACCAGACGGCGTTCGGTGAGCTCTACGACCGGCTGGCGCCGCGGGTGCTCGGGTTGATCCGGCGCCTGGTCGTCGACCGTTCGCAGTCCGAAGAGGTCGCACAGGAGGTCTTTCTCGAGGTGTGGCAATCCGCGACCCGTTTCGATCCGAATAAGGGTCGAGCGATCGGCTGGATCATGACGATCGCGCACCGGCGTGCGGTCGACCGCATCCGTGCGGCGCAGGCGAGCCGGGACAGGGATGTCCGGGTCGGCATCCGTGACCTGCCGCGCGAATACGACCAGGTTGCCGAGGCAGCGGAAGTGAGCATCGAGCATCGGAGGGTGGAGGGAGCGATGGCGCGGTTGTCGGAGGCGCAGCGCGAAGCGGTCGTGCTCGCCTACTACGGCGGTCTCACGCAGACGGAGATCGCGGACCGGCTGGGCATCCCTCTCGGCACAGTGAAAACACGGTTGCGTGATGGCATGATTCGACTGAGAGATGAGCTGGGGGTGACGTCGTGACCGATCGCGAAAGCCGGTCGCCTCTCGAGGCCGGTTACCGGATGGGCGCGGAGACGCCCGAGGAGGCCGCAGAGTTCGCTGAGGTGGCCACCCAGCTGGGCTTGGCCGCTGACCCGGTGGAGCCGCCCCCGTCGCTGAAGGCGGGCATCCTGGCGAAGCTGGCCACGACCCCGCAGCTGGCGCCCGAGGATCCGCTGGTCGCGGATGCGGTCGACGAGTCGGATGCGGTGGACGAGCCGGATGGGGTTACCCATGTTCCGGAGACCCCGGGCCACGCAGAGTCCCGCGCACGCGCCCGCTGGTTCACACGGCCGATCGCGATCGTCGTAGCGGCCGTGGCGGCGCTCGTGCTCTTCGTGGGCGGTGTGGTGGTGGGTAGCGCGATTTCCGGCCAGAACTCGTTCCAGGCGCAGCAGGCAGCCTCGCTCGCCGCCATCAACTCGGCGTCGGATGTGCAGCACGCGACCAGCCCGGTCGCCGGCGGCGGTTCCGCGACGCTCGTCTGGTCGGCGGAACTCGGCAAGTCGGCGCTCGTCACGACAGGGCTGCCGCCGTTGCCCGACGACAAGACGTACGAGCTCTGGTACATGAGCGGAACCGAGGCGACACCCGCCGGCACGATGACCCCGACAGGGAACGGCGCCACCTGGCGGGTGCTCGAGGGCACCATGGCAGCGGGCGATGCGGTCGGCGTCACCGTCGAACCGGCCGGCGGCTCGAAGGAGCCGACCACGAAGCCGATCGTCGCCATCCAAAGCTGATGCGGCGCCCGGGAACCGGACGCCGCATCAGCATCGAGCCCAGCTGACGGCTTAGCCGAAGCGGCCGGAGACGTAGTCCTCGGTCGCCTGGACGCTCGGGTTCGAGAAGATCATGTTCGTGTCGTTGTACTCGATCAGCTTGCCCGGTTTGCCTGTGCCTGCGATGTTGAAGAATGCGGTGCGGTCGGAGACACGCGACGCCTGCTGCATGTTGTGCGTGACGATCACGATCGTGTAGTCGTTCTTCAGCTCTTCGATGAGGTCTTCGATCGCAAGCGTCGAGATCGGGTCGAGGGCGGAGCACGGCTCGTCCATCAGCAGCACATCCGGCGACACGGCGATCGCGCGTGCGATGCAGAGACGCTGCTGCTGGCCACCGGACAGGCCCGACCCGGGAAGCTGCAGGCGGTCCTTGACCTCGTTCCAGAGGTTCGCGCCCTGCAACGATTGCTCGACCAGCTCGTCGGACTCGCTCTTGCTCATCCGGCGGTTGTTGAGCTTGACGCCCGCGAGCACGTTGTCGCGGATCGACATCGTGGGGAACGGGTTCGGCCGCTGGAAGACCATCCCGACCTGGCGGCGCACCAGCACCGGGTCGACGCCGGGGCCGTAGAGGTTGTTGCCGTCGATCAGCACGTCGCCCTCGACACGGGCGCCCGGGATGACCTCGTGCATCCGGTTGAGCGTGCGGAGGAACGTCGACTTTCCGCATCCGGACGGGCCGATGAACGCGGTCACCGAGCGGGGTTCGATGGTGAGGGAGACGCCTTCGACAGCGAGGAAGCTGCTGTAGTAGACGTTGAGGTCGTTGACTTCGATGCGCTTGGACACGGTGTTCCTATGGGTCGGGTGGTCGCTCAGCGGCCGTACTTGGGGGCGAAGGCTTTGGCGATGATGCGGGCGATGAGGTTGAGCAGCATCACGATAATGATGAGGGTGAGTGCGCCCGTCCACGCGCGGTCGATCGACGCCTGCGCGTGAAGGCCGGATGCCTGCGTGTACTGGGTGTAGACGAAGACGGGCAAGGTCATCATCCGTTCGCTGAAGAGGTCGTAGTTCATGCTCGTCGTGAAGCCGCAGACGATGAGGAGCGGTGCTGTCTCACCGATGACTCGGGCGATGGCGAGCATGATTCCGGTCGTGAGCCCTGCGATCGAGGTGGGCAGGACGATCTTGAGCACCGTCAGCCATTTCGGCACGCCGAGTGCGTACGACGCTTCGCGGAGTTCGTTGGGGACGAGGCGCAGGATCTCTTCGCTCGATCGCACGACGACCGGGATCATGAGCACGGACAGGGCGATGGAACCCATGAAGCCGTTGCGGATGGCCGGTCCGAAGATGAGCGCGAACAGCGCGTAGGCGAACAGGCCCGCGACGATCGAGGGGATGCCGGTCATCACGTCGACGAAGAACGTGATGCCGCGGGCGAGCGCACCACGGCCGTACTCCACGAGGTAGATGGAGGTGAGGATCCCGATGGGCACCGAGATCAGCGCAGCCATCGCCGTGACGAGCAGGGTGCCGACGATGGCATGCAGGGCGCCGCCACCGTCGCCGATGACGTTGCGCATCGACTCATTGAAGAACGTGATGTCGAAACGGGCGAGACCGTTGACGAGCACGGTCCACGCCAGGGAGACGAGCGGCAGCAGCGCGATGATGAAGGCCGTCGCCACGAGCGAGGTGATCAGGCGGTCGGTGGCCTTGCGGGCGCCTTCGACCAGGAGCGACGTGAGGTAGATCACGATGTCGAACAGCACGGTTCCGAAGAAGATCGCGCCGACGATGTTGAAGTCTTTGGTCACTCCGGCGGCCGCCAGGATGGCGAAGATCGCGCCGAAGATGATCCAGCTGCCGGCGAGGAGCATCCAGGCCGAGCCGCGGGGGAGCTTGCCCGCGGTGAGGGAGTTGCCCATCGGCCGGTTGAGGGTGGCTGTGGTCATCAGTTCGCTCCAGAGAAGGCCTTGCGGCGATTGATGATGTAGCGCGCGAGCATGTTGATCAGCAGCGTGACGACGAACAGCACGAGGCCGGATGCGATGAGCGCGTTGGTCGCGACCCCAGTCGCCTCGGGGAACTGCAAGGCGATGTTCGCGGCGATGGTGTTCGGGCTCTGGGCCTGGAGGACCGCGATCTTCACGACGATGGCCGGGGAGAGCACCATCGCGATCGCGAGAGTCTCGCCGAGCGCGCGTCCGAGTCCGAGCATGATGGCGGAGATGATGCCGGAGCGCGCGAAAGGCAGGACGGCTATGCGGACCATCTCCCAGCGCGTTGCACCGAGAGCGAGAGCGGCCTCCTCGTGGAGGCGCGGGGTCTGCAGGAAAACTTCGCGGCAGATGGCCGTCATGATCGGGATGACCATCACGGCCAGCACGATGGACGCGGTCAGGATGGTGCGGCCGGTGCCGGAGACAGGCGGAGCGAAGAGCGGGAACCAGCCGAGGTAGGTGCCGAGCCAGGCGTAGAAGGGCTGGACGAAGGTCGCGAGGGTGGCGATGCCCCAGAGTCCGTAGACGACGGAGGGGACCGCGGCCAGCAGGTCGATGATGTAGCCCAGCGTCTGGGCGACGCGGCGTGGTGCGTAGTGCGAGATGAAGAGCGCGATCCCGATGGAGAGGGGCGTCGCGATGATCAGGGCGAGCAGTGCGGCCCAGATCGTTCCGAAGACGAGGGGCCAGACGTACACCCAGAAGTTGGGTGCGTCGTTCGGCAGTGTGCCGGCCGGTGCCGTGAGGGCGGGGATGCTCTGGAGGATCAGGAAGATCGCGACCGCGGCGAGCGTGGCCAGGATGATCGACCCGGCGACGACGGTGCTGGTGGAGAAGACGCGATCGCCAGGGCGGACTTTGGCTCTGATGGCACCTGCGGTTCCGGTGGTCATTCCTGGCTTTCTCTCATCGGGTTGAGGTCCTGGGGCCGTTGACCCCAGCGGTTCGGCCTGGACGCTGGCGCGCCCAGGCCGAACGCCTTGGGTGTTACTTGATGGTAGCGACCGAGGCGCTGACCTTGGCGGCCAGATCCTTCGACAGCGGGGCCGAACCGGCCTGCTGTGAGGCGGCCTGCTGCGCTGCGTCGCTGGCGACGTAGTCGACGTAGGCCTTCACCAGACCGGCCTTGGCCGAGTCGGTGTACTGCTGGCAAGCGATGACGTAGCTGACCAGGACCAGAGGCCAGGCACCCTGGTCGGTGTTCGTGCGGTCG
This sequence comes from Leifsonia sp. Ger2509, assembly GCF_055231915.1. Taxonomy (NCBI): domain Bacteria; kingdom Bacillati; phylum Actinomycetota; class Actinomycetes; order Micrococcales; family Microbacteriaceae; genus Leifsonia; species Leifsonia sp. Ger2509. The sequence continues at coordinate 3,294,904 of NZ_JBUYVB010000003.1, forward strand.
ATCTTGATAGCGAGGTCGTTGGCGGGACGGCCGGTCGCCAGCGGCGACTTCGCGACGACGTCAGCGGCACCGGATGCGCTGATCTTGTTGAACGCGCTGCCCACCTTGAGCTGCGCGATGCTGAGGCCGGCCGAACCGGACTCGTCGATGTAGGTGATGCTGTTCTTCGCGTTCTTCGTGGCGTCTGCTACACCGGACGTGCCCTTGGCGGCGTCACCGACCGTGTAGGGGAAGGTCTGGCTCGCCGGTTTGGTCCACACCGTCGGTGCGTTCTGGGCGAGGTAGTCGGTGAAGTTCTGCGTGGTGCCCGAGTCGTCCGAGCGGTGCACGACCGTGATCGCTGCCGACGGGAGGGTGGCGCCCGAGTTGAGCGCGGCGATCTTCGGGTCGTTCCAGGTCTTGATCGACCCGTTGAAGATGCCCGCGATCGTGGCAGCGTCGAGCTTGAGGTCGGTCAGGCCGTCGACGTTGTAGGCGATGGCGATCGGCGAGATGTAGACGGGGAGGTCGATGCCCTTGGTGCCGGCAGCGCACCCCTTGAACTCCATCGTGAGCTCGGCGTCCTTGAGGTAGGCGTCGGAGCCGGCGAAGTCGGATGCGCCGGAGATGAAGCTCGTGCGGCCGGCGCCGGAGCCCTGCGGGTCGTAGTTGATGGTGACCTTCGGGTTGTCCGTCTGGAAGCCAGCGATCCAGGTGGTCTGCGCGGTGCCCTGCGCGGAGGAGCCGATGCCGTTGAGCGTGCCGGACAGGTTGGAGGGGGCCTTCGAGGTGGTCGACGCCGTGCTGCCGCCTTCGTTCGACGCGCACGCAGTGAGGGAGATGGCGGCGGCGGCCAGGATGGCCAGAGGAGCGCCATAACGCTTGAGTTTCACAGTTGTCCCTTCCGGGGATCATTGACAGGACGCGGGTCGGTGCTGACCCGCCAGCGACGCTATTCCCGGTGCCTTACGAGCGTCCCCCGTAGTGGTAAACGGAAGGTTAACGAGCGGTGTGTACTTGGCTGCGGCAGGGGTGGCGCCGACGCCGGTCTCAGACCGCGGGGGAGTACGTCTCGATGGCGATGATGCCCGAACTGGGGTTCGTGGATGAGAGATGCACGACGGAGAAACCGCCCGTCTCGAGGTCGGCCGCACTGCTGAGATACGAACCGGGGAGGGTGCCCGTGGCGAGCGCGATCTCTCTCAGGATCTCGGGCAGCACCGGGCCGTGACTGCAGAGGACGGCGCTCTTGCGCGACCGCACCCGTTTTCCGACGACATCGCGGACGGCGGCGTCGCCGTTCTCGTAGGCGTCCTGGCTGATGCGCTTCTCGTGCTTGGGGACCAGTCCCGTGGATGCGGCCAGCGGCGCTACCGTGGCCACGCACCGCACGGCCGGGCTGGTCACGATCTTGCGCGGCTGCCATGCCTCGATGGTGGGTACGTCGCTCGCGGCCTGCTGGACTCCCCGTTCGGTCAGCGGACGCGTGCTGTCCGGCCCGCGCCAGGTCTGTGGTGGGGTGGCCTTTCCGTGACGCAGCGCGATGAGCGCGAAGGTGGTGCTGACCCCTTCGGCGAGCAGTTTGGCGAACGTGTCGAGGATTTCGACATCGCGCTCGTACGTGAGGTAGGTGCGCGCCTTCTTGATGGTCACCCACTCCAGTGCCGCGATCTCGCCGTTCGGCACGAAGGTCGACCGGGCGATCGCGGCGTCACTGACTTCGGCCGCCCAGTAGTGGACGATCTTGTCGCGACCGCTGGAGAGGGGATACGTCGAGACGCCGAGCGGTACCCCCAGGGCGACGATGAGCCCGGTCTCCTCCTGGATCTCTCTGACCGCTGTCTGCGGAAGAGTCTCGCCCGGATCGACCTTGCCCTTGGGAATCGTCACATCGCCGTATTTCGTGCGATGGACGACAAGGATCACCGTCTTGCCGTCGACGACACGCCAGCAGACGGCCCCCGCAGCGTAGATCGCTGCCGTCACCGCCTCGACCCCGCGCGCGGCCGGTGGGCGATCTGCTGCATCAGCTTGTTCTGCAGGTCTTCGAGCGGTTCGCCCCGTTCGTCGAGGTGATGCCGTGTCCAGACGCCCTCCGAGTCGAGGGTCCAGGCCGACGTGCGTTCGTCGAACGCGCGGTTGAAGAGCGCGTCGAGTTCGGAGATGTGTGCGGGGTCAGTGAGCCTGACAAGCGCTTCCACGCGGCGGTCGAGGTTGCGATGCATCATGTCGGCGCTCCCGATATAGACCTGGGGGTCGCCATCGTTGACGAACGAGAAGATGCGGGAGTGCTCGAGGTAGCGGCCGAGGATGGATCGCACTCGAACGTTCGACGAGAGCCCGGGCTCACCCGGCCGGAGCCCGCAGATGCCGCGGACCCAGAGGTCGACCGGTACGCCGGCCTCGCTCGCTCGGTAGAGCGCGTCGATGATCGCTTCGTCGACGATGGAGTTCAGCTTGATGCGAATCCCCGACGGCCTGCCGGCCTGGGCGTTCTCGGTCTCGACCTGGATGCGCTTCAAGAGTCCCTTGCGCAGGTGCAGGGGAGCCACCAGCAGCCGCTTGAACTTCTTCTCGATCGCATAGCCCGACAGCTCGTTGAAGAGCCGGGTGAGGTCTTTGCCGACCTGGTCGTCGGCCGTCAGCAGACCGAAATCTTCGTAGATGCGGCTGGTCTTCGGGTTGTAGTTGCCCGTGCCGATGTGGCTGTAGTGCTTGAGCACGCCCTTCTCCTGGCGGACCACGAGCGCGAGCTTGCAGTGCGTCTTGAGTCCGACCAGGCCGTACACCACGTGCACGCCGGCCTTCTCGAGCTTGCGTGCCCACGAGATGTTGTTCTGCTCGTCGAACCGCGCCTTGATCTCGACCAGGGCAAGGACCTGTTTGCCGGATTCGGCGGCATCGATGAGCGCTTCGACGATCGGGCTGTCGCCGGACGTGCGGTAGAGCGTCTGCTTGATGGCGAGCACGTGCGGGTCGGTCGCGGCCTGCTCGAGGAAGGCCTGGACGCTCGTCGCGAAGGACTCGTACGGGTGGTGCAGCAGGATGTCCTGCCGCGCTACCGACGCGAACACGTCGGGCTGCGCGTTGGGCTCGCGCGGCATCAACTGCGGCGCCGTCGTCGGAACGTGGTTCGGATAGTGCAGGTCGGGACGGTCGATCTTGGCGAGGTCGAAGAGCCCGCCCAGGTCGAGCGGCGAGGGAAGCCGATACACCTCCTGCTCGGTGACGTCGAGCTCCCGGACGAGGAGGCCGAGCGTGACCGGATCCATGTCGTCGGTGACCTCGAGGCGGATGGGCGGGCCGAACCGGCGCCGCAGGAGCTCCTTCTCGAGCGCCTGGATGAGGTTCTCGGTCTCGTCTTCATCGACCTCGACGTCTTCGTTCCTGGTGACCCTGAAGATGTGGTGGTCGAGGATCTCCATGCCGGGGAAGAGGTCGCCGAGATGGTTGGCGATCAGGTCTTCCAGAGGGATGAAGCGGAGCTGGTCGACGCTCTCGCGCTGGTCGATGCGCACGAAGCGCGGCAGCATCTGCGGCACCTTGAGCCGGGCGAACTGCTCCTTGCCCGTGCGGGAGTTGCGAACGCGAACCGAGAGGTTGAGCGACAGGCCAGAGATGTAGGGGAACGGGTGCGCGGGGTCGACGGCGAGCGGGGTCAGCACCGGGAAGATCTGCTGCGAGAACACGTCGCGCATCTGAACCTTGTCGGCGACGTCGAGGCTGTCCCAGTTGACGACCGTGATGCCGGACTCCTCGAGCGCGGGGAGCACGAGCTCGGCATAGCAGGCTGCGTGCCTGACCTGCAGTTCGTGCGCCTTCTCTGAGACGTCGGCGAGCACGTCGTGCGGGGCGCGCCCGACGTTGGTCGGCACCGCGAGCCCGGTGAGGATGCGCCGCTTCAGCCCGGCGACGCGGACCATGAAGAACTCGTCGAGGTTGCTGGCGAAGATCGCCAGGAAGTTCGCACGCTCGAGCACGGGCAGGTCGGGGTCTTCGGCGAGTTCGAGGACGCGCTGGTTGAACGCGAGCCAGCTGAGCTCGCGGTCGAGGTAGCGGTCTTCGGGCAGGCTCGGATCGGGCTCGTAGACAAAGGGTGCGAAGTCGTCGTCGAAGTCGCTGCCGAGCCCTGTATCGAGGAGGATGTTCTCGCCGTCCATCCCAACATCATTGCACCGGAGCGCTCCCTGTGGTGCCGCGCAAGGTTAATGTGTGGAAAACGCTCCGTCGGAGCCGATCCTGCGCCGGTATTGGACGTCGACGGTGTGTTCGATGAACCCGAGCTGGTGGTAGAGACTCACCGCAGCGGAGTCGTCGGCATCGACCGACACCGTCGCCGCGGAGCGTCCCCGCTCGGCCAGTCGTTCGAGTCCCGCGATCAGGAGGGCACGTCCTGTTCCCCGCCCAGCGTGCACCGGGTCGACCCCGAGAACGTAGATCTCGCCGACCGCGGCATCCGGCTCTGCCTTGACCCAGTCGTAACCGACGATGCGGCCATGCGCATCCCGTGCGACCAGGAAGTCTCCCGCCTCGTACCACGGTTCGGCCTGCCGGGCGCGCAGGTCGTCGACGGTGAGCCTTCCCTGCTCGGGATGCGATTCGAAGATCCGTGCGTTCAGCTCGACCCACTCGGCCTCGTCGCCGGAGCGGAACGGGGAGATCGTCACGCCGTCGCGCGGACGCGCGTCCAGCGATCCCCCCGGCGCGAGGGGCGCGCTCAGTTCTCCCGACCGCAGCTGGAGGAGGCGACGCACGGGAAGGAACCCGTGATGATCGGCCAGGACGCGGGCGGCAGGATGGTCGCCGTGCGACCACGCCGTGAGGTTGCCCCGAGCGGTCGCGAGGAGCCCCCGCAGCGCGACCGAGCCGTAGCCCTTGCCCCGGAACAACGGATCGATCACGAGGTCGAGCTCGCCGCGGCCCACGATCGCGGCACCGATGGGCCTGGTGTGCTCCGCCTCGGACCAGACGGTGGCGACGATCGGCGTGCGGCGGCCGGAGTGGACGTCGAGGCGCGCCTGCTCGTTGAACGGGTCGTAGCCGTCGACATCGATCGCAGCATCCGCCACCCGGTAGAACCCGGTCGACTGATCCGGGTCGGACAGGTCAGGGACGGAGAGGCGAAGGGAGTCGCTCATTGTCCTCTTCGTACACGTTGAACCGGTACCCCACGTTCCGAACGGTGCCGATCAGCGATTCGAGGTCGCCGAGCTTGGCGCGCAACCGCCGGACGTGCACATCGACGGTGCGTGTTCCGCCGAAGTAGTCGTAGCCCCAGACTTCGCTCAGCAGCTGCTCGCGCGTGAAGACCCGCGACGGGTGCGTCGCGAAGAAGCGGAGCAGTTCGAATTCCTTGAAGGTCAGATCGAGCTGGCGTCCGTGCGCTTTGGCCGAGTAGCTCGCCTCGTCGATGGTCACCCCGGAGGCCTGGATCTTCGTCTGGGAGTGCTCCTGGGTCTGGCGGCCGATCGCGAGGCGGATGCGCGCATCCACTTCAGCCGGTCCCGCGCTCTCGAGCACGACGTCGTTGACGCCCCAGTCCGCGCTCACCGCGGTGAGGCCGCCTTCGGTCAGCACGAGCAGGAGGGGCACGTTGATGCCGGTGGTCGTCAGGATCTTGCAGAGCGATTTCGCACTCGCCAGGTCCCGGCGCGCGTCGACGAAGATCAGGTCGCAGCTCGGCGCGTTCACGAGCGCAGCCGGCTCGGCGGGGATCTGCCGCGTGCGGTGGCTGAGGAGCGCAAGCGACGGCAGCACCTCCGCGTCGGGCGCAGAGGTGAGGATCAACAACTGCGCCACCCAGACCTCCTGTACGTGCTGTGCGGCAATCCTAGCGGAGTTGCATTCGGCCGCCCCGCCTCGTCCGGAGCCCCCGGTCGCGACGCGGCGGATACGGATGTGCGGCTTCGCGGGGCAGAATAGGAACGTGACCGAGTCCGAGAACCTGGCCCCGACGCTGCGCTGGACGAGCATCCTGACGGTATGGGTGGCCGCGGTCGTCTTCGCCGTCGTGATCGGCGTTGTCTCCGTCCCGGACGAGTACGCCGCCTGGCTGGCACTGGCGCTCGCCGGATGCGTGACCGGAGCCTTGATCGCTCAGCTCGCCACACAGCGCAAAGAAGGGTTCGTCGACCGTCTCGCAGCAAGCGTGGCCGGGTCGTTCGTCATCCTCGGACTCGCCGGCGCGGTGCTCGCCCTCGTGGCGGCGGTCCGGTGAACGGGAACCGTTAGACTCGAACCATGCTGGTGACCCTCGAACTCCTTTTCGTCGGCCTTCTCGGGCTGGCCACCCTTGCGATAGCCGGCGTCTCCGTCGTGGTCGTCTACAACCTCTTCCGGGGTCAGCGCTAGACGCTTGCGAGGCCTCCAGCCATGATCGAGATCCCCACCGACGTTCCGGCCGAACTCGTTCCGCTCTCCTGGCTCATCGGAGTCTGGGAGGGCTCAGGCGTCCTCGACTACACCGCGGGCGACGAGCACGTGCAGGTCGAATTCGGTCAGCGCATCAGCTTCAGCCACGACGGCCTGCCGTACCTCAACTACAACTCGTACTCGTGGTTGATCGATGAGGATCGCACGCCGCTGGTCGCCGAGACGGGCTACTGGCGTCTCAGCCGCCTGCTCATCGAGGGCGATCCGGGCCCCGCGATGCTGCCGGGAGTCGGCGCACAGCCGTTCACGACCGCCCAGTCCGTCGAGACGCTCCGCAACTCCGCGGGCGGATTCGACCTCGAGGTCGCGATCGTGCATCCCGACGGCGTCAGTGAGATCTACCTGGGCCAGGTGAAGGGGCCGCGCATCGATCTGGCGACGGATGCCGTGATGCGCACTGCATCCGCTAAGGAGTATGCGGCTGCGACCCGGCTCTACGGACTCGTGGAGAACCACCTCCTGTGGGCCTGGGACATCGCGGCCCTCGGCCAGGAGCTCGCCTCGCACGCGTCCGGCCGACTGGCGAAGGCCGAGTGAGCGACGTGACCGACGCATCCCCCTTCCTGGAACTGCCCGGCGCCGTCGACTCGGACGGCCGCGACGCCGGAGTCGCTGCGCACTATGGCAATCCGGTGGTCGAACAGCGCGAGCTGGAGGCCGGTCGCGCGATCGTCGACCTCTCGAACCGGTCGGTGCTGTCGATCACCGGACCGGACCGCCTGAGCTGGCTCAACTCGATCACCAGTCAGAACCTGCTGGGGCTGGCCGCGGGCGAATCGTCCGAGACGCTGTTGCTGGACGCGACCGGACGCCTCGAATACGCGGTGAGACTCATCGAGGACGGCGAGACGCTGTGGCTGCTCGTCGAGCACGATGAAGCGGATGGGCTGCTCGCCTGGCTTCAGAGCATGCGATTCATGCTGCGGGTCGAGCTCGCCGACCGCACGGCCGAACTCGCCACGATCGGGTCCCTCGGCTCGCCCGCGCTTCCGATCGCCGCACCGAACGGTGCTCCCCTGGTGTGGAACGACCCGTGGCGCGCTGTGGCGCCGGGCGGGCACCAATACGCCGTCGGGGAGCATCCGGGCTCGGGATGGACGTGGAGCGAGTCGCTGGTCCCGCGGGACGCGCTGCCCTCGGTCGTGACGCGGGTCGGTAACGGCGAGTTCCGTGTTGCCGGCCTGCTCGCCGTCGAAGCCCTGCGTATCGCTGCGTGGCGACCGCGCTTCGCGACGGAGGTCGACGAGAAGACGATCCCGCACGAACTGGACTGGCTGCGCACGGCGGTCCATCTGACGAAGGGCTGCTATCGCGGGCAGGAGACGGTGGCGAAGGTCCACAACCTCGGGCATCCGCCGCGCCGGCTGGTGATGCTGCACCTCGACGGATCCGAAGGGGTGCTCCCCGCGCGGGGAAGCGCGGTCTCCGTCGACGTCGCGGGGGAGCGCCGTGAGGTCGGCCTGGTGACGTCGAGCGCCCTGCACCACGAGCTCGGGCCGATTGCGCTGGCCGTCGTGAAACGGTCGACGGATCCGGATGCGACCCTGCTGGTCACGACGGATGAGCTGACGGTCGCGGCAGCGCAGGTCATCGTGGTGCCGCCCAGCGCGGGAGCGGAGGCGCACGTGCCGCGTCTGCCGCGGCTCGGTGCTGTCACGCGTCCTCCGCGCTGACGTCCGCGGTCGGCTGACAGGTTAGCGCTTGGTCCACGCGAACCCGCGTGGTTCCACCGCCGACCAGTCCACGGTCAGTTCACCGAGCTTCCAGCGTGTGCGGCCCGCACGGACCGGCCAGCCGGCGGCCCGCATCCCTTCGACCGAAGCGATCCAGCGCTGAGTGGGGCCGTAGGCCGCGAGCGGGGAGGCGTGACGCCACTGCCGGTCCAGTTCGGCCAGCAGGTCGTGCACGCGCTCGCCCGGAATGTTTCGGTGGATGAGCACCTTGGGGAGGCGCTCGGCCACGATCGACGGCGCCTCGAGTCCGTCGAGCCGCAAGGAGATCGACAGGTTCCTCGGGCCTTCCTCAGCGACATCGATCCAGCTGGAGACCCGGCCGATCTCGTCGCACGTCCCTTCGACGAGCACGCCGTCCGGCTGGAGCCGATCGACCATCCGGTGCCACGCTGCCGCGACCTCGGCCTCGTCGTACTGGCGGAGGACGTTGAAGGCACGGACGACGACGGGCCGCCGGCCACCGGGGACGGGCACTTCGAAGCCGCCGAGCGCGAAGCCGACCCGCGCATCCGCTGCGAAGGCCGTCGAGCCGGCGCGCACCTGCGCCAGCTGGTCGAGGGCGGTCCGCACCCGACCGGGCTCGATCTCGAGGCCCAACACCTCCACATCCGGACGCGCGTGCGCGAGACGCTGCTGCAGCTCCAACGCTGTCACACCGCTGGCACCGTAGCCGAGGTCGACGACGAGCGGATCGTCCGTGCGTCGCAGGACCGGCAGGGTTGCGATCCAGCGGTCGACGCGGCGAAGCCGATTCGTATTCGTCGTGCCGCGCGTGACCGTCCCGATCAATCCGCGCGTCGCCATGCGTCCCAGTCTCGCGCATCCGCCCCCGCACCCGGGTCGCGAAACGTGAGGAGTGTACGGCTCGCGGGCGTGTCAGGACGCCCTTCTCACGTTTCGATCGCACTCGGCTGCAGCCGGTTCGGCGCCGATCGGGAGCGCCGGTACATTAGAAGCATGTCTGCGCCTCACACCTTGATCCTCCTCCGCCACGGTCAGAGCGAGTGGAACCAGAAGAACCTCTTCACCGGCTGGGTCGACGTCCGGCTGAGCGAGCAGGGAATCGCCGAGGCGAAGCGCGCGGGCGAACTGCTGGCCGAGTCCGGCCTGCTCCCCGACATCCAGTTCACCTCGGTGCTGACGCGGGCCATCCAGACCGCGAACTACGCGCTCGAGGTCGCGGACCGGCTGTGGATCGACGTGAAGCGCTCGTGGCGGCTCAACGAGAGGCACTACGGCGCGCTCCAGGGGCTCGACAAGGCCGAGACGCTCGAGAAGTACGGGCCGGAGCAGTTCCAGCTGTGGCGCCGGTCGTTCGACGTGCCGCCGCCGGTGCTCGCCGACGACAGCGAGTGGTCGCAGGCGAACGACCCGCGATACGCAGGGCTGGGTGACGACCTGCCGCGCACCGAGTGCCTCAAAGATGTCATCGACCGCATGCTCCCGTACTGGGAGTCCGACATCACGGCCGAGGTCGCCACCGGCAAGACCGTTCTCGTGACGGCGCACGGCAACTCCCTGCGCGCGCTCGTCAAGCATCTCGACGGCATCTCCGACGACGACATCGCCGAACTGAACATCCCCACGGGAATCCCCCTCGTCTACCGGCTCGACGAGAACTTCGCCCCGCTCGGACCCGGCGAGTACCTCGACCCCGAAGCCGCCGCTGCCGGCGCTGCCGCGGTGGCGGCACAGGGCCGCAAGTAACCCACGCCTGCTCGCCGCACGTGTAACTCGTTGCCGCACGAGCTGTGTGTAGTGCGCCGAGAGGCAACGCGTGCGCCGAGACGCAACGCGTGCGCCGAGAGGCAACACGTGCGCCGAGACGCATCGCGTGCGCCGAGCCCCAACACACGCGGGGTCACGATTATCCGGTGGCCGCAGCGGCGGCGATCGCGGATGCGCGCGCCCGGCGGACGACGCGGAGCCACACGAGCCCAGCGCCGAGCATCACGAGAATGCAGATGACGAAGGCGAGCGCGCCCGCCGCGACACGGTTCGGCGTGATGAGAGCCGAGATCGTGCCCGCTGAATCGTAGAGGCCGTGCGCCGCCGCCACCCCGAGGTAGGCACCGACGACGCCCGACGTCACGCGGAACCGTCCGTTCCGCGAGGCCGCGAACAGGGCGGATGCGAGGAGCGCGGTGAACAGAGGGTGCAGGAATGGTCCGGTGAACTCCCGGACGAGCATCGTGACGATGACCTGCGGCAGTGACGCGTGGTTCGCCTGGCCGAGGTCGTTGGCGAGCTGCAGATAGTCCATGTTCTCGAAGGCGCTGAAGCCGAAGCCCACCGCTCCGCCGACGAAGAGGCCGGTGCGGGCGTTCTTGACCGGCAGGCGCCACGCGAGCACGACCACCAGTGCGATCTTGAGGAACTCTTCAATGACTCCGGCGGTGGCGAGGGCGACCGGGCTCGTGCGCACGCTCGCGGATCCGGTCAGCACGCTCACCAGGCCATTCGCCGGTCCCGCGAGAAGGGTCGCCGCGCTGCCGCCGACAACAGCCGCCAGAACCAGGAACGACGGCCGCAGCCGGTCGAACGGCTGAAGGTGGTACGCCATCGTGTAGAGGAAGGCGGCCGCGACTGCGCAGCTGCCGGTGAGCACCAGCATCGATGGCAGCGAGGTGAGATGCTCGCCGGCCACCGAAGGATGCGGGTTGAGCGCGCGGAGCGCCAAGCTCGTGCCGAAGATCCAGAGCCAGATGCCGATGCAGGCGCCGACGATGATCGGGCCGCCCCACCGGCCGAGCCACTTGCGCTTCGGTGCCGTGCGCGCAGGCGGCTGGCCGTAGCCGTAGCCGGACCCGGTGACCGCAGTCGGGGCGAGGGCAGGGGCCGGAGCCTCAGAGGGGCGCACGACGTAGTCGGTCCAGGCCTGGCCGTCCCACCAGCGGAACTGCGGTTGCGGATGGGGATCGTGGAACCATCCGGCGGAGGGCAGTACGCGTGGTCCGTCGGTCATAGTCGGATTATCGCGGGCGACGCGCGCGCCGTCGATACCCACGTCTTCGGGTCATCAGTCGGAGCGGGTCGGCTCGATCCGCCGGGACCGGAGCGACGCGCGGTTCAGCTCGCGAGTTCGGGCGCCCAGTCGCCGGTGCCCAGGTAGTGCACCTTCTTGGCGATCGACACGGCGTGGTCGGCAAAACGCTCGTGATAGCGGGAGGCGAGGGTCGCATCCACTGTGTCCACCGCCTGACCCTTCCAGGTCTCGCCGAGCACCTTGTCGAAGACGCTGACGTGCAGTTCGTCGATGCGGTCGTCCTCGTTGCGGATCTCGTCGGCGAGCTCCAGGTCCTGGGTGCGCAGAAGCTCCGCGAGCTTCTCAGCGATGACGACATCGAGCCGGCCCATCTCGGCGAACGTGCCGCGGAGGCTCTTCGGGACGACCTTGTCGGGGAAACGGTAGCGGGCGAGCTGCGCGATGTGCTCGGCCATGTCGCCCATGCGCTCGAGCGAGGCGCTGATGCGCAGGGCGCTGACGACGATGCGCAGGTCGCGCGCGACCGGCTGCTGGCGAGCCAGGATCTGGATCGAGAGCTCGTCGAGGATGACGGTGAGCTCGTCGATCTTCGAATCGTCGGCGATGACCGTCTCGGCAAGCGTCACGTCGGAGTCATTGAACGCCTGCGTCGCATTCTTGATGGAGATGACGACGAGCTCAGCGATCTCGACGAGGCGATCCTGAACTTCACGCAGCTCCTGCTGGAATACTTCACGCATCGGTTTCCTGGTCCTTCCTGGCGCGAAGCGCGCGCAGATGCCGGAGCCCTTTGGCCCCGGATTCATGATGTCCAGATCAGGTTAACGAATGGTGCCGAGAGCCTGAACACTGTCTAAAGTACCGCCGTCCGCACGCCGATCCCGCGCCTCGGCCCCTGTGCTGGTCACTACGCTTGCAATTATGGACTCCACCTGGTTGGTGCTGCTGTCTCTGGCACTCGGCCTTGTGGTCGGCGCTGGATTCGTGGCCATCCTTCACGTCGCCGCACGCCGCGGCGCGCGCGCCGCCGAGGTCGCGAGTCCCGCTGTGCCCGATGGGGTCGACCAGGTCATCGATGCGCTCGAATCGGCGGGGGTCGTGCTCGATCCGTCGAACAATGTCATCAAAGCATCGCCGGGCGCGCTGTCGATCGGTCTGGTCTGGAACCAGGCGCTCGTGCATCCGCATCTCGGTGACCTCGTCGACCGCGTGCGCCGTACCGGAGAACCCATCACCGAGGAGTGCGAGCTCGCCCGCGGTCCGTTCGGGGACGCGAACATCCATCTCAGCGTGCGGGTGGCCCGCCTCGGCGCGCGCTACATCCTCCTACTCGCCGAGGACCGGACGGAGTCGTTCCGCCTCGAGAACGTGCGGCGCGACTTCGTCGCGAACATCAGCCACGAGCTCAAGACCCCGATCGGTGCGGTGGGCCTCCTCGCCGAGGCGCTGGACAGTGCGTCGGACGATCCAGAGCAGGTCCGGCGGTTCGCCCACCGGCTCACCGAGGAGTCGCAGCGCCTCGCACGCATCACGCAGGACATCATCGAACTGTCACGGCTCCAGGCAGCGGATGCGCTCACGGATGCGGAGGTCATCCCTGTCTCCCAGGTCATCAGCTCGGCCGTCGACCAGAACCGCGTCGCCGCGGAGTTGCGCGGAATCGAACTCGCGATGCGCGGAGACAAGAAGGCCGAAGTGTTCGGCGACGAGACCCTGCTGGTCACCGCGGTGCACAACCTGATCTCCAACGCCATCCAGTATTCCCCGAGCGGTTCGCGGGTCGGGATCGGTGTCCGCACGATCGACGGCGTCGTCGAGATCGCGGTGACCGATCAGGGCGAGGGCATTCCGGAGGACGATCTCGACCGGGTGTTCGAGCGCTTCTTCCGGGTCGACCAGGCCCGTTCCCGCCACACCGGTGGCACCGGTCTCGGACTCGCCATCGTGAAGCACGCCGTGCAGAACCACGGCGGGGAGATCCGTGTCTGGTCGCAGCCCGGACGTGGCTCGACCTTCACCATCCGCCTGCCTGAGGCATCCCACGACGCCGCCGTGCGTCCCGCGATAGGAGAAACCACGTGACCCACATCCTTCTTGTCGAGGATGAAGCAGCCCTCAGCGAGCCGCTCGCGTTCCTGCTCAAGCGCGAAGGCTACGACGTGACCGTCGCGGATGACGGCCCGACCGCGCTCTCCGAGTTCGATCGCGTCGGAGCGGACCTCATCCTCCTCGACTTGATGCTCCCGGGGATTCCGGGGACCGAGGTGTGCCGCGAGATCCGGGTGAGATCGACCGTTCCGATCATCATGCTGACGGCGAAGGACTCGGAGGTCGACATCGTCGTGGGCCTGGAGCTCGGGGCGGACGACTACGTCACGAAGCCTTACTCAACGCGGGAGCTGCTCGCGCGCATCCGTGCTGTGCTCCGGCGACGGATCGAGAACGACGAGTTCGAGGACAACGGCATCCTGGAAGCCGGGACGGTGCGGATGGATGTCGACCGGCACACGGTCGCTGTCGGAGGCAGCGAGATCCCTATGCCGCTCAAGGAATTCGAACTGCTCGAACTGCTGCTGAGGAATGCCGGACGTGTGCTCACGCGCGGCCAGCTGATCGACCGGGTGTGGGGGAGCGACTATTTCGGCGACACGAAGACGCTCGACGTGCACATCAAGCGCATCCGGTCGCGGATCGAGGAGAACCCGTCGGAGCCGTCCATGCTCGTGACGGTACGCGGGCTGGGGTACCGCTTCAACGCGTGACGCGGAGCCGGCGAGCTACGGAGCCGGCGACCTACGGGGACGGCGTCGACGTCGAGGCCGGAGCAGGCGAGGGCGTTGCCAGCAGGTCTTGGGCCACGCGAGCCGGCGTCAGGTCGGCGTACTCGGGGAGGCCGCCGTCGAGCACCGGCACCCGCAGCGGGAGACCGGTCTGCGCTCCGTACTGGAAGTAGAGCGGGTAGAGGCTGCCCGGGATCGAGTTGAGCTGACGGAAGACGATGATCGTGTCGCCCGCGGCGCCGAGTTCCTTGGTCTCACCCGGGTTCACGGTGACGGACTGCGATTCTCCCGTGGTCCCGCGCTCGATCTGCACGCGGTGCGCCACATGGCCGCTGTTGACCAGGGTCACGACGAGGTTGCCCACGGTGCCGTCGCCGGTCACGATGAGTGCGTTGCGCACCGCGATGTCGCCGACGTTGCCGCTCACGCCGTCGCTCGCGTCATAGTGTCTCGTGGTCGACTGCGGCGCAAGGAAGCCGCACCCTGCGGTACCGAACGTGACCGCGATCGCCAAGACGATGGATGCCGCGATGCGAGCTCTCACAAGACCCTCCAAGTCGTTCCGCATGGCCTCGAAATCGGCCGTCGGTGCGCGGAATGCGCTTCGAGTTTAGCCTATCGGTCGGTGGCCACCGGGGCAGCCAGCGCGAACCTTACCACCGGGTCTCTGTGGTATCCTAGAGGTTGCTGAAGGGACATCAATCTATGCTTTTCGAGGTTGGCGAAACCGTCGTATACCCGCACCACGGAGCCGCGACAATCACCGAAGTCAAGAAGAGAACCATTAAGGGTGAAGAGAAGCTGTACCTCAAGCTCAATGTGACTCAGGGCGACCTGACAATCGAGGTTCCGGCCGAAAACGTCGACCTCGTCGGCGTCCGCGATGTGATCGGCAAAGAGGGGCTCGACCGCGTGTTCGAGGTTCTTCGTGCACCGTTCACCGAGGAACCCACCAACTGGTCCCGCCGCTACAAGGCGAACCTCGAGAAGCTCGCCTCCGGCGATGTGATCAAGGTTTCCGAGGTCGTTCGCGACCTGTGGCGCCGCGACCAGGACCGCGGCCTCTCCGCCGGTGAGAAGCGCATGCTTGCCAAGGCACGTCAGATCCTGATCTCCGAGCTCGCGCTCGCTGAGAAGACCGACGACGAGAAGGCGTCCAGCCTGCTCGACGAGGTGCTTGCTTCCTAGGCTCTGCCTCAGGTATCGAACGTGACCGTTCCGGTCGAGCGTGACAGGTAGAACTGCCACGCGGGTCCGGAACGGTCACGTTCGTCTTCGGCACGCCCACCTCGGGTGCGATCGCGTACGCTCGAACGCATGACCGAATCGAGCGGGCCGCGAATCGCTGTGATCGTCGTCGCCGCAGGCAGCGGCACGCGGCTGGGAGCCTCGACACCGAAAGCATTCGTTCCCGTCGGCGGTGTCACACTGCTGGCGCGGGCGCTGCATTCCGTCCTGGGAATGGGCGAGCCGGCGCAGGTCATCGTCGTCGCGCCCGCAGAATTCGTCGCGGACGCGGAGCTGATCGCTTCCGATGTCGCAGGAGTGGCCGCCGCATCCGTCACGGTCGTCGCCGGCGGCGAGACGCGCCAGCAATCGGTGCGCGCAGGCCTGGGGATGGTTCAGGACTCGGCCCGGGTCGTGCTCGTCCACGATGCCGCACGCGCGCTCACCCCGAGCACCCTCTTCGATCGGGTCGTCGCGGAGGTCGATGCGCGCGGACACGGCATCGTGCCCGGGCTTCCGGTGAGCGACACCGTCAAACGCGTGGATGCACGCCACGACATCGTCGAAACCGTCGACCGGTCGGCGCTCTCCGCCGTCCAGACCCCGCAGGGCTTCCCGAGGAGCGACCTCTTCGAGGCATATGCGCGGGCGACGGACGAGGCGACGGACGATGCTGCGCTGGTGAGCGCATCCGGTCACGGCGTCAGTGTCGTTCCCGGGGATCCGCTCGCATTCAAGATCACGACCCCGTGGGATCTGCGGCGAGCCGAGGAGCTCGTCTCCCGCCGCGACGGCAGCCCGCGCATCGGCGTGGGCACAGACACCCACGGGTTCGATCCGGGGGCAGAACTCTGGCTCGCCGGCCTGCACTGGCCGGGTGAAGCCGGACTCGCCGGCCACAGCGACGGGGATGCGGTATCGCATGCGATCACGGATGCGCTGCTCTCGGCGGCCGGACTGGGCGACATCGGCGGAACGTTCGGAACCGATGACCCGCGGTTCCAGGATGCGCACGGAGAGGTCTTCGTGCGCGAGGCTCGACGGCTGGTCGAGAACGCGGGGTTCCGGGTCGGCAATGTCGCCGTCCAGGTGATCGGGAACCGTCCGCGGTTCGCAGCCCGGCGTCGCGAGGCGGAGGCGCTCTTGAGCGAGTTCGTCGGGGCGCCGGTGTCGATCAGCGCGACCACGACCGATGGTCTCGGCTTCACCGGGCGTGGCGAAGGCGTCGCCGTCATCGCGACCGCACTTCTCCTCCACAACCCGTGAGCGCGGAGCGTTCGTCACAGAAAACCAGCGGCGCCGCGACGACGAAGCCGTGCCCGTAGGCTAGACGCGTGACTGTGCGACTCTACGACACCCGGGCCCAGGCGCTCCGCGACTTCCACCCGATCAGGGATGGCGCCGTCGGTATGTACCTCTGCGGACCGACCGTTCAGTCGTCGCCGCATATCGGGCACCTGCGTTCGGCGCTCGTCTACGACATTCTGCGTCGGTGGTTCACCCACCGCGGCTACGACGTGACGCTGGTGCGCAACGTCACCGACATCGACGACAAGATCCTCGTCAACTCCGCTGCGGCGCAGTCCGAGGGGAGTGCCGAGCAGTGGTGGGCGCTCGCCTACCGGTTCGAACTGGAGTTCACCGCCGGCTACACGGCGCTCGGCGTGCTCCCACCGACCTACGAGCCGCGGGCCACGGCGAGCATCCCGCAGATGCAGGACATCATCCGCCGACTCATCGACGTCGGTCATGCCTACGTCGCAGACGACGGATCGGGCGACGTCTATTTCGACGTGAAAAGCTGGCCTTCCTACGGGGAGCTCACCCGGCAGAGCATCGACAACATGGAGGCCGCGGCCGACGCTGACCCGCGGGCCAAACGCGACGCTCGGGATTTCGCCCTGTGGAAGGGGCGCAAAGAGGATGAGCCGGAGTCGGCGTCCTGGCCGAGTCCTTGGGGCTCCGGCCGGCCCGGCTGGCACATCGAATGCTCGGCGATGTCGGAGCGTTACCTCGGCACGAATTTCGACATCCACGGGGGAGGCCTCGACCTTCGGTTCCCGCATCATGAGAACGAGCTCGCCCAGTCGACGGCGGTGGGCCACGGTTTCGCCAACTACTGGGTGCACAACGGGCTTGTGAACGTCAACGGTCAGAAGATGAGCAAGTCCCTCGGCAATTCGCTCTACGCGTCCGATCTGCTCGGCCAGGCCAGGCCACTGGTCATCCGCTACTACCTGGGGGCGGCGCACTACCGGTCGACCATCGATTACCAGGATGGATCGCTCGCCGAGGCCGAGGCCGCGCTCGAGCGGATCGCCGGCTTCTTCGAACGCGTCGACCGACGGCTGGCATCGACGCGGTTCGCTGGGTCGGGCGCGCCGGTCGTCCCCGCGGCCTTCGCCGAAGCGATGGACGACGACCTGGCCGTGCCCCAGGCGCTCGCGGTCCTGCACGACACCGTGCGTTCAGGAAACGCGGCACTGGATGCGGAAGACTTGGAGGCGGCAGCGATCGCACGCGGGCAGGTCCTCGCGATGACAGACGTGCTGGGCATCAACCCGCTCGCCCCGCAATGGAACACCGCGGGAGACTCGGTCGCACGCTCGGCGTTGAGCGCGCTCGTCGAGCGCCTGCTCGACGACCGGCAGGCTGCGCGAGCGGATCGCGATTTCGCGGCAGCCGACCGGATCCGCGACGAACTCGTGGGCGCCGGAATCACCATCGAAGACACCCCGACGGGTGCGCATTGGAGTGTTGAACAGTGAAGAACAGTGGCGGAAAGCCCCGCGCGGGTGCGGTGCGCAAAGCACGACGCGGCCCCCAGGTCGGATCAGGCGGCCAGGGTCGCCAGGCGCTCGAAGGCAAAGGTCCGACCCCGAAGGCGGAGGACCGCCCCTACCACCCCGCCGGCAAAGCGAAGGCGGCCCGCGATCGGTATGCGGCCGCCGGTGGCAAGGGCAAGCCCGGCCAGCAGACGCGGAACGGGCGGACCGAGTCGGCCCCCCGAACGCAGACGCGCCGGCCCAAAGCCGCCGACGAGAGCGAGGTCGTGACGGGCCGCAACTCGGTGCTCGAGGCACTGCGGGCCAAGATCCCCACGTCGACGCTCTACATCGCCTCACGCATCGTGGTCGACGACCGCGTCAAGGAGATCCTCTCGATCGCCACCGGCCGGGGTGTCCCGATCCTCGAAGTCATGCGTCCCGAGCTCGACCGCATCGCCGGGCGTGACTCGGTACACCAGGGTGTCGCGCTCAAGGTCCCGCCGTACGAGTACGCGCACCCGATGGAGCTTCTCGACCTGACGATCAGCCGCGGCCAGAAGCCATTGTTCGTCGCCCTCGACGGCATCACCGACCCCCGCAACCTGGGCGCGATCATCCGGTCCACCGCTGCGTTCGGCGGCCACGGAGTCGTCGTGCCCCAGCGCCGCTCGGTAGGTATGACGGCCTCGGCGTGGAAGACGTCTGCGGGAGCGGCGGCGCGTACACCTGTCGCTATGGCGAGCAACCTGACGCAAACACTCAAGGCGATGAAAGAGCGCGGGGTCTTCGTGCTCGGTCTCGACGGTGGAGGGGACGTTTCGCTGCCGGGTCTCGAGCTTGCAGATCGTCCCGTCGTCATCGTCGTCGGCAGCGAAGGCAAGGGCCTCTCGCGGCTCGTCACCGAGACCTGCGACGCGATCGTCTCGATTCCGATCAGTGCCGCGACCGAGTCGCTCAACGCCGGAATCGCGGCGAGCGTCACGCTCTACGAGATCTCACGCCTCCGGTCCGGCGCCAAGAAGTAGCCCCGTGCTCAAACCTTCGCGCGCCAGTCGTCCTCGTCGTCGGTGATCGTGCCGATCGCGCCCGTTATGACCGGGATGCTCAGCGTCTCGGTGGGCGGACCGATCACGGTCGCCTCATCGCGGCGGTGACGCAGCACATCCTTGATGTACGAACTGAGTGCCTCGGCGAGCGGAACGTCGCGGTCCTCATCCTGTGACATGAACCAGCGGTGCTCGAGAAGCTGGTGGAAGACCTCCGCCGGCTCCAGCTTGCCCTTCAGGTCGGAAGGAATCGCCCGAACGATCGGCTCGAAGACACGCATCAGCCACTCGTGCGCCATCGCCTCCTCGTCGAGTCCAGCCTTGCCGAGAGTGGCGGCGTACGAGTCGAGGTCGTTCAACAGACGCCGCGCCTGGTTCTCCTGCGCGTCCAGCCCGGTCAGCCGGAGAAGCCGACGCTGGTGGTGTCCGGCATCCACGACCTTCGGCTGGATGCGGACTGTCGTGCCCTTCTCATCCGTCTTGATCGCCAGTTCCTCGATGTCGAAACCGAGCTCGTTCAGCCGGTCGACCCGTTTGCTGATGCGCCAGCGCTCCGACGAAGCGAACGACTCGCTGCCGGTGAGCTCCTTCCAGAGCGACCGGTACGCGGCGACGATACCGTTCGACACCTTGATCGGGTCCAGTTCCTCATCGACCCGACCGCCTGCTTCGAGGTCCATCAGTTCACCGGCGATGTTGACTCGGGCGATTTCGAGGTCGTTCTCGCGCTGCCCGTTCGAGAGGCCGCCGTCGTAGAGCTGGCCGGTCTCCGCATCCACCAGGTACGCGGCGAACGCGCCGGCGTCGCGGCGGAAGAGGGTGTTCGACAGTGAGACGTCGCCCCAGAAGAAGCCGACGATGTGCAGGCGCACCAGCAATACGGCCAGCGCATCCACCAGGCGCGTCGCGGTGTCGGGCCGGAGCGTCTGCGAGAAGAGGGCCCGGTAGGGGAGCGAGAACTTGAGGTGACGAGTGACGAGAGCCGCCTTCAGCGGCTCGCCCTCGTCATCCGTGCGGTTGTTGATGACGGCGACCGGGTCGACGCAGGGGATGTCGACACGCTGCAGCGTGCGGAGCATCTCGTACTCGCGCTTCGCGAGCTCCGCCGACGTCTCTTTGATGGCGATGACATAACCGGACAGGTTGGCGAATCGCACCAGGTGGCGGGAGATGCCCTTCGGCAGGATGGCGATGTGGTCGTTCGACCACTCGTCGAGCGGCACGTTCCACGGAAGATCGAGGAGGGCCGGATCCACTGTGGCCGCGGTGATGTTGAGTGAGCCGCTCATGCAAGAAACCTATCGGACGGGGCTGGGAAGCCCGCAAAATGCGTAGTGCCGCGACCCCGTGAAGGAGTCGCGGCACCGCGCGTGGAACAGATGGAACGGATCAGTCGATGACTGCCCCGCCGAGGCGCTCGCCCGACTCCGCGTTGAAGACGTGCACGTGGCCCGGCTTCGGCGTGATGTAGACGACGTCGCCCGCGTTGGGGTGGATGCGACCGTCGACACGACCGACGATGTCGGTGCGCTTGCCTTCGATCTCGGAGTGTCCGTACAGGTAGCCGTCGGCGCCGAGTTCCTCGACGAGGTCGACCGCGACCTTCAGGCCCGAGTTCTCCGTGGTCGAGACGACCACGTCTTCGGGACGGACACCGATGGTGACTGCGGTGCCGGCGCCGGCCAGCGTCTCGCGCTCGACCGGGACGACCGTGGTGCCGAACTTGACGCCGCCGTCGACCACGTCAGCCGAGAACAGGTTCATGGCCGGGCTTCCGATGAAGCCGGCGACGAACACGTTGTTCGGCTGCGCATACAGGTCGCGCGGGGTGCCGACCTGCTGGAGGACGCCGTCCTTGAGGACCGCGATGCGGTCGCCCATGGTCAGAGCCTCCGTCTGGTCGTGCGTGACGTAGACGGTGGTGACACCGAGACGACGCGTCAGCGACGCGATCTGGGTGCGGGTCTGAACGCGGAGCTTGGCGTCGAGGTTCGACAGCGGCTCGTCCATGAGGAACACCTGAGGGCTGCGGACGATCGCACGGCCCATCGCGACACGCTGACGCTGACCACCCGAGAGGGCCTTCGGCTTGCGGGCGAGGTACGGCTCGAGGTCGAGCAGCTTCGCGGCCTCGAGGACGCGGGCGGCGCGCTCATCCTTGTTGACGCCGGCGATCTTCAGGGCGAAGCCCATGTTCTCAGCGACGGTCATGTGCGGGTAGAGAGCGTAGTTCTGGAACACCATCGCGATGTCGCGGTCCTTCGGCGGAACATCCGTCACATTGCGCTCACCGATGAAGATGTTGCCGTCGTTGACCTCTTCGAGGCCCGCGAGCATGCGCAGGGAGGTGGACTTTCCACAGCCGGAGGGACCGACGAGGACGAGGAACTCGCCATCAGCGATCTGCAGGTCGAGCTCGTCGACCGCGGGGCGATTGGAACCCGGGTAGAGGCGGGTTGCCTTGTCATACGTTACTGACGCCATGTTGTACTGACTCCTTCACCGGCAGGTACGTGCCGGACGATCCGTAGTGAATGGATATGGTGCTGCCCCATATGGGCTACAGCGACCACGACCCATAGTATGTCATGGGCGGCGATGCCGGTTACACGCTCTCTCATGGGGCCCACCGCTCAGGTTCAGGAGCCGTTTGGTCGTTTCCCAGACTGCCGAACTACTATCTCCCTTGCGTTTGCATGAACTGTGAACTGCCCCATCCAAACCCCCGGAGCGAAAATCAATGACCCACGGCGGACCGACCGACAGCCGTCCCTCGAGAAACGATCGGCGCGAGGCGGCCAGGGAGAAGGCTCGCCAGCTCCGTGAGGACCAGAAGAAGCGCGATCGGCGCAACCGGGTCTTCCTGCAGTCGGGGATCATCGTCGGCGTCCTTGCGGTCGTTGCAGTCGTCGTTCTGATCATCGTCAGCGCCATCCGCCCGCCCGTTCCGGGACCGGCGAACATGGCCAGCGACGGGGTCGTAGTCGGCACGGGCCTGAAGGTCGTTCCGACGGAGTCGCTCGCGGCGGACGCATCCCCGATCGCCTCGACACCGGACCCGTCGGGAAGCGTGGTGAGCATCCGTCTCTACATCGACTACCTGTGCCCGTTCTGCGGTGAGTTTGAGAAGACCAACGGGGACCAACTCGAAGAGTGGGCCAAGTCCGGCGCCGCGACCGTCGAAGTGCACCCGATCGCCATTCTCACCAGTCACTCCTCTGGGACGAAGTATTCGCTCCGTGCAGCCAACGCTGCAGCCTGCGTCGCCAACTACTCGGGCGACCAGTTCTGGAACTTCCACCGCCTGCTGTTCGCGAACCAGCCGAAGGAAGGCAGCGCGGGGCTGACGGATGCGCAACTCAAGGGGTACGTGAGCTCTGCGGGCGCCAAGAACGTCAGTTCGATCGAGAAATGCATCGACGACGGCACCTACACGACGTGGGTGGCCAACGCGACGGACCGGGCGCTGGCAGGGCCCATCCCGAACTCCAACGTCAGCAAGCTGACCGGTACTCCGCTGGTGATCGTCAACGGCAAGCAGTACACCGGCTCGCTGACCAGCCCGGACGACTTCAAAGCATTCGTGCTGCAGGCCCAGGGCGACGCGTACTCGACGGCGACGCCCAGTCCGTCACCGTCCAAGTGACGTCGAGAGGCCGTCGCTCCCTTTAGTATTGACAGGCGAGACGGGCGAGCCGTCTCAGGCCGGCCTGGCGCAATTGGTAGCGCACCGCTCTTGTAAAGCGGGGGTTACGGGTTCGAGTCCCGTGGCCGGCTCTTGTGAGAGCCATCCCCGGGGCTCGAAATCCCCTTGTTGACAACGCGATGCGTTGTCGGGTTCGAGTCCCGTGGCCGGCTCTGTGCTGGTACCGCGCGCCGCCGTCCCTGCGGCGCGCGGCCGGATTCGTCGTGCACGCCGCCGAATCCGGCTCTTGTGAGAGCTATCCCCGGGCTCGAAGCCCCCTTGTGGACAGCGCGATGCGTCGTCCTACCCCCAGTTCGCGGCGCATTTCGGCGTGGACAGACAGATGTGTCTAGCGCACGGGCAGGTCTACTGGCATGCTGACGGGTAACAGCAACGTCAACCCGAAGGACAACGTCTGTGTATCAGGTTCATAATCACACGCATGACAGTGCGCAACTCCTCGTCCGTCGTATGGAGCGAGACCTCCGGTGGGCGAAGGATCGCCGCCGGCAGCACGAGCGGGAGATCGAGGACGCCCGCCGAGTGCTCGAGGCGAAGCCGCTCGCGCTCGCGGGCAGGACGCCGCAGGTGACTGTCCTCGCGCTGGCGGCGATCGCCGGTGGCTACTGGGCCGCGTCGATGGCCGGCATCCCCGCAGGCTGGATGACCATCGTCCTGTGGCTCGCGGCGGGGCTCACGGTTGCCGTTCTGGTCGGCGCTCTGGTGTCACTGGTCCGCGTTCGGGCTCGCAGGGCCGCCGCTCGACAGGTCGTCGCCTCGCACGCCACCCGCCTCGGTCACACGCAGTATCACCTCGACAAGGCTGTGCACGCTTACATCGACGCCCACGTCGAAGCGCGGAACATCCGCGAGTTGCACGCGGCCTGAGTCGTGAGTCGGCGACGTCCTGCGTCGACAGGGTCCGCTCTGGTGGAGACACGGTCGTGGGAGCCGGATCCGCTCCTTCTACCGCGGTCGGCGCGCATCCTCCAGTGCCCTTGGCGAACTCGAAGGGGATACTGACACGCGGTCCAGACAGGTCTCGTAGTGTCTCCGGATGCCCTCGGCCACACCGGTCGGGGGCAACGGAAAGGATCCACGTGAAGAACGAAACGAACACCTCCGAGAACATCTCCACCGCCACCCGCGGCGCGTTCGGCCCCCGGCGGTTCGCCGTCGGCGCGGCCTCCGTGCTCGCGGCGGGAGCACTGGTGTGTGCGGGAGCGCAGGGAGCGTTCGCTGCCACCACGGACCCGGCCGTCGGCTCGGGTTCCGTCTCGGCCACAGCATCCGCGGGCCACGACAGCATCGACCTGCACGGCCTGTTCTCCGCGCACGGTGACGTGAACGGTGCGAAGGCCCAGGCGGTCGCACGTGCCATCGTCTCCGACCACGCGGTCTTCTCGCTCCTGCCGAGCGAACTGCAGGGGGACCTCACCGCGCTGAAGGACGCGTCGGTGCATCACCGCACCGCTGAGGCGCGGAAGATCCCGTCCTCGGCGCTCGCCGGAGACTACGGCACGGCGATCCGGTCGCTCGCGAAGAATCTGAAAGCAACGGGTCTCCACGAGTCCCGACTCGCGCCGAATCTGCCCGACCTGGCGAAGCAGCTTCTCGGCGGCTCCGTCTTCACGGGCACGCAGCTCGGCGCGGAGGGCGCGCAGGTCGCGAAGGCCGTGACCGGCGACTCCGAACTCGCGTCCAAGCTGCCGGACTCGCTGCGCAACGACCTCTCGAAGCTGGCCACGGCTCCCGCCTCGGCACGGGATGGCGATGTGCAGAGCATCGCCACCACCGCGCTGCAGGGCGGCTACGGCTCGCAGGTCAAGCAGGTCGCCGACCAGATCGAGCAGCAGGTGCTCTCGGGTCTCTAGAGTCCGATGGGTACGCAGGGGGTCCGGCCGATGGCGGGGCCCCCTGTCGCATCCGGTGACCGCCGTCGGGCGCCTCAGCCCTGCTGGAGCAGTACGAACCCGTTCCCGTCGGGGTCGGCGAACTGCGACTGCGTGCCCCAGCCCTCCGCCTCGGGCTCGGACACCTCGACGCCCGCTGCGCGCAGCGTTGCGACCACCGACGCGATGTCGTCGGTGTGGAGCACGATGCCCTGCTGCCAGCCGGGTCCGGCCTGACCGGTGAACGGCAGGTGCAGCGTGAAGTCGACGGAGCTGCCCGCGGGGGCGACGGAGAGCCAGCGCGCATCCCCGTAGGAGCTGTCGGCCGTCACCTCGAAGCCGAGGACGTCGCGGTAGAACGCGAGTGAGCGCTCCTGGTCGGCGACGGGGATCGTTACGGTCTGGATGACGAGTGTGGGAGTAGCCATGAAGTCCACGCTAGCCGGGCGCCACCTTGGGCACGATCACTCGGACCCGCGGCGGCGATGCAGCGCGGACGTGATGTCGGGCACGTAGCGCGTGAGTGACAACGGCGGTCGCTCGTAGTCGGCCGCCGGCGGGCGTGGGGGGAAGTTGACGTGCGGAGGCTCGACATGTTGGTAGGGGATCTGCGAGAGCAGGTGGCTGATCATGTTCAGCCTGGAGGCTCGCTTGTCCTCGCTCTCGACCGTCCACCACGGCGCCTCGGAGATGTCGCAGTGCACGAACATCTCGTCCTTCGCCTTCGAATATTCGACCCATTTCGTGATCGAGAGCAGATCTGTCTGGGACAGCTTCCAGCGCCGCATGGGGTCACTCATCCTCGACCGGAACCGCGCCTCCTGTTCGCGGTCGGACACCGAGAACCAGTACTTGAGCAGGATGATCCCGTCTTCGACGAGAAGCCGTTCGAAGATCGGCGTCTGGTGAAGGAATCGCCTGTACTCCTCCGGCGTGCAGTAGCCCATCACCCTCTCCACTCCGGCCCGGTTGTACCAGGACCGGTCGAACAGCACGATCTCGCCTTTCGTCGGCAGGTGCTGGATGTAGCGCTGGTAGTACCACTGGCCCCGTTCCCGGTCGGTAGGGATCGGAAGCGCCACGATGCGGGCGACGCGAGGGTTGAGGTACTCGGTGACACGTTTGACAGCGGACCCCTTGCCCGCCGCATCCCGCCCCTCGAAGATGACGAGGACGCGGGCGCCGGTCGCCCTGACCCACTCCTGCGCCGTGACGAGTTCGGCCTGCAGGCGGCTCAGTTCCGCTTCGTAGACGGACCGCTTGATGCGTGGCGGTCGTGCCGAGTCTTTCGTGGCCATGATGCAACTCCCGACGGTCATTGCTGTCTCGGGCTGCTCCCGCACGTGTTTCGTCCCGGCGCACGAGACGGATCACGTGCGCCGGGACGGAAGTAGTGCGGCGGGGCGGAACGCGAACTACTCGCGGCGTCCGAGCTCGTGCCCGTGCGCTGTCAGGGCGTAGATGATGAGGATGTCGACGCCGATGAGGATCAGCGACCACCACGGCTGCGCGGGTACCAGGAGCAGGTTGCCGATGGCGCTCAGCGATGCGAGGATCACCGCGATGACCCGCGCCCACATCTGCCCGGCGAACAGCGCGAGGGCGACCAGCACCAGCAGGATGCCGATGATGAGCGTCCACCAGGCCCAGCCCTGCACGTCGAACATGAAGAGGCTGCCAGTGGTCTTGACGTAGTAGGTGTCAGGCGCGATCAGGCCGACGAACCCCTGGATCACGCTGAAGACTCCGCTGATGAGGATGATCGCACCCGCGAACAGCCCCCACCCGAGCCAGCCGGTTGTTTTCGTAGTGCTCATGATTACCCCTCCTGAATGCTTTGTGGTGCATCGTGTTCGGAAGCTATCGCGAGCGAACGGATGCTCACATCACCCGATCGGGATGATGTCCGTCGAGCCGCTCGTTCAGCGTCAGCGCAGCGTCGATCAGTGCGAGATGGGTGAAGGCCTGCGGGAAGTTGCCGAGCTGGTCACCGGTCAGAGCGATCTCCTCCGAGAACAGGGAGAGGTGGTTGGCATAGGTGAGCATCTTCTCGAAGGTGAGGCGCGCTTCGGCCAGCTTGCCGGCGCGTGCCAGCGCATCCACGTACAGGAATGTGCACAGCGAGAAGGTCCCCTCCGAGCCACGGAGGCCGTCGGGGGAGGCGCTGGGGTCGTACCGGTAGACGAGACTGTCGGAGACGAGTTCCTCTTCCATCGCGCGAAGCGTATCCAGCCACATCGGGTCCTGCGGCGAGATGAAGCCGACCTGGGCCATCTTCAGCAGGGAGGCGTCGAGCACCGTCTCGCCGTACTGCTGCACAAAAGCGCGGCGCTCTTCGTTCCATCCTTTCTCCATGATCTGGTTGTAGATCGCGTCACGAGCCGACCGCCACCGCTTGAGAGGTGCTGGGCGGCCGTGGGAGGTGGCCAGCCGGATGCCGCGATCGAACGCGACCCAGCACATGAGGCGGCCGTACGTGAAGTCCTTCCGGCCCCCACGCGTCTCCCAGATGCCTTCCTCGGGCTGGTCCCAGTTGTCGGCGAGCCAGTCGAGCAGGCGGGTGATCGCCTGCCATCCGGGCTGGCCGATCTCGATCCCGCTGCGGTCGACCTGGTAGACGGCGTCGAGGGCCTCTCCGTAGATGTCGAGCTGCAGCTGGCCCGCGGCACCGTTTCCGATCCTCACCGGGAAGGAGCCGCGGTAGCCTTCCCATCCGTCGATGGTCTCCTCGGAGAGCTCCGGATCTCCGTCGACCCGGTACATGATGTTCAGCGGGCCGGTTGCGCTTCCTGCCTGCTCCGTGACGCGGTCGCGCAGCCAGACGCCGAAGGCGGCGGCCTCCTCGAGGTAGCCGAGCCGCACCAGCGTGCGCACAGAGAAGGACGCGTCGCGCACCCAGGTGAAGCGGTAGTCCCAGTTGCGCTCGCCGCCGACCTGCTCAGGGAGGCCGGCGGTCGGCGCAGCGACGAGTCCGCCGGTCGGAGCGTACGTGAGCAGCTTCAGGGTGATCGCAGAACGCTCCACCTCTTCGCGCCACCGTCCGGTGTAGGTCGACCGGTCGATCCAGTCCTGCCAGAATTTCGCCGTGTCGTCGAAGAGCCGTTTCGCTTCCGCGACGGGGACGACGGCCGGAGCGCCGGTCGGAGAGGTCTCGAGGATGATCCCACGCATCTGGCCTTCGACGAGCCGCACGCTGGCGCGGAGGTCCCCTTCCGGTGACGGGTCGATCTCTGCGAGCCTTTCGTCTCCCGGGTCGCGGACGAGGCTGACGGTCAGCACCGTCGCATCCGAGGTGAACGTGGCCACACCGTCGCCCACAGTGACCTGGTGGCTCCGGCGCCCATAGTCGAAACGCGGGGCGACCTCGACGTCGAACTCCATCTCTCCCCTGACGCAGCGCAGGACGCGCACGAGCCGGTGCCGTTCGCTGGCCGCTTCGTCGGTCGTCGGCATGAAGTCGACGAGCTCGCCCACTCCCTTCTCCGTCAGGAATCGGGTGACGAGGATGGCCGTGTCCGGGAAGTAGAGCTGCTTCGCCTGGAACGTCTCGGTCGAGGGCCGAATGCTGAAGTGGCCGCCGCGCTCCGCATCCAGCAGGGATGCGAAGATGCTCGGCGAGTCGAATCGCGGGGAGCAGAACCAGTCGATGGTTCCGTCGGTGGCGACCAAGGCGGCCGTCTGGAGGTCTCCGATGAGGCCGTGTTCAGCGATGAGCGGATACTCGTTCATGTGGTCCTCTTCCGATGCAACGGGTGTGCGGGCGATACTTAGGCGTGTCGTGAGATCGGGGAGAAATGACGCAGACCAGCAGGCTGTCCTCCGGCGCGCTTCGCCGTGCGCGCTTGGACTACATCACGGAAGAATCCGTCTACGGCACGGTACTGGTGAGCGGCATGATCGTCGTGGCGGGGTCGTACGGCGCGACGAGCTGGCAGGTCTTCCTGAGCGTCTTCGGGACGGTCGTGGTGTTCTGGGCCGCGCATGTCTATGCCGGTACGATCGCGGGCCACGGTATCGAGGGGGAGCTGGAGGGAGACGATTCACTCCTGACGGCGTTCCGGCGTGCGCTCCGGCGTTCGGTCGGCTTCCTGACGTCCGCCCTGCCCCCGTCGATCGTGCTGCTGCTCGGCGCGACGCAGGCCGTCGACGACAAGACGGCGATCTGGGCGGCACTGTGGCTGGGCGTCATCATTCTCGCAGTCCTGGGATTCATCGTGTTCTCCCTGCGTGGCGATTCCTGGCTCGTGCGCATCCTCGGCGCCCTCGGCACTGCGCTGTTCGGTGTGGCGATGATCCTGCTCAAGGCGGTCATCCACTGAACGTCCCGCCCGGGCTCGGGTGCCGGGCTCGGGCGGGACGATAGGCGGTTCAGGCGTACGTCAGGACAGCGCTCGCGCCTTCAGCACCTCGAATTCGGCGGCGCTGATCGTGCCGTCGTCGAGCAGCTGTTTCGCCTGGGCTATCTGGTCGGCGGCCGGTGTGGTCACGACCTTCCTGACGTAGGCGTCTGTCTCGGATCGGGCGGACGCGAAATCACCGGACCGGCGGGCCTCCATCCCGGATCCGCGCGCGATGAAGTAGACGAGCGCGGTCAGGAACGGCACGAACACCAGGAAGATGATCCAGATCGCCTTGCCCCAGCCATTCACCGAGTCGTCGCGGAAGAGGTCCGCGATGATCCAGAAGAGCACCATCAGGTAGGCGACGAAGACGAAGGTCCAGAAGAGGTAGCCCATGAATCCCCAGAACATGCGATCGTCCTTTCTCTCGTCGGTTTCAGCGTGGTTACGGCAGGTCAGCCGATGGCGCGTGCCTTCAGGGCGTCATACTCCGCCTGGCTGATAGCGCCGGAGTCGAGCAGCGCCTTCGCTTTGGCGATGTCATCGGTCGGCGACGGGCCCGAGGAGGCTGCGACGGTGCGGATGTACGCGTCGTTCTCCGACTGGGCCACCATCATGCGTGCCGCCTGCCGTTCGGCCATCCCGCGTCCGCGGACGACCAGGTAGATCAGCGCGCCGAGGAACGGTATGAAGACCAGGAAGATGATCCACAGCGCTTTCGCCCACCCGTTGAGGTTCTTGTCGCGGAAGAGGTCGGCGAACATCTGGAACAGGATGATGATGAACGAGATGAAGATGTAGGTCCAGAAGAATAGCCAGAGGAAATCCCAGAAGTTCATCGGAGGGCCCTTCGGTAGGGGCGCGCCCGGCGGGAGCACCATTGGGACGAATGTATGCCGCGGCTCGGCGGCACTACATCATCCGAACCGGATGATGTAGCTCGTGCGCCCCGAAAGGCATACTGTGCCTGCCGAGGCCCGTCTCGGTGGATCGGAGAGGGCGCGATGAGCAAGCCGCAGACGCTCGGGCGGGTGTTCCGTCATCCCGCGGAGAGCAGGCAGACCCTGGAGTCCGCGGCCCTGGTCGTCGGGGCCGCCGTCTTCGTGGTCGCCGCGATCATCGCGGCCATCACGTTCAGCGGGAAGGACCTGCCGATCTCCGGCCACGGTTCTCTCGGTCAGTTCGTCGCCATCACGGGCGGCATCACCGCGTTCGTCGTGTTCGTGTTCGCCCGGATGGTCCTCCGCACCCGCAGATCGCGGCTCGGCAGCCTCGACAATGCCGAATACGACTCGGCCGGCGTGCGTCTGCGCTGGTTCGATGTCGGCGCCCTCGCACTCGCCCACGGGGTCATCGCCCTGCTCGCCTGGACCGGACTCGCCGCCCTTATGGCCGTCAGCTTCAAGGGGGCCGTCGTCTTCAGCTTCTCGGCGGTCATCCTGGCCGGTGTGGCGGTTGCGCTCACCGCCTACGTGGTCTTCCTGTCGTCGGTCCACTTGAGCCCGATGCTGCTGTCGCTCGTCCTGGCCGCATTCATCGTGAGCGGCGCGATCACGGCCATGATGAGTGCGACCGATCCGCTGTGGTGGCAGAAGAACCTGAGCACTCTCGGGATCGGCAACGACATCTCATCGCTCACCTTCAATGTGACGCTCATCATCGCCGGCGTGATGGTCACGACGATCGCCCACTACGCGACGGCCCCGCTCCCGGCTTCGACGCGGGCCGAGGCACGCGGACGCACGCTGGCGCGGGTGGCCCTGATGGTCATGGGGATCCTCCTCGCGTGCGTCGGCGCCTTCCCGCTCGACCGCAACGAGGCGGTGCACAACTCCTCGGCGAGCGGGATGGCGGTGGTCTACGTGGTCCTGGTGATCGCCTTCCCGTGGCTCGTCCCGTCCATCCCCCGGGTGTTCGTCATCCTCGGCTACGTCTACGTCGGCGTGATCGTCGTGCTGGCCGTCTTCTTCATCTCGGGCTACTACAACCTGACCGCCGTCGAACTCGTCGCGTTCACGCTCATCTTCAGCTGGCTGATCGTGCTGTTGCGCAACACGGGCGGAACGGGGCCGTCGCAGCAAGAGGATGCTCGCATCGTCGATGCAGCAGGACCGGAAGTCGATGTGCCGCAGCACACCTGATCGCCGGATGGCGCGCGGCACGTAGTGGACGCCACCGTGTCGCGGGCGTAGCCTGTGGCTCATCGGGGGCTTGGAGGCGCGTGCTTGTGGCTGATGTGACGTATGCGCAATCGACCGGGCCGTTGAATTTCGTCGTGGTGGAGTTTCCGGAGGGCCGCATCGTCGACAGCGGCTTCGCCGCCCTGCGCGATGCTGCCGAACGCGGAACCGTGCTGATCCTGGACGTCGAATTCATCTCGGTCGACGACGGAGGGCACTCGCGTTCGATCGATGCTGAGGATGTCGTATTCGACCCGGATGCGGCGCTCACCTACTTCTCCGGAGCGAGTTCCGGTCTCCTCGAGGACGACGACATCGCGGAGGTCGCGTCGCGGATGCGACCCGGAAGCCTCGGTGCGGTCGTCGTCTACGAGGACCGCTCGCTGATGGCCGCCGTCGAGAGCTGGGAACGCGACGGTGCGAGCGTCGTCGCGGAGGGACCCATCCTTCCCGACGACCTCGAAGCGGCCCTGGACCGCACTGACGGCCAGGAGGGCTGACCGATGGGGATTCTGAAGACGGTCGCGACGGTGGCCGTCGCGAGCAGTGTCCACGGCAGGATCCAGCGCAGGCAGCAGACGCGATGGGCGCAGCAGGATGCGGCGGCCGCCGGACATCCGATGCCTGCGTACGCGCCCGCCGCACCCGAGCCTTTCCCGCCAGCAGCGGTTGCGCCCGCGGCCGCTGCGCCCGTCCGGCCTCCCGGGCCTGCAGGCGTACCCGGAGGCCTCAGCATGATCGACGAGCTCCGCCAGCTGGGCGAGTTGCGCGACGCGGGCATCCTCACCGACGCGGAGTTCGACGAGCAGAAGGCGCGGGTGCTCGGGGCTGCGCGCTGACCGGTGCCGGGCTAGCGGCCGGCGAAGGTCGGCGTGCGCTTCTGCTGGAAGGCGGCGAAACCTTCCCGGTAGTCGTCGGTGTCGCACAGGGCGGCCTGCGCGGCGTTCTCGGCGCTCATCGACTCCCAGAGGCCCAGGCGCTGGTCGCGCAGCGCACGGATGAGCTCCTTGCTCGCGAGGAAGGCCGCGGTCGCCCCCGACGCGGCTGTGGTCGCGGCGGCCCCGACCGCATCCGCCAGCTCGTCGGCGGGGAAGACGCGGCTGAACAGTCCGGACTGCACGGCCTCGGTGCCGGACATCAGACGGCCCGTGTAGATCAGGTCGAGGGTCTTGTGCGCGCCGAGGCGTTCGAAGAAGAGGGCGTGGCCTCCGGAGTCGAGCGTAGCCCCGAGCGCCGCGAACGGTGAGCCGATCTTCGCGGTGTCGGCGACGTAGACCACGTCGGTCGCGATGAGGAGCCCCAGCCCGACGCCGAGGCAGGCGCCGTGGGCTGCGGCGAACGTCGGGGCAGGGAAGGCGCTCATCCGCTCGAGCAGGGGTGTGACCAGCCCGTCGAGGTAGCCGGACACGTCGTCGGTCCGCGGGTCGACCGCCGAGATGTCCCGGCCGGCGCAGAAGGCCCGCCCCTCCCCGCGCAGGACCAGCGCGCGGACTTCGGCCGCCTCCGCCCGGTCGTACGCGTCCGCCAGTTCGCCCAGCGCCCCCGCGTCGAGGGCGTTCAGCTTCTCGGGTGCGTTCAGGACGATCCGGGCGACGCCGTCGGCGATGGTCAGGTCGATCACAGGGGAGTCCTTTCGTCGGCGGTCACACGTCGTAGTCGACGGCGACCTTGTCGGTGAGCGGATGCGACTGGCAGGTCAGAACGTAGCCGCGTTCGAGCTCCTCGGGTTCGAGCGCGTAGTTCTCGGTCATCCGCACGTCGCCGGAGACGAGGCGGGCGCGGCACGTGCCGCAGACCCCGCCCGCGCAGGCGAACGGCACGTCGGGGCGCACGCGCAGGGCGGCGTTCAGGACCGACTCGTTCGCGTCGACCGGCGTCGTGACGGTCGCCGTCTGCCCGTCGAGGGTGAACTCGATCTCGAACGACTTCTCGCCGGGATGCACGAGCACCGGCCGCCCCACATCCCCGGCCACCTGCACAGGGTCGCCGGTCGTGAACAACTCGAAGCGGATGTGCGCCCGGTCGACGCCCACACTCTCGAGCGTGTCGCGGCAGAGCTGCACCAGCTCGAACGGTCCGCACAGGAACCACTCGTCGACGGCGGCCGGATGGATGATCGTCTCCAGCATCCGTCGAAGCCGCTCTTCGTCGATGCGGCCGGACAGCAAGGGCGCCGAGCGCTGCTCGCGCGACAGCACGTGGTGCAGGGCGAGCCGTGCCGGATAGCGGTCCTTCAGGTCGGAGAGCTCTTCGAGGAACATCACATCGACGGCCGTGCGGTTCGTGTAGACGAGGGTGAAGCGCGAGGTCTCGCTGCGCGCGAGCACCGTGTGTGCGAGCGACATCAGCGGCGTGATGCCCGAGCCCGCCGCGATGCCGACGATGTGCTTGTCGTCGAGGTCTTCCAGGTCGGTCGTGAACGTCCCCTGCGGGCTCATCACGTCGATCCGGTCGCCGGCGCGCAGCTCTTCGTTGGCCCAGGTGGAGAACGCCCCGCCCAGATCGCGCTTGATCGCCACACTGATCGAGCCCGGTGTCGGCGGCCGGCAGATCGAGTAGCTGCGCCGCAGTTCGTGGCCGTCGATCGTCGCGCGCAACGCGACATGCTGCCCGGGCGCGTAGTCGTAGGCGCCGTGCAGCTGCTCGGGCACCTCGAACGTCACCTCCACGCTCGCGCTCGTGAGCGGGCGGATATCGGCGACGGTCAGGGTGTGGAACCTCGCGCGCTTCCTCGTGCCCAGGTTCGTTGCCGCCACGTCAGAGCACCTTGAAGTAGTCGAAGGGCTCCAGGCAGTCGAGGCACTGGTACAGCGCCTTGCAGGAGGTCGAGCCGAAGTGGGAGAGCTCGCGCGTGTTCAGCGACTGGCACTGCGGGCATTTCACGGACATCCGCATCCGCACCGGTCCGCCGGCGACACTCGACCGGCCGCTGGGGGCCGCGATGCCGAACTCTTCGAGCTTCGCCCGGCCCGCCTCCGAGATCCAGTCGGTGGTCCAGGCGGGCGAGAGCGTGATGTTCACGACGACGTTCTCATAGCCGGCCGCCGTCAGCGCGGTCACCACGTCGTCGCGGATCGCCTCCAGCGCCGGGCATCCGCTGTACGTGGGCGTGATCTCGACGGTGACCTCGTCGGTTCCGACCCTGACCGAGCGCAGCACGCCCAGGTCGTCGATGGTGAGCACCGGCACTTCAGGGTCGGCGACCTCAGCTGCGATCGCCCACGCCTGCTGGGCGAGCACGCCGCGATTGCGCGGGGCGGGGGCCGCAGGTGCCGAGGTGAGCAGAGGCGCGGCGGGCATCGTGTCGATCATCGTCGCCGCCTTCACCAGGTCGCTCCGGGGTGCTGCCGGGCGAGCACCTGCATCTCCGCCAGCAGCGGACCGAGGTGCTCAGTGTGCGCGCCGCGTCGGCCGCCCCCGCTCGAGACGAATCCGCGCGGGATGTCCAGTTCGGCCTCGGCCAGCACCGGAGCGACGGCCGCGTCGAAGGCGGGACGGAGCGACGACGGAAGCGGAGCGATGCCCTCGAGCCGGTCATACAGCGGCTCGTCGACGAACAGCTCGTCCACGTAGGGCCAGACATCGGAGAGCGCGACCGTCATGCGACGGCGCGACTCCGCGGTGCCGAGCGCGAGGCGCAGGACCCACTGGGCGGAGTGGTCGCGGTGGTAGTCGACCTCCTTGACCGCTTTGGCCGCGATCGCGGCGAGCGTCGGGTCGGCGGATGCGCGCAACCGGTCGTACAGCTCGAACAGGTAGTGCGAGGCGACCAGCTGGCGAGCGATCGTGTGTGCGAAGTCACCGTTCGGCAGTTCGAAGAGGTGGGCGCTGCGGAACTCGGCCTCATCCCTCCAGTAGGCGAGGTCGTCCTCGGTCTTTCCGGATGCGGTGCCCGCGTGATGCAGCAGCGACCGCGCGTGGCCGAGCAGGTCGAGCGCGATGTTGGCGAGCGCGACATCCTCTTCGAGCTCCGGAGCCCGCGAGATCCAGTCGCCGAGGTGCTGGGCGAGCACGAGGGAGTCGTCGCCGAGCCAGAGGGCGTATTCGGCGATGTCCTCCGTGGTCGCGGAGCCGGAGTCGATGACCTCGCTCGCGAGGTCCAGACCGTCGACGGTGATGCGCTGGTTCACAGGTGCTTCACCCCCTCGCTCTTCGTGTAGTAGACCGCGTGACGGTAGTTCTTGCCGGCCGGGGACTCGAAGAAGGCGCCCTTCGCATCCGGATCGCTGGCCGTGATCGCCTCCGACGGGACGACCCAGATCGAGACGCCCTCGTTGCGGCGGGTGTACAGGTCGCGGGCGTTGCGCACGGCCATGATCTCGTCGGGTGCGGTCAGCGATCCGACGTGCACGTGGCTGAGCCCGCGGCTGGAGCGCACGAACACCTCCCAGAGCGGCCAGGCCTCGGTGTGGCCGGGCTCCTGCGTCGGTTCGGATGCGGGTGCGGGCGTCGGCGTCGTCGTCACGAGGCCACCGCCTGCGGTTCGGCCTGGCGTTTCGCGTAGGCGGCTGCTGCTTCGCGCACCCAGCGGCCCTCCTCGTGGGCGTCGCGCCGACGCTGCAGGCGCTGTGCGTTGCACGGGCCGCGGCCGGCGAGCACCTCGTGGAACTCGGTCCAGTCGATCTCGCCGAGGTCGTACGCGCTGCGCTCCTCGTTCCAGCGCAGGTCCGGGTCGGGGAGCGTCACGCCGAGCACCTCCGCCTGGGGCACGAGCATCGAGACGAAGCGCTGGCGCAGTTCGTCGTTGGAGAATCGCTTGATCTTCCATGCCATCGACTGCGCGGAGTTGGGGGAGTCGTCGTCGGGCGGCCCGAACATCATCAGCGACGGCCAGTACCAGCGGTCGACCGCGTTCTGCGCCATCTTCTTCTGGGCGTCGGTGCCCTGCATGAGCTCGAGCAGGATCTCGAAGCCCTGGCGCTGGTGGAACGACTCCTCTTTGCAGATCCGGACCATCGCCCGGCCGTACGGCGCGTAGGAGGCGCGGCAGAGCGGCACCTGGTTGCAGATCGCCGCGCCGTCGACCAGCCAGCCGATGGCCCCCATGTCTGCCCAGGTCGGAGTCGGGTAGTTGAAGATCGACGAGTAGCGCGCCTTACCGGCGATGAGCTGCTCCGTCATCTCGTCGCGGGTGATGCCGAGCGTCTGGGTGGCCGAGTAGAGGTACAGGCCGTGACCGGCCTCATCCTGCACCTTCGCCATCAGGATCGCCTTGCGCTTCAGGCTCGGCGCCCGGGTGATCCAGTTGGACTCCGGCTGCATGCCGATGATCTCCGAGTGCGCGTGCTGGGACATCTGGCGGATGAGCGTCTTGCGGTAGGCCGCGGGCATCCAGTCGCGCGGTTCGACCCGGGAGTCCGCCTCGATGAGTTCGGTGAACCGGCGCTCCTCGAGGGTCGGCTCGGCCACCGTATCGCTGGAAGCGTCGGGAAGCAGTTCTGCTGGCGTGGTCATCGTCGACTCCTGGATCGCGCTCAACGGATCGCCTCATGGGCAACCACATTACTTACTGATCGTTCGGTTAGTATATAGTCTAGGTCACTGACCGGCAATCAGCCGAACCAGCCGTAACTCGACGAGGAGGACGGATGACCGACCCGACCGTGAGCGCCGCCGTGGCCATGATCGAGAGAGACCGCGCATCCGCGGCCCTCGGTATGCAGGTTCTCCGGAGTTCGCCTGGCGACGCCGTCGTGACCATGCGCATCCGCGAGGACATGCTCAACGGCTTCGACGTGACGCACGGCGGACTCGTCTTCGCGCTCGCCGACACGGCCTTCGCGATCGCCTGCAATGAAGACGAGCAGATCACCCTCGCGGCAGGGGCGGACATCACCTTCCTCAAGCCGACGACCGCCGGGCAGACCCTGACGGCGACGGCGAGTATCCGCGCCAGGAGCGGACGGACCGGACTCTACGACGTCAGTGTCACGGACGAGGCCGGCGAGCCCGTCGCCGAGTTCCGCGGTCGCAGCCACACCACGAGCAGGCAGCGATGAGCGGTGAACGGCTCCACGCGCCGGCGCTGGACGAACTCGACCCCGAGGAGCGCCTGTCGCGGGACGAACTGCAGGCCCTCCAACTCGAGCGGCTGAAATGGACCGTGCGGCACGCGTACCAGAACGTCCCGCTCTACCGGCGCAAGTTCGACGAGGCGGGCGTGCATCCCGACGACATCCGCACCCTCGACGACGTGGCCCACCTGCCATTCACCACCAAAGAGGATCTTCGTCAGACGTACCCCTTCGGGATGTTCGCGGTGCCCATGGAACAGGTGGCGCGCATCCACGCCTCCTCGGGGACCACCGGGCGGCCGACCGTCGTCGGCTACACCAGCACCGACCTGCGCAACTGGGCGTCCCTCGTGGCACGCAGCCTGCGAGCGTCCGGAGTGCGCCCGGGCATGCGCGTGCACAATGCGTACGGCTACGGCCTGTTCACCGGCGGTCTCGGCGCACACGCGGGAATCGAGGCGCTCGGGGCGACGGTCATCCCGATGTCGGGCGGCCAGACCAGCCGTCAGGTGCAACTCATCCACGACTTCGAACCGGACGTGATCATGTGCACGCCCAGCTACCTGCTGACGATCGCGGACGCGATGGCCGAGGCAGGGCTCGACCCGCGCGCATCCAGCCTGAAGGTCGGCATCCTGGGCGCGGAGCCCTGGACCAACGCGATGCGCGCCGAACTCGAAGAGCGTCTCGACATCGACGCCGTCGACATCTACGGACTGAGCGAAGTCATGGGTCCGGGCGTCGGAAACGAGTGCATCGAGTCGAAGGACGGCCCGCACCTCTGGGAGGACCACTTCCTGCCCGAAGTGATCGACCCGGAGACGACGCACGTGCGCAGCGAAGGCGAGATCGGCGAACTGGTGTTCACGACGCTCACGAAGGAGGCGTTCCCGGTCATCCGCTATCGCACCCGCGACCTGACCAGACTGCTGCCGGGGAGCGCGCGTCCTGGCATGCGGCGGATGGAGAAGATCACCGGTCGCGACGACGACATGATCATCCTGCGCGGGGTGAACCTGTTCCCGACGCAGATCGAGGAGATCGTGCTCGGCATCGACGCCTTGTCGCCGCACTTCGTCCTGGAGCTGACGCGTCCGAACCGCATGGACGAGCTCACGGTTCGCATCGAGCCGACGGAGGATGCGGATGCGTCGGCCGGCGCGCGTGCGTGCGACCTGCTCGTCGAGCGCGTCAAGGACCGCATCGGGTCGACCGTCACGGTCGCCCTGGTCGAGCCCGGCACCCTCGAACGAAGCGCCGGCAAGCTGAAGCGGGTTTACGACCTGCGCAACGCGTAGCGCCGGTCGGCGCCGCGATCGGGCGACTTTCGCCGCCCGCGGCACGCCATGGCGACAATTGGAGACCGATCGCGGGAGGGTTGGCACATGACAGTGACGGGTGTGCGGCGCGGGCGTCCGGGATACGACCAGCAGGGGATCCTGGAGGTCGCGGTCGCGGCGTTCAACGAGTTCGGCTACGACGCCACCTCGATGGGTGTTCTCGCCGCGCGGCTGGGCCTGTCGAAGTCGGCGATCTACCACCACGTCGCGTCGAAGGACGAGCTCCTCGAACTCGCGCTCGGCCAGGCGCTCGACGGTCTCGAAGGCGTGCTCCTCGAGGATGCTGCGCGCACCGGGGCTGCCGCCGACCGGCTCGCGCACGTCCTGCGCGGCGCCGTGCGGGTGCTCACCGACAGGCTGCCGTATGTGACGCTCCTGCTGCGGGTGCGCGGGAACACCGAGGTCGAACGCCGAGCGCTCGCCCGGCGCCGTGCCTTCGACCGCGCCGTGGCCGCACTCGTCGTGGAAGCCCGCGATGAGGGGTCGCTGCGCAGCGACGTCGACCCCGGGGTGGCCACACGCCTGCTGTTCGGCATGATCAACTCGATCGTGGAGTGGTACCGCCCCGGAGGCGCAGAGGGCGCGGACCAGCTGGCCGAGGATGTGCTGACCGTCGCGTTCGACGGTCTCCGCGTCTGATCCCCTCCCTTTCGTCCCGCGAGTTGTGAGAAGAGCGCCTTTTCGGGCCTATTTTGGGTGCTCAACTCACAACTCGGGGCAGGAGAAGCGGCCGGGCGGCGCGACTCAGGCGGCGAGCTCCTTCGCGACGAGGGTCAGGACGTCGTAGGTCGCCACGGTCTCGTCGTTCTGGTTGCGGATGACCGCATCCCACCGCACCTCGCCGTACTCGTCGGTCTCGCGCGGTGAGATCTGCTTCGCCGTGAGGTCGATGCGGATGCTGTCCCCGGGCGACACCGGTGTCATGAACCGCAGGTTCTCCAGTCCGTAGTTCGCGAGCACCGGCCCGGGCGCCGGGTCGACGAAGAGTCCGGCCGCCCACGAGACCAGAAGGTAGCCGTGCGCCACGCGTCCGGGGAAGAACGGGTTCGCGGCGGCGGCCTCCTCGTCCATGTGCGCGTAGAACGTGTCGCCGGTGAAGTGGGCGAACTGCTCGATGTCCTCGAGGGTCACGGTGCGCCTGCCGGAGTGGACACTGTCGCCGATCCGCAGTTCGGCGAGCGACTTGCGGAACGGATGCGCTCCCTCGGTCGCCACGGCCGCGCCGGTGTGCCAGACCCCCGTGATCGCGGTGAGCATGTCGGGCGATCCCTGCACGGCCGTGCGCTGCATGTGGTGCAGCACCGCCCGGATGCCGCCGAGCTCTTCACCGCCGCCGGCGCGCCCCGGGCCTCCGTGCACGAGGTGCGGGACCGGCGAGCCGTGTCCCGTCGACGTGCGGGCGTCATCCCGGTCGAGGATCAGCACGCGGCCGTTGAGGGCGGCGATCCCGCCCATGAGCTCCACCGCGACTTGCGGGTCGTGGGTCGCGATGCTCGTGACGAGCGAACCGTCGCCGCGGGCGACCGTCGCGATCGCCTCGGCGGTCGAACCGTAGCCGAGGATGCTCGCCACCGGACCGAACGCTTCGATCGTGTGCGCCGCGCTCGCCGTGTTGTCCGCGAACCGGAGCAGGATCGGCGCGACGTACGCGCCCGCCGGGTCTTCCCCGACAGAGCCGTCGGCCCGGCGCACGCTCGGCGCATCGGTCGAACCGATGACGACCTCGCCGCCGCCGTCGCGCAGTCGTGCCACCTGCCGGAGCACTTCATCCCGCTGCTCCAGCGATGCGAGCGGTCCCATCGTGACGCCGTCGACGCGGGGGTCGCCGATCACGACCCGTTCGTCGATCCGCGCCTGCACGGCGGCGACCAGGTCGTCGACGGAGGCGTTCGGCACGATGGCGCGGCGGATGGCCGTGCACTTCTGGCCCGACTTCGCGGTGAGCTCGGCGACCAGCTGCTTGACGTAGGCATCGAACTCGGGGGTGCCGGCCACCGCATCCGGACCGAGCACGGACGCGTTGATCGAGTCGGTCTCGCTGGTGAACCGCACGCCGCCCGTCTGCACAGAGTCGTGGGCGCGCAGCCGCTCAGCGGTCGACGCCGAACCGGTGAAGCCGACCAGGTCGCCGAGCTTCAGCGCGTCGAACAGTCCGGGCACTGCGCCAGAGACGAGCTGCAGCGACCCGTCGGGGACCAGCCCGGTCTCGACGAGGATGCGCACGAACGCCTCGGCGAGGTAGCCGGTCGGTGTCGCCGGCTTGATCAGGCTGGGGACCCCGGCCAGGAACGCGGGCGCGAACTTCTCGAGCGCACCCCAGACGGGGAAGTTGAAGGCGTTGATCTGCACCGCCACGCCGGGCAGCCGGGTGTAGATATGCTGGCCGAGGAACGAGCCGTCCTTCGACAGCTGCTCGGCCGGCCCGTCGACGTACACCGTGCCGTTCGGCAGCTCGCGGCGGCCCTTCGACGAGTAGGTGAAGAGCACGCCGATGCCGCCGTCGATGTCGATCCACGAGTCCGACTTCGTCGCCCCGGTGCGGCTGGAGAGCGCGTAGAGCTCGTCCTTGCGTTCGGTGAGCGCCTGCGCGAACTGCTTGAGCAGCATGGCGCGCTGGTGGAAGGTCAGGCGTCCGAGTGACTCCTGGCCGATGGTCCTCGCGAAGTCGAGGGCGCCGGCGAGGTCGAGTCCGGCCGTGCTGACCGCCGTGACGACCTCACCGGTCGACGCGTCGCGCACGAGTGCGGCGTCGGCCTCGGCCGCCGGATCCGCCGGGGTCCACCAGACGCCGTTCACATAGCTGGGGAGGATGCTCGTCATGGGTGTGCTCTCTTCGAAATCGGACGGGTCGGTGGATGGGTACACTGAGCGCCGGAGCAGCGCTGGATGAAAGGATGCGGGCCATGGCACACCGGGACTGGACCATCGAACTGGGTGAACTCGACGTCAAACTCGGGATCGTGCTTCTCGAGCAGTCGCCCGAGCGGATGGTGGCGACGATGCCCGTGGAGGGCAATCGTCAGGGTTTCGGCCTGCTGCACGGGGGTGCGTCCGCCGCGTTCGCCGAGATGCTCGGCTCGTGGGCTGCGGTCCTGCATGCCGGCGAGGGACGCACGGCGGTCGGTGTCGACCTCAACGTGACGCATCACCGCGCCGTGCGGTCGGGGACGGTCACCGGAGTCGCGACCGCGATCCGGCTGGGGCGCAAGATCGCCTCGCACGAGGTCGTGGTGACGGATGAGGAGGGCAAGCGCGTCTGCACGGCCCGCATCACGAACCTCATCCTCGACGAGGCCGCCGACTGACAGCAGGACCATCAGGCGTCGTCCCAGGTGTAGAAACCCTGTCCGGTTTTGCGGCCGAGCTTCCCTTCGGCGACCAGCCGGCGGAGCAGCTCCGGCGGCTCGAAGCGCGGGCCCAGCCGCTCGGCGAGGTATTCCGCGATGCCGAGGCGCACATCCAGCCCGACCACGTCGGTGAGCCGCAGCGGTCCCATCGGGTGTTTGTAGCCGAGCACCATGGCCGCGTCGATGTCGTCGGCCGAAGCGACGCCGTCCTCGAGCATCCGGATCGCTTCGAGGCCGAGCGCGACCCCGAGCCGTGAGGATGCGAATCCCGGAGCATCCGAGACGGTGACGGGCGTCTTGCCGAGCGCGCGCACCCAGTCCTGCGCCTGCCCGACGAGAGCGGAGTCCGTGGCCGTGCCGGTCACGATCTCGACGAGGGAGGATGCCGGGACCGGGTTGAAGAAGTGCAGGCCGAGGAACCGTTCCGGTCGCGTGAGAACGACGGCGAGGTCGTCGATCGACAGTGACGACGTGTTGCTCGCGAGCACGGCGCCGGCGGAGAGCCGGGCCTCGACGGCGGCCAGCGATTCGTGCTTCATCGCCAGGTCTTCCGGCACCGCCTCGATGGCCAGGCCGACATGCGCGAACACGGCCAGGTCGTCTCCGACGTGAAGCCGCGGGGCGAGCGTCTCGAGGGCCAGCGTCGTCGTTCCGCGTTCTATGCTCGCTTCGACCGCGCGGAGGATGCGGGCCCGCGCGGCGTCCGCGGTCGCCCGGTCGCGCTCGACGACAGCGGCCTCGGCTCCAGCGAGCAGGAAGGCGTGCGCGATGCCGGCGCCCATGCGCCCGCCGCCGAGCACTCCGACACGATCGGGAACGGTGTTCACCGGCGTCTCCTCTCCAAAAACTCGGTCATGCGCCGGATCTTCTCCGGCGATTCGAAGAGGACGGCCTGGGCGTCCTGGTCGGCGCGCGGATGCTCGTCGTCGCCCGCGTGGAAGACGGCTTTCGTGTACTGCGTCGCGAGCGGATCGTTGGCCGCGATCCGGTCAGCGAGCGCGTTCGCGGCGGCCTCGAGCCCACTCGGCGGATGGACCTCGGTCACGAGCCGCGCGGCCAGCGCCTCGTCGGCACCCAGGATGCGGCCTGCCAGCAGGATCTCCTTCGCGAGCGGCTCGCCGACGAGCTCACGGAGCCGCCACAGG
This sequence comes from Leifsonia sp. Ger2509, assembly GCF_055231915.1. Classification (NCBI taxonomy): domain Bacteria; kingdom Bacillati; phylum Actinomycetota; class Actinomycetes; order Micrococcales; family Microbacteriaceae; genus Leifsonia; species Leifsonia sp. Ger2509. Next base: position 3,337,798 of record NZ_JBUYVB010000003.1, read on the forward strand.
GCGCCCGCGGCCGCGATGATGCCGAGCCCGGTCTCCGGGTTCCCGATCTTCAGCGAGGGCGTTCCGATGCGGAAGTCCGCCGCATAGGCGAGTTCCGCCCCTCCGCCGAGCGCGTACCCGTCGAGGGCCGCGATGACGGGCATCGGGAGGGCCGCGATGCGCACGAAGAGGGCGGAGTTGATGCCGCGGTGCGCATCCGCCGCCCGTCGCTCGCGCAGCTCCGCGATGTCGGCGCCGGAGGCGAACACGCCGTTGCTCCCGATCAGGATCAGGATGCGCGGCTCGGTCTCGAGTTCCGCGCACACCGCGTGGAGTTCGTCGACCATCTCCTGGTTGATGGCGTTCCGCGTCTCCGGCCGATCGAGCCGGACGATCACGCGGTCGGGTCGCCGTTCGATGGCGAGGGACGTCATCGGATGCGCTCCACGATCAGCGCCGCGCCCTGGCCGACCCCGATGCACATGGTCGCCATCCCGTACCGGGTGTCTTCGCGCTCCATCCGTCCGAGCAGCGTGACCACGAGGCGCGACCCGCTGGAGCCGAGTGCGTGCCCCAGGGCGATCGCGCCGCCGTCAGCGTTGACGCGTGCCTCGTCGAGTCCGAGGCGGCGGATGCACGCGATCGACTGGCTGGCGAACGCTTCGTTCAGCTCGACCGAGCCGAGGTCGTCGAGCGCCAGACCGCTGCGCGCGAGTGCCCGCTCTGTGGCGGGAACCGGCCCGAGGCCCATGATCTCCGGCGCGAGGCCGACGCTGGTCCCCACGACCACGCGAGCGCGCGGGACGAGTCCGAAACGCTTCACCGCGGCTTCGCTGGCCACCACGATCGCGGATGCCCCGTCGTTGAGCGGGCTGGCATTGCCGGCCGTGACCACGGACCCTCCGGCGACGACCGGCCGCAGCGCTGCGAGCGCGTCCAGGGTGGTGTCGCGCCGGATACTCTCGTCGACGGTGACCGGACCCTTCGGGGTCTCGACGGCCACGATCTCGTTGTCGAATCGTCCGGCATCCACCGCGGCTGCTGCGCGCTGGTGACTGCGCAGCGCGAACGCGTCGGAGTCCTCCCGCGAGATGCTGTCGACGCGGGCCACCTCTTCGGCCGTCTCCGGCATCGAGTACGTCGCCTTGTCGCGTGCGAGGAGTCGCGGGTTGGTGAACCGCCAGCCGATGGAGGTGTCGAACTGCGGTCCCGGCTTGGCGAAGGCGCGCTCCGGCTTCGCCTGCACCCAGGGGGCCCGGGTCATCGACTCGACCCCGCCGGCGATGATCAGGTCGGCGTCGCCGGCGCGCACGGCCTGCGCGGCCAGTGTGATGGCGGAGAGCCCGGATGCGCAGAGCCGGTTGACGGTGATGCCGGGTACCGCATCCGGGAGCCCTGCCAGCAGCACCGACATGCGCGCGACGTTGCGGTTGTCTTCGCCGGCCTGGATGGCGGCTCCCAGAATGACGTCGTCGACGGCGGCCGGGTCCGCGCCCGACCGCGCCAGCGCTTCGCGGACGACGAGGGCGGCGAGATCGTCGGGGCGCACCCCGGAGAGGGCGCCTCCGTAGCGACCGACTGCCGTGCGCACGCCTCCGACGAGGTAGGCCTCTGCCATGCTCTCTCCCGACTGCGTTGTCTTCGGGTCCCGATGCGGGGACCAGGCGCCGGATCGATAATTAGTGACCGATCGTTCGGAAAGTAATTCTTGCAGATCGCCCTGCGCCCGGCAACCCGCGGGGCATCCGGCCCTCAGCGCGTGTCGTGATCCTCGAAGATCAGCGCCGTCTTCGTGTCCCGCACGGACGGGATGGCCGTCAGCTCCTCGAGCACAATGCGCCGCAGGTCCTCGTTGTCGCGGGCGCGCACCAGCAGGATCACGTCGAAGTCGCCGCCGACGAGCGCAATGTGCTCCACCTCGGGGATGCGCCCGAGCTGATCGCGCAACTCCTGCCACGACGCCTGGTCGACACGCATGGTGACGTAGGCCGACGATCCCCGCCCGACGAGAACAGGGTTCACCTTCGCCGTGAAGCCCGTGATCACTCCGTCGTCGAGCAGGCGGGAGAGCCGCGCGTAGGCGTTCGCCCGCGAGATGTGGGCGGCCTCTGCCACCGCAGAGATGGATGAACGCCCGTCGCGGCGCAGCTCCTGGACGATGCGCAGATCCACGTCGTCGGCGGGCGAGCGCATTCCGTCCAGCCGACCGCCACCATCCGTTCCCATGATGGACAGTATGACGCAGATTCGGCACGATAGCCCTGCTTCGTCTCGAAAATGCTGCTGAACTGGCGCCACGCGGCCGAAAGGCCCACTCTGAGGGGAAGAGACGTCTTTCAAAGGAGAACGGATGCTCCCCGACACAGTGCTGCCCGAGAGCCTGCTTCCACGCCGCGATCCCGTGCAGCTGATCGACCCATCGGGCGCTGTCGTGCCCGACGAGACGTACGCGCTTCCGGCCCGTGACCGACTCGTCGAGGGCTACCGCCACCTCGTCATCGGGCGCCGCGTCAACGACCAGGCCAGCGCGCTCGTCCGGCAGGGCCGGCTCGCCGTCTATCCGTCGTCGCACGGCCAGGAGGCCTGCGAGGTCGCGGCCGCCCTCGTGCTCGGCGACCAGGACTGGCTGTTCCCGACCTACCGCGACACCGTCGCTGTGCTGACCCGGGGCGTCGACCCTGTGGAGGCGTTCTCGCTGCTGCGCGGCGACTGGCACTCCGGCTACGACCCGCACCGCCACAACGTCGCACCCCAGTCGACGCCGCTCGCCACGCAGCTGCTCCACGCCGTCGGGTTCGCCCATGCCGCGAAGCTCCGCGGCGAGGACACGGTCGTGCTCGCCATCTGCGGCGACGGGGCCACCAGCGAAGGCGACTTCCATGAAGCGCTGAACTTCGCCGCGGTCTTCCACCTGCCCGTCGTCTTCTTCGTGCAGAACAACGGCTACGCGATCTCCGTGCCCCTGCGCAGACAGCTCGCGGCGCCCTCGATCGCCCACAAGGCGATCGGCTACGGGATGCCCGGCCAGCGTGTCGACGGCAACGACCTCGCCGCGCTGCTGTCGGTGCTGTCGGATGCGGTGGCAGGCGCCCGCTCCGGTGGCGGGCCGCGACTCATCGAGGCCGTCACCTACCGCATCGAGTCCCACACGAACGCCGACGACGCCACCCGCTACCGCACCGACGACGAGGTCGCGCCGTGGCGGGAGAAGGATCCGCTGCTGCGCATGCGTTCGTACCTGCGCGGACTCGGCGAACTCGGCGACGGCGACGAAGCCGAGATCCACAGCCAGGCGGAGCGGGTGGCCAGTACCCTGCGCGACGGGATGAACGCGGAGACCGCGCCCGACCCATCCGACCTCTTCGCGTACGTCTACGCGACGCAGACACCGCAGCTGCAGGAGCAGGCGGCGATGCTGGCGGCCGAGATCGCGGCCGACGACGCCGTTGGGAAGGACGGACTCCGATGACGCTCATGCACGACGCCGACCTGCGGTCGGAGACCACTCTGACACCGACCATGACGATGGCCCAGGCACTGAACCGTGCGCTCGCCGACGCGCTCGCCGCCGACCCGTCCGTGCTCGTCTTCGGAGAAGACGTCGGCCCGCTCGGCGGCGTGTTCCGCATCACCGACGGCCTCACCGCCCGGTTCGGCGAGGACCGCTGCTTCGACACCCCGCTCGCGGAGGCCGGCATCGTCGGCAGCGCCGTCGGGCTCGCCATGAACGGGATGCGCCCCGTCGTCGAGATGCAGTTCGACGCGTTCGCCTACCCGGCGTTCGAGCAGATCGTCGACCACGTCGCCAAGATGGGCAACCGAACGCGCGGGGCCGTGCGGCTCCCGCTGGTCATCCGCATCCCGTTCGCCGGCGGCATCGGCGGGGTCGAGCACCACTCCGACTCGTCGGAGGCGTACTACGCCCACACGCCCGGGCTCACGGTCGTGACTCCGTCGACCCCGCAGGATGCGTACGGTCTGCTGCGTGCCGCGATCGCGCATCCGGACCCCGTCGTCTTCCTCGAACCCAAGAAGCTGTACTGGACGAGCGGGCCGGTCGACACGACCGCGCCGCTGCCGGAACTGGGGCGCGCACAGGTCATCCGCGAGGGCACCGACGCCACGATCATCGCCTACGGTCCGTCCGTGCCTGTGGCGCTCAAGGCTGCCGAGGCCGCGGCGGAAGAAGGCCGCAGCCTCCAGGTCATCGATGTGCGCAGCATCGTGCCGTTCGACGACGAGACCGTGACCGCGGCCGTGCGCTCCACCGGGCGCGCTGTGGTGGTGGCGGAGGCGCCCGGGTTCGCCAGTGTCGCATCCGAGATCGCCGCGCGGGTCTCCGAGCGCTGCTTCCACTACCTCGAGGCGCCCGTGCTGCGTGTCACCGGCTTCGACACCCCGTTCGCGCCGCCGAAGCTGGAGGAGTTCTACCTGCCCAGCGTCGACCGGCTCCTCGACGCGGTCGATCGCCTGCAGTGGGACGACGAGGCGGAGGGCGCATGACCGCGCAGATCTTCCGGCTTCCCGACCTCGGCGAAGGCCTCACCGAGGCGGCGCTCGTGCGCTGGCTCGTCAGCGTCGGTGAAGAGGTCGTCGTGGACCAGCCCGTCGCCGAGGTGGAGACGGCGAAGTCGGTCGTCGAGGTGCCGTCGCCGTTCGGCGGTATCATCAGCGCGCTCCACGGCGAAGAGGGGGAGGACCTCCGCGTCGGGGCGCCGCTGATCGAAGTGGATGCTGTGGGCGGCCCCGCGGGTGCGGTCGCGCCGACGTCGGTGGAAGCTCCGGCCGGCGCGCAGGTCGAGGCTCCGGTCGAGGCGGTCGCAGAGGGCTCGGGCAACGTACTGGTCGGCTACGGCACGACCGAGACCCGGCACACGGGCCGACGTCGTCGTGCGACGCTCGTCGGCGCACCGACTCGCGTCGCCGAGCAGCCGGCCGCAACGTCGACGCTCGGCGCTGAGCAGCCGGTCGCCAGGGCGACGCGCGGCGCAGAGCAGCCGGTCGCCAGGGCGACGCGCGGCGCAGAGCAGCCGGCCACCACGGTACCGGACGCCGCACTCGCTGCCGCACCGGTCGCGGCTCCCGCTGGCGCACCAGCGACGCGGAATCCGCACCACCCGGTGATCTCGCCGGTGGTCCGCCAGCTCGCGAAGACCCGCGGCCTCGACCTCGACGCTCTCGCGGGTTCCGGGCCGGACGGACTGATCACGCGACGCGATGTCGAGAACGCCCCGGTCGGCGGTGCTGCAGGTGGCGACGCCCGCCGCGCTGCGCCCGCCGCGGCCGCCGGTGAAGCGGATGCACGCACCGGCCTCGCCATCCGCTCGACGACACCGCTCGGCATCTTCCGTCGCACCGTCGCCGCGAACATGACGCGCAGCCGTAGCGAGATCCCCGAGGCGACCGTCTGGGTGGATGTGGACGCGACGGATCTCTGGGAGCTGCGCTCGCGCATGCGGCTCGGCGACCGGCATCCCTCTCTCCTCTCCTTCATCGCCCGCTTCACGCTCTCGGCGCTCGCGCAGTATCCGGTGCTCGCCGGCCGTCTCACCGCCGACGCCACCGCGATCGAAGAGTTCGACGGGGTCAACCTCGGGTTCGCTGTCGACACCCCTCGTGGCCTGGTCGTCCCCGTCGTGCGTCACGCGGAGACCCTCACTCTGCGCGAGCTCAACAGGGAGTTCGACCGGCTCACCGGGGCCGCGCGCGAAGGGCGGGCAGCGTCAGTGGATCTCGCCGGCTCGACCTTCACGATCAACAACTACGGCAGCCTCGGCGTCGACGGCAGCGCGGCGATCATCAACCATCCCGAAGTCGCGATCCTCGGCGTCGGGCGGTTCATCGAACGGCCGTGGGTCGTCGGTGGAGCGATCGTTCCGCGCCGGATCGTGCAACTCAGCCTCGTCTTCGACCACCGCGTGTGCGATGGGGGAGTCGCTGCCGGGATGCTGCGGGCCGTCGCCGACTCGATCGAGCATCCCTTCGACCTGCTCGCCGACGCCCCGCCCGCCGTCTGACACGGCAGCCCGGCCCGGCTCTCCCGGCCGGCGCCCCTCGACCTGGCAGAAATCGCGGGTGCGCCGAACGCAGTACCCGCAAAAGGTGCCAACTCGAGGGCCGGCCGACGCGGAATCGCGCGGCAACCCCCGCCGCCGCCATCCAGTTGGCAGAAGTTGCCGTTATGCCGAGCGCCTAAACGGCAACGTGTGCCAACTCGCCGGGTCGACCGCGGCGAAACGGGATTCGGTCCCGGCCATAGGCTGGGACGGTGCCCCACGAGACGAAACCCCGGCGTACGGCTATGCCCGTGTGGCTCGCGATCGTGTTCGCGCTGCTCTGCGGCGCGGGTGTCGCCGTGCAGTCGCGCATCAACGGCGAGCTCGGCCAGCGGCTGGGCGACGGCTTCGTCGCGGCGACGATCTCGTTCGGCACCGGACTGGTGATCCTCCTGGTCGCACTCACGATCGCACCGGGGGGCCGTCGGGGGCTCGGCCGCGTTCGCACCGCCCTCCGGTCCCGCACGCTGCCCTGGTGGTACGTGCTCGGCGGCAGCGCGGGCGCCTTCCTCGTCCTGTCGCAGGGCCTCACGGCGGCTGTGCTGGGCGTCGCGCTCTTCACGGTGGCGATCGTCGCCGGGCAGACGGTGAGCGGTCTGGTGCTCGACCGGATCGGCCTCGGGCCCGGCGGTCGCCGTCCCCTCACGCCGGCCCGCGTGACAGGTGCCGTGCTCGCTCTGCTCGCGGTCACCTGGTCGGTGTCCGCGGAGCTCACGACCAGTGTTCCGATCTGGATGCTCATCCTGCCCCTGCTTGCCGGCCTCGGGATCGGGTGGCAGCAGGCCGTCAACGGTCAGGTCCGCGTCGTCGCGTCCAGCGCGCTCAGCGCGACGTTCATCAACTTCGTGGTCGGCACCACCGTGCTCGTCATCGCGATGGTCGTCCATGCCTCGTTCGTCGGCTGGCCCTCCGCACTCCCCACCGAATGGTGGCTGTACCTCGGCGGCGCGATCGGCTGCGTGTTCATCGCAGGCACCTCCCTGCTCGTCAAGGTCACCGGCGTGCTCGTCCTGGGACTCGCGACCGTCGCCGGCCAGCTGCTGACCGCGCTGGCCCTCGACCTCATCCTGCCCAGCTCGGCGCATCCGATCGCCTGGACGACGGTCGCGGGAACGGCGCTCGCACTCGTCGCCGTGGCGATCGCGAGCATTCGCTGGCGGTCGGCACCCAGGGTCAGCCGAGCACGCTGAGGTAACGCTCCGGATCGATCGTGATGCGGTGGCCGTCGCGTGCGCCGTCCGGCACGCCTCCGACATAGAGCCAGCCGAGGAGCCGCTCGTTCTTCGCCAGGGAGTGGGTCTTGTGCACGGCCTTCGAGCGGGTGTGCGTGCCGGTGCGCCAGAAGACGCCCCAGCCGGCATCGTGGAGCAGCAGGCTCAGGGTGTGCGCGACACCGGAGGCGACCGCATCCTGTTCCCAGCCCGGCACCTTCTCGCTCTTCTGGCGCACGGAGACGATCGCGAGCAGGAGAGGCGCCCGCAGCGGCTTCTGGGCGAGCTTTTCCGCCTCGGGGCCGTGCGCCCCCGCATCCTTCACGAATGCCCGGCCCAGCCGGTCGCGCGCATCCCCGCGCAGCTCGATCACGCGCCACGGACGCAGCGAGCTGTGGTCGGCGACGCGGCCTGCTGCAGCGATGAGCGGAAGCAGCTCGGCGTGCGTCGGAGCCTCGTCGGTGACGCGCGAGTACGAGCGCCTGCCGGCGACGGCTTCGACCAGGTTCGTCACGCGGCTACTCGGCGGGCGTGAAGTTGAGGGAGATCGAGTTCATGCAGTACCGGTCGCCGGTCGGCGTGCCGAACCCGTCGTCGAAGACATGGCCGAGGTGCGAGCCGCAGCGCGCGCAGCGGACCTCGGTGCGGACGGTCCCGAGGCTCCTGTCCTCGATGAGTTCCACCGCCTCCGGTCGCACCGACTCGTAGAAGCTCGGCCAGCCGCAGCCGGAGTCGAACTTCGTGCCGCTCTTGAACAGCTCGGAACCGCAGGCAGCACAGGTGTAGAGGCCGGCGCGCTCCTCATCGAGCAGTTCGCCCGTCCAGGGGCGCTCGGTGGCGGCCTCGCGCAGCACCGCGTACTGGTCGGCGCTCAACTCGTTGCGCCATTCGTCGTCGCTCTTCGTGACGTTGTACTCCATGGACGAGGCGTCCTTCCTGCGTCGATCCGGCCTGATAAAGGTCCGTTCCAACCCTAAACGCCATCACACGACGTGCCCGCCCGCTTGGGCGAACACTCAGACACCCGCAAATAGTATGAAGCGCAAGTCAGGGGTCAGCGGGAAAGGGAGAGCGATGGCGGAAGCATCCAAGGATCGCACCCACTCCTCAGCGGTTCCGGATGAGCTCACCGAGCGCGACGAGGCGATCCTCGCCTTCGAACGGCAGTGGTGGCGCCATGCGGGTGCGAAGGAGCAGGCGATCCGCCAGGACTTCGGCCTTTCGGCCGCGCGGTACTATCAGCTGCTCGGCGCCTTGATCGATTCGCCGGCCGCACTCGCTCACGACCCTATGCTCGTCAAGAGGCTGCAACGCCTCCGCGACGCCCGAACGGCCGCCCGGAACGCGCGAGCGCTGACCCCCCACGACTGAGGATCACCCCGAACAGATGGCAGAGAAATACCCGAAGGATCGCTTCGACGCGATCCCCGACGATATTCAGCGCGTCGGCGCCCACCGAGCTCCTCACCAGAAGGGGCGCGGCTGGATCGGTTTCGCCTGGGCCGTGGTCGCCACGATCCTCCTGATCGGCGTCGGCGTGTTCGGGCTCTACCTCATCAACGGCAGCATCGCCTTCAACGGTTCGCCCTCAGGCACGCCCTCGCCGTCGGTCACGTCGACCCCGACGCCGACCATCACCCCGACCGTCAACCCTGCGCTCAACGTGACCGTGCTGAACGGCACGACGACCGCCGGTCTCGCGAACCAGGTGGGCGACGCGCTCGTGGCGAAGGGATGGAAGGTGCAGTCCCGCGCCAACGCCAGCCAGTCGAACATCACGAGTACCGTCGTCTACTACTCGAACCCGAAGAATGAGGCCGCCGCCCTCGGTCTGGCCCAGTCCCTGCCCGGATCGACCGTCATGCTGACGCAGGACTTCGCCGAGACCGGCGCGGACCTGACGGTGGTCGTCGGCAGCGACTACAAAGCTCCGACGGGATAGCGCTTCTCACCGGGCATTACGGTCGCCGATGTTTCAGGCGTGTTTAATTCATGCCCATTTCAGGTAATTTCACGACCTATTGTCCTGATGGTCGTCCATTGCCGCCTTCGAAAGCATTAGTATCTGGTTTCAACGCGCTGGTGAATGTGCTACGCGCGGACGAAACACAGCAATGGGAGTAATAGATGGCGAACGGAACCGTGAAGTGGTTCAACGCTGAGAAAGGCTACGGCTTCATTACTGTCGATGATGGGGGACAGGACGTTTTCGTTCACTACTCCGCAATCGACATGAGCGGCTACAAGGTCCTCGAAGAGGGCCAGCAGGTCGTATTCGAGGTCGGTACCGGCAACAAGGGCCCCCAGGCCGAGTCGGTGCGTCTGGCGTAGCACAGCACGACTACTGATTCGAACGCCGTCCGGTCCGCCGGGCGGCGTTCGCTCGCGTTCGGCGCCCCCTGTCAGCGGGCACTCTGCGTTCACTTGCACTCGCGGCCCCCGAGTGCCAGAATCGTTCTAGCACTCGACGCGTTCGAGTGCTAACAATGAACACGGGCATTCGCCCGAAGTTCCGTATCTTTCGCAGACGTCCGGGAGGGACGAGAAACAACCATGGCAAAGATCATTGCTTTCAACGAGGACGCGCGCCGCGGACTCGAGCGTGGCCTGAACATTCTGGCCGACACCGTGAAGGTGACGCTTGGCCCGCGCGGTCGCAACGTCGTGCTCGAGAAGAAGTGGGGCGCTCCCACGATCACCAACGATGGTGTCTCCATCGCCAAGGAGATCGAACTCGACGACCCGTACGAGAAGATCGGTGCCGAGCTCGTCAAGGAGGTCGCCAAGAAGACCGACGACGTCGCAGGTGACGGCACCACCACCGCAACCGTCCTCGCCCAGGCTCTGGTCAAGGAAGGCCTCCGCAACGTCGCCGCCGGCGCAGACCCCATCACGCTGAAGCGTGGCATCGAGAAGGCCGTCGAGGCTGTCACCGCCGAACTCATCGCCTCTGCCAAAGAGGTCGAGACCAAAGCGGAGATCGCGGCCACCGCATCCATCTCGGCCGGCGACACCACCATCGGTGAGATCATCGCCGAGGCGATCGACAAGGTCGGCAAAGAGGGCGTCGTCACCGTCGAGGAGTCGAACACCTTCGGCACCGAGCTCGAGCTGACCGAGGGCATGCGCTTCGACAAGGGCTTCCTGTCGCAGTACTTCGTCACCGACCCCGACCGCCAGGAAGCGGTGTTCGAAGACCCGTACATCCTGATCGCGAACCAGAAGATCTCGAACATCAAGGACCTTCTGCCCGTCGTCGACAAGGTGATCCAGGCCGGCAAGCAGCTCCTCATCATCGCTGAGGACGTCGACGGCGAGGCCCTGGCCACGCTCGTCGTGAACAAGATCCGTGGCATCTTCAAGTCCGTCGCCGTCAAGGCTCCGGGCTTCGGCGACCGCCGCAAGGCCATGCTGCAGGACATCGCGATCCTCACCGGCGGCCAGGTCATCTCCGAAGAGGTCGGCCTCAAGCTCGAGAACGTCACCCTCGACCTGCTCGGTACGGCCCGCAAGGTCGTCATCACCAAGGACGAGACCACGATCGTCGAAGGCGGCGGAGACCCCGAGCAGATCGCGGGCCGCGTCGCCCAGATCCGCAACGAGATCGAGAACACGGACAGCGACTACGACCGTGAGAAGCTCCAGGAGCGTCTCGCGAAGCTCGCCGGCGGCGTCGCCGTCATCAAGGCGGGTGCCGCGACCGAGGTCGAGCTCAAGGAGCGCAAGCACCGCATCGAAGACGCCGTGCGCAACGCGAAGGCGGCCGTCGAAGAGGGCATCGTCGCCGGTGGTGGCGTGGCGCTCATCCAGGCCGGCAAGAACGCGTTCGCGAAGCTCGAGCTGACCGGTGACGAGGCGACCGGCGCGAACATCGTGCGCGTCGCCATCGAGGCTCCGCTCAAGCAGATCGCGATCAACGCGGGCCTCGAGCCCGGCGTCGTCGTCGAGAAGGTGCGCAACCTGCCCGTCGGACACGGCCTCAACGCCGCGACCGGCGAGTACGTCGACATGCTGGCCGCCGGCATCAACGACCCGGTGAAGGTCACCCGTTCCGCGCTGCAGAACGCAGCGTCCATCGCGGGCCTGTTCCTCACCACCGAGGCCGTCGTCGCCGACAAGCCGGAGAAGAACCCGGCACCCGTCGGCGACCCGACCGGTGGCATGGACTTCTAAGTCCGTCGCAACACCTCGAAGAGGGCGTCTCCCATCTGGGAGGCGCCCTCTTTCTTGTCCGGCCCGTCGAGTCGTCGCTAACCGCCCATCCCGTGCGGCTTTTCGGTCGGTTACCGACCACTCGACAGCGCGGGCGCGCTGAGCCGCACGGGCCGGCATGACGGCGACGGGCGGGCCGTACGCTGGGGAGCATGGATCTCGGCTTCGTACACAGCATGATCGTGCTCGCCATCATCCTGGCCATGCTCGCCGGGCTGACCGTGGTCGCCTACGTGCTCATCCGTTGGATGGTGCGGTTCACCCTCTCGGGACGACCCGACAGGCCCCGCGAGCCCGGTCCCGGTCCGGAGGACTGATCGCGTCCCAGCCGGCGTCGAGTCCGGGAAAAGTCCGCGCAATTCGGCGGCTTCGTCGGACTTTTCCCGGACTCGTCGGGGCCGATAGACCCATAAGTTGGCGAGGGTGCGATAGGTCGCCCTTCGCATCGCTGAAACGCACTTTCAGCATCCCTCGCCGGATGCGCGGGCGATCGTTGTGGATTTGAGACGATCGTCTCCTGACGGGGCCTGGCTGCGCATCGCTACGATGTGTTCACTGGGGAGCCGGGGGAACATATGAAGAATCAGGCATACAGGGCGGCCCTCGGGGTGGGCGTCATGGTCGCTCTCACCTTGAGCGGATGCGCGCCCCAGGGCGCGGAGGATCCCGGCACCGACCCGGGCACACCCAGCCCGACCGTGACACCCTCCGCAGCTGCGCCGTCGCTCGCGCTCGACTGCGCTGCACTGACCGACGAATCGACGGTGTCGACACTCCTCGGCGTCACTGTCACCCGGATGGATGCCGGCGCCCGGGCGGTGTCCGACGCCACCCGCACGCACGGGCAGTTGGCCGCGGCGGGCGGCGGATCCTGCCTCTGGGGCAGCGCGGGCGCGGACGACGTCGAGAAGTCGAGCGCCCGCCTCACGATCGACGTCCTGCCGAAGGCCGACGGCGCCTGGCAGCAGCTGGCGGCCTGGTATGCGTCGACGGCGACCCCGGGGGCGGACTACAACGGTCACCCGTCGCGCGGCGGGGACTGCAGCCAGAACTACTGCCACACGAACATCCTCGTCGGTGATGTGTGGATCGCTGCAGAGGCCAGTTCCCCGCAGCGCCCCACGATCAGCGAGGCGGACTTCCACTCGCTGATGCAGCACGCGGTCGACGCGGTGGCGCCGATTGCCGGGACGGCGAGGGGAGTTCTTCCGCCTGCGCCGCATCCGTCATGCATGGACGACGCGTACGCCGAGGCAGCCGCGTCGAGTTTCGGAGTCCCTGTGGCTTCGTATCTGGCGCCGGAGGAGGTGTTCCGCATCCAGGCTGCAGTGGCCTTGGTGCCGAACGCCGAATTCTGCATGTACCAGCCGAGCACAGATGGATCAGGCGGCGTGCTGGCCAGTCTGACCGTGATAACCGATGGGGCCGCCGCGTTCGGCCAGTACCGTGAGCAACTTGCGGCGCGGGGCGTCACGATTCGCGACGTGTCGTTCACGTCGGGCGGGACGACCTACAGCGCGATCCAGCACACCCTGCCTGGCGTCGAGTGGGAGACGACGTCGGTCGACCTCGTGTCGGACGGGGACTGGCTGTCGGTCTCGAGTACGAACGTGTTCCCCGATCCGGCCGGGGGCACGCTGTCTTTCGCGAAGTGGGTCGTGGCGAACAGGCCGAGCGACAGCGCCAAGAGCTAGGCGCGAAGAGCATGGATCTCGACTTCGTACACAGCATGATCGTGCTCGCCATCATCCTGGCCATCCTCGCCGTACTGGCCGTGGTCGCCTACCTGCTCGTCCGTTGGATGGTGCGCTTCACCCTCTCGGGACGCCCCGACAAGCCGCGCGATCCCGATTCCGGTCCGAAGGACTGATCGCGCTCCCGCCGGCGTCGAGTCCGGGAAAGGTCCGCCCGAAAACGCCGAACCGGGCGTACTTTTCCCGGGCTCAACGGGCCGATAGACCTACGCGGCGGGCGCGATCGGCTGCGGGGCGGCGGGGGAGCCCGCCAGGGGCAGCGCCACACGGAAAGTCGCTCCTCCGCCGTCGGTCTCGATGACTTCGACGGTGCCGTTGTGGGCCGCGACGATCGACGACACGATCGCGAGGCCGAGCCCGCTGCCGCCGGTCTCGCGGGCGCGTGACGTGTCCGCACGCCAGAAGCGCTGGAAGATCTTCTCCCGGATCTGCGGGGGGATCCCCTCGCCGTGGTCGATGACCTCGAGGATCGCCCGGTCGGTCTGGTGGTTCACCTGAACGAGGATCTCGATCGGGCTGTCGTTCTGCGTGAAGCGCATCGCATTGCCCATCAGGTTGGTGACCACCTGGCGGATCTTGTTCTCTTCGGCCATCACGATCGCCGGATCGCTCGGCGGCGGCCAGGGCAGCGACACCTCGGGCTCGGCGATGACGACGACTCCGCCCGTCGTCCGTCGCGGACGCCGGCTCCGCAGGCGGGCCAGGGTCGCGCCGGCGAATGCGATAGGACCGGTCGCCGTGTTCGCGGTGGTCTGCGCCCGGTTGATCGCTCCCGCGCCGACCGCCTCGATCGGCTCAGTGGGGATGTCGTGGCTGCGCAGCACGGGCTCGGGGGTGAGCACAGTGACCACCCGGCCGGGCGACGACGCCTTCGCGTCCAGCGCCGCGTCGCGCGCGATCGGCACGAGGTCGACGGGCTTGAGATCGAGCGGCTTGGTCTCGTCGAGGCGGGCCAGTTCGAGGAGGTCTTCGACGAGTCCGCCCATCCGGATCGCCTCTTTCTCGATGCGGTCCATGGCCTGGGCGACTTCTTCGGGGGACTGGAGGGCGCCCATCCGGTACAACTCGGCGTAGCCCCGCACCGACACGAGCGGTGTGCGCAGTTCGTGGCTGGCGTCGCCCACGAAGCGGCGCATCTGTTCGATCGTGCGGGCGCGGTCGTTGAAGGCCCGGTCGATGCGGTTGAGCATGGTGTTGAGCGAGCGGTTGAGGCGGCCGACCTCGGTGTTCGGGGTGGCCCCGCCGAGGCGCTGGCTGAAGTCGCCGTCGGCGATCGCGGCGGCCGTCTGCTCCACCTCGCGCAAGGGCGCGAACGTCGTCGTGACGAGCATCCGCGTGAGCCCGGCTCCGACGATCACGACGATCACCCCGAAGCCGAGGAAGATGGCCAGGTAGCTGGCCATGATCGTATCGATCTGGTGGGTGGATGCGGCGACGATCGCGGTTCCGTACGCGCCGGCCGGCGACGTGAAGGTCACGAGCGACGCGCTCGCGCGGTAGAGCGTGTGCTTGTCGCGGCTGTTGAGGTAGAACCCGTTCTGGCTCATCTCGCGGCCCTTGGTGAGGTTGACCGTTGCCGGGACGACGGGGCGTTCAGCCGTCGGCTCGTTCTTCCAGTTGTAGTCGATCAGGTTGCCGTCGGCGTTGTAGAGGGCGACGAAGTAGTCGGATGCGCTCCCATCGGAGGCGATCTTGTCACTGTTGCTGGTGCGCGACGCGAGGTACGAGTTGAGGTTGTTCGGCTGCGAGGCCGCGTTCAGCTGCGCGTCGAGCTGCGCCAGAAGCACCGGCTTGAGCATCGCCATCGTGCCGATGCCCGAGACGAGCAGGCCGAGCGTCAACATCAGGACGGTCACGCCCGTGATCTTGGTACGGAGCGAGATCGCGTTCCATCGATCCAGGAGTGATTCGTGCATGAGGCCGCCAGTTTATGCAGCGAAGCTGGGCCAATAGTGAGTGGGGCTAGACTTTCGCCGCCTTGAGCATGTAGCCGAAACCGCGTTTGGTCTGGATGAGCGGCTCGCTCGAATGCGCGTCGACCTTGCG
Source organism: Leifsonia sp. Ger2509 (assembly GCF_055231915.1). NCBI lineage: Bacteria > Bacillati > Actinomycetota > Actinomycetes > Micrococcales > Microbacteriaceae > Leifsonia > Leifsonia sp. Ger2509. Next base: position 3,353,056 of record NZ_JBUYVB010000003.1, read on the forward strand.
TCGCAGGTAGGAGATGTAGGACTCGACGATGCCGGCGTCGCCGTTGAAGTCGTACTCCCACACGTGGTCGAGGATCTGCGCTTTGCTCAGCACGCGGTTGGGATTGAGCATCAGGTAGCGCAGCAGCTTGAACTCGGTGGGGCTGAGCTCGATCGCCGTGTCGCCGACGAAGACCTCGTGGGTGTCCTGGTCCATCGTGAGTTCGCCGGCGCGGATGACCGCGTCTTCATCGGCCTGCATGGTGCGGCGCAGGATCGCTTTGATGCGTGCGACGATCTCGTCGAGGCTGAACGGCTTGGTGACGTAGTCGTCGCCGCCGACGGTGAGGCCGGTGATCTTGTCCTCGGTGTCGTCTTTCGCGGTGAGGAACAGGATGGGGGCCGTGTAGCCGGCGCCGCGCAGGCGTTTTGTGACGCCGAAGCCGTTCATATCGGGGAGCATGACGTCGAGGATGATGAGGTCGGGTTCCTCTTCGAGGACCGCGGAGATCGCCTGGGCACCGTTGCCGACAGCTCGCACGGCGAAGCCGGCGAAGCGGAGGCTGGTGGTGAGAAGATCGCGGATGTTGGGCTCGTCGTCGACGATGAGAATGCGTGGTCCGGCGTTCATGGGAACTAGTATCTGCGCGTTGACTGAGACTTGGCTGAGAGGGCGCGGTGTGCACTCGGTGCCGGGCGTGTGTCCGGCGTGTGACCGCCCCGCGAACGGCGTGCGAACAGCCCGCGAGCGCTCCGCGAAACCGCCGCGAGTCGGATGCGCGCCCTTGACGAACCCGTCACCGCACCTTAGCTTCGGCACAGGCAGCGACGGAAGGAACCACCCATGACCGAGCGCACGATCGTCATCGTCGGCGGAGGTCTCGCGGGGGCGACTGCGGCCACGACGCTCCGCGAGAAGGGCTATGAGGGGCCCATCACGCTGGTGGGCGCCGAGGCGCATCGTCCGTACATCCGCCCACCGCTGTCGAAGGAGTACCTGAACGGCGGCGACCGCGACGACGTGTTCGTGCATCCATCGCAGTGGTACGCGGACAATGCGGTCGACCTGGTGCTCGAGACGACGGTCACGTCGATCGACCCCGGCGCGCACGAAGTCGTTCTCGAGGACGGGGGCCGCCTCGGATACGCGAGCCTCCTGCTGGCGACCGGAGCGACCGCCCGTAGGCTGGCCGTTCCCGGGGCGGACCTCGACGGCGTGCACACACTGCGCACCCTCGAGGACAGCGACGCTCTGCGGGAGGAGTTGTCGGGTGGGGGCCGCCGGGTCGTGATCGCCGGTTCGGGCTGGATCGGCCTCGAGGTAGCGGCGTCCGCGCGCCAGTACGGCAACGAGGTCACGGTCGTCGGCCACGACGCCATCCCGTTGCGCTACGCGCTCGGCGCAGAGCTCGGCTCGGTCTTCGAGTTGCTCCACCGGGAGCACGGCGTCGAGTTCCGGATGGGCACCGCACCGGCCGAACTGCACGGCTCGGCCGGACGGGTCGTCCAGGTGACGACGGATGGGGGCGAGCGGCTCCCCGCGGATCTCGTGATCGCTGGGATCGGCGCGGCACCCAACACGGGTCTCGCCGAAGCCGCCGGACTGGCGCTCGGCAACGGCGTCACCACGAGTGCCGCGATGCTGACGAGTGCCCCAGACGTCTACGCCGCCGGCGACGTCGCCGACCCGTTCCTCCCCGCGATCGGGCAGCACTTGCGCAACGAGCACTGGGCGAACGCGATCGCCGGCGGCACGGTGGCCGCCCGCGCGATGCTCGGTGAAAACGCCGCCTACGACGACATCCCGTACTTCTATACCGACCAATACGATCTGGGGATGGAGTATTCGGGGTACGCGCCGCTCGCCCGCGGCGCGGAGGTCGTGTATCGCGGAGACCCGGAGTCCCGCGAGTTCATCTCCTTCTGGATTCGCGACGGCCGCGTGGTCGCCGGGATGAACGTGAACGTCTGGGACGTCAACGACCAGGTGCAGCGACTGATCCGGTCGGGCGCGCAGGTCGATCTCGACCGGCTCACCGATGAGGACGTACCCCTTGACACTCTCTGACGGCCTCGCCGCCGCAGCCGCCGCATCCGCCGGCGCCCGCAGACCGTACCTGCCGCCGCTGCGCATCCCCATCCGCCGGATCGGCGCGCGCGCCTTCGACTTCTCCCGCCAGGTCGCGGTGATGGCCGTGGTGAACCGCACACCGGACTCGTTCTACGACAAGGGCCGCACGTTCGCGCTCGACGCCGCCGTCGCCGCATCGTTCGCGGCCGTCGAGGGCGGAGCCGACTGGGTCGACATCGGCGGTGCGCCCTTCGCGCCCGGCGCCCCGGTCCCGGCCGTCGACGAGGCGGAGCGCGTCATCCCCGTCATCGCCGAACTGCGGGCGGGGTCGGATGTGGTGATCTCGGTGGACACGTTCCATGCGCAGGTCGCGCGCGACGCCATCCGCGCCGGGGCCACGGTCGTCAACGACACGACCGGCCTCAGCGACCCTGGTCTGCTCGCGGTCGTCGCCGACAGTGAGGCGACCCTCGTCATCACCCACAGCCTCGCGGCCCCGCGCACACAGTATCCGCGGCCCCACTACGACGACGTCGCCGCGGACATCGCACGCTACCTGTCGGAGCGGGTCGATCGTGCGCTCGCGGCCGGAGTGCCCGAGGAGCGGATCGTGGTCGATCCTGGCCACGACCTCAACAAGAACACCCTGCAGTCGCTCGAGCTCACTCGACGGCTGTCCGAGATCGCGGACCTCGGCTTTCCGACGCTCGCCGCGGTATCGAACAAGGACTTCATCGGCGAGACCCTGCAGGCCGACCGAGCGGCGCGGCTAGAAGGTTCGATCGCCGCGGCCGTCGTCTCGATCATGAACGGTGCCCGCATCATCCGGATGCACAACGTCGCCGCCTCCGTCGCGGCGACCCGGATGACCGAGGCCATCCTCGGCCTGTGGACGCCGCAGGGCCTCCGCCACAACATGGGCGACGCGAATGAGTGAGACCCCGATCACGCGGGTGTTTCCGGTTCCGGTCGTCGACGCGCTCAGCGACGACGACATCACACGGCTTTACTCCGACGGCGTCGCCGAGCCGTGGGTGCGGGCCAACTTCGTCTCCAGCGTCGACGGCGCTGCGACGCACCAGGGCTTGTCGGGTGGCCTTTCGGACCCGGCTGACCACCGGGTGTTCGACCTGCTGCGGCGGCTCTGCGACGTCGTCGTCGTCGGCGCGGGCACTGTGCGAGCCGAGGGGTACGGCGCAATGCGGGTCAACGACGCCGGGGAGCGGGCGCGCATCGCTGCCAGGCTCGCACCGCATCCGGTCTTCGCGATCGTCTCGGCCAGCCTCGACCTCGACCCGTCGAGTCCGATCTTCGCGGACGCGCCGGTGCGTCCGCTCATCCTGACCACCGAACTCTCGCACAGGAGCCAACGTGCCACGCTCGAGACGGTGGCGGATGTCATGGTCTGCGGGCACGAGCGAGTCCAGGCGGATGCCCTGGTGCGGGCACTCACGGAGCGCGGGCTCGCGCGCATCCACTGCGAAGGCGGCCCGCATCTATTCGGCGGCCTGATCGCCGCGGGGGTGCTCGACGAGCTGTGCCTCACGGTGAGCCCACGGCTCGAGGCCGGGGTGTCGACGCGCATCGCGACCGGGGCGTCGCCCATCGCGCCGGTGGGGCTGCGGCTGGCCCACACGCTCGTGGCGGGCGACACGCTGCTGCTGCGCTACCTGCGCGCGTAGGGCGCGCCGGTCGTCACGCGGCCAGGGAGTGCGCGTCCAGGATCGTGTAGCTGTACCCCTGCTCCGCCAGGAAGCGCTGGCGGTTCTGTGCGAAGTCCTGGTCGACGGTGTCGCGGGCCACGAGCGTGTAGAAGTTCGCCGACAGGCCGGACTCCTTCGGGCGCAGCAGCCGTCCGAGCCGCTGCGCCTCCTCCTGTCGCGAGCCGAACGATCCGGAGACCTGGATGGCCACGGTCGCCTCGGGCAGGTCGACCGAGAAGTTCGCCACCTTGCTGACCACCAGGACCGGCGTGATGCCCTCGCGGAACTCCTGGTAGAGGCGTTCGCGCTCGTCGATCGGCGTCGCGCCGGTCAGTCGCGGCGCATCCAGTGCATCCGCAAGCTCGTCGATCTGGTCGAGGTACTGCCCGATGACGAGGATGCGCTCGCCGTCGTGCCGGGCGACGAGGCGGCGCACCACATCCAGTTTCGCCGGAGCGGTCGCAGCCAGCCGGTACCGCTCCTCGTCGGCCGCGGCGGCGTAGGAGAGCCGCTCCGACTGGGGCAGGTCGATGCGCACCTCGTAGCAGGCCGCGGGGGAGATGAAGCCCTGCGCCTCGATCTCCTTCCACGGAGCATCGAACCGCTTGGGGCCGATGAGGCTGAAGACGTCGCCCTCGCGGCCGTCCTCCCGCACCAGGGTCGCGGTCAGGCCGAGGCGGCGGCGGGCCTGGAGCTCAGCGGTCAGCTTGAAGACGGGCGCGGGGAGCAGGTGCACTTCGTCGTAGACGACGAGTCCCCAGTCGAGCGCGTCGAGCAGGGCGAGGTGCGCGTACTCGCCCTTCCGCTTCGCCGTGAGGATCTGGTAGGTCGCGATCGTGACCGGCCTGATCTCCTTCACCTGGCCGGAGTACTCGCCGATCTCGGCCTCCGTGAGCGTGGTGCGGCGCAGGAGCTCTGAACGCCACTGGCGCGCAGACACCGTGTTGGTGACGAGGATGAGCGTGGTCGTCTTCGACGTCGCCATCGCGCCCGCGCCGACCAGGGTCTTGCCTGCGCCGCAGGGGAGCACGACAACGCCGGAGCCGCCGTCGAAGAAACTGGAGACCGCCTTGTTCTGGTAGTCGCGCAGGTGCCAGCCGTCTTCGACGAGGTCGATCGGATGCGGCGTCCCCGGCGTGTAGCCGGCGAGGTCCTCGGCGGGCCAGCCGAGCTTCACGAGCTCCTGCTTGAGCTGCCCGCGCGCCCAGGCGGCGACCGCGAACGTCGTGTCGTCGAGGCGCTCGACGAGGAGGGGAGCGACCCGTTTGGCGCCGGCGATCTCCGTCAGGACCGCGAGATCGGTGGACCGGAGCACCAGGGTGCCGTCGTCGGCGCGATCGATGATGAGCCGTCCGTAGCGCGCGACCGTCTCGCCCATGTCGACGGAGACCGTCTGCGGAATCGGGAACTTCGAGTACTTCTCGAGCGTCGCGAGCATGTCCTCGGCGGTGTGGCCTGCAGCCCGCGCATTCCACAGGCCGAGCCGGGTGATCCGGTAGGTGTGGATGTGCTCGGGCGCGCGTTCCAGCTCGGCGAAGATGGCGAGGTCGTGGCGCGCGTCTTCAGCAGCGGGATGCGCCACCTCGAGGAGAACGGTGCGGTCGCTCTGGACGATCAGTGGGCCGTCGGACATAAGGAGGAAGTCTACGCCCGGCGGACGAACGCCTTCTGGATCCGGCCGGTCCGGATCGTCGGGTCAGGTCCGGCTGGTCCGGAGGGTCCGGCCAGGTCGGTCCGGCCGGCCCGGTGCGCACGGCCCGCTCGGGCCGCGCGGCTACAACGCGTCGCCCTCCCGCAGGCCCTGGATGCTCGACAAGGGAAGCGTGCGCTCGATGTCCGCCTCGCGGTCCCGGCCGCGCAACCGGCCGCCGCCGATCCCGGTCGGCTCGAGCAGGTACTCGACCACACGGCCGTCCGGCATCGCCACGCTCACCGCGATCGGGGTCTTGCCCCGGATCGCGCTGGAGATCTGGCGGGCCAGCCACTGCTCGCTGGTGTCGGACTCCTCCTCCAACTCCGCAACGCGCAGCCGGGCGACCAGCGCCGCAGCCGGGTTCGCCTCCGCGACCTCGGCCTGCCGGGCGACCCGGTGCCGGTGCAGCCCGACGATCGTGCCATCGGCATCCTCGGCGGCCACCGGATAGCGGGCGTCGCTGAGGGCCCAGAAGACGACATCCCGCGCGAACCTGCTGACGAGCCGGGTCGCACTCGTGCGGATGAGGGCGATCGCCCTGAGGGCCTGATCGACCTCGATCGTCTTCAGCAGTTCACGGTCCTCCGAGTGGACGACCGTTCGGGCGCCGTTCTCGGTGTCATAGGTCACACCGCCCGCGGCGCGAACCGCTTCGAGGTCGCCGATCCGCACGCGACCGTACCGTTCGGCCGCGTCCGTGATCAGGTAGTCGAGCGGCTGCGGGACCCCGGTCAGCGAGATCTCCGCGAGGAACGACCGAATGGTGTCCGCCGTCTCGCCGGCCGCGATCGCGCGACCGAGACTGCCGGCAGACACCCGGTAGGTGGATGCGAGGGCACGGCTCTCCACGTCGGCGATCGTGCGCAGACGCGCATCCACCGCCGGCACCAGGGGACCGGGCGAGACGACCGACAGGTCGTGCTGCAGGTAGACGCGGTTCACCTCGGGAGGGAACAGCGACCCGATCGACGCGGCCGCATCATCCGGCCGTGCTTCGAGGAGGAGGGTTCCCGCCGAGCTCGGCACGTGGCGTGCCGTGATCCCGAGCCATTCCGCGTCGCGCGTGTAGGCCGCCACGCGCAGTTGCAGCGCTGCGCCGCCCGCTGGATACGCCCATCCGATGAATTCCCGCAGGTTGTCGCCCCACGCGGCGTGCGTGCGTTCGGCGAGCACGCCACGCAGGTCGGCCGGCAGGGCATCGCGCCAGGCGACCGCGAGGCCCTCCCAGCGCTCTGCGGTCGGCGCATACTGCCACTCCGACCCCGCGTCGGTGGGCAGCCAGGTCGCGCTCTCCTGCGCGATCAGGCCGGCCCGTGCGGCCACGGAGACGACGGCCGGCACATCGGACACATCGACCGCGAGCGCGGCCGCGACGCGTTTGGTGGCGGGCAGCGCAAGGCCGCCCTTCTGCAGTTCGCGGGCGCCCTCGCGTGTCAGTTCGGCGATGAGTTCGGTGACCGTCGAGACGGCGGTGAACGCTCGTTCGGAGGCGAGACGGTCGGTGAAGCGCTGCTCCGTATCGGGCACGGGCGCCAGCGCCGGCGGAGGGGGAGCCTGGATGAGCGCGGCAGGACCGGGCAACCCGATGGTCGGCCAGGCCGCGAGTTGCGCGCTCACCGAATCGTAGGGTGCGTAGAGGTCGCCGTCGGAGAAGATGAGCAGCGCGGATGCGAGGGTCTCGAGTCGCGTGCGGACCGCATCCGTCGACTGCACCGGAACCGCGCCGCCGTCCTCGAGTGCGGCTGCGACAGCTGTGGGGGTCAGGGGCGCGGATGCGGTCAGCGCCGCCAGGACGGCCAGCGTCGGCCGGTCGAAGGCTGTGACCGCGCGCTGCACCGACTCGCGATCGAGAAGCGAATCGGCGAGATCGAAGAAATCGGACACGCCGTAGCGGGGGGTGCCGCGCTGCTGGATGATGGCGATGAGCGCATCATCGTCGAGCGCACGCAGGCGGGCGGCGAGGGACAGTGCACTCGTCATCGGAGGCTCCATCGCCCGTGCACGTCAGTCAGCCCGGCGTCAGCGCTGCGAATCGCGATTCGCTCGGCTCCTCTGCCGGAAACTATCGATGAGCACCACGATGAGGAGAACGAAGGCGATCGGCAGCCCGATCAGGGGGATGAAGAAGATGGTGGGCCAGATCCCGCTCCCCGAACCCTGAGCTGCGAACGCGCCCATGGCCGTGCCCGCGATGATCGCCACGATGGCGAGCACAGACAGGATGAAGAGGCCGGCGATGATGAACGCAAGGGTGCGCTGGAGTCGGCTCGGAGCCGGCGGGGTCTGTTGGGTCACGAAATCAAGGATAATTGAGGTTGGTCACAAGATTCCCCATGTGAAAGAGGTTCCCATGCCTACCGGCAAGGTCAAGTTCTACGACGACGAGAAGGGCTTCGGCTTCATCAGCTCCGATGACGGCCAGGAGGTCTTCCTGCACGCCTCGGCTTTGCCCGCCGGCACCGTGGTCAAATCGGGCACACGGCTCGAGTTCGGCATCGCCGACGGCAAGCGCGGCGCGCAGGCACTCTCGGTGCGCGTTCTGGATGCGCCCCCCAGCCTCGTGAAGATGAGCCGCAAGTCGGCCGACGACATGGCGATCATCGTCGAAGACCTCGTGAAGCTGCTCGACGGCATCGGGTCCAACCTCAAGCGCGGCAAGTACCCCGACAAAGCGCACGGCGCGAAGATCGCGGCCGTGCTCCGCCGGGTTGCGGACGACCTGGATGCCTGACGACCAGCAGAATCCTGCCGACGAAGCACTGACCTCCGCCGACGCGGCGGCGACGTCTGCTGACGTCGAAGCGGACGCAGCCGACGTCGAGCCGGCGGCTGACGCTGAGCCGATCGCTGACGCCGACGCTGAGCCGATCGTTGACGCTGAGCCGATCGCCGCCGCGGAGCCGCTCGACGCCGACGCCGAACTGCTCGACTCCGTCGACCTCGCGAGGGCCGCGCTGCTCGACGCCACCCCGGCGGAGACGGTCGGCCCGGTGGTCGGCCACATCGTCGAGGCACCGCACGTGCTCACCCTGCTCTTCGACGCCGCGCTGCCCGGTTATCCCGGCTGGCGCTGGTCTGTGACGATCTCGCGTGTCGACGGCGAGGCGGAGCCGGTCGTGCTCGAGACAGAGCTCATGCCCGGCGAGACATCGCTTCTCGCCCCGGACTGGGTGCCGTGGTCGGAGCGCCTCGCCGATTACCAGGCCTCCCAGGAGGCGCTTGCCGCCGAAGCCGTGTCGGACGACGAGGATGAGGACGACGACGAGGGCGACGAGTCGGAGGACGACGCGGACGATCTCGATGAGGACGACGACGATGACGACGATGATGAGGACGGCGATGTTGTTCCCGTCCTGCACAGCGGCGACATCGACGGTGTCGACATCGACATCGACTTCGACGATTCCGAACTCGACGACGATGCAGACATCGACACCGCGCTCGACCTCGAGGCCGAGGAGTCAGCGGCGCTTGATGCTGACGTAGACGAGTCCGACGACGCCGAGACCGACGCCGATGACGACGGTCCAGAGCCACCAGCCGTTGCCGGCGGCAGCGAGCGGAACGGCGAAGACCAGGACTAGCACCAGTGCGACGAGCCACAGCACCAGGCCCGTCGCAATGGCCTTCCGGTCGTCCGTCGCCACCGGCACCGGATCGGGCCGGCGCTCGCTGTCACGCAGCCAGAGTCTCATCGTCCGCTCATCCGGTGGTGCGCATCCGGCTCAGCCGAGGCGTTCCACGACGTACTCGATCGACGAGATGAGCGCGCGGACGTCATCTGGCTCGATCGCGGCGAACGTCGCGACGCGCAGTTGGTTGCGGCCGAGCTTGCGGTAAGGCTCCGTGTCGACGATCCCGTTGGCACGGAGCGTCTTCGCGATGGCGGACGCGTCGATCGCGTCGTCGAAGTCGATGGTCACGATGACCTGCGAGCGGTGCTCCGGGTTCGCGACGAACGGTGTCGCGTAGTCGACGCGCTCGGCCCAGTCGTAGAGTGCGCCCGAGGACTCGGCCGTGCGCGCGGACGACCAGGCGAGGCCGCCGTTCGCGTTCATCCACTCCACCTGGTTCTCCAGCAGGAGGAGCGTCGCGATCGCCGGCGTGTTGAGGGTCTGGTTGAGGCGCGAGTTGTCGATCGCGTTCTTGATGCTGAGGAACTCGGGGATGTAGCGGTCGCTCGCTGCGATGCGCTCGACCCGCTCGATCGCGGCGGGGGAGAAGAGCGCGAACCAGAGCCCGCCATCCGACGCGAAGTTCTTCTGCGGCGCGAAGTAGTAGACATCCGTCTCGGATGCGTTGAAGTCGACGCCGCCTGCCGCGCTGGTCGCGTCGATGACGGTCAGGGCTCCTGCGTCCCCGTTCACACGGCGGATGGGCGCCATCACGCCTGTGGACGTCTCGTTGTGCGGCCACGCGTAGACATCCACGCCCTCGACCGGTTGGGCCTCTGCACGCGAGCCGGCCGGAGCCTCGATCACGTGCGGCGCTTCGAGCCACGGAGCCTTCGACGCCGCGGCGAACTTGCTACTGAACTCGCCGAAGACGAGGTTCTCGCTGCGCTTCTCGATCAGGCCGAACGCGGCAGCATCCCAGAACGCGGTCGAGCCGCCGTTGCCGAGCACCACTTCGTAGCCGTCAGGGATGCGGAACAGCTCGGCGAGACCGGTGCGGGTGCGACCGACCAGATCCTTGACAGGTGCCTGCCGGTGCGAGGTGCCCAGCAGCGACGCTCCGGCGCCCGCGAGGTACTCCACCTGCTCCCTGCGGACCTTGGACGGCCCAGCGCCGAATCGACCGTCGGCGGGCAGCAGTTCAGAAGGAATGGTCACATCCGGCATAAAGCGAGTCTATTGGCACTTGTGGATAGGTGGGGCCAGGCTGTCATGCCCAGCCAGTAGGCTCTATACCGGTGTTTACGCCTGAATTCTGGGCGCTGAGGCGGAGGTGGCGATGACCGATCTGATTGATACGACGGAGATGTATCTGCGCACCATCCTCGAGCTCGAAGAAGACAACATCGTGCCGCTGCGCGCGCGCATCTCGGAGCGCCTCGGCCACTCCGGTCCGACCGTTTCGCAGACCGTCGGGCGCATGGAGCGCGACGCCCTCGTCGTCGTCTCCGGCGACCGGCACCTCGAACTCACCGGCGACGGCCGGCGCAAGGCCGTGCACGTCATGCGCAAGCACCGCCTCGCCGAGCGTCTGCTCAGCGATGTGATCGAGCTCGAGTGGGAGTACGTGCACGAAGAGGCATGCCGCTGGGAGCACGTGATGAGCGAGCAGGTCGAGCGCAAGCTGCTCACAATGCTCGGGCACCCCACCGAATCGCCGTACGGCAACCCCATCCCCGGCCTCGACGAGTTGGGCGACGTGCCCGACCCGCGGTCGACCCAGGGTCTCCTGAACCTCGTCGATCTCGTGGCGGGGCAGAATTCCGGGGTGACTGCCAGCATCCGTCGCCTCGGCGAACCGGCCCAGGTCGATCCCGAACTCCTCCTCCAGCTCAAGCAGGCCGGTGTCTTTCCGGGCTCGACCGGCACATTCTCTGCCGCCGGTTCGTACGTTCTCGTGCAGATCGACGGGTACGAAGCCGGCCTCGAACTGCCCAACGAACTCGCGGCACACATCTTCGCAGACGCGGCATAACTGTTACCAGTTTGTTAAAAACCCCTTTGGGGGATGTGACAAACCGTGCAGAACCCCGTATTGTCGAACGAGTTCACAGGCCAGAAGCCGGCCGCTGGACCCGGAAGAGGACGCTCCCACCCCCAATACCGTCTCCTTTTTCGCGAAGCCGAAGCTATAAGCATCACGGACGGGGCAGCTACCTAGTGCTGTTGGAGCGCAGGAGGTTTATACCTTGGCCCCATTAGGTACACCCGATTCTGAGAAGAATCCTCCCGAGCCTGATCCGACGACCCCTAACGCAACACCCTCGAACGACTTCGCCACGCGCAGGTCGCTCAGGGCTGCCGAGTCCTCGTCCAGGGATCGCACCGCGAAGGCGGCCCTTCCGGCAGTTCAGCCGGCGAAAGCCTCGAATGTCGCCTCGCGCTCATCCGCTCCCCGCGCATCCGTCGCCGTTCCCGCTGTGGCGCCGAAGAAGCCCGCATCGCGTAAACGCGTCAAAGGCAGCGTCATCAACGTCGCAGTCATGACCCTCGCGGCCGGCCTGATCGCCACGATGGCCATCCCCGCCTACGCGTTCAACCCGGCCACCGCCGAGAGCGCGCAGTTCAAGACGTCGGCGATCAACGGCATGAAGAAGGCGCAGCCGCAGAGCGTGGAGGTCTCGCAGTCCGTCACCACGGCTGCCGTCACCCGCGATGCGGCCAGCGCCACAACCGAAGCGGCACTCGCGAACCAGAAGGCCGAAGCCGAGCGCCAGCGGGTCGCTGTGCAGTTCGCCGCCTACAGCAAGGCGTACTCCGGCCCGTCGGTCAGCGATTTCCTCGCCCACCCGCCGTACCCGAACTTCAGCCTCGCCCAGGTGTTCAAGGTCGCCGAACAGTACATCGGCACCCCATACGTCTTCGGCGGCGCGACCCCTGCCGGGTTCGACTGCTCCGGTTACGTGATGTTCGTCTACGCGCAGTTCGGCATCTCGCTCCCGCACTCCGTGTCGGGCGAAGCAGCACGAGGCAAGACCATCTCGATCGCGGATGCGGTTCCCGGCGACCTGATCGTCATGCCCGGCCACATCGGTTTCTACGCCGGCAACGGCAACATCATGGACGCACCCGACTCTGGTCGCGAGATCTCGATCCGCCCGATCTGGACCTCTGGCTACTACGTCGTGCGTCTCGGAATCTGATCCACCTGCAGTCTCCCCGCTGACCCGAACGGGCCGGCAACACTGTGTGAACAGTGTGTTTCACAGCACGGAATCGGCGCGCCTCGAATATGTGGCGCGCCGATTCTGCGTTAGCCTGATGCCCTGACACCGTGAGAGATCCCGGGAGTGCCACATGGTTACGTCGTGCAGCGTCCACACCGCGGACGCGCGCGGCCTTTTCTACCTACGGCACAGCAGTCAAACCTGCCGCCACCATTCCGTGGCTTCGATGGGCGCTGTCCGTGTGACAGTGCCCTTTTTGTTTGCCTGCACCCGCATCCCGACCGCTGTCATTCCGCCGAACGTCTGGAAGCCATCCAGCCGGTTCAGAAAGGGTTGATATGCGCACACTGGTCCTCAATGCCGGCTACGAGCCGCTCGCCGTCGTGTCCTTCAAGCGGGCTCTCGTGCTCGTGATGAATCAGAAAGCCACGGTCGTCGAGATCGACGAAGACCACCCGGTGTGGGGAACCTCCGGCAGCTACGATCGGCCGGCGGTCATCCTGTTGACGCGTTATGTGCGCATCCCGCGCGGACGATCCGTGCCAGTGAGCCGACGGGGAGTGCTCCGGCGCGACGGTCACCGCTGCGCCTACTGCGGTAAGACGGCGACCACGATCGACCACGTCATGCCGCGGTCGCGCGGGGGAGCGGACAGCTGGGAGAACCTGGTCGCGTGCTGCCTGCGCTGCAACAACCTGAAGAGCGACCGCACGCCGTCCGAGATGGGCTGGTCGCTGCGGTCGGATCCGCGGATGCCGCACGACGTGTCGTGGGTGGTGCGCGGGGTGGAGAGCACGCAACCGAAGTGGGAAGGGTACTTGGCGCCTGCGGCCTAAGTCAGGCCTAGGTCAAGCGACGCTGGGCGCGGAAGGCGTCGCGTCGACGAGCACCGCTCGGAGGTGGCTTTCGGTGCGTCCGGGCTTCCTGTAGGCATCGATGTGGGCGACGACCTCTTCGCTCCATGCGTTGAAACGGCGGATGATCGAGGTGCGCGAATTCGCATCGCTGGCGGGCGCATCCAGCGAGCCGTTCCTGCCGCGATCCTCTTTCGCGGTGACGAACATCGCGCCGCCTCTGCTGCACTCCTCCTCGAGCCACGTCTTCAGCCACGGCTCATCGTCGGAGATCGCCGCGATGTTCGCCCGAAGCTCAGCGAACCGGCGAGCGATCCGGTCCCCGCCGATGAGGTCGGACTCGGTCAAAAGCAGTTCGTCCAAGGTGTTTCTGGTGGCTCGCAATGCGTCGTCGCTCATCTGGCAAGCGTAACCCCGCGTTGGCTCCCGCGCCGCTGTGCTCGACGCGCATCCGGATCTCGCCGCTGCTGCTGCGGACCGTCGGGATCTTCAACCCCACCGTGCGCGACCTTGTCGAGATGGACTACCTGTTCGAGGAGCCATTCATCGTCGAGAGCACGGCGATCGCCTCCCGCCTCGGCGTGACGGCTACGCCGGTGGAGCAGGCGCTGCGGGATACGTTGGAGGCGTATCGGAGGGTTGAGGCTCAGCGACCACGGCGGGTGAAGTAGACGGCTGTGCCGACAATGAGTGCGAGGCCGACGGCGATCACGATGATGACGGCCCATTGGGGGATGTCGAAGGTCGTGAAGGTGTCTTCGCATCCGGGCGCCGTCGCGCACGAGGCGTGGACGATGACCGAGCGCATGGCTGATTCAACCATGCGGGTGACCCGTTGGAGCCGAACCGCAGGTCACGCTCCGGTAAACTCGGGTGGTCAGCCTCTGTAGCTCAATGGAAGAGCAGTTCCGTCCTAAGGAAAGGGTTGGGGGTTCGAGTCCCTCCAGGGGCACTTTTGGGTCCAAAAGAAAGTGCTGATCAGACGGTAGATTTGGACGATTTTTCCTCTTCGATTTGAACCCGTGCCCACATTTTGCCCACATTCTTGGACATGACTCGGTCATTCAAACGCTCTGCTACATCGCCCAGGTCATCGTCGAAGAGATCGGCGTAGGTGTCCAAGGTCATCGCCGCGGACTTGTGCCCGAGCATCCGCTGGAGTGCTTTGACGTTCGCGCCGGCGCTGACCGCAAGGCTCGCGGCAGTATGTTTCAGGTCGTGAGGCGTCAGCCGATCGATTCCGGCATCTCGGAGGGCGGTCAGCCACCAGGACTGTCGGCTCTCGCTGGTGTCCGGTCGCATGAGGTAACCGTTCAGCGGGCCGGCAAAGACCAGAGCGTTGGGAGGCTTGTCCGCGCATAGCTGTGCGAGCGAAGAGTCTAAGAACGCGGGAAAGGGTACGGTTCGGGCTTCCCAGCTCTTCGGTGGTCCGACGTGAATGTAGCCCTCGACCTCCGTCGCAGACTCTCGGACCCGAATACGGTGGCGATCGAGATCGATATCCGCGCAGCGGAGAGCAACGGCTTCGCCCCACCGGATCCCCGTGTAGGCGAGGGTGAGAATCAGTGTGCTTCGCATTGGATCGTGGACGGATTCCGCAAACCGGAAGACCTCGTTGTCTGTCAGATACCGGCGCTGCTTCTTCGTCACCTTTCGCGGCAGATTCGACAGCCCGCGTGCAGGGTTTCGCGCGAGGCGACCGTCTCGCACGGCCACATCAAGAATGCCGGCGAGAATCCCGACGGCCCGGATGACAACGCTCGAGGATCGCGGCTTGTTGGAATGCTCGCCACGAGCACGCACAGTCGGCGCTTTACCTTGACCGAGCTCCCGGACCCATTGCTCGACCATCGAAGGACGGATTCGGCCAATGGATGTTCCTGCCCAACGTGGAGCGACGTAGACGCGCCAAGCCGTCGAGAGTGGTGAGTAGCTTGATGGTTTGAGCGCTTGCTCCTTGTTCGCGAGCCATTCGGCGCCAAGCTCTCCGACCGTGATTCGCGCCTCGACCGGGTCTAGGTACGAGCCTTGCGCCTTCGACAGTTCCACAGTGGCGAGGAAGAGCTCTGCCTCGCGCTTTGTCCGAAAGCCACGCTTGTCCGTTTGGGAGTGATCGGGCTTTCGGTAGCGAACTCGGTAGCGCTTTCCGGCCGAGGTTTCGTATGCGGTAACTGAGCCCATTCGTACCCCCGAAGGCGAATCTCATACCTATGGTATCGATCCTAAACACTGCCACCGACGGATGACCCCGAAATACGTTGCCGCCTGAGGTCACGTTTTCAGGGGCAACGGAAGGGGCGATCGGCCGTAATTGAGTCCGCCCTATGCCGATACCTCTGCTAGACGACTGCCGAGAATCCAGATACGACTGCCGGAGCTGGGTGGCGCTCTAAGTGCGGGCGATTTGAGTTCGAAGGGCGTCGATCACTATCGGCGCCGCTGGCACTTCGAACCCAGCTAATACCAGTCCGAGCCTGTGGACGCGAAGTTCGGAATTTTCCGCTCTGCCGTCGCCGTGCCGTCCCAGCTCCTCAACTTCTAAGAGACCGAACCATTCCAGCGTCTTTCTTGCCGATGAGTATGCGTCTCGATGAATTCCGTATTGCATCAACCGCACTTCGGCGGGAAGCGCAAGAAGCCCGTTTTCGGGCCACCCACCTCTTCCGCACGCGACCATAAGGAGAAGGACGATCTCGGAATCTTCCAGGACGTGCAACCAGCCGTTTGACACAAAACCTGTAGGCATTGTGAATGTCGGCTCATTACGAATGGGCACCCGGTACTCTTCGGATTCCCCAACGGCTTCGATTCCGCGCTCGTTGAGAAGGTCGAAATCCTCGAAGCGATTGCGCGTGCCGGGGGTTCCCTGGATTGAGACGATCCCCGCGGCCTTCAAGGTCGTGAGCGCGCTTCGCACGGTGCGCGCACGCTTGTCGCGCGCTGTCAAATAGTTGACGCCGTGTTTGCTGTCGGTTGCATCAGCCGCGATTAAGTCGGTCCATCCGAGCTCTTTCGAGTTGCCAACAACTTGGATGCCTAGGTCGCCCAGCCGCGCCTTTGCGCCTGGCCTACGCTTCGTCTGCACGAGGGCGAGAAGCGTGAGGGCAAACCGAAGCGCGGCGCCTCGGCTGGTCATGAGTCGTGTGGCGGATGGCCGCTGATCGTGAGGAGGGGCCTTTCGATCTGACGCACCAGTACCGATGTCCTTCTCGCGGAATGAGAAACCGGAACGAACAATCAGCCCGGTCGAGGGAAGGTCACCGCGCATCGACTCGTAGATCCGATCGATCTGTTGGAGATGATCTTGTCGATCGAGTCGGTGGAGTCGTGCCTCAAGCTTCGACCGCTCCTTCCCTGTCGGAGCGCGGGTGAAATCAGCGGTTATGACCAAAGGACACTCCCGACTATGTCGAATCGTTCTGAACGCTTTAACCGGCCAGAAACCTTCTCGTAGCTCTGAAAGAATGCTTAGTGTCTGGCTGGTTAAAGCGTGGTTCTATCATAGTGGATCGTTCTCGCCTTTTATGGATTACTGGTCAAGGAAGCGCCAGAAGGCGGCGCGAGTCCCCACGGGCAGGCATCAAGGAGGTGATCGACCATGGCATCGAAAAGTCGGAGGTCTAAGTACGACCGCAGGGCGGGCATGTGGTCGGCGATCACAGTGGCGGTTCAGTCGGGGTGGGGACCCACAGGCCGGCTCCTCGTCGTTTTAGTGGTGCGCGGCCTGCTCCTGATCGGCGTCGCCGTCGTCGCCGGTGCGAGTCACATGGGGATCATCTTGCAATCGGTGCTCGCAGGGATTCACTGAGTAGGGTTCGGATCTCCAAATCCGTCACCTGCGAATACTGGCAGACGGCCTTCATGTTCCTCACCCTCTTGACCACCTCGTGGAGGGTAGCGGAATCCGGACTACGGTGCCACTTACTCCAAGTCGTTCGCGGCTAACCTCAATCTCGTGACAGACACTAAGCAGACGAAGACTATCGGCGAGCATCATGTGGCCTCGGAGCTTGCGCGCCGCGGATGGGCACCTGCCCTTACGCGCGACGGTTTGGAGCGCACGGACATTCTCGCAGTACTGACAAAGGGTGAAGACCGGCGACTTGTTGAGATTCAGGTTAAGACTGCCCGCGGCCTGAACCCAAGCCTCGTCAGCTGGCCCATTGGGCCGAAATCCCAAGGGCCGAGCATGCACGAACGAGAGTATTTTGTGCTGGTCGCTGTGCCAGAGGACCCCAGCGCGTCGCCCCGAGATTTTGTTGTGCCCCGCTTGCATGTCGCTGCTGCGGCTTGGATTTCTCACATGAATTGGCTAACCGAGCCGGGAATTCCAAGCGGCCAGCGGAACGCGCCAGTCGAGCGTGCTCGTGTCTTGGCAAGCGTGTTTGGCCGATACGAAAACCGCTGGGACCTCCTCGAGAAAGACCAGAGCGTTGCTCCGGTCCTCCTGCCCGCGCATTACAGGGAGTTAGCCCTCTCATCTCGCGTGGGGCTTCCTCCTCACCACGAATGGATCGAGCGGCTTCCAGAATGGAATACAGCATAAATAAGGTGCTAGTCCGCCGCGAATTTTCATGGTCTGTTGCGTAGTAGGGATACTTTTGGCTCATGTGGGCACGTTTGACCACTCACCCATCGCAGTTGGTCCGAGGCCTGGCGGAGCTGCCGGAGTTGGGTAGGCGCCGGGCGCGCAGGCGCGGGCCTATTTATTGCCCCGCCGACGTTCTGGAACACCCGAGGGCGCCCCCGTTTTAGGACTGGGGAGGGTTCGGTGTCCCTTCTATGCTGACCAGATGGCAATCGTTGACTCGCTCTCCTCTGTGCGAGGCGGTCCATGGGCATCCACGTTGGGGTGGGCGCTATTTGCGTTGGCAGTCGGACTAATCATCGCGGTACCACTCACGGCTGCAATTCCGTTTCTCCCGCCGGTTCTATCGATCGTTGCTGGATTCGCGATAGGGATCGGCTACCAGTTTCAGCCATTTCTGCACCGTCGCGGAACGCGTAGAACTAGTCGGAAGCTTCGTGTGTGGCTCCTCGTAGCGTCGGTAATCCTCTTTGCTGCGGCGTTGGCCGTTGCCGTCGTTGGTTGGGCTCCCACGGAAGGCGGTCTCGGACTGGTGCTGCTTGCTGGTGCTCTGGCACTCCTCCAAATCGGGCTGACGGAGTTCTATCCAACTGGAGACAACATTCCTGGGCTGTTTCTTATCCCGATCGGTTTGGACGGCTTGATGTTGCAGACGTTGGCGCCACACTGGTCGAACCCAACTCATGCAGCGGTCGCTGTTGCGTTGTTCGTTCCGGCAACGGGTGCCGCGGTCGTCTTGACATGGTGGGCCTTCAGGATTCGAGGGGCCAACAGAGTGACCTATGCGAAGGCGACCGAGACAGCCAGGGGAGTGCTGTGGGCCTGGGGGCTCCTTGTCTGCGGCGTACTGGTTTGGAACGCATTCGGAATCGCTTTCACTGACGGCGAGTGGGCGAACCCTGTTGTCTGGGCGTTGCCGATCGTCACGGTGGGATCGGTTCTTGCGGCGGCGACAACAGGCTGGACCAGCTACTTGGAGGCGCAGCATGACGTGGCGCACCGCGATACACCCTGGGGCAATGAGTTCGCCTGATGAGCCTCTTCCTTGCCGCTCTTCGATCTATCCGTCTGAATCCCTGGGATCCCGGTCAGCCGCCCTTTGGGCAGCTCAAAGATAGCGAGGAAGCGCTCAGCCTAGCGCTCGGTGCGAACCCAGGTTGATTAGGCCGCCAGCTGAAGGGCCACGTTATGTCGTCCCGGTCAACCGATCCCGAGCGCGCTCTCTGCCGTAACCCAGTTGGCCGCCATCCCGTTCTGGGCGGCAGCCAGTTGGACCCTGTGAGCGCAGACGGCTTTCTTCAACGCGGTTTCGACGGCGTCCTTCGGGTTGTTGATGCTGGTAGCGGTGGAGTCGTTCGGTTCGGGCCACAGGTTAGACACTGTTGACGCCCCGCCGAGCTCCAACGGTACGAGGTGGTCGTATTCGGTTGTTCGGCTCGCCGTCATAGCGTAGTCGGCAAGGGATGCCGTCTTCGCTGGCCCGGTCACGGACGTCGAGGGCCGGACAGTTGTCGTATACCCCGAGACACAGATCGTTGAGCCGATCGTCGCTTCTGTGACTGCCGGGTCGATCGCGCCGGGAGTGCAGGATGGATCGGGGAGGAAGTCGCCGGCGGCGGCGTTGACGGTACGGACGTGGCACTGACCAGGGCTAAGGCTAATGTCGACCGTTTCGGTTTTCACGGTGTGATCCTGGCGGAGCCCCTCGGGCGCAGGCTTCGAGGCCAGCAGCGGCGCCGAAATGGCGGGTTTCGCGACCTGTGTCGGGCTGGGAGTCGCTTTCGGGTCGCTGGATGCTGCAGTCGTCGAAGGCACCCTCTCCGCCGCTGCTGGCGTGGAAGTCGCGCTGGTCGGAGAGGTTCCGTTGGAGGCGAGTCCGATGATGACCAGGAAGACGACGAACACGCCGACAGCACTGAGCAGGATGAAAGGCCAGCGTCTCCGAGGGGTTGTCGTCATCGTGAGGTGGTATCCGTTTCCAGAACCCGGTTTGGGACCGCTCCTAGAATCCTGACTGCGTCATCGTTCTCGTTGGCTGCCTTTTGTTCCTTTAGGAGCGCCAGGATCTCCGCTAGCTGGGCCTCGACGCCGGCGTCCGCCGTCTTAGCCTCTTTCGCCGTCGTTGTCCGGACCTGTTCAACGAGCCAGGATGCGACGGATGCTGTGACGACGCCGATGACGGCGATACCGCCGACCATCAGGCCGACTGCTACCAGTCTGCCGACGGCCGTGATCGGGTAGTGGTCACCGTACCCGACGGTGGTGATGGTGACTACTGCCCACCACAGCGCATCCCCAAAGTTCTTGATGTTCGCGCCAGGTGCGTTCTCCTCTGCATCCAACACGGCCAGTGCGCCGACATAAGTGAGAAGAATCGCAGAGCCCAACACGTAGGAAAGGACCCTGTCGCGCAGGGTGGACCCGGCGAATCGTTGGAGGACACGGACAACGGTGACCAGTCGCAGGAGGCGCAACGGCCGAAGCGCCGGCAGCGCAAGGATGACTACCTCATGCAGATTGCGGAAGAACCAGCGCCCGCGCTGCGGAGCTAACACGAGCTGCGCCAGATAGTCGACGATGAATAGGCCCCAGGTCAGCCAGATGATCCCGTTCAGGAGGGCAGCGTTACGGTCGGAAAGGTTCCCGATCACCTGGACCGAGTACGCGGCGAGAAAGACCGCAGCTGCCGCGAGCAATGGCCATTCAGTCAGTTTCTGCCAACGGGTTTGCGTCAAAGATGGAAACACGCGAACAGAGCGGGTATCGGGTGCCAGCTCGTCCGTCATCGACTCGCCCTCCTCGTCGTTGCCACGGCGAGGAGGAATATTGCTTCAGTCATCGGAGCCCTTCGATGGTATCCAGCACCTCCGTAAGGGCGTGTCTGTGCTTCCAACATATAGCCGGAAATCGGGATGCCTCTTCCCCCACAACAGGGAGGCGCGCTAACGTGAGCCACTTGATGTTTGCTAAATCAATCGTGGTCTTTTGAAGTAGATAGCCTTCTGCGTGATTTACGGGTCCTGCATATCACTGCAGATCTGTGGCTGATCTAAATGATCTACCGAAGAGTGCGGCTGCACCCCTTAATAGCGAAAAGGGACCGTTCTGAGACCGGTCTTTTAGAAAGGTCGCCGCTCAGAGTCCGGTCTTGAACAACGCGGCCGCAGCTTGTGTTCGCGCCGCGAGCGTTCCTTTTACCGCGTCGTATTCAAACACGGGGAGAGCAACGGCGTTGGCATAGGCGATCGCCTCATCAGCACATTCCGTCGCCGTGAATGCGAGCGGCTTCCGGCCGTCCGCTGCCGCTCGGCCAACGAGCGCGTAAAGCTGGCCTGGAACCATAGCCTCGGGAGCGTTGTAGACGGCAGCTAGGTAGTGCAGTGAGCTTACGGTCAACGAGTCGAGCGGCTTGGCGTCGGCCTCACCGAGGTACTGCATCCAACTTGCAACGAGGTCAAGAGCACCGGCGTCAGACGCGCCGAACGCCGCTGGGGCCGGTGGTGCGCTTGAAGGGACAAACGTTGAATCGGCTGCCGGGGCATATTGAGAGGCTCTCGACCTCATGTTGACGATCTGGCTCGTTGCCATCGTCCACACGACCTGAACGAGCCATTGAAACCGCTCTTCCTGAATCTGCTTCACGCGACGATCCCGCGCGCGGCTGACCAGATAGGCAATCAGCCAAAGCACGGTCCACACGAACCACACCGCCAGAAACCCTAACCCTGTTGAGCTCTCGCGCGAGATCGACGCAAAGACAAGCAGCACCGCCCCGATCGCGGCAGCCAATCCGAGGTAGAAGACCCACTGGCGGGTCTCGGTGCTGATCTGCTTGACGAGTTTGCGGGCTTCGCCGGCCGCGGCATTTTGAATCATGGGTGTCCAGTCGGCGATGGGCGCCCATATGTTAGGGCAGGCTTCACCAAAGGCAATGCCGAAGGCTGCGGCGTTGTCGCAAGCCCAGACCTCATTCCGGGTCCGCGCCGCTCGGAACGGCAACGAAGCGGTCTGTACGTTGTGCTCTTGAATACTCATTGAGAACGACCGTATCGACGAAGACCGCTGGGCGCAGGTCCCAGCAGGGGTGTCATTGGCGCAGCTCAAGGTAGCCCGAACTGGGACTAATCCGGTATCTATTTCTCCAATAGCGTCGACCTAAGCCGGCCGTCTGCGATAGGGAGATGATGAATTCGGATCCAGTCACCACATCCAAGATGATGTCGCTTCGCTACGCAGGCCAATGCGGCATTTGTGGGGGTGAGCTCCCCGCTGGAACGCGAGCCATGTTCTTTCGAGATTCGAAAACTGTTCAGTGCCTTTCCTGCGCAGCTACGGCTCTCTGGGAAACTCCGCCTTCGCCTACCAACCACTCGCAAGTAGTGCCCCTCGCGGATCCAGCGAGTCCGGATGGGCACACCGCAAGTGTCGCCTTCGACTCGGGATCGGCCGGCGCGTCCGCTCGGCGGGAGTATGAGCGTCGTAAGAACAAGCGCGAGAAGCGAGTCCGTAAGGCGCACCCTCACATCGGCGGCTTCTTGCTCGCCATCACCGATGAGCCTCAAAGCACAAAAGCCTGGGCGACTGGCGCGGCCGGCGAGGTCGCTCTCGGCCATCGACTCGATGGACTCGTCAACGAAACAACGTTCGTGCTCCACGACCGGCGGATCCCTCCGACGAAAGCGAATATCGATCACATCGTTGTCTCCTCGTTGGGTGTTTTCGTGATCGACGCGAAGAAATACACTGGCCGGCCCAGTCTTCGAATCGAAGGCGGCTTTCTCCGGCCTCGAGTCGAGAAGCTCATGGTCGGGTCACGCGATCAGACGAAGCTTGTCGCCGGTATCAAAGGCCAGATCAGCAAGGTGCGCGCCGCGCTGGACAAGGCGAATCTCGGCGAAGTCCCGGTCGGCGGCATGCTCTGTTTCGTAGAAGCAGACTGGCCGCTTATTGGTGGGGACTTCACAATCTCGGGCATTCGGGTGCTCTGGCCGAAGAAGGCAGTCGGCGAGATCACGAGACCGGGATCGCTCCCAACGGAAGCCGTACACAGGTCTCATCGCGCGCTTGCCGAAGCGTTTCCAGTCGCGTAGCTGATCCTTCAGGATGAAGGTGGGTTCCCAGCCAAAAGTGCCGGCATCGCAGATGAGTGCAGGTCGATGAAGGGTGCGTTCATGGCGTCGGCTGCGCGTCTGGTTAGTTTCCCGATGGGTGTGGTGGGGTGGGCGGCGATTGCCCATCCGTCGTCGCCGAGTTTGATGACGGTTTCGACGCATTCGATCTTCTCTTCGGCGGTGGGCCGATCGGACCCGGTCACTGCGACGATCCCGCGCTTGCCCACCTCTCCGTAGCTGCTCCCGTCGACGATGCGGCACCGGTCCGCGCTGCGACGTGAACGAGTGCGCGCGCAGCCTCCCTTCCCATTTCGGACTCGCGACGTCAGACTCATGAGTCGTTTCACGTCCCTTTGTTTGCGAAGGTGCTAGCGATTGACTGCTTGTCCAACCTCGATCAGGTGTCCGTCGGGATCGCGCAGGTAGCAGCGGATCTCGGCGCCGCGATCGATGGGCGGCGTGAGGAATTGCGCGCCCCGAGCGGTCCAGGTTTCGTAGATGGTCTGCACGTCGGCGACGCGAATGTTGAGGAAGGCATTGACTAGATCCGGGTCGGTGGGGGCCTGGAGGGTGACGGTTGGTTTGTCCTCGGTTGGACCGCCGCCGCCGTTGATGATGATCCACGAGTTTGCGAGCTGAACCACCGTCGGTCCGCCACTCATCACAATCTCTCCTCCCAGAACCTCGGAGTAGAACCGCGCTGAACGGTCGACGTCCGCTGAGACGACGAAATGGGTGAGAACGATGCCTTCGCGTGGAGCAGGGAATTCTGCCATCAGGATCCTTCCAATCTGATCCTATTCTTGCGTACGGTTTGGATGGTAGGGCTCGGGGCTAGCCTTCACCCGGGCCGCTCATCTCCTTTGGAATCTAGAGGTGCGATCTGAGGTGGCTCCTCTAGATTTTTGAGGGTCTACTCCGCTTTCGGATGGCAACAAACGGTTGTCCTGGGTAGTAGCTAAGGGCTTTCTTGCGCTCAACGGACACCTTCGATATCACGGCGACTTCGACGCAGGCGGCATGCCATCGTCCCGCATCCTGGCTAGTCGTGTTCCCTGGTCGCCGTGGCGTTTCGACGAGCGTCATTACCGTGCGGCCTGCGCCGCTGGAGCATCTTTGGCAACGTTCACGGGCATGGTGGGGGAGACTCCCTGGGATCTGGGTCTGGCAGTCGCCATGGAGGAGCTCCGGCTTCGGGTTGAAGAGGAATCAGTGCTTCCCGAGCTCCTGCGTGACCTCGAGACGCGGTGACTCAGCTTCTTCCGTGACCGCCGGTTTTCTCCGCCCGAGAGGGGACGCGGTCAGTGTGGCTTCGGGTTCAGATGCACGTCCGGGAGCACGGTGACCTGGAACTCTCCGCGATTCGCGACGGCGCGTTCCACGAGCGCGTAGACCCGTTCGTTTAACCCGTCACCGGGGTAGTAGGCGGAGAAGATCGATTCGGCATCTTCGGCGCTTTGGAGGTCGAGCTCGGCGACGAGGCTGACAATGTCGGCCGTGTCACGTCCGGGGCGGCTCATGGCGGCGCGAAGTTTCATCGCGAGGAGCGCGTCCGCGGGCGCCACTTCGACGAGGATGCCGTCGTGGTCGTACAGCGGCTTCCAGTCCACGGTTTTGCCCCAATCGGGGAAGAACTGGGTGGCGTTGGAGTTCAGCCAGTCGGCGGGCCAGTCCCGGTCGACAGCGATCCGCTCCGCGATGCTCACGAGCGGGTCGTGGGGATCCAAGCGCGCGTCGACATCAACGGTGCGTCGCCGGTCGATGTGGGAGAACGCAAGAGCAGCACCGCCGACGATGCTGATCCGCACCGGGCGGATCCCGGCGGCGCGGACGCGTTCGATGAGGTCGTTGAGCCCGTCGATGAGAGTGCCACGGTCGAGGCCCGGTTGCTGGTCAGACACTGGCGAGTGTTCCCTCTTCGATCAGGATTCCGCGCTCTATGAACTCGGGCGGCACCTGGGAGACGTCCGGGGCGTCGTCGAGCGCGTGCAGGTGCGGCGCTCTCAGCTCCTGAGTGTCGGCAATCGCGAGCCTGGTCCAGTCCGCGGTGGGCAGGCCGGCTACGCGAAGCCGATAGGCGACAGTGCCGGACAATGCGGCGTCCCAGTCGCGGCTGCCGGTGTCCTCGGGTTGCGCGACGACGAGCGCCGCAACGACTAGCGGGGTTTCATTGGCGAGCCCGTCGGAGAGGTCGAGTAGAGCTCGAAACGCCCCGTCCCGGCTGCCGTCGCGGAGCGCTGCTGCAATCCGCGCCCCGGTTTCTACGGCGCTCAGATGCGTGGTCGGGATGAGGAGGAGGCGGTGTTGGGCGGCGCGGGCAAGATGTGCCGCGGAGGCGACCCCGGTATCCCGTTTGCCGCGTTCCACACCGGAAACGATCGGCTGGTAGGTGTCCGCACGGTCAGCGAGCTCCGCCTGACTGAAACCGGCAGCCCGCCGGGCAGCCCGCAGTAGATCAGAGAATGCCATCACCCTCACCTCTCCCGTTTATACTCGATTCAGTATAACCCAGGATGTCTTGGCGCAGGTCGATGAATGGTGCGTTGATGGCGTCGGCTGCGCGTCGGGTCAGTTTCCCGATGGGCGTGGTGAGGTCGGCTGCGATGGCCCAGCCGTCGTCGCCGAGTTTGATGACGGTCTCGACGCATTCGATCTTCTCTTCGGCGCCGGGCCTAACGGATCCGGTCACTGCGACGATCCCGCGCTTGCCCACTTCTCCGTAGCCGCCACCGTTGATGATGTGTGTTTGCATTGTCCCTGCTCCTCTGTTCTGTGGTTCGGTTTGGTTGTCTTTTCGACAGGGGATCGATAGTGGAGCGGATGGCGCGGGAGTGCCGGGTCGTGGAATAACGGAGGGGAGCGGAGCGGAGTGAGGCTATGCCGCGAAAGCGCGGCACGGTTAGCGTCGGGAGCGACCTATGGGTCGGCAGGCGGAAAGGCAACAGACTTTGCCTCCGCGACTTGACGCAAGTCTCTTGCGTTTCTGTTTGCGTCCTGAAGCTCGGTTGTCTGTTGCAGACTGAGGTTGTGAGGATTGATCCGCCGTCGCCGAGGTCGTTCGGGGTTTCCGATGAGGAAGCCGTTGAGTTGTGCCGTGAATGGATGATCTATCTCGGCGCGCCGGACACTGTTGTTGCAAGCGGGGCGGCGAGTCAGCTTTGTGATTTGTACAGCGCCCGTTACCTCGCATGGGTGGACAACGATCGAGGCAACCTGGACGTTCAGCAAGTAGATACAGCCGCAACGCTCGCAGCCTCCGATGGCCGAAGAGCGCTAATCTTCGTCCAAGGCGGTGTGCGACCGGTTGCGCAGGAACGGGCGGACGCGCTTGGCGTCGCGATCCTCTGGTATCACGCTCGCGACGGGTCACTTGGCGGGGGGAGCCGGCTCGGGTTCGACGTCTGCGCTGCGGGGCTGGTAGCGGGCTAGGCTCGCGGTTTCAGCTAGAGGAGTGCTGAAAGCTGATGAGGATCCGTCGCCGCCCGGGTCGCTATGGCAACGCGCGACGCGCGGTCGAGTTCTTGTTGCGCAGCTGCTCTCGACTTCGCCATCGTCTCCTCAGTCGGCTGACGCCGCATCATGGCCACGAGCTCGGAGTGCGCGGAAGCTGATGTTGCCGCCACGACAACGAGGTCGTTGCGTCGCCGCCCGCGGGTGAGGCCGACATAGAGTCCGGCGGCGTCGACGTCGGGGCCGACGAGGGCCCGGTCGGTCGTCTCACCTTGGACCCCGTATACCGTGCTCGCGTAGCCAAGATGGAGATAAGAGTTGGCGTATTTGTGTGTCACGCGCCGCACATTGGAGGAGTCGGAGTTGGACGCTAAGACCACGTGCTCGGCCGTGACGGTCTTCACGATCCAGCTTTGCCGGTTCTCGACGTCAGTTGTGCTGTCGTTGCGTCGAGTCTGGACGATGTCACCGGCAAAGATAGCCTGTTCATTTTGGCCCGAGACGAATTGAGTGGGCTGCACGGAGCTAGCCTGGATCCTTCGGGTTTGGATTGCCTCGTTGATTTGTTGAGCCTCCGCGTGCGTTGCGGTCACGAGAGCGATGCTTTGTCCATGCCGAGACGCATCGAACCAAGCATCGACCATGGCCTGGCGCGCCTCCTCGAGGTTGTTCACCCGAGTGACGTGCCCGCCTCGGATTAGCTCCTCGGAGATTTCCTGGCTCTCGCTCCCACCTTTTGCTAGCCGCAGTCGCGTGGTGAAGTCAGCCCACCGCGGATCGTGGAAGCGGTGGATTTGTGTCAGTTCAACTTTCGCGAAGGCCTCTCGGCGGAACAGGGCCATTGCGCCCGAGTGGCCGACGGGCAACGCTTGATAGTCGTCCCCGACGACGGCGAGGCTGGCTTGGGTGCGGCCGATGACGTCGAGTAGGGCGTTGGCGCTTTCCAGGTCGAGCATTCCTGCCTCGTCGACCACAATCCGGTCTCCCGGGTTGATGAGTGTTTTGGGGCCGTTGTATGCGTGACCGGTGTTCGGGTCGGTGTCACCGACGTGTAGTCGTGTCCAGTCCGTACCTCCGGCCGCGTTGCTGGCCCAACGCCATCCCTGGTCGTGGAGAAGTTGGTGCAACGAAGAGGAAGCGCTGTCGGTTTCCCGTCCCGCGACTGAGGCCGCTTTCTTCGTCGGTGCCACGATGATCATGTTCCGACCGCTCCGTCGGAGTGCCGCACCGGCGACCCGGAGCATTGTCGTTTTCCCGGTACCTGCGGCACCGGTGATCGCCACGATCGACGCGGTCCCTGCGATAGCAGCTGCTCCATCACTTTGCCCGGGATCCAAGGTGCGGTGCGGGTCAAGGGCGCTCGCGATAGCGGCAACGGTGTCAGCACTCAAGGCGTTGCCTGGCGCGGCGAGCGCTGCTACTCGGCGAGCCACAATTGTCTTGAGGGCAGCAGTGGAGGTCGCCATCAGATGCTTCACGTGGTCGGGGATGTCCGGCTCGGACACCAACGTCACCGTGTGCGAGCTGAGCGCCATGCGTGTGACCGCATTGAGCACTGAGTCCAGTGCGCGCCGATTAGCGATCACACCAGATCCAGCGATGGCTCGGATCGCGCCCGCGCGCACGTCCATCACGCTGAACCGTCCCCCTGTCCCTGTCGACCTTGCGTCGGCATCCACGATTGCCCTGGCCGCCAGAAGCTCAAGGTCAAGACCGGCAATTGGAACAGAGCCGACCGAGATCGCTGGGCGCGCTTGACCGAGCCGCGGATCTGCGGCCTCAAGCTCGCCCTGGATACGTGCGGCCCACCCGTCTTCGTTGAAGTTGCCTGGCTTATCGGGCCGTCCGGCCGCCCACGCCCATCGGTCGATCTGACTCAGCACATCCCGGGACGGTTCCTGGCCAGGGTGCTGTTCCTTCCACCACGCCGTGCGATTGGCTTTGTTGACTTCGATCTGCGCGGACCGCTTGGACAACGGTGCGACCAAACGCTGAAGCTGGGTGATCTCACCATCCGCGTTGAGTGTGAATCCCTTCGCCGCGAGGGCGGTGACCCAGGCAGGGTCGGTGCGGGACGCAAGGTCGCCTTCGGCGTTGATCACGTTCTGGAACCGCAACGCAACCCGGCTATCGACGTTCGACCACTTCCCGTCGACACCTTGGACTTTGACGTTCAACCAGAGGTGGCGGTGCTTGTGCGGGTCCAACGACCGCGACCGCTCGTGCCGCAACTCCACCACCTCGATCCGGGCAAGGTCTTCGCGGATCGAGCCGCCTTTGCCCCGCCTGGCGTTCAGTTCCGTCTGCCAGAGCTTGATTATCCGGTCCCGCAGGCGGTCCTGCAGATCCTCGTAGGCGACCGCCAACTCCGGATCGAGCAGTGCGGCGATCGAGTATGACTTCGGCGCGTTAACCGTTGCGTCCAGAATCAGATCCGCCGCGGGCGATTCGAGGTCGTATCCCCGCCGCTCGCGGGTTAGCGGGTCAACCCCGGCAACCCATGCCTTCAACTGGGTGCGGGTGAGCAGGTCGTCGCGGATGGCCCCGTTTTCCACGACGTAGCGTGTC
The DNA here is from genome assembly GCF_055231915.1 of Leifsonia sp. Ger2509. Taxonomy (NCBI): domain Bacteria; kingdom Bacillati; phylum Actinomycetota; class Actinomycetes; order Micrococcales; family Microbacteriaceae; genus Leifsonia; species Leifsonia sp. Ger2509. The sequence goes on from NZ_JBUYVB010000003.1 coordinate 3,381,913, forward strand.
ATTACAGCGTCCGCATAGCCGGCGGCCGCCAGCACGCCGTCGGCAGTCTTGGCAGTCAGCGTCGAGTCACAGACCCCGCCGAAGGCGTACGCGATCGCCTGCTTCACCCCTTGCGAAGCCTGCCCACGCTTCCACCGAGCAATGCCACCTCTCACACTTATACATTTGCGGCGCGCGGCCGTTTTGGCGCGCAAATCGTGAATTCACTCCAAGAGTGCCTGCGTGCATTGGTTCTCACCTTCCTGTCGATCCGCCTGATAACTTGTTTCCGAATCGTGCGTCTCGTCCCTTTCAGGTCACTCTCCGTGACCCGTGCCTCGCCTCTTTTTTCCCTCACTTGTCTCCTATTGCCCAAGGTCGTTGCGCCTCTGTGGCCCACACCGCGCGTCTGGTCTCGGCAATGAAAGACCAGCGGCCCTCCGAAAGGGTTGAGGTTCCAACGACATTGGCGGCTTGGACGGACGTTATGGTGAATCTGAGAATAGACGCGGCTCCATCCCGAACAACGTGCGAGCAATTGCTTTGGACACAAACGTCGGCTCGAGAGGGATGTTCAGCATTGATCAGATCGAGGAGCTCGTTGCCACCATCGACGCGCAGGAATTGAGCGTCGAGATATGGGTGCCGGAGCCGGTTCTATGGGAATGGTCGGAACACGCACACGAGACTGCCGTGAAGGCTCGGGATGACTACCTGCGTCGACGTAAGCCGTTACAAGAAGCAGGCATAAACGGGTTCGACGCAGAACCTCAATTCGACCTCAGCATCTACGAGGTCGTTAGTGCGATTGAGGAATCGCTCCGGGATATCGTCACCGAAAATGGCGATGAAGCGGTGCTTGTCCTGGAACTGTCTCAGGCACCCCAAGTGGCAGTGAAAGCGCTCAGGGACCAGATCTTGCGGCAAGGGGCGGGACGAACCAAGAGTCAGAGCGGTACGTCCATAAAGACGGGCGCTTCAGATAGTGCTTCCTTCAGACTGATCGAGCGGGCTGCCGACGGGTTTATCGATCAGGTGGTGTTGGTGTCTGGTGACAAGGATGTCCACGCGCATTTCTCGGGGAAACCATCTCCGATTGTTTTGCGCGACCTTTGGAGTGTCAAGACTGAGCTGATCAAGCTCAAGAAGGGGTCGGATCTCGCCGCCGAGTCTCTTCAACGGACGATTCACGAGGCCCTTAGGCATGAAGACAACAACATTGGTCTCCTAGTCGATGCCGAGCTTTCAGGCGAAAGCATGTTGTTCAATCCCAGGCGCGACCTGACGTACATCCCAGAAGCGTCGGTCACGCGTATCAGCGAGGTCCGCGACGTTGCCGAGGTCGAACTCTCCCTACGCGAGAAGTCGGCCACCGCAGTCGCGGATATCACGCTGGACATGGCGGTTGAATATGTGCGGTGGGACTATCTCACCGAATCGGTCGAATCGGATGTGGACGAAGAGTACGACGTAGAGGCCATTGCCTACATCTCTGCGGACGCGGAGAACCTCGATGAATGGGATTTCTCAATTGATCGAATCGAAATCGTCGACGAACGGTACCGCCGTTAGGGTCCAAATGAGAAGCTTGCCTCTGGAAGGAGGCTCACCCGTGTCGCCTCGCGAGAATCGCAGAGTGGCAGCTCGGTTGAGCGGCTCAGCCGAATACGGCGCCTACAAGACGCATTAGCAAATGTTGCCGGGCGGACCGGTGCCTCACCTGGTCGTCGGGGCAGTACACGTTCCGCAGAGCATAGGTAATTCCCGTCAGGGAGCGTCAGTTCATTCCTTCGCTGTGCCATGCTTTCCGAATGAGTTCTAAACCGCCCGATCCGCTCATACGATCGATCGAAGTTACGAAGCTCTTTGGTCGTCGTGACTACAAGTTGTTAGTTCCGAGAGTGAGCGATTCTTCCGGTCGGCTCGTACTTCTTCACGGCGAGAACGGCTCGGGCAAAACAACCTTGCTGAAGTTGGTGTGGAACACGCTAAGTTCTGCGGTCAAGAGCGGCCATCGCACGTCAATAGCCCAAACTCCGTTTGAATCGCTCACAATCGGCCTCTCTGGCGAGCGTTTCATCTCCGTCCGAAAAAAGTCCGGTCTTCTCGGAACGTTTGATCTGATTGTCGTTCAGCCCGGCAAGCCCGATATCCGTACGACCTTCGAAGCGGACAGTGATTCCGTTGTCAAGGACCGGTCGCGATTGCGCACTCTGGGAGGCGAGTTCTACTACTTCGATCGACCCGGACCCGACAGTGAGATCGGAGGCGCCCCTTTTGTCGAATGGCGGAAAAGACTCGATGAGCTGGAAATAGAGGAAGCGGGAGAGGCCGAGTACCTCACCTTTTTGTCAACGGAAGTTGGAGATCCGCTGTTCTTGGCCGACGATCGAAGTCTCTATTCCGATGATCAAGACATTCATAGGACACGAGACCAGATAATTCGTCGCGAAGATAGCGATCGCTCTCCGCAAGACCGATTGTCGCGGTTGGTCTTTGTTGAACTTCAGGTCACCATGAGGCGCGTTAATGACTACCTTCGGAGCCTCACGATCGGCGGTCAAAATGATGGTTCGGCTAACAGCAACTCCATCTATGCCAACGTTCTTCGTGAGTTGGCTGCTACTTCAAGCGGATCTGAGGCGGGTGTAGACCAGGCCTTCTCGACCGAGGCGCTCCTTGACGACATAGAGTCGACCTCTCCCAAGTTTGAGGAGTTTGAGCTAGTTCCAAAGTTCGACGCCGACGAATTCCGTAAACTATTTCGCTCGATAGAGTCCAATGACCGCCGGTTACTCGCCGACCGAGTCGTGTCGCCCTACCTCTCGAGCTTGCAGGCGCGTTACGAGGCGCTCAAGAGCGCGCAGACATTGCTTCGTGCGTTGGTACCGACGATCAACCGCTTCTTGAATGAGAAGGAATTGACGTTCTCCCCCAGACACGGGTTACGCATCGTCGCGGAGAATGGCGATGTCCTACCAGTGGTCTCGCTCTCCTCGGGCGAACGTCAACTTCTGATGATCCTGTGCACGACGCTCTTGGCTCGCGTAGAGACAAAGCTCTTCATTATTGACGAGCCCGAGCTAAGCCTCGGAGTCGAATGGCAGCGCGCGATCCTAGATGCGCTTCTCGCCCTCACTGAGTCATCGGACGTTCAATTCATCGTCGCTACTCACTCGATTGAGATCATAAGTGGTCATCCAGATTCGCTCGTTCAATTGAAGAGTTAGCAGAATGCCTGGTCCAACGGCTATCCAAAAGAGTTTGAACGAACTAGAAACTACTTACAGGCTTCACCCGGACTTTCGAGACGTCATCGTCGAGGGCCGCGACGACGCGGCATTGTTGAAGTGGTATTTGGCTAGCATCAACCACCCGAACGTCAAGGTCTACGCGATAGATGATCGGGCTCACGTGCCGTCTGAAATTGTGGAGACGTACTACTCGGAGATAAACGCGCGAGGGCGCGTCATTTCGTTGGCGGAAGTTGGCGCCACATGGATGTTGAGCCAGACCTCCCTCACATGCGTGATTGATTCCGACTTCGACTCGTTGGAAGCCGATAGGGTCGCCCATCCAGACGGATTGCTTCGAACGGACTATGCGGCCATGGAGGTCTACGCGTTGCAGGAACGGCCGCTCGCAAAGTTCCTCGCACAAGTCGCGAAGAGCGAATTGTCGGCGACTGAAATTGTTTCCTTTCTAAAGCCGATCTGGACAACAATCTATGCACTCAGGTATGTGCTTCATTGCCATACGGATGGATTGCGATTAGTAAATCGGTTTGCGGAGAAATGTTTAGACGATTCCGGCCAAATCATCATGGAGGCAAAAGAGCTACTTCGTCTGTCGGCGACGTCAGAAACGAAGGAACGTCTAAGGGATCTGCTCGATCTCCATGAAAGATACGTGAACGAAATTCCAATGGAAACCCTTCAGGGAATCCGCGGCCACGACATTGCACCAGTCCTCATCAGGTTTCTTGGTCTAAAGAATTCGATGGCGAACCCGGAGATGATCGAAAAGATGCTGATGTTATGCCTCATCGAGGCGGACCTGGACGGTACAGACCTCTTTCAAGGTATCCGTGCGAGGACGGCACCGTAGACCAAGGCGACATGAATTCTCACCGAGCGGCAATTGCGATGTGCAACGGCACAAAGGATTTGGCCGGTTAAGAACCTGGTCGCGTTGCGGTGCCGGCCTTAGGAGCCAGTTCATTGTTCCGCGAAATTCACGACCAAACGATCGGCGCACGAGCGCTTTGTTCGGCTACTGCATCTGACAGAGTTCCCCAGCGGCGATTGTCACAGATCGTACGCCCAGCACGAGTATCCGCGACACGCGACTTCATGTCATATGAACGCTGACCGAGGGCGCAATCAGCCTCATAGACTCTTCGTTGCCCCTCAGCCTTGGAGTCCATGGTTCATGACTATCGCCGTTGATACGCATAGCACCGCTGTTCCACCAGCGCATTTGTCCAGTCCAAGAGTGCCCAACCCTGGGGAAGTCGTAAACGTTCGCGGGATGCTGTGGGCTGCTACTGACGTCCGTGAGCAGGGTCTGCCGCGCAGCCCCGCCGACGATGGCGAGCCGCGCATCAATCACATCATCACTCTCCAGTCGCTCGCCGAGGATCGGCTGGGCGAGGAGCTGACGGTGGTCTGGGAACTCGAGGTCGGCCACAGCGTGGCTCCCGATCAGGGCCTCCCCGAGACGCTGACCGCCGAGGGTTTCGATGAGCCGAGAAAGCTTGCAGCCTTCGTCGACGCGGTGCGGTGGGGGGCGGTGACGACCGCAGATCCGGGCGCCTTTCAGGCCCCATTCCGCTCGGGCGCGAATGTCGAGCCATACCAACTGGAGCCCCTACGCCGTGCGCTGGAGGCGCCCCGCGCTAACCTTCTCCTCGCGGATGACGTCGGTCTGGGCAAGACGATCGAGGCTGGTCTGGTAATCCAAGAACTTCTCCTTCGTCACCGTGCACGGAGTGTCATCATCGTTTGCCCTCCAAGCCTGCAGATGAAATGGCGCGATGAGATGCTGGAGAAATTCGGTCTGGAGTTTGTGGTTGTGAACTCAGAGCTCATGACCCAGGTGCGTCGAACTCACGGGTTGAACGCAAACCCTCTGAGGATCTTCCCGCGCGTGATTGTGAGCATGGCGTGGCTGCCGGGGCTCCGCGCGCAACGCCTCCTTAGGGATGTAACGGCCAGGGTGAATCAGAAGAACTCAGCTCAGAGGTATGCATTTGACGTCCTAGTCGTGGACGAAGCCCACCATGTTTCGCCGTCCAGCCCGTCCCGCATCGGGCAGTCGGCTGGTTACGCGGTCGACTCACAGCGCACAACGGCAGTGCGTGACCTTTCGAGGGTATGTGAGCACCGATTGTTTCTGAGCGCGACCCCTCACAATGGGCATTCCGAGTCCTTCACAGCGTTGTTGGAGATGATTGACAACCGTCGTTTCTCCCGCGGAGCAACCGTGGACGCCGAAGCCCTTCGTGACGTAACTGTGCGCAGGCTGAAACGGGACATCCCGGAGAAAGGTTTCAAAGCGAGGCAGCTCAAATCGATCTTCTTCGCCCCGAGCGCAGACGAGGCCGAGGCCTTCGAGACGCTAGACCGCATTCTGACGGCCAGCGCCAAGAAGAACGGGCAGAAACGCTCGGGTGACATTGTCTCGATGCTTCTAAAAAAGCGCTTCTTGTCGTCCCCGTGGGCATTCTCCACCACCTTGAGTTTGTACGACGACGCGAGCGGCCCCCGAGCGTGGAGCGACCAGTCGGAGGAGGACGAGTTCTACACGGAGGTTCTTGGCTCGGACCAGAGTGATCTCGAGGAGGGCGCGATCGAGCAGCCGGAATTCGACGCGCTCCGCCACTCGAAGAACACAGATCCGCTAAGCGCCGCGACACCTCGCGAAATCGCGATGCTGGTGGGCTGGGGTCGTGGCTACCAAGCCAGACCCGATTCCCGCCTCGGCGCCCTGATCACGTGGCTGGACGCAATCTGTCGTCCCAGTGGCCATTGGTCCAACCAACGAGTAGTGATCTTCACCGAGTATGCGACCACGTTGACTTGGATCGTGGAGAATCTGCGACAGCGCGGCTACGACGCGACTCGGCTCGGTGTTATTCAGGGCTCGACAGACGCGGAGGAGCGGGAGAGGATCCGTGCCCGCTTCACCACCGGCCCCGCCGAAGAACCGATCCGTGTACTTGTGGCGACAGACTCTGCAGGTGAAGGCATCGACCTGCAGACGTATTGCTACCGGTTGGTGAACTTCGACGTGCCGTTTAATCCGTCACGATTGGAGCAACGAATCGGCCGCATCGACCGGTACGGGCAGACTCATGCGCCAGAGATTTTCCAGTTTCTCCCCGAGCAAACGGCGAGCACCTATGCCGCAGACATGGACTTCATGCGCCGAATCGCGGAGAAGGTGGCCCAAGTAGCAACGGACCTCGGATCAGTGAATCTCGTGATCGATGCCGAGATTCAGAACCACTTCGGGGCAGTGAAGGTGAACGCACGGAAGGCCGTCATCGACGAGGGTGCCGCGATCATCAACCAAACTCTCGCCGGCGGCGCGGAGATCAACCGTCAGCTGACCGCACTCGCGAACACGTTCGAGGCCCAGCAGGAACGGTTACACCTCTCCCCGAAGAACGCCGAGCGAGTCTTGTCCATAGCACTGGAACTTTCCGACCAGCCGCCCCTCGTCGAGGTCGGCAACGAGGAAGTCGACGCGCGCGTGTTCGAAGTACCCGAGTTGGGACGGGAGTGGCGACACGCTACCGAGGCCCTTCGTACCCTGCTGCATCCGGATATCAAACGGCCAATCACATTCGATGCCGACGCTGCTCGCGACGTCGCAGATGGAGAGCTGGTGCATGTCCACTTGGGACATCCGCTCTTGCAGAAGGCTGCCCGTACGCTACGGGCCTCCCTCTTCGACGCCCGCCACCATTTGCACCGCGTCACCGCCGTGACACTCGAGGATGTCGATCAGTCTTCGGTCGCCGCGGTCTGCCGCCTCGTCTTGGTCGGACGCGGGGGCGTTCGCCTGCATGAGGAGGTGTTTATCGCCGGTGTCCGGTTGCGAGGGCGACAGCTCGCTGAGGAACGGGTCGAGCGACTTCTCGAGACAGCGCTGGATGACGACATCCCCCTAGCAAGCGAGGCAGTTCGGGCAGATTTGGCCCGGGTATGGGATACCGATGCAGGCGCGCTGCGCCATCGTCTCGAAGTCGCTGTCGAACTCAAGGCGACCAAGCGACGCGACGCTGTCCAGGAGGATCTCGCCCGCAGAGAGGAAGCTGACACCTCCAGGGCACAAGTGATCTATTCCGCATTCCGCCGCAACCTCACGGAATCCCGCGACCGAATGCGGACTCTTTGGGAACAGGAGCAGGGAATGTTGTTCTCCCTCGATCCGGACGCCTCGCGGCAGTTCCGTCGTGACATTGACGCGATGACAGAGAGATTGGCGAACCTCGACGTTGAACAGACAGCCGAACTCGCGGCGATCCACGATCGGTATCGAGACGTACGCCCATTCGTGTCCGCCGCCGCAGTTGTTTTCGCTCTAACCCCGGCTGACGCCGCGAAGGGGGTGCTTGCTTGATGCACCAGCGACGTCGAACAGACCACTGGGCCTGGCTCGAGCTCATCGACCGAGACGGTCCATTCGTCGCTATCCCGGCTCTCAAACGGGTCTGGCCCCAAGGAATGCCCGCCTCGAGCGCCGAATCTCGAGCATCCGTGCGCGACGCCAAACCCTCATTCGACCGCGCGTGGGACGACTGGAACAAAGCTCCCGCCGACGATGCGGCGCTCAATGTGTACAGAACGGTCCGGGACGCTTGGGTCGTCACAGTCTTGGCCGATATCGCCGGGTGGAACAAATTCCTCGAATTCGACCTCACCAGCATTCCGAACGGTCTGCCGTCGGCAAAGTCCCCAGACGGGCGCCACACCGTGACCGCCACCGGCGCTTTTGTGCGTCACGGCATTCCATACGCACTCGTGCTTGTTGTCGACCCTGTCGTATCCCTGCGTGACCCCGGGGTTGGTGGCTGGTCAGCAAGCTCGATCGACCGGCTCGAACTACTTCTCCGCGCGGCAGCTGTCCCGATCGGCATTGTCACTGACGGACGCTGGTGGGGCATCGTTTCGGCCCCTGAGGGTGTAATGGTCGCCTCCGGAATGGTGGACGCGCAGAGCTGGATCGAAGAGGTCGAGGTCCGCGACGCCTTCTTGGCACTGGTAGAGCCACAGAGGCTGGCGGGGGGTAAGGAAGACGATCGCCTATCGGCCCTGTTTCGGCAGTCCGTCGCAGCTGCGGAAGAGATCACCGAGAGCCTTGGAACTCAGGTGCGACGCGCTGTCGAGCTTCTCGTCGCCTCTTTCTCCGAGACTGCAGTTCGCGCCCGGGAGCGCGGTCGACCCGACCCGCTTCCCACCCATCGGGACGATGTCTATCAAGCCGTCGTGACCGTACTTATGCGGGTGGTGTTCCTTCTTTTTGCCGAAGAGCGCGACCTCATGCCAGCCTCCTCCCTTTACACAGAAGGCTACGGAATTGCCGGGCGATTAGAGGATCTTGAGCAGCGCCTCGCCGACGAAGGAGGGGAGTCCCTAGACGCCACCAGTCGTACCTGGCACCGTTTGCTAGCTACATCCCAGGCCCTCTATAACGGTGTGGGAGCTGAGGACATGCGCCTTCCGTCGTATGGTGGCTCTCTATTCGATCCCGAACGGTTCGGCTTCTTGCTCGCCCAAGACGAGAGCGGACTCGTCGTAACCGTGTCGGACCGGGTCATGCTCGAGGTCCTTAGGGCCGTCCAGTACGCCGAAATCGGAAGCGAGAAACGCCGGATCTCCTTCCGGGACGTCGACGTCGAGCAGATCGGATACATCTACGAAGGTCTGCTTGGCTATTCGTGCCAAGATGTCGCCACTGTTACGGTCGGGCTCGTAGGCGCCGCCGGGGTCGAGCCCGAGATCCCGCTGGATGTCCTGGACAACCTTGCCGAGCAGAACGCCAGCGAAGCCAGTCTTGCGGCTGCGATCATCAGGTGGGTCGGAGAGGACCAGCCCGCAGCGAAGGCCCCGAGCCGGGCCGCCCTTCTGAAGACGCTAAGTGACGCCGGAGCACCGGAAGCCGAGCAACTCTTGCGGGCGGCCAGCAACGACCCGGCCCTCCGAGAGCGCCTGCGGAGGTACCTCGGCGCTATTCGACGTGATCTGCGGGGCCGCCTTGTCGTCATCGAACCGGGCGGACTCGTGGTGGTCGAGACGCCGTCCCGAGCCACCGCTGGCGCTCACTACACTCCCAAGGGTCTGGCTCAGGAGGTGGTACGGCACGCCCTCGAGCCACTCGTTTACTCGCCCGGTCCTCACCAGACGGCAGACACGAGCGAATGGGTACCGATCTCATCCGACGACATCCTTTCTCTCAAGGTCGCCGACATCGCCTGCGGCTCGGGAGCGTTCGTAGTCTCCGCCGGCGAGTACCTCGCCGACCATCTCGTCGAAGCCTGGCAACGCGAAGGGGTGGCGAGAGGAACTCAGCTGGAGCAGCGCACGCGTGCGCTTCGCGAGGTCGTCGCGCACTGCCTATACGGGGCCGACATCAATCCAATGGCCGTCGAGATGTGCAAGATCAGTCTCTGGCTCCTCTCGCTCGACCCGTACTTGCCCTTCTCATTCGTCGACGACAAGGTCCTGTGCGGAAACTCCCTCCTCGGACTCACTACCTCCGCTCAACTCGAAGCCCTTCACGTTGATCCGACCCTGGCCACTGTCGCGAAGACCCGATCGGGCCTGTTCGCCGGTTGGCGAGATGGGTCATTTATTAGCCCATTCGACGTTGGCGAGGTTCTCCACCATGCCGCGGATCTGCGCCGTCGCCTAGCTTCCCCGGTCGACGACTCCGATCCTCAGCGCGCAAACCGCACCAAGCAGCGATTGTGGCGCGAATACGAAGAGACAGTGTCGACGCTTAGCCACGTGGCCGACGGAGTCGTTGCAGCGGGCCTTCGCCTTGGAGGTAAGCCCGGCAGGGCTCTCGACGAGGCGTACGAGAATCTTGGGATAGCGGTTGATCGCGCCTATGGAAATGACGGCGGCCACGATGTGGATTACCTGAACACCATCATCGAGGCGGGCCTAACCCCGACAGTTGAGACAGACTACGAACGTTGGAAGCCTCTTCACTGGATTCTCGCCGTTCCGGACGTCATGGAACACGGCGGCTTCGACGCCGTCGTGGGGAACCCCCCGTTTCTCGGGGGTCAGAGGCTGACCGGAGCGATGGGTACCAACGTGCGCGACTGGTTCGTTCACACGCTCGCCGGCGGTAAACGCGGGTCCGCAGACCTCGTCGCCTATTTCTTTCTAAGGGCGGCCAGCCTCCTCACCGCGTCTGGCACCATCGGCCTCATTGCGACGAACACACTTGCGCAGGGAGACACGCGTGAGGTCGGTCTTGATCAAATGGTTGCCCGGGGCTTCACAATCACTCGATCTGTGCAGTCCCGTGCCTGGCCCGCCACGAGTGCGAATCTAGAGTACGCGGCGGTTTGGGGAACTCTTTTGCCGGTGCGTGAGGACGTCGTCAGGGTTTCCGATGGTGTACCAGCTCGAAGAATCTCGTCGCTCTTGGAGGCCGCCGGGCGCGTCGTAGGCACACCTTTTCCACTGGCAGAGAACGCTGGCATCGCCTTCCAAGGATGCATCGTGCTCGGCAAAGGTTTCATCGTAGACTCCTCACAGGTGCAGGAGTGGATCGATGAGGATGAATCCAACTCTGAGGTCCTGTTTCCATATCTCAACGGAGAAGATCTCAACTCGCATGCCGATTCCTCGGCCCGGCGATGGGTCATCGATTTCACTGGCCTCGCTGAGTCCGACGCTGCCAAGTACGCCGGCCCCTTTTCGCGCGTGCTTCGCGAGGTCAAGCCTGAACGAGCAAAAAATAACCGACCAGCGCGTCGTGATCGGTGGTGGCTGTTCGCTGAGCAGGCCCTAGGCATGCGTCGTGCGATAGCGACCCTGGATGAGGTATTGACGATTGCGCTTGTCAGTAAGTCGGTGATGCCAGTGCGAGTTCCATCAGGTCAGGTCTTCAGTCATGCACTTGGGATTTTTGCGACAGACGATTTTGCGTCTCAGGCTGTGTTGTCATCGAGCCCGCATCAATTGTGGGCGATCACATACGGGTCGACTCTGGAAACGCGCGTGCGCTATACGCCGTCAGATGTCTTCGAAACGTTTCCGTGTCCTGCGCGAACACCGGAGCTAGAGCGCATGGGAGCCAGGCTGGAAGAGGCACGGCGAGAGATTATGGGTAGCCGAAACCTCGGCCTTACGAAGCTATACAACCTAGTCAACGAACGATCTGTTTCCGCGGCGTCAGATTCTGATGTGGCACGGCTCCGTCGCGTACACGTGGAGCTCGATCAAGCAATGATCGGCGCGTATGGGTGGCAAGACATTGAGCTTGGTCACGATTTTCACACCTATCGGCAGATGGAGCGGTGGACTGTATCCCCTGCGGCTCGCGTTGAGATTTTGGACCGATTGCTCGAGGAGAATTATCGTCGCGCCGCGAAGCAAGGCCCGGTGTCTGAGGCGCAGGATAGCCTCGAGAATGAGGCGGAGCTTGAGGGGGATGAGTGACAACCACACCAACGCCAATTGTTGGCGATACCCACCCGGAACGCTTGCTTGAACTCACCCACGCGCCGGACGGGCTTTCATGGACCGATCGCGAGAACCTTACCGACATCCTTGAGCGTGATCTACTCGGCCCGGCGCACGGCGCGGACGAGGTGCTGGAAGCCCAGCCAGACGGCCTGTATTTGGTCGGACGGATCGCGCCGGCAAAGCTGCTCAACTCGGACGAGCCGGTCACCCAGTCGGAAGCCGAAGACGCCGATGAGGAAATCATCCCGGCCTTGGAAGCGCGCCTGGGGCGCGGCGTGCCCGTCGGGACGGTGGACGAAGACACGGCAGGAATCGACGACGACGGCGCGGAGGACGTGCCGCTTCGTCGAGGACTAATGATTCCTTCGTCGATGGGTTTGCGGTTTCAGGTCCCACGCGACCAGGAGTCGGTCACGGTCCGTGCATCGTGGGGCACATATCACCCGGAAACCTCGCCGGATGTGGAGTCCGGCGCCGACGGAACGCCTATCGGGGCGCGACCACGCCGACTTTATCGCCGCATACCGCATGAGTATTCAAAAGTCCTCGCGCTCGCTTCCTACGTCCAGGGCGACACAGTAACTGTCTCGCTGGAAGAGATGATTGTGCTGCGAGTCGACGTCATGGACCAGGGCGACGTGCGGATCGTGGAGCTCGCGCTGTGCAACGACCGCGAGACTCCTCGTCGGATCCCCGTGGACGCGTGGCTATACCAGACCCAGCTCCATGTTGAGGCCGAGGCGGGCGCGGTCTTCCTTCCCATCCGCGACGCATTGGCCTCAGACGATGTGGACTCCGACCCTGAGCTCGCACGCCTGGACCTGCAATACCGCAACCGTCTCGAATTCGCCGTTGGACGCACGTGCTCGGTCGACTGGGCTCCGATGACGCCCGAGCGCCGAACCACAAGGGTCTTTACCACGTGGCTGCCGATCAGCGAGACCCCGCAGACCCGGGCCCATGAGATCGATGGCGCTCTCCTGAACATGCGTGCGCTGGATGAAGTCTCCACTCCCGAGCGTGCGGATGAGCTCGCGGCGGGACTCCGGCCGATCGTCGACCAGTACTCCACCTGGCTCGACGGCCAGGAGGCGCAGGCTGCTTCGCTCCCAGGGAGCCTGCGGGAGGTTGCTTTTGAGGCTGTAGCAGACGCCCGTCTCATCGCGAAGCGCCTCGCCGACGGCCTGTCGTTCCTGATATCAGACGAGGAGGCGCTGCGGTGCTTCGCTTTCATGAACCGGGTCATGGCAGACCAGCGCATCCAATCCCAAGTCGCAGAGGCTCGCAAAGCGGATCCCACCGTCGGACTGGAAGAGACGCGAGATGCCGTCCTCAATTCCGGACCGCGGGCGCACTCGTGGCGTACTTTCCAGCTCGCGTTCGTGCTAATGCAGCTCGAAGCTATCGCTCGACCAGACCTCGACCGACGGTCGGGCGAGATTGCGCGGGCGGAACTATTGTTCTTTCCGACAGGTGGCGGCAAGACAGAGGCTTACCTGGGGCTAGCGGCCTACACCTTCGCAATTCGTCGGCGTCAGGGCGTCGTCGAGACCCCCAACGGAAAGCTGCACGGGGAACAGGGGGTCGCTGTGCTCATGCGATACACCCTCCGCTTGCTGACCGCCCAGCAGTTCCAGCGTGCCACGGCTCTTATCTGTGCTGCGGAGGTGGCTCGCCGGAAAGACCCGAGCACTTGGGGGACTGAGCCGTTCCGCATTGGGCTCTGGGTGGGGACCGCCGTATCGCCGAAGGGATACGAGGAGGCCAAGAAACAGCTTGAAGATGCGAGCGAAGGTCGCAAGTATGGCTTGACCGTGCTGCAGTTGCAGCGCTGTCCGTGGTGTGGAACGCAAATCGAGCCTAAAAACATCAAGGGGAGCGACAATGAGCGTCGCATTCGTGTCTATTGCGGCGACCCGTTCGCCGAATGTCCGTTTTCGGAGGGCGGAAGCGCCTTGGAAGGACTGCCCGTTCTTACTGTCGACGAGGAGATCTACCGGCTCGTCCCAGCATTCGTGATCGCGACGGTCGACAAGTTCGCCCGGTTAGCGAGGGAAGGGGAGGCGGCATCGCTATTCGGGTATGTGCAATATAAATGCGGCCGCCATGGGTTCGTGCACGACGACTCCAAGTCGTGCACGATTGGTCTCACCGGGAAACATCCTGCGGTGCCAGGATTCTCCGCGGTGGGTAAACAGCGCGCCGAAAGGCTGAGGCCACCGGACCTGATCATCCAGGATGAACTCCACCTGATAACCGGAGCTCTCGGCACTGCGGTCGGAGCGTTCGAACTCGCGATCGACATTCTCTGCACCTGGCAGGTCGGTGAGGGAAGACAAGTGCGACCGTTGGTTGTGGCGTCGACGGCGACGGTGCGCAACGCGGCCGAGCAGATTCGTGCCCTGTATGGGCGGAAGGTATCGATCTTCCCGCCCCAGGTTATGGATGTCGCGGACACGTTTTTCTCGAGCGAGCTTCCGGTCTCCAAAGAGAACCCCGGGCGTCGCTACATCGGTGTATCTACAACGGGGGTGCGACTGACAGCCGCTGAGATCGCAGTGTCAACCACACTTTTGTCGACCGGGCAGCTGCTCCTTGACCAGGCCACCCCGCCAGATGACGGTTCCGTCATAAGCACAGATCCTTACTTGACGCTTGTGGGCTACTACAACGCGACTCGTGAGTTGGCGGGCATGGCCCGATACCTGGCGGACGACGTACAGACTGCGATACAGAAGCGACGCGCGGGGAAGTATTTCCCGCAGCGCTTCGGGACTGACTACCAGCGTCTCAACGTGGCGGAGCTGACGTCAAGGGTCGCGAGTTCGGAGATCACTTCGACCCTAGACCAGATGGCCGTTGGATTCGATGCCGGTTACGACTCAACCGTTGGCCGCCGGGGGCGTGGTGCGTCGACCAAAGCGGGGAGGAAACTCGTCCATCGGGAGACCAGTCCGTTCGACGTTGTGCTTGCGACCTCGATGCTTCAGGTGGGTGTCGACGTCACACGGTTGGGGCTGATGCTAATCGTCGGGCAGCCGAAGAACACGGCAGAGTATATTCAGGCCTCCTCACGCGTTGGACGCGATGCCGATCGGCCGGGATTAGTGGTGACCTTGGGGAATTGGGCCCGGCCGCGGGACCTGGCGCACTTCGAGCAGTTCCGCCACTATCACGAAACCTTCTATTCGCAGGTCGAACCGCTTTCGGTCACGCCGTTCTCGGTTACTTCTCTCGACCGGGCCATCGCCGGAGTCCTGGTGGCCGCAGCCAGGGTCATGGACGCGCCGCTGGCCGAAGGGTTGTCTCCGGAGGGCTCCGCCTGGCGGATCGATAAGGCTACCGATCGGATGGAGTCACTTATTGAGCGGCTCGTGGATCGGGCGCGAATGGCTGGCGGCGATATTGCCGGCGACACGGTGCGGCAACGGTTGGCTAACCGTTTGGGTCAATGGAAAAAGCGTCGTGCGTTCGCCAACCTCGAGCGCAAATCCCTCGTGTACGAACGTGCGAGCAAACCGGCCGACCAGGCGGCACTGATGGTTTCTCTTGAGGACTCCGAAACCGACCTAGCAAGTAAGAGTTCGGCGCCATTCGCTATTGCGAACTCGATGCGCGAGGTGCAGCCAGAGGTCAATCTTCTTGTTTCGCCCGACCCCGAGAAGCTCTTCGCCTGGGAGTTGCGTGACGGCGCTCCGCCCTGGGCTATAGCCCCAGCGACGGGAGGCAGCGATGACTGAGCACATCATTGGCCCGGACCTCGACCCGTTGGGCGACGAAGAGGCCACCACAAATCAGAAGACATTTAGGAACCGTGCCCGAGTAGGATCGGCGCGACCGTCGTCACTTATGTACACCTACGGTCCCGGCGCGGTTATGGATCTGCCACAGTTCACCGTCATGCCGGCGGGACTGGACGACTGGAACCGGATCTGGGAACGCCGCGCGAGCATCCCGACAATCCATGCACCCCGGCTGCTGGACGCGGTGCGCACATTCCTTGGCCCCAGCGTCACCCAGCTTCGACCTTTTCCTTGGGCGCCGAAGCGCGGATGGGGCGACACCGGCGGCACCGACCTCGGCGTTCCAGCTCGCGTATTTCCGCAGTGGATGCGCTGCCCGGGCTGTGACATGCTCGGCCAAGTCACTCAATTCGAGTACACCAACACGAACCCCTATCGGCCAGATCGGGCCCAATTTCAGCATGTAAACTGCCCGGGCCAAACGGGGCGGGGCAATGGGACCGGGAAGGTACGTCGCTCGACGACCGTTCCGGCGCGATTTCTCTTGGTGTGCGAGGACGGGCACGTCGACGAGTTCCCATACGAATGGTGGGTCCACGAGGGTCTGCTCTGCCCGACACCGGGAGTGCAGATCGCCGCGCTCGCCATGCACGAGCGCACCGTCGGCAAGGGCGCCTCGGCGACGATCGAGTGCAAGTCTTGCGGCAAGAAGCGGCCGATGAACGAGGCGCAGGGCGAGTCCGGACGCGCGAAGCTTCCACGCTGTCGGGGCCGGCACCCGCACCTCGGCCAGTTCGCCAAGAGCGGGTGCGCCAAAGAGACCCGCGTGATGCTCCTTGGCGCTTCGAATCTCTGGTTCCCGGCGACCCAATCCGTCGTCGTGATGCCCGGCAAGGAACCACCCACTCCAGCGATCTGGGGCGCGGAAATCGTTACGGCTATTGGTCAAAAGAGGTTCGACAAATATCACAAAGACTTAGATCGGATCCACGATGAACTCGAAGACTCCGAGTCGCCACTCGCAGCCCTCTCGCCCGAGGAGCTTGCCGCGTCTATTGCGTCCGTTCTAGAAGAGCTGGACGAAGACGATCGTGCGGAGGCCATCGAAGCCTTTGACCCGCTAAGTCTCCTGACGCCCGAGTGGACTTACCTTGACAGGAACCTCACCAGCGAGACCGTGGCCGACGCGGAAAGCGGCCTTGTACTCTCCCGCCCAGTCGGCGGTATCCATCTCGAACTCGAAAACCTCGGAGTCATTCGTGTGCACGCCGTCGATAAGCTGCGCAAGGTGAACGCCCTTCTGGGATTCACCCGCATCGACGAAATGGAGCGAGCGGCCGACCTTGCCCACCGCCTCGTGCCCCTTACTCGCACCAACCGGCCCACATGGACCGTCGCGACGGAGGACCGCGGTGAAGGTCTATTCATCCAGCTTGATGAGGCGCGTGTCGCCGACTGGGAATCGCTCGTCGAACACACTGCTATCTGGAAGGCGCACGTTTCAGCTCACGGACGCAACTTCAACGCGCGATTCTCGGACTCTGCGAAAGACGTCGACCCTGAATCACGACTCAAGCCGCCCCGGTATTGGCTACTCCACACCCTCGCGCATGTCCTTATTCGTGAGATGGCCATGTACTCCGGCTATTCCGCGGCCAGCATCTCGGAACGCATTTACGCGTGGCCTGCGACGGATGGTCGGACTGCGGCCGCAGGCATCCTTATCACTACGACTGCTTCGGATTCTGACGGCACACTTGGCGGTTTGGTCCAACTCTCGCGGCACGACGACCTCAAGCGGGTAATGGGTCGAGCGCTCGAGCGAGCTCAGAGATGCTCCTCCGATCCGGTTTGCGCGCAACGGACTCCGAAGGATCCGGAGGACTTCCTCCACGGCGCTGCCTGCCACACGTGCGTAATGGCGTCCGAAACCTCGTGTGAGCGCGCCAATCGGTTCTTAGACCGCCGCTTTCTTGTAGACCTACCCGGAGCCGCCGGCTATGGCTTCTTTGTATGATCCGGACGTGTCGGCAATAAGAGCCGGCGCGCTGCGCGAGCTGGGCAAGCTGCTCACATGGACGGACGCACGGATTATCGTGTCCGGCCTCGAGGCCGGAGAAAGCGTTACGGGGGCGCTCGCCTCATTGGCGCCGGCTACGAAGCGAGCGGTGAGCACCGTCATTAGCGAGGCCGGCCTTCGAGAGATTCCTGATGCGCTGCTCGGTGCGCTGCTCGGCATCGAGGGTGCCCGATCAGATGCACCCGCCATTGACCTTCTCTGGACGATGCCCGGCCACCTTGCCAAATCAGGAGCCCTTACCACCTCGCTAGTCGCACTCGTGGACGATGCTCGTGTTGCGGTGACTTGCTCGACATTCAATTTCCAGAAAACCTCGGGCTTATGGGATGCGCTGCAACGGGCGGCACGCCGAACCGAAGTCGCGGTAAGCGTCTTTGTCGATGCTTCGGCTACGTATGGAGGCAGCGGTCCGTCCGCAGAGGATATCGCTCAACACCTCGCGCCCGCCCAGGTTTTTCGCACAAGTGTGATCGACGGTAGCCCAGTGCGCAATCACGCGAAATACCTCGTGATCGATCACCGTACCCTGGTTATCACCAGTGCAAACCTTTCATGGAGTGCTGAGTACGGCAACATCGAGCTCGGCATCCGCCTTGATCATGCAACCCTGGCCGATCAAGTCGAGCGAGAGCTCAGCGAGGTGAGCGGCTCTGTTTATGAGCTGGTCAAGCCGAATTGAAGCGCACGACATAATCAGAAGGTTCGGCTAATTTGTCCTGAGGCTGTTGTGGGTCGGGCCGCCTTCTTCGGACTTGAGAATTTCTTGACTGACGGCACGCAAATCTCGTGGCACTAAGGCTCGCGTGCCCAATCCTGCCCAGACTAGGAACGCTCAACCGTCGACGACGTTTCGCAAAACGACGTCGCGAATTCGCCGGATATTTATGTTGGGCATTGATGCGCTCGCCGGATGATGCGGCCCGCAAACATGCGTAGCCTAGGTGCGATGAGAGCGTTGACTGTTTCGACCGTGGGCACCGGGAGGTTTGAATGCGGCAGAAACTGAACTGCCGGTCGAACTTGGTCGGTCCCTCGGCTTCCAATCGTTGGTCCTGCTGGATATCCGAATTGAATTGCTATTGCTGCATCTCCATCGAGATGATCGCCCCGGAATCAGATAGTGTTTGCGGTGCAATTCGACCCGATAGGTTTCGATTCCTCGATCGAAAAGGCGATAGATGACTCCCGGCTCCGCGTACTTACTTGTGCTCGGTGAGCGTGAGGCGATCCGATGGGTTGTGCAAAATCGGCGCATGGCTTTTCCGGTGACGCCAAGGCGAGAAGTGGCAGCTCTCAGCGAGGGCGATGAACTTTTTTTGCTTACCACGCGGGGCGCATTTCATAGCCCCACACGGGATCGGACTCGAGTAATTGGCACCGCAAGTGTGACCAGTCCCGTCCGGCCCTTAGGAAAGCCGCTAGAGCTGGCAGGTCGCGAGTTCGTAAGCGACTGCGAGATTAGGATCACCTCACTCGCACCATATCGTGGAGGCGTCGAGGTCGCGCCACTCGTACGCAGGCTGAGTACTTTCGGCAACCACGCGTCGTGGGGAATGGTTCTTAGGCGGCCGCTAGTTAGACTACTTGACGCTGACATCAGCCTTCTAAAGCGAGAACTTCGCGCCTGTGTGGGGGAACTCGACGACGCCATACAGAGCTACGCGGTTATGAGCCCCGCCCCTTGACTATTGACGCAGCTTACGCCGCCGAGCGTGCGCCTTTCTGTGATGACGCTCCTCACGGCTTGACAGGCAATAGGAGCGTCGTCACGGCGTGCGCCTTTCCGCAATTCTGTTATGTATCAGGACATCTCTGACAGTTCTGCATCGATAGATCTCTGACCATTCGGTCGTTCTTGGTCCTGACACTTCCCCTCATTGTTTGAGGCATGAGTCCTGTCGAGCCTGTTGATCCTCGTGTCCGTCTCGCGATTACGCAGTGGCCGCCTGACGCGCCGCGGGGCGCGGTGAGCACGTTCTGCGCCGAGCATGGGATCTCTAGGGAGACGTTCTATGCGATCAAACGACGGGCTGCCGAGGAGGGTCAGGCAGCGGCGTTGGAGCCGCGAACGCGAAGACCGCGGTCGAGCCCGAACCGGACCGCGCATGAGGTGAAGCGGCAAGCGATCGGAGTTCGCGCGGCATTGGAGCAGTCGGGGCTTGATCATGGGCCGATCAGTGTTCACGAGAAAATGAAGGCGCTCGGGATGGCCCCGGTCCCGTCGACGGCTGCCCTGTCGCGGATCTTCCGCGACGCCGGCGTCGCACGGGCGGAGCCGCGGAAGAAACCGCGGGCGTCGTTCCGCCGGTTCGTCTATCCGGCGCCGAACGCGTGCTGGCAGCTCGACGCCACCGAATACGTCCTCACTGGCGGCAGGAAGTGCGTGATCTTCCAACTGATTGATGACCACTCCCGGCTCGCGGTCGCAACCCACGTCGCCTGGGGCGAAACCTCCGAGGGGGCGATCGCGGTCGTGAAGAAAGGGATCGCAGCGCATGGGGTTCCGCAGCGACTCCTGACCGATAACGGGGCCGCCCTGAACCCCACCCGCCGCGGAGCTGTCGGTCAGCTCGTGACCTTCGTCAGCCGGCTCGGTGTTGAACCGATCACCGGGAAGCCCTATAAACCCACCACGCAGGGCAAGAATGAACGTTTCCACCAGACCCTGTTTCGCTGGCTCGACAAACAACCCCTCGCCGTCACCCTCGAGGAGCTGCAGGAGCAGGTCGATCAGTTCGATCGGATCTATAACACCGAGCGTCCCCACCAGGGCCTGCCCGGCCGGATCACCCCGTTGCAAGCGTGGGACGCAACACCGAAAGCGGACCCGCCGCGGCCCCGGAACCAACAGAGACCGGTCGGTTGGGACGGGATTCGTCGCACCACCGTCGCCCGCAACGGGATCGTCCAAGTTCGCCAGACCCGGTTCCACGTCACCCGGCTCCTCGCCGGCCACCAGGTCTATCTCGTCGAAACCGACCAGCACCTGCTCGTCTTCGACGACCAAGGCACCCAAATCATGAAATACCGCTGGCCCAAACCCGGCACCAAATACGTCGGCTCCGGCCGACCCCGCGGACGACAACCCAGAACCCTCTAACTGTCACCGATGTCCTGATGCAGAACTGTCACCGATGTCCTGAGACAGAAGTGTCAGGGATGTCCTGATGCAGAACTGTCAGGGATGTCCTGATGCAGTTTCGTCAGGCATGTCCTGATACATCACACCTTTCCGCAATTCTTGAGTTTGCCCACATTTTGCCCACACTTGGGGAAGATCCAATGAGATCACAACGGTCTCTATTCGTTCAAAAAGCCCGGAATTCCGCGGATTTTGCTTCGCCGAAACGGCCATTAAAGACCTGCGCTAGTTTTCGAGTCCCTCCAGGGGCACTTCACGTACGTGATGCTCGTCATGGGATATTTTCGGGGCACCTAAATGCCTCGATTCCTAGATAGGCCCACAATCTGCCAACCGGAACGCTGAAAACGCTAAGAATCACATCGTGCCCTATTCCCTGGGCCGATAGCGCAGCGCAGTCACCCCGGACCGGAACTCACGGCGATCCACGAGTTCGAGCTGGATGCGCTCGCGAAGACCAGCGAGCAATGTCGGACCGTGGCCGGCAAGGACCGGCTGCACAACGAACACGTATTCGTCGATCAGCCCCAGATCTGCCAACGCGAGTGGAAGCGTGACCCCACCCACGAACAGACCCTCGCCCGGCTCCTGCTTGAGCCGCTCGACCGCGTGCCGCAGGTCGCCGCGCAGCAGGTCGGCATTCCAGTCGACCCCGGTCAGCGTGCTCGACACGACGTGCTTCTTCGCCCCGTCGATGGCCTCGGCGAACGGGAGCTGCCACTCATCCATCCACTCGGGCCACGCACCCGTGGCCGGCCGCCGCCATGCCGACTCCATCATCTCGTAGGTCACACGCCCGAAGATCAGGGCATCGGCTCGCTCCAGCTCGGCGGTCCAGAAACGCATCGACTCCTCGTCGGGAGGAAACCCTGCCTCGTGATGGCAGCAGCCGTCGAGCGTGACATTGATGGAGTAGCGAAGCGGTCTCATCTCGTTCCTTTTCCTGAGCGTCGATGCTCAGTGCTCAGTCGATGCTCAGTGCTCAATCTGAAGGAGGGCGACGCAGTCGCTTGACATCGGTGCGCCTCTTCTTCGCTTCCAAGCGTCGTTGCTTCGCACCGCGACTCGGCCTCGTCGGTCGTCGCGGTGGTGCTGGAGGCAGGAGGGCATCGGCCACGATTTCGGCCAGCCGAGCGCGGGCCGCTTCCCTGTTGCGCAATTGCGCGCGGTGCTCGGATGCGGCGATCGTCAGCATTCCGTCGACGATTCGGCTCCCCAGACGCTCGAGGAGTCGCTCCCGCTGAAAAGGTGAGAGAACGGCGGAGCCTGCAACATCCCAGACGAGTTCCGCCCGAGAGTCGGCAGTGTTCACGCCTTGCCCGCCCGGGCCGGATGACCGCGAGAACCGCCAGGACAACTCGGACTCGGGGATTACGAGTCCGGAGTCGACCCGAAGGCCGGGATGGTGAACCGCGCGCATGGGTCCATCATCCTCTTGCGCGGGAAATACGGGGCAGCGGCCGACAAGGGGTGGGCTAGCATTTCGGAATGAACAACGCCGCTCCGATCGAGGATGTCCCGATCGGCGGCGACGCCATTCGCCTCGGGCAGTTCCTCAAGTTCGCTGGGGTCCTCGACTCCGGTGCACAGGTGAAAGAGGCCATCGCCGACGGCGACGTGACCGTGAACGGCGAGGTTGATCGCCGCCGTGGACGGCAGCTGCAGTTCGGCGACATCGTCGCATTCGAGGGACGCAGAGTCCGCGTCAGCCCGTGAGTGTGATTCCAGTCCTTAGAGAGAGCCGGATACCGCAGGAACTGTGCTGTCGCAGGTTCCTTGATTGGCAACCGAAAGGTTGCTAATCTGGCACAGTGGATGCGGTCTTCCGAGCGTTGGGCGATCCGGTCCGTCTCGCTCTGGTCGATGAGCTGGCGCGACGAAACGATCAGACTCTGTTCGAGTTGTGCGTGCGCCTGATCAATCGAGGCCACAGCCTGAGCCGGCAAGCAGTGGCGAAACATGTTGCTGTGCTGCGGGATGCCGGGCTGGTGCAGCTGACTGCGAGCGGCCGCACCACCATCCATCACCTCGAACCGACGCTGCTTGTCGATGCGCAGGCACAACTCGCTCACATCACCAAGGAGCTCTCATGAACATCACGATCACGACGACGTCCGTTCTGGTCGACGATCAAGCCAAGGCCCTGGACTTCTACACGAACACGCTCGGTTTTGTGAAGAAGACCGATATGCCCGCCGGTGAGTTCCGTTGGTTGACTGTTGTGGGCCCCGACGCGCAGGACGGCGTCCAGCTACTCCTCGAACCTGACGAGCATCCGGCGGCCAAGGTTTTCAAGGCGGCGCTCGTCGAAGACGGGATTCCGTTCACGAGCTTCGGCGTCGGGGATGCGGCGGTCGAGTATGACCGCCTGTCCGCACTGGGCGTGCGATTCACGCAGCCGCCGATGACCATGGGGCCTGTGACCACGGCGGTGCTGGACGACACCTGCGGCAACCTGATCCAGATCGCGAGCATGGCGTGAATGAACTCGACGCTGCAGGATTGAAGACGGGTCCCTGGGAGGAACCCGACCCGCACGGCGGCGTCGTCGCCGGTGAGTACAGGGATGGTCAGCGCACCGGTCGGTGGCGCCACCTTTTTCGCGATGGCGGTGTCCGATCGGAATTCCACTACGTGGACGGGGAGCTCGCGGGGGAGTGCTCCTGGTTCCGACCGTCGGGTGAGCTGCGCCAGCAGGGCGGGTTTCTCAACGGTGAGAAGCATGGTCTCTGGAAACGCTGGACGGACCGCGGAACCCTCATCGACGAAGGCGAGTTCGATCACGGCGCCAAGACCGGGTCATGGACGTATTACGCAGCTGACGGGAGCATCAAGAAGACCACGAACCATCGACCCGCTTCGTGACGAAAGCGCTCCATGACTGACCATCTCCGTTGATGGTTTGCCGTGGACTCCTAACCGCCGCCGCTCACGGCACGCACAGTCGGGTAGCGACAACCGCAAGGCGACGGAGTACGGTGATGCGATGAGCGCCACCCCAGCTGCGCAAAAGTGCGTCAGCGGAGTCCTGGCGGGACGGGATCACAATGTTCGAGGCCGAGAATCTGCACGATTGGGTTGGACTGAGCGTTGTTGATCCAGGCGAGAACAAGATCGGCACGCTCGAGTCCGTCTACTTCGATACCGCGAGCGATCTGCCCGCCTTCGGGACAGTTCGCGTCGGCATCCTGAGCGGGGCGAAACT
The DNA here is from genome assembly GCF_055231915.1 of Leifsonia sp. Ger2509. Lineage (NCBI taxonomy): Bacteria > Bacillati > Actinomycetota > Actinomycetes > Micrococcales > Microbacteriaceae > Leifsonia > Leifsonia sp. Ger2509. The sequence goes on from NZ_JBUYVB010000003.1 coordinate 3,405,776, forward strand.
GGTTTTCGTTCCTCTCACTGGAGCGCTCGTGTCGCCGAAGCACATCAAAGTCGCATATGAGAAGAAGCAGGTCAGCAAGGCGCCTTCCATCGCTGTTGATGGGGAGTTGGACGCAGCGAGCGAACCCGCGATCTACGCATACTATGAACTTCCGTACGAGACGGGTTCGGGTGGAGAACGGCGCCTCGGTCGACGGTAGTACCTCAAGCCAGACCAGGAACCCCGGGTGTTGCGTTCCCTCTGGGGCGCGATCAGCTCAGGGCATGGCCGTCCGAGCGCCCGAAGACGCGGAGCACAGCCGACGCGGCATCGATTTCGGACCACGGCCCCTCGACGCTGAACTCGGCGATGCCGCAGGTGCGCATGGTCACATCCTCCCCGGCGAGCAGCCACGCAAGCTCCTCCATACCCGGATTGTGGCCGACCATGATCACCGTGTGGACGTCGTCAGGCAGGCCACGCACGACGTCGAGGAGTCGGTCCGCGGAAGCCGCATACACGCGGTCGTCGACGAGGGCTGGAGGCGCAGCCGCGAACTCGGCCGACACGAGCTCCCAGGTCTCGCGGGCACGCTGCGCGGGCGACACGATGGCCAGGTCGATCCGGCCGGCGTTGCTCGCAAGCCATCGCCCGGCGAGTGGGGCCTGGGCCCGGCCACGCTCGGCCAGCGGGCGGTCGACGTCTGCCTCGGACCCCGACCAGTCCGACTTGGCATGCCGCAGCAGGATGAGAGTGCGCTCGATGTTCGTCACGCTGCCAGTGTGCCGCAGGATGGGACCGCTCGGTAGCTGTTGCCCGACGAACCACCGACCGTCTACGTGACCGCTTCGATCAGGGCGTCACCGTTTTCGTGCAGCCATGCCTGTCGACGTCGAATAGCGTCGCCGACGCCTGCGTCCCACATTCGGCGCCAGCCGCCGCCATCGCGCTCCGCCCGGAGCCTCATCGTGTACCAGGTGCGCTCCGCCGTGTGCTGCGCCAACGGCACGAGCACCGACCGCGAGTGCGCGTCCAGGCCATAGGCATTGACCATCAGGGCTGCACGAGCGTACGCATCCACAGGCGCCAGCGCTTCGGGTCGGTCCTCGACGGGCTGCCAGGGGGCCCACCACTGCAGCATGTTGCAGACGTCGTCGACCCGAGCCGATGGGCGGGCGAGGTCGAAGTCGATCAGAGCGCACGCGACACCATCGCGGAACACGACGTTCTCCAACGTCACATCGCGATGGCCGATCAGTTCACGAGGGACGGGAAACGGCTTCGGCGAACCCTCCGGTTGCGTCGAGGATGCGTCGTCGAAAACCTCCGGCACACCGAACGGGGCGATCGCGTCGTGGTAGGAGCGCAGGAGGAGGGCGACGCTCACGGCTCGGTCGTCCGACGAAACCCACTCCGGGGCGGGGCGTCCGGCCACCTCGCCGTCAACGAAGGTCAGGACATCCCGGCCGCGATCATCGACTCCGAGATAGCGCGGCGCGCCAGCGAAGTCCACCCGTTCGAGGTGGGTGAGCAACGCCTCCACCCGCTCGGATGAGGCACTGTGCGGCCGACGGACCGTGTCGCCGGACCGGGCAACCCCGTCGGTGACGTCACCGCCTGCGAGGAGCTCCTCGGGAGCGGCGGAATGCCACTCCATCCGCCGATGCTCCATCCCGTAATCCTCCACCACGTTGCCGGCTACGAGCCCGTGCTCGGACACATCGGGTCGGATGCGGGAACGGCGCCGGTGAGAAAGTACCGGTCGACGACGTCGTCGATGCACGGGTAGCCCTGCTCGTACGACCCGTGGCCGTCGCCGACTCGTGTGACCAGGTGCCCGTTGGCGAGATGCGAGGCGACCTCCTGCGCCTGCGCATACGGAGTAGCGGGGTCGTTCGTCGCGTTGACCAGCAGGATCGGGTCGCTGCCGGCGGCCACGACCGGCGGGGGAGTCGCCGCCGGCGGGTACGGCCACACGCCGCATACGGCGTTCGAGTAGCCGAGATACCTGCCCAGCACGGGCGCGACTTTCGCGATGTCAGCAGCCTCGCTCCGCATCGCCGTCGCGGTGTCCGGTGAGGCCCGGTCCAGGCATCCCACCGCATAGTAGGCCTCGATGAGGTTCGGGTACTGGCCCGAATCGCTGCGCTCGAAATACCGGTCGGCGAGGTCGAAGGCGGCGCCGGCCGAGCCGGTCTTAGCCGCCTTCAGTGCGCTCGACAGGTCAGACCACAACTGTGGCGAGTAGAGGGCCGAGGTGATGGCGATGGCCAGGTTGGTGCTGTTGAGGGATCGCCCGTCGGCGTTGGCGATCGGATGCGCGTTCAGGGTCGCGAAGAGAGACGTCAGCTGGGCATCCGCGTCGGCGACGCTCCCGGAGAACGGGCAGGTCGACTGGTCGGGCACGCACGCCGCGAGGTCCTGCTGCAGTTCGGTCTCGAAGCCCTGGGCCTGGCCGATGTCGAGCTGTTCGCCGCTCGCGTCGGGCGACTCGACGCTGTCCAGCAGAAAGCGACCGACCTTCTTCGGGAACAGCCGCGCATACTCGAGCCCGAGATCGGTGCCGTACGATCCGCCGTAGTAGTCCAGCTTCTTGTCACCGAACACGGCTCGCAGCACATCCATATCGCGTGCCGCACTGTTCGTGTCGACGTGCGCGAGCAGCGGGCCGGTGTTCTTCGCGCACGCCTTGGCGAGCGCATCCTGGGCCTTGAGGTCTGCCGCCAGCCACTGATCGCTGCCGATCGTGCCGGGGAGAACGTCGTAGTAATAGTGCTCGAGCTGGGCGGAGCTGTAACACCGAATCGGGGTGGAGTGGCCGACGCCGCGGGGGTCGAAGCCGACGACGTCGTAGGCGTCGCGGACGCTCTCGTCCATCATCTGACCCCCGTACGCTTCGACGAAGTCGACCCCGGACGCCCCCGGTCCACCCGGGTCGAACAGGATGGTGCCTGTGGGCTTGCCGCTGACCGCGCGCTGCTTCGCCATGGCGATCGAGATGGTCGGCCCCGACGGATGCGCCCAGTCGAGCGGCACGATCGCCGTGGCGCACTGCAGAATGGCGCTGCAGGTCTTCCAGTGCACGACCTGGTCGTAGAAGCGGCTGGTGCTGTTCGTCGTGTCGGGCTGCGGTGGGGCGGACGTACACCCGGCGAGAGCCAGCACGACCAGGGCGACGACCGCGATCGACCTCCGGCTGACGTCGGTGCGCCTGCGCGAGATCCTTGCGATCCGTGGCCCCACGGCGCAATTGTGGCACCGCGCCTGACCGTTGCACCACCGTGCCGGCACAGACCCCAGAGTGGGAAGATACCTGCGGACCGAGTTCTGGATGGGACAGACATGTTCGACGTGATCATCAGTGGTGGCGGCCCGACGGGCATGATGCTGGCCAGCGAGCTGCGGCTGCACGATGTCGACGTGGTCGTGCTCGAGAGAGACCTGGAGCCGATCCCGCTCGTGCGCTCGCTCGGTCTGCACCCTCGCAGCATCGAGATCCTCGACATGCGGGGGCTGCTCGAACGGTTCCTCGAACACGGGAGGCGGTACCCCGGCGGTGTCGGGCGCTTTGCCGGGATCGCGAGCCCGCGACCCGTGGAGCTGGACACGTCCCACGCCTACATCCTCGGCATCCCTCAGCCGGTCACCGACCGTCTGCTCGCCGAACGTGCCGCCGAACTCGGCGCGGACATCCGCCGAGGTCACGAGGTGACGGATGTCGGGCAGGACCAAGACGGCGTCACGGTCGCGCTCGCCGACGGCACGTCGCTGCGCTCGCGGTGGCTGGTCGGATGCGACGGCGGGCGCAGTCTTGTGCGTCGCCGGCTCGGCATCGACTTTGTGGGAGAGCCGGCGACGACCGAATGGTTGCTTGGCGAAGTCGAGGTGACGATGGCGGCGGATGAGGTGGCTGCGGTCTCGGAGCAGGTGCGCACGACACACAAAGGGTTCGGCATCGGCCCCGCCGGCGGTCGACTCTTTCGGGCGGTCGTACCTGCGGCGACGGTGACCGCGGATCGCACGGTGCCGCCGACGATGGAGGAGTTCCGCGCACAGCTCGTCGCGTACGCCGGCACGGATTTCGGCGCTCACTCGCCGCGCTCGCTGACCCGTTTCACCGACTCGACCCGGCTCGCGGACCGCTTTCGCGTCGGTCGCGTTCTGGTCGCGGGCGATGCGGCGCACGTGCATCCGCCGCTGGGTGGGCAGGGCCTGAATCTCGGCATCCAGGATGCCTTCAACCTCGCTTGGAAGCTGGCCGCGGAGGTCGACGGCTGGGCGCCTGGCGGGCTGCTGGACACGTACTCCACCGAGCGTCGACCAGTCGCCGAGGACGTTCTGACCATCACCCGTGCGCAGAGCGAGCTCACCTCGGCGGAGCCCGGCCCGCAGTCTGTGCGGCGGCTGCTGACCGAACTGATGGACTTCGACGATGTGGCCCGGTTCTTCGCCGAAAAGGTCAGCGGGACCGGGATCCGGTACGACTTCGGGGACGGGCCGGAGCTGGTGGGCAAGCGGATGCGCGACGTCCCGTTGTCGCAGGGGCGACTGTATGAACTGATGCGCGGCGGTCGCGGGCTGCTCCTCGACCAGACCGGCACGCTCTCAGCCGGGGGATGGGCCGACCGAATCGACTACGTCTCAGAGCTGAGCCCTGAGCTCGACGTGTCGGCGATGCTGCTCAGGCCAGACGGCCACGTCGCGTGGATCGGCGATGACCAGGACGACCTGCTCCAGCACGTGCCGACGTGGTTCGGAGCCGCAGGCGAGTGAATGTCCTGAGCTCACCCGAACCGACGGTGGTCGGCGATCACGTCGCCGATGATGCGCAAGGCGTGCCCGGCGGCGTCCACCGAGTCGCTGCCGGCCATATCCGCCGCGACGATGAGAGCCTTCCAGATGGTCCAGCCGCGGCCGCGCGCCCAGGTCGCGGCATCGAGGCCGACAGCCGCCCGGAACGCCTCGCGGCTCGCCCCCTCGAGGAACACCCACGTGATCGCCAGGTCGCAGGCAGGGTCACCGACGCCTGACGAACCAAAATCGATGACCGCGCTCAATCGGCCGTCGCGCACGAGCAGGTTGCCGGAGCTGATGTCACCATGCACCCAGACCGGCGCGGCCGTCCAGGTGGTGGCGAGGGCGGCATCCCACACCTCGGTCGCGGCAGCTCCGTCGATGCGGTCCCCGAGCACGTCGATCGCTCGCCGGGTCTCGGCGTCGTACACGCTCAGCGCGCCGCCGCGAAAGAAGTTGTGGGGGCCGGCAGCTGGCCCGCCGACCGCATCCGCAGCCTGAAGCGCGCCGAGAAACGCGGCCAGCGCTGTTGCGAACTCGGCCAGGTCACGGATGCTCGCCCGCGTCGCGATCTCGCCATCGAGCCAGCGGTACACCGACCACGCCCACGGGTACTCCTCGGTCGGCGCACCCTGCGCGACAGGCACCGGGATCGGCAGAGGCAGCTGCGGCGCGAGTGCGGGCAGCCAGCGGTGCTCCTTCTCGACCTGGGCGGCGTAGCCGGCGGCGCTCGGCATGCGGATGCTCAACCGGTCGCCGAGACGGAAGGTGCGGTTGTCCCAGCCGTCGAACTCGACGGACGACACCGGCAGGTCAGCCCATTGCTGAAATTGGGCGGAGACCAGCCGTTTCGCTAGGTCAGCATCGATCTGTATGTCCGACTGGCTCACGAGGACGACACTTCTGCGGTGAGAACCAGGAGTGCCTGGTACAGCGCCGCGCGTTGATCTTTGTCGAGCGGCGCAAAAAGCTCGGGCAAGACCCGGTGTGCCACCCCGTGGCCCTCCTCAAGAGCGGTGCGCCCTGATTCTGTCAGCGTGTACTCGAGCCGGCGTCCCCGTCCTGCTGATCGGGTGATCAGCCCACGATCGACGAGTCGGGTCGCGAGGGTGCCGAACGACTGGTCGCTCTGGAACGTCGCTGTGGCGAGGTCGTGCCCGGACGCTCCGGGCATTCGCTCGATGGCACGCAATGCATCCCATTGCACGAGGCTGATCCCTGCGTCGCGCAGCGCAGCATCCATAGTGCGGTGGTTCCGGTACTGCGCACGTTTGATCGCCAGCCCGAGCCCTTCCAAGTCCGTGGTCATGGTGCTAGCGTATCAACACCCGTATATAAACATGTTGAGTTAGGAGAAATCGTGAGCATCACCCTTCCCCCAGATCTCCCCGTCGTTCAAGCCGGTGACCCGGCATCGCGAACGGTACTCGTGCTTCACGGCGGTGGCGGCCCGCAGACCGTTGCGCCTATCGTCGGTCACCTCGCCTCGACCATGCACGTACTCGCACCGACCCATCCGGGCTGGGATGGGACGCCGCGTCCCGATGCGATCGCGTCGGTCGCAGATCTCGCTTCCGGCTACCTCAACCGCTTGCTCGACGATGGAGAACACGACGTCGTTCTGATCGGATCCTCGATAGGCGGATGGATCGCACTCGAAATGGCGGTGCGGGCGTCTGCCGATGAGCGGTACGCCGGACTGATCGGCGCCGTCGTCGACATCGACGGTGTGGGGGTGGTCGTCGAAGGTGAGCCGATCGCAGACTTCTTCGCCCTCGACGCACGTGGTCTCGCCGAGGTCGCCTGGCACGACCCGGAGCGCGGCTACCAGGACCCTGCAAGACTGACCGACGCGCAGCGCGCCAACCAGCAGGCGAACGGTCGCACAATGGCCGCAATCACCGGTGCGGGCATGAGCGACCCAGCCCTGCTCGGCCGGCTCGGCGCCGTGCAGGTCCCGGTCCTGGTCGTGTGGGGTGAAAGCGACCGGATCGCGACCCCGGCCTACGGGCGGGCGGTGGCACGCGCTGTTCCCGGTGCGCAGTTCGTCGAGATCCCCGAAGCCGGGCATCTGCCCCACCTCGAAGCCCCGGAAGCAACATGGGCGGCGATCGACTCGTTCCTGGCGCGAGACTGACACGATCGGCGCCCGCGACGCAGGAATTCTGAAGAGACGAATAGGTTATTTTTCACTCGTCGATGGCGTCGCGATCCGCCGCGCTGCTTCGACGACGAACGTGCGCCGGCGAGCGCGTTCCCGCAGGTCATCGGGGCCGGCTCCGGTGATCATCTCTGCTAGCTGTGGCACCGTTTGCCACCATGCAGCCAGGGCGATGAGCGTGAACACGAGGTGAGCGGGATTCAGGCCCCGATCGAGCAACCCGTCGCTCTGGGCAGTGGCGAAACGTTCCACTTTCTCCCGGTAGTGCGCGGTGCGTCTGACGACATCGGCAGCCTGATCGTCTTGCAGCCCCTCCCACTGCAGCAGGCGGGCGAGTTCGGGGTGTGCCGCGTGATAGTCGAAGGTTGCCCCGGCGAACTCGCCGATGTCGTCCAGTCCGGCGCCGGAGAGTGTCACAGCTGAGGCAAGACGCTCCAGTTCGGTTGAAAGCACAAGCTCCCACAGGGCTTTCTTGTCGCCGTAGTAGCTGTAGATCCGTTCTCTGTTCACGCCGGCACGGGCAGAAATCGAGCCGATGGTGGTGCCGTCGAACCCTCGAGCCGCGAATTCCACGAGTGCCGCATCGCGGAGGCGCCGACGCGTCTCCTCTGTATCCCAAGCCATGGCTCGAGAATACCAACAGTCGAGTTGGAGATGATGCGAAGGCGCGCTACAATTCCAACTACATCGTTGGAGTTGGAGTAATCATGAATCAACCGGATCGTCTTCCTTCTCAGATCCAGCCACCCGCATCCGGAGCTGTCGCCATGGTCACCGGAGGCAACAGTGGAATCGGGTTCGAGATTGCGCGGCAGTTGGCGGATCAGGATGTCACGGTGTGGCTCGGCGCGCGCGACTTCGCCACAGGACAGCGGGCCGCCGAAGAATTGGGGTCTTCGGTGCACCCTGTGCAGCTGGATGTCACCGATTCCGCATCCGTTGCCGCAGCGGTCGAACGGGTCGGCGAGCTGGACATCCTGGTCAATAACGCTGGGGCGAACCCTGGTGGCGAAGACATCACCGGCACGCAGATCGAGCAACTGCGAATCGCCTATGAGACCAATGTCTTCGGTCTCATCGCCGTCACGCAAGGCTTCCTTCCAGCATTGAGCCGGTCGGCGCACCCTCGCATCGTGAATCTGTCCAGCGGTACGGGATCGCTGACCTGGGCCAGTGGACCCAACCCACAGTTCGATTGGGAACGGGTTCACGGTGGCGGTCTCGCCTACCGAAGCTCCAAGACGGCGGTCAATGCTGTCACCCTACTCACCGCTCAAGCCCTCGACGCGCACTTCAAGGTCAATGCGCTTGCGCCAGGCCTGCGCCGCACGAATCTGGTCCCCGGCATGTCCGTCGGCGGCGACCCGGCCGAGGCCGCCACGGGCGCGGTCCGCCTTGCGTTCCTTCCCGACGACGGCCCAACGGGCGCACTCTGGTCCTGGGATGGCAGACGCGTCCCCTGGTAGCCGCCGCGAGGGCGCGTTGGCTATGCGACTGCCACGTCGTCGGTCGTCGCGCAGAGGCTGCCGATTGTCAGTCTGGACGGGTGAAGCGGATCGTGCTCGAGGTTCCCCCTGGCCGGAAGTCGCCGGCAACGCGGATCAGTTTGCGGAAAGACGTCCAGCCGGACTCGCGCGTTTCGGCGTGGTCGGTGATCTCTACGAAAAGCTCGAACCGCCGCTCGCCCTTCGTGGCGTGCAGCCAAGCGAGGACCTCTTCGATCGTGGAGGCTTGGGTGATTCGTTGCGGGTCGTGTCGTGCAGCTTGGTCGATGTCATCCCCTGTCCAGAAGCAGACCCAATAGACCGACGCATCGTCCTGTTGCGCGTCGAAGTACGACTCATCCCATTCAGCTCGCACCGGACCTCCTCTGTTGGCTTTGACGCTATCGCTGCACGGCGCCGAAAGGCTTCACTACGAATCGCTGATGTGTCTCGATTGTCCGGCCCGCAACAGTGGTACCAGATGGCACCTGTTGGTACACTTGACGACGATGTGAGGAGGATCAATGGCAATGAACTTGCGTCTCGACGCTGCGCACGAGCAGCTGCTGGATGCGCTTTCGAAGGAAGAGCATCGCACGAAGACGGAGATCGTGAAGTTGGCGATTGAAGAGCGAGCCGCGAAAGCGGATAAGAGCGCGCGGACCCGTGCGATTTTTGAGCGCATTATGGATGAGGATGCCGCCCGGCTTGACGCGCTCTCTCAATGATCGAGTATTTGGATCCTGCCGACGTTGAAGATTTGTGCATTGCTGGTGGCGATCAACCGTGATCATCCGCTGTCCGACGGCAACAAACGACTGTCCTGGCTCGTTGCGAAAGGCTTTCTTGCGCTCAACGGGCACCATCTCGCGGCTAAAAGTGTGCATGATGGCGACGAGTTCGTGCGCGCGGTTGCGGACAATCGAATTGATTTCGCCGACGTTGTCGGCTGGATCGAAAGCCACTCCAACGAACTCAGCTGATTCCGTTCAGATGGGACCTTCGCTTTCGGGTCTGCAGGACCATCCACGCGAAACTTTGGGTGCAGGCACTCGGAGGCGCTAGTCTTCGGGGGCCATGAATCCAGAGACGTCCAGCCACCCCGAGTGGGTCGCGCCTTACCTGACCAGGCTCGGCGTCGACATCTCGGAGTCCCTCGGGGCGCCGGCGCTCGACACTCTGCGCAGGCTGCACCGCGCCCACGTCGAGCGGATCGCGTTCGAGAACATCGACATCCAGCTCGGACGCCCTCAAGGCATCGGCCCGGAGGAGTCCATAGCCCGAATCCTCGCGGGCCGAGGCGGCTACTGCTTCAATCTGAACAATGCGTTCGCCGCATTGCTGACCGCTCTCGGGTATGACGTCACGCTGCACCGAGGGCAGGTCAACGGCAGCGTCGAGCGTGCGAAAACGACCCCCGACGAGTACGGCACCCACATGGCGCTCACCGTCGTGATCGATGGCGAGCTGTGGTCGATCGACGTCGGCCTGGCCAACTCGCACCACGAGCCGATCCCGTTGCGGGAGGGCGTTCACGTCCAGGGCCCCTTCACCTTCCGGTTGCAGGCACTGCCGGACATCGCACCGGATGCCTGGCGGTTCTTCACCGACCCCGTGCAGACGACGTTCCACAGCATGGATTTCACGCTTGCACCGGCCGTGTGGGAGGACTTCCGCGGCTATCACGCTGACCTCTCGACGTCGCCGCAGTCCCCGTTCGTCCAGACCTGCGAGGTCTTCCGGCGCGACGCGCTCGGGACCGACTTCATCCTCAACGATGAGTTGACCCGTGACGATGCGAGCGGACGTTCCACACGCATCCTGACGTCCACCGAGGAGTGGTTCACAGTCGCGGAGGATGTGTTCCAACTAGATCTGTCGGCCATCGGCGACGACGACCGTGCTGCGCTGTTCGATCGCATGCAGCGCGCAGAGGAGGCTTGGCGGGCGCGGCAGGCGGCGATGCAGGAGGGGCCTCTGTGAGCATCACCCTGCTCGTCCGGTTCGTCGCCGTGGCCGAGGAACTGCATTTTCCACGCGCAGCGAAGGCACTCAACATCCCGCTCGCTTCCCTTTACTCGTCGATTTCGAAGCTGGAAAAGGAAGTGGGAACTCCGCTCTTCGTCCGTGACGCCACGAGAACTCAGCTGACCGAGGCCGGAGTCCTCTTTCTTGCCACAGCGCGGGAGGAGATCGCCGCGGCGCCTGCCCAGGTGAAGCCTGTCGTTCCGGCCGGCGGCAAAGCCAAAGCCTCGAAGGGCAAGGGTCGCGCCCCGGCCGTGAAGGGACAGCCGAAGCCGTTCAAGAAGCGCCAGGGCCGCTAGCAGGGAAAGCTCTACGCGTTGGCGTTGGCGTTGGCGGTGCCGTTGTAGTCGTCGTCGGTGATGTGCTCGAGCCAGGCGGTGGTATCGGCAGGATCATCGGCGTTTTCGAGCATTGCGATGTGTTCCATGAAGCATCCGGGTGCGGCGGCGTGCCAGTGCTCCTGACCGGGTGGCGTGTAGAGGGTCTGGCCGGGATGAACCTCGATGATCTGTCCATCGCGTGTCCCGAATCTGCCGATCCCTTGGGTGACACGCAGGTACTGGCCGCGCGCGTGAGAGTGCCACGCCGTCCGTGCGCCGGGTGCGAACCGCACCGTGGACACGATCATCCGCTGGTCTCCGTCGTGGGGGAGGGCGATCGGGTCGAGCCAGACGTCGCCGGCGAACTGTTCGGGCGGATTCTTGGAGGTCGGGATGCGGGGTTCGATGTTCATGCGTTCTCCTTGGTGGATGCTTCGGTCGCCGCCCACGTTACGTCTGCATCCGACTGGGTGGGAGTCTCTCTCAGGGACTCCCACGTGCGCGGGAGTTGGCGTTCACTGGATGGCATGACTGATGACACGACCGGCTGGACCGGCGGAAAGCGTGCGTTCGGAGATTTCGCTCCGGCGCTGGTTCACTACACCGACGCTGTTCTCTTCGATGAGGTCTGGGAGCGGCCGCAGTTGTCCAAGCGCGACCGCAGCCTCGTCACCGTCGCCGCCCTCACCTCCGGCGGCAACACAGAGCAGCTGAACTTCCACCTCGCGTTCGCGAAGCAGAACGGTGCCACTGAGGAGGAGCTGATCGAAGCGATCACGCACCTCGCCTTCTATGTGGGCTGGCCCAAGGCCATGTCCGCGATGACCGTCGCGAAGAGCCTCTTCGCTACCGACGACAATCAGGAGTAACGCATGCACACACGCACACTCGGGCAAGGCCTCCAGGTTTCTGCGATCGGGCTGGGCTGCATGGGCATGTCCCAGAGCTACGGTCCGAACCCCGGAAGCCGCGAGGACATGATCGCTGTGCTCCGTTCAGCGCTCGAGCTGGGCGTGACGTTCTTCGACACCGCAGAGGTGTACGGACCGTACGTCAATGAAGAACTCGTGGGCGAAGCGCTGGAGCCGTTGCGCGACCAGGTCGTGATCGCTACGAAGTTCGGCTGGAACATCAAGGACGGATCCAGCGTCGGGCTCGACAGCCGGCCCGAGCAGATCCGGCGAGTCGCGGACGCATCGCTGAAGCGGTTGCGAAGCGATGTGATCGACCTCTTCTACCAGCACCGGGTGGACCCCGAGGTGCCGATCGAGGATGTCGCTGGCACGGTGGGCGAGCTGGTCGCGGAGGGGAAGGTGCGACACTTCGGACTCTCCGAAGCATCGGCATCCACGATCCGCACAGCGCACGCTGTCCACCCGGTCACCGCGGTGCAGAGCGAGTACTCGCTGTGGACCCGCGACCCCGAAGCCGACGTGCTGCCGACCCTGGCAGAGCTGGGGATCGGGTTCGTGCCGTTCAGCCCACTCGGAAAAGGATTCCTCACCGGAACCGTCGACACCTCCACCGCATTCGCGGACGACGACATCCGTCGCCGGGTGCCCCGCTTCGAAGAGCAGAACCTCGCCGCGAACGAGGCGTTGGTCGACCATGTGAAAGAGCTCGCCGCGACCAAAGCTGTCACACCGGGGCAGATCGCTCTGGCGTGGCTGCTGGCGCAGCAGCCGTGGATCGTCCCGATCCCGGGCACCCGCCGCACCGCGCGCATCCAGGAGAACGCCGACGCCACCACGGTGGCACTCTCGGCGGACGAGCGCTCCGACCTCGACGGTCTCGCACAACGCATCGGCGTCCAAGGGGAGCGCTACAACACGCAGCACATGGGCTACGTCAACAGGTGACTGTGGATGTTCGCGGAGAGTGTGCCTCGACTACGCAGCATCGAGGTCGAGCATCCGCACGTCTTCGTCACTGAGGCGGATGGCGGCCGCCGCGACGTTCTGTTCGAGATGACTCAGATCGCCGGTGCCCGGAATCGCGAGAACGTTCGGTGCTTGGTGCAGGGTCCATGCGAGACGGATCTGCGTTGCGGTCACACCGTGGGCGTCAGCCAGTCGGACCACGTCGTGGCGTTCCTCGGTCGTTCTGCCGCGTTCTCGACCGCTTCCGGCCAGTGCGAAGTAGGGAACGAATGCGATCCCCCGCATTGATGCCTCGGCAAGCACGGGCGCGGATGAGCGCTCATCGAGTCCGAACCGGTTCTGCACGCTGACGACCGTTGTGAGGGCGGCCGCTTCGATCAGCTGCCCCACTGACACGTTCGATACGCCGAGGCTGCCGATCAGGCCTTCGGCTTGCAGGTCGGCGAGAGCGCTGACGTGTTCTGCGATCGATCCGTTCCCGAAGACGCGAAGATAGACGAGCTCCAGACGGTCACGACCGAGCTGGCGCAGATTCTCCTCGACCTGGCCGCGTAACTCATCGGGTGTCGCGGGGTCGGCCCATTCGCCTGACGGAGTCCGCGCGGGCCCGACCTTCGTCGCGATGACGATGTCGTCGTCATGGTTCGGGAACGCCGCATTGAGCAGCTCGTTCGCCGAGAGCCTCGGTGAGAAATAGAAGGCTGCCGTGTCGAAGTGGTTGACGCCCAGCTCGCGTGCACGTCGAAGAACGGCGATCGACTCCGCCCGGTCGCGGCTGGGGCCGGTTCCGAACGCGGATGCGGAAGCAAGGCGCATTGCACCGAAGCCCATCCGATTGACGCTCGTGCCGCCCAGTTTCCAGGTTCCCGCAGGATTCTGCGTCTGTTGCTTCGTCTGCGTGCTGCCCACCATCGTCTCCATCCGGATTTCCTTGAGGTGGTCAGTTTCACACAGACTCGGGCCGCGTCCGCCCGGGACGGGGAGCGCCGCGTCAGCCACCCTCTTGCGCGGATGGGCCAGGGGGCCTATGTTCGCGCGGGCAGTTCTCACCAGACTTGTTCCACAGTGACTCATCGGACGAACGGAGCACACGGCCATGACGGACACACGGACGGCAACGGGACCACTCGTCGTCTCAGAGCGAAACCCGAGGTACTTCACGACTGCATCCGGTCCGGGCACCGGGCGTGCGGTCTACCTCACGGGATCCCACATCTGGAACAACCTGCACGATGGAATGGGCCCCGGGCGAGAAGGACCGGACGAACCGGAGAGGTTCGACTACGACGCCTACCTGGAATTTCTGAACGAACGTGGCCACAACTTCATCAGGCTGTGGCGCTGGGAGCAGTTCCGGTCGCAGGCCGCCGGTGGGAACTATCACTTGAACATGAGCCCGCAGCCGTGGCTCCGTACCGGTCCGGGCCTTGCGAAGGACGGCACGCCGCGCTTCGACCTGGACCGGATGGACGACACCTACTTCCAGCGGCTTCGCGACCGTGTCGTCGCGGCCGAAGCAGCCGGTATCTACGTCGGGATCATGCTCTTCGACGGATGGGCCCTCCACCTCAGTCCTGCGCCGGACCACATCGAAGGACACCCGTTTCATGTGAATAACAACGTGAACGGCGTCGACGCCGCATCGATCGACGACCTGCAGGTACTGCCCCTCGACCCGCACGTGCAGTCGATTCAGGATGCGTACATCCGCAGGGTCGTCGACACCCTCCACGACCTCCCCAATGTGCTGTGGGAGGTGGCCAACGAGTCCTCCGGCGGTGGAACGGTCACCGACGAGTTCGCAGGCTTCCTCGGACTGGCCACGGCCCCGGAGTGGGGAGACACAACCGAATGGCAGTACCGGGTGATCGACATCGTCAAACAACACGAGCAGGCGCGCGGCTACGACGCGCATCCCATCGGCATGACGATGCAGTTCCCTGTCGCGGTGCAGACCGCTGTCAATGAACCACTGCTCGCAAGCCGCGCCGAGTGGATCTCACCCGGGTACGACGATGAGATCTTCGCCGACGGGGGGCATCCCATGGCGCCAGGAGCTCCGCCCTCGCACTGGTACGTCGACCCTCCTGTCGCCGACGGAGCGAAGGTCGTCATCAGCGACACCGACCACTACGCGCCAGGACAGGGCGATGCTCTCTGGGCGTGGAAGACGTTCCTTCGCGGTCACCACCCGATCCTGATGGACTACGGCCTGATCGCCGGATTCGAACCGACGGGAGATGCACCTGCTGACACCGGTGTGCCGCCGTTCGAAGCGTACGAGCCCGCGCGTTGGGCGATGGGGGACACCCGCCGGTTCGCTGCGCGCGTCGGACTGGTCGACATGCGGCCGCTGACGGATGTCGGTCCCGCCGGCTTCGCGCTGGTCAACCCGGGCGTCGAGTACCTCGTCCTCCAGGCGGACAGCGACCAGGGAGCGTTCACGATCGAGCTCAGCCCGGGTACGTACGAGGCGGAGTGGTTCGGAATCGACCGTCGCGAGACCCTCGTCGCGGACGACGTGACCGTGGACGGGGAGGCGGGTGTGGTCGAGTTCACCTCACCGGTCGCGAACGGGCCAGCGTTGCTGTACCTGTCGAGCGTTGAGAAGTAGGAGGAACATCATGAGCAGAGTGATCGCCGACATCTCCATGTCGATCGACGGCTACATCACGGGACCCGACGCCGGCCCGGCCCACCCACTCGGCATCGATGGAGAGGGCGTCCACGCGTGGGTGCTCGAACAACCCCGATCGCCGATCGATGACGAGGTGCTCGCCCGCGCTTTCACAGGCACAGGCGCGGTCGTCCTCGGTCGCCGGGTGTTCGACGTCGTGGACGGGCCGGATGGCTGGAACGACGACATCGGCTACGGTTACGATCAAGACCAGTCGGTCGCACCTCCCTGTTTCGTCGTCACCCACGAACCGCCGGAAAAGGTACGTCTGGCCTCGCGCTTCCGGTTCGTCACCGACGGCGTTTCCGAGGCCGTCCGGCTGGCCGGAGAGGCGGCCGGCGACAAGGACGTCGTCGTCATGGGCGGTGCGAACGTCATCGATCAGTGTCTCGCGGCCGGGCTGGTCGACGAGCTCCACATCCACTTCTCACCGCTGCTGATGGGCGGCGGCACTCGGCTCTTCACTGTCGCGGGAAGGAAGACGCTCGCGCAACGCGAGGTCATCCAGTCTCCGCGGGCGACGCACGTGACCTACGACGTCGTCGATCACTAGGCGGAATCCGTGCGCCGTCACTCGGAACCGTCTTGCAAGCCGGCGCAGAGAAGCTCGGCAAGTGAGGTGAGGTGTTCGAGCGGGTCGTCCATCTGCTCTCGCGACGTGCTCTCGATCGACTGGTCCTCGAGCGGGGGAGTCGTGACGATTGCGCCCCACGCGAGTGCAGCTGCGCGGAGTCGTTTGCTGCCGACCGGAATGTGGAGGCTGCCGGCCAGAACCTTTTCAATCGTCGCGTACAACGCCCGCCGGTGCGCGGCGAGTCTGGCTTTGACCTCGGGGTGGGAATGCTGCTCGCGCCACACGATCACGCGGATCACATCGGAGTCTGCCTGCACCCGAAAGAGCTTCTGGCTCAGGTTCAGCAGGGACCTCACGGGGTTGCCCGGTTCGATCAGTGGGTCCGGGTCGATCCTGCCCGGCCCGAGCCTTTCGCTGACAAGGGACTTGAGGATGTCCTTCTTGGAAGGGAAGTAGTAGAACAAGAGGCCCTTGGGAACAGCTGCTTCATTGGCGATGGCTGACGTCGCCGTCGCATCGAAGCCGTGTTGGGCGAAGAGGCTTTCGGCCGCGTCGAGTATCCGTGTGCGCGCTTCTCCTACGTTTTCCACTGTCTGCTGCCGCTTCATTCGTGTGCGAGGGGCCGGTGGCCGGCCCCTCGCGTTCGGGTTGTTCTAGTGAGTTGGTTGCGGGTGATGGATCTTCATTGCCGGCTGCACGGCCAGGAGGCCGGCGGCCAGGACGACGACTCCAGCGATCCAGGAGGTCCAGGCGGCTCCGGCGCTCGTCGCGTAGTTGCCCACCCACGGCGAGATGATGAGCAGGGCGCCGAGAGCGACATGGATCCACTCCATTGCGACGAGGCCCGGCATCGCCAGACTCCACACTCCCGCGCCGACCATCAAGACACCGAGAACAAGCATGAACGACATGGATGCGCCCATCTGGGTCGTCCAGAGCGTCGACAATGCCACGTAGAGACCGGCTGCAACCACCACCCAGTCCTGCCAGCGAGTCCATTTCTTCATCGACACCAACCTCCTTCGTCGGTTGGCTCCCGATCTGGGGGTCACCCTCGATTCTATCTTGATTGACCGACCGGTCAAATAATGTTTCCGCGCCGGGTATTCATCCGCTCCAGGACTCAACGCATTTCGGGTTCGGAAGGCTCGAGACGTCGTCGGCGCGCGACATTGACTGACCCGGACGAGACGCCGGAGGGGCGGTCACCGAGCGAGAGTGTGGCGATGAAACCGACCACGAGGAAGCCCGCGGCCGTGAACGCGGCGTAACGGGTTCCGTCTGAGAACGCCTTCTTCGCATCCTCGGCGATCGGTGCTGTAGCCGGATGGGCCGCGAGCCCGGCGATCGCCGCGCCCGAGCTGTCGACGACGGCCGAGACGACATTGTCCCGCTGTGGCTGTGGAAGGCCTCGCGCGTCGAGCGAGGCTCCGAGGGCCGCGCCGGCCGAGGTGAAGAGGACGGTACCGAGGATCGCGATGCCGAGAGCCGACCCGATCTGACGAGCGGTGCTCTGGGTGCCCGACCCTTGTCCGCTCTGGTCGACTGGCACGTCCCGGAGGACGACGCCGGTCAGTTGCGCTGTCGCCAGACCGACACCGAAACCGTAGATGAAGAGGAACGGCAGGAGCAGCCCCCACGGTGTGCTCGGTCCGATCACGATACCGAGTCCGGCCACACCGGCGATCTCGGCAGCGATCCCCACACGCACGATCAGCACGGCCGAGACCCGATTGCTGAAGGCGCCGGCGAATCCGCTCGCCGCGAAAGACCCGATCGCCAGAGCGAGGAGTATGAAGCCGGTCTGGAGTGCGTCGAAACCGATCACGTTCTGCAGCCAGATGGGCAACGACAGGATGATGCCGAACTCCCCGAGCGAGACGATCATCGCCGCGACGTTGCCGTTTCGAAACGAGGGGATCGCGAACAGGTCGAAAGCGAGCATCGTGCTCTTTCCGATGCGCTGCCGATGCCGGCCCCACACGACGAAGCCGATGATGCTCAGGAGGGCTATTGCGAACGCGATCGGAATCGGTGAAAGCTCGAACGGCCAGGTCCAGTCACCGATGACAGGCTTCTTTTCGACCAGCCACCAACCGTAGGTCCTTCCCTCGATCAGGGCGAAGACGAGGGAGGCGCTGCCGACGATGGAAAGCACGGCGCCGACGACGTCGACGCGCTTCGGCACGCCGTTGTCGCGTGACTCCTGAACCGTGAGAAGGATGCCGACGATCACCGCGATTCCCAGTGGCACGTTGATTCCGAACGCCCACCGCCAGGAGAAGTCGGTCGTCAGCCATCCGCCGAGCAGGGGTCCGAGGGCGGTCATGCCGCCGATGGTCGACCCCCACACGGCGAACGCGATGCCGCGTTCGCGCCCACGGAAGTTGGCGTTGATGAGAGAGAGCGTGGTCGGCAGAACCATGGCGCCGCCGAGGCCTTGCACGAGGCGCGCGCCGATGAGAAAGCCGCCCGTGGGCGCAAGCGCGGCAGCAATCGAGGCGAGCACGAAGAAGCCCACCCCGAGAATCAGCATTCTGCGGCGGCCGAAGCGGTCGGCGAGGGTGCCGAAGACCAGGAGGAACGCCGCGAAGACGAGGGTGTACGACTCCTGCACCCACTGGACCTGGGTCGAGGTGATGCCGAGGTCCTTGACGATCGAGGGGATTGCGACGTTGACGATCGTGGAGTCGACGATGATCAACGACACGGCGATACTGATGAAGACCAGCCCGACCCAGCGGCGCTTCGTCACGTTCGGCATTGCTCCTCCCCGGAGTCAGCAGGTGCAGGCCCTGCGATTCGTCAAGCGCGAGTCTACGGTCGAAATGCCATTTTAGCTAGCCAAGTGAGATACAAGCCAGACTTGCGATTCTGTGGCGAGCGGTAGTTGCTTCAGGCCACACTGCGCGGTGCGGGGTGGGCCGGGTACAACCTCTCGGAACGCCACCTTCACCCGGGAGTAGCATCGCCGTCATGACGATCCTGGACCCGGAGAATCCCGCCCATGTGAAGGCGTTGCGCAAACTGGAGCACGACCTCATTGCCTGGATCACCACGATCGGCAAGGATGGCACACCCCGCGCGGTGCCGGTCTGGTTCTTCTGGGACGACGGGCGAATCCTGGTCGTGAGCGAGCCGAACGCGGGCAAGGTGGCCCACATCCGGCGCGGGTCGCCGGTGCTGATGCATCTGGAGGCGGGTGAGTTCGGGAACGATGTCGTCATCGTGCACGGTTCGGCAACGATCTCCGACCGGAGCACAGCTGAGTGGTTGGCCGAGATAGGCGAGCGTTTCGCGGCCAAGTACGCCCCGGCCATCGTCGACTACGGCATGCCGATCGCCGGGATAGCCGCACAGTACAGCACTGTCATCGTCTTCACCCCCGAACGGCTGCAGGCCTGGTAGGCGGGTTGGGCCGCAGAATCACCTTGACATGGCCAGCGCGACGCGTAACCTGAGAGATGCTCATTAACCCGATGAGTCACGTGACGATCGAACCAATGGATGCCGACGGAGTCACCATGCACGAAGGATCGAAGTCGAAGAAGAAGGAAGGAATGCCCCTTGGCCGGCGCATCCTTTTCACCATTGCAGCGACGGTGTCGCTCATGGGAGTCGCCGCCGCGCCGGCTATGGCCGACTCCTGCGCGAACGTCAGCCGACCCGCCCCGCAGGGATGGACGCCCGCGACAACCTACTCGGCGCCGCTGGTGCAAGGAGGCTGGGTGTGGCTGCCAAGTCTGACGGCCGTTTTCGGCCCGGCCGAATTCCCTCCGTTCTGGGGCAAGATCACCCCGGGAACCGCAGACTCGATTCTGCTCAACGCCCCGGGGCACAACGGCAACTTCACCAATGGAAAGACCGTTTCGCTTCTTGGAGTGTCGGCTGTCTGCACTGTGAGCAGCCAGGCGTTCGTGGTGCGCCAGACGGCTCACGGGATTCAAAGCGGTTGCGAGTAGTCGGGGCTGCGCGTTCTCAGCCCGTCGCTCGCGTCATTCGTGTTCCGGCAGCAACGGTGTAGACCAGCCTGGGTCGCGGCCGAGTTGCGCCGCACGAGAGACCGATGCAGCCCCGAAACGATCGCGAACTGCATCGAGGGCGGTATCGAGTCGCGCCCCGTCATCCCAGTCGATAGGCAGTTCGGGCTGGAAACTGTCAGCCCGTCCCAACTGTGACAGCGAGACGCCGATGAGAGTGATGCCGCGTTCCGTGAGCTCCGGCTGGGCGGCGGCAAGGAGGCCTCGGGCGATGGCGAGCAGTACGGCGGTCCGGTCGGTCGGGAAGCCGACAGTGCGCGACCGGGTGGCTTTGGCGAAGTCGCCGTAGCGGAGCCGCAGCACGATCGTGCGGCAGGTGCGGTCGCCGTCGCGGAGCCGGCGAGCGAGCCGATCCACGATCTGAGTGAGGATGACATCGAGTTCCTCGGCCGCGCGTGGATGTGTACCGAGTGCGCGCTGGGAACCGATGGACCCGCGTCGTCGCGTGGTGTCGACCGGGCGCGGATCCCGCAGCCGAGCCAGCGCGTGCAGATGCGCGCCGGTCGCCCTGCCGAGCAACTTCTCTGCCGTAGCCTCTTCGAGCTCGGCCAGTTGGCCGACGGTGCGGATGCCGAGTCGGTGCAGCTTCTCTGCGGTCACGGCGCCGACACCCCAGAGCCGTTCCACCGGGAGGGGCAGCAGGAATTCCTGTTCCCGCTCGGGTTCGACCACGAGCAGCCCGTCGGGTTTGCTCACCGCGCTGGCGACTTTGGCGAGGAACTTGGTCCGCGCGATCCCGACCGAGATGGGAAGGCCGACGTCTGCGCGAACCCGCTCCCGCAGCCGTGTAGCGATCTCTTCGGGTGTGCCTGCGATGCGCCTGAGGCCCCCGACTTCCAGGAACGCCTCGTCGATCGACAGTCCCTCGACGAGCGGGGTCGTGTCGCGGAAGATCGCGAAGACGTCTTTGCTTGCCGTGGAATAGGCGTCCATACGCGGCGGTACGACCACGGCCTCGGGGCACAGGTCGCGAGCCTGCCGACCGCCCATCGCGGTGCGCACTCCCCGGGCCTTCGCCTCGTAGCTTGCCGCCAGCACGACGCCGCCGCCGACGATGACGGGCCGACCGCGCAGCTCGGGTGCGTCGCGCTGCTCGACCGAGGCGTAGAACGCGTCGAGATCCGCGTGCAACACGGTCGCCTCGCCCCGCATCGCGCCCTCCGATCGATCAAGCCTCAAGTGGATGGTCGCACGGACCGCGGACACTGCCCTCGGCGCGGTCGGTCACTCCATGTGTTGCCGCTGTTCTGCAGCTGACATCGCCCGTCGAATTTCGGTGCTGGCACCGAGTACGGGACGGTGGCGCCGGTCTATCGTGGTGTCATGACATCCGGATCACCGGATTCTCCCGCAGACCCCGGTCCTGCAAAACAGAAGTCGAAGTGGCGCCCACTCTGGGTGTTCCTCGGGGGTGCAGCGACGGCCATCGGAGCCATCAGCGGCGGCTTCGGAATCTTCGGTGCAGTGCAGGACGCGACAGCACCGTCGTATGCCGACAACACCAATCTGCTCGCAAAGGTCGCGGACTCGCCTGTTGGAGACGAGGGCCTGTATATCGTTCCAAGCCATGTGGCAATTCCGGCCTTCAATCAGGACGGCTTTTGTTCGAGCGCGCTTGTCGACGTGTTGAAGAAACACGCCCACCGCTTTGCGCCCCAATTCACTGTGACCCTCACGAACAATTTCTCGAAGGGCGGCGCCGGCAAACTGTATCTCGAGGATGTGCATGCCGTGGTCGTGAAGTCTTCGCCCGCGGCTGACTCGACCACGCTCTTCTGCCCTTCAGCGGGCACCTCGGCAGAGGCGACGCTGGGCGCAGACCTCGATTCGTCGATGTCACTTCACTATGTCGACCCGGGCAGCGGTCAGGTGCAGAAAAGCCTCGGCGCTCCGACCTTCACCCTGGATCCCGGTGAGACGATCAGTTTCGTGGTCACCCTGAGCGCGGAGGCGAAGGATTCCACAGTAAACCTCGCCGCCACGCTCAGAAATGGGAACGGCCGATCGTGGCCGACGACGCTGACGAAGTCGGGGCCCTTGTTCGTGCCGGGGCATGGCGGTGTGCACTTGACGTTGACCCCGGCGTCCGACGGTGTCAACTACGACTGCACGTTTCCCGACGTCCTCGACTCGGCGGGTAATGCGGCGAACGGGCCGTGCACGCTTTTCGAGACGCCGGATGCGGCCGAGATGAAGCACCTCGACGCGCAGGAGCAGTCGTTCGCGCCTTAGAGGCGGCACGCTGGTCTCTCGCATGAAGCATCACCACTCCGGGACCTCGACGCCCAACCACCTACCGAGGTCCGCGATCTCAGCGTGGACCATGTCGTGCTCGAATTCGTCGAAGGGCAGGAACTCATGAACTGCGGTGACTCTCAGTTCGTCGCGCTCGTTGTCGACTTCCGCGTCGAGCATCCCCATGAATCGATCGCCCATCAGTATCGGATGCGCGAAGTATCCGAACTTTCGCTGCGGCTTCGGCTTGAACTGCTCGAGCACGTAGTCGAATTCGAAGAGTTCGCGCAGCCGGGGACGATCGAAGAGCATGCCGTCGTACGGGCTGAGAAAAGCGGCCCGGCCGGCTTCGTCATTCTCGAGCGCCGTGAGCGCCTCGGGGTCTATGCGCCATTTCTGGCGCATCCCCTCGATCACTACGGGCTCGCCTGCGTCCCCCACCGGAGTCCAGGGCGATTTCTGCTTGGCGATGCCGGCCGCCTGCAGCCTGCGTTCGTTGAGTAACCGCTCGGCCTCGTCGTAGTCGTATTCGGGCAGGTCATGCGGGTAAACGCGCTCGGCCAGATCCCAACGCCGATGGCGTCCCTCACGCCCCACGACTGCGATCTCCCCTTGCCGCAGGAGGAAATCGAGCATGTGCACGACCTGGTTGGGCCCATACCAGCCATCGGGCGGCCGAACCACATTCGCGGTATCCGGAATTTCGCTGGCCAGGAGCGGGCCTTCCGCCCGCAATCGCGCGAGGACTTCGGTCCGGAAATGGTCGTTCGCCTCCAACCACTGCCGGCTGCTCTCCCGGCGCGGCCAGCGCTGCATGGCGGGCATCATCAACGGCAAGAGGCTCATGGGACGGAAGGCTCCGTCGAACTCGAACAGCAATCGGTCCGATTCGACGGCCTTCGAAAGCTGTGCCCTGTCGTACGTCGAGCCGATCCGCGACCAGAGGATTGTGTGCTCCGCCGGCGCGATGGTGGCGGTCGGGTCGATCTTGACGGCGCCGAGTTGCTCGGCGATCCCGACGACATCGTCGGGGCGATCGGCTTCGAGGAGCTGCGCCTGCACCGCGATGCGTCGGGCCTGGTCGCGGGTGAGCTGATGCACGGGTCATAGCGTATGGCGCTCCCGAATCGATCGCACGTGTCCGGACCGACGGTCGACCCGCCTTCTTGACAATCCAGCGTCCATCCCATTGAATAGGTGTCACGACATACATGTTGTGACACCTAATTGGAGTATCGTGAAGCCTGTCAAGAGGGTTTCGGTCATCAGCACCGGAACCGTGCAGATCCGTCCAGAGCACGTCGAGACCAACGGCACGCCGATGTTGTGGTGGCTCAACACGTCTCGCCGTTGGACCGGCCCTCGTCCGATCAACGTCTACGTGATCGAGCACGAGCGGGGTCTGGTGCTCTTCGACACAGGGCAGGACCGACGTTCGGTCACCGACCCGAACTACTTTCCTGGCGGCGTGGTCGGGCACTTCTACCGTCGCCTCGCCATGTTCGAGATTCCGGCGGGTGCCACGCTCACCGACCAGCTGAGTGCCGAGGGCTACGACATCTCCGACGTGCGGGTGGCCATCCTGTCGCATCTGCACCAGGATCACATCGGAGGGCTGCGGGAGCTGCCGACGTCAGCACGGGTCTTGGTCAGTGGTATTGAACTGGCCGAGGTGGATAAGCGGTTCGCTGTTCTCAACGGCCTGATGCGGGATCACATCCAGCTCGCCGGCATCGACTGGCTTCCGATCACCCCGAAACCTGTCGAGGATGAATCGATTGCGCCGTTCACCGACGCCCATGACGTCATGGGTGATGGCTCTCTGCTTCTGCTTCCGACACCTGGTCACACGCCTGGTTCGATGTCGCTGCTGCTTCGAAGCGAGGGGCTCCCCAGCATGCTCTTCGTCGGTGACGTCACCTACGACGCAGAACTACTGGCTGCCGACCGCGTTCCGGGAGTTGGCGATACCGCCGGGCTCCACGAGACGACACGGCGGATCAATCAGCTGGCATCGCACTTCCCCGAGATGCCGATTCTTGCAGCCCACGACCCGGGAGCCGCCCGTCTGCTCGAGTCTGCGCTGTCGCAGCGGGGGAGTGACCGTTGAGAACTGCCGAGCACCTTCGCTACCTGATCCTCGCGGCGCAACGAGAGGGTAACCGTCGCCTTATGACGTTCCTGTCCGAGATAGACCTCACACCTGCGCAGTCGGAGGCACTGCGCATCATTGCTGACCACGGCCCACTTGCGCTCAAGCAACTGGGCGACATGCTCGTCTGCGACAGCGGCGCAAGTCCGAGCCGAATCGTCGACCGACTCGTCGCCGCTGGATTGGTACAGCGGGATGCCGGCGAGCACGATCGGCGACAGATCCGCCTGACCCTCACCCCGAAAGGCGAAGACAGGGCGACGCGCGTTCGAGGCATCGAAGACCAGCTCTACGACGTGATCGACAGTGCCGTGACGCCGGACGACGCCCAAACCGTCCTCCGCGTTCTTCGGGTGCTCACACGCGATTCGCCGGCTGGGGCCGCTCTCGACAAACGACTCGCAGCAGAAGAGTCCCCGTAGAAAGGGCCAACCCGCCGCCTCGTGGCGCCATCCGCGCCGGGTGTAGGAAACCGCTCTGTCGGCGATCTGAAATGCATGCATTAGACACATTCGTCTAGCCCCATTGACAGGGCAAAGTGGGCGAATTAGTCTGACGAAACAACAAATAGAGATCGATCTTTTCGTCAGGTGCGAAATCGATTTCTAACCCAATGAGATTCGTACAAAGGAGTCACGTGAAATCTCGTCATTCTGCCCTCATCGCCACGGCTGTGGTAGGTGTCAGCGTTGTCCTGTTCAGTCAGGGTGCCGCCTTCGCCAGCCAGCCGTCCCATCCGAGCCCGACATCCCCGCCCGATTCTCTGCGGGCGTTGGCCGCTCCGGTGGGTTTGCGCATCGGGACCGCGGTCAACACCGACCAACTCGCGAGCAACCCGGCATACACATCCGTTCTCAACAGCCAATTCTCTACGGTGACGCCGGAGAACGTGATGAAGTGGGACGCAGTCGAGCCAACGCAGGGCACGTACAACTGGGCGCCGGCCGACGCACTCGTCGCCTCCGCCGAAGCCCACGGTCAGCTTGTGCGGGGACACACCCTTGTGTGGCACAACCAGCTGCCGTCGTGGCTCACTGCGCAGGCGCCTTCCCTGAGCGCCGACCAGCTGCGGGCGCTGCTGAAGAAGCACATCAC
Organism: Leifsonia sp. Ger2509; assembly: GCF_055231915.1. NCBI lineage: Bacteria > Bacillati > Actinomycetota > Actinomycetes > Micrococcales > Microbacteriaceae > Leifsonia > Leifsonia sp. Ger2509. The sequence continues at coordinate 3,431,192 of NZ_JBUYVB010000003.1, forward strand.
CGATGAGGTCACTCACTTCAAGGGCAAGATCTGGCAGTGGGACGTGGTCAACGAAGCGTTCAACGACGACGGCACGCTCCGCGACTCGATCTGGCTGCAGAAGCTCGGTTCCGGATACATCGCCGACGCGTTCCGCTGGGCTCACGCAGCCGACCCGAAGGCGAAGCTGTTCTACAACGACTACAACATCGAGTACACAGGCCCGAAGAGCAACGCGGTCTACGCGTTCGTCTCCCAGTTGAAGTCGCAGGGCGTCCCCATCGACGGGGTCGGATTCCAGACGCACCTCGACACGCAGTACGGTTTGCCCGACCTCGAGAACAACCTGCAGCGATTCGCCAAACTGGGTCTTGACGTCGCCGAGACGGAAGTCGACGTGCGTACGACGCTTCCGGTGACCGCTCTCGAGCAGAATGCCCAGGTGGCGGGATACACCTCGACGCTTCAGGCATGCCTCGCTGTCAGGCAGTGCATCTCATACACGGTCTGGGGATTCGGGGACGCCTACTCGTGGGTCCCCGGCGTCTTCGCGGGTGAAGGCGCGGCCGACATCTACGATGCCAACCTCCAGCCGAAGCCCGAGTACACCGCACTCCAGCAGACGCTCGCGTTGGCCACCGGCGCACCGCACCGTCCCGACAACGGGCACGGACACAACGACGGCGATCGCCGCTAGACACAAGAACGACTGCGAGTGATTCGCGGTGCTACGCGTGGGCGACATTGCCCACGCGTAGCACCGTTTGCTTCCGGTGTTCGCCGACCGAATGATTTCACGGTTCCCTCGCTGAAACAGCAGAGAATCGGTCGTGACATATCGACGTGAGCTGACGGCAATCGGCTACGACGTCGACCGGGTTCGTGTCACCTACACCGACACTCTCACCCTCGACCAGATCGTGGGTGGCGTCTTCTCGGCGATGTCCGAACGGATCCCGAACAGGAACGATCGAGCGCGATTCGCTGCCGAGGTGGGCCACGCCTTGGCCGGTACGGATCCCTTTCTGGAGCAGGTCGACGTCCGCACACTGGTCGCCCTCCGTCAGTGAGTGAGCAAGGCGGCCAGATAGCCGGCCGCTAGTCGGCGGCCTCTTCGAGCCGGAATCCCACCTTCAGGGTGACTTGGAAGTGCGCGACGTGTCCGCCCTCGACCTCCCCCCGGGTGCCGGTCACTTCAAACCAATCGATGTTGCGCATCGTCTTCGACGCTCGCTCGATCCCGTTGCGTATCGCCGCATCGGTTCCATCGGGCGAGGTGCCCACGATCTCGATCACTCGGTATGTGCGATTAGTCACGACTACGCTCCCAACACTCGATCCGCGTCCAGCTGCAATCAGTCTGCCCTCTGGCCGGCCGCGGCCGCTATAGTACGGGCACCGGTGCGCGTGATTGCGTTGCTGCGGAGAAGTGCCCGGCGTATTGTGCGGCACTATGAACCACATTTCCAACTCTCCGAACGCGCCCCGGCGACCCGACCCTTCGGAGTTGGCCGAGTTCTCTCAGAGACTCCGTGAGATCGGGGTCGGCTCCGGACTTCATCCAGGCACGATCGTCTCGATCGATGCTGGACGCCTCTTCTACAGTCTCGGCACTGGGGCGAACCTGGCGTTGCCGTCCGGCGTCGCCACCGGTGATGTCGCCTTCGCCCCGACCCTCAATCCCGCGTTCTTCTACTCGTGGGATGTCCGTCCCGAGCAGCCACTCGATTGGTTTCGGGTCTCGGTCCGTTTCACTCCGTCGGATTTCGGCATCAGCGAGGCGCGCTCGTTCGAGTTCGAATGGGTCGTTGTGCCCTTCTTCCTCGAGCTCGGCGCCGAGCTGACTCTTGAGGTGTCGTCGAATGCTGGGACCATCGCTGAAAGTTGGACGCTGGACGAATTCGCGGTACGGACGCTTCGCATCGCCACCGGACCGGTCGAACCGCACGAGACAGTGCGCGCCGACCTCGTCAGGAACAGCAGGAACGGTAGCTGGATCTGGCTCCGCACGAACATCACGTACCCGCGACCAACCACCGAGCCGTAAGCAGCCGTCACCCTTCGCCGGTGGCGTACTGGTCCTCCTGTCGAGGGCTGGTGCCGACGGCGCTCTGAATCGTGCGAATGGTCGATCCCAGGATGCCCGACGCGAGTAGTCCGGGACCGAGCGGGCCCGCGGAGTCTTCGCCGAGTGGCGGCAACTGTTGAAGGGCGGCCTTCACTCGAGCGTTCATGTGCTGGAGTTGCCACGCGATCTCGTCTGAGACGGCTGAGGGCCGGTCAGGGGCAGCCAGTCCGGCCGCCTTCGCGGCGTAGGCGGCTGCGCCGAGAGCGTGCGCGCCCATGTGGGCGACACCAGACGCTTGTGCCGCCGCTCGCGCAGCCGCCACAGCGGCGGGAGAGTTCACGGCGTGCGCGGCCCGACCGGCGACGAACCGCCGGCGAATCTCACCGGCCGCATCGAGTTCACCCTGAGCAAACGCGCGAGCACGGGCGATGGCATCCCGCGGTCTCCCGTCGGTCGGAGCCTCTGTCTCGAACAAGACCAGCACTCGCTCAGCACAGTCCGCCGCCCACCTCGCGACGAGGCGGCGATCAGCTTCGCTCAGCGTTTGGGAGGACGGCATGCCAGCATTGTCGCACCCCGTCGCATCCCCGAACCCGGCGGCGCTGGGTTACTCACGCTCGTCAAGGACCTCGCGGAGCCGGCGTGCGAACGCCTCGGGTTTCCCCGGATATCCGGAGTCTTCGGCGGCGAAACCGCCGTGGTGGCTCGGGAACACGACCGCTTCCAGTCCGAGCAGGCGTGCGATCGCGGCGGATGTGCGGCCCGTGAAGATGCCTTCGGACTCTTCGCCGACTCCGATCACGATGCGCGTCGACGCGGCCTTGAGGGCGTCGATGTCGGGCCGGTAACCGGTGATCGCGATCGAACGTTCCGACAGCAGCGGGTCGTCACGTGTGCCGTCGTCAGCTGACGGCATCCCGAACATTGCGGGGTCGGGCGCCGGGAGGGCGAAGTAGTCGTCGGTGAACTCTCCGCGCCACGAAGTCATCGCGATGAAGGCGGCCATGCCGGCCCCGAATCCGCGGGAGGCGTATGCCTCGTGGACAGCCGCCAGCGCACGCTCGGCGCCCTCCGAGTCGGGAAGGATGCCCGGCAGCGGTGGCTCATGGGCGACAAGGGTTCGCACGTCATCGGGGTGGGCGGCCACTAACGCCAGCGCGGTCACTGCTCCGCCGCTACTCGCGAACATGTCCACCGGTCCGGCGCCGAGCGCCGTGATGATCGCATGCACATCCTCGGCCTGCACGGTCGGGGTGTTGGTGACCTCGCCGTCGCTGCGCGTGCTCCGGCCCAGGCCGCGTGGGTCGTACGTGACCACTGTGCGGTCGGGCAGGTATGACGCCAGCGCTCGAAAGCCGCTCGCATCCATCGGCTGTCCGATCATGACCAGCGGTGGATGCCCATCCGCTTCTTGCTGTGCGTCGGCGATGTCGTAGACGATCTCCGCGCCGCCCGTGTCGATGCTGTACGTTTCCATGTCTGACTCGTCTCCGTCGGCGATCGATTTCCGCAATGGATGGTACGCGCTTCCCCGGTCTGAACGGGCGGGTTCAAAGGTCTGACGGGCGGGTTCCGATGCGAGTCCTTGTTCGTTCTCTACTTCGCGGGTTCGTGCAGGGTCGGGTGCGACCACTTAGCAGGGCGAGTCTGTACCGTGTTGCGGGTCGGCCGCTGCAGGAACACGGCCACCATGAGGAGTAACGTGCCGGTTGTCGCGACGGTGAGGTTGAGGCCGAACAGCATGGCGGTGAACAGTGGAATCATCAGAAGCGACGTGGAAATGCCGATGCTCCAGTCGCTCACGCGGAACCCGAACCATCGATATGACAGAACCGGTCGTTCGAATCGGCCGAGCACGCGCGCGACGACGATCAGTACGAGGATGCCCGTCAGAAGGATGACAGGACGCGTCGCCCACCACATCCCGCTGCCCGGAACCGGTGACGGGAGCGGGGTGAGGAGCAGCAACCCAACGATCAGCGCCAGTATCGGCAGGTGCCACAGATACACCGTCATCAATCGGCCTCCGACCGCGGAGACGATCAGCCGAATCGCCCGGCCGCGCATAGCCCGGGTCAGAAGCGGATGCAGCAGCATCAGCAGCGAGAACTGGGCGATGGCGAGCACCGCGACCACAACCGTCGGCGGGTTGAGGTTGTCGAGAATGTTCGCCGGGTATCGGCCGACAGTGGTGAGTAGGCCGAGCGTGGCATAGCTGGCGGCGGCGAGGAGGACGAGCCTTCCACGAGCGTGCGCGGCAAACCAGCCGTCCGCAGCCCAGAGTCCGAGCTGCTGGATGAACAGCCAGACGAAGATCATGTTGAGCAGGCCGAGCTCTTGTATCCCCGTGGTGTTGCGAACGACATCGAAGGTGATCGCGGCGAGGGCGAGGGCACCGAGGGTCAGTATCGGTGCGCGGTCGTGCAGAGCGGTCATCCCGGGTAGGAAAGCCTGACAAAACGTGTAGGCGGCGAGAAACCACAAGGGCAAGGCAACACCGGTCGCGATTGTGTCGGCGGTATCCATGTCCAGGCCGGCCAATCGCATGACGAGGATGGCGACCGACAGGCAGGCGAAGAGTGGTATGGCTGGCCGTGCGAGGCGTTGGAACCGTTCGCGGATGAACTCGGCCGCCGTTCCACCCCGCGCCGCCGTTCTCCGCCACGCTTGCGCACCGACCAGTCCACCGATCACAAAGAACAACGGAACAATGAGAGCGATCCACGTCGTCGGCGTGAACCACGGCTGACGGCCGAGCGTGCGGTCGAGAACGAGCTTGCCGTTGACATCCACAGATGCGCCGAGCATCAGGAGGTGGCCGACGACGACGAGAGCGAGGCAGCACACCCTTGCAAGGTCCATTACGGGATCGCGGAGAATCGGCACGGCGGCTGCCCCTACCGCATGAGCGGTTTCCTTGCCAGCGTTCGACTTGCTCAACTCTCACCTCCGCGAGGGGTGAAGTGCGGTGCATCTCAGTGTCCCACCGATCTCCTGTGATGGACCGCCGAACGACGAGAAGAGGCGAGTTCCATGGCGCACCACGAGGTGCAGTGCCGCGGTATCGAGGAGAACCCGGCGCTCGCGTTGATCGGTCACGGCGGCATCATCCCAGATGCGCGGTCCGAGTACACTCACTCGCATGTCCACCTCTGCACGTCCCACGGGTGAACGCCGCTCCTCATGAGGGCAGTCGTCTACGACCGGTATGGCCCACCCGACGGTCTGAGGCTCGAGGAGGTCGCGGTTCCGTCGCCGGGCCCGAACCAGGTGCTGGTCGAGGTCGCCGCGACATCCATCAATCTCTCGGACTGGGAGGGGCTGACGGGGTCTCCGGCGTACGCCCGGAACGGGGGGCTGCGTGCCCCGTCGCGACGGGTGCTCGGCTCCGACATCGCCGGGCGCGTCACAGCCGTCGGCTCCGACGTCACCCGGTTTCGCCTCGGCGACGAGGTGTATGGGGACAACCTTGGCCTCATGGGCGGTTTCGCCGAGTACGCGGTGGCGCCCGAAGCGGCGCTAGCAGCCAAGCCTCCGGAGTTGTCATTCGCCGAGGCCTCGACGTTGCCCCAGGCGGGTTCGATCGCGCTCCAAGGAACCGCCAGTGCGGGCCCCGGACAGCGGATACTCATAAACGGGGCTGGCGGAGGGTCCGGCTCGTTCGCGCTCCAGCTCGCAGCGCTTACCGGCGCGCACGTGACCGGCGTCGACAACGCGGGCAAGCTCGACTTCATGCGCGAGCTGGGCGCCGACGAAGTGATCGACTATCGCAGCGAGGACTTCACCAGGCTCGGGCCGTACGACCTCGTGCTCGATCTCGTCGCGCACCGATCCATGTTCGCCTACCGGCGGGCACTGGCTCGCGGCGGCCGGTACCTCTTAGTCGGCGGAACCGTGCGGTCGCTGTTGCGGGTCGTCACAGTAGGGGCAACGCTCGGACTGCTCACCGGCCGGCGGCTGGGGCTCCTCATTGCAAGGTCGGGGCCCGCTTACTTCGAGCCCGTCGCCGAGCGCTGCATCGCGGGTGATCTTCGCATCCACATCGACCGCATGTTCGCGCTCGATGAGGTGCCGGAGGCACTTGCCCTCGTCGGTGAGGGGCGCGCGCTCGGCAAGCTGGTCGTCACACCTTGAGAACACCCGACGACTGGCCGACGAAGGCAGAAATTTCCGGGTCTTAGAGGATGCGCGTGAGCGTGCTTCGACCGAGAGCGCTCCGGAGACGGCCGGCTCCGTCGACTGACGAACGAGGGGCCAGCGCCTAGGGCGGCGGCGCGGTATACAGTGAGCCGCAGCCACTCCTGCGCGGAAAGAGGCCATCGTGAGCTTGAGTATCCCCGAACTCGCCCGGGACTATCACCTGGCCTGGCTGGCGCGCGACCCGGACATCATCGTCGCCTTGCACTCCGACAATTCTGTGTTCCAGATCCACGGACTGACCGACGCCGCAGCCGGTCGCTCAGCCGTCGAAGACCTGATCGTCTCACTCCTGCAGGCCGTGCCTGATGTGAGTTTCACGCCGAAACGTTCCTACCTCGGTGCCGACCATCTCGTGCTCGAATACGACATGTCGGGCACATATTCGGGTTCGGCATTCGTCTGCGACGGCGTTGACATCATTGCGGTGCACGATGGACTCGTGTCGCGCAAAGAGACTTATCTCGACCTGCTCGCGCTCACGGATCAGATCGGTCCCGCGCCGCGTCTGTGGGCAGTCGAGTAGCGATCCTGGCGGAAATGAGGAGGGTTTCATACCGCGTCGATCTTGCCAATCGGCCGCGCACCCTTCATGACGAGCGGTGGATGCCCCTGCGCTCCGGTCTGCCGTATCGCACGAGGCCGGGAGGATGACTCCCGGCCTCGTGTTCAGGACTGCGTTCGGCTAGCGTGCTGCCGTCCGGGTCAGTGTCCGTGTCGCAGGTGGCCCAGTCCCGGAAGTACCTGGGTGCCTTCGGTTCGGACGGCCGTCAGCGCAGTGGGGTCGAGTCGGAGCGCGGCGAGGATCGTCGGCGCGACCTGGGTGGTTTCGACGGGTGCAGAGATGACCTGAGCAGGCACTCCAGGACCATCCACGAGCATGAGGACGTGGCGGTCGCCGGTGTTCATGCCGCCGTGTTCGGCGAGTTTCGTCGGCCCCGAGTACACAACGCCCTCCTGAACTTTGCCGAAGACATCGGGGTAGTGACCGTTGTCGGCGGAGACTCCGAAGAACTTCGCGGAGTCCTTACCGGCCCAGATCTGGGCGAGACCCGAATGCTGGACGGTGACGGGATTGCCGTTGCTGTCGAATCCGGAAGCCGTGTGATTCCGCAGATAGCTCTTGACGAAGTCGGCGGCGGCCTGCGAGCGGTCCGATAGGTAGGACTGCCACAGGTCGTCGTTGGTCCCGGCGACGATGAGTTTCGGGTTGCTCGGGTGCGTCTGCGACCAGGCCGTGTTGATCGCGCTGACGATCGGACCATCCTTGACTGTGACGAGCTTGGTCGGGTCCTGAGGCGACTGGCCGTGCTTTGCCGTGACGATGAGCGTTGTGTTGCCAGTCAGACCTTCTTTGTGGATGGTGGCGACCATCCGGCCGAGCTGAGCGTCAACGAAGTCGAGAGCACTGGAGAGCACGGGGCCGGGCACGAGCTTGCCGTTAGCCCATCGGTAGCCGCCCGCTTGCGGTGCGCTCGTGGTGTAGTTGCCGTTCGCGTCCGGGCCGATCAGCGTCGTCGGGGTCGACGTGATCTTCTCCGCGACAGAGACGGCCTGGAAGTTCATGCCGAAGATCGCAGGAGTGCCGGCCTTGGTCTTGCCGGAGTGGTCCAAACCATTGATCTCGTTCAACACGGCCTGGACTTTGTAGCCGTCGTACTGCTTGGTGGCGGCGTCGATGTGCGCCCAGTCGTCGTCCTGCGGGTACGGGACGCCGTTCGGCATCACCGCCTGGGAGTCGATCTCGGGCGCGAAGAGATCGTCGATGCTCTGGCCGTTCGATCCCGGACCGTTGAACGACGCGTAAACCTCGTGCTTATCGGACCAGGCCGTACGAAGGCCGGCGTCGTGAATGACCTGGAAGATCGTGTTGTCGCCGAGGTAATCCCACGGGGTGATCGGCTTGCACGTCTTCGGGTCCACCGGGAACGTGGCCGGGTTGAGAGAGGTCTTCGCGTTGAACTTCAGGTTCATGATCGCGGCGGGGTCGGTGTCGACGCCGGCCGGGTAGATCGACCCGTTCTCATCGAACGACGGGAAGGTGCCGTTCGCGGGGTTGACGAAGTCGTTCACCTGCGCCAGAGCGTCATCCGGCGAGTCGTAGATGACGTCGCCGCCCGTGGCCGGCTGGCCAGGAGTGCACGCGGCGCCCGCCTCATCGACCGTGTGGCTGTACTCGACGTCGTAGAACACACCGGTGGTCTTGGGGTTGCCACCGGTCATCAGCGCCGTGCCGCCCGGGTCTGAGTCCGAAGGGTTGGATGTCGACGCATCGGTGTACTGACTGCCGTCGTGGGTCAGCTTCGCGAGCGTCGAGGACGGATGGGTCGCGACGTACCAATTCAGGTCGCTCTGGTGCATTCCATCAACAGAAATCAGCAGCACGTGCCCCGACCGGCCGTGAGCTTGCGACGAAACCGCGGCCGAGGCGCTCGTCGCCGTACCAACGCCCCCGAAAGCAACGGCAGCGAGTGCTGCGGCACTCGTTGCCGCAACTGTCGCCCCAAGTTTTGATCTGAATCTCATCGGACTCCTCCGTCATGGGCCCACGTGACGGCGTCATTTCGTTGACGCGCAGTAATCACCTGACCCCCTGAGGAGGGTAGAAACGCAAAGTGAATTCGCGTCGACCGGCGGATGGCCGCCCAACAAACGCGGTCTTCGAGTTCTCTCAGGTAACCATGTCACCACTCCCGGACGCCCCTAGCTGGTCAGGCCGCCTCGGTGCCACGATAGGTGGCGGAGGGAGACACCATGGCGACGATGATGGCTTCACGCGCCCACGAGCGCGGCGGCCCGGAGAAACTGACGTTCGAGGAGGCGCCGATCCCAGAGGTGGGGGAGACGGAGGTGCTCGTCAAGGTCCATGCCGCGTCGATCACCTTCGCTGAACTCAGCTGGGATGCGACCTGGACCGACGCCGACGGGCGTGACCGTGCGCCGACGATTCCCTCGCATGAGGTATCCGGTGTGGTGAGCGCCCGTGGCTCCCGTGCACGGTCTTTCGAGATCGGAGAGGGTGTCTACGGCCTGGTCGACTTCACCAGTGACGGTGCGGCTGCCGAGTTCGTCGCAGTGCCCGAAGCAAATCTCGCCAAACGGCCGCACACCCTCGCCCACATCGAGTCCGCCGCGCTCCCGCTCGCTGGACTGACGGCATTACAGGCTCTCCAGGATCATGGGGAGGTGCAGCCGGGCGAACATGTGCTGGTTCTCGGGGGCTCCGGCGGCGTCGGCTCCTTCGCAGTCCAGCTCGCGCGGATGCTGGGAGCGCGCGTGAGCGCGACGGCACGGGCGGGCGATCTCGATCTCGTCAGGTCCCTCGGAGCCGAACGGGTGGTCGACTACCGCAGCCCCGATCTCGCGAACGCACTCGAACAGGCGGATCTCGTCATCGACGCGGGCGGAACCGACGACGCCGCGGCCGTCCGTTTCACGCGGGATGGTGGACGACTGGTCTCTCTCGCCGGTCCGGTCGCTCCGGAGCTGCTGACCGGACGCGACATCGCTGCCAAATTCTTTGTGGTGGAGGCGTCCCGTGCGCAGCTGGAACGGCTGGCCGGATTCGCAGACGACGGCAGCATCCGCATCCTGATCGCAGCGACCTTCGCGCTCTCGGAAGGCCGGCGTGCATTCGAGGAAGGGCCGAAGCTCCGTCGCCCCGGCAAGACCGTGCTCCTGGTCGCTGGCGGGTAGCGGCCGCGTTATGTCTGTGCGTCCATTGCGGATCTGGGCGATCGTCGCGAGCAGTGCCTTCGCGCTCATCCGACCCTCCATCGACGGGGTCCGCGTTCAGTCCTCTTGACCGTGCGGCGGCTTGGGTGTAGGCCTAGCGACGTAACCCCGGCCGTCAATACTGGTGGGGATGTGGCGGGTGGAACGTATCCGGTCTCATAAAGAGAATCGCGGCTAACACCCATGAACGGAACACCGCTCGACGGACTGCGTGAACAGCTCCGCGGGCAACTGATCACACCAAGTGATCCTGAATATGACTCCGCCCGCGCTGTCTACAACGGGATGATCGACAAGCACCCGGCCGGTGTCGTCCGGGTGGCGCAGGTGGCGGACGTCATCGCCTGCGTGAACTTCGCGCGGGATCACTCCCTGCCCCTGGCGATTCGTGGCGGCGGCCACAGTGCACCCGGATTCGGCACCTGGGATGATGCCCTGATCATCGATTTCGTCAATCGCACTGGAGTCCGTGTCGACCCAGAGGCGCGCACTGCTCGTGCCGAGGCAGGAACCACCTGGGCAGACTTCAATCACGCGACCCACGCGTTCGGTTTGGCCACCACGGGTGGCATTGTGGGGTCCACCGGGATTTCTGGCCTGACCTTGGGTGGCGGCATCGGCTACCTCTCTCGCAAATACGGGCTGACCTGCGACAATCTGATCTCGGCAGACGTGGTCACTGCAGAAGGCGCGTTTCTGACGGCGAGCGAAACCCAGAACGAGGACCTGTTCTGGGCCCTGAGGGGAGGCGGCGGCAACTTCGGCGTGGTGACATCACTGGAGTACACGCTGCACCCCGTGGACATGGTCCATGCCGCGATCATCATCTACGGCATCGAGCATGCCGAAACCGTGGCCAGGTTCTACCGCGACTACATCGCCGACGCCCCCGAGGAATTCGGGACCTTCATGGGCTTCCACCAGGGACCGCCCGTGCCGTTCCTGCCGGAGGAATGGCACGGCAAGCCGGTCTGCGTGATCATCGGCATGTGGACCGGCGATCCTGCAGAGGGCGAGGCTCGCTGGCAGCCGTTCCTGGATGTGGCGCCCGTGGCAGGTTCGATGGTGGGCCCCATGCCGTACCCGGCCCTCAACTCTGCCTTCGATCCTCTTCTGCCCAAGGGGATGCAGGCCTACTGGAAGGCGAATTTCCTCGCCGAGCTCAACGACGGCGCCATCGCCGCCCACCTCGAGTACGGCAGCAAGGTACCCAGCGTGCAGACGTCCGTCCACATCTACCCGATCGACGGTGCCGTTCAGCGGGTGGGGAAGACAGACACCGCCTTCGTCAACCGCGACGTCAAGTTCTCTCCCGTGATCGCCTGCATGTGGGATGACCCGGCGGACAACGCCGCGAACATCGACTGGGTCCGCAGCTATACCGCGGCCTTGCGCCCGTACTCATCACCGGGCGGTTACATCAACTTCATGGACGGTGACGACGAAGGCAGGGTCCGGGAGAACTACGGGGTCAACTACGAACGGTTGGTGGCCGTCAAGAGCAAATACGATCCAGGAAACCTCTTCCACGTGAACCAGAACATCAAGCCCGCCTGACCCTCAGGCGCCAAAGAGGGCGCCCGTCGGGTGCTTCACTGCAGGCAGAACTCGTTCCCCTCCGGGTCCCGCATCATGATCGCGAACTCCTCGTATGGCCCCCACGACCCGCTGAGCGTCTTTTCCACGGATGCGCCAAGTGCGACAAGACGATCGCGTTCGACCTCCAACTCCTCTCGCGACGCGCGACGATCCTCGAACGGGGTGATATCGATGTGCATGCGGTTCCGCTCCCGGCGCTCACGATGGTAGCGAGTGAAGTAGAAACGCTGATGGTTGGGAGCGTCGTCCCACGCCTCCGCGCGGGCCGAGATGTCGTCGTCGCTCAGTCCCGCCTCCCGCAGCTCGGCCTCTTCTTCCGGCGCCCAGCCGACCCGTTCCGGATAACCCATGACGGCGGACCAGAATCGGGCCAGCCCCGCGGGGTCTTCGGCATGAAAGGTGACATTGGCGATGCGCACGGTCATAGGGCGAGGATATAGACCTCGAGTGTCGTACGACAGCGCTGCCCGGGGTCACGTTCGACTAAAGGTCTGCGGGGTACGGCCGATCGACGACGATGTTCTTCATGACGAGTGTCGAGTTGAAGCGTTGCACCCCGGGCAGCGTGGCGAGCAGGTCGTCTTCGAGTTGGGCGTAGGCGTTGAGATCCGTGGTCCGCACCCGCAACAGATAGTCAGGGTCGCCGAAGAGGCGTTGTGCGAGAAGCACATTCGGGATCTCGGCCACCGCCTTCTCGAACGCGATCAGAGTGTCGCGGTCTTCCTGGCGCATCGTGACGAACACGAGCGCCTCGAAGTGGAGGCCGAGCGCGGTCGGGTCGACCACGGCCCGGTAGCCGAGGATCGCGCCGGACCGCTCGAGGTCGCGCACGCGTCGATGAGCGGGGGAGACGGTCAGGCCGACCCGCTCTGACAATTCGGTGATGCTCTGCCTCCCGTCGAGTTGCAGCTCGACAAGAATCTTGCGATCAAGACGATCCATTGCCATCTTCTTCCTCCCACGCGGCCCGATCGTGGAATTAGTTGCAAGCACTTCCTCCCGATTATCTCGTAGTTTCCTTCTGAGAGGAGGTGCAGCGATGGAACCCTATCTTCTGCTGGCCTTCGCGGGCATCGCAGCAACCTTGATCGTCGTTCCCGGACCGGACTGGGCGTTCATCCTGGCGTCGGGTCTGCGCCACCACGTGGTCGTGCCGGCCGTCGGCGGGCTGATGCTCGGCTACCTTCTGCTCACGGTGATCGTGGCGATGGGGGTCGGCCCGCTGGTGGCAGCCGTCCCGTGGGTGCTCACCGCGCTGACGTTCGCGGGCGCCGCCTACCTCATCTACTTAGGGATCCTGACGCTCCGACGGCCACCAGCGTTGGCTGAAGGCGGCGGTGAAGCGGAGAGCGGGCCGGCGCGGGGCGCGTTTGTCGCCCGCGGATTCGGCGTGAGCACCCTGAACCCGAAAGGGCTGCTCGTCTTCCTCGCGATCCTTCCGCAGTTCGCGAGGGCGGATGCGCCGTGGCCGCTCGCGATCCAGCTGGCCGTCCTCGGCTCGGTCTTCGTTGTCGTTTGCGGGCTCTTCTATCTGGTGCTCGGATTTGTTGCCAACCGCGTACTTCGCTCGAGGCCGAAGCTCACCCGGCTGGTCTCGCGCGTCGCCGGGATCGCCATGATCCTCATCGGCGCTGCCCTCATCGCCGAGCGCGCGACAGCAGTGAGCGGCCACAATTGATTCAGCAGGCCACACCAGCCCAGCGCGCCCCTCCGGCTGGGAGATCGGCACTCGACAGACTCGAGAGAAGAGCAGCTATGAAGCGCCCGGCGAGCAGGGACACGCGCGCTGTCATCGTGTGGGCGATCGCCCTTCTGGCGGTCACGGCGCTCGGCGCACTCTGGCTGAACGCGACCGGCGCCAGCTACCACGACTTCTCCCCGGCCATCCTGCTCATCGCGTACTCGCCTGGACTCGTGGCGCTCGCCGTCGCCGGGTTCCTGCCGGGTGCCGGAGGTTTCCGCTCGATCCTCCGCCAGTTCCTTCACTGGCGCACCGGCATCCGCTGGTACGCCCTCGCACTCCTCGGACCGTTCGTGCTGGTACTGCTGGCGACGGCGCTCTTCGTCGCCTTCGGCGGCCACCCTCCGGCTCACTGGCTCGTCGTGCCGTCGGCGGCCGGTATCGGTGTTCTTGTGGGTCCTGTCATCGCCGGTTCGATCGGCGAGGAGCCTGGCTGGCGCGGCTTCGCGCAGCCGCACCTGCAGAAGCGGTTCCGGATGGTTTCCGCCGCCGTGATCGTCGGCCTCATCTGGAGTGTCTGGCATCTCTGGCCCCTCCTCACCGCGGCCGGCCGCGCCGACACCAGCGTTGCCGACGTCCTGCAGACATTCGTGCGGCTCGTCGCGACCGCAGTGGTTTACGCCTGGCTCTACGACAGGTCGGGCGCAGGCCTCGCGGTTGTGATGGTGGCGCACGCGGGACACAACCTGGCGATCGACTTCGCGGCTCCGGAACTGGTCGGCTCGCAGGAAGGCGGCTGGATCATCGCGTTCCTCTACCTGGTCGCTGCGATCGCTGTCGTCATCCTCGTGCCACGACTCCGCCGCCGTTGACGGCGGGAGCCGGCCTGCTGTAAGCAACGTGTGTGCTAACCGATTGTTGTTTCTGGAGTGCCAGGGAGCGTGATGAGCGACTCGATATCTGAGCTGACCGGCAACACTGCGCCCACCACACCCCGTCGCGCCGCCGGCTTCCTCCGCGCCCATCCCGAACTGATCGTCGCCGTCGCCCTCTTCATCGTCTTGGTGGCTACCAGTTCCCAGTACGGCTGGCATCGCGACGAGTTGTACTTCGTTGTCGCGGGGGAGCATCCGGCCTGGGGCTACCCGGATCAGCCCGTCCTGACGCCGCTTCTCACTGCCGCGATGAACTCGCTCGGGCACGGCTCTCTCGTCGTGGTGCGTCTTGCGTCGGCCGCAGCGAGTGCAGCAACCGCCCTGCTCACAGGCATTGTGGCCGGCCAGCTCGGCGCGACTCCGCGCGCACGTGCGATCGCGGCGACCGCGTGGGCGGTCGGAGCGATCAGTCTGGTCACGGGGCATTTCGTCGATACGACGACGTTCGACATCCTCGCGACGGTTGCCGTCTGCAGCTGTCTTCTGCAGGCGATCACCGTCAATTCAGGACGCTGGATGATCGCGGCCGGCGCCGTGCTCGGCTTCGGGCTGCTGAACAAACTGACCGTGGGATTCGTCATCGCCGTGGTGTGCGCCTCGCTTCTTGCTGTGGGTCCGCGCCGGATGCTGTTTTCCCGGTCCGCGCTCATCGGCGCTGCCCTGGCGTTGCTCGGCGCCGCTCCGTACCTGATCTGGCAGTCGATGAACGGATGGCCCCAAATCGCACTCGCCCACAGCATCGCGGGAAGCGGTGCGGAAGGCGGCCGGATAGGTGTCATCCCGTTTCAGTTCCTGCTCGTTTCGCCACTGCTCGCTCCGCTGTGGATCGCAGGCATCGTGCGATTGCTTCGCAACCCGCACGCACGGATCGCTCGGGCGTTCGCGGTCGCCTATCTCGTCGTCCTCGTGGCCATCATCGTCGCCAGCGGTAAGGCGTACTACGCAGGCGGCCTTCTGCCGGTACTGGTGGCATCCGGTGCCATAGCGACCGATGAATGGGTGCGTCGGAGGCGCAGCGGCCGGCGTCTGGGTCTCGTCGTGACAGCACTCGGCCTTGCATTCGTCATTGACGCGGCCCTCGGTCTTGCCCTTCTGCCGGTGCGACTGCTCACCCCCACAGGAATTGAGAGGATCAATCCGGATGCGGGCGAGCAGGTGGGTTGGCAGCAGTTCACCGCCTCCGTTGCGACTGCATTCGATGCGATTCCTCCAGGGCAGCGCTCGACCGCGGTGATCTTCACCGGCAACTACGGGGAGGCCGGCGCCATCGACAGGTACGGTGGCGCGCTGGGATTACCCGAGGCTTTCAGCGGCCACAACGGTTTCGCCGTCTGGGGGCCGCCGACGACGCGCGGTCCAGTGGTCGTCGTCGGGCTGCCGGGCGGCCCAGCGCTTGCCCGGTATTTCTCGGGTTGCCACGTCGTGACCCACGTTGACAATGGGTCAGATCTCAACAACGACGAACAGGGGGATGCGGTGCAGCTGTGTTCCGGCCCGGTGAAGCCGTGGGCAGCGCTGTGGCCCGAGTTGGTGCACTACGGCTGAGGCGTGATGGCCGCGGCGGCCCCCCGCCGCCGCGGCGGTTCAACTCAATACCACCAGCTGGCGAACCGAGCGAATGCCTTCGAGAATGCCCACGGCGCCTGGACCACGCCGGAGCAGTTGTTCGAACCTTTCACTCCGGGGCACGAACCGTTGTCGCGCTGCAGGGCCCAGAAGCTCAGCTCATTGATGCGTTTGGAGGCGGCCCAGTCGACCAGCGGCGACGCCTGCGCGACGGTGAACGTCTCCTGTGGTCCGAAGTCGTCGATTCCGTTCATCTGAATGATGCCGACCTTGTGCCAGAGGGCCGCGTCCGAAGCGTTCGGGGCGATCGTCGCCCGCAGTTGCGCGACCAGACCGGCGGCTGCGGTCTGCGCGTCGGCCAGCATGTCGTGGGTCACTCCATCCCAGTAGTCGAAGGTCATGATGTTGACCCCATCGATCGGCGCGTGGTATTTCGCTGCCGACTGGAGGAGGGCGACGCCCGTGGCTCCCAGCCCCTGCGGGGTCGACGGCAGGGTGTAGGCGACGGAAAGACGACGGTGCTGCGCCGCCGCCCAGCCCTTCACCTCGGCGATCGCCTGGTTGCGGCGGTCGATGCCCGCCAGGTTGCTGAGCGAATCGGCCTCGATATCGAAGTCGAGGCGCTGCACTTTGTAGGTCGTGATGACCTTCTCGTAGGCCAGAGCGATCTTGTGAACGTCTGTGCAGCTGTCGGCGATCTCGGTGTTCGTGGTGTCGGCCGAGTATCCGCCGAACGACGGGATGACGTCGCCGCCGCGCAAGCGGATGCGATCGATCGCGGCGCCGAAGGTGCTCGCATCGACCGGGGTGGCAGTATTGCCTGCCCAGTACACGGTGCATGATCCGGCGGCCTCGGTCTGAAGGAACGCCAGTGACATCACTCTGGAACCCGACTCCTTCGAGAGGTCCGCGAGATCGCTCACCGAGGTGACGTCGACGTAGGGAGCCGAGAAATGCGGCGGCAAGGGGAGGGCGGGAACGATGAACGGCGAATGGGTTGCACCGACCGAGCCGGTGCTCGCGGGCGCGCCGGCTGGCCCGGCCCCCGGCACGGAGGCCGCGGCGGCCGGTAGGGCGGCGGCCGCGACGCAGAGCGCGGCCCCGAGCGTTCCGGCGGCGAGTGTGTAGATGGCACGCTTCATGTAGGACTCCCTCGTTGACGTTCGAGTGCAACGGCTCGTCCGCGCACCCGTTGAGCGAATATCACGTTAGTTAGTAAAGCAAACTAACAAACGTGAATGTAGCAGCAGTGGTGCTGCCCCACAAGAGGGGGACAAGGCGTCCAACGGATCCAGTCGATCGCGCGCATGAGCTTCGAGAATGCCTTGCCCCCTTCGCGACGGGCTGCGCTTTGGCAAACGCGCGACAGGAAGCCGAGCCCGGTCAGTGGACGGGGACCGCACTACCGGTGAGTTCATGGCGTGAGAATGTGTAGACGAAGCAGTAATACGAACGCGCCCCTGATACCCACTCGGCAGCAGTCTTGGGGTAGCGCACGTCGATCTGGACGTCTTCGTTCCAAACCGCGACCCAATCCCAGTTCAAGAGGCCTGGAGCCACGCAGAGGTTGGTGGCTTGGCTATCCAGCGCTTGCATTCCAGGGAAGGCTGCACCAGCAGGCTGAGGCAGAACGCCCCGAGAAAGTAGCTGCGCGATGTGCGGCTCGGCGCAGTTGACCACCGGATAACTGTCCGCCGACGACGAAGGATAGATCTGAAGGCAGTCGCCCGTTTTGAGTGAGTCCACCGGTCGGGCGGGAACGGTGGCGATCTCCGTCGGGGTCGGCCGCGGAGGCAGACCCAGGGGAGGCGGATCCGTGGGCGCTTCCGGGATCTGCGGCGACACCCCCTCGGGCGTGGGCGAAGTGTGTGCTCGAGCCTCCCCGGCCGGAACTCCGATAGCGAGGGCTGCGACGACCAACAGCGCGACAGCCACAACGCCTGTGGAACCGGCGAACAGAATCCAACCGCGCCGCGACAGCCCCGCAGGCTCCGCACCGGACGATAGGTCGGCGCGCCTTTGCGATCGGCGGTCTCTCACACATTTACCCTAACCGCGAGCACGACGACCCATCTCGCCGAGGCGAGCGGATCAGAATCAGGAAAAACTCTGGGCCGCCGGATGCAATCGATGCATCCAGCGGCCCAGAGGGATTATGCAATTACTTCGCCGGAGGCATCAGCACCGAGTCGATGAGGTACACCGTGGCGTTCGCGGTGTGCACGCCGCCGCAGATGACGTTCGCGTCGTTGACCTTCAGGTTGTCCCCGGAACCGGTTACGGTCACATCGCTGCCCTCAACGGTCTTGTGCGTGCCGACGATGTCCTTCGGCGCGATCTGGCCGGCGACCACATGGTAGGTCAGGATGCTGCTCAACGTCGGGGCGCCCGCATCCGTCTTGAGCGTGTCGATGGTCGCTGCGGGTATCTTCTTGAACGCGTCGTCGACCGGAGCGAAGACGGTGAACTCGCTGCCGTCGAGCGTGCTGACCAGGTTCACCTTCGAGTTGATCTTGCCGGAGACGGCCGCCACCAGGGTGGTCAGCAGCGGGTTGTTGCTCGCCGCGGTCGCGACCGGGTCCTGCGCCATGCCCGCGACCGAGCCGGAGCCGCTCGGCACCTGCTTCGCGTAGGCGGCGCATCCGGGACCGACGAGGTCGGCGGCCGGATCCATGGTGGCGGATGCGGATGGGCTGGACGAGCTCATCGAAGAGCCCGTGCCCGATGCCGAGCCGGTCCCGGACGAGCAGGCGGTGAGCGAGAGCGCGGCGAGGGCAACGACGCTGGCTGCCGCGAGGGAGATCTTGGAACTGCGCATGAGTAAGGCTCCTTTGGTGGATGACGGTGTTCGTCGTTCTGCCGGGCGTTCGGAACGACGGTCGTGAACGGATTGGAATGAGATCGAAACCGGTCGGATGCGGTCCCCCGGCAATCCGCAGCGGCCCGGCGTTCCGAATGCGGAGCATGTACCTGACCCTCGCGCTGATCGGATTCCTCGGCGGCCTCATCACCGGCATCTCGCCGTGCATCCTCCCCGTACTGCCCGTCATCTTCTTCTCCGGCGGCGCGCAGAGCGCCCGGTCTTCAACGCGGACGCGTGGCGCTGCGGCGGCCACGACTGCCGGGGGCGACTCGAACGCGGCCTCGTCGGTAGGTGGCCGCGCATCCACCGCCACCCTGAACAGAGAGGACACGGCGACCGCGCCGGAGCCGGAGCGCACCGTCTCCAAGTGGCGGCCGTACCAGGTGATCCTCGGCCTGGTCGTCTCCTTCAGCGTGTTCACGCTGCTCGGCTCACTGCTGCTCGCGGTGCTGCACCTCCCGCAGGACGTCCTCCGCTACGCGGGCATCGTCGTCCTGCTGCTGCTCGGCATCGGCCTGATCGTCCCGCGCTTCGAGGAACTGCTCGAGAAGCCGTTCTCGTGGATCCCGCAGCGCAACGTCGGCACCGACCGCGGCGGTTTCGTCCTCGGGATCGCGCTCGGCGCGGTCTACGTGCCCTGCGCCGGGCCGGTACTCGCCGCGATCACGGTCGCCGGCTCGACCGGGCGGATCGGGATCGAGACGATCATCCTCACCCTCTCCTTCGCGATCGGCGCCGCCATCCCCCTTCTCATCTTCGCTCTCGCCGGGCGCCGCGTCGCCGAGCGGGTGAAGTCGTTCCGCAAGCACCAGAAGCGCATCCGGATGACGGGTGGAATCCTGATGATCGTCCTCGCGGTGGGCCTCCTGTTCAACCTCCCTCAGATGCTGCAGCAGCTCATCCCTGACTACACCTCCACGCTGCAGGACCAGTTCTCCAACTCGGGCCAGGTGTCCAAGGCCCTGAACTTCGGGGGCCTCGTGAACGCCGAGAACAAGGACCTCTCGAAGTGCTCCAACAATGCGTCCACGCTGGAGAGCTGCGGGACCGCGCCGGAGATCACGGGCATCCAGCAGTGGTTCAACACACCGGGTGACAAGCCGGTCGCCCTGAACCAGCTGCACGGCAAGGTCGTCCTGGTCGACTTCTGGGCGTACTCCTGCATCAACTGCCAGCGCTCACTCCCGCACGTCGTCGCGTGGGACAAGACGTACAAGGATGCGGGACTCGAGGTCATCGGCATCCACGCCCCGGAGTATGCGTTCGAGAGGGTGCCGGCCAACGTCGAGTCGGCGGCGAAGGGGTTCGGGATCACGTACCCGGTCGCGATCGACAACACCCTGTCGACCTGGACGAACTACCGCAACCGCTACTGGCCCGCGCACTACCTGATCGATGCGAGCGGCGCTGTGCGCAACATCCAGTTCGGCGAGGGCAACTACGCCCAGACCGAGGGGCTGATCCGCCAGCTGTTGCAGCAGGCCAACCCGTCCGCGACCCTTCCGGCCTCGACTGACCTGGCCGACACGACGCCGCCGACCTCGAAGATTACGCAAGAGACGTACCTCGGCTACACGAAGGCGGCGAATTTCGGCGGGGGAGTGCCGTACTCGTCCGGCGCCGCGGAGTTTTCGCTGCCGGCCGAACAGCCAGCGAATTCCTTCGCGCTGCAGGGGGGGTGGGATGTCGGGACCCAGTCGATCACTCCGTCGGCGGATGCTGCGAGCATCCGGCTGGACTTCACCGCGAAGGTGGTCCAGATCGTGCTCTCGGGCACGGGGGATGTGCAGATCGAGCGGGATGGGAAGGCCACCACTGTTCACGTGGATGGAGTACCGAACGCGCGCACCCTCGTGTCCGACGGGTCGTCGGGCGCGGGGACGCTGACCGTACGGATCCCGAAGGGCGTGCAGGCCTACTCGTTCACGTTCGGGTAAAGGTTCCCCTCACCCCCCTGACGGCCGCGCCAACAAGCTGACTCCCGGCACAGGTGCGGCGGCAATTTGGACGGTACCTAAATCCTGCACGTAGTTTTGGGTCCCTCCAAGGCGCATCGGCGACACGCGCTTAGCCCTTCTTCAACTCCTGTGCGAGCATCACGATGATCCCGCTCGGGCCGTTGATGTAGGTCAGCTTGTAGATGTCCTCATACGTGGCCACCCCACGAAGCGGGTAACAACCATGCTTCGCCGCAATCGCAAGCGCCTCATCGATGTCATCGACTGAGAAGGCCACCCGATGCATCCCGATCTCGTTCGGACGCGTCTGCTCCGTCTCGATCGCATCAGGGTGGATGTATTCGAAAAGCTCGAGTTGGCCGTGACCGTCTGGCGTCTGGAGCATCGCGATCTTGGCGTGGTTGCCATCGAGGTCGACCGCGGTGTCGGCCCACTCGCCGCTGATCGTGTCACGGCCGACGACGGTGAGACCGAGGTCCGTGAAGAAGGAGATCGTCTCTTCTAGGTCGCGAACGGCTATGCCGACATTCTCAAGTTTGATGGCCATGCGCCGCATACTACCCGCGGTGCGAAGGCCATCCGGGCGCCGTCACGCCCCGACAGCCGCCCGCAGAATCTCCGCGATCCGCTTCTTGTCCGCAGCATCCATCTTCGTCACCGCGAACCCGACCGGCCACACGTTGCCGTCGTCGAAGACCGCCGCCTGCTGGAACTCGAGGGTCGCGTAGCGGATCTTGAACTTCGAACCAGGCTTGAAGGCGACGACGACCCTGCCCTCGGCATCGGCGTAGGCGGGCATCCCGTACCAGGTCTTCGCTGCGAGCGACGTGTTCTCGGCGACCAGCTGGTGGAAGGCCTCGGCGAGTTCCTTGTCGGTGCCGGTCAGTGCGGCGATAGCTTCATCGCACGCTGCGGCAGCGTCCGCGCCCTGCTGGGCGGCCTTCTTCTCCGCGACGGTTGCCCGCATCGCGGCCTTTTCTTCTTTGCTGAAGATGGTGGTCATGGTGTCCTCCCTGTGTCTGTTCTGAGACCAATCTAAGGTCGGCGCGCGACCACCGCTTCTCGAATTCTGCTCGATCACATCGGTCGCCGGGCTCGGCAGCAGCCACCAACGCCTCCCACCGACGACCCCGCTACCCGTGAAGCGCCTGGTGCGACGGGATCAGACTGATCGACGCCGCAGTCACGCCGACGAGCCCGAGGTTCACGCGCAGCAGCGTGGGAGGGACCCCGCTGTCCGGCGGAGGTGTCGCCGCTCCGAGCGTGAAAGGCGCCCCATCGAGCAGGGTCGCCGTCGCTGAGTCGACGTAGACCTGCACGTTTCCGCGCAGCTCCATCGTTCGCGCATCCGAAATCAGGGCGGGGCCCGTCTGCTTGCGCACGTTCAGGTGGAAGTCCTTGATCACGATGTCGTCGGCCGTGAGCTTCAGCACCGGCACTCGGCGACCGTCGGCGAGCGGGACGGTGACGAGGGTGACCGAGTGCAGGCCGGTGAAGGTGATGGATGATCCGGTGAGTTGCGCTGCCGGTTGCGTGAAGATCGGCGCGCCCGGGTCACGGACCGCAGTCGGCGGAGCGGTCGGGGATGGCGTGCCCGGCACACCCGGCACAGGGCTCGTGCCGATGCCCGGGATCGGTGCGATGGGCAGCGGGATCGTCGGCGACGGCGACGGCGACGGGGATGGTGACGGCGAAGGCGACGCACCACACGGCGCGATGATCGGGATGCACAGGTCGGCACGGGCGCCTTCCGGCGCCCACGACGCACCGATCCCGGTCGCCGCAAGCACCAGCGCGAGACCTGTCGCGCCGACCCCCAGCGGGGCACGGCTGCGGTTCCGGATGCGTGACCGCCGGCTCAGGATCGACTCCGAGCAACGTGCGCGGCCTCTGCTCGCGACTCGGCGGGCGCATCCGCGAGCGAAGGGGTGACCGGCTCGCCGTCGCGGGCATCCGCATCCGCCGACCGAGGCATCCACGAGACCGTGAGGATGCCGCCGACGACGCCCAGGAGCATCCCGACGAAGAATCCGCCGAGGTTCACGCCGACGAGCGAATAGACGGACACCGCGAGGGCGATGACGCCGTAGAAGATGCGGTGTGCGGGCATCGTGATGACGAGCACGCCCAGCAGGACGAGGAGCACGGGGACGATGGTCGCCTGCAGGCCTTCGATGCCGAGCTGCACGTGGATCTTGCCCAGATCGAGCTGCCCGGAGAAGAACAGTTCGACGCCGGCGAGGGCGGCGAGTATCCCGCCGACGAACGGGCGTTCGCGGCGCCACGCGCCGAACCGGGCCCAGCGTCCGGTCGTCATGCGGGAAGTTCCTTCGCGCGCGTCCACCATCAGAAGCATCCGTGCGAGCCGTCGGTGAGCTGAACGTGCATCCCGGTCAGCGTGAACACTGACGCCTGGGTGCTCCACGCCGTCTGCTGCAGGTTCCTGATCGTGACCGAGTCCGCATCCTGTGCGAAGTCGCCCGCGCTGCCTTTGTGGCTGGTGTTGACGGTGGACGCATCAACGCCGATCCGGATGTTCTTGAACGTCGATTCGCCCTTGAGGTCGGTCATGCCGATCTGCAGGTCGGTCGCGGTCGCCGGCTTGCCGCCGCCGCCCGCGGTGATCAGCAGGCCGACCTTGCCGAGAGGAGTGTCCGTGACGACGGACTGGCAGAGGTCGGAGAGGCTGGCCGAACCGATGTTCGCGATCGCGACCTGGTGCGGTTTGCCGGCCGTGTCGGGCGCGACTCCGGCGTACTGGGAGAAGGATGTTCCGTCGAGTTTGGATGCGCTGATCTGGAACTGGCTGCCCGATACCGAGAAGGAGACCGGAACGGCTCCGTTGGCGACGCCGGCCATGAGGAGCGTCGAGACGACGGCGACAGGGACGGCGGCGAGAATGATGCGCCCGGTGTGCGTGCCGGTGAGCTTGCGGAACTTCACAGATCCTCCTCGATCTTCGTTCAACGGGGGAGTCGCACGACCCCCATCCGGGTGTCATTCGGCTTCGCTTAGGGACTCTATTCGCTATTGACGAAAAGTCAATAGGCGGATGCTCGGAGGGTCGCGGCGCGGATGCGGCGGCTAGGCTCGCACCATGCAGGAGGATCGGCGAACCCGGCTGACCCCCGACGAGCGTCGAGCCCAGCTCGTCGCCCTCGGGGTGGCTTCGCTCGCCGACCATCCCCTCGAGGAGTTGACGATCGAGAAACTGTCCGAGCAGGCGGGCGTGTCTCGGGCGCTCCTGTTCCACTATTTCGGGTCCAAGCAGGGGCTCCACCGCGAGGTCGTCCGCACCGCTCGCGACAGCATGCTGCGGGCCACGGAGCCTGTCGCCGAGCTGCCTCCGCTGGAGCGGCTGCGCGACACGTTGGGGCGGATCGTGCAGTTCGTGCGCGACCACCGGGGGACGTTCTACTCGCTCGTGCGCGGTGTGGCCAGCGGTGACCAGGAGGTGCGCGAGGTCGTCGAGCAGGCGCGCGAACTCCAGGCCGCGCGGGTGGTGGCCGTCTTCCTCGAACTCGGATTCGAGGACTCGGTGCTGCTGCGGATCGCGCTCCGGTCGTGGGTGGCGTTTGCGGAGGAGGCCCTCGTCGAGAGTGTGATCGACGCGGATCTGGCGGCGGATGAGGTCACTGCGTTCCTGGAGCGGAGCGTGCGGGCTGTCGTGGAGTCGGTCGGGCATCCGCCGCCACCGATGTGATGCCTGCCGCACTATGCGCAACGAGCGGAGCGCCTGATAATCGAAACACGAAAGCAAAGGCGGTCTCATGTCGGAATCTGGTCACACCAACTGGAACGAACCGATCATCGCGGAGTTCCGCGCCAATGACGGCACGGTCAACTCACGCGGCTTCGGCCGCAGCCTCGTGCTGCTGCACCACATCGGCGCGAAGAGCGGCGTCGAACGCGTGACGCCGGTGATGAAGATCGAGGATGGCGACGGCTGGCTCGTCGCAGCATCCAAAGCGGGTGCGGATGACCATCCCGCCTGGTACTTCAACCTCCTCGCGCACCCCGACGTCATGGTCGAGCTGCCGGGCGAAGGCGAAGTCGCCGTGCACGTGGAGGAGCTCAAGGGCGCCGAACGCGACGCCGGCTGGGAGAAGTTCAAAGCGGCGAGCCCCGGGTTCCAGAGCTACGAGGCGCGCACGACGCGCTTGATCCCGGTGCTGAAGCTGCACCGGCGATGACGGGCACCTTCGACGCCCGCAACGGCACCTATGGCGCGAGGCAACCGCGTCCCGGTCGCTTGATGCACTGGATGAACACGCGGATGGCAAAGCGGGTCGCGCGCAGCGGTCGCGGCTTCGGAGGGACGAACGCGCTCGTCGTCACGAGTGTCGGCAAGAAGAGCGGACTCGAGCGGTCGAACCCCGTTGCCTGGTTTCCGGGCGACGACGGCAGCTGGATCATTGTGGCATCCGCGGGTGGGGGCGCCCGGAATCCCGCCTGGTACTACAACATTGCGGCCCACCCCGACCGCGTTCGGATCACCGTGGCCGGCCGTGTCGTCGAGGTGAGCGCGGTGCAGCTCCACGGTGCCGAACGCGCTGAGGCGTGGCGCCAGATCGTGGCGGCGGCGCCCCAGTTCGCCAAGTACGAGACGGTGACGGATCGGCGCATCCCGGTCATCCGATTGTCCGAGCGCGCAGCGCAGGCGTGACGGTTCCGCAGAGTCGCGCCGTGCCCGCAGCGTCCCGGGCGCTCGATGTCGTAGCGGCTGTGATCGTGGATGGTGGGCGCATCCTCGCGTGCCGGCGCGCGCCGGGCAAGGATGCCGCGGGCAAGTGGGAGTTCCCGGGCGGCAAGATCGACCACGGGGAATCGCCGGAAGCGGCGCTGGCGCGGGAGATCCGTGAAGAACTCGACGTCGACATCTGGGTCGGGTCGCTTCTCGAGGACACGTCGGTGACGGTCGATGCCGTGCTCATCCGTCTGCGATGTTTTCGCGCCGAACTGGAGGGGGAGCGGCCGACTCGGAGCACAGACCATGACCGGCTCCGGTGGCTCGAGCCGCGCGAACTCGGCGAACTGGACTGGGCTGAGCCGGACATCCCGACGGTCGAGAAGCTCGCCGCGCCGGCATTCCGCATCCAGCCGGATTGAACCCTTTCGCCCGCCCCCTCGTGTCTTCTGTGACGGTCTCCGCCGGGGGACAGAATCGAAAGCGAGCTTCACATGGCTGACACGGATATCCAGTTGACGGGACGCAGCAACGGTCTTCTGACGACCATGCGGGTCCTGAGCGCGATCGTGCTTCTTGCGATCGCCGGCATCCACCTCTTCCTGGTCTTCGACGGCGTCGGCGGACTGCTCGGCGTGCTCTTCATCCTCAACGTGGTCGCGGCTGTCGTGCTGGCGATCGGGATGCTCGCCCTGCGCGGCAGGCTTTTTGCGATCGCCGCAGTGCTGAGCCTGCTGTTCGTGATCGCGAGCCTTCTCGCGCTGCTCATCGCGCTGACGGTCGGGCTCTTCGGTATCCACGAGGTGTGGAGCTTCACGCTCGTGCCCGAGACGGTCATCGTCGAGGCGATCGGCATCGTGGTGCTCGGCATTACGTCCGCGGTCGTGCTGCGCGCTCCGCGGACGGCCTGATCGCACGCGGGCCCGCGGCCGGGCCGCGGGGCAGGCTGAATGATGCGCGAGAAGAGCAGGCGGTCACGCCCATAAGCTCAAGGGGTGACTTCTGGCAACGACACCTGGATCGTCGATCCGGTCACGCAGATCGAGTTGCGGGTGCCACCTGGGATTGCGCCGGAGCGTGCGATCAAGCGCGCTGAACGTCAGAGGGCAGGCGAGCTGGTCGGCTTGCGGGTGCGGCCCGAGCATGGAGTCGCATGGCCCGTCTGGCACGTCAGCCACGGTTTGGCCGAGGAATCATCTTTGGACATAAGCGACAGACTGGCGACCGGACTCCTTGACTGGGCCGCCTTCTGGCAAGCGCACGTGAACCTCGACGGGGAATGGTCTTCCGTTGCCGCGCGAGATGAGTGGTGCCTGCGCGAACGAGAGCTGAAGGCCCAGCTCGAAATCGAGCTCTGGGATATTGCGTACATCGTCGACAGGTAGCGAGGAATTCCCAAGGCCCCCACGCGGTTGACAATTGTAGCTATAGCTACATATTCTCAACATGAAGGAGGGGCATTGGCATCGACGATCAAGGCGACGCGGCTCGCCCAGGGCATCAGCGTGAACGAGCTTGCGCGCCGCCTTCACGTGACTCCGAGCGCGATTTCGCAGCTCGAGCGTTCCGAGAACGAAGGAACGATCAAGCTCAAGTCGCTCAGGGACGCGCTGGCAGCGATGGGTGCCGGCCTGCGATTGACGGCGGGACCAGAGAGCCCTCTGTCCAGGTATGCGCCGTACCGTGTCGCGGCGTCCATGGCGGATGCACTCGTTACTGATCGGGATCCCACCTTCGCACTGAGACTGCTCACCCAGGGAACGCAGGAGCTCGCGAGCAATCTCGCCGCGATGGACCGTTCGGAACTAGACATCGCTCCGACGCCGCTTCCGGACCCCAAATGGGACACCCTCATGCGCGCAAGCTACGCCCACGCGCTCGCGGGATCGCGACGCCCGGAGTGGACGAAGGCCAGAAAGCTGGCTGAGCCTTGGTTCGTCTCGCAGTTCCCGGTCCTTCGGGAGCGTGCGAAGACCTCAACACCCGACTACTTGCGCCGGCTGAACATCTTCATCGATGAGCGCAGTCTGTCGAGGGCTTGATGGCGCACAGCGAGCACCAGATGGACCCAGCTGGGGTGCGTGAGCTGCTTGACGAGTTGAAGGAGCGACTTGAAGCCACTGGCGTGAGCGCCCGGATCCATATCGTGGGCGGCTCGGCGATGGCCTTGTTATATCCGAACGACAGTGACATTCGAACGACACAGGATGTGGACGCTGCATTCCGCCCTCGCGACGACGTTCTCAGTGTCGTTGCGAAGATGGCGCGAGAGCGGGACCTTCCGCTCTCGTGGCTGAACGCCAACAGCACGCCGTTCATCCCACCCGGCTGGCTATCGCCCGACGTCGCCGGCGAGGGGGTGACGCTCACGGTTGCCACAACGAACGATCTGATTGCCATGAAGTTGGCCGCTGCTCGCGAACAGGATCTTCACGATCTGGGGATTCTGGCGCGACATGCTGGAATCACACGGGCTGAGCAACTCGTCGATATCGCGTTCGACGCGTACGGTGAGGATTCGCTGGTCCTGACCGAGTCGCGTCACGACTACCTGCTGATAGCCGAGCAAGCACTCCAGCACGCGAAGAAACGCCCCCGACGTCGCAGTGAGTAGGGAGGGACGAGACTCCTCAACCACACACGAGGGGCCCCGCCCCGCAACCGCGCAAACCGCGACCACGAGGCGGGGCCCCTCCCTTCACGCTCCCGTCAGCGCGAGCTCACCACCGTGAACCCGCCGGCTTCCACTGTGACGTTCGCGTGCGATCCGAGCTTCGACGGTCCGCCGACCGCCTGGCCGTACCGGTCGTAACGCTGAACCATGACCGGCCCGCTCGCGCTCAGTTTCTGCCAGGTCCGAGCATCCGTGCCGTTGACGTAGATGTCACGACTCGTGCTCGGTCCCGCCTGGCCGAGGTGCGAGACGACCGGCTGAAGCATCACCGCATCCAGCGAGACGGCGCCGCCCATCCGGGCGGTGAGTGTCGTCGTGCCTGCGGGTGCCGTGCCCGGCAGCGTCTGGGGCTGCAGGTAGACCGTAGTCGGTGCGATCCCCTGCGGCGCGTGCGTCGAGTTCGAGCTCGTGCCGAGGTTGGTCATCCGTGAGCGGGCCGTCGCCATCCAACTGGTCGACCCGGTTCCCGATGGGTTGCCGAGGTCCGCGATCGGCAGGATGCGGTGCGCGCCCGCCAGCTGCGGAAGCGTCAGCGTCAGCGTGTCACCGGCGTTCGCCTGCACGAACTTGCCGCCCGACCAGTTGGCCGAACCGGTCCAGGCCGACGGGGGAGTGATGATCGTCGCGGAGCCGGTGAGCGTTCCGCTCTCGGCTTCGACGACGGTCAGACCGTCGGTCGCGGTGGTGCGGTTCAGCGACGTGGCGATCCGGGCGACGTCCGGATGCGCATCCAGTGCCAGCATCGACAGCTCGGTGTGGATGGTCGACTCGGCGCCGCAGTTGTGGTTGATCGTCGTGTCGGAGTTGATTCCGTCTACGCACACTCCTGTTGCCGGGTCGTAGACCGGAACGCCGGCGGGGTTGGCACCGAAGTACCAGGCCGCCTGGGCGCCCGCCAGCTGGTCGAGTCCGCCCGCGTGGGTCGCATCCGCGACGGCGAGCAGGCCTTCGACCCGCGAGTCGACACCGTACGCGATCTGCGTCTGGTCGGCGGGCGTCGGAGTCCAGCCGTTGCCCGGTCCGCCGGTCGCGAGCAGCTGCGCGGTGAACTGGGCGGTGTCGACCGCTGCGGTCCGCTGGTAGTCAGCCCTGTGCAGAACGGATGCGGCCGTCGAGAGCGCCGCCGGCTCCATCCCTCCCCAGGCGTGCCAGAAGGTCGGCGAGTTCTCTTCGGGCAGGATGGCGCCGAACGGCCACTTTCCGATGCCGCCGCTCGCCATCCGGTTGATTCCGTCGGCGTAGCGGGCCAGTGTGGTCGCCGCGGTCTGGTCGCCCGGTGCCGCCCTGACGTAGGCGCTGAGGCCGAGCACCGCTTCGGAGGTAGCACTTGCACTATCGACGATCAGCCAGCCGGGAACCTTCACGCCGTTCGCGATCTCGGTCGTGCCGTACTTGGCGAGCGACTGCTTGCCGAGGGCGTCGAGAGCGAGAGTCATGCGCTGTTGCAGGAAGTCGGCGAACGCCGGGTCCGCGGTCTTGAAGCCGGCGTAGCCTTCGCCGAGAGCCCAGACCGTGCGGGCCAGCCAGAAGGACTCTGCCGAGTCGCTCGGGTTCGGCAGCTCCACGGGGATCGCGCTCGGGTTGAGCGTGCCGTCGTGCTGCTGCCACAGCACCACGTTGCCCGCGTTCGGGCCGCTCGAGGTCTGCAGGTAGGTCAGTTCGCGCAACAGCTCATACGCGTGCTGCTTGCTCGACGGGGTGTGGTTCTGCGCCCAGTCGCGCAGGTAGACCACGGCCGAGCGGGAGATGTCGTCGGCGTCGAACGAACCCTGCGAGTAGTAGCCCTTGACCGGATCCGTGATCGGGCCGCCGCCGACGTGCGTGAACGTCCCGTCGGCGTTGCGGTTCGCGTACACCCACGGCGCTGTCGCGGTCGGCTCGGTTGCTTGCCGGTACGTGGTGTGACCGGGGACGTTCGCCAGGAGCGGCACGGAGTCGAGCAGCCAGTCGAGGTGCGCGAGGTTGGTGAGCCTGGGGGTCGTCGTCGGGGAGGGATGGGATGCCGGGGTTCTGGTGGCGGATGCGGAGGCAGCGGCGGTCGATGGCGCTGCGGAGGCGGGCAGCTGGCCCGCGATCGCGATCGCTGTGGCGGTGGCGGCGACGGTGGCTATCGCCAAGCCGCGCCGCAGTGCTGAGCTGCGTGGTGCTGGTGATGTGCGTGGTGCTGATCTGCGTGGTGCTGATCTGCGTGGTGCTGGTGTGTGGGGTGGTCGCATCGTTGCGGTTCCTTTTCCTCAGGCCGGTATTGCGAGATCTAAACCGGTTTAGGCGGACGGTAGGCGCGTTCATCCGCAAAGTCAACTGGGGCCGCGGATGGCAGGCGCTGACGCAGGCGGCAACGCAGTCCCTCTACCCCGCCGCCGCGGAACGTGGCAGCCTTGGCATCATGCAGACGGTGTTCGAGGCGGCCGGTGGTGCGGAGGGACTGCTGCGCCTGGCCGCCGCATGGCACGAGCGGGTGATGGCGGATGAGGTGGTCGCCCACGCATTCCACCACGGCGTCCGCCCGGATCACGCCCAGCGCCTCGCGGCCTACTGGGGTGAGGCTCTCGGCGGCCCGGCCGACTACACGGATCGCTACGGCACCGAGACGAGCGTCGTGCGTCTGCACAGCGGCAACGGCGAACACCATGACATGGACGACCGTGCGATCGCGTGCTTCGACGTCGCGCTCGCGGATGTCGGACTCGACGCCGACGATCGCCTTCGCGGAATTCTTCACGACTACTTCGCCTGGGCGACGACCACCTCGATGGCGAGCCATCCGGAGGGGCCGGACGACGTTCCGGATGACCTGCCGGTTCCGCGCTGGTCGTGGGACGGGCTCGTCGCCGCGAGCTAGGAAGACCATCGAGCAGGAGGGGATCGACGATGGGAACGCTGACAGGATTCGCACCGAGCACCAACGGTCTGCACTACCCGAACTCGTGGCCGTCCGAACCGGACGTGAAGATCGCCACACCGTTCGGATCCATCCCGATCGGCGACGCGTCCAACGGTCTCTGCGGCGGCATGGCGTTCGCTGCAGCCGACCTGTTCGTCGCAAAGCGGCTGCCTCCCGAGTCGGACCAGAATCCTCCCGCCGACTCGCCCGCCTTCGACTACATCGTGCGCCGCCTGATCGACAGCTTCAACATCCCGGCGGGCGTCGCCGAATACTACGAATGGATGGTGCTGGGCCGCGAGGATGTCGGCCTCGGCCTGGTCATCCACGGAACCTCCTATCGCACGGTCGAGGAGGAGCTTCCGAAGGTGCGACGCGCGATCGACGCAGGCAAGCCGTGCCCGCTTGGGCTGATCCTGGTCAACTCGACCAATCCGGCGGACCTCGGCAAGAACCACCAGGTGCTGGCTTACGCCTACCAGGACAGCGGCAGCACGACGACGGTCTCGGTCTACGACAGCAATGTGCCGGACACCGAGGTGACGATCACGTTCAGCACGGCGCATCCGGAGCGGGGCACAACGTTCGGCTATTCGGGCAACGAGGCGGAGTTCTTCGGCTTCTTCGCGGTGCCGTACCGGTCGGCGGATCCGTCGGCCCTCTTCGACGCGACTCCCCGGCACTGAGTCGGCGACAGGTCGTGAAACGGATGTCCGTGCCAGCGGGTTGACGTGTCGCACGCCGGTAGTAGCCTCGTCTCATGACGCCTCAGGAGCTCGCCAACCTCGCGCACCTGCGCCGGGCACGTGACTTCATCGACCGGGAGTACGCCCGGCCGCTCGACGTGCCGACCCTCGCCTCGCGTGCGCTGATGTCGCCGGCGCATTTCTCGCGCCAGTTCCGTGCGGCCTACGGCGAGACGCCTTACGCCTACCTGATGACCCGTCGCATCGAACGTGCCATGGCGCTGCTGCGCGAGGGGATGAGCGTCACCGACGCGTGCATGACCGTCGGCTGTACCTCGCTCGGCTCGTTCAGCTCCCGCTTCACCGAGATCATGGGCGAGACACCCACCGCGTACCGCCAGCGGGAGCACCACGCGGTGACCGCGATGCCGCCGTGCGAAGCAAAGGCGCGAACGCGTCCGACGCGCACCAAGACGAGCAGGATTCGAGAAGCCGCAGACGACAGCGCTGCCTAGCGTTGTCGGTATGACAATCTCACTTCAGTACACGAACATCACCGTCAACGACGTCGACGAGTCGGTCGCCTTCTATCGCGACGCACTCGGCCTCGCGGTTCGCAACGATGTGGCCAGCGGCGGGCACCGCTGGGTGACCCTCGGCAGCGACGAGCAGCCCGAACTGGGCATCGTGCTCTCGGAGCCGCACGCCGGGCGTTCGCAGGCCGACGGCGACACGCTTCAGGAGCTGGTCACCAAGGGCGCGCTCGGCCCGATCGTCTTCTGGACCGACGACCTGGACGCAACGTTCGAGACGTTGCGCGCAGCCGGGGCGGAGGTGCTCCAGGAGCCCATCGACCAGCCGTGGGGTCCCCGCGATTGCGCCTTCCGCGACCCGTCGGGCAACATGATCCGGATCACGCAGGCCTCGGTCTGACCTGCCCGGCGCTGACCTGCCGGGCGCTGACCTGCCGGGCGCTGACCTGCCCGGCGCCTGACCTATTCGACGAAGTCGTCGTCGTTGGGGATCGCGTCGAACGGGTCGTCCTGCCTGTTGTGCTCGTCGTAGGTCGGTGACGCCTCGCCGGGCGAACCGCCCGTCGGCCCATCGTTGCCGTCGCCGGCACCGGACCACACGGTCTCACCGGCGACGGCGTCGTTCGTCACCAGGTGGTCGGCGAAGTCGTCGTCGCCGATCGTGTCGTCGAGCGCGTAGTCCTTGTCGCCGTCTTTGTCGTACCCCAGCGCATCGTGTCCGTCCGCGTCGAACTGCGGGGTGATGTTCTCGTTACTCATGGGGTGAACGCTACTCCGGCAGGCCCGAGCGTCAATGCGCTGGGGCCGCCGGAGTATGACGAAGCGGCTGCCTCGGGAGCACCGGGCTCCGAGTGCTCGGCCACCGTGCGCCGGACGGGGAAGCGCTGCTCCGCCCGCCCGGCTCCTGCGGTTGGCTACTTGCTCGGCGTCGGTGTCGGTGTCGCCGTCGAACCCTTCGATGCGGACTGCACAGCCGAGCCGACGAACTGCAGGAACGCGTTGGCGTCGGTCAGCGAACCCTTGTACTGCTGGCCGTTGACGATCACCGTCGGCGTACCCGTCAGCTTCGCCATCGTCGAGTTCGGCAGCGGTTTCGTGAGCACGCGGTTCGTCGCCGAACTGACCCAGTCCTTGAAGGTCTGGTCGTTCACGCACTTGGTGATCGCGGACGAACTCGCGCCCGCTCCCTTCAGCACGGACAGGATCTTCTCATCCGTCAGTCCCGTGCTGCCCTCGGCCGGCTGGTTCGCGAACAGGGCACTGTTCACTGCGTAGTACTTGTTCGGGTCGTAGTTCGCCACACACGCGGCGGCGTTGGCCGCGCGGGTCGAGTACTTGGTGCCGCTCGACGAGTTGTCGAGGATGGCGATCGGGTGGATCTCGACGGTCGCGATACCGCCGTTGAGCCACTGGCCGATCTGGGTCGCGTTCGCGGTCTCGAACTCGCTGCAGTACGGGCACTGGTAGTCGACGTACATCGTGATGTTCGCCTTGCCCGCGTCGTTCGTCTGGGTCGTCGGCGTCGGGTTCTCGCCCTTGGCGATCGCCGGGGTGGTGACCGCCTTGGTCGTGCTCGTGAGCAGGATGCCGTTGCTGACCATGTTCTTGGGGTTGGCAACGTTCGCCGACGCGGAGACGCCGTTGTAGACGAAGAGTCCGACGATGGCGAGGATCGCGATCACAGCGACGCCGATGGACCCCTGGAGCCACGCTTTGCGGCGTGCGGCACGCTTGCGAGCCTCTTCGCGCATCTGACGCGCGTGCTCGCGGGCCTCCTCGCGACGGTCGCGCTTCGACGGACCGTTCGCGCCCTTGCCTGTTGCCATCCGGATTCATCCCATCGACGATTCTTGACACGTACCGTGTCGATGCTAGGGGTCCGTACCTTTGAGTCGGCTGTGGCGTGGCCGACGATGTCCTCACATGTCTCGAAGCGTTGTTCGTTGGCCCCGGCCGATCATCCGCGCAGGGATGCCCCGACCCGCGCCGCCTGGGAGCGGAGGTAGTCGCGCTCCTGACTGTTGAGAGCGGCGCGGGCGGCCCGGCCGTAGGCCTCCGCGGCCGAGGGAAGGTCGCCGGCCCGCTCGAGAAGGTGGGCTCGCACCGCGTCGAGGCGGTGGCTGGTGGTGATCCGGTCATCCCCGTCGAGCGTCCCGAGCAGCGCGAGGCCGGCGCGCGGTCCGTCGACGCGGGCGAGCGCCACCGCCCGGTTCAGGGTGACCACCGGGGACGGCGCGACACGGTCGAGCACGTCGTACAGGGCGAGGATCTGCCGCCAGTCCGTCTCGTCATCGCTC
The DNA here is from genome assembly GCF_055231915.1 of Leifsonia sp. Ger2509. NCBI lineage: Bacteria > Bacillati > Actinomycetota > Actinomycetes > Micrococcales > Microbacteriaceae > Leifsonia > Leifsonia sp. Ger2509. The sequence continues at coordinate 3,465,534 of NZ_JBUYVB010000003.1, forward strand.
GGAGCCTCGTCGTGCACCGCCGCGATCGCCGCCTGGAGCTGATACGGGCCGACGACACCGCGACCGAGTGTGCGCGTCAGCAGGGCGACCCCCTCGTCGATCGTCGCGCGATCCCACAGCTCCCGTCGCTGCTCGGCCAGCGGGACCAGCCGGCCGTCCTTGGTCTCGCGTGCCGCACTCCGCGCATCCGTCAGCAGCATCAGCGCCAGCAGGCCGTTGACCTCGCCCTCCTCGGGCTGCAGCCCCTGCAGCATCCGCGTGATGCGGATCGCCTCGGCCGTGAGGTCGGAGCGCTGCAGGGAGTCACCCGACCGGGCCGCATAGCCCTCGTTGAAGATGAGGTAGAGCACCTGGAGTACGACACGGAGCCGAGAGGCCCGCTCGGTCGCATCGGGCAGGATGAAGCGGGCACCGGCCGCACGGATGCTCTGCTTGGCCCGACTGATCCGTTGTGCCATCGTCGTCTCAGGCACGAGGAACGCACTCGCGATCTCTGCCGTCGTCAGCCCGCCCACCGCCCGCAGGGTCAGTGCGAGCTGCGATGGTCCCGAGAGCGCTGGATGGCAGCAGAGGAAGATCAGACGCAACGTGTCGTCGTCGTCGCTCACCTCGGCTTCTCCCGGCGGTTCGGACTCCAGCACGGTCTGTTCCCGCCTCCGACGAGCACTCTCACTGCGCCAGGCGTCCGTGAGCCTGCGGTCGGCGACCGTCGTCAGCCAGGCGCGCGGGCTGTCGGGGATGCCGTCAACCGGCCAGGTCGCGGCTGCGGCGATCAGCGCCTCCTGGACCGCATCCTCGCACGCGTCGAACTGGCCGTACCGGCGCACGAGCGTGCCGAGCGCGTACGGCGCGGCATCGCGCAGCGCCTCCTCGAAACGCACCCGTCGGCCTCAGACTTCCGGCGGCCCGCCCGGGATCGGGCGCACTTCGACCACGTTCGACCACTTCACGATGCTCTCGGTGATCTCGAGCAGCCGCGCCTCGCTCTCGACGTCGACGATCCAGAAACCGATGACGGACTCCTTGGCCTCCGCGAACGGACCATCGGTCGTTGTGACCGCGCCGTCGACCAGGCGGACCGTCTTCGCTGTGCTCGGATCGGCGAGCCCTTCGTTGAAGACCATCTCACCCGCGTCGGTCAGGTCCTTGTCGAGTTGGATCATCGCGCCGATCATCTCGCGCACCCACTCGGGTGTCCGCGTCTCCATCATCGACTCGGCGCTGCCGAACATCATGATCATGTACTTCATGGTTCCTCCGGGGATCGGGCGCCCTGCTGGACGCGTCACAGGTGAGTCGGAGCGGATGCGCGTTTCTCGACATCCGCACCGGGCGGAATCAGAGCAGCCTGTCGGACAACCACGGACGGATGATCGGGAGCACCGCATCCGGCTGCATCGCGCCCGTGTGGTCGAGGCCTTCGAGCACGTTCACCTGCCAACCGAGTCTCTCGAGCGTGTCGCGTTCGCGCACGAGCGGACCCGCGAGATCCACCGTCACGTCACCCCAGGTCTCGCCGTAGTCGATCGTGTCCGCTGAGCCGGCGAAGCACAGGCGCGGAATCGTGAGACGGTCCTGGATCGAGCGGTCGTCGAAGCCCTGCAGCTCTCGGTAGAGGGTGAGGTACTGGCGGGTCTGCTCCTCGGTCAGCGTGATCTCGACGGACGACCAATCGAAGTCGGCGGGATCGAAGTCGGCGGCGTCGGATGCGGCGGCGTCGGATGCGCTGGCGGTGTCGGATGCGTCACCGCCCTCAGCTCCGCCCTCTGCATCGCCCTCCGCACCGGCCGCCCGGCGCTCGGCCGCTTCGATCGCCCGGTCGTGGCCGGCCTCGGTCACCGCGAGCATCTCCTCGTAGGGCCCGTCGAGCGGCGGGTAGCCGCCCATCACCAGCGCCGAGAGCCGGTCGGTGCGCAACGCGAGCTGGAGTCCTGCGAGAGCAAGCCAGGAATAGCCGTAGAAGGCGAACCGCTCGGCGCCCACCGCATCCGCGACCGTCAGGAAATCGAAAGCGACGTTGTCCGGCGTGAGGGTGTCGGGTTTCGGATGCTCGGCCAGGTGCCCCTCGTAGTCGAACGCGACGACGCGGAACCGGTCGCTCAGACCGTCGACGAGTCGGCGTCCGAGAGCCGGATCGACACCCCACCTGCGGAGCTCATCGGCCCGGTCGCCGTCGACCGGCACCGGGTCGACGGGGAGCAGGATGGCCGGACCGGTTCCCTCGATCACCGCATCGATCGTGGAACCGTCGTTCAGCAGGATGCCTGGCATGCGAACCACCCTTCGCCGCATCGTTTCGGGAGGCGCACCTCACCGTGCGGTCCCGGGATTCGTGCGTCACTCTATACGGTGGAAGCAGACGTGGCGAGAGCGCCCGTACGCGAAAGGATCATCGATGGCCCCCTTCACCCAGCCGGATGCCTTCACGACTCGGCCCACCCTCGAGGGCACATTCGGCATGGCCGCGTCGACCCACTGGCTGGCGAGCCAGAGCGCGCAATCCGTGCTGGAGCGCGGTGGGAACGCGTTCGACGCCGCGGTCGCCGGGGCGTTCGTCCTGCATGTCGTCGAGCCGCACCTGAATGGACCGGGCGGCGACCTCGTCGCGATCGTCGCGCCGACCGGTGAAGAGCCGCAGGTGCTCATGGGGCAGGGTCCGGCGCCGGCGGGAGCGTCTGCCGCCGCCTACCGCGAGCTCGGTCTCGGTCTCGTGCCGGGCTCCGGTTTCCTGGCCGCAGCGATTCCCGGATCCGTGGATGCCTGGCTGCTGCTGCTGCGCGACCGCGGTACGTGGGAACTCGCGGATGTCTGGGAGTACGCGATCGGGTACGCGCGCGATGGACATCCTGTCGCTCCCGGCGTCGTGAAAACCATCGGCGCCGTCGCGGAGTTGTTCCGCACCGAGTGGCCGACCTCCGCCGACCAGTGGCTGGTCGATGGTGTCGCACCGGCCACGGGCTCGGTCGTGCGCAATAAAGCGTGGGCGGCCACGTTGCAGCAGCTTCTCGCTGGGGCGGATGCTGCGGCGACGCGCGAGGAACGGATCGACGCCGCACGCGCAGCCTGGGCGGGCGCGGTCGTCGGCGAGAAGGTGGAGGAGTTCGTCGCGACTCCAGCCCTCGACTCGTCCGGCGAGCGGCATGCCGGCGTGATCGCCGCGAGCGACTTCGCCGGGTTCCGGGCGAGCTGGGAGGCGCCGGTTTCCGGAACCTTCCGTGGACGAACCGTCCTGAAGGCCGGGCCGTGGTCGCAGGGTCCCGCGTTCCTCCAGGCACTCGCGATCCTCGACGGTTACGAGGACGACGAGCTCGACCCCTCGACGGCTGCGGGCATCCACCGCATCGTCGAAGCACAGAAGCTCGCCTTCGCCGACCGTGACGCGTACTACGGGGACGGCGTCGATGTCCCGGTCGAGCACCTGCTCTCGGCCGAATACGCTGCCGAGCGCCGTGCGCTCATCGAGTCGAGCGCCTCGGCCGAGCTGCGTCCCGGTTCTGTTCCGGGGTACGGCGATCGCTCGCTCGGCGATCACCCCGTCGCCGGGTCCGCGCCCGTCGACGCGACCGAAGCGCCCGTCACGAGTGCAGCATCCGGCGAACCGACCCTGGGCGTCCGCGGCGAAGCACGCGTCGCGAGTGCAGCATCCGGCGAACCGACCCTGGGCGTCCGCGGCGAAGCACGCGGCGACACCTGCCACATCGATGTCGTCGACCGCTGGGGCAACCTGGTCGCTGCAACCCCGTCCGGTGGCTGGTTGCAGTCGTCTCCCTACATCCCCTCTGTCGGGTTCGCGCTCGGGACGCGCCTGCAGATGACCAGGCTCGAACCCGGACTCCCGACGACGCTCACGCCGGGGCTGCGGCCGCGCACCACCCTGACCCCGACCGTGCTCGTGAAGGACGGACGTGCGTATGCCGCGTTCGGCTCGCCCGGCGGGGACCAGCAGGAGCAGTGGCAGTTGCCGTTCCTGATCCGGCATGTCGTCGGCGGCTACAGCCTGCAGGCCGCGATCGACGCACCCAGCTTCCACACCACCTCGCTCGTGAGTTCGTTCTGGCCTCGCGACTGGGAACCTGCCGGTCTCGTCGTCGAGAGCCGACTGGGGGATGAGGTCATCGAAGAACTGCGTCGGCTTGGGCACCGGATCGACGTGAGCGGACCCTGGGCGCTCGGTCGGTTGTCCGCCGTGTCCTGGTTGGATGGCATCGTTCGTGCAGCCGCGAATCCGCGGGGCATGCAGGGGTACGCAGTCGGGCGCTGAGCCTCTGTGCAACGGCCTTCGCGCACGCTAACCTGCTCGAAGGAGCAGGGGAGGACCGGATGTCAGACGGAAGCTGGAACCGCGTACCGATCGAGCCGCAGAGCGTCAATGCTCCGCTGTCCGCATCCGCGATCTTCCTCGTGGTCACTATCGGGGATTCGGAGAAGGCACTCGCGACCGCTCGTTCCGTGATCGCGGACATGGGTGCGCTCGTGCGGGCCGTCGGCTTCCGGGACCTGAACGGGCGCCTTTCCTGCAATGTCGGTATCGGACGCGAAGCGTGGGATCGGTTCGGGCAGTCCTCGCGTCCAGCCCAGCTGCATGTATTTCCTCGGATCGTCGGGGCCGAACGTCCGGACGGGAGTCGTCACACTGCCGTGTCGACACCGGGGGACCTGCTGTTCCATATTCGGAGTGAGCGCAGCGACATGTGTTTCGAGCTCGAACGGTTACTGCTGGATGCGCTGGGCGACGCCGTCACGGTCGTCGACGAGGTCAGCGGGTTCCGCTACTTCGATGCGCGTGACCTGCTGGGGTTCGTGGACGGCACCGAGAACCCGACCGGCGACTCCATGTGGATGTCATCGTTGATCGGCGACGAGGATCCGGAGTTCGTGGGTGGCAGCTACGTTGTTGTGCAGAAATACCTTCACGATCTGGACGCCTGGGCCGCGCTGTCGACCGACGAGCAGGAACGCGTCATCGGGCGGACCAAGGCCGACAATGTCGAACTCGATGGCGACACCGAGCTGCGTCCCTCGCACAAGACGCTCGCCACGATCACAGACGCGAACGGCGTCGAGCACGACATTCTCCGGGACAACATGCCGTTCGGGCGTCCGGGCAGTGGCGAATTCGGGACCTACTTCATCGGCTATTCGCGGGACCTGTGGGTGATCGAGCAGATGCTGCGGCGGATGTTCATGGGCGACCCGCTCGGATCGTACGACCGCATTCTCGACTTCTCGACGGCGGCAACCGGAACGACATTCTTCGTGCCGTCGAACGACCTTCTGGAGTCGCTGGGCTGACAGTCGCGTTGCGCGAGGGACTGGTGTCGGCCGCAGCTGTGGCTCGTGCCCCATGGTGGTGGTTGGGTTCATGGTGGTGGTTCGGGGAGTTGTATTCGTCCGCCGCGGCGGGGGGTTTGGGTGGGGTCGTGGTGTTGGGGTGGGGTGAACCAGGGCACGTTGTTGTGGATGTGAATGTTCCAGCCGTCGTCGTGGATCCGGTGGTGGTGGTGGGAGCAGAGGAGGATGCCGTTGGTGAGGTTGGTGGGGCCGGTGTCGCGGTCCCACCAGTGCAGGTGGTGGGCGTGGGTGTAGGCGGGTGGGTGTGGGCAGCCGGTCCAGGCGCAGCCGCCGTCGCGTTCGGCGAGGGCGTGTTTTTGGGCGGTGCTGAACAGGCGTTGGCTGCGGCCGAGGTCGAGGACTTCGCTGTGGCCGCCGAGGATGGCGGGGATCAGGTGGGCGTCGGCGGCGAGTCGGCGGGCGGTGGCTGCGCTGACCGGGGTGGGGGTGCCGTCGATCTCGGCGGCCCCGGTGCCGGTGCGGAGGGCGGCCAGGGGGATCCGGATGATCATCGTCACCGGTGGCCGGGTGGCCGCGTGGGTGCAACCGGCGCGGTGCCGGAACACCTCGACCGCCCCGTCCGACCGCAGCTGCGCCAGCGTCCGGGTCTCCGGCATCCCCATGTCACGCCCGGACGGGTCGGCTCCGGACTCGTCGGCTCCGGACTCGTCGGCTCCGGTGGGGTCGGACTGCGCTGGGAACCGGACCCGGCCGGCCGGGTCCGTGGCTGACGGGTCTCCGCCGCCTGTCCACGTGCCGCTGGAGCCCTTACGGTCTTCAGCACTGGATTCGCCGTTGCCGTGACCGTCGGAGCCGCGGTGGTGGTTGTGGGTGGTGTGGTAGTCCTGGGTGACGTAGGCGTGGATCTGGGGCAGGACGTGGCCGGCGGATTCGGCATCCAACCACCAGTCGATGTGGGTCATCCCGTCCGGGCTGGTGGTGATGCGCAACGACCGGCGCCGCCGGTGCAGGTGTTCGCGGGGTTCGATCCCGTCCGCATCCAACCGGTCCCGCACCTGGATCGCCAGCCGGCGTAACTGTTCCACGGTCAGGGCGGGGGCGTGCTGGATCAGCGCCCGCTCCCCGACACCCCGGTTCTCCAGGGTGCAGCCGGGACCGGTCTTGCCCAGTTCCCGGATGATCACCGCCGCCTGCTCCACAGACACCGACCACCCCGACGTTCGCCCGTCTTCACCGGAACCGGCTTCAGCGCAGCCGTCGTCGGCGCCCGGGTCGGCTCGACGGTCGTCGCCGGCCGGCACCGGACCCAGCAGAGCGTGCGCGAGGTCGGGGAACTCGGCCGGCAGCTCGCCGCCGAGCAGGCTGTGCCGGGGCGCCACCGCGGTGGCGACCGCACACAACTGCCGGGCCGCCGGCAACGCCGTCTTCCACAGTTCGGCCAGCAGCGACCCGATGTCCCGGTGCCCGGCCGCGCGGACCGGATCCGAATCCGGGTCCACCCGGCAGGCCCGGTCCAGGGCGGCGATCCGGGAGACGGCGACCCGGTCCACCGCCGCCCGGACCGCACCAAGCGCGGCCAACGACCGGACCAGCAGCTGCGCCTCCGACAAGCCGGATGACTCAGACTCGGCATTCGGAGTGGCGTCCGGCACCGCATCCGCCTCGAGCACGCGCAGCGCGTCGAGCGCCGCAGCGACCGTATCGAGGTCGGACACCGGTGGGAAAGTCATGTACCAACCCTGCCAGACACCACCGACATCCAGCCGGTTATAAACAGCCTCTGATCAGGAATTTACCTGTGGACAGCATCCGAAGACCACCACCTGTGAACGACACGACGAAAGCCCCGAGCAGAGACACCGATCGAAGCATCCGCTTAGCGCGCGAGCAACTCCAGTGTGTCCACCACGCGGTTGGAGAAGCCCCATTCGTTGTCGTACCAGGCGACGACCTTGACATGCCTGCCATCGACCCGCGTGAGAGCTGCATCGAAGATCGAGGACGCGGGCTGTCCGGTGATGTCGCTCGACACCAAAGGCTCGTCCGCGTAGTCGAGGATCCCCTTGAGTCGACCATCCGAGGCCGCACGGTAGGCAGCGAGGACCTCGTCGCGTGTCACGTCACGGGAAACCGTCGTGTTCAACTCGACGATCGAGCCGACAGGCACGGGTACGCGGATGGAGTCGCCGGACAGCTTTCCATCCAGCCCTGGAAGCACGAGCCCGATCGCCTTGGCTGCACCGGTCGTCGTCGGGACGATGTTCACCCCGGCGGCACGTGCGCGGCGCAGGTCGCGATGCGGCCCATCCTGCAGGTTCTGCTCCTGCGTGTACGCGTGGATGGTGGTCATGAATCCGTGTTCGATGCCGGCGAGGTCGTCTAGGACAGCGGCGAGGGGCGCCAATGCGTTCGTGGTGCACGAGGCGTTCGAGACGATCACGTGCGCCGCCGGGTCGTACGCATCGGTGTTGACCCCATAGGCCAGGGTGACGTCGGCGCCGTCTGACGGGGCGCTCACGAGCACGCGCTTGGCGCCGGCGTCGAGGTGGGCACGGGCGGCATCCGCCGAGGTGAAGCGGCCGGTGGATTCGAGCACGATGTCCACACCGAGTTCGCCCCACGGCAGGTTGGCAGGCTCGCGTTCGGCGAGAACGATGATGCGTCGCCCGTCGACGATGAGGTCCGTGCCATCGACCTCGACGGAGCGACCGAGGCGACCGATGGAGCTGTCGTATTTGAGCAGGTGGGCGAGGGTCTCGGGGGCGGTGAGGTCGTTGACGGCGACGACTTCGAGGTCGCTGTCGCGCTCGAGGAGTGCACGCAGGGTGTTGCGTCCGATGCGGCCGAATCCGTTGACGGCGATGCGGGTCATTGATGGTTCCTTTCCTTCTGCCGTCCATGCTCACCCGCCAAGGCCCTCGCGACCAGTGGCCTGAACGACAGCATGCGCAAGAAAGGCGCCACCTATTCAGACAGTCACCACAAGATTCGCGCCAGTGGGACGGCAGGGCCGGCAGTGGGACGACAACGCCGACAGCGGGGCTCTCAGGCCGAGAACGTGTGCCGGTATTCGGTCGGCGAGGTGCCGAGGATGCGCTGGAAATGCATCCGGAGGTTCGCCCCGGTTCCCAGACCGACACGATCGGCGACCTGCTCGACACCGAGGTCGGTGCGTTCGAGGAGCTCACGCGCGAGATCCAGTCGCGCGCGCAGCACCCACTGCATCGGTGTGTATCCGGTGTCTTCGATGAACCGCCGCGAGAAGGTGCGCGAAGACACACGGGCGTTCCGGGCCAGGGCTTCGAGGGTCAGCGGCTCCGAGAGATGCGCGAGCGCCCACTCCCGCGTGCTCGCGAACACATCGCCGAGGGGTTCCGGCATGCTCCTGGGCACGTACTGCGCCTGTCCTCCGCTGCGATACGGTGCCGCCACGAGCCGTCGTGCGACGTGGTTGGAGAGACCGACTCCGTGGTCGCGCCGCACCAGATGCAGGCACAGGTCGATTCCGGATGCGGCGCCCGCGGAGGTGAGCACGTCGCCCTCGTCGACGAACAGGACGTTCTCGTCGACGTGGATGAGCGGATGTTTCGCAGCGAGCGCCTTGGCATAGTGCCAGTGCGTGGTCGCCCGTTTGCCGTCGAGGAGCCCGGTGGCCGCCAGTGCGAACGCTCCGGTGGAGATCGCCGCGAGGCGGGTCCCGCGTTCGTGGGCGGCCGTGAGCGCGCTGACGACCGATGCAGGCGGTTCCGCCGACGCGGGGTCCCGGTAGCCCGGGATGAAGATGGTGTCCGCGAGCTCGAACGCTTCGAGCCCGTCGGCGACGTGATACGAGAGGCCATCCCCGCCGCTGACGAGACCCGGCTCCGCCCCGCACACGCGCACGTCGTACGGCATGCTCGGACGATTGGAGAAAACCTGCGCTGGGATGCCGACATCGAGTGGCTTCGCACCTGCGAGCACAAGCACGGCGACGTGGTGGTTTGTCCGACTCATCGGGTCTCCTTCGACTCGAAAGCTCGTAAGAGCTGGGCGCAACCGCTGCTCGACGCCGCTGATGCGCTCCCAGGCGGGTCCGGGCCTATTCTGTACCCGTGCGCGGTTTCGGAACAGTCCGCGCTTTCGCTGACGACGACGTTTTCGCCGTGGTCGGGGCTTTCGTCGTGCTGCGAGCGCCGGCCGCCGCAGCGGTGGCCGACGACGTCGACGCGGGACCGCTGGCCGCGCGACCCGGTGCGGCGGCGGGTGCAGTCGCTTTCGCCGGGGCGCGCCGCACGGATGCACGGGGTGCCGCATCCACGACAGCCGCTGCATCCGCCGTCGACCGCGCTAGCGGCGTGAGGCGTGCGAGCTGCGTCACGTGCCCGGGGTTCAGTTCATCGAGCGATGCGACACCGAGGAGCCGCATGGTGCGTGTGATCTGACCGGAGAGGATCGCGATGGTGCGGTCGACGCCCTCGCGGCCACCGGCCATCAGGCCGTAGAGGTAGGCGCGGCCGATCATCGTGAACCGGGCCCCGAGGGCGATCGCCGCGACGATGTCCGCACCCGACATGATCCCCGTGTCGAGGTGCACTTCCGTGTCCCGCCCTACCTCGCGAACGACATCCGGGAGGAGGTGGAAGGGGATGGGCGCACGGTCCAGCTGGCGACCTCCGTGGTTCGAGAGGGTGATGCCGTCCACGCCCATCGACGCGAGCTTTTTCGCATCCTCGAGGTTCTGCACACCCTTGACGACGAGCTTGCCGGGCCACTGCTCTTTGATCCAGGCGAGGTCCTCGAAGGTGACGGTCGGGTCGAACATCGAGTCGAGCAGGGCCGCGACGGTTCCGGACCAGCGGTCGAGCGAGGCGAAGGCGAGCGGCTCGGTGGTGAGGAAGTTGATCCACCAGGCCGGACGCGGGATGGCGTTGACGACCGTCTTCGGAGTGAGGGTGGGCGGGATGGTCATGCCGTTGCGCGTGTCGCGGAGGCGCTGGCCGGCGACGGGGACGTCGACCGTCACGAGGAGCGTGTCGAAACCGGCGGCGGCGGCACGCTCGACGAGCGCCATCGAACGCTCCCGGTCCTTCCACATGTACAGCTGGAACCAGTTGCGACCGTCGGGGTTCGCGGCCTTGACGTCTTCGATCGAGGCGGTGCCCATGGTGGAGAGGGAGAAGGGGATGCCCGCGGCGCCCGCAGCGGCGGCACCGGCCCGCTCGCCTTCGGTCTGCATCATGCGGGTGAAGCCGGTCGGTGCGATACCGAACGGGAGGGCGACGGGCGCTCCGAGGACCTCGCGGGAGGTGTCGACGGTCGATACGTCGCGCAGGATGGCCGGGTTGAACTGGATGTCCTCGAAGGCCTGGCGGGCGCGGGCGAGCGAGATCTCGGCTTCTGCCGCCCCTTCCGTGTAGTCGAAGGCGGCCTTGGGGGTCCGGCGCTTCGCGATCGCGCGCAGGTCGCCGATGGTGAGGGCCGCATCCAGTCGCCGCTTCTTGCTGTCGAGTTCCGGCTTCTTGAACTTCATGAGCGGCGCGAGGTCGCGCGGACGGGGGATTCGGCGTTCAACCATGGTGCGTGTTCCTGTCTGTATTCGAGGGGGTCGTCGGGCCCGGTGTCAGCTGGGAGTCCCGGTAGTAGCCGCTGATGTGGTCGTGGACGAGGGTTCGGGCGAGGTCGGCATGTCCGGCGTGGATGGCGGACAGGATGCGGCGATGCTCGTCGCGCAGGCGGGTGGCCATGCCGTCCCAGTCGGGGAGCCGCTCCGCTCCGGCCTGGACATAGCCTTCGATGGAGCTGCGCAGCCCGGCCATCATCGCCGAGACGACCTGGTTGTCGGCGGCGACGGCAAGTGCGAGATGGAACTGCGCGTCGAGGGCCAGGAAATCCTGCCGGGTCAGTGCGGGCGCGTCCATGGCATCGAGGAGTTCGAGGGCCTCTGCCAGATCGACGGCCGTGTCGCCGCCTTCCGTCGCGGGCGCGAGCTCGGAGAGTTCGCCGACGACCGCGGTCTCGAGCAGGAGTCGCGTACGGACGACATCGGCGACGGGAAAGCCGCTCGCTGCGACCTGCAGTCGCATGAGTGCCTGCATTCCGCCGTTGGGCCGGGCGACGATGATCGCTCCGGAGTTCGGTCCGGAGCCGGTCTGGGTGCGGATGAGGCCCATGACCTCGAGCACGCGAACTGCTTCGCGCACGCTCGAACGCCCGACATCGAGTTCGCCCGCGAGCGCTCGCTCGGGGGGAAGGTGGTCGCCCGGCTGGAGGCGGCCTTCGACGAGCTGGGTCTCGATGTGGGAGAGGACCAGTTCCCAGGCGCGACGGTCGGCGACGGTCATGAGGCCCCCTCTCGCGAATCGGATCTGTGGTCAGACCACATGTGGTCCGACCACAGAATAGCGCACTGTCGGACGTGCGGCCACTCGTGTGGGGTGCTCGTCCGTGAAGGCCGGTGCGAGCGCTGTCAGGCCGTCTCTTCGTCGGGCCGCACCGCCGGCCGTGCCAGCTCGATGTCCTCGACGCGTCCCTTCGGCATGGCCAGACCGGCCGTGATCGTCAGGACCGCCGCGATCGCGACCGCGAGGAACACGGCGCCGGCTGCGGCTTCGACCGTTTCCGGATCGTGCTCGCCCTGCGCAGACGCCGAGATGATCGCATTGGCGATCGCGCCGAAGATCGCCACACCGACCGAACTTCCGATCGAGCGGGCGAACAGGTTCGTGCCGGTGACGACGCCGCGTTCGTTCCACGGAACGCTCGACTGCGCCGCGATCAGCGTCGGGGTCGCGACCAGTCCCATCCCCAGCCCGACGACGAAGCAGCTGATCGCGACGACCGCCACGCTCGGATGCGAGGACGTGAGAAAGAGGCTGACGGCTCCGATGACCGCTACACCCATCCCGAGAAGCGCGGTGTTGCGGAAGCCGATCCGCAGGTAGAAGCGACCGGACAGGGATGCGCTGATCGGCCATCCGAGCGTGAGCGCCGCGACGGCGAGCCCCGCGACGACCGGGACGGCGCCGATCGACCCCTCCAGGTACGTCGGTACGTAGGAGGTGAGCCCGATGAGCATCGCGCCGACGCCGAGAGAGATGAGTGTGGTCGTGACGAGGAGGCGTCTGGAGAAGATCCAGAGCGGAAGGATGGGCTCCGCCGCTTTCCGCTCGACCAGGACGAAGGCGATCAGAAGGATGGCGCTGAGCGCGAAGGCGCCGATGCTCTGCACCGAATTCCACGCCCACGCCTGGCCGCCTTCGAGCACGGCGAGGATGAGCAGGCTCATCCCTGCCGTGAGCAGCACCGCGCCCGCGTAGTCGATGCGGTGACGGCGGGGCTCGATGCTCTCGTGGAAGTTGCGGATGATCATCCAGGCGGCGATGAAGCACAACGGGATGTTGACGAAGAAGATCCACCGCCAGGACGTGAACTGCGAGAACACGCCGCCGAGCGTCGGACCGACGACGGATGAGATCGCCCAGACGCTGGCGAGGTAGCCCTGGACCTTCGCGCGCTCGGCGACGGTGTAGATGTCGCCCGCGATCGTGACCGCCATCGGCTGCACCGCACCGGCCCCCAGGCCCTGCACGACGCGGAACGCGATCAGTGCCGGCATGCTCCAGGCGAAGCCGCACAGGATCGAGCCGAGCAGGAAGAGGGAGATCCCGACCAGGATGATCGGCTTGCGACCGAGCGTGTCGGCGAGCTTCGCGTAGACGGGAACCGAAGCGGCCTGGGCGAGCAGGTACACCGAGAACAGCCAGGGGAACTGGGAGAACCCGCCGAGATCGGCGACGATCGACGGCACGGCGGTCGCGAGGATCGTCGCGTCGATCGCCACGAGCCCGGTCGTGAGCATGAGCGCGATCAGCACCGGTCCGCGCTCCGAACGGAACCCGACCCCTTGGTGTACTGCGGTGGACATGGGCCTCCTGCGTGAATGCTGGCGAACGACGACTCTTCCAACAACGTACGCGTTCCGCGAGCATTCCCGTGACGCCTGTGGAGAGATGTGCGCTGTGGAGAGATGGGCGCTGTGGAGATGCGCACTGTGAAGCACCGTGAGCAAAGCGACTCGCTTGTGCCCCTCCGCACGGGCGGGCATAATGTGAAACATGTCTTTCACATCGGATTCGGAGCTGGGCCGCCAGGAGGTGCGCCGCGAGGTCACCGACGTGCGCGCGCTCCGCGCCCTCGCACATCCACTCCGTCTCGCACTGCTCAACCACCTGATGTCGTTCGGCGCGCAGACGGCCAGCCAGTGCGCAGAAGTCGTGGGCTCGACGGCCTCGAACTGCAGCTACCATCTGCGCTCCCTCGCCCGGTTCGGGCTCGTCGAGTCGGTGGATCCGGTGGACGGGCGCGAACGCCCCTGGCGCAGCACGGCGACGGGGCTGCAGTTCGGCGCGACCGACGACCGGGCGACGGCGCTCGGCATGGACTCGGCCGAGCGCGTACTCATCGAGAAGCAGATCGACGACGAGGCGAACCTGACCCGTCGCGCCGTGGCACAGCGCGACGAGCTCCCGCCCGAGTGGCGCGACGCGACCATGCTCTCCGGGTACGCGCTGCGCATGACACCGCAGGAGCTCACAGCGCTCGGCGAGCAGTTGGATGCGCTCATCCGCCCGTACATCGGCCTGACCCGGGCGGACGCCCCCGAGGGCAGCGATGTGGTCGAGCTGCGACTGAACGCCTACCTGCACCCGGATGCCCTGCGAACGGCGGCCGCGCGCCGCACCCGCGAACCGGGGCAGCACATCGCGAAGGACGACGACCGATGACCGACACCCTCGTTCCGGCTCCTCGCCTGCGCTCGCCGCTGAGGCAGCGCAACTTCGGCCTCGTCTGGGCCAGCGGTCTCGTCTCCGACACCGGAGACTGGCTGCTGATGATCGCGCTGCCGCTCTTCGCGTTCGCTGTCACCGGCTCGGCGCTGGGCGCATCCACGGTCTTCCTCGCCGAGCTCATCCCGATGCTCCTGCTCGGCAGCTTCCTCGGGGTGCTCGTCGACCGCTGGGACCACCGCCGCACGATGATCGTCGTGAACCTGGTGCAGGGCGCGTTCCTCCTTCCCCTTCTCTTCGCGAGCGCGGAGCACATCTGGATCGTCTACATCGTCGCCGCGGTCGAGGCGTGCCTCGCCGCCCTCGTCAACCCCGCGAAGCAGGCGCTCGTGCCGCAACTCGTCGGTCCTGAGCAGCTCGGCACCGGGAACTCCCTGATGGCCGTGAGCGAGAATCTCGCGCGTTTGATCGGCTCTCCGCTCGGCGGCCTCGCCTTCGCGACGGTCGGCCTGCCCGGGGTGGTGATCGTGGATGCGGCCACCTACGTCGTCAGCGCCATCCTCGTGGCCCTGAGCCGGCCACTCCCTCGGCGGGACGAGCACGCCGACGGTCCACTGCCGCGCGTCCACTTCCTCCGCCAGTGGGTGGACGGCCTCGCAACGATCCGCCGCACCCGTCCCCTCGGCGCGATCTCCGTGATCACGCTGCTGGGGCAGTTCTCGCAAGGCATCTTCCTGGTGCTGTTCATCGTCTACGTCGTGCAGCAGCTCGGTGCGGGCGACACCGCGGTCGGATTGTTGCGCGGGGTCCAGGCGATCGGGGGAGTGGCGGGCGGACTTCTCGTCGGCGTGCTCATCCGCAGGTTCCCGCCGCAGGCGCTGGTCGGCTGGGGCTACGTCGTCTTCGGCGCGATCTCCATGCTCACCTGGAACCTGTATTCGGTCACGACGGCCATCTGGGTCTACGTCGGACTGTTCATCGTGGTCGGCATCCCGGCGGTCGCGACCTCGGCCGGCACGATCACCATCGTGCAGCGCGTCACGCCGGCGGATGCCCTCGGTCGGGTGGTCGCCAGCTTCGAAACGCTCGGAGGAGCGGCGCAGGGGCTCGGGCTGCTCGCGGCCGGGCTCCTCGTCGAGCACCTGGATGTGGTGGCGATACTGAACGGTCAGGCGACCATCTACATCCTGTGCGGAGTGATCGGTCTGATCTTCCTCGGCCGCGCCGGTGCCCGCGACGACACGGTAACGGGGCGCAAAGCCGCCCAGTAGCGCGAAACTCGCCCTGATTGCCCGGGATTTCCGCTGCCGGGCACGTATGGTGGCCGTGTGTGGCGACTCGACAGAAAGCATGAGGACGACGACGTGACGTCGGATTCCCGGACAGGCGACGCCCTCAACCCCCAGAACTCCACCGAGCCTCATAAACTGACTCTCGGCGATCCGACCGTGACCGCGGGCAATATCGCCGAACCGGTGTGGCGGCGCTGGCGGGAGGAACTCGCGAGCATCGGGGGGCGGTCGCCGCTCCTCCACTTCGACGACAGCGCCCGCACGCGCATCGAGCTGAGTTCGACGCATCCGGGCGGTCTCCCGCAGTTCATCA
Source organism: Leifsonia sp. Ger2509 (assembly GCF_055231915.1). NCBI lineage: Bacteria > Bacillati > Actinomycetota > Actinomycetes > Micrococcales > Microbacteriaceae > Leifsonia > Leifsonia sp. Ger2509. Next base: position 3,481,196 of record NZ_JBUYVB010000003.1, read on the forward strand.
CCGGCCAGAGCACCCTCCTGTCCAGCCTGATCCGTGACGAGCTCGCGCTGCGCAACGCGCGGCTCGCAGCGAACGCGATCACGTCGAAGGGCATCGAGCTGCGCTCCGTCCGCGGCATCGAGTCGGTCCACCTGGCGGTCGGCCTCGCCCAGTGGAGGCATGGCGGCGACGAGTTCATGGCGCCGATCCTGCTGCGTCCGCTCGCGATCCGTCGCTATGGACGTGACTTCGAACTGAAGCTCAAAGGCCAGCCGTTCCTCAACCCGGAGCTGGCTCGCGCTCTGTCCGAGCAGTTCCAGATCACGCTCGACGCCGAGGCGTTCGTCGCGCTCGCCCTCACCAATGGCGTCTTCAAGCCGCAGCCCGTCATCGACCGGCTGCGCGGGTTGACCTCCCACCTCGCGTGGTTCAATGTGCTGCCGCGCCTCGTCGTGTCGTCGTTCGCGGATGTGGCGAGCGGGATGCTCGCGGACGCCGGCGACCTCGGCAGCCCGGTCCTCGACGCCCTCGCCGGCAACCCGTCGGCCCGTCGCACGATCGAGGAGGCGTACCGGCCTGTCGAGACGATCGGACAGGACGAGCGTCCGCCCGCGACCGACACGCTGCTGCTCGACGCCGACGAGGAGCAGGAGGCTGTCGTCGCGCAGATCGGCGCGGGCAACTCCCTCGTCGTCAAGACGCTCCCCGGAACCGGCGGAACCCAGACGATCGTCAACGCGATCGGTGTGCTCGTCGCCCAGCACAAGCGCGTCCTCGTGGTCAGCCCGCGACGCTCGAGCCTGGACGACATCGCGCACCGCCTGACACAGGTCGGCCTTCCGGGCCTGGCCGCCACTCCGCGCACGCTGCGACGCGACCTCATCCAGTCGATCGGCCGCAACGAGAAGGCCACTCAGCCGAGGGTCACCGAGGTCGACGACGCACTGGTGCGGCTTCGCAAGGTCCTGCTCGACTACCGCTCCGCCCTCGTGCGCCGCGACCCGGCCCTCGGCGTCTCCGTTCTCGACGCCATCCACGAGCTCTCTCGCCTCGCGCTCCTGCCCACACCGCCGTCGACGACAGCACGCCTCGACCGGGTCTCGATCGAGTTGCTGGCGACCGACCGGTCGGATGCGGCGGATGCTCTTATCAAGGCGGCGAGGCTCGGCGAGTTCCGCTATGGCCCCAATGACTCGCCCTGGTACGGGGCATCCTTCGTCACGACCGCGGAAGGCAACGCTGCGCACGAGCTCGCGAAGAAGCTGAACCGCGCGGAGCTTCCCCGTCTGCTCGACCGGGCGAACACGCTGATCGGGCAGACGCGCATGCGCCCGTTCGAGTCGATCGCCGAACTGGGCGTCTACCTGAGGCTCCTCCTCGATGTCCGCGAAACGCTCGACAAGTTCCAGCCCTCGGTCTACGACCGGTCGCTCGCCGAACTGATCGCGGCCACGTCGAACCGGCGGGATGCGCCGAACATGTCGGGCGCGAACCGGCGCCGGTTGCGCAAGCTGGCCCTCGAGTACGTCCGCCCGGGCGTCCACGTCACCGACCTCAACGAGTCGCTGCGCCGCATCCAGCAGCAGCGCATCCTGTGGCAGCGTTTCGCCGCCGCCGGTGTCGTTCCGGAGGTCCCGGTCGGGATCGCGGATGTGATGGTCGCCTACCAGCGCGTCGCCGAAGACCTGGCCAGGCTCGACATCCCGCTCCGCCGCGTGGGCACGCCGTACTCGCTGACCGTGCTCCCGATCGCGCAGCTGACGTCGCAGCTCGCGGGTCTCGCGGCCGACTCCGAAGTGCTCGCCAACCTGCAGGAGCGCACGGCGCTGCTCGCGTCGCTGCGCGACCGCAACCTCGACCCGCTGCTGGCCGACCTGTCAGAGCGCCACGTGCCAGAGAGCCAGGTGAGCGCCGAACTCGAACTCGCGTGGTGGCAGTCGGTGCTCGAGACCCTGCTCGCCGGCGACCGTGCACTGCTCAACGCCAACACCGGCGTGCTCGACAGGCTCGAAGCGGACTTCCGTCTCGTCGACGAGGCCCACGCATCGGCCACCGGGCAGCAGCTGGCCTGGATGCTCGCCGAGACCTGGAAGATCGGCGTCGTCGACTGGCCGGAGGAGGCCGGCGCCCTGCGCCGCGTGCTGAAGGGCGAACGCACGACGGCCGAGACCCTCAACACCGTTGCTCCTCACCTCGCCCGCGCCCTCGCGCCCGTGTGGCTGGCCTCGCCGTACGAGGTTCCCGCCATCACCCCCGATCTCGCCTTCGACGCGGTCTTCATCGTGGATGCAGGCGCATCGAGCCTGGCGGAGAACGTCGGGGTCGTCCGTCGCGCCCGGCAGATCGTCGCGTTCGGCGACCCGGTCACCCAGACGCCGTCGCCCTTCGAGATCGGGCTGCACGACGTCGCCGAAGAACCGGCGGACCTCGACGTGGACGGGCTGCACGCGGACTCCGCGCTCGCCCAGCTGAGCGAACTGCTCCCCGTGTTCACGCTCACCCGCAGCTACCGGGCCGGCGGCGAAGATCTCGCCGACCTCGTCAATCGGCGCTTCTACGGCGGCAGGATCGACTCCCTGCCGTGGGCGGGGACATTCCTCGGGCACGGCAGCCTCACCCTCAACTATGTCGAGGGCGGTCATGGCATGCCGGATGCGGACAGCGGCGCCGTCGAGAGCGTCGACGCCGAGGTCTCGAAGGTCGTCGACCTCGTCCTCGACCACGCGCTGAACCGTCCGCGCGAATCGCTCATGGTCATCACCGCGAGTGCCCGCCACGCGGTGCGGGTGCACCAGGCGGTCCTCGCGGCGTTCGCCTCCCGGAGCGACCTGGCGGACTTCATCCTGAAGGACCGCGCGGAGCCGTTCACTGTCGTGACTCTCGAGCAGTCCGTAGCGCAGAGCCGCGACCGCGTCATCTTCTCGATCGGCTATGGGCGCACCCCGCACGGTCGTCTGCTCTCGAACTTCGGGGCGCTCGCCGAGCCGGGCGGCGAACGCCTGCTCGCGGTCGGCATGACCCGTGCGCGCCGCTCGATGGACATCGTCTCGTGCTTCGCCCCCGACGACATCGACGACTCGAGGATGCGGCACGGGATCGTGGCGCTCGCCCAGGTGCTCAGCGAGGCGGATGCGATCCAGTCCGCCGAATACATGGTCGAGGAGAGCGAGCCCATGCTCGTCGATCTCGCCAAGCGCCTCGAGCGACGGGGATTGACCGTGCGCCTCGGCTACCGGGGCAAGCTGGCGCTGGTCGCATCGCACCAGGGACGCGCGGTCGCGATCGAGACGGATGCGGTCGTCAACCAGGGCAGCCTGCGCGAATCGCTCCGCCTGCGTCCGGAAGTGCTTCGCCGCCTCGGCTGGCACTACCTGCGGGTGCACAGCTTCGAACTCTTCGCGGACCCGGATGCGGTGGCCGCGCGGATCGCCCGCCTCATCGGCGTCACCGACATGAGCACCGAGACAGCGCCCATCCACATCCCTGTCGCCGTCTGAGACCCGGGCGGCCGCCTGCGCCTCCGGCACCTCCGGCACTCGATGCCGGTCGCCCGATGCCGGTTGCCCGAGGCCGGTCGCCCGAGGCCGGTCGCTTCCCTGCGTCCGAGCGTGTCGATTCTGCGGATTCTCGCGTCCGCGCCCCCGCGCCTGGCGAGACCACAAGGGTCAGGAAATGTGGGTGAGCGACCGCGGCACTGATGGTTCTTGACACTTATCGTGCTGCTGAGCGCGGCTACGCTGGAAGGATGAGCCAGAAGCCGGTGCGACGCGGACCCCGCAGGGCGCAACTGCCCGCGGTGCCGGGCACCGACACGACCCCGCAGGCGGTGCAGGCGGAGGCGGATGCTCCGACACGCGCCGGCGAGGACATCGATCGCGCCTGGGGCGACGCTTCGGACTCCAACGACGACCGTCTCAAGCGGGACGTGCCGCCCCACTGGTGACGCATCGAGTGGTCGGTAACTGACCTTCCGGCGGACCTAGTGGGGCAGTTGGTGACGACTCGACGAGCAGGTCGGGCGGTCGGGCGCTACGCGTCGGGGGTGTGCCTGCCGCCGGCGGGGGCCTGGTCCTTCGCGAGCAGGTCGCGGATCTCGGTGAGGAGGTCGAGCTCGGTGACCGGAGCCTCCGCATCCACGACGCCCGTGTCCCGCCGCTTCTGCGCATGCTCCTTCGCCAGGTTGATGGGATACACGAAGACGAAATACACGACGACGGCGACGATCAGGAACTGGATGATCGCGCCCAGTACCGACCCGAGGAGGATCTTCGCGTCGCCGATCTGGACGAGGGCAACGCTGTTGAGGCTGTCCGCCTTGAAGATCGCGCCGATCAGCGGGTTGAAGATCCCGTTGACGATCGCATTGACCACGCCGGTGAAGGCAGCGCCGATGACCACGGCGACCGCGAGGTCGATGACATTGCCACGGAGGATGAACTCCCGGAAACCTTTGAGCATGAGAGCTCCTTTCGTCGAATCAGGACGCGGAGGTGGTGCTTGCGGGTGCGGAGGAGGCGGATGGTTTCGAGGAGGACGCGGATCCGGATGCGCTGGGCGCGGAGGCGGTGGATGTGGTGGCCGGGGCCGCTCCGGAGGAGCCGGATTCCGACGAGCCGGAGCCCGACGAGCCGGACCCGCCCTCCTTCGACGCGCCGCCCGAGCGGGAGTCCGTGCGGTAGAAGCCGGAGCCGTTGAAGGTCACACCGACCGCGCTGAAGATTTTGCGCAGCGCACCGCCGCAGTTCGGGCAGTCGGTGAGCGAGTCGTCGGTGAAGGACTGCTGGATGTCGAACGCGTGACCGCAGGTCGGGCACTTGTAGGAGTAGGTGGGCACTTTCGCCTCAGCTTTCAGGGGATATCGCTGGACGTCGCTGCGCTCGCGCAGCGCTTCCGCTACGAGAACTGGACGATCCTGGTCGGGGTGACCGCGCCGTCGACGGGTTGGTCGTGCTTCTCCCGGGGAACGTCGTCCACGAGTTCGCTGTCGAAAACCACGGCGTATACAGGGGGACATTTTTCCATGCTGCCGAGGGTTTTGTCGAAATAGCCCCGGCCCCACCCCATGCGCATGCCCGTCGAGTCGACGGCTGCGGCCGGAATGACGATGAGGTCGACGTCGTTGATCGCGATCGGACCGAGCAACTCGCCGACGGCCTCGGGCATGCCGTACAGGCCTTCGGTCTCGGACTCGCCGTCGCCGGTCGTCCAGTCGAGGAGGCCGTCCTCGCGGGTGATCGGCAGGAGCACCCTGATCCCTTGCCGGCGCGCCCAGTTGAGGAACGGCCGGGTGTTCGGTTCGACCGAGGTCGACAGGTAGCAGGCGACCGAGCGTACGGAGAGATCGGTGGTCAGATCGACGAGATTCCTGGTGACGCCCGCGGTGGCCGCGTCCCGTTCAGGGCCGGTCAGATTCCGTCGTCGCTCGCGGAGTTCGGCACGCAGTGCGCGCTTTCGGTTGCCTGCGTCCGAGTCCATGTACGTCATCCTAAATGCCGATAACCTGTCCGCTATGGCAATCAAAGTGACCAAGGCGGTAATTCCTGCAGCGGGGCTGGGCACCAGATTCCTGCCCGCGACCAAGGCCATGCCGAAGGAGATGCTCCCGGTCGTCGACAAGCCGGCCATCCAGTACGTCGTCGAGGAGGCGGTGGACGCGGGCCTCCACGATGTGCTGCTGGTGACGGGCCGCAACAAGAACGCGCTCGAGAATCATTTCGACCGGGCCACCGAGCTCGAGGCACTGCTGGAGAAGAAGGGCGACACCGCCCGCCTGCAGAAGGTGATGTACTCGACCGACCTCGCCGACATGCATTACGTGCGCCAGGGCGACCCCAAGGGTCTCGGTCATGCAGTTCTCCGCGCCAAGATGCATGTCGGACGGGAGCCCTTCGCTGTACTCCTCGGCGACGACATCATCGACAGCCGCGATGTTCTGCTGAAACGGATGCTCGAGGTGCAGGAGGAGCGCAACGCGACGGTCATCGCGCTCCTCGAAGTGGACCCCGACCAGATCCACCTGTACGGTGCCGCCGCCGTCGAAGCGACAGACGAGGATGACGTCGTGCGGATCACCGGCCTCGTCGAGAAGCCCGACCGCGAGAACGCACCGTCGAACTACGCGATCATCGGCCGTTACGTACTGCGCCCCGAGGTCTTCGACGTACTCGAGAAGACGGACCCGGGCAAGGGCGGCGAGATCCAGCTGACGGATGCGCTGCAGAAGATGGCCGCGGCCCCCGAATGGACCGGCGGCGTGTACGGCGTCGTCTTCCGCGGCCGCCGCTACGACACCGGCGACCGTCTCGACTACATCAAGGCCATCGTTCAGCTGGCGGTCGACCGGGAGGACCTCGGGCCCGCACTCCGTCCGTGGCTGCGCACGTTCGTCGACGACCTCGACGACGAGCCGACCCGCGACGACCTTGTCGAGGAGATGCCTGTCACCGTCGGTGACGGCACGGACACGGGTCGCTGAGCGACCGCAGATCAGGAGAGGCCCGTCAGTGTCGATCGTTGTTCCGACCCTTCGTGAGGGTCCGGTGGGGCTGCGGCCGATCCGCCTGCGTGACGCCCGCGCGCTCGAGCGCTCGCTGCTCGACAACCGCAGCTGGCTCCGCCAGTGGGAGGCGACCAGCCCGTACGCGCCGATGGCCTTCGACACGAGGTCGAGCATCCGTTCGCTGCAGAACAACGCGCGCTCCGGTCACGGTCTCCCGTTCATCATCGAGTACGACGGCGAGCTCGCCGGTCAGTTGAACGTGTCCTCGATCACGTACGGGTCGTTGTCGTCCGCGACGATCGGCTACTGGGTCGCCGAGCAGTTCGCCGGCCGCAACATCACTCCGACGGCGGTCGCGCTCGCAACGGACTACTGCTTCTACCAGCTCGGCCTGCACCGCATGGAGATCTGCATCCGCCCGGAGAATGCGCCGAGCCTGCGTGTCGTCGAGAAGCTGGGATTCCGCTACGAAGGCCTGCGGCGCCGTTACATCCACATCAACGGCGATTGGCGGGACCACTTCTGCTTCGGCCTCGTCTCCGAGGAGCTCACCCAGGGTGTGCTGCGCCGCTGGCTGGACGGGCAGGCTCCGCAGGACGCCGCCACGATCTCGGCGGAGGACCGCGCCGCTGCGGCCACCCCGCTGCCGACGACCCGCGATCGGTGACACACCCCTCCTGAATGAGCCGGAGACCGACCGTTCCCCCTACCGTTAGACCATGAGCGGGGACGTGCTTGGCGGTGGGGTCGTTGTCGCACTCGCTGCTGCCCTCTGGCTGGCCTACCTCATCCCCGTCTGGCTGCGACGACGCGAGTACCTCGCGACCGAGCGCAACGCGGTCCGGCTCCAGCAGACGCTCCGGATCCTCGCAGAGACGTCGGAGCTCCCTGACGCCGTGCGCTATGAAGCGACGGCCCGGACCGTGGCCGAGCAGCAGCGCATCCTGCGCCGCGCGGAGGAGCGTGTGAAAGCGGATGCGCGCGCCGCGGCGGAAGCGGATGCCCGGCGCCAGCGAGCGATCGCCGAAGCTGAACGAGCCGCCGCCGAAGAAGCGGAGAGGGCGGCCCTCGCCGCGATCGAGGTCGAACGTGCATCCCGTGCGGCTGTGGCCCAGGCAGCGCGCCGGGAGTTCACCGCGCCGCGGCTGAGTTCCGCCGCCCGACGCCGGCTCCGCCGCGCTCGGGCCGCCACGTCGGTCCTGCTCCTCACCGCACTTCTCGGGATGATCGGGGGAGCAGCGCTGCTCGCGACCGGAGGGACGTGGGTGCTGCTCGCAGTATCCGCCGCCGCTGCTGTCGCCAGCATCGGGATGCTCGGCAGGCTCGCCCGTACTCGTCGCCAGGCGCCCGTCGCCCGTCCGGTCACGACGGCTCCGGTCTCCGCCGAGCTCTACGACCACGCTCACGACGAGGTCGTGCCCGAGGCGCGCCCGACCTGGACCCCGCAGCCGTTGCCGAAGCCGCTGCACCTCTCCCGTGGCACCATCGCCGCCAGTGCGATGGCATCGATCGATGCGGCGACCGAGCTACGACGTGCCGCGGCACGCGCAGAACTGGAGGAGCGGGCTGCTCGGCTCGCTCCCGACGTCACGCCGCTGCGGCCCGCGGCACCACTCACCGCCCCCGCCGACCGGCCCGCTGCTGCTTCGGCGCCGGCAACATCCGCACCCGCCGCAGACCCGCGTTTCGCCGCGATGGGGCTCGTCGACGATGTGCACGTTTCGTCCATCGACCTCGACGCAGCCCTTCGCCGACGCCGCGCGGCCGGTTAGTTTTCCTCAGTTCGAATTCGTGCCGGTCGGGTGCTATCGTAGCTAAGCAGTTCCCGGGGCTATGGCGCAGTTGGTAGCGCGCTTCGTTCGCATCGAAGAGGTCAGGAGTTCGAATCTCCTTAGCTCCACCACATCCATCACCTGCAGGTGGGCGTTCTCGTCCCAGCCTGTTCAGGCGCGCCGCTGAGTGCTGTCGCCGCCCGTCGCATCCGCCCGTCAAGTAAGCTGGGTCACCGATCACGCAACACGCGTGCCGGACATGAGCGAGGAGGCACGATGGCGTCGGATCACCGTGCGGCTGACGAGTCGGCCGCCTGGCGAGCGATCCCTGCCTTCGAGCAGCCGCTGCATGTCGGACAGCCGAACATCGGCGACCGCGCGACCTTCGACGCCTACGTCGACCAGATCTTCGAGCGGCGCTGGCTCTCGAACGACGGTCCTCTGGTGCGGGAGTTCGAGAGCCGCATCGCGGACTACACGGGCGTGAAGCACTGCGTCGCGCTCACCAACGGAACGGCGGCGCTCGAGATCGCCGTCCGGGCGCTCGGGCTCAGCGGCGAGGTCATCGTGCCGTCGTACACGTTCGTCGCAACCGCGCACGCCCTGCACTGGCAGGGGATCACCCCCGTCTTCGCCGACATCGACCCGCAGACCCACAACCTGGACCCGGACTCGGTTCGCCGCCTGATCACTCCGCGCACGACGGGGATCGTCGGCGTGCACCTGTGGGGCAGGCCCGCGCCGGTCCGCGAGCTGCAGCAGATCGCGGACGAGCACGGTCTCCAGCTCATGTTCGACGCCGCGCACGCGTTCGGATGCTCGCTCGACGGAACGATGATCGGCGGCTTCGGCCGTCTCGAGGTGTTCAGCTTTCACGCGACCAAGTTCTTCAACACGTTCGAGGGCGGAGCGATCCTGACGAACGACGACGATCTCGCGGAGTCGGTCCGCCTGATGCGCAACTTCGGGTTCGCCGGGCAGGACAACGTCGTCTCGACCGGCACCAACGCGAAGATGACGGAGATCGCGGCGGCGATGGGCCTGACGAACCTCGCGGGCGTGGCCGCGACCATCGAGACGAACCACCGAAACTACCTCGCGTACCGGACCGCCCTCGCGGACATCCCCGGCATCCGCCTCACGGAGTTCGACGAGAGCGAGAAGGGCAACTTCCAGTACATCACCATCGAGGTGGAGGGCGGCACGGTGGGCCGCGACGACATCGTCGCCGGGCTCACCTCGAAGAACGTGCTCGCCCGCAAATACTTCTGGCCGGGTTGCCACCGGATGCAGCCATACCGCGAGCTGTTCCCGGATGCCGGGAAGCACCTTCCGAACACCGAGAGCGTCGCAGGGCGGCTGATCGTGCTGCCCACCGGGGCCGCCGTCGACGCGCAGATGATCGCATCCATCGCTGAGATGATCCGGGTCCTCGTCGGTGGCCATGCCCTCTGACGCCGCCCTGGAGTTCTCCACGCTGTACATCTTCGGCGCGGGCGGCCACGGCCGCGAGATCGCCTGGCTCGCGAGCACGGCATGGCGAGAGGTTCCGGAGATCGTGTTCCTGGTCGACGACCACCGGTTTGCGGCCGGTCCGATCGACGGCCCGCCGGTCCGGATGCTCGACGACGTCGACCTGGCGGGGGATTCCCGTTTCGTGGTCGCGGTCGGCGACCCTCACGCACGTCGCAGGATCGCGGGTTCGATGGAGGCGCGTGGCGCCGAGGCGACGACGCTCGTGCACCCCGGCGCGGTGATGTCGGAGCGGGTGACCATCGGACCCGGAGCCGTCGTCTTCCCGGGGAGCGTGATCACGACCGGTGTCACGGTCGGCAGCCATGCGCACGTCAACGCGGCCTGCACGATCTCCCACGATGTGCGCATCGGCGATTTCGCGACGCTGTCCCCGGGCGTGCATGTGGCCGGCAACGTGCACATCGGCGACGACGTCTTCGTCGGAGTCGGGGCGAACCTCATCAACGGCTCCGCCGAAGCCCCTCTCCTCATCGGGGACGGTGCCGTCATCGCTGCGGGTGCCTGCGTCATCCGCCCCGTCGAGCCCGGAAGCCTCGTCGCGGGCGTCCCGGCCGTGAGGAAGCGCTGACATGCCCAGCCCTGCGGTCCAAATCCTCCACATCGGTCCGGATTCGCAATTCGTCCAGTTCGCCGCGGAGGTGTTCGAGTCGGTCGCCCCGTCGGCGAACCGCTACATCGTCATCGGCGATCCGGGCCGGGACGAACTCCGTAACCCGATCGCAGAGGGTCCGGTCGAGGTCGTCCCGGGCGACTGGCGGGGGGTGCTCAGGGCGTCGCGGCATTCCCGCGACTGCAACCTCATCATCGCCCACTCGATGACGGCTCACGCCGCGGCGGCGTTCGGCCGAGCCCGCCCAGGGACGGTCGCGGTCTGGAGCGGGTGGGGGTTCGACTACTACGGAAGCGATGCAGCGGGTGATCGCGACCTGCAAGGCCCGCTGACGCGCGAGCTCTCTGCCGAACTGGAACAGGAGAGCGCGGGGAAGCCCTCGCTGCGGCGTGCTGTGAACGGGGGGTGGTCCCGGGTCGTACGGGTCATGACCCGCAGGGCCGCGGCGCGAGCGGACTACTTCTCGGCCCCGGTGCCGACCGACGAGGCGGTCTTCCGGATGCGGTATCCGCAGTTCCACGGCGGATACTGCCAGCTCAACTACGCGAGCCTCGCCGAGACGCTCGCCGCGGGAAGAGACCACGCGGATGTGCCGCGGCGGGGCGGCATCCTGATCGGCAACTCGGCATCTCCGACGAACAACCACCTCGAAGCATTCGACCTCCTCGCCGGCCGCGACCTCGAGGGTCGCCGGGTGATCGTGCCCCTGAGCTACGGAGACCCCGCGTACCGTGATGCGGTCGCGGAGCGCGGCAGGCAGGCGTTCGGGGCTGCGTTCGTGCCGCTGATCGATCGCATGCCCCTGGACGAGTACAACGACCTGGTCGCCGACTGCGACGTGATCATCATGAACCAGCGCAGGCAGCAGGCGCTCGGCAACATCGGCGTCGGGCTCCTCCACGACGCGAACGTCTTCCTCGACCCGGCGAATCCGGTGTACGAGTTCCTGCAGCGCGGTGGGGCATCGGTGCGCTCGACGGAGGAACTGCGAACGGGCGGTCCGTTGTTCCGGCCGCCCGAGGAGCGGGAGCGCGCATCCACCCGGGCGTTCCTCGAATCGTTCTGGGGATCGGATCGGGAACGCGTCAACGTGGAAGACCTCCTGAGCAGACTCCCGAACACGGACGCCTAGACTGGCCCAGCAAACGAAAGCCATTGACGTAGTGCGGAGTCGGGAAGTGATGATCCAGTCAGGAGACATGCTCAGGCAGGGCCTCCACGGTCGGAGCGCGGCATGAAGGCGCTCGTCGGAATCCTCCGCGAACTGATGCCGCTCCTTCCGAAGTCGGGGCGGCGCTTCCTCAAGTTCTACGCGGTGATGCTCGGCCTGCTCGCCCTCCTCGATGCGTTCTCCCTCGGGCTGCTCGCCATCGTCATCTCGCCGCTGGTGTCCGGCCACGCGCTGACCCTTCCCGGCATCGGCACGGTCTCGACGACCGGCCTCATCTGGCTCCTCGTGATCATCTGCGCGGTTGTGGTGCTGAAGGGCGTCCTCGCCTCGCTGCTGCAGTTCTACGCGACCCGACGGTTCGCGTCGTACGAACTCGAGATCGGCGACCGCCTGCTCGAGGGATACCTCGCCGCCCCCTGGGTCGAACGGCTCAAGCGCAATTCCGCCGACGTCGTCCGCATCGCCGACTACGGCATCGCGAACACCATCGCTGGTGTCCTGCTGCCTGCTGCGACGCTCGTCGGCGAGGCCATGACGTTCATCGTGGTGCTCGCCGTGCTCGTCGTCGCGCAGCCGGCCATCGCGCTGACGGCGCTGGTCTACCTGGGGCTGGTGGGTGTGGTGCTCTACTTCTGGGTGTCGCGCAACTCGCAGATCGCGGGGAGGGTCAACCGGGACTACTCGTTCACGGTGTCACGCCTGCTGACGGAGATGATGGGCGCGCTCAAAGAGATCACCCTGCGCAACAAAGCGGGTGAGGTCGCCTCGGTCGTCCACGCGAACCGGATCCGCACCTCGCGCGCGCGCGCGAACATCCAGTTCTTCGGGATCGTTCCCCGCTACGTCCTCGAGACGGCGCTCATCGGCGGGTTCGTCCTGGTCGGTGTCGTCGGGTACCTGACGACCGGCGGCATCGTCGGCGCGGTGACGGCCGTCTCCGTCTTCAGCCTCGCCGGGTTCCGCATGGTCCCGTCCATCACGCGCTTCCAGGCGATCGTGGCGGTCACAGCCGCCAACCTCCCGCACGCCCGCAATGTGATCGACGACATCCAGAACATGGAGAAGTTCCAGCTCAGCAGCCAGGAGGGCCTCGACACCGGGACTCTCGCCGAGCATCCGTCGAAACTCGAGCTCCGCGATGTCGGGTTCAGCTATGCGCCGGATGCGCCCCCTGCTCTGCGGGACGTCTCCCTCACCATCCCCTTCGGATCGACCGTCGCCTTCGTCGGGTCGTCCGGCGCCGGCAAGTCGACGCTGGTCGACCTCATCCTGGGGCTCGTCGAGCCGACGAGCGGAACGATCGCGATCGACGGCACGCCACTGCGCCAGGTCTCCTCGGCCTGGCATTCGCGGGTGGGCTACGTACCGCAGGATGTGTCGCTCTTCGACGCATCGGTCGCACAGAACGTTGCGCTGACCTGGTCGAACGACATCGACGAGGAGCGTGCGAAGAACGCGCTGCAGCGTGCGCAGCTCTGGGACATCATCGACAGTCGCGAGGGCGGCCTCAACAGCCAGATCGGGGAACGCGGGCTGTCCCTCTCCGGCGGCCAGCGGCAGCGCCTCGGCATCGCCCGCGCGCTCTACGTCGACCCGTACGTCCTGGTCATGGATGAAGCGACCAGCGCCCTGGACACCGCCACAGAAGCGGCCGTCGCCCAGGCGATCCGCGACCTGCACGGCAAGGTCACCGTCATCCTCGTCGCACACCGGTTGTCGACCATCCGGCACGCCGACCAGATCTTCTTCATGTCCGGCGGCGCCGTGGCAGCGAGCGGGACGTTCGACGAACTCATCCGCGCGGTCCCCGAGTTCGCCGAGCAGGCGGCGCTCGCCGGAATGACAGGCTGACCCGGATGGCCGATCCCCTGATCGACATGGTGATCGCCATCCACGACCCGGGGCGGCCCATCGCACGCGCGGTCCGCTCGGTGATCGCGTCGGGTGTCCGGCTCTCCGGCAACGGTGGGCTCCGCATCACCGTCGTCTGCCACAACCTCGAGGCGGGAACCATCGCAGGGGTCCTGGGGGAGGAGCTTGCCGGTCAGGTGCGGCTCCTCGAACTCCGCGACGGCATCCACAGCCCTGCCGGACCCTTCAACGCGGGACTGGCGGCAGCCTCCGGCCGTTTCGTCTCGATCATGGGATCGGACGACACCCTCGAGCCCGGCGCTCTCGCGGCGTGGCACGAGCTGGCCGGCGAATCGGTCGACGCGGTCATCGCGCCGCAAGCGCACGCGGACGGGTCCATCGTCAGGACTCCGCCGGTACGCCGGTTCCGCCGGGGCGCCCGCGACGCCGTGAAGGACCGCCTCTTCTATCGCACCGCACCGCTCGGGCTGATCCGGACATCCGTGCTGGAGCGCCTGCAGCTCGCCCTCACCGAGGGGCTGGCCTCGGGGGAGGACCAGAACTTCAGTGCACGCCTGTGGGCCGGATCGCGCGGCGTCCGCTATGCGGCACGAGCCCCGCGATACCTCGTCGGGGCAGACGCCGACACGCGGGTGAGCCTCACCTACCGGCCGATGGAGCAGGACCTGGCGTTCGTCGACCACCTGCTGGCCGATCCGTGGTTCGCCGGCCAGTCGGCGACCATCCACAGAGCCCTGGCGGTCAAGATCGCTCGGGTCCACCTCTTCTCGGCCGTCCTCACGCGCATCGAGAACGACCAGTGGGACGCCCAGGAGCATGCGTTCGTCGCGGGGCTCATCGGGCGGATGCGCGAAGCTGCTCCGGGATTCGAGCGGACTCTCTCGATCGCGGATGTCCGGGCCATCGACGCCGTGGCGGCCGTCGACTCCGGGTCCGAACGGATCGCGTCGCTGCTGCGGGCACGACGCCGCTTCGGGCGCCCGGCCGCGCTCTTCACGAAGCACCTGACGACGCAGCTGAGCGCCGACGCGCCCCTCCGGTTCATCGCGGCGTCCGCCCTGATGTGAGGACGTCGGCGCGCAGCTGTTCCGAGCTCACTCGTGCAGGAGCGCCCCGATCGCCGAGACCCACGCGGCCTGCTGCGACTCCGCGGAGAGATCTTTCGCCGCGGCGTCCGCCGCCTGCTTCCAGGACGCGACCCTCTCCGGTGTGAGCCCCCGGATCACCGAACGGAGCGACTCGACACTGAAGTCCGGGACGACCTGGCCGAGACCGTACTGCTCGAGGATCGAAACCATCTCGGGCGAGGGACCGATGATGAGGCCGAGCCTGGCCTGGACCGCCTCGAAGAACTTGTTCGGCAGGGCGTGCGCCAGGTTGAAGTTGGTCGGCGGAAGGAAGGTCAGCGACACGTCGTACTCCGCGAGCGTGTCGACCAGCTGGGCATACGGCACGGGTTCGCGGAACCGGAGTGCCGGGACGCCTTCGGCCCGGGTCTTCAGCTCCGCCACGTAGTCGGGCTCGTGCGGCATGACGATCATGTCGAGGGTCACGTTCTCCGGGGCGTCCTTCATGGCCTCGATGAAGTTCTCGAGGCGGCGGTAGCGCTGGCCGGCGGCCGAATGGATCAACCGGATGGGCGCGTGGACCGGCTTCGGAGTGCGGTCCGAGTACGGCGCGGCATTCGTGACCACGCCCATCCGCACTCCGTAGTCCGCTTCGTACCGGTCCGCGATGCCCCGGGCGACCGTCGTCGCCGAAGCCAGGTCTTTCAGATAGGTGCGGCAGAGCCACCGCATGAACGGTGCGACCGTGAGCCGCCAGCGGAGGTCGTCGTCCTTCTCCTTCGGGGCGAACTCGTGCAGGTCGCCGTGGACGCCGAACGTCGGTGCCAGGGACAGGGCGAGAGGGATGGCGTTGAGGTCGTTGGCGAGGATGCCGTCGAAGCTCCGGCCGGCGAGCAGGGGCTTCGCCGCCGCAACCGCCTTGATGTTCCAATAGGCGCGTTCGAAGCGCCGGGTGGCGACGGCAACCCTGTCATCCACCCACGCGCGCGCATCTCCGGGAACCTCGATGTGTTCGACGACGCCCTCGGGAGCTTCACCGAAACCGCACGTGGTCACGTCGTAGTGCGGTGTGAACAATTGGACCTGCTTCAGCACCCTCGGATCGGATCGGATCGGCGAGAACGACAGGATCAGCAGGGAGGGGCGACTCGACATACGACGATCCTCCCATTTCCCGGCGCCCGCTCGTCGTCGGCGGGACCGGGGAGTGCACCTATTTGAGCAGCCTTGAGAGCACCCGGTCGGCGAGCGGCTTGCCGCCGGTCTGGCAGGTCGGGCAGTACTGCAGCGTCGAATCGTGGAAGATCACCTGCCGCACCGTGTCGCCACAGACCGGGCAGGGCTCGCCGAACCGGCCGTGGACCTGCAGGCCGGACTTCTTCTCGCGCTTCAGCTCAGAGGCCGCGAGCCCGTCGGCCCGCGCGATCGCCTCGCGCAGCGTCGACTGCATCGCGGCGTAGAGACGGGACACCTCGTCGTCGCTCATGGTAGCGGGCTTGAACGGCGACATCTTCGCGGTGTGCAGGATCTCGTCGGAGTACGCGTTGCCGATGCCTGCGATGATGCCCTGGTTGCGCAGTACGCCCTTGATCTGGGCCCGTCCGGCTGCCGCGAGGATCGCGGCGAACGCCGCCTCGGTGAAATCGTCGGAGAGCGGATCAGGACCGAGCCGGGCGATTCCGGGAACGTCGGAGGGATCGCGCACCACGTAGACCGCGAGGCTCTTCTTGGTGCCGGCCTCGGTGATGTCGATGCCAGACCCGTCGTCGAGTACCAGCCGGGCGGCGAGCGGTCCGCGACCCAGCCCCTTCATCGGCGCTGGCGCGTTCTCGCGCCAGCGGATCCAGCCCGCCCGCGCGAGGTGCATCACCAGGTGAAGGTCGCCGACCGCGATGTCGAGGAATTTGCCGTGCCGGCTGACCCCGCGGATCGTCTGCCCGGAGAGTGCGGAGACGGGTGGATCGAACGTCTTCAGGACGGCGAACGAGACCACGTCGAAACGATCGAGGATGCGCCCGGACAGGCGCGTGCCGAGATCGGCGGCAAGCGCGTTGACCTCGGGAAGCTCAGGCACCATCCCATTCTGCGCCATGCCGCCGACACGACGGCGGAACCGTCAGACCTCGACGGCGATCTCGTACACTTCGGCGGTCGGGTGGCCGGTGCGCTCGTGGATGCGCATCACCGCTTCCTTCGTCGGCCCCTCCGAGAGGCAGAACGCTTTGCCGGCCTCCGGATCGAGCCAGGCCTTGATGAAGTGGACGCCTTCGTCGCCCTCGATCGCGAGGTCGGCCGCGTGCGCTTCTGCGAGCTCGTCGGCGGTGACGCCGACGAAGCCTTCGTGCACATCCATGAACGTTGACATCGGTGGATCCTTTCGGTGAGTGGTGCTGCGGCCGGTCCCGGCGCGTGTTCCCAGTGTCGATCCGGTCGGATGCCCGGACATCGGTCATCCGACCGATCATCCGCGGACCAGGCGGCGGTACCATGTGGCATGCCCACTGAGGGAATCTCAGCTGCGGAGCAGATCCGAATCTCACCCGTCCCCGTGGGGCGGGACGACCTGTTGGCGCTCGCCGACCGTCGCTGGGCGGCGGCGGCCTCCGGAACGGGCCATCTCCTGCTGCTCGCCGGCGAAGCCGGGATCGGCAAGTCGCGGCTCCTCGACGACATCGCGGACCGCATCCCAGGAAGCGCCCGACGCTTCGACGCGTCGGCGTTCCGGCGCGGAACGGAGATCGTGGGCGGGGTCCTGCTCGAACTTGCTGCCGACCTGCGACGTGCGAAGGAGGCGGACGTCTCCGATCGTCTGCGCACGCTCATCTTCGCGGGTGCGGAAGGCGGCGACACGGCCCGCCGGCGCCGCGTGCTGGTGACCGAGCTCGCCGACATCGTCAGCGAATTCCTCGATACCAGTGGACCAGCACTGCTGCGGTTCGAGGACCTGCACTGGGCCGACGAGCTGAGCCTCGACGTGCTCGAGCGGGTTGCCGTCTCGCTCCGGGAGACCTCCGCACTCGTGGTCGCGACCTATCGCACCGAGGAACTGTTCCCCGGTACGCCGCTGCGCCAGTGGCGCGACCGTCTCGTCGGGCAGCGCCTCGCGGAGGAGGCGCACGTGCGGCGCCTCGACCGTGCGACGACGGCCCAGCTCGCCGAGGCGATCACAGGCACCGTTCTCCCGTCCGTGTACGTGGACCAGCTCTACGCGCGCAGCGACGGCATCCCCCTGCATGTGGAAGAGCTGATCGCGGCCGGCGCGGTCAGCCGCGTGCCCGGCTCGGTCGCCGAGGCCGTGCTGCTCGGCCGCGGCGCCCTCAGCCCGCATGCCCGCACGCTCGTCGACGCGGCGGCCGTCATCGGGCGCTCGTTCGACATCGACGTGCTCGCCGGAACCGTCGGCGAGTCGGTAGACGACCTCGACGGGGGCCTCACCGAGCTGCTCGATCGCCACGTCATCGTCTCGACGGGCGACGGGACGAACTTCGACTTCCGCCACGCGATGATCCGCGACACGATCTATGAGAGCATCCCGCCCAGCAGGAGGCGCCGCCTTCACGAGGCAGCGGGCGTGGCCGCGATCGTCGCACAGTACTGCTACGCCGACGTCTCCGACCACTACGAGCGGGCGAACCTGCCGGACATCGCCTACGGGCACGCGCTCTTCGCCGCGGCCGACGCCGCCCGGGTCTCGGCGCACCGGGAGGCGGCCACGCTGTACGAGCGCGCCCGCCGCACTGCGCCATCCGGACTCCCGACGGCGGAGCGGGCCGACCTTCACGCGCAGCTGGCGACCGAGCTCGCCGCCGTCGATGAGAACGAGGAGGCCGCTGCGGCGTTCGCGACGGCGATCGATCTCTTCCGTTCGGCGGGTGACGAGGCCGCTGCGGCCCGACTCGTTCCCCGGTTGATGTCGGCGAGGCACCTCGTCGGCGATCCGCTCGAGACGCGCACCAGGCTGGCACTGGACGCGCTCGCCCGGCTGAACGGCGAATCCGTCGACCAGGAGACCGTGCCTCCGCTCGTACGGTTCGAGCTGTTCGCAGCGCTCGCAGCGGCCTACATGCTCGACCGGCGGCTCTACACGGCGATCGAGTACGGCACGAACGCGGCCGCCATCCGCCTCCCGCTCGATCCGGACGACGTCGCAACGATCGCTGCGCGTGTGAACCTCGATGCGACGCTGGGATCCGTCCTCGTCTTCGCCGGACGGATGGAGGAAGGATGGCGCCTCCTTGAGAAGGCGATCACCACGGGGCGGAAGGCCGGGGTCGAGGCGGAGACCGCGCGCGCGTTCCGGATGCTGGGGTCGAGCGCCTCGGTCCTCGTCGAATACGACCGCGCCGAACGGTGGCTGGAGGAGGGGCTGGAGTACACGGAGCGGACGGAGCGATGGAACGACCACCATTACCTGGTCTCGCACCTCGCTCATGTCTGCTGGGCCCGCGGTGATTGGCCGCGCGCAGACCACGAGGCGCGGCGGGCGCTGGCCGACGGCCGCGGGGGGATCACGACTCGCGTGACCGCACTGATCGTGCTCGGCTATCTGGCCGTCGGGCGCGGCGACCGTGCGGCAGCTCATACGGTCCTCGACGAGGCCCGTGCGATCGGCGAGCACATGAACGAACTCCAGCGACTCTCGCCTGCGTTGTGGGGACTCGCTGAACTCGCGGTCCAGGAGGGGCGTGCCCAGGATGCGGTCGAACTGTGCGAGCGGGCCCTCGCCGGTTCCGAGCGCGTCGGCGACGCCGCCTACCTGTTCCCGTTCCTGGTCACCGGCGTCCGCGCCCACCTCGCGCTCCACGAAGTGACCGCTGCCCGGGACTGGATCGCGCGCTGCGAGAAACTTCTCACCGCTCGCGGCATCCCGGGGACCCTGCCCGCTCTCGATCACGCCCACGGGCTGCTGGCGCTGGGTGCGGCCCACTGGGTCCAGGCGCGCGATCGCCTGGAGGCGGCCCGCTCCGGCTGGGAGGCGCGTGACCGGTTCTGGGAGTCGGCGGAGGCATCCATCGATCTCGCGACGGCGCTGAACCGTTCCCGGCGGGGGAGAGAGGCGACCGCGGCACTCGAGCGGGGCCGCCTGCTCGCCCGGAACGCCGGCGCGCGGGCTCTCGAACTGAGAGCCGACGCGATGAATGTGCGCCCCGCCGCCGCACCGGGTATCGCCCCGTTGTCCGAGCGCGAGTTCGAGGTCGCCGGACTGATCGCCGCCGGAGCCACCAACAAGGAGATCGCGGCCAGCCTGACGATCGCCCCCAAGACGGTGGGCGCCCATGTCGAGCACATCCTGGCCAAACTCGACGCGGCGAGGCGCTCGGAGATCGCCGCCTGGGTGGCCGAGCACCGGGTCGACGCGCGCTAGGCAGTACACCTAGGTCGCTACGGCTGGGCGGGAGCCCGGCGCCGCGGTCAGGCCGGGACGACGAGGAGCACGGCGAGTGTCACCATCAGCACGGCGACGCCCGCATCGAGGATGCGCCAGGCGATCGGGCGGGCGAAGAGCGGGGCGAGGAACCGTGCCCCGAACCCGAGCGCCGCGAACCAGATCGTGCTGGCGAGGAGCGCGCCGAGACCGAAGAACCAGCGTCCGGGGTCGCCGTGCGGGGTCGCCAGCGACCCGAGCAGTACGACCGTGTCCAGATAGACATGGGGGTTGAGCCAGGTGAGCGCGACGCAGGTGAGGACAGCGGAGGCGAGGGAGGTACGCACGGTGCTCCCGCCCGTGTCGAGCCGCTCGGGGCGGAACGCCCGGCGGGCCGCGAGGATGCCGTAGAAGACGAGGAAGGCGAAGCCGACCCAGCGCACGACCTCGAGTGCGGCGGGTGCTGCAGTCACGAGTCCGCCGATGCCGGCGATCCCGAGAGCGATGAGGATGCCGTCGCTGACGATGCAGATGAGGACGATGGGGAGCACATGCTCCCGACGCAGGCCCTGCCGCAGCACGAAGGCGTTCTGCGCCCCGATTGCGATGATCAGCGATGCCCCGGCCGCGAGGCCCGCGAGGACGGTCGCGATGATGGCAGCAGACGGCATGTACTCGACGCTAGCTGACGGTCAGTCCGCCAGCACCCGCTCGAGGGCGTCGGCGAAGAAGTCCGCGGCGTCGATCGTGAGGCAGAGCGGCGGCTTGATCTTCAGCACGTTCTTGTGGTCGCCGGTCGGCTGCACGATGCATCCTTCGGCAAGCAGGGCGTCGCAGATGCGCGCCGCCTCGGCGCCCGCCGGCTCGAGGGTCACGGGGTCCCGCACGAGTTCGACACCGAGATAGAGGCCGAGCCCGTGGACGGCGCCGATGAGCGGGAAACGGATGGCGAGCTCCCGCAAGCGCCGGGCGAGGTGCGCACCGACGATCCGCGCGTTCTCCTGCAGGTCTTCGTCGCGCATGATGTCCAGCACGGTGAGTCCGACCGTTGCGCTGACCGGGCTGCCGCCGGCGGACGAGAAGAAACTGCCCTCGGCGGCGAAGCGCTCGGCGATCGCACGCGTCGTGAGAACTGCACCGAGCGGATGACCGTTGCCCATCGCCTTCGCGACGGTGATGATGTCGGGGACCACGCCCTGCTGCTCGCTGCCCCAGAAATATTCGCCCAGCCGGCCGTAGCCGACCTGCACTTCGTCGGCGATGCAGACCCCTCCGCGGCGGCGGACCAGTTCGAACGCACCGGCCAGGTACCCGTCGGGGAGCATCACCCCGCCGGCGTTGCCGAAGACGGGTTCGGCGATGAATCCGGCGAGTCCGGCACCGTCGCGGTCGAGCTCTTCGAGGTCGCGTGCGAGGTCGGCCAGGTAGCCGGCAGCGGCATCGGGTCCGCGATACTTTCCGCGGTAGCTGTGCGGCGGCTCGACGAGCCGCACCCAGTCCGGACGGGTCTCGAGCGCGCGCGGGTTGTCGCCGATCGACGAGGAGACGGCATCCGCACCCACGGTCCAGCCGTGGTACGCCTCGCGCACGGCCAGGATCGTGCGTTGCCCGGTGACGGTCTGCGCGAGACGGAGCGCCAGGTCGACCGCCTCGCTGCCGCTGTTCACCAGGAAGACGGTGTCGAGCGGGTCGGGGGCGAGGTCGGCGAGCCGCGATGTGAAGGCGGAGAGCTCCGCGTAATGGAACCGCGAGTTCGTGTTGAGCAACGCCCACTGGTCGCGCACGGCTCTGACGAGTCGCGGGTGCGCGTGGCCCACAGCGGTCACGTTGTTCACCATGTCCAGGTAGGTCTGGCCGCGGGTGTCGATGAGGTGGTGGCGCCAGCCGCGTTCGATCTGCGGCGGATGCGCGTAGTAGTGCTCCTGCACACGCGCGAACGTCGCGTCGCGGAGTTCGAGCAGGGCCTCCGGGTCGGCACTCGGGGCCGCCGGCTCGATTCCGAACAGCGTGGAGGGGTCGGGGCTGACCTGCCGCCACGCACGTTCGGCGCCGGGCCGCACGAACGCGGGGGGCCGATGCCCGGGGAGGCGTGAGAGCTGGACCGTCAACTGCGCGGTCGTGCCGATCGGGTCGCCCGCTCCGACCTCGCGGGGTGCGTCGCCCCTGGTCTCGCCGCCCCGGGTCTCGGCGCCGCGGGCCAGCCCGTCGATCCAGACGTCGACGCCTGCGCCCTCGATGACCAAGGAATCGCCGTGGGGGCGGAGAAGCCCTGCGACGGGTGCGTGCACCACGGTCCCCTCGGGGACGCGCGCCGTGACGGCCAGTGCGAACGTCGGGGCGGGGAGGGAGGACTGCAGGACGGAGTGCGAGAGTCGGTACTCTCCGTAGCGGGTGACAGCGGCACCGGTGGAGCGATGCGTGCTCTCCAGCAGTTCGCCCTCGATGCCCGGCTCCAGCCAGCGGCCGTCCTCGAGAAGGTTGCTGGTCACCGAGAGGTCGAGCACATTGTCGGCGCGCAGGTCGAGGCGGAACATCCGTGCGGCCTCCGGTGCGGGAGCAGAGTTCGTGCGCTGCAGTCGCCACCGGATGAGGGACTCCGCCTCGTCGGGGTCGACGCGGCGGGCGACGGTGAAGACCAGCCATTCGTGGGCGCGGTTCTCGTCGGCGTAGGTGTTCAACGCATCCACGGCGACCTGCTGCTCGCCGCTGACGACGAGGACGGCGGCCCGGAGGACCACGAGCGGCCAGAGCGCCGCGATCTCGGGGTCCGTCAGCGGGACGTGCGCTGCGAAGGCGTCGATCGTCTCCAGGGCGCGCAGCGGGTCGGTCGGCACATGGTGCAGCGCGGATGCGACGGCGACGGCGAGTTCAGCGACGACCCAGCTGCGGGACACGTCGCCGAAGTCGATCACGCCGGCGGGCGCATCCGGATTCCGCGGATCGACGACGATGTTGTCGTCGGTCACGTCACCGTGGATGACAGCAGTCCGCAGGGTTTCGCGCAACGGTTCGAGACGGTCGAGGGCGGCCAGCGCCGTCTCCTGGACCATCCGGCGTCGTGCCGGCTGCGCGACATGCTCGGCCAGGTGCTCGACGACCTGCCCGGCGATCCGCAGGTCCCACTGGGTCGACCGCTCCGTGCCGGCGTGATCGAACTCCATCAGCCCTGCGGCGACGCGCCCGGCGATATCCCCGAGGGCGCGGAGTTGCGCATCCGACAGGTCGCCCTCGCCGGTCAGGGGTTCGCCCTCGACATAGGTGAGAAGCCGCGCGATCAGCGACTGGCCGCCGAGCTCGACGACCTGCAGGTCGGCCCCGTCCAGCCCGGGAAGGGCGCGCGGTGCGATCACCTCGCGCTCGTGGAGGACTCCCATGGCCAGGTTCTGCGCGGCGAGCTCGTCGGGGGAGAAGACCGGGTTGGCGATCTTGAGGACGAAGCGGCCGTCGGCGTTGGCGATGCGGAAGTTGCGATCCTGCTGGCTCCCCAGCTCGGCGACATCGCCCGTCACGCCGAAGCGTTCGGTGGCGATGGCGAGCGCCTCGCTCGCGGTCACCGACGGCCGCGGCAGGTCGGATCGCTGGGCGAGGAAATCGAAATTCGGCACGGTTCTCTCTCGTCTTCGGGGTGGGGCACGCTGGTGTCCGACCAGTATGATCTACCTCCTGTACGTCCATCCACACGCACCGCCTGGGGGCCGCGATGACAGAACAGACACTTCCGCTGCGCGGGCGGGCGGCGATCGTCACCGGCGTCTCGCGCCGCCGCGGCATCGGCTTCGCGATCGCCCGGCGCCTCGCCGAGCTGGGCGCCGACCTGTTCGTCCATCACTACTCGGCACACGACAGCGCCCTGCCGTGGGGCGCCGACGACCTCGACGCCGTGTTCGCCGAACTCCGTGCGGCGCAGCATCCGGAGGCCACATTCGGGCAGCTGAACGCCGACCTGGCCGTGGCGGACTCGGCGGCTGCGATCGTGAGGGCGGCGACGGATGCGGTCGGCAGCCCGCGCATCCTCGTGTGCAACCACGCGCGCAGCGGTGGCGACGGTTCGATCTTCGACATGACGGCCGAGCGCCTCGACGGCCACTGGTCGGTCAACACGCGAGCGACGCTGCTGCTCACCCGCGCCTTCGCCGAGCAGTTCTCGGGCGCCGGGGTGGCCGACGGACGCGAGAGGTCCGAGCCGACAGCGCCCGGTGTCCGGCAGGAGACCGCCGGACCGTTCGACGAGTTCCGCACGGGACGGGTGTTCTGGATGACGTCGGGCCAGCAGGACGGCCCGATGCCGGGAGAGGTCGCGTACGCCGCGAGCAAAGCAGCGCTCGCCGGGCTCACCGCCACGGTGGCCAGCGAGCTGCTCACCCGCGGGATCCTGCTGAACACGATCAACCCGGGACCGGTCAACACGGGCTACCTCGACCCAGAGACGACGGACAGGCCGCTGGGCGACCTGCAGGAGCGCCTCCGAGAGCTCCCGTTCGGACGCTTCGGGGCACCGGAGGATCCGGCCAGGTTGATCGGGTGGCTCGCCACCGACGAGGGTCGCTGGGTGGTCGGCCAAGTGATCACAAGCGACGGCGGATTCCGGCTCTGACGGCGGAACATCCGTTTCGCGACGGTGCGGGGTTGCCAGCCAACGCTCGGCCTGGAGTGCCTATGATCACTCTGTGAGGAACCCGGGGACAGTCGCGCTCGCGGCTGTGATCGACATCGCCGGGGTCGTCCTCTTCGTCCTGATCGGGCGGTCGAGCCACTCCGAGGACCTGAACACCATCGGTACCCTCGAAACGCTGTGGCCGTTCCTGGCCGGGCTCGCGCTCGGTTGGGTGCTGACGTTCGCGTGGCTGCGTCCGCTCGCGATCCTCTGGCCGGGGATGGCCATCTGGATCATCACCGTTGCGGCCGGGATGCTGTTCCGTGCGTCGGCCGGTCAGGGCGTCGACGTCGCGTTCGTGATCGTCGCGACCGTGTTCCTCGGCCTCTTCCTGGTCGGGTGGCGCGTGATCGCCATGCCGATCGCCCGTCGCAGGGTCGCCTGACCGTCGCAGCCGGTCCGGGTCGCCGCCGGCCTAGTCGACGAGCTGCAGGTCGTGGGTGGTGTTGTTGAGCCTGCGGGCGCCCTCGGCGGTCGCGACGACGATGTCCTCGATCCGCACCCCGAAGCGTTCCGGAAGATAGATCCCCGGCTCGATCGAGAAGCACATGCCCGCCTCGATCGGATGCTCCTCGCCCTCGACCATGTACGGCGGCTCGTGCGTCGTGAGGCCGATGCCGTGGCCGACGCGATGGATGAAGCGGTCGCCGTACCCCGCATCCGTGATGACCCGCCGCGCGACCCGGTCGATCTCCTGGCAGGGGACGCCGACCGCGACCGCCTCGAACGCCTCCTGGTGCGCCTGCCGGACGATCCCGTAGACGTCGCGCTCCTCGGCGGTCGGCTCGCCGACGTGGACCGTGCGGGTGGTGTCGGAACCGTAGCCGTCCTTCAGACCGCCGAAGTCGAGCACCACCATGTCGCCGTCTTCGATGACACGCTCGCCGGCCTCGTGGTGCGGGTTGGCGCCGTTCGGGCCGGAGCCGACGACCGTGAAGTCGACCTGGGAGTGCCCGTGCTCGCGCAGGAGTGCGGCAAGATCGGCGGCGACCTGGTTCTCGGTGCGCCCGGCGAAACGGACGCCGAGGATCTGCTCGAACGTCGCATCCGCCGCGGCGCCCGCGCCGGCCAGCCGTTCGATCTCGTCGTCGCCTTTGACCGCGCGCAGCATGGGGAGCGCGTTGGTCATCGCGGTGAAGTCGGCGCGGGGGAGCTTCTGCTGGAGGCCGAGGAGGTGCATCGCCCAGGTGGAGTCCGAGATCGCATAGCGTCCGTCCTCGGACAGCAGCCCGGCAGTGGGAACGTATTCGTCCGTGCCGTCCGACCAGTCGACGAGGCGAACCGCCTGCGCCCCGAGCGCCGCGGCGGCGCTGTCGTGCTCGAGGATCGGCACCACCATGCTCGGCGCCCCGTCGGCAGGAATGACGAGAAGCGTGATCCGCTCGGTCGTCGCGACCGGCAGGTAGTCGAGAAAGTAGGCGAGATCGGGCCCGGGCGCGATCAGCAGACCGTCGAACCCGGCCTCCTTCGCGTGCGCGGCCCCGCGCTCCAGGCGGGCGACGTAGTCGTCGGCGGTGAACTGTCGCATGGTGATGCTCCTCGTCTTCGAGCGGGTGTGCCTCTTAATCGCGCGGGTCGTCGAGCGGACCGAGGTACGCGTTGGCCACGGTCGAGTGCGCGGACTCGGCATCCGACGGGTGGAAGATCCCGGCGAGCACGTCGCGGTACAGGCGGCCCAGCTCGCTGCTCGCGAAATAGGTGGAGCCCCCGCTGACCCGGACGGCCTGGTCGACGACGTGCCTGGCCGTCTCCGTCGCGCGGATCTTCAGGCCGACGAGCCGGGGGAACCACAGGCTGCCATGGTCGACGCGCTCATCGACATCGCGAGCCAACGAGTCCAGCTGCGGATACAGTGCGTCCTGCGCGATCGCAGCATCCGCGACCCGCCACCGGATGTCCGGGTCCTGTGCGTAGGTGCGTCCTTCGTTCTTGAGAGAGGTTCGGCGGCGGGCGGCCGCGACGGCAAGTTCCAGCGCGCGGGCACCGATGCCTGTGTAGACGGCGGCGAGCAGGATCTCGAAGCTCGCGAAGATCGCGAAGACGAGAGAATCGGGGTTCGGCCCTGGGTCGAGCCTGCGAACGATCCGGTCGGCCGGTGCGAGCGCGCCGTCGAGCACGGTGGTGTTGCTCTGGCTCGCCCGCATGCCGATGGTGTCCCAGTCCTCCCTGACCTCGAACCCGCCGCCTGCGCGTGTGAGGAACCCGTAGACGATCTTGGGGGCGTCGGCGCTGGTCGTGTCGAGCCCCATTGTGCCGAGGCGCGTCCAGGCGGGGGAGAGGGAGGTGAAGATCTTGGTGCCGAAGAAGCGGTAGCCGCCGTCGGGCTCGGGCCGCGCATCCGTCGTCGACCCGAACAGCACCAGATCGTTGCCCGCCTCGCTCAGCCCGAACGCGAAGATCTCGCCGGAGCCGGCCTCACGCAGGACGAAATCGAGGGACTCGTCGCCGCGGTCGTGGAGAACCTTGGCAACCCCGGTCCAGACCAGGTGCATGTTCACGGCGAGCGCCGTCGCCGGGGCCGCCGACGCCAGCCGGACCTGCTCGCGCGCGGTGCGCTCGAGGCTCAGTCCGAGGCCGCCGAACTCGACGGGGACGAGGGCCTTCAGGTAGCCGAGCTCGACCAGTTCGGCCAGGTCGTCGTCGAAGAACGTGTTCTCCCGGTCGAAACCGGCGGCGCGCGATCGGATGCGCTCGATCAGCTCGTCGGTCAGCAGCGGTTCGGCAGGGTGCGCGCTTTCGGTCACGTCCCAAGCCTACGCAGCAGCGCCGCGCTTGCGCCCGATCCAGCGGACGATCCACCACGCGATTCCGCCGAGGATTCCGAGCACCACCAGCCACGGGAGCACAGCCCCCAGGGCCACCAGGAGCCCGTTGACGGTGGCGACGAGAGCGTTCCAGCCGGCGGTCAGTCCGCTCCAGAACGTGGTCGGCGACACGGCGGGCACTGCGCCCTTCGCATGGAAGTCGATGGTGATCGTCGACATCGCGACCTGGTCTGCCAGGGCTTTCTGCTGCGCGCGCAGGCTGTCGAGCTGCCCCTGCCGGTCGGAAAGGGTCGACTCGATCGTGATGAGATCCGCGGTGGTCGTGGCTTTGGCCATCAGGGCCAGCAGCCGGTCGACCGACGTCTGCAGTGCGGTGATGCGGCCGTCGATGTCCTTCGACTGCGCTGTGACGTCCGTCGCGTTCAGCGTGACCGACTCGACGGTGCCGAGACGCTTGAGGTCGGCGAGGGTGGCATCCAGGACGGACGACGGGATGCGCAGCACGAGTGTCGCCGTCGGCTTCTGCGTGTCGGTACCGGGCTGCTCCGAGCTGTTGTCGACGCGGCCTCCTGCTCCGAGGACGATCGCGGTGGCGCGGCCGGCGGCTGCGATGGGGTCCGTGACGGTCAGCGACACGGAGCCGGTGGTGACCACATCCCTGTTCGGTGAGATGACGGTGTCGCTCTTCGCCGCGGGATCGGCGACGGCGCCGGACGTATCCTGTGGTTTCGACTGCGCCGAGCCGCCCGAGCCGCCCGAGCCGCCCGAATCCGACGCTCCGCTGCCTCCTGTGCATCCCGCCAGCAGCAGTGCGGCGACCGCCAGCACTGCCGCGCCACCCCATATGCGCTTCATGGCATAAGAGTAGGAGCGTGCCCGGTCAGGCAGGGTCACGGTCCGGCGACGATCCGATCACGAAACGGTATCGCTGCGCGACGGCATAATGAGGGGATGGGGTGGCTGGCCGAGCGGACATGTGCGCTCGTCGGTCGCGGCGCTCCCATCCTCCACGTTGCAGGCGACGAGGGCGACGGTCCGGCCGTCGTCCTCGTCCACGGAATCGCCTCGTCCTCGGTGACCTTCCAGAATCTCGTGCCGTTGCTGGAGCCGACGCACCGCGTGATCTCGATCGACATCCTGGGCTTCGGGCGGTCGCCGGCGCCGCCGAATGCGCAGTACACGATCGAAGAGCACGTCGCCTCCCTGCACGCCACCCTCCGCTCGCTCCGGCTGCGGGACTTCGTACTGGTGGGGCACTCCCTCGGCAGCATGATCGTCGGGCGGTACGCCGCCGTCCACCCGGCGGGCATCACCCGGCTGGTCCTGGTCGGTCCGCCGGTGTACGGGTCGCCGAACGAGATCGGCGACCGGCGCGTGCGCAACCGGGTGAGCGCGTACCTCCGCGCGTACGAATACCTGCGCGCGAACAAGGACTTCACGATCTTCAACGCGTCGGTGCTGGCCAGGATGCTGCCCATCAAGGGCGTCTTCGAGATCACGGAGAAGAACTGGGACCCGTTCGTGAAATCGCTGGAGAACTGCATCGAATCACAGACGATCGTCAGCGACCTGGCCCGCGTTCGTGTTCCGGTCGAGGTGGTCTACGGATCGCTGGACGCGTTCATCGCGCCAGGGAGTCTCTCGGTCATCGAGGCGATGCGCCATGTGGAGATTCACCGGGTCGACGGGAACGACCACATCATCCGCAAGCGCCTGGCCAGGGTCGTAGCCGCCGCAATCGGCTGACGGGCGCGCCTAGAGCGGATGCTGCGAGCCGGCGGGTGAGCGCCCGAAGGTGGGCGTCATCGCCGCGATCGCGTTCAGGTAGGTGTCGCCGTCGAAGTGGAGGAAGATCGACGACTGCACGATGTAGCCCTGGACGACGCCGACGTAGACCCACGAGTAGAGTTCGGCGGCGCGCTCGGCGTCTTCTGCGGAGGCCCCGACATCTTCGAGGTACCAGCTGCGGACGTAGTCGGAGAAGATGCTCTTCACCCTCTCGCCGATCGTGGCGAGAGTCGTTCCGACCGCGGGTTCGACCGCAGCGTGCGCCCAGACCTGAACAAGGAGGCCCAGGTCGCCGATCTCGTGCTGGAGTCCGTTCACCACGACCCGGACGATCTCGCCGGGGGAGGGCATCGGCCGCTGGGCCTGTGCGGCTTCGATCTCGCCGAACTGGACGTCGAGGACCTCCCCGATCGCGAGGGTGATCAGCTCGTCCTTGTTCTTGTAGTTGCCGTAGATCGCGCCGGCGGACAGTCCGCTCTCGGCGATGATGTCGGCGATGGATGTCGCGGCGAACCCTTTGCGCGCGAAACAGCGGAGCGCGGCTCGCGCGATCTCGTGGCGGCGGGCCTCACGATGGGCCTCCGTGACCTTGGGCATGCTCCCACCTTAAAAAAGAACGTTCGTTCTTGACAAGTGGCACTCAGCGTAACACCATAAAGAACGAACATTCTTTTTATATGGGAGAAGATCATGTCGAACATCACCGCACGCCAGCCCCACACGACCTGGGGCCGCGCCATCGGCATAGCGATCGCGGGCGCCGTCGTCGTGGTCGCCATCCTGCTCGCCTTCGTCTGGCCGATCATCACTTCGGCGGTCAAAGACGTGCCGATCGCCGTTGCGGGCACCGCGGAGCAGGTCGCCGCCGTGACCACAGCCCTCGAAACGAAATCGAAGGGCGCCTTCGCGGTCACCCCGGTCGCCGACCGTGCCGCCGCGGTCGACCTCATCAAGACGAGGGATGTGTACGGAGCGATCGTCCTCGGCCAGGAGCCGGAAGTACTGACGGCCTCCGCGGGGAACGCGGCGGTGAGCCAGCTCCTCGGGCAGCTCGCGGGACAACTCCAGGCGCAGTCGAACCAGCAGGCGGCCGCCGCGGTCCAGCAGGCGATCGCCGCGGGACGGGCGCCGGCAGGGACCGTGCCGCCCACCATCACGGTGAAGGTCACCGATGTCGTGCCGCTGAGCCCGGGCGACCCGCGAGGCATCGGGCTCACTGCTGCATCGTTCCCGCTCGTGCTCGGCGGAATCATCGGTGGCGTGCTCATCTCCCTCCTGGTCACCGGATCGTGGCGCCGGCTCGTGAGCGTCGTCGTCTACGGTGTGGTCGCGGGCTTCTCCGTGGTCGGGATCATGCAGGGGTGGTTCGGAGTGCTGCAGGGCGACTTCTGGATCAACGGGCTGGCCGTCTCCCTCGCCATGGCCGCGACCGTCTCGCTCATCGTCGGGATGAACGCCCTCATCGGCCGCGCCGGCATCGCGGTCGGTGCGATCATCACGATGCTGATCGGCAACCCGCTGTCGTCTGCTGCCCAGCCCATCCAGTTCACCGTGGCGCCGTGGGGCGCGATCGGGCAGTGGTTCGTGCCCGGCGCATCCGCCACCCTCGTCCGTGACCTGTCGTACTTCCCCGACGCGAACGCGACCTTCCCGTGGCTCGTGCTCGCCGGCTGGACCCTGCTGGGCATGATCGCGATGGTCGCGGGGCACTTCCGCAACCAGGAGGTCGTGCACCTCGAGGACGCGCTGGAGAAGCCGGCCGGCGAGACCGAGAAGGACGGCGCGCTCCAGCCCGCCTAGGCTGGGGGGATGCAGACCAGGACACTCGGACGCACCGGACGCACGGTCTCCGTCATCGGACTCGGCACGTGGCAGCTCGGCGCGGACTGGGGTGACGTGTCGGAGGCCGATGCGCTCGCGGTGCTCGAGGCGGCCGCCGACGCCGGCGTGACCTTCTTCGACACGGCGGACGTCTACGGCGACGGGCGCAGCGAGCAGATGATCGGCAAATTCCTGTCCGCGCATCCCGGCAGCGCCGTCACCGTCGCCACCAAGATGGGGCGGCGCGAGGCGCAGGATCCGTCGAACTTCACGCTGGCGAAGTTCCGCGAGTGGACCGACCGGTCGCGCCGCAACCTCGGGGTCGACACGCTCGACCTCGTGCAGCTGCACTGCCCGCCGACGCCGGTCTACTCGACGGACGCCGTCTACGACGCGCTCGACACGCTCGTCGCCGACGGAGCGATCGCCGCCTACGGCGTGAGCGTCGAGACCTGCGAGGAGGCGCTGACCGCGATCGCGCGACCCGGCACCGCCACCGTGCAGATCATCTTCAACGCGTTCCGCCTGAAGCCGCTCGACGCTGTGCTGCCGGCTGCACGGGATGCGGGTGTCGGCATCATCGCGCGGGTGCCGCTCGCGTCCGGGCTGCTCAGTGGAAGATACACGGCTTCGACCACGTTCTCGCCCGACGATCACCGGTCGTACAACCGGCACGGCGAGGCGTTCGACGTGGGCGAGACCTTCTCGGGCGTCGACTTCGAGACGGGTGTGGCCGCTGCCCAGGAATTCGCGACCCTCGTCCCCGCCGGGCTCACGCCCGCGGAGGCGGCGATCGCCTGGGTCGCCGAACAGGATGGTGTGAGCGCCGTCATCCCGGGCGCGCGGTCCGTCGAGCAGGCGCGGAAGAACGCTGCGGCGGGTTCCGTCGGTCCGCTCGGCGCTGTGTTCGACGGGGCTGTCGCGGCGCTCTACGACCGGCGCCTTCGCGCCGCGATCCACCCGCGCTGGTAACCCGCCGCGCCCTCGAGCTGAGAGTTCTGCACCCTCGTGCCCGGCGTGTCGGGTGCACAACTCACAGCCCGTTCGCGCGCATCAATGCTCGACCGATGCGCTCGATCAGCTCCGGACGGCCGAGGTCGTCGTGAGTGACACGGATCATGCGGTGCCACACATCTTCAACGCGTTCGCGCCGGGTGATGTCCTTCCGAAACTGGCGCGCGTCCAGTCGGTGGACATCGCCCTCATACTCGATGGCGATGCGCTCCACGGGAAAGGCGAGGTCGACCCGGGCGACGAATCGACCAGAAGGTGTCCGGATCACGTGGTTCACCTCAGGCTCGGGTAGGCCCCGCGTCGATGATCGCCAGTCGAAGTGCGGACTCCTGGGGCGAGTCGACTCCGGCTCGGAGGAGCACCAGGCACTCCCGTGCGAGCGCTGATCCGCGTCTCCCGGCCCGTGCTGCGACAGTCTCTCGAAGTGACGTCGGCGCCGCCAGGGGTGAATGCCCGGAGATGGGGAAATCGCCGGCGGCGACCAGTTCCGCCGGGTGAGGCACGCGGCAAGGTCGATCCAGGTCTGTTCGACGGTCGTCACCGGCAGACCGTCGATGTAAGCCACCTCGAGCCCGCGTAGCTGATGCCCGACCACACCGTTCATCTGCGGTGCTCGGTGCGGATGCGGAACCGTGACATGGATGTCGCGCCCTGGCTGGAATTGATGTCGCCATGGCACCGGGATGCCGTAGAGCTCTGCCGCGGTCGTATGGCTGAATGCCGACTCCAGCGTGGCGTGAGTCCTGGATGCACGACAGATCTCACGCAGGCTGAGGGGCTCCAGCAATGGAGAGCGGACGCCGCGAAACGGGCGCTGAAGGTCTGGTTGGCGCAGGCGGGTGCGCCCCAGGCCACGTTGTCGTGCCTCCCGGACCTGAAACGGTCCTCCTCTGAGATTCTCGGGGAGTGGTTTCCGTTCCGGCATTCGATCATCCTGCCGCGTTCCGAAGAACGACGTCCGGAGCTCTCCACAGGCGCTACCGAGTGGTGAGCTTTCGCCTCAACACGCGGCAGGACTGAACCCGTAAGTCACATTTCGGCGCTGTCGGTCAGGACGGCTGGACGGGTACCGGCTCGGTGTCGGGGATGGGGCTCGCATCGCGGCCCCGCAGGTCCGGATGCCAGCGGTGGGCGAGCGCGGGCACCAGGAAGCCGACGAACGCGAAGGCGCTCGCAGCCCAGAATGCGCCGATCGGACCGTTCGCGTCGATGAGGAATCCCGCGAGCGCCGACCCGAGGGCCGCGCCGATGAGCTGACCCGTGCCGACCCAGCCGTATGCTTCCGCCGTGTCGCTGAACTTGACGCTCGCCGACACGATCGAGAAGAGCACCGCGAGGGCGGGTGCGATGCCGAGTCCGGCGATGATCAGCGTCAGCGAGAGGCCCCACCACGTCGCCAGCGCGAACATCGAGATCGTCACGCCGACGAACACGAGCAGCATCCGGCGCGCAGTCGCCCACGGACCGATCGGCACGTGACCGAACGCGAGGCCGCCCACGAGGGAGCCGAGCGACCAGATCGCCAGCACCACGCCGGCCTCCGGGCCCTGGTCGCCGAAGTTCGCGACGACGCCGGCCTCGATCGCTGCGCACGACCCGATCAGCAGGAACCCGACCACGGTGGCGAGCAGCACAGGTGGTCGCTGCAGGACTGATCCGAAGCGCCGCTTGCTGCGGGGGATGCGCACCCGGCCGACCTCGGGGGAGGAGATGAACCAGGTCCCGCCCGCGAGCATGATCGCGACCGACATCAGGATGCCCTCGACGGTGCCGATCTGGGTGGCGACGAAGGTGATCGCTACCGGGCCTGCGATCCAGATGATCTCCTGCGCCGACGCGTCGAGGGAGAAAAGCGGGGTGAGCTGGCGCGAGTTGACCATCTTCGGGTAGATGGTGCGGACGGCCGGCTGGATCGGGGGCATACTTAGCCCCGCGAAGAACGCGATGCCCATCGTGATCGGGATGGGCAGCACGAAGATTCCGATGGTGGCGATCGCAGCGGAGCAGAACGCGAGCGTCGTCCAGAGGACGGCCCTCATGCCGAGCACGCCCATGAGACGGCTCGTCATGGGTCCCGCGATCGCCTGCCCGATGCTCATCGCGCCGAGCACGAGGCCCGCCGCGCCATAGGAGTGGTGCACCCGCTCGATGTGGAGCAGGAAGGCGAGCGAAAGCATGCCGAACGGGAAGCGGGCCGTGAGCTGGGCAGCGATGATACGAGCGACGCCGGGCGTCTTCAGAAGGCTCGTATAGCTGCTCACAAGAGGCTCAGTCTATCGGTCGGCACCCCTGTCGGTAGGGCGTCGTAGGGTGTGCATAAGTCGGAGAAGTTATGCACATCTGTGGATGACACGCCCACTAGATGTGGGGTTACGCGTGTCGCGAGACCCCGCTATATAGTGGTCACACGCCGATACGCAGCTAGGGAAAATGCCCCCACGATTGGGGCATGACAGAGCGATTTCAGGGGATTAGAAGGCGTCAGCAGACCGGGTCATCCGGTGAGGTTTCGCCGTTCGCAGAGAACGGCAGGGAAGAGGAGAAAAGTGGCAATCACCGTCGTCAAGCGGAACGGCCAGCGTGAGCCGTACGACGCGAACAAGATCAACCTGGCGATCGAGCACGCCTCGCAGGGGCTCGACGAGAACATCACCTGGGTCACCCAGATCGCGAGCGAACTGGAACTCACCCTGTTCGACGGCATCACGACCCAGCAGCTCGACGAAGCCGTCATCCAGGTGGCGCTCCAGAACGTCAAGGACGACCCCGCGTTCGACATCGTCGCCGCGCGCCTCCTGCTCAAGACGATCTACAAGCGCGTCCTCGGCGACTATGAGACGGCGGACGAGCTCAAGTCGCTGCACCGAAGCCACTTCCGCGGATACATCGATCGCGGCGTCTCCGAGCAGCTGCTCGACCCGCGCTTCACCTCGCTGTACGACCTCGACCGTCTTGCCGCCGCCCTCGAGCCCGACCGCGACGAACTGCTCAAGTACATCGGCGTCGTCACCCTCAACAACCGCTACGGCATCAAGGCGCGCAACGGCGAGACCCTCGAGGTCCCGCAGTTCTTCTGGATGCGCATCGCGATGGGCCTCGCGCTCAACGAGGCCGACCCGACCCGTCACGCCCTCGAGTTCTACGCCAAGATGTCGAAGCTGGAGTACCTGGCCGCCGGCTCGACCCTCGTCAACGCCGGTACCGCGTATCCGCAGCTCTCCAACTGCTTCGTCATGGAGATGCAGGATGACATCGAGCACATCGCCAAGTCGGTGCGCGATGTCATGTGGCTGACCAAGGGCACCGGCGGCATCGGGCTATCCGTGACCAAGCTGCGTGCGCAGGGTTCGCCCATCCGCTCGAACAACACGACCTCGACCGGGCCGATCCCGTTCATGCACACGATCGACTCGGTGCTGCGCGCGGTCAGCCGCGGCGGCAAGAAGTTCGGCGCTCTCTGCTTCTACATGGAGAACTGGCACCTCGACTTCCCCGAGTTCCTCGACCTGCGCCAGAACTCCGGCGACCCGTACCGCCGCACCCGCACGGCGAACACCGCGGTCTGGATCAGCGACGAGTTCATGAAGCGCGTCCAGAACGACGAGGCCTGGTACCTCTTCGACCCGCTGGAGGTCGCCGACCTCAACGAGCTGTACGGCAAGGCGTTCTCCGAGCGTTACGCCCACTACGTCGAGGAGGCCGAAGCCGGTCGCCTCCACATGTTCAAGAAGATCACCGCGCGCGAGCAGTTCAAGGCGATCCTGATGAGCCTGCAGACCACGAGCCACCCGTGGCTGACCTGGAAGGACACGATCAACAACCGTGCCCTCAACAACAACACCGGCACCATCCACCTGTCGAACCTCTGCACGGAGATCTGCCTCCCGCAGGACCGCGACAACGTCTCGGTCTGCAACCTCGCGTCGATCAACCTGACGCGCCACCTCGAGAACGGCGTGTTCGACTGGGCGCGCATCGAGGAGAGCGCGCGCAGCGCGGTGCGCCAGCTCGACAACCTGATCGACATCACCATCTCGAGCGTCGACGAAGCCGACTTCTCGAACACCCAGAACCGCGCGATCGGCCTCGGGGTGATGGGCTTCACCGACGTCGTCGAGAAGCTCGGCCTCAGCTACGAGAGCGAAGAGGCATACGACCTGATCGACGAGATCATGGAGCACGTCTCGTATGCGGCGATCGATGAGAGCGCGGAGCTCGCGAAGGAGCGCGGGTCGTATCCGAACTTCGACGGTTCGCGGTGGTCGCAGGGCCTGGTGCCGTTCGACAGCATCGCCCTCACCGAGCAGGACCGCGGCGTGCCGATCAAGGTCAACCGCACGACCCGTCTCGACTGGGACGCCCTGCGCGCGAAGGTCAAGGGCGGCATGCGGAACGCGACGCTGATGGCGATCGCGCCCACCGCATCCATTGGCCTCGTCGCGGGCACCACGCCCGGCTTCGACCCGCAGTTCTCGCAGATCTTCAGCCGGTCGACCTCCTCTGGCAAGTTCCTCGAGGTCAACCGCAACCTGGTGGCCGCCCTGCAGGCGGAAGGCCTGTGGGAGAAGGTGCGCGAGTCGATCCTGCGTAGCCAGGGCGACATCCAGGGCATCGCCGAGATCCCGGATGCCATCAAGTCGACCTACAAGACCAGCTTCCAGCTCTCGCCGTACTCGTTCATCGAGGTCGCGGCCCGTGCCCAGAAGTGGATCGACCAGGCGATCAGCCGCAACATGTACCTCGAGACGCGCGATCTCGGCGACATGATGGACATCTACTACGCCGCGTGGGAGCGTGGAGTGAAGACCACGTACTACCTGCACATGAAGCCGCGTCACCAGGCGGAGCAGTCGACCGTCAAGGTCAACAAGGCCGAGGAGATCGCAGGCGGTGCCGCTCGCAAGGGCTTCGCATCCGTCGGCGCCGGCGAGGGTGCGGATGCCGCACCGGCCGCCGCTCCGGCTCCGGCCCGCCGCGGTTTCGGCTTCGGAGGTCTCGCGACGGGTGGTGACAAGTGATGAGCAACAGCACCAAGGTCGAGGAGTACTACGTTCCGGTCGATCCGATGGACGAACTCCAGTGCGAGTCGTGCCAGTAGTCGCGTCCAGGCGCTGACCCGAACGAGCGAGAAGAGAGAGAAACACCATGGCGATTTTGGGAACGGGAATCCAGGAAGGATTGCTTCTCAAGCCGGTCACCTACAAGTGGGCGATGGACCTGTACGACCAGGCGGTTGCGAACACCTGGTTCCCGAACGAGATCCAGCTCGGCGAGGACATCGCCGACTTCAAGAAGATGACGGATGAGGAACGTCACGCGATCACGTTCCTCATGAGCTACTTCAACCCGAACGAGCTCCTCGTGAACAAGGCGCTCGCGTTCGGCGTGTACCCGTACCTGAACGCGGCGGAGGCGCATCTCTACCTCGCGAAGCAGATGTGGGAGGAGGCGAACCATTGCATGTCGTTCGAGTACGTCCTCGAGACGTTCCCGATCGACCGTGCCGCGGCATACAACTCCCACATCGACGTGCCGTCGATGGCGCGCAAGGAAGAGTTCGAGATCCGCTTCATCAAGCGGATGACCGAGGAGACGCTCGACATCACGACGACGGCGGGCAAGCAGGATTTCATCCGCAACCTCGTCGCGTACAACGTGATCCTCGAGGGGATCTGGTTCTACTCGGGCTTCATGGTCGCGCTGTCGTTCCGCCAGCGCAACCTGCTGCGCAACTTCGGCTCGCTCATGGACTGGGTCGTGCGCGACGAATCGCTGCACCTCAAGTTCGGCATCAACCTGATCCTGACGGTGCTGGAGGAGAACCCCGACCTGCAGACGCCCGAGTTCGCAGCGGAGATCCGCCAGATGATCCTCGACGCCGTCGAGATGGAGGAGGAGTACAACCGCGACCTCCTGCCGAACGGCATCCTGGGGCTCAACGCGAACTACATCAACCAGTACGTCAAGTACCTGGCGGATCGTCGCCTGGAGGAGCTCGGTTTCGAGCCCGAGTACAAGGTGTCGAACCCGGCGAAGTGGATGGCGACGGCGAACGACACGCTCGAGCTGGTCAACTTCTTCGAGTCGACGAACACGTCGTACGAGTCGAACGCGAAGGCGTCGACCGGAAGCCGGTAGCCCGTCACGGCGTAAGCCCGCCACCTCGGTATGTCCCCACCCGCGCGAACGGGATGGGATGGATCGGGGTGGCGGGCTTTCGTGCGGCTGTGCGCGGCGCCGGTCAGCGGATGGCGCGGCCGCGGACGACTGCGGTGAGCGCGGCCGCGACCCCGGCGAACGCGGCTGCGCCCAGGAACACCCAGGTGAATCCGTCGGCGAGTGCGGTGTCGAGGGCGGTGCCTGCAGCGAGCATCCGGGCGGTCTGATCCGTGGCGAGGGCGCTGAGGGTCGCGAGTCCGATCGCGCCCCCGATCTGCTGGCTGGTGTTGACCAGTCCGCTGGCGAGGCCTGAGTCGCCGAGGGCGACGCCGGTCACGGCGAGTTGCGTGGCGGTCACGAAGGTGGCGCCGAGCCCGGTTCCGATGAGGATGCTCGGAGCGAGAAGCCCGGTCAGGAACGTCGCGTTCGGACCGGCCGCCGCAAGCCAGACGAGTCCGCCGGCGAGCGCGACGAGAGCTCCGATCAGGGTCGGGCGGAGTCCGATGCGGTTGATGAGGGCGGGTACGATTCCGGCGATGACGACGAGGGATCCGGCGAGGGGCAGTTGGCTGAGGCCCGCGCTGAGGGCGGTGTAGTGAAGGACGTCCTGCAGGTAGACCGACAGGGCGAAGAACAGGGCGGTCGTCGCGCCGCCGACGAGCAGCATCACGAGGTTTCCGGCTGAGGATTCGCGGTTGCGGAAGAAGGTGAAAGGAACGAGCGGCTTCGCGGTTCGGCGTTCGATGATGACGAAGGCGGTGAACAGGGCGATGGCCGCCGCGGCGAGCCCGAGGGTGATCGGGTGCAGCCATCCGACGTGGGCGGACTGCGTGAGCGCGGCGACGAGTGCTGTGAGCCCGGCGGTGACGGTTGCTGCTCCTGCGACGTCGAGGCGTTCGGGTGTGCGGCGGGGGTCGCGGGTGACGAGACCGGGGATGATGGCGATCACGAGGATGCCGACCGGCACGTTGACGAAGAACACGGCCTGCCATCCGAAGGCGGCGGTGAGCACGCCGCCGAGGAGGACGCCCGCTGCGCTTCCGATTCCGGCGACGGCGCCCCAGATTCCGAGAGCTTTGGCGCGATCCCGGCCTTCGAACAGGTGGGTGACGAGCGCGAGGGATGCGGGTGCCAGCAGTGCGGCGGAGGCTCCCTGGAGCGCGCGGGCGCCCAACAGCACCCCGCCGCTGGCCGACAGGCCGGCGATGGCCGATGCTGCAATGAATCCGGCGACTCCGATAAGGAAGACGCGCCGGTGTCCGAGCCGGTCGGCCAGGCGCCCGCCAAGCAGCAGCAGGCCGCCGAAAGGAAGCACGTAGGCCGTGATGATCCAGCCGAGGGCGGCGGTGTCGAGGTGGAGTTGGCTTCCGACGGACGGCAGCGCGATATTGACGATGGACGCATCAAGTACGACGAGGAACTGTGCGAGCGCGAGAACCGTGAGCGCCCACCAGCGGTGTCCGCTGCGCGGTCGCTCTGCCGCGGGCGCTGCCGCAGCCGCCGCCGCGGCAGATGCGATGCGGGTCGTGTCGACGGAAGCAGTTGCGGTGCTGGGCAGGTCGGCCGTGGCGGTTGCGGCCCGGTCAGCCGTGGCGGTTGCAGTGTCGGGTGTGTCGGCGGGGGAGGAGGACATGTGGTGCGACCTTTCGATTGGTGAGTGACTGGTCAGTCACTCTATAGGGGAAAGAAGTGGCCTCGCTGGCGCGAGGCCTGATGGACCGCGAATTCAGTGCCGGGTGGGGTGACGGATTCCCTCGGTGAGGATCTGCGCCCAATCCTCAGGGATGGTTTCGAGGCCGGCCGTCACGATCAAGTGGCAGAGCTGCCCGAAGGCCATGAATCGCTGCACTTCGCGATCGGTCGCACCCGAGCGGTCGAGTGCGAAGCGGGTCACCCCCGCGAGTCCGCGTCTGAGGGAGTCGCCGATCTCCGGGATCTCGGCCGCGGACTGTGCGTGGACCTGGAGGAGGAGGAGCGAGCGATCCTCGATGAGTTCTGCATAGGCCCCACCCATAGCGGAAAGGATCTCAGATGGGCTCTGACCGGTAGATTCTTCGGCACCACGGGCCAAAGACTCCTCGATGAGTTCGAAGCACCGGTCGAGGGCCGCGACGAAGAGGGACTCCTTGCCGGGGAAGAGCTTGAACACATAAGCGGGGGAGATACGCGCGTGCTCGGCGACCGCTGCGATCGGAGTTCCGAGGTAACCGCCGGACGCGAAGACCTGGATCGCACTCGTGATGACCGTGTCGCGCCGAGCATCGGCGGTCGAGAGGGGGGTTCGGGTGCGAGTGGCGGTTGGCATGTGAGTGACTGTACACTCACCAATTTGGTTTGCGCAACAAGGGAGGGGGTACGGAGCCGACACGCCCGGTATCCGCGACGCGCCCCTCGTCGCGCGTAGGAGAGCGGAGGGCGGCACTGAGCAGGAGCGCGCAAGCCGCGAGAGGATAGAAGGGTGCCCACACTGATCCAGGCGGACAAGCTCGCCGCCGCGCTCGCTGCATCCACACCTCCTCGACTCCTCGATGTCCGCTGGAAGCTCGGCGGGCCGCCCGGACGTCCGCTCTACGAGGCGGGCCACATCCCGGGCGCCGTCTACGTCGACCTCGACACGGAACTGGCCGGCCACGGGGCCCCGACGGACGGGCGGCATCCGCTGCCCGACATCGCGGTGCTCCAAGCGGCCGCCAGGGGCTGGGGCCTTAACCCGGGCGACTCCGTCGTCGTCTACGACGACCTCTCGGCGATGTCTGCAGCCCGAGCCTGGTGGCTGCTTCGCCACGCGGGTGTCGAGACCGTCCGGGTGCTCGACGGCGGCCTGGCATCCTGGGTCGCAGGGGGTCTCCCGCTCGAAACGGGCGCCGTCGCCGCGGAACCGGGGAGCATCCGACTGACGTACGGCCACCTGCCGGCGCTCAACGCGGATGAGGCCGCCGCCGTCGCCCGCGACGGCGTACTGCTCGACGCCCGAGCGGGCGAACGCTACCGGGGCGAGGTCGAACCGATGGATCCGCGAGCAGGCCACATCCCGGGCGCGGTCAGTGCACCGACCACCGAGAACCTGGGATCCGACGGCCGCTTCCTGCCGCCCGACCGGCTCGCGGCCCGGTTCGCGTCCCTCGGGGTGCGCACGGATGCGCCGGTCGGTGCCTACTGCGGCTCCGGCGTCACCGCCGCGCACGAAGTGCTCGC
Source organism: Leifsonia sp. Ger2509 (assembly GCF_055231915.1). NCBI lineage: Bacteria > Bacillati > Actinomycetota > Actinomycetes > Micrococcales > Microbacteriaceae > Leifsonia > Leifsonia sp. Ger2509. The sequence continues at coordinate 3,522,463 of NZ_JBUYVB010000003.1, forward strand.
GCTCGAACTCGCCGGCTTCGACGGTGTCGTCTACCCGGGATCCTGGTCGGCGTGGTCGAACGATCCGGACCGTCCGGTGGAGACCGGTGCGACCGGGCAGGTGTAACACGGGGCAACAGCCCTTGGACGCACCGGAGAGCACGCCTAATGTCGACGCATGACCACAGTGGACACGCACCTGAGCGAGCGGCCGGCCGGCCTGTTCGCGTCCGGTGATGTCCGCAAGCCGGAGGTGGTGAGCGCAACGGACGGGATCCTCGATTCGGCGACAGCGCTCATCGGCAACACGCCTGTCGTCGAGCTCCACGCCCTGACCCGCGGACTGCCGGGACGGGTCCTCGTCAAGCTCGAGTGCCGCAACCCGGGCGGGTCGTCGAAGGACCGTGTAGCGCTGAACATGATCCGCACGGCCGAGGCGACCGGCGTCCTCCTGCCAGGGGGCACGATCGTCGAGGCGACCTCCGGCAACACGGGCATCGGCCTCGCTCTCGTCGGCCGCCTCACCGGGCATCCTGTGGTGATCGTGCACAGCGCAGACATCTCCGCCGAGAAGCGCGCCGTGCTCACCGCGTACGGCGCCCGCCTCGTCCAAGCGGACTGGGAAGCCGCACCGGGCGACCCCGCCAACCCGCGCGCCGTCGCCGACCGCATCGCGGCCGAGACGCCGGGTGCCTGGCGCTCGTCGCAGTTCGAGAACCTCGCCAACCCGCACGCCCACTACCAGTCCACGGGGCCCGAGATCTGGCGCCAGACCGCCGGCGCCGTCACCCACTTCGTCGCCTCCATCGGAACCGGCGGCACGGTCAGCGGTGCCGGACGCTTCCTCAAAGATGTGAGCGCGGGTGCCGTCCGCGTCATCGGCGCGAACCCGGCAGGCTCCACCTACGCAGGCGACCCTGCCGGGCAGATCGTCGTCGACGGCGTCGGTACGGCGTGGCCGCGCGAATACTGGCCGACGACGTTCGACCGTGAGCTCGTCGACGACGTGCGGACCGTCGACGACCGCACCGTCTACGCGACGATCCACCGGCTCGCGGCCGAGGAGGCGCTGCTGCTCGGCCCGTCGTCAGGGCTGGCCGTCGCCGTCGCGCTCGAGCAGGCGGCAGTGGCCGAACCGGGTTCCGTGGTCGTCGCGATCGCACCGGACGGCGGCATCAACTACCTGACCAAGGCGTACAACCCGGAGTGGCTCGCGAAAGCCGGGCTCACCCCATCCATCGAATGACGGCGAGTACTTTCAGACCATGACCCTTCTGCATTTCGGCTGGTTCCTCGGCGCCGGTTTCGGCGTCCAGGGCTGGGGCGACCCCACCTACGGCATCGGCTACGACTGGAAGCAGCCGCAGGTCTACCAGGACGCCGCGCGCTTGTTCGAAGCGAGCGGGTTCGACCTGTTCATCATCGAAGACGGCGTCGCGGTTCCCGACACCTACGGCGGCACCGCGGAGGTCAACCTGGCCAATGCCCGCTTCGTCCCGAAGCACGACCCGCTGCCGCTCGTCCCCTACCTGCTGGGGGCGACCAGCGACCTCGGCATCGTGCCGACCCTCAGCGCCAGCTTCTACGAACCGTTCACCGCGGCCCGGCTGCTGGCGACCCTCCAGCATTTCGCGGGCGGCCGCCTGGGCTTCAACGTCGTCACCAGCGGATCGGATCTCGCCGCCCAGAACTACGGGCTCGACAAGCAGGTCGAGCACGACCTCCGCTACGACCGCGCCGACGAGTGGGTCGACGTGGTCCGCCGCCTCTGGCGCAGCTGGGATGCGGATGCGGTCCTCGAAGACACCGAGCGCGGCGTCTATGCCGACTTCACCAAAGTGCGGCCGATCAACCACGATGGCAGGTTCTTCCGCGTGCGCGGTCCGCTCAACACCGTGCCACCGGTGGAGGAGCCGGTCATGGTGCAGGCCGGGGCCTCCGGTCGTGGTCGGGACTTCGCGGGCAAGAACTCCGACGTCATTCTGGCCCTCGCCTCCACTCCCGAACGGATGCGCGACTACCGCGACTCCATCCGCGAGGTCGCCGCGGCGAACGGACGGGATCCGGACGCGGTGAAGGTGCTCTTCGTGGTCAACCCGGTCGTCACGGCGAACGCCGAGGAGACCGCGACCGTGAAGGCCGCCCGCGCGGAGCTGACCCAGTCGGCGATCGACGAGGCGCTTCAGTCGATCTCGTACCTGTCCGGCGTCGACTTCAAGACGTTCGATCTCGATGCACCCCTGCCCGCGGTGACGACGAACAGCAACCAGGGCACACTCGACAACTTCGTGAACTCGGCTCCCGCGGGCTCGACCCTGCGCGAGATCCTCCAGCTGCGCGCGCGCAAAGACGGCCTGGCGATCGTCGGGACCGCCGACGAGATCGCCGACCACCTGGGCGAGCTGGGCGAGGCGGTCGGCGGCGACGGGTTCCTGTTCACCGGCCAGGTGCATCCGGCGCACGTGCACCGAACCCTCGACCCGCTCGTGCCCGCTCTGCGGCGCCGTGGCCTGATCCGCACCGGGTTCGGCGGCTCAGGACTCCGGGCCAACCTGCTGGAGTTCTAGCAGTGCCCGCGGAGACCGTCACGCTGGGTGCCGACGCTCCGACCACCGCCGACCTCGTCGCGATAGCAGGCGGTGCTCGGGTCGAGCTCGGTGCGGATGCGCTCCAGGCGATCCAGGCGTCCCGCGCCGTCGTCGAGGCGGCCATCGCGGACGGACGCCCGGTCTATGGGCTCAACACCCGGCTCGGCGCGGGCCGGGACGACCGGGTCGGTGATGACGAGTTGCTCGACTACCAGCGCGTGGTCATCGCGAACCATCGCGGCGGGGTCGGCGACGCACTCGGGGAGCGGCAGACCCGTGCCCTGATCGCCGCCCGCCTCATCGGTTTCACACGAGGCGGATCCGGGGTGCGCGTCGAACTCGCACAGGCGTACGCCGACCTCCTCAACGCGCACGTCCATCCCGTCGTTCCTGCCCGCGGATCGGTCGGGGCCGCCGACCTCACCCACCTTGCCGAGGTGGCCGCTGTTGTGACCGGGAGCGGACGCGCCTTCATCGACGGCGTCGTCGTCTCCGGCGAGGAGGCGCTGGCGGCCGCTGGGCTCGAGCCCGTGGTCCTCGCCCCACACGAGGGTCTCGCCGTGCTGAGCTCGAACGCCTACAGCGTCGGCGTGGGCGCCCTCGTACTGTCGGCGCTCGCGCATCGCGTCAGCCCCTGGGATTCGGTCGTCGCGCTGTCGCTCGAGGCGGTGGGCGCGGCGGGTCCCGCCGGCAACCTGAGTGCGTTCAGCGCGGAGATAGCGGATGCGCGCGGCGGCGCCGGTCAGCGTGCGTCGGCCGAGGGCGTCCGGTCCGCACTCGAGGGCAGTGCCCTCACCGCATCCGGTCGAACGGTCACCGTGCAGGACCCGATCGCGTTCCGCACGGTTCCCCAGATCCACGGCGCGCTGCGCGAAGCCGTCGACCGCGCCTTGGCGGAGATCGATCTCGAACTGGCCGCCCGATCCGACAACCCCCTTGTCGACGCAGTCACCGGGCGGATGGTCTCGGGCGGCAATTTCCAGGCGGTTCCGCTGGCGCTCGCCCTCGAGAACGTCCGGCTGGCGCTCGCACATGTCGCCTCGGCGACGGAGCGGCGCATCTCCGCGCTCTCCGGCACGCTCACCCCGGCGCGGCGGTTGGGGACGACTCGGGTGCCCGGGTTGCTCGCGTATTCCGCCGCGGCCGCGCTCGCCGAGGTGCGGCAGCTCGCGGCTCCCGCGACGCTCGGGGTGACGACGCTCTCCGGTGTCGAGGACCACGCATCCCTCGCCCCGCTGGCCCTCCAGCTCCTTGAGCGTTCGGCCGCGCTCGTCGACGAACTCGTGGCGATCGAAGCCCTCCATGCGGCGGACCTCCTTCGTGTGACGGATGCGCGGCCGAGCGGCGCCGGGACCGGGCCCCTGTTCGCCCGCGTCGACGAGGCCGTGAACTCGGGCCTCGCAGCAGCCGAGCTCGTGCCGGCAGTCGTCGCCACGATCGCACCGCTCCCGTCGCGCGCCTGAGCCGTGATGCCTGAGCCGTGGCGCCGCCTCAGCGGGCGGTCACCGGCAGGTCCTTCTCGAACGTGAGGTAGCCGATCGCCTCGTAGTCCGCATCCAGATCGAAGAGCGGGCGGTAGCCGAGGGAGAGGTAGAGCGCCACCGCTTCCGGCTGCCGGGCGCCGGTCGTGAGCTCGATCCGCCGGACCCCCCTGGACACGGCCTCAGCCTCGAGCTCGGCCATCACCCGTCGCGCCAGGCCTTTGCGGCGGTGGCCGGAATGGGTCCACACCCGCTTGACCTCGACCGTCTCGTCGTCGATGCGCATGAAGGCGCCGCCGGCCACGGGAGCGCCGTCGACGAGGAGGAGAAGGAAGACGCCGCCCGTCGATTCGTGGAATCGCTCGGCCGGATACCGGGACAGTTCCGCCGACGACGGGATGCCGTCATTGAAGCCGTAGCGCTCGTCGTATTCGCGCGACAGCTCCTCCACGAGCGGAGCAGCCAGCGGGTCGTCCGGACTCGAGTGGATGACGGTCGCCGTCGATGCGAAATCGTTAGGCAAAACGGGCACCCACCGACGATATGCCGGGCACGTGCGCGTCACAACAAGAAAACTTCACACTTCGTCACGCCCTGCGGCACCTGAATGCAACTAATCGCGAAATCTGCCGGAAATCTCTGCGAAAAGCTGCGTTGCACGCGTGAATTAGGTTGATTGTCGGCGCCAGCGCTGAGGTAGGCTCCACTCACCGCGATTCTCCCGAACCTGCAACCAAGAGAAGGAATACACACATATGCGAACCCGTTATGCAGCCCCTGCGCTGCTCGCAATCGCAGCGCTCGCGCTGACCGGCTGCGTCGACAACTCGACCCCGTCGAGCAGCAATTCCCCGTCGACCAGCGGCAACGCCTACGGCGTGACGAAGGATGCGACGCTCGCGGCATCGCTCCCCAGCAAGATCAAGACCGCCGGTGCCATCACAGTGGGCATGGACGACACGTACGCCCCCAACGAGTACAAGGACGACAACGGCAACCCCGCCGGTTGGGAAGTCGACCTGACCAACGCCATCGGCGACAAGCTCGGCGTCAAGATCAACTACGCGATCGCGAAGTTCGACAACATCATCCCGAGCATCACCGGCGGCAAGGACGACATGGGCATGTCGTCGTTCACCGACACGACCGAGCGCGAGAAGCAGGTCGACTTCATCAACTACTACTCGGCCGGTATCCAGTGGGCCTCCGCCAAGGGCAAGACGGTCGATCCCGACAACGCCTGCGGAATGAAGGTCGCCGTCCAGTCGACCACCTTCGAAGACACCGACGAGGTGCCTGCGAAGTCCAAGGCCTGCACCGACAAGGGCAAGCCGGCCATCCAGGTCTTCCGTTTCGACGCCCAGGACCAGGCGACCAACGCGGTCGTCCTCGGTCAGGTCGACGCGATGAGCGCCGACTCGCCCGTCACCCTCTACGCGATCGCGCAGACCGGTGGCAAGCTCCAGACCGCGGGCAAGACGTTCGACGTCGCGCCCTACGGCATCCCGGTCGCCAAGGGTTCGGACTTCGGCCCGGTCCTGCAGAAGACCGTCCAGGCGCTCGTCGATGACGGCACGTACGGCAAGATCCTCGACAAGTGGGGTGTTGCCGACGGTGGCGTGAAGACCATCGACTTCAACGCCGCGTCGAAAGGCTGATCGATAATGTCCCTGGGTGACCAGGACCGTCCGGTGACGGCCACTGTGCCGTCGCCGGGCGGCGGCCACGATTCACAGCCCATCAAGGCGATCAAGCTGCGCCACCCGTGGCGCACCCTCGTCGCCGTCGCGCTGATCGTCATCGTCGTGCTCTTCGTGCTCGACGCCGCCAACCGGGAGGCCTACGGCTGGCCGACCGTCGGCAAATACCTCTTCGACAAGCGCATCAGTGCCGCTGCGCTCGTCACCCTCGAGCTGACCGTGATCTCGATGATCATCGCGATCATCCTCGGCCTGCTCCTCGCGATCATGCGCCTGTCGCCGAACCCGGTGGTCAAGTCGGTCGCGTGGCTCTACCTCTGGCTCTTCCGCGGAACACCGATCTACGTCCAGCTCGTGTTCTGGGGCCTCATCGCACTGATCTACCCGACGATCGAGCTGGGTCGCGGCATCCTCCACGATCCGATCGTGCTGATGGACAACTTCGCACTGAACACCTTCGTGATCGCGATCATCGGCCTGTCGCTCAACGAGGCGGCGTACATGGCCGAGATCGTGCGCGCCGGACTCCTCTCGGTCGACAGCGGCCAGGAGGAGGCGGCGATCGCCCTCGGCATGTCGTGGGGGCTGACCATGCGGCGCATCGTGGTGCCGCAGTCGATGCGCATCATCATCCCGCCGACCGGCAACGAGGTCATCTCGATGCTGAAGACGACGTCGCTGGTGGCGGCGATCCCGCTCACCACCGACCTCTACGGTGTGGCACGCGACATCTCGGCGGTGACGTTCACTCCGGTCCCGCTGCTGATCGTCGCGTCGCTCTGGTACCTGTTCTTCACCTCCATCCTGATGGTGGGCCAGTACTTCCTCGAGAAGCGGTTCTCGCGCGGTGTCGGCGCACGTCGAGCGGACAAGAACGACGGCATCGCGCTCACGGGCGCGACACCCGTCATCGACGGCAACGACGTTGGAGGAAAAGGATGAGCGGCACGCCCATGGTTCTCGCAGAGGGCGTCTCGAAGAGCTTCGGTTCGAACGAGGTGCTCAAGAGCATCTCGCTGTCGGTGGAGCCCGGTGAAGTGCTCTGCATCGTCGGACCGAGCGGCTCGGGCAAGTCGACCTTCCTGCGCTGCATCAACCACCTCGAGCGCGTCGACGCCGGCCGGCTCTCGGTCGACGGCCAGTTGGTCGGCTACCAGCAGCGCGGCGACAAGCTGTACGAGCTGAAGCCGAAGGAGGCCGCACGGCAGCGGCGCGACATCGGGATGGTGTTCCAGCGGTTCAACCTGTTCCCGCACATGACGGCGCTCGAGAACGTGATCGAGGCGCCCATCCACGTGAAGGGCGTGCCGAAGGCGCAGGCCGTCGCGCGGGCCGAGGAACTGCTCACGCGCGTGGGGCTCGGCACCAAAGGCGACCACTATCCGGCGCACCTCTCCGGTGGCCAGCAGCAGCGGGTCGCGATCGCGCGCGCTCTCGCCATGGAGCCGAAGCTGATGCTGTTCGACGAGCCGACTTCTGCGCTCGACCCCGAACTGGTCGGGGAAGTGCTGGATGTGATGAAGGGGCTCGCGAAGTCGGGCATGACCATGATCGTGGTCACGCACGAGATGGGCTTCGCCCGCGAGGTGGCGGACTCGCTCGTCTTCATGGACGGCGGCGTGGTCGTCGAGTCGGGCGACCCGCGCGAAGTGCTCGCGAATCCGCAGCACCAGCGCACCCAAGCCTTCCTCTCCAAAGTGCTCTAGGCACGCCCCGCGCGCCCGCGCGCCCGCTCGAGAGTCGCCGTTCGCACCGAGATAGCCCTGCAGAGGGGCGCCTCTCGGCGCGAACGGCGACTCTCGGCGTCAAGCGTCAGCGGGTGTCAGCGGGCGTCAGCGGGCGTCGAGGACCTTGCGGATGCGTTGCACGGAGACGGTCTCGGCGGTACCGAGCGACTGCGCGAACAGGCTCACCCGGAACTCTTCGAGCATCCAGCGCGCGTGCACCAGCGCCGGGGGCGCGTGCGGAGCCGACGGGATGCGCCCGCCGGCATCCGTGTACATCGCGGTCGCCGTCTCGACCTGTGTCATCCAGGCGCGGTCGCGGGCCGGATTCGTCGGGAGAGCGGCCATGCGCTGGCCGATGCCGTTCAGGTAGCGCGGCAGGTGCCGCAGCTGCTCGAGGCCCGTGGCGGAGACGAAACCCGGGTAGACGAGCCCGGCGAGTTGCCCCTTCGCGTCGTTCAGCGCTGAGAGGAACGTCAGGCTCGTCGCACCCGAGATCGCCTTGTCGGCTGCGCGCGCGGCGGTGAGTATGCGTGTCACCAGCGCGACCGTCTCGAACATCGAATCCATCACGATCGCGGAGACACGGTCGCGCACCGCCTCGAACTCGGCGCGCATGAAGAGCTGGCCGTCGGGCTTCATCCGGTAGAGCACACTGTCGACGACCGCGAGCAGGCAGTCGTCGAAGAGCGCCTTCGTGTTCGGGTATGGGCTCGCGGCGAGTGTGAGCTTCTCGGTCGAGGTCAGGTGCTGCTGCACGTAGGCGACCGGTGACGGCACCGCGGCGAGCAGGAGCCGCCGCACGCCGCCGGGCATCGCGGCTGCCTGGTCGGCCGGCGTGCCCATCAGGCGGATGCTCACACTCGCGCCGTCGTCGACGAGCGCCGGGTAGGCGCGGATCACGTTCACGCTCCCGCCCGGACCTTTCTGCTCCGTGTCGAGGAAGCGGGGGAGCTCCTCGAGGTCCCACGTGGTGAGGCCGCTGCGCTCGAGCGCGTTCGGCGTGCGGGCCTCAGCGACCCTGACCACGGATTCCCGGGCGCGGGAGCGGAGCCGTTCCTGCAGCTCCGGCAGGTCCTTACCCGAGGCGACGACGCGGCCACGCTCGCCGATCACGTCGAAGGTCGGCCGGAGGTGGCCGGGCACGCGGGTGAGGTCGAAGTCGGTTCCGGAGACGCGGGAGCCGGTCAGGCGGCTGATGACCGCCGCGAGCGTGTCCGGAAGGGATGCCACGGGCCGCTCACCGTCCTGGGCACGCATCCCGGAGGTGTCGGCGAGCTCGCCGAGGAGGCGACGCGCCCAGTCGGCGGCGGGCACGACGTGTCGCCGGATGGCCTTGGGGAGCGACTTGATGAGGGCGGTCACCAGGTCGTGCCGCAGGCCGGGGACCTGCCAGTCGAAGCCCTCGGACCGCAGACCGGCGAGCAGCGCGAGGGGAACCTGCACCGTCACCCCGTCGTCCTCGGCGCCCGGCTCGAAGCGGTAGCGGAGCGTCAGCCGCTGGTCGCCCTGCCGCCAGACCGGCGGGAACGCCTCATCGTCGACCGGCGCGGCATCCTCGGCCAGCAGTGACTCCTGCGTCATCGTCAGCAGGTCGGGCGTCTCGGTCCGGGCCGTGCGCCACCAGCCCTCGAAACTGCGGGTGGAGACGACGTCGGCGGGGATGCGCCGGTCGTAGAAGTCGAACACGGCTTCGTCGTCGTTCAGGATGTCGCGGCGACGGGTGCGCTCCTCGAGTTCGCGCAGTTCGGCCCGCAGCGCCCGGTTCGCCCGGTCGAAGGCCTGCTTCGAATCCCATTCGCCCTCGACGAGCGCGTGACGGATGAAGAGCTCGCGGGAGAGCTCCTGGTCGATCCGCGCGTACTGCACCCGACGCCGGGGGATGATCGGCACCCCGAACAGGGTGACGCGCTCGTACGCGACGACAGCGCCCTGGCTCTTCTCCCAGTGCGGTTCGCTGTAGGAGCGCTTGCACAGGTCGCCGGCGATCGGTTCGGCCCAGGCCGGGTCGATGGCCGCGTTCATCCGTGCGAACAGGCGGCTGGTCTCGACGAGCTCGGCGCTCATGACAGCGTTCGGCTGGCGCTTCGCGAGCGTGGAACCGGGGAAGATCACGAATTTGGCCTGCCGGGCGCCGATGTACTCCGCTCCCCGTGCCGCGCGGGCGGATGGCGGCTTCTGCCCGCCGGATCGCGCAGCACCGCCCGTCGCATCCTTGATGCCGATGTGCGACAGCAGACCGGCGAGGAGGGACTTGTGGATGCCGTCGGGGTTCACACTCGGATCCCCGATCGTCAGCCCGAGCGGCTTCGCGAGCTGCCGCAGCTGCCGGTAGACGTCCTGCCATTCGCGCACACGCAGGAAGTTCAGGAACTCCGCCTTGCACAGACGGCGGAACGCGCTCGACGACAGCTCGCGCTGCTTCTCCTCGAGGTAGTTCCAGAGGTTGAGCAGGGTGAGGAAGTCGCTGGTCGGGTCGGCGAACCGGGCGTGGAACTCGTCGGCTGTCCCGCGGCGTTCGACCGGACGCTCGCGCGGGTCCTGAATGGTCAGCCCGGCCACGATCGCCATCACCTCGCGGCTCGTGCCGTGACGCTTCGACTCCACTACCATCCGGGCGAACCGCGGGTCGATCGGCAACTGCGCCAGCTGGCGTCCGATGCGGGTCAGGACGGGGTCGCCCGTTTTCGATGTCGCGATCGCGTTCAGCTCGGTGAGAAGGTCGAGACCGTCTTTGATCCCGCGCGAATCGGGCGGGGTGAGGAACGGGAAAGCGGCGATGTCGCCGAGGCCGAGCGAGATCATCTGGAGGATGACGGCGGCGAGGTTGGTGCGCAGGATCTCCGGCTCGGTGAATTCGGGGCGCTTCTCGAAATCCTCCTGCGAATAGAGGCGGATGGCGATGCCGTCGCTGGTGCGCCCGGAACGTCCGGATCGTTGGTTCGCCGACGCCTGCGAGATCGCCTCGATCGGCAGGCGCTGGACCTTGGCGCGCACGCTGTAGCGGCTGATGCGAGCCGTGCCCGCATCCACCACGTATTTGATGCCGGGCACGGTGAGGCTCGTCTCGGCGACGTTCGTCGCGAGCACGATCCGTCGCCGGATGCCCGGCACCTGCGACGGCTGGAAGACGCGGTGCTGTTCGGCGCTCGACAGGCGGCCGTACAGAGGGAGAACCTCGGTGAAGGGCAGGTTGCGACCGCGCACCGCATCCGCCGCATCCCGGATCTCGTTCTCCCCGGAGAGAAAGACCAGCACATCCCCGCTCGACTCGCGGGCGAGCTCGTCGAGCGCGTCGTTGATGCCCTGCAGGTAGTCCCGATCGCTCGACTCGACCGTCTCGCCGTCCTCGTCCTCCTCGATCTCGCCGACGAGCGGGCGGTAGCGGACCTCGACGGGGTAGGTGCGGCCCGAGACCTCGATCACGGGCGCCGGCGTTCCATCCGCCGACGCGAAATGGCGAGCGAAGCTCTCCGGGTCGATCGTCGCCGAGGTGACGATCACCTTCAGGTCGGGGCGTTTCGGCAGCAGCTCACGCAGGTAGCCGAGAAGGAAGTCGATGTTCAGGCTGCGCTCGTGCGCCTCATCGATGATGATCGTGTCGTACTTGCGCAGCATCCGGTCGCGGTGCATCTCGTTCAGCAGGATGCCGTCGGTCATCAGCTTGATGCGGGTGGACGCCCCGACGCGGTCGGTGAACCTCACCTGGTAGCCGACCAGACCGCCGACGTCCTCGCCGAGCTCCTCGGCGATGCGCTCCGCGATCGTGCGTGCGGCGATGCGCCGGGGCTGGGTGTGACCGATGCTCTCCCGCCCGAGTTCGAGGCAGATCTTCGGCAGCTGCGTGGTTTTCCCCGAGCCGGTCTCGCCCGCCACGATCACGACCTGGTGGTCGCGGATGGCGCGCGCGATGTCCTCCCGCTTCTGGCTGACCGGAAGCTCGGGAGGGAAATGCAGGCGGGCGGGGGAGACCAGGGAAGACATGAGCCTTCCATTCTATTTGCTGGGAGGGCGGCGTGCCGCGGACGAGGGAATTGCCGAAGCCGCACGCGGAGCGTAGCGTTCATCCACACGCCACGCGCGCTCGAGTCAATGGAGACATGAGAATATGACGAATACGGGATATGCGACGATGTCGGTCGCGTCGATCCTCGCCGAGACGGCCAGACGGATGCCCGACAATGTCGCGCTGATCTTCGGAGAGCAGAAGATCAGCTACGCCGACCTCTGGGACCAGACCCTCGGCTACGCAGGGGCCCTCCGCGATCGCGGCATCGGCCCGGGCGACGCGGTCGCGCTGCTCATCCCGAACGTGCCGGACTTTCCGCGGGCGTACTACGGTGTCCTCGCGCTCGGTGCCGTCGTCGTCCCGGTGCACGCGCTTCTGAAAGCCGAGGAGATCGCCTACGTGCTGCGCGACAGCGGTGCGAAACTGCTGATCTGCGCGGCGCCCCTGCTCGGCGAGGGCGCGAAAGGCGCGGCGCTCGCAGGCATCGAGACCCTGTCCGTGCTGGTTCCGGATGAGATGCTCGCCCAGGCCCCGTTCGCCCGGCTGGAAGACGAGGCGCGCGCCGCGGAACCGATCGATGCCTACGTGCCGCGCAGCCCGTTCGACACAGCGACGATCCTCTACACGAGTGGGACCACGGGCAAGCCGAAAGGCGCCGAGGGCTGCCACTTCTCGCTCGTCGAGCAGGTCAACACGCTCGCGGCGGGGGCCCTGGACGTGAAGGCTGAGGACCGCATCCTCGGTTGCCTCCCGCTCTTCCACACCTTCGGGCAGACCTGCGTCATGAACCTCGGCTTCCGCGTCGGCGCGGCCATCGTGCTCGTGCCGAAGTTCGACGGGGCGACGGCGCTCGCTCTGCTCAACGCCCACCAGTGCACGGTCATGACCGGGGTGCCGACCATGTACATCGCCCTGCTCGAGGCGGCGAAGTCGAACCCGGAGCGGCCGCCGCTGCGGTACGGGATGTCCGGAGGCGCGGCCATCCCCGTCGCGGTCATCGAGCGGATGAAGGAGGTCTACGGGATCGACGTCCACGAGGGTTACGGGCTCACCGAGACCTCGCCGGTCGCGACATTCAATCACCGGGGAAAGCAGACCAGGGTGGGGACGGTCGGCCAGCCGATCTGGGGCGTCGACGTCGAGATCGCGGATGCGGAGATCGACGACCACATCGAACTGCTTCCGCGCGGGGAACTGGGCGAGATCGTCATCCGCGGGCACAACCTGATGAAGGGGTACCTCCACCTTCCGGAGGCGAACGCCGAAGCCATCGTGGACGGCTGGTTCCGCAGCGGCGACCTCGGCACCAAGAGCGACGACGACTACGTGACGATCGTCGACCGCAAGAAGGACATGATCGTGCGCAACGGCTACAACGTGTATCCGCGCGAGGTCGAAGAGGTGCTCTCCACGCATCCGGCGGTCGCGATGGTCGCGGTCTTCGGTGTCAGCCACGAGACGCACGGCCAGGAGATCATGGCGGTGGTGACACTGATGCCCGGCCAGAGCGTCGACACCGCCGACCTCATCGCCTTCACGCAGGAACTGGTCGCGGCCTACAAGTATCCCCGGAGGATCGAGGTCCTCGAGACGCTGCCGCTCGGTCCGAGTGGCAAGGTGCTCAAGCGCGAGTTGGTGGCTCGCTTCGAGAGCGCTTAGCGTTGACGCATGACCGCTGACAGCATCCCCTCCGTCGTCCCCACCGTCACCCTCAACAACGGAACCACCATTCCGCAGCTCGGCTTCGGCGTGTTCCGCGTCGACCCCGAGGAGACGACCCGGATCGTGACGGATGCGCTCGAGGTCGGTTACCGCCACATCGACACCGCCGCGATCTACGGCAACGAGAAGGGTGTCGGGGAGGCCCTCGCGTCGGCCGCCATTCCGCGCGACGAACTGTTCATCACCACGAAGCTGTGGAACGACCGCCAGCTGGATGCGCAGGCGGCGTTCGACGAGAGCCTTGAGAAGCTGGGGCTCGACTATGTGGACCTGTACCTCATCCACTGGCCGACACCGCAGCGCGGCACCTTCGTGCATGCGTGGAAGTCGCTCGAGACCATCGCAGCCACCGGTCGCGCGAAGGCGATCGGCGTGTCCAACTTCCTCGTGCCGCACCTCGAGAAGCTGCTCGCGGAGACCGACGTCGTGCCGGCCGTCAACCAGATCGAACTGCACCCGGCGCACCAGCAGCCGGCGGTCAGTGCGTTCGCGCGCGAGCACGGCATCCACATCGAGGCGTGGGGCCCGCTCGGCCAGGGCAAATACCCGCTGTTCGACCTGCCCGAGGTGACGGCGCCTGCCGCAGCGCACGGGAAGACCCCCGCCCAGGTCGTCATCCGCTGGCATCTGCAGACCGGGAACATCGTGTTCCCCAAGTCGAACCGGCGCGAGCGGATGGCCGAGAACGTCGACGTCTTCGACTTCGAGCTCACCGCCGACGAGGTCGCTGCGATCACGTCGCTCGAGCGGGAGGGGCGCGTGAGCGCGCATCCGAACGAGGTGAACTGACGGCCGGCGCCGTCGGGCGTTCCCTGCCCGCGACGTACAGCGGCGATAGGCTCGCGGCGTGCGCATAACGTCGACCATCAACAAGGTCATCTACATCCTCGCCGGCGAGGGGATCCTCCTCGCGCTGAACTCACTGGTCATCTACAACCTCGTTCCGCCGGTGATCGACCTGGTCGTCGTGTTCGTGCTCAACTTCCTGTACGTGTTCATCGGGGTGCGAACGTTCCGCGGGCCGGGCGAGGACGTCGCCGCTCCGCGGGCCTGGTGGCGGGCGACCGCCCGGCCGCTCGCGGGCCTCATCATCGGAGGCATCGCCTGCGTGCTCGCGCTGATCTCGTTGCTCGGCGCGCTCGCGTCGTCCCCGGAGCAGTCCGGCATCGCCGCCGTCGTCTGCGTCGGCTGGACGCTCCTCGCCGCCTACTACCTCAACTCCTCCTTCCGCCTGCGCTCCCTCGACCAGCCCGAGTAGCGCGGGCGCCCGCGCCGCGGCGCCGCCCACTTTCTGAACGACCGCCCACTTTCTGAACGACCGCCCATCGTGCAACGTGATCACACGTTCAGAACCTGTGCGCCCGACTGGACGGGGAGCGCGGCACTCCGGCTGACTCCAGAAGACGGGCGAACTCTCTGTGGACGAGTGCAGCCCGCCAGGTCCACCTGAGGAACCTGGCTTGCCACGAGGTTCGGATGCTGTCCTCCCGCCTCTTCTCCCTCCAGACGACATCCTCGGCCGGTCGACCGGCTGTCAGGTCGGTCCTGGAATACTTCGCTCGCCCGTCGAACTCGCCGATGAGGTGCGCCGAACGCCAGTAGAAGTCCACGACGTAGTCTCCGGACCCGGTCGCAAAGCCGACCTGCAACTCGGGGACCTCGAAGCCGAGCTCGGCGACCCGCGCTCTGCTGAGTGATTCGCCGACGCTCTCGGATCGTGGATCGCCGAACGCGATCGCACGTCGGGCTCGCTTATGCCCCCGGACCGGCGCGACTTCTTCGAGCACCCGCAGAAGTTCCTCCCGCTCGTCCTTCGGCGCTTCAGCCCCCGATCCGTCGCAAGCGGCCCGGCGGAGTGCCGTATCGACTAGCGCGACGCCGTCGGAGAATTCGCTGATCGCCGCAAGGTCGATCACTGTACGTTCCAAGCCGGTGACGCGCACCCCGTCGATGGTCGTGGCGGTTTCGTCAGCGGGGCCGGTATGGGAGCGTACGAGCCGTCTCGAACTGCCTCCCCGTGCGGTCGGAGTCAGTATGTGAGCGACATCCGGCCACGGAGACACGAGCGGGAGGCCGTGAAGTACGGCAGCCGAATGATGGGAGAAGACGACGGGCGACCTCGATGCCGCGGATGTCGCGCGCACGAACTGGGCGTACCTCCCATCGGGAGAAAGGCGGTTCCAAAGTGCCGAGCTTACATAGAAGCCCCGGTAGACGCGCGTGAGGACGCCGCTGCGCACGGCGTCGTCGATCATGCGGGTCGACAGGCCGTTCTCCAGGAGTTCAGTTGTGCGGATGAGGTTCGGGCTCGCATCGACGATGTCACTGATTTCGGTCATGTTCTACGTTCGCAAAGCTGCCGCCCGGCCGGGTGCGCGGACCGGGAGCTGTGGACAGCCGACCCAGCGCCCAACTTGTGAACCAGTGCCCACGGTGCAACGAGGGCACGCGTTCACAACGTGTGCAGCGCGAACGAGCTGGGCAGGGCTCGCGTGCCCGCAGGCGCCCACGCGATTACGTTGTGTGTCGGGTGGGGTGGCACGCATCCGGGGCCCGGTCTACCGTCTACTCATGTCCCAGCCATCGACCGCCCGACCGCTCCGCGTCGTTGCCGTCTCCGGCAGCCTGCACACACCATCCAAGACGACCGCGCTCGTCAAGGAGATCATCGCGGCCTTCGGTCGTGAACTCCAGATAGACGCGCACCTCATCGAGGTCACCGAGATCGGCGCCGAATTCGCAGGCGCCCTGCGGCGCGACCAGCTCCCCGACTCCGTCGAGGCCGAACTGCACCGCATCGAGAACGCGGACCTCCTGATCGTGGCCAGCCCTGTCTACCGCGCATCCTTCACCGGCCTGTTCAAACACCTCTTCGATTTCGTCGGCCAGTACGCACTGGTGGACAAGCCCGTGCTGCTTGCGGCGACTGGCGGCTCCGACCGCCACGCGCTGATCATCGAGCACCAGTTCCGGCCGCTCTTCGGGTTCTTCCAGGCGCTGACCCTCCCGATCGGCGTCTACGCCAACGACTCCGATTTCACCAACTACCAGGTCTCGAGCCTCGACCTCCACGAGCGGATCGATCTGGCCGTCGCGCGTGCGCTGCCGCTCATCCGACTGTCGGTCGCCGAGACGGAGTCCATCGCACGCTACCTGGGCGGACGATGAGCGCCGCCGATTGTCCGCTGCTCCCGGTGATCGGCGGCGACCTCCAGGTTCCGCTCGTCGACGGGAGCGAGACGCGCTATGTGAACCTCGACTACGCGGCGAGTTCGCCCGCTCTCGACGTGGTCGCCAGGCACGTGTCGGATGTCCTGCCGCTGTACGCGAGCGTGCACCGGGGGGCGGGGTACGCATCCCAGATCTCGACCGCGGCGTACGAGCACGCCCGTCGCGTGGTCGGCGATTTCGTGGGCGCGCGCCAGGACGACCTCGTCATCTTCACCCGCAACACCACAGACTCGATCAACCTGCTCGCATCGATCGTGCCGGGCGACACGGTCGTGCTCGACATCGAGCATCACGCGAACCTGCTTCCCTGGGTGAACGCGAACGCCCGCATCGTCACGGCGGCGGACACGATCGAGGAGACGCTGAAGCGGGTGGATGCGGAACTCGCCTCCCGGCCCGCCGCCCTTCTCGCGGTCTCCGGCGCGAGCAACGTCACGGGGGAGACCCTTCCGCTCCGGCGACTGGCGACGATCGCCCACCGTCGCGGCGCCCGGCTCGCTGTGGATGGTGCTCAGCTGGTTCCGCACCGTCGCGTCTCGATCGCCTTCGACGGGGTCGACTACCTCGCCTTCTCCGGGCACAAGACGTATGCGCCGTTCGGCGCAGGCGTGCTGGTCGGTCGCCGCGACTGGCTGGATTTCGGTGAGCCGTACCTGCGCGGCGGCGGGGCCGTGACGCAGGTCAGCCTCGAGTCGGCCACCTGGCGCACCGGCCCGGCGCGCCACGAGGCGGGGTCCCCGAACGTCATCGGCGTCACGGCGCTCGCCCGCGCCGTCCAGGAGCTGGCCACGCTCGACGTCCACGAGTGGGAGGCGCACGAGCGCGCACTGCGCGACCGTCTCGTCGCCGGAATCGCAGGCCTGCCGGGCGCGCGCATCCACAGCATCTTCCCCGACGCGACGGATAGGGTCGGCGTCGTCAGCTTCTCGGTCGACGGGGTCGACTCCCGGCTGCTGGCGACCGCACTGTCGGCGGAAGCAGGGATCGGCGTGCGCGACGGAAAGTTCTGTGCGCATCCGCTGCTGGAGCGTCTCGGCGTCACGGGCCCGGCCGTTCGGGCGAGCTTCGGCGTCGGCTCGAAGGCGGCGGATGTGGACATCCTGATCGCGGAGCTGTCGCGTTTCCTCGCGGACGGTCCGCGCTGGACGTACGAGCTGCTCGACGGTCACTGGGTGGCCATCGACGACGCCCGTCCGCGCCCCGACTGGGCTCCCGAACTCGAGGCGGACCAGGGCTACTACGGTTGCGCCGCGTGACTACGCTTAGCGCATGGCAAACCGGCTCGCCGACGCGATCAGCCCCTATCTCCGCTCGCACGCCGACAATCCCGTCGACTGGTTCCCGTGGGGCGGCGAGGCTTTCGCCGAGGCCGAGCGCCGCGATGTCCCCGTGCTCATCTCGATCGGCTACGCGACGTGCCACTGGTGCCATGTCATGGCGCGCGAGAGTTTCAGCGACCCGGTCCTCGCGTCCTTCCTCAATGAGAACTTCGTCGCGATCAAGGTCGACCGCGAGGAGCATCCTGAGGTGGACGCGAGCTATCTGACCGCCGCCAGCGCCTTCACCGGCAACCTGGGCTGGCCGCTGACCGTGTTCACCACGACGCGCGGCCGCGCGTTCTTCGCCGGAACCTATTTCCCGCCGGCGCCGGTGGGCGATCGTGCCTCGTTCCGCCAGGTGCTCGAAGCCGTCTCGGAGGCGTGGACCTTGCGCCGCGCGGAGGTCGAGGACAACGCCGCGAAGGTCGTGGAGGCGATCCGCGCATCGTCGGCCGCCGCGACGGCGACCTCGGAACTCCCGACGCCCGCCCGCCTGGATGCCGCCGTGGACCTGCTGGCCGGCTTCGAGGATGCGGAGTTCGGGGGTTTCGGCGCCGCACCGAAGTTCCCGATCGCACCGGCACTGCTCTTCCTCCTCACCCGGGAGCGCGGCGTCGGCCTGGGCATCCGGACACTCGAGCGGATGGCGGCGTCTCCGCTTCGCGACCCGGTCGAGGGCGGCTTCTTCCGGTACGCGACACGGCGCGACTGGGGGGACCCCCATTACGAACGGATGCTCTACGACAACGCGTTGCTGCTCGACGCCTACACCCGGGCCTGGCAGCGGACGGGCGCCGAATCGGCCGCGAGGACGGCCGAGGGGATCGCCGGATTCCTCCTGACGGTGATGCGGCGTGACGGCGGAGGGTTCGCATCCGCCCAGGACTCGGAGTCCGTCATCGACGGCGAGCGCGTCGAGGGGCGCTACTACGCCGCGACGGCCGCCGAACGACGGATGCTCGAGCCGCCCCCGGTCGACGGCAAGGTGCTGACCGGGTGGAACGGCCTCGCCATCGCAGCCCTCGCCCGCGCCGGTTTCGCCTTCGACCGTCCCGACTGGTCCGCTGCGGCACGCCGGGCAGCGGAGTTCCTGCTCGACCGCCACCGGCGCTCCGACGGGACCCTGGTGCGCGCTTCCCTGGGCGACCGGACCTCGGATGCGTTCTCGACCCTCGAAGACTACGGCGGCCTCGCGGGCGCCCTGCTCGCGCTCGCCACCAGCACCGGCGAGACCGGCTTCGCCGTCGCCGCCCGCGATCTCGTCGATCTGGCGATCTCCGCAGGTCCAGTGGGCGACGAGCCCTTCGGCGTTCCGGGCGGATCCGATCCGGTGCTCGAAGGCAATGGGATGGCGATCCGCGCCGATCCGTCGGAGGGCGCATACCCGTCGGGCCTGACCTCGATCGCAGCCGCCGCCCACACGCTGTACCTGCTCACCGGGGAACGCCGGTACGAGCGCGCAGCGCGGGCCGGGATGCGGGTCGTGGCAGCGCAGGCCGTTGAGAATCCGACGGCGTTCGGCTCCGCGCTGGAGCTCATGTCGGTGCTCGCCGACGAACCCGGACAGCTGGTGGTCGTGACGGAGGGCGACGACGAGTCCGGGCTCGTGGCGGCTGTGCGGCGCCGGCCCGGCCTGGTGGCGGTGGCCACCGGGGCGCAGGCCAAGGCGTTCGCCGCGGAAGGGTTCGAGCTGTTCGCGGGCCGGGTGGCGGTGGATGCGCATCCGACCGCGTACGCGTGTCACGATTTCGTCTGCCGCCTGCCCGTGCAGGACCCGGCAGCGCTCGAACCCGCAACGCTCGCCTGACGCAGCCCGTTACCTGGTCTCCAGCCGGTCGAGCATTCCCCAGACGGCCGTGCTCAGCTCGGGATGGTCGAGCGCGATCTGGCGGAGCAGCTGGTATTCGAACCGCACGAGGGTCGTCCGGCTCGCCGTCGGGTGGTGCGCTCTGGCCCGTTCCTCGCCGAGCCCGTAGGCCTCCACGGCTTCTTCTCGGAGCGTGTGCACGACCTGCTCGTCGACGCTGGGCAGATCGGGGATGAACTCCCACGGATCGTCGCCCTGCCTGCACCGGTACTCGATCACGGCCGACAGCTCGTCGCGCGCCTGCTGGCGCAGCACTTCGAGGCTGATGGGCACGTGCTCCGACACGGTCGTCCTCCTCGGTACGCGATCGCAGTTCGTCAGTCCGTACAGCCTACGTGGCTGGGCCGACACGGCAACCCCTGCGATGGACGAGAGCGGGCGCAGAGGGCCGCGTCAGTGCGTCCTGGAGAGAAGGTAGGTGTTGAGCTCTTCGGCGAGTGCCGCATCCACGCGGAAGTCCTTGCCGTCCAGGTTCGTGATCGGGGCGGCCTGTCGCACGCTCGAGACGAGCCAGAGTTCGTCGGCCTCGGCGAGCTCGGTCGCCGGGATGCGTTCGTAGGAGGTCTGGAACCCGCGCGCCTCGAAGAATTCGAAGACGCTCGCCTGCGTCGTGCCCGCGAGGATGCCCTGGTCGGTCTGCGGGGTCCGCACACGGTCGCCGTTGAGCACGATCACGTTCGAGGTCGGGCCCTCGAGCGCGTAGCCGTCGGAGCTGACGAAGATGACATCGTCCGCGCCGCGCCGAACCGCCTCCCGGAGCGCAGCCCGGTTCGTCGCGTACGAGAGGGTCTTCGCGCCCTGCAGCAGCCACGGCGAGGTCTCGGCGACGTCGTGCCGGTAGCCGCGGTCGAGGCTGACGACGCGGATGCCCTTCCTGGCCGTCGTGAAGTCCTCTCCGGTGTCCACGTAGACCCAGCCGGTCGGCTTCCCCGTTCCTTCGATCCCGCGCGTCATGATCAGTTTCGCGAAGAGCTCGCGCTGCACGCCGTGACCGAGCTGGTGGGCTTCGATCCCCGCGAGCACGGCCGAGCGCCAGACATCGGTGTCCGGCTCCGGCATGTCCATGAGCTCCGCCGAGTGCTTGAGGCGGGCCAGGTGGGGCTCCAGGGCCTGCGGGTGCCCGTCGACGACGCTGATCGTCTCGAAGAATCCGTCACCGCGCGTGATGCCGAGGTCCATGACGTTCACCTGCGGCGCGGTGGCGCTCACTTCGAGAAAACCGTTGTCGTCGGTGGGCGCCGAGCTGGTGGCCGGGCGGGTGAGGAGGAACAGCGTCGCAGTGTTCATCAGGCTATTGTCTCGCGAGGATGCGGAAATCGCTCTCGCCGGCCGGGTCGAGGTCGGTCACGTCGAGGCCGGTCACGCGTGAGCCCGGCGGACCGTCGGCGAGCCAGGTGAGCATCCGTTCGACCGCCGCGGGCTCGCCCTCCGCTTCCACCTCGACCGAGCCGTCCGCCCGGTTGAATGCGAACCCGGCCACCCCGAGCCGCTGGGCGGCCTCGCGCGCGCTCCAACGGAAGCCGACTCCCTGCACGACCCCGGTGACCACGACGCGTTTGCGGATCATCGAACCATTGTCGCCGACGCAGGGCTCGCAGCGCGGGCGAACGGATGGAGTTGAATGGTGCGATGACCGCATCCCTCGTCGACCGCCTCCGCGCCGATCTGTCCGCCGCACGGTTCGAGGTCGGCGCTCTCGGCGAGCTGTGGGGCGCGGTCGCCGCCGCAGCGCTGTATCGGGGGCAGCGCATTCCGGCTCTGCGTGCGCTCGACGCGCAGCGGTCGGATGCGCCGCGCGGCCTCGCAACGCTTGCCAGGCTCTTCGTGCTGGGCACCCCGGTTCCGCACGACGCGCTCGACAGTGCGTTGCCCGAACTCACCGCGGACGGAGCCGTCGATCTCCGACTGGTCGCTCTGGAGAACGGAACGGCGGTCCCACGTGTCGACCTGCGGCCGTACAGTTTCGTGGATGCGCGCGGCGCGGGCGCCTGGTGGATCGCATCCGACCTCGGCGAGCTGGCGCTCGGGCACGCCCTCCCGGAAGACCACGTGCTCGGGGTCGGCGGCGCGTCGATGACGCTCAGCGGGCTGATGCTCCAGTCGCCTGTCGCGTCCGCCCTCGATCTCGGCACCGGATGCGGGATCCAGGCGCTGCACGCTTCACGCCACGCGGACCGCGTCGTCGCGACGGACATCTCGGCGCGTGCGCTGGAACTGGCCGCGTTCAACGCACGACTCAACGGCGTCGAGAACATCGAGTTCCGCCGGGGGAGCCTGTTCGAGCCGGTTTCGGGCGAGCGGTTCGACCACATCGTCACCAATCCGCCTTTCGTCATCACCCCGCGGCGCGACGGCGTTCCCGAATACGAGTACCGGGACGGCGGGATGATCGGGGATGCTCTGGTCCAGGCCGTCATCGAGAGCGCCGCCGACGTCCTTGCGCCGGGCGGGGTCGCCCAGCTTCTCGCGAATTGGGAGTATCGCGGCGCCGGCGATGCGTTCGACCGGGTCGGCGCGTGGCTCGACACCGGTAACGCCGCAGAACTCGACGCGTGGGTGATCGAGCGCGAAGCGCAGGATGCCGCCGAATACGCGGAGACCTGGATCCGCGACGGCGGAACCCGGGCCGGCACCGAGGAGTTCGATGAGCTCCTCACTGCGTGGCTGGACGATTTCACGGCGCGGGAGGTGACCTCCGTCGGCTTCGGTTACGTTCTTCTGCGCCGGCCGCAGACAGGCGCGCCGACTCTCCGCAGGCTGGAGCGGTTGCACGGATCGCTCGGCGGGAACGAGGCCGGGCTCGGCGTGCACCTCGGTGCTTCCCTCGCCGCCCAGGACTGGCAGGCCGGACGCTCCGATGCAGCACTCGCCGCGTCGCGCCTCGTTGTGGCGCCGGATGTGACCGAGGAGCGCCACTCGTGGCCCGGCGACGAAGGACCGACGGCCATGCTGTTGCGCCAGGGCGGGGGGTTCGGCCGCACGGTGCAGGCGGGTACTGCGCTGATCGCGCTGGTGGGTGCGTGCGACGGCGACCTGACGGTCGGCGCGATCGCAGCGGCCATCGCCGAGCTCCTCGATGTCGACGCAGACGAACTGACGGCCGAGCTCCTGCCGTCGGTCCGCGGCCTCATCGCGGACGGGTTCCTGCTGCCCGTCGTCTGATGGCTTGTCGGGCCTGACGGGCCGCCGTCCGCTCAGTCAGCGGTCGGGAACTCGAGGTTCCGGAGTTCCCCGTCCTCCACGGTGGCGGTGAGGAAGGTGCGCCGGGGCTCGCGCCGGCGATCGGTGGGGGAGCCGGGGTTGAGCAGGCGCAGGCCGCCGGGAGTCGTGGTGTCCCACGGAATGTGGCTGTGCCCGAACACCAGGACGTCCGTGTCGGGGAAAGCGGCCTCCATCCGAGCCTCGCGGCCGGCCGCGGCGCCCGTCTCGTGGATCACGGCGAACCGCAGGCCGCCCACGTCGGCCCGAGCGATCTCGGGCAGCCGCCGACGCAGGTCGGCTCCGTCGTTGTTGCCGAAGACGCCGATGAAGCGGCGCGACCGCGCCTGCAGTGCGTCCAGGGTGGCGACGTCCACCCAGTCGCCGGCGTGGATGACGACATCCGCCTCGTCCACCGCCCGCCACAGCGTGCCCGGCAGCGCTCGCGCGCGCACCGGGATGTGGGTGTCGGACATCGCGACCAGGCGAAGCGCCGCTCCAGGGACCATGAGGCCCAGCCTAGGCACTCTCGTGTCTTCCCTGCCCGCCTGGCTCCGCGCCGCCTACGACGCCGCAGGCTAGCCGTCGAGTCCGCGAAAAGTCCGCCGAATTCGAAGATTCGGCCGGACTTTTCCCGGACTCGACCACGCGTGTGGGTCTAGCGTCGAGGGATGGACTATCGAAAACTGGGAAACAGCGGGACCGTCGTATCAGATTTCGCACTGGGGACGATGACCTTCGGGGCGGAGGCCGACGAGTCGACCTCCCACGCCATCCTCGATGCGTTCGTCGATGCCGGCGGCACGTTCGTCGATACTGCAGACGTCTACAACAGGGGCGTCTCGGAGACGATGATCGGTCACTGGCTGGCCGTGCATCCGGGTGCTGCCGATCGCCTCGTCCTGGCGACGAAGGGACGCTTCCCGACCGGCGAGGGGCCGAACGACCTGGGCCTGTCCCGCACTCATCTGCGGCGCGCGCTCGAAGCATCCCTGCGCAGGCTCGGTGTCGACCACATCGACCTCTACCAGATGCACGCCTGGGATGCGGTGACACCGATCGAAGAGACGCTCCGGTTCCTCGACGATGCCGTGACCGCAGGCCACATCGGCTACTACGGGTTCTCGAACTATCTGGGCTGGCAGGTCAGCAAGGCCGCGCACGTCGCCCGCTCGAACGGATGGGCGCCCCCGGTGACCCTGCAGCCCCAGTACAACCTGCTGGTGCGCGGCATCGAGCACGAGGTGGTCCCTGCCGCGATCGATGCGGGCCTCGGACTCCTTCCGTGGTCGCCGCTCGGCGGCGGATGGCTGAGCGGCAAATACGTGCGCGACCAGGCGCCGACCGGGGCGACGCGGCTCGGCGAGAACCCGAAGCGCGGCATGGAGGCGTGGGACAAGCGCAATGCCGATCCGCGCACTTGGGATGTGATCGATGCCGTCGCACGCGTGGCTGCGGCTCACGGCGTCTCGTCGTCGCAGGTCGCACTCGCCTGGCTGCTCGGCCGGCCGGCGGTGACCTCGGTCATCCTCGGTGCACGCACCGTCGACCAGCTCGTCGACAACCTCGCGGCAGGGGAGGTGGAGCTCACCGCCGACGAGATACGGATGCTCGACGAGGTGAGCAGTCCGCGCACGGAGGACTACCCGTACGGGGTGCCGGCCGTCGAGCAGCGCAACCGCAAGCTCACCGGTGGGCGCTGACGAGCATCCGGTGCCGGCTGCGCCCGGCAGGCGCGGTCAGCTCCTGGCCGGGCTGGGCACGACGGTGAGCACCCGTTCGATGTATTCGTAGAAGGAGACCATGTAGGCGCGGAGGAACTCCTCCGTGCCCGGATCGGTGACCTCGCCCTCGGGCGTGAGGAGGCCGGGGCGCGCCGAGATGTAGGCCTCAGGAGCGTTCATCTGGGGTGCGTTCAAGAAGCTGAGGACGCTGCGGAGGCCCTGCTGGGCGACCGCTGTGCCGATTGCTCCTGGCGATGCTCCGATCACTGCGGTGGCCTTGCGCGCGATCACGTTCTCACCATACGGACGGCTCGCCCAGTCGATCGCGTTCTTGAGCGCGCCGGGGATCGAGCGGTTGTACTCGGGGGTGATGAAGAGCAGTGCGTCCTGCCGGGCGATCGCGGCTTTGAAGTCGATCACGACCTGAGGGAAGTGGCCGTCCAGGTCGCGATTGTAGAGCGGGAGATCCCGGATCACCATCTCGGTGAACTCGAGTTCGCGTGGCGCGAGACGGATGAGCGCCCTGGACAGCGCGCGGTTGATGGAGTCCTTCGCCAGGCTTCCGATGAAGTAGCCGACGGCGTACGGCGGGGTGTGCTCGATGATGGTGGCCATGATCCCAGCCTTCTCCCGGTCTGGCCTGCTGTCGAGGGATAAATAGGGCATCCTCCCGATGCCGGGCACCCGCCTTAGAAACCAGCATTGAGGTAACAGGGAAGCTGAGACAGGGGAGAGATCATGCAGTTCGCCGAAGAGTTCACCGCACACAGGCTCAACGCATACGCGGAGGCCGAGCGCGCACGTGAGATCGAGCTTCGACGCGTCATCGCCGAGCGGAAAGCTCTCGCGAAGGAGCAGCGCTCGGCCGACCGAGGGGCGCGCCGCACGACGGGCGTCGTCGCGGCGCCCGAGGCGCAGGCCTTCCCCGAGACGGTGACCGTCGAGGCCATCCTGGCATCGGCGCCGGAGGGCGGGTCCGACGCGCGCAAGGAGCTCCACGCGATGGTTCGATGACGGCGATTCCGCCCTCGGCGGAAGGGGTGGTCGCACCCCCTCCGAACGTCGGTGGCTCGTGGCACGATGAAGCTATGAAGTCACCGGCGGCGAGCCCTTCGATGATCGGCCGGGAGCCCGATCTCGAGCTGCTGCGCGACCAGCTCGCGCAGAGTTCGGAGGGTGTCCCTCGCGCCGTCATCGTCGGGGGCGAGGCCGGGATCGGCAAGACCCGCCTGCTCGACGAGTTCCGGGCCGAGGCGTCGCGTTCGGCGCTCGTCCTCACCGGGCGCAGCGTCGATCTGGGCTCAGACGGAGCCCCGTACGCTCCATTCACCGCCATCCTGCGCCAGCTCGCAGACCAGATCGGAACCGAGGCGCTTCTCGACGCCGCAGGTCCGGGTCGCAGTGTCCTCGCCGTGCTCCTTCCCGAGCTGGAGATGATCGAGGGGTTGCCTGCCCGCACCGGCGTCGAACGTCTCTACGAGCTGGTCGCCGTGCTGCTCGAGAACGTCTCGCGCGACCACCCGCTCGTCATCCTCCTCGAAGACATCCACTGGGCGGACGCCGCCACCCTCGAACTCGTGCGGTTCCTCATCCGCATGCTCGCCGGCGGCAGAATCCTGATCGTCCTCAGCTACCGCAGCGACGAGGTCCTTCGCGGGCATCCACTGCGCTCCTACCTGCCGGAGCTCGAGCGCACCAGGCGCGTCGTGCGCTGGGAGCTCGGCCGCCTCGACCGCGGTCAGGTCGCTGCGCAGTGCGAACAGATCCTCGGCTGCCCGGCCGACGCCGCCACCGTCGACAGGGTCTTCCAGCTCAGCGAGGGCGTTCCCTTCTTCGTCGAAGAACTGATCGGCATCGACCATCTCGGCACCGGCGACGATCTGCCGGAGACCCTGCGGGAGCTCCTGCTCGCGCGCTACGAGCGGCTCAGCGAGCCCACGCAGCATGTGCTGCGCCTCATCTCGGCGGGCGGCGGGTGCGTCGATCACGAACTCCTCGCCGCCGTCTTCACGGGCACGCCAGACGAACTGGATGCCGCGGCCCGCGAGGCCGTGACGGCGAACGTGCTCACCACCGACGACAGCGAGTACTCGTTCCGCCATGCGCTGGTGCGCGAAGCGATCCACGCCGACCTCCTGCCGGGGGAGCGTGCCCGATTCCACACGCGGTACGCCGAAGCGCTCGAGGCTGGGCGGGGTGGTCCGCGCTCGGCGAGCGAGATCTCCTACCACTGGATGGCGGCGCACGACGTGGGTCGCGCGTTCATCACGGCCCTCGAGGCGATGGAGGAGGCACGCGTCTCCTACGCGTACGGCGCCGCCGCGGCGATGGGCGAGCGCGCGATCGAACTGTGGGACAGGGTCGCTGACGCGGAACAGCTGGCCGGCAGAAGCCGGGTCGAGCTGCTCGCGCAGACCGCCTCGGCCCTGCGCAACGCGGGAGAGAGCGATCGTGCCCTGGCGATGGTGAACGTGGCTATCGCGGAGAGTCCGCGTGCTGCCGGGGCGCGCTACGCGCGGCTGCTCCGCGACAAGGCCCAGTACGTGGCCAACCTGAGCCGTCCCGGTTCCGCCCAGCTGCTGCAGGAGGCGCTCGCGTTGCTTCCCGACGGTTCGGACGATGAACTCCGTGCCCAGCTGCTGGGCGAGTTCGCGAGCCGCTTGATGCTCGAAGCGCGGTACGACGAAGCGATCGAGACCGCGACGCTCGCTTACGAGAAGGCGAGTGCCGGCGGGGCGACCGATCGCATGTCGATCGCAGCGACGATCCGTGGCGTCGCCAGGATCGGCAACGGTGCGATCGAACTCGGGCTCGCCGATCTCGAGAACGCGAAATCGCTGGCCGGAGACGATGGCGGGTCCCTGCTGCGCTATTTCGTGAATGCATCCGACGTGCTGAATCTTCTCGGCCGGTACGAGGACGCGATCGTGGTCGCCCAGACCGGAGCCGAGCAGGCGAGGGAACGCGGCGTCGAACGCACGTCGGGTGTGATGCTGTCGTCGAACACGGTGGAGCCCCTGCTGGCGGCCGGCCGCCTCGACACGGCCGAGTCCCTCCTCGATCCGGCCCTCGCGCTCGAGCCCCCGCCCGCCTTCCGCGTGCACCTCCAGCGCATGAAGCTCTGGCTGACGCTCTGGCGCGGTGATCCGGCACGAGCCGACGAGCTCCTGCGCGGCTGGCGCGCCGGGATGCTCGTCCAGGCCGAGCTCGAAATGCAGTCCCGCCTCGGCTTCGCGCGCGTCGCCGCGGAGA
Source organism: Leifsonia sp. Ger2509 (assembly GCF_055231915.1). Classification (NCBI taxonomy): domain Bacteria; kingdom Bacillati; phylum Actinomycetota; class Actinomycetes; order Micrococcales; family Microbacteriaceae; genus Leifsonia; species Leifsonia sp. Ger2509. Next base: position 3,550,257 of record NZ_JBUYVB010000003.1, read on the forward strand.
CCGCCTTCGCCCGTGGCGACCTGCAGCGGGCCTGGAGCGATGCAGGGGCGATCACAGCCCCCGAACGACGAAGGATGCCCGCCTACGACCTTCCGCTCCTCGTGATCGCGGCACGCATCCTCGTGGCGTTGGCGAAAGTCGACCCGACGATCGATGCATCGGGTGAAGAGGCCCGGCTACGAGCGGTCATGGCGGAGCTCGACGACTGGCCCACCGCACCGGAATGGCGCGCGGTCTTCGAGGCCGAACTCGGTGGCGCCGCGCACGATGGTTCAGCTGTGGCGGCCTGGGAGGCGGCGAGCCGAGCGGTCGAGGTCCAGACGGCACCGGCGCACCTTCGCCCGTACACACGGTTCCGCCTCGCTCAGGCTCTCGCTGGGCGAGGAGACAGAGCGGAGGCGGAGACTGCGGCTCGGGCCGCCCGTAGCGACGGCGAGCGCCTCGGGCTCGGGCTCATCACCCGATGGGTCGACGACTTCGCAGCGCACGCCGGCCTCGACCTCGACGACATGGCCAGACGGTCACGGGCCGATGTCGATCCGGCACGACTGACCGAGCGCGAGCAGCAGGTCCTGGCGCTCATCGAGCAGGGCCTCAGCAACCGCCAGATCGGTGAACAGCTCTATATCAGCGCCAAGACGGCGAGCGTGCACGTCTCCAGCATCCTCAGAAAAGTCGGAGCGGCGTCACGTACTGAGGCGGTCTATCGCGCGGCGCACAGCGTGCGGTAGCAGCGGTCGGCCCACGCCGAGGGGGTCAGAAGCCCGGTGTGGCCGTGGCGGGCGCGTAGGAGACCCTGCCCACCGCGGAGACGCTGACAGCGATCGACTGCGTCCGGCCGACCGCGTCCGCGGCGGTGCACTGGAACGACGATCCCGGCTGGAGGCTGACGCCCGACGTCGGGCAGGTCACCGTCGCAGCGACCCCATGACTGGCGTACTCGTCGGCGATCATCGTCTCGAGCGAATGGATCTGCTGCGGCAGCACGGCCGCCTGGACGAGCGCGGGCACGCCCACGACAGCGCCGCCGACGACCACGGTGTTCGCCAGCAGGACCCACAACGGCGCCCATCCGCGGCCCGACGCACGGTGCACACGCACACCGCGGGCGATCAGGTAGGCGAGCGGGCTGAGCAGCACCCACGCCCACGACGCGCGCTTGTCGTATCCCAGTTCGAGGAGCCGGCGACGGTCCCGGACCGCAAAAGCGATCGCGAACAGCGGAACGAGGGCGACGGCTGCGAGCAGCACATACCAGCGGGCGCCGACCGCGGCGAGAACAGCGACCACGATAGCGACCGCAGCGGAGATCCAGGGAGTGAAACTCATCGCCCAGACGGCAGGGGTGCTCCAATGCGTCGGACGCAGCCAGCCCCGATCGGCGGACGTTTTCACTGTGCGGTCGATGCCGGAGGCGTGACCGCGCATCGGGATGTACTCGTTCCGGCCCGATGCCACGGGGGCCGCGGGAGCCGGATCGATCGCGGTGCTCGAGACGAACGCGGAGCGGTTTGCGGCGACCTCGGAGACCGCAGCGGGCGGCTTCTGGGTGTGTTCGGTCCAGCCCCGGCCGTTCCACCACCGCACAGCGGACGAGGACAGAGGATCTTCGTACCAGCCGGCAGCAGGAACCGTTGCCGTCATCTGTGTGCTCATCGTCTGACCTCCTCGTACGCACTACCGCTCCGGACGTTCCAGGGCGGGATACCGCGAGTCTAGGCAGGCGACGTGCTGGCACGGTTACCCCAAAGCGAGGGAACAGACGGCGTTTCGGCTACCCCAATCCGAGGGAAGGGTTCCGACGACCGGGCGGCCCTTCAGACGCCCGACGCCCGCGCGCACTCGATGCAGAGTTCGGCCGTCGGGCGGGCGTTCAGGCGATCGATTCCGATCGGCCGGCATCCGCTCGAACCGGGCGAGTGTCGGTGAGGAAAGCCCTGACGCGCGCATCGGCGTCCGTCGCTTCGTCTCCGTCGTCAGGAGACGGGAAGCGACGCCTCGATCAGCTGGAGGATCTCCGGCGCGTCGGGCTCGACCTGCGGCCGGAAACGGTGCACGTCGCCTGCGGGCGTGATGACGAACTTCTCGAAGTTCCACTTCACTTTGCCGGCCGTACCGCTCGCATCCGGCGTCTTGGTCAGCTCGGTGTAGAGCGGGTGCTGCGAACGCCCGTTCACGCGCACCTTGTCCATCATCGGGAAGGTGACGCCCCACGTCGTGGAGCAGTACTCCTTGATCGCGTCTGTCGAGCTCAACTCCTGAAGGAACTGGTTGCTCGGAAAACCGATGACGGTGAATCCCCGGTCACCGTAGGTTTCCTGCAATTTCTCGAGCTTCTCATACTGCGGAGAGAGCCCACAGCGCGAAGCCACGTTGACGACGAGGATGACCTTTCCGTCGAACGCGGCGAGCGAGGTCGGCTCGCCGTCGATGGTCGTGAGAGGAATGTCGGTGAGACTCATGATGTGAGTTTATGCATTCACTGCAAGTATTCGTACGCATGGATGCGAATGACCCAGCGAAGAGTCAGGTTCGCGCCAGCGACGCCAGGCGCTACTGGACGATGGTGACCGGCGTGCCCAGCGCGAGCTTGTTGACGGCCGCGATCCCGTCCTTCGGCAGGCGGATGCACCCGTGGGAGACAGCGCCGGTCGACACGCTCTGGTAGTGGATGCCGATGAGGCCGCCGTCCGACCCGCCGTACGGCTCATCCGCCCCTGTCGCGTGCAGGGAAGTGAGCTGGATCGGGTGCTCCGACTGGCCCTGCGCGGGGTCGAGATAGCGCGCCTGCAGATAGCCGGTGACGCCCGTCGGCGTCGGAGTCTCGGCTGTGCCGACGCCGACCGCGAAGGTCTGGAGCGTCGTGCCTTTCGAATCCGTGATCGTCAGGGTCTGCTTCGACGCGGACACGACGATGCGCTTCGGGATGCCGTTCAGCGGACGCAACGAAGACGTCGGGAGCCACGCGGCCGTCTGGGCAGGAGCGACGGTGCCCGAAGGGGCTGCGGAGGGAGGACCTGCCGGCTCGGGGTGAGAACGAGCGACCACGAACCCTCGGTCTTCACCGGTACGACCACGGTGTCGCGCTCCAGGAAGTTCGCGGCGGGGATGCGCGCGACGGGAGTGCGCCGGTCCGCGCCGTAGACGGGGGTGTCGAAGGCCAGAGTGAATGCGGACGTGAAGGACGCGTCCGCCGGCGCAGGTATGAGGTCGGGAATGACGGCGTCATAGGTCGCAGCGGGGAGTGCCGCGATCTGCGAGGTCGAGAGAGCGGCCGGAAGCGCAGGGCCGGCGGTCCGTGCCGGAGTCGAGACGGCCGTGGTGGGCGTGCCGGTCGTGGTACCCGAGCACGCGGTCAGGGCGCCCACGATGAGGAGGACGGCGGCTGCGGAGAGGCTGGTGCGGTTCATCGTGGTTCCTGGGTTCGGGGACGGGAGGTCGAGACGCCGCGAGGGTGGGCCCGGCGCGATACCGGACCCACCCACGCGGAGCGGATCGTGCAGTTGGTCAGCCGCTGACGACGGGCAGCTTCGACGCGGCCTTGGCCGGCGCGGTCGACCCGCCGCCGAGGCTGGGCGCCTGCGTGCTGTTTCCGGCGCTCCCGTCGTTGCCCGCGCTTTCGCCGTTGCCGGCATCCGGACCGGTCACCGTGATGGTGATCGTCTCGACGTGCTTGCTGTCCTCGCCCGTGAAGGTGAAGACGATGGTGCCGGCCTTGGCGATCCCCATCAGCCAGAGCTTCCTCGTGAGCGAGCCATCGCGCGCGGCGGTGCCACCGATCGACGCGGCGCTGATGGGGACCCCGTTGTAGACAGCGGTTCCGGTGACGGTCTCATGGGGCGTGAAGCCCGCGGCGGTGATGGTGACGCCGACGTCGGGGTTGGCGAGGTCGACCGTGCTGATGGTGTCGGTGTTCGACGTGATACCTGCAGGTGCGAGGATCGTCAGCTCGACACTGCTCACAGTGAAGCCCTGCGCGGTTGTTGCCGCAACCACGACGTCTGAGCCGGCGGCTGGGAGGGCCGGAGCGATCTCGGGTGTCACGTCGAGCGAGAACGTGCCGTTTCCGTCGGTGGCGACGTCCTCGCTGGCGTACTCCGCGGACACGGCGGTGCCGTCGGTCTCGGAGACAGTGATCGTGACTGACGAGTCGGACTCGAAGCCCTCGCCGGTGATTGCGAGCCCAGTGCCCCAGTCGCCTGCGGTGAAGGTCGGGTTGCTGACCGTGATGGTCGGGATGGTCACCGCGCTCGCGGGCGCGGCTGCGAACAGCCCTGCGGTTACGACGGCGACACCGGCGAGTGCGCCGATTCGATTACGTGCAGAAGTTGTCATGAATTTCCTCTGTTTGTGATGGGTTTCCTGAACAGGACCCGATCCACCGTATGGCATCCGAAACTCCGGATACAAACTTCACATTTCAGAAAGAAATCCAAAATGTCAGACGTTTGCTACGCAGAGTGATCGGCCAGGGTGGAGGATTGTGACGGACGATCCACCACCGGATACGAGGAGCCCCCCATGACGCATACCGACGACCCCGCGGCGCAGGCCGACCAGACCGCACTGAGCCACCAGTGGCAGCTGGTGCGACGACCCGTCAGCTGGCCCGTCGACGACGACTTCCGGTTCGTCACGGTCGAGCTCCCCGGCCTCGCCGACGACGAGATCCGGGTGCGCAACGAGTTCGTCTCGGTCGACCCGTACATGCGCGGCCGGATGAACGACGTCAAGTCGTATTCGCCTCCGTACCCGCTCGGCGAGACCATGGTGGGCGGGGCTGTCGGCCGCGTCATCGCCTCCCGTTCGGCGCACCACGCTGTCGGCGACCTCGTGCAGCACTTCCAGGGTTGGCGCGACGTCGCCCAGGGTCCGGCAGCCCACTTCCGCACCGTCGCAGAGGTACCCGGGGTGCCCTCGTCGGCGTATCTCAGCGCCATCGGCATGACGAGTCTCACCGCATGGGTCGGGCTGCTCGTTATCGCCGAGATGCGACCGGGCGACACGGTGTTCGTGTCCGGTGCGGCGGGGGCGGTCGGCTCGGCGGTCGGGCAGATCGCCCGGCTGCGGGGTGCTGCCCGGGTGATCGGCAGTGCCGGATCGGATGAGAAGGTCGCCATGCTCACCGAGCGCTACGGCTTCGACGCAGCCTTCAACTACCGCAACGGCCACATCTCACGGCAGTTGCAGGCGGCCGCTCCGGACGGTATCGACGTCTATTTCGACAACGTCGGGGGCGAGCACCTCGAAGCCGCGATCTTCGCGTTCAAGGATGGCGGCCGGGCCGCTCTCTGCGGCGCCATCTCCGGCTACAACGCCGAGACCGCCGAGCCTGGTCCACGCAACCTGTCGATGATCACCACCAAGGGGCTGACCCTGCGCGGATTCACGATCGGCAACTACCAGCACCACGCGGCCGATTTCGCCGCTGAGATCGCACCGAAGGTCGCGTCGGGAGAGATCGTCTACGACGAGACCGTCGTCGACGGCATCGAGAATGCGCTCGAGGCGTTCTTCGGCCTGATGCGCGGCGAGAACACGGGCAAGATGGTCGTGCGGATCGACTGAGGGCGGGAGGTCAGGCGGCGACCTGCGCCAGCGGGGCGTCCTCGTCGTCGGCCCACTCGTTGAGCGAGCCGTCATAGAGCGCGACGTCCGTCCGCCCCAGCAGCGCGAGAACGAGCGCATCGGCGGATGCGGCGATGCCGCCGGCGCAATAGGTGACGATCGGGTCGGGAGAGGCGAGCACATCCGCGAAGATCGTGCGCAGGGCCTCGAGAGGCAGCAGCGCGTTCGTCTCGCGCGAGACGAGGCGGCCGGCGGGGGCGCTCACGCTTCCCGGAATGTGGCCGAGGCGACCGCGCTGCCCGGCCTCGCCGGCGAACTCCTTCGGCGGGACGGCGCAGACCAGTGTGGCCTTCTCCTCCCCGTCGACGACCGCTTCTACGAAGGATTTCTCCACCCAGTGACCCGGGCGTTCCGCCGTGGCGAAGCCACCGACGGTGCGTGACTCGACGTGGCCGGTGTCGATGGCTCGCCCTTCGGCCTTCCACTTGGTCAATCCGCCGTCGAGGATGGCGACACGGTCGTAACCGAACGCGCGGAACAGCCACCAGATGCGGGAGGCCCAGGTTCCGACGGCCGTGTCGTAGACGATCACGGTCGTCTGGTTGTCGACGCCGACGGAGGCGGCGGCTTCGGCGAACAGGTCGGCGGACGGGCGGCTGAAGGGGTAGGCGCCCTCGGGGTCGCTGAAGATCTCGAGGAGGTCCGCGAACACCGCACCGGGGATGTGGCCGTCCACGAGGTACTGGTCGAGGCCGCTCAGCCAGGCCAGGCCACCGTGCGGGTGGGGGACCTGCAGCACCGTCGCATCCAGGATGACGAGGCCGTCGGAGCCGAGGTGATCGGCGAGCCACTGGGTCGACACGGTCGGCCCGTCGAGGGCGGCACCGACGATCGGCGCGGTCGTTTCGGCGGAGGATGCGGATGAACTGGTCACGGCCTCAACGTTAGCCAGTGCGGTCGTGAGGTGCTCTCACGCCTGCAACACGTCGTAATGCGGTGGCAGGGTCAGCACTCGATGACGTTGACCGCGAGACCGCCTTCGCTCGTCTCCTTGTATTTGGTGGACATATCCAGCCCGGTCTGGCGCATCGTCTCGATCACCGTGTCGAGCGAGACCAGGTGCGTGCCGTCTCCGTGGAGGGCGAGGCGCGCTGCCGACACGGCGGTCGACGACGCGATGGCGTTGCGTTCGATGCACGGGATTTGCACCAGACCGCCGACCGGGTCGCAGGTGAGCCCGAGGTGGTGCTCCATCGCGATCTCCGCGGCGTTCTCGACCTGGCGCGGCGTCCCTCCGAGCACCGCGCAGAGCGCACCGGCGGCCATTGCGCAGGCGGAGCCGACTTCGGCCTGGCATCCGCCCTCGGCACCGGAGATCGATGCGTTCGCCTTGAAGAGCGACCCGATCGCGGTGGCGGTCAGCAGGTACCTGCGGATGCCGTCCTGGGATGCTCCGGGGACGAACCGCATGTAGTAATGGGCCACCGCAGGAACGATGCCTGCAGCACCGTTCGTCGGTGCGGTCACGACGCGGCCGCCGGATGCGTTCTCCTCGTTCACCGCGAGCGCGAAGGCGTGGAGCCACTCGATGGACGTGTCGCGCTGCGGGACGAGATCGGCGGCCTCGAGGTGTTCACGCAGGGCTGCGGCGCGTCGACGCACGCCGAGTCCGCCCGGGAGGGTGCCGCCGCCGGCGAGCCCGTTCGCCACGCAGTCGGCCATGGCCGACCAGATCAGGTCGAGGCGTTCGATGGTCTGCTGTTCGCCGTGGAGCGCGAACTCGTTGAGCCGAGCGACCTCGCAGATCGGGATCTCGAGGTCGTCGCAGATCCCGATGAGCTGTGCGGACGTGTGGTACGGCAGTGGATGCGCGGCGCGCGCGGCCAGTTCGGCCTCTTCGCCATCGCGCCGGATGAAGCCGCCGCCGATGGAGTAGTAGGTCTCCTCGACGAGGGGGAGCACGTCCGTCGTCCCATCCGGCCCCTGGCCCCACGCGCTCAGGGTGAGTGCGTTGGGGTGACCGGGCAGGCGGGTCCGCGGCTCGAACGAGATGTCGTCCTTGGAGATGGGGATGCGGTGGGTGCCGGCGAGCAGGATCGTCGAGTCTGCTCCGAGCGCTGCCCAGGAGCCGCGGACCTCCGCCGGGTCGCAGGTCTCCGGCGCGACATCGGCGAGGCCCGCGACGATCGCGTCTGGCGTTCCGTGGCCGATTCCCGTCGCGCCGAGGGAGCCGTAGAGCGTGCAGGTGACGTGGCTCACCTGGTCGAGGATCCCGACGTCGGCCAGTCCGGCGGCGAAGGCACGGGCCGCGCGCATCGGGCCGACGGTGTGGGAACTCGACGGGCCGATGCCGATCGAGAAGAGGTCGAAGGCCGAGACGTACGCTGTCACATTTCCAGTCTACGTTCCCGTTCGCGCACGATTCGTGCGCGGATGAGCAGGTGCGCGCACGAATGCGGCGTGACCCGAATAAGCAACTGAGGTTGACAAATTCCGATTAGCAACCTAAGTTGCTTGTATGCCTCCCATCACACCGGAACCCGTCGGGGGAGTCGCGGACGGACTGGCCTCGGTCGTCGCACTCCGCGAACTCGCCGACCGGCTCGAAGACGCCGAAGTCGAACGCGCCCTGCGCGAAGGCTGGTCGTGGACCCAGGTCGCCGAAGCGCTCGGGGTGTCGCGGCAGGCGGTCCACAAGAAGCACCTGCGCCGCATCGCCGACGCAGGCATCGACCTCAGGAGACGAAATGGATGAGACCTCCTTCCCGCGGACCCTCCGGCCCATCATCGCCCGCGCTGTGAGCGAAGCGCAGCGACGCGGTGACAGCGCTGTCGAGGCGGAGCACCTGCTCCTCGCGCTCGCCGACGACAGCGAGAGGGAGCCGGCCGCCACGCTCGCCGCGGCCGGCCTCGACCACGCCGGCGTCATCCGGATCCTGCGTGCCGAGCGCGCCGCCAGCCTCGCGGCGGCGGGCGTCGCACCGGTTGTGGATGAACGGCTCGTCTCGACCGTGCGCGTCACCCGCCCCCGCTGGGGCGCATCCGCCCGGCAGACGCTGGTCGCGGCATCCCATCGGCGGGCGGGCGCGGATCGCCAGCGGCGCATGGCCGAGAAGGACCTCGCCGTCGCCCTCCTCGACCTGCCGCTCGGCACGGTTCCGCGAGCGCTCGTCCTGGCCGGGATCGACAGGCAGGCGCTCGTCGAGGCCTTGTCCGACTGACCTGCCCGGGCATCCGGAACCCCCTTTCACGCTTCAGTCCGCCCTGTAAGCGGTGCGTAAGCCGCGTGTAAGCGGGCTGCCCCACCATGGACATCGCACCACGAATCCACAGAAAGGTTCTTCATGACCACCAGCTCAGACTGGGCCGTCGAAGCCCACGGGCTCGTCAAGGTCTTCGGCGACAACCGAGCAGTCGACGGCGTCGACCTCAGCGTCCGCGCCGGAACCGTCTACGGCGTGCTCGGCCCGAACGGCGCAGGCAAGACGACGACCATCAGCATGCTCGCCACCCTGCTCAAGCCCGACGGCGGAACGGCGACCATCTTCGGCCACGACGTGCGCCGCGAGCAGCAGGTCGTCCGTCAGCTCATCGGCGTGACCGCGCAGTTCGCGTCCGTCGACGAGCGGCTCTCTGCCACCGAGAACCTCGTCATCTTCTCCCGGCTCCTCGGCCTCAGCCGCTCGGACGCGAAGCGCAAGAGCGCGGAGCTGCTCGAAGAGTTCGGGCTGACCGACGCCGCGAAGCGCCCGCTGAGCAAGTTCTCCGGCGGGATGCGCCGCCGGCTCGACCTGGCGGCCAGCCTCATCGCGCAGCCGCCGCTCATCTTCCTCGACGAGCCGACCACCGGCCTCGACCCGCGGACGCGCGCACAGATGTGGGACACCATCCGTCGCCTGGTCGCGACCGGCTCGACGGTGCTGCTCACCACGCAGTACCTCGATGAGGCGGACCAGCTCGCCGACCGGATCGCAGTGATCGACCGTGGCCGGGTGGTCGCCGAGGGAACCTCGGACGAGTTGAAGGCCTCCGTGGGCGAATCGTCGCTGCAGCTGCGCCTCGCCGACCCCGGCGACATCGAGGATGCGCGCCGCGCGATCACCGCCGTGCTCGGCGTCGACACGATCGTCTCGCCCGAGGGCACCCGTGTCACAGCCCCGATGCGCAACCCGGACACCGTGGCGGACCTGCTGGTGACCTTCCGCGAGGCGGGCATCCACCTGACCGAGCTCTCGGTGCAGAAGCCCACGCTCGATGAGGTGTTCCTGACGCTGACGGGCCACGGTGTCGACGACGAGAAGACCGGCTCCGACGAGGACGCCGCCGAAGCAGAGAGAGTCGACGCATGAGCGCGATCACCATCACCCCGCCGTCGGAGCGGAACCTCCGCAATCATGTGGGCGTGCGGCAGTCGTTCGCGAACTCGTTCACGATGGCGTACCGCGGTGTGCTCAAGATCAAGCGGACGCCCGAACAGCTGTTCGACGTCACGCTGCAGCCGATCATCTTCACCGTGATGTTCGCCTACCTCTTCGGCGGCGCGATCGCCGGAGACGTGCAGAATTACCTGCCGGCGCTCATCCCCGGCATCCTCGTGCAGACCGTGATCACGACCTCGGTCGTCACCGGCGTGCAGTTGCGCGAAGACATGGACAAGGGCGTGTTCGACCGCTTCAAGTCGCTGCCGATCGCGCGGATCGCACCGCTTGCCGGCGCGTTGTTGGCCGACACCATCCGCTATGCGATCGCGACGACGATCACCTTCTCGGTCGGCTACCTCATGGGCTACCACCCCAAAGCGGGCTTCGGTTTCGTCGTCCTCGCCGGGATGCTCGTGATCGTCTCATCATGGGCGATCAGCTGGATCTTCGCCTTCTTCGGCGTCATCGCCCGCACGGCGAGTTCGGTCCAGGGCATCTCGTTCCTGATCCTGTTCCCGCTGACGTTCCTCTCGAACGCGTTCGTCCCGGTCGACACGCTGCCGGACATTCTGCAGTGGTTCGTCAACATCAACCCGGTATCGCACCTGGTCACCGCGGTCCGCGATCTGGCGAACAACGGGACCTTCGGGGCCGACGGCTGGTGGGCGCTCCTCGGCGCGGCTGTGATCGTGCTGGTGTTCGCGCCACTCACCGTGCGCGCCTACATGCGCAAGGCCTGACCGACCGGGCAGGTTCAGCCGAGCCGGGCGGGCCCGGGCGAGCGGCCGAGGCTAGCCCAGCAGCTCGACCACGCGGGCGACGGCCTCGTCGCGAGTGAGGGATGCGGCGGATGACAACGCGGTTTCGACCGCCTCGTCACCCCACGCATCCCTCAGCTCGCGTTCGAGGGTGGCTCGTTCCAGCGACCGGAGGTCCTGTCGCGAGTTGAGCCGTGCCGCAAGGCCGAACAGTTCGAGGCCGGTCGCGACATCGCGGGGTCCGGGCTCGGAGTCGCCGCGCTCCCAGACGTACCATGCAGCGAGGCCCGCGACGCTGGCTCCCAACACCGGTTTGTCGACAAACGAGGGCTGCGCGCGCAGGTGCGCCAGCGTGCGCGCCCGGAGCCCCGTAGCCAGCCTGTCGACCCGGTCGTGGTTGCCGGACCCCATCCGGATGTGGGCGAGGATGGCGGCGGCGGCGACGATGTTGAGCCACGGCGCGGGAGCGGGTCCCGCAGAAGTGAACACGTCCACGGCATCCGCGTAGCGCGCCAGGCCGGCCTCGACGTTGCCGGTGACGAGATCGATCTCGGCGAGACCGCTGTGCCCGATCGCCCGCAGGTCGAGGAAGTCGAAGCCGAGCGCCTCCTCGTCCTCGGTCGCGAGGTGGGCGAAGATGCGGCGTGCGCGCTCGATGTCGCCCGTCGCGACCGAGCTCGTCGCGATCATCCATTCCAGCTGGCGCAGGTCGCTGTCGGCCCGCAACGCTGCGAAGCCGGCCATCGCCCGCGTGCCCCACTCCATCGCCTCGACGTGGTTCGCCAGCTGGCTGTGGAGGTGGGTGAGCGCCTGGGCCGCTGTCGCCTGGGTCCACGTGTCCTCGAGCTGCACTGCGAGCTCGTAGCCGCGCGAGGCCTCGGCGATCGATTCGTCGAGCTCGCCCGCGTTCTCCTTGAACTGGGCCGAGATCAGGTTGCCCATCGCCGCTGTATCTGGGTCTGAGGACGCCTTGTACTCGGTGAGGAGCGCGACGCCCTCGGCCGGACGTGTTGCAGCCATGATGAGGTTGGTGAGCGACTCGAGACGTCCGTCGGGGAGGACGATGCCGCGTTTGACCTGCCTGAGGCGGGCCAGGGCGCGGCCCGCGATGTGCGCATCCATATAGAGGAAGGTCGCCCCGATGACGGCGTACGTCGCCGCCGTCTCCGAGCGCTCGTCCGGGCCGGGGATGTACCCGCGCAGCGCATCCACGACCGGACCGCCGAAGGCGAGCACCTCCGAATGGGCGCTCCGCAGCGACCAGTAGTAGGCGAGGGCCGCGAAGACGGAGGCGACGACGTCGGGGCGCGGTTCGTCGAGCGCGGAACGCAGCACGGCGACGAGGTTGTCCTGCTCGGCGGTGACGAGCTGGAACCGGTGGACCTGCTCCGCCCCGTGCAGGTGCGCGAGCGCGTCGCGGCAGAACGCCCTGGCCCACCGATACATCCCGTCGCGCACCAGCTCGGCCTCACCCGCCTCTGTCAGGGCGAGGTCGCCGAATTCGCGAACCGTCTCGAGCATCCGGTAGCGCAGGATGCCCGTCGCGGCATCCTCGGCGACCGAGACGAGGGACTGGCCGACGAGCGCATCGAGGTCGTCGAGGATATCGGGGCTCGCCGAGTCGGCGACGGTCTCGGCCGCCTCCGAGCTGAACCCGTCGGGGAATCGCGACAGCCTGCGCAGGAGCACGCGCTGCGAGGTCGTCAGCAGGTTCCAGCTCCAGTCGATGACCGCCAGCAGTGTCCGGTGCCGTTCGGGTGCGGTGCGCTCGCCGCCGGTCAGCAGGGTGAACCGGTTCTCGAGGCGGCGCTCGACCTCCTCCACGGACATCGACCGGATGCGCGCTGCGGCCAGCTCGATGGCCAGAGGCAGTCCGTCGAGCCGGTCGCAGAGGCGCACGACGACGTCGAGCGGAAGGACCGCAGAAGGCCGGGCCGCACGCGCGCGCTCGACGAACAGGGCGACCGCCGGCCCGTATGACGAGGCGTCGGCCGGGACCGGGATCGAGGGCACGAGTTCGGTGGGGGAGATGCCGCTGGAGAGGGAGTCGAGCGGGTAGACCCGTTCTGCGCTGATCGCGAGAGGCGCGCGACTCGTCGCGAGGACGCGCACGTTGGCCGTCGACTCGAGGATGTCCGAGATCCAGAACGCCGCCGCGTCGATGATGTGCTCGCAGTTGTCGACGATGAGGAGCGTCTCGCGCTCCCCGAGCTGGCCGAGGATGCGCGTGCGCAGGTCCATGTGCGCCGCCGGATCGGCCGACCCCGGTCGCGTCGTGCGCGCCTCCCTGATGCCCAGCGTCGAGGCGAGCGCGAGGCCGACGTCGTCGCCGGTGCGCACGCTGGCGAGTTCGAGCATGACGACCGCAGGCGTCAGGACCGCGCGGGCGCCGATCTCCTGTGCGAGGCGCGTCTTGCCGAGGCCGCCGACGCCGAGGATGGTCGTCAGGCGCCCGGTGGCGACGAGGTCTTCGACGGCCTGCAGGTCGTATTCGCGGCCGATGAGTGCGTTGGGTGCGGCGCGGAGCCCGATCCGGACGGGGCCGGATTCGGCGGGTGCGGTCGGCGTCTCTTCGACCAGGAGCGCTGCGTTGAGAGCCACGAGTTCGGGACCGGGTCGCGCGCCGAGCGTCTCGCGCAGCCGCGTGCGGAAGTCGTCGAATGCGCGGAGCGCGTCGTTGCGTCGACCCGCGGCATCGAGCGCCAGCAGGAGTTCCCGCTGGAGCGTCTCGTCCAGCGGGGATGCGTGGAGGAGCGGTTCGAGGTCGGCGAGGGCGGCGGTGGTGTCGCCCTCGATCCGGCGGGCACGTGCGCGGAGGAGGAGGAGCTCGGCCTTGAGCGCGCCCGCAGCGCGCTCCAGTTCAGACGCGAGCGGGGTCTCCCCGAGCTCGGAGCCGGGTTCGCCGCGCCACAACGCCAGTGCGCGTGTTGCATCGTTCGCGGCGCGCGCTGGATCGTTCTCGAGTGCGGCGGCCTTCGCCCGGTCGAGGAGGGCGCGCGCCAGACCGAGGTCGGTGTGCTCCGGGGGCAGGGCGAGGGCGTAGCCGCCTGCGGTGGACTCGAGGATGCCGTCCGCGCTGGCTGTGCGGACGCGCGAGACGAGAGTCTGCAGTGCGGCGCGTTCCTGACGCGGTGGCGCGTCATCCCAGAGGTCCTCGACGAGCATGGGGACGCTGACCGAGCCGTGCGCCAGTACGAGCGACACGATGAGGCTCTTGCCCAGCGTGCCGGTGGGCTCGGCGAGCGTGCCGGAACGATCCTCGACCAGTACAGGGCCGAGGACGGCGACACGGGGTCGCGGCCGGTTCGAGGAGTCCACTCGCCGAGTTTAGCGAGCGGACGGGACACGAATCGGACCGTGCCCGGCCAGCGGGGCCGACGGCGGGGATAGGCTGCAGCGAGGAGTGGTGCCGGAGGAAAAGCGCATCACGCTCCGGGAGGCGCAGATGGCGAGCGATTGGTCGGAGTTCTACACGGCGCAGGCGGGCCGTGGTGCCCGCCCGACCTTCGTCGCGGGGCTGGAAGCCCGGGACGGACTTCCGCCCGGGCGGGCGATCGACCTCGGCTGCGGGGACGGCATCGAGACCCGTGAATTGCTCGACCGGGGCTGGCGGGTGCTCGCGATCGATTCGGACGACGGCGTCGAGGCGCGGGTGCGCGCGACGATCGGCGACACGGACGATGGGCCGCCCGTCGAGATCTGGCAGCGGTCGTTCGAGTCGCTCACCGGGCTACCGGAGGCGGATTTCGTCTACGCCGGTTTCGCGCTGCCGTTCTGCGATGCGTCGCATTTCCCGTACCTGTGGGCGGACATCCGGGAGGCGCTGCTGCCCGACGCGGTGTTCGCCGGGGAATTCTTCGGACCCGACGACGACTGGTTCGGTCGCCCCGGGATGAATTTCCATGACAGCGCCGGTGTCGAACGGATGCTCGCGGGGCTCGACATCGTGCGGATCGTCGAGGACAACCGTGACGGCCTGTCGTTCGAGGGCCCCAAGCACTGGCACGTCTTCCACGTGGTCGCGCGGAACGCGTAACTCCAGCGATACACCTGTCGCGGGATGCGAGCCGTGCTCGCACTGCTCGCGCGTCGCGAGGACTCAGCGGATGGTCTTGCGCGCGGTGATCTGCCCAGTGTCGAACCCGAGAAGGTGCAGCCCGCCGTGGAAGCGCGCGTGCTCGATCTTGATGCAGCGGTCCATCACGACCGTCAGGCCTTTCGACTCGCCGTACTCCGCCGCATCCTGGTTCCAGATGCCGAGCTGGACCCAGATCGTCGGCGCGCCGATCGCGACGACCTCGTCGATCACGCTCGGGATATCGCTGCCCTTGCGGAAGACGTCGACGATGTCCGGAACCTCGGGCAGCGAAGCGAGGTCTGGGTACGCCTTCTGGCCGAGGATCTCATCGGCGTTGGGGTTCACGAAGTAGACGCGGTAGTCGCTCGACTGCTGCAGGTATGTGCCCACGAAGTAGCTGGAACGGGCCGGGTTGGGCGACGCACCGACGATCGCGACGGATTTGGCGGCGCGCAGGATCTTCAGTCGTTCCTTCGCATCGGGGCCGACCCAGGTGCGCTGCGACCTGAGGAGCTTGGCGAGCGGCGAGTCGGCGGGCAGTTCGCAGCTCAGGCCGTTGGCCAGCTGGACCTCCGCGAGGTCAGCGGACGCTGCCGGAGCGTTGTCGGTGAGGGTCATCAGTTCTCCTTCACAGCCAGGTCGAGTGCCTGGTCGAGGTCGTAGATGATGTCATCGACGTCCTCGATACCAACGCTAATCCTTACGACGCCCGGCAGCACCCCGGCGTCGACGAGCTGCTGTTCGCTGAGCTGCGCGTGGGTCGTGGATGCGGGGTGGATGACGAGCGTCTTGGCGTCGCCGATGTTCGCGAGGTGGCTGGCGAGGTTCACCGATTCGATGAACGTCTGGCCGGCCGCGCGACCGCCCTTGACCTCGAAGCTGAACACGCTGCCCGGCCCCTTGGGCAGGTACTTGAGTGCGCGATCGTGGTGCGGATGCGCGGGCAGACCTGCCCAGAGCACCGATTCGATGCGGGGGTCGGCGTCGAGCCATTCCGCGACCGCGCGGGCGTTGTCGATGTGGGCCTGGATGCGGTAGGGGAGCGTCTCCACGCCCTGCGCGAGGAGGAACGCCGAGTGCGGTGCGAGCGTCGGGCCGATGTCTCGCAGCTGCTCCGCGCGCAGGCGGGTGAGGAACGCGTACTCGCCGAAGTTGCCCGACCACTGGAGCCCGCCGTACGACGGAACGGGCTGACCGAAGAGCGGGAACTTCTCGGTGTGCCAGTCGAAGCGGCCGCTCTCGACGACGACGCCGCCGAGGGTCGTGCCGTGGCCGCCGAGGAACTTCGTGGCCGAGTGGATCACGATGTCCGCGCCCCACTCGAACGGCCGGTTCAGATACGGGGTGGCGATCGTGGAATCGATGACGAGAGGGATGCCCGCAGCGTGCGCCACAGCCGCGAGGCCCTCGATGTCGGCGATCTCGCCCGACGGATTGGCCACGGTCTCGGCGAAGACCAGCTTCGTCCGGTCGGTGATCGCAGCCGCGTAGTCGGCGGGGTCCGAGCTCTGGATGAAGGTGGTCTCCACGCCGAAGCGGCGCAGTGTCACGTCGAGCTGGGTGATCGATCCGCCGTACAGGTTCGCCGAGGCGACGATGTGGTCACCGGCTCCGGCCAGCGACGCGAACGTGATGTACTGCGCGCTCAGGCCACTCGCTGTCGCGACGGCTCCGAGTCCGCCTTCCAGGCTCGCGATGCGCTCTTCGAACGCGGCGACCGTGGGGTTGGCGAGACGGGAGTAGATGTTCCCGTACTTCTGAAGGGCGAACCGGGCCGCAGCATCCGCCGTGTCGTCGAAGACGAAAGCGCTGGTCTGGTAGATCGGAAGCGCACGCGCTCCCGTCACGGGGTCGGGGATGTTGCCCGCGTGAATCGCACGCGTGCGGAAGCCGTATTCGCGATCTGCCATGGGCTCACGCTACCCGAGCGCGATCGTGCTCCCGTTCCGCGGTGTAACAGTCTGCAACCGGGTACGCCGGCCAGGGCTTCCTCAGGAGAGTTCGACCGCGCCCAGGGCGAGGGCCGCGATCAGTACCCACGAGAGCAGGCCCACGATCAGGGCCCGCCATCCGGTTCCGAGCAGGGTGCGCAGGCGCACGGCCGAGCCGAGGCCGAAGAGTGCCATGGCCAGCAGGATCGTCTGCAGCGTGTCGGCACTGCTCAGCACGACAGGCGGCAGCGGGATGAAGGTTCGCACCAGCATGGCGGCGATGAAGCCCGCGACGAAGAGCGGGACGATCGGCGGCCGCTTCGCCGTCGGGTCGGGGTCGACGTGACGGCGGCGCTCGACGGCCGAGGTGATCGCGACCATCGGCGCGAGCATGAGCACCCGGGTGAGCTTGACGACGAGGGCGACCGCGAGGGCAGCGGGGCCGGCGATCTGCGCGGTCGCGACGACCTGTCCGACGTCGTGGACTCCAGCGCCCACCCAGTGCCCGAACTGCAGGCTGGAGAGGCCGAACGGATGCCAGAAGACCGGAAGGACGAAGATCGCCAGGGTGCCGCAGAGCGTGACGAGCGCGACCGGTGTCGCCGTGTCCTCATCCTTCGCTCGCACCACACCGCTCATCGCCCCGATCGCGGACGCACCGCAGATCGAGAATCCGGTGGCGATCAGCAACGGCTGGTGGCCGGGAAGCCGGAAGAGACGCCCGAGACCGATCGTGCCGACGAACGTGAGCAGCACGATGGCCACTGTGGTGAGGATCGTCACCCAGCCGAGGTGGACGATGTCGACGAGACTCAGCTTGAGGCCGAGGAGCACGACACCCAGCCGCATCAGTCGTCGCGATGCAACGGCGAGACCGGGCGCGAGCGACCCCGTGAGCGCCGGGCGAGCGAACGGGAGCTGGCCGACGATGATCCCGAGCGCGACGGCCGCGGTCAGCAGTGGAATCGCCGGAACGAGCCAGTGGACGCCCCACGCGGCTGCTGCTGCGAGCGCCGCGGCGGCCAGCCCGGGCAGCGCGACGATGGTGGGGCGTGGAGCGGCGTTCATCGCCTCTATTCTGGCCGCGCTCCGCGCTCACGGTCGCCACGCCCGTCGAGCACAGGAAAACCGGGCCGATCGCTTGCGCGTGGGCCCGGTTCTCCTGTGCTCGACGACGGTCAAAGGCTCGCGAGGAGCGCGGTCCCGTTCGGGACGCCGAGGCCCGTGCACGCATCCCAGCCGGGGCCGGCGGCGAACGCGCCGTTGTTGCCGGACGTGATGTCGCGGAAGCCGGGGGCGACCTGGCCTGCGGCGATCGTGTCGTAGAGTTTCGGCTGCGCGAGGCCGAGCGGCGTGCCCGTCGACTGCACCAGCCGGGCCACGAGCGCAGCCCACAGGGGTGCGACGGCGCTGGTCCCGCCGATCACGATCTCCTTGCCGTCGACGAGGATGCGGTAACCGGTCTGCGGGTCCGCGACGGCCGACACATCCGGCACGCCGCGCCCCGACGCCTGCGGGGACGACGGCACCCCGACGTTCGCCTGCCACGTCGGTCGGGGGAACGTGTCGCTCACGCCGCCACCGGTCGCGCCACGGCCCGGACCGTTGTTCCACACCACCTCCGACTGCACGGTCGCCGTGGACGGATCGGCCGCCAGCCGCGTTCCGCCGCAGGCGAGCGCGTGCGGGCTGGATGCAGGGAAGTCGACGTGCGCGCGGCCGTCGGTGACGCGGTCCGAGCTCCCGTCGTCGCCCGAGGCGGCGGTGGTGGTGACCCCGAGTGCTGCCGCGTCGACGAGCGCCTGGTCGAAGGCTGTGCGAGCCTGTGCGGTCCACTGGTCCTCGCTCTGGCCCCAGCTGATGCTGATCGCGGCGGGCGTCGGAGTGGCGTGCGCCGCGGTCGTGACGGCGTCGATGAAGCCGGCGTCGGTGTTCGGTGCGAAATACACGACGATGTGTGCGCCGGGGGCGAGCGCACCGGCGACCTCGATGTCCAGGAGCACTTCGCCATCCGCACCGTTCGGGTCCTGGCCCGGAACGTTCGTCGCTCCGTCGACTCCGACCGCGGTCACGGTCGGAGGTGTGATCCCCAGGCCGCTGAAGTAGGTGTCGAGGTCGCTCTGCGCGAAACCGCCGCCGAGTTCGATGATCGCGATCGTGGTGCCGGAGCCGTCGGTGTTCGGCGGGAACGAGTAGATGGCGCCGAGCTCCGGGGGCGTGTAGCTCGTGGCCACGGCGGCCGGAAGGGCGACCCGGTACTGCGTCCGTGCCTGCGGCCGGTCGTCGAGGCCGAGCACGGCGGTGACGACCCCGTTGAGCGCAGACGGCACGCTGAGACCGCCGGTGCGATGACGGTGCTGGACCGGGTTGTCGTTCGCGTCGAGGCTCGTGGCCTGCCCGAGATCCGTGCCGAAGACCCGCCCGAGGACGGCAGCCGTACCCGACACGCGCACGCGCCGGTCGGCCAGGCTGCTGTCGACCACGGTGACGCCGAGCGCCTCGAGCGTCGACGTGACGAGCGCAACATCGGCCGGATCGGCGCCGTACTTCGCCACGAACTCTTCGGCCGGGACCGGGTTCGTGAGCACATCCTCGGGGACTTCCGCGCGGCGGCGCAGGAAGAGCGTCGCCTCGATCGGCGTCTGCGGGTCGAGGGCCGCGGAGGCGGTCAGCCCGGGAGCCGCCGTGCGCTCGCTTCCGGGCAGCGGTGTGAGGTCGAGTGGTTCGTTCGTGTCAGCTGGGGCCATGGCCCCGGTCTACCACCACGGACCGACAGGCGGAAGGCTGCTGCCCGTCACCGCCAGCTCGGCAGCCAGATGTGCAGCTGCCAGAACCAGAACGGGACCTGCTGCGCCGTCCAGATCGAGTAGAAGAACACGCTGACGGCCGACGTGATGACGAGGTAGACGACGACGGTGAGGATGCCGCGTTTGCGCCGCCATGCCGCATCCGACCGTCTGCCGAGGATGAGCGCGATGACGAACGTCAGAGCGAGGATCAGATACGGCTCGAACGCGATCGTATAGAACTGGAAGACGGTGCGGTTGATGTAGAGCAGCCACGGCAGGTAGCCGGCCGCGACACCGGTGAGGATGAGCCCGACCCGCCATTCCCGGTAGCGGATGAGCCGGTAGAGCAGGTAGAACATCGCGGCGGCGGCCGCCCACCAGATCAGGGGATTGCCGACCGAGGTGATCGCCGAGGAGCACGCGGACGCGGTGCAGCCGTTCTGTCCGAGCACGGTGCCCTCGTAGTACATGCTCGTCGGCCGGATCATGAAGAGCCAGGTCAGCGGGTTCGCCTGGTACGGGTGCGGCACGTGCAGGTTGATGCTGTAGCCGTACATCTCGGTCTGGTAGTGCCAGAGGTTCTGGACCCAGTGCGGGACCCACGCGAACGCGCCGCTCCACGGCGTTCCGACGGTGGTCGCCCAGGACCTGTCGTAGCCGCCCTTCGTGAAGATCCAGCCGGACCAGGCGGCGACGTAGCTCACCAGTGCGATCGGGACCATCACCACGAACGTCGCAGGCGCCTGCTTGAGGATGCTGCCCGTGATCCAGAACGGCACGCCGACGCGGCGCCGCGCCACCGCATCCACGATCACCGTGTAGATCGCGAAGAATGCGAGAAAGTACAGCCCGGTCCATTTGACGCCGGCGCACAGCCCGCAGAGGATGCCCGCAGCGATCAGCCACGGCCGCCACCAGAGCGCCGGCCCCCAGGACGGGTCGCGGCCGTTCTTCCGCGCGTCGGCGACCTTGGCCGCGAGCCTCGTCGCGTGCCAGTCGCGGTCGAGCAGGATGCACCAGAAGGCGAGCAGGGCGAAGAACATCACCGAGTTGTCGAGGATCGCCACCCGGCTCATCACGATGGCGTGGCCGTCGATGGCCATCAGGAATCCGGCGGTCACGGCGAGGAGGGTCGACCGGAAAAGTTTGCGGGTGATCAGCATGAGCACCACGACGGCGAGGATGCCGACGACCGCCGTGCTCACCCGCCAGCCGAAGCTGTTGCCGGCACCGTAGGCCGCGAGCCCGAGCGCGATGATCCATTTTCCGAGCGGCGGATGCGCCACGAACGAGGGCTGGGTACCGAAGATGTTCGTGATGCCGTCGTTGAAGCTCTGGTCGGCCTTGTCCGGCCAGCTGCCCTCGTAGCCGAGGTGCATGAGGGTCCACGCGTCCTTCACGTAGAACGTCTCGTCGAACACGAGACTGTGCGGGTTGGCCAGGTCCCAGAGGCGCAGCACGGACGCCAGCAGCGTCACCGCCAGAGGACCGCCCCAGTACCAGAGCCTCATGCGCAGCGGCGTCCTCAGGGTGCGCGCCCACCAGTCGTCGAGGCGGCTGCCTGTCGGTTCGGCGATTGCGGCGTCGAAGCCGATCGTGGGAGTCCTGGTCACGCTGCAATGTTAGTGACGTGGGCCTGTCAGACTGGGCGGATGATCATCCTGGCCGCGACACCCATAGGGAATCTGAAGGATGCGTCGGCGCGGCTCGTCGAGACGCTCGGCACCGTCGGCGTCGTCGCGGCCGAGGACACCCGGGTGACTCAGCGCCTGCTGGCGGGCCTCGGCGTCGAGAACCGGCCGCGCCTGATCGCACTCCATGACCACAACGAGCGGGACCGTTCGGCAGAGCTCGTCGAGCTCGCGCGCGAGGCGGATGTGCTGGTCCTGAGCGACGCGGGCATGCCGACCGTGTCCGACCCGGGTTTCCACCTGGTCGAGGCGGCGGCCGCGGCCGGCGTCGGCGTCACGGCGCTGCCCGGTCCGTCGGCGGTCATCACGGCGCTCGCCGTGTCCGGCCTGCCCACCGACCGGTTCACCTTCGAGGGCTTCCTCCCCCGCAAGCAGGGGGAGCGGACGGCGACCTTCCGTGCTCTCGCCGGCGAGCGCCGCACCATGGTCTTCTTCGAGTCCCCGAACCGGCTCGCTGCTTCGCTCGCCGACCTCGCGGCGGTGCTGGGCGACGACCGTCGCGTCGTGGTGTGCCGTGAGCTGACGAAGCTGTTCGAGGAGGTCCGTCGCGGCTCGGCGTCCGAGCTCGCGACGTGGGCGGCGGATGGCGTCCGCGGCGAGATCTGCATCGTTGTCGAGGGCGCGGCGGAGACCGTCGCCGACCTGGGTTCGGCCGTCGCCCAGGTGCTCTCGCTGGTCGCCGCCGGCGGCCGGCTGAAGGACGCCGCCGCCGAGGTCGCCGAGGTGACGGGCCTCGGCAAGCGCGACCTCTACCAGGCCGCCCTGGCGGCCCGCGTAACACCCGCCGAAGCCCCTCCCGCGCGCCCGTAGGATAGTCAGCATGTCCGACGGCTCTTCGTTCTACATCACCACGCCGATCTTCTACGTGAACGATGTTCCCCACATCGGGCACGCGTACACCGAGGTCGCGGCCGATGTGCTCGCCCGGTGGCACCGTCAGGCGGGCGACGACACCTGGCTGCTGACAGGCACCGACGAGCACGGACAGAAGATCCTGCGCACGGCGACCGCGAACGGCACGACTCCGAAGGAGTGGGCCGACCGCCTCGTGCACGACGAGTGGCTGCCGCTGCTGGAGACGATCTCCATCGCGAACGACGACTTCATCCGCACGACGGACGAGCGGCACGAGAAGAACGTGCAGCTGTTCCTGCAGAAGCTCTACGACGACGGCTTCATCTACGCAGGCGAGTACGAGGCCCTCTACTGCGTCGGCTGCGAGGAGTTCAAGCCGCAGAGCGAGATCGTCGACGGTACGGGCGAGTACGCCGGCCAGAAGGTGTGCGCCATCCATTCGAAGCCGCTCGAACTGCTGCAGGAGAAGAACTACTTCTTCCGCATGAGCGACTTCGCCCAGAAGCTCCTCGACCTCTACGACGCCCGACCCGATTTCGTGCAGCCCGAAGCCGCCCGCAACGAGGTCGTCTCGTTCGTGCGCCAGGGCCTGTCCGACCTCTCGATCTCTCGCTCGAGCTTCGACTGGGGCATCAAGGTGCCGTGGGACGAGTCGCACGTCGTCTACGTCTGGTTCGACGCGCTGCTCAACTACGTGACGGCCGTGGGTTATGGCCATGACGAGGAGCAGTTCGCCCGCCGCTGGCCGGCGACGCACATCGTCGGCAAGGACATCCTCCGGTTCCACGCGGTCATCTGGCCGGCGATGCTGATGGCCGCGGGGCTCGACGTGCCGCATCAGGTCTTCGGCCACGGCTGGCTGCTGGTCGGCGGCGAGAAGATGTCGAAGTCGAAGCTCACCGGCATCGCCCCGACCCAGATCACTGCGACCTTCGGTTCCGACGCCTTCCGCTACTACTTCATGCGTGCGATCAGCTTCGGCCAGGACGGCTCGTTCAGCTGGGAGGACCTGGCCGCGCGCTACCAGTCCGAGCTCGCGAACGGTTTCGGCAACCTGGCCTCCCGCGTGATCGCAATGGTCTCGCGGTACTTCGACGGCATCGTGCCGCCCGCGGGCGACTACGACCCCGCCGACCTGGTCGTGCAGGATGTGGTGGCCAGGGCGGTCGCGGATGCGGACGCTGCGATCGGCAGCCTCGCGATCCATGATGCCCTGGCGGCGATCTGGACGGTCGTCGACGAGCTCAACGGGTACATCACGACCCAGGAGCCCTGGTCGATCGCGAAGGACGAGACCCAGCGCGAGCGGCTCGGAACCGTGCTCTACACGGCCGCGGAGGGCCTTCGTGCTCTCGCGGTCCTGCTGTCGCCGGTCGTCCCGGCTGCGACAGCACGGCTCTGGGAGTCGCTCGGAGCAGGTCAGGAGCTCGGCCCGCTGGAGGCGCAGCCGATCCGCGATGCTGGACGCTGGGGCCAGTTGGCGGCGGGCACCACAGTCAACGGCCTCGAAGCGCTGTTCCCCCGAATCGAAGCGACCGTTGCCTGACGAGTCGCACATCCGTCACCGGCATGCAGCGGAAGGTCGCGATCTGAACTATCCGCCGCTTCCGGAGGCGCTCGTAGTGGGCGTCTACGACAACCACACCCACCTCGAGATCTCGGACGGCGACGATCCGCTCGACTACCGGGAGCAGCTCGACCGCGCATCGAGTGTCGGCGTCCGCGGTGTCGTCCAGGTGGGCAACGATGTCGAGACGTCGCGCTGGTCGGCCGACATGGCGGCGATCGAACCCCGGATGCTCGCAGCGGTTGCCATCCACCCGAACGACGCGCCCGTCTACGACGCGCGGGGGGAACTCGACGATGCGCTGCAGGTGATCGCCGAGCTCGCCGGACGCCCGCGCGTGCGTGCGGTCGGCGAGACCGGACTCGACTTCTTCCGCACCGACGAGTCCGGACGCGCCGCCCAGTTCCGTTCGTTCGAGGCGCACATCGAGATCGCCAAGCAGAACGACATCGCCCTGCAGATCCACGACAGGGATGCGCACGCCGACGTCGTCCGCACCCTGAAACGGGTCGGCGCCCCCGAGCGCACCGTGTTCCACTGCTTCTCCGGCGACGCCGAGCTCGCACAGCTCTGCGCGGACAACGGGTGGTACATGTCGTTCGCCGGCAATGTGACGTTCAAGAACGCCGGCCAGCTCCGCGAGGCCATGGAGGTCGCGCCGCGCGCGCTCCTGCTGGTCGAGACGGATGCGCCGTTCCTCACCCCGATGCCGTACCGGGGCCGGCCGAACGCTCCCTACCTCATCCCGCACACGCTGCGAGCGATGGCCGACCACCTGGGGACGGACGCGTCGATGCTCGCCGCCCAGATCTCGTCCAACACCGAGCTCGTCTACGGGCGCTGGGACTCCGAGCCCGTCGCGGCGCCGCCGACGGCTCCGATCGGGTCGGTCGCGTGAACGAGGTGCGGCTCCTGGGGCCGGCGGAGATCCGCGACCTGGCCGAACTCCTGGATGTGACGCCGACGAAGAAACTCGGCCAGAACTTCGTGATCGACGCGAACACGGTGCGCCGGATCGTCCGGGTCGCAGGTGTAGAGGCGGGCGACAGCGTCGTCGAGGTGGGGCCCGGGCTCGGATCGCTGACCCTCGGCCTGCTCGAGACCGGAGCATCGGTGGTGGCGGTCGAGATCGACGGACGGCTCGCCCGTCAGCTGCCCGTGACGATCGGCACCCTTGCGCCGTCCGCCGTGGAGAGGCTGAGCGTCGTGCACCGCGACGCGCTCGCCGTGACCGAACTCTCCGGTGAGCCGAGCCGGCTGGTGGCCAACCTGCCGTACAACGTGTCCGTCCCCGTGCTGCTGCACTTCCTCGAGCACTTCGCGAGCATCCGAACCGGCGTCGTGATGGTGCAGGCCGAGGTCGGCCAGCGCGTCGCCGCCGAACCCGGTTCGAAGGTGTACGGGTCGCCGAGCGTGAAAGCCGCCTGGTACGGACGCTGGCGCACCGCGGGCAACGTCAGCCGCCAGGTGTTCTGGCCGGTGCCCAACGTGGACTCGATCCTCGTGGCGTTCGAACGCCACGAGAGCGAGCCGGGGGACGAGGACCTCCGCTCCCGGACCTTCGCCATCGTCGACGCCGCATTCCAGCAGCGGCGCAAGATGCTGCGCCAGTCGCTCTCGGCGCTGTTCGGGGACTCGGCCACGGCATCCGCGATCCTCGAGAAAGCGGGCGTCGAGCCGACCGAACGCGGCGAACAACTGACGGTCGACGACTTCATCGCGATCGCACGCGCGGCTCAGCCGTAAGAGCGCTGTAGGTTGGATGCATGACCTCCGAGGCCTCGCTCCACATGGTGCACGCCAGGGCGCCGGGCAAGATCAACGTGTTCCTGCGGGTCGGAGCTGTCATGTCCGACGGGTACCACGACGTGGCGACGGCCTATCAGGCGGTCTCGCTGTATGAGGATGTACGCGCCTATCCGGCCGACGATTTCTCGGTCACCTTCGGTGGCACGATCGACTGCTCGGGCCTGCCGACGGACGGTGACAACCTGGCCATCAAGGCGGCCAGGATGCTCGCGCGCAAGACCGACTATCGCGGTGGCGTGCACCTCGAGATCGACAAGCATGTTCCGATCGCCGGAGGGATGGGCGGCGGGTCCGCCGACGCTGCGGCGACTCTGCTCGCCTGCGACGCGCTCTGGGGCACCGATTGCACCAAAGACGAGTTGCTCGCCCTCGCCTCCCGTCTCGGCGCCGACGTGCCCTTCGCGCTCATCGGGGGCACGGCGATCGGCACCGGTCGTGGCGACCGCCTCAGCCCCGCGCTCGCCAAAGGGCAGTTCCACTGGGTGCTTGTGCTTGCCGAAGAGGGGATGAGCACCCCCGAGGTGTACAGGGAGCTCGACCGGCACCGCGAGCGTCACTCGCAGGACATCTTCCCGGCGCAGAAGCAGCCGACCGTCGACGCGAACGTCCTGCAGGCGCTGCGTGCCGGCGATCCGCACATGCTCGCCGAGTGCCTGGTCAACGACCTTCAGGCCCCGGCGATCCACCTCGCGCCGCACATCGGCGAGATCATCGAGTTCGGCGAGATGAACGGCGCTCTCGCCGGGATCGTCTCCGGCTCCGGCCCGACCGTGGCGTTCCTGACCGCGGATCTCGACAGTGCGCTCGACCTGCAGATCGCACTCAGCGCATCCCGCCACACGGCCGTGCGGGCGACCGGGCCGGTGCACGGCGCGCGCCTCCTTTCGGAGTAGCGCCCGCGCGTGCCTCGACGATCGACCGGACGGGCCGCGTTCAGCCGCGGCAGGTGCCGGAGCCGGAGTCGGAGTAGTCGAGTGCCGATACCGGGAACCCTGCGCCCTGGAGCGCCGGGGCGTACGAGAACGAGTAGCCGTGCGGCTTGAGGGTGAATTTCATGGTTCCGTAGCCCTGGTCGTATCCGGTCACGACGTTCGGGTTCGCAAAGCTTCCGTCCGCGTTCCGGGCGAGTGTGTCGAGTGCCTCACCACCGGTGCCGATGATGAATTCCGGGATGCCCTTCTTGGGGTCGGATGCCCCTGCCGGGTCCATCGGCCGGAATCGGGCGTAGGCGTGCTCGTGACCGTTGAGGACGAGGGTGGCGTGGTTCGCATACAGCAGCTTCCACCAGTCGTCGGCGACCAGGCCCTCCTGTCCGCCCGCGCCCGGCGCGGAGGCCGCGACCGTCGCCGTGGATGCCGTGGTCGCACTGAATGTCGGCTGGTGCCAGTACGCGACCGTGCACTGCCTGTGATTGCTCTTCAGGTCGGCGGCCAGCCACTGGGTCTCCTGCGCAAGCAGCCCCTGGTCGGTGGTCGAGCAGTCGTTCGAGAACGCCGCCGAGTTGCATTCGACGTTCAGTGAGATGATGTGCCAGTTGCCCAGGTTGTACGAATACCAGCCTTGCCCTTCACCGGTGTCGGCACCGGCCTGACCCGACGTGTTCGGTGTGCCGGTCTGGTCGTGACCATTGAAATAGGCGAAATAGCCGTTGCCGTTCTGGGCCGACTCATTGTCGCCCTTCTTCGTGTACGCGTAGTACTCGTGGTTGCCGGGAGCCGGACGCTCGAGGAACTTGAGGCCACCCCACGCCTGCTCGAAGGAGCCCTCGAAGTCGCTCAGCTTGCCGACTTCGTACTGTTCGTCGCCCAGGAGAGCCACGGCATCCGGCTGCATCTGGTCCGCCTGCTTCGCCGTGGCGTACTCCGCGTCATAGCCGCCGAGGCTCGCGCTGCCGCATTTGAGCGAGGAGGGGGTCGCGACGTTGTCCGCGTCGGCGGGTTCGCACGCGATGTCGCCGACGGCGGCGAGAGTGAAGGTCCTGCCGGCGTCGGCCGCGGGACCCTTGTCATACGGCCAGCGGGTGCCGATACTGGGTGCGGCGACGGCGGCAGCGGTGCCGAACAGTGTCGCAGCAGCGATCCCCGCGACGATGAGAGCGAGCTTGCGTGAGCGTGAGCGCATTGCGATCCTCCTGGACGGCCGGACCGGGTGGCCCATCATGCCAGCTAAGAGGCTACTGAGGACCTCCGGCCGCCATGATGAACGTTCGCTGACGGGCAGGTGAATGGGAGCCCAACGATGACGGTGTGCGTTCACCGCGGGCTCCTCACCTCACATCACCTCACGGCGCGAGATCGATCGCCGCCCGGAATCCTGCGCTCGGTTCCATATAGAACGGCGTCGACGCGTGGTCGTGCGCGATCAGCCATCGGCCGTCCACCCGGCGCAGCCCGACCGTCGAACGGAACCACAGGGTGAACGGGGTGTCCCGCCCCAGCGGTGTCGCCGTCAGGCGGTTGATGCTCCGGGCGAACCCGACGTCCCCGTCGGCCTCCACCGCGACCTGGGTGATCTCGAACTCGATCGGGCCGTCGAAGGTCGCCAGCCACGCCCGCAGTCCTTCAACATCGCGGCCCTCGGATGCGAGAGGCGGCGCCAGCGAGAAGCTGACGAGGTCGTCGGTGAACAGCTCTCCGAGGGCGTCCGCGTCGCGAGCCCGCATCCCGCGCTCCCGTTCGGCCAGGACCGCCCGGATCTCCGTGTCGGCCGTTGTCGTCGTGGCAGTCATGATCTTCTCCTTTGTTCGTCTTCGATCGGACTTCCACTGGGGACGTCGAAGCAGACGCCCCTGTCTCGACGTATCGGGTGAGAAGATTTCCGCAGGGATGGAGACACCGATGAAATACCTCATACTCATCAACGGCAACCCGCAGTCCCGCGCCGTCTGGGAGTCCTTCACCGACGAGCAGCGCGCGGAGGGCTACGAGCTGTACGCGCAGCTGCACGAACAGCTGCGCGCGTCCGGAGAGCTTGTCGCGGCCGAGGCTCTCACCGACCCGTCGCTCGGTGTGCGCATCCCGCCACGCGATACCAGCATGATCGCCACGGACGGTCCCTTTGCCGAAGTGAAGGAGCAGCTGAACGGGTTCTATCTCGTCGACTGCGAGAGCCTCGACCGGGCGGTCGAGATCGCCGAAGGGTTCCCCGAGGCGCGGTTCGGACTCGTGGAGGTCCGTCCCGTACTCCGGTTGGGCGGGTCCGACGTGTGAGCAGACCGAGCGAGATCGAAGGCCTGTTGCGCGAACTCGCGCCGCAGGTCGTCGCAGCGCTCACCCGGCGCTACGGCGACTTCGACCTGTGCGAGGACGCCGTGCAGGAGGCCCTGCTGAGCGCGGCGCAGACCTGGCCGGTCGACGGCACCCCCGGCAGTCCGCGGGGTTGGCTCATCACGGTGGCGTCGCGCCGCCGCATCGAGCTGTGGCGGTCGGATGCGGCCCGGCGGCGTCGTGAGGAGACGGTCGCGGGGCTCGATGAAACGGCTGCGCCGGCGACGAGTTCCATCGACGACAGCCTCACGCTGGTGATGCTCTGCTGCCACCCGGCGCTCACGCCGTCGTCCCAGGTGGCGCTGACGCTGCGTGCGGTCGGCGGCCTGACCACGGCGGAGATCGCCCGGGCGTTCCTCGTGCCGGAAGCGACGATCGCGCAACGGGTCAGCCGGGCCAAGCAGCGCATCCGCGAGTCCGGTGCGACGTTCACGATGCCGGATGACGCGCACCGGACGTCGAGGCTCGCGAGTGTGCTGAGGGTGCTGTACCTGATCTTCACCGAGGGACACACCGCGAGTTCGGGTCCGGATGCGACGCGGGTCGAACTGGCCGCCGAGGCCATCCGGCTCGCTCGGATGCTGCGCGCACTGATGCCGGACGAAGGGGAGGTGGCCGGGCTGCTCGCCCTCATGCTCCTCACCGACGCTCGGCGCCCGGCACGCACCGGTCGCGACGGCGCTCTCATCCCTCTGGCCGCCCAGGACCGGTCGTTGTGGGATGCTGCGGCGATCGACGAGGGCGTCGCACTCATCACCCGCACCCTCAGGGAGACGCCGGTCGGGCCTTACCAGGTGCAGGCGGCGATCGCGGCGGTGCACGACGAAGCGAGGACCGCATCCGAGACCGACTGGGACGAGATCCTCGGGCTCTACGACCTGCTCGACCGTCTGGAGCCTGGGCCGATGGTGACGCTGAACCGGATCGTCGCGCTCGCGCAGGTCGACGGCCCGGTCGTCGCCCTCGCCGAGCTCGCGTCCGTCGCGGACGGCGCGGGTCTCGCCGGGCATTACCGGGTGGATGTCGTCCGCGCCCACCTTCTCGAAGAGGCCGGCGACCGGGACGCGGCACGTGAGGCTTTCCGCACGGCTGCGCGGCGCACGCTCAGCACGCCGGAGCAGCGTTACCTCGAACAGCAGGCGATCCGGCTCACGGAAAGCCAGTGAGGGCGCACGCTGGCCCCAGGGATGCCGACCGTCACGGCAGAGCGCATGTCGGGTGTTGAGACGATCCGTTCGAGAAACGTGTCCACGCGATTCGCCGGGACGGTCGGGCATCCCAGGGTGGAATTCACGCTATCGACGCTTTCGCCGACGCACCAATCCCGGAGCGGAAAACCGTCAATTCTTGACGGGGTCGGTGCCGCGGCCCGGCCTGCGCGACCGGTTCGACCGGTCGCGGGCCGTGCGCACGAGGCTGCGCAGGTCGCGCCGCGAGGTGAGCCGCAACTTGGCCAGGATGTTCCGCACGTGGAAGTTGACGGTCGTCACCGAGACGTAGAGGTGTTCGGCGATCTCCTTGTTCGTCATCCCTGCCGCCAGAGCGTGGGCGACCTGCCGCTCGCGGGTGGTGAGGTCGGCGAACGGGTCGTGCCCCGTGGCCGCGAGGGCGGAATCGGTACCGGCCTTCGTCAACTCCCCGAGCATGTCCGTGCAGCGGGCGAGGTAGTCCGCGGCCCCGAGCCGCCGGAACACGTCTGCAGCGCGCTCGAGCAGCTCCGGCGCCTCCGCATGCCGTCCCGCGGCGGCGAGCAGCCGGCCCGCGTCCAGCATGGTCACGGCGTGGGGAAACGGGAAACGGGCTGCCGCGGGCGACTCCGTGGCCCGCAGGTAGGCGGTGATCGCCGCATCCGCGTCGCCTTCCGCCTCCAGTACGCGACCCTCCAGCCAGTCCAGCGAGCCGTAGTACGGCCGCCAGAGCCGGGACGCGTCGGCGCAGACGGCCAGTTCGGCCCTGGCCTCCTCGGCGCGGCCGAGCGCAGCCAGCGCGTCGATCCGGTAGGTCAGCCAGCCGAGGGTCGACGCGGGGAATGCTTCCCGCGCCGCCTGGTCGGTCGCCGCGAGCTGGCGCCCCCGGTCGCCGACGGCCCGCGCCAGCTCGGCACGTGCGATGAACGGCAGGTCGGTGTCGTAGGAGCCGCCGATCCCGGGTCTCGCATCGGCCGCCGACGCGAGTCGCTCGTCGACCGGCCCGCTCTCTCCGCGACCTGCCCGCACGAGGGCGGAGACGGTGAGAGCGATCGGCCATGCCGACAGGTCAGTCTCGTCGAGCGCGAGGGCGACCGCCGTGTCGGCGACCGTGACGGACTCGTCCCATTCGCCGAGAAGGAAGAGCGCGTGTGCGTAAATCGAGCGCCCGTGGCCGGCCGTCCAGCTCGACGGGAACTCCCGGATGAGCTCGTGCGCCCGTTCGAGGTCGTCGCGGGCGCGATCGAGGTCGCCGACGAGGATGAAGACGCGCGCGCGGGAGACCAGGGCGTCGACGACGGCGGGTGAACCCGGTGCGTCGAGGAGGGTGTCGAGTTCGGCGACTGCCGCCGCCAGCAGGGCGGTCTGCCCCATGTGGGCCGCCGCCGTGATGAGCCAGCCGAGAAGTCGCAGAAGCTCGTCGCGCGGCTGGACCAGCCAGCTGATGGACGGGTCGGCGACCTCGTCCCGATGCGTCGGCGAGTCCGCCAGGAACCGGCGCGCGATCTCGATCTGCCCGAGAACCGAACCGAAGTCGCGCGTGGCCATCTGGACCATCGGAAGCGTGCACGAGACATGTGCGCGCAGCACGCGCTCCTCCGCGGTGGTTGCGGGAGCCGCCTGCACTGCCAGGCCGAGCGCCAGCGCACCGGCGATGTTTCCGGTGAGCGTGCGCAGCTCGACCAGGATCGCGTCGCGCGCGCGGGACGACGGGAGCGCTTCGATCGCGGGCGCGAGGTCGAAGATGCGCTCGTGCAGCCGGAAGCGGAGCGCGAGCATGCCGAGCTCGATGAGTGCCCGTTCGTGCTCGTCGCCGGCCGCGGAGAGATGGACGGCGCTCCTGGCGTAGCTCATCGCTTCGCTGGTCCGTCCCAGCCCGGCGGCGTCGCGACTGGCCGCCATGAGCTCCGCCACGAGTGTCGGGTCGGCGTGATCGGCCGCCTCGACCCGGTGCCGCAGGGCGCGGTGACCGGTCAGAACGTCCGCGGCAGCGCGGTGTATTCCGGCGCGTCGAGTCACCGGGAGGTCCGCCGTGAGCGCGTCGGCGAGGATGGCGTGCGCGGGCTCCAGCCAGACGACTCCGTCGCGGACCCGCGATGCGACCAGGCCGCGACCGATCGCAGCGTCGATGTCGATATCCGTTCCCACACGGTCGGCGATGGTGCCGACGAGCGGCCTGGGAACGGGATCGCGGAGTACGGCGACGACCTCGGCCGCGGCGCGGGCGGAGGGAGCCGCTCCCTCCAGGGCCGCCGTGACGGCGCCCGACAGCGGGACCGCGGCATCCGCCGGGATCTCCCAGCCCGCCGGATGCAGGGCCTCGGCGAAAGTCTCCTTCAGTCGGGCCAGCAGCACAGTCAGCAGGAGCGGCGACCCCTGCGTCGCCGCGGTCAGGCGTGTGGCCGTGCGCCGCGATACCGCGTGCCCCAGGATGTCCGCGGCGAGCTCCTGCGTGTCATCGGCGGTCAACGGGGCGAGCTCGATCCGGGCGGTGTTCGGCAGGGCGCCGGCCAGCCCGTCGAACACAGGCGGCACTCCGGCGGGGTTCGGGCGGGTCGCGACGATGACGAGGAACGGCTGACCGATGAGACGGCGCACCGCGAAGCGCAGCGCCCGGGCCGACGCCTCATCGACCCAGTGCCCATCGTCGACCATGAGGCAGACCGGCGCGCCCACGCTGTCCACGGCGTCGAGGAGAAGGCGTCCGACGACGATGGCGCTGTCGCTCGGCTCCGGATTCCGCACGCGCGACGGCGTGCGCGCGTTCAGGCCGCGCACCAGGGTCTCCGCGGTCGCGTAACTCAGGTCGGACTCGAACGAATCGGCGCTCACCCTGACGACCGCCCAGCCGTCGAGCCGCTCCGCGATGTCCGACAGCAGCGTGGTCTTGCCGAGTCCAGCATCCCCGGTGACGAGCACGATCCCGCCGTCGGTCCGAGCTCGGTCGGCGACAGCGAGGATGGAGTTCCGAGGCAGGTCGCGGCCGACGATTCCCATGTCATCCCCCCACGACGGCAGCGCGTCCAGGTCGGGTCGGATGCGCCGGTCGGTTCGAGTCTTTCACGCGTGCACAGGTGGGCGGCAGCACCCATTCGGGTGCGGCCTCGTGCGCGGCTAAACTGAGCGCTACATGGCACACCTCCTCGGCGCGGAAGCGCTCCACCTCGAGTACCCGACCCGCATCATCTTCGACAGCGTGACCGTCGGAATCAACGAGGGCGACCGCATCGGCGTCGTCGGCCGCAACGGCGACGGAAAATCGACGCTGCTCTCCCTGCTGTCCGACCGGCTCCAGCCCGATTCGGGTCGCGTCACCCGTCGCCGCGACGTCACCGTCGGCGTGCTCGACCAGGGCGACGAGCTCGGCCCTGCGCTCACGGTCGGCAAGACCATCGTCGGCGAGCTCGACGAACACGTCTGGGCGGGGGATGCGCGGGTCCGCGACGTGCTCGCGGGACTCGTCGCCGACATCCGCTGGGATGCGCTCGTGGGCGACCTCTCCGGCGGCCAGCGGCGCCGCGTGGCCCTGGCCGCGCTTCTCGTGCAGGACCTCGATGTGCTCTTCCTCGACGAGCCGACCAACCACCTCGACATCGAGGGTGTCGCGTGGCTCGCGAAGCACCTGAAGTCCCGCTGGCCGGCGAACGCGGGCGGTCTTCTGATCGTCACGCACGACCGGTGGTTCCTCGACGAGGTCTCGACGGCGACCTGGGAGGTGCACGACCGCATCATCGAGCCGTTCGAGGGCGGCTACGCGGCGTACATCCTGCAGCGCGTGGAGCGTGACCGGATGGCCGCGGCGAGCGAATCGAAGCGGCAGAACCTGCTGCGCAAAGAACTGGCGTGGCTGCGCAGGGGAGCGCCTGCCCGCACCTCCAAGCCGAAGTTCCGCATGGACGCGGCCTACGAGCTGATCGAGAACGAGCCGCCACCCCGCGACACCGTCGCTCTCAGCCAGATGGCGATGGCGCGGCTCGGCAAAGACGTCGTCGACCTCCTCGACGCGACCGTCGTCTATCCGCCGAAGACCGTGCTGCGGGACATCGAGTGGCGCATCGCACCCGGGGAGCGCACCGGCATCCTCGGCGTCAACGGCGCGGGCAAGTCGACACTGCTCGGCCTCATCGCAGGAACCGTGCTCCCGACGAGCGGCAGGGTCAAGCGGGGCAAGACGGTGAAGATCGCGACGCTCACCCAGCAGCTCGGCGAACTCGACGACATCCTCGACGAGCGCGTCAGCGCCGTGATCGCGGGCAAGCGCACCACGTACCTCGCCGGCGGCAAAGAGATGACACCCGGGCAGATGCTGGAACGGCTCGGCTTCACGAGTGCCCAGCTGTCGACACCGGTCAAAGATCTCTCCGGCGGGCAGAAGCGCCGTCTGCAGCTGCTGCTGATCCTGCTCGACGAGCCGAACGTCCTCATCCTCGACGAGCCGACCAACGACCTGGACACCGACATGCTCGCGGCGATGGAGGACCTCCTCGACTCGTGGCCGGGCACCCTCATCGTCGTCTCGCACGACCGTTACCTGATCGAGCGGATCACCGACAACCAGTACGCGGTGATGGATGCGGCGCTGCGGCATCTTCCGGGCGGCGTCGAACAGTTCCTCGCGCTGCGCCGTACGGAGTCCGCTTCTCCCAGGGAGGCGGGCCAGGGTGCGACAGGGGCAGCAGCGGCGTCAGCGTCCGTCACGACGGCCCCGGCCCTCGCCGGCGCCGACCTCCGCAACGCGCAGAAAGAGGTCGCATCGATCGACCGCAGGCTGGCGAAGCTCGCCGACAAGGTCGCGAGCACCCACGAGCGGCTCGCCGAGCACGACCAGAGCGACTACCAGGGGCTCGGTGCACTCACCGACGAACTGCGCGCCCTCGAGGACGACGTCGCCGACCTCGAGACGCGCTGGCTGGAACTGTCGGAACGACTGGAGTAAGGCGTCCGCAGATGGCAACGCACGAGGTCACCAACCAGGTTCCGGCACGAACGGGCGTGGACGAGTTCCGTGCGAACACCCCCCTCGTCGAAGGCGTGCGGCTCTACGACGCGGCGTGGGCCGAGGGCGAGCTCGAGCGGGTCGGCGCACTGGTCGGCACCGAGGAGTTCCAGCGCGACGCCGAGCGCGCGAACACCTTCGAGCCCCGCCTCGTCACCTATGACCGCACCGGCAACAGGGTCGACGAGGTCGAATACGACCCGTCCTATCACCGCATCATCGCCGAAGCCGCGCGCGCGGGAGCCCACACCGCCGCGTGGGCGGATCCGCGACCCGGGGCAAACGTCGCCCGGGCGGCGACCTTCATGCTCTTCGCGCAGATCGAGCCGGGGCACGCCTGCCCGATCTCGATGACCCACGCCGCGGTCCCCGCGCTCGCCGCGAGCCCGGAGCTCGCGGAGACCTGGACGCCGCGGCTACTGAGCCGCGACTACGACGGGACGCTCCGCCCCGGCAAGGCGTCCGCGCTCTTCGGGATGGCGATGACCGAGAAGCAGGGCGGGTCGGATGTGCGCGCCAACACGACGCGCGCCGTCGACGCCGGTGACGGCAGCTGGCTCCTCACCGGCCATAAATGGTTCTGCAGCGCTCCGATGTCCGACGGCTTCCTCGTGCTCGCGCAGACGGATGCAGGGCTCGGCTGCTTCCTCGTCCCGCGGGTGCTCGACGATGGAACTCGCAACGTCTTCCTGATCCAGCGGCTGAAGGACAAGCTGGGCAACCGCTCGAACGCGTCGAGCGAGATCGAGCTCGACCGCACGGTCGGCTTCCTCGTCGGAGAGGAGGGGCGAGGCGTGCGCACGATCATCGAGATGGTCAACCGCACCCGGCTCGACTGCGTCTTCGGAAGCGCGGCCGGAATGCGGCAGGCGGTGGCCGAAGCGCTGTGGCACGTGCGGCATCGCCGTGCCTTCGGCGCCCTGCTGGTCGACCAGCCGGCGATGACGGCGGTGGTCGCAGACCTCGCCCTCGAATCGGAGGCGGCCACGGCCGTCTCTTTGCGTCTCGCCCGCGCCCACGACGACGATGCCCCGGATGTCGACCGGGCGTTCCGGAGGCTCGCAACCGCGGTGACCAAGTACTGGGTGTGCAAGCGAGGGCCAGGACACGCCTACGAAGCGCTCGAATGTCTCGGCGGCAACGGCTACACCGAGGCGTTCCCGCTCGCTCGCCGGTACCGCGAGCAGCCGGTCATGGCCATCTGGGAGGGGTCGGGTAACGTGATCGCCCTCGACGTGCTCCGGGCGATCGGCCGGGAGCCGGAGACGCTCGACGCGTTCGACGCCGAGGTCTCGTCGGCCCTGGGCGCGCATCCGGTGTTCGACGAGCACGTCGAGACGACCAGGCGCCTCGCGCGATCGCTCGCCGCAAGCGATTCCGCGCCGGCCCAGGCGCGCCGGCTGGTGGGGGCGATGGCGGTCGGCCTGCAGGCGTCACTCCTGCTGCGCACAGCGCCTGCGGCGGTCGCGGACGCGTTCGTGGCGGCACGCCTCGGCCCGAACAGGTCCGCCCTGTACGGCGAACTCGACCCCGGAACGGACCTCGCCGCCATCCTCGCCCGCGCCTGACCACTGGCGAGAGTCGCCGCTGCCGCCGAGCCGACCCGGCAGACGGGCGGTTGTCGGCCGTGTGGGCGATTCTCGGCGGAAAGGCGGGCGCGAGCGTCAGACGGGCTGAGGCTCGTCGGCGGTGGCGCCGATCGCGCGGTAGAACTGCTCGACGGCCTTGCGGTTGTAGGCGTGATAGTCGAAGACGCTGGCGGGTACGTCGCCGCCGAGGAACGCGATCATGCCGTCGGCGACGCCTTCGTCGGTCTGTGGCACGACCAGGCCCGACCCCGTCGGAAGCGCGTTCTTCGCCGACGCGAACTCCACGGTCACGATCGGCAGCCCCAGCACCAGCGCTTCGAGGATGACCATCGGCTGGCCCTCGTAGTCGCTCGACAGCACGAAGCAGTCCGAGCGGGCCATGATGACGTGCGGGTTGCGCTGCATTCCAGTCAGGAAGACCGCCCCCGTGAGGCCCAGCTGGGAGATCAGGGCTTTCAGGTCGTCTTCGAGCGGGCCGGAGCCCACGATGATCAGACGCGTCCGCGGATGGGCTTCGTGGACCTGCGCGAAGGCGCGGATGAGGCGTCCCTGGTTCTTCTCGGGCGAGAGCCGCCCGACGGTGACGAACGTTGTCACGTCGTCGTCGGGTGTCAGCAGCGCTTCAGCCCACTCGGGCACCCGGCCCGTCTCCTCGTCGAAGCTCGCGGCGCGCAGGTCGGCCGCGGCGTACTCCAGGATGTGGTCTGCGTCGACCGTGTTCAGGGCCGAGATGAACTTGTGCCCGTCGGCGAACTCGGCCAGTTCGGTGCGGTTGATGTCGGAGAGCGTCGGCGACACGGACACCAGGTGGTCGTACTGCTCGTAGAGCGTGAAGATCTGGGTGAGGCTGTGCAGCATCTTCTTCTGGCCGTCGACCTTGCGGTGGGCATCCGACGCGAGGTCGTTGTGCAGCCAGATCGACCGGACCGCATCGGGCGAGTGCAGAAGGAGAGCGGCCCAGAACGGGCCGTAGCCGCTGAAATCGACGACGTAATCGAACACGCTGTCGCCGAAGCAGCGGGTCCACTCGTCGTTCCAGAGCTCGTCCTGGATGGGGTCGTCCCGATGCTCGGCGATGCGCCCACGCCGGAAATGCAGGTGGCGGGCGAGGTGCCGCAGTTTGGGCCCGTTCATTCCGCCGACCCGCGGGAACTGCCGCACTGCCGGGTTGATCGCCTTCTGCTTTCCGATGGCCGCCTGGGACGTGCTCTGCGCGAAGAACGCCGAGACGTCGTACTTCTCGTGGTCGATGTTGTTCAGGAGGTTGAGGACCGATGTCGTGATGCCGTTGGGGCGCATCCCGCCGAGGTAGAGCAGGATCGACGTGCGGCCGTCCGAATGGTCGGTGCGCAGCCGGTAGCCGTCGGTGTTGCCGCGGAACACGATGTCGACCACGCGGTCGGCGGCGCGGCCGTCGTCGAACGCGCAGAACTCCTGCTGCATTTCCCGGTAGCGTTCCCGGTGCGAGGCGGGGATCGCGTCGCCGTCGGCCGCGATCGCGTTCAAGGTGTCGCCCAGCTCGTGCGCGGTGACCGCGACGGGGCCGGGCCACTGCGCGGGCTCCAGGTACAGGCCGCGCGTGTCGGAGTAGTCGGCGAGGTCGGGAGCGAAGAACGCGATGGGTCGTCCGGTCTCGAGGAAGTCGAAGAAGATGCTGGAGTAGTCCGTGATGAGGATGTCCGTCGCACCGAGGATCACGTTCGTCGGCAGCTCGTTCGGCACGAGCATCCGTTTCAGTTCCGGCCTCGTGTGCGCGAGGCTGTGGACGATCTGGTGCGTCTTCAGCAGCACGATGTAGCGGCTGGTGTCGATGCGGCTCTCGACAGCCGAGATGTGCGCGAGCAGTTCCTCGATGTCGTCGTTCGGCCGCGAGAAGGATGTGCCCTTCCACGTCGGCGCATACAGGATGACCTTGCGGTCGCCGAGCGGGATGCCCGTCTCGGCGAGCCTGGCCCGGATATCAGCGAGGCCGGCGTCGTCGAGGCGCTGCCGGTCGATGCGCGGGTAGCCCTCCTCGATGATCGTCCCGCGGTAGATCCCGCGCAGCTTGTACGCCGTCTCGTACATCTGGTCCGCCATGAACGCGTTCGCCGCCAGCAGGTAGTCGGCGGCGACGAAGTTGCGGACGATGTTGGCCGTCGCCAGAGCCCCGTCTTCGATGTCGTATCCCATCCGCTTGAGCGGCGTGCCGTGCCACGTGTTCAGGTAGACCTGGCCCTCGCGCTTACTGAAGTCGGGCGGAAAGGTCGCGTTGTTGACGAGATAGTTGCTGGTCGCGAGCGCACGAAAATAGGCAGGCGACCCATACCGCACGAACGACACGTCGGACCGGCCGGCGAACTCGGCGATCGTCGACCGGTACGTGTCGAAATCGGAGAGGACCCAGGTGTGGGTGAGGTGCCCGAGGTCGGGAGAGGCGAGGAGCTTGCGGAAGATCGCTTCGGGGTTGCAGAGCATGCCGTTGCCGGAGAAGGACTCGTAGAGGACCGACCCCGGCACGATCGGCTGGCGACGCCAGTACGCGTGGATCTCGAAGCGGGCGGCGCGCTTGACACGGGAGGGCAGTCGTTTCAGGCGTGACAGTCTCATCGCAGGCAATTGTATTGATTCGGGATAACGGTCTCCTGTGAGCCGCCTATGGGGACATCCACCACAGCGTCAGGCTGCGGGGAACGCTTAATCGCAGTCCGGCCGCCCCGTAGAAGCGGCGGAAAGTCACGCACGTGGTCGTGCGCGGCCGTAGCCTTCTCGCTTGTGTCAGCCTTGACTCCCGCCCCACGCGCGCACGTCCGCCCACTGATCTCGCGCATCGTACGAACCGGCCTTGCCGCTTTCGTCTGTGCAGGAGTCGTCGCCGGCGGCGCGTTCAGCGCGAGCGCATCCGATGCTTCTCTCGCCCCTGATGTGGCCTTCAGCGCCAACCTCGGTTCCGGCTTCAGCTACATCGTGGACTCGGTCGCTGTCGACTCCGAGGGCCGATACCTGGTCGGCGGGTTTTTCTCATCCGTCGACGGCGTGACTGTGGGCCGCGTCGCGCGGCTCAACGTCGACGGAACCCTGGACGACGCGTTCAACGCCAACCTCGGCGCGGGATTCGACTCGACCGAGGTGACGTCGGTCGCAGTCGACCCTGACGGAGGCTATCTCGTCGGCGGCTACTTCAGCACGCTGGACGGACACACTGGCAGAAGCCTGGCTCGGCTGGCCGAGGACGGCACACGAGACGCTGATTTCGCTGCGAACCTCGGGACGGGGTTCGAGGTGAACCGGGGGCCGCAGTGGGCGGCCCCCGTCGACGCCATCGCTGTCGATGGCTCCCGCAGGCTTCTCGTCGGCGGGATCTTCGACATCCTCAACGGCGCTCCCCATGGGAATCTGGTCGCTCTGAATCCGGACGGCACCCCGGACGCGGACTTCAATGCGAACGTCGGCGCCCGGTTCGCCGGTGGGCAAGTGGTGGCGATCGCCATCGATCCGGCCGGCCGCCATGTCGTCGGCGGAAGCGACTTCTCGGACGACGGAGTATTCGACGACCGTCTGGTCCGGTTGAATCCGGACGGAACTGAGGACGCGTCCTTCGCGGTGAGTGTCGGAACCCGGGCGACCGAGACCGTGCGAACGATCGCGGTGGATGCAGCCGGCCGGTACCTCGTCGGCGGACAGTACGCCACACTGAACGGTGAGCCCGCGAGCGGTCTCGTCCGATTGAACGACGACGGCACTCCCGACTCCGCCTTCACTGCGAACCTCGGAACCGGATTCAATGGCACGGTGTACTCGGTCGTCGTCGACCCGGCCGGCGGCTACCTCGTCGGCGGCGACTTCAGTACGTTCAACGGTTCACCGGCGAAATACCTGATGCGATTGAATTCGGACGGCACACCCGACACCGCCTTCAACGCAGGGCTCGGGGCCGGACCGAACAACTACGTGCACACGGTGACGGCCGAGTCCAGCGGGCGATACGTGATCGGCGGCTGGTTCACCCAGTTCGACGGGACTCCGGCCGGCCGACTTCTGCGGCTCGCGCCCGTGGATGAGGTGGAGCCGGGCGTTCCGGAGACGCCCGATTCCGGCGCAGAGACGCCCGATTCCGGTGCACAGACGCCCGATTCCGCTGCAGAGACTCCCGGAACCGAAGTCGCGCCGTCACACGCGAGCGTGCCACAGGACGCCACCGCGGGAGCGCGACCGATAGAGCCGTCAGGGAAGCTTGCTCACACCGGATCGGACGTGACGGCTCCCGCTCTGGTCGGCGCCGGCATCCTCGTTGTCGGCGCGGCTCTCGCCGCCGCATCCTCCCTCAGCTGTCGCCGGCGGCCGAAGCGCAGCTAGGCCGCCCAGCGGCGCAGCGGCGCAGCGCTCAGTCGAAACCGAGAGACAGCCGCCGCAGCAGGGCGGCCAATCGCTCCTGGTCGGTGGCCGACAGCGACGACAGCAGTTCCGCCTCGGCGTCGACCAGCCGGGTGATGGCCGCGTCGACCCGAGCCAGACCCTGCGCCGTCATGTGCACCAGGATTCCCCGGCCGTCGTTGGGGTCGGTGCGGCGTTCGACCAGGCCGCGCTCGACGAGCCGGTCGATCCGGTTCGTCATGGTCCCGCTCGACACGAGCGTCTGCTGCAGGAGCGCCTTCGGGCTGAGCTGGTACGGCGCCCCCGCGCGCCGCAGCGCGGACAGCACGTCGAACTCCCAGGAGTCGAGTTCCGACCGGGTGAATGCCGTCCTGCGCGCCCGGTCGAGGTGCTTCGAGAGCCGTGCGACGCGCGACAGCACTTGGAGGGGGGAGAAGTCGAGGTCAGGGCGTTCGCGGAGCCACGAGTCCACGATGCGGTCGACTTCGTCGCTGGCGTCAGGCATTTCTCCATGCTATTTCGTCATGCTCCGGTTTCGTCGCCGGCCCGTCCCGTGACCTCGCGCGTCCCGTTGCACCACCGCAGGTCTGGCAAACTGGGGGATGCGATCGCTCACGGTGGTCGCGTTCCGCCTTGGTGTAATGGCAGCACGACAGCCTTTGGAGCTGTTAGGTCCAGGTTCGAGTCCTGGAGGCGGAGCTACGTGAACCCGTGGCGGATCCTCGCCGCGGCTGAGAGGAAGTGAGCGCGCATGACCGATTCCCGTCTCGCCATCGTCATCCTGGCCGCCGGCCAGGGCACACGGATGAAGTCCGCCACCCCGAAACTCCTGCACCCGCTCGCCGGCGTCCCGATCGTCGGCCACGTGCTCGCCACGGCGCGCACCCTCGACGCGGCTCACGTGATCACGGTTGTCCGGCACGAGCGCGACCGGCTGGTGGAGGTCATCGAAGCCGACATGCCCGAGAGCGCGATCGTCGACCAGGACGAGGTGCCTGGCACGGGCCGCGCCGTCGAGCTCGCCGTCGCGGCGCTCCCCGCGGACTTCGACGGTGACGTGCTGGTCGTCAACGGCGATGTGCCGCTGCTGGACGCGCAGACACTGGCCGGGCTGATCGAGAAGCACCGTTCGGGACATGCGGCGGCGACCATCCTCTCCAGCTTCCCCGCCGACGCGGCCGGCTACGGACGGATCGTGCGCACCCCGGAGGGGCACTTAGACCGCATCGTCGAGCACAAGGATGCAACGGATGCCGAACGCGCGATCGGCGAGATCAACGCGGGCATCTACCTGTTCGGGCTCTCGGCCCTCCGCGATCAGCTGGCCTCGCTGACGACGGACAACGCGCAGGGGGAGAAGTACCTGACCGATGTGATCGAGCTGCTGCGTCGCGCAGGCTCCGAAGTGGATGCGCTTCCCGTCGCGGAATCGTGGCTGGTCGAGGGGATCAACGATCGCGCGCAGCTCAGCGAGGCCGCGGCGAAGCTGAACGCGCTCCTCGTTCGCGGCTGGCAGCTAGCGGGGGTCACCGTGCAGGACCCGGCGACGACCTGGATCGACCTCAAGGCGACGCTTGCGGAAGATGTCACGCTGCTGCCCGGCACCCAGATCCTCGGTGCGACGACGATCGCACGGGGCGCTGTCGTCGGCCCGGACACCACCCTGCTCGATTGCGAGATCGGCGAGAACGCCCGCGTCAACCGGACGGATGCGACGCTGTCGGTCATCGAAGCGAGCGGCACCGTCGGTCCGTTCGCCTACCTGCGCCCTGGCACCTATCTGGGGGCGTCCGGCAAGATCGGCACCTTCGTCGA
The DNA here is from genome assembly GCF_055231915.1 of Leifsonia sp. Ger2509. Lineage (NCBI taxonomy): Bacteria > Bacillati > Actinomycetota > Actinomycetes > Micrococcales > Microbacteriaceae > Leifsonia > Leifsonia sp. Ger2509. Next base: position 3,592,930 of record NZ_JBUYVB010000003.1, read on the forward strand.
GACCAAGAACGCCCGCATCGGCTCCGGAACGAAGCTCGCGCACTTCAACTATGTCGGCGACGCCGAGGTCGGCGAGCAGTCCAATCTCGGGGCAGGCGTCATCACCGCCAACTACGACGGGGTGAACAAGCACCGCACCGAGATCGGCTCCCACGTCAGGGTGAGCACGAATACCGTCTTCGTCGCTCCCGTTAGGATGGGGGACGGAGCCTACACCGGCGCAGGCACGGTCGTTCGAAAAGACGTCCCACCGGGCGCGCTCGCCATCACGGTGGCTCCACAACGGAATATCGAGGGCTGGGTCGCCACGAAACGCCCTGGCACCGACGCCGCACGAGCTGCGGAAGAGAGCGGGGAATAGGTGTCAGGAATCACGGCCACCGGGCAGAAACGTTTGGTTCTGATCTCGGGGCGTGCACATCCTGCTCTTGCACAGCAGATCGCCGATGAACTCGGCAGCGACCTGGTTCCGACCGATGCCCGCACCTTCGCCAATGGCGAGATCTATGCGCGCTTCGACGAGAGCGTCCGCGGGTCGGATGCGTTCGTCATCCAGTCCCACACCTCGCCGATCAACGAATGGCTGATGGAACAGCTGATCATGGTGGATGCGCTCAAGCGCGCCTCCGCCAAGCGCATCACCGTCGTGGCTCCCTTCTACCCATACGCGCGGCAGGACAAGAAGGGCCGCGGCCGCGAGCCGATCTCAGCCCGCCTGATCGCCGACCTCTTCAAGGTCGCAGGTGCCGACCGCATCATGTCCGTCGACCTGCACGCCGCGCAGATCCAGGGCTTCTTCGACGGCCCGGTCGACCACCTGTTCGCCATGCCTGTGCTCCTCGAGCACATGCGCAAAGAGCTCGACCCCGCGACTCTCACGGTCGTCTCACCCGACATGGGCCGTGTGCGCGTGGCGGATGTCTGGAGCGACCGGCTCGGCGTCCCCCTGGCGATCATCCACAAGCGCCGCGACCCGCTGGTTCCCAACCAGGTGTCCGTGCACGAGATCGTCGGTGACGTCGCCGGGCGCGTCTGCCTGCTGGTCGACGACCTGATCGACACCGGTCGCACAATCGTCAAGGCAGCCGAGGCGCTGAAGGCGAACGGCGCGATCGGCGTCGTCGTCGCGGCGACGCATGCTGTGTTCAGCGACCCGGCCACAGAGCTCCTGCAGAACGGTGCCATCGACTCGGTGGTCGTGACCGACACGCTTCCGCTGCCCGAGCACAAGCAGTTCGAGAAGCTCACGATCCTCCCGATCGCGCCACTGCTCGCCCGCGCGATCCAGCAGGTGTTCACCGAGGGATCGGTCACCTCGATGTTCGACGGCGCCGCCTGACCCTCAGTTCGTCGGTCATCTGTAGTTCGCGCGTGAGGAATTCAGGAATGTGTGCGGCGGGATGCGCGCGATTAGGCGTGAACCGCACCATCCACTGCACTTTCGGTCATCTGTGTGACAGGAATTCCTGAATTCCTGCCACACAGGACGAGTTCCGAGGCGCGAGAGCACCGTCAGCTGTTCGTCGCCGGCCGCGGCGGCCGCGGCGTCGTCGGGATGAGCCCGAGCGGCGCGACGAAGGTGGCATCGCCTTCCGTATTGAGTGCGTAGCACTGCCAGCCCGGACCGAACCGTGAGAAGAGCTCGAATCGTGCTGCTGAGCTCTGCGCACTCGGGGCGTACTGCCGCACATAGACCGAGCAGGTGCTCTCGGCCGTCGCTGAGGCCACTGACACGGTCGTCAGCACGCCGGGCAGGATGAGCGCGACCAGTCCCAGCACGACGACCACCCGGGTCATGCTCTTCCTCCGGCGCCCGTGCAGGGGTTGGCCGAGCGGCTCGTACCCTGCGAGCTCGGGGTGGTCGTCGAACGTCATGCTTCGAGTCTCAGTGCCGTACGAGCACTGACGCAACCCCTGCGGCGCAGGCGATCAGTGTCACCGCTCCGAGCGCAGCGATCGCGACGGTCGGTGCGGGCGGTGGAACGTGATGTCCGGAGTGGCCCGCGAGCGCCCGTCCGCGCAGGTTTCCGTACACCACGGCCCCGATGGCAGCGAGGACGAGCAGGACACCGACGAGGGTCAGGCTCAGCTGACCGTAGACGAGGCCGCTCCGCAGGGCGAGAAGTGCGTTGACCGTGATCACCAGGGCCGTGCGTGTCCACGAGAGGGCCGTGCGTTCACCCTGGAGGCCCGGATCACGCCCTTCCTCGGCGGGGGGCAGCCCTGCGGACATCGTCAGTGCACCACCAGGAGGATCGCGATCACGGCCGCGACGGCGAGCACGACCGACGACAGCAATGGGATCGCGATGGTGGTCGGCAGCCTCCTGCCGTGGCGCATCGCGATCTCGTTCGCCCGCCAGCGCACGAAGGCGATCGCGCTCAGCGCCGCTGAGATGACACTGAGTGCGACAGCCAGGATGACGATGACCGCGTGAGGCCCGATCTGCGTGGAGAACTGCTCGAGGACCACACCGCCGGCAAGCAGCGCGAGCGCGGTGCGGACCCAGGCGAGGAAGGTGCGTTCGTTCGCGAGCGAGAACCGGTAGTCCGGTTCTTCGCCTTCCTGCCGCCAGCGGGGCTCACGCATCAGTGCGATGAACCCACCGTCGAGATCTCGCTCCGGTCGCCGGACCAGAGGGTGTGGAAGACGCCGTCCTCATCGACGCGCTTGTAGGTGTGCGCGCCGAAGAAGTCCCGCTGGCCCTGCACGAGGGCTGCAGGCAGCCGCTTCGAGGCGAGCGAGTCGTAGTAGTTGAGCGCCGCACCGAATCCCGGGACGGGGACGCCCGAAAGGGCGGCGGTCGCGACGACCCGGCGCCATGCCGCTTCGCCCTCGGCGACGGCGTCGGCGAAGTACGGCGCTTCGAGCAGCGTCGCGATGTCCGGGTTCTCGTCGTAGGCGTCGGCGATCCGGTTGAGGAACTGGGCGCGGATGATGCAGCCGCCGCGCCAGATCTTCGCGATCTTGTCCTTGTTGATATTCCAGCCGTACTTCTCGGCACCCGCGATGATCGCGTCGAACCCCTGGGCGTAGGCGACCACCTTGGATGCGTAGAGCGCCTTCGACACGTCGTCGGCGAACGACGCATCCACCTTCTGCACCTCCGGGCGACCGGAGACCACGGACTGGACCGCTGCGCGCTGACGGGGCTTCGACGAGACCGCGCGGGCGAACACGGCCTCGGCGATGCCGCCGACCGGGATGCCCAGGTCGAGGGCGTTCTGCACAGTCCAGACGCCGGTGCCCTTGGACCCCGCCTCGTCGAGCACGACGTCGACGAACGGCTTTCCGGTCTTCGCATCGACCTGACGCAGGACCTCGGCGGTGATCTCGATCAGGTAGGACTCGAGGTAGCCCTTGTTCCATTCGCTGAAGACGTCGGCGATGGCGGCCGGTTCGAGTCCTCCGACCGTGCGGAGCAGGTCGTAGGCTTCGGCGATCAGCTGCATGTCGGCGTATTCGATGCCGTTGTGGATCATCTTCACGAAGTGGCCCGCGCCGTCGGTGCCGACGTGAGTCACGCACGGCTCTCCTTCGGCGATCGCCGCGATGGAGGCGAGGATGGGACCGAGCGTCTCGTAGGACTCCGCGGACCCGCCCGGCATGATCGACGGGCCCTTCAGCGCACCCTCTTCGCCGCCGGAGATGCCGGCCCCGACGAAGTGGATGCCCGTAGGGCTGATGCGCTTCTCGCGGGCGATGGTGTCGTGGAAGTTGGCGTTTCCGCCGTCGACGATGATGTCGCCCGGTTCGAAGCGCTCCACCAGCTCGTCGATGACGGCATCGGTGCCCGCACCGGCCTGGACCATGATGATCGCTGTCCGCGGTTTCTTCAGCGAGGCGACGAAGTCGTCGATGGCCTCGCTCGCGACGAAGCCGGCCTCCGGGTGCTCCCCGGTCAGGGTCTCCGTGCGCGCGAAGGTGCGGTTGTAGACGGCGACCGTGTTCCCTTCGCGGGAGGCCAGGTTGCGGGCGAGGTTGGAGCCCATCACCGCCAGACCGACGACTCCGATGTTGGCTTTTCCGGCGGTGGACTCGGGCACGATCGGCTCCTTCAGAGGGATGGACAGTGTTTCCAGCGTAGCGGGCGCCCGGACACGCGATCGGCTCGGTTACGCCGCTTGACGTGCGCTGTTGACGCGCGCCGGTCAGGGCAGCCGGAAGGTCGCGCGCGGGATGTCGGAGACCAGCCGCTGGGCCAGCACGAAGGCGTCGTCCTCGCTGAGCTGGTGGGTGGCGACGAGGGAGGACAGGTAGGCGGCATCGACGCGCCGCGACATGTCGTGCCGTGCGGGGATCGAGCAGAACGCGCGGGTGTCGTCGATGAAGCCGCTGGTCTTGGTGAACCCCGCGCTGTCCGTGATCGCCTGGCGGTAGCGCAGGATCGCCGCGGGCGTGTCGAGGAACCACCACGGAGCGCCCGCGTAGACCGACGGGTAGAAGCCCGCGAGCGGTGCGATCTCGCGCGAGAAGGTGGTCTCGTCGACGGTGAACAGCACCAGCCGGAACGTCGGGTTCGTCCCGAAGTCGCGCAGGATGGGCGTGAGAGGGCGCGTGAAGGAACCCGCGTCGGGCAGGTCGTGGCCGGTGTCCGGGCCGAACGCGTCGAAGGTGGGGCGGTGGTGGTTCCGGATGACGCCGGGGTGCAGCTGCATCACGAGCCCGTCTTCGCTGGACATGGCCGCCAGCTGGTAGAGCATGTTGCGACGGTAGGCGGTCGCCTCGGCCGGTGGAAGCGGACCCATGAGGGCGGAGCGGTGGATGCGCTCGGCATCGGCTGCCTCGAGGGGCTCGGAACCGGCGTCCAGGACGCCGGTGTCCGTCGCGGTCCCGCCAGCGGCGATGAACGCCTGGCGGCGCGTGCGGAGAGCATCGAGGAGGCCGCTGTAGGTCGAGCAGTCGACGCCGGACCGCGCGGAGAGAAGGTCGAGCCTGCCCGTCCAGGTGGGCTCATCCGGATGCATGTACCGGTCGGCTCGGAAGGTCGGGATGACGCTCGCGGTGAACGTCGGATCGTCGCGGAGGGCCCGGTGGGCGGCGAGGTCGTCCGCAGGGTCGTCCGTGGTCGCGAGCACGGCGATCCGGAACCGGTCGAGGAGCGCCCGGGGCCGGAACTCCTCGCGCGCCAGTGTCTCCGCGAGTTGGTCGTACAGATCGTCCGCGTTGGCTGCGGACGGCTGTTCGGTGAGGCCGAAGACCTCGTTCAGCTCGGTTTCGAACCAGTACCTGACAGGTGTCCCGAGAAACGCATCCCAGTGCTCGCAGAGCCGGCGCCAGATGGACCGTCCGGATGCGGTAACGGGGAACCCTGCCCGCGCCACACCGAGCTCATCGAGCGGTACGCCCACCGCGTGGAGCATCCGGAGAACGTAGTGGTCGGGCGTGATCAGCAGCGCGGCAGGGTCGGGGAACGGCGTGTCCTCCGCGAGCATGGCCGCGTCGATGTGGCCGTGCGGCGAGTAGATCGGGGCGTGCGCGACGGATGCGTGGAGCCGCCGAGCGAGATCGCGTTCGATCGGCTCGATGGGAAAAAGCCGGTCGGGATGCGGGGCGAGTGCGGTCATGGTCGTCCTTTCGCGTGCGGTGCCGGCCCGGTCGACGAGCGGACCGTGAGATGGGTGGGAAGCGTCGTGCTCCGGCGGGCCGCGACGATCGGTTCGGCCTCGAGGCGGCCGAGGAGCATGGACACCGCGGTCCGTCCGGCCTGCTCGATCGGGGCGGTCAAGGTCGTGAGCGGAGGGCTGCAGAAGTCGGCTCCGAAGATGTCGTCGCAGCCGACGATGCTGATCTCGTCCGGCACCCGCACGCCGCGTTCCCTGAAGCGCATCAGCATGCCGATCGCGAGGAGGTCGTTGAATGCGATGCACGCGGTGACCCCGGCGTTGAGCACGGCGTCTGCTGCCGCTGCCCCGGCGTTCTTTTTCGGCGTGAACGGCCCGATGCGTCGCATCGTGACGCCGTGGGTGCCGCTGGCACGCACGAGTGCACGCCAGCGGCCTTCGTTCGGCCACGATGTCTCCGGCCCGGAGACGTACGCGATGTCGCGGTGCCCGAGGGAGACCAGGTGACCGAGCGCCTGTTCCATTCCGCTCGGAGTGTCGATGAAGACGCTGGGCACGCCCTTCGTCTGGCGGTTGATGGCGACGAGCGGGAGTTCGCCGGCCAGCGTCGTGAGCCGCCGGTCGGTGAGGCGCGAGGCGGAGAGGATGGCGCCGTCGAACGACCGCCGCAGCTTGTGCAGCATCTCGTCCTCGAACTCGTCGGACTCCTCGGTGTCGACGAGGAGCTGCGTGTAGCCGGCCGCTTTCAGCTGCTGCTGCGTTCCCCGGATGATCCCGAAATAGAACGGGTTGGTCACGTCGGAGACGAGCACGGCGATCGCCCGCGTCCGGCCGGAGGTGAGTGCGCGCGCCTGCGAGTTCGGGACGTAGTCGAGTTCACGTGCGGCGCGTTCGATCCGTTCCCTGGTCACGATGTTGACCCTGGCCGGGTTCGAGAGGGCGCGCGAGACGGTGGAGGTGGCGACGCCGCTCGCCGCGGCGACGTCTGCCAGCGTGGCCGGGCGCCGCGACCCCGCTCCGGCGAGAGGTTCCATGAGGGAAGCAAACCATAGTTTGGCAAATTATGGCAAACGGTTGCACAAGCATTTTCACCTTCCCTATGGTCTGTTCCAGCCGCCTTCGCAACGGCGAGACCTGGGGTGGCACCCGCCCGTCCTCACTCAAAGGAGAGTTCCGAATGAAAGCACGCAACGCGCTGGCCGCGGTCGCGGGCCTGGCCGTCATCGGCCTGGCGCTGCAGGGTTGTTCGTCCAACGGCACGGCCGGTTCGGGGTCGTCGAACCTCGATGGCAAAGGCAAGACGATCACTGTCATGATCGCCGCCAACACCATCTATCCGACGGACCAGAAGCAGTGGTTCCAGCAGGTCTCCGACCACTTCGAGAAGGAGACGGGAGCCAAGGTCGCGTTCGAGACATTCGCCTCCGCGAACGACGAGCTCACCAAGATCCAGACGTCCGTGCTGTCCGGCCAGGGCCCGGACCTCTATGACCTCGGTACCACGTTCACACCCACGGCCTATTCGACGGGCGCCTTCGTCAAGCTCACCGCTGCCGACTGGGCGAAGGTGGGCGGCCGTGACCGTTTCGTTCCGGCCACGCTCGGCATCTCGGGCCCGGACGAGAAGAACGAGGTCGGCATCCCGTTCCTCAGCCGGCCGTTCGTGATGGCGTACAACAAGGATCTGCTGGCAGCGGCCGGCATCGAGAAACCCGCAACCACGTGGGACGGGCTCACCGACCAGGCGAAGAAGCTGACCCGCGGCGACGTCCACGGCATGGCGATCGCGTACGCGGACTCGTTCGACCCGTGGAAGTTCGTCTGGGCGATGTCGATCCAGGCCGGCAACCCGATCCTCGACCTCGACGCGAAGAAGGCGCAGCTCGACGACCCGGTGACCAAGAAGGCCTACCAGACCTACTTCGACTGGCTGACCAAGGACAAAGTCGTCGACCCCGCCGCGATCGGCTGGAAGAACGCCCAGGCGATCGCCTCGTTCGCGAACGGCAGGGCGGCCTTCCTTCCGATGGTCTCCTCGTCGTCGCAGGTGACCCTCGACAAGTCCGCCGTCGCCGGCAAGTACGCCTATGCCGTGATGCCGACCGTGCCGCCGGGGGAGCCCTCGAACCCGAACGGCGGCAAGCCCGCCTCGAGCATCATCTCGGGCGACAACATGGTCGTGGCGAAGTACTCGAAGAATCAGGACCTCACCTTCGCCCTGGTCAAGATGCTCACCAGCACGGAGAACCAGGTGAAGTACACGAAGACCTTCGGCGACCTTCCGACCAACGCGGACGCCGCCAAGCAGATCGAGCAGGGCAACAGCTCGCTCGCGCCGATCCTCGAGTCGGGGTCGAAGGCGGTCGGAACTCCGTTCTCCGGTGCATGGGGAGACACCCAGCTCGCGCTCGTGAACGTCGTGGTGCAGTCGATCCCGTCACTGTCGAGCGGCTCGGTCAGCTCCTCCGAGCTCGAGTCGAGGCTGAAGACCGCGGAGGCGACCGCGCAGGCATCGCTGGACAAGGCGAAGTAGCAGGTTCCGACGAATGTCTGAGACAACCGTGGTGGCGCCGGAGCGCGTCACCGGTGAGCCGGGCGTTCCGCTCGCGGGGCCCGGCCCTGCGGGCGGGCGCCTCGCGCGCCGGCGCCCGAAGACCGTCCAGGAACGCAACCGGCCGCTCTGGCTGCTGCTTCCCGGCGGAATCCTGATGGTGCTGGTCATCGTCGTCCCGCTCGTCGTAGCGGTCGTCATGTCGATGCTCGACCTCGACCAGTACACCCTCCAGAGCTGGCTGCAGGCTCCGTTCATCGGGCTCCAGAACTACGTCGAGGCGGTGACGAAGTCGTCGTTCCTCCACTCGATCTGGATCAGCGTCTCCTTCGCCGTCATCGCAGCCGTCGTCACTCTTCCGATCGGAGTCGCGGCCGCCCTTGCGACGCAGAACCGCTTCCGGGGCCGGGGTCTCGTCCGGTCGCTGTTCCTCATCCCGTACGTGCTGCCGGCGTTCGTCGTCGGCACGCTCTGGCGCACGATGCTGCAGCCGGGCGGTGTGGTCGACTCCGTCCTCGGCGGGCTCGGCATCCACGCCGGCCTGTGGCTGAACGGGCCGCAGAGCTACTGGTCCCTGATCATCGTGCAGATCTGGACATCGTGGCCGTTCTTCTACCTGCTGGTCCTCGCGGGCCTCCAGTCCGTCGACCACGAAGTGCACGAAGCGGCGGCTCTCGACGGCGCCCTCTGGTGGACCAAGCTGCGATACGTGATCTTCCCCTACCTGAAGGGCCCGGTGACGCTCGCACTGATCATCGCGTTCCTCCACAACATCAACGCCTTCACGCTGCCGTTCGTGTTGTTCGGCGTCCCCGCCCCGCAGGATGTCGAGGTGCTCCCGGTGCTGACCTACGTCACGAGCTTCCAGAGCTTCCGCTTCGGGCTGAGCGCCGCGATGGCGATCCTGTCACTCGTGCTCATCGCCATCCCGCTCTTCGCCTACCTGCGCGCCGTCAGACTCGACACCGGAGAGGAAGGGCGCCGACCATGACCGATGTCACCAGGCTGCTTCCGAGACCTCTGCTGGTCGCGATCATCACCATCCTGCTGATCGTCGTGCTCGGCCCCGTGCTGTACATGCTCTTCTCGTCCGTCAACTCGGATGTCTCCGTGGCATCCGGCGCGTTCTTCCCGGCAGAGCTCCACCTCGACAACTACCTCAAGGTGTGGTCGACCGTCGACCTCGGCCTGGGGCTGACGAACAGCGCGGCGCCGTCGCCGTCGTGTGCGCGTTCCTCGCGATCTCGACCGCCTACGTGCTCGTACGATTCGCATTCCGTGGGCGCCTCGCGTTCCTGCGCGGGCTCCTCGGACTGCAGTCGATTCCCGGCACGTTGATGCTGTTGCCCGTGTTCGTGCTGTTCGCCAGCACCGCGACACTGCTCGGCATCCAGATCATCGGCACACGATGGGCACTGTTCATCACCTACCTGACCTTCGCTCTGCCGTTCTCGACCTGGGTCATGGTCACCTACCTGCGCGGCCTGCCGCGCGAGCTCGAAGAGGCCGCACGCATCGACGGCGCCTCATCATGGCGGATCCTCACCAGGATCGTCGTCCCGCTGAGCTGGCCGGGCATCGTCGTCTCGGCGATCTTCGCGTTCCTGCTCGGCTGGAACGACGTGCTCTTCGCATCCGTCCTCACCAGTCCGGACACCCGAACGGCCGCCGTGGCACTGCAGGTGTTCGGAGCGACCCAGGAGGGTGGCGCGATACCGCTCTACGGGCAGATGATGGCGGCATCTCTCATCTGCGCCGTGCCCGTGGTCGTGCTGTACCTCGTCTTCCAGCGCTACCTCGTCGGTGGCCTCACCTCAGGAGGAGTCAAATGACCCGGACCGAATGGACCCTTTCCGGGTTCGGCGACGAGATCGACGCCGACCCGGTCGTGCAGGTCGCCGTGCTGCAGGCGCTGGGCGCGCGACACATCGAAGTGAGGAGCGCCTGGGGGGTGAACGTCGTCGACCTCGACGACGACTCCCTGGACCGGCTCGCCGGCCTGCTGCACGAGCGCTCCGTCGGGGTGTCGGCCGTCGCATCGCCGATCGGCAAGGTCGACGTCGCGCTGCCCGTCGAGCACGAGCTCGACCGGCTCGGTCGCGCGATCGCCGCAGCGCGCCGGCTCGGCACCCGCTACATCCGGATCTTCTCGTTCTTCCGGGGCGACGGCGTCGCGATCGAGAGCATCCGCGACGACGTGCTCCTGCGGATGCGCGCCCTGGCAGACCTGGCCGAGCGCTCCGACGTCGTGCTCCTCCACGAGAACGAGAAGGACATCTACGGCGACACACCTGAGCGGGTGCTCGACGTCATCGAGTCGGTCGGGTCCGACCGGCTCCGGGTCGCCTGGGACAGCGCGAACTTCGTGCAGGTCGGTGTGGCCCGGCCCTTCGACCAGGGCTACGCGATGCTGCGCCCTCACCTCGAATACCTGCAGGTGAAGGATGCGGTCTCCGCAACGGGAGAGGTGCGCGCCGCCGGTGAAGGCGACGGGCAGCTCCTCGAAACCCTGACCGCGCTTCGCGACGACGGCTACACGGGGTTCGCCTCGCTCGAACCCCACCTCACCGACGTGAACGCCCTCGGCGGATTCTCGGGCCCGGAAGCGTTCGGCCGGGCCGGCCGCGCCTTCCGTGCCCTCACCGACCAGATTGGAGTGCGCCTCGGATGAGCGACGCGACCACCACCACCGACATCGCCGACCCGGCCATCCTCTCCGTCGCCATCGTCGGCTGCGGGATCATCGGCCTGAACCACGCCAGGGCGATCGCCCGGCACCCGCGCCTGACGATCACGGCCCTTGTCGACGCCGTTCCTGCCGCGGCGACAGCGCTCGCCGACCAGGTCGTGTCCGAGCTGGGAATCGGCCGGCCCACCGCGTACGAGACTCTGGGGGAGGCGCTCGCCGGGAGCCGGATCGACCTCGTCGTCGTGTGCACGCCCAGCGGCCTGCACGTCAGGCTCGCCGAGGAGGCGCTGGCCGCGGGAACGCACGTCGTGATCGAGAAGCCGCTCGACGTGTCGATGGCGCGGGCCAGGGAGATCGCCCGCCTCGCGGACGAGGCCGCGACACGGGGGCTCGTCGTCTCGGTGATCAGCCAGCACCGGTTCGATCCCTCGTCGGTCGTCGTCGCGCGGGCCGTCCACGACGGGCGGTTCGGACGGGTGACCAGCGGGATCGCATCCGTCGCCTGGTGGAGGAGCCAGGACTACTACGATTCGGGCCAGTGGCGCGGGACCTGGGAGCTCGACGGCGGGGGAGCCGTCATGAACCAGGGCGTGCACACGGTCGACTTGTTGGTCTGGTTCCTCGGCCGCCCGGTTGACGTCCACGCCCACACGGCGCTGCTCGCCCACGACCGCGTGGAGGTCGAGGATGTCGCCGTCGCGACGATCCGGTTCGAGTCCGGCGCGCTCGGCGTCATCCACGCGACCACCGCCGCATATCCCGGACTGTCGGTGCGCGTCCAGGTGCACGGCGACCGGGGGTCCGCGATCATCGACGACGACCAGCTCGAATACTTCGCTGCGGCGCCCGAGGGCGACTTCGACGCGAGCGGGTCGTCGATCCGCAATCGGGCCGCCGAGCTCGTGCCGGCAGGGGAGGTCCGCGGCGGAGACCGGGGACCCGACGTGTTCATCACCGGTCATCTCCGGCAGTACGAGGATGTCGTCGATGCGATCACGGAAGGCCGCGAACCCGGTGTGCGGGTCCAGGATGCTCTCCTCTCGCTCGCCGTCGTGCGCGCGATCTATCTCTCTGCGACCCTCGGACGTTCGGTCGCCCTGGACGACGTGCTCTCCGGTTCGCTCGACGCGATCACCGTGGCGACGGGAGCGGGCGCATGAGATTCTCCGTCTTCACCGCGTCGACTCCCGAGTGGACGCCCGAGGAGGCCGCGCGCATCCTCGCCGCCCAGGGCTGGGACGGCATCGAGTGGCGCGTCACAGACCAGCAACCGGCGGATCCGCCCGGATTCTGGGCCGGCAACCGCGCCACCTGGCCGCTCGAAGGCCTCGAAGGCTCCCTCGACGACATCGCGAGGATCACCAGGGAGGCAGGACTCGCGTTCTCGGGGATCGGCGGGTACGCGCGCGCCCACGACCGCGAGAACGTCGACCGGATGCTCGCAGCGACGGCGGCGCTCGGCGCTCGCCAGGTGCGGGTGACGATGCCCCAGGTGCGGCTCGGCGACTACCGTGAGCTGTTCTCCGCGACGCGTGCCGATCTCGAGTGGGCGGCGGAGCGTGCGGCGGACCTGGGCGTGAAGGCGCTGGTCGAACTCCATCACACGACGATCACGCCGTCCGCCTCCGCGGCCTTCCGGCTCGTCGAGGGACTCGAGCCCGCCCACGTCGGCGTGATCCACGACCTCGGCAACCTCGTCATCGAAGGGCAGGAGGATCACCTCGCGGCGTTCCAGCTGCTCGGCCCTTACCTCGCCCATGTCCATGTCAAGAACGTTCGGTGGGTGCCGTCCAGCGAGCCGGACGCCGACGGCACCCTGCGCTGGCGCGACGAGTGGGCGCCGCTGCGCACCGGGCAGGCGGATGTCGCGGCGTACTTCGATGCGCTGGCCGCGTTCGGCTACGACGGCTGGGTGACCTCGGAGGATTTCTCCACCGATCTTCCGCTCGAGGAGCGGACGCGAGACAATCTCGAATACCTGCGGGCCGTCGCAGCCCGCACGCGCGGAAGCGCCGGTGAGGAGACACGATGAGCTCGGACGATCCGGCGGGCGAGGATTCGTCCTCGCCGCGTACGACGCGCCACCCCGTGCGGATCGTCCACCTGGGGCTGGGGGCGTTCCACCGTGCGCACCAGGCCTGGTACACGCAGGCGGCGAACGACCTGGCGGTCGATGACGGCTGGGGCATCGCGGCGTTCACCGGTCGGTCGCCGGATGCGGCAGTCGTGCTCGCGGCGCAGGATGCGGTCTACACGCTCATCGAACGCAGCGCGTCGGGCGATGGGGCACGACTGATCGAGAGCATCAGCGCGGCGATCGACGGTGCGGACGGCGATCGCTGGCGCGCGGCCCTCGCCGACCCCGCTGTCGCCGTCGTCACGCTGACGATCACGGAGGCGGGCTACCGTGCGACGGGGCCGGAGTCCGCCGGCGCGCGTCTGGTCGACGGGCTGCGAGCCCGCAGGGCCGCGGAGGCACCACCGATCGCCGTCGTGAGTTGCGACAACCTGCCGGACAACGGCCGTGTCGTCGGTGATCTCGTACGAAATATCGCCTCCGATGACCCAGAGCTCGCCCACTGGATCGACGGCAACGTCTCGTTCGTCTCGACGATGGTCGACCGGATCACCCCTGCGACGGTCCCGCACGACCTGGCGGTCGCTCTCGAGCTCACCGGGTTCCGGGATGCAGCACCTGTCGTCACCGAACCGTTCAGCGAGTGGGTGCTGAGCGGCGCCTTCCCCTCCGGCCGGCCCGCCTGGGAGGCAGCCGGCGCGCGGTTCGTCGACGACGTCGAGCCCTTCGAGCGACGCAAGCTGTGGCTGTTGAACGCCGGGCACTCCGCACTCGCCTACCTCGGCCTCCACCGCGGCCTTCGGACCATCGCGGACGCTCTGGCGGACGCGGCGTGCAGGCAGACGCTCGAGGCCCTCTGGTCGGAGGCGCGCCCGGTCCTCCCGTTCGATGACGCGGAATTGGATGCGCAACTCGCCGCACTCCGCTCGCGCTTCGGGAACGCCCGGATCGAGCACAGCCTCGTCCAGATCGCCCAGGACGGGTCGCAGAAGCTTCCGCCGCGCATCCTCGATGTCGCGCGCGCCCGGGCGGATGCAGGTCTGCCGGTCGGAGCAGCCGGGGCCAGGGTCATCGCCGCCTGGATCATCCACCTCACGACCGACGCCGTTCGCGACCCGGCCGCTGAGCCGCTGGCAGCGCGGATCGGTCCCCTCGATGCCGAGGGCGCCGTACGCGAAGCGCTGGCCGTTCTCGACCCTTCCTCTTCCCTGGTCGGCCCGGCGTTCGCCGCCGAGGTCGCCCGGCAGCTGGTCGCGCTGCGACCGCACGACACCCCCACCCCCGAACGGCAAGGAGCTCGCTGACATGCGAATCACATCCGCTGAAGTCCTGGTCTCCAGCCCGGGCCGCAACTTCGTCACACTGCGCATCACGACCGACGACGGGTTCACCGGTCTGGGGGATGCGACGCTCAACGGCCGGGAGCTGGCCGTCGCGGCTTACCTGAGCGAGCACGTGGTTCCGCTGCTGATCGGACGGGATGCCCACCGCATCGAGGACACCTGGCAGTACCTGTACCGGGGTGCATACTGGCGGCGCGGACCGGTGACGATGGCGTCGATCGCGGCGGTGGACACCGCTCTCTGGGACATCAAGGCGAAGGTCGCGGGGTTGCCGCTGTACCAGCTGCTGGGCGGGCGCAGCCGCGACGGACTCCTGGTCTACGGCCACGCGTCGGGTGCCGAGCTGCCCGAGCTGTTCGAGTCGATCCACGAGCATCTGGAGGAGGGGTATCGCGCAGTGCGGGTGCAGACGGGCATCCCCGGCCTGCCCTCGGTCTACGGGGTGGCGTCCAGCCGCAACGCGTCGGCCGGAGCAGACAGCGGCAGCGACGCCCGGTACGACTACGAACCTGCCAGACGCAGCGCGGTCCCGGTCGAAGAGAGCTGGGACACCCGGGCGTACCTCCGCCACGCGCCGACGGTGTTCGAGGCGGTCAGGAACGAGTTCGGCCCCGAGCTCCCGCTGCTGCACGACGCGCACCACCGGCTGACGCCGATCCAGGCGGCGAAGCTCGGCAAGTCCCTCGAACCCTACGACCTGTTCTGGCTTGAAGACGTCACACCCGCGGAGAACCAGGCGGCCCTGCGCCGGGTGCGGGAGCACACGACGACTCCGCTCGCGATCGGCGAGGTGTTCAACACGATCTGGGACTACCGCGAACTCTTCGAGGAGCAGCTGATCGACTATGTGCGGTCGCCGGTCACCCACGCGGGCGGGATCACCGGCCTGCGCCGGATCTTCGACTACGCGGCGGTGTACCAGATCAAATCGGGCGTGCACGGACCGACCGATGTCTCGCCGGTCGGCCTGGCCGCGGCCATCCACCTCGGCATCGCCATCCCGAACTTCGGGATCCAGGAGTACATGCGGCACAGCCCGGCGACGCACGAGGTCTTCCGCACCAGCTACATTTTCGAGGGTGGGATGCTGAAGCCGAGCGACGATCCCGGCCTGGGAGTCGACTACGACGAGGTCGTCGCAGGGTCGTACCCGTACGAAGCGGCATACCTGCCGGTGAACAGACTCCTCGACGGCTCCATGCACGACTGGTAGAGAGCAGGACGAACCGCGATGACAGACCCCCAGCCGCAGCCGGAGCGTCCGCTCGTCGTCGTCATGGGTGTGTCCGGATCGGGCAAGAGCACCGTCGGCGCACTGCTCGCCGCGGCGTTGGGTGCGCCGTTCACGGACGGCGACGACCTGCATCCACCGGCGAACGTCGCGAAGATGGCGGCCGGCATCCCGCTCGACGACGAGGATCGGTGGCCCTGGCTCGCCGCGGTCGGCCGCGCGCTGGCGGGCGCGGGGCCGCACGGGCTGGTCGTCGCGTGCTCCGCACTGAAGCGCGTCTACCGGGATGCGATCCGCGCCCAGGCTCCGTCCGCGCGGTTCGTGGAGCTGGACACGTCACCCGAGCTGCTCGCCGCACGCATGGTGCGGCCGGGCCACTTCATGCCGCCGAGCCTGCTGGCCTCCCAACTGGCGACGCTGGAGCCGTTGGCGGCCGACGAACCCGGGGTCCGCATCCGCAACGACGGCCCGGAGGCCGTCGTCGTCGCCCGTTCCGTGGCCGCACTCGGCATCGGGTAGACTGACTCACTGAACTTCGGCGAGGGATGCTCACCCGGGCTTTCGGGCGGACATCCGTTATCGACGCGGTGGAGCAGGCTTCGCAGTCTTTCCTCACACGTCTTTCATCTGAACGATGCGTTCGAGTCGACACAACACCAGACACTGCGAGCACAGCTCGCCTGACAGCCGGCACGCCCGGCAAGGAGAAAACTCATGGCTGATGAGAGCAACAAGGTCGCCGCAGAACTGCGCACCAGCTTCGGCAAGGGCGCTGCGCGCAAGATCCGCGCCGTAGGCAAGATCCCCGCCGTCATCTACGGACACGGCACCGACCCCCAGCACGTGACCCTTCCCGCGCACCAGGTCGGCCTGCTGCTGCGCAAGGCGAACGCCGTGCTCGAGCTCGACATCGAGGGCACGGACCAGCTCGCGCTGGTGAAGGACGTCCAGAAGGACCCCGTGCTCCAGATCATCGAGCACCTCGACCTCATCGTCGTCCGCCGCGGCGAGAAGGTGCACGTCGAGGTTCCCGTGCACGTCGAAGGCGAGTCCTTCTCGGGCACCATCGCCGTTCTCGAGGTCACGACCCTGCGTCTCGAGGCCGAGGCGACCCACATCCCCGAGCGCATCGTCCTCGATGTCGAAGGCGCAGAAGAGGGCACCCAGTACCACGCCAAGGACCTCGTGCTCCCCTCGGGCTCGACCCTGCTCGACGAGCCCGACCTGCTCATCCTCAACGTGATCGTGCCCGCCGCGGCTCGTGCCGAAGATGAGGAAGAGGGCGAAGAGTCGGCCACCGAGGCCACCGAGGCCGCTGCTGCGGACGCAGAGTAGTCGCGGGGTCAACCTGCCTGAGACCAAGCATTCCGTTTCTGAGATCACATCCTGTGGACTCCGCTGAAACGCCCTGGCTCGTAGTCGGGCTCGGTAACCCCGGGCCCGGCTACGCGGCCACGCGCCACAATGTGGGGCAGATGGTGCTCGCCGAACTCGCGTCGCGCGGCAGCATGAAATTCAAGACGCACAAGACGAACTCCACCGTCGCCGAAGGCCGTATCGTCCCCGGCGGTCCGCGCTACATCCTGGCGAAGCCCAACACGTTCATGAACGTGTCCGGCAGCCCGGTGTCCCAGCTGATGCGCTTCTACTCGCTCGAGCCGTCGCGCCTGATCGTCGTCCACGACGAGCTCGACATCCCCTTCGACACGATGAAGCTCAAGTTCGGCGGTGGACACGGCGGCCACAACGGTGTCCGCGACGTGATCGCCGCCATCGGCACCGGCGACTTCACCCGCGTCCGGGTGGGCGTCGGGCGACCGCCCGGCCAGCAGGGCGCTGCGGACCACGTGCTCCGTGAGTTCGGTTCGGCCGAGCGCAAGGTTCTCCCGAACGTGATAGCGGATGCGGCGGATGCGGTCGAGCAGATCGCGACAGACGGACTCACCGCGGCCCAGCTGCGGTTCCACACATCCGCCTGAGCCGGGCGCCCGTCAGGTGACGAGCCGCCCGGCGCGCGCCGGCCCGGGCCGGTTTCCTCAGGCCCCCGGCAGTGTTGCGCTGATCGCGACGCTGAAGGCGACGAACGAGACGATCGGCGCGAGAACCGAGACGACGATCGCGACGATCCCGTAGGTGCGACCCCGGTTCTTCGCCGTGGCGACGATGCCCTGGATCAGCGACCACAGTCCGAACGCTGTTCCGAACAGGACGATCGCGACGAGGCCGAGGCCCAGGCCTCCGATGGCGCGCAGTTCCGCGGCCGATGCGGTGCTCTGGTCGAGGGTGAAGCTGCTCGAGGTGCGCGTCGCGTAGGGCCCGAGCATCGCGCCGAGATCGATGAACACTACGAGGCTCACGACGAAGACGACGATCCCGATGATCATCGCGACGAGCCCGAGGGTCTTCGATCGGGGGACAGCGACCTGCTCGCCGTACAGGGGCTGCGCGTACCCGGGGGCAGGCTGACCGTAGACGGGCGGCTGCTGGTACACCGTCGGCTGGTGTCCGTAGGCGGGGGGCTGCTGGTAGGCCGGCGGCTGCTGCACGTAGCCCGGGATCCGTTCACCGTACGCGGGCGGCTCCTCGACGGGCGCCGCTGGGGGAACGGGAGGTGCAGGAGGAGCCGGGGGAGCGGGCGGCGCGGGCGGAGCCTGCTGCTCACCGTTCGACGCGGACTCGGTCGGTGGACCGGACGGGCGGTTCGGCTCCGGCGGCGGAAAATCGGTCATGCGTGTGCTGCCCCTGGCTGCTCGGTGGTCGACGGCGCCGAATGACGCGTCTGACCTGAGGCTATTGGTATCGGTCGCGTCCGGCAATGTCCCCTTCCGAGTGATCCTCCGGGGTTGACGGGCCACGTTTCCCTGCTCATTTCGAGCCTCGGCATCTACAGTTCCCGGCATGAGGTTGTACACGCGTGAGTGGGGTACGGGAGACCGCCACGCAGTTCTCGTCCACGGAGTCATGTCGGACTCGCGGGGATGGCGCACGGTCGGTCCAGCGCTCGCTGCGAAGGGGTATCGCGTCACCGCCGTCGACCTGCGCGGGCACGGTCACAGCCCGCGGGCGGACGAGTACACGGCCGAACTGCTCGCGCAGGATGTGCTCGACACCGTCGCGCCGCATCCTGAACTGGTCATGGGCCACTCGCTGGGCGGTCTGACGGTCAGCCTCGCCGTCGAGCGGCTGCAGCCCGACCGCGTGGTCTACGTCGATCCCGCCTTCGGCCCGGAGCTTCCCCGGTGGCAGCGTGTGCTGGCGCCGGCCTTCCTGCGCAGCCTCGCCTGGGCATCCGCTGCGGCGATCGCGCGACGCAACCCGCGCTGGGACCCGGCCGATGTCGCGATCGAAGTGGAGACGATGAAGACGTACGACCGTGCGGTGATCCCCGTGCTGCTCACCCCGGGTGCGCTGCGTGCTCCGGACGAGATGCATGTGCCCTCGCTGGTCGTGCTCGCCGACAACTCGCACCTCGTCACGGACGAGCTCGCCGAACGTCTGCGCGAGCGCGGTTTCGAGGTGCGCGTCGTCGAAGGCGCGGGGCACACGGTGAGCCGGGACGACTTCGCGGGCTTCATGCGGGCGCTCGACGGCTGGATCTGACGCGTCCGGTCGATACGTCGGTGGTACTCCGTAGACTTGTCCGGTGATCCTCCAGGGCTTAATCGCAGCGCTTTCGCGCGCCTCCACGTTCGATGACGCCCTTGTTTTCGCGTCGCGCAACGCCGACTTCTCCCTGACCGACGGACTCCGTGCGCCGCTGCTGGCCGGGCTCCTCGACCGGCGGGCGCAGTCGGGACTGCCCCAGGCGCTGCTCGTGATCACGGCGACAGGCCGCGAATCCGAGTCCGTCCGCAGTGCACTGGCCAGTGTGGTGCCGAACGCGGAGATCATCGAATTCCCGGCGTGGGAGACGCTGCCGCACGAGCGTCTGAGCCCGAGCGCCGAGATCGTGGGCAAACGTCTGCTGGCACTTCGTCGCCTCGCCGACTGGCAGGGTGGCGACCGGTCGACGCCGATCATCGTCGTCGCATCCGTGCGGGCTGCGTTGCAGCCGGTGGCCGACAACCTCACCGACTACGAGCCGATCGAACTGGCGGCCGCCGGCCGGGGCTTCGACCTGGGCGCGCTCGCCGTGCAGCTGGTCGACCTGGCCTACTCGCGTGTCGACATGGTGACACGGCGCGGTGAATTCGCTGTCCGCGGTGGCATTCTCGACGTGTTCCCGGCGACAGCCGAGCATCCGTACCGGGTGGATTTCTTCGGCGACGAGGTCGAGCAGATCCGGCCGTTCTCGGTGGCAGACCAGCGCTCGCTTCCCGATGCGATCGCATCCGTGACCCTCCCGCCGAGCCGCGAGCTCCTCCTCAGCGACTCCGTGCGCCAGCGGGCGCGGGAGATGGAACACGAGTTCCCGAGCCTCGCAGGGATGCTGGCGAAGATCGCCGAAGGAATCCCGGTCGAGGGGATGGAGTCGCTGGCTCCCGCTCTCGTGGACCGCCTCGTGCCGGTCACCCACTACCTGCCGGACGGTGCCGCCGTCGCCGTGCTCTCACCCGAGCGGGTGGCCGGCCGCGCCATCAGCCTCGCCGAGACGAACCGGGAGTTCCTCTCGGCCGCGTGGAGTGCCGCGACGGTCGGCGCCGCCGCACCGATCGACCTCGCCGCGGGCGACTTCATGACGCTCGAGAGGCTGCGCCAGAGCGTGCAGTTCTCCGCGCCCGGTGAGCGCTCACCCGATCACCCCTGGTGGACCTTCAGCAATTTCAACGCGGGCGAGCTGCTGCCCGAACAGCGCGACGTCGAGGAGTACCTCACGGTTCGCATCGACGCCGAGGCCGTGCCGAGCTTCCAGGGCAACGTCAACGGCGCCATCGAGCATGTCGCCGAGCGGCTCCGCGCCGGGTGGAAAGTGGCCGTCGTCGCCGAGGGCGCCGGTCTCGTCGAGCGCGCCGCCGACGTCCTCGCCGAGCAGGAGCTGCCTGCGCGACTGGTGGAGGAGTACCCGGCCGACCCGGAGCCGGGGGTCGCGTACCTGCTGAAGGCGGCCGTCGAGCACGGCTTCGAGCTCGAAGAAGCGAAGCTCGTGCTGATGAGCGAGAGCGAGTTCTACGGCAGGACCGCCGGATACGACTCGCGCCAGGTGAAGAAGCTCGCGACCCGCCGCAAGAACGTGGTCGATCCACTGCAGCTGAAACCGGGCGACTACGTCGTGCACCAGACGCACGGCATCGGCCGGTTCGTCGAACTCACGCAGCGCGAAGTCTCCAGCGGCGGGCGCAATGCGGTGAAGTCGAAGCGCGAATACCTGGTGCTCGAATACGCGCCATCCAAACGCGGTTACCCCGGCGACAAGCTCTACGTGCCGACGGACCAGCTCGACCTGCTGACCCGCTACGTCGGCGGGGAGGCCCCGGCGCTCAGCAAGATGGGCGGCAGCGACTGGTCGGCAGCGAAGGGCCGTGCACGCAAGGCGGTGCGCGACATCGCCGTCGAACTGGTCAAGCTCTACTCGGCGCGCATGGCGAGCAAGGGCCACGCGTTCGGGCCCGACACGCCCTGGCAGCGCGAGCTGGAGGAGGCGTTCCCGTTCGCGGAGACCCCCGACCAGCTGCAGACGATCGACGAGGTCAAAGCCGACATGGAACGGCCGATCCCGATGGACCGGCTCATCTCGGGCGACGTCGGCTTCGGCAAGACCGAGATCGCCGTGCGTGCGGCGTTCAAGGCCGTCCAGGACGGCAAGCAGGTCGTGATGCTCGTGCCGACGACGCTCCTCGTCCGCCAGCATTTCGAGACCTTCCAGGAACGGTTCGCCGGGTTCCCCATCCACCTGCGCGCGCTCAGCCGGTTCCAGACGGATCGGGAGGCCGCCGAGACGCTGCGCGGGCTCGCCGACGGCACGGTCGACGTCGTCATCGGAACGCACCGCCTGCTCGCCGACGGCGTCACGGTCAAAGACCTCGGGCTCGTGATCATCGACGAGGAGCAGCGGTTCGGTGTCGAGCACAAGGATGCGCTCAAGAAGCTGAAGACGAACGTCGACATCCTGGCGATGAGTGCGACGCCCATCCCGCGGACGCTCGAGATGGCGGTCACCGGCATCCGCGAGATGTCGACGCTCGCCACGCCGCCGGAAGACCGTCACCCGATCCTCACCTTCGTCGGGCCGTACTCGGAGCGCCAAGTGGCCGCCGCCATCCGGCGCGAGCTTCTCCGGGAAGGCCAGGTGTTCTTCGTCCACAACCGCGTCGGGAGCATTTCGCGGGCCGCGGCGAAACTGGCGGAACTCGTGCCCGAAGCGCGCATCGCCGTCGCCCACGGGCAGCTCCCCGAGCACGTCCTCGAGCAGGTCGTGGTCGACTTCTGGGAGCGCAAGTTCGACGTGCTCGTCTCCACCACCATCATCGAGACCGGGCTGGACATCGCCAACGCGAACACGATCATCATCGACCGGGCGGACAAATACGGGCTGAGCCAGCTGCACCAGTTGCGCGGCCGCGTCGGCCGAGGCCGCGAGCGGGCCTACGCGTACTTCCTCTGGGACGAGAACAAGCCGCTGACCGAGACCGCCCACGACCGCTTGTCGACCATCGCGGCGAACAACGATCTCGGGAGCGGCATGCAGGTCGCACTGAAAGACCTCGAGATCCGCGGCGCCGGCAACCTGCTCGGCGGCGAGCAGTCCGGTCACATCGCCGGCGTCGGGTTCGACCTCTACCTGCGGATGATCGGCGAGGCCGTCAGCACCTTCCGCGGCGAGGTCGCGGAGGGGCAGACCGAGCTGCGCCTCGAACTGCCGGTCGACGCCCACATCCCCGAAGACTATGTGGACAGCGAGCGGCTGCGCCTCGAGGCCTACCAGAAGCTGTCGACGGCGAGCTCGCCGGCGGTCAAGGACGACCAGATCGGCATGGTGCTCGAGGAGCTCGTCGACCGGTACGGCGAACCGCCCCTGCAGGTGCAGAACCTCATCGCGGTGTCGCGGCTCCGTCGCGCAGCGCAGCGTGCCGGACTCGGCGAGGTCGTCGCGATGGGCTCCAACCTGCGCATCGCGCCCGCAATCCTTCCCGATTCCCTGCAGGTGCGGCTCCAGCGGATGTATCCGGGGTCGAAGTACCACGCGGCGCCCAAGGTCGTCACTGTCCCGCTGCTGCGTGTGAACGGCGAGGCGCCCGATGATGCCGACCTGATCGACTGGGTCGCCACGCTCCTCGGGGCGATCTTCCCGGTGCCGGAGCCGGCCGCACCCGCGGCGGCCGCCGCGTCGGCGAACTGAGTCCGCAGCGCACAGGTTCTGAACCCGTGCACACGGCGCACCCTGTGCGCGTGTTCAGAAGGTGGGCACGAGCGCCTAATGCGACCCCGCCGCGACGCCGACCACGATCGTGCCCACGACGAGCACGAGAAGGATCACCGCAATGGTGATCCCCACCGGGTTGCCGAGGTTCACCGTCCAGCCCACACCGAACCGCTTGGGAACAAAAAGGGCTGGATCGGCTCGGTTGACGTATACCGAACCGGCCTTCCAAAACCGGTCGTCGTCGGGAGCTTCTGCGGTGGGCGAGGTCCCCGTCCCGATCGCGCGCGCCGACGCGCCCGCCGCGACAGGCGAACCGGCACGCGAAGCCGCCGTCGCGTGGAGGTAGCGCCCGATGAAGAGTGCGACCACCCCGAAAATCAGCACAGGGATGGTGAGCGTCGAGACGACGACCACGGTCGGCGAGACAGGGGCCAGCCATCCGACGACGGCGACGCACGCGAACTCGAGTGCGATCAGGAAGGCGATCTGGCCGAGCAGCCCCTGCATGAGCTGTCCCTGCGCGAGCGCCACCCGCGCGGACACCTCGGGGGAGTCGGATGCACTGGCTCGCGTCGGCCACCTCGGCAGGAAGACGGCCAGGACGAACATGAACGCCACGAGGCCGATCCCCAGCAGGATCGGCCCGAACACCGACCAGAGGTCCTTCGCCGCGAACCGGTCGGGCACACCGCCGGCGTTCCAGTGCACGGGAAGCGGATCGGGCAGGCTGTCGTAGAGGGCCGCGCCGATGATGACGGCGGCCATGAGAACGACGATGCCGGCCACATACCAGCCGATCGCGGGTGCCACACGCGGCCGGTCCGCCGTGGTGATGGTGGCGGTCAGCCGCACCGGCACCTCGTCGTACCAGCCGCCGTCGCGCTTCGCGCGCTGGATGATCTGCCGGCTCAAGACGTACACGAGGAGCGTTCCGACGAGCAGGGCGACGATGGGGAGCAGCGCTCCGACCAAGGGTGTGAGCACCGCACCGAGAACGCTCATGACGACGGAGAACGCCGTGACGGCTGCAACTCCGACGCGGTAGAGGCGCACAGCCCGACGAACGACCGGATCGCCGACGCGGGTGCTCGGGATGCTGACCCCGAGCGGGATCGTCGGTCGCGTCAGTGACGGCATGACAAAGAGCATCGCGCCGACCAGGACGACGATCAGCAGGATGACGATGGTCACGATCCAGTTCATGAGCGTGGGCCTTCCGGTTGTTCTGCGAGCGACCGCTGCAGGGTGAAGTCTTCGACGATGGCGGTGCTGCGCCCGACGATGTCGTCGTCGGCGAGTCCTTGCGCGACGGCTTCGGCGAGGAGGGTCGCGAGCCGAGCGGACCATTCGCCGATGAACTTCTCGTCGGCCGGCTCGCTACCTGGACCGCGAGCGATCACGGAGCCGGACTTGTGGTTGGTGCGGATGATGCCTTCATTGCGCAGCAGGTCGTAGGCCTTGGCGACCGTGGCGACGTTGATGCCGAAGTCCACCGCCAGCTGCCTGACCGAGGCCAGCTGCTCGCCGGCCGTCAGCTCGCCCCGGGCGACCGCTTCGACGACGCGATCCCGGATCTGCTGGTAGATGGGTGTGGCCACCTGTGGATCGATCTCTATCTGCACGGCATGGTCCTCCTATCTGCTCCATCTGTACTATAACAGATGGTACAGATACACAGACACTACCGACGGAGCGGCGGACGTCAGCTGGCAGGGGAGGGGTGCGGATGCTCGCGCCGGTACCGACGGGCCAGGCGGCTCACGAGCAGCGACGCGACGACGATCGAGATGCCGGACCCGAGCAGCACCGCGATGGTCCCTTCATCGCGTACTTCCGGGTGGGCCGCGAACGCGAGTTCGTTCATGAGCAGCGACACGGTGAAGCCGATGCCGCCCAGCGCCGAGATCATCAGCAGCCCCGCCAACGAGATCTTCCGGCGATCCGCACCCCGTTTGGTGAACGAGCCCAGCCAGCCGCCCAGGGTGATCCCGATCAGCTTGCCGACAGGAAGGGCGATGAGGATGCCCCAGAACGCCGGCGCGAGCTGCGAGGGGGCGACCTGGGGGATCGGCACCAAGGCCGCGGAGAAAGCGAAGAGCGGGAGGATGAGCCCGTTCGACCAGGGTTCGAGATGATGTGTGACGCGGCCGGCCGGCCGGCGGGCCATGACCAGCCCCAGTGCCACGCCGGCGATCGTGGCGTGCACGCCCGAGTCCTGCACGAGCCACCAGCTCAGGCAGGCCAGCAGCACCATCAGGACGCCGATCGGAATCCGCATCGGGCCACGCAGGTAGCGGCTGAGCAGCCCGAACAGCGCGACTGTCACTGCGGCGAGCAGAAGTTCGACGAGGTTCGGGTTCGTGGTGAAGAACACCGCGATGATGAGGATCGCGATCAGGTCGTCGAGCACGGCGAGAGCCAGGAGGAACACGCGAAGCCGGTTCGGGAGACCCCGCCCGAAGACGGCGAGCACGCCGAGCGCGAAGGCGATGTCCGTCGCGGTCGGGATCGGCCATCCCTGTCCGTACCCGCTCGATCCAGCGATCAGCAGGTAGACGCCGGCGGGCACGACGACGCCGCCGATGGCTGCGATGGCGGGGTGGATGGCTTTCTGCAGGCTGTTGAGCTCGCCGACGACGAGTTCGTGCTTCAGCTCGACGGCCACGATGAAGAAGAAGATCGCGAGGAGGCCGTCGCTGATCCAGTGACCGACGGTGAGCTGGGTGCCCGGCCAGCCGAGCTTGGTGTGCTGCAGGTCGGCGAGCGTGGGCCCGACGGCGGTGTTGGCGAGCAGCAGCCCGAGAGCCGCAGCGCCGAGAAGCAGCCCGGCCGCTGTCCGCTCCGAGCGGATGAGGCTCACAGCGGGGCGACCAGGCAGAGGACGTGACCGTCGGCGTCCCTGATGACCGACTGTCGTTCTCCCCACTCCTGGTCCGCGGGCTCGTCCACCAGCGTGGCGCCGGCCTCCACGGCGGCCGCCGTAGCCGCATCCACGTCCGCCACCACGAAGCTGGGGGCTACTCCGGCGTCGCCGGACGTGGGGATGCGTTCGTGCAGCAGGACCTCCACGGCGCTGCCGACGGGTTCGTTGTCCGTGGCGAGCATCACCAGGCCCTCGACGGCGTAGCGCCGGGTGAGGCCGAGCACGCCTTCGTAGAGCTCGAGGGCACGGGCGAGTTCTTCCACCGAAACGGTGATTCGTGCGATGCGGGTTCCCATGAGATCAGGCTAGTCGTCCGGGGTTCCCGGCCGACGGTGAGAGGATGGCAATGCACGTATTGGAGGGCTCATGACCGACCTCAGCTTCTCATCCTCCGCAGCGACCGGGGTGCCGACGGAACTCGACGAACTGGTCGCGGTGATGACCAGGCTCCGCGGGCCGGGCGGGTGTCCGTGGGATGCCGACCAGACGCACGAGTCGCTGGTGCAGTACCTGATCGAGGAGACCTACGAGCTCATCGAGGCGATCGAGACGGGCGATCGCGACGACATGCTCGAAGAGCTGGGCGACGTGCTCTACCAGGTGTTGTTCCACGCCGACATCGCCGCGCACACCCCCGGCGAGGATTTCGACATCCAGGACGTCGCGGCGCAGATGACGGCGAAGATGGTAGGACGCCACCCGCACGTCTTCGGTGACCGCGTCGCCGAGACACCGGATGCGGTGATGGAGTTCTGGGAGGACCTCAAACGACGCGAGAAGCCCGGCCGCACCAGCGTGCTCGACGGCATCCCCCAGGCGATGCCCTCCCTGGCGCTCGCCGACAAGCTCCTCGGACGCGCCGAGAAGGTCGGCCTTCTCGAGCTCGAGGGCGCGGGCGGTGTGAACGTCGGGTCGGAGGATGAGCTGGGCGCACTGCTGCTCGCGATCGTCGCCTCCGCGAAGTCGAACGGGCTGGATGCGGAGCGCGCTCTGAGGACGACGCTGCGCGGGCTTCAGGAGGAGATCCGCGAGCACGAGGCCGGGGTCGCGGACGCCGGGATCATCGGCCTGCCCCTGCCGGAGGCCTGACCGACCGGGTCGGTGATGGCCGACGACGCGACCGCCGGGTGGGCACCCTCGACCATTCGGGTGAGAGCGGAACGCACTCCTGGTGTCCGGCGACCGTGTCGTCGTCCTGTGTCTGACAGCGAGCACCGCCCGTGGTCGGGTACGGATGCGACTCATGCCAGGTCCTCTGGGACACCACCGAAGCCGGACGGGTCCGGCCATCAGGGTGGCAACACGGGTATTTTACGACCGGTTCGGCTGGCGCGCGAGACGAATTGCGCTCATCCGAGCAGGCGGCTGAAGAACGCGCGGATGGCGTCCGCGGCGTCTTCCGGATGCTCGATCCCGGCGAAATGGCCGCCACGCGGTGCGACGACGAATTCGCGCACATCGTTCGCCGCCCGCTCCGCGAGCGAGCGCGGAAATCCGTCCATCACCGGCTCCCGGCTCAGGTAGACGCCGACGGGCGCCTCGATCGGTGGGCGGGGCGGATTGGCCGGGTAGTCGAAGTACTGCGCGAAGGAGGTTCCGATGCTGTCGGTCGCCCAGTAGAGCGTGGCGATCGTCAGCAGCACCTCCGCATCGATCACCCGATCGAGTTCGCCATCCACCCAGTCGTGCCATTTGTCGGCGATCCAGGCGAGCAGGCCGGCGGGGGAGTCTCACAGGGCGGCGGCGATGGTGTCCGGGCGCGTCAGCATGATCTCGCTGTATCCGCCGTCCGCCCGGTCGTAGCGGTCGACCGCCTCGAGGAAGACGCGCTCCTCCTCGCTCGTGGCCTCTCCGTCGGACGGGAACGGAGCATTCAGGAGCTGGATGCCGATGAGCCGGTCGGCGTGGTCGACGCCCAGCCAGGTCGCCGCGCCGCCGCCGATGTCGCCGCCGAACGCCGCATACCGGTCGTAGCCGAGCACGCCCGTCATGAGTTCGTGCAGGTCTTCGGCGATCTCCCGGCGGGTGAGGGGGCGGTCGCCGAGCTCGGAGAACACGAAGCCGGGCAGCGACGGGATGATGACGTCGAAGGCGATGCGCGCATCCGAACCGGACGCCGCCGGGTTGGCGAGCCTGTCGCCCAGCGGAAGGTACTCGGTGAACGCACTCGGCCAGCCGTGGAGCAGGAGCAGCGGCACCCGCAGGTCCGCGGAACCGGCGGCGGGGATGCGGACGAAGTGGATGCGATGACCGCGCACCTCGGCGACGAACTGCTCGTACGCGTTCAGCCGGTCCTCGATCGCGCGCCAGTCGAACGCGGCCCATGTCGCGACGAGCTCGCGAAGGGCCGCGGGATCCATCCCTCCCTCCCACGGTGCGTGTCCGAGTGGCGGGACGTAGTGCGTCCTCTCGAGTCGGCCCCGCAGGTCGTCGAGCACATCGTCGGACACGTGGATGCGGAACGGTTCGATTGTCATCGCAGCCACCGTACCCGCCCATGGAAGAATCGTCACCATGGCTTCTCCGATCACTCCGCCCCGTGGCATGCGCGACTTCCTTCCCGCTGACAAGGCGCGCCGCGAGCACGCCCTCGGGGTCATCCGGAAGAGCTTCGCCGCCCACGGGTTCGACGAGATCGAGACGCCGGTCGTCGAAGATGTCGCACGGCTCCACTCGGGCCTCGGCGGTGACAACGAGAAGCTCGCATTCAGCGTGCTGCGCCGTGGACTCGACACCGAGGACCTCACGGCCGCGATCGAGCACGGCGATGTGACGAGCCTGGCCGACCTGGGCCTGCGGTTCGACCTCACCGTCCCGCTCGCCCGGTTCTATGCGACCCACCGCGCCGAACTGCCGCCGGTGTTCCGCGCGATCCAGATCGCGCCCGTGTGGCGGGCGGAGCGTCCGCAGAAGGGCCGCTACCGCCAGTTCGTGCAGTGCGACATCGACATCATCGGCGAGGCCGGCCAGCTCGCGGAGGTCGAGCTGATCACGGCGACCGCCGCCGCCCTCGAAGCCCTGGGTCTCGAAGGCTGCACCATCCGCATCAATGACCGCCGCATCCTGAACGGGCTCCTCGAATTCTGCGGGTTCGAGGAATCGCGGTGGCCCCAGGTGCTGATCTCGATCGACAAGCTGGACAAGATCGGCGCCGACGGCGTCGTCGCCGAGCTGAGCGACAACGGCGCGGACTCGGCCGCGGTGCTCGGCGGCGTATTGGAGACGCTCGAGCCGCACCTCGCCGACGGGGGAGTGGAGCTGACGGTCGAGGCCATCACCTCCATCCTTCCCGATGGGATCGACACCGACGCGGTGGCGCAACTCGAAGCGCTCGCGCACGCGCTCAGCTCGCTGCCGCCCGGCGTGAAGCTGCGCTTCGACCCGACGCTCGTGCGCGGAATGGGCTACTACACCGGCACCATCTTCGAGATCTCGCACCCCGGGTCGGGCAGTTCCGTCGGCGGCGGTGGTCGCTACGACGGGATGATCGGGCGTTTCCTCGGCACCGAGGTGCCGGCGTGCGGGTTCTCGATCGGGTTCGAGCGGGTCGTCGACCTCATCGAGCTCCCTGAGGAGGACGGGGCGGATGCGGTCGTCCTCGTCTTCGATCCGACCGTCGCGCTGTCCCGTCTCCTCACGCTCAAGACCGAACTCGTCGCAGCGGGACGGCGCGTGCGCCTGGAGCGGCGGACCAAGAACCTGAAGGCGCTGCTCGACCGGTCGGCGGCGGCAGGGTTCGCATCCTTCGCCTTCGTGACCGACGACACCGACGGTGTCGCGGCACTCGAGTTCAAGCCGCTCGCGTAGCCCGCGCCCGCGAGGGCGTTCCGCGAGGTCACTAGACTGGCCAGCGGATCAACGGAGATTTCACCCACCCCCACCACACCGTGAAACAAGGAGACAGTTGTGGCTCAAATCGAGGCTGTAGGCGCTCGCGAGATTCTGGATTCGCGTGGAAACCCGACCGTTGAGGTCGAGATCCTGCTCGAAGATGGCACGGTCAGCCGTGCAGCAGTGCCGTCCGGCGCATCGACCGGCGCATTCGAGGCGTACGAGCTTCGCGACGGAGACAAGGACCGCTACCTGGGCAAGGGCGTGCTCAAGGCGGTCGACGCCGTGCTCGACGAGATCGGCCCGGCGATCGAAGGCTTCGAGGCAGCGGACCAGCGCCTCGTCGACTCGGCGATGATCGAACTCGACGGAACCGACAACAAGAAGCGTCTCGGCGCCAACGCGATCCTCGGCGTCAGCCTGGCCGTCGCGAAGGCCGCGGCCGACTCCGCCGACCTTCCCCTCTTCCGCTACCTCGGCGGCCCGAACGCGCACACGCTGCCGGTGCCCATGATGAACATCATCAACGGTGGCGCGCACGCAGACACCGGTGTCGACATCCAGGAGTTCATGGTCCTGCCCATCGGTGCAGAGAGCTTCTCCGAGGCACTCCGCTGGGGCGTCGAGACCTACCACTCGCTCAAGTCGCTCCTCAAGAAAAAGGGGCTCAACACCGGTCTCGGCGACGAGGGCGGTTTCGCTCCGGAGCTCGAGCACAATGTCGCCGCGCTCGACCTGATCTCGGAGGCGATCCAGCTCGCCGGGTTCACAGTCGGCACCGACATCGCTCTCGGTCTCGACGTCGCATCCACCGAGTTCTTCGAGAACGGCGTCTACCGCTTCGAAGGCCAGGACCGCACCGCGGCCGAGATGTCGAGCTACTATGCGACGCTCGCCGCCAACTACCCGCTGGTCTCCATCGAGGACCCGCTCGCCGAGGACGACTGGGAGGGCTGGACGCTCCTCAACTCAGAGATCGGCTCGAAGCTGCAGCTCGTCGGCGACGACCTCTTCGTCACCAACCCGAAGCGTCTCGCCCAGGGCATCGCCGCGCACGCGGCCAACAGCATCCTCGTCAAGGTGAACCAGATCGGCACGCTGACCGAGACGCTGGATGCTGTGGCCCTGGCCCAGCGCAACGGCATGACCGCCGTGCTCTCGCACCGCTCCGGTGAGACCGAGGACACGACGATCGCCGACCTCGCGGTCGCGACCGACTCCGGCCAGATCAAGACGGGCGCGCCGGCCCGCTCCGAGCGCGTCGCCAAGTACAACCAGTTGCTCCGCATCGAAGAGGAGCTGGGCGAGGCAGCCGTCTACGCCGGCCGCAGCGCGTTCCCGCGCTTCACGGCGTAGCGCTTCACGCAAGGGCCCTCGTCGGAAGACGGGGGCCCTTCGTGTGCGCCCATGCGGACGGGTTGCCGACTTGGCACTTGTTGCTGTTGTACGGGACCTGGAGACGACAACAGCTGTCAACTCGAGGGGATCCCGGCCGGCTTCGTGGCGCGCGCCGCACGCGCATCCGAAATTCAGCCCGGGTCGCCGATAATGATTCGGCAGCAGCTTGTTGCCCGGCACGAGAGTGCCGCACGCTTTGGAGGTCATGTGGCCAAGCCCCGCACCCGCCGCGTGCCCGTCGCGATGTCGGCAGGGCAGTCCGGCGCGGGCAGCTGGCTGAGGGGCATCCGCTTCTCGGGATTCTCCCTCGTGATGATGGGGCTCCTGATCGTCGCGGTCGTCATCCTTGCGCCGACGTTGCGCTCGCTCATCGAGCAGCGCCAGCAGATCGCCGACCAGCAGGCCACCGTCGACCAGCTGAAATCGCAGGTCAGCGACCTCAAATCGCAGCGAGCGCGGTGGAATGATCCCAGCTACATCCGCGCCCAGGCCCGCGACCGGCTCTACTACGTCATGCCCGGCGAGGTCAGCTACCTCGTGATCGACGACCGGCCGCCCGCCGCGAAGGCCAGGGAGCAAGGACCGGTCAGCACCAAGATCCAGGCGACGAAGACCGATTGGGTAGGCTCGTTGTTCGGCTCGTTCATGACGGCCGGGCTGAGCGACGCGACGCCCGCACAGCTTTCCGGGAGCGGCGGGACACCGGCAGCCACTCCCACTCCGACACCAGGCAAGTAACGCATGACAACCCCACCATTCGACCCCGCCAGTGAGCGGGACATCGCCATCGTCTCCGCGCAGCTCGGCAGGCCGGCGCGCAACGTCGTCGGCATCGCCGCCCGCTGCGTGTGCGGTGCGCCGACAGTGGTCGCGACGGCGCCGCGCCTCGACGACGGCACGCCGTTCCCGACGCTCTACTACCTGAGCCACCCCGCAGCGACGGCCGCGTTGTCGTACCTCGAAGCCACGCAGGTGATGAACGAGTTCAACGAACTGCTCGAGAACGACGAAGAGCTTCGGGCGCACTACGCCGATGCGCACGTCGCGTACCTCGCGGACCGGGAGAGCATCGCCGTCGTACCGGAGATCGCAGGCATCTCCGCCGGCGGCATGCCCGCTCGCGTCAAATGCCTGCACGCACTCGGCGGCCACGCGCTCGCGGCCGGCCCCGGAGTCAACCCGATCGGCGATCTCGCCCTGGAGCGCGCGAACTGGTCGCCCGCCGTCTGCGAGTGCCTCGACTACAGCGTCTGATGGTCCGGGCAGGGCGCGCCCTCGTCGCGCTGGCAATCGGTGTCGTCCTCGCTCTGGGCGGCGCAACCGCCGCGCACGCCGACCAGGTGCGCAGCCTCGAATACTGGCTGAACGACTACGGCGTCTCCCAGGCCTGGGGGACCAGCCGCGGTGCCGGTGTGAAGGTCGCCATCATCGATACGGGTGTCGACGGAAGCGTTCCCGACCTGCACGGCGCCGTCGTCGGCGGCACGGATGTGTCGGGCATCGGGTCAGCGGACGGCCAGAAACCACTGGGCGCCAGTGACGAGTCCGGGCACGGGACCTGGGTCGCTTCGCTGCTCGCCGGGCGGGGGACCGGAGACGGCAACGGTGTGATCGGTGTCGCGCCCGACGCATCCATCCTCACCGTCTCCGTCGCACTCGGGTCGTCGCCGTCGACGGTCAGCAGCGACGACCAGATCGCGGATGGGGTGCGCTGGGCGGTCGACCACGGCGCCACGGTCATCAACATGTCACTCACACGCAACACGCTCGACTGGCCCGAATCCTGGGACACGGCATTCCAGTACGCGTTCGCCCACGACGTCGTGGTCGTCGCGGCGGCCGGAAACCGGGGAAGCGGAACGACCGAGGTCGGCGCACCGGCGACCATCCCCGGAGTGCTCACCGTCGCCGGCGTCGACCGCAACGGAAAGGCCAGCTTCGATGCGTCGTCGCAGGGCATCACCATCGGGGTGTCCGCGCCCAGCGAGCAGCTCGTCGGTGCGAATCCCGGCGGAGGGTACGTGCAGTGGGAAGGCACGAGCGGAGCGGCGCCGCTGGTGGCCGGCGCGGTCGCGCTCGTCAGGGCCGCACATCCGGAGCTCAACGCTGCGAACGTGATCAACCGGATCGTCCGTACGGCGCGACCGGTCGGCACCGTTCCCAGCCCGATCTACGGATATGGCCTGCTGAATGCGTATGCGGCCGTGACGGCGAACGTCGCACCCGTCGTCGCGAACCCCATGGGGGACCTCGGCCAGTGGATCCACATCCACCGCCGGGCCGACTCGACCACCCCGTCGCAGGGGGGACAGGCTCCCGTTCCGACGAGCACCCCGCGGTCGCTCGCCCCCGACCGGACCATCGCGATCGGACAGCTCGTGATACCCCGGTGGGATGCGCTCACCCTCTTCTGGATTCCATTCACACTCCTCGTCGGATTCCTCGTTCTTGTTGCGCTGGGCGTAACAGGAGCGGTCCTGCATTTCAGGCGGGCGGGTCGCAGGGGGTAGATTGTCTCCATACTTTCGTCTTGAGGAGACCGTTCACTGTGCCCAAAATCCTGATCGTCGGCGGCGGCTATGCCGGGTTCTACACCGCATGGAAGCTCGAGAAGTGGCTGCGCAAGGGCGAGGCCGAGGTCACCATGGTCGACCCGCTCCCGTACATGACGTACCAGCCGTTCCTCCCAGAGGTCGCCGTCGGGTCGATCGAGCCGCGCCACGCGGTCGTCGCGCACCGCCGTCACCTCAAGCGGACGAACGTCGTCACCGCCAAGGTCACCTACATCGACCACGCGAACAAGACCGCGACGATCGAGCCGCCCGTGGGCGAGCCGTGGCAGCAGGAGTACGACATCATCGTCGTGACTGCCGGTGCCGTGTCGCGCACCTTCCCGATCCCGGGCGTTGCTGACCAGGCGATCGGCCTCAAGAACATCGAAGAGGCGATCGCGATCCGCGACCGTGTCCTCACCAACTTCGCCAAGGCGGCCAACCTGCCTGCCGGTCCCGAGCGCGAACGCCTCCTCACGTTCGTCGTCGTCGGTGGCGGCTTCGCGGGCATCGAGGTGTTCGCCGAGCTCCGCTCGTTCGCGTCGGCACTGATCAAGTTCTACCCGCAGCTCTCGTTCGACGACACGCATTTCCATCTCATCGAGGCCATGGGGCGCATCATGCCCGAGGTGTCGCTGAAGACCAGCCACTGGGTGATCAAGAACCTCGCCCAGCGCGGTGCGGAGATCCACCTCGACACCCAGTTGTCGAGCGCCGTCGACGGCGTCATCGAGCTCTCCACCGGCGAGAAGTTCGAGACCGACCTGATCGTCTGGACCGCCGGTGTCATGGCGAACCCGGGCGTCGTGCGTCACACCGACCTCCCCATCGAGGAGCGCGGCCGCCTCCAGGTGCGAGCGGACCTCCGCGTCGGCACTGAAGACGACATCGTCAAAGACGCCTGGGGCGCCGGTGACATCTGCGCCGTGCCCGACCTCACCGGTGGCGGCGTCGGCGGCTACACCGTCCCGAACGCGCAGCACGCTGTGCGCCAGGGCAAGCTGCTCGCGAAGAACCTCGTCGCCGACCTGCGCGGTGAGCTGCCGAAGCAGTACTTCCACAAGAACGCCGGCGCAGTCGCCGGCCTCGGCCTCGGCGTCGGAGTGTTTCAGTCCGGCAAGCTCGCGGTCAAGGGCTTCCTCGCCTGGCTGATGCACCGCGGCTACCACGGTCTGGCCATGCCCAGCTGGGAGCGCAAGATCCGCGTGTTCTTGGGCTGGGTGAACAACTTCTTCCTCGGCCGCGACATCGTTTCGCTGGCGGCGGCGCAGCACCCGCGCGCTGCATTCGAAGAGTTCGCAGCCCGTCCCCGCCCGGCCGTCGAGGCCGCGCCCGTAGCCGAGCCGAAGGCCGTCAAGGCGCCGGCCCGTTCGCGGGCCAAGGCGCCCCAGCCTGCAGAGGTTACCGCCAAGTAGTCTCACGCGAAGGCCCGGGTCGACACGTTCGCCCGGGCCTTTGGCGTTCCCGTCGGTCGCGTGGCGCTCTCCCGCCGCTCGGTAGCATGGACGGCGGGCCCCCATAGCCCAATTGGCAGAGGCAGGCGACTTAAAATCGCCCGAGTGTGGGTTCGAGTCCCACTGGGGGTACTTCGCGCGAGGCCACGTTTCCGGTTGGCGGCCGCGTCCACAGAGCCTCATCGGCTCCTCAGTGCCCGCGGTCCCCTGCAGACGGTCCGCGTCCGGAGCCGGCCGCGAGGAAGGCCGTCCCGAAACACAGTTCGGTCCAGGACGGTTCGACCAGGGTCTCCTCCGTTGCCGCGCGGATCGCCTCCCAGGGCCGACGCGCGACCCACTCGTCGAGGGAGGCGGAGGTCTGAACGACGGCGATCCCGAACCGCGAGAGCCACGCAGGCGTGCGGTCGGGGATCTTGAGATCAAGCACTGCCCAGCGACCGCCGGGGGAGAGCGCCGCTGCGCCGTTCGCGATGACCTGTCGGGCTCCCGGCACCTGCGTCAGGGCGTAGGTGGACACGATCGCGTCGACCTCGGCCGGGAAGTCGAAGGCGGCCGCGTCGGACTGCGCAAGGCTGACGTTGCCCCAGCCATGCGCCTCGACCCGATTCGAGGCGCGGGCGAGCATCGCATCCGTCAGATCGACGCCGACGATCCGGCCGCCGGGACCGATCGCCTCCTCGAGCAGCAGAAAGTTGAGTCCCGTACCGCAGGCGATGTCGATCACCGTCGCACCCGGGCGGAGGTGGAGCGCCTGGACTGCGCGCCTGCGCTGTGAGCGCTGCGGGTAGCCGGGCGCCGGGTAGAGCCGGGAGGTCACGTCGTAGTGCCTGGCCTTCTTGCGGTAGGTCTCGATCAGGCGCTCTCGGGTTCGATCGGCCTCACTCACGGTGACTCCGCGCCCGCCTGCACGTCGGCCTCGACGGCGGCTTTGATCGCAGCCATCTCGATGTTGCTCACGCGCTGGATCTGCCTCTGGAGGCCGCGGCCGCCGGGGATCACCCGCATGACGTTGGCGACGTCGACCTCGACCCACATCATCGCGTCCGTGTGCGCATCGTCTTCCGGCTCGAATTCCATTCCCCAGCGGGCCACGGACGTTCCCATCGTGCCGGCGAACGCCATGGACCGCGGCGGGTCGACGGCTGTCACCCGCTCGATCCGCCTGTGGTTGAAGCCCAGATCCTTCGCCCGCTGTTCGACCCAGGCGCCGGGTTGCATCGCACCACCTCCGCGGATGCGGCATTCGAGCACCGTCGGCGCCCACTCCGCCCAGCGTCCAACGTCGCACAGGTAGTCCCACACGGCGTTGACATTCCCCGCGACCGTGATCCGACTCTCGGTTCTGATTGTCATAGCGGCTCCTCTGAGCTTTAAACGAGCCGGAGGCACACCTGGTTCAAACCGCCCCGAGTTTCAGGCTGCGTCATCCCGCGCTCGAACACCGTGTGGTACTGATTGGACCATGGCGAACTCTGTCGACGTGTCGTGGGAACTGGACGGAATGACAGTGGGTGGCACCGTGGTGCGACCGGACGGCGCTGGGCCGTTTCCGGCGGTCGTCCTCGTCGCCGGCAGCGGGCCGACGGACCGGGATTGGTGTTCGCCGCTGCTTCCGGGCGATAACGGAAGCGGCCGTCTCTTCGCCGAAGCGTTCGCCGCCGCCGGCATTGCATCCATTCGCTACGACAAGCGGGCATCCGGTCCGCATGCGATGGAGAACGTGCCGAAGATGATCGGAAAGATGAGCATGCGGTCTCACCTGGACGAGCTGGTCTCCGCTGTCGCAGTGCTGGCCGGGCAGGAGTTCGTCGACCCGTCGCGGATCGTCGGACTGGGCAACAGCGAGGGCACACTGCACGTGCTCCACTACGTCACCAGCGAGCAGGACGTTCCGTTCGCAGTAATCGTCCTCGCTGCCCCGCCCGGGCGTCCGATCCAGACGGTGCTGCTGTCTCAGCTGGCCCTCCAGGCCGCACAAACCCCCGGCGGCGAACAGCTGATGCCGATGGTCGAGGAAGCTGTCGCGCGCTATGCGGCGGGCGAGCCGATGAACCCCGATCCCAGCCTGCCCGACAGTGTGAAGATGGTGCTCGCGAGCTTCGAGGCGCCGGCCAATCTGCCGTTCGCCCGTGAGCTGTGGGTGGAGTCCGCGTGCGATGCGCTCCCACTGGTGCGTATCCCGACCCTTGTACTGATTGGCGGCAGCGACGTGCAGATCGACGCGCACGCCGACGGGGATCCTCTCCAGCGCGCCGCAGAGGGGATGCCCAACGTCACATTCGCGTTCCCGCCTCACGCGAATCACGTGTTCAAGAACGACACGCGGTCCCCGGAGGAGGTCGCTGCGACGCCGGGGAACGGCTACAACTCACCGGACGCCCAGCTCGATGCGGAGAGCCTGGACACGATCCTCACCTGGCTGCGATCGGTCGTCGACTAGAGTCGCACAGCCATTGTCGCGGGGGTAGACCGGCGAGTAGGGTTTGTCCCGCGACGACGCGACAGTCGGCCGCGTCCGCAGAGGGAAGCGGGTGGGGATCGTGGCAAATCCAGGGCAACCGACAATCCAGCAGGGATCGACCGGTGACGCCGTCAAACGGCTGCAGCGGGCGCTTAGGAGGACACCGAATCTTTCGATCGTGGTCGACGGCGTCTTCGGGCCCGCGACTCATACGGCGGTGATCGAATTCCAACAGGGGAACCCGCCGCTGGTGGTCGACGGAATCGTGGGGCCGCACACGTGGGCCGCGCTGCCGGACGGGGGACCGATGCCGGTTCTCCAGCAGGGCTCGTCAGGTCCCGTCGTCTCAAGCCTTCAGACAGTGCTCACGAACGGCGCTGCGCAGTGGGGTGGTGTGACGCCTCAGGGGATCGACGGGATCTTCGGTCCACACACCAAAGCGGCCGTCGAAGCGTTCCAGGGATGGGGACACGTCACGGTCGACGGGATCGTCGGCGACCAGACGTGGGACGTCTCGCTCCACGCGGCGTCGGCGGACCTCGAATCGGCGGTGGGGTTGCAGTACGTCATCGGGTGACGCCGACGAAACGCCAGCCGCGACTTAGTGGTGGCCGAGCGCGCTGAGGCTGAACCAGAAGACGTAGAGCGTCTCGAAGTAGAAGAGGACCCCTGCCCAGAAGATGACGAGGTCGGGGAACCGGGTCGAGCTGCCGATCGCGCGTGCGCGCTTGGCGACCAGGGCAGCCCCGATCATGCCGAACAGCGGAACGAAGACGCTGAGGATGGCCATGAGGGTGCTGGCCGTGCTGAGCCCGCCGGTGAGCGGCCCCGCGGGTGCCGCGGGAACGGCATCGGTTTCGGATGCGTCGGTCGGGTGCAGGTCAGTCGTCGTTGCGGCCATAGAACACAGTTTAGGGCCAGCGACCAGTCGTGCCAGACGGTTGCGCACAGGGGTACCTTGGTAACATGGTAACAATCGATCGTGTCCAGACGGGTGTGCGCATCGAGCGCAGGATCCTCAAGACCGCGAAGGCTCTCGCCGAGGCGCTCGACATTCCACTCGGCGAACTGCTCGAGGGCGTGCTGCTGCATTCCTTCGAGGGCAAGACGCCGTTCAGCGACGCCACCATCGTCAAGATCGCAGCGCTGAAATCTGTCTACGACCTCGACCTCACGAGCGCCGACGCGCACCACCTCGACGAGACGACCACGGACGATGAGGTGGAGGAGTTCTACGCGGGCCGCATCCGCACGTCCGGCTTTCCGCACCGCGATCATCTGCGCATGGCGTTCCTGTCGCTGAACAGGGATTCTTTCGCTGTCGCGTTCGAACGCTTCTCCGAGGGCATCCGGCGGCTCGCGGTGCACGCGGGTCGACCGGAGAAGTTCAGCCAGACGGTCACCGGCGCTTTCCTCGCGGTGATCGCCGAGCGCCTTGCCGCGCATCCGCAGACCGACTTCGACGCGTTCATCGACGCGAATCCCGACCTGCTCGACACCGCGCTGCTCGATCGGTATTACACTCCGGAGCGCCTGGCATCGCCGATCGCCAAGACGGTCTTCCTGCTTCCCGACCGCGACTGACCCTCGAACGCCGATGCGCCTACTTGCGGTAGGGGGCCCTGATGAGCGCGACGAGGCAGGCGATCGCGAGGGTTCCGCCGCCCAGGATAACCAACCAGATGAACGCTTCCAGCCAACCTTCCATGTGCACAACGTACACCCGGCGGTGCCGCTGTCTCGAGAACCGTCTGTGAGCTTGTTCAGCAAGGCCGAAGCCGGCTCTCACACGCGCGCGGTACAACTTTTCTGACGCCAGAATGCAGCGGTGTCCACAGCCCCGGTCGCGACCCCCAACGATCCCCCGACGGTCGTCGCGACCGGGGTGTTCCATGTCGGGCGACGGGCCACGTCCGCCAGGGCTAGGGTCGTCTGGTGACCATGCCCGACGCCAGACCTCCGCAGTGCCCGTGCCTCAGCGGCGACACCTACGACGCCTGCTGCGGCCCCATCCATCGGCGGACGGCCGAGGCGCCCACTGCTGAGCGCCTGATGCGGTCGCGGTTCTCGGCGTTCGCGCTCGGTGACGCCGGTTATCTGCTCGACTCCTGGCATCCCTCGACACGGCCGGCGACGCTCGAACTGGACACGGGCCTCCGCTGGTACCGGCTCGACATCGTCGGGACGACCGGCGGCGGCATGCTCGACACGGTCGGCACGGTTCGATTCCGCGCCTACTACAAGGGGGATGCGGTCGGCGTCCAGGAGGAGGACAGCCGGTTCGTCCGTGAAGGGCGACGCTGGTTCTATCTCGACGGCGTCCGGGCGGACGGCTAGGACTGGCGGGCCGGCTCGACGAAACGCTCCCACAGCCAGACGGCGACGCTCAGAGCAGCGAACGCGACAACCCCGCCGATCAGCAGGAGCGATGCCGTCCCCGCGTTCCAGAGGGATGCGACGGGGAGCAGGAGCGCGAAGAGCACCGTGTAGACGGCGAGGCTGAGTGCTCCCCAGACGCGCCGGGACCAGAGGAAGATCGCGCGCCCGGCCAGGCTGCCGATGGGGAGCAGGCTGATCGCGGCGGAGCCGATGCCCAGCAGGGTTATGGCCTCGGCCAACTCGGTGCCGAAGGCGGTGAGCGGGTTCGACGGATCGGGGAGTGGCCCGAGCGCGAGCCATGCGAGCACTCCGACTCCGGCGAGCCCGGCCACCTGGGCGGCGGCCAGTCGCCCGTTCGCGATCCGTGACAGCCCCGGCGCGACGACAGCCCCGACGAGCAGCCCGAAAAGCAGTGCCGGATGCAGCCCGAGCAGGCGGGAGCCGATCGCGGTTGCGGCGACGAGGAGAAGGTTCCGCGGCAACAGCTCGAGCCGTGGGCGGGCGCCTGTCAGATGTCCGGATGCGATCCACGGCACGACGATCCAGGCGCCGTTCACGACGACCAGCGCGATCACTACAGCGAGAAGCACGCGCAGATACGTGCCCACGTCGCCGATCGGGCTGGAGAGAGTGACGAGCGCGGCAGCCGCGAGGGAGGCCGCGCCCGCGAGCAGCCGGCGCTGGGCGAGGCCGGCGGGATGCGCATCCGCATCGTCCGCGTCGACCACGGCGTGGGGTGCGTTCCGGCCGAAGATGCGGAGGTGCGACGCGCCGGGATGCTCGGCGCGTGCCCGCGCGAGCGTGCTGCCGAGCAGGCGGGCGGGCAGGGCGAGCAGGAGCAGGGCTGCCGCCGCCAGCAGGAGGGAGCGGAGCCAGCCGGGGACCGCGTCGGGTGAGATCGCTGGGGGAGCGGCGCTGGTGAACTGGGAGGAGCCCGACCAGGTCTCGACCCCGCCGTGGGTGGCGTGGGGTGCACGAGTGGATGGTGTAGGCGTCGAGGTCGACGGCGCGGGCGCAGGCGGAACAGCGGGACCGGCGGCGCCCGATGTCGAATGCGAGGGCGACGGCTGTGTGCTCGGCGACGGCGGTGCAGCGGCGGCGAACGTCATCGTGATCGCTTCGCTCGCCGGGCTGACGTTCCCCGCCGGATCGCTCTGCAGCGCTGAGACGGTGTAGCGGCCCGGAGCGAGCATCCCGCTGCAGGTCCACGCGCCGTGCGCGACGACAGCGCGACAGATCACGGCCGAGCCCGCGTCGTCGGCACCGTAGACGGTGACCTGGGCGCCGTCCTCTCCGGTTCCGCGGAACATCCCCGCGGCTCCACGCGGCACAGAGTCACCCGGTGCCGACACGAAGAGTCCCGGTCGTGCCGGCGCGGAGGTGTCGATGGTGAGGTCGACCGGTGTACTCGACCGGGAGGTCGCTGTCGCGAAGGGTGCGGTCTGGGTCGCCGAGACCGCGTAGGTTCCTGAGGCGGGCGGTCCGCTCAGCACGCACGCCCACGATCCGCTCGAGTCGACGGGGAACGAGCAGGTCGCGCCTCCCGAGGCGGTGACGGTCACCGTCGCGCCGGGGTACCCGGTGCCGTGAACTCCTCCGCTCGAGAGGAAGCCGTTCGAGCCGCCGGCGACGGTCGGTGGAGACAGGGCGGACACACGCACGCTGTCGGCGAGGTCGGAATCGCCTGCCACGACAGCGCTGATGATGACGTCGGGGCCGTCGGGAAGCGACGGAATGGTGCACGACCAGGCGGAGGCGGCGTCGACCGTGGCCTGGCAGACGGGTCCGTGCGCATCCACGAAGACCTGGATGCGGTCGCCGGGGCTTCCAGCGCCCCCGACGTCGATGCTTCCGGTCGTCACGAGGGTGCCTGCGGCCGGCGACGTGATCGTCGGTGCGGCCGGCGTGGGGGTGGGGGTGGAGGTGGCGGGTGCGGTCTCGGCGGATGCGGGAGCAGCGGAGGCGGGAGCGGCACGGCCGGCGAGGACTCCGAGGATCACGGCGCTCACAACGAGTCCGGTCGCCAGTGCCGACCGGACGGGTGGAGAAGAAATACTTGGAAACCTGCGCACTCTACCCCCATTTCAGGTGTCAACAATCCCGTTGTCAAACCGACGGGCGGTCTTTCGTGCATACTTGCGAGTGGGTCAATCGTCCCAGTTCTTGCCCAGCGCCGAGCAGGAGAACCGCCAGTGCAGCATCCGACGTCGCTTCACCCGACAGAAGCGACCTCCGCCGCGCCTTGCAAAGGTGACGTTTTATGACGCGCATCGCGGCCACCGACCGACGCGCGGCCCTCATCCAAGCGGCCCTCCGCGTTGTCGCGCAGCACGGCGTCCAGGCCGCGACCACGCGGGCGATCGTCGCCGAGGCGGGCATGTCGCTCGCCAGCTTCCACTACGTCTTCACTTCGCGCGACGAACTGATGAGCGAACTCGTGACCTACGTCGTCGACCAGCAGGAACGCGCCCTCGCGCCCGTCCTGATGCCCGACCAAGCTCCCGTCGAACTGCGCGCCGCCGTCAGGGCCGGCCTGCAGACCTACTTCGACGTCGTGCGCTCCGACCCCCAGCGCGAGAAGGCGAT
This sequence comes from Leifsonia sp. Ger2509, assembly GCF_055231915.1. Lineage (NCBI taxonomy): Bacteria > Bacillati > Actinomycetota > Actinomycetes > Micrococcales > Microbacteriaceae > Leifsonia > Leifsonia sp. Ger2509. The sequence goes on from NZ_JBUYVB010000003.1 coordinate 3,635,269, forward strand.
GTTCGAGCTCACGCACTACGCGATGCGCTCGCCCGAGCTGGAGCGCCTCGCGCAACTGCAGTACGCCAGCTACTACGCGCTCGCCGAGAGCGCCCTGTCCGTCGCGTCCGACCTGACTGGCGCGCGCTGGGACCGGCCGATCCGCGAGATCGCCACCCTCCTGGTCGTCCTCACGGACGGCCTCACCATCTCCTGGCTCGTCAACCGCGATGACGCGGCGGCCGAATCCATCCTGGATTTCGCCGCCGACACCATCGCGCGCCTTGCAACACTCCCTACCACCGCGAGGACATCATGACCGAAACCCAGACGACGGCCGTCTTCGCCGAACCCACACGCAAGGTCACCGGCCGCTGGATCGCCTTCTTCGCGATCGCGTGGCTCGGGATCTGGATGGCGCAGCTCGCCCCCATCCAGAAGCTTCTGCCCGAGCAGATCACCGAACAGCTCAAGACGACCTACTGGGTCGACAACGTGGTCGCCTTCGGCATCATCTCGGGCATCTCCGGCGTGTGCGCGATCATCGCCTACCCGCTTACCGGCGCGCTCTCCGACCGCACGACGAGCCGTTTCGGGCGACGCCGGCCGTGGATCCTGATCGGGACCATCGTGTTCGCGGTCTCGCTCATCCTGCTCGGCGCTCAGACCACGATCGTCGGCATCGGCGTGTTCTGGTCGCTGGCGCTCACCGGGTTCTGCATCCTCACGGCCGCGCTCACCGCCACGATCAGCGACCAGGTCCCGGTCAACCAGCGGGGGTATGTGTCCGGCTGGCTGAGCGCTCCGCAGGCGATCGGCATCATCCTCGGCGTCATGCTCGTGACCTACGTCTTCGTCGGGACGCTCCTCGGCTACACGGCGATGGCGGTGTTCCTCGTGGTTCTCGTGACGCCGTTCCTCTTCCTTCCCGACGAGGTGCTTCCCGTCGAGCTCAAAGAGAAGATGACGGCACGCGGGGTGGTGCAGAGCCTGTGGATCAGCCCGCGCGAGCACCCCGACTTCGGCTGGACCCTGCTCAGCCGCGTGCTGGTCAACTTCGGCAACGCGTTCGGCACGACGATGCTGCTCTACTTCCTGCAGTTCGGCCTGAACGACAAGCACGCCGACGACGACCTGCTCACCCTCATCCTGATCTACATGATCTTCGTGATCATCGCGTCGCTGGTGCTCGGCCGTCTCTCCGACCGGCTCGGCAGGCGCAAGGCGTTCGTCTTCGTCTCGTCGGCGTTGCAGGGCGTCGCGGCGCTCCTGCTCGCCTTCTTCCCCGACCTCACCGTCGCGATGGTCGCCGCCGGCCTGCTCGGGCTCGGCTACGGATGCTTCCTGTCCGTCGACCAGGCGCTGGCCACCCAGGTGCTCCCGGACCCCGAGTCGCGGGGCAAGGATCTCGGCATCATGAACATCGCGACCGCCGTTCCGCAGGCGATCGCACCACTGATCGGCGCCGCCGTCGTCGCGATGATGGGCGGGTTCATGGGCCTGTTCATCATGTCCGGTGTCTTCGCGTTCGCGGGCGCTCTCGCGGTCGCCCGAGTGAAAGCAGTCCGCTAGTGACCATCGACCTGTCCGTCGCGCCCGCCGCATCCGCCCGCACGTGGACCCGTCCCGGCGTCTACTGGCCCGCGCTCTCGGCGGCGACCTCGCAGCTCGACCCGGCGCTCGCCGTCCTGCAGCTGGATGCGCTCCGCCACAACACCCACGACATGCTGCGGCGTGCCGCGGGCAAGCCGATCCGTGTCGCGTCCAAGTCGGTGCGCGTGCGCGACGTGCTCGACGCCGTACTGGCGCTGCCCGGCTATCACGGCGTGCTCGCGTACACGCTCGCGGAGGCGCTGTGGCTGGCCAAGGGCGGTGACGGGCATCCGCCGATCGAGGATGTCGTCGTCGGGTATCCGACGGCCGACCGCGCGGCGATCGCCGAGCTCGCGCAGTCGCCGGAGCTGGCAGCGCGGGTCACGATCATGGTCGACTCGGTCGCGCAGCTCGAGCTCATTGACAGTGTCTTCCCTGCGTCGGTGCGCGAGACGATCCGTGTGTGCATCGAGCTCGACTCGTCGTGGCAGAACTCGCTTCTCGGTCACATCGGCGTCTGGCGGTCGCCGGTCTACACCGCCGCGGATGCCCGCGGGCTCGCTGCGAAGGTCGCCAGCCGCCCGGGATTCACGCTCGTCGGGATCATGGGTTATGAGGCGCAGATCGCCGGTCAGGGCGACAAGCCGGCCGGTCGCGCAGCGTGGGGTGCCACGGTGCGGTGGATGCAGAAGAACTCGAAGGCCGAACTCGCAGAACGACGGGCGGCCGCCGTGGCGGCGGTGCGCGAGCTCGCCGACCTCGAGTTCGTGAACGGCGGCGGCACCGGATCGCTCGAGTTCACATCGTCGGATGCGTCGGTCACCGAGATCGCGGCAGGCAGTGGTCTCTTCGGCGGTCACCTGTTCGACAACTACCGGTCGTTCCACCCGGCACCGGCGGCGGCGTTCGCACTCTCGGTCGTGCGCAAGCCCACGCCGGAGACGGCGACACTCCTCGGCGGCGGATGGGTCGCATCCGGGCCCGCAGGCGACGACCGGCTGCCCCGCATCACCTGGCCCACCGGACTCGAGATGGTTCCGAGGGAGATGGCCGGTGAAGTGCAGACGCCCGTGACCGGAGCGGCAGCGGCGCTCCTCCGGGCCGGCGATCGGGTCTGGCTGCGTCACACCAAGTCGGGCGAACTCAGCGAGCACGTCAACGAATTCCACCTCGTGGAAGGCGACACCGTCGTCGGAACGTCCCTCACCTACCGCGGCGAAGGGAAGGCCTTCCTGTGACAGCGACGGGAGCCACCTGGCAGAACTGGGGCAGGAGCGAGAAAGTCCGGCCTGCACGGGTGGAGCGTCCCGCGACTGCGGAGGCGGTCCAGCGCGCTGTCGCGGCGGCCGCACAGCAGGGGATGCGCATCAAGGCCGTCGGCGCCGGTCACAGTTTCACCGGCATCGCCGTCGCGCCCGGTGTGCAGCTCGATCTCGGCGACCTGCGCGGCGTGATCGCCGTCGATGAGGCGCGGGGACGCGTCACGCTCGCCGCCGGCACCAACCTGTACCAGCTTCCCGAGCTGCTGCGGCCGTACGGGCTCGCGCTCCAGAACATGGGCGATATCGACCGGCAGACCATCGCCGGTGCCACCTCGACCGGAACCCACGGCACCGGCGGCGGCTTCGGGGGACTTGCGACCCAGATCGTCGCGCTCACACTGGTGACCGGCACCGGCGATGTGCTCACCATCAGCGAGACCGAGAACGCCGAACTGCTCCCGGCCGCCCGCCTCGGGCTCGGTGCCCTCGGCGTGATCGTCGAGATCACCATCCAGTGCGTCCCTGCGTTCCTCCTCGAGGCGGTTGAGCGGCCTGAGCCGCTCGAAGCGACCCTCGACTCGTACCTGGACCGGTCGGCGTCGGCTGACCACTTCGAGTTCTACTGGTTCCCGCACACGGAGACCGCCCTGACGAAGACGAACACGCGGCTCCCGGTGGAGGCGGGGCGCAAGCCGCTCGGCGCCGTCGGCCGCTGGGTCGACGACGAACTGCTCGCGAACGGCCTCTACCGAGGTGTCTGCGCGGTCGGCACCGCGATGCCCGCAATCGTCCCTCCGTTCAGCCGCCTGGCCCAGCGGCTCACCGGCAACCGTGACTTCACCGACCACTCGCCGCGGGTGTTCGTCACCAACCGCACCGTGCGGTTCCGCGAGATGGAGTACGCGATTCCGCGCGAGGCCGTGCCGGACGCGTTGAGCGAGGTCAAAGCGCTCATCGAACGCCGCGGATGGCGGATCTCGTTCCCGATCGAAGTGCGCTCGGCGGCGGCGGACGAGAACTGGCTGTCCACGGCGCACGGTCGTGAGACCGGCTACATCGCGGTGCACCGTTACTTCCGGGAGAATCCGGAGCAGTACTTCCGCTCAGTCGAGGAGATCATGATGGCGCACGACGGCCGCCCCCACTGGGGAAAGATGCACTACCGCGATGCCGACTCGCTGCGGGCCACGTATCCGCGTTTCGACGACTTCCTCGCCGTGCGCGACCGGCTCGACCCGGAGCGCAGGTTCGCGAACGCCTACCTCGCGCGGGTGCTCGGCGCGTGAGCGCGCGCAGGTCGGCCGACGCGCGCTGGCGCGAGCGTGCCCGCGAGCTCGGGGAGCTCATACCCGCCGATTTCCGGGTCGGCGTCGCCACGGCAGCGTTCCAGATCGAGGGAGCCACGCATGAAGGCGGCCGGGGAGAGTCGGTCTGGGATGCGTTCACGCACCAGCCGGGCCGCATCCTCGACGGCACGACCGCCGATGTTGCGTGCGACCACTACCACCGGCTGACCGAGGATGTCCGGCTCATGGCCGACCTGGGCGTCGACTCGTACCGGTTCTCGCTCTCGTGGCCGCGCATCCAGCCGGGCGGCCGCGGAGGCGGCAACCGTGAAGGGATCGCGTTCTACGACCGGCTGATCGACCAGCTGCTGGCCGCGGGCATCCGCCCGATGGCCACCCTCTACCACTGGGACACGCCTCTCGAACTGCGCGAAGGATGGTTGTCCCGCGACACGGCGCGGCGCTTCGCCGATTATGCGTTCCTCGCAGCCGAAGCGTTCGGCGACCGCGTCGACTCCTGGGTGACCATCAACGAGCCTGCCACTGTCACGCTCAACGGCTACGCGCTCGGCCTGCACGCGCCCGGACACGCTCTGCTGTTCGACGCCCTTCCGGCTGCTCATCACCAGCTCCTCGGTCACGGACTGGCGGTCGGCGCGCTGCGGGACGCGGGTGTCGCCGGGCGCATCGGCATCACCAACGTGCATTCCCCGGTCGAGCCGGCGAGCGACGGCGAGGAGGACGCGGCCTTCGCAGCTCTCTTCGACGTCATCCACAACCGGATCTTCGCCGACCCCGTGCTGCTCGGACGCTACCCCGAAGCACCGGAGCCGTTCCGGGAGCTGTTCGGCGTGTTCGACGCGGTCGACTCCGACGACCTTGCGATCATCTCGGCGCCGCTCGACTTCTACGGTCTCAACTATTATTTCCCCTCCCGGATCGCGGCCGGCGCCGGGGCGGGCGCTTCGCCGGACGGCGAGGCCGCAGCGATGCGATCGCTTCCGTTCCACCTCGAAGAGTGGCCGGAGTTCGATCGCACAGGGTTCGGCTGGCCGATCGCGCCCCGGTACCTCGGGGTCGCGCTCGCCGAGCTGCGTGACCGGTACGCGGATGCGCTGCCTCCCGTCGTGATCACGGAGGGCGGAGCGAGTTTCCCGACTGCTGTTGCGGATGCCCGTGCGAGCGAGCCCGTCGACGACGAAGCCCGCATCGAGTACCTCGGCGACCACCTCGCTGCAGTGCTCGAAGCAGTGGCTCCGGATGGGGTGGCGAACGGTGTCGACCTGCAGGGCTACCACGTGTGGTCGCTGCTCGACAACTTCGAATGGGCTGCCGGCTATACGCAGCGATTCGGCATCGTCCACGTCGATTTCGACACCCAGGACCGGACGCCCAAGCGCTCCTTCGGCTGGCTTCGCGAGGTGCTCGCCTCGCGCGGCTGACCGCGTTTCCGGCTCGCCACGGAGCGAGTTCCGGTTGTTCCGGATGCGCGGAGCGCGCGAATCCGCGTCTCTGCAGCCCTGCAATCCACCCCCAATCCGGGTGAGACGGGCGTGCCCGGATTCGCTGAGAAACCCTCGGAAATCCGCGGAATTCTGCGGATTTCCGCCCATCGGGTGGGATCAGTGTGACTCGTGTGAATCTTGACAACTGCTCAGTTCGGCTGGAACACTCCCCACTAGCTGTGAACCGACTGGGAATAATTCGAGGTTTCTTCAACTTTGGGAGAGGGCCGGATGACCGACCGCACGATGCACCAACTGGCAACGCCGGCACGGCGCGCCGTCGCAGTGCTCGCCGCGACCGTGGTGGCCGCGCTGGTGGTGACCGCGACGTCCGGAGCGATCTCGTCTCGCGTCGTCGACGCTCGGGATGCGGCCCGGTCCGCAGCCATCACCTCCCTTGGAACGGTGCACATCCAGACCGCTGCCGGCCTGCGCTCGGCAGTCGCCGAGACGCGGCTCGCGGACGCCGTCGGCGTCGCCCAGTCCGACGTCGTCCGGGCGAGGCACATCCTCGCCGCGAGTGCGGGCAAAGCCGCACCGGCCGGACGTACCGCGCTCGCTGCCGCCATTGCATCCGTCACCGCGCTCAGCGGTTCGAACGCCTACCTGCTGACCGGCGCCGTCATGCACCTGCGCGAAGCCGAAAAGGCCGTGACCGATTCGGTCGCGGCGTGGGAGCGCGCCGAACAGAAGCGACTCGCGGCGGCAGCGGCTGCACAGTCGGCCGTCCTCGCGGCTGCCGAATACTCTGCACGCCGCGACACGGCGAGTGCTGACTCTGCGGGCGGTGGCGGTGGCGTGACGACGCACGCCGTCACCGTCGCTCACTATGCGCCCGGAGTGTCCTCGACACGACCGGACAACTCCGGGTGCGGACCCTGCCCCGGCGCAACGCTCGTGCTCACCCCGTCGGGATACTGGGGCTGCCCGTAGCGAAGCTCTGCTGCCATCCGACCGACCGCGGGTGACAGCAGCGAACGACTGTGGCGTCGAGCCTCCTGGTGTCGGGCACTCAGGAGGTCGACGCCACAGCGTCGTTCTCGGGGTTCAGCTCGCCAAAAGTTTGGCGGGCAATCGTGCTGGGTGCGGGCATTCTGGCGACCGAACGGCGTTCGGCCGCCGCGCGCAGGCGGGTCAGGCCGTGCGGCGCTGCAGCGTCAGCGAGCCCACGATGATCGCGGCCACCGCGAATGCGCCGATGATGAGAAGCTCGCCCCCGATGTAGGCGGCATCGTGCGAATCGGTCGCCACTGCGTTGAGCGCATCGATCGCGTGCGACAGCGGCAGCCAGTCACTGATGATCTCCAGTCCCTGCGGCAGCTGGTCGCGCGGGATGAAGATCCCGCCGAGCAGGATCTGCGGGAACACGATGAGCGGCATGAACTGCACGACCTGGAACTCAGTGCGGGCGAACGCGCTCGCGAACAGGCCGAGAGTGGTCCCGAGAATGGCATCCGCGAGGGCGACGGCGAGGAGCAGCCAGACGCTGCCCTTGATCGTGAGACCGCAGACCCACACCGCGAACCCCACGGCGACGACCGACTGGACGATGGCGAGCGAACCGAACGCCAGGGTGTATCCGAGGATGAAGTCGCCTTTTCCCATCGGCATCGACAGCAGCCGTTCGAGTGTGCCGGTGCGGCGCTCCCGCAGCGTCGTGATGCTCGTGACGAGGAACATCACGATGAAGGGGAACAGCGCGAGCATGGCCGGGCCGATCGTCTGGAACGTGTCCGTGTCGGTGAAGATCCAGGCGACCAGCCCGATGAGAAGGCTGGGGACGACGATGAGCAACCCGATCGTCCGCGGGTCGTGGCGGATCTGCGAGAGGACACGGCCTGCGGTGGCGAACGTGCGCGAGAAGGTCATCGTTCCCCTCCCTCTTCGAGGTGCTTCGGATGGTGCCGGATCAGCGCGAGGAACGCGTTCTCGGCGTCCCCGGCGCCCGTCCGTGCAAGCAGGCCGGCCGGCGTCTCGTCCGCCAGGATCTCGCCCTCCCGCATCAGGAGGAGCCGGTCGCACCGCGTCGCCTCGTCCATCACGTGGCTGGAGACGAGCAGGCTCGTCCCGACGCTTGCGAGCCGGTGGAACAAGTTCCACAGGTCGACGCGCAGCAGGGGGTCGAGGCCGACGGTCGGCTCGTCCAGGATGAGCACCTCGGGCGAGCCGAGGAGCGCCGCCGCGAGCGAGACACGGCTGAGCTGGCCTCCCGACAGCGTCGATACGAGCTGGGATGCGCTCGCTCCGAGGTCGGTCGCGTCGATGACACGCTCGACGTCGTCCTTCGGTGCGCCGAGGACGCTCCTGAAGTAGTGCAGGTTCTGCCTGACGGTGAGGTCGTCGTAGACGCTCGCCGACTGTGTGACGTAGCCGACGCGGTGGCGAAGGGATGGGGACCCGGCCACATCGCCGAGCACCGTCACCGTTCCGCTGGAGATCTTCTGGACGCCCACGATCGATCGCATCAGGGTGGTCTTGCCGCAACCGCTCGGCCCGAGGAGGCCGATGACCTGCCCGCGCGGGATGGTGAGAGAAAGTCCGTCGAGCACCATCTGCCTGCCGCGTCGAACGCGGAGGTTCTCGATGACCACGGCCGCCTCCGACAGATTCACCATGAGGTGGGTCCGATCGGCTGCGACGGAACGACGTCCATGAGACAGAGCGTAGTACCGCCGGTTCACGCAGCACTTGCTTTGAGTGTGGTGGGAAGCCCGTGGGAGCCCGGTGCACCGAAGATATGATGAGTTCGCGTGCTGAATGCGCCCCCACAGTCAAGGAGTTCGTGCCATGGATTGGCTTATCCCGGTCATCATCGTCGTCGTAATAGTCGCGATCATCGGGATCTACCTCTGGGCGACGTACAACTCCCTCGTCACCCTGAACGTTCGCGTCGACGAGGCGTGGAGTGACATCACGGTGCAGCTGAAACGGCGTGCCGACCTCATCCCGAACCTGATCGAGACGGTCAAGGGCTATGCCGCTCACGAGCGGGGGGTCTTCGAATCCGTGACCAAGGCGCGTGCGGAGACGCTTTCGGCTACGGGGCCGGCCGAGGCGTCCGTGGCGGAGAACCACATCCAGGCGGCGCTGCGCAGCATCTTCGCGGTCGCGGAGGCCTATCCGCAACTCCAGGCGAGTCAGAACTTCCTGCGACTGCAGGCCGACCTGGTCGACACCGAGGACAAGATCCAGGCGTCGCGCCGGTTCTACAACGGTGGTGTCCGTGAACTGAACACCAAGATCAAGGTGTTCCCGAACAGCATCTTCGCCAAGCGACTCGGCTTCAGCGCGCGCGACTTCTTCGAAGTCGGAGACCTCGCGGCGATCGCCGAACCGCCCCGCGTGCAGTTCTAGCGGCGGGCGGCAATGTATAGAGCAATTGCCAGGAACAAGCGCAACACGGTCATCACCATCTTGCTGTTCCTGTTGATCATCGGCGGTCTCGGCTGGCTCGCGGCATACATCTACCAGAACACGACGATCGTCATCATCACGCTGGTGGTGGCGACTCTCTACGCGGTCTTCCAGTACTACCTGGCCAGCAGCCAGGCACTGAGCATGGCCGGCGCGATCGAGATCCAGAAGGCCGACAACCCGCGCCTGTGGAACGTGGTCGAGAACCTCTCGATCACCACGGGCACCCCCATGCCCAAGGTCTACATCGTCAACGACCCGGCCCCGAACGCTTTCGCGACGGGCCGTGACCCGCAGCACGCTGCTGTCGCGGCGACCACCGGGCTCCTGGACATCATGACCGACCCGGAACTCGAGGGGGTCATGGCCCACGAGCTCGGGCACGTGCGAAACTACGACATCCGCCTGTCGATGATCGTGTTCGGTCTCACCGTCGCCGTCGGGTTCATCGCGGACATGTTCCTGCGGATGGCCTTCTTCGGTGGCGGCCGCAACAACAACAACAGCGGCGGGGGAGGCGGAAACCCGGTCGTGTTCATCTTCGGCCTGGTCGCGATGATCATCGCGCCGCTGGTCGCCACGCTCGTGCAGCTCGCCGTGTCACGCCAGCGGGAATACCTGGCGGATGCGACGGGCGCTATGACGACGCGGCACCCGGATGCGCTGGCGAGCGCCCTGCTGAAGCTGCAGGACTACGGCCGGCCGATGCGCCGCCAGAATTCGTCGATGGCACATCTGTGGATCGCGGAGCCTCTGAAGCCGAGCCTGATGAGTCGCTTGTTCAGCACTCATCCGCCGATCCCTGAGCGCGTCGACCGCCTCGAGAAGATGGGCAGCAGCTTCTAGGGCTGCCCGAGAGTCGCCCCTGGGGCCGAGCTGACCCCGCACGGCGGCGAGACTCGGCGCGACCGGCGATTCTCGGTCACCCGAGCGCGCTCGCGAGCGCAGGAGCAAGGTCGCCGCGACCGGCGACGACCACCTCGCCGAGGCCCTGCCAGGCCGCTGTCTCCTGGAGCAGGGCCGCGACTCGCTCGGCGGTGTCGGCGGGCGCATCCGGTTCCGTCCACGCCGCCTGCACGCGCAGGACGCCCGCCTGCCGGTCGTTCTTGAGGTCGATGCGGCCGACGATCCTGTCGTCGAGCAGGATCGGCAGCACGTAGTAGCCGTAGACCCGCTTGGGCTCCGGCGTGTAGATCTCGATGCGGTAGTGGAAGTCGAACATGCGCAGGCCCCGGTCGCGATACCAGACGACGGGGTCGAAGGGGGAGAGGAACGCGCTCGCCTCGAGTCGCCTCGGTCGACGTGCGTCCCGGTGCACCCACGCCTGCTCGGGCCTGCCGTTGCGTTCCCACCCGTGCACTGTGACGGGCACCAGCTCGCCGGCCTCCTCCAGCTCGCGGACCGCGACAGCTGCGGGGGCACGCTTGATGCGGTAGTAGTCGGCGAGGTCGCCGAGGGTGCCGATTCCGTGGGCGACGGCCGAGCGTCGCACGAGTTCGCGGACCGCGTCGGCCTCGTCGACTTCCCGAGCGAGGATCTCGGAGGGGATCACGTTCTGGACGAGGGCGTATCGCCGCTGGAACCGTGTGCGCCCCGCGATCGCCACCTCACCGAAGTAGAACATGAGCTCGAGCGCCCGTTTCACATCGGACCAGCCCCACCACGGCCCGTTGCGCTTGTTGGCGTCATGCTCGATCTCCCCGGCAGCGAGCGGTCCGCTGGCCGCGAGTTCGGCCCGCAGCCAGTCGACCGTCGACCGGTTGCTCTGGAACCAGCCGTCTGCGGGGTCTCCGAGCTTTCGGCGGTAGTCGGCCATCCTCCAGCGGAACAGCGACCAGTCCTCGCGCCGGATCAGGGCGGCCTCGTGCGCCCAGTACTCGGTGTGCGGCGCTTTGGCCTCGAACGTGAGCCTGTCGAGGAGTGCTTTGTCGTAGGCGCCGACCCGCGCGAAGACGGGCAGGTAGTGGCTGCGCTCGAAGACGTTCACCGAGTCGATCTGAAGCAGGTTCAACCGGTCCATCAGGCCGTTGAGCTGCCGGGTGCCGACGATCGCCGGGCGCGGCCGCCCGAATCCCTGGGCGGCGAGGGCGATGCGTCGGGCGCTCGCGGACGAAATCTTCTCAACCATCGACTCGACCCTAGTGGCCGCGTCCGACACCGGCTCAGCGAGGGGGTGGACAGCCGGGAGTAGAATTTTCCTCATGTCTGAGGAAAGCTATGAGATCGCGGCTGCCCGGTTCGATGACACGAGGGTCGATCTCACCGCCTTCGAAAAGGATCTGACCCTCGAGGACTGGACGAGGATTCGCCGGATCCACCCCTGGTTCCCTCCGCCCATCGACGTCATCAGTCCGATCAAGACCATCGGCAAGGGCCGGACCAACCTCACCCTCGGTGCGCCGGACATCCTGCAGACCGATGCGGCGACGCCGTATGCGAGCCTCAGCTACCGCCAGACGCCGGCGGGCGGCCCGTTCGTCTCCGTCCATTTCGAACCGGCCGCCTACGGCATCACCACCCCGGCGACGTATGTCATCGCGTTCCTCCTCGAATCCTCGAGCGCGGTCTCGCTGGTGGCAGGCGGCTATGCGGCGGGCGGGACGCTCGGGGGAACCGGCGCCAAGACCCTCGTCGGCAAGAGGGCGTTCTCCGTCGTTCTCAGCGACGTGCCCGCGAACGGACAGGTCAACGCGTACATCCAGCAGTCGAGCCCGGGCGGCTCCTGGACCTGGTACTCGACAAGCATCGAATACCCGCCGCTCATCATCCAGATCGGCGGTCTGGAGCCCTGAACCCGGCCCCTGGGACGCGCCTCCCCGTAGACTTGCCGGGTGGCTACGACAGACGGAACTGACGCAGGACGCACACCGGATAGGCCGCGCGGGGGGCTCTTCGCCGGACTCAGGCGGGGGGCGCCGACCGTGGCGGTGCCCGCACCGATCGAGGAGTCGCTGCCTCGCGGCGTCCGCGTCGCCGGGGCATGGTCGTGGCGGCTGCTGGTGATCGGAGCCGTGATCGCCGTCGCGATCTTCCTGATCGTCCAGCTGCGGCTCATCGTCATCCCGCTCCTGATCGCCGTGCTGATCGCCGCCCTCCTCGTGCCGTTCTCGGCGTTCCTCCACCGGCATCACTGGCCCCGCTGGGTCGCCATCGTGACGGCGATGCTCACCCTGATCGTCGTCGTCGGGGGACTGTTCTACCTCGCGATCTGGCAGGTCACGCGCGAAGCCTCGTCGTTGAGCGTCCAGAGTGTCGCTGCGTACCACCAGTTCCGCGACTGGCTCACCACCGGACCGCTCGGCCTGACCCCCTCCCAGATCGACGGCTACCTGAAGCAACTGGGCGACGCCATCCAGCAGGACAGCCAGATCTTCATCTCGGGCGCGCTCTCGATCGGGTCCACACTCGGCCACGTGCTCACCGGCGTTCTCCTGACGGCGTTCAGCCTGATCTTCATCCTGATCGACGGCAAGGGCATCTGGAACTGGATCGTGCACATCTTCCCGCGCACGGCGCGCGCGGCCGTCGACGGGGCCGGGCGAGCGGGCTGGCTCACGCTCACGAGCTTCGCGAAGGTCCAGATCCTCGTGGCGACGATCGATGCCGTCGGTATCGGTCTCGGCGCGTTCATCCTCGGGCTCCCACTGGTCATCCCGATCACCGTGCTCGTGTTCCTCGGCTCGTTCATCCCGATCGTCGGCGCCGTGCTGACCGGCGCTCTCGCCGTCTTCATCGCCCTGATCTTCAAGGGATGGGTGTTCGCCCTGATCATGCTGCTGATCGTCCTCGGCGTCCAGCAACTCGAAGGGCACGTGCTGCAGCCGTTCATCATGGGTACCGCCGTCAAGGTGCACCCGCTCGCCGTCGTCCTGGTGGTGGCGGCCGGCTCGCTCCTCGCGGGGATCCCCGGTGCGCTGTTCGCGGTTCCGCTCGCCGCGGTGCTCAACGTCATGGTGCAGTACGTCTCGAGTGGTGTCTGGCGCACCGGACCGCCCAGTGACCCATCCCTCATCCAGCCCATCCCTGTGCTCTGGGAGACCGTTCCGCGACCGGCGCGCAGGCCGCGCTGACCCGTTTCGCCATGCCTTCCCAGGAATATGAACGCCAATAGACTGAACCGGTGGCTACCCTGACCGGAACGACGCGCACACCATTCGCAGGCCCGACTCTCGATGAGATCGAGGCCGCTCGTGACGTCGTCTCACGAGTCGCCGAACACACTCCGATGGAGACGTCGCGCTACCTCGCGGAGGTCCTCGGAGCGCCCGTCCACCTCAAATGCGAGAACCTGCAGCGCACCGGGTCCTACAAGATCCGCGGCGCCTACAACCGGCTGGCGCAGCTCTCCCCCGAGGAGCGCGAGCGCGGCGTGGTGGCGGCTTCCGCCGGCAACCACGCCCAGGGCGTTGCCTTCGCCGCGCGCAACCTCGGGATCGCCGCCACGATCTTCATGCCGCGCGGAGTCGCCATCCCGAAGCTGCAGGCCACCCGGGACTACGGGGCGGATGTCGTGCTCCGCGGCGACACGGTGGAGGAGCCGCTGCGTGCTGCCGCGCAATTCGCCTCCGAGACCGGCGCCGTGCTCATCCCGCCGTTCGACCACAAAGACGTCGTGACCGGACAGGGCACGCTGGGCCTCGAGATCCTCGACGACGTTCCGGACGTGGCGACGGTCGTCGTGCCCATCGGCGGGGGCGGACTCATCTCCGGTGTCGCGACCGCGGTCAAGCTGCGTGCGGCCAAGGAGGGTCGGGAGATCCGCGTGATCGGAGTGCAGGCGGCCAACGCGGCCGCATATCCGCCGTCACTGGCGGCAGGGGAGCCCACCGAGATCTCGTCGGTCGCGACCATCGCCGACGGCATCGCGGTCAGCAAGCCGGGAGTCCTGAACTTCGAGATCATCCGCGACACGGTCGACGAGGTCGTGACAGTCAGCGAGGACGACATCGCCCGGGCGATGCTCGTGCTGCTGGAGCGCGCCAAGATGGTCGTCGAGCCGGCGGGAGCGGTGTCGGTCGCCGCGATCCTCGCGGGCAAGATCGCGCCCACCGGGCCGACCGTCGCGATCCTCAGCGGCGGCAACATCGACCCTCTGCTCATGCAGCGCGTCATCGGTCACGGGCTCGCCGCATCCGATCGCTACCTGAAGCTCACGATCATGCTTCCGGACCGTCCCGGCCAGCTCGCGCGCATCGCCGAGCTCCTCGCCGAGGCGAACGCCAACGTCGTGGAGGTGCTGCACACCCGGCATGGGCACGACCTGCAGCTCACCCAGGTCGAACTCGACGTGAGCGTCGAGACCCGCGGTACCGAGCACAGGCAACTCGTCATCGAGGCGCTGCGCACCGCCGGATACGACCCGGTCGTCGACTACGAATAGCGCGTACGAATAGCCCGGCCGACCCGCCGCAGCGGGCAGGCCGCGCATCGCGGCCGGCTACTGGCCCGTGTACGTCTCCACCTTGGTGATCGTCACCGCGATCACCCGTCCGTTGGGCGCGGTGTAGCTCGTCGAGTCGCCGACCTTGAGTCCGAGAATGGCCGCGCCCAGCGGGCTCTGCTCGCTGTAGACGGAGAGGTCGCTTCCCGAGGCCATCTCGCGGTTGCCGATGAGGAACACGCTCTCGTCGCCCGCGATGTCGGCGGTGATGACCGTGCCCGGCTCCACCACGCCGTGACTCTCCGGCGCAGCCCCGACCGTCGCGTGGCGCAGCAGCTGGGTGAGTGTCACGATGCGGGCCTCGATCTTGCCCTGCTCGTCCTTCGCGGCGTGGTACCCGCCGTTCTCCTTGAGGTCTCCCTCTTCGCGAGCGGCCTCGATACGTTTGGCGATCTCGTTTCGGCCGTTGATGCTCAGCTCCTCGAGCTCGGCCGCGAGGCGGTCGTAAGCATCCTGGGTCAAGAAGGTGACCTGAGTCTCCTGAGACATGCTGAACTCCTTTTGCGCCATCCGCGGATCTCTCCCGGATGTGATGGACGGTCGGGTTGTAGCTTCCGACATAAAGTCGACGCCCCGACGTATCCGTCAGGGCGTTCAGAAGAGCTTAAGTCAGCCAGCAGCTCGAAATCAAACCGGTGTTGCTCAACTCGGTCGTCCTGATGATCTCAGTATGACTCGTAACACGCTGCGAGGCGGCCGGGTAGGAGATGATTCGCCACCCGACGATGGCGAAGTTCTGGTCGAGCGCCTGAACCGCGCAGGTCACCGGCGTCCCCGGCGGGGTGTTGATGGCGAAGGTCACACTGATCGTGTGGTCATCGACGATCGTGTGGGCGGTGTCGGTCGCCTCGAGGTTTCCGGACGAGCCGTCCAGCCCGGCCCAGAGGACCCAGGCCGTGAAGACGGCGACGAAGGCGAGTGCGATGCCGACGATCCACCAGCGGTCACGCCGCGATCGATTGCGTGTACGGCCATACCGTTCGGCAAGCTGCTCAGTCACAGCCATGCTTCTCCCAGCACTGATACTCCCGTGAAAATGGTGCGCCGTTCCGAACGGTTAGGCTTGAGTTCAAGACTAGGAGAGATTCCTGAGAACCACGGCCGCTCCACGAAGGGCCCGCGAGAAGTGAAGACGGAAATGCCTGAGACCGACCCGTTCGCCGGAATCGAGAACATCGCGTGATCGCAGCCTTTCTGCGGACGGCAGCGTCGACGCCGTCCCCCACGCCGACGACGCCCGCCGACTTCAACCCGGACACGGTCACACCCGGCTTCGTGGGCTTCATCATCACGTTCCTGATCGCGGTCGTCGTCGTGCTGCTCATCATCGACATGGTCCGTCGCATCCGTCGCGTGCGTTACCGCGACGAGATCCGTCAGCTCCTCGACAAGGAGCAGCTGCGCGAGCTCGACCAGGACGTCGACCCGGAGCCCAAGGACGAGACCGACCCCGACCAGGGCCCCGACGCGCCCAAGCGCTGAGGCATCGCCCCGTCGAGCACAGGAAAAGGCACCTCATTCCGTGCGGAGGAGGTGCCTTTTCCTGTGCTCGAAGCCCGGGCCGCTCAGCCGACGTTGTAGACGGGGTGCATCGCGATCAGCAGCACGGCGGTCCAGTGGCAGAGGAACGCCAGCACCGTGAGCGAGTGGAAGATCTCGTGGAACCCGAAGACGCCCGGCCACGGGTTGGGCTTCTTGAGCCCGTAGATGATCGCTCCGGCCGTGTAGAGCAGACCGCCGACGATCACCAGCACCATCATCGCCACGTTCGCGTCGAGCAGGTCGACGATGTACATCATGGCCGCCCAGCCGAGGGCGAGGTAGATCGGCACGTACAACCAGCGCGGGGCGGTGATCCAGAACACGCGGAATCCGATGCCGAGGAGAGCGCCGGCCCACACGAGTGTGAGCAGCAGGACGCCCTTCGAGGGCGGAAGCGCGAGGACGGCGAGAGGCGTGTACGTCCCCGCGATCAGCAGGAAGATGTTCGCGTGGTCGATGCGCTTCAGGATGATCTTGGTGCGCGGTTTCCAGTCGAAGCGATGGTAGAGGGCCGAGTTCCCGAAGAGCAGCATCGACGTCAGCACGAACACGGCCGAGGACCATTTCGCAGGTGCGCCGTGGGCCAGCGTGATGAGCACGATTCCGGCCGCAACGGCGACCGGGAAGGTCACCGCGTGGATCCAGCCACGCCAGGTCGGTTTGATGTCGGCGACGTTCGCGACCGACGCGTCGAGGAGCGGGATGTTCGGAAGATCCGGCCCGTGCTCCTCGTCTTCTTTGACCGCGGCATCGGCCGGCCCGAGAGCGGAGGCCGGCTCGGAAAGGAGCTCGGCGACGTCCTCGGACTCGTTGGCCTTGCGGGGATTCATGGTGCAAGAATACGGGACGCCCGCGCCTCCGACCCTGTGAGTCGGCGGAGCGCTCGCTCGCGGTAACGTACAGGTGTGACGAAGCAGCGGACATCCCTGGGGCGCGGCCTGCTCTACGGTCTCTACCAGAATCGGCTGCGCAGAGGACTCACCAAGGATGTCGTTCCGGGCCACGTCGCGATGATCATCGACGGCAATCGGCGCTGGGCCCGCCTCGCAGGGCATGAGACGGTCGCGCACGGGCATCGTGCGGGTGCCGCGAAGATGCGCGAATTCCTCGAATGGTGCGACGATCTGGGCATCTCCGTCGTCACCCTGTACCTCCTGTCGTCGGACAACCTCACCAATCGCGAGACCGAAGAGCTCTCCGACCTGATCGTGATCATCTCCCAGCTGGCCGAGGACCTGTCGCACTATCGCAACTGGCGGGTGCAGCACGTCGGCTCGACCGCCGGCCTCCCGGAACAGCTCGTGCAGGCGCTGGCCGCGGCGGAGAAGCGCTCCGCGAACAACACCGGGCTCCACATCAACCTTGCGGTCGGCTACGGCGGCCGCAAGGAGATCACTGATGCGATGCGCAGCATCGTCGCGGCCCACCACGCCGAGGGAGGCAGTCTGGAGACCCTCGCCGATCTGCTCACCCCGGACCTGATCGGTGAGCACCTCTACACCGGCGGCCAGCCCGACCCCGACCTCGTCATCCGCACGTCCGGTGAGCAGCGGCTGAGCGACTTCATGCTGTGGCAGAGTGCGCACAGCGAGTTCTACTTCGTGGAGGCGCTCGGGCCCGACCTGCGCGAGGTCGACTTCCTGCGCGCCGTGCGCGACTACTCGCGCAGGCAGCGCCGTTATGGTGGCTGACCGGCTCGATTGAGCATCCCTCGCGCCGCAGGACTGCCAGAATGGGGCGCGGAGGAAACGATGACCACTGTGGAAGAGTTCGCCGCGGGGTTCCGCGAGGAGCCCGGCTACCTGGACTACGGCCGGGTCGGGCCGCTGTCTGCGTCCGTACTGGCCGAGGCGACCGGGCAGAACGAGATCCTCGCCAAAGCACGGTTCGGCAGCGTCGAAGGGATGCGCCGGGAGGACCAGCGCCTGCGCGACGCCGTGTCGGCCCTGACCGGGTTCGACGCCGAACAAGTGGTCTTCCAGCCGAACACGAGCACAGGGCTCATGCACGCGATGTTCGGGATGACCGGGCGTGTTCTCCTCTCGGCCGGCGAGTTCCCGAGTGTCACGTTCGCCGCCGTTCGCGCGTCGCAGGCACTGCACGTGGTGAGCCCGACCTGGCTGGAGACCGATCACGGGCGGGTCACCCCCGGCCAGATCAAAGAGCAGCTCACGCCGGGCGTCGCTGCCGTCGCCGTGAGTCTTGTGGACTCGCGCACCGGCTACCTGACCGACATCGACGGCATCCGTCAGGTCATCGGCGATCGCCTGCTGATCGTGGATGCGATCCAAGGTTTCGGGGTCGTCGATGCGCCGTACGAAGTGGCCGATGTTGTCGTCTCCGGCGGCCAGAAATGGGTGCGTGCGGGATGGGGAACCGGTTTTCTCGCGCTGAGCGAGCGCGCCCTCGACCACCTCACCCCGGTCTTCAGCGGCTTCACCGGTACGGACGTGACCGAGTCGTGGGACGAGGTGGTCGATCCCAGCGCCACCGCGAAGGCGTTCAGTGTCAGCAATCCGGACCCGATCGCGGAGGCCCGGTTCGCGGCGGGACTCGAAGAGATCGCCGACATCGGAGTACCGGCCATCAACGCGGCGATCTCGGATCGGGTGGAGAGCGTGCTCGACCTTGCGGACGACTTCGCGATCCCCGTCGGGTCATCGCGGAGCGCAGACGAGCGGGCCGGAATCGTCGTGCTGGAACCGCAGCCGGAGCAGCTGACCGTGCTCGCCGCCTCACTTTTCAACCACGGCATCACCGCGACGGGCCGCGGGCAGAGCATCCGCCTCAGCATCCATGCGGGCACCGGCGAGGAGACCCTCGAGATGCTGCGCGCTGCGTTCACCTCGTACGCGAGCGCCTACTAGGTCGGCCCACGTTGCGGGAAGCCGCACAAGGCCCTCAACTGGGGTCACATTTCATCTGCTCGTAACGTGAAGATCAGGCGTGTCTGACCCGCCGTTGCGCCGACCGGACGTACCTTCTGACTATCGGGCACGGCGCCCGATCGAGACGGCCACGCACGTTCGTTTCGAAACAGACCGGCCGACTCGCCAACTGAATCCGATCGCACTCGCGGCGGTCGGGGTGGGAGTGGTTGTGGCCGAACTAGAAACCCGACAGCCAGCTGGAAACCAGGAGAACGGAACAGAACGGCGGGACTCGAAAGAGACGACTGAACAGATCGATCAGACCGAGCGTACCTATGTCCTGGATACCTCGGTCTTGCTGTCTGACCCGAAGGCGATCTTCCGGTTCGCCGAGCACGCCGTCGTCATTCCGGTTGTGGTGATCAGCGAGCTGGAGGGCAAACGCAACGACCCTGAGATCGGCTATTTCGCCCGCCAGGCTCTGCGCAACCTCGACGAACTCCGAATCAAGCACGAGCGGCTCGACTTCCCGATCCCGGTCGGCGACGGCGGCTCCCTGCGGGTCGAGCTGAACCACTCCAACATGTCGGTCCTGCCGAGCGGTCTGCAGCTGGGGGACAACGATTCGCGCATCCTCGCTGTCGCCCTCAACCTGTCGAACGACGGGCTGGCCGTGACGGTGGTCTCGAAAGACCTCCCGCTGCGCGTGAAGGCCGCCTCGATCGGCCTCGCGGCGGAGGAATATCGCGCCGAACTCGCGGTCGACTCCGGATGGACGGGGCTGGCCGAGATCACGCTGGGTTCGGACGCGATGGCCGACCTCTACGACCAGGAGACGGCCCGCTCGCCTCTCGTCGCCGAGCTGCCGGTGAACACCGGGCTCATCATCCACTCGGATCGTGGGTCCGCGCTCGGCCGGGTGACGGGGGAGCGCACGTTCAAGTTGGTCCGTGGCGACCGTGACGTGTTCGGGCTGCACGGACGGTCGGCGGAACAGCGGCTCGCGATCGACATGCTGCTCGACCCCGAGATCGGGATCCTTTCGCTGGGAGGTCGAGCCGGAACGGGGAAGTCCGCGCTCGCTCTCTGTGCAGGCCTCGAGGCGGTGCTCGAACGCAACCAGCACAAGAAGATCATGGTGTTCAGGCCGCTCTACGCGGTCGGCGGGCAGGAACTCGGCTACCTGCCCGGAGACCAGGGCGAGAAGATGAACCCGTGGGGGCAGGCGGTGTTCGACACGTTGGGCGCCCTGGTCTCGCAGAACGTCCTCGACGAGGTGCTGGACCGCGGGATCCTCGAAGTGCTCCCGCTCACGCACATCCGCGGCCGCTCGCTGCACGACGCCTTCGTGATCGTCGACGAGGCCCAGTCGCTGGAGCGCAACGTCCTTCTGACCGTGCTGAGCCGTGTCGGTACGAACTCGCGGGTCGTCCTCACCCACGATGTGGCCCAGCGCGACAACCTGCGGGTCGGCCGGCACGACGGTGTCGCATCCGTCATCGAGACGCTCAAGGGGCATCCGCTGTTCGCCCACATCACGCTGACCCGGTCGGAGCGCTCGGCGATCGCAGCGCTGGTCACCGAGATGCTGGAGGGCAACGAACTGGCCTGAGCCCGCCGCCTGCGGCTGTTGCAGCGAACCGCCCTCGTTCCCCCGGGACCGGGGGCGGTTCGCTAGGTCGTGCCTGTGGACGGATTCTGCGGAGCGCGGAGGCTTGCGGATAGCGTTTCGGGATGCGGGCGAGTTGGGGGATGCGGGGCATTTGGGGGATGAGGGCGAACTGGGGGATGCGGGCGATCTGGGGGATCTGGGGGATGCGGGGGCGGCGGGCTACGCCGCGGGGTCGGACGGCGCATGCGATGGATGGGGTCGACGCGGCCGTGCAGGTCGAGCTCGCAGCCTGTCTGCTCGTCGTGGGCTGGCGCGCGGCGGAGGGACAGCTGCCGGCCATGGTGCCGCTCGCGTATCTCGCTGCTGTGACCGGCGAGTTGTGCCGCATCGACCTTGCGGAGCTGCGCTTGCCGAACGCGCTCGTGGTGCCCGGCCTCGCTTGTGCGGGCGTCGGCGTCGTCTGGGCTGCGGTGACGGGTCGTGATCCGTCTGCGTCGCTGGCCTGGGGGGCCGGCTACGCGACCGTGCTGCTGATGCCCGCGCTGTTCGGAGGGGCCGGGATGGGCGATGTGAAGCTGGCCGCCCTGCTCGGCGTGGCGCTCGGTTCGATCGGTCCCGCAGTCGCTGTGCTCGGGGCGCTCGCGGCATTCGTCACCGCAGGTGGCGTCGCTCTCGTGACGGTCGTCGTCGGAGGCGCGCGACGCGGCGACGAGCTGGCCTTCGGGCCGTTCATGCTCGGCGGGTTCTGGGGCGCACTGGCGCTCGCGCCGGTCCTGTGACGAACGGCCGGCTGCTGCGTGTCAAGGCTGCGGCGGCCCGGGACGTGCGTACACGTACCGAGCCGCCGCGGATGAAGCGAAGGGCGACCGGGGTCAGCCCGGGTGCGTCATGCTCAGCACATCGAGAGCGGTGTCGAGCTGTTCGAGTGTCACCTCTCCGCGCTCCACGAAGCCGAGGTCGATGACGGCTTCGCGGATGGTCATGCCTTTCGCGACCGCGTGCTTGGCGACCTTGGCGGCGGCCTCGTAGCCGATCACACGGTTCAACGGGGTGACGATCGACGGCGACGACTCGGCGAACGCCCGGGCGCGGTCGACGTTGGCCTCGAGCCCGATGATGGTCTTGTCGGCGAGCACGCGGGACCCTTGCGAGAGCAGGCGGATGGACTCGAGCAGCGCGGTGCCCATCACCGGGATGGCGACGTTGAGCTCGAAGCTGCCCGATGCGCCGCTCCAGGCGATGGAGGCGTCGTTGCCGATGACGCGCGAGCAGACCATGAGCACGGCTTCGGGGATTACCGGGTTGACCTTGCCGGGCATGATGGACGAGCCGGGCTGAAGGTCGGGGATGCTGAGCTCGCCGAGTCCGGTGTTCGGGCCGGACCCCATCCAGCGCAGGTCGTTGCAGATCTTCGTGAGACTGACGGCGATGACACGCAGCGCGCCGGACGTCTCGACGAGGGCGTCGCGGTTGGCCTGCGCCTCGAAGTGGTTGCGCGCTTCGGTGATCGGAAGCTCGGTCTCCTGAGTGAGCAGTTCGATCACGAGCTGCGGGAAGCCGAGCGGCGTGTTGATGCCCGTTCCGACGGCGGTGCCACCGAGGGGGACTTCGGCGACACGGTGAAGTGCCGACTGGATGCGTTCGATGCCGAGGCGGACCTGCGCCGCGTATCCGCCGAATTCCTGCCCGAGGGTGACGGGTGTCGCATCCATCAGATGGGTGCGACCCGACTTCACGACCGTCGCCCAGAGCGTGGCTTTCTCCTCGAGGGCCACCGCGAGGTGGTCGAGCGCCGGGATGAGGTCGTCGATGAGCGCGCCCGTCACGGCGACGTGCACCGATGTCGGGAAGACGTCGTTGGACGACTGCGACGCGTTCACGTGGTCGTTCGGATGCACGGGGCTGCCGAGTCGTCGGCTCGCCAGCGTCGCGAGTACCTCGTTCATGTTCATGTTCGACGACGTGCCGCTACCGGTCTGGTACACGTCGATCGGGAATTCGCTGTCGTGCGCTCCGGTGACCACTTCGTCAGCGGAGGCCGCGATCGCATCGGCGATCGCCTGGTCGAGCACGCCGAGGCGGGCGTTGGCCAGGGCGGCCGACTTCTTGATGCGGGCGAGTGCGGCGATCTGGGCGGGCTCGAGAACGGACCCGGAGATCGGGAAGTTCTCGACTGCACGCTGCGTCTGGGCGCCGTAGAGGGCTTCGGCCGGAACGCGGACCTCGCCCATCGTGTCGTGTTCGATGCGGTACTCGGCATGAGCCGGGGTGTCCACCACGGTGTGTTTTCCTTTCTGGGGCGTCGCGCGCTGTGCGGGTTCGCCAGCGCGAGGCGCGTGTTTTGAGCCGGCTGGTCTCAGGCCAGTCCGACGACGATGTCGGGAACGGCCCGACCTTCCTGGAGGCGGTAGTTGGCACCAACGATAGCCAACCTTCCCTCCGCGACGGCAGAGCTGATCAGCTCGGAGCTCTGCAGGAGTTCGGCGACCGTGTCGCGCAGATGCTCGCGGCCCACCTCGCTCGCGTCGACGTCTGCGACCTCGATCGGGTGCTCGGGCGTCGCGTGCGTGACGCGCCGCACCGCCGGAACGATCGGTGCGATCAGGTTGGCGATGTGCGGGGGAAGCGGCTGCGCATCCGTCGACTGGGACTCGATCGCGGCCCGTACGGCACCGCATTCATCGTGCCCGAGCACGAGGATGAGCGGAACGTGGAGCACCTCGACCGCGTATTCGAGGGAGCCGAGCACCGATTCCGACATGACCTGGCCGGCGTTGCGCACGACGAACGCGTCGCCGAGGCCGAGGTCGAAGATGATCTCTGCTGCCAGCCTCGAATCGCTGCAGCCGAAGATCGCGGCAAGAGGGGACTGGGACGCAGCGAGGGTCTCGCGTCGCTCGACGTCCTGCCTCGGATGCTCGGGCTCGCCGGTGACGAACCGCTCGTTGCCGCGCAGCATGGCTTCCCAGACCCGCGACGGTCTCGGCGGGGTCATTTGGCTGCTCCGAGCGCGCTGAGCTGGCCGCACAGGGCGTCGGTCACCGTGCCGAACTCCGCGTCCTGCGCGGTGCCGAACACGACGACGGTGCTCGCACCCGCCTTGGTCGCGAGCGCATAGTCGACGTTGCCGTTGTCCTGGCCGGAATTGCGGTTGTCGTAGACGTCCCACTGGTGGCCGCAGCTGGTCTTCGTCGACGAGACGAGCGTGCGGTTCACCTGTGTGGCGAGCCAACTGTCGTTGGCATTGAAGCCCTGCATGATACCGATGTACTCCTTCGAGGGGGTGATGAGTCCGATGTACCAGGCGTCGACGCCGTCGGGCGTCTTCGTGCGCAGTTCGGCGGAGTTGGACGTCCAGCCGCTGGGGAGTTTCGGCGTGAGCAGTGAATCGGGCTCCGCGCCCTTCGCCTGGGCGGCGATCGAGGCGTAGTCGACGGCGGGCGAGGTGGGCGCCTGCCCGCGCGGGACGAACAGGACGATCAGCGCAACGACAGCAACGGTCGCGACCAACGACAGGACGAGGTTGTTCACCGTCTGCCGGTTGCGGTGGTTGCGTGAGTTCTGGGCTTTGCGCTCAGCGGTCTCTTCGGGTGTTTCCGGTCGCCCGAGCTCTGCCACGACTGCGGGGGGCCGTTTCGACGGACTCATTCGTCGTCAACGACTCCTGTCGTGGTCGGGGTGGCGCCAGCGCGGGCGGCGTCGAGCCGGGCCTTCGCGCCGATCAGCCATTCCTCGCAACGCCGGGCGAGCGCTTCGCCGCGCTCCCAGAGCGCGATCGAATCCTCGAGCGAGGTCGAGCCCTGCTCGAGCTCGGAGACGACCCTGACCAGTTCGTCGCGGGCCTCTTCATAGCTGAGCGTCGCGACTTCGGTGGGGGATTGCGCCATGTCATCCAGTCTAGTTCGAGCCACGATCGGTCCGCTGCGAGTTTCCACAGCCACGGCCGGAATCGCGGGGCACGCGGTCGGGTGCGCCCGATAACGTAGCTGCTGTGACCGACATTGATTGGATCGAGAGCACTCGGGAGTCGTACGACACGGTTGCAGAGAACTACACCGAGTTCACCGGGAACGCGGTAGGCCACTTGCCCATCGCTGAATCGTTTCTGGATCTCTTCTCGAGGCTGGTAGCCGCGCAAGGGCAAGTCCTGGATGCCGGGTGTGGCCCAGGGTGGGTAACCGCGTATTTGCGGAACAAGGGTCTCGAGATCAGCGGCATCGACCTGTCACCACGGCTCATCGAAATCGCCCGGGCCAATCACACCGATATCGAGTTCAAGGTCGGGTCGATCACCGACCTTCCGGTCGCAGCCCAGAGCCTTGCTGGAATCATCTGTTGGTGGGTACTGCATCATGTTCCGGATGCCGACCTCGGCACCGTGCTGACACAGTTCGCCGAGAAGCTGCAGCCGGGCGGTTATCTGCTTATCGGCGGCCATCTCGGCACATCGACGCATACGAAGACCGAGGGCTACGGAGGTCTGCCGATGAACGTCCACATGGCGAAGCGTCCGCTAGAAACCTTCGCCGAACTCATCGAGGCGCACGGCCTCGTAATCGATGTGCAAGCAACACTCGATCCAGCATCGAAGGCGCCGTCGCTCATACTCCTCGCGCACGCAGCCACATAGAGCGCGGCGTCATGCCCTCAGCCACTCGCCGGTCCCAGTAGGCGCGCGTCTCCGGGTCTTTGGCCGTTACCCGCCGTGACCGGATGAGACGGCGCCGATACGTCCCTCCGCCAGCGTGATCGCGAGTTCGGTGCCGGGCGGTGCCTCGTCGGCGGCGCGGGCGACCGAGCCGTCCGGGAGTTGCACGATCGCATAGCCGCGATCGAGGGTCCCCTGGGGAGAGAGCGCGCGCAGCTGCGAGCGCAGCTCGCCCGTGCGTGTGGTCTCGCGGTCGACGAGCCTCAGCGCGAGTTCGGCGCCGCGGGCGACGTAGCGGGTGAGCTCCTCGGCTCGCGTGTCGACGATCCACGACGGCGACACCATCGACGGCCGGGAGCGAAGATGCCCGATGCGGTCGATCTCCGCCGTCACGAGGTGAGTGAGCCGCATGCTGAGCCGAGCGCGGGCCTGGTGCACACGCACGATCTCTTCGGCGACGTCGGGCACGACGCGCTTCGCCGCATCCGTCGGCGTGGATGCGCGCAGGTCGGCCACCTCGTCGAGGAGCGGCCGGTCCGCCTCGTGGCCGATCGCACTCACCAAGGGTGTCGAGCATTCCGCTGCAGCCCGCACCACGCGCTCGTCGCTGAAGCCGAGGAGGTTCTGGAAGTCTCCGCCGCCGCGCGCGACGATGATCACATCCACCTCGGGGTCGGCGTCGAGGGCGCGGATCGCGGCGGACACGTCGGGCACGACGCGTTCACCCTGTACAGCGGTGTGGATGGTGCGGAACCGCACCGCCGGCCAGCGCAGTTGCGCGTTGCGCAGCACATCCTTCTCGGCGTCGGAGTCACGGCCGGTGATCAGGCCGATGCAGTGCGGCAGGAACGGCAGCTTCTTCTTGCGGTCGGCGTCGAAGAGCCCCTCGCCCGCGAGCTGCCGCCGAAGTCGTTCGAGGCGTTCGAGGAGGTCGCCGAGCCCGACATGCTTCATGTCGAACACCTGCATGGTCAGGGTGCCGCCCTTGACCCAGTAGTTGGGCTTGATGAGGGCGACCACGTGATCGCCCTGCTTCAGGTCGGCTGGGATGCGCGTGCGCACCGACGACCAGATCGTGAAGCTGACGGTCGCGTCTTCGCTGAGGTCTTTGAGCTTGCCGTAGACGTTGCCGCCCGAGATTCCCCACTGGGTGATCTCACCCTCGACCCATGCGGTTCCGAGCCGCTCGATGTACCCGCGGATCTTGGCCGACAGCGTCGCGACCGGCCACGGTTCGTCAGCGGTCGGAAGCCCGGCCGGCGCCGGCGCGCTCGTCGCCGCAGGAGGGGCGTCTGTCACGTCCATCCTTCCCATCCGGTCTCCAGCGCCCTCACCTAGACTTGACGGGTGAGCGACGCAACGATCAGCCTGCCCATGCCGAGAATCCCCGGCGTGCGCGGCAGGCTCAAGGATACCCCGGTCGTCGGACACAAGCGGGTCCTCCTGGCGGCACCCCGTGGATACTGCGCGGGTGTGGACAGAGCGGTGATCGCCGTCGAGAAGGCGCTGGAGCATTACGGCGCCCCGGTGTACGTCCGCAAGCAGATCGTCCACAACGTGCACGTCGTATCGACCCTCGAACAGCAGGGCGCGATCTTCGTCGACGAGGTCGACGAAGTCCCTGAAGGAGCGCACGTCGTCTTCAGCGCGCACGGTGTGTCGCCCGCCGTGGTGCGTGCAGCATCCGATCGCGGTCTGCAGGCGATCGACGCCACCTGCCCGCTCGTCACCAAAGTGCATCGGGAGGCGGTGCGCTTCGCTCGCGACGATTTCGAAATCCTCCTGATCGGCCACGAAGGACACGAAGAAGTCGAGGGCACCGCGGGCGAGGCCCCGGAGCACGTCACGCTGGTGAACAGTCCGGACGACGTTCCGAACATCCAGGTCAAGGACCCGAACAAGGTCGTGTGGCTCTCGCAGACCACGCTCTCGGTCGACGAGACGATGGAGACCGTGCGCCGGCTCCGCGAGCGGTTCCCGAACCTGCAGGACCCGCCCAGCGACGACATCTGCTACGCCACCCAGAACCGCCAGGTCGCGATCAAGAAGGTCGCCGAAAATGCCGACCTGGTGATCGTCGTCGGTTCGGCGAACTCGTCGAACTCGGTCCGTCTTGTCGAGGTGGCGCTCGAGTACGGCGCGAAAGCGGCCTACCGCGTCGACTACGCCAGCGAGATCAAACAGGAATGGCTCGACGGTGTCGAGACCGTCGGCGTCACCAGTGGCGCGTCGGTTCCGGAAGTCCTCGTACAGGAAGTGCTCGACGACCTGGCGGGCGCAGGCTACGGCGACGTCCAGGAGGTCAAGACCGCCGAAGAAGACCTGATGTTCTCGCTGCCGAAGGAGCTCCGCAAAGACCTCTCCGGCAAGGCGGATGCGCGTGCACTCGGGGGCCGCAGCAACTGATTCGGCGCCGGATGGAAGCATCCGACCGCACTCTCGGTTGACCACGACAGTCAACCGAAAGGAACCTCCTCATGACCATCGTCGTCACCGGAGCAACCGGCCACCTGGGCCGCCTCGTCATCGACAATCTCCTCGCTCGCGGGGTGGATCCGTCCGAGATCCGCGCCGCCGGCCGCAATGCCGCGAAACTCGAGGCGCTGGCGGGGCTTGGCGTCTCGACCGCTGTCATCGACTTCGAGGACCCGGCCACGCTCATCCCGGCGTTCACGGGTGCGGATGCGCTCCTGCTGGTCTCCGGGAGCGAGGTCGGAAAGCGGATGCCGCAGCACACGAACGCCATCGATGCGGCGGCCGCGGCCGGTGTCGGGCGGATCGTCTACACGAGTGCACCGCGCGCGGACGCGACGGAGCTCGCCGTCGCGCCTGAGCACAAGGCGACCGAGGAGCTGATCCAAGCATCCGGTCTTCCGTTCACCTTCCTACGCAACAACTGGTACACCGAGAACTACGTCGTCACGCTCGAGCAGGCGCGCGGGACCGGGAAGGTCGTGGCGAGCGTCGGCGACGGCCGGGTCGCCAGCGCGACCCGCAACGACTACGCGGATGCTGCCGCCGTCGTGCTGTCGACACCGGGGCACGAGGGAAAGATCTATGAACTCAGCGGTGACACCGCGTGGTCGTTCGCTGACCTGGCAGAGGCGATCGGCGAGATCATCGGATCGGATGTGGTCTACACCCCCGTCGAACCCGACGAGTACGTGGGCATCCTCCTGGCCGCGGGGCTGGATGAAGGAACAGCCGGATTCGTCGTCGCTCTCGACCAGAACATCCGCAACGGTGCGCTCGCCGACGTGACGGGCGACCTGCGCGCACTCATCGGCCGCCCGACGACCACGCTCGTCGACGGCCTGCGCGCCGCCGTCGCGTAGCAGATGGCCGGGGCTCAGCCCGAGAGGCGGGGTCAGCCCGAGAGGTGACTGTAGAAGTCGAGCAGGGTGGGGTCGCTCGCGATGATCGCGGTGAAGCACACGAACAGTGCGATGAAGGCGAGGACCCCGCCGATGATGGGGATGTAGAACGCGAGCTTGTGCCGGGTCAGCCGCAGGACCGAGAGCACCGCTGAGAGCACCCAGATTCCCACCATCGAGATCTCGCCCACGAGCATGATCAACGAGACCGACGCGGCCGGCTTGTAGGTTCCCAGGCTCTCGGTCGCGTAGAACTGCTGAATCGACGTGGGCGCGGCTGCGATCGTCCCGATCGACAGGAACATGCCGAAGATTCCTGCGATCAGAAGCAGGATCGTCACCGGCTGGTTCCACGCGGGCACCGGATGCTCGCCCGCGGCTTGCGCGAGCAGCTCCTCTTC
The DNA here is from genome assembly GCF_055231915.1 of Leifsonia sp. Ger2509. Classification (NCBI taxonomy): domain Bacteria; kingdom Bacillati; phylum Actinomycetota; class Actinomycetes; order Micrococcales; family Microbacteriaceae; genus Leifsonia; species Leifsonia sp. Ger2509. The sequence goes on from NZ_JBUYVB010000003.1 coordinate 3,664,195, forward strand.
GTGGGAGCGCGCCGGGGTCGCCGAACGTTCAGGGTGAGCATCCGGCGCTGGGTGCGCGGTGTCGAGCCGGTCCGCATCCTTCGGTGGATGCCACACCCAGCCTTCCGGGGCGAGCTCGCCGAACTGCGGGCGAGGGCGCTCGTCCGGGTCCTTCTTGTCGTCGGCCATGGCGCGGCCGCCCCTCCTGTTACTTGCCGGAGTGGCCCGCGGAGCCGAGCTGCTGGGTCGCCTCGACGACGCGCGCCGCCATCGCGGTCTCGGCGACCTTGCCCCAGGCGCGCGGGTCGTACGCCTTCTTGTTTCCGACTTCGCCGTCGATCTTCAGCACGCCGTCGTAGTTCGAGAACATGTAGCCGGCGATCGAGCGGGTGAACGCATACTGCGTGTCCGTGTCGATGTTCATCTTCACGACGCCGTTGGCGACCGCTTCCGCGATCTCAGCGTCGGTCGAGCCGGAACCGCCGTGGAAGACCAGGTCGAGCGGCTTCGGACCGGTGCCGTATTTCGCGGCGAGGCCGTCCTGGATGGTCTTCAGCAGCTCCGGGCGCAGCTTCACGTTTCCGGGCTTGTAGACGCCGTGGACGTTGCCGAACGTGAGGGCGGCCATGTAGCGGCCGTTCTCGCCGAGACCGAGGGCCTCCACCGTGGCGATCGCGTCGTCGAGAGTCGTGTAGAGGTGCTCGTTGATGTCGTGACTGACGCCGTCTTCTTCCCCGCCGACGACGCCGATCTCGACCTCGAGGATCGCGTTGATCGCCTTGGTGCGCTTGATCATGTCCTTCGCCATGTCGAGGTTCTCCGTGAGGGGAACCGCCGAGCCGTCCCACATGTGGGACTGGAAGATCGGGTTGCGACCGGCCTTGACCTCTTCTTCGCTCGCAGCGATGAGGGGAAGGACGAAGCCGTCGAGGGCGTCCTTCGGGCAGTGGTCGGTGTGCAGGGCGACCGTGATCGGGTAGTTCTTGGCGACCTCAGTGGCGAACTTGGCGAAAGCGATGGCGCCCGCGGCACGGTTCTTCACGGTCTGGCCGGCGAAGTAGTCGGCGCCACCGGTGGTCACCTGGATGATGCCGTCGCTGCCCGCCTCGGTGAGACCCTGCAGCACCGCGTTGATCGTCTGCGACGAGGAGACGTTGAAAGCGGGGTAGGCGAATCCGCCGGCCTTCGCCTTGTCGAGCATCTCGGCGTACTGATCCGGTGTGGCGATGGGCATTGCGTCTCCTCGACGGTGGTGTTTTGGCGGGTTGTTCACATCATACCGAGCAGCATTTGCGCCGAATGCTGTTCGGCCGCTCGATAAACTGGCAGGGTCGCCCGGAACGTGCGAAGGCACCGGTCGGGGCGGTCGCCATCGTCGTCGAACAATCCGTCCGGGAGGACCCACCGTGAACAGCACCGACACCGCAACGCTCTACATGCACCCCGATCGGAACCTCGCGCTCGAGCTGGTGAGGGCGACGGAAGCGGCGGCGATCCGTGCGACGCCGTTCATCGGGCGCGGAGACAAGAACGCCGCCGACGGCGCCGCAGTGGATGCGATGCGCGCCTTCCTGGGCACCGTCAACTTCGACGGCGTCATCGTCATCGGCGAGGGCGAAAAGGACAACGCACCGATGCTGTTCAATGGCGAGCACGTCGGGAACGGTCGAGGTCCTGCCTGCGACATCGCGGTCGACCCGATCGACGGAACCTCGCTGACCGCAGCGGGCCGTCAGAACGCCCTGTCGGTGATCGCGGTGTCCGATCGGGGCACGATGCTCGACGCGTCGAGCGTCTTCTACATGAACAAGATCGTCACCGGGGCCGAGGGCCGCGGTGTCGTGGACCTGTCACAGTCGATCGGGGACAACATCCGAGAGCTGGCGAAGGTCAAGAAGAAGGATGTCGGCGAGATCCGGGTCGCCGTGCTCGATCGGCCGCGCCACGAGGGTCTGATCGACGAGATCCGGTCGGCGGGCGCCGGTACCCGGCTGATGCTCGACGGCGATGTCGCGGGCGGCATCAATGCTGCGCGCTACGAGTCGCGGATCGACATGTGCGTGGGGATCGGTGGGAGCCCGGAAGGGATCACGACGGCGTGCGCGATCAAGGCGATCGGCGGTTTCATGCAGGGGCAGCTGGCCCCGCGGGATGACGCGGAACGGGAGAAGGCGCGCGCAGCGGGCCTCGACTACGGCGTGATCATGGAGGCGGACGAGATGGTCAAGGGCGACAACACGTTCTTCGTGGCGACCGGTGTCACCGACGGTGGGCTCGTCGAGGGCGTACGACGCAAGGGACCGATCATCCGCACAGAGTCGATCGTGCTGCGGAGCCGCTCCGGCACCATCCGTCGGATCGTCGCCGACCACCTTGCAGAGAAGTGGCTGTAGCGCGCCTCGCTACGCGCTCTTGCGCTCGTGCTCGTCGCGACCGGCGAGCTCGAGCGGAGCGAGTTCACTCACGAGCTCGAAGGCGGTGAGTTCGCGCGGAGCCTCCTCGATGCCGTCGAGCACGCCGATCACTTTGGACTCGTCGAGCGCGTTGAGCTTGCGGGCGGTCGGCAGCACCTGGCGCTCGAGGGAGCCGACGAAGCCGTTGTAGTCCTTGACCGTGCGTTCGATCGACCGGCCGAGCTTTTCGATGTGCGAGGCGGTCGTCGACAGCCGCGAATACAGCTCGCGGCTCAGGTCGAAGAGCACCTTCGCGTCGTGGGTGAGCACATCCTGCTGCCAGCTGAACGCGACCGTCTTGAGCACCGACCAGAGCGTGACCGGGGACGCGAGGGCAACGCGCTTGCTGAACGCGAACTCCATGATCGTCGGGTCGGCTTCCATCGCGGACGACACGAGCGACTCACTCGGGATGAAGGCGATGACGAGTTCGGGGGAGGCCTCCAGCCCCGCCCAGTACGTCTTGCTGCCGAGCGTCGTGATGTGGTCGCGGACAGCCTTAACATGCTGCTTGAGGAGCGCCTCGCGCTGCGCCGCCTCGACGCCTGTCGCAGTCGCCGGGATCTGGCTGGCCTCCAGGTAGGCGTTGAACGGCACCTTGGCGTCGAGCGCGATGCTCTTTCCACCCGGAAGGTGCACGATCATGTCGGGCCGGCCCGCGCCAGAATCGGAGTGGATGCTCGACTGCACCGAGAAATCGACACGCTCGAGCAGGCCCGCGGCCTCGACCACGCTGCGGAGCTGCGTCTCGCCCCACACTCCGCGGGTGCTGTTCGACCGCAGGGCGGACGCGAGCGCTTCCGCCGTGCTCCGCAGACGCTCCTCGCTCTCCGTCGCCGACTTCAACTGCTGTGTCAGCTCGCCGTGCTGGTGGCTCCGCTGGGCTTCGAGCTCGGTGACCTTCTTCTGCATGTCCTGGAGACTCTCGCGCACAGGGGCGAGCGCCTGGAGCACCTTGCTCTCGGACCGTTCACGCTCTTCGCGCGCCTGCTGCTCTGTGCGGTGGCGCTCGACGAGCTCGCGATACTGGTCCTGCAGGCCGCCCACCTGCTCGCGGAGCGCATCCACCCGCGCCTCGGCCGCAGCCAGGTCGGAACGGATCTCAGCCTGGATCTCCGCCTCGGACGCCCGGACCTGCGCGAGCTCCACCTCGTGACGCGCGACCAGCACCGCCGGGGCGTCGACGGGCGCCGCCGGAGCGGCCTCCGCGCGGTTGCGCAGCACGAGCATGGTGGCGAACCCGCCGAGGATTGCTCCGCCGACGAGTCCGAGGATCAACGCGAGAATGGGGTCCATGGCACCAGTGTGACAGCGGCCCCCGACAGCGCCCGTCTCAAGCGCCGTGAACCGCGAAATCGGGTTCTGATCGCGCGGCTCTACGCGGCGACGGGTGTGCCGATGCGCCCCACCCGTGCGGCGGTTGCCGCAGCCAGTTCGGAGATCGAGGATGCGTCGTGCCGCCGGGCGGCGTGGATGATGATCGCCGCGCACGCCTCCGCGTCGGCCAGAGCATCGTGGTGGTGGAAGTCTTCGAAGCCCGCGGCCATGGCCGCGACCGGCAGCCGGTACGAGTCGAGGTTGTAGGTCTTGCGTGCGACCTGGAGGCTGCAGAGGTAGGAGAAATCGGGGCAGGCCAGCCCTGTCGCTGCGCACGCGCCGCGGATCACACCCATGTCGAAGCCGGCATTGTGTGCGACGAGGTGGTCGCCCTCGGCGAAGTCGACCAGGTCGGGCAGCTGGTCGGCCCAGCCTGCGGCCCCCACCACATCCGATGCACGGAGACCATGGATGCGCGTATTCCATTCGAGGAATTCGTCGTGCCCGAGCGGGGGCTGGATCAGCCATCCGGTGCGATCCACGACGCGACCTGCGCGGACCTTGATCAGCCCGACCGAACAAGCGGACGCACTGCTGGAGTTCGCGGTTTCGAAGTCGATTGCGGTGAAATCCAGTGGCACGGTGTCATGGTCGCACGCACGGCCGACGTCGCTGCGGAGGATCGCCGTGTGCCGCATATCCGCTCTCCACAATCGGCCGCGACGACGTCGGCGGCCCTGCCTAGACTCGAAGCATGCGCGAAAGAAACGACGTGACCGCACACGCTCGGGCCTTCGATCGGGCGGCCGACGTTTACGAGGCGTCGCGGCCGAGCTATCCGCGCGAGGCTGTCGACTGGCTCGTGCCGCCGGAGGCGAAGCGGGTGCTCGACCTCGGGGCGGGAACGGGCAAGCTGACCAGGCTGCTCCTCGACAGGGGTCTCGACATCGTCGCCGTCGACCCGTCCGCACAGATGCTGGGCGTGCTCGAGCGGTCGCTCCACGGCATCCCGACGCACATCGGCACGGGGGAGGACATCCCGCTCGGCGACTCGAGCATGGACGCCGTGGTGTCCGGGCAGGCCTGGCACTGGGTCGATCCAGTGCGCGCCGTCCCGGAGGTCGCCCGTGTGCTGAGGCCCGGGGGAACGCTTGGACTCGTCTGGAACTCGCGCGATGAGACGGTCGACTGGGTCGCCGAATTGGGCAGCCTCATCGGAGGCGACGTCGTCTACGCCCCCGCGAACACTCCGCCACGTGTCGGACCGCCGTTCGGCCCGCTCGAGACCGCCACGATGCACTGGACGCAGGAGCTCACGATCGACGGCCTGCTCGACCTCGTGCGGTCGCGCAGCTACCTCATCGTCAAGACGCCCGAGGAGCAGGCGGCGGTTCTCGACTCCGTGCGGCGGCTGGCCGCGGAGCATCCCGCGCTCGCCGGTCGCGACACCATCGTCATGCCGTACATCACAGAGTGCTACCGAACCCGCCTGCCGCTCGACGCCGGCTGAAGCAGCACGGAATGAAAGGATCATCGTGTTTCTCGGACTCCGCACCATTGTCTATCCCGCCCCTGACCTCGACGCCAGCAGAACCTGGTGGTCGGGGGTGCTCGGGGTGCCCCCTTACTTCGACGAGCCGTTCTACGTCGGTTTCAATCCCGGCGGCTACGAACTGGGACTCGACCCGGCGGCTGATCCGTCGATCGGGCCGCGAACGTACTGGGGCGTCCGCGACGTCGAGGCCGAGGCCGCAAAGCTCGTCGCTGCCGGCGCGGTCGTCGTCGAACCCGTCACCGAGGTCGGTGAAGGCATTAAGTTGGGCATGTTCCGCAGCCCGGCAGGCGACCTCATCGGGCTGATCGAGAACCCGGTGTTCGAAGCGACGCCTCCACCCGTCGAGGCCGGAGGCGGCACCGGGCGCTGAAGTCGGGGGAGGGTCGGCGGACGCGGGCGGCGCGCTCCGGGACCGCCGGTAGACTGGACCCCCGTGGCTCTCACTATCGCGATCGTCGGACTCCCCAATGTGGGCAAATCGACCCTTTTCAACGCCCTCACCAAGAACACGGTCCTCGCAGCGAACTATCCCTTCGCCACGATCGAGCCCAACGTCGGTGTCGTCAGCCTGCCTGACTCGCGCCTGAACACGCTGGCCGAGATCTTCAACAGCGAGCGCATCCTGCCGGCACCGGTGTCGTTCGTCGACATCGCCGGCATCGTCAAAGGCGCGAGCGAGGGCGAAGGGCTCGGCAACAAGTTCCTGGCGAACATCCGCGAGGCCGACGCGATCGCCCAGGTCGTGCGCGGCTTCGACGACCCGGATGTCGTGCACGTCGACGGAAAGGTCGACGCGGCGAGCGACATGGAGACCATCAACACCGAGCTCATCCTCGCCGACCTCCAGACCCTCGAGAAGGCCGAGGCGCGCTACGAGAAGGAGGTCAAGGGCCGCAAGCTGGAGCCGATCGTGCTCGAGACTGCTCGCGCTGCCCGGGCGATCCTCGATGAGGGCAAGCCGCTCTCGAGCGCATCCCTCGACCTGACCCCGATCCGCGAACTTGGCCTGCTGACGGCGAAGCCGTTCATCTATGTCTTCAACGTGGACGAGGCCGTGCTGACCGACGACGCGAAGCGCGCAGGGCTCGCCGAACTCGTCGCGCCCGCCCAGGCGGTGTTCCTCGATGCCAAGCTCGAGTCCGAACTGATCGACCTCGATGCCGAGGACGCCGCCGAGTTGCTGGCGTCGACCGGCCAGGAGGAGAGCGGCCTCGACCAGCTCGCCCGAATCGGCTTCGACACCCTCGGCCTGCAGACCTACCTCACGGCCGGCCCCAAGGAGTCGCGCGCGTGGACCATCCACAAGGGCTGGAAGGCTCCACAGGCCGCCGGCGTCATCCACACCGACTTCGAAAAAGGGTTCATCAAGGCGGAGGTCATCTCATTCGACGACCTGGTCGAGACGGGCTCGGTGCACGAGGCGCGCGCGAAGGGCAAGGCGCGCATGGAGGGCAAGGACTACGTCATGCAGGACGGCGACGTGGTCGAGTTCCGCTTCAATGTCTAGGTGATGTCGAGTCGGCGCTAACTACCCGATAGCGTCGGCTTTTCGGTCGGTTACTGACGTCTCGATCGGCCCGGTGAGGCCTGCCGCGTCGAGGGCCGCGACCGCGACCCGCCGTCCCTCGGCGATGAGTCGCGGCACGTCGGACATCCGCCACTGCGCCATGCCCTCCATCTCGGGCTGGATGAGCACCACGGACGGGTCCTGAGCGAGGTCTGCGGTGCGTGTGACCATGCGCATCATCCGCACGTTCTCCCACTTCGCGTGCAACCGCACCACGATGACGCGGGATGCGCCGAGCGCCCGCGTGGCCTCGACCGGAACGTTGTCGATGATGCCGCCATCCGCCAGCAGCATCACGCCGTCGCGCACCGGCGGGAGCAGCCCGGGCACGGCGATGGTCGACCGCAGTGCGGCGCCCAATGGGCCCTTGGCGATCGTCACGGCCCGGCGGGTCCGGAGGTCCGTGGCGACGGCAGCGAACCTGCGGGGAAGGTGCTCGATCAGTGGATCGGCGCCAAGTACGCGGCGAACGGACTCGGTGACCGCGGTCGTGTCGAGCAGGCCCCACCGCGGCGTCAGCGACCACCGCGCGATCGCGCTCCAGCGGAACGAGCGTGCTGCTCGCTCGATCGCCGACGGCTCGAAGCCGGCCGCATAGGCTGCGGCCACCAGGGCGCCAGAGCTGGTGCCGGTGACGATCCCCGGGCGGATGCCGCGCTCCTCGAGCACCTGAAGAACGCCCACGTGAGCCGCGCCGAACGCACCGCCGCCGCCGAGCGTCAGACCCAGGGTGCGATCATCGCGCACGGCGTCCTCCAGTCCTTGAGTGGTCGGAGAAATTTACCATCGGACGGGTGGGAGATTTCTGTGCGTAGGCCGGATGAGAACTGGGTGTCCGCTATCCCAGGAGCCCGCGACGGAATCCCTCGGCGACAGCCGCCGCCCGGTCGCCGACGCCGAGCTTCGCGTAGATTCTGAGCAGGTGGGTCTTCACAGTCCCTTCGCTGACGTGCAGACGCGCACCGGCGTCGCGGTTGGTCGCACCGTCCGCGAGCAGCGCCAGTACCTGGAGTTCGCGCGGACTGAGCAGGCTGGTTTCCGGTGTGCGCACCCGATCCACGAGCCGCGACGCCACGGACGGCGCGAGGGAGGTGCGCCCCTTCGCGGCGTCGTGCACGGCGCGCAGCAGGTCGTCGCGCGGCGCATCCTTGAGCAGGTAGCCGGTGGCGCCGGCCTCGATGGCCGGCAGGACATCGGAGTCCGCGTCGTAGGTGGTCAGAACGACGACCCGGGTGGGCAGTCCGAGACGGACGAGTTCGCGGATCGCGGTGACGCCGTCGGTGCCGGGCATCCGCAGATCCATGAGCACGACATCCGGATTGAGCGCTCTCGCGAGGCTGACCGCCGCGGCCCCATCCGATGCTTCGCCCACCACTTCGATGTCCGGGTCGGAAGAGACCATCCCGACGATTCCGTCGCGGACGACGGGATGGTCGTCGACGACGAGCAGGCGTACGGGGCTCATCCGGGCACCTCGACGCGAACGGCTGTTCCCCTTCCGGGACTGGATTCGACCACGAGATCGCCGGCGAGCGCGGCGATCCGTTCCCGCATGGCAACGAGGCCGAAACCTCCAGCGGTGGTCGCGCCAGGCTGCGACCCGGGGTCGAACCCGCGTCCGTCGTCCCGCACTTCGAGGTGTGCACCCCGGGCATCGCGACGGAAGATCAGCGTGACCTGGTGCGCGTCCGCATGTCTTTCGACGTTTGCGAGCGCTTCCTGCGCCGCACGCAGGAGCGCTACTTCGGCATCCGTCGACAGGGTCGGGCCGACGGCGGATGCGCGCACATCGACAGGAATGCCGGTCCGTTCCGACCAGCGGCGCGCTGTCTGCGCGATCGCCTCCGGCAGCCGATCCGCTTCGAGGGCGGCCGGGCGCAAGGCCTGCACCGAGCGCCGTGCCTCCGCGAGCCCGTCGCGCGCAAGAGTGAGCGCGGCCTCGGTGTGCCGATCGCGGGCCGGCGCGGTCGGCGCCTCTTTCGCCGCCTGCAATTGCGTCACGATTCCGGCGAAACCCTGCGCCAGGGTGTCGTGGATCTCGCGGGCGAGCCGCGCACGCTCGGCCTCGGTGGCCCCCCGTTGAAGCTGCTGCTCCGCGAGACGCAGGCCCCAGGACAGCCCGCACATGACGATGACGTTGAGCGCCACCACGACGATCCTCTCACCCGTGCCCGTCGCTCCCGTGCTGAGCGCGGAGGCCTGGGCAAGCCCCGCCACGACGGCGGTCGCGCCGACCGCCAGCAGCTCCCACGGCCACGGAACGATCGAATAGGCGAAGGTGAAGGTGGCGATCGTGAGGAAGGCGAACCAGCTGTCGAGGAAGACGAGGAGCAGGTTGATCGCGATCAGGCCGGTCATAAAGACGGCGACCGCTACCGGGCTCTCGCGCCGACGGAGCAGGCGACGCATCACCGGCACCCACGCCCCGTACGCAGCGCAGAGCAGCAGCTCAGGGACGAGCCGCGCCCAGTCGCCCCAGCCCGAGACGACGGCGAACACCGTCAGCATCGCGAGCACCAGATAGGGCGTGACCGTGAGCACGGTCCGCCAGCGCGGATGGATCACGAGGCGACCCTACACGCCCTTCGGGAAGATCGCCCGCATGCGGGGGCGGTTGACCATGATCGCCACCGGCAGCACGAGAAGCCCGCAGACAGCCTGCTCGATGCGCACCCAGTCGGGGAGGAAGCCGGGGATCGAGACGATGACGATGACGGCTGCGACGACGATGGGGCTGATGATCCGGAGGCGCACCCAGGCCTGCCGCGAACCGCGGGCCGCGCTGAGTCCGATCAGGAACAGGATGACCGCGCTGCCTAGCACGAGCGAGCATCGGATCCAGATCGCGATCGCCACCGAGGTGCCGGTCAGGGACAAGGCGAGGAGCAGGGCCAGCATCGCCGTGCTGAGGATGAGGAATCCGGCGAGCAGGAGAAGGGAAGGGCGGAAGGCCGCGCGGCGTGCGTCGTCGGTGCTTGCCTGGGCGGCGGAAGCGAATCTGTTTGTCATAGCTCAAGCGTCGCGAACCCGGTCCCGTCGCGAATCCACCGGTCGGCCGGAGTTCCCAACCGAACGGTGGACTTCCGCTCAGGCGCACTCGCGCTACGGTGGGGTGCAACGTTCCTGATCATGGAGGCCCATGCCGTACACCGTCGACTTCGTGAACGTTTCCACCGTCGGACTGGAATCGTCGCCGGTGGCCGAGGCCCTCGCAGGCTTGCGCGCCAACGAAGCGCGCTACTTCAAGAACAAGTACGACCACGACTTCACGGTCAGCCCGGCGAGCGAGGCGCCGGAAGCGCTCGACTGGATCACCCGCATCCTCAAGGAGGAACGCGATCTCGTGATCGAGTCCCGCCCTCTCGAGGTGACCGCGTTCGAGGTCGTTGGCATCCGTATGGCCTATGTGTTCTACGAGTCGGGACTCTCGATCAACGCGATGTACACGATCGACGACGCGGGGAAGCGGGCCGTCGGGTTCAAGCTCTCCGAGGGGATGGAGATTCCCGAGGAGCTTGCGTCCCGCTTCAAGTTCGCTCGCCAGAAGTCGAAGCTGGCCGGCGTGATCCGCGGTTCGTTCTTCGTGATCAAGGGCGAGTACTAGTCACCACTGGCGGCGCGCAGTCGCTTTCGGCCCGGCGACGAGGGTTCCGGCCGGCACATCGTCGGCGACGATCGAACCGGCCGCGATGACCGCATCCCGCCCGATGCTGACCCCGGGCAGGATCGTCGCCCCTGCGCCGATCCAGACGTTCTCGGCGACATCGATCGGTCCGCCCGTCAGCCAGATCCGCCGGTCGTCGGTGTCGACCGGATGCCCGACGGTGATGAACGTGACCTTGGGGCCGACCATGACGCGCTCACGGAGCCGGATGCCCGCGTAGTCGAGGAACGTGCAGTTCTGGTTGATGAACACTCGCTCGGCGAGGTCCAGGTGCAGGCCGTGGTCGGTGTAGAACGGCGGGTAGATCGTGACGCGCTGCGGCAGGGGCCGGCCGAGGATGCGTTCGAACAACTCCGCCTTGCTGGCTTCGTCGTCGAAGGGGAGTACGTTCAGCCGGGACGTGAGTTGGGTCGCCTCCAGGACCCGCTCGGACATGGCCTGGAACTCCGGACTGTGGATGCGGATGAGAAGTTCGCTGGGCACCTCACGATCCTCACACCGGCCGACGGGGTGGCACAGCAGACACGCGCGACGAGCACCCGTCAGATGACCTCGTCGACGAACGCGGCAACGGATGCGGTTACCAGCTCCGCGACCCCGCGTGCGTTGAGCTGCGCGGAGGCGGCCACCCTCATCCCATGGTCCGCTGCAGGGACAGGGACGATCCGGATGTTTGAGCTGTCGCCCACCTCGGATGCGAGTGTCGCCGCTGTTCCGAACGTGTCACGCTCGCCCTGCAGCACCAGAACGGGCACGGTCGGCGTGAGCAGTTCGCTGAGCCGTGACTTGTCCGGGCTGCCCGGCGGATGGAGCGGAAACGCGAGGCACACGACTCCCACGGCGCCGACCTCGGCGGCGGTCCTGCAGGCTACGCGCGCTCCCGCGCTGCGCCCGCCGACCAGCACAGGAAGACCCGAGGCGAGCTGCCTCAGAGCCGGGGCTGTTTCGAGCCAGGCGACGTCCAGCGTGGGCGGCCGGGCGGCCACACTCCGACCGGCGACACGCCAGGGCTGTTCGTAGCGAGCAATCGTGATTCCCAAACCCGGCAAGGTCCGTGCCAGTGCCACAAGGTCAACGGCACCGATTCCACCTCCGGCCCCGTGACCCAACCACAGCACCGCCCGCGGGGTCTCCGCCGCATCTACGACCAGACGGCCGGGGCCGAGCGAGGTGGGCACATCGACATCCATGTGTCCGACGGTACCGCCGCCGGCCGCCCAGGCGTACCGTTCGCGAAGATCGCCGTCGCGATCGCCGACGGTCACTCTGTGTTCACCCAATGGTTGGAATCGGGGAGTCCGATGGCTGTGAAGGACGAAGGACTTCAACTCAGGAGGGGAACATGAGTAACAATCTGAAGCGCGCCACAGGCGCCTTCGTGGTCGGCCTGCTCGCAGTGGCCGGGGCGTTGGCCGGAACCGTTGGACCGGCGTCTGCTGCGACAGCCAACCCCGCGCGCGCCGGGGCGTCGCAGTCCGCTGCAACCTGTCAGCTGGCCAACAACGTCAAACACGTCGTGCAGATCCAGTTCGACAACGTCGACCGGCTGCGCAACCAGCCGAACGTTCCGAGCGACCTCGAGCAGCTGCCCACGCTGAGGAATTTCCTCACCACCAACGGCGTGCTGCTGACCAACACACACGACGTTCTGTCGCACACCGCGACCAACTTCGTCGCCAACCAGACCGGCCTGTACCCGGACCGCAATGCGATCACCCAGTCCAACAGCTTCAGCTACTACGACCAGGCGGGCGGAACCCACACGGGACTCTCGTTCTCGTATTGGACCGATCGCCTCGTGGACGCGAGCGGACATCCGGCCGACGCTAACTACAACGTGCAGTACGCCGCAGATCGCCAGGACGTTCCGAACGCCACGGATGTCAACGCTCCGGCTCCCTGGGTGCCGTACACGCGAGCCGGCTGCAATGTCGGCGAAGTCGGGATGTCGAACACCGTCCTCGAGAACACAGGCCTGGACATCACGACCGTCTTCGGCGCGGGCTCACCTCAGGCGACGCAGGCCGCCGCGAACCCGACGAAGGCCGCGGCAGACTATGTCGGCTTCGCGGTCCACTGTGCCAGCGGAGCATCCTTATGCGCCACCGGGCAGACCGACGCACTGCCCGACGAGCCCGGCGGCTATGCGGGATACAAGGCGCTCTTCGGGAATGCCGAGATCCAGCCCGCCATCAGCCCGTCGGGAGCGGTGAGAGCGCTCGACGGCTCCGTCATTGCGGATGCGAAAGGCAACGCGGGATTCCCCGGATTCGATTCCGAGACACCCACGAACTCGCTCGGCTACGCGGCCCAGATGCTCGAGAACGGCGTGCCGATCACGAATATCTACGTATCGGATGCGCACACGGACCACACCAGCGCCAACACCGGTGACCTCGGCCCGGGCGAGCAGACCTACGAGCAACAGCTCCAGGCGTATGACAAGGCGTTCGGGCAGTTCTTCGATCGTCTGGCGAAGGACGAAATCAACGCGTCCAACACCGAGTTCGTGGTGACGACGGATGAGGGTGACCATTTCTCGGGAAGCCAGCCGGTACCCGCCGGATGCACCGGCGCTGCGGGCAACTACTGCTCCTACGCGACCAAGTCCGAAGTGAACGTGAACCTGCCCGGACTGCTGGCCACGCAGACCGGCAATACGACACCGTTCGCCATCCACAGCGATCCTGCCCCGGCGATCTGGGTCACCGGCAACCCGTCGCGGACGAGCGCCTCGGTGCGCCAGCTCGGACGTGATCTCTCGTCGCTGAGCTTCACGAACCCCCTGGCGGGCGGCACAGACAAGGTTGCCAACCAGCTCGCCGATCCTGTGGAGGAGAAGATCCTGCACTTCGTGAGTTCGGACCCGGCGCGGACACCGACCTTTACCGCGTTCTCCGGTGAGGACGACTTCATCACGAGCGGACCGACGAACTGCTCGAGTCCGTGCAGCTTCACCTCGTCGCGCTTCGCGTACAACCACGGTGGCCTGCTTCCCGACATGCAGGACATCTGGGCCGCCTACGCCGGACCCGGCGTCAAGGCGCGAGGTGTGGATGCGTCGACCTGGACCGACCAGGTCGACGCCCGGCCGACGCTGCTGGCGCTGACCGGACTTCACGACGACTACCCGGTCGATGGGCGCGTGCTCGTGGAGATCGCGTCACCGTCTGCGCTGCCATCGTCCCTGCGCGCTCACCACGAGACCGTTGCCAGGCTGGGGCAGGCGTACAAGCAGATCCTGGCCACGAACGGACAGTTCGCCGCCGCGACTCTCGCAGCCTCGACGCGGGCGCTTGCCAGCGGGAGTTCGGCAGACGACCGCACCTACACGCGAATCGAGAATTCGCTGGTGCGGCTCGATGCGCAGCGCGACAGGCTCGCTGACGCCATCCGTTCGCAACTGCTCGGCGCAGCCTTCGGGCACACCGCGGTCGACGAGCGTGCGGCTGCCGTGCAGCTCGTCGCGGCTCGGCTGCTTCTGGCGGAAGCCCGGGCTCTCTGAGGTTGATGCTGTCGGGCCGGCGGTCTCGATCGCCGGCCCGACAGCCCAGGCGCGCTCGTTCAGAGTGGCGCGAGGAGCGCATCCTTCAGGCTGTCGCTGAGTTCAGGGAAGTCGTCGACCGGGATGGCGAGGGCCTGGATGGCGCGGCTGTAGTAGTTGCGAGCGGCGGCGGCGAGGGCCACATCGACGATCTCCCGGTCGCTCAGGCCGAGATCGCGGAGGCGCTGGCTGTCTGCGTCCGTCATAGTGTCGGATGCTCGGCTCACCTTCTCGGAGAACTCCATGATCGCGACCTCCTGCTCGGACAGGCCGGCGTCGTGGTAGTCGCGGGCGATGCGCTCGAGCTCGTCCTCATCGATGTAGGCCAGCGACTTCCTGCCGTGGGCGAGCCTGCAGTGGACGGAGCGCGTGCCGAGCGCCGCGGCCAGCGTTGCGAGTTCGAACCTCCGTTTGTCCATCGGACCGCCGATGGCGCGCATCAGGTCCTTCCAGGCCGCGAAAGCCTCGGGATTCACCGTGAGTACCCGGGTGTGGCTGGCCACGTATCCCTGCTCACGGATGTCGCCGGCGTAGAACTCGGCGACGCGTTCGTCGACTTCGTCCTCGGGCACGACTGCGATGATCGACATGAGAATACCTCGGATCTATTGGGTGATTCATCGTCTCACCGCCGACGCCGTGAGTCGAGCCGTCACCGCCCGACACAACCGGCGATTTTCGGTGACCTACTGACGACTGGACCCAGCGCGCGGCGTAGAGTCGGCGCAGGAGGGGCCGAAGCCGACGCCGGCCCGCGATTACCGACCATGATCGACGAAAACGACCTGAGTTTCCTTGCCCGCACGGTCGACCTGGCGCGGGAAGCGCTCGACGCCGGCGATGAGCCGTTCGGCTCTGTACTCGTCGACGCTGGGGGTCGCGTGCTTCGCGAGGACCGCAACCGCGTCGGCAACGGCGACGAGACGCTGCATCCGGAGTTCCAGCTGGCGCGCTGGGCGGCGCGGCACATGACAGCGGACGATCGCGCGCTGGCGACGGTCTACACCTCGGGCGAGCATTGCCCGATGTGCTCGGCGGCGCACGCGTGGGTGGGACTCGGGCGCATCGTGTACGCCGCCTCGGCGGCGCAGACCAGCGGATGGCGTGCCGCCCGCGGACTCCCGGCAGGTCCGGTCGAGAGTCTGCCGATCTCTGTCGTCGCGCCGGGCATACCGGTCGACGGGCCCGTCCCGCAGTTCGAGGCCGTGCTGCGCGATCTCTTCGAGCAGCAGGCGGTCCGCGCCCTGCGCCAGGGGTAGCAAGCCCCGCCCTGTTCGTCGTGGGCACGATCGCCGTGCCCGATCTGTGATTGCTTGCCAAAACTTTGGCGACGAAGCGCGTTGGTTCGCGAACTTTTGGCAACCAATCGAGCCCGCGCGCGACTTCCGCACTTGACGAATGTCAGAACTATCTTTTATGGTTTATTTAGTCCTAAACAAAAGGTAGGCAATGGCGCTCACATCCCCGTCTCGTACAGACGTCAACCGGTCGGCGATCCTCGCGCACCTCGGTGCCCAGGGTCCCGCGTCCCGTGCAGACCTCGCGCGCATGCTCGGCGTCTCGCCGGCCCTGGTGACGCAGCTGACCAAGGACCTGCTCGCCGATGGCCTCATCCAGGAGCTCGACCACTCGCCGTCGCAGGGAGGCCGGCCGGCCCGGATGCTCGGAGTGACCGCCGACACGGCCCGCGCCATCGGTGTCAAGGTCGTCTCCGATCATGTCGCCTTCGTCGAGGTAGGCATCGATGGCGGAGTGATCCGCAGCGCAACCGAGCCGTTCGACGCACTCTCGTCGCTGGCCACGAGCACTCTCGTCGACCTCGCACGCAAGTTCATCGAGGGTGGCGGCGACCGGCCGGTCCTCGGGATCGGTGTCGGCATCCCCGGAACCGTCGACGAGCAGGGCATCGGCGTCATCGACTCGACCCAGCTCGGCTGGAACCAGGTTCCACTCGGTGCGGCCCTCCGTCGATCGCTCGGCCTTCCCGTTGTCGTCGACAACAACGTCAACGCGTTGAGCATGGCGGAGCGCCTGTTCGGCCAGGGCCGCTCGTGCCCCGATTTCCTCGTCGTCACCATCGGAACCGGCGTCGGCGCCGGCATCATCTCCGGCGGATCGGTTCTGCGGGGTCGCTCGGGTGGGGCCGGCGATGTCGGTCACATCCCCGTGACCGACGGCGGCCCGCTCTGCCAGTGCGGCAACCACGGATGCCTCGAAGCGTTCGTCGGCGAGAGCGCCCTCATCGCCCGTGCCGCCGAGCTCGGCGTGGTCGCACCGGATGCGTCGATCGCCGCGGTCACGCGCGCAGCGGTCGACGGGGATGCACGCGCCCGCGAGATCTTCGCTGAGGCCGGCCACCTGCTGGGCCGCACGCTCGCGGGAGTCGTCAACGTCCTCGATCCAGAACTCGTCGTGGTACTCGGTGAGGGTGTCGCCGCGTGGCAGTTCTGGGCGCCGGCCTTCGAATCGGCGCTGCGTGCATCCCTCGTCCCCGGCAAGCGCGGTGTCGAGATCGCCGTCGAGACCTGGCAGGACGATCGTTGGGCTCAAGGGGCGGCCGCCCTCGTGCTGGCGACCCCGTTCGACTCCGACGGTGTCGCCGGCGAGCAGGGCCGCCTCGTCCGCGAACGACTGGTCGCGAATTCGCGCATCCCCCAGGGTGCGTCGCGATGACACTGTCAGCCGCTCGAGTCGCGGCATCCGAAGAGGCGCCGTCGCCGACCGAGAAGGCTGTCGCGCGATCGCCGCGCAAGCGCTCGACGAAGCAGCGCGTCACATACGCCCTCACGATCGCCCTGTTCCTGCTGCCGAGCCTCATCCCGCTGCTCGCGTTCATCATCGGGCCCATGATCGCGGCGGCCTGGACCAGCCTGCACTCGTGGAACCTGATCGGTCCGATGAAATGGGTCGGGCTCGACAACTACGCGACCCTGGTCACCGACCCGGGCACGCAGCAGGCGTTCCTGCACACCGTGTACTACATCGTCGGCTACCTGCCGCTCGTGTACATCGGCGGCCTCGCTCTGGCGCTGGCACTGAACACGCGCCTCAAAGGACGAGCGCTCCTGCGGGGCGTGTACTTCCTCCCGGTGGTGACGAGCTGGGTCGTGGTCGCCCTCGTCTGGCGCTGGCTCCTGAACCCCAGCGTCGGCGTCGTCAACTGGGCGCTGAGCCTGATCGGCATTCACGGTCCCGGCTGGTACACCGACCCGGCGTGGTCGATGCCGTCGATCATCCTCGCCTCCGCGTGGAAGGACCTCGGCTTCGTCATGGTCATCCTGCTGGCGGGCCTGCAGACGATCAACCCCGACCTCTACGAAGCGGCCGAGATCGACGGCGCGGGCTGGTGGCGCCGGCTCTTCAGCATCACGCTGCCGATGCTCTCGCCGTCCACGTTCTTCGTCATCGTCCTGTCCCTGATCAACGGGTTCCAGGTCTTCGACCAGGTGTACGTGATGACGGGCGGGGGCCCGAACAACTCGAGCCGGGTGGTCGTCCAGGAGGTCTACGACCTGACGTTCCGCTACGGCCAGGCGGGCATGGCATCCGCACTGTCCTGGCTGCTGTTCATCGTCATCCTGATCATCACGCTCATCCAGTTCCGCGGGCAGAAGAAGTGGGTGAACTATGCGTAAGCGTTTCGGCAGGATCAGCCTGTACGTCGTCATCACGGTCGGGGCGCTGTTCATGCTCTTCCCGTTCGTGTGGACCGTCATCACCTCGGTCAGCCCGGGCGCCAGCCTGACGACCACGCCGCAGCTGCCCGCGCATCCTTCGCTCTCGCCCTACGCCGAGCTCTTCCAGCGCGTTCCGTTCGGCCAGGTGATCGTGAACAGCATCATCATCGCGGTCGCGGGTACCGTGCTGCAGCTGGTGACCAGCGCGCTCGCCGCCTACGTCTTCGCCCGGATGCCCTTCCGGGGCAGGGGAGGGATCTTCGTGGTCTACCTGGCCACGATGATGATCCCGTTCCAGGTGCTGATCGTCCCGTTGTTCGTCGAGATGAAGACGCTCGGACTGATCAATACGTACGCGGGTGCGATCCTCCCGACGATCGCGTCGGCGTTCGGCGTCTTCCTGCTCCGTCAGGCGATGAGTACCGTGCCGTACGAGCTCGACCAGGCGGCGACGCTCGACGGCGCCGGGCATTTCCGGGTGTTCTTCCAGATCATGCTTCCGCTCATCCGGCCCGCCCTTGCGACCCTCGCCGTCTTCGCATTCCTCAACACCTGGAACAGCTTCCTCTGGCCGCTCATCATCCTGCGCGACCCCGTGATGCAGACGCTGCCCGTCGCGCTCTCGAGCCTGCAGGGCCAGTACTCGACGCAATGGGACGTGCTCATGGCGGGATCCGTCGTCAGCATCATCCCGATGTTCGCCCTCTACGTCTTCGCCCAGAAATACATCGTCCAAGGCGTCGCAGGCACCGGTCTCAAATGATGACCGAGCCGTTCCCCAACACCACCCAGCACCACATATCGAAGGAGATAGCACTCACATGAAGAAGCAGCTCGTCGCGGCAGTAGCCGTCGCGGCATTCGCAGCAATCGGGATGACCGGCTGCAGTTCGTCCTCAGGATCGGACGGCGGCAAGGCCACCATCACCTACTCCAACTTCATCTCGAACGGGGGCAACGAGAAGAACCTGACGACGATCGTCGACGCGTTCGAGAAGGCCAACCCGAACATCACCGTGAAGGTGACCACGTCGGACTACGCGAACTACTTCACGAAGCTCCAGACAGACCTCGCGGCCGGGACACAGGCGGACGTCTTCGATGTCGACACCGGCAGCTACGCGAACCTCCAGGCGGATGGCGTGCTCGCCCCGCTCTCGGGCGTCGACGCCGCGAAGTACCGGGCATCGCTGCTCGACACCTACAAGACGGACGGCAAGCAGTACGGTCTGCCGACCTCGTTCTCGAACGTCGTCCTGTTCTACAACAAGGCGCTGTTCGACAAGGCGGGCGTCTCCTACCCGACCGATTCGTGGACCTGGGCCGATGAGGAAGCCGCGGCGAAGAAGCTCACCGACAAAGCGGCGGGCGTCTGGGGTGATTTCCAGCCGATCACCTACAACGAATTCTCGAAGGTGATCCAGCAGACAGGCGGCTCGTTCCTCACCAAGGACGGAAAGAAGTCCGCGTTCAACGACGACGCCGGCAAGCGTGCAGTCGACTGGCTGGCGGGCAAGAGCGGCGTCACGATGCCGACCGCCGCTGCGGGCGCGAACACCCCGGACTTCGACTCGGGCCTCTTCAAGGCGGGCAAGCTCGCGATGTGGCACACCGGAATCTGGATGTTCAGCTCGCTCGGCACGCTGCCGTTCGGCTGGGACGTCGCAGTCGAGCCCGGTGACACGCAGAAGGCGAGCGCGACGTTCTCGAACGCCGTCGTCGTGTCGAACGACTCCAAGCAGAAGGCTGCAGCCCAGAAGTTCGCCGACTACCTGGCGAGCTCGAAGACCACGGTCGATGTCCGGCTCAAGGCGGGCTGGGAACTGCCCACCGTCGCTGACGATGCACAGCTCAAGCCGTACCTGACCGCAGGCGCGCCGGCGAACCGGCAGGCAGTGTTCGACTCGCTCAAGCAGGTCGCCACCGCACCGCAGCTCGGCCCGAACTCGCAGAAGATCCAGGACACGATCACCAACGCTCTCGGTGAGGTCGCTGCCGGACGCCAGTCCGCCGACGACGCGCTGAAGTCGTCGTCCTCGACAGTGGACGGACTGCTCAAGTAGTACAGCGGTCCCGCATCCGAATCCGTCCGTGGCCCGGCCTTCCCGCCGGGCCACGGGCACCTTCCCCCTCTTCAAGAAAGACCCCGATGTCCTCCGTCTCCACCTCGCGGGCGCCCGACCTGACGGCGCTCCATCCCGACGTCGCCGGCCTCGTCCACGCCGGCCACAGCCTGATCGTCCGCCTCCAGACACCGGAGGGCGCGTATCCGGCGAGCCCGACGTTCTCGGCGTACGAGGGCTACTGCTGGTTCCGGGACGGGTCGTTCATCGCGGATGCGGTCTCCGCCTACGGCGACGTCGGATCGGCGGACGCGTTCTTCGACTGGTGCTCCCGGGCGATCGTCGGACGCCGGGACCACATCCTCTGGATTGTGGACGAGACCCGAGCGGGACAGCCGCCAGCCGGCGAGCACATGCTTCCTGCGCGCTTCACTTTCGCGGGTGGAGACGGGACCGACGAGTGGTGGGACTTCCAGCTGGACGGGTACGGAACCTGGCTGTGGGCGCTCGAGCAGCACCTGCGACGCCACGAGGTCGACCCGTCGAGGTGGCGCATGGCGGTGGAGCTCACCGTCGACTACCTTCTCGCTTCGTGGTCCCGGCCCTGCTACGACTGGTGGGAGGAGCACAGCGAGGCCGTGCATGTGTCCACGCTCGCCTGCATCGCTGCCGGACTTCAGGCGGTGGCGGATGCGGGGCTCACGGATGGCTCCCGGGTCGCGGCGATCGCGAAGGCCGTCCACGACATCCGCGACCTGATCGGCACGCGGGGCGTCCGCGACGGCCACCTCGTCAAATGGCTCGACGTCGAGACGGTCGACGGAAGCCTCGCGTCCGCCATCGCACCGCTCGCGGTGATCGACGCGAGGTCGGGACTCGCGACTCGCACCATCGATGCGATCGAACGCCGGCTCACCGTCGACGGCGGCGTGCACCGCTACCTCGGCGACACGTTCTTCGGCGGAGGCCAGTGGCCGCTGCTGAGCTGCTTGCTGGGGCTCGCGCACGCGGCCGCCGGCGATCGCGGACGTGCGGGGGAGCTGCTCGCCTGGGCGGCGGCGACCGCGAACGAGCGGTCCGAGGTGCCGGAGCAGGTCGACCATCACCTCATCGCACCGGGAATGCGCCAGGAGTGGATCGACCGCTGGGGTCCCGTCGCCACACCGCTCCTCTGGAGCCACGCGATGATCATCCGCCTGGGGGTCGAACTGGCCGCCGATCGCCCCGGTGACGACCTGGACGCGCTCGACGCACTCGACCCGCTTCACCCGCACGACCCGTACGCCCCCCACGACGAGACCAACGAAGGAACCGCACGATGATCCGCCACCGCCCGCACGGCTCCGGCCACCCGTACTCGACCGACACGGAGCAGCGTTCGCCCGCCGTACCGGAAGTGGGAGCAGGGTTCACCCTCGGCGTGCGCACCGGAGGAGCGATCGCTTCCGTATCGTGCGAGCTTCGCTGGCTCGGCGACGACGGCCTCGAAATCGTCGAGACGCTCGATCTCGATCCCGTCGTGCGCTCATCACGCGGCCAGACCGTGGACGGCGGTCATCTGGCCTCCGCACAGGCCCGGCTCGCCCGCGCCGCTGGGGGCTGGCAGGTGACGGTGCCGGATGCTCGGGCGAACGGTCGCTATCGCTACCGCTTCAGCGCCGTTCGCGCCGACGGTGGTGCGGAGCGGACACGATGGTTCACGGTCCGTACGGCGCAGTGGCACGCGGCGGATGCTGCGGTCACCCCGGTCGGACGCTCGCGCGTCATCCCCGGCTCGGTCTCCGTCCTGCACGACGGCGAGCGTGCGGTACGCGTTCGATTCAGGATGCCGCTCGACGCGGCCGAGCACATCACCGGACTCGGTGAACGCTTCGATGCGCTCGATCATAGGGGTGCGCAGGTCGACTCCGTCGTCTTCGAGCAGTACAAGAACCAGGGCGCCGAACGCAAGACCTACCTCCCGATGCCGTTCGCGCACGTGGTGGGCGGCGACGGCTGGGGTTTCCACGTGCAGACCTCGCGCCGGGTCTGGTTCGATTTCGGGCAGTCGGACGCCGATGTGATCGTCGTCGAAGCAGAACTCGACTCAGCGGTCGATCGCGAACACTGCGACGACCTGATCGGGGTGCGCTTCTTCGACGGCGATCCGACGACGGTGCTGAAGGGTTTCCTCGCCGATGCGGGCTCGCCGCAGGAGCTGCCCGACTGGGTGTTCCGGCTGTGGGCGAGTGGCAACGAGTGGAACACGCAGACCGAGGTCCTCCGCCAGATGGATCTGCATCGCGAGCACCGCATCCCTGTGGGTTCCGTGGTGATCGAGGCGTGGAGCGACGAGACCACGTTCACCGCCTTCCGCGATGCGCGCTACGCCGTGAATGAGGACGGCACCCCGCACCAGCTCGGTGACTTCGACTTCCCGGTCGACGGCGCATGGCCGGACCCGAAGGCGATGGTCGACGCGCTGCACGATCGCGACATCCGGGTCCACCTCTGGCAGATCCCCCTGATCAAGATGCGGCCGCACCCGGTGGGGCAGGCGAAGGCGGACGCGAAGGGTGCGATTCGCGAGAACGCGCTGATCAGGGAACTCGCACCGGACGGAGGACTGCGACCGTACCGCAACCGGGGCTGGTGGTTCCCGCTCGGGCTCATGCCGGACCTCACGGATGAGCGTGCGGCACGCTGGTGGACGGACAAGCGTCGCTACCTCGTCGACGAGGTCGGGATCGACGGCTTCAAGACCGATGGCGGAGAACACGCGTGGGGGAGCGACCTGGTCTACCTCGACGGTCGTCGCGGAGACGAGAAGAACAACACCTTCCCCGTCGCGTATGCGAAGGCGTACGGCGACCTCCTCGAGTCGGCGGGCAAAGCTCCGGTGACCTTCAGCCGCGCGGGCTTCACCGGGTCCCAGGCGCACGGAGCGTTCTGGGCAGGCGACGAGAACTCGACGTGGGAGGCATTCCGCTGGTCGATGCTGGCCGGGCTGTCCGCTGCGGCTAGCGGGATCGTCTACTGGGGCTGGGACCTTGCAGGCTTCTCCGGCGATGTCCCCGATGCCGAGCTGTACCTGCGCGCGGCCGCGGCGTCCGCGTTCGTCCCGATCATGCAGTACCACTCGGAGTTCAACCACCATCGGCTGCCGTCGCGTGACCGCACCCCGTGGAACATCGCGGAGCGCAGTGGCGATCCTCGTGTGCTGGACGTCTTCCGGGTCTTCGCGGAACTGCGCGAGCGGCTCGTCCCGTACCTGGCCGAGCAGGCGGCGAACACGATCGCCACGGCTCGGCCACTGATGCGGCCGCTGTACTTCGATCACCCGGCGCTCGCCGAGGTCTGGGAGACGCAGCCGCAGTGGATGCTCGGCGATGACCTGCTTGTCGCCCCCGTCCTGGAGGCGGGTGCGTCGTCATGGCCGGTGTTCGTTCCGCCCGGTACGTGGGTGGACGCCTGGACCGGCGAGGTTGTCGAGGGTGGCGTACCGGTCGACGTCGAGACGCCGATCGACCGCATACCCGTGTTCATCCGGGCGGAGGCCGCATCCCGGTTGCGCGCCGTCTTCGGCCGCTGACCGCTGACCCACGGTTCGGTGGTCGATTGGCTGCCGAGAGAACGATTGCTTGCCAAAAGATTGGCAACCAAGTGCGCGGGTTCGCGATCTTTTGGCAAGTGATCGACGCGGCGACCCCGCGCCGACCGTCAGCTGGCGCCGAGCGCGGCGTCGACCTCCCGGATGCGCAGGTCGACGATGCGGCGGATTGTCGCTTCGCTGAGCGGACGCGCGGGGTCGAAATGGAGGGTTGCTCCGGTCACGGAGCCCTCGGCCAGGGTCCCCGCGAGAGCCTTGGCGGCCGGAGGGCTCATGAGCAGCAGGCTGCACTCCTTCGAGGTGGCGCTCAGCCCGACGAGTCCCTTTCCCCGGTATTTGAAGATCGGGACGCGGTAGCTGATCACCTGCTCGACGTCAGGGATGGCCGACACAAGACGGCGGCGAACGATCCGCAGCGCGGCGCTGAACGGTTCGGGCATCCGCTCGAGATACTCATCGACGGTTGCTGCTTCGACTCCGTGCGCCATCGCACCAGTCTGGCCCGACCGCACTGGATAGGGCTAGTGAGCGAACGCCAGGTCCACGGGCACGTCCGCCGGCTTGCGGATGAAGAACGAGCCCACCACTCCGAACACTGAGATGATCGCGCCGGCCAGGAACGCCATCCGGACCCCGCCAGCAGCGGCCGCGTCCGCGGATGCGCCCCCAGCGACGAGCGCAGCCGTCTGCGCCGACATGATCGCAACGAAGAGCGCCGTCCCCGCGGCACCGGCGACCTGCTGGATCGTACCGACGAGCGCGCTCGCGTGCGAGTACAGGTGCGGTGTGACCGCGCCGAGCCCGGCGGTGAACAGCGGAGTGAACATCAGGGCGAGCCCGATGCTGAGGACGATGTGCGCAGCGAGCAGCAGGAACGGCGAAGTGTTCTCGGTCACCATCGTGAGCGTCCACATCACGGCGCTCACCAGGATCGAACCCGGCACCACGAGTACCGTCGGTCCGAACCGGTCGTACATGCGGCCGACGAACGGCGCGAGCAGGCCCATGATGAGTCCGCCGGGGAGAAGGAGCAGGCCCGTCGCGAGCGGCTCGAGGTGCAGGACCTCCTGGAGGTAGATCGGCAGGATGATGATCGTGCCGAAGAGCGAAGCCGTGCTGATCGCCATCAGCACGATCGCCACCGTGAAGATCGGGAAACGGAAGGTGCGGAGGTCGAGAAGAGCACGATCCTTGCGCTGGAGGAGGATTTGCCGGGCGATGAAGGAGGCGAGTGCGATCACGCCGACGCCGAGCGAGACCCACATCGGCACGTTGACGCCACCGATCTCGCCGGGAACGGCCCCGACCTGGCCGATCTGGGTCAGTCCGTAGACGAGTCCGCCGAATCCGAAGGCGGAGAGGATGACCGAGAAGACGTCGATCGGCACTTTCCTGGGTTCGCTGACGTTCTCGACCCGGCGGATGCCGATGAGCAGCATGACGAGCGCGATCGGCAGGACGATGATGAAGATCCAGCGCCACGACAGCGAGTTGAGGATGAGACCGGCGATGGTCGGGCCGATCGCCGGAGCCACCGAGATGACGATCGAGACGTTGCCCATCGTGCGCCCCCGCTGGGCGGCCGGGACGAGCGTCATCAGCGTCGTCATCAGGAGCGGCAGCATGATGGCGGTGCCCGACGCCTGGATCACGCGAGCGACGAGCAGGATACCGAAGCCCGGCGCCAGCGCCGCCGTCAGGGTGCCGAGGGAGAAAAGCGACATCGCGGCGATGAAGATCGGCCGCGTGTTGAACCGCTGCAGCAGGAACCCGGTGATCGGGATCACCACCGCCATCGTCAGCATGAACGCCGTGGACAGCCATTGTGCCGCGATCGCCGTGATCTGCAGGTCGACCATCAGCTTGCGGATGGCGACGCTCATGATCGTCTCGTTGAGGATGACCACGAACGTCGCGGCGAGCAGCAGCCAGATCACTCGGGAGTTTCGCGCTGTGTGATCGGGTGCCGCAGCCTGCACGTCGTCGATGACATCGACGGGGGGAGCCTCTTTCTCAGTCACGCGTTCCACAGTATCGAGAGCCGCCGACACCGATCGTTGCCTGCAGGTTAACTCTCGCCGTGTTCACTCACTGCGTAATCGACGCGACGGTCTCCACGGCCTCGGCCACGGCATCCGCCACCGCGGCGAGCTCCGGCGCGCCGACCTCGGGACCCCACGAGAACCGCACCGCCGTCTGCGCGATCTCCTCCTCGTAGCCGAGCGCGAGCAGCACGTGCGACGCCTCGTCGCTCCCCGCCGCGCAGGCGGACCCGCTCGAACTGACGATCCCGCGCCGCTCCAGCTCCAGCAGGACGCTCTCGCCGCTGGTGCCCGGAAAGACGAACGATGCCGAAGCCGGAAGCCGACGGACAGGATGTCCGGTCAGCCTGGCATCCGGAACCTGGGCGAGCACAGCGGCGACGAACCCGTCCCTGGCCATCGCGGCCGCATCGGATCGAGCCTGCCGGCCCGACTCGCCCAGACGGATGGCCGTGGCCAGCCCGACCGCGCCGGCCACGTTCTCGGTGCCCGAGCGCCGACCGCGCTCCTGGCCGCCGCCCGAGATGACCGGCTCCAACGGGATGCGCCCCCGCACGAACAGCGCGCCGATGCCTTTCGGGGCACCCAGCTTGTGACCCGAGATGCTGAGCGCGTCGATCCCGAGCGTCGACACATCGAGGTCGAGCCACCCTGCCGCCTGCACCGCGTCCGTGTGGAAGGGGATGCCGCGCCCGCGCGCGAGTGCGGCCAGCTCGGCGACCGGCTGAACCGTTCCCACCTCGTTGTTGGCGAGCATCACGGTCGCGAGTGTCGTGTCGTCGCGGAGTGCGGAGGCGAACTCGGCCGGGTCCACGAGGCCGGTCGAGTCCACGTCGACGAAGGTCACCGCGAACCCGTGGATGCGCGTCAGGTAGTCGACCGATTCGAGCACTGCCTCGTGCTCGATCGGGGTCGTGACGATGTGCCGACCGCGCGGCGCAGCCAGTGCGATCCCCTTCACGGCCAGATTGTCGGCCTCGGTGCCGCCCGACGTGAAGACGATGTCCGACGGCCGGGAGCCGAGGCCGGCTGCGACGGTCGCGCGCGCGTCCGCCAGCGCCCGCGCGGCCGACTCGCCCACGGTGTGGTGGCTCGACGGATTGCCGAAGTCGCCGGTCAGGTACGGCCACATCGCTTCGAGGACCTCACGCCGCACAGCGGAGGTCGCCGCCGCATCCAGGTACATCATGGCTTCACCGCGACGTCCAGACCGAGGTCCAGCGACCGCACGCTGTGGGTGAGCGCCCCGACAGAGATGACATCCACGCCGGTCTCCGCGATCGCGCGGACGGTCGTGAGATTGACATTGCCGCTCGCCTCGACGATCGCGCGCCCTGCGACGATCGCGACGCCCTCCCGCAGTTCGTCGACGCTGAAGTTGTCGAGCATGATCGTGTCGACCCCGGCGTCCAGCACAGGCTCGATCTGGTCGATGCGATCCACCTCGACTTCGAGATGCGTCGTGTGCGAGAGCTGCGCGCGCACCGCACGGAGTGCATCCGTCACGCTGAGCCCGCTCTGCGAGGTCAGAACGGCCAGGTGGTTGTCCTTGGCCATCACGGCGTCCGAGAGCGAGAAACGGTGGTTGTGCCCCCCGCCGGAACGCACAGCGTGCCGTTCGAACGCGCGCAGGCCGGGAGTCGTCTTGCGGGTGTCCACGATGCGGGCGCTGGTGTGTGCCACCTCGCTCACGTACTGGGCGGTCAGGGTCGCGATCCCGCTCATCCGCTGCACGAGGTTGAGGGCAACGCGCTCGGCCTGCAGCACCGCCCGGGCGGAGCCGGAGACGGTCGCGAGGACCGCTCCGGCCCCGAACCGCTCGCCGTCCGCCACGTGCAGCTCGGTACGGATGCTCGGATCGGTCGCCGTCATCGTCGCTTCGAACACGGCGCCGCCGCTGAACACCCCGGCCTCGCGGGCGACCAGCCTGGCCGTCGCGTGGGCCGTTGCGGGAATGAGCAGCTCCGAGGTGAGGTCGCCCCACGGGGCGTCCTCGAGCAGGGCGGCCCTGACGACGGTGTCGATGATCTGGGGGGTCAGCACGGGACGGTCACCTCTCCGGCGTTGGCGAACTGGTGGACGAGCTGGGGGACGGACTGGTGGACGAGCTGGTGGGTGGAAGCGTCGGAGGGCGCGGGGAAGTCCGAGCGGAAGTGGGCGCCCCGCGACTCTTCGCGCTCGAGGGCGGCTGAGACGAGGATGCGCGCGAGCTGCAGCAGGTTCGCATCCTCGCGTTCGCGCCGGGAGGGCGTGGCCGCGTCGCTCGCGCGCCAGCCGGCGAGGATGTGAGCTGCGGCTTCGAGGCCTTCGCGCGAACGGTGGACCCCGGCCGCCGACCACAGAAGTGATTGCAGCTGCTCGCGGTCGACGACCGTGGTCGCCCACGCGCGATCCGGCTCGTCGTCGCCCAGACGATGCGCGGTCACCGCGGTCCCGCTCGCACGATCGCCGCGCTCGCTCCGCCACTCCCACGCGGCCGGTACGCCTCCCGCCAGGTCGCGCGCCGCGCGATGGGCGAACACGATGCTCTCCAGCAGGGAGTTCGACGCGAGCCGGTTGGCGCCGTGCGCCCCCGTGCAGGCCACTTCGCCGACCGCATACAGGCCTGGCACGGTCGAGCGGCCGCGCGTGTCCGTCGCGACTCCGCCCATCCAGTAGTGCGCCGCTGGAGTGACGGGGATCGGCGTCCGGGACCAATCGAATCCGGCCCGGCGGCACGCTGCATCGATCGTGGGGAAGCGCCGGGCCAGGAAGTCCGCCCCGAGTCCCGTCGCGTCCAGCAGTACCGGCTCGCCGTGCTGGGCCGCCATCTCGACGGCGATGCCCCTGGCGACCACGTCGCGCGGCGCGAGTTCTGCTGCGGGGTGCACGTCGAGCATGAACCGCTCGCCGGCGGCGTTCCGCAGCACGGCGCCCTCGCCCCGCACTGCCTCGGACACGAGGAAGGAGCCCCCGGTCGCCAGTGCGGTCGGGTGGAACTGGTAGAACTCCAGATCGGCGAGCTCGGCGCCCGCCCGCCAGGCGGCCGCGACGCCGTCCCCGGTCGTCACGGCAGGGTTCGTCGTGTGGAGGAAGAGCTGCCCGGCCCCTCCGCTGGCGAGCACCACGGCATCCGCTTCGATGGTCAGCGCCGTCCCGTCTTCGAGCAGTACGGCGACGCCCGCCGCGCGGCCGTCGTCGACGAGGATGTCGGTCAGGAACGTGTGCTCGAGCACCCGGGCGGCGGATGCGCGCACCGCCCGCACGAGCGCCCGCTCGATCTCGGCGCCGGTCGCGTCGCCGCCCGCGTGGAGCACCCGGGCGTGCGAGTGGGCGGCTTCGAGACCGCGGGCGAGGGACGCCCCGTCGGTGTCGAACCGCACGCCGAGCTCGAGCAGGTCGCGGATGCGCGCGGGTGCCTCACCGCACAGCACCTCGACTGCTTCTGCATTCCCGAGACCGGCGCCGGCCGCGAGGGTGTCTGCGACGTGCTCGGCGACCGTGTCGTCGGGGAAGACAACGGCCGCGATACCGCCCTGGGCGTACGCCGTGTTGCTCTCGGCGAGCTCCGCCTTCGTCACGACGATCACCTCGTGGAACCGGCTCGCTTCGAGGGCTGCGATCAGCCCCGCGACGCCGCTTCCGACGACGACCACGCGGGACATGTCAGGCCGCCATCGTCGTGTTCGGCTTGGCGGCGAGCATCCGCTCGAGCGCCACGCGGGCCGGAACCGCCACCTCGTCGGTGACGGTGATCCGGTTGAGGACCTCCCCGCGAACGAGGCCTTCGAGCACCCAGGCGAGGTAGCCGGGGTGGATGCGGTACATCGTCGAGCACGGGCAGACGACCGAGTCCAGGCAGAAGATCGTGTGCTGCGGGTACTCGGCGGCAAGGCGCTGTACGAGGTTGATCTCGGTGCCGATCGCGAACGTCGAGCCGGCCGGGGCCGCCGCGATCGCCTTCACGATGTAATCGGTCGAACCGTACTCGTCGGCCGCATCCACGACGGGCATCGGGCACTCCGGGTGCACGATGACCCGCACATCCGGATACTGCGCCCTGGCTGCTTCGATCTGGCCGACGGTGAAGCGCTTGTGCACCGAGCAGAAGCCGTGCCAGAGGATGACCCGCGCATCCTGCATCGACTCCGCATCGTTTCCGCCGAGCGCCTTGCGCGGATTCCACAGCGGCATCTGCTCGAGCGGAACGCCCATCGCCTTGGCGGTGTTGCGCCCCAGGTGCTGGTCGGGGAAGAACAGCACGCGCTGGCCGCGCTCGAACGCCCACTTCAGGACGGTGTCGGCGTTCGACGAGGTGCAGACGATCCCGCCGTGCTCGCCGCAGAACCCCTTGAGCGCGGCCGACGAGTTCATGTAGGTGACCGGGATGACCGGCACGCGGCCGTCCGCATCCGGTTCGGTTCCGTACAGCTCCTCCAGCTGCTCCCAGCATTCGGCGACCGAATCGATGTCGGCCATGTCGGCCATCGAGCATCCTGCCGCGAGGTTGGGAAGGATGACGGACTGGTCGGGGCGCGAGAGCATGTCGGCGGTCTCGGCCATGAAATGCACGCCGCAGAACACGATCGCCTCGGCGTCCGGCTTCGATTTCGCCGCGTTCGCGAGCTGGAACGAGTCGCCGACGAAGTCCGCGTACTGCACGACCTCGTCGCGCTGGTAGAAGTGGCCGAGCGTCACGACGCGGTCGCCGAGCGTCGCTTTGGCGGCGAGGATGCGCTGGTGCAGCTCGTCGGCGGTCGCCGTGCGGTACTCCTCGGGCAGCTCGCCCTGCCGGGGAGCAGCGGCGGGGATGGGGTCGGCCATCGACGCGCCCGGACCGTAGCCCGGTGCCTGCAGGTCGAACACCCACGGGCCGTCCGCGAGGTCGGGGCTGCATGTCTCGCCCTCGGCCGCGCCGCGCGTGATCAGCTGGATGGTCGTGTCGACCGATGCGATGGTGCTCATGCGTACTGTCCTTCGTCGTTCTGATTCTCGGAAATCTCTGCTGGGACCAGGGGGCGTTCGTTCAGCCGGGGGAGCGGTCCCTGGTCGGCGAGGTCGATCGCGGAGTTGTAGCGGTAGAGCCGCGGCGGCCGGTGGCGGGTGCCCATCAGCACCTCGTCTGTGGCCACGACGGCGTTCGACGCCTCGATCCCGCGCCGGAAGTTCGCCGGGTCGAGAGCGCGGCCGAGCACCGCTTCGTGCACTTCGCGCAGCTGTGCAAGGGTGAACGTCTCGCCGAGGAAAGCGTGGGCGATGCGGCTGTACTCCATCTTGTTGCGCAGGCGCCAGAGGGCGTACTCGACGATCAGGTTGTGGTCGAAGGCGAGGGGCGGCAGATCGTCCGCGGGGAACCACTGGACGTTCTCGCCGACGCTGGCCTGCTCGGCCTCATCGCTGCGCACGAGCGCCCAGTAGACGATCGAGACGACGCGGCCACCGGCTGAACGCCCGACGTCGCCGAACGCGTACAGCTGCTCGAGGTAGCGCGGGGTGAGCCCGGTGGTCTCGTTCAGCGTGCGCGCGGCGGCGACGGCGAGGTCCTCATCGCTGCGCAGGGGACCGCCGGGCAGCGCCCAGCTGCCCTTGTAGGGCTCGCGGATGCGGCGCACCAGCGGCAGCCACACCGTCGCGAGGTCGGATTCGTCCTCGCGCCGGAGCGCGAAGATCACCGTCGAGACCGCGATCGTCGCGCTCGCGTGCCCGGGCATCCGCTGCTCGTTCGAGACCATGTCGGGTCCTTCGCCGTAGGTTCCACGTAAGAGTCATACTGACTCTAAGTGTTGCTTCATCTTAGTGTCAACCTGACCCGAAGTGCGAATCGAGTCCGTAGGAATGCGTCACCTGGCGGTAATTGCTGTTATCCGCGCGCGGATAGTGGCAACTTCTGCCAAGTCGACTGAGCGTGGGCGAGGGATGCGCGACGCGAGGATGCGGATGAGGGCAACACCGCGCGGTATGCTGGCAGGGCGTCTGCGCGAATGAGCGCGGGCGTTGCGAAAACTGAACACTGGGCCATCGAGGTCGATGCGGGAGAGCCGGATGCACGCGAGTGCGCGACCGGCACCGAAGGAGCAATCCTCCCCGACAATCTCTCAGGTACGCGTACCGCATCGGACTGGCCACTCTGAAAAGCAGAACTGCGCGCCCGCGGGCGCGACAGTCCTCGCCCACGGTGAAAGTCGCGACCCGCGAGGGCGCGGTGAAACTCTCAGGCCGGATGACAGAGGGGGAGTTCTTATGCAGTCCCGCGACCCCGGGCTGCCGCACTCTCGATTCGGCCCCGGCCGGCGAAGACCGGAGAACTCATGACCTCGCACGACGCCAACGACACCGACGCCAACGACACCGACGCCGGGGGCACCGACGCCGACCGTCTGTCCCCTCTCCATGACGCGCACGTCGACGCAGGCGCCTCGTTCACCGATTTCGCGGGCTGGCAGATGCCGGTCCGGTATTCGAGCGACCTGGCCGAGCATCACGCGGTCCGCACGGCCGCGGGCCTCTTCGACCTGTCGCACATGGGGGAGATCTACGTCGTCGGCCCGGAGGCCGCGGCCGCCCTCGACTATGCGCTAGCCGGCAAGCTCTCCGCCATCGCGGTCGACCAGGCGAAGTACAGCCTCCTGCTCTCCCGCTCCGGCGGGATCGTCGACGATCTCGTCGTCTACCGCACCGGTGACGACCGGTACATGGTCGTCGCGAACGCGTCGAATCGCGCGATCGTCGCCGAGGAGCTCCGTGACCGCACCGCCCCCTTCGAAGCGGACGTGTTCGATGAGAGCGACGAGATCGCCCTCATCGCCGTGCAGGGTCCTGCTGCCCTGTCGATCCTCGCCGCGGTGCGCGAATTCGCGGTCGAGGGAGGCGCGCTCGACGGCGGCGGTTTCGCCGAGAAGCTCGACACCCTCAAGTACTACTGGTCGTTCCCTGCCACGTTCGACCAGCATCCCGTGCTCATCGCACGCACCGGCTACACCGGCGAGGACGGCTTCGAGCTCTACGTCTCGCCCGATATCGCCCGTACGGTTTGGGATGCGCTGCTCGAAGCAGGCTCCGAGCAGGGTCTCGTTCCCGCAGGTCTCGCCAGCCGCGACACGCTCCGCCTGGAGGCGGGCATGCCGCTCTACGGCCACGAGCTCGACCTCGGCACCTTCCCTGCGCAGGCGGGCCTCGGCCGTGTGGTCAACCTGGCCAAGGAGACCGATTTCGTCGGTCGCGCCGCAAGCGAGGTCGGTCCGGATGCGACCGCGCCGGTTCTCGTCGGCCTGATGGGTCACGGCAAGCGTGCAGCCCGCGCCGGCTACCCCGTCTACGCCACGGATGCAGCGACCGACGCGGACGAGACCGTCGGCGTCGTCACGAGCGGTGCGCTGTCCCCGACCATCGGCGTGCCGATCGCGATGGCGTATGTCGCCCCCGCGTTCGCACGACCCGGCACCGAACTCCACGTCGACATCCGCGGCACCCGCCTCGGGTTCACCGTCACCGCCCTCCCCTTCTACAGCAGAAAGAAGAACTGACCATGGCCGCTCCGCAGGACCTCCAGTACACCGCCGAGCATGAGTGGATCCTCGTCGACGGCGACACCGCGACCGTGGGTATCACCGCCTATGCGGCCGAGAAGCTGGGCGACGTCGTGTTCGTCGAGCTTCCCGCCGTCGGCAGCGACATCGCCGAGGGCAAGGTCGTGGGCGAGATCGAGTCCACCAAGTCGGTCGGCGAGCTGTTCGCGCCCGTGAACGGCACGGTCGCTGCCGTCAACGACGCCGTCGTCGCAGCCCCCGAGCTCGTCAACAGCGATCCTTTCGGCGAGGGATGGCTGGTCAAGGTCACCTTCTCCGCCCTGCCCGAACTCCTCAGCTACTCGGAATACTCCGCCATCATCGGCGAGTGAGGCTCACCACCCCAATGACAGAACTGTTCTCCACGCGTCACATCGGAACGGATGACGACGCGCAGTCGACCATGCTCGACCTGCTCGGTTACGACAACGTCGACGAGCTCGTCAAAGCCGCCGTTCCGACCTCGATCCAGCTCGACGAGTCGCGGGTCTCGGCCCTCCCGGCGCCGGCGAGCGAGCGGTCGGCCCTCCGCGAGCTGCGCGCGATCGCAGCCCGCAACACGGTCAACCGACCGCTGATCGGCCTCGGCTACTACGGCACGGTCACGCCGGCCGTCATCAAGCGGAACGTCCTCGAGAACCCGAGCTGGTACACCGCTTACACCCCGTACCAGCCGGAGATCTCCCAGGGCCGTCTCGAGGCGCTGATCAACTTCCAGACGATGGTCGCCGACCTGACCGGCCTCGACACGGCGAACGCCTCGATGCTCGATGAGGGAACCGCGGTCGTCGAGGGGATGCTGCTGGCACGCCGCGCATCCAAGGCCGCGTCCAAGCGCTTCATCGTCGACTCCGACACGTTCCCGCAGACACTCGCGCTGCTGCGCAACCGGGCGGATGCGGTGGGCATCGACCTCGCCGTCCTCGACCTGCGCAGCATCGACGCCGCGTCGCCCGAACTGGCGGACGCGTTCGGCATCTTCATCCAGTATCCCGGCGCCTCCGGCCGGGTCTGGAACCCCGCCGCCGTGATCGCGACGGCGAAGTCCTCCGGTGCAGTGGCCGTCGCAGCCGCCGACCTGCTCGCCCTGACCCTACTGACCTCGCCGGGCGAACTGGGCGTGGATGTGGCCGTCGGCACCAGCCAGCGCTTCGGCGTCCCGCTCGGCTTCGGCGGTCCGCACGCCGGCTACATGGCCGTGCGTTCGGGGCTCGAGCGCCAGCTGCCCGGTCGCCTCGTCGGCGTCTCGCAGGATGCGGTGGGCAAGCCCGCCTACCGGCTCACCCTGCAGACGCGCGAGCAGCACATCCGTCGCGAGAAGGCCACCTCGAACATCTGCACTGCGCAGGTCCTCCTCGCCGTCATGGCCGGAATGTACGGTGTGTACCACGGCCCGCGCGGGCTCAAGGCGATCGGACGATCCGTGCACTCCGCGACCGGCGCCGTGGCCGCAGCCCTGCGCGCCGTCGGCGTCGACGTGCGCTCCGAGTCGTACTTCGACACGCTCGAAGTAGCGGTCGGCGATGCGGAAGCGACGGTCCGCCGCGCACACGAGGCGGGCATCCTTCTCCACGCCGTCGATGCATCCACGGTCTGGTTCAGCATCGACGAGCCGTCCGCCGACGACATCCGCGAAGGATCGCTGCTCGCCGACCTCGTCGAGGTGTTCGCTCCCGGTGCGACGGTCTCCGGCACGTCGGTGGATGCGGGCCTCCGTTCCTTCGACGGCTCGCTCGAGCGCGCATCCGCCTACCTGACGCATCCGGTCTTCAACACGCACCACTCCGAGACGGCGATGATGCGCTATCTCAAGTACCTGGCCGACAAGGACTACGCGCTCGACCGCGGCATGATCCCGCTCGGTTCGTGCACGATGAAGCTCAACGCGGCCACCGAGATGGAGGCGGTCACCTGGCCGGAGTTCGCGGCCGTCCATCCGTTCGCGCCCGCATCCGACGTCGAGGGCTACCTCGAGCTGATCGACCAGCTGGAGACCTGGCTCGCCGACGTCACCGGCTACGACTCGGTCTCGCTGCAGCCGAACGCGGGCAGCCAGGGCGAGCTCGCCGGACTGCTGGCGATCCGTGGCTACCACCGTTCGCGCGGCGACCTGGACCGCACCGTCTGCCTGATCCCGCAGAGCGCGCACGGCACGAACGCCGCATCCGCGGTCCTCGCCGGGATGTCTGTCGTCGTCGTCGCATGCGACGAACTGGGCAACGTCGACCTCGACGATCTGCGCGCGAAGATCGACGCGAACGCCGATGCGCTCGCCGCCCTCATGGTGACGTACCCGTCGACGCACGGGGTGTACGAGCACGAGATCGCAGCCATCACGCAGGCGGTCCACGACGCGGGGGGACAGGTCTACGTCGACGGTGCGAACCTCAACGCGCTCCTCGGTTTCGCCCGGTTCGGCGACTTCGGCGGGGACGTCAGTCACCTGAACCTGCACAAGACCTTCTGCATCCCGCACGGCGGCGGTGGACCCGGTGTCGGTCCGGTCGCCGCGAAGGCGCACCTCGCACCGTTCCTGCCCGGACACCCGCTCGCCCAGCGCGCCGACCACTACCTCGGTGGCGGCGACCGCGCCGTGCACGCCGGCGGCCCGGTCTCGTCGGCGCCGTACGGCAGCCCGAGCATCCTGCCGATCAGCTGGGCGTACGTCCGGATGATGGGGGAGCAGGGGCTCACCCAGGCGACGGGAGCCGCCGTGCTCGCGGCGAACTACATCGCTGCGCGCCTGCGCGACCACTACCCGGTGCTGTACTCCGGCGACAACGGCCTGGTCGCCCACGAGTGCATCCTCGACCTGCGCCCGCTCACGGAAGCGACGGGCGTAACCGTCGACGATGTTGCGAAACGCCTGATCGACTACGGTTTCCACGCTCCCACCATGAGCTTCCCCGTCGCGGGCACGCTCATGGTGGAGCCGACCGAGAGCGAAGACCTGGCCGAGCTCGACCGCTTCGTGACGGCCATGATCTCGATCAAGGCCGAAGCGGACGCGGTGAAGGCCGGCGCCTGGCCGGTGGACGACAACCCGCTCCGCGGCGCGCCGCACACCGCCGAGTCCGTCGTCGTCGGCGAGTGGGAGCACCCGTACAGCCGCGAGCAGGCGGTGTACCCCGTTCCCGGGCTCGTGCGCTCGAAGTACTGGCCGCCGGTGCGCCGGATCGACCAGGCCTGGGGGGACCGCAACCTCTTCTGCGCCTGCCCGCCCCCCGAGGCGTTCGCCTAGTTCGCGGCGGACGCCGACGCTCGGTGGTCAGCGGAACAGCGCTGGCCACCAGGTGACGGCGAGTGGATAGCCGACGAACGACGCGATGTCGATGATCCAGTGTGCGATCACCAGCGGCATCACGCGGCCCCAGCGGGTGTAGCACCACCCGAACACCACCCCCATGGCGAAGTTGCCGAAGAACGGCCCGATGCCCTGGTAGAGGTGATAGCTGCCACGCAGCGTCGCCGCGCCGAGGATGATCGCCCAGCGCGACCATCCGAGCTGCCGGAGCCGGGTGAACAGGTAGCCGACGACGATGACCTCCTCCTGGAGCGCTGCCCGGAGCGCGGCGAGGATGAGGATGGGCACCGTCCACCAGTGACTGTCGATGGGCGCCGGGATGACGTTCACCGTCAGCCCGAGTGCCCGACCGACGAAATAGAGGACGAGGCCGGGGACACCGATCACGGCGACGAGGGCGAGACCGCCCAGCACATCCCTTCCTGGGCGGGTGAAGTCGAGTCCGATCCGCGTGAAGGTGCTGCGGCCCGGGCGCCAGAGCAGGTAGATGACCAGCGCTACGGCGAAGAGGTCGAAGAAGATCGCCAGGAACTGGTATGTGAAGTCGAGCCACTCGCGGGTGGACTGGGAGCCGTTGATCGTTGCCGACTGGTCGGACAGCGGGGTGCCTGCGGTCAGCCGGGCGATGATGTTGACGACGGAGTAGACGGCGGATGCCCCGAGCGAGAGCCCGAGGACGATCGCGACCTCCCACCACAGGCGGGGCCGGTCCTCCCGTCCCACGACCGTCTCCGACCGCCAGGGTGTCGGCGTCTTCGCTACTTCCATGATCTGAATACTGCCAGTTCGGCACATACCACTGGGAACACCCTGCGCAAGTGCAATTTCTTGCATGATGCGCAGGCCTTGTGCAGGTTTCGTGTGCCCGATGCAAGAAACCGGCGACTGAGTTACCACTGTGTAACGTTTTCGTGCCCGGTTTTGCATTCCCAGCCAACCGTACCTATGGTCAATCTTATCCAGCGCGGTGCGGGTGACTCGCGCGCCCATGCCGTCGCACACTTCGCACAGGAGGAACATTGCAGATCCAAGGAAGAAAGGTCAGGCACGCAGCCAGCGCCATCGCCATTGTCGGCGTCGCAGCAGTTGCGCTCACGGCTTGCACCACGTCGGGCAGTTCAGGGCAGTCGTCAGCCGCACAGGGTGGCACCGTAACCGTTGCGGTCGTGAACCCGTTCACGTCGTTCAACTCCCAGACGCCGCAGGGCAACGTGGACACGAACGGTCAGGTCGGGTATCTGGATGGTTCGTACGGCACGGGCTTCCAGTACATCGACAACAACTTCAAGATCGTCCACGACGACAAGTTCGGCAAGTTCGAGAAGGTCAAGAACGACCCGCTGACCGTCAAGTACACCCTGAACAAGGACGACAAGTGGTCCGACGGACAGCCTGTGACGGCTGACGACATGGTGCTGGGCTGGGCGATCCAGTCCGGCTACTACGACTCCGCCACGATCGACCAGGCCAGTGGCAAGGTCACCAAGGGCACCCGGTACTTCCAGTACGCGGGCAGCACCGTCGGCCTCGACCAGACCGCGTTCCCGACGATCGGTGACAACAACACGTCGATCACCCTCACGTACGCGAAGCCGTACGTGGACTGGGAACTCGTCGACCCGATGGCGCAGCCCGCTCACATCGTCGCCAAGAAGGCCGGACTCAGCTCCGCTGCTGACCTGACGAAGCTGCTGAAGAACCTGCCCCACGGCGACACCGCCAACCCGGCCGCTCCGGATGCGACGCTCAAGAAGGCTGCTGACTTCGTCAACACCGGCTATGACGTCACCGCCTTCCCGACCGACAAGGACCTGCTGGTCTCCAGCGGCCCGTTCGTCGTCTCGTCGTGGACCCCCGGCCAGTCGCTCACCATGGTGCAGAACAAGTACTACGCGGGCGGCCTCAAGCCGAACGTGGACAAGATCGTGTTCCGCTTCATCGGCGACGCAAGCGCCCAGGTCACCGCTCTCCAGAACGGTGAGGTCGACGTCATCAACCCGCAGGCGTCGGCTGACACTCTGACCGCCCTGAAGAACACCACGGCAAAGGTGCTCGCAGGCGACCAGGCGTCGTACGACCACCTCGACCTGACCTTCAGCAAGTCCGGAGTCTTCTCGGATCCGAATGTCCGCAAGGCGTTCTTGCTGACGATCCCGCGCCAGCAGATCCTGGACTCGATCGTCACCCCGGTGAACCCGAAGGCCAAGGTCCTGAACTCGCAGATCTTCCTCCCCAACCAGTCGGAGTACGCGGATTCGGTCAAGCAGAACGGTTCTGACGCTTACAGCAAGGTCGACATCGCAGGCGCCAAGACGCTCCTCGCGGGCAAGACCCCCACCGTGAGCATCATGTACAACACCAACAACCCGAACCGTGTCGACGAGTTCCAGGCCATCCAGGCATCTGCCACGAAGGCCGGATTCAAGATCGTCGACGCGGGCAATCCCAACTGGTCCACTAAGCTGGGCGACGGCTCGTATGACGCCGTGCTGTTCGGCTGGATCTCGCCCGGTGCAGGCACCCAGCAGCTGACCCAGGTATTCGGTCCTGTCGGCTCGGGTGGTAACTACAACAACTACGCCGGCACGGGCGACCTTGCCAACTCGACCCAGACCATGACGGACAAGAACGAACTGGTCCAGACCGAGAACAAGATCGACAAGCAGACCTTCAGCGACGCTTACGGTCTGCCGCTGTTCCAGCTGCCTGGCATCTTCGGTGTCAGCACCCGCGTGGACGGCGTGAAGTACAACGGTGGCCAGAGCGGTCCGTTCTGGAACTTCTGGCAGTGGTCGGTCAAGGCTTCCAAGAAGTAGCCTTCGCCTGATCCGGTCCCCGGGGCCTCGGCTCCGGGGACCAAACTCCACTCGGGGCGCTGAAGCGAAAAGCTTCAGCGCCCCGTACCATGAATACGTTCGCGTGACCCGCGAATACAATGTCAGGTGCCCGTCCCCGACCCCGGGATGGTCAGGTCCATTCAGCGGATCGTGGTGCCGTTCCAGATAGGTAGTCATTCAATGGTGAGCTTTATTCTGAGACGAATTCTCGTCTCGATTCTCATCCTCATCGCCGCATCGTTCCTGATGTACATGCTTGTGGCGTATTCGGTCGATCCGCTCGCGGATCTCCGCTCCAGCAACAACCCGAACAAGGCAGCGCTGATCACAGCGCGTATCCAGCTACTCCACCTCGATGTCGCCCCACCCCTGCGGTGGGCACTGTGGCTCGGCGGCGCGGCGAAGTGCCTCATCCCCTTCGCGAACGCCTGCGACCTCGGTTCGACGATCTCCAACGCGCAGGTGACCGACATTCTGCCGCAGGCACTCGGATCTACAATCCAGCTCGTGACGCTCGCGCTTGTCCTCGCGGTCGTGCTGGGTATCTCGATCGGTATCATCACCGCGCTCCGCCAGTACAGCGGCCTCGATAACACGATGACGTTCATCAGCTTCTTCCTGTACTCGTTGCCGGCGTTCCTCGTTGCGGTTCTCCTCAAGGAGTTCATCGCACTCGGCTTCAACAACTTCCTTCAAGACCCCGTGATCAGCTGGTACTGGCTCGTGATCATCGGTGTTGTCATGGGCGCGGTCTTCCAATCACTGGTGGGAGGCGATCGTCGACGGAGACTAATCGTGTTCGCAGCGGTGGGTGGTGCAACCTTCCTCCTGCTCTGGCTGATGTCGGCGACCGGCTGGTTCCTCACTCCCGGGCTCGGTCCGGTGGCGATGATCATCCTCATCGCGGGCATCGCGCTCGGCGCGACGGCGCTGATGGCGGGTCTTCAGAACCGCAAGGCGCTGATCACGGCCGGCATCAACGGTGCGATCGGCATCGTCGCCTACTTCGCGATCCAGCCGCTGCTGAACATCTCCAGTGTCGCCACCATCGCGATCCTGGCGATCGTCACCCTCGCAGTCGGGCTCGTCAGCGGATGGCTGGTCGGCGGTTACGACCGCGGCCAGAACATGCGGGTGGGAGCTGTGACGGCCGTGCTGTCGGCGGCGCTCATCCTGGTCGACCGCTTCATGCAGGCGTGGCCGCAGTACCTCCAGGACACGAACGGCCGCCCGATCGCGACGGTTGGCTCCTCCACTCCGAACCTCGACGGCGACATCTGGGTCACCGGTCTGGACACCTTCACGCACCTGCTGCTGCCGACGATCGCGCTGCTGCTGATCTCGTTCGCGAGCTACACGCGGTATTCGCGCGCCGGGATGCTCGAAGTGCTCAACCAGGACTACATCCGCACCGCACGCGCCAAGGGGCTCCCCGAGCGCACGGTGATCGTCCGCCACGCCTTCCGAAACGTGCTCATCCCGATCACGACCCTGGTCGCATTCGACGTCGGCGCGCTCCTCGGTGGCGCGATCATCACGGAGAGGGTCTTCGCCATCCCCGGCATGGGCTTCCTCTTCAGCGCGGGTCTCAGTAGTGGTGACCTCAACCCGGTGATGGGCTACTTCGTCGTGATCGCGATCATGGCCATCCTGTTCAATTTCCTGGCCGACCTGGCCTATGCAAGCCTCGACCCGAGGGTGAGGGTCCGATAATGACCATCAACAACGAACCAGTCCTCACCGACGAACCGACCGTCGAGTCCAAGGCTCCGGAGAGCCAGGGGCGGATCATCTTCCGCCGCTTCGTGGGCAACCGGATGGCCGTGACGAGCATCATCCTCGTCGTCTTCATCATCCTGTTCTCGATCTCGGCCATCGGCGTCGGACCGATCCACGGCTGGTGGAAGTACACCTACCAGGAGCTGAACCCCCAGGTGAACCAGGGCGCTCCGTCGCTCGAGCACCCGTTCGGCCAGGACCGCATCGGCAAGGACTATTTCGCACTGGTCATGCGCGGCATCCAGAACTCGTTCATCGTGATGATCGTGCTCGGCGGAATCGCCAGCGTCGTCGGCGTCGTCGTCGGCGCGATCGCGGGCTACTACCGCGGGATCACCGACGCGATCCTGATGCGCATCACGGACGTCTTCATCGTCATCCCGGCTCTCGTCATCGGTTCCGTGGTGGGACACTGGGCCGGTGGGCTCGGCGCCCCGCTGCTGGCGATCATGCTCGGGTTCTTCTCGTGGATGGGTATCGCCCGACTGGTCCGCGGCGAGTTCCTCTCGCTGCGTGAGCGCGAGTTCGTCGAGGCGGCGCGTGTCGCCGGCGCATCGGACCGTCGCATCATCTTCAAGCACATCCTGCCGAACGCCGCGGGTGTCGTGATCGTCTCGTCGACCCTCATCATGGCGTCCGCCATCCTGCTGGAGACCGCGCTGAGCTTCCTCGGCTACGGCATCAAGGCCCCCGATGTGTCCCTCGGCCTGCTGATCAGCCAGAACGAGTCGGCCTTCCAGACCCGCCCGTGGCTGTTCTGGTGGCCCGGGCTCTTCATCGTCTCTCTGGCCCTGCTGGTGAACTTCATCGGCGACGGACTGCGGGATGCGTTCGACCCGCGCCACCGCCGGTTCAAGCTGCGCCAGATGCAGGAAGAAATTCCCGAATCCGCGGACGATCGGGCATGACGCTCCTCGTGAGCCCGGCCGGCGGGGTACTAGCCGACGAGGATCGCGACGACAGAACCCGCCGCGAGGACGACGAGTGCGATGGCGGTCGCCCAGTGCGTCGACACCGTGACCTTCGTCGTGTCGGCGACGCCCGTCTCGAACGCTCCGCGCTCGCGCAGGCTGTCCCAGCGACTGCGCACGAGGTACGCCGCTTCGCCCGACTCCGTGCCGAGCAGGTCGCCGGGTCGCGCTGCGTCGCCATGGAGCGGCGCACGGCTGCCGGAGTTCTCGTTCCTCGACTTGGTGGCGCGGTAGCTGGAGGCACGGCCGGGAGCGGGTGCAGCCCACGCGGCGTAGTTGTGCCCGGGCGTGTAGAGGGTCAGCGCGTACTTGGTGTCCACGTGGATCAGGGCCGGCCACGGCACGAACACCGTGCGCAGCACGTTGCGCAGGCGAACGCCCTCGTCGTCGACCTCGACGCTCGGTCTCCACAGGGCCTCCCACGCGAACAGGGCGACGAACGCCGCGGGCATCACGTACAGCAGTCGGATGCCCGGCGCGACGAACAGCAGGCTCCCCGTCATGAAGGCGGCGAGCACCCAGATGACGACGGCGAGGATGCGGTTGAAACGCGACGCGTAGACGTCGCGTCCGGAGGGAGCTTCGGTGGGCATGGGTCCATGCTGACAGCATCCGCATCGGCCGTCCAACGCAACACGAACTCGACGGCGACCACAGTCGCCCTGGAAGGAAACAGGATTTCATGACCGACACGATGACCGGGCAGACCCCCGTTCTCGAGGTCACCGACCTCAGCGTCGACTTCGGTGTCGAGGGAATGTGGGTTCCCGCGGCCAAGAAGCTGAACTACGCGATCAAGCCGGGCGAAGTCCTCGCCCTGGTGGGCGAGTCCGGCTCCGGCAAGAGTGCGAGTTCGATGGCGATCCTCGACCTCCTGCCGGAGAACAGCCGGATCCGGGGAAGCATCAAGCTCGACGGGCGCGAGCTCACCGGCCTCAAGCCGCAGCAGATGCGCAAGGTCCGCGGCGCGCAGATCGCGGTGATCTTCCAGGAGCCGATGACCGCCCTCAACCCCGTCTACACGATCGGATCCCAGATCGTGGAGACGCTGCGCATCCACTACGGCATGTCGCCGCACGAGGCCCGGGAGCGCGCACTCGAACTGCTTGAAATGGTGGAGTTGCCCGACCCGCTGAAGGCGTACAACTCGTACCCGCACCAGCTGTCCGGCGGCCAGCGTCAGCGCGCCATGATCGCGCAGTCGATCTCGTGCGACCCGAAGCTCCTCATCGCCGATGAGCCGACCACCGCGCTCGACGTCACCGTCCAGGCCGAGATCCTCGACCTGCTGCGCAGCCTGCGCGACCGGCTCGACAGCGCCATCCTGCTGATCACCCACGACATGGGTGTCGTCGCCGACCTCGCCGACAACATCGCCGTCATGCGCAAGGGCGACATCGTCGAGACGGGAACCGTCGAAGAGGTCTTCGCCAACCCGCGGCATCCATACACGATCGCTCTGCTCGAGGCGGTTCCGCACCTCGGCCAGCGCGGCGACGAAGAGATCGACACGACCGCGGCGCTCGCGACCGGGTCCGAGAGTGCGCAGGCCGCGGAGTTCGCCGAGCGCATCGCGGTCAACGAACGTCTCGCAGAGGAAGCCGCGCTGCTCGCCGAGCGCGACACCCGCAAGGTGGTCGTCGACTTCGAGAACGTCGCGATCGAGTACCCGAAGCGCGGGCGTGTGCCGGCGTTCCGTGCCGCGGACAAGATCAACCTCCAGATCCGTGAGGGCGAAGTGCTCGGCCTCGTGGGTGAGTCCGGCTCGGGCAAGACGACGCTGGGGCGGG
Organism: Leifsonia sp. Ger2509; assembly: GCF_055231915.1. Lineage (NCBI taxonomy): Bacteria > Bacillati > Actinomycetota > Actinomycetes > Micrococcales > Microbacteriaceae > Leifsonia > Leifsonia sp. Ger2509. The sequence continues at coordinate 3,707,870 of NZ_JBUYVB010000003.1, forward strand.
CCGCGATCGGACTCCTGCCGATCGCCGAGGGCAAGCTCGTCGTCGCCGGCCAGGACATCTCCCACGCGGCGCGCGACGAGATCCGCTCGCTGCACAAGAACGTCGGAATCGTGTTCCAGGACCCGGCGTCGTCGCTCAACCCGCGCCTTCCCATCGGCGACAGCATCGGTGAACCGTTGCTGCTGGCCAAGGGACTGAAGGGCGCAGCCCTCAACAAAGAGGTGGAGCGGCTGCTCGACAGCGTCGAACTCCCGCGCTCGTACCGGACCCGGTACCCGCACGAACTCTCCGGCGGCCAGAAGCAGCGCGTCGGCATCGCCCGCGCACTCTCGCTCAAGCCGCAGGTGCTGATCGCCGACGAGCCGACGAGCGCGCTCGACGTGTCCGTCCAGGCCCGGGTGCTCGAGCTGATGCAGCAGCTGCAGAAGGAGATGAACTTCGCCTGCCTGTTCGTCACGCACGACCTGGCGGTCATCGACGTGCTCGCCGAGCGCATCGCGGTCATGCACCACGGCAACCTGGTGGAGACGGGCACGCGCGACGAGATCCTGCGCTACCCCAAGGAGGCGTACACGCAGCGCCTCCTCGCGGCCGTTCCGCTCCCTGATCCGAAGCTGCAGCGCGAGCGTCGCGACCTCCGCAGGGAGATCCTGGCGGCCGGCTCCGACGAAGGCCCGCACGTCGCGGCACCGCTGGAGGACCCGGAGCCGAACGTCCCGCCGTCGGCCCAGTTCTGACAGGTTGCGTGCAGGCGCGACGGGTCACGGCGTTTGTGGGGTAAAATTGACCGTTACCCCCCAAATCTTCTGACCGAGAGTCGAGCCTGCACGCATGTCTGAAACCGCCGTCGCACACCGCGGCGATCTGCGAAACGTCGCGATCGTCGCCCACGTCGACCACGGCAAGACCACCCTTGTCGACGCCATGCTCCGGCAGACGAACTCGTTCTCTTCGCACGAGCACGTCGAAGAGCGCGCCATGGACTCGAACGAGCTCGAGCGTGAGAAGGGCATCACGATCCTCGCCAAGAACACGGCGATCTCGTATGCAGGCAAGCACGCCACCGACGGTCCGATCACCATCAACGTGATCGACACCCCCGGCCATGCCGACTTCGGTGGCGAGGTCGAGCGCGGTCTGTCCATGGTCGACGGCGTCGTGCTGCTGGTCGACGCGAGCGAGGGCCCGCTCCCGCAGACCCGCTTCGTGCTGCGCAAGGCGCTCGAGGCCAAGCTGCCCGTCATCCTGCTCGTCAACAAGACCGACCGCCCGGATGCGCGCATCGACGCCGTCGTCCACGAGAGCCAGGACCTCCTCCTCGGCCTCGCGAGCGACCTCGCCGACGACGTCCCCGACCTCGACCTCGACGCCATCCTCGATGTGCCCGTCGTCTACGCGTCCGGCCGCAACGGGGCCGCGAGCCTCAACAAGCCTGAGAACGGCGAGCTGCCAGACAACGCAGACCTGGAACCTCTGTTCGAGGCGATCCTCGAGCACATCCCGGCTCCGACCTACGACCCGGAGGCGCCGCTGCAGGCGCACGTCACCAACCTCGACGCCTCGCCGTTCCTCGGCCGCCTCGCGCTGCTCCGCATCTTCAACGGCACGCTCAAGAAGGGCCAGACCGTGGCCTGGGTGCGTCACGACGGTGACGTCCACAATGTACGAGTCACCGAGCTGATGATCACGAAGGCGCTCGACCGCTACCCGGCGGAGAGCGCCGGACCGGGTGACATCGTCGCCGTCGCGGGCTTCGCCGACATCATGATCGGCGACACGCTGGCCGACCCCGATGACATCCGTCCGCTTCCGCTCATCCACGTCGACGACCCAGCGATCTCGATGACGATCGGCACGAACACCTCGCCGCTCGTCGGCAAGGTCAAGGGCCACAAGCTCACGGCGCGCATGGTCAAGGACCGCCTCGATCGCGAACTCGTCGGCAACGTCTCGCTGCGCGTGCTCGACATCGGCCGGCCCGACGCCTGGGAGGTCCAGGGCCGCGGTGAGCTCGCGCTCGCCATCCTCGTCGAGCAGATGCGTCGCGAAGGCTACGAGCTCACCGTCGGCAAGCCGCAGGTGGTCACGAAGAAGGTCGACGGCAAGACGCACGAGCCGTTCGAGCACCTGACGATCGACGTGCCCGAGGAGTACCTCGGTGCGATCACCCAGCTGCTCGCAGCCCGCAAGGGTCGCATGGAGAACATGTCGAACCACGGCACCGGCTGGGTCCGCATGGAGTTCATCGTGCCGTCGCGCGGCCTCATCGGTTTCCGCACCGAGTTCCTCACGATCACCCGCGGTACCGGTATCGCCAACGCCATCTCGCACGGCTATGACGAGTGGGCGGGCCAGATCGTCACGCGCAGCAACGGCTCGATCGTCGCCGACCGCGCCGGCGTCGTCACTCCGTTCGCCATCATCGCTCTGCAGGAGCGTATGACGTTCTTCGTCAATCCGACCGAAGAGGTCTACGAGGGCATGGTGATCGGCGAGAACTCGCGCGCCGACGACATGGATGTCAACATCACCAAGGAGAAGAAACTGACGAACATGCGTCAGTCGACGGCCGACAACTTCGAGTCGATGACTCCGTCGCGTCAGCTGACCTTGGAGGAGTGCCTCGAATTCGCTCGCGAAGACGAGTGCGTCGAGGTCACCCCGGCCGCTGTGCGCATCCGCAAGGTGGAGCTCGACCAGTCGGCGCGCGCCCGTGCGACCTCCCGTTTGAAGAAACAGGACCAGAACGCCTGACCGCCGATCTGCGTTCGTTGAACGCGCATCGGCGCCGGAGTACGCTACGCCCTAGGCGGGTTCCCGAGTGAGCCGGCCTGGGGAGCGTGCATCATGTACACCGTCCGGAGGCGCCTCGCGGTGCCGCTTGCGATCCTGGTCGCGCTCGGTCTTGCACCCGCGATGAGCGGCTGCGCGAACGTCGAAGGCATCGTGAAGAATGTGACCGGTGGTCACGTCGACATCGGCGGCAACAAAGTTCCGAGCGACTTCCCGTCGGCCGTTCCTCTCTACAAGGACGACGTCGTCTTCGCGGCTTCGGCCGGCGGCGACGGCAAGAAGGTCTGGAACGTCACCGTCAAGGTCCCGGATGCGAAGGCGTCGGACGATATCGCGAAGCAGCTCACGGATGCCGGTTTCACCGGGGGATTCAAGGGGTCGGACGGCGACGCCGTCACCGGCACCTTCTCCTCGGATGCTTACGGGGTCCTCGTCGTCGTCACGAGCGCAGGCAAGAACGGCTGGGTCGCCAACTACACAGTGACGAGCGACGTGGCCAGCCCGAGTCCGACACCCACTCCGTAGCGCTCCGACCCGCATTCGCCTGGCTACGGCGTCAGGAATTCGGGAACCTCTGTGACAGATGCGACGGCTGCGGCGCCGGGGATGCACATCCGCTGGACACCTGTCACTCCAGCCCCACGCATTCCTGAATAAGTGACAGCGGAATTACACGAAGAGCCCGGCCCCGACATAGCTGCCCGGTCGCACGCCCGGGGGAACGGCGAAGATCGCCGACCCGACGTGCTTGAGGTACTCGTTCATCGCGTCGCTGCGCGCCAGCTGCTGCTGGATCGGGATGAACTGCGTGCGAGGATCCCGCTGGAACGCGATGAAGAACAGGCCGGCGTTCAGCCGCCCGAGTTCGTCGTTCCCGTCGACGAAGTTGTAGCCGCGGCGCAGCAGTTGCGCCCCGTTGTTGGTGCTGGGATGCGCGAGCCGAACGTGCGAATCCGGGTCGATCTTGGTTCCCCCGTCGGCAGAGACCGCGAGGAAGTTCGGCTCCGTGAACTCCGTTCCGCCTGACAGCGGGGCACCTTCGCCCTTGTCCCGGCCGATGATGCGCTGCTGCTCGCCGAGCTGCTGGCGGTCCCAGGTCTCGATGACCATCCGGATCTTGCGGGTGACCAGGTAGGACCCACCGGCCATCCAGCTCGCACCGTCGGCGCCTGCAGCCCACACCTGGTCGTTGACGGCCTTCGTGTCCTCCGCCTTGACGTTCGCCGTTCCGTCCTTGAACCCGAACAGGTTGCGCGGCGTGACCTGCGTGCGGGTCGTCGCCGACGTGCGCCCGAACCCGAGCTGGGACCAGCGGATGGATGCGCGTCCGAACGCGATCCTCGACAGGTTGCGTATGGCGTGCACCGCCACCTGCGGGTCGTCACTGCACGCCTGGATGCAGAGGTCTCCGCCGCTGAGTGAGTCGACGAGCGCATCGCCCGGGAAGTGGGGGAGGTCGACGAGGGCGGCCGGACGACGGGACGCCAGGCCGAACCGGTCGACGCCGGCACTCGTGCGGAACAGCGTCGGGCCGAAGCCGAAGGTCAGCGTCAGCCCGGCTGCCGGGAGATCGAGGGCCTCACCGGTGTCGTCGGGTGGCGCGTCGAGCGGCCCGCCGGCGGGGTCATGGGCGCCCGCAGATTTTCCCTGTGTCATGCGCGCAGCAGCGACGGTCCAGTCCTTGAGCAGTTCGATCAGGCCTGCGCGGTCGAGGCCGGGGGCCGTATCGAAGGATGCGAAATGGAGGCGGTCCTGGGCGGCGGTGGTGATCCCGGCCTGGTGGTCGCCGTGGAAGGCGTACACCGCCGTCGAGCCGGAGCCTGCTCCCGCGGTGGCGAGGACGGTGCGGTCGAGTGCGATCCCGGCGCCGACCCCGAGGAGTCCTGCGCCCACGGTCGCACCCGCGAGCCCGAGAAGTCCACGACGGGACAGCCCGGGCTCGACGGGTTCGCTGGTGTTGTCAGCCACGCGGCGCCCCTATTTGACGATGACGGAGGTGAGTTTGCTGAGCGGCTCGCTCAGGGCGTTCACCTCGTCGGAGAGCTCTTTGACCTGCGCGGTGGAGAGCGTCGTGTACGAGACGTAGCCGCTGCCGCTCTTGTGCTTGTCGAGCAGCGCCGTGATCGCTGCGAACTCGGTGTCGAGCTGCTTCACGACGTTCTTGCCGTCGACTCCCTTCGCAGCCGCGATGTCGCGGACGATCCCGTAGGCCACGTTGGCGCCTTCGACGTTCGCCTGGAAGTCCCACAGGTCGGTGTGGGAGAAGATCTCCTCTTCGCCGGTGATCTTGCTGCGGGACACTTCTTCCATCAGCCCGATGGCGCCGTTCGAGATCTGGTCGATCGTCAGGGTGAAGGTCGTCGCCGAGACCAGATCGTGGAGACGCTGCGTGTCCGCGATGAGCCGCGCGGCCAGCTGGGTGCGTTCGGCGGCCGTCGCGGCGGTGTAGCCGGCCGGAGCCCAGAGGTCCTTTTCGATGCGGTGCCAGCCGGTCCAGGTCTGGCCGGGCTCCAGGTCGGCCTCGCGGAGGTCGAGCGCGGGGTCGATGTCGCCGAACTGCTCGGCGGTGGGCTCGATCCGCTCGTAGCACATGCGCGCAGCCGCGTACTGGGAGCGGGCGGCCGCGTCGTCTCCGGCCTCGTAGGCTGCGGCGAACGCCTGCGTCGCAGCGAGGAGCCGGCCGCTCTGGTCCTTGATGTACGAGATGTAGTTGGTGACGGCCCCTGCGATCTGCTTGCTCTGGCTCTGGCTCGTCGCGGCCTTCGTGCCCGTCGTGACGGTGAACTTCTTCAGGCCGCTCGGATCGCCGACCATGCCTTTCTTGCACGCCGTGTAGTAGCTGCCCTCGGCGAGCTGGATCACATAGTTGACCGTCGTCCCCGGCCCGATGTTCTCCTTCTCGCCGGCGATCCGCAACTTGTCGGAGGCGAGGATCTCGAACTCGTTGACGTCGTTGCCGTCGTTGGTCACCTGGAACGTCACCGGGCCGGCAGGGGCCGTGTTCGCCGACACCGTGCAGGTGTCGTCGGTCATGGCGACGGCGATGGCTTCCGCGTCGGCGGATGCGCGATTGGGTACGCATCCCGTCAGTGCGATCGCGACGGCGGCGGCGCCCGCGAGCGCGCCGAAGTATCGGGTCTTCATGTGTCGTGCTTCTCCTCTTAGGACGCGGCGGTCTGCGTCGCAACGCGTGCTGACGATGTCGCCGTGCTTGGTGTGGCGGCTCGGTGCTGGCGGTAGTAGAAGGTTCCGACGACGGCCAGGTAGGCGAGCCAGACGCCCACCTGCAGCCAGGTCGGGGAGGGATTGAAGTTCACGATGCCCTGCAGCACGGTGCCGTACCAGCTGCTCGCCGGGATGACCGAGCTGATGTCGTAGGCGTGGTGGCTCGCGCCGGGCAGCACGCCCGCCTCCTGCAGGTCGCCGACGCCGTAGGCGAGGACTCCGGCCGCGACGACGATGAGAAAGACGCCGGTCCAGGTGAAGAACTTTCCGAGGTTGATCTTGACGAAGCCCCGGTAGATGAAGATCTCGATGACCACTGCGGTGAGGATGCCGAGGAGGGCTCCCGCCGCAGGGATCCAGCTGCCGCCGACGGATGCGACGGTCGCCCAGACGAAGAGCGATGTCTCGACTCCCTCCCGCCCGACACTGAGCGCGGCGAGGATGATGATGCCCCAGCCGGCCCCGAGGAGGGCGCTGTCGAGGCGGGAGTGCAGGGTGCTCTTGAGGGTGCGAGCGGTCTTGCCCATCCAGAAGACCATCCAGGTGACGAACCCGACCGCGACGATCGAGAGGCTGCCGCCGACGATCTCTTGTGCCTGAAAGCTCATTCCGTACGGGCCCCAGGTGAGCAGTGCTCCGATGCCGAGGGGGACGACGATGGCGATTCCGACGCCGAACCAGAGGTTGCGCAGCACATCCCTGCGTTCGACTTTCACGATGTAGGCGACGAGGATGCCGACGACGAGGGCGGCTTCGAGGCCTTCGCGAAGGCCGATCAGGTAGTTTGCGAGCACAGCTGTCTTCTCGGATCGAGTAGGGGAAATGTTGGTAAGGCTAACCTTACTCATTCGACTCTAGACGGCCGTGGCCGGAACTGTCTAGTTAGGATTGCGGCATGGCCGTTCGGATCCTGAATCTCGTCCTGCTCTTCATCGCGGGGGCCCTGCTGGGCGCTGTCGGAACGGTCGCGCACCAGTCGACGGCGACCGTCGCCGGCGTCCCCGTCCCGTGGGGGATCACCGTCGCGCTCCTCGCCTACACGCTCCTCCTCGTCGGGCTGCGCCTGCTGAACGCCGGACGAGCCCCTGCGCTCGCCGCCGCGCTCGGTACCATCGCGATGACCTTCGTGTTCTCGATCAAGGGCATCGGCGGCTCCGTCCTCATTCCCGACAACCTCCTCGGCAAGATCTGGGTCGTCGCACCGATCCTCATCGCGGCCGTCGTGATCGCCTGGCCGCGGTTGCCGCAGCGCCGAGCGGCTCCGCAAAACGGCCTAAGCTAGAAGGCAACTGAAGCGTGAAGGGACTCCGACCACTGTGACCTACGTCATCGCCTTGCCCTGCGTGGACGTCAAAGACCGCGCCTGCATCGACGAGTGCCCGGTCGACTGCATCTACGAAGGCGAACGGTCCCTCTACATCCACCCCGACGAGTGCGTCGACTGCGGTGCCTGCGAGCCGGTCTGCCCCGTCGAGGCCATCTACTACGAAGACGACCTGCCCGAGCAGTGGTCCGACTACTACAAGGCCAACGTCGAGTTCTTCGACGACATCGGCTCGCCAGGGGGAGCTGCGAAGGTGGGTGTGATCGCCAAGGATCACCCGCTCATCTCGGCGCTCCCGCCGCAGGCCCACGCCTGATCCGTCGTGGCACTCGGTCCGCTTCCCGACTACCCGTGGGACCAGATGGTTCCGTTCGCGGCTCGCGCTTGCGCGCACGCTGAGGGAATCGTCGACCTCTCGATCGGCTCCCCGGTCGATCCGACACCTGCGCTCATCCGGAACGCGCTCTCGCGAGCCACCGACGCACACGCGTACCCTCAGACGATCGGAACCCCTGCACTGCGCGAGGCGATCGTCGCGTGGTTCGCCCGCCGGCGCGGTGTGACCGACCTGTCCGTCGCCAACGTGCTTCCGACCATCGGGTCGAAGGAACTCGTCGCCTTCCTGCCGTTCATGCTGGGGCTCGGCGAGGGCGATGTCGTGGTGCACCCGCGAGCCGCGTATCCGACGTATGCCATCGGCGCCGCGTTCGCCGGTGCCGCAGCGTTCGCATCCGACGACCCCGACGAGTGGCCGGAGACGACACGCCTCGTCTGGGTCAACTCTCCGGGCAATCCCGATGGTCGGGTGCTCGGTGTCGACGAGCTGCGCAGGATGGTCGCTCGTGCCCGCGAACTGGGCGCGGTCATCGCCAGCGACGAATGCTACGCCGAGCTCGGGTGGGACGAGCCGTGGCATCACGAGCGCATCCCGAGCATCCTCGACCCTCGCGTGACCGGCGGCGACCGACGCGACGTGCTCGCGGTCTACTCGCTCAGCAAGCAGTCGAACCTCGCTGGGTACCGCGCCGCGTTCGTGGCGGGATGCAGCACTCTGGTCGAACGGCTCGTCACCGTCCGCAAACACGCGGGACTCATGGTTCCGGCGCCTCTGCAGGCCGCGATGGCGGTCGCGCTCGGCGACGACGAGCACGTGAACGAGCAGCGCGAACGATACCGCGGTCGACGCGATGTGCTCAAGCCGGCACTCGAGAGCGCGGGCTTCCGGATCGACAGGAGCGAGGCCGGCCTTTACCTCTGGGCGACGGAGGGACGGGGCGCCTGGGAGAGCATCGGACGCCTGGCCGACATCGGAATCCTCGCCGGTCCCGGCGTCTTCTACGGCGACCATTTCCCGGAGCACGTGCGTCTCTCGCTGACGGCGACGGATGAAAGAATCGCCTCGGCAGCGGCCAGACTGCGCGCTTTTGGAGACTCCCTCTAATCAGATTCGGCCCCGCTTGGACGATGTAACAGTTGTCCCGCTTTGCCAATAGGCTGTAATCGCAGGACTCTTTGCGGCGCTGCCACGACCGGCGACCGCGCTCTTAAGCAGGCAGACCCAGGAGGCGTTGTGAGCGGAATCGGCACCGGACAGGCAGGGGGCCAGGCGCAGAAAGCCACCCTGAGCACCCCCAGCGGAACGGCCGACTTCCCGATCCTGCCGAGCGCGAGCGGCGCCTCGAGCATCGACTTCTCCAGCCTCACCCGCGCGACCGGTCACACCTCGCTCGACTACGGCTTCGTCAACACCGCTGCGACGCGCTCGGCGATCACCTACATCGACGGCGACGCCGGAATTCTCCGCTATCGCGGCTACCCGATCGAGCAGGTCGCGCAGAACTCGACATTCCTCGAGGTCGCATGGCTGCTCATCCACGGCGAGTTGCCGTCTGCGAGCGAACTGTCCGACTTCGACGAGAAGATCCGCAGGCACACCCTGCTCCACGAAGACCTGAAGCGCTTCTTCAGCGCCCTCCCGCACGACGCGCACCCCATGTCGGTGCTTTCGAGCGCCGTCTCAGCGCTGTCGACCTTCTACCAGGACTCGCTCAGCGTGCACGACCCCGAGCAGATCGAGCTGTCGACCATCCGCCTGCTCGCGAAGCTGCCGGTCATCGCGGCGTACGCGCACAAGAAGAGCGTCGGGCAGGCCTTCCTGTACCCCGACAACTCGCTGAGCTTCGTCGACAACTTCCTCCGCCTCAACTTCGGAACGCTCGCCGAGCCGTACGAGGTGAACCCGGTCGTGAGCAAGGCGCTCGAACGCCTGCTCATCCTGCACGAGGACCACGAGCAGAACGCGTCGACATCGACCGTCCGTCTCGTCGGCTCGACCCAGGCGAACCTCTTCGCCTCGGTGTCGGCAGGCATCAACGCCCTCTACGGGCCGCTCCACGGCGGCGCGAACGAAGCAGTGCTCGACATGCTCGGGTCGATCAGGGACTCCGGTGAGAGCGTGCAGACGTACGTCGAACGCGTGAAGCGCAAAGACGAGGGCGTGAAGCTCATGGGCTTCGGGCACCGCGTCTACAAGAACTTCGACCCGCGTGCCCGCCTGGTCAAGGAGAGCGCCGATGAGGTGCTCGCCGCGCTCGGCGTGCACGATCCGCTGCTCGACATCGCCAAGGAGCTCGAAGAGGTCGCCCTCGCGGACGACTACTTCATCGAGCGCAAACTGTATCCCAACGTCGACTTCTACACCGGCGTCATCTACAAGGCGATGGGCTTCCCGACGCGCATGTTCACCGTGCTGTTCGCCATCGGGCGTCTCCCTGGCTGGATCGCGCACTGGCGCGAGATGAACTCCGACCCGGCGACGAAGATCGGCCGCCCGCAGCAACTCTACGTGGGCTCGCCAGAGCGCTCCTGGCCCGAGGCCCGCTGACCCGCCACGCCGGCGTCCGGCAACTCAGGCGGACGGCTCGAGGGTCAGCGTCTGCGTGGCCGCCTTGCGTACGGCGGCCGGCGTGAACGGCCAGGGCCGCGTCTTGTGGTCCTGCCAGAGCGGCGTCTGGTCGACGTAATTCGGATGGAAGGCGTGGCCGGATTCGCCGGTCAGATTCACCCAGGTCGACTTGTCGAAGTCCGACAGGTCGAGTACCAGCCTCATCGAGGGCACGCGGTCGACCTGATAGCCGACCGACGCATCCCAGCCGACGGCGTCCACGACCGACGACGACCCGGCGACGGGGTACGGCCCGCGGTTGAAGAGCCACTCGATCGGAGCGACCCCTGATTTTCCGAGGCTCGCGTTGGTGAGTTCCAACGAGTGGATGCGGTCCCACCGCCAGGTGGACGGATCGTTTCCCATCAGGCCGACCGCCTCATCCCATGCCTGATCGGCCGCGTGCGCGAGCATCTCGTCCCGTCCGGAGACGCCCAGCTTCTTGTCCGTCCACCACGGTGAGTCCGGCTGCGTCACGAGATCGCCGACGACCGCGAACCAGCGGTCACCACCGACCGGCGGCGCGCTCGGAGGCAGTTTGCGGCCGAACGCGTCGGCGAGCAGGTTGCGCCAGAAGATGTTGAAGTAGGCGGCGGCAGCGCTGTCGGCGTCGTCGTGGAAGTTCCAGTTCGCCAGGAGTGCGACGCCCTTCGCCGCGCCGGCCGTCAGCGTCGATCGAAGCGTGCCCGAGGTCAGGATCGGCGAGAGCTGCGCCGCGTTCGCGTCGTACGTGTCGGCCTGGATCGCCGCGAAATCAGCCGCGGTCAGTTTCTTTCCGCTCGTCAGCAGTTTTCCGAGCCGGTCTGTGATCTCGTCTGCACGATAGCCGTAGTCCCAGTCGCGGGTGATCATCGACGGATAGTTCGGACCGACCGCCGAGTTGTTCGCGGTGACGATGAAGCCGCTGGGCGGATTGAAGACCGACGGGAGCTGGTCGAAGGGGATGTATCCCGTCCAGCGGTAGTGGCTCGACCAACCGGGCACCGGCAGCGTTCCGTCGCCGGTGGCCCGGACCGGGATGCGGCCGGGGGCCTGGTATCCGATGTTGCCGTCCACGTCCGCGTAGAGGAGGTTCTGCGCGGGGACGTCGAACTTCGCCGCGGCCGCGCGGAAGTCCGCCCATCCGCGTGCGGCGTCCAGGGCGAAGATCGCCGACGCGGTACGCCCCGGTTGCAGGGCTGTCCACTGCAGCGAGAGCTGGTATTTGGTGGTCGGGACGCCCATCCGCTTCGCCTGGTCCTTGGCGATCGCAGCGTAGGCGGGCGTCAGGCCGGTCACGATCGGTCCGTGAAGGGTCGAGCGCACCGTGATCGTCACAGGATCGCCTCCGGCGACCTTGATCGTCTCCTTCCTGGTTGCCAGCGGGAGTTGCTTTCCGTCGTATTCGAACGTGTTCCCGGTGACCTTCTCTTCGTACAGGTCCGCAACGTCGGGCCCGAGGTTGGTGAAACCCCAGCCAATGCGGTCGTTGTGCCCGATGATCACGCCGGGCAGGCCGGAGAAACTGAATCCCGCGACGTCGAAGGGGCATGCAGCGGTGATGGTGCGACAGTGCAGCCCGACCTGGTACCAGACGGACGGCTCGACTGCGCCGAGGTGGGGGTCGTTGGCGAGCAGGGGCTTGCCGGTGGTCGTGTGGGCGCCGGAGACCACCCAGGAGTTCGACCCGATGTCGGTGCCCGCCGGACCCATCAATGTCGGCATGCCGGAGAGGGAGCCCTGGAGCTGCTGCAACGCCTCGACGACTCCCGGAGTGGCCGGCGGGGCGCTCGTCGAGGCCGGGGCGACGGCCGGTTCGGTCCGCGACGTGTCTCCGTCGCCGAGGGCGGTGATCGTCGGATGCTTCGCGAACGGATAGGTCGGGTGCAACTGTGCGACCTGCTGCGGTGTCAGCCTGGTCAGCAGGAGCGCGCGGTCGATCTCGTCGTCGAGGTTGGAACGGAGGTCCCAGGCCATCGCTTTCAGCCACGAGATCGAGTCGGCCGGGGTCCAGGGTTCGGGGGAGTAGCCCGGATTCTGGAGGCCGAGCACGGCGTACTCGAGCGAGAGGGCGGCTCCCGAGTGCCCGCGGAGGTAGGCGTTCACACCGTCTGCGTAGTCCTGGTAGTAGCGCAGCGACGTCGGGTCCAGAGCTTTGACCTCCTGTTCGGCGACCGTCCGCCAGCCGAGCGTGCGGATGAACGTGTCGGTCGCGACCTGGCTCGCACCGAACATCTCCGAGAGCCGGCCGGCGGTGACATGGCGACGGAAATCCATCTCCCAGAACCGGTCCTGCGCGTGCACGTAGCCTTGTGCCTCGAACAGGTCGTCCGCCGTCGTCGCCACGATCTGGGGAATGCCCGCGTCGTCGCGGGACACCGAGACCGGTGCGGACAGGCCGGGGAGCTCGATCGTGCCGGAGGTCTGCGGGAACGATCGGGTGACGGTCCAGATCCCGATCCCGGCGACGATGATCGCAAGGGCGACCACGACGGCGAGGATCACACCGAGGACCCTCAGTATCGGATGGCGCCGCTTCAGGCGCGGCAGATCGTCCCCCACCGCTACTCCTTCGGGTCGGGTTGCCGTCTTCAGACACTAACCCATCCCGGCGGAATCTCAGGCGTGCAGAGCCGCGTTCAGTTCGATGCCACTGCCACCCCGCTGGAGCACCTCGACGGCCCCGCTGATCGAGTTGCGGCGGAAGAGCAGGTCGGCCACGCCGGACAGTTCGACGGCCTTGACGGTCTGCGGCTTCCCGTCCGCCGTCGGTGCGGCCCCGGCCAGCACGACCTTCGTTCCGGCCGTGACGTAGAGCCCGGCCTCGACCACCGAGTTGTCGCCGATCGAGATGCCGATGCCCGAGTTGGCGCCGAGGAGCGCGCGTTCGCCGATCGAGACGCGCTGCGTTCCGCCGCCCGAGAGCGTGCCCATGATCGAGGCGCCGCCCCCGATGTCGGACCCGTCCCCGACGACGACCCCCTGGGAGATCCGGCCTTCGACCATCGACGATCCGAGGGTTCCCGCGTTGAAGTTGACGAACCCTTCGTGCATCACGGTGGTCCCGGGCGCCAGGTGTGCGCCGAGCCTGACCCTGGACGCATCGGCGATGCGGACACGGTCGGGTGTCACGTAGTCGAGCAGTGGCGGGAACTTGTCGATCCCGGTGACGTGGATGCCCGCTCGCTGCAGCCTCGGACGCAGCCGCGTGAGGTCGTCGGGGAGAACGGGGCCTGCGTTCGTCCACGCGACGATCGGGAGCTGCGCGAAGATGCCGTCGAGATTGATCGTGTTCGGCTTCACGAGAAGGTGGGAGAGGAGGTGCAGGCGCAGGTAGGCGTCCGGGGTGGTCGACGGAGGGGCGTCGAGGTCGATGTCGACCGTGACGATGTCGACGCGGACGTTCCTGCGCGGGTCGTCACCGGCGAGAGCCTCGAGTTCGGCGGGGGCGATCCAGCGATCGCGCCCGGCGGGCAGCGCCCCGAGCATCGGCTCGGGGAACCAGGTGTCGAGCACGGTGCCGTCGCCGGCGATGGTCGCGAGACCGTAGCCCCAGGCGAGCCGGGAGGAACCGGATGCGGGCACAGCTGTTTCGTGGGCGACGTCAGAGGGCATGGCTCTAGATTAGTAGGGTGCCCCTCGACCTGACTGCGACCTCGACCGACCTCACCCGGCAGCTCTGCGACATCGAATCCGTCTCCGGGAACGAGAAGACGCTCGCCGACGAGATGGAGGCTGCGCTCTCCGGGCTCGACCATCTGGAGATCATCCGCGACGGGGACACGATCGTCGCGCGCACGGACCTCGGCCGCCCCCGTCGGGTCATCATCGCCGGCCACATCGACACGGTCCCGCTGAACGACAATCTGCCCACGCGGTACGAGACGATCGACGGCGTGGAGTACCTCTGGGGGCGGGGGACCGTCGACATGAAGGGTGGCACGGCGGTTCAACTGAAGCTGGCCGCCGAGCTCACCGACCCTGCGATCGACGTGACGTGGATGTGGTACGACCACGAGGAGGTCTCGAACGAACTGAACGGTCTGGGCCGGCTCGCCCGCCACCGCCCCGACCTGTTCGTCGGTGACTTCGCCATCCTGGGGGAGCCGAGCAACGGCGTGGTCGAGGGCGGCTGCAACGGCAACCTCCGCGTCGAAGTGCGCACGTTCGGGCTGCGCGCCCATTCGGCACGCGGCTGGGTCGGCGACAACGCCATCCACAAGGCGGCACCGATCCTCGATATCCTCGCCGGCTACGAGGCGCGCAACGTCGAGGTCGACGGGCTCGTGTATCGGGAGGGACTGAACGCTGTCGGGATCAGCGGCGGGGTCGCCGGCAACATCATCCCCGACGAGTGCATGGTGCACATCAACTACCGTTTCGCGCCCAGCCGCAGCTCCGACGAGGCGATCGAGCACATGCGCGAGCTCTTCGGCGACTACCAGGTCACCGTTGTCGACCGCGCCGACGGCGCGCGTCCGGGCCTCGACGCCCCACTCGCACAGGAGTTCCTGGCCGCTGTCGGTGCAGAGGCGAAGCCGAAGTACGGATGGACCGATGTGGCTCGGTTCTCGGCTCTCGGCATCCCGGCGGTCAACTTCGGTCCGGGCGATCCGTTGAAGGCCCATGCCGACGACGAGCGCGTCGCCGTCGACCAGATCAGTTCGTGCGAAACGGGATTGCGTGCCTGGCTCACCGGCGCCGTCGCCGTCCACTGACGCCGTACCCGCGGTCGAGCCGCACGCCGGCGCCGACACAGTCGCGGGACGGTGGCGGCGCTTTCCGTGGTGGCTGAACGTCATCCTGATCTTCATCGTGAGCCGCGTCGTCACGACGGTCATGCTCCTCGTGCTCGCGAGCGTGCAGGGCCCCAACCCGTGGACCGGGGCGCACCCGGGATACTTCGATTTCGCCGCGATCTGGGACGGCCGCTGGTACAACATCGTCTCGATCGCCGGCTACCCGTCGTCGCTGCCGCTGCTCGACGGCCATGTGAACCAGAACGCGTGGGCGTTCATGCCGGGTTATCCGGCGGTCGTGGATGTCATCGCCTTCGTCACCAGGACACCCTGGCCCGTCGCGGCCGTCGTCGCCTCCGTCGCGTTCGGCCTGGGCGCATCCCTGGTCTTCTACCGCCTCCTGCGGCTGCGGCTGTCGGTCTCGACCAGCCTGTACGCCGTCGCGCTGTTCTGCGTAGCCCCCGTGTCGCCGTTGTTCCAGGTGGCGTACGCCGAGTCGATGTACATCTTCCTCCTGGCGCTCGCCCTCTACCTGCTGATGCTGCGCCGCTACTGGTGGCTGATACCGGTGGTCACCGTCATGGCGTTCACGCGGCCGAGCGGTCTGGCGTTCGCGCTCGCACTGGGGATGCATGTCATCCACCGGTTCGTGGTCAGGGCACGCGACCCGTTCTTGCCCGCCGACCGGGTGGCCTCCGTCGCCGTGACCGTGTACAGCGGACTGGCCGGCCTCGCGTGGCCTGCGATCGCGGCGATCGCGACCGGATCACTGACCGCGTACACGGATACGGAGCTGTCCTGGCGCGCCCAGTACATCGGATTCACCCACCTGGTGCCCTTCTCGTCGTGGTTCGAGGGCGCCGACTGGTGGTTCACCTTTGCGCTTGGGCTCCCCGCCTGGCTCGGAAACGTCACCGTCGTGCTGCTCATCGCCGTCTACGCGCTCCTCCTCTTCAGCCCTCCCGTGAAGCGGCTCGGCGTCGATCTGCGCTTCTGGCTGGCCGCCTACGGCGTCTACGTTCTCGCGGTGTTCTTCCCGCAGTCGAGCACGTTCCGCATCCTGATGCCGATGTTCCCCCTCCTCGGCGCGCTCGCCCTGCCGCGGAGCCGGGTCTACCGCATCGCCCTCATCGTCGTCTTCCTGGCCCTCCAATGGGGTTGGTTGCTGATCTGCTGGGACGTCGACGGGCTCGACTGGACGCCGCCGTAACCGTGACTGGGGTAGACGCGCGATTTTCTCCGGCCTCTCGAATGACAGATAATAGAAGGACATCCACGAAAGGGGAGCTGCATGGCGGCCATGAAGCCGAGGACCGGAGACGGGCCAATGGAGGCTGTAAAGGAGGGTCGGCTCATCATCGTGCGTGTTCCGCTCGAGGGTGGCGGCCGTCTTGTCGTCTCAGTCAACGACGCGGAAGCCAAGGAGCTTCACGACGCGCTTGCGAGCGTCGTCGCACCGTCCTGACGAACGGGGCTCCCGAAAGGGAGCCCTATTCGCTCAGTTTGGTGATCTGAAGCAGACCGTCACCGACCGGTGAGAGCGCACTGACGACAGCACCGGATGCCGCGGTCTCGGTGACGAGGGTGCGGAATCCGGTCGCTATGTCGTCGCGCTGAGCCGGGTCGGAGACCCGCCCCTTCCAGAGCGCGTGAGCGACCAGGACCGTGCCTCCCGGTCGCGCCAGCCGGAGGCCGTGCTCGACATACTCGATGACCGACTGCGGGTCGGCGTCGATGAAGACGATGTCGTAGGAGCTCTCGTTCATGCGGGGCAGAACGTCGAGCGCGCGCCCGGTGATGAGGCGCACGCGGTTCGACGGGATGCCCGCCTCGGTGAAGAAGGTGCGCGCATGCTGCTGGTGGTCGAGTTCCGAGTCGATCGAGGTCAGGGTCGCATGCGTGCCGCCGGTGAGCAGCCACAGGCCGGAGACGCCGACGCCCGTGCCGATCTCGACGATGCTCGCTGCATCGGTCGCCGCGGCGACAACCGCCGTCTGGGCTCCGACCGATGCGGCGATCGGCTCGATCCCGAGTTCGAGGGACAGCTGGCGCGCCCGTGCGATCACGTCGGGCTCGACGATGATCTCGTCGGCGAACTTCCAGTTGGATTCTTTGTCTGACACAGCGCTCCCAGGGGTCTACCGGCACCAGAATACGGCCCGTACTGGCAGCATTCGTGCAGGCCGCACGCGTTAGTCTGATCTGGTGTTCGGATTGACCTTCGAGAAGCTGCTCATCATCGGGGTGATCGCTGTCTTCCTGCTCGGTCCGGAGCGCCTCCCGACGTATGCGGCCAAGCTCGGCCAGTTCACGCGCACCCTCCGCGATATGGCCAACGGTGCCAAGGACCGCATGCGCGAGGAGATGGGCCCCGAGTTCGAAGAGGTCGACTGGAAGAAGCTCGATCCCCGCCAGTACGACCCGAGGCGGATCATCCGCGAGGCTCTTCTCGAGGAGGAGCCGGCTCCGACCATCAAGCCGGTGACGGAGTCCGCCTACGCGCAGCGGCAGCGCAAGCTCCAGGCCGGATCGGTTCCGCCGTTCGACACAGAGGCCACCTGACCGGCTGTCATTCCGCCTGTTCGCGGGGCTATATCATTCTCGAATGATCGCAACAGAGCAGTTGCTCGAACGGCGCACGATCGCGCGCTACGCCATCGGTTCCCTGGGCACCGGCGGGTTCGCGACGCTGCCCGGCCTCGTGCTCGTCTACTACCTCACGGACACGCTCGGCGTTGCTGCGATCGCCGCCGGCCTCGTCGTCACGCTCGCCAAAGTGTGGGATGTGATCATCGATCCCGTGCTCGGTTCGCGCAGCGACCGCATGCTCGCGCATCGTGGCACCCGGCGCGGAATGATGATCCTCGGCGCCGTGACCCTCCCGATCTTCTTCATCGTCACGTTCGCGGTCCCCGCCGGGGTCGCTGCCGTTCCCGCCGCTGTGTGGGTGTTGATCGCCTTCCTGCTCACAGCGACCTCGTTCAGTCTCTTCCAGGTGCCGTATATCGCGCTGCCGGCGGAGCTCGCATCCGGGTACGACCAGCGCACGCGCCTGCTGACCTGGCGCGTCGTGGTGCTGACGTTCGCCATCCTGCTCTTCGGTGCGGGCGGGCCGGCTCTCCGGGCCCTCGGCGGCGCCGACAAGCACGCCGGCTACCTTCTGATGGCGGTCGTCGCCGGTCTGGTGATCGGCGGGGGGATGCTCGTGTCGAGTTTCGTGGCACCGAAGGGCGTCCCGTCCGAAACCGTCGGTGAGCGCACGGCCGGGGTCCTCACCACGATCCGCACCAACTATGCGCACGGAATCGGTGCGCTGCGCGACAGCCAGCCGTTCCGCGCGCTCCTGCTCACCTTCCTCCTCCAGGGACTCGCGACCGGGGCCATGCTGGCGGGCGCCAACTATGTCGCGACCTGGGTGCTGCACTCGGAGGATGCGGTCACGTTCCTCTTCGTCGCCCTCATCGGGCCGGCACTTGTGGTGACACCCCTGTGGGCGGTCGTGTCGCGCCGGATCGGCAAGGAGCGCGGCTTCCTGGCGGCGAGCATCCTGTTCGGTCTCGCCGCGCTGTCGATGATCATGCTGGTGTGGTTTCCCGGCACCTGGGTCTATCTCCCGGTCGCGCTCGTCGGTGCCGGCTACGCGGGCATGCAGTCGCTGCCGATGGCGATGCTGCCCGACGTGATCTCGCACGACGCGAAACGCAACGGTCCGGGGCGTGCGGGAACCTTCGGCGGAATGTGGACCGCGGGGGAGACCACAGGGATGGCGCTCGGTGCGACCGTGCTGACCGTTGTCCTCGCGCTCACCGGCTATGTCGCCCACACGGCCACGTTGGCAGCAGCAGCAGGCGAGACCCAGCCGGCGAGTGCGGTGGTCGGCATCGTTCTCAGCTTCAGTGTCGTTCCGGCGGCGATCATCGCGTTCAGCCTGATCCCGCTCGGACGCTACCGTCTTCGCAAGGAGGACATCGATGGTGCAGTTTGACTCGGCGGAGATCCTGGGCCGCCTCGCCGCTCTCCGCGAAGGGGATGCTCCGACGCACGGCGGCCGTGTGCTCTCGTACGTCTACGACTCGGGTGTGCCAGAGATCGACCTTCTCGCCGCGGACGCCATCCGGATGGTGCAGCCGGTCAACGGCCTCGACCCGACGACCTTCACCTCGGTCGCGGTCATGGAGCGCGACCTCATCGCCTTCACGCGTGGCCTTCTGCACGGCGACGACGACGTCGTCGGTTCGGTCACGACCGGCGGCACCGAGTCGTGCCTCCTCGCCGTGAAGACGGCGCGGGATGGCTGGCGGGCGGCCGGAGGCACGGGCCGTGCGCGGCTCGTCGCCCCGACGACGGTGCACGCCGCCTTCCAGAAGGCGGCGCACTACTTCGACCTCGTGCTCGACCTCGTGCCGGTCGATCTCGAAACCGGCAGGGTCGACGCCGACCGGATGGCGCAGCGCCTGGGATCGGATGTCGCGCTCGTCGTGGTGTCGGCTCCGTCGTATCCGTTCGCCTCGCTCGATCCCGTCTCCGAGGTGGCCGCCCAGTGCGACGACGCCGGGATCGCCTGCCACGTCGACGCGTGCATCGGCGGCCTGGTCCTCCCGTTCTGGAGCGGGCCCGATGGCGCTCCGGTTCCGCCCTGGGACTTCGCCGCGCGCGGCGTGACGAGCATCTCGGCAGACCTGCACAAGTTCGGCTACGCGCCGAAGGGCGCCAGCGTGCTCCTCCACCGCGACCGCGACCGCCAGCGCCAGCAGTACTTCGCCACGACACGGTGGCCCGGGTATCCTGTGGTCAACCCGACGATCCTGGGTTCGAAATCCGCGGGGGCGCTTGCGGCTTCCTGGGCCATCGTCGAGGCGCTGGGCACCGATGGGTTCTCCGAGCTCGCCCTGTCCTGCCTCCGGGCGACGCGTGCACTCGTCGATGTCATCGGGGATATCGAGGGCCTGCGCGTGGTCGGCGACCCCGTCGGCCCACTGCTCGCCGTCGCGACGGACACGTCGGTTCCCACGGCCACGCAGGTCGACCCCCACCACTGGGCCGACCAGGCTCGCGCCAGGGGATGGCTGCTGCAGCTCCAGCCAGGTCTCGTGCAGCCGGACGGGACGCGCCTGCCGCACACCACACACCTCACGGTGACGCCGGTGACGGAGGAACGGATCGACGAGCTCGAGGCCGCGCTGCGCGGATCCGCCGCCGAGGTGCGCGGGGTTCCCGCGGTCGCGCCGGCAGACCTGCTCGCGGCGCTGCCCGACGGCGTGGGTCAGGGACCGCTCGACTCGGATGGAGCACTTCAGGTGCTCAAGCAGATCGGGCTCGTCGGAATCGAGGCCGATGACGGGGCTGCGTCCGCGCGGCTGCCCGAGCGGATGGCGCCCTTCCTGGCACTGATCGAGGCACTCCCGCACGAGCTCACCGAACGGCTGCTGGTCGAGCTGCTGGCGAGGATCGTCGAACCGCGCTGAGCCGACCGGTCGGCGCCGGGGCTAGGCGATCGTGACGCCGAGCCTGCGCCCCGCAAGCGACCGCCCGCGCGTTGCGAGCCGGGCCGCGACGCCGGTGATCGCTTGTGCGGCCGGGTCCTCCGGCTGACTCAGGACGATCGGCATGCCCGCGTCGCCGCCCGCACGCAGGGCGACGCTCAACGGGATGGAGGCGAGCAGGGGGACGACGTCGTCCTGGCCGGCAGAGAGCCGCTCAGCCACCTCTGCGCCGCCGCCGCTCCCGAAGAGTTCGAGGATGGTGCCGTCGGGCTGGACGAGCCCTGCCATGTTCTCGATCACCCCGATGACGCGCTGCCCGGTCTGGCGGGCCACCGTTCCGCTGCGCTCGGCGACGTCGGCCGCGGCGGGCTGCGGTGTGGTCACGACGATGACCTCCGCGTGCGAGAGGAGCTGGCCGACGGTGATGGCGACATCTCCGGTCCCCGGCGGAAGGTCGAGCAGCAGAACGTCGAGGTCGCCCCAGTAGACGTCGGTCAGGAACTGCTGGATCGTGCGGTGGAGCATCGGCCCCCGCCACGCGACGGCCGCCGACGGCGAATCGACGAACATCCCGATCGAGATGACCTTCACGTCGTGCGCGACCGGCGGCAGGATCATGTCGTCGACCCTGGTCGGGCGCGGCGCAGAACCGGAGGCGTCGACCAGCCCGAGGATGCCGGGGATCGAGAAGCCGTAGACGTCGGCGTCGAGGATACCGACGGCGAGCCCGCGGCGGGCGAGCGCGACCGCGAGGTTGGCGGTGAGCGTGGACTTGCCGACCCCGCCCTTGCCGCTGGTGACCGCATAGACCTGGGTGAGCGAATCCGGACCGAACTGCGGCCTGCGTGCGGCCCGCGATCCGCGGAGCCGTTCCGTCAGCGCCGCGCGTTCGGCGGGGGTCATCACCGACACGTCGATGACCGCGCCGGTGACGCCGGAGACGGCGGCCGTGGCGGCGCGGACGTCGCGTTCGATGGTGTCCGCGGCCGGGCATCCGACGATCGTCAGCTTGATGCCGACGGTCGCGACGCCCGCCGCATCGACCGAGACGTCACCGACCATGTCGAGCTCGGTGATCGGCCGGCGGATCTCCGGGTCCAGAACGTGCGAAAGCGCTGAGCGCACCGCATCCGCGAGCCCGGCGTTGGGGCCGTCCGTCTGGTCAGGCACCGGACTGCTCGGCTTCCGCCTCCGCGCGGCTGTCCAGGTCTTCGAGCAGGGAGCGCAGCTCCGCACGGATGAAGTCCTTCGTGGCCATGTCGCGCACGGCGAGACGGAGCGCGACGACCTCGCGGGCGAGGTACTCGGTGTCGGCGAGATTGCGCTCGGCGCGCTGCCGGTCCTGCTCGATCTGGACCCGGTCGCGGTCATCCTGCCGGTTCTGGGCGAGCAGGATGAGAGGGGCGGCGTACGAGGCCTGGAGCGAGAGGACGAGCGTCAGCGCGATGAAACCGAGTGCTGAGGAGTCGAAGCGCAGCGCGGACGGGGCGAAGATGTTCCAGCCCATCCAGAACACGACGAAGATCGTGAGTCCGACGATGAACCACGGGGTACCCATGTTGCGGGCGATCCACTCGGTGAACCGACCGAACCGGTCCCGGTCGTTGACGGGCCGGCGGGGGAGGACGGTCGTGCGCAGCCCCTTCGGGGCGTCCAGGCGGGAATCCGACCGGCTAGCTCGTGCCATTTCCGACCCTCCTTCCGTTCGCGATGGGGATACTGCCTGTGCTGTCCGAGGGCGCCGGGCGTTTCAGCACGTCGTCTTCGTCGTCGCGACTTCGCCAGTCGTCGGGGAGCAGGAAGTCGAGGATGTCGTCAATGGTCACCACCCCGACCAGGCGATGGTTCTCGTCCACGACCGGTACGGAGACCAGGTTGTAGCTGGCGAGGATGCGCGAGACCTCGGCGGCCGACGTGTCGGCGGTCACCGGCTCGAGGCTCGGGTCGAGCAGGGTGCCGAGGCGCACATGCGGCGGGTAGCGCAGCATGCGCTGGAAATGCACCATTCCGAGGAAGCGGCCGGTGGGTGCTTCGTAGGGCGGGAGGGTGACGCACACCGCGGCTCCCAGGGCGGGAGCGAGCTCGTGACGGCGGATCAGGGCGAGGCCCTCGGCCACCGTTGCATCAGCCGAGACGATGATGGGCTCGGTGGTCATCAGGCCACCGGCCGTGTCGGGCGCGTAGGTCAGCAGCATGCGCACGTCCTCCGCCTCCTCCGGCTGCATCAGCTCGAGGAGGTGCTCACCGCGTTCGTCGGACAACTGCGCGATGAGGTCGGCAGCATCGTCCGGCTCCATCTGGTCGAGGACGTCGGCGGCACGGTCGTCGTCGAGCTGGCCGAGGATCTGCACCTGCTCGCTCTCCGGCATCTCCTCGAGGACATCGGCGAGGCGGTCGTCAGGCAGCTCTCCCGCGACTTCGAGCATCCGTTGCTGCGGCAGGTCGAGGAGCGTGTTCGCGAGGTCGGCGGGCTTCAATTCGGAATAGGTGGCGATGAGCTGTTCGGCCGACTGGGCCTGGCCGGCGCTCGTCTTCTCGAGCACCTCCGACCAGGAGACGAAGGCCGTCGGCCCTTTGCCGAACGGCGACGAACCGGTCTTCGGGCGCCGGACGAAGAGTTGCCCGATCGCCCAGTCGCCCTGTCCGGACGATTCGATGGCGACATCTTCGATGGTCGCCTCGCCTGAGCCGTCGGAGAAGACCACGCGACGCCCGAGCATTTCGGCGATCACGCGGACCTCGCCGCCGCGCTGCTCGAACCGGCGGACGTTGATCAGTCCGGTCGTGATGATCTGGCCGCTGCCGATGCTGGTGACACGGCCGATCGAGACGAAGACCCTGCGCTTGCCGGGGATCTCGACGATGAGCCCGACCACGCGCGGCGGATCGCTTTTGCGGTAGACCACCAGGACGTCGCGCACCTTGCCCACGCGGTCGCCCGCGGGGTCGAAGACCGTGCACCCGGCGAGGCGGGCGACGAAAACTCTGGAGGCACTCACAGGTAATAACTTATGCCCTCGAAGCGGCTCAACGGCGCTGGGTGAAAGAATGGTCCGGTGACCAATCAGAGCCCGTTCGGAGGCCGTAGCAGGATCGTCTTCCCGACCCTGCCGCGCGGCGAGACCATTGCGACCTACGAGACCTATCCGGAGGCGCAGCAGGCCGTCGATCTCCTCGCGCGGGCCGACTTCCCGGTCGACAAACTGTTCATCGTGGGCAGCGACCTGAAGAGTGTCGAGCGGGTGACCGGCAAGCTGAGCTGGGGCCGTGTCGCGATCGCCGGCGCCGCGTCCGGAGCCTGGTTCGGCATCTTCATCGGGCTGCTGCTGGTGATCTTCAGCCCGGCCACCAGCTACGGGTTCGTGATCGCAGCCGTGTTGATCGGCGCCGGGTTCGGAATGCTCTTCGGCATCGTCTCGTACGCGGTGAACCGCCGTCGTCGTGACTACACGTCGGTCGCCCAGATCATCGCGTCGAGCTATTCCGTCATCGTCGACCCGGAGCTGGTCAACCGCGCCCGCAACCTGATCTCCGGCGGCTTCCAGCCGGAGCCCGCGGCGCCGCCGTTCCCGGCCGCCCAGCACCCGTCGGACCCGCCGCCCGCGCCGCCCGTGGAGCCGGCGCCGCCCGGGCCGCCCGTCGATGGGCCGCCCGCACGTCCGTCGGATCCGCCGCAGGGCCCGCCGACAGCGGGATAGCCGTTAGCTCGCGGCGCCCTGAACCCAGGCTTCGACGTCATCGGCCGTCCGCGGGATCGCGATCGACAGGTTCTCCGCGCCATCCGCCGTCACGAGGATGTTGTCCTCGATGCGCACGCCGATGCCCCGGAAATGCTCAGGGACGGTCAGGTCGTCCGGCTGGAAGTAGAGTCCGGGCTCGATCGTGAAGACCATGCCGGCCTCGAGCACGCCGTCGAGATACAGGTCGCGGCGCGCCTGGGCGCAGTCGTGCACGTCCAGGCCGAGGTGATGGCTCGTCCCGTGCACCATGTAGCGACGGTGGTGCTGGTTGTCGGCTTCGAGCGCCTCCTCGGCACTGACCGGCAGGAGACCCCATTCCGCAGTGCGCCTGGCGATCACGGCCATCGCCGTCTGGTGGATCTCCCGGAACCGGATGCCGGGGCGCACGATCGCGAAGGCGGCATCTGCGGCTTCGCGCACCGCTTCGTAGACGAGGCGCTGCGTGTCGCTGAAACGTCCGCTGATCGGGAAGGTGCGGGTGATGTCGGCGGTGTAGTAGCTGTCGACCTCGACGCCCGCGTCGAGCAGGATGAGGTCGCCGGGGACCACGGGCCCGTCGTTGCGGGTCCAGTGCAGGATGCAGGCGTGCGGTCCGCTCGCAGCGATGGTGTCGTATCCCACCGCGTTCCCGTCCGCGCGAGCCCGCCCGTTGAAGACACCTTCGACCAGGCGCTCGCCGCGGTGATGGGCGGTGATCCGCGGGAGGTCGGCGATCACATCGTCGAAACCGCGCCCGGTGGCGTCGACGGCCGCACGCAGCTCGCCGATCTCGTAGGCGTCCTTCACGAGGCGGAGCTCTGAAAGGTCGCGCGCGAGCTCGTCATCGCCTTCGTGCGCCTCGACGTCAGCGATGCGGTCGTCGAGGTTGAGCAGCCGCAGGCCGTCGATCTGGTCGGTGAGCGCGGGGTCGGCTTCGCGCACGACCAGGGTGTTCTCGTCCGTCGCCTCGAGGACGGCGTCGAGCTCCGCGATTCCGCGGGTGGCAAGAGCCAGATCGCTCGCGACCTGTGCGAGCGACGGCCGGGGGCCGATCCAGAACTCGCCGATCTCGGGGTTCGCATAGAACTCGTCGGAATCGCGACCAGCGCGCTCGCGGAAAAAGAGGGTCGCTTCGTGGCCGTCGGCAGTGGGTTCCAGGACCAGCACGCTTCCGGGCTCGGAATCGGAACCCCATCCGGTGAGGTGTGCGAAGGCCGAGTGCGCGCGGAAGGCGAAGTCCGTGTCGTTCGAACGCTGCTTGAGGCGGCCGGCGGGGATGACGATGCGCTTGCCAGGGTGCAGGCGCGACACGCGTGTGCGGCGCTCGGCGGCGAACGCGGCCTGCTCGCGGGCGCCGGGAAGCACATCCGGCCGATCCCCCCATCCGCTGCCGATGTACTCCTTGAACCCGTCGGAGCCCGGCGTCGTCGAACGATTCGACGTGGCGCGGGGCTTCGGCTCGCTGGTCGCGGTCTGCTGGGACGATTCGGTGGAAGACGACATTGCACCATTCTTCCACCGACCGCGGGCTGCTGTCGGCGCCGGACATCTCCGCGCCCGTACGATGAGTGCATGGGTGATGTGCGACGCTTCCGTGGTCCCATCGACCTCCATACCCACTCGAGCGTCTCCGACGGGACCGAGACCCCCGCCGAACTCGTGCGCGCTGCTGCGACGGCAGGGCTGGGGACGGTCGCGCTGACCGACCACGACTCGACGGCAGGATGGGCGGATGCGGCTTCCGCCGTCCCCGAAGCCGGGGTCACCCTCATCCCGGGCATGGAGCTGAGCACGCGCATCGAGTTCGCGAGCGTCCACATGCTCGGCTACCTGTTCGATCCGCTCGACGAGGCGCTCGCCGCCGAGACGGAACGCATCCGCGTCGGCCGCCGTCGCCGTGCGGAGGAGATGGTCCAGCGCATCTCCGAGGACTACGAGATCACCTGGGCCGACGTCGTGGCGCAGACCACCGAGGGCGCGACGGTCGGGCGCCCCCACATCGCGGATGCGCTCGTCGCCCGCGGGCTCGCACCGGACCGCAGTGCGGCGTTCGCGGGCATCCTCCACTGGCGCGCCGGCTACTACCAGCCGCACTACGCTCCGGACCCGCTCACCGGGGTGCGTCTCATCCGGGAGGCGGGCGGTGTTCCTGTGCTCGCGCATCCGGGGACGCGCGGTCGCGAGCGGGTCGTTCCGTCGCACCGACTCGCGCGGCTCGTGGATGCGGGGCTCTTCGGGCTCGAGATCGACCACCGCGAGAACACCGCGGACGGCAGGGAGCGTCTGCACGAGCTGGCGAAGAAGTTCGGCCTCCAGATCACGGGATCGAGCGACTACCACGGCTCCGGCAAGCCGAACCGGTTCGGCGAGAACACCACCGACCCCCGGGTTCTCGATCTCATCATCGAACAAGCGACAGGCGCGGCGCCCTTCTACGCGTCCTGAGAAACGCGTCGTACCCTGAACGGGGTGCGAGCGAGCGGAGGACACAGGTGAAGGGACGATCCCGGGTTGCCGTCGGTCTTCTCGTCGCTGCCCTTCTCGCCGTCGGTGGCGCCGTGCCCGCTGCCACCGCGGACACGAGCTACCCGACCTGGGGCGACGTGCAGGCGGCCAAAGCGAGCCAGGCGGCGACGCAGGCCGAGGTCACCAAGATCGACACACTCCTCGGGGGCCTGCAGCAGGCGGCCAACGCCGCTGCGGACCTCGCGATCCGACGCGCGGCGCTGTACGCCAAGGCGCAGGCCGATCTCGCCGCCGCCACCGACAAGGCGTCGAAGCTCGCCACGAGCGCGGCGGCCGCGGCAGCATCCGCCCGCACCCTCAAGACCGAGAGCGGGGCGCTCACCGAGCAGCTGTCGCGGATGAGCGGAGCCGACCTTACGATCCACCTCTTCCTCGACGGGTCCCGCCCCTCGGGCTCCACCGACCTGCTGTACCAGCTCGGCGCGATGGCCGGCCTCACGAGCCGCGCCGGCGACCTTTTCACCAAAGCCCAGCAGCAGCAGAATCTCGCGGTGTCGCTGAGCACGGATGCGAAGTCGGCGGAGGACGCGCGGGCAGCTCTCGCCGTGCAGGCGCAGAAAGCACTCGCCGCCGCCAAAGCGGCGCAGGAGGCCGCGAACGCTGCGCTCGCCGCGCAGCAGGCGCGCGCGAAGGTGATGTACGCGCAGCTCGCATCCCTCAAGCGCACGACCGCGCAGGTCGAGCAGAAATACGCGGCCGGTGTGGCCGCCCGTGCTGCACTCGCCCAGCAGCAGGCAAGTGCGGGCGGAGGGGCGGATGGTTTCGCGCCCCCACTCGGCGGAGTCGTCGTGGATCCGGCCGGCGCGCAGGCCTACGCCCAGAGCGTCCTGCCGTCCTACGGATGGGGCGGCGACCAGATGTCCTGCCTGGTTCGCCTCTGGAACCAGGAGTCCGGATGGCGCGCCGACGCCTACAACACGTCGAGCGGGGCGTACGGGATCCCGCAGTCGCTGCCCGCCAGCAAGATGTCGACAGCGGGCCCGGACTGGCAGACCAACGCTCGAACCCAGATCAATTGGGGCCTTGCGTACATCTCCCGGTCCTACGGCTCACCGTGCGGAGCCTGGAGCCACGAGGTCGGCTACAACTGGTACTGACCCGCGCGGCTTGCCTTCCACACGAGTCGAGTCCGGGAAAAAGCCGCCGATTCTTCCGAATCGAGCGGACTTCTCCCGGACTCGACGAACCCGTGGTCTAGCTCGCGGGCGTCGCGGGGGCGGAGCCTCCGCTGCGACGACGCGTTCTGTTCCGGCGGCGCGGGGCGCTGTTGCCGTCATGGTGCTGGGAACCGCCGCCGTCGTGCGTGCCCGATGCCGCGTGCTCCGACGGCGCCTGGCCGTCGTGCGAGGAGGCCGCGGACGCGGGACGGCCACCACGGGTGCGCGAACGCGACCGGCTCCGGCTCGCACCGCCCTCGGTGCGTGCGCCGTCGGACTCGCGGCCGCCGCGTGCGCTGTCCGACTCACGGCCACCGCGTGACGGACCGGTCGATTCAGTCTTGACCGCGGGGGTCGACTTCAGTCGTCCCTTCGCTCCGGCCGGGATGTCGAGGTCGGAGTAGAGGTGCGGCGAGGACGAGTAGGTCTCGACGGGCTCCGGCTGACCGAACTCGAGCGCGCGGTTGATCAGTGCCCATTTGTGCAGGTCGTCCCAGTCGACGAAGGTAACCGCGATGCCGGTCTTGCCTGCACGACCAGTGCGGCCGGCACGGTGGAGATACGTCTTCTCGTCTTCGGGGATCGTGTGGTTGATCACGTGCGTCACATCGTCGACATCGATTCCGCGCGCTGCGACGTCCGTGGCGATGAGGATGTCCTTCTTGCCCGCCTTGAAGGCAGCCATGGCTCGCTCGCGCTGCTCCTGGTTGAGGTCGCCGTGGACGGCTGCGGCGTTGAACCCGCGGTCGCCCAGCTCCTCGACCAGTTTCGCCGCAGCACGCTTCGTGCGTGTGAAGACCACCGTCTTGCCACGCCCCTCGGCCTGGAGGATGCGAGCGACCACCTCGTCCTTGTCGAGGGAGTGGGCCCGGTAGATGAGGTGCTTGATGTTCGCCTGGACCTGGCCCTCGTCGGGGTCGGTGGCACGGATGTGGATGGGGCGCGTCATGAAACGACGGGCGAGGGCCACGATCGGGCCGGGCATGGTCGCCGAGAACAGCATGGTGTGGCGGGTGGCCGGCGTCTGCGCGAACAGCTTCTCGATGTCGGCGAGGAAGCCGAGGTCGAGCATCTTGTCCGCCTCGTCGAGCACCATCTCGCGCACGTTGGCGAGGCTGAGGAGCCGCTGGCTGGCGAGGTCGAGGAGGCGGCCGGGGGTGCCGACCACAATCTGCGCGCCGGCCTTGAGCTGCTCGATCTGGCCCTCATAGGCCTTGCCGCCGTAGATCGCCACGACCTGGGTCGCGCGGTTCTCCGCGGCCTGCGACAGGTCTTCGAACACCTGGACGCAGAGTTCGCGAGTGGGGACGACGACGAGTGCCTGGACGCCAGGGGCAGGGTCGAGCCCGAGGCGCTGGATGAGGGGGAGGCCGAAGCCGAACGTCTTGCCAGTGCCCGTCTTGGCCTGGCCGATGATGTCCTGCCCGTCGAGAGCGAGGGGGATGGTCTGGGCCTGGATGGGGAACGGTTCGATGATCCCCTTCTCTGCCAGCGCGTCGACCATGTCCTGGTCGATATTGAGTTCGGAGAAAGTCACGAAATGATGCCTGTCGGTTAGGTCACGAAGGTCTACGCCGTCTTTTTCACAGGCGTAGGGCCGTCGATCCCATGCCGACGGCGCTCACAGCCTACTTGATGCTCCTGAACAGACGGCCTTAAGCGGACGTCGTCGGAGGGCAGCCAGGTCGCGCATCCGCCCTCGCTACACTGGCGTACGTGTCAACCTGGTTCTCCCGTCGCCGGCCCCTGGTCGAGCTCCCTCGGCTCAAGCCGCGCTCGGCGCAGCCGCCCGCGACTCGGGTGGACCTGCACGAGATCGCACCGGAGCTCCTGCCCTACCTCGGTCAGGCGGCCTACCTGCAGCTCGAGTCGTTCCAGACCCTCTCGCGCGTGGTCGGCGAGGTGCCTGACCTCGAGGCGAAGGAGAGCATCGGCAAGGCTGCCGGGTTCGCTCTCGCGAAGCACCAGGGCCTCGTGGCCGAGATCCGGAGGCGCGGCGACGACCCGTCGTACGCGATGCAGCCGTTCGCGGACGCCATCGACGGGTTCAGTCTGATCACGACCGGCGCCGACTGGCAGGAGACGCTCCTCGGCGCGCACCTGACGGCAGGGCTCCTGGACGACTTCTTCATCCGCCTGTCCGCCGGTCTGCCCGGCGATTTCGGTCCGCGGGCGGCGCAGCTGCTCGGACAGGACTCCGGACAGGACCAGGTGGTGCGCATCCTCCGGGCCGAGATCGCTGCGGACCCTCAGCTGGCCTCGCGGCTGGCGATGTGGGGGAGGCGACTCGTGGGAGACACGCTCCTGGTGTGCCGGTCGGCGCTTCACCTGTCCGGCAATGCCAGGACTGACGACGAGCGCACCGAGCCCATCTTCACCGAACTGATCGCAGCACACACCCGGCGCATGGACGCACTGGGACTCACCGCCTGACGGTTTTACCTCGGCGTGAGCCGAGGCGGCTGGGTGACGGTGGTCAGCGCGCGGGAACCGGCGACGCCTTCGACAGGGTCGCGAGCAGGTTGGCGTCGTGCGTCGTACGCACCCGGCCGATGATGAGGTCGACGACCACGACGATCGCCCCAGTGCCGAGCAGGGTGATCACCCAGATCCAGCCGCCGTCCCACTTGAGGCCCGCCCAGGTGAGGCCCACCCAGAGGATCGCCGAGACGATGACGCCGATGGCCGGCATGAGAGCCGCCCCGTGCGTGTGACGATTGGGGAGAAGGTAGCGCCCGGCCAGGCCGATGATCGCCCCGGCGAGCGTGATGAACAGCAGCTCCATCGCTACAGCCTCCGCCTCAGCCCACGAAGCCGATGCGACGGGACTCTTCCGTGCCGATCTCGACGTAGGCGATGCCCGATGTCGGGATCAGGTAGACCTTGCCCTTGTCGTCGCTGAGCCGAAGGAACCCGGTGCCGCTGGTCAGTGCGGACGAGACCTGCTCTGCGATCTCGTCGGCCGTGTGCGAGGACTCGAAGCTGAGTTCGCGGGGGGCGTTGAGGATTCCGATGCGGATTTCCACGAGTGGTGCCTTTCGAATCTGACCGGCGGATGTGAGTTCAGACTACGACACTCGGAAGACGGCGCTGCGTCACGTTCTCTGTCGGCGGACGCCGGTACCGTTCATGGCATGGCGACACGAGGTTTCCGATCGACGGCCCCCCTGGGCACCGGAATCGGCGATCTCCTGCTCGACGATTCCCAGGCCGCGGTGATGGCACTCGCGGACGGCGAATCGGCAGCCGTGCTCGGCGCTCCGGGCACGGGGAAGACCCTGACGCTGGTCGAGGCGGTGGCCGACCGGGTGCTCGGGCGCGGTTACGCGCCGGGGGAAGTACTCGCCCTCACGGCATCGCGCGCTTCCGCGACCCGGCTTCGCGATCGCATCGCCCTCCGGCTCGACGTGCCCACCAACGGCCCGCTCGCCCGCACAGCGACCTCCCTCGCCTTCCAGCTCGTCGGCGACCGCGCCAGGCTGGCCGCCGTCGACCCTCCCCGCCTGCTCACCGGCGGCGAGCAGGACCAGATCATCGCCGAGCTCCTCGCCGGCCATCTCGAAGACGGCGCGGGGCCGGCGTGGCCCGAGCCGCTCGTCGACGACGTGCGCGCGCTTCGCGGCTTCCGCACCGAGCTCCGGGAGCTGATGGCGCGCTGCGTCGAACACGGGGTGAGCCCGGAGCGGCTCGTCCGGCTGGCGGCCGAAACGGGTCGCGACGAATGGCGGGCCGCTGCAGAGTTCATCGTCGAGTACCAGCAGGTGGTCGACAGCTACCGGGGCAACTTCGTCGACTCGGCCGAGCTCATCGCCGAAGCGGTCTCCGTCGTCGCCGAGGGCGGCGCGCTCGCGGCGCTTCGGCTGATCCTCGTCGACGACCTCCAGGAGGCGACCGTCGCCACCCTGTCGCTGCTGCGCGCGTTCGCAGCCCGTGGCGTGGCGATCGTGGCCTTCGGGGACCCCGATGTCGCCTCGACGACCTTCCGCGGAGCCGAGCCGTCGGCGCTCGGGCGCCTGGATGCCACCCTCGGCATCCCGGTCACCCGGCTCGTCCTGACGACCGCGCACCGCCAGCCTCCAGCTCTGCGCGAACTGACGTCGAGGATCACCGAGCGCATCGGTACGGCGGCGGCGGGCATCCAGCGGCTCGCGGGCTCCGGCCGGCCGGCGGGCACCGCGTCGGCGATCGTCCGGATCGAGGCGTCGTCGGCGCCCGCCGAGGCCGCTCGCCTCGCGCGCAGGCTGCGCGAGCATCACCTGTTCGACGGCGTGCCGTGGAACCAGATGGCGGTCGTGGTGCGTTCCGGCGCGCTCGTCCCAGCGCTGGCACGCGCGCTGGCCGTCGCGGAGGTGCCGACCCGCACGTCTGTGGCCGGTCGCGCCCTGCGCGACGAGTTCGCGGCACGACAACTGCTCACCGTGGCCGGCGTCGAGCTGGGCTCCCTCGAGCTGACCGCCCCGGTGGCCACGGAACTGCTGCTCGGGCCATTCGGCGGTCTCGACGGTGTGAGCCTGCGGCGGCTCCGCCTCGCGCTGCGTCAGGAGGAGCTCGCGGGTGAGGGCAACCGCCCGGGCGACGAGCTCCTCGTCGAGGCGCTGAGCGCACCCGGCCGCTTCGCCACCATCGACTCGGCCCCGGCGCGCAGGGCGGCCCGGCTCGCCGAGACGATCGCGGCCGGCCGCCTCCGCGCCGGCGACGGCGCCACGATCGAAGAGCTGCTCTGGCATGCGTGGGAGCGGAGCGGGCTAGCAAAACGCTGGCTCGAGCAGTCCGAGCGCAGCGGGATCGTCGCCGACGAGGCGAACCGGCACCTCGACGGCATCGTCGCTCTCTTCACCGCCGCGCGGAGGTTCGTGGAGCGCTACCCGGAGAGCCCGGCTTCGGTCTTCGTCGAAGAGCTGCTCGGAGCGGAGGTGCCGGAGGACACGCTCGCGGCGCAGACCACTGCGGATGCTGTACTCGTCGGAACCCCGAGCGCGACGATCGGCGCCGAATACGAGGTCGTCGCGGTCGCGGGCCTCCAGGAGAGCGTCTGGCCGAACCTGCGACTGCGCGGTTCGCTGCTGCACCCGCAGAAGCTCGCGGACGCCGTCGCCGGAATCGAGTCGACGACGGTCGACGAACGCGCCCAGGTCATGGGAGACGAGCTGCGGATGTTCGCGCTCGCGGTCTCGCGGGCACGCCGCCAGGTCATCCTCACGGCGACGGCGAACGACGAGGAGCAGCCGTCGCCTCTTCTCCGGCTGGCCGGCGACCTGGCCCACGACGCCGACGACGATGCGACGCATCCGCTCTCGCTGCGCGGGATGGTCGGGAGACTTCGCCGTCGTGCTGCGACCAGCGGAACGCCGGATGCCGTCGACGCCTTGGCGCGGCTCGCAGCGGCCGATGTGCCCGGTGCCGACCCGGTCGACTGGTACGGCTTGCGCGAGCCGTCGACGGATGCACCCCTGGTCGACCTCTCGGATCCTGAAGCGCACGTGCGCGTTTCTCCGTCACGACTGGAGACGTTCGAGAAATCGCCGCTCGCGTGGTTCGTCGACGCGATGGCGTCGTCTCCGAGCGGTCTCGCTGCGGGCATCGGAACTGTGGTGCACGCAGTCATGGAACAGGTGAGCACCGACGGGTCCGGCGATGTGAGCGTCGAGCGCATCTGGGCCGGTATCGAGGAACGCTGGTCCGAACTGCAGTTCGAATCGCCCTGGCTGGAAGAGAAGGAGAGGCGGCGGACCCGTCGCCTCGCCGACGGCCTCGCCGGTTACCTGCGCGACTTCGAACGGAACGGCGGCACGCTTCTGGGATCGGAGGGGTCGTTCGAACTCGCCGTCGGCCGCGCGGTCGTCAGCGGCACCATCGACCGCATCGAACAGACCCCGGAGGGAACGATCGTCATCGTCGACCTGAAGACCGGCAAGACCGTGCCGAGCGCCGCGAAGGTCGCCGAGCACGCCCAGCTCGGGGCGTACCAGCTCGCGCAGGAGCAGGGTGTCATCGAACAGGCCGCAGGACTGCCGTCCGGAGGTGCCAAACTCGTCTATGTGGCGACCGGCGTCCGCGGCAGCAGCTATCGCGAGGCCGTCCAGGGTCCGCCCGACGCCGAGGCGCTCGACCACCTCCGTGAACGGATCGCGGCGGCGGCGGACGGGATGGCGGCGGGCTCCTTCGTCGGCGTCGTCAACCTCGACGAACGGGACCCGCACGCCCGCTTCGAGTACCGCATCCACCTCGTCCCGGCGGTGAGCGCGTGAACGACGAGAATCTCGACGGGCTGCTCGACTGGGAGGTCGACGATTCGCCCCTCGACCTCGTGGAGCTCGCCCTCGTCGAGGATGCGCGATCCCGCCGCCGCCTGAGCTCTGCCGAGATCGCAGAGGCGCTCGGGCTGCCGACCCCGACCCCGCAGCAGCAGGCGGTGATCGAGGCGCCGCTCGCGCCGGCGATCGTGGTTGCCGGCGCGGGCAGCGGCAAGACCGAGACCATGGCGAACCGCGTGGTCTGGCTCCTCGCGAACGGCCACGTCCGGGTGCCCGAGATCCTGGGGCTCACCTTCACCCGCAAGGCGGCAGGCGAACTCGCCCTGCGCATCCGGCGTCGCATCGACCAGCTGTCGTCGTCCGGACTCGTCGAGATCGACGCGGACCCGTTCGAGGCGCCCATGGTCGCCACCTACAACTCGTTCGCGAATGCGATCTTCCGCGAGAACGCCCTGCTCATCGGACGAGAGCCGGAGTCTGCCGTCCTGAGCGAAGCGTCGGCATGGCAGCTCGCACGCCGCCTCGTCGTCACCAGCACCGATGACCGGCTCGTCGAACTCGAGCGGAGCGTCGATGTCGTCACCAGTGCGGTCATCGCGCTGAGCCGTGCCATCAGCGAGAACGTGGTGGACGGCGCCGACGTCGAGGCGATGACGGCGAAGTTCGCTGCGGTGGCCGAGCTCCCGACCGGGAGCGGGCGGGTCAAGGACATGTATGCGTCGGTCCGCACAGCGATCGGCGTCGTCGGCGCGCTGCCCCCGATCCTGGATCTCGCCGCACGCTTCGCGGAGGAGAAGACGCGGCGGGGCTTCGTCGAGTACTCGGACCAGGTCTCGCTGGCCCTCCAGGTCTGCGATCGGCTTCCCTCGGTCGTCGAGGACTACCGGATGCGCTACCGGGTCGTGCTGCTCGATGAGTACCAGGACACCTCGGTCGTGCAGACCCGACTCCTGTCGCGACTGTTCGGAGGCCAGGCCGTGATGGCGGTCGGCGACCCCCACCAGTCGATCTACGGATGGCGTGGTGCGAGCGCCGCGAACCTGGGTCGGTTCTCCCTCGATTTCACCGGCAACAAGCCCGGGATCGCGCGCGGTGGCGCGGCCGAGTATGCGCTCTCGACGTCGTGGCGCAATCCCACCCGCGTGCTCGATGCCGCCAATGTACTCGTCGAACCGCTGACCGCCGACTCTCCCGTCCAGGTCCAGAGGCTCGCGGCGCGGCCGGGCGCCGAGGCGGGCGAACTGGATGTGCGGTTCGAGCAGACCGTCGCCGACGAGGCGGAAACGGTGGCGGAGTGGCTGGCCAGCCGGCTGACCCGGCGCGACGACCAGGGCCGTCCGCCGAGCGCCGCGATGCTCTGCCGGTCGCTGAAGAAGATCGACGTCTTCACCGGTGCCCTCGACCGTCGCGGCGTGCCGTACCACGTGCTCGGCCTCGGCGGCCTCCTCGAGCAACCGGTGATCGCCGACCTGCTCAGCGCTATGCGGGTGATGCACGATCCGACCGCGGGTTCCGAGCTCATCCGTGTGCTGACCGGGGCGCGTTGGCGTATCGCACCCAAGGACATCGCCGTGCTCCGCTCTGTCGCTTCGTGGCTCGCGGCGCGCGACCACCGGTTCCGCGAACTCGATGCGCCCGTTCGCGAGCGTCTTCGCCAGTCCGTGGCGGGCGAGGAATCGGCATCCCTCGTCGACGCCCTCGACTTCGTCGTCGAAGCGCCGGAGTCCCACTCCCAGCTGTCAGGCTTCAGCCCCACCGGCCTCGAGCGGATGCGCGAGGCCGGGCGCGAGCTCGCCTACCTGCGTTCCCGGTCGGGTCTCGACCTCCTCGACCTGGTGACACTCGTGCAGCAGGAACTGATGCTCGACATCGAAGTCGCGGCCAACGAGACGGCGCACCTCGGGCAGGCGAGCCTCGACGCGTTCGCGGAACAAGTCGCCTCGTACCTGGCCAGCGACGAACAGGCGACCCTCGGCTCGTTCCTGGCGTGGCTCGCCGAGGCCGAGCAGCGCGACAACCTGGCGCCGCGCAGTGAGGAGCCCGAGCCCGGCACGGTCCAGATCCTGACGATCCACGGATCCAAAGGGCTCGAGTGGGACATCGTGGCGGTGCCGCGAATGGTCGACGGCGAGCTCCCGGGTGCCCCGCGCAGCAAGAAGGGCTGGCTGGAGTTCGGTGCGCTGCCGTACGAGTTCCGTGGGGACTCGAGCGAACTGCCGGTGCTCGGCTGGCGGTCCGCGCAGACGCAGAAGGAGTTCGACGACGCCCTCGGCGCGTTCGAGGACGAGAACGCCCGTCGTCACGCCGCCGAACAGCGCCGTCTGGCCTACGTCGCCGTCACACGCGCACGCGACAGTCTGCTGCTCACAGGCTCGTACTGGTCGACGCAGACGCGTCCGCGCGGGCCAGGACTGTTCCTCCGCGAACTCCAGAACGCAGGACTGCTGGCCGCCGACGCCTTCCCCGACATCGACGAAGCCGACGAGAATCCGTACGCGCTCGCCACCCAGGCCGTCACGTGGCCGCTGGACCCGCTGGGGGCGCGTCGGCCGCGCGTCTTCCACGCAGCCGAGGCGGTGCGCGACAGCCTCGCCCGCGGCGGCGGACGCGGCGGCGTGTACGCAGAGGACATCGACCTGCTGCTCGCCGAGCGGGCGAACCGGTCCCGCGGCGAAAGGGTCGAGCTCCCGGCCCGCATCCCCGCCTCGCGTTTCAAAGACTTCGTCACCGACCCGGCCGCGGTGGCTGCAGCGCTCCGTCGACCGATGCCGGAACGCCCGTACCGTCAGACGCGTCTCGGCACGCTCTTCCACGGCTGGGTCGAGCAGCGCTACGGCACCACCGCCGGTGCGTCGGAGGTCATCGACGCGTCGGCACTGGAGCTGGACGATCCGGGAGGCGAGGCCGTCGATGCTGCGAAACTCGACGAGCTGCAGCGAACTTTCGCGGCCAGCACCTGGGCCGATCGGCGCCCGGAGGAGGTCGAGATCGAGCTCCACGTGGTGCTCGCCGGCCAGGTGGTCGTCTGCAAGCTCGACGCGGTCTACCGTGCCGACGACGGAATCCACGACTACCAGATCGTCGACTGGAAGACCGGCAGGGCTCCCCGCGATGCCGGCGACCTCGAACGCAAGCAGTTGCAGCTCGCGCTGTACCGTCTCGCCTTCGCCCGATGGAAGGGCATCGCTCCTGAGCGGATCGACGCCGTGTTCTACTTCGTCGCAGACGACGCCGTCATCCGGCCCGAGCGCCTCTACTCCGAGGAGGAGCTGCGGTCGCTCTGGTCGTCGGTCACCGGTTTCATCCCGCCAGCGTGACCATAGTCATCGGCTGACCGGTCACCCGGTGTGCGATCGAGCATCGCCTCTACGTCGGAGATGGCCATGATCGGCCCGGTCGCGGTCGACAGCGGGTTCGCGGCGTTCGTGTGAACGCGGTCGACCAGACCGTCGAGCATCTCCACGGCATCGTCGACGATCGACTGGTTGCGCACCTCACGACCGTGAAGCAGCCAGCGCGCCACCTCGAGTTCCGCGTACAGCATCGCCCGCTGCGTGAACTGCCGGTCGGTCGTGACCTGGCGCGCCGCACCGTAAGCGCCCAGGGCGCTCTCCGCCGCATCCGGATTCATCGCGAGCAGCCAGTGCAGGTCGCGGGCGGGGTCGCCGACCCGGAGGGCCGACCAGCCGAGGACGGCCGAGATCGACTCGCCATCGACGAGGAACGAGTCGGCGGTCATGGCGCCGTTGATGACCGTGGGCTGGAACTGCCAGAGGGCGCTGTCGGCCGATGCATCGCGCCACCGGTCGCGCAGAGCGCTCGGAAGGAGCCCGGTGGCGGCCGCCGACTCGATCAGCGATGTCGTCGACGTGTGGCATTCCGGTGCGCTGAGCACCGGCAGGCCGGCCTCGCCGACGAAGGCGGTCGGAAGGGTGTGGATGGCTGCGATGGCGTGGCCGATCGCGCCGGCCAGGCCGTCTCCGGGCGGCACGTCGTCCACGTCGATGTGGCTGCCGGGGAGGAACCCGTAGACGATCGCGCGGGTTCCTCCGACCGGGGTCTGGCCGAGGAAGGTGGGAACGTCGAACGGCAGTCTGCTCCGGATTCCCGTCGTGAGGGCGCGGAGGGCGACGAGATCGGCGCTCTGCTCCGATTCGGCTGTCTGCGACGTCGGGACACGGATGATGCTGGTGCTGCCGTCGCGTCCGCTCAGGAGTGCAGAATCGAAGTCGCCCGCGCCACCGGCCGTGTAACTGCGGGCGCCCGACACCTCCAGCCCGGGAACGGCCGAGGTGGCCAGCGCGGCTAGAGTGAGATGGGATCTGGCCATAGCACCTAGGTTAAGTGGACATCCCCGGCACCCGTTGATCGCCACGCCTTCCCAGCCGTTCGCGTCGAAAACGACAGCGATCAGACAACCGTGAGAGGACCCCGATGTCGCGCTCCGCCCTTCGCGACCTTCCCTTGTCGCGCAGTGCCGTCGACCGCGATCACGAGGCCAGGTCGCGCCCCGCTCTCTTCGACGAGCTCCTGGCCGAGCCTGACACGCGGATTCTTCCGCTGTGGAAAGGACGTGCGCTCGTAACAGCGGCAAGTATCCCGGCCGCAACGCCAGGGTCGGATGGCTGGGGCGCCGGGCGAGACGATACGTCTGCCGCTCTCGAACTCCTCCCTGCGGCACAGGTGACCTCGGCCCTCGTTCGCGTCTACCTGGGTCGCACCCTCGTCGCCACCCCCGATGTACCGATCGGGTCGGCGATCGTACTGAGCGTTCTCACCGACGCCGCGGCCACCGAACTCGAACCCGATGACTCGAGGTGGGCGAACCTACGCACGGTCGGAACCGCCCTCAGCGACCGCGACAGCGGTCTGTTCACGGAAGCCCTCGGAATTGCGAACTGGCACGACTCGCACCTGCACTGCCCGCGGTGCGGCGAACCGACCGTCGTCGAGCAGGGCGGCTGGGTCCGTCGCTGCCTGGCAGACGAGACCGAGATCTTTCCGCGCACCGACCCTGCGGTGATCGTCAGTGTCGTGGACCGGGACGGCCGCCTGCTGCTCGGCTCCAATGCGATGTGGGAGCACAACCGCTACTCGCTGCTCGCCGGATTCGTCGAGCCGGGTGAGTCGTTCGAGGCGGCCGTGGAGCGCGAGATCTTCGAAGAGGCCGGCGTCCGTGTGGTCGATCCCGTGTACCTGGGATCGCAGCCATGGCCGTTCCCCGCCTCGGTGATGGTGGGATTCACGGCGCGGCTCGCCGACGACCAGGACCCCGCGGCGCTCAACCCAGACGGGACCGAGATCCTCGAACTGCGGTGGTTCACCCGCGACGAGGTCTGGACGAACAACGAGGTCGTCATTCTTCCCGGCCGCACGTCGATCGCGCGCGCGATCATCGAGGACTGGTACGGCGGCCCCCTCGGCGAACCTCCGGTTCCCCGAGGCGCCGAGGAACGATGACGCCCGAGCAGGTGCTCGCGGGGCTCGACGACCAGCAGCGCGTCGCCGCCGAGGCGCTCCTCGGTCCGGTCTGCATCCTCGCCGGCGCGGGCACGGGCAAGACGCGGGCCATCACC
This sequence comes from Leifsonia sp. Ger2509, assembly GCF_055231915.1. Lineage (NCBI taxonomy): Bacteria > Bacillati > Actinomycetota > Actinomycetes > Micrococcales > Microbacteriaceae > Leifsonia > Leifsonia sp. Ger2509. The sequence goes on from NZ_JBUYVB010000003.1 coordinate 3,747,589, forward strand.
CACCGGATCGCGTACGGGGTCGCGACCGGCGCCTACGCACCCAACCGGGTGATGGCGCTCACCTTCACCAATCGTGCAGCCTCCGAACTGCGCGGCAGGCTTCGGCAGCTCGGTGCCGGGGGCGTCTCGGCGAGGACTTTCCACTCCTCGGCGCTCAGCCAGCTCAACTTCTTCTGGCCGCAGGTGGTCGGCGGGCAGCTGCCGTCCCTGCTGGAGGGCAAGGCCCGGCTTCTCGGCCACGCCGCCGAGCGGTTGCGGCTCAAGCTCGACACCGCGACGCTGCGCGATGTCGCTGCGGAGATCGAGTGGCGCAAGGTCTCGGGTCTCAGCATCGACCAGTACGCCCACCGGATCGCCTCGCGCCCGCTCCCGGGCAGCCTGACCGCGGAGCAGTCCGTCCTCGTGCAGCAGGCGTATGAGGACCTCAAAGACGAACGACGCCAGTTCGATTTCGAAGACGTGCTGCTTGCGTGCGCCGGGATGATCGAGAGCGAACCTTCCGTGGCGATGCAGGTGCGGGAGCAGTACCGCTTCTTCGTCGTCGACGAGTACCAGGACGTCTCCCCGCTGCAGCAGCAGCTCCTCGACCTGTGGCTGGGAGGCCGCCGCGACCTCTGCGTCGTCGGGGACGCGAGCCAGACGATCTACTCGTTCGCGGGCGCACGCAGCGAGTTCCTGCTCGACTTCGAACGACGGTACGACGACGCGACGGTGGTGCGCCTCGAACAGAACTACCGCTCGACGCCCGACGTCGTCGACGCTGCCAACCGGCTGATGCGAGGCCGCCCCGGCGCGCTCACCCTTCATGCTGCCACCGAGCACGGGGCCGGCGGCGCGAACCGCGGGGGTGGAGAACCCGGCACGCCGGATCCGACGGCCTACCCATCCGACCTCGCCGAGGCGCGCGGCGTCGCGCAGGCGATCGCGGCGCAGCTCGAAGCAGGCGGCCGCCCAGAGGACATTGCTGTGCTCTACCGGGTGAACGTCCAGGCGGCAGTGCTCGAAACCGCGCTCGCCGACGCGGGCGTCAGCTATCAGATCAGGGGAGCGAAACGGTTCTTCGACCTTCCCGAGGTGCGCCAGGCCGTGATGTCCCTGCGTGCGGCTTCCGTCTCGGTCACCGGCGAACCGCTGTTCAAGTCGGTGAGCGATGTGCTGCGGTCGCTCGGCTGGAGCCAGGACGCCCCGGAAGCGCGCGGAGCGGTCCGGGACCGCTGGGAGTCCCTCAATGCGATCATGGGCCTCGTCGACCAGCAACCGGAGGGCACCACGTTCCGGGCGTTCACCGACGAGCTGATGGAACGCCAGGCCGGTCAGCACGAGCCGACGGTCGCTGCGGTGACGCTCGCGACGCTGCATTCGGCGAAGGGTCTCGAGTGGGATACGGTCTACCTGGTCGGCCTCAGCGAAGGACTGGTTCCGATCAGCTATGCGAAGACCTTCGAGCAGATCGACGAGGAGCGGCGGCTGCTCTACGTGGGGATCACCAGGGCGCGGCGCCGGCTGCACCTCAGCTGGGCGGAGGGCGGCCAGCAACGCGGGCCGCGTCAGCCCTCCCGCTTCCTGGCAGAGCTCGGCACCCGCACTCCGCGTGCGGCAGTGCCGGGACGACGTCCGTAGCACCGGTCGACCCGTCGTAGCGGATGCTCGCGGCCGCGAATCGGCGCGAGCCGCGTGTCAGCCGGGCCAGGACGATCCGTGAGGCCAACGCGGCGACGGCGGTGCCGACCAGCTCGTTCTCGAGTGCTGACGTGCGCACGGCCAGCTGCGTCGCCAGTGCCGCCCACGCAGGGTCGTCGTCCAGGCGCCGTCGTTCCTGACACGTCAGGCACGGTCCCCGCCCGGGCTCCACGAGCGGACCGACCGTGACGGAGCGATCTCCGAAGACGACGGCGAGGTGCGGGACGTCCCGCCTCAGCCAGCGGGCGTGACGCTCGGGGGCGATCGCGAAATGGCCGACGATCACCGCGGCTTCGACGCGGTCGACATCAGCGATGTCGTGGGTCACCGCGAAGCCGGAACTGCGGAGGATGTTCGTGATGCGGCCCGCTGTGGACCCGCCTCCGTCGACGGCGACGCTGCGGCACGCCGGGGGAGTCGACGGTGCGGGTGGGCGGAGCACGGGCCGCAGGCGCGCCAGAAGGGACTCGACCTCGGCGGATGCGCGGGCCGACCGCGCGAGCGCGATGAGCCCGTCACGCGTCACGCCGCGTTCGAGGTCGGCGAGCATCCGCTCTTCGTCCGCCGTCACGTTGCGAAGTAACAGCAGACACCGGTCGATGCCGAACTGGATGTCCGTAGGCGTGCGCCACACCCGGGGGATCCGGGGATCGAGCTGGAAGGTCACCCCTGAATCATTCCGCGCGCGCCAGGTACGCCGCAGAATCTGTCCACAGGGTGGCGGACGACTACTCCTCTGTCGGGCGCTCGGTGTCGCCGCGCAGCAAGTCCTCCAGTGCCTGGTCGACCGCGTCGTACTCCGGTTCCTCGCCACTCGCTTCCGCGGTGAGACGCGCGACCAGTGCCGACGGGTCGTCGAGGTCGGCCCCGGTCGGCATCAGGTCGGGATGCGACCACAGCCGGTCGCGCCCGTCGGGGCCTGCCGCCTCGCTCACCGCCTTCCACATCGCAGCGGCCTCCCGCAGGCGCCGCGGCCTCAGTTCCAGGCCGACGAGGGTGGCGAATGCCGACTCGGCAGGACCACCGGATGCGCGACGCCTGCGCACCGTCTCGGCGATGGCATCGGCCTTCGGAAGCAGTTTCGTCGCCTCCGCAGTGACGACATCGACCCAGCCCTCGACGAGTGCGAGGACGGTCTCGAGGCGGGCGAGCGCGGCCTGCTGCGCTTCTGATTTGGGCGGAATCAGTGCACCGCTGACCATCGCTTCGCGGAGTTCTTCCGGGTTCGAGGGGTCGAAGCTCTCGGCGAGCTCCTCGAGCCGGCCGGTGTCGATGGTGATGCCTTTCGCGAACTCCGTGATCGAGGTGATCAGCTGGAGGCGAAGCCATTTCGCGTGACGGAACAACCGAGCGTGGGCGAGTTCGCGGACGGCCAGATACAGCTGCACTTGGTCGTCGGGGATGTCGAGACCCTCACCGAATTCAGCGACGTTCTGCGGCAGGAGTGCGGCATGACCGTCCTCGAGCAGAGGGATACCGATGTCGCCCCCCGATACGACCTCCTTCGCGAGCTGGCCGACCACCTGGCCGAGCTGCATCGCGAAGAGCGCGCCGCCGATCGAGCGCATGATCTGGCCGGCGTTCGCGAGCATCCCCTGCATCTCCTCCGGTGCCTGCTCCTTGAGCACGCGGGTGAGCGCATCCGAGATGCTGAGAGCCACCGGCTCGGCCAATTGGGTCCACAACGGCATGGTCTGCCGGGTCCACTCCACGCGCCCGATGAGTTGCGGCTGCGTCGTCAGCTCCGACACGCTGGTGACGCCGTCTAGCCACAGGGCGGCGACGTGGAACGCCTGCTCCAGGGCTGCGCGTTCCGCAGGCTCCGTCGCCCGCGCATCCGCACCGGCGAGCGTTCGTGCCTGCTCGAGCGCAAGGTCCCAGTTGATGCCGTCTCCGTTGCTGCGGATGGCGTTCTGGAGCTGCCCGAGCAGCTGCGCCATGCTGGCCGGATCGTTCGGAAGCCCCGCCGCGCCCGCGAGCTGGCTGGGGTCGATCGACGAGTTGCCGGAAAGGAATTCGCGCAGCATGTCGCGGAATTCGTCGTCCTGGTCCTTGTCGGGATCATCGGCCATCGTCTCGCCTTTCGTATTGGCAACCTTTCAGGCGCAGAATCTACGCTAGCCCGTGATTCTTCGGAGCAGGATGGGAATTGGCCTAGGCTCAGGGGTTGGGTGTCCGCCCGTCGCGAACATCAGGAAGGCACAGGCGTGGCACTCTTCACCGACGACGATCTCAGGCCGGAGCCGGGCGATCAGCCGGAGCGCATCCGGCCGAAGCGCAGCGTCATCATCGGCTGGTCGTTCGTCGGCGCGGCGCTCGTGCTCACCCTCGTCCTCGCCCTGGTCCCCGCGCCGTATGTGATCGAGCAGCCCGGACCGGTCTTCAACACGCTCGGAACCGACCAGCCGGTCGGCAGCGCACCGTCGAAGGATGCGAGGCCGCTCATCACCATCCCGAGCGAGACCACGTACCCGACCGCGGGTTCGCTCAACCTGCTCACCGTCTCGCTCGTCGGAAACCCCGATTCGCTTCCCAGCTGGATCGAGGTCGCCTCCGCCTGGTTCACCCCGAGCAAGGCCGTGCTGCCGGTCGACGACGTGTTCCCGCCTGGCACGACGACGCAGCAGAGCGACAAGGAGAACACGCAGTTGATGGTCGACTCGCAGCAGGACGCGATCGCGGCCGCACTCAACGAGCTCGGCTACACCTACCCGCAGGAAGTCGTCGTCAAGCAGATCATCAAGGGCTCGCCGGCCGACGGCGTGCTCAAGGTCCACGATGAGATCATCACGGTCAACGGTGTGCACGTCACCGGCGTGCAGACGCTCCGCGACCTGCTGAAGGCCAACGGTGCGGGGAAGCCGGCGAAGATCGGCATCGTCCGCGACGGCGCCGCCAGCACGGTCGAGATCACCCCGGAGAAGAGTGGCCCGACCGTCATCGTCGGCATCGGAGCAGGGATGCACTACACATTCCCGTTCGACGTGAACATCCAGCTGAACAACGTCGGTGGCCCGAGCGCCGGGCAGATGTTCGCGCTCGGCATCATGGACAAGCTCACCCCGGGAAAGCTCAACGGGGGTGCGCATGTCGCAGGCACCGGAACGATCGACAACGAGGGGAACGTCGGCCCGATCGGCGGCATCCGGCAGAAGATGTTCGCGGCCAAGGATGCCGGAAGCAGCTGGTTCCTCGCGCCCCGGTCGAACTGCGACGAGGTGACCGGTCACATTCCGTCCGGGCTGAAGGTGTTCTCGGTGAAGACGCTCGACGACTCGCTCGCCGTGATGAAGGCGCTCAGCACCCATTCCAGCACGGCAAGCCTCCCCACCTGCCCGGCATCCTAGCCCTCTCCACAGGCCGCGCGAGGCGCAGCTTTCTCCAAGCGTCCCGCGCCTAGGATGGGCTTCTGACCTTTCAACGCAGAGCAAGAGGGCCGCACGTGAGTTCAACAGCAGCAGGGCGACCGGCCGGGCGCCGACGGGCAGCGATCTGGATCACGCTGGGGGTGGTCGTCGCCCTCGTCATCGCGTTCTTCGTGTTCGCCGGGCTGTACGCCGACATCCTCTGGTACCAGCAGCTGGGATTCCTCAACGTCCTGACGACCCAGTGGCTCGCCGCGGCGGTCCTCTTCTTCATCGGCTTCCTCGGTATGGCCGTTCCGCTCTGGCTGTCGATCCAGCTTGCATACCGCCTGCGGCCGGTCTACGCGAAGCTGAACAGCCAACTCGACCGCTACCAGCAGGTGATCGAACCGCTGCGCCGTCTGGCGATGTACGGAATCCCTGTCGTCTTCGGCATCTTCGCGGGCGTCTCCACGGGTAGCCGTTGGCAGACGGCGCTGATGTGGGTCAATGGAACGGCCTCCGGCAAGACCGATCCGCAGTTCCACCTCGACATCTCCTTCTACCTGTTCGATCTGCCGTTCTACCGGGGCCTGGTCGGCTTCGCGTCCGCGGTCGTCATCATCTCGCTCTTCGCCACGCTGGCGACCTGCTACCTCTATGGATCGCTGCGCGTCAGCGGGCGAGAGGTGCGCATCTCGAAGGCCGCGCGCATCCAGATCTCAGTAATCTCGGCGCTCTACCTGCTCCTGCAGGGCGTGAGCATCTGGCTCGACCGGTACGCGACGGTGACGGACTCCAACGTCAACGACATGGTCAACGGCGCTGCATACACCGACGTGAACGCGACCATTCCCGGCCGCGCCATCCTGGCCGGCATCGCCATCTTCGTCGCGGCCCTCTTCATCGTGACGGCGTTCATCGGACGCTGGCGGTTCCCGCTCGTCGGCACAGCGCTGCTCATCATCGCGGCCCTGGTCGTGGGTGCGATCTACCCGTGGATCGTGCAGCGGTTCCAGGTCGACCCGAGCCAGAAGACGCTCGAGACGCCGTACATCCAACGCAGCATCGACAGCACGCGTGATGCGTACGGGTTGTCGAACATCGACGTGATCCCGTACAACGCCAAGACGACGGCCGAGCAGGGCCAGCTCCGCGAGGACGCCCAGACGACGGCCCAGATCCGCATCATCGACCCTGCACAGGTGAGCCCGTCCTTCCGTCAGCTCGAGCAGTTCCGCCAGTACTACGCGTTCCCCGACAACCTCGCGGTCGATCGCTACACGATCGACGGCAAGGAGCAGGATGCGGTGGTCGCCGTTCGCGAGCTCCAGCAGTCCGGCCTGGGCTCCGCGCAGAACTGGTACAACGACACGATCGTCTACACCCACGGCTACGGTGTCGTCGCCGCCTACGGAAACCAGCGGTCGACCGACGGCCAGCCCGTGTTCCTCGAATCGGGCATCCCGACCACCGGATCGCTCGGCACCTATGAGCCGCGCATCTACTTCGGCCAGCAGTCGCCGAAGTACTCGATCGTCGGTGCGCCGAGCAGCCAGAAGTCGGTCGAGCTCGACTATCCGGGCGGTTCGAACAACGTCCAGCAGACGTATACCACGTTCACCGGCAACGCCGGTCCGAAGCTCGACAACGTCTTCAAGCGGCTGATCTATGCGCTCAAGTTCCAGGACGAGCAGATCGTCCTTTCGGACGCTGTCAACAGCAACTCGCAGATCCTCTACGACCGCGACCCGATCCAGCGCGTGCAGAAGGTCGCGCCCTACCTGACCCTCGACTCCCAGGCATACCCGGCGGTCATCGACGGGCGCGTCAAGTGGATCATCGACGGGTACACGACGAGCGACCAGTACCCGTACTCGCACGTGGGCAGCCTGAGCGACGCCATCGCCGACACGGAGACCCCGAAGCCGGCCTACCCGTTCGACAACATCAACTACATCCGCAACTCGGTCAAGGCGACTGTCGACGCGTACGACGGAAAGGTCACCCTCTACGCGTGGGACTCGAGCGATCCGATCCTCAAGACGTGGGAGAAGATCTTCCCGGCCACGGTGAAGCCGATGAGCGACATGAGCGGCGCGCTCCTGAGCCACGTGCGCTACCCGGCCGACCTCTTCAAGGTGCAGCGCTCGGTTCTCGGCCAGTACCACGTGACGGACGCGGGTTCCTTCTACTCCCGCGACGACGCCTGGACGACACCGAACGACCCCGTGTCGCCGGCGAGCAACCCCACGCTGCAGCCGCCGTACTACCTGACGATGCAGATGCCGGGCCAGACCACGCCGTCCTTCTCGCTCTACTCCACCTTCGTGCCCCTGGCGACGACGGAATCGAGCAGGTCCGTCCTCAAGGGCTACCTCGCGGTCGATGCGGACGCGGGCGGTACGACGGGTCAGAAGGCGTCCGGCTACGGCAAACTCCGGTTGCTCACGCTGCCGTCGAGCGACACTGTGCCAGGGCCAGGCCAGGTGCAGAACAATTTCAACTCCGATCCAGGAGTCTCGCAACAGCTGAACCTGTTGCGGCAGGGCAAGACCGACGTCATCAGCGGCAACCTGCTGACGCTTCCGGTCGGCGGGGGACTGCTGTACGTGCAACCGGTCTACGTCAAGTCCACCGGCGAGACGAGTTATCCGCTGCTGCAGAAGGTGCTCGTTGCGTTCGGCGACAAGATCGCCTTCCAGGACACGCTTGACGGTGCCCTCGACGTCCTGTTCGGAGGCAACTCCGGCGCGACCGCAGGGGACACCAACGCCGGAGGCGGAGGTGGAACGAGCACGACGACGCCCGGCACCGGGACGACGGGAAACGCCGCCCTGGAGGCTGCACTGGTCGATGCGCGCCAGGCGCTGCTCGATCGCGACGCAGCCCTGAAGGCGGGGAACTGGGCGGCCTACGGCATCGCCGACGCCAACCTGAAGAAGGCGATCGCGCAGGCGCTCGCTGCCGAAGCCCAGACGGCACCGAAACCGGCGCCGACCTCTACTCCGACACCGACCCCCACGCCGTCGAAGTAGCGGGAACGCGACGAGAAGCGGGGCCAGCGCGAAGCGCTGCGCCCCGCTTTCGTTCACCGCCTGTACAAAGTGGGCGCCGGCGCTCGACAGGCCCGTACGAGCCGGGGACCCCTGAAAACGTCCATACTTCCTCGCTCAGGCGCCACACCAGCGGGATGTCGGCGAGGTGGCGCAGCCTCGCAGGAAGACCCCAAAAGAAATGCTTGCAAAAACTTTAGTTGTCGACTTTACTAACAAACATGCAGTTGGTCGATCACGGACAACGTTCGTCGCTGAACGACACAGGCCCCATCCCCCTGGATCGCGGAATGGCCCCTGGGCGGGCCCTGCGCCCGAAGACCAAAGTGCTCCCGGAACACGCGCGTACCCATAATCGGTCCCTCGTGCTCCAGACCCTGTACCGGACCGGCCGGGTGAGCCGTGCCGACATCGCCCGTGAGACGGGGCTGACACGCGTCACGATCTCAGATCTCGTTGCCGGCCTGATCGCCGAAGGACTCGTCGTCGAGCTCGGTCAGCGCGACGATGCCCGCCCGGGAAAGCCTGCCGTCCTCCTCGACATGAATCGCGCCGCCACCCAGATCATCGGGGTGGACCTCAGCGAGCACACGGTGTTCCGGGGCGCGGTCCTCGACATCGACGGGGTGATCCTGGCCAGCGCCGAGGTGCCGCTCGCCGGAAGCCGCGGAGACGAAGCGGCCGCGAAAGTGCTCGAGCTGGTCGACCGTCTCGTAGCTCGTGCAACCGCGCCGGTTCTCGGAATCGGCCTCGGCTCTCCGGGCATCGTCGACCCCAACGGTGTCGTGATCACAGCCCCCAACCTCGGGTGGATCGAGCTCGAGTTGCAGCGCATGATCGCCGAACGCACAGGGCTCCCGGTGTTCGTCGCCAACGACGCGAACGTCGCTGTGCTCGCTGAGCACGGATTCGGCAACGCCGACGGCGACATGATGCTCGTCAAGGTCGGGCACGGTGTGGGTTCAGGGTTGCTCGTCGCCGGCGCCCTCGTCTTCGGCAGCCGCTTCGCTGCGGGTGAGATCGGCCAGGTCATGGTCGGAACGGACGACGGCGCGGAGGCTCCCTACGACCGCGAGAAATGCCTGGAGGCCTGGCTCGCCGTGCCGCGTCTCGAGTCGCGCATCGCGGCTGCCGCCGTCGCGGGGGAGCCCATCGCCCCCGTGCTCCGCGAGGCGGGGCAGCGGCTCGGCGTCGCACTCGCCCCCATCATCGGCGCCCTCAACCTCTCGGAAGTCGTGCTGAGCGGCCCGACCGAACTGCTCGACGGTCCGTTGATCGAGGCGGTCGGCGAGACGATCCGGAACCGCACGATGGCCGGCTTCCACTCGGATGCGACGCTGCGCATGACAGCGCTCGGCCGGGACATCGTGGTGCGCGGCTCGGCTGTCCTGGTCCTGTCCGGTCAGCTCGGGGTGTCCTGATGACCTTGGTTCTGGGCTCCCGGGAGCGGGCCACCATCCCAGACCGCATCCCGCCGGACGGTGGCGGCGGCACGGAGCTCGCCCGTTCGTTCGCGTACACATCCGAAGCGAAGCGGCAGACCTCCGTGTTCCGGTGTCGCTGTACCGTCATCCAACTGGACACGATCGACAACGACGCGCTCGGTGTCGCGCGCTGGGTATCCTTCACCGAGGTGTGGGCGCGCCCGGGGATGCCGTCGGCGCGGCCGTGGCAGGACAACCCGGTGATCCAGGTCGGGGAGGATGATGACCCTCGTCTCGTGCTCGCCACGGGCGCTCCGGTTGTGATCTTCGGCATCGACAACCACCGGCACGCCTTCGCACGTGCGGTGATCGATCACGTGCGTTCGACCTGCGGGAGAGTACTTGTGGTCGACATGGGCCTGACGCTGCCGGACCTCCGGTACGCGGACATCGCGACGTTCGGGCACGACCAGGCACGCGGTGCGGCGCTCGTCGACTTTCTGCTGGGCGGAACCCCTGCGGCGTGACCCGCGCCGACCCGTCAGGCCGGGCAGCGCGGCAGCGTTCAGGATCCGTTCAGATCGCCCACGAGATGCCGAGCGCACTGTGTAGCGCATGCTGCGCCGCACCCCGGAACGGCTGGGTCGCCCCTGTCCTGGCGTAGCGGAAGCTGAGCGGCATCGCTGCTCGTACGGTGTGGCGGGCGGCCTCCGCCCGGACGTGGCTGATGAATTCGTCGCCCAGTCGCGGGGACGCGCCGCCCAGCACGACGTTGGGCACGTCGAGGGCCGCACCGACGAGGAGGAGTGCGCGTGCCAGCACCCGTGCCCCGAAAGCGATCCGGTCGCGCGACTCCGGTTGCTGGGCCAGCGCGCCCAGATCGAATGATTCGAGGTCGGCTCCGTGCGGCAGGCCGAGCAGCGACGTCACAGAGACGACCTCCTCGAGACAGCCGCGATTTCCGCAGGCGCATGGTGGGGCATCCGGACCGAAAAGAACGGGAACGTGCCCGATCTCTCCCGCACGGTGTGCGGCGCCGCGCAGCAGCGTGCCGTCGATGATGAAGGCGGCGCCCACCCCGGTGCTCAGGGAGACGAACATCTGGTTGGCGCCGAACTGGTCGGAGTTCGAGTAGTCGGCCAGCGCCTCGGCGTCGGCGTCGTTGATCAGGAAGACCGGAGCGTCGATGATCCCGGCGAGGGCATCGCCCAGATTGACGTCCGTCCAGTTCAGCTGCACGCTCTCGCGGATCAGAGGACCGTCGGCGATGCCGGGGACCTGCACGCCGATGGCGACAACGCTCGCGTGTGTCGTCGACGCGACGAGCTTTCGCACCACTGTCTGGACATCCGAGATCTCACCCGCGGTGTGCGTACGCTCGGAGACGGTGGAGACCTCGTCGCCGAGCAGGTTGACGACCGCCCCCCGGACGAGACCGGGCTGGACGATGACCGACAGGAGCACGTGACGGACCGCATCGATCTGGAGCGTCGTCGCCCGCTTGCCGCCCGTACTCTCGGCGCGGTTCCCTTCGATGACGAGGCCCTCGGAGATCAGCCCGTTCAGCAAGGATGAGACGGTGGCCGATGTCAGGCCCGTGCGTCTGGCGATGCCCGCCCGAGTGGCCGACCCGTTACCGGACAGCACCAACTGCAGCGCGCTCGTGAGATTCCGTTCACGAACGGCGGCCTGCGTCGCCTTGCCGTGATCCTCTGCCACTGTCTGCTCCTCGATGCGGGGCGATCATCCCGCACTCGACCCTAGCGAATGCCGATTCGAATGTCGGCCGGTCGCCCCGGACACGCGGCGCACGGTGCGGCGAGCACGCGGAAAGCCGCGGGACCGACAGTCGATCCCGCGGCCTCCCGGGTGAAACGCTATGCGCCGGTCTGGGTCAGCGCCCGCGCCTTGAGGTGGTCGAACTCCGCCTGTGTGATCGTGCCGGCGTCGAGGAGGGCCTTCGCCTTCGCGATCTCGTCCGCCGGGCTGGAGCCGGAGCCTGCGACCTGCTGGATGTAGGTGTCGGTAGCCACCTGGACCTCCTGCGCCTCCCTCTGGCTGCGCTGGGCCATGCCGGCCCCGCGCGCGATCAGGTAGACCAGCGCGGTCAGGAACGGAACGAAGACCAGGAAGATGATCCAGACCGCCTTCCACCATCCGTTCAGCTTGTGGTCGCGGAACAGGTCGCCGATGATCGCGAAGAGTGCGAACAGGTACGCGATGAACGCGAAGCTCCAGAAGAAGATCCAGATGATGTTCCAGAAGTTGTTCCAAAAGTCCATGTTTCGTGTGCCCCTTTCTGGTGGGGCTCCGTGCCCCAGTTCAGAATCTAGCGGCCAGACGCCAGTGACGGCCAGCATTCGCGCTTCGCGGACCTCCGCCTGCCGCTGACGGGGTCCGTGCGGCCACGCACCCGAAATCGGAGAGCACTCCGATGCGCGGACCCGCTGACGGGACGATGCTCTGGAGTGCACCACCTGGGAGGGGCCATGAAAGGAACAGCGGCGGAATCCACCGCCTCGACGACACTCGGGAGCCTGCCGCCCTGGGCACTTACGGGCGCGATCATCCTGGTGGTGGTCGTGGTCGGTGTGCTCCTCGTTGTCAACGGCTGGCCCAGAGCTGCCACCGCATCGAACAGCGCGGACCGCAGCGTGGTCCGCAGCTGGATCGCCGTCAGCCTCGTGGTCGGGTTGCTCGTGCTCACCGCTGCAGAGATCGCGGGAAACAACGCGACGACCACGAGCGCCCTGATCGGTGGCCTCACCGCCTCGGTCGGAAGCGCGATCGCCTACTACTTCTCGACGAAGGCCTCCGAGCAGGCCCAGGAGAAACTGACGACAGCCACGGGGGGAGCGCCGGGCCGCCCGGTCGTCGTCCCGGACCTTCTGGGCAAGTCGGTCACCGACGCACTCCTCGCGCTGGGCAGCCTCGAGTTGAGGCTGGTCGTCGACCCCACGGCGATCACCCAGGGCACGCTGGGCAACATCGTGGGTCAGGTCCCGCTGCCCGGGCCGTCCACCGTGAAGGACAAGACCGTCACCGTCACGCTCGGTTCGTGACCGGCGCGAACGGCCCGGTCAGTGCGGCCCACTGAAGAAGCATGATCGTCTTCGCGTCCACGATGGTGTCTCCGATCGCCGCGAGTGCTGCGTCGAAGGACAACTCGACGACATCGATGTCCTCGCCCTCGTCGGCTATGCCGCCGCCGGCCGAGACGCGGTCGGATGCGCGGTACGGCGCCGCATAGAAATGCAGCTTCTCGGTCACTGATCCCGGGCTCATGTACACGTCGAAGACGCGCTCTGGATCGCCGATGTCGTAGCCCGTCTCCTCCATCGCCTCGCGCCGGATCGCGGTGTCTGGGTCGTCGTCGTCCAGAAGGCCGGCCGCGGTCTCCACGAGCATGCCGTCCGGATGGTCGTTGACGTATGCCGGGTACCGGAACTGCCGTGTGAGAAGAACGGTCCGTTTGTCGAGGTCGTAGAGGAGCACGGTCGCGCCGTTCCCGCGGTCGTACGTCTCGCGATGCTCGGTCGACCAGTGGCCGTCCGCATGTTGATACTGCAGGGTCGTCGTCCGGAGCACGTGCCAGTCGGAGGCGAGGAGTCGCACCTCAGTGACGACCACGCGCGGATTGCGGCTGAGGTCGAGGCCGGTGCGGTCCAGTTGGACGCGGCCGCGCGCATCCGGTTCGTCGGTGCCGCGCATCCGGTGCCCCTTTCGATCGGAATGCGAGAAAGCAGAAAGCCCGGATTCCGAAGAATCCGGGCTTTCTCTCGCAGCAGAACCTGCGTTTTTGTTGCGGGGACAGGATTTGAACCTGCGACCTCTGGGTTATGAGCCCAGCGAGCTACCGAGCTGCTCCACCCCGCGGCACAAGAATTTACTCTAGCACGACATCGCGAGCTCTCCGAACCCGGGTGGTGGCAGCACCATCGTCGCGCGTCCACCGCCGGGTGTCATGGAATTTCGTGCGTCGGCCAATAGAGTTGACCCCTAGAGGGGGAGCCGATGGCGAACGTGCTGCAGAAGTACCGGGTCTGCGTGATCGAAGACGATCCGGACGTCGCGCTCTTCATGAAGACCGTGCTCGAGAAGCGTGCGGACGCCGTCGTCCTGGCCATCACGAATCCTGCTCTCGCGCTCGACGGCATCGCGGATTTCGAACCCGACATGGTCATCACGGACATCGAGATGCCGGGGATCAGCGGCCTCGACCTGCTCAAGGAGCTGCGCCGGAAATATCCCGGGATGCCCGTCGTCGTGATGACCGCTCACGTCTCGATCGAGTATGCCGTCTCCGCATTGCGGAGCCAGGCCGACGAATTCCTGACGAAGCCCATCGCCTCGGCCGACCTCGTCTCCATCGTCACGCGCCTGGCGTCGAAGGGGCGACTCACGAAGACGGCGCAGGAACCGCAGGTCGTGCTCGCGATCGGCGCGCATCCCGACGATGTGGAGATCGGTGTCGGCGGGATCCTGGCGGCGCACCGGGCCGCGGGCAATCGCGTGGTCATCCTGACCATGTCACGCGGTGCGAGGGGCGGCGACGCCGACGACCGCCAGCACGAGTCCCTCGCTGCGGCAGAGCTGCTCGGGGCGCGACTTTTCATGGAGGACCTCGAGGACACGCAGATCTCGGCGGCCGATCCCACCGTGGGCATCATCGAGCGGGTGGTCGCAGAAGTGCGGCCCGACATCGTCTACACGCACAGCGCGCACGAGCGCCACCAGGACCATCGGGCCGTCCACGCGGCGACGCTCGTCGCGACCAGGTCCGTGCGCACGGTCTGCTGCTATCAGAGCCCGTCGGCGACCATCGATTTCCGCCCGACGCGTTTCGTACCCATCGACGGCTTCACCGAGGCCAAGCTCGCGCTCATCAGCTGCTTCCAGTCCCAGACCGAGGTGCGCACGTACCTCGAACCCGATTTCGTGCTCGCGACGGCACGTTACTGGTCGCGGTTCGGAGGCGGGACGAGCTGCGAACCGCTCGAGGTCGTCAAGGACACGGCCGACATCTCCGTGCCGGCATCCTCGATTTCGACCGCTGCGCGGCGGGAGAGTGAGACCTCATGACCCGCGTTCTCGTGACCGGTGTCGGCGGACCCGCAGGCGTCGCCGTGCTCCGCTCGCTCCTCAAGCGCGAAGACGTCGAGGTCTTCGCCGCCGACATGGACGGCTGGGCGAGCGGGCTCTACCTCGTCGGAGCAGACCGTCGGAGGATCGTTCCTCCAGGGCGTGCCGACAGGTTCGTCGACGATGTGATCGATCTGTGCCGGGCCGACGGGATCGACGTGCTCTTCTCCACTGTCGATGTCGAGCTGCCCGGGCTGGCAGCGCGCCGGGATGATCTGCTCGCGGTCGGAGCACGCTTGGCAGCTCCCAGCGCGGAGACCCTCGCCGTCTGTCTCGACAAGTTCCTGCTCGCCGAGCGGTGCAGCCCGACGGTTCCGGTTCCGGTGACCCGGTTGCTCAACGAGCACGGCCGCGCCTTCGACTGGACGTTCCCTGTGATCGTCAAACCGCGCAGTGGCGCAGGGTCGCGCGGGGTCCGGCTCGTCGCCGATCGTGCTGCACTCGATGCACTCGGCGACGACGAGAGCAATATCATCCAGGAGCACCTGCCCGGCGAGGAGTTCTCGGTCGATGTGCTCGCCGGGCTCGACGGCTCGGTGATCGCCGCGGTGCCACGGTCACGGGAACGCGTCGACTCCGGCGTCTCGATCGCCGGCCGCACCGTGCGCAGGGCCGAACTATCCGACACGGCCGCTGCGGTCGCTCGCGCGATCGGGCTGTCCGGAGTGGCCAATGTGCAGCTGCGATACCGATCCGACGGCGTTCCCGCGCTTCTCGAGGTGAACCCGCGATTCCCGGGAGCGATGCCGCTCACGATCGCCTCCGGTGTCGACATGCCGTCACTGCTCCACGATCTGGTGATCGGGCGGGAGGTTCCGCAGCGCGTCGATTTCGTCGAGCTCGCGAACGTGCGCTTCCTCGAAGACGTGTTCCTCGATCCCTCGACCGTTCTCGTCTCCGAGAATGCGGCCCACGCAGAGGGGCCGGGCGAGTAGTGGCGGACGTGCTCCTCGGCGACCATCACGTCCACTCGACTTTCTCGGACGACGCCGAAAGCTCGCTGGCCCAGAACCTTGCGGCGGCGGCAGCGGTCGGGTTGCGCGAGATCCGGCTGACCGATCACGTGCGGCAGTCGACGACCTGGGTTCCGGAGTTCCTTGCGGCGGTGGGGGCCGAAGCGCACGATCCGTCGCTCACGGTCCTGACGGGCGTCGAAGCGAAACTGCTGGACGCTTCGGGCGCGGTCGATGTCCCTCCGGGCCTCGTGGCGGGGACGGGCGGACTCGATGCCATCGTCATCGGCGACCACCAGTTCCCTGGCATCGGCGGCCCATGGTCTCCCTCGCAGACGCGGGAGCGGCTGGAGAACGGGCTCGCCGCCTCCGATGCGCTCGATCTCTTCATCGCCGCCGGCAATCGGGCGATGGAAGCGACGGCGAACGCGCAGCTCGCGCACTGGTTCTCGATCCTGCCCAAAGTGGGGCTCTCCGAGGACCAGCTGGGCGCCGACCATCTCCGGGAATGGGCGCTCACTGCCGCTCGCACCGGGACGATCATCGAGATCAATGAGAAATGGGGATGCCCGGGGCCGCGAGCGGTCCGGGCCGCCCTGAACGCCGGAGCCCGGATCGTGGCGTCGACCGACAGCCATTCTGCCGACACGGTGGGCCGCTACGAACGGGTTGCCTCCATCCTCACGGACGCGAGCTCCGAGGAGCACCCGTGAGCGATTTCTGGCTGGTCGTCCTCACGACGATCCTGCTGATCTTCGTCGCGATCGGTGCGGTTCCGATCGTCGCGATGGCCTACCAGTTCATCATCATTCCGTTCCACGCGTTCATCAACCACTACGGTCGCGCCGCCCCGTACCTTCCGCGGGTCGCGGTCATCGTCCCCGCCTGGAACGAAGGCGCTGTGATCGGTGCATCGATCCAGCGCCTCCTGGCCCTCGACTACCCCCAGGACGCGCTGCGTGTCTATGTCGTCGACGACGCCAGCACCGACGACACGGCGGATGTCGTGCTCGGTATGGCGGCCCGTCACCCCGGGCGGGTGTTCCACCTGCGACGGGAGAAGGGCGGCGAGGGCAAGGCGCACACGCTGAACCACGGCATCCGCGCCGTTCTGGCCGAGGACTGGATGGAGGCGCTCCTGATCATGGACGCCGACGTCATCTACCTCCCGGATTCACTGCGCCGCATGACGCGCCATCTCGCCGACGACGAGGTCGGAGCCGTCACGGCCTACATCAGGGAAGGCAGCTCCGACCGCAACTTCCTCACCCGGTTCGTCGGACTCGAATACGTGCTCGCGCAGTCCGCCTCGCGACGCGCCCAGAATGTTCTCGGCGCGATCGCCTGCCTCGCCGGGGGAGCGCAGCTGCATTCGCGCGAGAACCTCGAGGCGATCGGTGGAGCGATCGACACGACGACGCTCGCCGAGGACACGGTCACCACGTTCCGCACGCAGGTCGGCGGCCGCCGGGTGGTCTTCGAGCCGCACGCGGTCGTGCTCGCGGAGGAACCGCATCGCATCGCCGCGCTCTGGAAGCAGCGGCTCCGCTGGGCGCGCGGCAATGTTCAGGTCACGAAGATGTACCGCAAGCTCTGGTTCCGCCCATCGCGCACGCACCGACTGGGGAGCATCTCGTTCGGGGTGTTCTGGTTCAGCATCTTCCTCCTTCCGGTCGCGATGGTGCTCTCGACGGTCGGGCTCGTGGGGCTCTTCCTGCTGCAGAGCGACCTGGCCGCTGCCGTCTTCCGATCGACCTGGGCACTGGCGACCTGCACCTATGTCTTCGCGATGGTCTTCGGCGTCCAACTCGACCCGCGGACGGGCCGGAGCAGCTGGCGCGAAGCGATCCTCTTCCCTGGACTCATCTCGATCGTCGTGCTCGTCTCGGCATTCTTCCCCGGACTGCTCGACATGGTCCTCCTCGGGTGGTTCGGTGTTCACCTCTCGCCGGAGGCCGAGGCGGCATGGACGCTGTTCGTGTATGCGTGGATCACACTGTCGATGGTCGCGGCCTGGCTGGTCAAGCTCGCAGACTCCACCAGGATCGGACGGATCTTCTCGCCGCTGCTGACCTACATCGTCGGCTACGGACCCATCCTGTGCGCTGTGACGGTCGATTCATACATCAAGGAATGGCGCGGAGCCGCTCGGACCTGGGACAAGACGGAGAAGACGGGGAGGGTTCTCGGATGAACCACGATGAGGAGGCCGCACTCCAGGCCGAGATCGACGCCGACCGGCGGGCCGAGTTCGCGCTGATACCGAAGGCGCTGATCGCACTTCTGGTCGTCGCCGTGCTGGTGGTCATCCGGGTGGTGTTCTTCTCATGAGCGCGAGCGACGCCGTTCGGCGTGTGGTCATCGCCGACGACGACCCGGACATCCGCCGCCTGATGGTCATCGCCGCCGAACGCGCCGGCGTCGAGATCGTCGCGGCCGTCGACAACGGGCGGTCCGCACTCGACGCCATCGACGGGGGAGGAGTCGACCTGATCGTGCTCGACATATCCATGCCGGTGATGAGCGGCATCGAGGTCGCCGACCACATGCGCGCCGACGCGCGGTACGACTCCACGCTCATCCTGATCGTCTCCGCCTCCGTGCAGATGCTCACCGATCAGGCTTCGGTCGAAGTCCGATCCGACCGGTTCATCGTCAAGCCGTTCAGTCCGCGCCAATTGGCGGCCACCATCACCGAGATGCTCGACGGATCGGACGCCGCGTGACCTTCGACCGCCTTCTGGCGAGGATCTCCCTCGATTCGCCGTCACCGCTGATCAAGCAGCTGCCGACGATCTTCGCGTTCGCCGTCGCGATCGTGCTGCTCTTCGTGCCTGGTCCCGTCGCTGTGATCACCAACTTCACGGCTTTCGTCATCGGCGTCGTGCTGGTGGCGCTGGCGAGCGTGCTCGCTGCCATCATGCCCTGGTCGCGCTTCTCGACAGAGGCGGCGATCCTCGTTCCCGCGGCCTCGCTCATCGCCGTCGGCTTCTTCCGGTTGGGAACGGGCGGGGTCATCTCGCCGTTCGGGTCCATCCTGCTTCTGCCGTTCGTATGGATCGCGACCGAAGAGGGCAGGATCAACGCGCTGATCGCGGCCGTCGGTACGTTCCTGGTGCTGCTGGCGCCCATCCTCTTCGACGGCCGGGTGTCGACGGCCACTGACCTGGTCCGCGCCTTCTACGCGCCGATCATCTACCTCGTCGTGGCATTCGTGATCAACGAGATCGCACACCGGGTGCGGCAGCAGCTCGCCGCAGCGAAGGCGGCCGCTGAACAACGCATGGAGCTCCTCGACAGTGCCGTGCGTGCGAGCGATGAGTTGAAACTGAATGAAGCGCGACTCAAGACGGCCAACCGTCTCATCCTCAGCATCTGGAACGCGGTCACCGAGCAGTCGGTGATCGGGACCGACCTCGACGGCCTGATCGACGTCTGGAACCCCGGCGCTGAGAAGATGCTCGGCCTGACAGCGGACCAGGTGACCTCCGCGGGCAGGCACGTCGTCGATTTCCATCTGCACTCGGAACTCGAAGAGCGCCTGCACGAGCTGGATGCACGCAACGTGACCATCTCGAGTCCGGACGACTTCTCGGCGCTCGTCGACGCCGTGCGGGCGGGTTACGCCGATGCGCGCGACTGGACCTATGTCCGGGCCGACGGAAAGCATGTTCCCGTCCAGGTCACGGCCACGCCACGCCTCGACGAGAACGGTCACCGCATCGGTTTCATCTTCGTCGCGACGGACATGACGAAGGCCAGGGAGTTCTCGCGCTTGAAGGACGAGTTCGTCGGGCTGATCTCGCACGAGCTCCGCACGCCGCTGAGCTCGATCCTCGGCTACCTGGAGCTGATGCGCGACGACGAGGAGTCCCCGCTCTCGGCCGAGCAGCTGCAGTACCTGGGCGTCGCGGAGCGCAACGCCCACCGCCTCCTCCGGCTCGTCGGCGACCTCCTCTTCACAGCCCAGGTCGAGTCCGGGCAGTTCCCGCTCGACCTGCGCGAACTCGACCTCTCCGAAGTGATCGGCACGTCGATCGAATCCGCACGCCCCGCGGCCTCCACTGCGGCGATCGCGCTCGTCGCGCGCATCGACGACGGTCCTCTGCTGGTCAGGGGCGACGCGCAGCGGGTCGGGCAGGCCGTGGACAATCTGATCTCGAACGCGATCAAGTTCACGCCGCCCGGCGGAACGGTCACCGTCGGCCTGGGGCGCGACGGTGCGGATGCGTGCATCACCGTCAGCGACACCGGGATGGGGATTCCCGCGGTCGAGCTCGGACAGCTCTCCACGCGGTTCTTCCGCGCATCCACTGCCACGCGCAACGCAGTTCCCGGCGTAGGCCTCGGCCTCACCATCACCAAAGCGATCGTGACCGCCCACGGCGGCAGGATGAGCATCGCGAGCGAAGAGGGTCTCGGCACGTCGTTCACCGTGCGGATTCCGCTCGAAGGACGGGGCGACGATGTCTCCTGACACGCAGGTCTCGGTCGCGCAGTTCGCACCGGGCGACGATGTCGTCGCGAATCGCGAGACGATCGCCGCCTTCGTGCAGCGTGCCGCGGGCGGCGGTTCCCGGCTCGTGCTGTTCCCCGAATATTCGTCGTACTTCGTGCATCCGCTGGGGCACTCCTTCGTCGAGGCGGCCGAGCCGCTGAACGGGCCGTTCGTCGCCCACCTGGAGCGCCTTGCCGCGGCGCACCGCATCCACATCGTCGCCGGCCTGGTCGAACGGGTCGACGACCCGCAGCGCTTCTCCAACACCCTCGTCGCCGTCGGGCCGGATGGTGCGCTGGAGGCGACATACCGCAAGCAGCACCTCTATGACGCTTTCGGAGCGTCGGAGTCGACCTGGGTCGTCCCCGGCGGCCTCGAGGAGCCACAGACGTTCGACCTGGACGGCTTCCGGGTCGGGATGCAGACCTGCTACGACATCCGGTTCCCCGAGGTGACGCGGCGTCTCGTCGACGCCGGTGCCGACATCGTGCTCGTTCCTGCTGAATGGGTGCGCGGCCCGCTCAAAGAGCAGCACTGGTCGACGCTGCTCGCAGCCAGGGCGATCGAGAACACGGTGTTCGTCGCCGCGGCAGACCAGACCCCCCCGATCGGTGTCGGCGCAAGCGCGATCCTCGATCCGATGGGCGTCACGCTCGCGGCACTCGGCGAGACGTCCGGTCTGGCCACCGCCACCCTCTCCCGCGAACGGCTCGACGCCGTGCGTCGTGCGAATCCGTCGCTCTCGCTCCGTCGTTACCGCGTCGTCGAACGCTGACGCAGCCCGGCGAGCTGGGCGGCGGCGCGCTCGAGTACGTCGACTCGTTTGCAGAAGGCGAATCGCACAAGCGACGCCGTGCCGGCCGCGTAATCGCCGCGGCAGAAGGCCGAGAGCGGGATCGCGACCACACCGGCGAGCTCCGGGAGCCTGCGACAGAATTCGACGGCATCGGGAAAGCCGAGGGGCGCTGCATCTGCCACGACGAAATACGTGCCGCGCGGCTCGGAGACCTCGAATCCGGCGCTGCGCAAGCCGGCGGAGAGCACGTCGCGTTTCGCCCGGAGCTCGGTGGCGATGCCAGTGAAGTACGCGTCGCCGAGGCGCAGGCCCGTCGCGATCGCCGGCTGGAGCGGCGCGGCGTTGACGTACGTGAGGAACTGCTTGACGGCCAGGATCGCCGTCACCAGTTCGGCCGGCGCCATGACCCAGCCGACCTTCCAGCCCGTTGTGCTGAACGTCTTTCCTCCTGACGAGATGCTGACCGTGCGCTCCCGCGCGCCGGGCAGCGATGCGATCGGGATGTGGTCGACGCCGAAGGTCAGGTGCTCGTACACCTCGTCCGTCACGATCACTGCGTCGTGGCGGTGCGCCAAATCGACGATCAGTTCGAGGATCTCAAGCGGCAGGACCGAGCCGGTCGGGTTGTGCGGGCTGTTCACGAGGATGACCCTGGTGCGATCGGTCACCGCCGACCGGAGCGCGTCCGGGTCGGGAAGGAAGTCCGGTCCGATCAGAGGGACGGTGCGGTGGATTCCGTCGGCGAGCGCGATGAGCGCGCCGTAGGCATCGTAGAAGGGCTCGAAGGTCACGACCTCGTCACCGGGCTCGAGGAGGGCCAGGAGCGTCGCGGCGATCGCCTCCGTCGCGCCGGCCGTGACCAGCACCTCCCTGTCCGGGTCGAGGCGGATGCCGTAGAAGCGCTCCTGATGCTCGGTGATCGCCAGGCGCAGGTCGGCGATCCCGATCCCCGGTGGGTACTGGTTCTGCCCGGAGCGGATCGCGTCGACCGCGGCATCGAGGACGGCGGCCGGACCGTCCTCGTCGGGGAAGCCCTGTCCGAGGTTGATGGCGCCGGTCCTGCTCGCGAGCGCGCTCATCTCAGCGAAGATGGTCGGCGCGCTTCGTCCGTCGGGGGAGAGGAGGCCCGCGCCGCGTGCAGCACGCTGCCACGATCCTGCAACGACCATGCTGCTCCCTTCGTGCCCGAACGTGTGCGGGGCATCCGACTCCAACCTACGGCTTCACAGGTTCGCCGGGGTGGTTGGGCCTCGGGAGAGTCATCGACAGGCGGAAGGTCGCTCACAGGGCGTCCAAATAGAATGCTCAGGTACGAGGCGGATGCTGTGAGTGCTTGGAAGGAGCAACACCATGACCGACAACACGAACGGCTCTGAGATCACACCGGAGTCCGCCAAGGCGCAGCCTGAAATCGACCGCACCGAGTCGGTCGTCGAGCCCGCTGCATCCACACCTGAGATTTCCGGCGCCGAGACGCCCGCGACCGCTGAGGTTCAGGCCGCGCCTGCAGCCGAGGTTCCTGCTCCCGCGGCGACTGCTGCCGACACGCAGCCGACCGTGCCGCAGACGCCGATCGCAGCGCCGGCGGCCGCGCAGCCGACTGTCCCGCAGCCGACCGTCCCGCAGCCGAACTACGGACACGGCGCCTTCGGCCAGCCCGCCGCGCCCGTCTACGCCCCCTACGGGGCGCCCCAGGGCTACGCGACCCAGCCGACCGCTCCGCTTGCTCCCGGAGCCGCGAAGCCGGCCAAGAAGCGCAACACCGGGCTGATCGTCGCCGCCCTCGCCATCGGCGCTCTGATCGGCGGTGTCGCCGGTGGCGGCGTCGTAGGAATCTACGCTGCATCGCAGAACACCACGGTCAAGTCGAGCAACGCAGCCGGCGCGACCAATATCACGGTCAACAATCCGAACGACGCGACGGTCGTCACGGCGGTCGCCGCCAAGGCATCGCCCAGCGTCGTCACCATCTCGGTGACCGGCGGAAGCTCAGGCGGAACCGGATCGGGCATCATCCTTTCGTCCGACGGCTACGTGCTCACCAACACGCACGTCGTCACCCTCGACGGCCAGGCCTCCAACGTGACGGTCCAGGTGCAGGACAACGACGGCAAGCTGTACAGCGCCAAGATCATCGGCACCGACCCGACCACCGACCTGGCGGTCATCAAGCTCAACGGCGCGAGCGGGCTCACCCCGGCGACCTTCGCCGACTCCGCCAAGCTGAACGTCGGCGACACCGCGGTGGCCATCGGCGCACCGCTCGGCCTCTCGGGAACCGTCACCAACGGCATCGTCTCCGCGCTCAACCGCAGCATCAGCATCGCGTCGTCGGCGGCGCCCAGCAGCGGCGACAGCACGCAGGGCAACGGCAACGGCAGCGGCGGTCCCTTCAACCTGTGGAACTTCGACCTCCCCGGCCAGGGCGGAAGCGGCAGCGGAAGCCAGGGCCAGACGACGGCTACCGCGACCATCTCGCTCCCGGTGATCCAGACCGACGCGGCGATCAACCCCGGCAACTCGGGTGGTGCGCTCCTCAACGACAAGGCCGAGATCATCGGTGTCAACGTTGCGATCGCCAGCGCGAGCAGCACCTCGGGCACCGGCGGCCAGTCGGGCAGCATCGGTGTCGGCTTCGCCATCCCGGCGAACCTGGCCCACCGCATCGCCGAGGAGCTCATCAAGGACGGAAAGGCAAGCCACGGCCTCCTCGGGGCGTCCGTGTCGTCCGCGACGGACGACACGAAGAGCACGACCGTCGGCGCGGAGATCAAGGACGTCACCAGCGGTGGCGCAGCCGACAAGGGCGGCCTCCAGTCCGGTGACATCATCACCAACTTCAACGGGCTCCCCATCACGAGCGCGACGGACCTGACCGCTCAGGTGCGAGCGGTGGCCGGCGGCTCGAAGGTGGACGTCACCTACGTGCGCGGTGGCGCGACGAAGACCACGACCGTGACCCTCGGAACCCTCAGCACCAAATAGATCGCCTCCGCGATCGTCCGGCCGCCCCCGTGTACTAGCCACGGGGGCGGCTTCCTGTGTGCGCCGCCAGAGAGCGATTCACCACTGCTGATAAGCTCAACCGACCCGAACGGCGAATGGAACAGATGGCGGAACAGGCACCAGAGCGCACCCTCCCAGGTGTGTCCTACGTCATGCCCGTGCTCAACGAGGTAACCCACGTCAGGGCCGCGGTCGACAGTCTGCTCGCCCAGGATTACGCAGGGCCGTTCGAGGTCACCCTCGCGCTCGGACCGAGCATCGACGGCACGACCGAGCTCGTCGCTGAGCTCTCAGCGGCTGACCCGCGCATCAAGATCGTCGGCAACGAGATCGGCTCGACGCCGTCCGGGCTGAACCTGGCGATCGAGGCATCGATCTACCCGATCGTCGTGCGCGTCGACGCGCACTCCGTGCTCCCCGTCGAGTACACGAGGATCGCGGTCGAGACCATCCAGGCGACCGGTGCCGACAACGTCGGCGGCATCATGGATGCGCAGGGCATCACGCCGTTCGAGCGTGCGGTCGCGCGCGCCTACGGCAGCAGGATCGGTCTCGGCGGCACCAAACTCCATGTCGGCGGCGACGAAGGTCCGGCGGAGACCGTCTATCTCGGTGTCTTCCAACGGCAGCGGCTGCTCGACGTCGGCCTCTTCGACGAGGGCATCAAACGGGGTCAGGACTGGGAGCTCAACCGGCGCCTGCGGGCATCCGGCGGCACGGTCTGGTTCACCCCGCGCCTCAAGGTGACCTATCGGCCACGGCCGAACCTGGACAGGCTCGCGCGCCAGTTCGTCTCGACCGGCGTGTGGCGCGGCGAGCTCGCCCGACGCTTTCCGGCCGCCAACGGCATCCGGTATTTCGTCCCTCCTGCGATGGTGGTCGCTGTGACGCTCGGCTTCCTTCTCGGCATCGCCGGGATCGTCCAGGTGGCCGTCGGGGCGACCCCGTGGCTGCTTCTCGGCTTCGCGATCCCAGCCGTCTACCTGCTCAGTGTCATCGTCGCTGCGGTCGCGCTCACGCGCTCCGACGGCTTTCGCGCCACACTCTGGTTTCTCGTAGTCTTGCCCTGCATCCACTTCTGCTGGGGGATCGGCTTCGTGCTGGGCTTCCTCTCGCTCACCCGCAACATCACAGCACACACGGGAAGGTAGGCATGGACGCCTCTGCAACCGGGTCCCACGGCGCCCATCCGACTTCGATCGCCGAACTCCGCGCCGTGGCGCAGCCGCCCGAAGTGCGCGGCCGCCGGAACGCTGAACACTGGACCGCCTCGCTCTACCTTCGCAATCTCTCCCCGTACCTCACGTGGCTCCTGCTGAAGACGAGCATCTCGGCGAACGGCGTGACCGGGCTCATGATCCTGGTCGGATGGTCGACGGCCGCCGCCCTTCTGATCCCCGGGATCTGGGGGGCCGTCCTCGCGCTCATCCTGGGGCAGCTCCAGATGCTGGTCGACTGCTGCGACGGGGAGGTCGCGCGGTGGCGGGGAACGTCGTCGCCCGCCGGCGTCTTCCTCGACAAGGTCGGGCACTACACGACGGAGGCGCTTATCCCCGTCGTGCTGGGCATCCGCGCCGCCGGCTTCCCGTTCCAGGCGCCGGAAGACTATCTCTGGACGACCCTCGGCGTGACGCTCGCCCTGATCATCGTGCTGAACAAGGCACTCAACGACATGGTGCATGTCGCCCGCGCCAACGCCGGGCTTGCGAAGCTCGCGGACACGCACGGCGAGTCCGCCCCAACCCACGGGCTCGTCTCGACCCTTCGGCGTGCAGCACGCTTCGTACCGTTCCACCGCCTCTACCACTCGGTCGAACTCACGATGCTCGCTCTGCTGGCCGCTGTCGTCGGCCTCTTCATCGGCGACGAGCTCGCGAACCGCATCCTCGTCGTCGTCCTGGTGCCGCTGTCGCTGCTCGCGCTCATCGGGCATTTCGTTGCGATCATGGCGTCGAAGCGTGTCCGCTCCTAAGGCGACGACCTTCGGAATCGTCGTCCTGACCCAGGGCAAGCGACCTGATGACCTGAGGCGCGGTATCGAATCCGTCCTCGCGCAGCGCGGTGTGAGCCTCGACATCGTCGTCGTCGGAAACGGCTGGGATCCCGCGACCGCGGAACCACCGCTTCCCGATGGCGTCGCTACGCTCGCGCTCGACGAGAACCTGGGGATCCCCGCCGGTCGGAACCGCGGCGTGCCGTGCGTGTCGGGCGAGCTGCTCTTCTTTCTCGACGACGACGCGTGCGTCCCGTCGCCCGACTTCCTTGCCGACGCCGCGGCCCACCTCATCCGGGACCCGGCGATCGGGATGATCCAGCCTCGCGTCGTCGACCCTTCCGGGACGACGGCACCGCGGCGCTGGGTGCCGCGAATCCGCAAGGGTGAGGCCGACCAGTCGAGCGTCGTGTTCTCCGTCTGGGAGGGTGCCGTCGTCATCCCTCGTGATGTCTTCGAGGCGACCGGGGGCTGGGCGGACCCGTTCTTCTACGCGCATGAAGGGATCGAGCTCGCCTGGCGTGTCTGGGACCAGGGCAGGTGCGCCTGGTACGCCGGCGATCTCGTCGCGAACCATCCGGCGATCGAGCCCACCCGGCACTCGTACTACTACCGGCTCAACGCACGCAACCGAGTGTGGCTCGCGCGGCGCAACCTGCCGGCGGTGCTCATCCCGATCTACGTGGGCGCCTGGACGGGCATCCAGCTTCTCCGCTGGTTCCGCCGGCCGGCCGCGCTCGCGGCATGGTTCGAGGGATGGGTGGAGGGCTGGAAGACGGATCCGGGCGAGCGCAGACCCGTGTCCTGGCGAACCGTCTGGCGCATGACGCGCGGCGGACGGCCGCCGGTCGTCTGAGACCGGACCTCAGTCCTCGTGCGTGGGTTCGGGTCGTGCCCCGGACCGGGGCCACGGCAGTGCTCGACGCGCCATACGACCTGCTCCAATGGCCGCCCCGTTTGCGGCACTCCCGACACGTCTCAGTCCGGTGCCCGTCGACGTCAGGATCGTCGGACGCGAGCGGATGACGAGTGGGGGAAGGTCGAGCGCTGCGACGTAGTCTGCCGGGGCCGGTCCGAACGCGAGACGGGAGTTCTGCACGATACGCCGGCCGAGCAGGTTGTTGCCGGTGCCACCGACGACAGCACCGATGCCGAACGGAATCGCCCGGCCTATGATGCTCGCTCCGCCGCGCGCGGCGAACTGGCGGACGAACACCCGCTTGAGTCGGTCGGCGAGCGGGCCGACGACGGAGCGGGGGAGATTGGAGGCGATGAGTTCGCCCCAGTATGCGGTTCGTGGCGCAGCCGTGCCGTCGAGTTGCCCGGCGAGCTGGCGCACGAGCTCTGAGCCTTCGCGCCCGAGCATCATCGTGAGCACGAGCGCTCGGGCCCTGTCGGGTTCGTCGACCGCAATCCCGTGGAGCTCGCTGAGCGATTGGGCGTACAGGGCAGTCGCTTCGAGGAACCCGGCGGTCTCGAGTCCGGACAGGGCCAACGTGATGCCGGTGCCGATGCTGGGGACAACGGCGGTCACGCCGACGGCGGCTCCACCGGTGGTGACCGCCGCCAGGTAGCGGCGCTCGAGGATCGTGGCGAGGTGTGCCGGCGTGGCTCCGGGGTTCCGGCGACGAATCGATCTCAAGTGTGCGAGCACGACGGGGCGCTGGATCGCGAGGAACCGATCGATTCCGCGGTTGAGTACGGGGGGCGTCTGACCCCCGCGCGGCGTTCCCCCTGTGGACGAGACGATCGGTTTCGGTGTGCGTGCCATCGAACCCGAGTCTACGTCGCACCCCGAATACATGTATTGTCAGCATTGTGTACTTGTGGCATGAACAGTAGAGGCGGATGCGCTCTGGTCTCCCAGGCTTGGGACGAATAGTCATGATGTATGCCTGAACCACATTCGCAAGCCGCCCGCCTGTTCGGTGAACGTGTCCGAGACGCCCGGCTGGCGCTCGGCCTCAGCCAGGAGAGCATCGCCGACCTCGCCGAGATGCACGTCACCAATTTCGGCAAGATCGAACGCGGTGTCGCCAACCCCAGCCTCCACACGATCGTGCGGATCGCGGCGGTGCTGGGCGTGGACCCCGCGACCCTCGTCGGCGGTCTCGGTCAGGGTGACCTGCCCGTGCGGATGCACGCGCTCACCGCCGCCGAGTACATGCGCGAACGGAACCTCCGGGCGGGCACTGCGGGCTGACAGTCCGTCAGAAGCTCACCTGCCACAGGTACTCACCGCCGTCGGGAGCGAACCAGCGGATGACGACGATCGTGTCATGGGCCGGGTCGGGACCGCCGACCGTCGCTCGGATCACGCCACCCGGATGCACGACAGAGGGTGCCGCGACCTTCAGCCGCGACCTCCCGCAGACGCTGACCGTCACACCCCGGAGCGCGTGGTCGGCGATGTTCCGGATGCGGTAGTGGGGTGTGGCCTCTCGTTCCACTTGCCAGGGGACGCGGTAGGCGGCCGGTCGGTGTCGGAACGGTGTGGGGATGCGCGGAGTTCTGCGTCGGATCATGCGGCCACGCTATGTCCGGCATCCGACCATCTCACCGGTCGCGCCGTCGCCGTCGACGATTTCTGGGGACACGGCGAAGAACTCGTCCGCTGTGGAGGAGACGACGACGAGAAAGCCGGCTCAGACGCCGTAGTCGGTGTTGTACAGCGCGAGGACGTCGTCGATCGGACCGTCGAGCACCAGCTTGCCTTTGTCGAGATAGAGGCCGCGAGAGCAGAACCGGCGCAGGTCCTTCTCGTTGTGCGAGACGAAGAACAGCGTGCGGCCGCCCTCGAGAAGCTCTTCGATACGGGCGTAGCACTTCTCCCTGAACCCGCGGTCGCCAACCGCGAGCACCTCGTCGACCAGGATGATCGGCTCCTCGAGCCGCGAGATCACCGAGAAGGCGATCCGCACCTTCATTCCGCTCGACAGGTGCTTGTACGGCGTGTCGACGAAATCCTCGATCTCAGCGAACCCGATGATGTCCGCGAAACGGTCGTCGATCTGGCTCCGGGTCATCCCGTGGAGGCCGGCGGTCAGGTAGACGTTGTCGCGGACCGTGAGGTCGTCGACGAATCCACCGGTGATCTCGATCAACGGGGCGACGCCCTCGGCCACGACGACTGCGCCTTCGTCGGGAAGGACGACGCCTGCCACGAGCTTCAGCAGCGTCGACTTGCCCTGACCGTTGCGGCCGACCACGCCGATCGCCTCACCGGCCTGCACCGTGAAGCTCAGGTTGCGCAGCGCCCAGAACTCATCGGGCTTGCTGCGGCGGTTGCTCGACGAGAAGAGGTCCTTGAACAGTCGTCGCCCGCCGCGATTGCGACGGAAGCGGATGCCGATCGATCGCGCCTCGATCACCGGTGCACTCATCAGATCTCCTTCAGCACAGCGCGTTCGCAGCGCTTGAAGACGAAGAAGCCGAGGGCGAGGAGGAGCAGCGACACGAAGGCCGCCACCCCGACGAGGAACCAGTCGAGCTCCTGGGGGAAGAACGCGGACCGGTACAGGCTGAAGATTCCGGTGAGGGGATTGAACGCGGCCCAGAAGTGCCAGCTGAACAGCGTGTCCGCCTGCTGGCCGACGGAGGATGCGCAGTGTTTCGCGGCCACGGCCGTGGTGCAGCCGCCCGGGAGATCCCGCGCGCTGTAGATGATCGGGGAGGCATAGAAGAGGAACCGGAGGAACAGCTTCACCGCCCGTTCGAGGTCGCGGAAGAACACGACGAGCGGTGCCACGATCATGCCCACCCCGACCGTCAGGATCGTCTGGATCAGCACGGCGAGCGGGAAGAACAGGATGTTCCAGTTGAGGGATGCGTGACTCACGATCGCGAAAAGTGCGATCACGGGCAGCGACGCGAGGAACTCGATCCCCTTCGACAGCACGAGGCGATTGACCCAGATGGTACGAGGGATCGTCGTCGAGCGGATCAGCTTCGCCTCCCGCAGGAAGGCTCTCGTGCAGTCCGAGATGGCACCGTTGAACCACATCCAGGGCAGGAGCGCTGCCAGGAGGAACACGATGTACGGGTCCTCGCCGACGGAGCGTTTGAAGATCTGGGTGAAGACGAACCAGTAGATCGCGCTCATCACCAGGGGATCGAGGATCGACCAGAAGTAGCCGAGAGCGCTCGTCGAGTAGCGGACACGAAGATCGCGCTTGGTCAGGAGCCACAGCGAGTGGCGATAGCGAGCAGAACGCGTCCGCTGGCCGGGGCGCACTTCAGCGTATGTACTCACGAAAACCCATCGTATTGGTCAGGCTGCGCAAGGAAGGGCGCAGCACGCATCGGCGACCATACG
Organism: Leifsonia sp. Ger2509; assembly: GCF_055231915.1. NCBI lineage: Bacteria > Bacillati > Actinomycetota > Actinomycetes > Micrococcales > Microbacteriaceae > Leifsonia > Leifsonia sp. Ger2509. Next base: position 3,777,796 of record NZ_JBUYVB010000003.1, read on the forward strand.
ACTATACGAACAGATTCGCCCTCTCGAGGTCTTCCGCGAAGTCGACCTCGACCGCGTACAGGTCGGAGATATCGACCGGCTCGACGAGCATGCGGTCCTGCTCGATCGCGAGCTCGATGCCGCGCTCGAAGTAGTCCTGGTCTCCGACGCGCTGGAGCTGGCGGAGGAGGGCTGCCTTGTCGCCGCTCGACACGTAGTTGATGCCGACGGCCTCGCCCAGTCCGTTCTTGACGGTCTTCGAGAGCTCTTCGATGTAGCCCTCAGCGCCGGTCGTGTACTTGACCTCTTCGTCAGCAACGGACGAGGTGTTGACCGTCACGAAAGTCTGGTCTCGTGCGACCATCGCGGCCGCGCGGTCGAGCACGGTGGGGTCGAAGACGACGTCGCCGTTCATCCAGAGCACGCCGCCGGCGGTCGATGCCTGGAGGGCGCGCATGAGGCTCTTGGAGGTGTTGGTCTGGTCGTACATCTCGTTGTAGACGAAGGATGCGTCGGGGAACGCCTCGATGATGTGCTCGAGCTTGTAGCCGACGACGATCGTCACCTTGGCGGCCTTGCCGAAGGCGTGGTGGATGTTGTCGAACTGCTGCTGCATGATCGTGCGGCCATCACTCAGCTCGGTGAGGGGCTTCGGGAGGGTTCGGCCGAGCCGGCTGCCCATTCCGGCCGCCAGAATCACTACCTGCGTGGTCATAATCGTCTCCTTGTGTTCCGTGCGACCCCTGGCTTCGCCAGCGTCGGCCACGCGAACCGCATCCCCCAGAGGAGCGTTCACCCGGCGTTAATCCGCACTTACGCGTATCGACACCCCTTTATGCCGTCGCCAGTTTACCGATGCACCCCTTCGAGGGGCAGGGGTAGTCGAGGTCGTTGCGCACTCGTGATATTCCTCACAGGACTTTCCTAGGTGCCATTTCGCGGGTAACGACGCATTTCCGGGGGTGCAGAACTGCACAACTTCGTGCGTATGGGACGCGGATGGGAGACCGGCTTGGTACGTTAGCGGAGTGAGTTTCGAGCGCCCACCTTCTGACAGCCCCGAGTCCTCCGAGACGCCGGAAATGAAGGCGAGCGCTCCGCGGGCGTCCACACGCCGGGCGAGTTCGTCCCGATCGACGAGCACGCCGGCGAAGGCTCCCGCAACCACTCCGTCGAAGCGTGCGACCCCGGCCGCTCGACGCACATCCACCCGTACTCCCGCGGACCGGAAGCGGGATGAATCCGACGAGGCCGCAGTCGAATCGACGGTCGTCGCCGAGTCATCGCCGAAATCCGCGGAGCCGGCCGCGCAGGCCGACGCCGCCGCGAACGTCGCGGAGTCGCCTGCTGCGCCGGCGGCTCGATCGCGCAAGCCGGCGACTCGCAAGCCCGCTGCGCGGTCGACGACGCGAACGACGAACGCAGGGGCGCCGGCCGCCCGATCCACGACGTCCGAAGCTGCCGAGCAGCCACCGGTGAAGACACCCGTTCGCAAGCCGGCCGCCTCGCGGACCCGCGCCGCCGCCCCGGCGTCCCAGCAGAAGCCGGCCGCGTCCCGCACACGAACCACCAAGCCCGTGGAGGCCGCCCCCGCTCCGGCGATGAGCGTCGAACCGGCTGTCGACATGGCGCCCGCGGTGGTGCCGGTCGTCCGGGAGGAGCCGGCGGAGGCGGCTGTCGTCGAGACTGCTCGCGTCGAGGAGACTCCGGTCGTCGAGAGGACTCCGGTCGTCGAGAGGACTCCGGTCGTCGAGGAGGCGGCTGTCGCCGAGGCGCCGGTTGTCGAAGCACCGGCTGTCGTGGCGGCACCGTCCGGCGAGGCGCTGGTTGTAGCGGACGTGCCGGTCGTAGCGGACGTGCCGATCGTCGAGGACGTGCCGATCGTCGAGGACGCCGTCGTCGCTGTCGAGCCCGCGCGCGTCGACGCGTCCCCGGTCGTGGACGAGGCTCCGGCGGTCGACGAGGGCACTGTCCTGGTGGAGGGTGAATCGACGGTCGACGAGGAGCTCGCCGAGCTCGCTTCATCGTCTGCTGTCGTCGCCGCGACGACCGAGACCCCGGTCGCTCCCGATGCGACCACCGCCCCGATCGTGCTCTCGTTGTCCGGCCTTGTGAAGCGGTTCGGGGACAACGTCGCGGTCGACGGAGTCTCCCTCGATGTGCGTCGTGGTTCCTTCTACGGAATCGTCGGACCGAACGGCGCGGGCAAGACGACCACGCTCTCCATGGTCACCGGACTGCTCCGGCCCGACGCCGGCCGCGTTCTCGTTCACGGTGTCGACGCCTGGGCCGACCCGGTCAAGGCCAAGCGCACGATCGGAGTGCTGCCGGACAAGCTCAGGCTCTTCGACCGGCTCACCGGAGCGCAGCTCCTCTACTACTCAGGGACGCTGCGCGGGCTCAAGAACGACGTCGTCCGGTCACGCTCCGCCGACCTCGCGAGAGCGCTCGGCATCGAGGATGCGCTCAACCGGCTCGTCGCCGACTACTCAGCCGGCATGACGAAGAAGATCGCTCTCGCGGCCGCCATGATCCACTCGCCGCGGCTCCTCGTGCTCGACGAGCCGTTCGAATCGGTCGACCCCGTGTCGGCGGCGAACGTGATCGACATCCTCCAGCGTTATGTCTCCGCCGGTGGAACCGTGGTGCTCTCCAGCCACGGCATGGACCTCATCCAGCGGGTCTGTGACAGCGTGGCGATCATCGTGCGGGGCCGGGTGCTCGCCGCAGGGACGGTCGACGAGGTCCGCGGTGAGGAGACGCTCGAAGAGCGCTTCGTCGAGTTGGCGGGCGGGCGCAAAGCTGCGGAAGGCATGGAGTGGTTGCACAGTTTCTCGGATTGAAGCTCCGCCTGATGGCGAACGCTTTCCGGCGCAGCCCGTGGCAGGTCTTCGGCCTCGTGATCGGACTGACCTATGGCCTGATCATCACCATCGTGGTCGTGCTCTCGCTGGCAGGTGCGCGGCTGTCGTCGGACGTCGCAATCGTGCACACCGTGCTGACAGTGATCGGATCGGTCGTGGTCGTGGGATTCATCCTGCTTCCGCTCGTCTTCGGAGTCGACGACACGCTCGACCCCCGCAAGTTCTCGCTGTTCGGCATCCAGAGCCGGCAGCTCGCAACCGGGCTCGCGCTCGCGGCTCTCATCGGCATCCCGTCACTCGTGCTCACGATCTGCTCGTTTTCCACAGTGATCACCTGGTCGCGCGATCCCGGCTCGGCGTTCGTGGCGCTGGTCTGTGCGGCGCTCGCCGTCCTCACCTGCGTGCTGGCGTCACGGATCTCGACCTCGGTCGCATCGTTCCTTCTCGCGACGAGGAGATCGCGTGAATTCGGCGGCCTCGTCGGCGTCCTGATCGTCGTCCTCATCTCGCCCGTTGTCATCCTGCTCCTGACGATCGACTGGGGCCGCGACGGCATGCGCGTGCTCAACGGGTTCGCCGGCTGGCTCGCCTGGACGCCGCTCGGCGCGGTCTGGTCGGCGCCGGGGGCTGCGGCCCAGGGCGACTGGGGCGCAGCGGTGCTCCAGGTGCTCATCGCAGCCGCGACGCTCGGTCTCCTCTGGCTCGCCTGGGCGGCACTGGTGGCGCGGATGCTCGTGACCCCGCAGCGCGAGGCCCAGGCCAAGGCCTACGCAGGGCTCGGATGGTTCGATCGCCTCCCCGGGGGACCGACCGCCGCCATCGCGGCACGCTCGATCACCTATTGGGGCCGTGACGCGCGGTACTGGATCGCTCTCGTGATGATCCCGATCTTCCCTGTCTTCATCGTCGTCGCGCTGACCGTCGCCGGTATCCCGCCGCACTACACAGCGCTCCTGCCACTGCCGATCATGTGCCTCTTCCTCGGCTGGACGATCCACAACGACATCGCCTTCGACAACACGGCGATCTGGCTGCACATCGTCTCCGGCACCCGCGGGCTCGCCGATCGGGTCGGGCGGATCTTCCCTGTCGTGCTCATCGGCATCCCCCTGATCGCGATCGGTTCCGTGGTGACAGCGGCCGTCTTCGGAGACTGGGTGGTGCTGCCCGCGGTAGCCGCGTTGAGCGGCGCCCTGCTCCTGATCGGAATCGGTCTCTCCAGCGTCGCCTCCGCGATGTTCCCGTACCCGGCCACAAAGCCCGGCGACAGCGCTTTCGCACAGCCTCAGACCTCCGGCGCCTCAGCCGCCCTGGTCCAGTCGCTCAGCTTCTTCGCGATCATCCTCCTGGCGGCACCGATCATCGCGACGTTCGTGCTCGGCCTGGTCGTTGCGCAGTTCTGGATCATGGTGTCGCCGGTCGTGGCCGTGCTCATCGGTTTCGGGGCACTCTTCGGAGGGCTCTACGCCGGCGGAAGGATCTTCGACCGTCGAGGCACCGAGCTGATGGCGTTCGCCACCCGGAACGACTGAGCGCGGGCCGACCTACACTGGAAGCATGTACGACGCGAGCATTTCCGAACCCGGTGGCATCCCCGACGGGGGCGGTACGACCACCCTCGACCGCGAGCTCGAGGAACTGATCCAGCAGGAGAACATCGAGCCCGGAGACCACGAGCGGTTCTCGCACTACGTGAAGAAGGAGCAGATCCTCGAGTCGGCGATGACAGGCAAGCCCGTCAAAGCGCTGTGCGGAAAGATGTGGACGCCCGGTCGCGACCCGCAGAAGTTTCCGGTCTGCCCGACCTGCAAAGAGATCTACGAGAAGCTGAACGACGCTTGACAGCCTGCCGCTAGACGAAGATCGTCGGCAGCACCGGGTCGCCCCGTCCGAGCCGGAAAGCCTGCTCGGGGAGTTCCGCCATCGCAGCAGCACGATGCTCCCGCGCGCGTGAGACGCCGTCCGCACCGACATAGCGGCGATCGATGACGCCATCCGCGATCAACGGAACCAGGAGGTCGCGGCCGCGATCGGACACCTCGTCACCGTCACCGATGATATGGATCGCCTCGGCGACAGCACGGCCCGACTCGTCGAGCCTGCGCACCGGATGCTTCCGCCCCGCGACGCTCACTTTGCCTTCAGACTTCTTGGCGACAGGAATCCAGTCGCCGACGTGTCCGCGCGGACGATGGGCCACCAGTTTGTAGACCATTCCCGAAGCGGGGAAACCGGAGCCGGTGACGACGGACGTTCCGACGCCGTACGAATCGACGGGGGCGGATGAAAGCGCCGCGATCGTGAATTCGTCGAGATCGTTCGTGACGGTGATCCGGGTCCCGGTCGCGCCGAGCGCGTCCAGCTGAGCGCGGACCTTGCGGACCAGCGAGGGCAGGTCGCCGGAGTCGAGCCTCACGGCACCGAGTTCGGGACCGGCGACACGCACCGCGCGTTCGATGGCCCGCTCGACATCGAACGTGTCGACGAGCAGAGTCGTGCCGGGGCCCAGCGCCGCCACCTGGGCACGGAAAGCATCCTCTTCCGAATCATGGAGGAGGGTGAATGCATGCGCCGCCGTTCCCATCGTCGGAACGCCCCACGTGCGCCCGGCTTCCAGGTTCGAGGTCGCGCTGAACCCGGCGATGAAGGCGGCGCGCGCAGCGGCAACGGCCGCGCGTTCGTTCGCGCGGCGCGAGCCCATCTCCGCGATCGGCCGGCCCGCCGCCGCCGTCACCATCCTCGCGGCGGCACTCGCAACGGCCGAATCGAAGTTGAAGACGCTGAGGATCAGGGTCTCGAGGATCACCCCCTCGGCGAAAGGCGCGTCGACCACGAGGAACGGTGAACCGGGAAAGTAGACCTCGCCCTCACGGTAACCGCTGATCGAACCGGTGAAGCGGTAGTCGGCGAGCCAGTCGATCGTCGCATCCCTGACCACCCGCGCGCTCCGCAGCCACTCCAGCTCTTCGTCGCCGAAGCGGAACTGTTCGATGAGCTCGAGCAGGCGACCCGTTCCGCCGATGATGCCGTACCGGCGGCCGGGCGGCAGGTGTCGGGTGAAGGCTTCGAACACGCACTCGCGATCGTGGGTTCCGGCCAGCAGCGCGGCATCCAGCATCGTGAGTTCATAGCGGTCGGTGAGGAGGGCGGATGAACCGGACACGGGGCAAGCCTAGCGAGCGGGTCGATCCAATAGGCTGGCTTCTTGTGACCGATGCACCGATTGGAATCTTCGACTCCGGTGTGGGCGGGCTGACCGTCGCCCGCGCAGTTCGCGACCAGCTCCCGGGGGAGTCCATCCTCTACGTCGGTGACACGGCCCACTCGCCGTACGGGCCCAAGCCGATCGCCGAGGTGCGGCGATACTCGCTCGAAGTCCTCGACTTCCTCGTCGATCAGGGCGTCAAGCTCCTCGTCATCGCGTGCAACACCGCCTCGTCCGCCATGCTGCGGGATGCCCGCGAGCGGTACGACGTGCCCGTCGTCGAGGTGATCCAGCCTGCAGTGCGACGCGCGGTCGCCGCGACGAAGACCGGCAGGGTCGGTGTGATCGGAACCACGGGGACCATCAACTCGCGCGCCTACGAGGACGCCTTCGCCGCCGCCCCCGACCTCCAGCTCTTCAGCCAGGCGTGCCCGCGATTCGTCGAATTCGTCGAAGCGGGGGTGACCAGCGGGAACGAACTGCTCGCGGTCACGGCCGAGTACCTGCAGCCTCTCCGGGATGCGCAGGTCGACACGCTCGTGCTCGGCTGCACCCACTATCCGTTCCTCAAGGGAGCGATCTCCTATGTCATGGGCGAGGGCGTGACGCTGGTCTCGAGCGACACGGAGACGGCCAACGACGTCTACCGCATCCTGGTGGGGCGGGGGCTGGAGCGGACTGCGCCCGGTACTCCGAGCATCCGCTACGAAGCGACTGGAGTGGATGCGGAAGACTTCCTCCGCCTCGCGCACCGGTTCATCGGACCGGAGGTGGCGAGTGTCGACCTGGTGCGCACCGGCACGCTCGACCTCGGCGCGATCGCCGCGCACTCCAGCGGGAAGATAGTCTGACCCGGTGAACGAAATCATCCGCGCCGACGGGCGCACCACCGACCAGTTGCGCCCGATCACCATCGAACGCGGATGGAGCCGCCAGGCCGAAGGCTCGGCCCTCATCTCGTTCGGGGACACGCGCGTCCTCTGCACCGCCTCGTTCACGAACGGCGTGCCGCGGTGGATGGCCGGCAAGGGCAAGGGCTGGGTCACCGCGGAATACGCCATGCTCCCGCGCTCGACGAACGACCGCATGGACCGTGAATCGGTCAAAGGCAGGATCGGCGGCCGGACCCACGAGATCAGCCGCCTCATCGGGCGGAGCCTGCGTGCCGTCGTCGACATGAAAGCCCTCGGCGAGAACACGATCGTCCTCGACTGCGACGTGCTCCAGGCCGACGGCGGAACCCGCACCGCAGCGATCACCGGTGCCTATGTCGCGCTCGCCGACGCGCTCGAGTGGGGCCGTGAACACCGCTTCATCGGGCAGAAGGCGACGCCGCTTCTCGACTCGGTGGCGGCGGTGTCGGTCGGCATCATCGACGGCGAACCGATGCTCGACCTCGCGTACGTGGAGGATGTGCGCGCCGAGACCGACATGAATGTGGTCGTGACCGGGCGCGGACTCTTCGTCGAGGTGCAGGGCACCGCCGAGGGCGCGCCGTTCGATCGCCGCGAACTCGATTCGCTCCTCGACCTCGCGCTCTCCGGCACCACGACGCTTGCGGGCATCCAGGCCGCAGCGATCGCCGAGACGCGTTGACCCTGCGGGTGGTGCTGGCGACCCACAACGCCCACAAGGTCGAAGAATTCCAGCACATTCTCGGGGCATCGGCTCCTGAGCTCGAGATCGTCGCGTACGGCGGCCCTGAGCCGGTCGAAGACGGTGTGACGTTCGCCGAGAACGCGCTCATCAAGGCGCGCGTCGCTTCTGCGGACACGGGCCTTGCGGCGCTCGCCGACGACTCCGGGATCTGCGTCGATGTCATGGGTGGCGCACCCGGCATCTTCTCTGCGCGCTGGGCCGGACGACACGGCGACGCGGTCGCCAACAGGAGGCTGCTGCTCGATCAGCTCTCCGACCTCGGTGAGGGCAAGCGGGCAGCGCATTTCACGGCGACGATCGCTCTCGTCCTGCCCTCCGGCGTGGAGACCGTGGTGGAGGGCGTGTGGCCGGGAGCGCTCGCCATGAGCGAGAGCGGCGAGCATGGGTTCGGTTACGATCCCGTGTTCATCCCGGAGGGCTACGACCTCACCGTGGCGGAGCTCGCACCGGCGGTGAAGAACGCGGAGAGCCACCGGGCACGGGCGTTCGCGAAGCTGGTGCCGGTCATCCGCGCCCTCCTGAATTCCTGATGAGAACGGCACTCATTCCCAACTGTGCTCAGCCTCTGGTGGCGGGGCCGCCGCGCGCATACCGTTGAATCACCATGGGTCATGATCACGGGCATTCCGCCAACCGCAACCGACTCCTGATCGCGATCGGGATCGTCGGTTTCGTGCTGGTCGTCCAGGCCGTCGGTGCCTGGATCAGCGGCTCGCTCGCCCTGCTCGCCGACGCCGGTCACATGCTCAGCGATCTCACCGGCCTGATCATCGCCCTCATGGCGACGATCGTCGCCGCACGGCCCGCGAGCGATCGGCAGACGTTCGGCTACCGGCGCGCTGAGGTCTTCGGCGCACTCATCAACGGGCTGATCCTCGTGGGGGTCGCGGTCTTCGTGACGATCGGCGCGATCGGGCGCCTGCTCGCGGCGGGCCATCCGGAGGTGCAGAGCACCCCGATGCTCATCGTCGCGATCATCGGGCTGGTGGCGAACTCCGTCGCACTGGTGCTGCTCCGCCCGGCGGCAGGCCACTCGATCAACATGCGCGGCGCGTACCTGGAGGTCTTCGGCGACCTGGTCGGGTCGCTCCTCGTGATCGTGGCGGCGCTCGTCATCATGTTCACGGGCTTCGTCCCGGCGGATGCGATCGCGTCGCTGGTGATCGCCGCGCTCATCCTTCCCCGCGCTTTCGTCTTGTTGCGCGATGTCGTTCGCGTGCTCAGCGAGTCGGCCCCAGCGGACACGGATGTCGCCCAGATCCGCGAGCACATCCTCGGCACAGCGGGCGTGGTGGATGTTCACGACGTGCACGTCTGGGCGATCACCTCAGGAGCACCGGTGTTCACGGCCCACGTGGTGGTCGACGCGCAGGTGTTCCGTTCGGGTGCGACCGGAAAACTGCTCGACGATCTGTCAGAGTGCCTGTCGAGTCATTTCGATGTGGAGCATTCGACGTTCCAGCTGGAACCCGCCGAGCACGCCGCCCACGAGGACGAACTGCACCGCTGACAGTCCGCTCGGGGGCAGGTCAGCGTTCGGACGGCTTCTTCTCGAAGACGGCCGGGTCGAGGGTGACGTCGGCGTCCGTGGGGAGCGCTTGTGCGTCGGCGGCCTTCTGGAGGGCCGCCTTCTTGGCTTTGCGCGTGGACTGGATGTAGTGCCACAGGGTCGGAACCAGGGTGGCGACGACGGCGCCGAGCAGGATGACGTCGATGTACTTCTGCACGAAATCCGCGACCGGTGGGATGTATCCGATGGCGAAACCGAAGTAGGTGAGGCCTGCGCCCCACAGGACGGCGCCGATCGCGTTGTAGATCGAGTACTTCTTGTAGTTCATGTGCCCGACACCGGCGGCCACGGGTGCGAAGGTGCGAACGATCGGGACGAAACGGGCGAGGATGACGGCGAGTGCGCCGAACCGTTCGAAGAACGCGTTGGTGCGGCGCACGTTCTCCATGCTGAACAGTCCGGTCTCTTTGCGTTCGAAGACGCTCGGACCGAACTTGTGCCCGATCAGGTAGCCGACTTCACCGCCGAGGAACGCCCCGACGGCGATGGCGAGTCCCACCCACCAGATGTCGACACCGAAGACGAGCGACGTGTGGGTGAGCAGGCCGGAGATCACCAGCAGCGTGTCGCCGGGAAGCAGGAACCCGACCAGAAGACCCGTCTCAGCGAAGACGATCGCGGAGACCACGACCAGCGCCCATGGGCCGGCCGAGTGGATGATCACATTCGGGTCCAGCCACGGAATGAGTGCAGCGTGATGGATCAAAATTCTCCAGGGGTGATTTCTCGGGTCGAGGGAATGCTCAGAGTTTAGCTGCGCGCACCTGCGGAATCGATGCGAATCCTATGCGGCGCCCGAAAGATCATCCTGAGGTCGCACTGCGACGGAAGGCCTCGAAGAATTCAGGAAAGCAGGGAGGGCCGGGGTGCTGGTGGCGCATCCGACCAGGAGTTTGGTCCTGTGACAGCTCGCGCGTACCGCATCAGCGACGGATGTCTCCTGAATTGCTGAAGCACCGGCGCTGGAGACGGGGTGCGGGAGAAGGGACGTGAACCCTCGGAGTCTAGAAAGTGCGGGAGAAGGGACGTGAACCCTCGGAGTCTAGAAAGTGCGGGAGAAGGGACGTGAACCCTCGGAGTCTAGAAAGTGCGGGAGAAGGGACGTGAACCCTCGGAGTCTAGAAAGTGCGGGAGAAGGGACGTGAACCCTCGGAGTCTAGAAAGTGCGGGAGAAGGGACGTGAACCCTCGGAGTCTAGAAAGTGCGGGAGAAGGGACGTGAACCCTCGGAGTCTAGAAAGTGCGGGAGAAGGGACGTGAACCCTCGGAGTCTAGAAAGTGCGGGAGAAGGGACGTGAACCCTCGGAGTCTAGAAAGTGCGGGAGAAGGGACGTGAACCCTCGGAGTCTAGAAAGTGCGGGAGAAGGGACGTGAACCCTCGGAGTCTAGAAAGTGCGGGAGAAGGGACGTGAACCCTCGGAGTCTAGAAAGTGCGGGAGAAGGGACGTGAACCCTCGGAGTCTAGAAAGTGCGGGAGAAGGGACGTGAACCCTCGGAGTCTAGAAAGTGCGGGAGAAGGGACGTGAACCCTCGGAGTCTAGAAAGTGCGGGAGAAGGGACGTGAACCCTCGGAGTCTAGAAAGTGCGGGAGAAGGGACGTGAACCCTCGGAGTCTAGAAAGTGCGGGAGAAGGGACGTGAACCCTCGGAGTCTAGAAAGTGCGGGAGAAGGGACGTGAACCCTCGGAGTCTAGAAAGTGCGGGAGAAGGGACGTGAACCCTCGGAGTCTAGAAAGTGCGGGAGAAGGGACGTGAACCCTCGGAGTCTAGAAAGTGCGGGAGAAGGGACGTGAACCCTCGGAGTCTAGAAAGTGCGGGAGAAGGGACGTGAACCCTCGGAGTCTAGAAAGTGCGGGAGAAGGGACGTGAACCCTCGGAGTCTAGAAAGTGCGGGAGAAGGGACGTGAACCCTCGGAGTCTAGAAAGTGCGGGAGAAGGGACGTGAACCCTCGGAGTCTAGAAAGTGCGGGAGAAGGGACGTGAACCCTCGGAGTCTAGAAAGTGCGGGAGAAGGGACGTGAACCCTCGGAGTCTAGAAAGTGCGGGAGAAGGGACTTGAACCCTCACGCTCGAAAGCACAGGAACCTAAATCCTGCGTGTCTGCCAATTTCACCACTCCCGCTGACGCGGTAACAGGTTACCGTGTCACGCCAGCAGGTCTTCGACGATGGGCCGTACGCGGGTTCCGTAGAGCTCGATCGCCTTCATCAGGTGGTCGTGGCTGAGCGTTCCGTTGCTGATCTTGAGATCGAATCGCGACAGTCCGAGTCCCTTGGCTGCGTATGCGATCTTGCGGGCGACCGTCTCCGGTGAGCCGACGACCAGTGCGCCGTCTTCGCCGGCCTCGTGCTCGAAACGGGCTCGCGTCGCCGGCGGCCAGCCGCGCTCGCGACCGATCCGGTTCGTCATGGCCTCGTAGTGCGGCCACAGGATCTCCTTGGCCTCGTCGTCCGTCTCGGCGATGAAGCCGGGGGAGTGCACGCCGATCGGCAGGCCGGGTTCGCGACCGAACTGCTCGAGTGCGCGCTGGTAGAGCTCGGTGAGCGGCTGGAAGCGCATGGGCCCGCCGCCGATGATGGCGAGCATGAGCGGAAGGCCGTAGTGCGCAGCCCTGACCACGGACTCCGGGCTGCCGCCGACACCGACCCACGTCGTGAGGGGACCGTGTTCGAGTTTCGGATAGATGGACTGGTTGTCGAGTGAGGCACGCAGCCCACCGGTCCAGGTGACAGGCTCTTCCTTGCGCAGCTCCGCGAACAGGTTCAGCTTCTCTTCGAACAGCTCTTCGTATTGCGCGAGGTCGTATCCGAAGAGCGGGAACGACTCGATGAAGGAGCCGCGACCGAGGATGACCTCCGCGCGTCCGCCGGAGACACCGTCGAGCGTCGCGAAGCGTTCGAACACACGGACCGGGTCGTCGGAGCTGAGCACGGTGACTGCCGTGCCGAGGTGGATGTTCGTCGTGCGCCCGGCGATCGCGCCGAGCACCACCTCCGGCGCGGACACCGCGAAGTCTTTGCGGTGGTGTTCGCCGATCCCGATGAAGTCGAGTCCTACCTGGTCGGCCAGCACCCCCTCGTCGACCACGTTGCGCAGCACCTGCCCGTAGCTGAGCGGCTGACTGTCGGATCCTTCGGTCACGTCGCCGAAGGTGTCGATGCCGAGTTCGAGTGTGGCCATGATCGCAGTCCCGTCTCTATGTATGCGTTTGCATGCATCACAACCGGTGTGGATGCGCGACTATTCCGCTCAGGCTATTCGGTGCGCGGGTGGCGGGCTTTCGGCACGTAGCGGGGGATGTAGCGGGTGAGCAGGACGGCGCCTGCGAGCCCGACGATCCCCAGGACCCCGCTCGCGAACGCGATCGAGACGACGGCCGTGAGCAGCGATACGACGAGGGGCGCGACGGCCGATCCAGCATCGCCCGAGAAGCGCCAGGCTCCGAGGAACGGAGCCGGCTGCTCCTTGGGTGCGAGGTCGGCGCCGAGTGTCATGAGGATGCCGCTGCCGACGCCGTTGGCGAGGGAGAGGAACATCGAGACCGCGATGTACCAGCCGACGTTCGTGGGCAGGTCGTGGGTGAAGGCGAGGACGAAGAAGCCGAGGCCGAGCCCGACCATCGACGGGATCGCGCTCCACATCCGCCCGAACCGGTCCATGATCTGACCGCTCGAGTAGAAGAGGGCGAAGTCGATCGCCCCCGCGATCCCGATGATGAGTGCGGTGTTGCTCTCGCTGATGCCGATGCTGACCGCCCAGAGCGGCATGAGCACCGTACGTGCGGAGCGGAGCGCGGCGATCAGAGCGATGCCCGTGCCCATCCGTGCCAACACAGCGCGGAACGACCAGATGGTGCGGAAGAGTCCCTGCGTGCGCTCCGCCGCATCCTCTTCTCCTTCGCTCCTGCGCACGCCGTCGGCGCCGACCTCCGTCGCCGGAGGGCCGAACATGGTCTCCGGGTCGGGGAGCGCGATGAGCACGATGACCGAACCGAGGCAGCTGACGATGAAGATCCAGAAGACGGACTGGGTGCTCCCGGTCAGCTGGATGACGACGGACGCGATGAGGGGACCCACGAACCAGCCGGCCCGGAAGATGCCGCCGAGGGTGGACAGCGCCCGCGCACGGTAGCGCACCGGCACGTAGGTGGTCATGAACGCGTGGCGGGCCAGCGCGAACACCGCGGTCGCGAGGCCGACGACGAAGATTCCGACGGTGAGGACCAGCGGGTCGGGTGCGACCAGGCACACGATCACGCCGGCGATCGCCAGCATGGCTGCCCAGATCATGGATGTGCGCTCGCCGAAGCGGCTGACCACCCACCCGCTCGGGATGTCGCCGACCAGTTCGCCCACCATGATCATCGAGGCGATGAAGCCGGCGAGCGCGAGGCTAGCACCGAGGTTGTTCGCGGCGATGGGGATGATCGGAATGATCGCGCCTTCGCCGATCGAGAAGAGCAGCGTCGGCAGGAAGGCGGCCAGAGCGACGGATCGGAAGCTGAACGCGCGCTCTTCGGTAGCCATTGCTTATCAGACTACAACTATCGAGCGCTCCGCCACGGGTCGGCCGCCGGACGCGGAACGGTAGGCTGGGACCGCCATGATTGAACTTGATCTCTCGCAGCAGATCGCCGAGCTGCGCTCCACCTTCGGCGACATCCGAGCCGTCGTCGATGTCGACAAGCTCACCGCCGAGATCGCCCGCCTGAGCGAAGAAGCAGGCGCACCCGACCTGTGGGACGACACCGAGCACGCCCAGCAGGTGACCAGCGCACTCAGCCACCGCCAGACCGAGCTGGCCCGGATCACGAGCATCGAGCAGCGCCTCGACGACCTCGAGGTCCTCGTCGAACTGGCGACCGAGGGCGAAGGCGACGCCGAGTCGGCCGACGAGGCACGCGCGGAGCTGGAGTCGCTGCAGAAGACGCTCGGCGACCTCGAAGTGCAGACGCTGCTGAGCGGTGAGTACGATCCGCGCGCCGCCGTGGTCACCATCCGCGCAGGTGCCGGAGGCGTGGATGCTGCCGACTTCGCCGAGATGCTCCTGCGGATGTACTTGCGATGGGCGGAGCACCACAACTACCCGACGACGGTGCTCGACACCAGCTACGCCGAAGAGGCGGGAATCAAGTCGGCGACCTTCGAAGTGGACGCGCCGTACGCGTTCGGCACGATGTCCGTCGAGGCAGGCACCCACCGGCTGGTGCGGATGAGCCCGTTCAACTCTGCGGGCAAACGGCAGACGAGCTTCGCCGCCGTAGAGGTCGTTCCGCTGATCGAGCAGACGGAGTCCATCGACATCCCCGACAACGACATCCGTGTCGACGTCTTCCGCTCGTCGGGCCCCGGCGGACAGTCGGTCAACACGACCGACTCCGCTGTGCGCATCACCCACCTGCCGACCGGCATCGTCGTGAGCTGCCAGAACGAGAAGAGCCAGATCCAGAACCGGGCCGCGGCGATGCGCGTGCTCCAGTCGCGCCTGCTGCTGCTCCAGCGGGAGCAGGAGGCCGCGACGAAGAAGGAGCTCGCCGGTGTGATCACGGCGAGCTGGGGCGACCAGATGCGCAGCTACGTGCTCGCGCCCTACCAGATGGTCAAAGACCTGCGCACCGAGTTCGAGGTCAACAACCCCTCGAACGTCTTCGACGGCGACCTGGACGGGTTCATCGCCGCCGGGATCAGGTGGCGCGCAGGAGCGAAGGCCGTCGCTTAGAACAGCCTTCGCAGTTTGTGTGTCGCTGCTGCATTTGGAGCCGGCTCTGCTTAGGCTCAAGGGGTCATGATTCGGTTCGATCACGTATCCAAGCAGTACTCGGGCACAACGCGCCCTGCGCTCAATGCCATCAACCTCGAAGTGCTGCGCGGAGAGTTCGTCTTCCTCGTCGGTGCGTCCGGCTCGGGCAAATCGAGTTGCCTGCGGCTGATCCTCAAAGAGGAGAAACCGACAAAGGGCAAGATCCATGTCCTCGGTCAGGACCTGGGAACGATCTCCAACCGCAAGGTGCCGTACTTCCGGCGCAACATCGGCGTCGTCTTCCAGGATTTCCGGCTGCTGCCGAACAAGACGGTCTTCGAGAACGTCGCCTTCACGCTCCAGGTCATCGGCAAGTCCCGTGGTTTCATCCAGGAGGCTGTGCCCGACGTGCTCAAGATGGTCGGTCTCGACGGGAAGGCCGCCCGTCGCCCGCACGAGCTCTCGGGTGGTGAGCAGCAGCGCGTCGCGATCGCGCGCGCGGTCGTGAACAAGCCCCAGGTGCTCCTCGCCGACGAGCCGACCGGAAACCTCGACCCCGCGACGAGCGCCGGCATCATGGCGGTGCTCGAGCGGATCAACGCCGGCGGCACGACCGTGCTCATGGCGACCCACGAAGCCGGGATCGTCGACCAGATGAAGCGTCGCGTGATCGAGCTCGTGAACGGTCAGATCGTCCGTGACGAGCGGCACGGCGGCTACGGCTTCACAGCCGCCATCCCGACGGCTCACATCGCCGTCCCGGACGAGCCGGCCGACGCTGTCACCCGCAACACGGCTCCGACGCGCATCCCCGCCCACCAGGCGCCCGAATCCGTGGAGCCGCCGGTCGCCGCGGCGCAGACCTTCATCGACCCCGTGCCCCGCTACGAGGAAGCGCCGAGCGAGCCCGTCGCCGAGCAGGAGCCGGCCCCGGCGTTCGCGCCGGCGCCCGAGTTCGAGCCGGCCACAGCATCCGCCGCCGCGACGAACACCGGGCAGGTGAGCGCACATTTCGCGGCTCCTCCCACCCAGCCGATCATCCGGCCGCGGCTCACCGACCACGAGCTCCCCGAGCAGCTGAGCCTTGCCGAGAAGCTCGGCCTGAGAGCACCCGGCGGCGATGACGATCCCGGCGAGCAGAATGTGGGGCCGACCAAATGAGGTTCGGACTGATCTGGTCCGAGGTCGTGAGCGGCCTCCGGCGCAACATGTCGATGGTGATCTCGGTCATCCTCGTGACGTTCATCTCGCTGACCTTCGTCGGCGCAGCCGTGCTGCTGCAGATGCAGATCGGCCAGATGAAGACGTACTGGTACGACCGGGCGCAGGTCGCGGTCTACATGTGCACGGCGACGGACGCGTGTCCGGGCGGCGAGGCGTCCGCCGAACAGATCGCGGCCGTCAAGACGCAGCTCCGGTCCGCCACTCTGACCCCGTACATCCAGAAGTTCTACTTCCAAGACCACCAGGCCGGCTACGAGCAGTTCAAACAACAGTTCAAAGGCAACCCCGTCGCCGACTTCGTAACCCCTGACCTGATTCCGCAGACATTCTGGGTGAACCTCAAGAACCCGTCGCAATCCGACGTGCTCACCGAGACCCTGTCGTCGCTCGCGGGAGTGCAGAGCGTCGTCGATCAACGCAGCTATCTGGACCAGATCTTCTCCATCCTCAGCGCCGCCAGTTACACGGCGATCGGAATAGCAGCACTGATGCTGGTCGCGGCCGCCCTGCTGATAGCCACGACCATCCGTCTCTCCGCCTTCTCGAGACGCAGGGAACTCGGGATCATGCGGCTCGTCGGCGCCTCCAACCGGTTCATCCAGACGCCATTCGTGCTCGAGGGGGTGTTCGCCGCCCTCATCGGATCGGTGCTGGCCGCAGGGGCGGTGTTCGCGATCGTGCACTTCTTCGTCCGCGGCTTCCTCGCGCAGCGCATCATCTCGATCAACTTCGTGGGCGACAACGATGCGCTGGTCGTCGTGCCGATTCTGCTGCTCGTGGGAGTCGTGCTCGCAGCGGTCTCCGCCAACTTCGCCATCACGCGCTACCTCAAGGTCTAGACGCGATAGACTGTCTGGCTCGCGAAAATACGCGAGCACCCATCGAGTTCGTTCAGGAGTGAGCTGTGCCCAGAGAGCGTGGCCAGAAGGTCGTGGCCACCAATCGCAAAGCCCGCCACGACTACACCATCGAAGACACCTATGAGGCCGGCCTGGTCCTTACGGGAACCGAGGTGAAGTCGTTGCGGGCCGGTCGTGCATCTCTGGTGGACGGCTACGCGTTCGTCGACGGCGGTGAAGCGTGGCTCGATGCCGTGCACATCCCCGAGTACGCCGACGGCACCTGGAACAACCACGCGCCCCGCCGTAAGCGCAAGCTGCTCCTGCACAAGGCGCAGATCCTCAAGATCCACAACAAGATCAAAGAGGGCGGCTACACCCTGGTTCCGCTGTCGATCTATTTCAGCGACGGCCGTGCGAAAGTCGAGATCGCTGTCGCGAAGGGCAAGCGCGAATACGACAAGCGACAGGCACTGCGGGAGCGCCAGGACAAGCGCGAAGCGGACCGCGCGATGTCCAGCAGGCGCCACCTGGGGGAGTAGGCGTTGCCCGCCGACGGAATCCACGCCAGAGTGGACGGGATGAAGACGGCACGACGCATCCCCGTTCCCGGCACCTACAATTTCCGCGATGTCGGCGGCTATCCGGTGAGCGGTGGCACCATCCGATCAGGCAAGCTGTTCCGCTCCGACGGAATCCACGCCCTCGGCGAATCGGGCAAGCAGGTGCTTCGCGAGTTCGGGATCGGCGTCGTCATCGACCTCCGCGACGATTTCGAAGCCGAGGCGATGCCCGATGATCTCGGCGGACTCGACGTGCAGCTGGTGCGGCTTCCGGTCTTCGAAGGCTCGGGCGCGTCTCAGGAGACCGTCGGCATCAGTCTGGAGGCGCTGTACGAGCGCATCCTCACACTCCACGCGGATTCGGTGATCACGGCCCTGCGCGAGATCGCCCACTCGGGCGACGACGCCGTTCTGGTCCACTGCACCGCGGGCAAGGACCGCACCGGCATCGTCGTCGCGCTCGCCCTCCTCGCGGTGGGAGTCGACCGCGAGACGGTCATCGCCGACTACGCCGAATCGGAGGCGAATCTCAGCGGTCCCTGGCTGGAGTCCATGGTCGAGCTGATCCGGAGCCACGACGTCGAGGTCACGCCGTCGCTGCGGGTCCTCCTCGGCGGCAGCCCTCCGGAGGCACTCCGCAGCGCGATCACCGCGATCGTGAAGGAGCACGGCAGCGTGCGCCAGTACCTGCTGGAGACGGGTCTCAGCGAGCTAGACCTCGCATCCCTCCGCTCCGTGCTCGTCGAGCCCAGCTGAGTCAGCGCTGCCGCCCGCCGCGTGGCGTCGCCTGCGCGCCCGAGGTCGGTCCGCAGCGCGTCTGGGTGTCGATGCAGGCAGCGACGTCCCTGTCGATCACGGACTGCGTCCAGCCGTTCATGAAATCGACGTGACCGGTGACCATCGGGCCTGTCGTCGACGGACCGGTCGACAACGTGAGGCCGGCCGCCGTGCTGGTCGGGTACGCGACATGGAACACGATCTGCGGGATCTGCACCGGATGCGACGCCGGGCACGCGCCCGACGCATCCGTGTAGACCACGTTCGTCCGAGCGTGGCCGTCGAGCGTGCGGCCATCCCAGCAGTTGGGGAACGTCGCGATCAGCCGCAGCCGGCCCGTCGCGCAGTCGTGGGGGAGGGCGCTCGCCTTCGCGCCGCGCTGACCCGCCGCGCCGGTACAGGTCCAGTCGATGTGCTTCGGGTCCTGTGGAGCGGTAGCGAGTTCGTCGCCTGCGATCATCGTGAGACCGGCGGGCATCGTGTGGACGCCGCGGGCGGTGGCCGCGGGCGCCCTCCAATAGATCAGCGCGCGGTCCGGTGTGAGCACGGCTCCGTTCTGGCGAAGCACCGGTGTCCAGTAAGCGGATGCGTCCGCGGAGGTGGAACAGGATGTGCTGCCGCCGACGAGTGAAGCTGTGGTGCTCGACGCGGTCGGCCGCTCGTTGCCGAAGAAGTCGTGGCCCATGGACATCCCGGTCATCCCCGGCATCATGATCGGGTCGTCGTCTGCCGTGCGGGTCCGGGCGCACGTGTCGGTGAAGATGCCGGGATTGCGACCGCCCGACGGGAAGCCCGCGATCGAGACGCCGTCGACGGTGTCCGCGGAGGACGTCGAGGACTTCCCGGCGGCCGATGATGGGACCGGATGAGTGACTACCGTCGTGATAGCTGCGGTCGCGGCAGCCGTACCGGCACACAGCGCGGCGACGCTGACAGCGCCGAGGGCTATCCACCAGCCCCGGCGCGATCGGGGCTTTCCAGGATGCGCAGGATGCAAGGACATGTCGGCTCCGATCTGCCGCGGTACGGGCGGCGGCAGGAGCAGCGTATGCGCATCCGACACGTCCGGACCGTGCCCTTACATTGTCCGAACACGATCCGTGCGGCTCGCTGACAAACGGATGGTGGACTCGCGGTCATGAGTGAAGATCTGAACCCGACGCAGCCCATCCCGTCCGGCGCGACGGAGCCTTTGGCGGAGCTCGGAGGCGATGTCGGAGCCGAAAGCGGGTATCCCGGATCCGAACGCGCCCCTCGCGAGGGTTCCGGTGCGTGGATCCGGAGGCACGGTGTCGCGTTTGCGATTGCCGCCGCCGTTCTCGCGGCCGTGCTGGTCTCGGGGTTGACCGCCTTCGCTGTGACGGCCGCGACGAGCGCATCCGGGCAGGGGGCTGCATCCGCTCCGCTGAGCGGCAACGGTCACGGCAAGGGCAGCGGCAGTTCGCTGCGCCACGGGACGGCCCGGACGATGCGAGCGGCGAAGGGCCGGATCACCGGAATCGCGGGCTCGACGTGGACGATCGCGACCCAGCATGGACGAAGCGTGCAGGTGATCGTCTGCTCTGCGACGAGGTACGGAACGCGTCAGGCGCCTGCGGGCGCGAGCGATTTCTCCGTGGGCGAGACGATCGTGGTCGCGGGGAGCCGCGCTGCTGATGGCATCCATGCGACGCGCATCGCGGCGGCCAAGGGAAGGTCGGAGCCGACTCCCGGGCCGACGATGAGCCCGATGCCGTCGGCCGGCGCGTAGCGCTGGCCAAGCGGCCAAGCGGCCCGCCGGGCCTAGCGGTCCAGCGGCCCGATCAGGCGGACAGCCAGGTGACGAGCCTCACGACGCGGCGAAGCGCGCGTGAACCTGGACCTGGATGACGATCTCCTCGGGTTTGAGGGTGAGAGATACGTTCGACGTATCCGATGCGGCGCGCGCGAACAGGGGCTGCGGCGGCTGGACTGGGGCAGAGCCGTCACCGAGCATCCCCGGATCGCTGAGAGCGACCGGGCGAACCGTGCTGAGGCCGAGACTGGTCGCGTAGACGGTCGCCTTGGCCACCGCGTTCTCGACCGCGCGCCTGCGGGCCTCCTGTACCAGTGTCTGGCGGCGGGCATCCGTGAGGCTCCACGTCACTCCGGAAACTGTCACGCCGCCGAGGAGCGAGACCGTCCCGACCCAGTCGGAGAGAGCGGCGAGATCACTGAAGGTGACCTCGAGGCCAAGCTCGGCGTGGAACACGATCGGCAACTGTTCGCCGGTCTGGCTCCACGGGCGATCGCCCCAGACGCGCAGGTTGTCCGAACTCCACGAGGTGACGGGACCGGTCTGCGGGTTGTGCAGCTCCCGCAGTTCAGTCGTCAGCGACGTCTGCCGTTCTGTCGTGTGGGCGAGTACTTCATCGCGATCGGGCCCGTCGTAGCCGATGGTGAGGCGCACGCAACCCCGTTCGGCCGCGTGCTTCAGTTCGTATTCGCCCTGCACCGTGATGATCGTC
Organism: Leifsonia sp. Ger2509; assembly: GCF_055231915.1. Taxonomy (NCBI): domain Bacteria; kingdom Bacillati; phylum Actinomycetota; class Actinomycetes; order Micrococcales; family Microbacteriaceae; genus Leifsonia; species Leifsonia sp. Ger2509. Next base: position 3,798,699 of record NZ_JBUYVB010000003.1, read on the forward strand.
TCCGTCATGAAGCGATCGTGGCATAGAACGGGCCCGCGGAATGTTGTATGCTGATGAGCTCGCCTGAAGGCGATCGCAGTTCGACAACTCAACAGCGCGTGACAGTGACCCGGCTTGAACAAGCCGACGCATGGGGATGATCGGTTTCGACATTGCCTGCGCAATTGTGAGAAGCGGGTCGAGGATGCAGGGTTATCTCGTAAACGATCTCTGCAAAAAATAAGTGCCAATTCAAACAGCACTGTCTCTGCCAAGGCAGACTTCGCCCTCGCGGCGTAAGTTTCCCTCCGGCAACTTATAGAGACCGTCAGACCGGGAATGCTCTCTACCCGGACCCTGGCGTTAGCTAGAGAGATTGCTTCTGTGTTTCGTCTGAGGGCACAGAGGGACTTCAACTGAGACTGGGCTCGTTGGTTTAGCTGCCAATGGCAAATTCCAGAGCCGAGTAGAACGCTTCCATTGGATACACCCGTAGAAGGCACATGACCACAGCAGTGGACGGGGGTTCAATTCCCCCCATCTCCACCATTCGGTCGCTGTCACGCGTTGCTTGAGATCCGCGGAATCACGCGGAAGTTGGGGCCTCTTCCGGTTTCGGAGGAGGCCCCAGTTTTGTTTCGTGCCCACACTTTGCCCACACTTTTTTGAGCTCAGAGTGATTTAGAAGTGCCCAACAGGCGCGATTGTGATCACGCTGGCTTGAACGAGACTCCCCTCAGAGCTGGGACCAAACGTCCTGAATGTTGGCACCGCGAGCCCCCTGGTCGAGCCTCTCGGCGACCTGGTCGAGGTCATCCTCAAACAGGTCCGCGTAGGTGTCGAGCGTCATCGCGGCCGACTTGTGGCCGAGCATGCGTTGCACCGCTTTCACATTCGCGCCTGAGCTGACCGCCAGGCTTGCCGCGGTGTGTCGCAGGTCGTGGGGGGTGAGCCGTTCGGTGCCGGACCATGTCAAGGCGTCGAGGAACCACGACGAGGTGCCGGCGCTCGTCTTCGGCCGGCGGAGGAACTGCCCGAAGCGGTCAGCGAAGACCAGATCATCTGGGGACTTGCCTTCGCAAAGTCGCGCCAGCGGCTCTTTCAAGACGCTGGGGAACGGGACTGCGCGCTTCTCCCATGATTTGGGCGCGCCGACGACGATCTTGCCGTCGACCTCTGTGGCGGTGTGGCTGATCTGAAGCCGGCTCCTCAGCATGTTCAGATCGCGCACACGCAGCCCAACGGCTTCTCCCCAACGCAGCCCGCAGTAGGCCAGCAGGACGATCATCGTGCGTTGTGTGGGGGTTGATGCCGCTGACGCAAAACGAGCAACCTCGGCGTGGCTCAGATAGCGACGCGGCTTGTTCGAGACCTTGCGAGGTGCGCCCTCGGTGCGTCGTGCGACATTCTTGGGCACGCGGCCGTCCTTGAGCGCCATATCGAGAATTCCGGCTAGGACGCCGAGTGAACGAAGGACAACAGTGGCGGACCGCGGTCGAGCGTCCGCAGCAGGAATGCTTTTTCCGCCACTCTTGTGGGTGATCGCAGTTCCTTGGCCGAGTTCTCGGATCCACTGCTCGACGGCACTCGGGCGGATGGCCCCTACAGACGTCGAAGCCCAACGTGGGCCAACGTAGACGCGCCAGGAGACAGCGATGGAGTGGTAGCTCGAGGGCTTGAGCGCTTGCTGCTTGTTCGCCAGCCATTCGACGGCCAACTCGCCGACCGTCACTCGCGCGGCAGCGGCGGAAACGAACGCACCAGTCGCCTTCGAGATCTCGATATTGGCGAGGTACAGCTCGGCTTCACGTTTCGTTGTGAAGCCGCGCTTGTCCGTCTGCGCGTGCTCGGGTGTGCGGTAGCGAACGCGCCATCGGCGGCCCGCAACTGTCTCGTACGGAGTGATGCTCCCCATCGTGACCTCCTCTGTCGGCCAGGGCTGTGCTCTTCAACGCCCTTCACTTACAAGTTGCCGAATTTGTGAGTTAAAAGCGCGCAAACGCGGACCTCAGATCCCAGCAGGATAGCTCCGCAGTTTCTCTGACCGTCCCGATCACAGAGGATGGCCTCTGAACGCGCGAGAATGCCTCAATGGGGACGGCCAGCCAATGGTGACCGACAACGAACAGGGATCTGCGTCATTGTGGATCGAGTTTCGATGGTTCGTACCGATCGGTTGCCGCTTGAGTTCTCTTGGCGAGGGCCTGACGGCTCAGCCCAAGTCGGGCGGCAAGTGAGTTCCAACTCTCGCCCGCGCTTCGGAGCCGGGTGATCAGCTCGTCGCGTTGGTCGAGCGAGACGTCCTGTTCGTGCCGGAGCTGTTCAAGGGTTTGCGATAGCTGGGCCAGTCGTTTGAGGGCGTCGACGCGCGTGCCCCATTTAGCCTCGAGATCCAACAACGCGTCGTCGGCGTGCCGCTGTTCTAGTTCGCGTGCGCGCTGCTCAGCGTGACGGATCGTGGCCGAATCGTGCGCTTCACGTTGCCTTGAGTACGCCGCTTCACGTCGTCCGGTCTTGCTCGAAATCCCCCGATTTGCCATGCAACCAGGTTTACACCGAACCCCTGTCATTCATTGGGCGGCGAGAGCGGTCCACTTAAAGTGCCTACGTGCATTGCTCTTAGCCGTTCATACCCTTGTCCCCGTCTGTTTGTCCTTGCCCATCACTGGAGTCCTGTTCTCTCTGCTTCATCCCATTTCTGGTTCCTTTACTCCATGCCTTGGCTTGTTGGCTTTGCCATCGCGTCTTGCCGCCGACACAACCACGTTTCACGGCGTCTGGCCGCCGGTGCTTTGTCGAGGAGTCGCGGTAGCTGGAGCGGCGCAGCTATTTGCGCTGTCATTCGGTGCGGGCGGCGTGCTCAAGGGGCCGCTAGGCTCTCGCAGAGAAGACCAACACCGGAAAGGCACGAGGACTGTGGCCCGAGAATCACACGGCAAGGCCGCGCCTAAACGTCTGTTGCTGGGCTGGCTTTGGCCAAGCCTTGGACTTGGAGCGGCCGCAATGCTTGCGGTATTCAGCACTGGGGTCGACTACGCGCAGCCATGGCAGGTCCCGTTCGCTTTGGGAGAGTTCGTCGCTGTCGGGCTCCCCGTGGGTGTTGCTTTTGGCGCGCTCGTGTTCGGCTTGGTTGTTCTGGTCTGGTGGATGCTCCGTTTTCGAACCGATGTTGCCACTCAGAGCGTCAGTTACGGGCTTACAGCCTTTGTCGTCTCGACGGCAGCTCTGTGCGGACTTCTCTCGCTCTTCCCACTGTCGTTCTCGATACTGACGTTTTCGCTCATAACAGGAGGGTTTTACGGAATCGCGTATTTCGTGCAATTTCGTCGCGCCCAGTCGATGCGAATGGCTGATCAGGCCTGAGGCAGTTTCGTTACCGATGTCTTGAGACATCCCGCAACTGAAGCCTCGGCGCCTGATGCCCGTGCCCACACTTTGCCCACACTTTTCTGAGATGGCACGAAATTACTGTGATCACATGGAAGGCAAAAGCCCCGGAATTACGCGGATCTGGACGCCATTTGGCGTCAGTAAAGGCCGTCGGCGGGGGTTCAATTCCCCCCATCTCCACCATCAGGTCGCGGTCACACGTTGTTTGAGATCCGCTGGGGCACGCTGACGTTGGGCACTCTTCCGGGTTCGGGAGAGTCCAGGGCAAAGTGCCGGCGCTGTGATCAGACGGTGGCGTTTGGCTCGGGCACGTGCAGCAGGGCGCCGGGGTGGCGGCAGGTCGCTGCGGCTATCCCCATGGCATCGCGGAGCATCTTCTCGGCGCGGGCCACGCTGTCGGGAATTCCTCTGAAGGCGATGGATGCGGCGACCGATGCCAGGGTGGCGTCACCTGCTCCCATCGTGTCGACGATCGGTCCCGCCATGGTGGCGATGTCGACAGCGCAACTCAGCTCCGACGTGGCCAAGGAGGCGCCGCGCGCGCCGGCGGTGGCGAGAACAGCTGAGGCCCCCAGTTCGAGGATGTGCTCGGCGACGGTAGCGAGCGGTTGGCCATAGAGCAGCTCGGAGTCCTCGTCTCCGATCTTGGTCAGCATGCTGACCGAAGCCAGAATCTCGAAGTTGCGCACGAAGAGCGCGGGATCCTTCATCATCCCTGCTCGGGGGTTCGGGTCCACAAGCACGCGCCCGCCGGTCCCTATCGCCTCAACGAGAAGATCGAACTGTTCCTGGTCGTCGAACGGAAAGCAACTGACAACGATGAGGTCGGCGTCGGTCAAAAGAGCACATTGGCGTGCATCGAAGTCGAGGTGCCGGTTCCGGGCCGCCTCGTTGAAACGGTACCGGGGCTCTCCTTCGGTGCGGTCGGAGATCGCGCGGGACGAAACAGGTGTCACAGTCGCGCAGAGTCCGACTCCCCATGTGCTCAGGTATCGGGTGATCTGTTCGCCGGCTTCGTCCGCTCCGACCATCGCCACGAGGGTCGTATCGACGCCGAGAACGCGAAGACCGACGGCGACGTTGAGACCAGCACCGCCGACATGCTCCTCGTCGGCGATTGGCGATTGCAGCTCGTCGATGAGAGCGTCACCGATCACCGCGACGAGAGGCTCAGGTGCTGGCATGAATCTCTCCTGAACCGCGTTCGATCAGCGTCGTGGAGACGACCTGGGTCGCCACCGGGGTCGAATCGCCGTCGAGGCGCGCGAAGATCCGTTCCGCAGCGAGATGGCCGATGCGGTCGGGATTCTGCGCGATTACCGTGACCCCGGGGTCGAGCAGGTCGCCCAGCTGGACGTCGTCGAAGCCGACGAGCGCCACCGAGTGCTGGAGCTCGCGCTCGCGAAGACCCCGGATGGCGCCCATCGTGATGAGGTTCTGCGCGCTGAAGATCGCTGTGGGCCTCGCGTCATTCTCGAACAGCGCTGCGATGGCTGCACGCGCGGCATTCTCGTCGTGGAGGTCTTCGATGACCCAGGCGTCGCCCGTCGGTATTCCCGCCCTGCCGAGCTCTTCGAGGAATCCGCGCCGACGTTCGCGGGCCGTCTGGATGTGATGACGGTCGCCGAGGAAGGCGAGTCGACGATGTCCGCGTTCGAGAAGGTGGCGCGTTGCGAGCGCGGCGCCCTTCGCGTTGTCGCTGACGATCGCATCCGCGTCGATGCCGGCCGGCTCACGGTCGACGAAGACCAGGGGTGTACCTCGTTCCTGTTCGGGAAGGAGATAGCCCTGACTCTTGGTCACCGTGGTGAGGATCAGGCCGTCCACCCGGCGGCGCAGGAACGCCGATACGGCGACCCGCTCCCGGGCGGGGTCGTCGTCGAGACTCGACGCGAAGACGGCCACGCCGCGGGCCATCGCGGCGTCTTCGACGGCGCGATGCACGGCCCCGGAGAAGGGGTTGGCCACACTGCCGACGAGGAGTCCGAGGGTCTGGGTCCTTCGATCGCTGCGGCGGAGGTTGCCTGCCTGGATGTCGGGATGGTAGTCCAGTCGCGCGGCGGCCGCCTGCACACGTTCGATCGTCGCACTCGAGACATTGGGCTCACGGTTGATGACGCGGGACACCGTCTTGATGCCGACACCAGCAAGTGTGGCCACGTCTCGCATGGTCGACCGCCGGCCGGGAGGGGGTTGCATTCCGTTTGACACCGATGTCACGGTTGGGCTCCAAATGTTCGATTGCGCTTGACTATATAGCATTCTTGATCTAGACCTAGTATGTGACATCGTTGTCAAGGGATACAGCATCCCCCAAACCAGAGGAAGTTCAATGTTGAATCGCAGCACCTCACGCACTAAGCGCCTCCTGGCCGCGGGATCTCTCGCGGCAATCGCAGGACTCGCTTTCACCGGCTGTTCCGGATCCTCCGGCTCAGACAAAGTCGGTGTAGCGCTCATCGTGAAGACGACGACGAACCCGTACTTCGTCGCCATGGAAGATGCCGCCAAGGCCGACGCGGCCAAAGCGGGCGTCAATCTCACCCTCGCGGCAGGCAAACAGGACGGCGACGTCGCCACCCAGGTCCAGGCGATCGAGGCATCCATCGCCCGTGGTGACAAAGGAATTCTGATCACGCCGAACGGCCCGGGAGTACAGAACGAGATCGACAAGGCGCGCAAGGCCGGTCTCTTCGTGATCGCACTCGACACGGTCCCCACACCGCCGTCATCCGTCGACATCACTTTCGCCACCGACAACTTCACCGCCGGCGAAGACATCGGGAAGTGGGCTGCATCGCAACTCGACGGCAAGTCGGCCGACATCGCCATGCTCGACCTCTTCAACACGCAGGTCGTCTCGGTCGACCTCAACCGGGACCAGGGCTTCCTGAAAGGCATGGGGATCACCGTTCCCGACTCGGCCAAGAATGGAAGCGAGGCGAAGAGCGGCAACTACACCGGCGGCAAGGGCGGCACCTATACCATCGCCGGTCACCAGGCCACGAACGGTGACGCGGCCGATGGACGCACGGCGATGGAGACCATCCTCGCCAAGGACCCGAACGTGAACGTTGTCTACACGATCAACGAACCGGCAGCATACGGTGCGTACCAGGCGCTCAAGGCCGCGGGCAAAGACAAGTCGACCATCCTCGTCTCGATCGACGGCGGCTGCACCGGCGTCGGCCAGGTCCAATCCGGCATCATCGGGGCCACCAGCCAGCAGTATCCTTCGAAGATGGCGGCCCTCGGTATGGAGTCGATCGTGAAGCTCGCGAAGACGGGCGCGAAGCCGAAGGTCACTCCGGGCCTCGACTTCTATAACACGGGATCGCGCCTGATCACCAAGACGCCTGTCGCCGGTGTGACAAGCATCACCCCGGATCAAGGCTTGAAGATCTGCTGGGGCAAGTAAGCATCGATCGGACCCGGGCCGGTTTTCCACTACCGGCCTGACCGGCCCGGGAACATCCGATCGACACCACCATCGAACGCCCTCGCGTCATCGAACAGAGAAGTTCAGGAGTAGCAATCGTGACTCAACCAGCAACACAATCGAGCCCGCCCACCGCGGAGATCGACCTCGCGCAGGAATTCCTGCAGAAGACAACGCCGCTCAGCAGGCTTCGGAGCCTCCTCCATCGGTATCCCGCACTCAGCCCGGCTATCGTCCTGCTGATCTCGATCATCGTCTTCGGCATCATCAATCCACGATTCCTCAACCCGGCGAACCTGTCGCTGATCACTCAGCAGGTCGCCGTCGTTGGAACCATCGGCATCGCGCAGACGCTGATCGTCCTCACCGGGGGGATCGACCTCTCCGTGGGTGCCGCGGCGACGCTCGCGGGTCTCGTGATCGCCCAGACCGCGGAGCACAACCACGTTCCGCCTCTGCTGAGCCTGCTGCTCGGCCTCGTCGTCGGACTCGCCACAGGACTACTCAACGGGCTCCTGGTCACCCGGTTGAAACTGCCCCCGTTCATCGTGACCCTCGGTACACTCAGCATCTTCACCGCGATCCTCTTGCTCTACTCGAACAGCGCCTCGGTGCAGGGGCAGGACCTCCCGCCACTCATCACCTCCCTCGGCAACACCTTCAACGTGTTCGGGATCCAGATCACCTACGGCGTTGTGGTGATGATCGTCCTCTACGCAATCGTGGCCGCGATTCTCGGCCGCACCGCGTGGGGCCGTCACGTGTACGCGGTCGGCGATGACCCCGAGGCTGCGCGCCTTGCGGGCATCCGAGTGCAGCGCGTGCTCCTCAGCGTCTATCTCGCGGCCGGCGCAATCCTCGCGGTCGGCGCCTGGGTGCTGATCGGCCGCGTCGACGGAATCGGACCCAACGACGGAACCACCATCAACCTCGAGTCGATAACCGCCGTCGTGATCGGCGGGACGAGCCTGTTCGGCGGGCGCGGCACCGTCTGGGGAACCCTGCTCGGCGCCCTCATCGTCGGCGTCTTCGAAGAAGGCCTCGCTGTCGCCGGCCTTGACGTGCTCTACCAGGTGCTCGCCGTCGGCATCCTCGTCATCGTCGCCGTTGCCGTCGACCAGTGGATTCGAAAGGTACGCAAATGACACTCACGACTGAAAACCCGGTACCCGAGCCGGTCGAGACCCGCACCCCGGTGCTCCGGGCCCGTCGCCTCGTGAAAACCTTCGGCCGGGTGGTCGGCCTCGACGGGGTGAGCCTCGAACTCTATCCCGGCGAAGTGCTCGCCATCATCGGCGACAATGGTGCAGGCAAGTCGACCCTGATCAAATGCCTGACGGGCGCCGAGACCCCTGACGAGGGCGAGATCTTCCTCGACGAGAAGCCGACACATTTCAAGCGGCCACAGGATGCCCGCGTGGCAGGTATCGAAACTGTCTACCAGAACCTCGCTGTCTCACCCGCCCTCGACGTTGCCTCCAACCTCTTCCTGGGGCGCGAAGAACGCAGGAAGGGCATCCTCGGGTCGGTGTTCAGGATCATGGACACGAAGGGCATGCGCAAGAAGGCCAAGGCAGAGCTCACCGCATTGGGCATCACCACCCTTCAGGATGTGACGGTGCCGGTCGAGAACCTCTCCGGTGGACAGCGGCAGGCCGTCGCAGTGGCCCGCGCGGCTGCATTCGGCTCAAAAGTGGTTGTCCTTGACGAGCCGACGGCTGCGCTCGGGGTCCGCGAATCGAACCAGGTCCTCGAACTCATCAAGAACCTGCGAGACCGCGGCATTCCGGTGATTCTGATCAGCCACAACATGCCGCACGTCTTCGAGGTGGCCGACCGCATCCACATCCAGCGCCTCGGCAAGCGTGCGGCCACCATCACCCCGAAGTCACACACGATGACGGAGGCGGTCGCAATCATGACCGGCGCCCAACGTGTCGGCTCCTCTGAAGCGTGAACGATGGTCAGCCTGTACGCCGAATTCACCGCACGAGTCGGCCAGGAGGGTGCGCTAGCAGCCCTCCTGACCGACTTCGCGAAACAAGTGCGCGCCGAGCCCGGGAACGTCCTTTTCAACCCCCATCAGAAACAGGACAACGCCAAGGCCTTCTTCGTCTATGAGATCTACGAAGACGAGGCAGCGTTTCACGCACACCTGACCGCTCAGCCGGGTCGCGACTTCAACGCCGCGCTCGCCGAGCTGATCGTGGAAGACGGCTCGCAGTTGACCCGGCTGACACCTGTGTGAGGTCGAGCGAACCTTCGCGCCGACACCCTGAACGGGGCCAGACGGTGGTTCAGCGGGACCAGAACGCGCGGACAGCCTCGACGACGGCATCCGGCTGCTCGAGTGGCGCCAGGGCGCGGGTGCCGGGTACGACAACGCTCCGGGCATCCGGCATCGTGCGCGCCGCCTCGAACATGCCCTCGGGAGTGCATTCTGCCCAGTCGTCGCCGGAGATGAGCAGGGCGGGACACGAGACCCCGGGCAGAACGTGCGCGCTGTCGGTCCGGTCGAGCATGAAGGAGCGGAGCGTGTTTGCCAGGCTCCGTCGCCCTGGCTTGCGCAGCGCGTTCTCGACGTTGGCCACAATGTCGGTCTTGGTACGGTTCGCGTCGGTGAGAAGTCCTTTGAGGACCGCGGCCCGGATGGGAGCAACCGCGCCGAGGAGCAGGAGCACAGGCAGGAGGGAGTTGACCTCCCGCCGCGTCTGGGGAGAGATAGGTCTGGTAGGTGAGCAGACCGTGACAAGACTCCTCACCTTCGCCGGATGTGTTGCAGCGAGCGCTGTTCCGATCGACCCACCCCACGCGTTGCCGACGAAGTCGACGGGTTCGTGCGTGATCGCGTCGATGAGGTCGGCGGCAGCGCCTGTTGCTTCGGCTATCGAACTGCGGTGATGCAACGCATCACTGTCTCCGTAGCCTGGGCCGTCAACGACGATCAACGTACGATCCTTGGAGAGCGCTTCGATCGTGCGGTCCCAGCTGTGCCCGTCGACGAAGAGCGAGTGCCAGAGCACCGCATGCGGCCCATTTCCGTATCGCCGGTACGCGATCCTTCCGACGCGAGTGGCTGCCCTTTCCACGCTGCTCGATGTCAAACTCATCACAACATTCCATTTCTTCGGATCCCGAATGAAATGCTTCGGTATCCGAAGTATGCTCTTCAATTATGGCGACTGCAAGCGATCTTCCCCACGACCGTCTGCCGATCGGTCAGCTCCTCGGACGGCTCCTCGGCGAGTTCCGCTCCGAACTGTTCGAACCCGCCGCGCAGGCAGGCTACCCGGACCTGCGCCAATCGCACCTCTTGATCCTTGGGAACATTCCGTTCCGGGGCGTGCGGCTGACCGACCTCGCCTCGCGCAGCCAACTGAGCCTGGCAGCGACCTCCGAGATGGTCGACAACATCGCCAGCCTTGGATACGTCGAGCGCAAACCGGATCCGCATGATGGGCGCGCCAAGCTGATCGCTCCGACCGAGCGAGGCAGACGCCTGCTCGCCGACGCGAGAAACAGGGTCGCGGAGATCGAGCAGGCGTGGGGCGAGCTCGTGGGCGCCGAGCGGTTCGAAGCGGCCTGCTCTACCCTTCAGGACATCCTCACCGCGACGAGTGGGGAGGCATAGGTCGTGGAAGCGCATGACGAGGTGCGGACGATCGCGCTGTTCGGGGCGAGTGGCCGGACGGGACGCAGGGTTCTGGACCGCGCGCTCGCGCACGGCTTCAGCGTGTGCGCGCTGACTCGGACTCCGGCTAAGCTCGCCACCAGTCATCCGCGCCTGACGGTCATCGAGGGAGACGCCCTCGACCCCCTCGCCGTCAGGGCGACGATCGCCGGTGCGGATGCGGTCGTGACGACGCTGGGGCACGTCAACGGCTCGCCGCCCACCCTGCAGACCGATGCCATCCGCATCATCATCGAGCAGATGGTCGCCAACGACGTTCGACGGGTCATCAGTCTGGCGGGCGCCGGGGTCGGGGATCCTCACGATCGGCCGAAGACGATGGATCGCCTCTTCACGCGCCTGCTGAAGGTGTTGGACGGGGCGGTTCTTACCGATGCGCGGACGCACTTCGTCGCACTCCGTGCCAGCGACCGTGACTGGACGCTCGTGCGTGCCGCTCGGCTGACCGAGCGGCAGGGCACAGGTTCGTATCGTGTCGGCTGGGTCGGCGTCGATGCGGGGAATCAGATCAGCCGGGATGACGTTGCCGACTTCATCATCGCCCAGGTAGACGACACCCGGTACGTTCGTGCTCTACCGTTCGTGAGTGCTTCAGAGCGGGCGTGATGGCCGCTATGGCAGAACACTCGCTTCGCAGGAGCCGCAGGATGCAGGAGTCTCACTCTCGGCGGTGACGGCCTTCAACGCGCTCAGTGCGTCCGCGATGATCGCAGCGAACGTGTGCGTGTTGCTCTCGTCGATCCATTCGGCGAAGCCGACGTGGAAGACGGCGATGCCGGATTGCGCGGCGAGGCTCGCTGACGGTTCGCTCACGCCGCGCCCCCGCAGCGCGTCGGCGATCGCCGTGGACATCCGCGCGAGTTTGATCAATTCGCGCTCCTGAAGCGGCGGATTGGCCCGGATGACGCGGCCGCGCCGCTGCGCGAACTCGTGCCGTGGTTCGAAGTCCGCGGCGACGACCTGGAGCGCGGCGGAGACCGCGTCGAGGGGGGATGCGTCGGCCGGGGCGCCCGCGACGGCCGACACGAACAGGTCGAGGAGGTCGTCCTGACCCTGGAAGAGCACTTCGCGCTTATCGGCGAAGTGACGGAAGAAGGTGCGTTCGGTGAGGCCCGCACGCTCGGAGATGTCTGCGACGGTCGTCTGGTCGAAGCCCCGCTCGAGGAAGAGTTCCATCGCGGCGAGCACGAGGCGTCCGCGGGCGTCGGGCTGCCATCTGCTCATGTTCCGATGGTAGCCGATGACAGCGGCTGACATCGGGTGTAGCGTTGATGACAGCAACTGACATCACTCGAACTCGGAGGACTCCTCATGCGTGTTTTCGTCACCGGTGCATCCGGCTGGATCGGTTCAGCCGTGACAGCCGAACTCCTGGCAACCGGCCACCAGGTCGTGGGCCTCGCGCGGTCGGACGCGTCCGCGGAGAAGATCGCGGCGGCGGGAGCCGAGATCAGGCGGGGCGACATCACCGACCTCGACAGCCTGCGTGCGGGCATGGAAGGCGTCGACGGCGTCATCCACACGGCGTTCATCCACGACTTCACCGCCCACGAGAACGCGGCCGCGGTCGACTTCGCCGCGGTCCAGCTGTTCGGGGACCTGCTCGAGGGCACTGATCGCCCCCTGGTGATCGCCTCAGGCGTGCTGGGCGGGGGTTCGGTGGAAACCGACCGGCCCGACCCCGCGACCGCCGGTTCGCCGCGCCGCGCGACCGAAGAGACCCTGCTTCGTTTCGCGGACCGGGGTATCCGCTCGGCTGCCGTGAGGCTCGCTCCGACCGTCCACGGCGACAGTGACCACGGATTTCTGGCGGTACTGATCGGGGTCGATCGGCAGAAGGGCAGCTCGGGGTACATCGGGGACGGGAGCAACCGCTGGCCCGCCGTGCACCGCCTCGACGCGGCGCACCTGTTCTGCCTCGCACTCGACAAGGCGCAGGCCGGCTCGGTGCTCCACGCGATCGACGATGAGGGCGTGCGGATGCGCGACATCGCCGAAGTGATCGGGCGTCACCTCGACGTGCCCCTCGTCAGCGTGGCACCGGATGACGCGGTGGAGCACTTCGGCTGGCTCGGCAGGCCGCTCGGGATCGACAGCCCCGCATCCAGCGCGATCACGCGGGACCTGCTCGGCTGGACTCCGACGCATCCGAAACTTCTTGCGGACCTCGAGCAGGGGCACTACTTCCAAGCCCGCTGAGGTGCGCCGACCGGTTCGCTAGGGTGCGCTGACGGTTGCGACCTCGGGGATCGGCTCCTTCGGGAGCTTGCGCACCTTCGCCCGCCGACGGCGCCGCTCAGGGATCATCGACCGCATCTCCTCGAGTTTGCCGAAGCAGAGCAGCCGATCGCCGGCCTCGAGTTCGACGCCGCCGCGCGGGTTCGGTATGACGGTGGCGCCGCGATGCAGGGTCAGGACAGTGATGTCCCGGTCGCCCAGCCCGGAATCGCGGATCGTCTTGCCGACCAGGTCGGCGTTGCCGTGCACGAGCAGTTCGGCGACGCCGTAGCCGGTCGAGACGCTCAGTCGCTGGCGCACGTCGATCTCGGGGAAGGCCACCTGGTTCGCGATGAAGTCGATGATCGCTCCGGCGACGTCGAGGCTGGTCGCCCGCTCGATTCCTTCGAGGCCGGGCGACGAGTTGACCTCCATGACGAGCGGGCCGTCGTTGCCTTCGAGCATGTCGACACCGGCGACCCGCAGGCCCATGATCTGCGCCGAACGCACGGCGGCCTGCTCATAGGCCGGAGTCAGCTCGACGGGCTCGACGGTGCCGCCACGGTGCACGTTGGATCGGAATTCGTCACCGCTCGCGACGCGGCGCATTGCGGCGACCACGCGGTCACCGACGACCAGCGCGCGGATGTCGCGCCCGCGGCTCTCCGAGATGAAGCTCTGGATGAGGACGTTCTGCTTGGTCGAGTGCAACGTCTCGATGATCGCTTCGGCGATCTTCACCTCGGGGGCGAGGATGACGCCGATCCCCTGGGTGCCCTCGAGGAGCTTGATCACCACAGGGGCGCCCCCGACGCGCTCGATGGCGAGTCGCACATCCGCCCTGCTGTGCACGAATGCTGTCGCCGGCATCCCGATGTTGTGCCGCGACAGGATCTGCGTCGCGCGCAGCTTGTCCCGGGAGTTCGTGATGCCGTTCGCGGTGTTCGGCGTATAGACATCCATCTGCTCGAACTGGCGCACGACAGCGGTGCCGAAGTAGGTGATCGAGTTGCCGATGCGAGGCAGGACGGCGTCGTAATCCGACAGCAGGCGACCCCGGTACTGGAGGTCGGGCTCGTGCCCGGACAGGTCGATCGCGAAACGCAAGGTGTCGAGCACCTTGACCTGATGGCCGCGTTGCTGCGCGGCCGCTCGGAGTCGCTGAGTGGAATACGCCTGCGGGGCGCGCGAGAGGATCGCCAGTTTCATCGTGTGCCCCTGCAAAGATGGTGGAGTGCAAACAGACTTCCATTCAAGCACCATCGCGGGCTGGCGCGAATGGGTGAGCCTGCCCGGCATCGGAGTTCCGTGGATCAAAGCGAAACTCGACACCGGTGCCCGCAGCTCGGCCCTGCACGCGTTCGACATCGAAGAGATCGCCGGAGAGGACGGCGACCGTGTGCGGTTCCACGTGCGGCCATGGCAGAAATCGGAGCGCGACTCCGTCGAGGTCGAATGCCCCGTGCACGACCGCCGGCTGGTGCGGAGTTCGTCCGGCCACAGCGAGGAACGCATCGTGGTCCTCATCGAGGTGGAACTCTTCGGACGCACGGTTGTCGCAGAGACCACGCTGAGCAATCGCGACCAGATGGGGTTCCGCATGCTCATCGGGCGCGAGGCGCTCCGGCAGGGCTTCGTCGTCGACCCGGGGGAGTCGTTCCTCGGAGGCCGGGCTCCCCGCCTCGTCCGTCGCCGCAACCGCGGGAGGGAGTAAGGCCGCCGGTCACCGTACCTGGAGCAGGATCTTGCCGATGTGCTTCGACGACTCCATGCGGATGTGGGCCTGGACCGCATCTTCGAGCGGAAACACGGAGTCCACGATCGGACGGATCTGGCCGGACTCGAGCAACGGCCACACGTGTTCGCGGACCTCGGCGATGATCGCGACCTTCTCCGCGAGAGGCCTGGCGCGCAGGGTCGTCGCCCAGATGAGACCGCGCTTCATCATCAGGTGGTTGATGTCGAACGTCGACGGGCCGCGGCGGCTCGCGATCTCCATGATGCGGCCCTCGCGAGCGAGCGCGTGGATGTTGCGCTCGAGATAGTCGCCGCCGATGATGTCGAGAACGACATCCGCCCCGTGTCCGTCGGTCGCGTCGACCACCGCCTGCACGAAGTCCTGCTGGGTGTAGTCGACGGCGACCTCGGCGCCGAGACGACGACAGAACGCCGCTTTCTCGGACGAGCCGACGGTGGTGATCACCCGGGCGCCGGTGGCGACGCCGAGCTGGATGGCCATCGATCCGATGCCGCTGGAACCGCCGTGGACGAGGAGAACCTCCCCGGCGCCGAGATGGGCGTGTCCGTAGACATTGGACCAGACCGTGGCTGCGACTTCGGGAAGACCGGCGGCTTCGACGAGGTCGACATCGGGCGGCACCGGGAGCACGAGGCCCGCGTCGACCGCGACGAACTCCGCGTAGCCGCCGCCCGCCAGGAGCGCACAGACCCGGTCACCGGGCGTCCACTCGAACACGGCGGATCCGACCGCGGCGACCTCGCCGGAGACCTCGAGGCCCAGCCATTCGGGCGCTCCCGGTGGTGGGTTGTAGTGGCCGCGTCGCTGGGACAGATCGGCGCCGTTCACGCCGGCCGCCGTGATCCTGATCAGGACGTCGCGGTCGCCGACGCTCGGCTCGGCCACGTCGGCGAGGACCATCGCATCGGGTCCGCCCGGAGCCGGAACGGTTATCGCGCGCATCCGCCGGCCTCCGTCGACCAGCCGGCCGCCGCGTGTGACTCGTGTTGCCGCCTCAACGGCTGGGTTCCGTCTCTGTGATCGGGCGCCGTGCGAGAACGTCGCGGATCGACACCTTGCGGGTGTATTCGATCGATCCGTAGCGGAACAGACGAACCGCCAGCCGCAGAACGATGGCCGAGAGCACGAACAGTTCGACGATCACGAAGATCGCCTGCCACAGCGGGAGGGTGCCGAACGCGTTGCGCAGGAGGGCCGTGACGGGCGCCGAGTACGGGAAGAACGTGAAGACCTGGACGATGAACGCGTTCGGGTCGCTGACGACCAGGGTGACCGTGTAGAAGGGGATGAAGATCAGGATCATCAGGGCCCCGAAGATCGGCCCGGCGTCCTTGGCGGTCGGCATCACAGCACCGAGCGCCACGAGAGTACCGGTGAACAGGGAGAACCCGCCGAGGAGGATCAGCACCCCGATGATCATCGTCTGCGGATCGAAGACGAACTGCGAGAGGTCGAGTTCGGGGATGTCGAGCTGCTGGCGGAAGAACAGGTAGGCCAGCACCGTCGGTATCGCGAAGACGAGCATCTGGACGAGTCCGATCATGAACAGCGAGATCACCTTGCCGATGATCAGGCTGGTCGGGTTGATCGTCGTCAGGATCATCTCGGTGACCCGGTTCTCCTTCTCTTCGAGAGTGGAGTTCAGCATCTGGTTGCCGAGCAGCAGGATCACGATGTAGAAGATCACCAGGAAGAACAGCGCCGGCAGCACCGCATTGAACCCGCCGGAGACTGAGCCGTCTTTGAAGGTGATCGTGTTCGTGTTCACCGATCCCTGCAGGATCGCGGTCGTCTGCGGCGAATCGACCTTCTGCTCCACGCTCGACTGCAGGATCGACTGTGCGACCGACGCGTACTTGCCGTTCGCGAAGATCCCGTTGTCCTGCCCGAACACCTGGATGGTCTGCTTCGCCGGGTCCTCGGGGTAGTGGAAGTATGCCTCCACGTCACCCGCCTTCACGGCCGCGAGCCCGGCTTCCGGACTGGATGCCAGAGTGCCGCCCGCACTGCTGACGATCGCCGGACTCACCAGTCCGGAATCGTCCGTGTACTGGAACGAGAAGTGGGCGTTCTTCTGCGCCTCTGCGGACGTCTGGGTCGAGCTGTTCGACACGAACACGAGCACGAACACGATGATGAGGAGTACGGGTACGAACAGCGTCGCCACCCAGAAGCGGCGCTTCGCGATCGTGCGGATGAACTCGAACCGCACCACCGTGCCGAGGTTGTGTCGCGCCATCAGTCGATCACTCCTGCGTTCTCAGCGCCGTAGACCTCGACGAAGATGTCGTCGAGGGATTTCCGGGTGGGTGCGAACCGGCGCACGCTGATGCCGGAATCGACGATCGTCCGCAGAATCTCGCTAGGATCCGCGCCGTCGGTGACTTCGAGTTGGGCGTGGCCGTCCTCATCCGAGGCGACGACGTAGTGCGGTGAGGGCGGGATCGCGCCGTCATGATCGACGTGGACCACGGTTCCGCCGAACTGGTCCTGCACCTGCTCGACGGTGCCGTAGGCCCGCGAGACCCCGTCCTTCAACAGGATGACGCGATCGCAGAGCCGTTCGACCTCCTCCATCTGGTGCGTCACCATCATCACCGTCGAGCCGGCCTTCTTCTGGTCGTCGATGATGTCCATGAGCAGGCGCCGGTTGACCGGGTCGAAACCCTTGGTGGGTTCGTCGAGGATGAGGAGCTCGGGATCGTTCATGATGGTCACGCCCAGCTGCACCTTCTGCTGCTGCCCGCCGGACAACCTGTCGAGCCGCACCTTCTCTTTATCGGCGATTCCGACCCGCTCGAGGTAGTTCTGGGACCAGCGACGCGCCTCGTCGCGGCCGAGCCCCTTGAGCTTGCCGAAGTAGACCATCACGTCGATGACGGACTCCTTCTTGTAGAGTCCGCGCTCCTCGGGCAGGTAGCCCAGCCGTTCGCCGGTGTCGGGGCTGAACGGCCGACCGTCGATGTGCAGTACGCCGGCCGTCGGCTGGTAGATGCCGAGGAGCGCGCGAATCGTCGTCGTCTTGCCCGAGCCGTTACTGCCGAGGAAACCGAAGGTCTCCCCACGCTGGATGTCGAACGAGAGATCACGGATGACCGTCGTCTTGCCGAAGTCCATTCGGAATCGATCGATGTGCACGAGGGGTGCGCCTGAAGATGTGCTCACTGGATCTAACCTATCTGCGCCCTGCGACATCCGCGCGGTATTCGCTACGACGAGCTGACACTCGTCTCGGCGGTACCTTTCACGCTGCCTGTGGTCTGGACGTCGTCGTGGAACACGACGCACGTCGCAGTGCGGTCGCCATCGCGGTTCCACCCCGTTTCGGTCGGCGTGTAGAAGTCGAAATGGAGGTCAGACTTCTCGACCGCGATGCCGACATACGGCGCGAACGCAGCGTGGCAGGCGTCGTCGGCGAGGCTCTGAACCGTGTCGTCGCCCGGGTAGACCGCCGCGCCCGACAGGGACGGGAGTGCGTAGATCTCGCTGTCGTGGGCGGATGCGCAACTCACTACGTTCAGTCCGAGGATGACTGTGTAGTCGAGGGCCACCAGGTCGTTCACGCAGTCACCGACCTGCAGATCGGCGAAGTCGGTGTTGCCGCGATAGACGCGATCGGTCGACGTGGGCGTCGGCGTCGACTGGGCCTTGCCCAGGAAATGCTGCGCGACCCTGCGGAATTCGTCGGCCACCGGTGGCGGCACGCAGGCGGTGAGAGCGGGTGCCGCGATCGCCAGGATCACGGTGAGGATGATCGGACGGAGGAGGCGGCGCGTCGATGCGCTCACGGTCACGCGAGGGCCTCCAGGAGCGCATCGTGCAGGTGACCGTTGCTGGCGAGGGAGCTGCCCTCGTCGAGGTCGCGGCCGCCGGTGACCGTGGTGAAGCGGCCGCCAGCCTCTTCGACGATCGGGATCAGTGCGGCCACATCGTACGACTTCACGCCGAACTCGCCTGCTGCGTCGATGAGACCTTCCGCCAGGAGCATGTACGACCACATGTCGCCGTAGGCGCGGTCGCGCCACACGCGGCGCGTGAGAGCGATCAGACGGTCGAGGTAGCCGGCACCATCCCATTGCGCGATGCTCTGGAAGCTGATGGATGCGTCGGCCAGTTCGGTAACGCCGGACACGCGGATTCGTCGGGGCGCCCCGCCGTCTTCGGCGAGCCACGCACCCCGGTCCCGGGCCGCCCACCAGCGTTTCCCGAGGGCGGGGGAGCTCACGACGCCGATCTGCGGGACTCCGTCGACGACCAGCGCGATCAGTGTGCCCCACACCGGGACGCCCCGGAGGAAGTTCGCCGTGCCGTCGATCGGGTCGATGATCCACCGGCGACTCGAGTCGCCTTCCGTTCCGTATTCCTCGCCGAGGATGCCGTCGGCCGGTCGCTCGGCGGCGACGAGCTCGCGGATCGCGCGCTCGACGCTCTGGTCGGCATCCGTCACCGGAGTGCGGTCCGGCTTGGTCGTGATCTTCAGATCGAGCGAACGGAAGCGATCGCTCGAGATGCGATCCGCAGCGTCTGCCAGGCGGAGGGCGAGGGCGAGGTCGTCGTCGAACGAAGCATCCGTGGTCACCGTCTCAGGATAGTGAGGGAGTGGCGGATGCGGTGGGCTCCCTGTCGGTTCGGCTCGCGTATCCGCATCCCGACCCGGCTCCCGGCCGCGAGTCGGACGCCGAGCGATGCTCAGTTGGCATCCGGCCCGCGACGGATGCTAGTGTTATCCCTCGGTTCGGGTTCCGATTCGACACCGACTGCACCTCTAGCTCAATCGGCAGAGCAACTGACTCTTAATCAGTGGGTTCAGGGTTCAAGTCCCTGGGGGTGCACCACCATCCCCGGTCAGATTCGTCTGGCCGGGGATATCTTTGTCGGGCGACCAAACGATCGCGGCCGTCTCGTGCTGGCCGGTCGCGTAGCGCACGCAACCCTCAGGACAGCTCGGGTGACGGCTTTCTCACGTGGCCGATCGTTGCGACCGAGATCACGATGAGCGCGGCGACGGCCAGCCCCAGGGCGATCTGCACGTGGAGCGCTGCCGCGCCGACGAGGGCTCCCAGACCGATCAGGACGACAGCGCCGGCACGGCGTTTCCACGCCTGACCCGTCTTCGCGCCGAGGACGGAATCCGCCGCGAGGCCTGTGAGCGTGGAAGTGACGACGACGGTGGTGACGTCTTTGACGGCGATGTGGCGTGCGGCTGCCGCCTGCATCCCCATCGCCAGGCCAAGCGCACCGGTCGCGATGTACTGGAGTGAGATCGGGACTGCACCGCCGAACGGGGCGAGAACGATCGCGGCCGCTGCGAGGATGCCGCCGACGACCGCGAACAAGGTCGTGGAACGATGTGTCCAGCCGGACGGAATCGGTCGCAGCACGCGGCCCGCGATCGCCGCACCGCCCATGAACAGGACCAGCGCGACGACGGGCCCGAGTACGGGGAGATGATCCGCGCCGAGAAGGCCCATTCCGAGGATGACCACGTTTCCGGTCATGTTCCCGGTGAAGACGCGATCGAGCCCGAGGTAGCCGACCGCGTCGATCATGCCGGTCGAGAACGTGAGCGCCAGCATGAGGATCAGGTGGAGTCTTTCGTGGTCTGCAGGGGTGGCGGACGTCATGGTTCTCCTCGTCGTGCGGGAGCGCAGCGTGCTGAACCCGACCGCGAAATCTTATCCGGTCGGGCCATCGAGCCCATCTGGCGGGTCTTCCGGGAGTGCATCCCGGGTGCGTTCGAAGTGCGTCCGTTCGGCAGTGTTCGCTGCGACAGCGATCGCGGCGGTGTATTCCGCGCGTGCCTCGCGGATCCGGCCCGTTCTGCGGAGCAGATCGGCCTTCACAAGATGGAAAGCCGTGACGTCGGTGAGGTCGAGGCTTTCGATCGCTCTGAGGGCAGCATCCGGACCGTCGACCTGCGCGACCGCGACGGCGCGATTCAGAGCGACGATCGGTGTGGGCGAGACCTCGAGGAGCTGGTCGTACAGTCGCAGGATCTGGAGCCAGTCCGTGTCGGCGGGCGAACCGGCGTCGGTGTGCACGGCGTTGATCGCTGCCTGGAGTTGATAGGGGCCTGGCCGGTTGCGGCGCAGGCACCGCCGCACGAGTTCGTGGCCCTCGACGATCAGCGCCGCGTCCCAGGTCGAACGGTCCTGCTCCGGTAGGAGGACGAGATCGCCATCGGCCGTCACGCGTGCCGGTCGGCGGGCCTGGATGAGCAGCATGAGAGCGAGCAGCCCGAGGACTTCCGGTTCGTCGGGCATCAGTTCTGCCAGGAGCCTTCCGAGGCGGATCGCCTCGCTGCAGAGTTCGTCGCGGGTCAGGTCGTCACCGGAATGCGCGGAGTACCCCTCGTTGAAGATGAGGTAGATCACGGCGAGGACCGCGGCCAGCCGGTCGGGCAGATCGGCATCGCGTGGGATGCGGAACGGGATCCGGGCGTCCCGGATCTTTCCCTTCGCCCGGACGAGGCGCTGTGCCATGGTCGCCTCGGAGACCAGGAAAGCGCTGGCGATCTCCGGTGTCGTGAGTCCTCCGAGAAGGCGGAGGGTCAGTGCGACCTGTGCCTGTCGTCCCAGTGCAGGATGGCAGCACGCGAAGATCAGACGAAGGCGTTCGTCGTGCACAGGACCCTCCTCGATCGGTGCGGATTGCGCGTGGATCAAGGCCGCTTCCGCATGGCGGTCATTTCGCGTCGCGTCGCGACGGAGCCGGTCGATCGCCCGGTTGCGTGCTGTGGTGATGATCCAGCCTGCGGGGCTGGGCGGGATGCCCGAGGCAGGCCACCGCTTCACCGCGATCTCGAACGCATCCTGCACCGCGTCTTCGGCGATGTCGATGTCGCCGAAGACGCGGCAGAGGATGGCCACTGATCGCCCGTACTCGGTGCGGAACACCGACCCGATCGCCGTCTCGGTCGCCGGAGTCGGGATCGGAGCTGGGGTCTGGGCCGGCATGTTTCTCGTCGCTCCTCGCGGGATCACTCGCTCTGGACTGGTCGTACCTCGATCGGCACTCCGATCGCTTCGGCCATCCGGCGGCCCCAGCCGAGGGCTGCATCGAGGTCGGGCGCCTCGATGATCGAAAAGCCTCCGAGCACTTCCTTGCTCTCGACGTAGGGACCGTCGGTCACGAGCACGTCACCCGCTTTCGGTGTGAGGACTGTCGCCGTGCTCGGTGGGTAGAGACCTCCGGCGAACACCCACGCGCCGGCCTCGCGAAGGTCGGAGTTCACCGCTTCGAGGTTCGCAGTGATCTGGGAGAGCGTCTCGGGGTCGGGCATTGTGCCGCCTTCGGGGTAGTAGACGCTGAGCAGGTACTGGGTCATGATTCCTCCAGATTCGTCGTCGGCACGGTGCCGACTGTCACCCTCTATACGAGCCAGGCGCGCCGAAATCGACACGATCGACGAAGTAGACCGCATCCGATGACTACAGTCCTTTGACCAGTCCTCCGTCGATCATGAAATCGGAACCGTTCACGTTTCCGGCGCGGTCGCTTGCGAGCAGGATCACGAGATCGGCGACCTCCTCCGGCCTCGTGAAACGCCCCGTGGTGAATCCACCCTGCGCCGCTACCGTGTTCGCCTTCGCGGTCTCGAAGTCCGTGCCCGTCGCCGCAGCGATGGTCGCGGCCACTCCGTGCTCGCCCAGCCACAGAGGTGTCTCCACCGGACCCGGACTGACCGTATTGAAACGGAGCCCCTGAGGGCCGTACTCCTTCGACAAGGATTTCGAGACGTTCCACAGTGCTGCCTTCGCGGCGGAGTAGTCGAGGACGCCCGGGTCGGGAAGATAGGCATTCACGGATGCGACGGTCACAACATTTCCGCCTCCCCGTTCCAGAAGGAGCGGGATCGCAGCGCGTGTCGTGCGGACGGCTGCGAGGAGGGTCAGATTGAGTGACGCGAGCCAGTCCTCATCGCCGATCGAGAGGAAACCGTCGATTCGTGGACTGAGGGCCCCGACGTTGTTGACCAGGATGTCGAGACCGCCGAAATGGGCACTTCGCGCGATCAACTCCGACGGGCCAGTCGGCGTCGACAGGTCCACCGGAACCGCGAGGACCTTCGCTGTCGCCTCGAGGTCGGTCAGTTCGCCTCCGACGTCTCGCGCACCTGCGACCACGGATGCCCCCTCATCGACGAGAGCGCGCGTGATCGCCAAGCCGATGCCCTTGCTCGCGCCTGTGACGACTGCGACTTTTCCTGTCAGGTTCAGATCCATGGGCCGACCGTATGCGGCGCGTTGTCGCAGTGTCAAGGATTCGGGTCGCCGCACATGCTCGCCGTTCTCATAGCGGGGCGAAAGTCCCGGTCGGAGCAAGATCATCGATCCCTCCACAGACGATGGACTTCGAGAGTTGTCCACAGGTAAGTTCCTGATCAGAGGCTGTTTATAACCGTTCGGATGTCGGTGGTGTCTGGCAGGGTGGGAACATGACCTTCCCACCGGTGTCCGACCTCGACGCGGTCGCTGCCGCGCTCGACGCGCTGCGCGTGCTCGAGACGGATGCGGTGCCGGACGCCGGTGCGGTCGCGGGTCCGGTTGCTGCGGGCGCGCCTGTTGCGGGCGCGGATGCTGCGGGTGCGGATGCGAATTCGGGCGCAGATCCCGGCCGTGGGGTCGGCGCGTTCGCGGATCCGGTCGGTGACTTCGGTGGCCGATGCCCGAATGCTGCAACCGACACGCAGGGCTTGTCGGAGGCGCAGGTGCTGGTGCGGTCGTTGGCGGCGCTCGGTGCGGTGCGGGCGGCGGTGGACCGGGTGGCTCTGTCCCGGATCGGCGCCCTGGACCGGGCCTGCCGGGTGGACCCGGACCCGGATTCGGATCCGGTCCGGGCGGCCGGGCACCGGGACATCGGGTCGTTGCTGGCTGAACTGTGGAAGACGGCGTTGCCGGCGGCCCGGCAGTTGTGTGCGGTCGCCACCGCGGTGGCGCCCCGGCACAGCCTGCTCGGCGAGGAACTGCCGGCCGAGTTCCCCGACCTCGCCCACGCTCTGCTTGGTCCGGTGCCGGGCGGCGACGACCCCGATCCGGCTGCCGGCCCTGACACCGAACACGATCCTGGCGGTTCCGGCGACGATGGACCAGCGTCGGGGGCGGTGGTGTCGGTGGAGCAGGCGGCGGTGATCATCCGGGAACTGGGCAAGACCGGTCCCGGCTGCACCCTGGAGAACCGGGGTGCGGGGAGCGGGCGCTGATCCAGCACGCCCCCGCCCTGACCGTGGAACAGTTACGCCGGCTCGCGATCCAGGTGCGGGACCGGTTGGATGCGGACGGGATCGAACCCCGCGAACAGCTGCACCGGCGGCGCCGGTCGTTGCGCATCACCACCAGCCCGGACGGGATGACCCACATCGACTGGTGGTTGGATGCCGAATCCGCCGGCCACGTCCTGCCCCAGATCCACGCCTACGTCACCCAGGACTACCACACCACCCACAACCACCACCACGACTCCGACGGTCACGGCAACCGCGACCGCCACGGCGGCCCCGCCGGGACCCGCCCAGGCGACCAGCACGGCGCCCGCGCCGAGCAGCGCACGAGCGCCGATCCCGGTGACCCAGACCATCCGGGGATCGACGCTACCGTCTCAGCCACGGACCCGGCCGGCCGGGTCCGGTTCCCAGCGCAGTCCGCCCCAGCCGGCCCCGACCCAACCGGATCCCACCACTCCAGCCCCGACCGGTCCGGATCCGACCAGTCCGGATCCGACCAGTCCGGAGCCGACCCCACCGGAGCCGACGAGTCCGGAGCCGACGAGTCCGGAGCCGACCCGTCCGGGCCGGACCCCACCATGCCGGAGACCCGGACGCTGGCGCAGCTGCGGTCGGACGGGGCGGTCGAGGTGTTCCGGCACCGCGCCGGCTGCACCCACGCGGCCACCCGGCCACCGGTGACGATGATCATCCGGATCCCCCTGGCCGCCCTCCGCACCGGCACCGGGGCCGCCGAGATCGACGGCACCCCCACCCCGGTCAGCGCAGCCACCGCCCGCCGACTCGCCGCCGACGCCCACCTGATCCCCGCCATCCTCGGCGGCCACAGTCAAGTCCTCGACCTCGGCCGCAGCCAACGCCTGTTCAGCACCGCCCAAAAACACGCCCTCGCCGAACGCGACGGCGGCTGCGCCTGGACCGGCTGCCCACACCCACCCGCCTACACCCACGCCCACCACCTGCACTGGTGGGACCGCGACACCGGCCCCACCAACCTCACCAACGGCATCCTCCTCTGCTCCCACCACCACCACCGGATCCACGACGACGGCTGGAACATTCACATCCACGACAACGTCCCCTGGTTCACCCCACCCCAACACCACGACCCCACCCAAACCCCCCGCCGCGGCGGACGAATACAACTCCCCGAACCACCACAATGAACCCAACCCCAGAACCATGAGCGCCACCACGACCACGCACGCCACCACGACCAGCCACAGCACCATGAGCGCCACCACGATCGACTGCAGCAGAATGAGCGCACGACGACCAGCCGCAGCACCACGAGCGCCACCACGATCGACTGCAGGACCACGATCGGCCGCAGCATCACGATCGACTGCGCCGAGACGGCCTCCGGCCGCGTCCGCTCGTGGGAGTGACACGACCCTGCAAACATCCAGCGACTCACCCTCTGCTCACCAAATACCAACCCCGCCCTTTCGCCCACGGGTGCCCGCTTCTAGACTGGCGACCAGTGCAGGCCCGACGTCGCGGCTGTCCGCGACAACCCGGGTCGAACCAGTGCACGACCTAGAGGGGGACGTTCGCATGGACTACAAAGACATCCCGACCAGAGCCGACATCGAACGAATCGCAGCCATCCGGGAACCCGGAAGCGTGTCGATCTACCTTCGCTCTGGACCGCTTCCCGCAGACGCCGACGTGGCGCGAATCGAACTCAAGAACCATCTCGCACAGGCGATCCGCGAACTCGAAGCGAACAAGACGCCCAAAGCCCAGATCGCCGCAATCGCGGCCGAGGGCAACGTTATCGTCGAGAACAGGGACTTCTGGCGGTACCAGTCCCGCAGCCTGGCAGTGTTCCTCAACGGCGAGGTCAGCGAGACGTTCCGACTGCCTAACCGGCTTTCGTCGTCGTGCGACGTCGCCGACCGGTTCTACATCAAACCACTTCTGCGAACGGTGACGTTCCCGCAGTCCGGCTACATCCTCGCCCTCGCCCAGAACTCCGTCCGTCTGGTGAAGATCTCGCCGGAGGCGCCAGCCGAAGTCGTCGAGGTCGAAGGTCTGCCCCGCGACCTGGCGAGCCTGGTCGGACGAACCACGATCGACGACCGCAGCTCCGCTGGACGTGTGCGCGGATCCGAGGGACAGAAAGTCCGGATGCTCGAATACTCGCAAGCGATCGACCGAGCCTTGCGCCCGATGCTCGCGAACTCGACCGAACCGCTGATCATCGCCGCCGCTGAGCCGCTGCTCGGCATCTATCGCGGTGTCTGCGACTACCCGAGACTGATCGAGGCCGCGATAACGGGCAACCCGGAAGAGCGAAGTGATGAAGAACTGGCGACGGCGGCCCGAGCGATCCTCGACGATGTGTACGCAGCGAAGACGGCTGAACTCAAAGATGACTTCGAGGCGAGGATGGCTGCTGGAACGGCCACGGGAGACCTGAGCGACATCGCGCGAGCGGCCACATACGGGGCGGTCGAAACACTGGTCTTCGACATCGACAGCCGGGTCCCGGGAACGATCGACGATGAGACCGGGGTGATCACGTTCGACGAAGATGATGGGAACGAGACATCGAACTATGGCGTGATCGACGAGATTCTGCGCCGGTCGCTGACCTCGAAAGCGAAAGTCTTCGCCGTCCGCGCGGAGGACGTTCCGGGCGGGGGCGCGTCGGCCGCCGCGGTGCGCTTCCCGATCTGACCGGCATCGGTCGCCCGCGTCAGGCCTTCTCGACCTCCTCCGCGGGCTTCGCGACGAATCCTGCGCGCGAGGCGGAACCGCCCGCAATCGTCGCAACGACGACAGTCACGAGTGCCCCGACGATCACGGCGCCCGCTTCCGCAGAGGAGAGCATCCCGGTCTGCGTTCCGACCGTCACAGCGGCGACCGGAACGCCCAGTTGCGCGCCAGACAGCAACCCGAGCGACACCGGCTGACGCACCAACCGGGTCGCCAGATGCGCGATCAGGGCGCCGGCGCCCAGCACGAATCCGAGCAGCAGGTAACGCGGCTCCGCCCACAGCCCGGTCAGATCCAGCGAGGCACCCAGCCAGACGAAGAACAGCGGGCCGAGGAAACCTTCGGTGATGGCGAAGACCTGGCGTGCCAGACGTCGTGGCACACCGACGCCGGCGATGACCAGACCGAGAGCGAACCCGGCGAGCATCACGGAGATGCCCGCGAAGACCGCCAGTGCGGCGAGGGCGAAAAGGATGATCAGGTCGATCCGCAGTTCGAGCGCGAATTGTCGCTGCTCGGAGAGTTTGTGAAGTCGATGACGCAATCCGGAGCGCTCAGCCGCGTTGAGAACGACGAAGAGCGCGACGGAGCAGACGATCACCGCGAGTGAGCCGACAGCGGCCCGTCCGGCATGCGCGGGATCGACGACGAGCGGGACGGCGACGATGCAGGCGACATCGGCGATGGCGACTTGAGCGGTCATCTGCAGGACACGTCGCCCGCCGAGTCCGAGACCTCCGACGATCGGCAGGATCAGGGCGGCCGACGAGGAGGCCATGAGGACGGCGTACAACGGTGCGTGCGAGTTCCCGAACACGGTCGCGACGAGCACACCGATGGCTGTGGAGATGCCGGCGACGACGACGAGCCGGATGAGACCGGAACCGACAGCGGAACGCACTGCAGCATCCCGTACGGGCACACGTGACCCTGCCACGAACATGACCAGTGCGAAACCGAGTTCTGCGAGGAACTTCAGTATCGGGTCGTGGGCATCGATGACGTGGAACCCGGTGGCGCCGAGCAGGATGCCCACGAACAGTTCCCCGACGACGATGGGGATGTGCCAGTTCTTCTTCAGGGCCAGGAGCGGACCGGCGAGCGCTGCGACCGAGACAATCGCGAGCGTGACGAAGGTCATTGTCCCAGCGACGCGTCGAGCACGTCGATGAGCGTCTCCTGGAGGAACGCCAGCCAGTCGAAGAGCGCCCTCAGCAACGCGGTCTCGTCGTCGTGGATATCGCCCTCGTCGTCGTCCTGGACGATTCCGAGCCTGGCACCGAGGATGAGACGGATGTCGGTGATGGTTCGCAGCCACGCCGGCGCGGCGACGTCGTCGACACGGACGACGATGGGGTCGCTGCCGTCGGAGCCGGCGAGCATCTCCACGACGATCCGCGCGTTCAGGATCTTCCGCTGGGCGAGACCATCGGTGGTGAACCGGCGGAACTCGGCGGAGGCGGCCGGGTCGTCAGGGTACGCATCCGGCAGCAACCTGATGACGGCGGGATCGGTGCGCGCTTCGTCGCTGTGACGCGCGCGGTCGACCAGTTCGGCACTCTCTCCGGCGAGCTGGACGAGCAGTGCGGCCTCTTCCGGTGCGAATGAGGCGATCGCGCAGCCGTCCGCGCCGGCGTGGAATCCGTTCATGCATCCGCCTTCGTCAGCGTCGCCCACAGGCCGTAGTCGTGCATGGCCTCGACGTGACGTTCCATCTCTTCCCGCGGGCCGGTGGATACGACGGCCCGACCTTCGTTGTGCACGAGGAGCATGAGGCGTTCGGCCTCCGTTCGCGGAAACCCGAAATAAGTCTGGAAGACGTACGTGACGTAGGACATCAGGTTGACGGGGTCGTTCCAGACGATGGTGACCCAGGGGGAGCCGAGCTCGGTCACGCTGTCCGTGCCGAGGTCCTCCCGGGTTCCCGGTGCGATCGTCGCACCCGATGCAGAGGTCATCCCTGCATCATCCCAGCTTCAGGCCCGTTCGGCGGCTGTTATCGCATCCGCAGCACGGACGAGTGCGAGATGGCTGAGCGCCTGCGGGGTGTTGCCGGCCTGTGAACGGCCGACCACGTCGTATTCCTCGCTGAGCATGCCGACATCGTTCGCGAACCCGAGGAGACGGTTCATGAGCGCGCGGGCATCCGGAAGCCTGGCTGAGTTGGCGTACTGCTCGACGAGCCAGAACGAGCAGGCGAGGAACGGATGCTCACCCGGCGCGAGACCGTCGACGCCGGTCTCGGTCCGGTAGCGTAAAGGCAGACCGTGGATCATGAGGTCGCTCTCGATCGCTGCGACGGTTCCGAGCATCCGCGGGTCGTCGTAGTCGCAGTAGCCCGTCTGGGCGAGTTGCAGCAGCGAGGCGTCGACCTCGGTGGAGCCGAAGTACTGGACATAGGTGCGGCGTTGCCTGTCGTACCCATTCGCTTCGATGTCGGCCCTGACCTCGTCGCGGATGGTGCGCCACCGCTTGACGGGCCCGTCGAGTCCGAACTCCTCGACGGCCGTGATGGCGCGGTCGAACGCCGCCCAGACCATGACACGGGAGTGCGTGAAGTGGCGGGGTTCGCCGCGGATCTCCCAGATCCCATGGTCCGGCCGTCGCCAGTGCTCTTCGAGGTAGCCGAGCAGCGCGCGCTGCAGCGCCCAGGAGAAGCGGGTCTCCTGGACGCCGGCGCGTCGGCCTTTGTCGAGCGCCAGCATCACTTCGCCGATCACATCCGCCTGGAACTGCGAGGATGCGGCATTGCCGACCCGGACCGGCGAGGCGCCCTGATACCCGGGCAGCGAGGTCAGGACGCGCTCCTCGAGGTTGCGCTCGCCGGACAACCCGTACATGATCTGCACGTCGGCCGGGTCGCCCGCGACGGCGCGCAGCAGCCAGTCACGCCAGTGGTCGATGAAGTCGCTGTAGCCGTGCGCGAGAAGAACGGAGATGGTCAGCGACGCATCCCGCAGCCAGACGTACCGGTAATCCCAGTTGCGGTCCCCGCCGAAGCTCTCGGGAAGGGAGGTGGTCGCCGCAGCGACGATGCCGCCCGTGCGCAGGTGCGTCAGCGCCCGCAGCAGCAGGAGCGAGCGTACGACTTCCTTGCGGTACGGGCCGTCGTGGCTGCATCCATTCGCCCAGTCCAGCCACCACTGGCGCGCCTGGTCGAGGGCGGCTTCGACATCCGGCGGCGGCGGAGTCGATTTGTACGACTTGAACCAGGTGAGGCTGAGGTCCACGACCTGTCCGGCTTTGACGTCGAACTGTCCGACGTGACTGTGGCCGGATGCGCGCAGCGTCGTGCCCCGGATGACGAGGCCATCGGGACCGGACACGGCGACCAGCGCACTCGGACGCTCCGAAGTCTCCTGACGCACCCACGGCACTGTCGACGCGTAGCCGAGCCGGATGCGCACATCCTGCCGCATCTTGACCGTCCCGCGCACACCGCGGACACGCCTCAGAACGTCCGCCCGGTGGTCGCCGTATGGCATGAAGTCGGTGACTTCGACTTCGCCGTCCGGGGTGACCCAACGGGTGATCAGGATCATCGTGTCGCCCTCGTAATGGCGGGTCGAACGCGCGGTCGCGTCGACGGGTGCGACGAGCCAGCGCCCGTGATCCTCGGAGCCGAGGAGTGCCCCGAACATGGAGGGGGAGTCGAAGCGAGGGAGGCACAGCCAGTCGATGCTGCCGTCGCGCCCCACCAGTGCTCCGGTGTAGCAATCGCTGATCAGGGCGTAATCCTCGATGGGGAGGGACATATCTTCAGTATGGCCGTACTGTGAAAGGCATGGCCCAGTCTGTGACGACTCTTCTGATTCTGGGGGCGAGCGGAGACCTCGCGTCCAGACTCCTCCTCCCGGCACTGGGGCAACTGCTCACGAACGAGCCCGACCGGCGGCTGAAGCTGGTGGGCGCGGGCAGCGAGGACTGGACGGATGCGCACTGGCGCCGTGTCGTGCGTGCGTCGTTCTCGACGATGAAGGCGAAGGGCGCGGCGGTCGACGACCTGCTGAAGAACACGCACTACGTCAGCGCTGATGTGACGAAAGCAGACGACCTGGCACGTCTGCTCGACGCGTGCGAGGGGACGCCGGCGATCTATTTCGCCCTGCCGCCTGCCATCGCAGCGGCGGCCTGCCGTGCGCTCGAGAAGGTGCAGTTGCCGCCGAAGACGACGCTCGCCTTGGAGAAGCCGTTCGGTACGGACCGTCGTTCGGCGATCGCGCTGAACGCGCAGCTCGCGAAGCTCGTCCCCGAGGACCAAGTGCACCGGGTCGACCATTTCCTGGGCAATTCGACCGTGTTCAACCTGCTCGGGCTGCGTTTCGCGAACCGGATCTTCGAACCGCTGTGGAACTCGGACCATATCGCCCGTGTGGACGTGATCTATGACGAGACGCTGGCCCTCGAGGGACGTGCGCGCTACTACGACAAGGCGGGCGCGCTGACCGACATGATCCAGAGCCATCTTCTGCAGGTGCTCGCGATCCTCGCGATGGACGCTCCGTCGACGCTCGACGCACGGGATCTGAGGGATGCGAAGGGTGCCGTGCTGCGGGCGACGCGGGTATGGGGCGACAGCCCGCTCGAGTCGAGCCGGCGGGCCAGGTACACGGCCGGAACGGTCGGCGATGCGAAGGTCCCGTCGTATGTCGACGAGCCGGGTGTCGACGCCACGCGGGGGACCGAGACGCTCGCGGAGGCGACGTTCCAGATCGACACGTGGCGCTGGGCGGGCGTGCCGTTCACGCTGCGCTCGGGCAAAGCGCTCGGGGAGCGCCGACGGGAGATCGTCATCGCGTTCCGTCCTGCGCAGCACGTACCGAAGGGGCTCCACGGATCGCACGAGCCGACGAAGCTGCGAATCCTTCTCGCTCCTGATGGCATGTCGCTCGAACTGAACGTGAACGGACCGGGCGATCCGCACGTCATAGACCGGGCTGCGTTGAGCGCGCAATTCGGCCCGGGCCAGCTGCTCGCCTACGGTGAGGTGCTCGCCGGGGTGCTCGACGGCGACCCGTCGCTGTCCGTCCGGGATGACACCGCGGTGCAGTGCTGGCGCATCGTCGCCCCGGTGCTGAAGGAGTGGGCGGAGGACAAGGTGCCGCTCGACGCATACCGCGCAGGCTCGAAGGGCCCGTCCGGCTGGCTACCGATCGGCTGAGGTTCCGGGCGCCGAAGGTTCGGTCGGCTCGCGGCCCGGTCGGCTGACGGCCCGGTCGGCTGACCCTCGTCGGAACGGGGATGCGCTGCGGTCAGGCCGCGGTGCGCTCGGTGATCGCGGGGATCTCGCCGGTGACGGGCTTGCGCAGGTCGGTCCACACGGTGATCGGTGCGGGCTCCCAGCCGAAGGCCGCGGGCTCCTCGACCCACTCTTCTGCGGCAGGCTCCTCGGCGACGTGAAGCCCGGACTCGGCCTGCTCCGTAGGTTCGCCGGCTTCGAGCTTGCGCTTCGCATCCATGATCGCTGCGGTGATCCCGACAGCGACGGAGCGGGCGAGGATCGTGTGGAAGATGGCGTCCGTGTCGGAGTCGGCGCGACGGCTCACGGTCCATTCACCGTGCTCGCCGACGAATTCGGCCAGTTTCTCGTGGACGAGCTCGAGGATCTGCGCCTCGCTCAACTGCGGAACGGGGGCAGCCGGGACTGCAGCGACATGACGCCTGCGACCGAACATCGCGGAACCCCTTCCAGGTCAGCAAATCAACTGGTATAAGTGTCCCCGAATCCCGACCCGGTATCCGGCGGACACGCCGCGCGGCGCGTCACCGATTTCGGCTGGTCTGCGCTACTTTGCACCCGGTCTGATGGCGGATGCCATCACTCGCGATCGCCCCTGAGTTCGCGGGACTCCTCGATGACGGTTCCGATGGCGATCGCGAGGGAGATCGCGGAACTGATCCAGAGGAGGATGACTTTCCAGTCGTGTGCGCCGTCCTTGGTGCGGCGGACGGTCGTCCAGATGCTGAGTGCCGCGCTCAGCACGGCCCCGTTGAACATGTACTTGCGCATGCGGCCCTCTCCGTTCGCCCCAACGCTAGTCGCAGTGGACCGCGGGGTACAGTGGTGCGGCGTCCGCTCCCTGCAGGCGGAGCGCGCTCAGGAGGCCCGGTGACAACAGCGATCGTCGGTGGAGTCCTCCTCTTCCTCGGCATCGATGCGATCGTGTACGGGATCGTTCCGCCCAGCGAGGTGAGCGTGTTGTGGGAGCGGGTGTGGCCAATCCTGCTCTTCGTCATCGCGATAACGGTCGTCACAGAGCTCGCAGCGCGCGCAGGGCTCTTCCGCGCGATCGCCGAGCAGGCTGCACGGTGGGGGAGAGGGCGCGCGTGGGTGCTGTGGCTCCTGGTGGTCCTGCTGGCGACGGTGAGCACGATCTTCCTGTCCCTTGACACAACGGCCGTCCTTCTCACGCCCGTCGTCGTCGTGCTGGCCCGTCATGTCGGGCTGAGTCCGCTGCCGTTCGCACTGACCACGGTCTGGCTGGCGAACACGGCCTCGCTGCTGCTGCCGGTGTCGAACCTGACGAACCTTCTCGCCCAGCATTCGATGGGCAGCCCGAGTCCGATCGAGTTCGCCGCCCTGACCGCCGCTCCAGCGGTGGTCGCGATCGTGGTGCCGACGGTCGCGGTCTTCGTCGTTGCGCGAAAGTTCCTGTTCCAGGCCTATCAGCCGGATGATCGGGAACCGATCGAGGACAAGGTCCTGTTCTGGTTCTCCGCCGCCGTGGTCGGTGCTCTCATCCCTGCCCTTGTCTCCGGCATCGCCGTGTGGATCCCGGCATCGGCCGGCGCCGTGGTCCTGCTCGTCGTCTTCCTGTTCAGGCGCCGGTCGGCCATCCGTTTCTCGATCCTGCCGTGGCAGCTCGTGACACTCGCATCCGGGCTGTTCCTGTTCATCGGGGTGCTGCAGTCCATCGGGCTGAGTTCGGCGCTGACCGCCGTCTCCGGCTCCGGCGAGTCGCCCCTGGAGCTCCTCCGGATCTCGGTCAGCGGGATGCTCGCGGCGAACGTTCTCGACAACCTCCCCGCGTATCTCGTGCTCGAGCCGGCCGCGGGGTCGCCGGTGCGGTTGGTCGCTCTCCTGATCGGTGTCAACGCGGGTCCGCTCATCACGCCGTGGGCGTCGCTGGCCACTCTCCTCTGGCACCAGCGGCTGACTGCGCTGGAGGTGGAGATCCCGTGGCGGCGCTACGTGCTGCTGGGGCTCGTGGTCGCGCCGGTGACGGTGGTACTGGCGACGCTCGCGCTGGCGGCGACCGTCTAGCGCACGTTCCGTAGCTTCCGGCTACGCCTGGTCGAGTGCGGCGAGCTGGCCGATGCGAACCGTTCGCCGTCGCCCCACCGCCACCACGGCCATCCCGAGACCGAGAACCGTCCAGAGCAGGAGCGCGCCGACACCGCGCCACCCGCCGGCGGTACCGTCGATGACGCCCTGCATGGCACTGATCGCGGCCGACGTCGGCAGCCAGGTGACGGACGCGTCGAAGAAGCCGGGCACGGTGGAGATGATCCCCGAGGCGAGAGTGATCACGACGACCAGCATCGAGATGAAGCGCCCGATCCCGCCGAGCAGCGCCGTGAGGCCCTGGTTCACGGCGGCGAACGCGATGCCGGTGAGGGCGGCTACGCCTGCGAAGGCGAACCAGTGGCCGGCGTCGAGCTGGAGGGCTACTTGCATGATCCCGGCTACGAGGAGCCCTTGGGCGACACCGATCGCCACGGCAGGCAGGAAGCCGCCGAGTGCGATCCGCGTGGAGGAGCGCGTGGTGAGCAGCGCTCTGGCCGACACGGCCTGGAGCACGAGGAAAGTGGCGAGGGCGCCGAGCCAGAGCGCAACGACGGCGAAGAGGGGAATGCTCGAGGTGCCGAACAGCGAGCCCGTACCGGCCTTCGTCGCGACCGGCTGGGCGACGACGGTCGCGAGGTTCGACCGGTCCGACGACGAATAGGTCGGTAGCTTCGAGACGGCGGTGGAGAGGCCGGTCGCGAGCGACGCGGCACCCGCACTGGTCTTGTCCGCGCCGGCCGCGAGCCCTGTGATCCCGTCACTGACGGTGACGGCGCCGCTGGCGAGCGAGTCGGCACCGGATGCCGTCTGCGCGACACCCCCGGCGAGTTGCGAGGCACCGGATGCGCTCTGCGCGATCCCGGAACTGAGCGCTGGCATCCCCCCGGCGAACCCTTTCGCGCCGTCGGCGACCTTCTGGGCGGACGGAGCCAGCCCGGGGGCCGTGGCCGAACCGGTGGTGACCGAGGCGGCCACGCCGTCCAGGGACCCGCAGAGGACAGCGTCGCCGCCGTGGCTGGCGCACATGGCGGCGAGTCCGGTCAGCGCCGTTCCCAGCTTCTTGGTGCCATCGGCGATGCCCTGCACCCCGCCGGCGAGCTGCGATGCCTGCGCCGGCAGCTGGGCCGTGTTGGACTGGAGCTGGCCGAGCCCTCCGGCGAGCCCCGAGGTGGCTGCCGACAGGTTCTGCAGGCCCGCACTCATGGTCGACACGCCGCCGGCGATCGACGCGGATGCTGAGGCGAGCGAATGCGTACCGCTTGCGAGCTTCGAGACACCGGATGCGAGGGAACCCGCGCCATCTGCTGCCTTCGACAGCTGGTCGTGGACCGTGTTGAACCCGACGTAGATGTTCTCCAGGTACGTCGAGGTCAGCTGCTTGTTGAGCACGGATGTCGCCGTCGTGGTCACCGCCTGGCTGATCGCCGAGTCCACCAGTTTCGACTTCGCGCTCGTCTGGACGTCGATCGTCGCCTGCCGGGCATCGCCTGCCGCGCCGGAGTACGAGGTGGCTGCTTTGGAGAAGCCCTTCGGAATGGTGACGACGGTGACGTAGCTTCCGTTCGCCAGCCCGGCTGCGGCATCCTTCCGGTCCGTCAGGACCCAGCTGTAGTTCTGCGTGGTCTTGCCGTCGACGAGCCCGGCCGAGAGCTCGCGTCCGAGCGGGATGAGCTGGCCGTTGATCTTCACCGGCTGGTCGAGATTGACGACCGCAGCTTTCACGTCCCCGAGACGTTCGGTGGGGTTCCAGAGCGCCCAGACGAGCAGACCGCCGATGGCGAGCGGGACGAGCAGGATGCCGACCACGGTGAGCCAGGTGACGCGCTTGCGGCTGCGGGCGCGTTCGATGGTGAAGAACGACATGGTCAGGCTTTCTGTGGGATGCGGTCGGCGGTGTGGCGGGGCGCGCCGGTCGGGCCGGACTCGTGCGCTTCTGCGTGGTCGGTCGCCGCGCGGTCGAGGGTGATGGATTCGGCGTGCGCGTCGGTCGGGAGCACATCGTCGACGGCGGCGAGGTCGGCCGCGCTCACGACGAGGGCGAACGGGCGTCCGTCGATGCGGGCGCGGGAGAATGCGTCGCTCAGCTCGAATCGCAGGCGGCGTCGCTCGGCCGGGTCGTCGACGCGGTCGATGTCGTCGATGGCGAGGATCTGCGGCGAACCCTCCAGCGCGCGTCGCACATCGTCGACGGGGGTCGTGCTGACGGCGAGCCGCGCGACGGCCACTCGCGAACGCACGGCGGAGCGCCGCGTCGGCAGGACGAAGCCGGCCACCTTGAGCTTGCCGCCGTCGGACGCGAGACGACCGGCGATGGTGAGCAGCAGGGCGGACTTGCCGGCGTGGTGGCCGCCGCCGACGACGAGAATGGCCCCGTCGTCCACGCGGAACGACACATCCGAGAACACGGGCTCGTCGCGGAGCGAGACGCGGAGCCCCTCCGCTGCTGCCAGCGCCGTCGAGCCGGGTTCCGGCCAGTCGGCCAACTCGATCTCCTTCTGCAGGCCGTCGCCCTCGATGTCGAACGAGGGGAGCACCCGGTCGAGCCAGCGCGGCATCCACCAGGCTTTGTCGCCGAGGAGTTGGAGCACGGCGGGCACCAGCGTCATCCTCACGATGAAGGCGTCGACGAACACGCCGACCGCGAGGCCGAGCGCGATCGGCTTGATCGAGGCGTCGCCCTCCGGCACGAAGGCGGCGAACACGGAGATCATGATGATCGCCGCTGCCGTGACGACCTTCGCGGAGCCGACGAAGCCGCTCTGCACGGCCCGGCGCGCGTCGCCGCCGTGCACGTAGTCTTCGCGGATCCGGCTGACCAGGAAGACCTCGTAGTCCATCGCGAGCCCGAAGAGCACGCCCATCAGGATGATCGGCATGAAGCTGATCACCGGACCCTCTTTGGCGACGTTGAGGATGTTGCCGAACCATCCCCATCCGAAGACGGCGGCGACCGCACCGAAGGCGGCGCCCACGGAGAGGAGGTAGCCGAGGGCCGCCTTGATCGGCACGGCGATCGAACGGAAGACCATCGTCAGCAG
This sequence comes from Leifsonia sp. Ger2509, assembly GCF_055231915.1. NCBI lineage: Bacteria > Bacillati > Actinomycetota > Actinomycetes > Micrococcales > Microbacteriaceae > Leifsonia > Leifsonia sp. Ger2509. The sequence continues at coordinate 3,835,447 of NZ_JBUYVB010000003.1, forward strand.
CACGAGCGACAGGCCGACGACGAGGATGCCGAACGGCAGCAGCGCGCCGCCGAGCCGATCGGACACGTCGATCTGCACCGCAGTCGCGCCGGTCACCGCGAGGTCGACATGGTAGGTGTCGAGGAAGTGCTGGTGCTTCGCGCGGATGTCCGCGACGAGTTGCGCGGTCGCGGGCGAGTCGGGGGCGGTGGTGGGGATGACCTGGATGATCCCGGTGTCCGCCGTCTGGTTCGGGGTCGCGACGGGCACGGCCGCGACGCCGGGCATCGCGGCGATCTCGTCGCCGATCTTCGTCATCAGGCCGACCGGGTCGGTGCTCGAGACGATCGACCCGGTGACGATGAGCGGTCCGTTGTAGCCGGGACCGAAATGCTCCGAGACGAGGTCGTAGGTCACGCGCGCGGGATCACCGGCGGCATGCGATCCTGCGTCGGGCAGGGCGAGGCGCAGCTGGGCCGCGGGGATCGCGGCGATCCCGAGCGCGACGATCACGGCGACGATGGTCACGATCGGGTACCTCGTGACCGAGCGGACCCAGCCGCGGAAGAACCCGGGCGGAACCTCCGCTTTCGCCGCGTGGGCGAGCGAGGTGCCCTGGGCCGGGGCAGGAGCAGGAGCGAGCGTGCCGCGCGACGGAATGGTGGATGCGTCGCCGGCGAGACCGCGCGCGCTCGCCGCACCGGCACCCGCATCCGATGCCGAGGCATTCGTCACCGCCGCGCGGGCGGCTGCCCGCTCGCGACGGCGCGCCGCACGGTAGCCGGGCGTGATCCGCTTTCCTGCGAATCCGACCAGGGCAGGCGTCAGCGTCAGCGAGATCAGCACAGCGATGGCGACGGCCACGGAGGCGGCGATGCCCATCGTCGTCAGGAAGGGGATGCCGGCGACGGAGAGCCCGACCAGCGCGATGATGACGGTGATCCCGGCGAACAGCACAGCGGAACCGGCGGTCGCCACGGCCCGGGCCGTCGACTCCTCCGGGTCCACCCCCATCTTCAGCTGGCTCTGATGTCGGGAGATGACGAACAGCGAGTAGTCGATTCCGACCGCCAGACCCAGCATCAGCGCCAGCAGGGGAGTCGTCGACGAGATCGGCCCGAACAGGGTCGCGATGAAGATCAGCGAGACAGACAGCAGGACGCCGAGAAGCGCGGTGAGCAGCGGCATGCCGGCGGCGATGAACGAGCCGAACGTCAGGATGAGCACGACGAGAGCCACGCCGACGCCGATGAGCTCGGTGGCGCTGATCGTCGGCAGGCTCTGCGAGAAGACCTGCCCGCCCACGGCGACCTGCGAGCCGGCCGGAAGCGCGGCCTTGAGGTCTTTCCCGGCGGCCTGGATTGCGCTCTTCGTGTCCGCGCCGACCGTGCTCTGCTGGCCCTTCAGCTGCACGGTGATCACGGCGGCCGAACCGTCGGAGGAGATCGTGTTCTTCACGAGGTCGCTGTAGGGAGAGGTGACGCCGGCGACCCCGGAGATGCCCTCGATCGATTTCACCGCGTCGGTGACCGGTGTCGTGATGTCGGATGCGCGGACGGTGCTGCCGTCGGGTGCGACCACCACCACCTGGGCGGAGGTGCCGCTCACCTGGGGGAAGTTGCGGCTGAGGGTGTCGAGGGCTTGCTGCGATTCGGTGCCGGGGATACTGAAGGAGTTGTCGGTGCCCTGGTTGAGGAGGACCGCGCCGCCGCCGATCGCCACAAGAAGGATGAGCCACAGGGAGACCACGAGCTTTCGGCTGCGGAACGCCCAGCGGCCGATCGAATAAAGCAGAGAGGACACGCGTTCTCCTACGCAGAAGGTATTGTGAAGTTCGATACAGCGACGTATCCGATACTTGAATGTATCGAATACACTCGTGTATTCAAAAGCGGATTCAGGAAGGTTTCAGCTTGGTCTCTTCAGCACTGATCGATGACGCGCCCTCCGAGTCGGCGCGGCGACAGAAGACGCGCGCCCGGCTGCTCGACGCGGCCTTCGAGATCTTCGCCGAGAAGGGCGTGCACGCCTCGTCGGTCGAGATGATCACCGAGGCCGCGGGGTTCACCCGCGGTGCGTTCTACTCCAATTTCTCGACGAAGGAAGAGCTCTTCTTCGCCCTCATGGAACGTGAGAACGCCCTCAGGATCGAGCAGCTCCAGGTGGGTGTCAGCGAGTTCCTCGGGCCGTTCGCGGAGCAGGGCGAGGGCATCCGGGACGAGCTTGTCGGCACGGTCATCGCGAAGGTGCTCGAACTGCAGTCCGACGACCGTCGCTGGTGCCTGGTCCAGAACGAATTCCTGCTGCTCGCGATGCGCGACGAAGAAGTGGCGCGCTCCTATCTCGACTTCCAGAACAGCTTCTTCGTCGAACTGACCACCATCGTGGTCGACGCTCTGGACTCGGTCTCGCGGCGCTTCGTGATCGACCCGCTCGAAGCGGTCCGGATCATCGCCGAGCTCTGTGCGAGCGCCGAGCAGAACGCCATCCTGGCCGGGGACCAGCGGCCGCTGTCCGAGCGCGTGTCGGAGACCATGCCCGCCGTCGTGCTGGCTTTGACCGAGAAGATTTCCTCGAAGTAGCTGAAGAGTTTTGCCGACGTTCTCCCGGACGGGTAGCGTCGATCGGATGCGTCGACGTACTCTCCTGATCACCACTGCAGCAGTGGCGGGGGTGCTTGCGCTCGGCGCGGGCGCGTGGGCGATCGGCGCGTCGACGACCCCGGTCACCGGGCCGGTCCCGGGTCACGCGATCGCCGTGAAGAGCCCGGTGGCGACACCCATCCCCAAGGCGGAGAACATGCCGCCCATGACCCTCACCGGCGACACGCGGTACGTCGCGCTCGGCGACTCGTTCGCCGCCGGGATGGGAGCGGGGGATGAGCACGGCGGCTGCGTGCGGAGTGCTGAGTCGAGCTACCCCGCCGTTTTCGCCGAGGACACGGGAGTCCGCCTGCTGCACAATGCGGCCTGCAGTGGCGCCACGACGGACGATCTGGTGAACAGGCAGCTCTGGGCGCTCAACGGCGACGTCGACCTGGTCACCGTCAGCATCGGCGGAAACGACCTCGGCGTCGCCGCGCTGGCCGCGGCCTGCTCCGCGGGCCCGAGCGCGGACTGCAAGAACGACTTCGCCGCCGCCGTCGACCTCATCGGAAAGCTGACCGATCGTCTGGAGACGACGTACCAGGCCATCGCCGAGGCCGCGCCGAACGCGCGGATCGTCGTCACGGGCTATCCGTTGCTGTTCGAACTGCCGGCGACCAGCAATCCGGAGTTCGCGACGACCGCTGCGGTGAACACGGCGACCGCGGCCCTCAACGCGGATGCCGAATCAGCGGTAGTCCGCCAGCAGGGGCGCGGGGTGAAGATCTGGTACGTGCCCGTGAGCTTCACGAATCACGGAGTCGGAAGCGCCAAGCCCTGGGTCAACACGAAAGGCCCCGCTGCATACCACCCGACCGCGGCCGGCTACCGCGCGTATGCACACGCCTTCGAGGCGGCGCTGGCCGGCCGGCACTGACCGCGATCACGGACACGCGATCGCTCAGCGCGCCCCCGGCATCATCGCGGCGAGCGCCTTGCGAGATCGGGAGAAGCGCGGCCGACGCGGCACCGTCCCATGCAGGCGGGCGAAGTCGAGTGTCTCCACGAGCAGGTCGAGCCGCTCCTGGTCGGTGCGCGCTTTGCGGGTGTTGACCTCGGCGACGATGTTGCCCGTCCACCGCTGCGAACCGAGCAGTTCGAGCACTTCGGCGACCGGCTGGCTCCCGTAGCCAGGCAGCAGGTGCTCATCGAAGACACGACCTTCGTCGAGTGCCCCGGAGCCATCGCACAGGTGCACGTGGCGCAGGCGCTCGCCGAACTCGCGCGCGAGCTGCAGCCCGTCCTGTCCGCTGAGTGCCGCATGCGAGAAGTCGAGCGTGACGGAGTCGCAGTCCATCGTGCGCGGATCCCAGCCCGGCGAATACGCCTTGAGGCTCCTGCCCGCGACCTTCCACGGGAACATGTTCTCGACCGCGATGTCCACCCCGTAGTGCTCCTGTGTTTCGCGCACGATCTGCAGGAAGTTGTCGGCGTACCCTGCCTGCCAGCGGAACGGCGGATGCACGACCACGGTCGAAGCGCCGACGGACCGCGCGAGGTGGGCCGAGCGCTCGAGCTTCACCATGGGGTCGCGACCCCACACGAAGTGGGTGAGCAGCAGCACCGGCGCGTGGATCGACAGGATGGGCATGTCGTATTTGGCCGACAGGGCCAGCAGCGGGCCGGCGTACTGGGTGGTCTCGTCGTTCGTGACCATGACTTCGACGCCGTCGTATCCGGCAAGCCGCGCGAAGCGGAAGCCGTGCTCCGTCGATAACGGATACACGCAGGAGGTGCTCATGCCGATTCGTAGCATCACGGGCAGTTTAGCCAGCCGACCTGAACACCGGATGTCCTTCTGACGAACCGCCGGGGACCTCCTCGCCGGCACGCTGGTAGCCTAAATGGAGTGCGTAAACCGGCGGACGACGACGGACAGGACTCACCATCTCAGCTCACAACGGACACGACGACAGTCATACGGACCCGACCTATGACCTGGTCATCGTCTCGAACCGCCTGCCTGTCGACCGTGTGACCGGTGACGACGGATCGGCGTCATGGAGGCCGTCGCCCGGCGGCCTCGTGGCGGCACTCGAGCCCGTGATGCGGCAGGAGGACGGCGTCTGGATCGGCTGGGCCGGCGTGGCCGACGAGGTGATCGAACCCTTCGAGGCCGACGGCATCAGCATCATCCCGATTCCCCTGAGCGACCAGGAGATCGAGGAGTACTACGAGGGCTTCTCCAACGACACCCTGTGGCCGCTCTACCATGACGTCATCGCCCCGCCGAGCTTCCATCGGGAGTGGTGGGATGCGTACCTGCGCGTCAACCACCGGTTCGCGGATGCAGCGGCCCGGGTTTCCGCACCGGGCGCCGTCGTGTGGGTCCACGACTACCAGCTCCAGCTCGTACCGGCGATGCTCCGCGAGGCACGACCCGACCTGGTGATCGGATTCTTCAACCACATCCCGTTCCCTCCTTATGGGATCTACTCGCAGCTTCCGTGGCGGCGCCAGATCATCGACGGCCTGCTGGGCGCCGACGTGATCGGCTTCCAGCGGCTGGCCGACGCGGGCAACTTCTCGCGCGCTGTGCGCAGGCTCAAGGGCTTCGAGACCCGCGGCCCGATCATCGAGGTGCCGATCGAGTCGGATGATCCGTCCTCCGGGTCGCATCGCCACGTGACCACGAACCGCCACGGCGCCCTCGTGCGCACGGTGCTCGCCCGCCAGTTCCCGATCTCGATCGACACCCAGAAGTACCAGGATCTCGCGAACCGTCCCGAGATCCAGGAGCGGGCGCGACAGATCCGCGAGGATCTCGGCAACCCGACCACGATCATGCTCGGCGTCGACCGGCTCGACTACACGAAGGGCATCGGGCACCGCCTTAAGGCATTCGGCGAACTGCTCGCCGAGGGCAGGATCCAGGTGGATGACGTCACGCTCGTCCAGGTCGCCAGCCCGAGCCGCGAGCGCGTGGAGACATACCGCCTGTTGCGCGACGAGATCGAGCTGACCGTCGGGCGGATCAACGGCGACTACAGCAGCATCAGCCACACGGCGATCGCCTACCTGCACCACGGGTACCCGCGCGAAGAGATGGTCGCTCTGTATCTCGCGGCCGACGTGATGCTCGTCACAGCCCTTCGCGACGGGATGAACCTGGTCGCGAAGGAGTACGTCGCGAGCCGCGTCGATGAAGACGGAGTGCTCGTGCTCAGCGAGTTCGCCGGAGCGAGCGACGAGCTGCGTCAGGCGCTGCTGATCAATCCGCACGACATCGAGGGACTCAAAGAGACGATGATGGCCGCGATCGCCATGCCGCGACGCGAGCGCGCCCGCCGCATGCGCGCGCTCCGCAAGCGCGTGATCACGAACGATGTCGCCCGGTGGTCTGCCTCGTTCCTCGACGCACTGACCCGCAGTGCCCACGGCGACCACCCGCTGCAGAATCCGCCCACCAACCGGGGATGAACCGAACCACGATGACGAACACAGCACCACCCAGCCGCGCCGACTCCGCTCTCGCGCTCGCCGAAGCACTGAAGCGGGCCGCCGCGACCGAACGGCTCCTGCTCGCTCTGGACTTCGACGGAACGCTCGCACCGTTCGTCGACAAGCCCCGCAGCGCCAGGGCCCTGCCTGCGGCGAAGGCCGCCCTCGACCGGCTCGAGCGTGTGCCGGACACGTGGGTGGCCTACGTGTCGGGGCGACCGCTCGCGAGCCTGGAAGAGGTGACCGAAGCGGATGCGGATGCGCTGCTGATCGGGTCCCACGGCGTCGAGCTGCGGTTCGGCCGCGACGGCGACTCGCTCGATCTGACGGACACAGAGAAGGCGACGCTCGCGCGCCTCGGCGAACTCCTCGGTGACATCGTGGATGCGACACCCGGCACGAGGCTCGAGGTCAAGCCCGTCGGTTTCGGCGTCCACACCCGCAACCTCGACGCGGAGGCCGCTGCCGGCACCAACGCCGCAGCCTACGCGGCCGCCGCACAGGTCGGTGGCGAGCTGACGGTCCGCGACGGCAAGGACATCCTCGAGTTCTCCGTACGCGGAGCGGACAAGGGCGACGGCATCGCTCGGCTGCGCGACCACGTGGGAGCGACGACGGTGCTGTTCGCCGGCGACGACGTGACCGATGAAGACGGCTTCGCGGTGCTTCAGAAGGGCGACGTCGGAATCAAGGTCGGCGAAGGCGACACGGCCGCACAGTTTCGCGTCGCTGATCCGGAGACCATCGCGATCCTTCTGGGGATGCTCGCAGACGCACGCGAAGCCTGGGCCGCCCAGCGCTCAACGCGTAGCTGAACCGTTGGCGCTAGAGCCAGTCGTTGCGTTTGAACGCGAAGTAGAGGCCGACTGAGATGACGACGATGAGCGCGCTCGAGACGATGAACCCGGCCTCGGTGGCGAACCCAGGGTAGGGGAGGTTCTGGCCGTAGAAGCCGGTGATAGCCGTCGGCACCGCGATGATCGCGGCCCAGCTCGTCACCTTCTTCATGATCAGGTTCATGCGGTTCCCCTGGAGGCTGATGTTCGTCTCGAGGATGGTGTTCACGAGGTCGCGCAACGACTCCGTCCACTCGGTCGCCCGCAGTACGTGGTCGTAGACGTCCTGGAAGTACGGTGCCATGGAGGTGTCGATCGCTTCGAGGTCGCGCCGCATCAGCGTGTTGACCACTTCGCGCATCGGCAGGATGACACGCCTGAGCAGCACGAGGCTCTTGCGGAGTTCGAACGACCGGCGCTGCACTTCCGGCGATCTCGGCTTCGGGTCGAACAGCGAATCCTCGAGGCCTTCGATCTCCGCATCGAGGTCCTGAACGGCTTCGAAGTGACCGTCGACGACGGAGTCGAGGAGACCCCACAGCAGGAAGGTGACACCGTGGACGGCGAGGTCGGGCTCGTCGTCCCAGCGCTGGACGACATCCGAGATGTCGAATGACTGCTTATGGACCGTGACCAGCGCCCGCTGCGTGATGAACGCTTTGATCGCATGGGTCGAGAGGGTTCCGGACTTCTTGTCGAGGCCGACCGCGTATGCAGCGAGGAAGAGGTGCGTCTCGTACCGGTCGAGCTTCGGCCGTTCGAAATCGTTGATGGCGTCCTCGACGGCCAGCCGGTGCAGGCCCAGCTCTTCCTCGAGCGCCATGAGGTCCTTCCTCGTGGGGTTCGTGAAGTCGACCCAGACGGTCGCCGTCGGGTCGACGATGTGGTCGGAGACGTCGGCGAGCGGGAAGTCCTCGAGCTCGACGATGCCGTTGCGATAGAGGCGCGTGCGGATCATGCGCTCATGCTAGGCCTGCCCGCGCGGCCGCCCGCCGCGCCCGGCTCGTGTCGTCTCCGGGGACGGGCGCTGTGTGAAAATCCGGGGCCACGGTCGTTCTAGACTCGTCACATGCCTGAAATCGACTGGAAACCGCGTTCGCGGGTCGTCACTGACGGGATCGAAGCCACCACCAGCCGCGGAATGCTCCGTGCGGTCGGGATGGGCGACGCCGACTGGGAGAAGCCCCAGATCGGTATTGCGAGCTCGTGGAACGAGATCACCCCCTGCAACCTCTCCCTCGACAGGCTCGCCCAGGGCGCGAAGGAGGGCGTGCACTCCGGTGGAGGCTATCCGCTCCAGTTCGGCACGATCTCCGTCTCCGACGGCATCTCGATGGGCCACGAGGGCATGCACTTCTCGCTCGTCTCGCGTGAAGTGATCGCCGACTCGGTCGAGACGGTCATGATGGCCGAACGACTCGACGGCACCGTCCTCCTCGCCGGCTGCGACAAGTCGCTGCCCGGCATGCTGATGGCCGCGGCACGCCTCGACCTGGCAGCCGTGTTCCTCTACGCGGGATCGATCGCTCCCGGCTGGGTCAAGCTCTCCGACGGCACGGAGAAAGACGTGACCATCATCGACTCGTTCGAGGCGGTCGGAGCCTGCAAGGCGGGCAAGATGAGCGAGGAAGACCTCAAGCGCATCGAGTGCGCGATCGCGCCGGGCGAAGGCGCGTGCGGTGGGATGTACACGGCGAACACCATGGCCTCCGTCGCCGAAGCGCTCGGTATGAGCCTTCCCGGCTCGGCAGCGCCGCCCTCGGCGGACCGCCGCCGCGACTACTTCGCGCACCGCAGCGGTGAGGCCGTCGTCAACCTTCTCAAGCTCGGCATCACCGCACGCGACATCCTCACCAAGGAGGCGTTCGAGAACGCCATCGCCGTCGCCATGGCGTTCGGCGGATCGACCAACGTCGTCCTCCACCTGCTCGCCATCGCCCGCGAGGCGGAGGTCGACCTCACCATCGACGACTTCAACCGCATCGGCGACAAGATCCCGCACATCGGCGACCTGAAGCCGTTCGGCAAGTATGTGATGAACGACGTCGACCGCCACGGCGGCGTGCCCGTCGTCATGAAGGCGCTCCTGGACGCGGGGCTGATCCACGGGGACTGCCTGACCGTGACCGGCAAGACGGTCGCCGAGAACCTGGCCGAGATCAACCCTCCTGCCCCGGACGGCGAGGTGATGCGCACACTCGACAACCCGATTCACAAGACCGGTGGCATCACCATCCTCAAAGGCTCGTTCGCACCGGAGGGCGCCGTCGTCAAGACGGCCGGCTTCGACGCCGACGTGTTCGAGGGGCCGGCCCGCGTGTTCGAACGCGAGCGCGCGGCGATGGATGCGCTCACCGAGGGCTCGATCAACGCGGGCGACGTGGTCATCATCCGCTACGAGGGCCCGAAGGGCGGTCCGGGGATGCGCGAGATGCTGGCCATCACCGCGGCCATCAAGGGCGCAGGGCTCGGCAAGGATGTACTACTATTGACAGACGGACGATTCTCAGGCGGCACAACCGGACTGTGTATCGGCCACATAGCACCCGAAGCGGTGGACGCAGGTCCGATCGCATTCGTGCGCGATGGTGATCTGATACGGGTCGATATCGCAGCTCGCTCCCTCGACCTACTTGTCGACGATTCCGAGCTTGCCGCCCGCCGTGAAGGCTGGGCACCGCTTCCTCCGCGCTATACCCGTGGCGTTCTCGCAAAGTATTCGAAGCTCGTGCACTCCGCCGCGGAGGGCGCGATCACCGGGTAGCTTGCGCTCTCATCATCCGTTTCGTACGTAGGGATTCGCTCACTCATGTCCACGGAACCACCAACGACCGTGTTACCCACACCGCAGCTCGGCAGGGCCGCACCCGAGCAGCTCACCGGAGCCGAGTCGGTCGTGCGCACTCTCGAGCTGCTCGGAATCGATGTCGTCTTCGGCCTCCCGGGCGGCGCCATCCTTCCCATCTATGACCCGCTCATGGATTCGAAGAAGATACGCCACATCCTGGTCCGCCACGAACAGGGCGGCGGCCACGCCGCAGAAGGCTACGCCGCCGCGACCGGCAAGGTCGGCGTCGCGATGGCGACGAGCGGCCCCGGAGCGACCAACCTGGTCACCGCGATCATGGACGCGCACATGGACTCGGTCCCGACCCTGTTCATCACCGGCCAGGTCTTCTCCACGCTGATGGGCACGGACGCGTTCCAGGAGGCCGACATCGTCGGCATCACGATGCCGATCACCAAGCACTCCTTCCTCGTGAAGAGCGCAGCGGACATCCCATCGACGATCGCCGCCGCCTACCACATCGCAGGGACGGGGCGCCCGGGACCCGTGCTCGTCGACATCACCAAAGATGCCCAGCAGGAGACGGTCCCGTTCGTCTGGCCGCCGAAGATCGACCTGCCGGGCTACCGGCCGGTGACGAAGGCGCACGGCAAGCAGATCCTCGCCGCCGCCCAGCTCCTCGCCGAAGCGAAGAAGCCGATCCTCTACGTGGGCGGCGGCGTGATCCGTGCCCGTGCATCCGAGGAGCTCCTGGCACTCGCAGAGGCGACGGGGGCCCCCGTCACCACGACGCTGATGGCGCGCGGTGCGTTCCCGGACTCCCACGCGCAGCACCTCGGCATGCCGGGCATGCACGGAACGGTGCCCGCCGTCCTCGGCCTGCAGGAGGCCGACCTCATCGTGTCCCTCGGAGCGCGGTTCGACGACCGCGTCACGGGCAAGACCGCGCTCTTCGCACCGAACGCGAAGATCGTCCATGTCGACGTCGACCCCGCGGAGATCTCCAAGATCCGCACGGCCGACGTCCCGATCGTCGGCGATGCCAAGGACGTCATCGTCGATCTCACGTCCGCGTTCCGCGACGCGACGAAAGACAATGCGCCCGACCTGGTCGAGTGGTGGACGTACCTGAACGGGCTCCGCGAGGAATTCCCGCTCGGGTACGCGCCGACGACCGACGGGCTGATGGCGCCGCAGTATGTCATCAAGCGCATCGGCGAGCTGACGGGGCCGGAAGGCATCTTCGCGGCTGGCGTGGGCCAGCACCAGATGTGGGCCGCGCAGTTCATCAAGTACCAGCGTCCGAATTCCTGGCTGAACTCCGGGGGAGCCGGCACGATGGGCTACTCGGTCCCCGCAGCGATGGGTGCGAAGGTCGCCGAACCCGAGCGTGTCGTCTGGGCGATCGACGGCGACGGCTGTTTCCAGATGACCAACCAGGAGCTCGCCACCTGCACGATCAACAACATCCCGATCAAGGTGGCGATCATCAACAACTCGTCACTCGGCATGGTGCGGCAGTGGCAGACGCTCTTCTACAACGGCCGCTACTCGAACACCGACCTCAACACCGGGCACGACACCATGCGCATCCCCGACTTCGTCAAGCTCGCCGAGGCGTACGGCGCCCTCGGCATCCGGGTCACGAAAGAGGAGGACGTGGATGCGGCGGTGAAGCTCGCGCTCGAGACCAACGACCGGCCCGTCGTCATCGACTTCGTCGTCAGTGCGGATGCGATGGTGTGGCCGATGGTGCCGCAGGGCGTCAGCAACAGCTACGTGCAGTACGCACGAGAGCACAGCCCCGCGTTCGACGAGGAGGCGTAACCCATGAGCACACACGTCCTGTCACTCCTCGTCGAGGACAAACCGGGTCTGCTGACCCGTGTCGCCGGGCTGTTCGCCCGTCGTGGGTTCAACATCGAGAGCCTCGCGGTCGGCACGAGCGAGGTCGAGGGCCTCTCCCGCATCACCGTCGTGGTCGATGTCGAGGACCTTCCCCTCGAGCAGGTGACCAAGCAGCTCAACAAGCTGATCAACGTGATCAAGATCGTCGAACTCGACCCGGCGCAGTCCGTGCAGCGCGAGCATCTGCTCATCAAGGTGCGCGTCGACAACTCGACGCGATCGCAGGTGCTGGAGGCCGTCAACCTGTTCCGTGCCCGCGTCGTCGACGTGGCCACGGACGCGCTGGTGATCGAGGTGACCGGCGACAGCGGGAAGACCCAGGCGCTGCTGAAAGTGCTCGAGCCGTACGGGATCAAAGAGATGGCCCAGTCCGGGCTCCTCGCGATCGGCCGCGGCTCGAAGTCCATCACCGAACGCGTTTTCAAGAACTAGCTCACCGAACCACATCACTAAGGAGAAACCACTCGTGGCTGAGATCTATTACGACAACGACGCCGATCTGTCGATCATCCAGGGCAAGAAGGTCGCCGTCATCGGCTACGGCTCGCAGGGACACGCGCACGCGCAGAACCTTCGCGACTCGGGCGTCGAGGTCGTCATCGGCCTGAAGGAGGGCTCGAAGTCGAAGCCCAAGGCCGAGGAGGCCGGCTTCCAGGTCCTGAGCGCGGCCGACGCCGCCAAGTGGGCGGACGTCATCGTCATCCTCGCACCCGACCAGGTGCAGCGGCACCTGTACGCCGACGACATCCAGCCGAACCTGTCCGAGGGCAACGCGCTCGTCTTCGGTCACGGCTTCAACATCCGGTTCGGCTACATCGAGGCACCCGAGGGCGTCGACGTCATCATGGTCGCACCGAAGGGCCCGGGCCACACGGTTCGCCGTGAGTACGAGGCCGGTCGCGGTGTTCCCGTGATCGTCGCGGTCGAGAAGGACGCGACCGGCAACGCGTGGCCGCTCGTGCTGAGCTACGCCAAGGGCATCGGCGGCCTCCGCGCCGGCGGCATCAAGACGACCTTCACCGAAGAGACCGAGACCGACCTCTTCGGCGAGCAGGCCGTGCTCTGCGGCGGCGTCTCGCAGCTGGTCCAGTATGGCTTCGAGACCCTCACCGAGGCCGGCTACCAGCCGCAGGTGGCCTACTTCGAGGTGCTGCACGAGCTCAAGCTCATCGTCGACCTCATGTGGGAGGGCGGCATCGCCAAGCAGCGCTGGAGCGTCTCCGACACGGCCGAGTACGGCGACTACGTCTCCGGCCCGCGCGTGATCGACCCGCACGTCAAGGAGAACATGCAGGCCGTGCTCGCCGACATCCAGGACGGCACGTTCGCGAAGCGCTTCATCGCCGACCAGGACGCCGGGGCCCCCGAGTTCTTCGAACTCCGCGCCAAGGGCGAGGCTCACCCGATCGAGGCGACCGGGCGCGAGCTCCGCAAGCTGTTCGCGTGGAACGCGTCGAACGACGACGACTACGTCGACGGCGAAGTCGCTCGCTGAGCTGAATCTCCGTCGAGTCGTCACGAACGCCCCACTGCCTCCGCATGGCAGGGTCGGGGAGTTGGTGACGACTCGACTCATGTCCGGGAGGGAGAGCACGGTGCGTGATGTCGCCGTAGAGATCGCGGTGCAGGATCCGGCTGGTGTGCGCATCGCCATCGCCGCCGGAGCCGATCGGATCGAACTGTGCTCGGCATTGAGCGTCGGAGGGCTGACGCCGTCGGCCGGGATGATCGCCACCGCCGTCGCCGCAGCGCGTGCGGCAGGGCGTGAGCGTTTCGTGCACGTGCTCGTGCGACCGAGAGGAGGGGGATTCGTCTACGACGACGACGAGCTCGGACTCACCGTCGCGGACGTCATCGCCGCCCGCGAGGCAGGGGCCGCCGGAGTCGTTGTCGGTGCGCTCGACGCCTCGGGCGGAGTCGATCGTGCGGCCGTCGAAGCACTCGTCGCTGTCGCCGGTCCTCTGGAGGTGACCTTCCACCGCGCGGTGGACGCCGCCGTCGACCCGCTCACGACGCTCGACGCGCTCATCGAGTTGGGGGTGGCACGTGTCCTGACTTCCGGGGCTGCTCCCCGCAGCGTCGACGGCGCCCAGACCCTCGCCGCACTCGTTAAGCGAGCCTCTGGCCGCATCCAGGTGATGGCGGGCGGTGGCGTGTCCGTCGCCGACATCCCCGCACTGGCCGCTGCGGGTGTCGACGCCGTGCACCTCTCTGCGCGTATGACAGTCACCGGACCGCCAACCGGGCCCGGCGGAGGCGAGTCGTCCTATGACGTGACGGACGCCGGGCTCGCGCGTGCTGCGGTCGCTGCAGTGCGCGCCCTCTGACATCTCCGCACCGGCGTAACGGGGCGAAACCGGCCATGCGCCTGCCGGTAAAGTTATGGTGACCGCGCCCCGATGACTGTGGCGCCAGCATCCCAAGCCTGCTCCAATCGAAGGAACTGCCACGTGACAAAGCCGGTCGTCCTGATCGCCGAAGAACTTTCGCCCGCCACCGTCGATGCCCTCGGGCCGGACTTCGAGATCCGGTCCGTCGACGGTACGGACCGGCCGGCGCTGCTGGCAGCGCTCGCAGACGCGGAAGCGGTGCTGGTGCGCTCTGCGACGAAGGTCGACGAAGAAGCCATCGCGGCCGCTCCGAAGCTGCGTGTCATCGCCCGCGCCGGTGTCGGTCTCGACAACGTGGACATCAAGGCGGCGACCAACGCCGGCGTCATGGTCGTGAACGCGCCTACCTCGAACATCATCTCGGCCGCCGAGCTGACCGTCGGTCACATCCTGAGCCTCGCACGCCACATCCCTGCTGCCCACAGCTCGCTCGCCCAGGGCCAGTGGAAGCGCTCGAAGTACACCGGCGTCGAGCTCTACGAGAAGACGGTCGGCATCATCGGCCTCGGCCGGATCGGCGCGCTCATCACGGCCCGTCTCCAGGCGTTCGGTGTCACCGTGATCGCATACGACCCGTATGTGACCTCGGCGCGCGCGCAGCAGCTGGGGGTCCAGCTGGTGACCCTCGACGAGTTGCTCGCTCAGGCGGACTTCATCACCATCCACATGCCGAAGACGCCGGAGACGACAGGCATGATCAGCGACGACCAGTTCGCTCTGATGAAGCCCACTGCGTTCATCGTGAACGTCGCCCGTGGCGGCCTCATCGACGAAGACGCTCTCTATCGCGCGCTCACGGCCAAGGCCATCGCGGGTGCCGGGCTGGACGTGTTCGTGAGCGAGCCTCCCGCGGAGTCGCCGCTCCTCGACCTTCCGAACGTCGTCGTGACCCCGCACCTCGGTGCCTCCACCGACGAAGCGCAGGAGAAGGCGGGAGTCTCTGTCGCCAAGTCCGTGCGACTGGCGCTCTCCGGCGAGCTGGTACCGGATGCGGTGAACGTCGCCGGCGGGGTCATCGACCCGTACGTGCGCCCCGGCATCCCCCTGATCGAGAAGCTCGGCCAGGTCTTCTCCGGCCTCGCGCACAGCCCGCTCACCAGCGTGGACGTGGAGGTGCGCGGCGAGCTCGTGGAGTTCGACGTGAGCGTGCTCAAGCTGGCCGCGCTCAAAGGCATCTTCACCAACATCGTCAGCGAGAACGTCTCCTATGTGAACGCGCCGATCCTCGCCGAGCAGCGCGGGATCGAGGTGCGCCTCATCACCGACTCGGTCAGCGAGGAGTACCGCAACCTGCTCACGCTCCGTGGCGCGCTGAGCGACGGCTCGCAGATCTCGGTCTCCGGCACGCTGACCGGCACCAAGCAGACGGAGAAGCTCACCGAGATCAACGGCTACGACGTCGAGGTCCCGCTCGCCGAGCACCTGATCGTCATGATCTACGACGACCGTCCCGGAATCGTCGCGATCTACGGGCATGAGTTCGGCCAGGCGAACATCAACATCGCCGGCATGCAGATCGCCCGCACGTCCGCCGGCGGCAAGGCGCTCAGCGTGCTGACCGTCGACTCGCGCGTGCCGGAGGGTCTGCTCGAGACCGTGCGCATTGCGATCGACGCCGACCTCATGCACGAGATCGACATCACCGAGCAGTAGGGTCACCGAGCAGTAGCGGTCACTCGGAAGCATGGATCGGCCCTGGTCGGGCCGTAGCCGTCGCGGTCACGTCGCGGTAGCGTACGAACTGCGCACTCTGGACAGGGAATCCGTTGCTTCCTGTCGATTTCGCGGGGTCTCGCACGTCGTATGGATGTCAACCGACCAAGACCGAGGAGTGATGATGGCCGAGGAGTACATTGTCCTGATCCGTGAACCGGAGTGGGACCCGTCGAAGGTGTCAGAAGAGGACTGGAAGGCCGAAACAGCGGCCCATGCGGCGTTCGCCCAGGCCGTGGCGGAGGCGGGTGCCCAGATCCTGGGCGGCGATGCGCTGATGCCGCAGGCGACAGCCGTCAAGATCACGCCGGGGCGCGACGGTGCGCCGGCCGTCTTCACGGATGGTCCGTTCGGCGAGACGCGCGAGGTCGTCACCGGGTACTACAAGATCGGTGTCCGGGATGCGGCACAGGCGCGCGAGCTGGCGGCACTGGTGCCGACCGGGGGCTGGGTGGAACTGGTCCCCGTCATGGACACCAACGCGATGCAGTGACTCAGCGCGTGGTGGTCGCACCCGCTTCACTGCGTGTTTCGCGGTTGAATGAGGTGTGACCACCCCGCTCGAGATCGCGTTCCGCCAGGATTGGCCGATCATCCTCGGCGCTGTGGTCCGCTATACCGGCGACCTTCAGCTGGCAGAGGACTCCGTGCAGGAGGCGTTCGTCCGCGCTCTGGCGTCGGATGCCGAGGGAGCGGCGGTCACGAATCCGTCGGCCTGGATCACCACTGTGGCGCGCCGCATCGCGATCGACAGCATCCGCAAAGGGCAGACGCTGGCGCGTACGCTGCCAGCCCTCGCTGCGGACGCAATGCGAGCGAACGACACCACCATGCCCGACGAACCGTTCACCTTCACCGGCGACGAGCGACTGGAACTGATCCTGCTCGTCTGCCATCCCGACCTCGCCGAGGAGGCGCGCGTCGCGATGGCGCTCCGGTTCGTCTGCGGACTGAGCACCCACGACATCGCAGCAGCGTTCCTCGTCTCGGAGCCCACGATGGCCGCCCGGCTCACGCGCGCGAAGAAGCGCATCCACGACTCGCAGAGCCGCTTCGCCTTCGACGACGAGGCGGCGGTCGCCGCTCGCGTCCCGGATGCCCTCACAACGCTTTACCTGCTGTACACGGTCGGTCACGCCGCGCCGGCGGGGAGTCCGCTGGCGACGATCGAGTTCCGGCGGGATGCGATCGCCCTGGCGCGCGATCTGGTCCGACTCGCCCCGTCCGACCCGGAGGCATCGGGCCTTCTCGCGCTGCTGCTTCTCACCGAGGCGCGCCAGGGCACGCGGTTCGATGCCGATGGCGAACTCCGGTCGCTGGAGGAGGCCGACCGCACTCAGTGGGACAGGCCTGCGATCGACGAGGGAGTGGAACTGGCGACGCGCTCGCTTCCGGGGCGCGGACGCTTCGCACTCCAGGCGGGCATTGCAGGCCTGCATGCACTCGCACCGACGTGGCGCTCGACGGACTGGACGATGGTCGCGCGACTGTACGACAGGCTCGTGGAGGTCTGGCCGTCGCCGTCGGCCCAGCTCAGCCGCATCGTCGCCAGGGGCTACTCGGACGACGTCGGACCGGAGGTGGCGCTGGCGGAACTCGACGCGCTCGGCACTGAACTCGGCCCGGCCTTGCGCGGTCAGGCCGCAGCCGTCCGGGGAGACCTTCTGCGGCGTTCCGGCTCGCGGAGCGCAGCCGCCTCCGCCTACCGGGAGGCCATCGAACTCGAGCCGAACGATCGGGTTCGCCGATTCCTCGAACGGCGAGTCGACGAACTGGACGCGTGAGTCAGGATCGGCGTTCGATCAGATCGGCGACGACGGCCAGGAGCTGGTTCATGTCCTCGTCGGAGGCGATCACCGCGCCGGCGCTGGGCAACAACGCCGAGTTGTAGTACATGCCGTCCCCGAGCAGCATCACTGCCCGGGCGACCGCCGGGTCGTGGACGGTCTCTTCGATGATCGCGAGCCAGTCGGCCTGCATGCGCTGGAGGGATTGCCTCGCACGCGGGTTCGCGCCCTGGGCGAGGCGCGCCACAGCGATGATGGTGCGGTCGAGTGGGCTCTGGGCCGACACGGAGGTCCGGATGAAGTAGTCGACCGGTCCGGCGGGGGATGTGCGCATGCGCTCGAGGTCGACGGCGACCTGTGCGTCGAGCCTGCTGAGGACGCCTTCGACAAGGGCGTCCTTCGACGCGAAATGATAGAGGAGGCCGCCCTTGGAAACGCCGGCACCGCGGGCGACGGCGTCGAGGGTCGACGCACGCTCGCCGTGCTCGATCAGGAGTTCCTCGAAGGCGTCGAGGATGCGATCGCGCGCGGACGGGGTTGCGGCCATGGGGCAATCGTAGCGGTCGCGGGCTGGATACTGTACCGGCTGGACGGTATAGTGGAATCATCCCGCACACCGCGAACGGAAGAGCGAGCTCATGACCGGCCCGACCAGCGCATCCACGTCTGTCGACGCGGTTCGCACGCGTGTGACGACTTCGGTCCCGCAACGGGCCGGGGTGCGTCGGTGGGCCGCCCTCGTCGTGCTCATGCTGCCGGTGCTCCTGGTGTCGGTGGACAACACCGTCCTGAGCTTCGCTTTGCCCTCCATCTCGAAAGCGCTCGAGCCGAGCGGCACCGGAATGCTCTGGATCATCGACGCGTACCCACTCGTCCTCGCCGGACTGCTGGTGGCGATGGGCAGCCTCGGTGACCGGATCGGACGTCGACGCCTCCTCCTCACCGGCTCGGTCGGGTTCGCGGCCGTGTCCGTCGTCGCGGCTTTCGCCCCGACGACCGAGTGGCTGATCGCATCCCGTGCGGCGCTCGGCTTCTTCGGGGCGATGCTGATGCCGTCCACGCTGTCGCTGCTGCGCAGCGTCTTCGTCGACCGCGACCAGCGCCGCCTGGCGATCGCGGTCTGGGCTTCCGGCTTCGCCGCCGGTGCAGCGCTCGGGCCGATCGTCGGGGCAGTGCTCATCGAGCACTACTGGTGGGGCGCTGTCTTCCTGCTGGCCGTACCCGTGCTCATCCCGCTGCTGGTGTTCGCGCCGATCCTGATCCCCGAGTCGCGCGATCCGCACCCGGGTCCTGTCGATCTCGTGAGCATCCTGCTGTCGCTCGCGACCATGGCGCCGATCGTCTACGGAATCAAGTCGATCGCTGCCGACGGGGCGAACGCGATCGCGGTGGTCGCCATCGTGGTCGGTGTCGGCTCAGGTCTCCTCTTCGTTCGGCGCCAACTGCGGCGACCGATCCCGATGCTCGACATGCGCCTGTTCCACAACCGGGCGTTCAGCGGCGCGGTCGTCGTGAACCTCCTGAGCGTCATCTCGCTCGTCGGATTCCTGTTCTTCGTGTCGCAGCACCTGCAGCTCGTGCTCGGCCTGAACCCCATCGATGCGGCGCTGGTACTCGTGCCCGGCCTCGCGACGATGATCGTCGCCGGCCTGGTGGTGGTTCCGATCGCGCGGAGGGTGCGGCCCGGAATCCTCGTGCCGATCGGTCTCCTTGTCTCCGGTGCCGGCTACGGGGTCATCGCGCTGCTCGGCGGCGCAGCTCCCGCATCCACACTGATGCTCGCGTTCGTCGCGCTCGGAGCGGGCATCGGAGCCGCTGAGACCGTGTCGAACGAGCTCATCATCGCCAGTGCTCCGGCCGACAAGTCCGGCGCCGCCTCGGCAGTCTCCGAGACGGCCTACGAACTCGGGGCGGTGCTCGGAACGGCGACGCTCGGGACGATCCTGACCGCGTCGTACCGGGCATCCGTCGTGCTGCCGCGCGGGCTGGACGCGTCGCAGCGCGCTGCTGCCCACGAAACGCTCGGCGGGGCCACGGCGGTCGCCGGATCGCTTCCGGACGGAATCGCCGCAGACCTGCTCGAGTCGGCCCGGCATTCGTTCGACAGCGGCGTCGCGCTGACGGCCGGAATCGGCGCACTGCTCATGGTCGCCGCGGCGACGGTGGCCTTCCTGGCGCTCCGGAGGATCCGGGCCTAGACGCTTCCGTCGTCCCGGCGCTCGGTGGTGTTGTACTTCAGGCCGGTCGCCGGGTCGACGCCCTCGCGCACGGTGATCGTCGTGCGGCGCTTCCTCACCAGCAGGATGATGCCGATGATGATGACGAGCACCCCCGCGCCCATGAGGATGTAGCCCAGCACCTGCAGGTCGATCCACGAAGGGCTGACCGTGATGGCGAACGCGAAGATGGCGCCCACCACGAAAAGGAAGATACCGCCGCCAAGACTCATGCGCCCACCATAAACCCGCGCAGGTCGCGGGACCAGAGCGGGCCGGTCGCACCGGTAATCTGGCTGTACCGAACGCAAGATCAACGCAGGAGTGTCATGCCGCAGTCGTACAAGCTCGCCGTCATCCCCGGGGATGGCATCGGTCCCGAAGTCGTCGCCGAGGCCGTCAAGGTCCTGGATGCGGTGACAGCCGGCACGGACCTCGCGTTCGAGAAGACGCACTTCTCGCTCGGTGCGCAGCGTTTCCTCGAGACCGGCGACGTGCTGACCGACGAGGACCTCGCGGCGATCGCGACCCATGACGCCATTCTGCTCGGGGCCGTCGGCGGGGTTCCGGGCGACCCGCGCCTGGCTAACGCGAACATCGAGCGCGGCCTGCTGCTGAAGCTCCGGTTCTCGCTGGACCATTACGTCAACCTGCGGCCGACCCGACTGTTCCCTGGCATCGTCAGTCCGCTGGCGGAGCCGGGCGAGGTCGACTTCGTCGTCGTCCGCGAGGGCACGGAAGGCCCGTACGTCGGCAACGGCGGAGCGATCCGCGTCGGCACGCCGCACGAGGTCGCGAACGAGGTGTCCGTCAACACGGCGTTCGGTGTGGAGCGGGTCGTGCGCTACGCCTTCGAACAGGCCGAGGCGCGCCGCGGCAAGCTCACCCTCGTACACAAGACCAATGTGCTCACGTTCTCCGGGAGCCTCTGGAAGCGCATCGTCGATACGGTCGCGGCCGAGCATCCGGCCGTTGCGGTCGACTATCTCCACATCGACGCAGCGACCATCTTCCTCGTCACGAATCCTGCTAGATTCGATGTGATCGTCACGGACAACCTCTTCGGCGACATACTCACCGATCTCGCGGCCGCAATCAGCGGCGGCATCGGACTGGCGGCCTCGGGCAACATCAACCCTGGAGGCGACTTCCCCAGCATGTTCGAGCCGGTTCACGGATCGGCTCCCGACATCGCGGGCCGGCAGAAGGCCGATCCGACGGCGGCCATCCTCTCTGTCGCACTGCTGCTCCGGCACCTCGGAGCAGCGCGTGACGCGGACCGGGTGGAGCGCGCTGTGACGGACGACCTCGCGGCCAGAGGCTCGACACCTCGGACGACCGCCGAAATCGGCGACGCAATCGTCTCACTGCTGACGCAGAATTAGATCACCAGCTCTCAAAGGATTGTCATGACCGCTCCCACCGCAACAGACACCGCACCGGCCGCCCTCGAATTCGCCGTGACCCGTAACCTCGCCGCGCGCGGGCGACCGGAGCGCGACGAGATCCTGGCGAACCCGGGCTTCGGTAACTATTTCACCGACCACATGGTCGACATCTGCTGGTCTGCGAAAGGCGGCTGGCACCGCCCGCGCGTCTCGCCGTACGGTCCCATCCAGCTGGAGCCGTCGGCTGCGGTGCTGCACTACGCCCAAGAGGTCTTCGAGGGGCTCAAGGCCTATCGTCACGATGACGGATCGATCTGGACCTTCCGCCCGGAGGCGAACGCGGCCAGGATGCAGCGGTCGGCGCATCGACTCGCCCTCCCTCAGCTCCCTGTCGAGTATTTCCTCCAGTCGCTGAAGCAGCTCATCGCCGTGGACGGCCAATGGGTGCCGACCGGTGGCGAGACGAGCCTCTACCTGCGCCCGTTCATGTTCGCCAAGGAAGCGTTCCTCGGCGTGCGCCCCGCGAACAAGGTGGCCTACTACGTCATCGCCAGTCCAGCGGGCGCGTACTTCCCCGGCGGTGTCAGCCCGGTCTCCATCTGGCTGTCAGACCACTATTCCCGCGCAGGCAAGGGCGGTACCGGAGCGGCGAAGACGGGCGGCAACTACGCGTCGAGCCTGCTGCCCCAGGCGGAGGCCTACGAGCACGGCTGCGCGCAAGTGCTGTTCCTCGACTCGACCGAGGGCAAGTACCTCGAAGAACTCGGTGGGATGAACGTCGTGCTGGTCTACAAGGACGGCACGCTCGTGACCCCGCAGTCCGAGAGCATCCTCGAGGGCATCACGCTGAACTCGGTGCTCCAGCTCGCCCGGGATCGCGGCCACACGGTCGAGGAGCGCCGCGTGACGATCGACGAATGGCGCGTGGGCTCCGAGTCCGGCGACATCGTCGAGGTCTTCGCGTGCGGCACGGCCGCCGTGATCACGCCGATCGGGGAGCTCAAGGCCGAAGGTTTCACGCTGGGCGACATCACGGCGCCCGCAGGCGAGCTGACGATGTCGCTCCGCGAGGAGCTGACCGACATCCAGTACGGCCGCCGTCCTGACCGCCATGGCTGGATGATGCGCCTCGACGCCTGACCGTCCCCCTCACCTCGCCGAGATGTGAGCTCTGCACCGTCGCCCCCGGCGTGTCGGGTGCAGAGCTCGCAACTCGCCGCGACGGTCAGCGGCCGAGCGCGGCGAGGACCGCGTCGACGTCCTCGGCCGTATTCCAGAGGTGGAACGCGACGCGGGCGCGTCCGGCCCGTCCGGATGCACGGATGCCCGCAGCGGTCAGGGCTTTCAGGTCGCTGCCGTCCGCATCCGGCCACGTGACGATCGCCTGGCCGTTCGCGGCCAGTCCGAGGCGTTCGCTCAGGTCGTCGCCGAGTCCGGACGTGTGCGCGTGGACAGCGCGGATGTCGAGGCGACGGAAGATGTCGAGGGCGGCCGCGGTGCCCGGCCACACGGGCCAGGCGGGAGAGACGTCGAAGCGCCGCGCATCCGCCGCCAGCGACATCGCTGGACCGTAGCAGGACTGCCAGGGGTCGTCGCCCGCGTACCAGCCGGCGTGGATCGGCCGGAGTACGGGGTCGATGCTCTGGCCGACGACTAGGAAGGCGGATCCGCGCGGCGCGCAGAGCCACTTGTAGGCGCTGCAGACGAGCACGTCGAACCGTGAGCCGTCGACCGGATACCACCCCGCGGCCTGGGTCGCATCGCAGAAGGTGAAGGCGTGGTTGTCGCGTGCCGCTGCGGTCACCGAGTCGACATCCGCGATCTCGCCGCTCGCAGACTGGACCAAGGAGAATGCCACGAGCCACGTGCGTGGCCCGATGGATTCCGCGAGGGCTGCGAGGGGGACATGCCTAACGGTCACACCGCGGTGGGCCTGGACGACGAACGGGTAGACGATGGAGCTGAAGTCGCCGTCGACGCAGACGATCTCCGCTCCGTCGGGGGCTGCCGCCGCGACGACGCTCGCCAGCACAGAGACCTGGGAGCCGATGGCCACCCGGCTCGGGCCGACCTTGACGAGTTCGGCGAAGGACTCCCGGGCGGATGCGACCGGGATGTCGTAGCGGTCGGCGCGGGTCTCGCCGCGCTCCCAGGTGTCGAGGTCGGCGCGGGTCGCGGCCAGTGTCTCGCGCAGGGGGAGACCCTGGGTGCAGGCAGCGAGGTAGCGCGGACCGGCCGCGAAGTGGGCGCGCGCCTCGTCGATGGGAATGCGTTCGAGGGTCTGGCTGGACATGGATCCAGCGTGAGGCATACTCATTCATTCGACCAGAGCCAGTGTGTGATTGAAAACATAGCGCTGCATTATGATTTGTGGATGACCCTCGAAGCGGACGCCATCCACCTCGACCTCGACTCGCACGCCCTCCGCGTCGTGCGGGCCGTCGCCGACCACGGCACCATCACCGGGGCGGCGCGAGCGCTCGGCTACAGCCAGCCCGCGATCAGCCAGCACCTCAAGAGGCTGGAGGCGCGCATCGGTATGCCTGTGGTCTCCCGGGTCGGTCGCGGAGTGACGCTCACCGAGGCCGGCCGCGTGCTCGCGCGGCATGCATCGACGGTGACCACAGCGCTCGACGCAGCGGCCGGAGAGCTCGCCGACCTCTCGGGACTGCGCTCCGGCCGGGTGAGGATCGCAGCGTTCCCATCGGCGTCGTCGACGATCATTCCGCGCCTGTTGCGCACGATGGCGGGCACGCATCCCGGCGTGCGGATCACCTACACCGAGGCCGAGCCGCCCGAGGCCGTCCAGTCCGTGCGCTCGCAGGCCGCCGATCTTGCCATCACCTTCAGCTATCCGGGCGACCGCGTCGACCCGCACCGGGAGAGCGCCCGCGGTCTCGCCGTCGTGCCGGTCTGGTTCGACGAGATGGTCGTCGCGCTGCCTGTCGACCATCCGCTCGCCGGCGAACCGACGGTCGACCTGGCGGCGCTCGCCGGCGAAGCCTGGATCGCCGGCTGCCCGCGGTGCCGCGGCCACCTGCTCGAGCTCACCGACCACTGCGACTACAACCCGCGCATCGCGTACGAGACCGACAACTTCATCGCGGTGCTGAGCATGGTCGCCGAGCGCGTGGGCGTCGCACTCCTGCCGTCGCTCGCCGTCGCATCCGCCGGACTGCACCCCGGCGTCGTCGTGCGCCCGACCGCCAACCGGGATCGCCGCACGGTGAACCTGGTCGGCTCGGTCGGGGCGGACCAGGTGCCGGCGATCGCCGCGACCGCTGCCGTGCTCCTCGACCTCGACGCAAGCGAATGGATGCTGACCTCCGCCGATCGCTAGGCTCGGAGGGTGAAGATCGCACGTTTCAGCCATGAAGGCGCCTTGTCCTACGGAATCGTCGACGAGAACGAACTGGTGGTGCTGACCGGAGACCCGATGTTCTCCGGGTTCGACACCTCGGGCGAGCGCGTGCCCCTCAGCAAGGTGAGCTCCCTGCTCGCGCCGGTGATCCCGCGCTCGAAGGTCGTCGCCGTGGGCAAGAACTACCGCGAGCACGCAGCCGAGATGGGCGGCGAGGCCCCGGAGGCGCCGTTGCTGTTCCTCAAACCGAACACCGCTGTGATCGGCCCGGGTGACGCCATCGTCCTGCCGCCGCAGTCGCAGCAGGTCGACTTCGAGGGCGAACTGGCGATCGTCATCGGACGCATCGCGAAGAACGTGTCCGCCGCAGACTCCGCCGACTACATCTTCGGCTACACCGTCGCGAACGACGTCACGGCCCGTGATCTCCAGAATACCGACGGACAGTGGGCGCGGGCCAAGGGCTTCGATACGTTCTGCCCGCTCGGGCCGGTGATCGAGACCGAGCTGGACCTCTCAGCCGCGACCATCCGGACCCGGGTGAACGGCGAACTGAAGCAGGATGGTGTGCTCTCAGACATGGTCCACGGCGTCGCCGAGATCGTGGAGTACGCCTCCAGTGTCTGGACGCTCCTGCCCGGCGACGTCATCCTGACCGGCACGCCGGCGGGTGTGGGCCCGATCGTCGACGGCGACACGGTCGAGGTGGAGATCTCGGGGATCGGCGCCCTGAGCAACCCTGTTCGGGCTCGCGCCCGGTAGCCGCCCAGTAGAATCGGGAGCGTATGTCTGACTCCACTGCGCACCCTTTCTCAACGGCGACCGGCTCTGACGTCCGTGTCCGCTTCTGCCCGTCGCCGACAGGCACCCCGCACGTCGGCCTGATCCGCACCGCCCTGTTCAACTGGGCGTATGCGCGGCACACCGGCGGCAAGCTGATCTTCCGCATCGAAGACACCGACGCCGCGCGCGACAGCGAGGAGAGCTACGCGCAGATCATCGATGCGCTCACCTGGCTGAACCTCAACTGGGATGAGGGTGTCGACGTCGGCGGCCCGAACGAGCCCTATCGGCAGTCGCAGCGTTACGACATCTACCGGGGTGTGATCGAGCAGCTCAAGGCATCCGGCCACATCTACGAGAGCTTCGCCACCGGTGAAGAGATCGAGGCCAGGAACGTCTCACTCGGGCGCGACCCGAAGCTCGGCTACGACAACTTCGAGCGCGACCTGACCGACGACCAGCGGGCGGCCTTCCGCGCCGAGGGCCGTGAGCCTGCGCTGCGCCTGCGGGTGCCGGACACCGACCTCAGCTTCCACGACCTCGTGCGCGGCGAGATCACCTTCCCCGCCGGTTCGTTCAGCGACTTCGTCCTCGTGCGCCCCAACGGGCACCCGCTCTACACGTTCGTGAACCCGGTCGACGACGCGCTCATGGGCATCACCGACGTGCTGCGCGGCGAAGACCTGTTGTCGTCGACGCCGCGCCAGATCGCCCTCTACCACGCGCTCATCGACATCGGATTGACCACCTTCATCCCGCGGTTCGGCCACCTGCCGTACGTGATGGGCGAAGGCAACAAGAAGCTCTCGAAGCGCGACCCCGAATCGAACCTCTTCCACCATCGTGACCGCGGGTTCATCCCCGAGGGACTCGTCAACTACCTTGCGCTCCTCGGCTGGTCGCTGACCCACGACCGCGATGTCTTCTCGACCGACGAGATGGTCGCGGCGTTCGACGTGGTGAACGTGAACCCGAACCCCGCCCGGTTCGACGTGAAGAAGGCCGAGTCGATCAACGGCGACCACATCCGCCTGCTCGACGTCGACGACTTCGCTGCACGGACGGTGCCCTACCTCGTCGCGGCCGGTGTGCTCGCCGAACCGATCAGCGACGAAGACGCCGCGATGCTGTCTGCGGCGGCGCCGCTCATCCACGAGCGGGTGCAACTGCTGGGAGAGACGCCGGGGATGCTGGGCTTCCTCTTCACCGACTCCACAGCGCTGGTCGTGGAGGACGATGCGCGTGCCACCCTGCCTGCTGACGCCGGCGTGATCCTGGCGGCGTCGCTCGGAGCGCTCGAGCTCGTGCGTGAGGCCGAGTGGACGCACGACGTCATCGAGTCCGCGCTGCGCGACGCACTCATCGAGGGCCTCGCACTGAAGCCGCGCGTCGCGTTCGGTCCGCTGCGGGTCGCGGTCTCCGGTCGTCGCGTGTCTCCGCCGCTGTTCGAGTCCATGCAGCTGCTGGGCAAGCCGGAGACGCTCGCACGCCTCGACAAGCTGTCGGCGTCACTGGCCGGGTGAGCGGAGCTCCCGTGATCGTCGCGGCGGGGCCGGAGCGTTCGTCGCTGCGGCCGTGATTCGCCACCTGATCGGGCAGTCTGTAGCTGAGGCGGCGTCGGTTTTGGCTGGGCCCCCCCAGTAGGCTAAAGTTGACACTCGGCCCGGACTTCGGTGTGGGCCAGTGGGGTATGGTGTAATTGGCAACACGGCTGATTCTGGTTCAGTTGTTCTTGGTTCGAGTCCAGGTACCCCAGCTTTCTTGAAGCGAAACCAGCGAATGAGACCCCCGAGAGATCGGGGGTTTTCCGGTTTTCATGCTCGAGAGCTTCCCGCGGAGCTGAGGCGGCGGATGGGACGTTTTGCACCCCGTCGGACATTTAACGGTAAGAGGATAAGTGCCTCTGACACGCCAGCCGTTGCTGCCGTGAACCGTGGGTGGGCTGTCTTGGAGGGGTCATGAACACCGAGTGAATCACCTACTCCGACGCCGACTGCGACCGCGGCAACAGTGAACGGCTTCGATCTCGCGGCTGTGTATGAGGCGTGTGACGCTGCGGTGCCGGCGAGCGACTGGGGTGGTAATACTCCGATAAACCGGAACCGCCGACCGCGGACGCGTTCGGTCTGGCAAGCTCCGACGGGTACGTGAAAGACCACACGAACGGGGACCCGAACGCGATCTATGTCAACGTCAGCCACCACTACCCGGAGGGTCCCTCCGTTTCCGCGTTGTGCGTCGCCAGCGGTGACCCGGCAGCGCCGACCGTCACGTACATCCGCACCCTCGACTGACCGGCGCAGCAGCTTCCGGTACGCCCGGATTACTTCTTCGACGCCGCGTACGCCGCCAACGCGGTTATCGCTTTCGTGAGCTTGTCCTGCTCGTCGGGGAGGACCGTGCTGGTTCCGCCGACTTGCACCCAGCTGTGGTCGATGATGGCGTCGGCCCAGCAGCCGCGGTCGGCTTTACAGCGGTATGTGGAGGCAGTCGCTCCGGGAATTGTGAGCGGTGTTGACGTGACGCCCGGTGATGACTCGAGCTGGGGTAGCACCCATTCCCCGCTGGGGACGATCTGGACGACCAGGGTGCCTTCGTTGGCTGGTGCGTCAGTCCAGTCCCACGCACAGTTGTAGAACGCTTCACTACGGGTGGTCCAGTTGTTGATCGGGCTCTCGTCGCCCGGACCGTTCCACTGGTCGACGGAGGTCGCCGGTCCAGGTGCCATGACGTCGGTCATCGGAAGAGCTGCGCCGAGGTCCTTGCAGGAGATGACAGGTGACCAGATGGTCGGCGGCGGCTGCCATGCCGGTAGTGCGGGACCGGCGGCTGCGAGGCGGGAGGCGACGGATGCTGCGATGGCGCGGACAACATCGATGGAGCTCTGTTTGTCGTTCGTGATCTGGCCGATCTGGATGTCGAACCAGTAGCCGCCCGCGACGACGGATGCCGTGCAGCCGGCACCCAGGGGTCCGCAGGCAGCCCAGGATCCGTCGCCGATGTCGAGGGACGGCGCATCGGTTCGTTTGGTGAGGGCCAATCCATCCGCGGCGTCTACGGACACCGTCAGCGTCGCTGAGTCCGTTCGTTTGCCCGGGGTGTCCCAGTAGCAGTTGAGGTTGCCCGCCTGCTCCCACATGACCTGCCGGTTGTAGGGCGGTGAAAATGGGTCGGCTGCCGTCAACGTCAACATCGGCCCAATCGCTGCGATCGCCGTTGGATCGACAATGGCCGAGCAGTCGAGGGGGACCCGCGACGTTGGCGCGACGATCGCAGCTGGCGTCGGAGTCGGCGTCGGGTGGGAGCTCGCCGGCGGGGACGTCGTCGTTGAGGCCGCCGGCGCAACTGCGCAGCCGCTGAGAACAACGACAACGATCACCCCGACGGCGACCGCGCCGACCCGAATACGACCCATCGTGTTCCCCCGTCCATGCAGTGATCAGAATCTACGGCGTCCGAGGAATCCTCCGGGCTCCGGCGGCGTAACGATTGCGCATCACCGCACCGGCATATAGATTCTCGACCACCGGCGACGTCCCGCCCGTTCGACGGTGGCACCTCATCACATGCGGCGGTCGCGCGTCGAGAGGGACTGATGAAACGCAGAGCTGGCGCTGCGACCCTGGCCGGAGTCGCCACGATCCTCGCGCTCGGGATAACCGGCTGCACGACACCACAGGCGGTGCCTGCGCACAGCGACGTGCCTGTCTCGGCCACGACACCAGGGCTTGAACCCTTGGGGTCGCTGACGGGGACCGTCCTTCTCAGACTGGACGACCAGCGCGGAGGCGGAATCTACGGGCCATACAGACCTGACGGGAGCAACAGCATCGCCGTCGACTTCAACTGCCTCGGTGCGGGGTCAGCCACGGTTACTGTCGCCGGCGTCGGCGCACTCCCAAACCAGTGCAGCGCTTCCGGGTCAGCCGTACGCGTCATCTTCGGCGTGCAGGACGGCGTTCACTCGTTCACCGTGCACGTCGACGCGCCCGGCAAGGTGCAATGGTCGCTAGGGGTCACCGCGGTGAATCGATGACGACGATCTACCAGGAACCGCCGGACCGAAGGAGCCGGCAGCGACACCGGCGACGCGGAACTCGGCTACGACCGCGTCAACTGGATGTTGGTCGGCCCGCAGATCGAGGCGCGACTTTCTTACTTGGCGGCCCGACGCAACCGTCAGTCCCTCGATCCCCACACTGGTCGGTATTCGAACCGCGGGTCCAGAGAGAGAGGTTGCGGGTTCGTCCCGTTCCAGTTCATCGTCCAGATGTCACCGCTTGCCAGATGCTTCACCGCGTCATGGTTGAAGCGGACGAATATGACTCGGTGGCCATCCGGTGACCAGGACGGGTTGAAGTACATGACCGGCAACAGTGTCGGCGGGGTCAGGTACCGGATTTTCGCGGTGCAGTCGGCGAGGGACCGGCAAGTCGTCGGCACTGTTCCAACGCGTTGGCCGACGGTTGAACCGTCCGGGACGCCGCGTCCATGCGTTTCGAATACGACGAGGTCCCGGCTCGGCCCGAAACGGGCAGGCGAAACGAACGGGATGTCTGCGTCCAACTCCCACGGTGTGAGCTGCACCGCATGGGAACCGTCCGCCCATTCGCGGAACAGAGCGCCGCTCGTATGCGAACCTCTGAGCACGACCCGGTACCCTGCCGGTGCGAACGTCGGGTCGGTCTCTTCGTAGGTCGGTTCGATCCCCGGCTCCGAAGCGCGGACTTGGTGCGCTCCGTCAAGCGTGGAGACCCAAAGGACAGCGGATGCGGCGTCCCCATTGTCGGCGAACGGGCCGCTCACCCGGTCGTAGATGACGTGGTGGCCGTCCGGGGTCCAGCTCGGCGTGTTGATTGAAGCGCACGGTGACGTGCATCTCAGGTCGAGCTGATGCTCACCCCGGCCGTCGGAGCCGATGATGAACGCTTCCGACGTTGTCGGCAGGTCACGTTCGAACAGGATCCAACTGCCGTCGGGGGAGATGCGGGGGTCGACGTCCTGCGCGCCGGTCGGCGGGTGAGAGATCGGTATGATCCGGTGAGCTCGGGCGTCGGTGACGACGATCCGCGCGGTGCCGGAGACGGCGTCGTCGTATCGCGACCATGCGAGGATGTCGGAACGCTCGCCACCGCCGCCGCTGTGTTGGTCACCGGAGGCGAACGCCGCCGTTACGGTTGCTGTTGTTCCAGCGACGAGAAGCAAGGCTCCAACGACGCTGGCGATTCTGCTCTTCCTCATGATGATGCCTGGCGATTCCGCCCGGGGTCCGGGCTTCTGATTCGGCCGTGCGCTCTGCGCGATTCGGTCAGGGAATTGGGACTTTGAGTCAGGGTCTCGCCGTGTTCCATCTTGCGCAATACGCATGGTGCGTACTCCGCCGTCTCCAGAACGGGCGGGACTGCTTCGCCCGATGGGTGCCTGTTCCGGTCACCGTCCCCGTCGTGCGAATACCACGGCCCCGGCGATGATCGCGACTCCGACCAGTGCGACGATTCCCCAGACCCACCATGCGGGCTCGATCGTGGTGCCCGTGTCGGTGCATCCGGCTGCTTTCGCGCACGACGCGACGATGCGATTGACCATCAGTTCAGCGCCCCAGTGAGCGTCTGGATGAGAATGCCGAGGCCAGCGACCACGACGCAGACTCCGACGACGGCTGCGACGACGATGAGACCCCGACGCCCGCGCCTGCCATTGACGGTGTCCCGGTCGAATGACGCCCCGGCGACTTTGTCGAGGTTCGGGTACAGGACGTCGAAGTAGACCTCTTGCTTCTCCGGCGCCAGCCCGTACGGTAGCGGCTCCTCGGGGTCACGTCGGTGTGTCATGGCTCATCATCCCACCCGGCGCCCCGCGCACATATCGTTCATGAGCATTGACCCTAGGATCGTCCCCCGCGACAAAGTCACCGGTGAGTACGTCGCATACGCTCACACGGACGGGGACTGCCCACCGCTCGCATACACCGGCACGATCACCGAAGACGACTTCGCGAACACGTACGTCCCCGTCACCTCCCCGTCGGGTGAGACCGTCTGGACCGACGAGGAAGTCGCAAACGTCCCCGCTGAGACTGTCTGGTCGATCGCCGGCGAGGAGAACCTCTACCTCGTCCCAGGGTTCGCGATCGTCAACCACCTCGGGTACATCGTCACCGAGAACCCGTGGGCTGACCCGGCCATCCAGGTCACATGGGACGTCCGATACACCGCAACCTGCGGGCGCTGCGTCTACCTCTACGACCCGGACACCGCACCCGCGAACGACGGCTTCTGCTGGGACTGCCGAGACAAGTAAGTCCCACCGGCGTCACCGAAATACTTTGGCACATCCGACCGTTCAACGCCTGTTTCGTGGCGTCGCGAAAGGTCCGCGCATAGGTTCGTCGATAGGCGCTTCACGCCGAGCTGAAGATGGCCCTCCCAAGTGGGTAGTGCTGTTTGCTCTTCGCCGCGAATACGTTGTGCCAACTAGATCATTCGGGGGAAGACAGTGGGTCATCTGGTCTCATAATGGGTCCGAGCAAGGAGCGACCGGAAGATGTCACCGGATTGAGGTGTTCCGACTTTCCCGGACTTGGTGATGGCACAGCGGTCATCCACGGCCAACGAGGCAGGACCTGACGGGCGCACCCAACGCGATTACCCCGACCCTCGCGGTAAAATGGAACCTTTCGCCCGGATCCGGACACTATGAGGTATGCGGATCGGTATGCCGGACGAATCAGCGGTGTGGGCGCGTGCGACAGAAGGCGATTCGGCATCGTTCGGCCTGATTTTCGATGCGCATCACGACCGGGTTTACAGTCACGCTCTCCGGCTTCTGAGGGCGACTCACGATGCGGAGGACGCCACCGCACTGGTCTTCCTCGAAGCATGGCGGAGACGATCGGCAGTCCGCCTCGTCGACGGTTCGATTGCGGCGTGGCTCCTCGTGACGACCAACTACGTGTCACGCAACCTGACCCGAACGCACCGCCGCTACCGCGAGCTGATGGCGAAGGCGGGGCGCTCCGAACCCAGTCACGGCCACGCAGATCTGGTTCTGGAGCGGGTCCTCGCCCGGGAGCGGGAGGCGCGGGTGCGCGAAGCGTTCGCTCAACTCGGTCGAAACGACCAGGACATCCTCACCCTGTGCGTTCTCAACGAGTTCACCCTCGCTGAGGCAGCTGAGGCTCTCGGGATTCCTGTGGGAACCGTCAAATCCCGTCTCTCCCGCGCGAAACAACGACTTTCCGTCCTGACGACTGACCAGAGTCACGACGATGCAGACCACACGACAAGTGAGGTTAGGTGAAATGACAGAATCGACCGGGCTCGATCCCGCGCAGGGCGCGCGGATCAGGCGGATGCTCACCGAGATGGTCGAGGAGCAGAGCGGCGCGCCCGCGAGGAGTTCGCGGCGTCTGGTGTGGCTCGTAGTCGCATCCGTCGCCACCGTGCTGGTCGTCGCCGGCGCGATCGCGGGCGCAACGGCTTTCGGACCGACCGGGCCTTCCAGGCTGAACGTCGCCGTGCCCCCGCACACCGTCCAGTCGACGCCGTTTCCTCCATCACTGCCGGCCTCCCAGACGCCGGCAGCGACATCGACGCCGGTTCCTCTCGACCCCGCAGGGACGGTGAGTCCGATTCCAATGCCGAACGACCCGGGCGACCCATCGACCTGGGTGATAGGGTTCGGGACCGCCGGACCCATTGCGCTCGGGACGGATGCCCGCGCACAGCTTCTGAAATCGAGGTTCACCGAGCAGGACGATTCTTCGTGCGTGGCCTTCTTCCGCTGGAGCACCTTCGACGACCGCGACATCAAAGCCGAAGGCTGGTCCCTACGCGTCGGCCAGGTCGACAGCGGCGCGCAGGGCGTGCGGTGGATCCTCCTCGACACGACGTTTCAGGATGCGACCCATCCGATTCCCGGGTCACCCGCGACGGCCGCCGGGATCACCATCGCGTCAACCGTGGACGAGCTGACCGCGGCATACCCGGACCTTCGCAAAATCTACGACTCGGGCTACTACACCGAATACGTGACGGGCCCCCGGAACGGTGCGTACATCCACTTCGACGTGAGGGATGCGGGCCAGCTCGTCTACGCGATCCGGGTGAACGATACTCGCGAGCTCACGCAGAACGTCTGTTAGTCGCGAGGTCGGATGGAACCTTTTGCCCCCGTCCGGACATTAACGGGTAGGAGGACAGGTGCCTCCGACCCGCACGCTGCGGCGTCGCGAACTATCGGGTGGACTGGGGGAGTCTGTGAAGCGGTCGGTTTGGGTCGTGATCGTTCTGTTCGTGGCGGTGGGTGTCGTGGCCGGCGGCATGGCCGTCTGGAGCCCGAACGGAGCGGGAGCTTCCGCGACACCGAAACCGGCCGGCGTGAGCCTGCTGAACAGGGCCGCAACGGTCCTCGACGCCCTGCCGGCCGCCATCTCAGCAACGAAGATCGGCGGCGGTGGTGTCGACCCTGCCAGCGTGCGCCTCATCCAGGCCGGTACCGCTGGCGCGTATTGGGTCGGCCTCGACGCCCGTGGTTACATCTGCCTGATCGTGTCGACGGGACCCGCCTTCGCTGTGTCGGGCGCATCCTGCGCGAGTCAGTCGGACTTCGGCGCGCACGGAGTGGGGTACCGTCTGGCCAGCAAAGGACGACCCCTGGCCGAAGGCTACCTGCTTCCCGACACCGTTTTCATCGGAACCAAAGCGTCGGACAAGGTTCTTGGCACGGTCATCGACGCCCCAGCAACCGTCAGTTACTTCGACAACCTGCTCGTCGTCAATCCCGCCGCCACAGCGGCGCAGCGCGACGCGATAGCCTCGGACCTCGAGGGATGGTTCCCGCTCAGGCTTATTCCTCCGGCACGGTAAACGCGCGGCCGACGGCGCCGCCGCGCGCTGGGTGTAGCGCCTTTCCGGCCGTTGCCCAGGAGGACTGAGCGCCCTGCGCCACCGCATCCGCCGCACCGCATCGCGTGCCCGAGGGGTACCGTGTGCGCAAAAGGGAGCCGAATGAAAGTCAGCGACACCAGCGACCTGTGGTGGAAGAGCGCCGTGATCTACTGCCTGGACGTCGAGACCTTCCTCGACGGCAACGGCGACGGCGTGGGGGACATGGGCGGTCTGGCGACCCGTCTCGACTACCTGTCCGAGTTGGGGGTGACGTGCATCTGGCTGATGCCCTTCTACCCGTCGCCCCACCGCGACGACGGCTATGACATCACCGACTTCTACGGCGTCGACGACCGGCTCGGGCACTTCGGCGACTTCGTCGAGGTCATCCGCATCGCTCGCGACCGCGGGATGCGCGTGATCGTCGATCTCGTCGTCAATCACACGTCCGACCAGCATCCGTGGTTCAAGGCCGCGCGCTCCAGCCCGGATTCGCCGTTCCGTGACTTCTATGTGTGGCGCGACGAACCCCCGAAGAACCAGCCCGCTCCCGTGTTCCCCGACCAGGAGACGAGCGACTGGCAGTTCGACGAGAAGGCAGGCCAGTACTACCAGCACGTCTTCTACCGCCAGCAGCCCGACCTGAACATCACGGACCTGCGAGTGCGCGACGAGATCGCCAAGGTCATGGGTTTCTGGCTGCAGCTCGGGGTGTCGGGATTTCGCGTCGACGCTGTCCCCTTTCTGCTGCAGACCGACGGCGTCATCGACGGCGCGCGCCGCCTGCCCGACCCGCACGCCTACCTCCGTTCGCTGCGTTCGTTCCTGAACCGGAGGGCGGGCGAGGGCATCCTTCTCGGCGAGGTGAACCTGTCGCGTAACGAGCAGAACGAATTCTTCGGCGGTTCTGAAGGCGACGAGCTGACGATGCAGTTCGACTTCATCAGCATGCAGAACCTGTACCTCTCGCTGGCGCGTGCGGATGCGCGCCCGCTGGCGAACGCGCTCCTCTCGCGTCCCAAGGGCTCGCCCGACATCCAGTGGGCGAACTTCGTGCGCAACCACGACGAGCTGACCCTCGACAAGCTCACGAAGGAGGAGCGCGACGAAGTGTTCGCGGCGTTCGGTCCGGAGGAGCGGATGCAAGTGTACGGCCGCGGACTGGTCCGCAGGCTGCCACCGATGCTCGACGGGGACCCGCGGCGCATCCGGATGGTCTACAGCCTGCTCTTCTCGCTTCCGGGCACTCCCGTGCTCTTCTACGGCGAGGAGATCGGCATGGGCGAGAACCTCGACATCGGTGGCCGCATGTCGGTGCGCACGCCGATGCAGTGGAGTTCCGGCCGCAACGGGGGCTTCTCGACGGCCCGCCCGTCCCGGTTGAGAGCACCGGTGACCGAAGGGGCTTTCGGCCCCGAGCATGTGAACGTCGCCCAGCAGCAGCGCGATCCCGAATCCCTTCTGCATTTCATGCGTTCGCTCATCCGCCACTACCGCAACGTGCGCGAGCTGGGGTGGGGTGCGTTCGATGTGCTCGACCAGCCGGACCCCGCGGTGCTGGCCCATAGTCTGACCACCGACGCGCGCATGGTGGTTGCCGTGCACAACTTCTCGTCCGAGCCGCGCGTGGTGCGCCTGAGGCTGAAAGGGGAGGGCACCTGCCTGCGGGACCTGTTCTCAGACGAGGAATTCCCCGTCGAGCGGGGCCGGGCGGTCGTCGCGCTCGATGGCTACGGCTACCGCTGGCTCGGCCTGGCGGGGAACGAGGACGAGGAACTGTTCTAGCGATAGCTTGTACTTCTCGCCGGACCGCGGGGAGTCTCCGAGTCTGGTCGCCTGATCCATCGTCAGCTGCAGTGACTAGCGTGTTCGCATGACTCGTTTCGTCATCGACCCCGCGTCGCTGGTGCAGCTCGCAGGTGCGGACGGCACGCCCGACGCCGCCCACAAGCTCGTCGCCCCCAACTCGGTGCGTTCCTCAGCCCTGGATCTGCTGCTGGAACGCGTGAGAACCGGTGAGCTCACCGAGAACCAGGCCCTCGCGTTGCACGAGCGCATGACCGAGGTGAAGATCCGCCTCCTCGGCGACCGCGTCTCACGCAGGACCGCCTGGCGGATCGCGCGAGAGCAGGGGTGGGAGACGATCCGTGAGGCGGAGTATCTTGCGATCACACAGCTCCAGGCGGATGCGCTCATCGCGGCCGATCCCGATCTCGCCGGGAGGGCGGCCGGGCTCGTCCCGCTCGCCTCCCTCGCCGACCTGCTGTCACCGTGACACAGCTTGGTCACTTTTCCCATCGCCGTCATGGACAATGAGAGACATGAAATCGGGGAAGAACGTGATCGCGACGGCATCGCCGTGGGTTCGCGTGGCTTTTCTGGTGGGGACCACTGCGGTCATCGTCGTGGCGATCATCGCTCTGTCGGACACCCAGCCGCATCCGGTCGTGGCCGGCATCCTGGTCTTCCTGGGCCTCGGCATCTACGCGTTCACGATCTACGGTCTGGTGGTCGAGAACAGGGGCACAGTCGGAGACCGGCCGATCGCGATGCGCGACGGACTGCCGGATTCGCAGTTCATCACCTGGCAGTCGCCGGACGGCGAATCGCATGTGGCCACCCAGATCGTGCTCGACGGGGAGCCGAGGTGGCGGCACGACGGTGAGACCCTGACCGCCGCTCAGCTCCTGGAACTGACGGCCGGGGCGTCTGTCAGGCAGCTCTAGACCCCTGCAGAATCGGGGGTACGGTGGCGGTATGGTCACTCGACCCGACGATGACCGGGCGACGCGCGCCGCCCGAACGGCCTTGTGGGTGTGCGTGCCCGTGCTTATCGTCGTCAGCCCGGTCGCGATCTACGGAGGTCGGATCCTCACGGTCTCCGGAGCCACCGTGACTGGTCAGGCGCTCACGATCGTCGGTTTCGTGCTGCTCGCGATGGCCGTCGTCGGTGTCATCGTTCTCATCGTCACGCGGCGGCGGACGCGGTAGCGCCCGAGCCGTAGCGGTCGGTGGCAGGCGACGGGTCGAACTGCTTAGGCTGGATGTCGTGGCCGGCAAGAAGAACCGGGGCGACCCGCGAGTGGATGTCGCCCGCTACCAGGTCGATCGGCTCGCGGGCACCGAGAGCGCGTCTGCCGAGGACGATGAGACGAACACCGCTGGACAGGCTTCGATGGACCAGCGCACGCAGTTCGTCGAGATCTCCATCGTCCAGGCGATGAGACGGGGTGACTTCGACGACCTGCCGGGCGCAGGAAAGCCACTCCGCAACCTCCACGAGATCCACGACCCGAACTGGTGGATCCGCCAGAAGATCGAGCGCGAGAGCCTGACCGGTCTCGGACCGCCGGCTCTGACGCTTCGGGCTGAGGATGCTGCGCTCGACGACCGCATGGATGCGGCGCCGTCGGAGAGCGCGGTGCGGGAGTTGCTCGAGGACTTCAACGCTCGCGTGATCGAAGCTCGACGGCAGTTGCAGGGCGGCCCGCCTGTCGTCACCCCTGTGCGTGATCTCGACGCCGAGGTCGCGGCTTGGCATGAACGGCGGGAGGCGCGTTATCGGGCTGCCGCCGAGGCGCGCGAGCGGGAGATCGCCGAGCTGGCGGCGATGAGCTGGCGACAGCGGCGCCGCGCGAGACGCGGCCGCTGACGGGGTCTCAGGCCGTCTGCCGGAATTCGGCGAAGTAGGTGATGTGGCAGCCGTCGCCTCCGCACTCCACGCAGGCGAGCACCTCCGCGCCGTCCTGGTCGGGGTCGGCCCCCGTGCCGTCGCACCGTTCGCAGATGATCAACGTCCTCATGGCACCGATTGTGCGCTTCCGTCGGCGCTCATCCCGGAGGCTGCACGGAGTGTCGGAGGTCGACGACGGCCGCAGGTCAAGCCCCTTGCCGAGATACAGCCGAGCGCGTACGGTCACAGTCCAGCACCTTCACAATCGGATGGATGGATTCCGCGATGGCGACACTCATGATCTTCGGCTTCGACCGGGAAGCCGACGCCACCAAGGCGTTCGACACGATCCTCGAACTGCATCGCATCGCGCTGCTGCGGCTGACCGACGCGGCCTGGATCGCCGTGGGCCGGGATGGGCACATCGAGCTGCGGAGCGCACCGCACGACCCCGCGGCGCCGCTCGATCTGGTGGAGGCGGCCGCGTTCGGCCAGCTCCTCGGGGCGCTCGTCACAGCGCCCCTGACAGGATTCGCGGTCGGAGGGACGGTCGGCGCGTACTTCGAGGCCATGGAGTCGGACGACGACTCCGTCGACGACGACATCCGCAAGCAGATCACCAAGGCGCTGAGGCCCGGTCACTGGGCCGTAGTGGTGTACGCCACCGAGGTCGCCCTCGGCGAGATCCGCAAGCAGTTCGCCGAGTCCGGCGGCTCGCTCGTGGCCGTGGAGATCGACGAGCGCATGCAGGCGGAACTCGCCCGCGACAGTGGCGTCGAGGCCTGACGCCGGCACGGCCTCGGGGCTAGACTGCGCGTCATGAGCCAGGTCGAAGCAGGAATCGTCTCCTACACCCTCTCGAGCGACTACTACGCCCAGGTCGGCGCCGACTTCGACACGGAGGCGGTCGACGACGCGATCCTCGCCGAGCTG
This sequence comes from Leifsonia sp. Ger2509, assembly GCF_055231915.1. Classification (NCBI taxonomy): domain Bacteria; kingdom Bacillati; phylum Actinomycetota; class Actinomycetes; order Micrococcales; family Microbacteriaceae; genus Leifsonia; species Leifsonia sp. Ger2509. The sequence continues at coordinate 3,874,176 of NZ_JBUYVB010000003.1, forward strand.
AACCGGATGCTTCCGGCAGGTATCGTCGTCGAGCGCAACGGGCGCGTCCTCGCCGACGAGGACAAGGAGAGCGAGGCGCGATCGGTCGACTGGCCGGCCCTGCTCAAGCGCATCGACGTCGACCAGATCCTCGCCGAGCACGCTCGCTGACGACCTCAGCCGGCCGTCGCGGCACCAGAGCGGTGCGTCGAACGGTCACAGGTCCAGGAAGTCACCCGGTTCGAGCGCGAAGAATTCGCCGCCGTTCTGTTCGGTCGCCCATCCGATCCGAGCGTTCGCCATGTCCTTGCCGGCCCGCGCCAGCACCATCTCGTGCGTGGGAAAGCTGCGCTTCGGCTTGACAGCGAGAACGTAGTCCATGGTCTCGGCGATCTTGAGCCACGGCGCTCCTGCGGGAACGGCGAGCGTGTCCACCTCGATGCCCTCCGGGATGGTGAAGGAGTCGCCCGCATAGTAGAGCTCGTCGTTGACGAGGACACCGAGGTTGTCGACGACCGGGATGCTCGAGTGGATGACGGCGTGCGTGCCTCCGAAGAACCGCAGGGTGAACGGCCCGGCCTCGACAGTGTCGCCGGCGTTGACGACGGTGACATCGATGCCCACGGCAGCGGTTGCGACACCCGAGGGTCCGTAGATCGGGATGCCCGGGTTCATGTCGAGGATCCGCGCCAGCTGCTCCGGCGTCCAGTGGTCGGCATGTTCGTGCGTGATGACGACGGCTACGGCCCCCGCGGTGTCGGTGAGGGGTGCCGTGAACGACCCGGGGTCGATGAAGAGCTTCTTTCCTGCTTCTTCGAGGATCAAGGCGGCGTGCTCGAGTTTCGTCAGCTTCATGGTTTGAGCAAACACCCTTCCCCTCTCGGCTGCAACTCTTGAGGAATATACCCCCTAGGGGTACTGTTGAAACGTGGACATGAACGAGACGACCCACGCGACCGACGCATCCGCTGGAGCTCCGGCGCACGATCACGCAGAACACGGTACGCATGCCGATCATGCCGACCACTCGGCCCATGACGGCCACACCGATCACTCAGCCCATGACCCGGCCGTCTTCCGCCGCAAGTTCTGGATCTCGCTGGTCCTGACCATCCCGACCCTCGTCTTCTCCCACGGGCTCCAGGGCATCCTCGGACTCGACGGCCCACGGTTCCCCGGCAGCCAGTGGATCCCCGCTGTGTTCGGTGTGGCGATCTTCCTGTACGGGGGAGTTGTCTTCCTTCGCGGCGCGGTCGCCGAACTCCGTGGCAGGCAGCCGGGCATGATGACGCTCATCTCGCTGGCGATCGTCGTGGCCTTCGGCTACAGCCTCGCGGTGACGTTCGGCCTGAACGGAATGGACTTCTGGTGGGAGCTGGCGACCCTCATCACGATCATGCTCCTCGGGCACTGGATCGAGATGTCGGCCGTCATGGGTGCGCAGGATGCGCTCGGCCAGCTCGCGAAACTCCTCCCGGACCAGGCGGAGCGCGTGCTCGGGGGACCGGGTGCCGAACGCACCGAGGTCGTCGCGGTCACAGCGCTCTCGGTCGGTGACCTCGTTCGCGTCCGCCCAGGATCGAGCATCCCGGTCGACGGTGAGATCGTCGAGGGTTCATCGGACATCGACGAATCCCTGCTCACCGGCGAATCCAGGCCGGTGTCCCGCACAGCCGGCCAGAATGTCGTCGCCGGGAGCATCTCCGGCAGCGGCTCGCTCGTCGTCCGCGTGACCAAGCTCGGAGGGGACACGGCGCTCGCGGGCATCATGCGCCTGGTGTCCGACGCGCAGGCGAGCAAGTCGAGCACACAGGTGCTGGCAGACCGGGCAGCGGCGTGGCTCTTCTACGTGGCGCTGGGGGCCGCGTCCATCACCCTCGTCGTCTGGGTCATCCTTGCTCCCGGCGACCCGTCGTTCGTGCTGGAGCGGGTCGTGACGGTGCTCGTGATCGCGTGCCCGCACGCCCTCGGTCTGGCGATTCCTCTGGTCGCCCAGATCTCGACGGTCCTGGGCGCGAGGAACGGCCTGCTCATCCGTGATCGCCACGCCATGGAGGATGCCCGGCTCATCGACGTCGTGCTGTTCGACAAGACAGGCACGCTCACGGAGGGCAGGCAGGGCGTGGTCGCGGTCGTGCCCGCAGAGGGCGAGTCGGCGGATGCCGTGCTCGCGCTCGCCGCGGCCGTCGAGGGGCCTGCCGAGCATCCGATCGGCCGCGCCATCGTCGCCGAGGCGCGCGACCGCAGACTGCCGGTGACGCGGGCTACCGAGTTCGCGGCGCTGGCGGGCCGCGGTGCGTCCGCGATGGTCGACGGGTCCGCGACCCTGGTGGCCGCGCCGCGGATGCTCACCGAGCGCGGGCTCACGCCGACGGCAGCGCTGGTCAACGCAGCAAGGGATGCAGCCCGCGACGCCCAGACCGTGGTCTTCGTCGTGCGACAGGATGCGGTCGTCGGTCTCATCGCGCTCGCTGACGTCGTGCGCCCCGAATCGCTCGAAGCGGTTCGGACGCTGCGGGAGCGTGGAGTGCGTGTCGCGATGCTCACCGGCGACTCGTGGGATGTCGGCAACGCGGTCGCTCGCGAGCTCGGAATCGACGAAGTCTTCGCCGAAGTGCTTCCCGGTGACAAGTCCAGCACGGTGGCCGCGCTGCAGTCCGACGGATCCCGGGTCGCGATGGTCGGCGACGGGGTGAACGATGCCCCCGCGCTCGCCCAGGCGGATGTCGGCATTGCCATCGGTGCGGGGACGGATGTCGCGATCGAGTCCGCGGGCATCGTGCTGGCATCGAGCGACCCCCGCGGAGTGGCGAAGGTGATCCGGCTCTCACGCGTGACCTATCGCAAGATGCTGCAGAACCTCGCGTGGGCGACGGGCTACAACGTCATCGCGATCCCGCTCGCCGCAGGCGTCGCGATCGGGCTCGGGTTCGTCGTCTCCCCGGCGCTCGGTGCCGTGCTGATGTCCGTTTCGACGATCGTCGTCGCACTCAACGCCCAGCTCTTGCGCCGGACGAAACTCGGCTGAGGACGGCGCGCCGAACGCGGGGTCTACCGCGCAGGCCGGGCGCAAACGGCGCGGTCCGACATAATCGTGGACTATGGCCGAAGCACCTCTCACCATCGTCGTCGCGATCAATCCGCAGGCGTCGTTCGGCAAGCGGCGGGAGGTCGGCCCGCGCGTCGTCGAACGCCTGCGCCTGGCCGGCCACACGGTCGTCGACGTCGCTGAGCCGAACATCGAGCTCCTCCGGCGCGAGACGATCCGGGCTGTGGACTCCGGCACGGACGCCCTCGTCGTCGTAGGCGGTGACGGGATGGTCAGCCTCGGTGCGAACATCGTTGCACAGACGGACATCCCGCTCGGGATCGTGCCGAGCGGAACCGGAAACGATCTCGCTGCCGGCCTCGGCATCCGCATCGACGACACGGAGGCCGCGACCGACCAGCTGATCGCAGCTCTCGGGAAGCCTCCGCGCATCATCGACGCCGGACTCGTCAGGCACGGCGAGCTGACGACCTGGTTCGCGTGCGTGCTCTCGGCCGGCTTCGACGCGACGGTCAACGAACGGGCGAATCTGATGACCCGCCCGCGGGGCCGCTCGCGCTACGTCTTCGCCATGCTGCGCGAACTCGCGACCCTGAAGCCGATCGAGTACGAGATCGAGGCGGACGGCGTCGTGTCCCGGCGCAGGGCGTTGCTGATTTCGGTAGCGAACAACGTCTCGCTCGGCGGCGGCATGCGGATCGTGCCGCACGCCGAACTGGATGACGGCTACCTTGACCTCTTCGTGGTGGAGCCCATGTCGAGGCTGGGCTTCCTCCGCGTGTTTCCGAAAGTATTCCGGGGGACGCATACGACACTGCCCGAAGTCTCCTTCCAGCGTGTGCGCTCGGTGAAACTCAGCGCGGACGGCGTGGTCGCCTACGCGGACGGCGAGCGGGTGGGTGCGCTGCCGGTCGAGATCTCGCTGGTTCGTTCATCCCTGCGCGTACTCTCCTGAACCGCGCGACGCCTGTGGGTCATCTCTCGGTTTGGTCGGGACGCTCGGCGTATGGCATACTCGATGAGTTGCAAAGCGGCCCCATCGTTTAGCGGCCTAGGACGTCGCCCTCTCACGGCGGTAACGCGGGTTCAAATCCCGCTGGGGTCACAACAGCCCGGATACCAGTCACTCACTGGTGTCCGGGCTTTTTTACTTTGTCGTTGCTGCCTACGCAATTTGGCCCGGTGGCACACCGACGCGATCGTCCGCCTGGCGATGCTCGGAGCCCAGACACCCACCGGGACCTACACCGACCGCAACAGCACGGTGCCTTGGTGAAATACCGTTTGCCCGGGAGGCCGCAAAGGCGGGCGTTGAATTCGTGCAATTGACGGTCGATCAGGGACACCCGAGGCCATACGGTCCAATTTTGTCGGATCGCAGATTTTCACGAGCGGGCTATTCCCGTAAAACCCGCCCGAAGAAGATGCCCGCACGTACGGAGTTTGCCGATAAATGGCAGCGTTCTGTGATCGCTATATGTCGCATTACTGACCCCGAGTTGTCTTGTATCGCTAGAGTTTCGAGGCATTGAGGTTTCGAGGCACATCGAGTCAGACTTGGCGGCCGGTTCAGGTGTCCGTAAGGGGATCCCTATGCGGACATCGCCCGGGAGGGGAACCTCAATGCGCGATGCCGCCTCCTTCAAGGCTCGAGTCGGCGTCGCACGACATTCACGTCGCGATTGTGGTCGCGGAGCATCCGATCGCGCTTGACGTCGAACTCGCTCTTGTGGATCACGACTAGGCGAAGACCACGGGCGGGGATTAGGTCGGCTTTGCGCTTGTCATAGAGACGCCGTTGCTCCCCCCGAGGGACCCCCGACACCGTCGCCCTTCGATCGAAGATGGGCACCGCCTCGGTGTGCTGCTTCTCCTGGAACTCGACTACTAGCTGCTGGGAGTGCCAGTATCCGTCGACAGGGAGGCGAACGGCCCGACCGGACACTGGCGACACGTCGCCAAGGAGCCAGTCGAACCGCGCTTGCCGCTCGCCCGCGACCCCGAGCACTTCGTCGCACAAATCGAGCACGTAATGCTCATCGCTGTCTGACCGCTTCGCCACTCCGCCACCCTAGCCGGAGGCCATGTTCGCCGATCCCTCAGCGGGCGCGCTGCCGGAAGTGCTTGCCAGAAAAGGCAACGTCACCATCGGCCAGAAGCCGCCCATCGACGAAGACCAGCGCACACGCGTCTTCATGTCGCCAAGCAAGCCGTTGGAGATGTGGATGGACGCCGTGATGGAGCACAGCGTCCGCGACGTCGACTTGCCCAACCTCAGCCGAGATCAGGTCATCGAGCACGTCGCTGACCTCTACACGAAACCCACTCGCGGATCAGGTTCGTGATGCGGCTCGTCGAGCAGCGCCGCTCGGCCTCGTCGGTCACCACGATCGGCCCTCGCCGCCCTGCTGCGCGAGGTAGTTCGCATGCATCGAGCCGAGCGACTCGCCCAGCACGCAATAGGCGCCGCTGATCGCCGCCCTGAGCGCAATCGCCGGAGTGCACAGCGTTCAACTCGTCGATGAGGACGACCTGGAGTAGCGGTCCGCCCTGCAGAGCGGGCCGTAGGCTCAGGACCGGGGGGCAGGGCGCAGGCTCAAGACGCAGGCTGAGCGAAGTGCAGGAGGAGCAGCTGCGGACGGCCGGAGACCGCGCGCGTCGCCTCGGGCACGTATGCCATCAGAGTCCATGGCCACGCCGGCCAGTCGCCGATCTCGGTGCTCGGCCTCGGCAGCGGCGAGTCGTCCCAATGGAGGGCCGGCTCCTCGCAGCCGCGCAACTCGAGTCTCGCGGCGAGCGCGGCCCGAAGATAGTCGCCGAGGGGATGCCGGAATGCCGGGGCGAGGCGGCGCTCGCCGTCGGGTCCTAGACCCTTGATGCCCGAGCCGATCGTGGTGAGCTCGCGATGCACGTCTGAGATGAGGAGCACGCCACCCGGGCGCAGCACGCGGGCGAACTCGGCGAACACCGGGCCGAGATCGCTCACGTGGACGAGCGCGAGCGCGCATACGACCACATCGACCGATCGGTCGGCGAGAGGCAGTCGATCGACTGATCCCAGTTGGAAGTCGCCCTCCGGGACACGCTCTCGGGCCAGCTCGAGCATGTCCGGTGACCCGTCGACGCCGATCACGGTGTGGCCGAGGTCGGCGAGAATCCGCGCGAATCGCCCTGTGCCGCACGCGGCATCCAGGGCGACGCCGACCTCGCGGTGCGCCAGCCATTCGATGATGACCGGCTCGTCGATCGCGAAGAGGCCACCGCCCGCATTCGCGTCGTAGTCGGGCGCCTGCTGCTGATAGGTGACGTCAGCGGCCACGCGCTCCGCGAGCACCCCGCGATTCTGGAGTTTCCCGTCGGCGAGCAATCGGCGGATCTCGGCGACCCGGTCTTCGACGAAGGCTTGATCGTGGTCACCGGCCCATGCATCGAGCAGAGCGGACCCTTCGATGCCGAGCAGATATGCAAGAGGGTCCTGATAGATCACGATCAAGGAGCGTAGCCAGCGCCACGCGCGCAGATCAAGGCACGGCTACTTCCTTCGGGCACCCGTTCAGGGAGATCGACGGCCGCAGCGCACGCATGTTCCTCGACCACGGGCTCGAGCAGACCAACTACCAGGCCGACTACTCGGCCGTCGACGCCGAGCGCTGGGCCGTCGCCAGCGCGCAGTCCATCCGGCCTCAACCGGCCCGCCGAAGGCCCGCTCGACTACACGGTGCTCCGCGAGCTCTTCAAGGAAGTCATCGTCGACCGCCCGCAGACGGCAGACGAGAACACGGCCGAGAGCGCCCAGAATGCCGCTCTCAACGCGTCATGGGCGGCTGCGCATCCTCCAGCGCCGACGCACCGTGCGCCGATGCACCCCGTGCTTGCGCGCGAGCTCCCGCATCGAGAGCCCCTCGACCCTCGCATCACGGCGAATCTGCGCGAACAGCTCCAACCTGACCGACCTCGTCCCAGGCCCTCCCCGTCATCAACAACACCGACGGGACCCCGCTCAGGTGGGTGCAAATAACACCGACACAGCCACTCCGGCGAGTCAGCAACTGGGGCCACTCAACTCCGACAAGTGGGGCCGTTCAACGCTGACACAGCCAGACGCTATCGGTCGGGGCGCCAGGCCGCCCGATAGCCGGTCGATCAACGGGACACCCAAGCCGCCCGGTCCGTTCTCGATGAATCAAGCATTGTTGCGGGCGCACGATTCCCGTAAGACCCGACCGTGAATATGCCCGGTGATGGTGCCTCAAACGCTACCGTCCGAATCATCCTCATCAGTTACGTCCGCGTCTACACCAATGCCCAAGGTCTCACCGGGCAAAGCAACGCCCTTCTGCCGCCGCTGATCGTCTGGAAGACCAACTTGCTGCGGTGCGGTCCAGCCGCACGAGTTCTCCGAACTGCAGCAGCCAATCCGGACTGCTTCCTGCCGGGGATGAAGTCTTAGGCCGCGCTGAGCTTCTTGCTTGCGGTGGCGACGCTGCCTGATTGGGTGTGTTCTCAGTTCCGCTGGTTTACTGGGATCCACGGTCTTGTTCGCTGAAGAATCGCGGGTGTGTGTCGCCCTCTCACGGCGGTAACGCGGGTTCAAATCCCGCTGGGGTCACCAACAGCCCGGATACCAGTCATTCACTGGTGTCCGGGCTTTTTGTCTGGTCGTTGCTGCGTGCGCGATTCGGTCCGGTGGCAGCACTTCGGCGTCGTTTAGGCTCCCACTCGTGACCGACAGCATTCTGATGGCCCGGATCAACGCAAGCCCGGAACGTGTGTACGCAACCCTCGCGGATCTGAACGGCTACGGGGAATGGCTTCCCGGCTCGCGTACCACCGCTGAGCGGAACCAACCGCTCCGAACGGGTACGAGCTACAGCGACGCGAGCCTCATCGGCACGGCGCAAGGCACGGTACTCGCGTGCGAGCCTGACCGACTCCTGGTCTTCCACCAGGCCGCCGCCCCCCACCGCTCAGGCGGCAGCACGATTACGATCACGAGCCGATACGAGTTGACGCCGATCGACGGGGAAACCCGGGTTCGCCGAACCGGCACGATCCTGACCGGCGGCCTGATCAAAGCCGTACATTTCATCGTCGTCACGGCCGTCAGATCCGAGAATCGTCGCACCTTACGGGCGCTCAAGGACTTTCTCGAGCAGGTGCCGAGGGACGTGCCCCGGATCACGTAAGAATGGTCATGATTCGGTTCTCCTAGTGCTCATTTCTCACAATGCTCTGCAACTGTCGCCGGGCGGTGGTTCACTCCGATTTGCGGAGTCGGGCGATCTCGAATTCGAGGTGCCGGCGTTGTTGCTGGTTGGTCGCGCGCTTGGCCGCCGCCTCGTATGAAGTGATCGCTGCGTCTTGGTCGCCGCTTTGCTCCAGAAGGTGAGCACGGACGGCGTGGAAGCGTCGGTTCGCCTGCAAGCGCTCGTCGTCTTGGAGGTCGGCGAGTAGCTGAAGTCCTGCGCGCGGGCCGCGGACGACGCTGATAGCGACAGCTCTGTTCAGCGCAACGATGGGGCTCGGGTCGACGCGGAGCAGGAGGTCGTAGAGGGCAACGATCTGTGGCCAGTCGGTGTCCTCAGCGGTCATGGCTTCGTCGTGGACGGCGGCGATCGCGGCCTGTAACTGGTAGGGGCCGAGGGGACCGGAAGGCAGGGCGCGCGTGACAAGGCCGACGCCCTCGATGATTGCGTCCTGATCCCATAGTTGACGGTCTTGTTCCGCCATGGTGACGAGAGACCCGTCCGAGGCGGTGCGTGCTCGACGCCTCGCGTGCACGAGAAGCATAAGAGCGAGCAGACCTGTGACTTCACTGTCGCGCGGGAGCGTGCCGTGCAGGACCCGCGTGAGACGAATCGCTTCGTCGCAGAGGTCTTGGCGCAGAAGCTCTGTCCCGGAGGTGCTTGCGTATCCCTCGTTGAAGATCAGGTACAGGATCCGCAGCACGGCAGCGAGTCGGTCTGCCCCGTCAGCCGGGATCGCGAACGGCACTCCGCTCTCCTTGATTGTCCGTTTCGCGCGGGTGATGCGCCGGGTGATGGTCTGTTCGGAGGTGAGGAGCGCGCGGGAGATCTCGGCGACGCTCAAACCTCCGACAGCGCGGAGCGTCAGCGCGATCTGCGAGGCGACGGGTAGCGAGGGGTGGCAGCACAGAAGCAAGAGCACCAGGCTGTCGTCGCCGTCTGACAGCCCCTCATGATCAGATCCCGGCAGGACGTGTTCGGTGAGTGCCCACCCCGGTGCCTCCCTGGCACCCTCTACAGACACGTCGACACCGCACCCGCCAACCGGACACCACAACAACAATTGCACCACCCATGACGGGACGGGGCCACCGGGCGATCCGATAAGATCGAAGACGCGAAGGGGAGTATCCCGAAGGGCCTGGTGAGGGCCCGCGTCGTGAACGTCATCACGGATCGTCCATACGGTCCCGGGCACGGCGGCATCCGGAACCTGTGGATGCGGGAGAGACTTTCGGGCCGTTTTCGGCACCCTTCGAAAGGTTTTCCGTGGAGCTCGCTCTTCCTGCTTGGTTCGAGATCGGTTCGGCGATCGTCCTCGTCGTGATCCTGGCCGCCGACCTGCTTCTCGTCATCAAGCGCCCGCACATCCCGAGCCCGAAGGAGTCCACGCTCTGGGTGGTCTTCTACGTCGGGCTGGCGCTGCTGTTCGCCCTGCTGATGTACCTCATCGGCGACGCGGAACACGCCGGGCAGTTCCTCGCCGGCTGGCTGACCGAATACAGCCTCAGCATCGACAACCTGTTCGTCTTCGTGCTGATCATGACCAGGTTCGCGGTGCCGAGGAAGAACCAGCAGGAAGTGCTGATGGTGGGGATCATCATCGCGCTGGTCTTCCGCGGGATCTTCATCGTGCTCGGCGCATCCCTGATCGCGAGCTTCAGCTGGATCTTCTACTTCTTCGGCGCATTCCTGCTCTACACCGCCGTCCACCAGGCGTTCAGCTCGCACGAGGCCATCGAGGACGAGGAGAACTCGTTCGTGCGGTTCATGCGCAAGCGGCTGAAGGTGTCGAAGCAGTACGAGGGTTTCAAACTGCGCACCACGGTGAGCGGCACGCGCATGTTCACGCCGCTGATCATCGTGTTCCTCGCCCTCGGCACCACCGACCTGCTCTTTGCGCTGGACTCGATCCCCGCGATCTTCGGCATCACGACGAGCCCGTTCATCGTGTTCGCGGCGAACGTCTTCGCGCTCATGGGGTTGCGGCAGCTCTACTTCCTGCTCGGGCACCTTCTCGACCGACTGGAATACCTCAAGTACGGCATCGCCTTCATCCTCGCGTTCATCGGCGTGAAGCTAGTCTTCCACGCACTTCATGCGAACGAAGTGCCGTTCATCAACGGCGGGCATCCCGTCGAGTGGGCGCCCGAGATCAGCACGTGGACATCGCTGGCTGTGATCCTCTGCTCGATGGCTGTCGCTACGATTGCAAGCCTGGTGAAACTTCGCCTCACCGGTGTCACCGTCGCCGAAGCGATTTCCGGCGACGAAACGACCGACGAGTCGTCGAACGAGGAGAGCGCGGGCCGATGAGTTCCATCACGGATGTGTGGGCGTGGACGGATGTGGGCCGGGTGCGCGCCCTCAACGAGGACTCCTTCATCGCCAGACGGCCGTTGTTCCTGGTCGCCGACGGGCTCGGTGGCCACGCCCGGGGCGACGCGGCCAGCCAGGCGGCCATCCGGGTCTTCACGGCGGCGTTCCCCGACGAGGCGCCCGCGAATCCGGATGCGGTGCGTGCGGCGATCGCGGCCGCCAACACGGAGGTGCGCGCCCTCTCGCTCCCGGACGACATCGGTGCGGCCGTCTCCGGCACCACGCTGGTCGGGCTCGTCGAGGTCGAGACCGACGATGGCGCGGCGTTGCTGGCCCTCAACGTCGGCGATTCGCGACTGTACGGGTGGGACGGCCGCGGCCTCGAGCAGCTCAGCGTCGACCACTCCGCCGTGCAGGAGCTCTATGAGGCAGGGCTTATCACCGCCGCGCAGATGGACTCCCACCCGGAACGCAACATCATCACCCGCGCGCTCGGCGCGGAGGACGACGTCGACCCGGACACCTGGATCGTCCCTGCAGCGGGGGAGCAGGTCTTCCTGGTCTGTTCGGACGGGCTGACCCGCGAGCTGACCGACCCAGAGATCGCCGGCCTCCTGGTGAAGGCGTTGTCCGATCCGGCGGCCGATCCCGCCAGGGAGCTGGTCGACGCGGCCGTCGCGGCGGGCGGGCGGGACAACGTCACCGTCGTCGTCGTGCGGTCGCAGACCTGACCCGCCCCGCCCCGGTGATAAACTGCGGAGGTGCTGTACGGTCTGCTTCTCCTTAGCTGCCGCGACGAGTCCTGATCTGAGGCCTCACTCGTCGCGGAGTTTGTCGTTGGCTGACCACCAAGCAAGCAAGGAGTATTCGCGGACATGAGCAATTTCGACGAGACCGGTGCGACCGAGACAACGCACACGCCCCTCACCCTGGCCGAGAAAGTGTGGCGCGACCACCTCGTGGTCAAGGGTGAGAACGGGTCGCCCGACCTGATCTACATCGATCTCCACCTGGTGCACGAGGTGACCAGCCCGCAGGCGTTCGACGGCCTGCGGATGGCCGGCAGGAGCGTCCGCCGTCCCGACCTCACGATCGCGACTGAAGACCACAACACGCCGACCATCGGCATCGACCGGCCGATCGCCGACCTCACGAGCCGGACCCAGATCGAGACGCTGCGTCGCAACGCCGAGGAGTTCGGCATCCGCCTGCATTCGCTGGGCGACATCGAGCAGGGCATCGTGCACGTCGTCGGCCCGCAGCTGGGCCTCACGATGCCGGGGATCACCGTCGTCTGCGGCGACTCGCACACCTCGACGCACGGAGCCTTCGGCGCCATGGCGTTCGGCATCGGCACCAGCGAGGTCGAGCACGTCATGGCGACCCAGACCCTGCCGCTGAAGCCGTTCAAGACGATGGCCATCACCGTCGAGGGCGAGTTGCGCCCTGGCGTGACGGCCAAGGACATCATCCTCGCGGTGATCGCGAAGATCGGCACCGGCGGTGGCCAGGGCTACGTGCTCGAATACCGCGGCAGCGCCATCCGTTCGCTCTCGATGGAGGGGCGGATGACGATCTGCAACATGTCGATCGAGGCGGGCGCCCGTGCGGGCATGGTCGCGCCCGACCAGACCACCTTCGACTATCTCGAGGGTCGCCCGCACGCACCGCACGGCCAGGACTGGGACGATGCGGTCGCGTACTGGAAGACTCTCGCCACCGACGACGATGCGGTCTTCGACGCCGAGGTGTACCTCGACGCGAACGAGCTCGAACCCTTCGTGACCTGGGGAACCAACCCTGGCCAGGGTGTCTCCCTGAGCGGGTCCGTGCCCGATCCGGCGACGATCGCCGATGCGAACGAGCGGGCCGCTGCGGAGCGAGCCCTCGAGTACATGGACCTCGAGGCGGGCACCGCGATGAAGGCGATCCCGGTGGATGCGGTCTTCATGGGCTCCTGCACCAACAGCCGCATCGAAGACCTGCGTGCCTTCGCCTCCGTGATCAAAGGCCGCACGAAGGCCGACGGTGTTCGCGTCATGGTCGTTCCCGGCAGTGCACGCGTGCGCATCGAGGCCGAGGCGGAGGGCATCGACAAGATCGTCGAGGAGTTCGGCGCCGAATGGCGCTTCGCGGGCTGCTCGATGTGTCTCGGCATGAACCCCGACCAGCTGGCGCCGGGCGAGCGTTGCGCATCCACGTCCAACCGCAATTTCGAGGGCAGGCAGGGCAAGGGAGGCCGCACACATCTCGTCTCCCCGGTGGTCGCCGCGGCGACGGCGATCCGTGGAACGCTCTCGAGCCCGTGGGACCTCGAAGGCGACGGTTCTGGCGACACTCCGCGAAATGACTCGTCGAATACGCAGTCCGGAGAGAAGGTGAACGCCTGATGGACAAGATCTCGACCCTGAGCGGTGTCGCCGTGCCCCTGCGGCGTTCGAACGTCGACACCGACCAGATCATCCCTGCCGTCTTCCTGAAGCGTGTCACGAAGACCGGCTTCGACGACGCGCTCTTCCACGCCTGGCGCCAGGATCCCGAGTTCGTCCTGAACCAGGAGCCGTACCGCGCAGGCAAGATCCTCATCGCGGGCCAGGACTTCGGCACCGGTTCGTCCAGGGAGCACGCCGTCTGGGCGTTGCGCGATTACGGCTTCACGGCGGTGCTCAGTCCGCGTTTCGGGGACATCTTCCGCGGCAACTCGGGCAAGATGGGCCTCCTCGCCGGCCAGATCAGCGAGGCAGACGCCGAGCGACTGTGGACGGCGATCGAAGCGAACCCGGGAATAGAAGCCACCGTGGACCTGGTTGCCAGAACTGCGAGCATCAGTGACCTCACGGTTTCGTTCGAGATCGATGATTACACTAGGTGGCGGTTGCTCGAAGGCCTGGACGACATTGGCCTGACCCTGCGTGACGAAGCGCACATCACAGAATTCGAAGCCCGCCGCGAGAGCTGGCGGCCCAAGACGTTACCGGTGAAAACGCAGTGAACTCACTTCTTCAGGACGCACAAGCCGCAGGCGCACATGTGGGACTCAAAGGCGATCGGATCACGATCAACGGCGGGATCCCGCTCCGCGGACGAATCGAACTGAAGGGTGCGAAGAACCTCGTCACCAAGGCGATGGTCGCCGCTCTTCTGGGCGAGGGCCCGAGCGTGCTCCGCGATGTCCCCGACATCAGCGACGTCCGCGTCGTGCGCGGGCTGCTCGAGATCCACGGCGTCAAGGTGACCGATGGCGCCGACGAAGGCGAGCTGCTGCTCGACCCGAGCAACGTCGAGAGCGCGCACATGGCCGACATCGACGCGCACGCGGGTTCCAGCCGCATCCCGATCCTGTTCTGCGGACCACTGCTGCACCGGCTCGGCGAAGCGTTCATCCCCGACCTCGGTGGCTGCCGCATCGGTGACCGGCCGATCGACTACCACCTCGAAGTGCTGCGCAAGTTCGGTGCGATCGTCGACAAGCTCCCGAGCGGCATCCGCATGACCGCCCCGAACGGCCTGCACGGTGCGAAGGTCGAGCTGCCGTACCCGAGCGTCGGCGCTACGGAGCAGGTCCTGCTCACCGCAGTGCGTGCCGAGGGCATCACCGAGCTCAAGGGCGCGGCCATCGAGCCCGAGATCATGGATCTCATCAACATCCTGCAGAAGATGGGTGCGATCATCACGGTCGACACCGATCGCGTCATCCGCATCGAAGGCGTCGACCGCCTCGAAGGCTTCACGCACACGGCGCTCTTCGACCGCAACGAGGCCGCCAGCTGGGCCGCGGCGGCGCTTGCGACCAGCGGCGACATCTTCGTCGGCGGTGCCCGTCAGCCCGAGATGCTCACCTTCCTCAACGTGTTCCGCAAGGTCGGAGGCGCCTTCGAGATCCACGACGACGGCATCCGGTTCTACCACCCGGGTGGTGAGCTCAAGCCGGTCGTCATCGAGACGGATGTGCACCCAGGGTTCATGACGGACTGGCAGCAGCCGCTCGTCGTCGCCCTCACGAAGGCCAACGGCGTGTCGATCGTTCACGAGACCGTCTACGAGCAGCGGTTCGGCTTCGTTGACGCGCTCGTCGAGATGGGCGCCACGATCCAGATCCACAAGGAATGCCTCGGTGGGCACCCGTGCCGCTTCGGGCAGCGCAACTTCAACCACTCCGCGGTGATCACCGGTCCGACGCGCCTGCACGGCGCGGACATCGAGGTTCCCGACCTGCGCGGAGGCTTCAGCCACCTCGTCGCAGCGCTGAGCGCCGAGGGAACCTCGACTGTGAGTAACGTCGGCATCATCAGCCGCGGGTACGAGAACTTCATCACCAAGCTCGAGCTGCTGGGAGCCGACTTCGTTCTCGAAGGATAATAGGTTCGTGCCCGAACCGTCTTCAGAGCAGAAGCCTGCCGCCCAGCCGTCGCCCGTCGTACCGTCAAGCCCTGCGAAGCCGGTGAAACGCCAGCGTTCCGAGCGGTCGCGACCGTCCATCTTCTGGGTACTCGCGGGGCTGGTCCTGCCCATCGTGTGGCTGATGGCGCGCTTCACGATCACCGACGGAAAGAAGTTCCCGCGCAACGGCGCCTATGTGGTCGCGCCGAATCATTACAGCGAGATCGACCCGGTGATGATCGGCGCCGTCTGCTGGAAGCTCGGGCGGGTTCCGCGGTTCCTGGCGAAGGGGAGCCTCTTCCGGGTCCCCGTCGTCGGCTGGTTCCTTCGCCGGTCGGGCCAGATCCCTGTCGAGCGCAGCAATGCGCGCGGCAACGCCTCCCTGGCGGCCGCGGAGAAACTGGTCGACTCCGGCGGGATCGTCATCGTCTACCCGGAGGGCTCGCTCACCCGCGATCCCGACCTGTGGCCGATGCGCGGCAAGACCGGAGCCGCCCGGATGGCGCTCGAGCATGACATCCCTGTGATCCCTGTCGCCCACTGGGGCACGCAACGGGTCATGGCGCGGTACTCCAAGAAGATCAGCTTCTTCCCGCCGAAGACGATCGCGGTGAAGATCGGTGACCCCGTCGACCTGTCCGCGTTCCGGGGCCGAAACCTCGACGCTGCGACGCTCAACGAGGCGACGACCGTCATCATGGACAGCATCACCGCGCTGCTCGCCGACCTGCGCGGGGAGGAGCCTCCGGCGCAACGCTGGAATCCCGCCGAGCACGACCAGAAGGAGACCGGCCGTTTTGATGGCTAGCCAGAAGAAGGTCGTCGCACCGCGTCGGGTCGCGGTGCTGGGTGCGGGCAGTTGGGGGACCACGTTCGCGAAGATCCTCGCCGACGGGGGCGCCGAGGTCGTCCTGTGGGCGCGGCGCCCGGAGCTCGCGCGTGAGATCACGGAGGGCCGTCGCAACAGCGATTACCTGCCGGGCATCAACCTGCCGCGCAACCTGCGCGCGTCCGCGCACCTCGAAGAGGCGCTCCGGGGCGCCGAGCAGGTGTACATTTCGATCCCCAGCCAGTCGCTGCGCGGCAACCTCGCAGCGATCGCGCCGCACCTGGGCCCGACGACCGTTGTCGTCAGCCTGATGAAGGGCGTCGAGAAGGGCACCGGGCTCCGGATGAGCGAGGTGATCGCGCAGGGTCTTCCGATCGAGGAGGAGCGCATCGCCGTCGCCTCGGGTCCGAACCTCGCGCTCGAGATCGCCAGGGAGCAGCCGACGGCCGCGGTCGTCTCGTCGGCGAGCCTGGAGACGGCACAGGCTGTTGCGATGGCCGCAACGAACCGCTACTTCCGCAGTTTCGTGAACACTGACGTGATCGGGACCGAGTTCGGCGGGGTGCTCAAGAACCTCATCGCCGTGGCGATCGGCATCGTCGACGGCGTCGGCTACGGCGAGAATACCAAGGCGTCGATCATCACGCGCGGCCTCGTCGAGATGACCGACTTCGCCGTCGCCTACGGCGCCCAGCCCGAGACGCTCTCCGGGCTCGCGGGGCTCGGCGATCTCATCGCGACCTGCGAGTCGTCGCTGTCACGTAACAACACGGCGGGACGCCTGCTCGGCCAGGGGTACAGCTTCACCGAGGTGGTCAAGCAGATGAACCAGACCGCTGAGGGCCTGGCATCCGTCGCTCCCATCCTCACGCTCGCCGAGGCGCGCGGCGTCGAGATGCCCATCGTGCGACAGGTGAGCCAGGTGCTCGCCGGTACGCTCGAACCGAAAGACATCGCGCCGCATCTCACCACGGATTCGGACGAACCCCAGGGTGAAAGGACCATCGATGACGGACAAACTCGTAGTCGCTCTTCTGTTTGGGGGTCGATCAAGCGAGCACTCGGTCAGCTGCGCGACGGCAGCGGGAGTCCTGGCCGCGATTGATCGCGAGCGCTACGACGTCATCCCGATCGGCATCACCAAAGCGGGCTCCTTCACGCTCCAGCCGGACGATGCTGCATTCTTCGCGCTGAACCCGGAGTCGATGCCGGTCGTGCCCGACAATGGAACCAGGGTGCACTGGCCGGAGAGCGCGGAGACCCGCGAGCTCACCGTGACGGGCGCGGACGGCTCCGCTCGGTCGCTCGGCGATGTCGACCTGGTCTTCCCGATCCTGCACGGCCCCTGGGGTGAGGACGGCACCGTTCAGGGGATGCTCGAACTCGTCGACCTGCCCTACGTGGGCAGCGGAGTGCTCGCGAGTGCCCTCGGCATGGACAAGCACTTCACGAAGACCGTCCTTCAGCATGTCGGAGTCCCGGTGGCGCCGTGGCGGACGGTGTCGGCCTTCGAATGGGCGACGGACCCGGCTGCGGTCCGCGAAGCGGTCTCAGCACTCGGACTGCCCGTGTTCGTCAAGCCCGCCCGTGCGGGCTCGTCGGTCGGGGTGAGCAAGGTCGCCGATCCCTCGGAACTCGACTCGGCGCTCGCGGTCGCGTTCGCCGAGGACGACAAGGTGCTCGTCGAGTCGAGGCTCGTCGGACGCGAGGTCGAGGTCGCGGTGCTCGGAGGACGTCCGGGTGAGCCGACCCGCGCTTCCGTCGCCGGCGAGATCGTCATGACCGGCCGAGAGTTCTACGACTTCGCGGCGAAGTACCTCGACGCGCCCGGCGTCGAGCTGGTCTGTCCGGCCGACCTGAGCGCCGGTGAGCTCGCGACGATGCAGGAGCTCGCGATCCGCGCGTTCGACGCCATCGGCGGCGAAGGGCTCGCGCGCGTCGACTTCTTCCTGACCGCGGACGGTTTCGTGATCAACGAGATCAACACGATGCCCGGCTTCACGCCGATTTCGATGTTCCCTCGGTGCTGGCAGGAGTCCGGGCTGAGCTACCCGGCGCTCATCGACGAACTGATCGAGGTCGCACTGGCCCGCGCCGCGTACTGAGGCATTACTTCGACGGATGGGGCCCGGGCGTGACCGTCGGTTCGCCCGTCGCGGTCGGAACAGGCGTGCCCGTGGGCGCCGAGGTCGCCCCTGAGGTCTGGGTGTCGAGCGTGTCCAGGCACTTCTGCTTCTGTTCGACGTTGGCGATCGCGCTCGCGAACTCCGGAAGCACGGAGGCATCGGACACGCCGTGCACGTGGTCGATGATGACCTCGGTCGCCGGTGTGCGCCCGAAGGTCTGGTAGACGATCGATTTCGCCGCAGGGTCGGTCATCAGCACCCAGTCGATGCCGTTGACGTTCACGCACGGTTTCGTGGTGGGTCCGATCGGCGGTACGCCGCACCGCAGCAGGACGACAGCCGGGTCGCCCCAGGCGCCGGTGGCCTGCGCGTCGGTCTCGCGCTTCGCCTCTCCGGCGACAGTGTCAGGCAGCCGCACGGAGATCTCGGCGCAGCCGGGATCGTTGGCGTCGGCGGCCGGGTCGAGCGAGACGGTCGGCGCGCATCCCGTGAGTGCCAGCCCTGCGCCGGCGAGGATGACCGCGAGCAGGGCGGTGGGACGAAGTGACATCCCTTTCAGGCTACCGTTTCATTCATGACGATGGCTGGGAGCACAGGGTCCGACGGCGACACCCTCGGGTCGGTGCACGAGGGCGAGACCCTGCGGCGGATCTTCCCGCGGCTGCCCCAGTCGTCGGTCGCCATCGTTGGGCCCGGTGACGATGCCGCCGTGCTCGCCGCCCCGGACGGCCGCTATGTCGTGACCACCGACATGATGGTGCACGGCCCGGATTTCCGGCGCGGATGGTCGGAGCCGTACGACCTGGGCTGGAAGGCGGCGGCGACGAACCTCTCGGACGTCTCGGCGATGGGGGCGGTGCCGACGGCGCTCGTGGTGGCGATCGCGGCGCCCATGGAGACCCCCGTCGCGGAGCTCGAGGCCATCGCCGACGGGCTCCGGGAGGCCTGTGCGGCTCTCGCTCCCGGCTGCGGTGTCGTCGGCGGCGACCTGTCGGTCTCCGGAACCTTCACGATCGCCGTGACCGCCTTCGGCGACCTCGAAGGCCGGGATCCCGTGCTCCGCAGCGGGGCTCGCGTGGGCGATGTCGTAGCGGTGTCCGGTCTGCTGGGGGCGGCAGGAGAGGGGCTCCGGATGCTCTTCGGCTCGGGTGTGGACGCCGACGGCCGACCGAGCCGGGAGCGTGCCGCGGACCTGCTCCGCGACCACGCGGAGGTGATCGTGGCGCAGCTGCGTCCCCATCCGCCGATCGCGGACGGCCCGCTCGCCGCGCGTGCCGGGGCCACCGCGATGCTCGACCTGAGCGACGGACTCGCCCTGGATGCCGGCAGGGTCGCGGCGGCCAGTGGCGTGGCGATCGCCATCGACTCGTCGGCTCTCGGCGGCGATCCGCGCGGGGCACTGGCGAGCGGCGAGGACCACAGCCTGCTGGCCGCGTTCCCACCGGATGTCGAGCTTCCGGGCGGGTTCCGGCGCATCGGCATCGTCGCGGAGGGCGCCGGCGTCCTCGTGGACGGCCGCCCCTACGATGGGCTGGAGGGCTGGGACCCGTACGTCGGCTGGGACGGCCACGCTGGTTGAGCGTCACCGCGTATCCGCTTCATCGGTCGGCGGACAGCCACCAGACCGCTGTCTCGCCGTAGTCCTTGCGCCGGTCGAGCGCGAGGCCGACCGGCCAGTCCGGCTCGCCCGTGCGCGTGCTGCGCTCGACGCAGACGATGGCCTCAGAGGCCAGTCGCGGAACGAGCGTGGAGAGCGTATGGACGAGCTCGCCGTCGGACAGCTCGTACGGTGGATCGACGAAGACCAGGTCGAATTCGGCGCCGGACGCTGTGAGGAACGACTGCACGGTCGTGGCGGCGACCTCGATGGCCGGCTTGGTTGACGCCGGCGCTGCCTTGAGCACGGCGGCGGCATTGCGCCGGCAGATCTGCGCCGCGGCGCTGCTGCGCTCGACCAGGGTCACCGCTGCGGCCCCGCGGCTGGCCGCTTCGAGGCCGAGGGCGCCGGATCCGGCGAACAGGTCGAGCACGCGCGCATGGCGGATCGCGTCGCGCGACTCGAGAGCCGAGAAGATCGCCTCCCGCACCCGATCGCTGGTCGGCCGGGTGCCCGATCTCGGAACCTGGAGTCCGAGCGACCCGGCGAAGCCGGCGACAATGCGTGTCATGGTGTGTAGAGCCTATCGGCGGGTTCCATCCGGGGTCATGATGGTGATGTGACGGATGTGCGTCTCGGCCAGGCCGAGCTCGACGAACTCTGGGATCACGGCGAGGCAGCCGAGTCAGAGCGCCGGTTCCGCGCGGCCGAGGACGACGAGTCCCGCGGTGACGAGGTCCGGGCCGAGCTCGCCACACAGCGAGCCCGCGCGCTCGGACTCCAGGGCCGGTACGACGAGGCGGACGCGGTGCTCGACGGCATCCCGGCCCTCGGACCGGTCGTCGACGCCCGGGTGGCGCTCGAGCGCGGCCGTGTCCGGCTGTCGTCCGGTGATGCGGCCGACGCAGTTCCGCTCTTCCTCGGCGCACTGGAGTCGGCCCATGCTGCCGCCTCGCCGTTCCTGGCTGTCGACGCGTTGCACATGCTCGCCCTCGCCGACAGCGGCAAGGAGGACCACTGGACGCGACTGGCTTTCGTCGAGCTGCGCACCGCTGACGACCAGCGGACCCAGCGCTGGCAGATCGCGCTCCACAACAACCTGGGCTGGCACTACTTCGATGCAGGTCACGCGGCTGCTGCCCTCGAGGAGTTCGCGGCCGCCCTGGGAGCCGCACGCGATTTCGGGACGGCCGACCAGCGCTTCATGGGCGAGTGGACAGTCGCCAGGTGCCTGCGCGAACTCGGCCGCAATGACGAGGCGCTCGCCATCCAATCCCGGCTCTCGGTCCAGCGACCGGACGATCCCGACGTCGCGGCGGAGATCGCAGCTTTGACGGTTGCGCCCCCTACGATCGAAGAATGAGCGGAACACCGGTCGCGGCGGTCGACGGCGTCATCTCTCTCGACACCCGGCTCTCCGGCGTGCTCGGCGGGCGCACAGCGAACGCCTTCGCGAAGGCCTTCGGGATGGCGACCGTGGGCGACCTCCTGACCCACTATCCGCGCCGGTACGCGCGACGCGGCGAACTGACGGCGCTGACCCAGCTTCCGGTCGACGAGAACGTCACGATCGTCGCGGAGGTGCTCGAGGTGCGCGAGCGGCCGATGCGCGCCAGGCGCGGTTCCATCCTCGAGGTGCGCATCTCGGATGGCAAGGGCGTCCTCACCCTCACCTTCTTCAACCAGGCCTGGCGTTCACGCGACCTGCGACCTGGCGTGCGGGGGATCTTCGCCGGCAAGGTCTCCGACTACAAGGGCGCGCTGCAGCTGGCGCATCCGGACTACGAACTGTTCGAAGCGGATGAGGGCGGTGCGGATGCGGAGACCGCCCGTTCCTGGGCCGAGACACCGATTCCGATCTACCCGGCGACGGGCACGGTCGCCAGCTGGCAGGTGCAGAAAGCGGTTGCGCTCGTTCTGGACGGTCTGGGCGACGTGCCAGACCCCGTCCCGGATGCGCTGGTCGTCGAGCGCGGTCTGCTCCCGTTCCGCGAGGCGCTGGAACTCATCCACCGGCCGGAGAAGGATGCGCACTGGCAGCGGGCCAGGGACGCCCTGCGGTTCCAGGAGGCCTTCGTCCTTCAGGCAGCGCTGCTGCAGCAGCGGGCGACGGCACGGGCGCAGCACGCCGAGCCGCGGAAGCCCGTCGCCGGCGGGTTCCTCGAACGCTTCGACGCGGCGCTCCCGTTCGCGCTGACGGGCGATCAGACCACCGTCGGCGTCGCCATCGCCGCCGACCTCGCCCAGGATGCCCCGATGAACCGCCTCGTGCAGGGCGAGGTCGGAAGCGGCAAGACCCTCGTCGCGCTGCGGGCGATGCTGGCTGTGGCCGACTCCGGCGGGCAGTCGGCGCTGCTCGCTCCCACCGAGGTGCTCGCGGTGCAGCATCTCCGCTCGATCGTCAAGGTGCTCGGGCCCGATCTCGCCGCCGAGCTGATGCCGACCCTGGTGACCGGCCAGCTGCCCACCGCTGACCGCAAGAAGGCACTGCTGCGCACAGTCTCCGGCCAATCGCGCATCGTCGTCGGCACCCACGCACTGATGGGCGACGCCGTGACCTTCTTCGACCTCGGTCTCGTGGTCGTCGACGAGCAGCATCGCTTCGGGGTCGACCAGCGCGAGGCCCTGCGCCTGAAGGCGGGCACGCCGCCGCACGTGCTGGTGCTCACGGCGACCCCGATCCCGCGCACCGTCGCGATGACGGTCTTCGGCGACCTGGACGTCTCGACGATCGCCGAGCTGCCGGCGGGCCGCCAGGGGATCGAGAGCTTCGTGGTGCCGCTCGCCGACCGGCCCGGCTGGGAGCGGCGCGTCTGGGAGCGCGCCGCCGAAGAGATCGCCAAGGGGCGACAGGTCTTCGTGGTGTGTCCCGCGATCTCGGGAAAGGATGTCGAGGACGACGGCGAAGGCCTGGAGGAGGACGACGCGGGGTCCGGACCCGTCGTGCCCACTGCATCCGTCGAAAGCATCGCTGCGCAGCTCCGAGCCGATCCTCTTTTCGCCGAAGCGCGGATCGGCGTGCTCCATGGACGACTCTCCGGCGATGCCAAGGACGAGGTCATGCGCGCTTTCGCCGACGGCGCACTCGACCTGATCGTGGCCACGACGGTCATCGAGGTCGGTGTCGACGTGCCGAACGCCTCGGCGATGGTGATCCTCGATGCGGACCGGTTCGGCGTCTCGCAGCTCCACCAGCTCAGAGGCCGCGTCGGTCGCGGCGGTGTCCCCGGGCTGTGCCTGTTCGTCACCCGCGCCGAGGACGGGAGCCTGGCGCGCGAGCGCGTCGATGCCGTCGCCGCGACCCTCGACGGCTTCGAGCTCGCGACCATCGACCTCGAGCTGCGCCAGGAGGGCGATGTGCTCGGTAGCAGGCAGTCCGGCGGCCGATCCTCGCTGCGATTGTTGCGGGTCGCGAAGGACGGGACACTGATCGCAGAGGCGCGGGCCGCAGCGCAGGGGCTCCTCGAGTCGCCGGGCGGCCTGGCGGCTCATCCGGCGCTGGGAGAAGCCCTCGCCCGCCGGCTGGACGCTCAGGAACGCGACTTCCTAGCAAAATCCTGAATAACGGATTCACAACGAATGCAGGGGTTCCGCAGCTATTCTGAGAATCTATGAACAGGATCGCCGTTGTCCCTGGCTCGTTCGACCCGGTCACACTGGGGCACCTCGATGTGATCGAGCGCTCTGCCGGCCTGTTCGACGAGGTCCACGTTCTGGTGGTGCACAACCCCGACAAGGCCGCCCTGCTGCCGATCGCACAGCGGGTCGCCCTCATCGAGCGCTCGATCGACGACGCGGGGATCGAGGGCAACATCGTCGTCGCCTCGTGGAGCGTCGGCCTGCTGGTCGACTACTGCACGGATGTCGGTGCGCATGTGCTCGTCAAAGGCATCCGGTCCCAGATCGATGTGGCCTACGAGACGCCCATGGCCATCGTCAATCGCAATCTCGCCGACGTCGAGACGATCTTCCTCCTACCCGATCCCGCGAACGCGCACGTGTCGAGCTCGCTGGTCAGACAGGTCTCAGCCCTGGGCGGGGATGTAAGCCCTTACGTTCCCGCCGCCGTCTACGACTATCTGCAGGAGACATGAACAGCTACCCGACGCGCCAGCCGACGGACTCGTCCGTCGCGCCGAGCGATATCACTGAGCTCGGCGAATCCGACGAGATGGGCCTCGACGAACTGCGACGCGCTGCCGAGCAGATCACGGCGAATGTGGAATCCGTCATCGACGGCAAGCATGACGCGGTCCGGACGGCCCTCACTGTCCTGCTGGCGGAAGGCCACCTGCTGATCGAGGACGTCCCCGGGGTGGGCAAGACGATGCTGGCCAAGTCGCTGGCGAAGTCCGTGGACTGCACCGTGAGCCGCATCCAGTTCACACCCGACCTGCTTCCGAGCGACGTCACGGGCGTGTCGGTCTACAACCAGGCCGAGCGACGGTTCGAGTTCAAGCCGGGCGCTGTGTTCGCGAACATCGTCATCGGCGACGAGATCAACCGCGCCAGCCCGAAGACCCAGTCCGCGCTGCTCGAGTGCATGGAGGAGCGCCAGGTCACCGTCGATGGGTCGACCTACCGGCTGACATCGCCTTTCATCGTGGTCGCGACGCAGAACCCCATCGAAATGGAGGGCACCTACGCCCTCCCAGAGGCCCAGCGCGACCGGTTCATGGCGCGGATCGCGATGGGCTACCCCGACGACGAGTCCGAGCTCGCGATGCTGAACACGCGCGACACCTCGAGTCCCCTGTCGCGGATCGGGCCGGTCGTGACATCGGAGCAGCTGCGGGCGATGATGGCGACGGCGCGCAGCGTCTTCGCGTCGGCGCCCGTCAAGCAGTATGCGGTCGACCTGGTGCGCGCGACCAGGGAGGACCGGGAGCTGCGGCTCGGGGCGAGCCCGCGTGCCACTCTTCAGCTCGTGCGCGCCGCCAAGGCGAAGGCAGCGCTCGACGGAAGGGACTTCGTTCTTCCCGACGACATCGACATGCTCGCAGTTCCGGTGCTCGGGCATCGGCTGCTGCCGACGAGCAGGGCGCTCGGCCACCATCACGAGAGCGCGCCGGTCATCGCGGAGATCGTGCGGCGGATCGTGGCCGCGACCCCGGTTCCGGTCGGATCGGGCTCGGCGAGCTAGCCGGCCATGACCGGGCGCCAGCGTTCGTCTTCGCCGGTCCGCAAACCACGGCCGACCGCGCGCGGCTGGACGCTGTTCGGGGTCGGTGTCGCGGCGCTCATTGCGGCGATCCTGTTCGGGCGCTCCGACGTGCTGTTCGTCGGACTCTTCCTCGTCACCGTGCCGCTGGCCGCGATGATCTCCGTCACGGTCGACCGGCCGCGGATGGGCGTGACGCGCGCCTTCCATCCGGATGTGGTGGCCGTGGGCGAGACAGCGACCGTGTCGACGACCGTACGGAACGAGTCCCCGCGACCCAGCCCTCCTGCCCGCTGGCGCGAGTTCGCACCGAGCGGCCTGGAGGTGCAGCCGTCCGCGCCCTTTCCCCGCCTCGACGCCCACCAGCCGGCCATCCACCGCGCCCGGGATACGGTCACGCTGCGGCAGGATGTGCGCGCGACCCACCGCGGTTCGCACGGTGTCGGCCCCCTGATCCTCAGCCGTACCGACCCGTTCGGCCTCGCCTACGCCGAGTACACGCTCGGGCAGTCCCGCCAGCTCGTCGTCACGCCGCGTGTTCGAGCTCTGTCGCGCGGCGAACTCGACATCGCGCGGAGCGAGGGCACGGAGCACGAACTGCTCCGGCACAGCATCCCGAGCGCGGACGAGCTGATCGCGCGGGAATACCGCCCGGGAGACCCGCTGCGCAGGGTGCACTGGAGGGCGACAGCTCGCCACGACAAGCTCATGGTGCGGCAGGAGGAGCAGCGCAGCAATCCGGAGGCCTGGATCCTGCTCGACACGCACACTCTGCAGCATGATCGTTTCGTCGTTCCCGGTGCCGCCGAACGTGCGGACGCCGAGTTCGAGCAGCTGGTCGAACTGGTCGCCTCGGTCGGAGTGCACCTGCTCGACGAGGAGTTCGTGGTGAGTATCGTCGAGACGGCGCCGCGCCAGCTCGGCGGCCGCACCGGAGCCGGACGCTCAGGCACCATGGGCAGTACGACGCCCACGTACGACCTGGGTGGGGCTGACCGCCTCCTGCTCGCGGACCTCGCCAGCATCGAGCAGACCACTGAGTTCCGCGACGACGCCGTTGCAGAACTGTCTGCTGGGTTGCGGCGCAGCGGCAGGGCCGTTCCTGTCTTCGCGATGCTCCTCGCGGGTTCGACCGAGGAGATCGGCGCTCTGGCCGGCCTCCGGCAGATGTGCGATCCCGCCGTAGCCTTCGTCGGCTCGAGCGCGGATCCCACCGTGATGGAGACCCTGACCGACGCCGGGTGGATCTGTGTGCCGTTCAGCCATGCCGAGGGAACGGTCGCGGCATGGCAGCAGGCGCTCGGGCGTCATCGGATGGCGGCTCAGCATGGTTAGCATCGCAGCGGTGCCGGCCCGCGAGCGGGTGGCGCGCAGATCGGGATACTGGCGGCTCACATCGGCGCTCCTCCTGATGGTCCTCGCAGTGAGCTTCGCCCTGATCGGCCTGATCGACGGTTTCGGCTGGTGGTTCCTGATGCTGTTCGCCGCATCCCTGATCCTGGTCGGCGGTGCCGGGCTCCGGATGCTCGGGGTGCCCCCGAAAGTCGTGCCGCTTCTGCTGGTGGTCGAGTACGGCATCATCATGACGATCGGTTTCGGGGGAGGGACCGGCCTGCTCGGTGTGCTCCCGACACCGGCGACCTTCGGAAAGTTCGGCGACCTCTTCGACCAGGCGATGCTCTCGATCTACCAGCAGGGGACACCGGCCCCGCCGCTGCCAGAGTTCATGTTCCTCATCGTCGCCGGTTCCGGCCTGATCGCCCTCTTCCTCGACACGACCGCGATCGCTTTCCGCATCCCAGCGTTCTCGGCCATCGGCATCATCGCCGTCCTGATCGTGCCCGCCGCCCTGCTCGGCGACGGAGTCGCTCCGATCGCGCTCGCCGAATCGGCCGCAGCCTTCCTCTACCTGCTCCGCTGCGACGTGCGCACGCGCAGGCCCGGTTCTCCGCGACCGACAGCGTCGCTCTCGATCGCGGCGGGGTCGATCATCGTGGCGCTCATCCTCTCTGCCACCGCGCCGGGGCTCGATCGCGGCGGCGCGAGCTCGTTCACAGCGGGCGGCATCTCCATCGGCGGCACCGTGACCCCGCTCATCGACCTCGGGCGCGACCTGCGCAGGCCGGCGGCGGTCAAGGTGCTGACATACACGACGACCGCGAGCACTGCGGAGTACCTGAAACTCGCGTCGCTCGACGAATTCACGGGAACGGTCTGGAAGCACCGCGAACGCGACACCAAGCGGCTCCCGGTCGGCAACAGCATCGGTCCCGTCACCGGGCTGTCGAATGCGGTGAAGACGACCAGGGTCAGCACGAGCATCCAGATCGCGAACATGCAGAGCCGGTGGCTGCCGGTGCCTTTCCCGGTCAAGGGAGTTCACGGCCTGAACGGCACCTGGTCCTGGGATCCGGACGATCTGACCATCGGCGGCGTCGGCACGTCGACGGAGGGGCAGCAGTACACCGTCACCAGCCTCCAGATCGAGCCCACCGCCGACCAGTTGAAGGTGGCGGGCGGTTTCGTCCCCGCGTCGATCTCCCGTGACCTCTTCGTGCCGTCCACTCTCCCGCCGATCATCAAGACGACCGCGATCAAGGCCACCACGGGCGCGATCGACGAGTATGAGATGGCCGTCGACCTGCAGAACTATTTCCGCAACAACGGTTTCGTCTACTCCGTGCAGACGCCGCTCAAGCAGGGCTACGACGGTGACGGGGGCGCCGTCATCGCGAAGTTCCTCGAGGTGAAGAGCGGCTATTGCGTGCACTTCGCCTCGGCGATGGCGCTGATGGCCCGCACGCTCGGCATCCCCTCCCGTGTCACCGAGGGCTACCTGCCGGGCACCTCGAACGGCGGTTCGGTGAACAACCCGGGCGTCTACACCGTCACCAGCGACGACCTGCACGCCTGGCCGGAACTGTATTTCGCGGGCGTGGGCTGGGTCGCGTTCGAGCCCACCGTCTCCCGCGGGATCGTCCCGTCATATACCCTGCCGCAGTCGGCGAACAGCACGTCCAGCCCGAACCCCACGGCGTCCGGCGCCGCAGGTCATGCATCCCTCGCCCCCGAGATCACGAACGGCCCGAACAGCGCGACGGGCGCGCCGGTCAACGCGGTTCAGCCGATCGCTTCCGCTTTCGGTGTGACCCTGCTCGTCATCCTGCTGCTCCTCACCCCGGCGGTTCTGCGCAGGCTCCGGCGTCGCAGCCGGTTCAGGAAGCTCCGGGACGAGTGGGGGCTCGCTGTCGTGGCCTGGGACGAACTGCGCGACACCGCGCGCGACCTCGGCTGGTCCGTGCCCGACACGGAGACTCCCCGTGCATTCGCTGAGAGATTGCGGGAAGCCATCGGCGATGGAGCGCGGTCGGCTGCGGTCGACAGGCTGCTGACGTCGGTGGAACGCGAGTCGTTCGGTCCGCCGGGGCGCTACATCGCCCACGGGGTCCCCGAGGACCTGGAGGATGCCCTGGCCGGCCTTGAAGCGCACGCAGGTCGCGCAGTGAGAGTGAAGGCGCTGCTGGCACCCGTGTCGCTCATCCCGCCGTCCTGGTCGCCGACAGCGGGAGTGCGCCCGACGAACGCGTAGAATCGGTCATCGTGACCAAGTTCAGAACGACCCCGTACACCCTTCATGTGTACGACCTCATGCACCGCCCCGGCGAGATGCGCGAGCAGGAGATAACGTTCCCTGTCGACGCGAAGATGGGGGAGGGGCTGGTCAGCGTCCCCGAGGGCTCCGTGATCGACGCGGACATCCGATTCGAGTCGATGCACGAGGGGATCCTGGTCAGTGCAGAGCTGTCCGCAACCGCTGTCGGCGTGTGCGGACGATGCCTCACGGACATCGAGGTGCCGGTCCAAGTCGATTTCCAAGAACTTTTCGCGTATTCTTCTGACGAAGCTTTTGATTTTGAGGTTCACGACGACCACGTGGATCTTGAACCTCTGATCAGGGACGCGGTAGTGCTTTCACTACCGTTTCAGCCGGTATGCCGGCCGGATTGCCCAGGTCTCGACCCAGAGACCGGTGAACGGCTGGCGGACAGACCGGACCACAAGCCACGAGAAATCGCAGATCCGCGATGGTCTGCGCTTGCTGGTTTCCAGGCTTCCGAAGACACCAGTGCTGGCCACGCCAGTCCTGCAGACAGAGAAGAGAGATAGTCATGGCTGTTCCGAAGCGGAAGAAGTCACGCGCCAACACGCACGCTCGTCGTTCGCAGTGGAAGGCCGAGGTCCCCACGCTCGTCAAGACCGTGGAGAACGGCAAGGTCACCTACAGCCTCCCGCACCGCGCGAAGGTCGTCGAGGACTCTGCCGGAACCGCTCTGTTCCTTGAGTACAAGGGTCGCAAGGTCGCCGACGTCTAGTCAGCGCGCACGTGACGACGCAATGCTGAGCGCACATCCCGATCGGAGTGCCCTCCTCGAGAAGCTCGGAGTCGACATCGACTCTGGGCTTCTCGAACTTGCGCTCACTCATCGCTCGTACGCGTACGAACATGGCGGCATTCCCAACAACGAGCGCCTGGAGTTCCTCGGCGATTCGATCCTCGGGCAGGCCGTGACGGTCAAGCTCTACCGGGAGAACCCGGATCTCGACGAGGGAGACCTCGCCAAACGGCGGGCGAGTCTGGTCAGTTCCGTGGCTCTCGCGGAAGTCGCCCGCGGCATCGGCCTCGGCGAGTACCTCCGGCTGGGCCGGGGGGAGGACCAGAGCGGCGGTCGCGACAAGGCATCGATCCTGGCGGACACAGTCGAAGCCCTCATCGGCGCCGCCTACATCGACGCCGGAGGCGATGTCGCGACGGCGCTCGTCCTCCGTCTCATCGAGCCGCTCCTGGACGACCCGGCGCGCTTCGGCGCAGCGATGGATCCCAAGACGAGCCTCCAGGAGGCGGCCGCGCACCGTGGTGCGGGGCTCCCGCAGTACACCGTGACGAACACGGGTCCCGACCACAGCAAGGTCTTCCAGGCCACGGTCGAGGTGTCCGGCCTGGTCGTCGCAACCGGCGTTGGGACCAGCAAGAAGCAGGCCGAGATGGCTGCGGCGCTCACGGCCTGGACCGAACTCACCAAACGACGTGCCAGAGCTCCCCGAGGTTGAGGTCGTTCGCGCGGGACTCGAGCCCGCGGTAACGGATGCGACCATCACCGGAGTCGACGTCTTCGAGCCGCGCTCCCTGCGCAGGCACGACCCGGCGACCGGCGATTTCGAGGCGCTGCTCACAGGCCGGGTGATGAGCGCTCCTGCCCGGCGCGGCAAATTCCTCTGGATCCCGCTCCGCCCGCGATCGGAGGGTGACACCGATTGCGCCCTCGTGGCGCACCTCGGGATGAGCGGCCAGATCCTCGTGCGCGAACCCGGCACGGCGGAGAGCGGACTGCTGCGCATCCGGCTCCACATCGAGAGCCCGGCACACCGCGAGCTCTGGGTCAACTTCGTCGACCAGCGGATCTTCGGGTCGATGGCCGTCGACCGCCTGGTGCCGACCTCCGACGGTCTGCCCGGCGGATTCGGCACGGATGAGCCGCTCGTTCCCGAGCGAGTGTCGCACATCGCACGTGATCCGCTGGATCCCGCGTTCGACGACCAGCGCTTCGCTGCGATCCTCGCGCGCAAGAGCACCGGCATCAAGCGGGCGCTCCTTGATCAGACCGTGGTCAGCGGCATCGGAAACATCTACGCGGACGAGGCGCTCTGGGCCGCGAAGATGCACTACGCGCAGCCGACGGCGAGCCTGAGCCGGGTGCGCATCCGTGTGCTCCTCGCCGAGATCCGCCTCGTGCTCTCTCGCGCGCTCGCGGAGGGCGGCACGAGCTTCGACGCCCAGTACGTCAACGTCAACGGGGCGTCGGGCTACTTCTCGCACAGCCTGAACGTGTACGGCCAGGAGGGGCGTCCATGTCCCCGCTGCGGCCGACCGATCGTGCGCGAGCAGTTCATGAACCGCTCGTCGCATCTCTGCCCGTACTGCCAGCGGCTCCGCACGCCGCGCACGGCGAACAGCTAGGCGAGCGACTTCTGCCAGTTGCCGACCAGACCGTGCAGCCGGAACCCGAAGGCGTCGTTGACGGCCAGCATGTGCTCGTTCTCGTCGGCGTTCCAGGTGAGGATGCGCGTGGCGTCGGGGCTGAGCTCGGCGAGGCGACGGATGTTCTCGGCTTTCACGAGCATCCCGAGCCGGTGCCCGCGGTGTTCGCGGACGACCAGCGTGTCGTGCTGCTCCACCTTGCCTCCGCCCTCCGGCACTACGAGGTCGGTGTACGCGACCAGGCGGCCCGTCGGGATGTGCTCGGCAACAGAGCAGAGAAACGGCTCGCCGCGGTCGATCATCAGCTGCTCGAGTTCTCGCACGCGTGAGGGCGTCCACTCCTCGTCGTCGAGGGCGATTCCCGACTGGGGAACGTCGCGGGTCATGCGAGCGCGCAGTGCGGCGAACTGGGCGACGTACTCGTCCGGGGCATGCCGCCACCAGCCGAGCACACGGTACTCGGGTCCTGCCGCGCGTGCCGCCTCGCTGAACAGTTCCTCAAGGCGCCCGGGCGGCAGGGGGAGCGGCAGTTCACTCGACCGCTCGATCTGGCCGAGCCGATATCCGTGGGCGAGCGCGAAACGGGTGTCAGGCGAGTCGGCCGGCACGCCGTTCGGACCGACCTCGGGGCGGATGAGCGGAGAGCCGCCAACCAAGCGGGATGCCGGATACTCGGTGTACGCCGAGATCGACGTGCGGCCGCCGTCTGCAACCAGCTCCTCGCCCTTCGCGAGAAGCGCGGAGCCGATCCCGAGCCCGCGGGCCGCCGGGACGACGTCGACGAGGAGCGTCGCGGTGATGGCGTCCGGCTCGAGAGGGAACTCGGCGATCACGCGGCCGACCATGATGCCGTCGAGCCTGGCGAAGAACGTTACGCGCTCCAGGAACTCCTGCGGGCCGAACGCAGGGAGCTCCGCCTCGGCCGAATAGACGAAATCGTGGTTGCCCCACAACTCGACGGAGATGCCGTTGACCATCGCGACGAGTTCCTCGAACACCGCGGATCCGGCGCCGCCGATGCGTTCGGGAACCGCGAGCTCGGAGAGCGTCAGACCGGGTACCCCTGCCACGTGCATCCTCCTCACGCGCCGACCGGGAGTGCCGAGCCGACCAGCCTATCGCCTTGCATCCGCGGGCAAAAGGCCCCGGGCGGTTTGGTTTCGATCAGGTAAATCTGCGCGTGGAAACACGATGCAGACGCCTGCATTCCTTGTAGGCTCAGGGCACATATTCGTGGGACGAGGCCGCACTTCGCGGCCTCGTAACGGATTCCCGTCGAGAGGCAGAATCACATGTTACGAAAGAAAGCAATAGCGGGAGTGGCCGTCGCAGCGTCGGTCGCCCTGTTCCTCGCTGGGTGTGCCAACCAGGCATCCACCGGCGGATCGACGAGCAACAACTCGAAGGTCAACATTCCGGCGATCACCTCGATCGAAACCCCGAAGGGCGCTGTCCTTCCCGCGGGTGACGGCAAGGCGACCTGCCCGAGTGGGCTGACCATCGGCTACGTCGGCGCGGAGACAGGTGCCAACGCACAGCTCGGTATCAACATCTACAACGGCGTGCAGCTCGCCATCACACAGCACAACCAGGCGAACAAGGGATGCCAGGTTGCATTCAAGAAGTTCGACACAGAGGGCGACCCGACCAAGGCGACCGGCCCGGTGACCCAGGCGGTCAACGAGAAGGACATCATCGGCGTCGTCGGTCTCCCGTTCTCGGGTGAGTCGAAGGCGACTGGGAACATCTTCGAGCAGCAGGGCCTGGTGCACATCACACCGTCCGCGACCGCCGTCGAGCTGACGACGAACGGCTGGAAGACCTTCTTCCGCGGCCTCGGCAATGATGGCGTCCAGGGTCCGGCAGCGGCGAAGTTCCTCACGGACAAGCTGAAGGCCAAGAAGGTCTACCTGGTTCAGGACGACAGCGCATACGGAATCGGTCTTGCGTCATCCGTGTCGGCTGGCCTCGGCAGCGCCCTTGCTGGTACCGACAAGGTGACCACCGGACAGAAGGACTTCTCGGCGGTGATCTCCAAGATCATCAACGCGAAGCCTGACGCCGTCTACTACTCGGGCTACTACGCCGAGGGTGCGCCGTTCGACCAGCAGCTGGTCAACAAGGGCTACACGGGCACGTTCGTCGGCCCCGATGGTGTGAAGGACGACCAGTTCATCAAGCTGGCCGGCGACGCTTCGAGCAACGCTTACTTCACCTGCCCCTGCATCCCCGGTGAGCTGATCCCGAGCTTCGAGAGCGCATACAAGTCGGCGTTCTCGATCGAGCCCGGAACCTACTCGATCGAAGGTTATGACGCGGCCACCGTGCTGCTGTCCGGCATCGACAAGGGCAAGACGACCCGTGCCGACCTGCTCAGCTTCGTCACGTCGTACGACGCCGACGGCCTGAGCAAGCACTACAAGTGGGACTCGAAGGGCGAACTGCAGGCCCCGACCGTCTACGGCTACAAGGTGGACAACGGCAAGATCGTCCCGATCGGGACCATCGGCTAGCCGAATGAGATGAGGATGCCGCGGGCCCGCCCGGCGTGGCCCGCGGCATCCCCCTTCACCCCCGGCCGCAATCCACGCGGATCACTGTCGATCCGTGTTCGTCAAGATCTGGATGCCTGAATGCTCGAAGCACTGATTCTCCACCCGGTCCTCGATAATTCGTGGATCAACTTCGATGTGAACGCCCTGGTACAGAATTTCTGGAGTGCGACCTTCGACGGCCTCACTTTCGGGGCGATCTACGGACTCATCGCCGTCGGCTACACGCTCGTCTACGGCGTGCTCAACCTCATCAACTTCGCCCACTCGGAAGTGTTCATCATCGGCGCCTACGGTGTCGTGATCACGCTTTCCGCGCTGGGCTTCGGTCCCTCGGCCCCGAACCTCTCGGTTCCGGCGATCGTGGGCGACCTCCTACTCGCGCTCATCGTCGGCATGCTGGCGTCGGCGGTCGCAGCGTTCCTGCTCGAACGCGTGGCATACCGCCCGCTTCGAAAACGCAACGCGCCACGGTTGGCGTTCCTCATCACCGCCATCGGTGCCTCGTTCGCGATCCAGTACACGATCTTCATCGTGCGTGGCGCGAACGCTGAGCCATCTGTGACGATGTTCAAGGCCATCCCGGTGTTCGACGTCTTCAACACCACGATCTACATCCAGTCGCTGATCATCGTGATCGCGGCCGTGATCCTGATGGTGCTCACCGACATGTTCATCCGCCGCACCCGTACCGGCCGCGGAATCCGCGCGGTCGCGCAGGATCCGGACACGGCGACCCTCATGGGCGTGAACAAGGAGCGCATCATCGTGATCACCTTCGTGGTCGGCGGTCTGCTGGCGGGAGCTGCGGCGCTGTTCTACGTGATGCTCGTGCCGAGCGGCGTGATCTACAACGGCGGTTTCATCCTCGGCGTCAAGGCGTTCGCCGCGGCCGTCCTCGGCGGTATCGGCAACGTCAGGGGCGCACTGCTCGGCGGCCTGCTCCTCGGCGTCATCGGCAACTACGGGCAGATCCTGCTCGGGGACTCGCAGTGGACGGATGTCGTCGCGTTCGTCGTGCTGGTGCTCGTGCTGCTCATCAAACCCACCGGAATCCTCGGAACGTCACTGGGAAGGAGCAGAGCATGAGCACCAACGACGGACCTCGTGTCCTGCCCGATGCCCGCAGCGAGCAGGCTTTCGACAATGCGGAGGCCCAGACCAAGAGGCGGTCCGGCTTCCTGCAGCCCCTGCGGGACCGGTGGAACGGGCTTCCCCGCGCTGTCCAGTGGCTGTGGATGCTCATCGTCGTCGCGATCGCCTTCGCGTTGCCGTACCTCAACTTCTTCCCCCTCACGACGGAGCCGGGTAACGACTGGCCGCTGGCGTGCTTCGCGATGGCGGTGTACGCGCTCATCGCGGTTGGGCTGAACGTGGTCGTCGGCTATGCCGGCCTCCTCGACCTGGGGTACGTGGCGTTCTTCGCTGTCGGGTCCTACACCGCGGCGATGCTGACGAGCCCGGATTCGCCGTTCATCCACATCCCGTACCTCTGGACCATCCCGGTCGCGATGGCGGTGACGATGACCTTCGGGGTGATCCTCGGTGTGCCGACGCTCCGCCTCCGCGGCGACTACCTCGCGATCGTGACACTCGGCTTCGGTGAGATCGTGCGTATCCTCGCCACGATCATCCCGGCGATGCAAGGGCAGGTCGGATTCCAGAACGTCGGCCACCCGCCGGGTGTCGGCGCCAACGGCATCCCGATCTTCTCGAACACCAACGGGATTCCCTGGTACTGGCTGACATTGGTGATCATCATCATCGTGCTGCTGCTGGTGGGCAACCTCGAACGCAGCCGCGTCGGTCGCGCGTGGATCGCGATCCGCGAGGACGAGGACGCCGCGGAGATCATGGGCGTGCCGACCTTCAAGTACAAGGTGTGGGCCTTCGCGATCGGGGCATCCGTCGGCGGTCTCTCCGGCGCCCTCTTCGCGGGCCAGGTCGGCTTCGTGAACAACCAGAAGTTCGATGTCCAGACGTCAATCCTGTTCCTCGCCGCGGTCGTCCTCGGTGGTTCCGGGAACAAGGTCGGTGCTCTCCTGGGTGGTGCGATCGTGGCGTACATCCCGTTGCGGTTCACCGCGATCGCCGACTACAAGTACCTGATCTTCGGCATCGCGCTCGTCCTGCTGATGATCTACCGGTCGAAAGGTCTGATTCCGGCGAAGCAGCGGCTGCTCGCCTACGGTCGTCACGCGATCGAGTACCTGCGAGCCAAGCCGGCGGCGCCACCACCGTCCGAACCGGTGTCCGACGTATCGAAGGGAGGCGCAGCATGACCGAAGACGCCGACAACCTGACAGAGGTCGGTGCCGATCCGACCGTACTCGAAGAGCTCAACGTCGACCTCGACGTCGCGGAAGCGGCTGCCCCCGACCGCGAGATCGCGGTGGAGGTGGGGGACAAACTCGTCGAGGTGAAGAATCTCACCGTGAAATTCGGCGGCCTGCTCGCCCTCGACGACGTGACCTTCGACATCAAGCGCGGGGAGATCCTCGGGCTCATCGGGCCGAACGGTGCCGGCAAGACGACCTGCTTCAACGCCATGACGGGCGTCTACAAGCCGACCAGCGGCGACGTGCTCCTCGAAGGCAAATCGCTCAAGGGGCAGAAGCAGCACCAGATCACCCGCCTCGGACTCGCGCGCACGTTCCAGAACATCCGCCTCTTCGGTGAGATGAGCGCCCTCGAGAACGTCGTGGTCGGCCTCGACGCACGCCACCGCACCAGTGTGCCCGGCGCGTTGCTGCGCCTCCCACGGCACCACCGCGAGGAGCGCACCGCAATCGAGCGAGGGATGGCGCTGCTCGAGTTCGTGGGTATCGCCGACCTGGCCAATACGGCGTCACGCCACCTCCCGTACGGCTATCAGCGACGGCTCGAGATCGCGCGCGCGCTCGCCACCGATCCCAAGCTGCTCTGCCTCGACGAACCGGCGGCCGGATTCAACCCGGCGGAGAAAGAGGACCTGATGGACCTCATCCGCACGATCCGGGCCGACGGATATACGGTGCTCCTTATCGAACACGACATGCGCCTGGTGATGGGTGTCACCGACCGCATCGTCGTTCTCGAGTTCGGACGCAAACTGGCCGACGACATCCCCGTCGAAATCCGCAACGACCCGCGCGTGATCGCCGCCTACCTCGGGGAGCCTGAAGATGACGTTGCTTGAGCTGAAGAACGTGAGCGTCTCGTATGGGCGCATCGAGGCGATCCACGACATGTCGTTCTCGGTCGAGGAGGGCGAGATCGTCAGCCTCATCGGTGCGAACGGGGCGGGCAAGTCGACGACGATGAAGACCATCTCCGGTCTCCTGAACCCGTCGAAGGGCAGCCTGATGTTCGAGGGCGAGGACATCACCAAGATGAAGGCGCACATCCGCGTCGTCCGCGGGATCTCGCAGGCACCGGAAGGCCGGGGGATCTTCCCCGGCATGACGGTCTTGGAGAACCTCGACATGGGCGCCTTCGGCCGCAAGGACCGCAGCGGGATGGAAGCCGACTTCGATCGCGTCTTCTCGCTGTTCCCTCGGCTTTCCGAACGTCGCACCCAGGTCGGCGGGACGATGTCGGGCGGCGAGCAGCAGATGCTCGCCATCGGCCGCGCGCTGATGTCGGCACCGAGGCTGCTGCTGCTCGACGAGCCCTCCATGGGCCTCGCTCCGCAGTTCATCAAGCAGATCTTCTCGATCATCACGGAGATCAACCAGCAGGGCACGACCATCCTGCTGGTCGAGCAGAACGCGAACCAGGCCCTCGCCCGGGCCAACCGCGGCTTCGTCCTCGAGACCGGGTCCATCACCCACTCCGGCACCGGCAAGGAGCTCCTCGCCAACCCCGCGATCAAAGAGGCCTACCTGGGCGTCGGCTGACGCCCATCCCTCAACCAGGCCGTCGAGCACAGGAAAAGCGGGCGAATGCGACGCGCAGAAGCCCGCTTTTCCTGTGCTCGACAGGGGTTCCGGGGCGTGGGGTGCACGGGGTGGGGGCGCGGGTTGGGTAATCTTGCTCGGGACAACCACGCGACCAGCGAACGAAAGGGCGGCAGGTGTATCTGAAGAGCCTGACGCTCAAAGGGTTCAAGTCGTTCGCGCAGCCGACGACGTTCGCCTTCGAGACCGGGGTCACCTGTGTCGTCGGCCCCAACGGATCGGGCAAATCCAACGTCGTCGATGCGCTCGCCTGGGTGATGGGCGAGCAGGGGGCCAAGACCCTGCGCGGCGGCAAGATGGAGGACGTCATCTTCGCGGGCACGTCGACCCGGGGACCACTCGGCCGCGCCGAGGTCACCCTGACGATCGACAACTCCGACGGTGCCCTCCCGATCGAGTACTCCGAGGTCACGATCTCGCGCACCCTGTTCCGAAACGGCGGCAGCGAGTACGCGATCAACGGACAGGCCTGCCGGTTGCTCGACGTGCAGGAACTCCTCAGCGACTCCGGGCTCGGCCGGGAGATGCACGTCATCGTCGGACAGGGCCAGCTGGATGCGGTGCTGCACGCCAGTCCCGAGGATCGCCGCGGCTTCATCGAAGAGGCGGCGGGCATCCTCAAGCACCGCAGGCGCAAAGAGAAGACCCTCCGCAAGCTCGAGGCCATGCAGACCAACCTGACACGGCTCAGCGATCTCGCGGGCGAGATCCGGCGTCAGCTCAAACCACTCGGGCACCAGGCCGAGATCGCGCGCGAAGCGCAGTCGATCGCCGCGATCGTGCGCGATGCGCGTGCCCGCCTGCTCGCCGACGAGGTCGTCTCCCTGCGAACGGCACTCGACGCGCACGGCCGCACCGAGAGCGAACGGCACAGCGAGCGCATCGTGCTGCAGGAGCAGCTCGAGCAGAAACAGCTCCGGATCGCGCGACTCGAGCAGGCGCAGGTCGGCGACGACGTGGATGTCGCGCGCCGCACCGCGTTCGGGCTCGAGTCGGTGCAGGAGCGGCTCCGCAACCTGTACACGATGGCCAACCAGCGCCTTGCGTTGCTGGGTTCGCAGGCTGAGGCGCAGGATGCCGCCCCCGGCGTCTCGCCGCAGATGGTCGAGGATGCGCGAGCCGAGGTCGAGAGGCTGCGTGCCGTCGTCACCGCGGCGGAGGCCGCCTGGATCGCCGCCCAGGCCGCGACCCGCGCGGCGCGGACGAGTCTCGATTCGGTGGATGAGGAGATCGCCGCCCAGAGCGCTCTCGTCTCGCGCCACGACCTCGAGATCACGAAGCTCACCGGCCAGGCCGACGCTGCCGCCTCCCGCCTTGCCGCCGTGCGCGGCGAGGTGCTGCGGCAGCAGAACGCACTCGATGCTGCGACGGAACGCAAGGAGAAGGCGCGCACTGATTTCGCCGTGCGCGAGTCCGAAGCGGAGATCAGCGACGCGAGTGAGGGGAACCTCGACGAGGCCTACGAGCTGGCCCAGGCCGACGTGTTCGAGGCAGAGGGCGAGATCGAGCGGCTGCGCGAGGAGCTGCATGTTCTCGAGCGCGAGCGGGACGCCCTCGCTGCGCGCACCAGCGCTCTGTCGCAGGCGCTCAACCAGAAGGACGGCTCCGCCGCTCTCGTCGCTGCGCGGCTCGCAGGGGTTCGCGGCCTGGCTGCCGAGCACATCCGCGTGCATCCGGGGTTCGAGGCCGCGGTCGCCGCGGCGCTCGGGTCGCTGGCGGATGCTGTCCTCGCCGAGGACCGGGACGCAGCGTTCGAGGCGGTCGCCCACGCATCCGCTGACGATCTCGGCCGCGTGGAGGTCATCATCGCAGCGGCCGCCGCACCCGCCGTCGACCTTTCTGGCATCGCCGGCGTGGTCGCCGCGCGATCCGTGGTCGACGCCCCTGACGGCGTTCTCGGTGTGCTCACGTACACGGCCATCGCAGACGACCTCGATGTCGCGCGTGCGGCATCAGCGGAATTCGCGAAGCGTGGCCTCGCCGCTCCCGTGACCATCATCACGCGCGGCGGCGACGTGCTGACCGAGTTCGTCCTCCGGGGAGGCTCCGGCGCGAAGCAGAGCCGCATCGAGCTGATCGCGGACCGCGACGCAGCCGAGGACCGTCTCGGCGAGGTGACGTCGCTGATCGACCGGGCGAAGTTCGCTCTCGCCGAGCAGCGCGGTGTGCTCCAGGTGGCGAAGGAGCAGTCCGCCTCAGCGCTGGCGGCCCTGCGCGAGTTCGACGCGCAGCTTGCGGCGCAGACCGAGCAGCTGAACAGGCTCAAAGTCCAGATGGAGGCGTCCCAGGCAGAATTCGACCGACTGAGCGTCGCACTCGGTCTCGCCGAAGAGCGGGTGGCGGATGCGGAGGCCGCGTCGGAGAAGGCCAAGGCCGAACTCGAGACGGCCCGCGCGCGTCCCCGGCCGATCCTGGACGTCAGTGCGCGCGACTCCCTGTCCACCGAGCTCGACGCCGCTCGCGAGGCCGAGGTCGAGTCGCGCCTCGGCGTGGAGACCGCCAAAGAGCGGGTGCGCGCGGAGCAGGCCCGCGGCGAGGCGCTCGCCAGGCAGCTCGAAGCGGAACGCGCTGCAGCCGAGGAGGCCGCCCGCCGCGCGGTCATCCGTCGGCGTCAGGTCGACGCCGCGACGCGGGTGATCGAGGCTCTTCCCGCCGTGCTTGATTCCGTCGACCGGTCGGTGGCATCGGCGCGTGTCGAACTGGCCGCGGCGGAGGCGCAGCGCGCAAGCCAGAACGAAGAGCTCGCCGGTCTCCGGCGTGACGAGAGCGCGCTCCGCGAGCGGCTGCAGGCGATCACCGAGAACGTGCACGGCCTGGAACTGCAGATCTACGAGAAGAAGCTCCACCTGTCGAGCCTTCTCGAGCGTGCGGGCAGCGAGCTCGGCCTCGTCGAGGATGTTCTGGTGGCCGAGTACGGCCCCGAGGTTCCTGTGCCGGTGGATGTGAAGCCGGGCGCCGGTGACGCAGAGAACACCCGGGAGGCCGGAGAAGCCGAGACCCGACCTTTCGACCGCGAGCAGCAGCAGAAGCGTCTCGCCCAGGCCGAGCGCAAGCTCGCCCAGCTCGGCCGGGTGAACCCGCTGGCGCTCGAGGAGTTCGCCGCGCTCGAGCAGCGTCACAAATTCCTCACGGAGCAGCTGACCGACCTGACGAACACGCGACGCGACCTCTTGACCATCATCGAAGAGATCGACGAGAAGATGCAGTCGATCTTCCAGAGCGCGTTCGAGGACACGAAGACGGCGTTCGGCGAAGTCTTCCCCGTGCTGTTCCCCGGCGGTTCGGGCAGCATCCAGCTCACCGACCCCGAGAATATGCTCACCACGGGCATCGAAGTCTCGGTGAGACCTGCGGGCAAGAAGATCGAGCGGCTCTCCCTGCTCTCTGGCGGCGAGCGGTCTCTCGCAGCCGTCGCCCTGCTGATCGCGATCTTCAAGGCGCGCCCCAGCCCGTTCTACATCATGGACGAGGTCGAGGCGGCCCTCGACGACGCGAACCTGGGCAGGCTGCTGACGATCTTCGAGGATCTCCGCCAGT
The DNA here is from genome assembly GCF_055231915.1 of Leifsonia sp. Ger2509. Lineage (NCBI taxonomy): Bacteria > Bacillati > Actinomycetota > Actinomycetes > Micrococcales > Microbacteriaceae > Leifsonia > Leifsonia sp. Ger2509. Next base: position 3,914,926 of record NZ_JBUYVB010000003.1, read on the forward strand.
CGAGCCAGCTCATCGTGATCACCCACCAGAAGCGCACGATGGAGATCGCCGATGCGCTCTACGGCGTCTCGATGAGACAGGACGGCGTGTCAGCGGTGGTCGGGCAGCGCGTCGCCCAGGAGAAGGCCTCCTAGCCTTTCGGCGGGTACAGCTCTCGGATGCCGTCGAGCGCCACATCGAGACGGTCGAGTTCGCGCGTCGCCTGCTTTTCGCTGCGCGCCGCGAAGATCCCGACTCCGGTCGAAGCCGACCTCCCGAGCGAGCGGTCGTGCAACGCGTCCCGGAGATGGCGGGCCAGAAGCACGCCGTCCCGGTGGTCGCCCAGCACGTCCTGGGCCGTCTCCGCCGCGTAGGCGAGCCGCTGGGTCCTCGCACCGAGGACGGGTGCGGGTTCGCTCGAGACGGCGTCGGCGGCGTAGCGGAGTCTGCGCGTCTTCTTGCGCAGGTCGTGCAGGCCTTCCAGCCGGAGGTCGGCGGCCGCCCTCGCCCGGGCATCGACGCGCGCGACCTCGCGGCGGAGTGCTGTGCGGAACCAGCGCCTGGCCGGGCGACCCGCCCGGTGGTGCAGCGGAGGGTCGACGGCGAACCGGGTGAGCCGGTCGAGCAGCGCTGCGTGGTCGGGGCTGTCGAAGAGCCGCAGGAGCTCCGCGTGCGCGCCACGGTATTCCTGCACCTGGTGCGCGGCCAGCCCCTCCACCGCGTCGATCACCGGCGGTGAGGTGCGCGCCTGCAGGAGATCTTCGATCGACTTCGCGCGCACCTCCGGGTCGCGCGCCGAGCCGAGCGCGGTCCCGAGCGTGCGGAGATCCCGCCGCAGGTCCTCCGTCTGCCCGCGCGCGAAGAGGCGGCGGTACGCGGCGAGGACGCTGCGGATGCGCCGGACGCGGATGCGCGCCTGGTGGACTGCATCCGGATCGTCCCGACGAACGGCGGCCAGTTGCTCACGCAGTTCCGCGTCGAGGAATACGAGCACACGGACGATGGCGTCCCCCGCGCTCGTATCGTCACCCATTGTGAAAACGTAGCGCCCGTCGACTCGTCGCGGGAAGAGGCGCCCCACGAACAACTAGGGTGAAAGCATGGCTGAACGTACCCCGTGGTCCTTGTCGAGCGCCCTGCGCGGGATGTTCGCGAAGAAGACCATCGACGACGACACCTGGGACGACCTCGAGACCGCGCTCATCACAGCCGATTTCGGACCGGATGTGACCGAAGCCATCGTCGACGACCTGCGCGCGAAGGTCGAACGGTATCGCACGACCGACCCCGCCGACCTGCAGCGGATGCTGCGCGAGACTCTCGAGGAACGCCTGTCGAAACTCGACCCGACCCTCAAGCTCTCCGAGCGTCCGGCGATCGTGCTGGTCGTCGGGGTGAACGGGGTCGGCAAGACGACAACAATCGGCAAGTTTGCGAAGTTCCTGCGCACCTACGACCGCAGCGTCATCGTCGGAGCGGCCGACACGTTCCGTGCCGCAGCGGTCGAGCAGCTGGCGACCTGGGCGGAACGTGCAGGCGCCGACATCGTGCGCCCGCAGCAGCAGGGGCAGGATCCTGCGTCGGTGGCCTTCCAGACCGTGGAGCGCGCGAAAGCGAACGGCATCGAGATCGTGATCATCGACACAGCGGGCCGGCTGCAGACCAAGGGCGGCCTGATGGACGAGCTGTCCAAGATCAAGCGAGTGGTCGAGAAACAGGCGCCGATCGCCGAAGTGCTCCTCGTGCTCGATGCGACGACCGGACAGAACGGCCTTGCACAGGCGGAGGCGTTCATCGAGCACGCCGGAGTGACCGGACTCGTGCTCACGAAGCTTGACGGCTCTGCCAAGGGTGGCTTCGTCCTCGCGGTGCAGGAGAAGACCGGCATCCCGATCAAGCTCGTCGGCCAGGGCGAGGGCATCAACGACCTGACCGGCTTCACACCGCACGTCTTCGCACAGCAGCTGATCGGCTAGGAGGGTCCGATGGCGATCGAACACGACTTCTTCGGCATCATCGACGACACGGCGAGCGGCGGCCTGGCCTGGCAGGACAGCGTCGAACTGGGGGACCAGTCCGTCGAACTGGAGCTGCAGGCCGACCGTGAGTCCCGGGTCACCGAGAACTCGCTCGACGCAGCCGCGTCCCTCATCCAGGCGCTCGAAGGCTTCGACGCTCGGGCGAGGGATGCGCTGGTCGCGCAGTTGAGCGAGCAGGCATCCGCCACCGTGAACTACGTCGACCAGCAGATGGACGAGATGGGGGAGAGCCTCCTCGACCTCCTGGTGCACAACTCGGGCGACATCGCCGTCGACGTGCTGCGGTCGCTGCAGCTGATGCGCGTTTCGCTCTTTCCGGAGCGTTCGGATGAGGAGGACGTGTTCGCGACGTTCGACTATTCGATCAGCCCGGACGACACCGACTCCGTGCTGATCGTCAGTTTCGATATCCGCGGGGACGTCGTCGCGGTCGAGATGCAGGGCTGATGGGGGAGCCGTTCCGGCCGCGGGAGGACACGCGGCCCGACGACGTGGTGTGGCCGGAGCTCGCGTGGCCGATGGATGCGGCGGTCGAACTGCGCGGCCGGGTCGTGACGCTCACCGGGGTGCGCGATCCGGAGCGCGATGCGCGCGAGCTGTTCGCGGCGCTCGACGACGACACCGTGTGGCGGTACATCGCCGGTCGCCCGGTCGACGTCGCCGCTCTCCAGGAACGCCTCGAGGATGCGCTCCTCGCGGGTCCGCGCTTCCAGTGGATCGTCCGGCTGGCGGTGGACTACCGCGGTCTGCCCGCAGGCACGGTCGTCGGCCAGACGTCGTATCTCGACGCCGCGGCGGTGGATGCGCGGCTCGAGATCGGCTCGACGGCGTACCGGAGCGCCGTGTGGGCATCCGCCGTAAATCCCGAGACCAAGCTGCTGCTGCTCGAGCACGCGTTCGAGTCCCTCGGCGCCGGGCGCGTGCAGCTCAAGACGGACATCCGCAACGAGCGTTCGCAACGCGCCATCGACCGCCTCGGCGCTCGCTACGAGGGCGTGCTCCGGCGCCACATGCGCCGACCGGACGGCACCGTGCGCGACACCGTGATGTTCTCGATCCTCGCCGAGGAGTGGCCGGATGTGCGCCGCGGGCTGAACGCGCGCGTGCGCTCAGCATCCGCCGGTTAAACTGTCTGGACCATGGCTACTTTCGGAACCCTGTCTGACAGGCTCGCAGACACCTTCAAGAACCTCCGTACCAAGGGCAAGCTGTCGCCTGCGGATGTCGACGGCACCGTCCGCGAGATCCGTCGCGCGCTCCTCGACGCCGACGTCTCGCTCGACGTCGTCAAGTCGTTCACGTCGACCGTACGCGAGCGCGCGCTCGGCGACGAGGTCAACAAGGCGCTGAACCCGGCCCAGCAGGTCGTGCAGATCGTCAACGAAGAGCTCGTGACGATTCTCGGCGGCCAGCAGCGCCGCCTGCAGTTCGCGAAGAAGCCGCCGACCGTGATCATGCTCGCTGGCCTCCAGGGCGCCGGCAAGACCACGCTCGCCGGAAAGCTGGCGAAGTGGCTGGCCAAGGACGGCCACACTCCTGTGCTGGTCGCGGCCGACCTCCAGCGCCCGAACGCCGTCACCCAGCTGCAGATCGTCGGCGAGCAGGCGGGCGTCCCCGTGTTCGCGCCGGAGCCGGGCAACGGTGTCGGCAACCCGGTCAAGGTCGCGAAAGAGGCGATGAAGTTCGCCGAGACCAAGCAGTACGACGTGGTCATCGTCGACACGGCCGGCCGTCTCGGCGTCGATGCTGAGCTCATGAAGCAGGCGGGCGACATCCGAAAGGCCGTCGACCCCGACGAGGTGCTGTTCGTCATCGACGCGATGATCGGCCAGGACGCGGTCGCCACGGCCAAGGCGTTCCAGGACGGGGTCGATTTCACCGGCGTCGTGCTGACCAAGCTCGACGGAGATGCCCGCGGTGGCGCTGCGCTGTCCGTAGCGTCGGTCACCGGGCGTCCGATCATCTTCGCCTCGACCGGTGAGACCCTCGACGACTTCGAGCCGTTCTACCCCGATCGCATGGCCAGCCGCATCCTCGACCTCGGTGACATCCTCACCCTCATCGAGCAGGCGCAGGAGGCGTTCGACGAAGACGAGGCGCGCAAGGTCGCCGAGAAGTTCGCGACAGACACGTTCACGCTCGACGACTTCCTCAAGCAGATGCAGCAGCTGCGCAACATGGGCTCCATCAAGAAGATGATGGGCATGCTGCCGGGCGCGGGCGCCATGAAGCAGCAGCTCGACAACTTCGACGAGCGAGAGATCGTGCGCACCGAGGCGATCATCCAGTCGATGACGAAGGCTGAGCGCACCAACCCGAAGCTGCTGAACGGTTCGCGCCGTCTCCGCATCGCGAAGGGTGCCGGCTCCACGGTCACCGAGGTCAACCAGCTCGTCAACCGGTTCGAGCAGGCCGCGAAGATGATGAAGACCGTGGCCAAGGGCGGCGTGCCGAACGTTCCGGGCATGGGGCCGATCCCCGGCGCCGGATTCACGGGCGGTCGCGGAAAGCAGCAGCAGAAGAAGAAGGGTTCGCGCTCCGGCAACCCGGCCAAGCGGGCCGCGGAGAACGCTGCACTGTCGTCCGGCGTGAAGCCGGCGGTCCCGGGCGGCGGATCGGGCTTCGGACTCGGCGGCGCCGCGAAGAAGGACGGCCCGACCGAAGAAGAGCTGGCTTCGCTTCAGAAATTCCTCGGGCGCTGACGTTCGTCGCCCGAGGGTGACCGCTGCGGTCGAGCGTGCCTGTCGCGCCTGCCGCCCCCGGCCGGAACGGTTGCTCTCCCGTGACGGCGGCGCTCAGCTCCCGATGTGGGCCGCGTCCAGTGCGCGGTCGACGACACCGGCAACGACGGCCTGACCGGCCGCGTTCGGGTGGATGTGGTCGGTCTGGAGCAGCTCCGGATGTGCCGCCAGCGGGAAACCGAGGTCGAGCCATGTTCCTCCGGCGCCGGTCACTGCCTGCCGCACGAGGGCGTCGACCGCGGAGAGTCGCGCGGGCGGGGTGTCGTCGCCCCAGACCGCGCTGGTGCCGACGATCGTCGCCTGCGGGAGTGCAGCACGGAGTCGGCGCAGAAGCTCCACGGTCTTCGCCCTGAGCGCCTGGTCGCCGATTGTCAGATCGTTCCGGGTGGCCGCGATCAGGACGATCCTCGGGTGCAGCCCGATGGCCGTCGTGACCTGCGTGTCGTAGGTGTAGCCGCCCAGGCCACGCTTCACGAAGCCGGAGCCGCTGATCGCGAGGTCGTCGAGCGCCCATGTGTGCCGGGCCGCGATCTGCTCCGGCCACGCCTGCGCCGGAAGGACTCCGCGCCCGTGCGAGATGGAATCACCGATGGCGACGGCCCTCACGGTCGCCGGCGCGTGCTCCGCCGACGCAGCCTTCGCATCCGCTGCGACCGAGCGCTCCGCGGCGATCGCGGCGCACCCGCTGAGGGCTGCGAGGGCGGCCAGGCCGGCGACGGCGACCAGCAGTCGGCGGGGGAGGGCCGTTCGAATCACGGAATGAGCATAGATCACGCTCAGGCCAACCCGTTCCTCAGCTCGTGGGTGAGCGAGCTCACCACCGCCTGGAGGCTTCCGCCGTTCTCCTCGGCGACCCTCAGCTGCCGCTGGTAGCTTGCCCCGCGCTCCAGGATGAGGTCGACGTTCGCCAGCTGTTCGAGGCATCCGAGTCTCTCAGCGATCGGGGCCAGGTCCGCGACGAGGTCACGCAGTTCGTCGGCCACGAGGCGCTCGTCGCCTGCTGCGTTGAGGATCACCTCGGCGTCCATCCCGTAGCGGGCGGCGCGCCACTTGTTCTCCCGCACGAACCAGGGCTGCAGGCTGACCGGCTCGATCCCGTCGTCCAGCTGTCCGGACATCCGGTCGACGAGGCAGTGGATGATGGCGGCGACGGCTCCGACCTCCTCGGCCGTCGACAGCCCGTCGCAGGCCCGCATCTCGACGGTGCCCCAGCGCGGAGAGGGGCGGATGTCCCAGCGCACCTCGGAGTAGTCGTGCACGACGCCGGTGTTGACCAGGTCCTGAACGTACTCCTCATAGTTCGCCCAGCTCCCGAACTGCCAGGGCAGCCCTGCCGTCGGGAGCTGCTGGAACATGAGGGCTCGGTTGGAGGCGTACCCGGTCTTCGCCCCGCCCCAGAAGGGGCTCGACGCGCTCAGCGCCTGAAGATGGGGGTAATAGGTGAGCAGCCCGTTGACGATCGGTAGCGCCTTCTCGCGCTCGTCGATTCCGACATGGACGTGGATTCCCCAGATCATCATCTGCCTGCCCCACCACTGCGTGCGGTCCAGCAGCCGATCGTAGCGCTCGTTCGGGGTGACCTTCTGGTCGAACCACTGGGCGAACGGGTGGGTGCCCGCGCACATGAGCTCGACGCCGAGGGGATCGGTGACCGCGCGCACGAGCGCCATCAGCTCATTCAGGTCGGCGACCGCATCCGGGACCGTGTGGTGGACGCGGCTCACCAGCTCGACCGTGTTGAGCAGGAGCTCATGCGTGATCTGCGGGTGCTCCTTGCCGTCGGGGGTGCCGAGGGCTTCGAGCACCTCCTGGGCGATGTGCACGAGGTCGCCGGACGAGCCGTCGACCAGTGCGAGCTCCCACTCGATGCCCACTGTCGACCTCTCGGATGCTGCGAAATCGATCTGCATCTGGTCGTTCCGCCCATCCGATTATTCAAAGCCCGGTGTATCTGACAGAATAGCTAGTTGAGTTCTGTTCCGCCCGACCCTCTAATCAGGCGAGAGAGAACCCCATAGACCTCCTGCCGAGTGTGCCCCCACGCTCACGGCAGTCAGTTCGTCAAACACCTCATACAACACAGGAGAATTGTGGCTGTCAAAATTCGTCTGAAGCGCCTCGGCAAGATCCGCGCTCCCTACTACCGCATCGTCGTCGCCGACTCGCGCACCAAGCGCGACGGCCGCGTGATCGAAGAGATCGGCAAGTACCACCCGACCGAGGAGCCGTCGCTCATCGAGGTCGACTCGGAGCGCGCGCAGTACTGGCTCAGCGTCGGCGCCCAGCCGACCGAACAGGTCACCGCGCTGCTGAAGCTCACCGGCGACTGGGGCACCTTCAAGGGTGACAAGAACGCCACGAACACGGTCAAGACCAAGGAAGCCAAGGCCGAGTTCGTCGCTGACGAGAAGAAGAAGCCGGTCCTGAAGCCCAAGGCTGAGAAGCCGGCGCCCGTCGTCGAAGAGGCCGAGGCCGTTGTCGAAGCCGAGGTCGAGGCCGAAGAGGCCGCCGAGGCCGAGGTCGTCGAGGCTGCGGAAGAGATCACCGACGCCGCCGCCGACGGCGAGAAGGCCTAGCCTTGCTCGGTCCCGCTCTCGAGCACCTGGTCAAGGGGATCGTCGATCACCCTGACGATGTGCACGTCGTAGCAAAGAATTCGCCCCGCGGCGAGGTCCTCGAGGTTCGCGTGAACCCCGAGGACCTCGGGCGGGTCATCGGCCGCGCCGGACGCACCGCCAAGGCGCTGCGCACGCTCGTCGCCGCGCTCGCCGACGGACGTCGCGTTCGCGTCGACGTCGTCGACACCGACTACTGAGGTGTCGGCCGACAAGCCTGCCCAGACTCAACTTCGGGTCGGTCGCCTCACGAAGGCGCATGGGCTGAAAGGCGCCATCAAAGTCGAGCTGTACACGGACACTCCGGAGCAGCGGTTCGTGCCCGGTGCGGTGTTCACGCTCCAGGTGCCGACAGGCTCCAAGTGGCACGGCAAGACGCTCGAGCTCACTGAGCTCCGCTGGTACAACGGCCACGCCGTCGGCTTCTTCAAGGGCATCGACGATCGGACGGAAGCCGAGACACTCGTCAAGGCGATCCTCTGGGTCAACCAGGATCCGACCGAGCTCCCTGAAGAAGAAGACGCCTGGTACGACCATCAGCTGGTCGGCCTCGCCGCCGTGCGCGACGGCGTCAAGGTCGGGCTCGTGGCCCGCGTCGACCACCTGCCCGCGCAGGATCTGCTGGCGATCAAGACGGACAACGGCGAAGTCCTCGTCCCGTTCGTCAAGGCGATCGTCCCCGCGGTCGATCTCGCCGCCGGAACGGTCACGCTCACGCCGCCCACGGGACTCTTCGAAGAACTGCCCGACGAGGACCCCGAGTCCGAGGCCGAGGCCGAGTAGCGGTCGAGTCCGGGAAAGGTCCGCTGGTTTCGGTCGAAACCGCGGACCTTTCCCGGACTCAACGCACTACGGCGAGGCCACGTGCGCGCAGGATGCGGGCATCCGCGTCGAGTGAGGCGAGAAGCCGCTCGTGGGTAGCGACGATGTGGTGGTGGATGCGGTCCGCCGCCCCGTCGGCATCCCGCGCGCCCACGAGGTCGACGATCTCACGGTGCTCGAGCCAGGCGGTCCGCCTCGCATCCTCCGTGCGGACCTCGAGCCACCGCGTCCGCGCCAGCCGGGTCATCGCCGAGGCGACGGTATCGGCGAAGAAGTGGTTTCCCGACAGGCTCGCGAGTTCGACGTGGAAGTGCGTGCCCGCACGCACGCCGTCATCGCTGGGTGCCGACACGTCGAAGTCGCCGAGTCTCTGGCCTAGCGACGCGATCGCTGCCGCGGTCGCGCGTTCGCAGCTGAGTCGCACCGCAGCGGACTCGACCGCGTCCCGCAGTTCGCTCAGCTGCCCGATCTCGCCGAGATCGATCGGCGTGACCTGCCAGGCGCGCCCGACGCGTTCGACGAGGCCTTCGCCTTCGAGACGCATGAGCGCCGCACGCAGCGGGGTGCGGGATGCGCCGAGTTCTCCTTCGAGGCCGCGCTCGGTGAGCCTGGCACCCGGCATCCGGTCGAGGTCGAGGATCTCCGAGCGCAGGAGTTCGTAGATGTGCGACTGCTCGGGCATCGGGAGCCTTTCGTTGGTATACCAGTGCGGTATACCGCTAGGGTATACCGAAAGCCCCGCAGATGCCGGAAGGAGCACCGTGACCGCAACACTCACCCGCACACGAACAGCGCGCCCCGGGCTGATGCTCGCACTCGGCGTCATCGCCCAGGCCAGCTCGACGGTCTTCGTGAGCACGCCCGCATTCCTGATCCCGCTCCTTCACGCCGAACGCGGGCTGAGCCTCGCCGAGGCCGGACTGCTGGCATCGACCCCGACGCTCGGCATGGTCCTGACTCTGATCGCGTGGGGCGCGCTCAGCGACCGCATCGGTGAGCGTTGGGTGATCGCATCCGGGCTCGCCGTGACGTCGCTGGCCGCGGTGGGTGCGATGTACGCGAGCGGCTATGTCGGCCTCGGGTTCTTCCTGCTCATCGGCGGGATGGCGTCGGCGAGTCCCAACGCGGCGAGCGGGCGCGTCGTCGTCGGCTGGTTCTCGCGCGAACGCCGGGGGCTCGCCATGGGCATCCGCCAGATGTGCCAGCCGCTGGGGGTGGCCGTGGCTGCTGTGACCGTCCCCGTCCTCGCCGCGACCGGCGGCATCCCGGCAGCTCTGGTAGTCCCTGCCGGGCTGACCGGCGTCTCCGCCGTGCTCTGCGCGATCTGGATCGTCGACCCGCCGCGGCCGGAACGGGCATCCGGCGGGGAGGCGGCGCGCCCGCACGCCGGCTGGAACCCGTACCGCTCGACCTCGCTGCTGTGGCGCATCCACGGCGTCTCGATCCTCCTGGTCGTGCCCCAGTTCGCCGTGTCGACGTTCGGCCTGGTCTGGCTGGTGACCGAGCTCGGCTTCCCGGGCCTCGGCGCCGGCCTCGTGATCGGGGCGAGCCAGTTCGTCGGGGCACTCGGGCGGATCGGAGTCGGGATGCTCAGCGACCGGGTCGGCAGCAGGCTGCGGCCTCTGAGGTGGGTGGCCGTCTCTGCTGCGGTCGTCATGCTCCTCATGGCGGTGGGCTCGATGCTCGGGGCCTCGTGGGCCGCTGTCATCCTGATCGTTGCGGCTGTCGTGACCGTCGCCGACAATGGCCTCGCCTACACGTCAGTGGCGGAGATCGCCGGACCGTTCTGGTCGGGGCGCGCGCTCGGCGCGCAGAACACCGGACAGTTCCTCGCTGCATCGGTCGTCGGGCCAGCTGTCGGAGGGCTGATCACCCTCATCGGCTTCCCGCTCGCCTTCGCGTCGGTGGCGCTCTGCCCATTGGCGGCCATCCCGCTCGTCCCGCACGACCGGGAGCTCGCCGTCGTACCGCAGTAGCGCCTCCCGATTAGAATTGGCCTCCATGCGCATCGACATCGTCACGATCTTTCCCGAGTTCTTCGATGTGCTCGACATCTCCCTGCTCGGCAAGGCCAGGCAGTCGGGGATCATCGACCTGGGCGTCCACGATCTGCGTGACAACGCGCACGACCGGCACCGGACCGTCGACGACACTCCGTACGGCGGCGGGGCCGGAATGGTCATGAAACCGGAGCCGTGGGGCGAGGCGCTCGACGGCATCCTGATCGACAGTCCCGGCGATCCCGTCGTCATCTTCCCGTCGCCGGCCGGCGACGTCTTCACCCAGGCGACGGCCCGCGAGCTCGCGGGCGAGTCGCACCTGGTCTTCGGATGCGGACGCTACGAAGGAATCGACCAGCGCGTCTTCGACGACACGGCCTCCCGCGCGCGGGTGAGGCTGATGAGCCTCGGCGACTACGTGCTCAACGGGGGAGAGGTCGCGACCATGGCGATGATCGAAGCGGTCGGCCGCCTCATTCCCGGAGTGGTCGGCAATCCGGAGTCGCTGGTGCAGGAGTCGCACGAGGACGGGCTGCTCGAATACCCGAGCTACACGAAGCCGTCGGTCTGGCGCGGACACGAGGTCCCGCCTGTGCTGCTGAGCGGCAACCACGGCGCGATCGCCGCCTGGCGCCGCGAACAGCAACTCGACCGCACACGTCGTGTGCGCCCCGACCTGCTCGACTAGTCCGTGTCGCAGGCCTCCGGTCAGATGCGGGCGGTCAGGACGATGGGTGCACCGTCCGTGATCGCGATCGAGTGCTCGGAGTGGGCGCCACGCGAACCGTCCGCGCTACGCAGCGTCCAGCCGTCCGCATCCGTGACGATTCTGTCTGTGGCCTCGAGGAACCAGGGCTCGATCGCGATCACCAGGCCGGGGCGCAGCGGGTAGCCGCGCCCGGGGCGCCCGTCGTTGGGCACATGCGGATCGCCGTGCATGGTGCGTCCGACACCATGACCGCCGAAGTCGGTGTTGATCGAGTAGCCCTCCGCGTGCGCGACCGAGGCGATTGCTGCCGAGAGGTCGCCGATCCTGTTGCCGGGGACGGCCGCGGCGATGGCGGCGTCGAGGGCGCGCCTCGTGGTGTCGATGAGCCGCAGGTCGGCGGGCCGGGGCGTGCCGACCACGAAACTCAGAGCTGAGTCCGCCACCCAGCCGTCGAGCGCGGCGGCGAAGTCGAGGCTCAGCAGGTCGCCGTCCCGCAGCCGGTAGTCGTGGGGGAGCCCATGGAGCACAGCATCGTTGACGGAGGTGCAGATCACTTTGCCGAACGGGCTCGCGCCGAACGACGGGTGGTAGTCGATGTAGCTGGAGACGGCGCCCGCCTGGCGGATGAGGTCGTGCGCGATCCTGTCGAGCTCCAGCAGGTTGACCCCGACCTTCGCCGCCGCGCTCGTCGTTCGCAGCACGTCCGCCACGAACCGCCCTGCCGGCCTCATCGCTTCGATCTCGGCGGGCGTCCTCAACTCGATCATGGACTCAGTTTTTCATGCCGTCAGCGAACCCGCAGACGGCGCACAGCCGCACGAGGCTAATCTGGTCTCGTGATCCTCCGCAGGGCGTTCTACTGGTGGCTGTTCCCGTCAGCCGTGATCCTCCCCGCCTGGCTCCTGATCGGCTGGGCGATCTTCGGAGGGGGCGGATGGTCGTTCCTCGGGCTGCTCATCGCATGCCCTGTTCTCTTCATCGCGATGCTCGCCATCGGCGGCATCATCTACGCGCGCGGGAGCGTGCGTGAGACCAGGGCCGTGTCCTGGTACGACGTCGGTCTGCTGGCCGCCTGGCACGCCTCGATCATCGCGTTCGGATGCTTCATCCCGGGCGCGGGAGGCTGGATCGCCGTGCTCGGCATCCTGCTCGGACTCGCGATGTTCTGGGTCTCGCTGTGGGAACTGCTCGTCGAGGCGCGCGCCCGTGTGCAGCTCACCTTCGACGCGTACGAACGGGCCGCGACGTCCGGTCGGGCCGCGAGCCCCGATGCCGGTTCCGTCGACGGCGGCGAGTACATCGTGATCGAAGAGCGTCGCGACGACGAGTGACGGGCGGATCCGCCTCGACGGCGTACCGCTCGCTTTGGTAAAGGCTGCCCGTTCATGGCAGAATGGTTGTTTGTGCCGCGGCCAGGCTCTGCCACAGGGGAGCCAGCATTCTTCGCGGTCACCCCATAACTGACAATTCGGTCGTCGTGCGCCCTGCACGGCAACCCCAAGTCCGTCCTCGACCTGTGGCGGGTACAGAGAGCGAACACACATGCACATTCTCGATGAGCTGGACGCCGCGTCCCTCAAGCAGGACATCCCGGCCTTCCGCGCCGGCGACACCGTCAAGGTCCACGTCAACATCGTCGAGGGCAGCCGCTCTCGTATCCAGGTCTTCCAGGGCGTCGTCATCGGCCGCTCGGGCGAAGGCGTCCGCGAGACCTTCACGGTCCGCAAGGTCAGCTTCCAGGTCGGCGTCGAGCGCACCTTCCCGGTGCACTCCCCGATCATCGACCACATCGAGGTCGTGACGCGTGGTGACGTTCGTCGCGCCAAGCTGTACTACCTGCGCGAGCTCCGTGGCAAGAAGGCCAAGATCAAAGAAAAGCGCGAGAACTAGAGCCGCTGTCGCCGACCCGCGGTCGGCTCCCGGCAAATCCTGAGCTCCCGATCCCATAAACTGGGTCGGGAGCTCAGGCGGTTAAATGACAGACGAAGATATCTTGCCCACGCGGACAGACCGCGCAGCGGCAGACAAGCGCCGTAAGCAGCGCAGCGTCAAGCTCTTCATCCGTGACATCCTCATCATCTTCGTGGTGGCGGTCCTCGTCTCCTTCCTGATCAAGACGTTCGTCGTCCGGTCGTTCTACATCCCATCGGCCTCGATGGAGAACACGCTCCAGATCAACGACCGCATCATCGTCAACGAGCTCGAGCCGAATCTGATCCCGATCCAGCACGGAGACGTCGTCGTCTTCCGCGATCCGGGCGGGTGGCTTCCACCCTCGATTCCGACCAACCAGAACCCGATCGCTGCCGCCTGGGATGCGGCGCTGTCCTTCGTGGGCCTCTCCGCACCGGACAGCAACGACCACCTGATCAAGCGCGTGATCGGCCTTCCCGGCGACCACGTCACCTGCTGCAACGCGCTCGGCCAGATGAGCGTGAACGGCGTTCCGCTCAAAGAGCCGTATGCCCTGCTGCCGCCCGGCTCTCAGGCCGTCTCCGGCATCACCTTCGATGTGACCGTCCCCAAGGGGTCTCTCTGGGTGATGGGGGACAACCGCTACAACTCGGCCGACTCTCGTTACCATATGAATGATCCCGGAAAGGGATTCGTGCCGATCAGTAACGTGGTCGGCCGCGCATTCGTGATCAGCTGGCCGGTGAGCCGTTGGTCATGGCTCGACAACTACCCCGATGTGTTCCGCGGTGTGGAGGACGACCAGAAGTAATGCCCGCAGATCCGACCCTGCGACTCGAACGCTCGCTGTTCCGCAGCGGCGTGGAGTCGATCATCGCCTGCGACGAGGTCGGGCGCGGCGCACTCGCCGGCCCTGTCGCGGTCGGAATGGTCGTGATCGATGAAGGCATCAAACGGATGCCGAAAGGGTTGCGCGACTCCAAGCTGCTGCCGGAGCCGCATCGCGAGTCGCTCGCGCCGCTGTGCACGAAATGGGTCAGGTACTCAGCTGTGGGCCTCGCCTCCGCGGAGGAGATCGATTCGCTGGGGCTGAGCCGCTGCCTCGGTCTCGCCGGCCGGCGCGCCCTCGAGAGCCTCGAAGCGATGGGGGCGCCCGTCTCCACCAGCACGCTCGTGCTCGACGGCAACTGGGACTATTTGAATCCTGTGCTCGAGCGCCGGGTGGATGTGGTGACCAGGATCAAGGCGGACCGCGACTGCGCGTCGGTGGCCGCAGCATCCGTCATCGCCAAGGTGCACCGCGACCGCTTGCTGATCGACCGCAGCGTCGTGACGCCCGGCTATGGCTGGGCGTCGAACAAGGGGTACGCGAGCCGTGCCCATTTCGCCGCGATCGATCTGCTGGGTCCGACCGACTATCACCGACTCAGCTGGCTGAAGGGCGACGTCCCGCTCGAACAGGTGGATGAACCGGCATAGACTTGTCGGACGATGGATGAAGACGAGTTCGACGACTACGACCGAGAGGTCGAGCTGGCACTGTACCGCGAATACCGCGACGTCGTCTCACAGTTCAAGTACGTGATCGAGACGGAGCGGCGTTTCTACCTTGCCAACGAGGTGGAGTTCGTGCGGCGTGACACGGAGCACGACTTCTACTTCGAGCTGACGATGAACGATGTATGGGTGTGGGACGTCTACCGCTCCGATCGCTTCGTCAAGTCCGTCCGCGTGCTCACGTTCAAGGATGTCAACATCGAGGAGCTGTCGAGCAAGGACTTCGAGCTTCCCAAGGAACTCGCCCTCGACGAGTAAGGGCGCTTCCTCCACAGTGCGCCACTGAAGGTCTCCCTCCACAGATTTCCGCATCCCCGGAAATTGCTTCGCGGATATCGCGAGGCTGGGTTCCGGAGGCAGCAATGGCAGACAAAGACGACCTCGGCCGACGGGGCGAAGAGATCGCGGCAGCGTGGCTCGAACAGCGGGGCATGAGGGTGGTCGCCCGAAACTGGCGATGCGCGTCGGGCGAGATCGACATCATCCTCACGGAGGGGGCGACGGCCGTCTTCGCCGAGGTGAAGACGCGGTCGACGACGGCGTTCGGCCATCCGTTCGAGGCGATCACCCCGGCGAAGGCAGCCCGGCTCCGCCGGCTGGCCGCGGAGTGGTGCCGGACGAACCGTGCCGCTGAGGAGCTGCGTATCGATGTCGTCGCCGTCCTCGACGCATGGGGTGCACGCCCGATCGTCGAACACCTGCGCGGAGCGGTCTGATGACGGTCGCGAGAACGTTCGCCGTGGCTCTGGCCGGGCTCGACGGGCATGTCGTCGAAGTCGAGGCCGACATCGCTGCCGGTCTCCCTGCGTTCGTGCTCATCGGGCTGCCCGACACGGCACTCGGCGAATCCCGCGAACGCGTCCGGGCGGCCGCCATGAATGCGGGATGTCCCCTGACCCAGCGCAAGCTGACCATCAACCTCTCTCCGGCCGCACTTCGCAAGCAGGGGTCCGGCTTCGATCTGGCCATCGCCGTTGCGGCACTCGCGGCGGCAGGCGATGTCTCCGTCGAGTCCGTCGCGGCGGTCGTCCACCTCGGGGAGCTCGGGCTCGACGGGCGTCTCCGTCCGATTCCGGGCGTGCTGCCGTCTGTCGCTGCTGCCCGGCGCGCCGGGTTCGCGAAGGTGATGGTGCCGACCGCGAACGCGGACGAGGCCCAGTTGGTCGACGGAATCCAGGTCATCGCCGTCGGCTGCCTGCGCGACGCTGCCATCTGGCACGGTGGGAGGTTCACGCCGCAGCCGGTCGAGCCAGTCGGGTTGCCTGCCTTGCCGCCTCGGCAGCCGCATGAGGATCTCGACGTCGACATGAGTGACGTCGTCGGGAACGACGACGTCGTCGAGGCTCTGGTCGTTGCGGCCGCCGGTGGCCACCACCTGTCGATGGTGGGTCCGCCCGGAGCCGGAAAGACGATGCTCGCCGCGCGACTGCCCGGCATCCTTCCCGACCTTACCGACGACGAGGCACTCGAGGTGACCTCCGTCCGTTCGCTGACCGGCGCGCCGATCGGAGGAGAGCTCGTCCGCCGGCCGCCTTTCGAAGCACCGCACCACACCGCATCGGCGATCTCGATCGTGGGCGGCGGCAGCGGGCGGATCGTCCCTGGGGCCGTCGTCCGTGCCTCGAACGGTGTGCTGTTCCTCGACGAGGCACCCGAGTTCCCGGCCCGTGTGCTCGATGTGCTCCGGCAGCCACTCGAATCGGGGCGGATCACAATCCACCGCGCCAACGGGGTCGCTGCGTTTCCCGCCCGGTTCCAGCTGGTGCTGGCCGCGAACCCGTGCCCGTGCGGCCGATACGGTTCGCACGACGACGAATGCACCTGCACTCCCATCGCCCGCAGACGGTACCTGGCGCGTCTGTCGGGGCCGCTGCTCGACCGCATCGACATTCGGCTGAGCGTGCGACGGCTCAGCGTCGCAGCCATGCGGGCCGCGGTCGCGCGCAGCGTGGAATCTAGAGCCGGGGCCGAGAACTCCGCGACGAGCGCGGCGATCCGCGGACGTGTCGTCGAGGCACGCAAGGTTGCTGCTGAGCGCCTGGCGGCGACCCCCTGGGTGCGTAATTCGGAGGTGACCGGAAGCTGGTTGCGGACGGGCCCGCAGAGACTACCCCATGCCGCGACGATCGCGCTCGACAAGGCGTTCGAACGCGGAGCGATCACGATGCGCGGATTCGACCGCACACTTCGTCTCGCGTGGAGCCTCGCCGACCTCGACACTGCTATGGCTCCGACCGCCCACCATGTCGGCGCGGCGCTCTTCCTCCGGCGGGGGATCGAGTCATGACCTATCTGGGGCTGACGGACACCCAGTTGGCTGCCCACGTGGCCCCGGTGGTGCCGTCATCGACGGCCAGCGCGGACAGGACACCGCCCGCGGGATCGGGGGAGGGCGAACCGCCGGCGCACCGCACCCGCTTCGCTCGCGGTGTGTTGACCGCTCTCGCCGAGCCGGGCGACTCCGACGCCGGTGCGCTCGTCGGGGCCATCGGTCCCGTTCAGGCTCTCCGGTGCATCGTCGAAGCCTGGGACGGACCCCGTGTCGTCGACTGTGTGCGGGAGAGCGACCCGGCTGCTGCGGACGCATTGAGCGGACGGATCGAGAAGGCCCTCGAACGCTGGCGACCCCGCGTATCCCTCGCAGCAGCCGTTCGCGCATTCGAGCAAGCCGCCCGACTCCGCGCCGTGCTCGCCACGTGTGAGGACGACGACTGGCCCTCGGGGTTGGCCGACCTCGGTGACGGAGCGCCTCACGCGCTGTGGGTCCGGGGAGATGCACATCTGCTGAGCCGTCTCGAGCGATCGGTTGCCCTCGTGGGAGCCAGGGCTGCGACGGGTTACGGGGAGCACGTCGCGATGGAGACGGCCTCAGGACTGGCCGACCGCGGCATCGTCACCGTCTCCGGAGGCGCGTACGGGATCGACGGGGCAGTCCATCGGGCGACGCTTGCACGTGACTCGACGACGGTCGCCTTTCTCGCCGGAGGCGTCGATCGTCTGTATCCGGCCGGCCACTCGGAGCTTTTGCGGCGGATCGCCGAGCGTGGCGCCCTCCTCGCCGAGCTCCCGTGCGGGTCGTCGCCCACGAAATGGCGATTCCTCATGCGCAACAGGCTCATAGCCGCCGCCAGCGCAGCGACCGTCGTGATCGAGGCTGGCCGGCGATCCGGATCCCTCAACACGGCGGGCCACGCCGCCGCGATCGGTCGCCCACTCGGCGCAGTGCCCGGACCGGTCACCTCTCCCGCATCCGCAGGATGCCACCGTCTCCTCCGCGAATACGGAGCCGAATGCGTAACGAACGCAGACGATATCGCCGAGCTCGCGGGTATGGCTGGGTCACCATCACCGGGTCACCTCGCATCTCCTGACGACGGCGGCGAAGTGTCCGGCAGTCCGGACGCCGTCAGGCTGATGGACGCTCTCAGTCCCCGCCTCCCGCGCAGTGTCGCCGAACTCGCGGTGATGACCGGGATGTCCCCACGAGACGTCATCGCGACGCTCGGCGTCCTCGACCTGGACGGTAGGGTCCGTGAAAGCCAGGAAGGATGGCTCGTTGCGCGGGCACGAAGGACGTGAAGGACGTGAAGGACGCCGCGCGGAGCGTCGCTGCCACGCATACCGGATCCGCAGAGCAAGCTGGAGGAGTGCAGCTGGAGCGAGCCATCGAGGACTATACGGTCCATCTGGCGGCCGAACGCGGCTACTCGCCTCAGACGATCCGGGCTTACCGTTCCGACCTCGCCGCGCTCGCCGGGTTCGCCCAGGAGCGCGCCGTCTCGTCGACGGACGGAATCACCCTCGAACTCCTTCGCGACTGGCTCTGGGACGCATCCCAGGCAGGACTGGCCAAAGCCACGCTCGCTCGACGATCGGCCTCGGCCAAAGGCTTCAGTGCGTGGGTCGCGCGCGTAGGAGGAGTAGACAACGATCCAGCGGCGCGGCTGCGATCCCCGAAGCCCGACAAGACCCTGCCCCGCGTGATCAACCGTCAGCAGATCACCGGTCTCCTCAACGCACTGATGGTCCGGGCGGCAACCCGTGACCCGGCTGCCAGACGCGACCTCGCGGTGATCGAACTTCTCTATGCCACCGGCATCCGCGTATCTGAACTCACCGGCCTCGACAACGACGACGTCGACCTCGAGCGGCTCACCCTCCGCGTCCTCGGAAAAGGATCCAAGGAACGTGTGGTCCCCTTCGGTGTACCGGCCCAGAGGGCGCTCGTCGCCTACCTCCACGAGGCGCGCCCTGCCCTCGCCGGACCGGACTCCGGGCCGGCGCTCCTCCTCGGAGACCGTGGTCGCAGGCTCGGAACACGCGCCGTCTACCAACTCGTCGCCGGACTTCTCGCCGATCTCCCAGGCGCGGGACCAGCGGGTCCGCACGCGCTCCGCCATACAGCGGCGACCCACCTGCTCGACGGCGGGGCGGACCTCCGAGCGGTTCAAGAGCTCCTCGGGCACGCCAGCCTCGGAACCACGCAGATCTACACGCACGTATCGACCGAACGGCTGAAGGAGAGCTACCGGACCGCGCATCCCCGCGCCTGACTGGACCCGCTCGTGGGTCAGGGGCTCCTGACGTCGTCCCGCTCATACGGTCCTCCTCACCCGACGGGCAGCAGGACCGCCCGAGGGACCTGGTCGAAGAACAGCATCGGCGACACGTAGGCGCCGCGGAGCCGGACGCCGACGTGGAGGCACTCTGACCCGCAGTGACCACCGTCGGCGACCTCGCCGATCCGTTCGCCCCTCGCCACGCGGTCGCCCCGCGACACATCGGCCATGAGAGGCTCGAAGCTCACCAGAACGTCATCGCCGACGTCGATCGTGAGAACCGGCCGATCCACCACGACGCCCGCGAACGTGACGACGCCTCCCGCCGGTGAACGGACCTCCGCCCCGGGGCCAACGGTGAGATCGATTCCCCGGTGTCCCGCCGAATAGGGCGTGGCAGGCGCCACGAAAACATGGCCGACCACGATCGGGGGCGCGACCGGCCACGGCCACCGTGCGCCTTCGCCGCCGACCGCGGAACCGGAAGTCGTACGGTCCGCGCCATCCGGACGGGGGAGGCGGGCCGAGGCCGCTGACGGGGCGATGAGCACGGCGCCGAGCATGACGGCGAGGACCACGGTGATGGCTCGGGCGGTCACGGGTGCCGACCATCCGAGCAGTGAACGTCGCGACATGGGATCCATCGTCGTCGTTCCGCATCTCCGGAGCGGACGCCCGTGCGGGAGCTGTTCAGATCCGTTCGGCGAGCCTGATTGTGAACGACACCCGCCCCTTACTCTCGGGAGATGGCGGGGCTACCGTAGGCGGAAAGGGAGCGATCAAGGGGGAACCCATGTCCGAGCGAAACGACAGAACGCCAGCCTCGAACGACGAGGAATGGGAAGGGGCGAAACCGACCCCGGCGATGCGGCGCAAGGTGGTCGGGCTCGCTCTCGCCGCAGCGGTCGGAGGCTTCCTCTTCGGGTTCGACTCCTCCGTCATCAACGGCGCGGTCAATTCCGTCCAGGGACATTTCGCGCTCAATGCCTTCGTCACCGGCTTCATCGTCGCCATCGCCCTCCTGGGCTGCGCTGTCGGCGCCTACATCGCGGGCCGGCTCGCAGACCGCTGGGGTCGTCTCAAGGTGATGCTCCTCGGCGCCATCATGTTCCTGGTCAGCTCGATCGGTGCCGGCCTCGCCTTCTCAGCGTTGGACCTGGGGTTCTGGCGCGTCGTGGGCGGCCTCGGCATCGGAATCGCATCCGTCGTGGCTCCCGCGTACATCGCCGAGATCTCGCCCAGGCAGTCCCGCGGCGGGCTGGCGTCGCTCCAGCAGCTCGCAATCACGATCGGTATCTTCATCGCGCTGCTCTCGGATGCACTGCTCGCGGGAATCGCGGGCTCGGCCTCCGACCAGTTGTGGTTGGGTCTCGAGGCGTGGCGATGGATGTTCCTCGTCGGCGTGATCCCATCGGTGGTCTATGGGATCCTCGCCCTCACCATCCCGGAATCACCGCGCTACCTGCTCGCCACCGGCAAGCGCGACGAAGCGCGGGAGATCTTCGCGACGCTGGTCCCGGAGAGTGACATCGACCGCCAGATCGGCGACATCGAGCGATCGATCTCCGAGGACAAGGAGGGGCTGAAAGCGACGCTCCGGGGCAGCACCTTCGGACTGAAGCCGATCGTGTGGATCGGCATCATCCTGTCGGTCTTCCAGCAGTTCGTGGGTATCAACGTCATCTTCTACTACTCCACGACGCTGTGGCGCGCTGTCGGGTTCACGGAGAAGAACTCCCTGTTGATCACCGTGATCACCTCGGTGACGAACGTGCTCGTGACCATCGTCGCCATCCTGCTCGTCGACCGCGTCGGGCGCAGGCCGATCCTTCTCACGGGGTCCGTCGGCATGGCCGTCTCGCTCGGTACGATGGCCGTCGCCTTCAGTTTCGCCGACAAGGTCCACGGGGCCGTGGAGCTTCCGAACCCGTGGGGACCGGTCGCCTTGATCGCTGCGAATGTGTTCGTGGTCTGCTTCGGCGCCTCGTGGGGACCGCTCGTGTGGGTGCTGCTCGGCGAGATCTTCCCGACCAAGATCCGCGCGAAGGCGCTCGGTGTCGCGGCCGCGGCGCAGTGGATCGCGAACTTCCTCGTCACGGTCACCTTCCCGCCGCTCGCCGACTTCTCCCTGGTGTTCACCTACGGGATGTACGCAGTGTTCGCCGCGCTGTCGTTCATCTTCGTGTTCTTCAAGATCCCTGAGACCAACGGGATGGCGCTCGAGCACGCCGAGACCCTGTTCGCGAACGCCCGGAAATCCCGCGGTGTCTCTGTCACCAGCTCGGGAGACAGCATCGGGTAGGCGCCCTCGAAGGGCCGATCGGCGGCGGAAAGGGACCCCCGCCGGCGGATGATAGTATTCATGGAGCACCCCGCTCGCCGGGGTGACTACGCGTGCCCACTGCGCTCATGCAGCGCCGCGTCGCATCCACACGGTCCATCTCTGGAAACAGCGGTGGCGGATGCGCGCCGGGCACCAGGAGTGGCGGCCGTCCGGTCGTCGCTGAGAACCGATTGGCATCCGCATGTTCGTGCGGCGTGCCGGAACAGGAGTACGGCAAATGGCCGTCGTAACCATGCGCCAGCTGCTCGACAGCGGCGTCCACTTCGGACACCAGACCCGCCGGTGGAACCCGAAGATGAAGCGCTTCATCCTCACCGAGCGCTCTGGCAGCTACATCATCGATCTCCAGCAGTCGCTGGCCTACATCGACAAGACCTATGAGTTCGTCCGCGAGACGGTCGCCCACGGCGGCACCATCCTCTTCGTCGGCACCAAGAAGCAGGCCCAGAACGCCATCGCCGAGCAGGCGACCCGCGTCGGCCAGCCTTACGTGAACCAGCGCTGGCTCGGTGGCCTGCTGACCAACTTCCAGACGGTCTCCAAGCGACTCGCACGCATGAAGGAGCTCGAGGAGCTCGACTTCGAGGGCACCACGAGCGGCTTCACCAAGAAAGAGCTCCTCATCAAGAAGCGCGAGCTCGACAAGCTGCACAAGTCGCTCGGCGGTATCCGCAATCTGACGAAGACCCCGAGCGCGCTCTGGGTCGTCGACACGAAGAAGGAGCACCTCGCGATCGACGAGGCCAAGAAGCTGGGCATCCCGGTCATCGGCATCCTCGACACGAACTGCGACCCCGACGAGGTGCAGTACCCGATCCCGGGCAACGACGACGCCATCCGTTCGGTCGGTCTGCTCACGCGCATCGTCGCCGACGCCGCCGCCGAGGGTCTGATCCAGCGTCACCAGAAGCCCGAAGAGGGCGCAGAGCCGGCCGAGCCGCTCGCCGAGTGGGAGCAGGAGCTCCTCCAGGCGTCGGGCCAGGAGCTCCAGTCGAGCCCCGAGACCGCGAAGTCGGTCGACGCGGACCTCAAGGCGGCGAAGGCCGAACTCGGCACCGAGACCGATGAGGCCGAGACCGTCGAAGAGGCCGTCGCCGAGACCGAGGCCGCCGCCGACGAGACCGTCGCGATCGACGACGCGACCGAGGCCGTCGTCGAGGCCGAGGCCACCGACGCAGAAGCCAAGTAACTCCGGCTTCACCTTTCGTACATTTTTCGACAGAAGGTTCTCAGAAGAACATGGCAAACATCAGCATCGCTGACATCAAGGCACTGCGCGAGCAGCTCGGTACGGGCATGGTCGACACCAAGAAGGCTCTCGAGGAGGCCGACGGCGACCTCGACAAGGCGACCGAGATCCTGCGCCTCAAGGGTGCGAAGGGCAACGCGAAGCGTGCCGATCGCTCCACGAGCGAGGGACTCGTCGCCGCCAAGGAGAACGGCTCGACCGCAACGCTCATCGAGCTGGCGTGCGAGACCGACTTCGTTGCGAAGGGCGACAAGTTCATCGCGCTGGCCGACAAGGTGCTCGACGCCGTCGCGGCGGCCGGTGCCGCCACCGTCGAGGAGGGCCTCGCCGCCCCCGCCGGCAGCCAGCCCGTCGCTGACCTGATCAGCGATGAGGCGGCCATCCTGGGCGAGAAGATCGAGTTGCGTCGCGTCGCGGTCGTCTCCGGCGAGCACTTCGCGATCTACCTGCACAAGACGTCCAAGGACCTGCCCCCGCAGGTCGGCGTCGTGGTCGGATACTCGGGTGACGACGCCGAGACCGCTCGCAGCATCGCGCAGCACATCTCCTTCGCCAACCCCGAGTACCTCACCCGCGAGGATGTCCCGGCGACCGCGGTCGAGAACGAGCGCCGCATCGTCGAGGAGATCTCGCGCAACGAGGGCAAGCCCGAGGCTGCGCTGCCGAAGATCATCGAGGGTCGCCTCGGTGCCTACTTCAAGCAGGTCGCTCTCCTCGAGCAGGACTATGCGAAGGACAACAAGCTGACCATCAGCACCGTTCTGAAGGATGCGGGACTGACCGTTTCGGGCTTCGCCCGCTTCAAGGTCGGCGCCTGACCTCCCTGTGAAGGAGTCCGGATCGAATCTCGATCCGGACTCCTTTTCTCTGCCCCCAGCAGCTAGCTTTAGAAAAACCGGATCGGAAGGACTCGTACACGTATGTCGGAATCGAACAAGAGGCGCCGGGTCCTTCTCAAGCTCTCCGGTGAAGCGTTCGGCGGGGGACAGCTCGGCGTCAACCCCGACATCGTCAGCTCCATCGCCCGCGAGATCGCACAGGCCGCCTCCGACGTCGAGGTGGCGATCGTGGTCGGCGGAGGCAACTTCTTCCGGGGTGCCGAACTCTCGCAGCGCGGGATGGACCGTGGTCGTGCCGACTACATGGGCATGCTGGGCACCGTGATGAACTCGCTCGCACTCCAGGACTTCCTCGAGCAGGCCGGCGCGGAGACCCGGGTGCAGTCCGCGATCTCGATGACCCAGGTGGCCGAGCCGTACATCCCCCGTCGCGCCGAACGGCACCTCGAGAAGGGCCGTGTCGTCATCTTCGGCGCAGGCGCTGGGCTGCCGTACTTCTCGACCGACACCGTCGCCGCGCAGCGCGCTCTCGAGATCGAGGCGGACATCGTCCTCGTCGCCAAGAACGGCGTCGACGGGATGTATTCCGACGACCCCAAGAAGAACCCCAACGCTCGCATGATCGAGCAGATCTCCCACCAGGAAGCGCTTCAGCAGAACCTGCGAGCCGTCGACTCGACAGCACTGAGCCTCTGCATGGACAACGGGATGCCGATGCGCATCTTCGGGATCGAGCCCGCAGGCAACGTCACCGCTGCCATCCTCGGCGCGGAAATCGGCACCCTCCTCAGCGCCGGCGTGCGCTGAGCGCAACGGTAAGCTTGACTGACGCCCACCGATTGAAGGAGTGACCGTGATCGCGGATGTGATTTCCGACGCCCGCCAGCGCATGAGCAAGACCGTCGAGGCGGCGAAGGACGACTTCGGCACGGTACGCACCGGTCGGGCGAACCCCCAGCTGTTCCAGAAGATCCTGGTCGAGTACTACGGTTCGCCGACCCCGCTCGCGCAGCTGGCGTCGCTCCAGAACCCGGAGGCACGGGTGCTGCTCGTCACGCCGTACGACAAGTCCGCGCTGAAAGAGATCGAGAAGGCCATCGTCAACACTCCGAACCTCGGCGCCAATGTCGGCAACGACGGTGAGATCGTCCGGGTGACACTTCCGGAGCTCACTGAGGAGCGTCGTCGTGAGTTCGTCAAGATCGTGCGCAGCAAGGGCGAGGATGCGAAGGTCGCGATACGCAACATCCGGCGTAAAGCGAAGGACGACCTCGATGCGCTGAAGAGCGAGGTCGGCGACGACGACGTGGCACGTGGCGAGAAGGAGCTCGAGCAGCTCACCAAGACGCACGTCGACGCCGTCGACGAGGCTCTGAAGCGCAAGGAAGCCGAACTCCTCGAGGTTTAGGGCCCCCTATGACCGAAGCTCCTCCGGGCGAACCGGGTCCGCCCGTACCGCCGCAGCGCGGCCGAGCGTCGCGCGCAGAGTTCCGGGCGCAGGTGAAGGCGACGCGTGCCGACATCGAGCGTCAGATGCAGGCCCGCAAGGCGCAGCTCGATGCGACGAACGAACGCATCGA
The DNA here is from genome assembly GCF_055231915.1 of Leifsonia sp. Ger2509. Lineage (NCBI taxonomy): Bacteria > Bacillati > Actinomycetota > Actinomycetes > Micrococcales > Microbacteriaceae > Leifsonia > Leifsonia sp. Ger2509. Next base: position 3,939,873 of record NZ_JBUYVB010000003.1, read on the forward strand.
GGCGCGCACCGGCCGCAATCTCATCCTGGCGATCCTCATCGGGCTCGCGTTCGGGCTGCTGATGCTGTTCAGCCTGATCGTGATCAAAGAACTGTTCATGCTGGTCGCCGCGGCGACCATCGTGTTCGCGGCGTTCGAGCTCACGCAGGCGCTGCGCGCCGCCGGCTGGGATGTGCCGCGCATCCCGACCATGATCGCGTCGGTCGCGATCGTTCCGGCGGCCTATTTCGGCCACTCCGTCGGGCAGTTGATCGCACTCGCGGCCGGCATCGTGTTCGTCTGGGTGTGGCGGCTCATCGAGGCCGCGGTGAAACGGCCCGGAGTCCCGGCGGCGCAGCTGCTGCGCGACCTCGGGGCCGGTGCGCTCATTCAGCTCTACGTGGTGTTCCTGGGCAGTTTCGCCGTGCTCCTGCTCGCCGAGGACGGGGGACAGTGGTGGACCCTCGCTTTCCTCATCCTCGTGATAGCGATCGACACCGGAGCGTATGCGACGGGGCTGTCGTTCGGGCGCCATCCGATGGCACCGACGATCAGCCCGAAGAAGACCTGGGAGGGTTTCGCGGGCGCGGCGGTCGCCAGCATCGTGGCGGGCATCCTGCTCTCGATCTTCATGATCGGCGAGCCGTGGTGGTTCGGCATCGTCTTCGGTCTGATCCTGCTCTGCACAGCCACCCTCGGTGATCTTGCAGAATCCCTGATCAAGCGCGACATCGGAATCAAGGATATGAGCTCGTGGTTACCGGGGCACGGCGGATTCCTCGACCGCCTCGACTCGATTCTCCCGTCCGCAGCGGCCACCTATGCGCTCTTCCTGATCTTCCGATGAAGCATTTGGCACAATAGGGGAGTGAGTACCTTTCCCCGCACCCGCAAATCGAAGCTGGGCTACGACGTCGACCAGGTCGAGGAGTTCCTGCAGCAGGCACGTCGCGCCTACGACTCCGACCAGGACGGCGTCAGCCTGCTGACGGCAGCAGACATCCGTCACACGGCCTTCACGATGCAGAAGGGCGGCTACTCGACCACGCACGTCGATTCCGCGCTCGAGCGCCTCGAGGACGCCTTCGCTTCGCGCGAGCGTGAAGCCGCCAGGAGCGAGCGCGGCGACAGCGCGTGGTACGACGATGCGCGCACGACGGCGCAGGTCATCCTGAATCGCCTCGACCGTCCGGAGGGGCACCGGTTCGCACGGACGAGCGTCCTCACGTTCGGTTATCACCGGGCGGATGTGGACCGGTTCGCGGGCCGTCTGGTGCGCTATTTCCAGGATGCGCGACCGATGAGCGTCGACGAAGTCCGCACGGTGACATTCCGTCCGCAGCGGGGCGGATACAAGGAGATCCAGGTCGATCTGCTGCTGGACAGCGTCACCGATGTGATGCTGGCCGTTCGCTGAGTGTGTCCGCGTCGTCTTGGTATCCACGCGGATGTCCGTTATGGTTCTGTGATCGTGGGTAGACGAGAAGCCGAACTAGTGCCACTCACGCCGTCCAATCCGGTCGGGGTGGCTGTCAGACGACCCCATGTCCGATCGCAGGCGGGCCTCTGGGCGTTCGCTTTCAGCGCTGCCGTGGGCTTCCTCCTGGTCAACGTCGTCGACCCGTACTCCGGTGCGACTGCGGCGACCGTCAGCGTGACGACCTCACGCTTCGGCTCCCAGCCCATCCAGCAGTTGACGGTGGAAGGGTCCTACACGACCACGGTCACGCGCGAGGCGGTCTCGGTGAAGGCGAAGCCCAAGCCGGTCGTTCCGCCCCCCACCAAGGCGTCGTCCAGCAACAGCAGTAGCGGTGGCGGCGGCGGCGGCGGGGGAGCTCCCGCGGCAGGCACGCCCGATCCGGGCACCGCGCAAGCGATCGGCTACAAAATGGTGCACGACCGCGGCTGGGGGGACGACCAGTACAACTGCCTCGTCGCCCTCTGGAACCGCGAGTCGCACTGGAACGTGTACTCCTACAACGCCAACAGTGGCGCGTACGGTATTCCGCAGGCGCTTCCGGGCAGCAAGATGGCGTCCGCCGGGCCGGACTGGCAGACCAACCCCGCCACTCAGATCACGTGGGGTCTCGGCTACATCACAGGTCGTTACGGCACCCCGTGCGGGGCGTGGGACCACTCGCAGAGCACGGGCTGGTACTAGTCGTCCGCTGATCGCTTCGCAGGCGATCGGCTTGTAGCGTAGGTCCATGGAGATCGCGCTGATCGCTGTCGTCGGGGTGATCACCGTCGTCGCTGTGGCCGCGTTCGCGAAACAGCTCGGTGTTGCGGCACCCCTGGTGCTCGTCGTCGTCGGTGTTGCGACGTCATTCCTGCCGGGGCTGCCCTCCGAGTTCATCGTGCCCTCGTGGGTCATCCTGACGCTGGTGCTCCCTCCGCTGCTCTACTCGTCGGCGGTCCAGGTGCAGCTGACGGATTTCCGCCGCAATCTCGGCACGATCTCGACCCTGTCCGTCCTGCTCGTCATCGCTAGCGCGTTCATCGTCGGATTCACGCTCTATGCCCTGCTTCCCGGGCTTCCGCTCGGCTCCGCCATCGCGCTGGGGGCCATCGTCAGTCCGACGGATGCGGTGGCCGCCACGTCGATCGCCCGACGGCTCGGCCTTCCCACGCGACTGGTCGCCGTACTCGAGGGCGAGAGCCTCGTGAACGACGCATCCGCCCTCGTGCTGCTGAAGGCGGCGCTGGGGGCGACCGCTGCCTCGCTCAGCGTGTGGGCGATCGGCGGGGACTTCCTCTATTCGGTCGTGATCGCGATCGGCGTCGGTCTCGTGGTCGGCGTGGTCAACGTGTGGGTCCGCGCGAAGCTGAAGGATTCGGTGCTGGAGACTGCGATCTCGTTCGTCGTCCCCTTCGTCGCTTTCATCCCCGCCGAGTCGCTCGGCGCATCCGGCGTGCTCGCCGTCGTGATCGCCGGCATCTACACCGGTCACCGCGCAGCGCAGTCGTTCACCGCCCAGGCGCGGCTCAGTGAGCAGATCAACTGGCGCACCATCCAATTCCTGCTCGAGAACGGCGTCTTCCTGCTGATGGGCCTCCAGCTGAACACGATCGTCACGCAGGCACAGGGTGGCGTGCTCGGCCTCGGCGGTGCATTCGTGCTCGGGCTGGCGCTGTGCGTGCTGCTGCTCGCCATCCGAGCGCTGTTCGTCCTCCCGATCATCTGGCAGCTGCGCAGGAACCAGAGACGCGCCCCCGAAGTCGGCGAGCGTCTCTCCGACGGCCTGGAGCGCGTGCGCACCGAGCGCGAACGCCGGCCGCCGGGGGATGAGCGCTCGGAGCGTCGCTGGAACCGCTTCACACGCTATCTCGAGCGTCGTGAAGCGGATGTCTCCGATCTGCAGGACTCGCCGGTCGGCTGGCGCGGGGGCGTGGTGCTCATCTGGGCGGGGATGCGCGGTGTCGTCACCCTCGCGGCCGCCCAGACGCTTCCTCAGTCTGCGTATCGCTCTCCGCTCATCCTGATCGCCTTCACTGTCGCGCTCGTCACCCTTCTCGTCCAGGGCGGCACCCTGCCCCTGGTGATCCGCAGGCTCGGCGTCACGGGTTCGGATGCTGCCGCAGACCGGCGCGAACTGGCCGGCCTTCTCGAGGAGATGAGCAAAGCGGGGCTGGCCGCCATCGAGCATCCGGACGACGAGGTCGAGGCCGGCCGCACGTACGACCCCGAGGTCGTCGAGCGGGTGCGGGAGGACACGATGCTTCGCGTGGAAGCGCAGTGGGAGCGCGCAGAACGCGAGGCCTCGGACAGTCCCGCGTTCGGACCGCACCAGCAGTACCAGGCGCTCAGGGAGCAGGTCCTTGCGGCGGAGCGCGACGCATTGCTGGATGCGCGGAGCCGCGGCAGCTACTCCTCCCGGGTGCTGACCCACGCGCAGCTCATGCTCGATTTCGAGGAGTCGCGCGCCTCCCAGCGTGACGACCAGGTCTGAGTTCAGGCCCGTCCTAGACTGGATCCCATGCCGCGCAGCAACCGTCCCCGAGGTCGCAGGACCAGTCCGGACGACGACGAGGCTCTGGACCTCTCGCGCGTCACCCAGGGCTGGCGACGCACCGAGGTGCGTCGCGGTCTCGCCTGGAACGTCCAGCCGGTCTCGCCGGTGCAGGCGGTCAAGGTCTACACGTGCCCGGGTTGCGGGCTGGAGATCGAGCCGGGGGTCGCGCACCTCGTGACCTGGCGCGCCGATGGGCTCATGGGGGATGCAGCGGACATCGCGGCCCGGCGACACTGGCACACACACTGCTGGAGGATCAGTTGACCATCGAGATCAGGGGCGGCGTCGAGCTCCCGGCACGCCGCGAGGACATCGAACTCCACACGAGCGACGGCCTCACGCTGGTCGGCGAACTCGCCGTGCCCATCGACCGGGCGCCGGTCGCGACCCTGGTGACGTTGCATCCGCTTCCGACGGGAGGCGGATTCATGGACTCCCACATCCTCCGCAAGGCCGCTGCCCGGCTGCCTGCGCTCGCGGACATCGCCGTCCTGCGGTTCAACACCCGTGGCACGCGCTCCCCGCGCGGTACGAGCGGCGGCCAGTTCAACGGAGGGGTCGACGAGCGCTTCGACGTCGACGCCGCCATGGCGTTCGTCGCCGAGCGGCGCCTTCCGCATCCGTGGCTGGTCGGCTGGTCGTTCGGAACCGAGCTCGCGCTCATGTACGGTCGGCAACTGGCCGTCGACGGGGTGATCCTGCTCTCGCCGCCCCTTCACCGTGCGACGCCGCAGCAACTCGCGGCCTGGGCGGGGGACAGCCGGCCGATGGTCGCGCTGATCCCTGAGCACGACGACTACCTGCGCCCCGCTGCCGCGGCCGAAAAATTCGCGGACGTCCCTCAGATCGAACTCGTGAACGTCGAGGGCGGCAAGCACCTCTGGGTGGGAGAGTACCAGACGAGGCGGGTGCTCACGGAGATCGTGAAACGCGTCAACCCGGCCGCCATGCCGCTTCCGACGGAGTGGTCCGGATCGGACGAATCACCGGTCGCACCCGACGCCTGAGGAGTCAGAGCTCGTTCTGGCGCGGTATGACCACCTGTTTGATGATCAGCAGGATGGAGGCGGCGAACGGGATCGCGATCAGCGCGCCGAGGATGCCGAGAAGGGATCCGCCGGCGAGTGCGGCGATGACCACGATCGCGCCGGGCACCGATACTGCGCGGTTCATGATGCGGGGGCTGAGCACGTACGCCTCGACCTGCATGTACACCAGGTAGTAGATCGCTGCCGCAAGTGCGGTCGGGCCGCCGGACAGCAGGCAGATCGCCACGATGATCACTGACCCGGTGATCGTTCCGACGAGGGGGATCAACGAGAAGAAGAACGCGATGAACGCGAGGAGGATCGGGAACCTCGCGCCGATGATCGTCAGGAAGATCGCGCTGAGCGCTCCGTTGACGAGGGCGAGGGAGACCTGGCCCATGACGTACTTCCCGACGGAGTCGGTAATCTGGTCGGCCAGGTCGGCGAACCGCGCGCGCTTCGAGGCGGGAACCAGCAGGTAGCTGGCCCGCTTGATGTTCGGCAGCGAAGCCGTGAAATAGATCGTGAGGATGATCACGACGACCACGCCGAAGAACCCGCTCACGATACCGAGGCCGGTCTGGACGATACCGTTCGTGATGTTGCCGACGTTGCTCTGGAGCCAGTGGACGACGTTGTTGATGTTCTCCTGGTTGACGATGGTCGGGAACTGGTGCTGCAGCTGCTCGAACCACTTCTGGGCGTCGCCTTTCTGCACCCAGCTGACGATGCCCTGCACGAGCTGCGTCGCCTGGCCGACCGCGATGGGCACGATCGCCCAGATCAGGGCGGTGAACGCACCGATGATGACGACCAGGACGGTGACCAGCGCTGCCCAGCGGGGGAACTTGCGGCGTTCCAGGAACAAGATCAGCGGTTCGATGCCTAGCGCGATGAAGAGCGCGGCTCCGATGTAGGTGAGGATCGTCGACAGCGAGACGATCGACATCAGGATCAGGAGGCCGAGGCCCACGCCCAGGGTTCCGATGAGGCCGAATCTGAACGCGTTCTGGATCTTCATCCGGACCTCTCCCCGTGGTCTAGCCGTTGTTGTCCGACGTCACCTTCTCAGCCTGCTGGAGCACACCGCGCAGGTTCTCGAAGTAGCCGGCGACAGCTTCTCGCTCGATCCTAATCTGAGCGAGCCGCTCTTCCGCGTCAGCCACGAGGCGTTCCGTGCGCTTCTCGGCGTCGTCGACAAGGTCCGCCGCCCGCTTCTCGGCCTCGCCGACGATCGTGCGCGCTGTCGATTCTGCATCCTTGCGCGCTGCCTTGACTTCGGCGCGGGCCTCGGCCTCGATCGCGTCGGCCTCCTCGCGCTTCTCCGTCGTGCGCTTGATCGCCTCGGCCAGCTGCTGGTTGGCCTCATCCAGGTACTTCTGGGTCTGGGCGACAGCCTCCTGGTGACGGGCGAGGTGCTCCTTCTCGGCTTCGTCCCTGCGGGCCTTGAGCTCCACATCCAGGTCGATGCGCGCCTGTTCGAGCTCGCGCGCCCCGGCCGCAGCGGCATCGAGTGCCTCCGTGCGCACCGCGGCCAACGCGTTCTCGAGCGCTGCGCGCGCCTCCACGCTCTCCGCCGCGAAGGCTGAGCGGGCGGATGCGATCTCGTCGGCGAGGTCGGCACGAGCCTGCTCGAGCTCGCTCGCCAGCCCGGCGCGCGCCTCCGAGGACTGCTTCTCGAGGTCGACCCTGGCCTGCTCGGTCTCTTCGGCGAGGGCGACACGGGTGTCCTCGGCCTCGCGTGCAAGGGCGATTCGGGTCTGCTCGCGCTCATTGGCGAGCTCGAGCCGGACTGTCTCGCTCTCTTCGGCCAGCGCCGCCTTGGTCGTCTCGACCTCGTCCAACAGCGCGGCTTTGGTCGTCTCGACCTCCTCCGTCAGCGCGCTGGTCTTCTTCTCGACCTCTGCCGCCAGGCGGCTCTTCGTGCGCTTCACCTCGGTGGCGAGTTTGCTCTTCGTCTGCTCGACCTCTGCGGTGAGGGCGCTCTTGGTCGCCGTCACTTCGGCAGCGAGGTTCGCCTGCGTCTGTTCGACCTCGGTCGCGAGAGCCGTCTGCGCTTGGAGGACTTCGTCGGCGAGTGCTGCCCGGGTGCCGTCGACCTCTGCGGTGAGGGCGTTGCGGGTCTCCTCGACCTCGGCGGTGAGCGCGTTCTTCGTCGTACGCACCTCGGTCTCGAGCTCGGCCTTCACCTTCTCGACCTCGGTGGCGAGATCGGCACGGGCCTTGTCGACCTCGGCGGCCACGCTGGACCGGGTCGTCGTGACCTCGTTCTCGAGAGCGGCTTTCGTCGTGCTGACCTCGTTCTCGAGCGCAGTCCGCGTGGTGATGACGTCGTTCTCGAGCGCGGCCTTTGTCGTGCTGACTTCTTGTTCGAGCACGGCTTTGGTCGAGGTGACTTCTTGTTCGAGCGCGGCCTTCGTCGAGGTGACTTCTTGTTCGAGCGCCGCCTTGGTCGAGGTGACCTCGTTGTCGAGTTCAGTCCGGGCCGTGTTGACTTCGTTCGCGAGCTCGGCGCGCGTCGTCGTGACCTCGTTCTCGAGTTCGGCTCGAGTGCTCGTCACCTCGTTGGCAAGGTCGGCCTTCGTCTTCTCGACCTGTGCGGCGAGCGTGGTCGTGGTCTCTTCGACCTCGGTGGCGAGCGCGCTCCTGGTGCTGTCGACGTCGGCCGCGAGCGCATTCTTCGTCTGCTCGACCTCGAGGGCGAGGTTGCGCTTCGTCTCCTCGACCTCGGTCGTGAGGGCGCTCTTCGTCTGCTCCACCTCGGCCGCCAGAGCGCTCTTGGTGGTCGTGACCTCTGCGGCCAGGTTCGCCTGCGTCTGTTCCACCTCGGTGGCGAGGGAGGTCTTCGTCTGCAGGACCTCGTCGGCGAGGGCACTTCTGGTCTGGACGACATCGTCGTTCAGCGCACTCCTGGCCTGTTCGACCTCGGCCGTCAGGGCTGTACGCGTCTGTTCCACCTCGACCGCGAGGGCGCGCTTGGTCTGGTCGACTTCGGTCTCGAGAGCGTGCTTCGTCGTCTGGACCTCGTTGGCCAGGTCCGCCCGCGTCTGCGCGGTCTCGCTCGCGAGGGATGCGCGTGCGCGTTCCGTCTCGGCGGCGAGGTCGGCCCGGGCCTGGCGCGTCTCATTCGCCAGTGCGGTGCGCGCTTCGAGGGTCTCGGCATCGAGGGCCACCCTGGTCTGCTCGATGTCGCGGGCGAGGGCAAGGCGCGCCTGCTCGGACTCGGCCTCGAAGGCGGCTCGCGCAGCCTCCAGGTCGGCCGTGGCCTCAGCGCGACGCTGGTTCAGTTCGCGCTCGATGTCGTCGGCCTCGGCACGTGCCGCCGCCGCGTCGCGGGTGGCGACGACCTTCAGCTCTGCCGCCTCCCGCTCGGCCTCCGCACGTACGGCCGCGGACTCGCGCTTGCTCGTCGCACGCAGTTCCGCAGCCTCGGTGGCGACGGCTCCGCGGATGGCTGCGGCCTCGCGGATCGCATCCTGGGTCAGCGTCTCGGAGTCGTCCTTGGCCTTCGCGACGAGTTCAGCCGCCTCGATCTGCGCATCCTCGATGGTCGTCGCCGCGCGGGCGCGGGCGTCGGCGAGCACGCGCTCGGCCTGCTGGGCCGCCGCCTGCTTGATCTTGTCCACGTCGGCTGCGACTCCGTTGCGGAGCTTCTCCGCGTCGATGTCGGCCTGGGCGATCAAGCGCGTCGACTGCTCTTCAGCGACACGGAGAGTGTTCTCGAGCTTCGTGCCCAACCCGGAGAAGGTCGGGCTGCCGACCTCTTCGATCTCGGCGTTGAGCTCCTCCACGCGGATCTGGAGCCGTTTGATCTCCTTGGCCGATTCGGCACTCTGCGTGTTCGACTTGATGAGTTCGCGACGGAGGCCCTGGATGGCCTTGTCTACCTCGTCCTTGTCGTAGCCGCGGAATACCTGCGTGAAGTTCTCTTCGTCGGTCGCCACTGTCTCTCCTGGTCAATTGACTGCAGGCATTCGGGGGGTGGGGCGCTGCAACCGATCCGATCTTAGCGACAGCACCTGCGTGCCGCACTTGCGTCTCTCGCAGGCAACGGTTGGCGGGCTCTCAGGGTGGTCCGGTATCGTTGGGTGACTTTGTTTGTTGCCGTTCCGCGGCGGTCGCTCCGCTGCGGATGGTGTGGTCCAGAACCCGATGAGGGCGGCAACCGTCGTCCGGCCGCACCGCGCATCGCTCAGCGAGAACGGGCAGCACAGGAGGAGCTTTTTTGCGTTTCGTACTCGCCATCGTCGCCTTCGTGGTGGCGGCCGTGATGATCCTCGCCGGCATCGCACAGCGCACGGTGTTCGCACCGCCCGCCCAGGTGTCGGCGGCAACAACGGTCAGCGGCGACCACCGCTTCATCGTGATCGACGGCGCCGTGCTCAATTCGCACCCGGGTCAGCAGACCCTCTACGTGAACGGCGCCAAGAACGAACTGGTCGCCTACGGTCGCACCGCCGATGTCACGGCATGGCTGGGCGACCAGTCGTACGCGACGCTGAAGTACGACGCCTCCAGCGGCAGCCTGACCAGCAAGGAGGTCACGCCGCCCCCGGCCGTGGATTTCCAGGGCTCATCGACCGCCCCTGCGACGTCCGCTCCGACGGGCTCCAGCACCTCCGCCGAAGGGAAGGGTCCGAACCCTGCCGGCTCGGACCTCTGGCTCGAGGAGTTCGACGGTACGGACGCGAACGTGACCCGCATGAACGTGCCCGACAACATCAGTGTGATCATCGCCAGCGATGGCACAGCCCCCGCGCCGAACCAGATCCGGATCGTGTGGCCGCTCGACGCCAGCACACCCTGGGCGGGTCCGCTGATCGTCGGCGGTGGAGCACTTCTCATCGTCGGTCTGGGCCTCTACCTGTGGGGGCTGTACGCACTGCGCAGGTCGCGGGGGCCGAGACGTAAGGGCGGACCCAAGATGCCGAAGCTTCCGAAGGCACCCAAGTACAAGCCGACCAAGTCCATCGAAGCGACGCCGAAGGGGCGCCGCTCGGCGGGGCGCGCCATGGTCGCCATTCCGGTCGTCCTGGTCGGGGCTCTCGGGCTCTCCGGCTGCTCCGGTGACTACTGGCCGCACTTCGGGGCCGCGACCCCGATGGCAACGTCGACTCCGATCACCACGGAACTGCCCAAGGCGAAGGATGTGCTGCCGCCTTCCGTGACAGTTCCGCAGCTCGAGCGGATCATGACCAAGATCTCCGCTGTCGCGACGGCGGCGGATGCGAAGCTCGACTCCACAGGCATCGCCACCCGTTTCACCGGTCCGGCCCTTCAATTGCGTCAGGCGAACTATGCCATCCGCGCGAAGAAGTCCGACGTGGCGGCCCTCCCGGCCATCGCGGCCGGACCGCTGGCGCTGACCCTCCCGCAGGCGACCGACATGTGGCCCCGCGTCGTGTCGACCGTGGTCCAAGGGTCGAGCAAGACGCAGGCGCCGCAGGCGATCACGCTGGTGCAGCAGACGCCGCGGTCCAACTACCTCGTGACCTACGCCGTCTCGCTCGAGCCCAAGGCCAAGGTCCCCGACCTGGCGCCCGCGGCCATCGGTGCGGCCGTCGTGCCCCCGGACTCGAAGCTCCTGCTTCTCCCACCGAAGCAGCTCGCCGCCGCGTACGGCGACATCCTCATGAAGGGCCCGAAGAGCACGTACTTCAACCTCTTCGATGCTCAGGGCGACACGCTGCGTCCGGCCGTCGGCGTCGAATACAAGGCCAAGAAGAAGGCGATCATCCCCAAGACCGCGTCCCTCACGTTCACCAACCAGGTCGGGGCGGGTGATCCCATCGCGATGGCGACGAACGATTCCGGCGCGATCGTCTGGACGAATCTGGACGAGACGGAGACACTGAAGGTGGTCGAAGCCGGCGCGGAGGTCAGCGCCGGTGCAAGTTCGGCGGCTCTCAGCGGAGTGGTGTCCAGCAAGAAGGGCATCGCCTCGACGTACGGATACCAGCTGGCGTTCTACGTTCCGCCTGCAGGCTCCGACCAGAAGATCACGTTGCTCGGGTTCGCCCAGGGCCTCGTCTCAGCCAAGGAGGTTCAATGAGCCAGATCCCTCCCGCCAACCTGCGCGGGGCCGTCGATCTTTCGTCCCTGGTCGACCGTGCTGCGGTGCCAGGGCCGGCGGCACCTGGCCCGAGCGACGCGGCGGCGCAGTCCCTCGCGTTGCCCAGTCTCTTCTTCCAGGGCACCGACGCCAACTTCAACGACTTCCTCGACCTGTCGATGACCGTACCGGTGATCGTGGACCTCGCAGCATCGTGGGCCGAGCCGTCGCAGCAGCTCTCGCGGACGCTCGAACGGGTCATCCTGGACTATGACGGCAGCTTCGTGCTCGTCACCGTAGACGTCGATGCCAATCCGCAGCTCGCGCAGGCATTCCAGGCCCAATCCGTCCCTGCCGCTGCAGCCGTGATCGCCGGTCGTCCGGTCCAGCTCTTCGCCGGGGCGCTCCCCGAGGCGCAGGTGCGCGACGTCTTCGAACAGCTTCTGCAGCTCGCAGCCCAGAACGGCGTGACCGGCCGGGTGACCGTCGACGGCGCACAGGCGCCAGTGGAGCCCGACGACCAGGCCGAGCCGCAGCCGGAGCCGCTACCCCCGCACCACGCCGAGGCGTACGAAGCGATAGAACGCGGAGATTTCGAAGGGGCCATCGCCGAGTACAAGCTCGCCATCGCGCAGGACCCGCGCGACACGATGGCGGTCGCCGGTCTCGCACAGGTGAGCCTGCTCGCCCGCCTCCAGGGCAGGACTGCCGATGAGATCCGGTCCGCGGCCGCGGAGGACCCGGCCGATGCCGAGTCCCAGCAGCTCGTCGCCGACCTCGACATCTCCGGCGGTCATGTGGATGACGCCTTCGACCGCCTGCTCACGCTCTTCCCGAAACTCGCCGGTGCAGACCGCGACTCCGTGCGGGCGCGCCTGATCGACTATTTCGAGATCGTCGGTGTGGACGACCCGCGGGTGATGAGGGCGCGGGCTAGGCTGGCCTCGCTTCTGTACTGACACCACGCCAGACCAGATCTCGGGAGGCTCCGCATGGCGCGCGTCCTCGTCGTCGGTGGAACCGGGCTGGCCGGCCGCGCGATCGCGGCCGAAGCTGTCGGCCGAGGTCATGACGTGGTCGTCGCCAGTCGACGGGTTCCGGATGACGACAGCGCAGCCTACGTGCCCGGCGCCGTCTACGCGACGGTCGATCTGGTGACCGCCGACGGCCTCGAGGAAGCCGTCGACGGAATCGATGTGCTGATCGACGCGTCGAACGGAGCCGGACGCGAGGCGGCGCACACCTTCATGGCGGGCTCGCAGAACCTGCTGCACACGGCAGCCCGGTTCGGCGTCGGCCACGCAGTGCTGCTCTCCATCGTCAACGTCGACCGCTCCGCGTACGCGTATTACCGCGCGAAGGCCGCCCAGGAACGCACCTTCCGCGATTCGCCGATCGAGACCCGCATCGTGCGTACGACGCAGTTCCACGATTTCGTCGCATCCACGTTCGCTTCCGGCGCTCGGATGGGAGTCATCCCGGCCTTCACGAAGGTGCGTTTCCAGACCATCGCGGTTCCGGATGTCGCGCGCATCCTGGTCGATGCCGCTGAAGGATCGGGGCCCGCGGACGCGACACGCACGGTCGGAGGGCCGCGCATCCAGACGTCCCGCGCCCTCGCCCAGGCATGGAAGGCTGCGACCGGCTCGCGCGCTGTCATCGCCGGCGTTCGTCAGGGCGGCGCACTGGGCGCCTCCTGGCGTGCGGGCGAAAACCTGGCTCCCGATCAGGCGATCGACGGCCTCGATTTCGACGGCTGGCTCAGCTCGACGGCCTGAGCCACAGTCCCGCCAGTGGTGGCAGCGTGACGAGCGCGGAAGCCGGGCGTCCGCCCCACGGCTCGTCGACGGCGTCGACTGCGCCGAGGTTGCCGACACCTGACCCGCCGAAGGCGGTGGCGTCGGTGTTGAGCAGCTCTTCCCACCGCCCGGCGAACGGCAGCCCGACGCGGTAGTCGCTGTGCGGGTTCCCCGAGAAGTTCATCAGCACCGCGATCGGGTTGCCGTCGTCGTCCCAGCGCAGGAACGAGACGACGTTCCCGGCCGCGTCACCGCCGTCGATCCACTCGAATCCGGCGGGGTCGTTGTCGAGCGCCCACAGCGCGGCGTTGGCGCGGTAGACGCGGTTGAGCTGGGCTACCAGGTCGAAAAGGCCGCGGTGCGTCGGCTGGTCGAGGATCCACCAGTCCAGGCCGCGCTCCTCGCTCCATTCCGACGGCTGGCCGAATTCCTGCCCCATGAACAGCAACTGCTTGCCCGGATGCGCCCACATGAATGACAGGTAGGCGCGCACATTGGCGAGCTGCTGCCAATGATCGCCAGGCATCTTGCTCAGCAACGAGCCTTTGCCGTGTACGACCTCGTCGTGGCTGATCGGGAGGAGGAAGTTCTCGCTGAACGCGTAGACGAACGAGAACGTGATCTCGTTGTGGTGGTAGGAGCGGTACATCGGGTCTTCGTGGATGTACTGCAGCGAGTCGTGCATCCACCCCATGTTCCATTTGAATCCGAATCCGAGTCCGCCGCTGGAGGTGGGCTGCGTGACGCCGCCCCAGCTGGTCGACTCCTCGGCGATCATCACGGTGCCGGGGTTGCGTTTGTACGCCGTCGCCGTGACCTCCTGCAGGAAGCTGATGGCCTCGAGGTTCTCGCGGCCGCCGTACTTGTTCGGCTCCCATTCGCCGTCTTCGCGGGAGTAGTCGAGGTAGAGCATCGATGCGACCGCGTCCACGCGCAGGCCGTCGACATGGAACTCCTCGAGCCAGTAGAGCGCGTTCGCGACCAGGAAGTTGCGCACCTGCGAGTTTCCGAAGTCGAAGATCAGGGTGCCCCAGTCCTTCTGCTCGCCGCGGCGAGGGTCCGAGTGCTCGTACAGGGGCTGACCGTCGAAGCGGGCCAGTGCCCAATCGTCTTTCGGGAAGTGGCCCGGGACCCAGTCGATGAGCACACCGATGCCGGCCTGGTGCAGGCGGTCGATCAGGTAGCGCAGATCGTCGGGGTGGCCGAACCTGCTGGTGGGTGCGTAGTAGCCGGTGACCTGGTAGCCCCAGGAGCCGCCGAACGGATGCTCGGCCAAGGGCAGGAACTCGATGTGCGTGTAGCCGAGCTCGCCCACGTATTCGATGAGCTGGTCGGCGAGCTCGCGGTAGCCGAGCCCTGGCCGCCAGCTTCCCACATGGAGTTCGTACACGCTCATGGGGCCGTTGTGCGGGTTGTGCGAGGAGCGCGCCGTGAGCCAGTCTCCGTCATGCCAGTCGTAGTGCGTCTCTCCGACGACGGATGCCGTGGCCGGCGGGCATTCCGTGTAGCGCGCCATCGGGTCGGCTTTGCGTACCCAGTTTCCGTCCTGGCCGAGAAGGTCGTACTTGTAGATCGTTCCGGGGGTCAGGCCAGGGACGAACAGCTCCCAGACGCCGGTCTCGCCCATGTTGCGCATGGCGTGCTGGGTTCCGTCCCAGTCGTTGAAGTCGCCGACGACCCGCACCGCGCGCGCGTGCGGCGCCCAGACCGCGAATCCGGTTCCGATGCTCTCGGCGGTCACGCCGTACTGCGCCTTGTAGTGCGAGCCCAGTGCATCCCAGAGGCGCTCGTGTCTGCCCTCGCCGATCAGGTGCAGGTCGAGTTCGCCGATCGAGGGCCGGAACCGGTACGGGTCGTCCGCTGTCCAGGCCGGCGCATTCGCGTAGTGCGTCTCGATCACGTAGTCCTGCGGTCCGAGCAGGCTGAAGCCCTGCCAGATGCCGTGCGCAAGATGACCGAGTTCGATGCGGGCCCCGTTCGAGAGCACGGCGACGACCTCGCTCGCGAGCGGCCGGAGGGCGCGGATGACTGTGATGGGGTCGTCGATGCCGTCCGCGCGGACGACATGCTGGCCGAGCACGGCGTGGGGATCGTGGTGGCTGCCGGCCGCGACGGCGGCGAGCAGCGGGTCGCGGAGAGTGGGGAGCGCGATCGCGGCCGCACCTTCGGGGATCGGGCTCATCAGGGGGTCCCCTTCACGCTCAGGATGTGGACGGGCTCGGTGAACGCATCGAGCCGCACGTAGTTGTCGGCGCCCCAGGTCCATTTCGCGCCCGTGACGATGTCTTTCACTTCGAACTGACCGCCTTGGGGGATCCCGAACCGGGTGACGTCGAGGTGGACGACGGTCTCGCGCACGGAATGCGGGTCGACGTTGGCGACGACGAGGATGGCATCCGGTTTGCCGCTCCGGGTGAAGGCCCCCGCGAGGTACTTGCTGAAGACGAGGATCGCGTCGTCGTCGCTCTCGTGCACGTGCAGGTTGCGCAACTGCCGCAGGGCCGGATGCTCGCTCCTGGCCCGGTTCAGCATGGTCAGGTAGGGGGCGAGCGATTTACCGAGGTTCTGGGCCCGCGCGTAGTCGCGCGGACGGAACTCGTACTTCTCGTTGTCGATGTACTCTTCCGCACCGGCGCGCGCGACGTTCTCGTACAGTTCGAAGCCGGAGTACACCCCCCAGGTGGGCGCGCCTGTCGCGGCGATCGCGGCACGGATCTTGAAGGCCGCCGGACCGCCGAACTGGAGATACTCGGTGAGGATGTCCGGCGTGTTCACGAAGAGGTTCGGGCGCAGGAAGTCGGCGGTTTCGTGCGCCAGGCCGTCGAGGAACTCGGCGAGCTCGTCTTTCGTGTTCCGCCAGGTGAAGTACGTGTACGACTGCTGGAAGCCCACCTTGCCGAGGGTGTGCAGGATCGCCGGCCGCGTGAACGCTTCGGCCAGGAAGACCACGTCGGGATGCTGCGCATTGACGTGGTGGATCAGCCACTCCCAGAAGCCGATCGGCTTGGTGTGCGGGTTGTCGACGCGGAAGATCTTCACGCCGAGGGAGATCCAGTAGAGCACGATGCGCAGGATCTCGTCGCGCAGGCCGACCGGATCGTTGTCGAAGTTGATCGGGTAGATGTCCTGGTACTTCTTGGGCGGGTTCTCCGCGTACGCGATCGAACCGTCGGGAAGAGAGGTGAACCATTCGGGATGCGTTTTCACCCACGGGTGGTCGGGCGCGGCCTGGAGCGCGAGGTCGAGAGCGACTTCAAGGCCCGCCTGCTTCGCCTTGCCGACGAAGAACAGGAAATCCTTCTCCGTGCCGAGGTCCGGGTGGATCGCGTCGTGGCCGCCTTCGGCGCTGCCGATCGCCCAGGGTGACCCGGGGTCTCCGGGGCCCGCGTTCAGGGTGTTGTTGGGCCCCTTGCGGAATTCGTGCCCGATCGGATGGATGGGCGGCAGGTAGACGACATCGAACCCCATGGCGGCGACCTCGGGGAGGCGCTTGGCGGCCGAACGGAACGTGCCGGACTTCCACGAACCGTCCGGTTGCTTCTTCGCCCCCTCGGAGCGGGGGAAGAACTCGTACCAGCTGCCCACTCCGGCCCGTGTGCGCTCGACGAGGACTCTGCGAGTGGGCGAGAGCGTCGGGAGGCTGACGACAGGGCGGGCGTCCAGGACACCGACGACGCGGGCGTCCGTCGCGGCCGCGAGTCGTTCATCGGGTGTCTTCGACGTGTCCGCGACGGTCTTCGCCGCCTCGCCGAGATGGCGGCGTTCGGCCGTACTGCGGCGTTCGTCCTCAGCGGCGCGCTCGAGGAGCCCGCGGCCGATGGTGAACATGAGCTCGACGTCGACCCCCGCCGGAACCTTGACCGTCGCATTGTGCAGCCAGGTCGCGTACTCGTCGCCGTACGCCTGGATGCGGTAGCGCCAGAGGCCTTCGGTCTCGAGCTGGACGAGCGCCTCCCACCGGTCGGTACCGGGGGCGACCGCCTTCATCCGGTGCTCGGTCTGCACGCCGTTCGGATCGAGGAGAAGCAGGTCAACCCCGATCAGGTCGTGGCCCTCCCGGAACGCGGTGGCACGGAACGGGATGACCTCCCCGTTGAACGCCTTGGCCGGCCACGCGCCGTCATCGACCTGGGGTGACAGGGCGAGGATCGGGATGCGCCCGATGGCCGGGGCGAACGGCGACGGTGCGGGACCGTCACTGACCCGTACAGCATCCGTGCGGGTGCCCTTGCCCGCCTTCTGGTTCTCCGCAGTCTTTCCCACCCCCTGACCGTACCGCGCGGGCCCGCGACTTGGCACCCTCCGCGTGCAGCGGCGTCCGACCCTTGCGCGCACCCGATCGTCCTCGCCTAGGCTGTGGGGGTGAAGGCGATCCGAAGGTTTACCGTTCGCGCAGTTCTCCCCGAGCAGCTCGGGGCGCTGGAGGAACTCGCAGGCAACCTGCGCTGGTCCTGGCACGAACCCACCAGGCAGCTGTTCGCACGCATTTCACCGGAGCTCTGGCAGCAGACCGGGCACGATCCGATCGCGCTGCTGGGTGCCGTGCACCCGTCGCGACTGACGGAGCTGGCGAACGACTACGGCTACGTCGAGTGGGCGAACCGGCTGCGCGACGACCTCCGTGCCTACCTGACCGAGCCGCGATGGTACCAGGGCCTCGAGGGCGCGGTGCCCCGGTCGATCGCCTACTTCTCGCCCGAATTCGGTATCGCCGCCGCCCTTCCCCAGTACTCGGGAGGCCTCGGCATCCTCGCGGGCGACCACCTCAAGAGCGCCTCCGACCTCGGCGTACCGCTCGTCGGCGTCGGCCTGTTCTACCGGTCGGGCTACTTCTCGCAGGCGATCTCGCCGGACGGCTGGCAGGTGGAGAGCTACCCGGTCCTCGACCCGGATGGGCTGCCGCTTTCCGTCCTCCGGCAGCCGGACGGTACGGCCGTGCAGATCACTCTGGCGCTGCCGGACGGACGCGCGCTGAACGCGCGGGTGTGGCAGGCCGCGGTCGGCCGCATCCGTCTCCTGCTCCTCGACACGGACATCCCCGAGAACGACGACGGCCTACGCTCGGTCACCGACCGCCTGTACGGCGGCGGGGGAGAGCACCGGCTGCTGCAGGAACTCCTTCTCGGTATCGGAGGCGTCCGTGCCATCAAGGTCTGGGCCGATCTCACCGGCACCCCGGAGCCCGAAGTCTTCCACACCAACGAAGGCCACGCCGGCTTCCTCGGGGTCGAACGGATCTCCGACCTGATCGGCGAAGGACTCACCTTCGATGAAGGGCTCCAGGTCGTGCGCGCCGGCACGGTCTTCACGACCCATACTCCCGTCGCCGCGGGCATCGACCGGTTCGAGAGGCCGCTCGTCGAGCGGTACTTCTCGACCGACCTGCTTCCCGGTGTGCGGGCGGCCGACGTACTGGCCCTCGGCGCAGAGGACTATCCCGGCGGCTCGCCCGACGTGTTCAACATGGCCGTGATGGGACTGCGTCTCGGGCAGCACGCCAACGGCGTCTCCAAGCTGCACGGGCAGGTCAGCAGGCGGATGTTCCGCGGGCTCTGGCCGGGATTCGACGCCGACGAGGTCCCGATCGACTCGGTGACGAACGGCGTCCACGCGCCCACCTGGACCGATCCGATGCTCCGGGCGCTCGCCGAAGAGCGGCTCGGGACGACGGACACGACCAGTGCGGACTGGACGTCCGGCGGTCTCGGAGAGCTCGACATCTGGTCGGTGCGCACCCGGATGCGCGAACAGCTCGTCGGAGACGCGCGCAGGCGGGTGGCGCAAGCCTGGGAGAAGCAGAATCCCGGCGGTGTCACGCCCGGTTGGATGTCGGAACTGCTCGACCCCTCCGTGCTCACCATCGGCTTCGCCCGTCGTGTCCCGACCTACAAGCGGCTCACCCTCATGCTCCACGATCCTGACCGCCTGCGCGCGATCCTCCTGCATCCGGAGCGTCCGGTGCAGATCGTGATCGCAGGCAAGTCGCACCCGGCCGACGAGGAGGGCAAGCGCCTCATCCAGAAGCTCGTGCAGTTCGCCGCCGAACCGGACATCCGCACGCGCATGGTGTTCCTGCCCGACTACGACATCGGGATGGCACAGCTCCTGTACCCGGGCACCGATGTCTGGCTGAACAACCCGCTCCGCCCGCTCGAGGCGTGCGGTACCTCCGGGATGAAGGCGGCGCTGAACGGCGCGCTCAACCTGTCGATCCTCGACGGCTGGTGGAACGAGTACTACGACGGCGAGGACGGCTGGGCGATTCCTTCGGCGGACGCCGCAGGTGACGGCAGCGAACGCGACGCCCTCGAGGCCGAGGCGCTCTACGACCTGATCGAGAACCAGATCGCACCGCGGTTCTACGAGCGCAACGTGGACGGCGTGCCAGAGGGCTGGGTGGGGCAGATCCGGCACACGCTGGCGACCCTGTCGCCCGCGCTCAGCGCCGACCGCATGGTGCGGGAATACGTAGAGCGGATGTATATTCCGGCCAGCGGATACGAGCGCCGGGTCAGCGAGGACGACTACTGCGGCGCCAGGGCGCTCGCGGCCTGGAAGTCGCGCGTGCGAGCGGCGTGGCCCGGCGTGGCGGTCGTGCACGTCGAGTCCGGTGGGGTGGACGCGATCCCGCAGGTCGGCGATGAACTGCACCTTCGGGCGCGCGTCCAGTTGAACGGACTGAAGCCGGAGGATGTCGCCGTCCAGGTCGTCTACGGTCGCAGCCAGAACAGTGACGAGCTCACGGATGTGCGCATCCGGGACCTCGCGGTCGACGAGGAGTCCGCGATCGGCGGGGCCATCGAGTACCTGGGCGCGGTCGAGCTGGGTCGCGCCGGCTCGTTCGGCTACACGGTGCGGATCGTTCCGCGCAACGACCTGCTGCTCACCTCGGCGGAGCTGGGGCTGGTGGCCGTCGCAGGCTGAACGGAGGATCCGCGGGCCGACCGGCCCGTCAGGGACGGGCGATGGGCGCGATCGTGGCCGTGGTCGCCGCGACCAGGTCGGCCGGCGCCAGCTCGAGATCGAGTCCTCGTCTGCCGCCCGAGACGAACACGGTGTCGAAGAGCTCGGCCGTCTCGTCGAGCACCGTCGGCAGGCGCGTCTTCTGCCCGATCGGGCTGATCCCGCCGACGACGTAGCCGGTGCGTCGCTCGGCGACAGCAGGGTCGGCCATGGTCGCCCGTTTTGCACCGACCGCGCTCGCCAGGGCTTTCAGGTCGAGCTTGCCGTCGACCGGAACGATGCCGACGACGAGGCCGGAGTCGGTGTCGGCCAGGAGCGTCTTGAACACGCGCTCGGGCTCGATTCCGAGGGCTTCGGCGGCCTCCAGGCCGAACGAGGTCACCGAAGCGTCGTGATCGTAGGCGTGGACGGCGAACGGGATGCCGGCCGCGGTCAGTGCGACCGTCGCCGGGGTGCCCGCCGAACTGCGCCTGGCCATCAGGTCGGCAGCGGGTCGGTGAGGGGGTGGGGGCTCGGAGGCGCTCCGGGAGCTGCGACGACGCGAGGGCCGTTCGCCCGGAAGAGCTGCATCGAGGTGCCGCCCACCAGACGTTCCGATCCCGGCAGGAGCGGCGTTGGGTCTTCGTCGATCGGAACCTCTGTCGCGCTGTCCCAGAGAAGGTTGTACGACTCGACGCCGGGAGCGACAGGCAGCGAGACCGTCACGTCGTCCTCGACACCGTGCACGATGAGGAGGATCCGGTTGAACTCCTCCTTGTCCGGCGTGCTCGCAGCGAGGTACTGCAGTGTGCGGTTCTCGGGGGAGTTCCAGTCTTCGTCGTCCATCAGCGCGCCGGTCGCGTCGAACCAGTCCATGTGACTGGCGTTCTTGGTGGTCTCGCCGAAGACGGCGTACCTGCTGGGCCGCAGGGCCGGGTTGGTGCGGCGGAGCTCGAGCAACCGCCGGGTGGTCGCGAAGAGTTCGCGCTGGTCGCGGGTGCGCAGCCAGCTCATCCAGGTCAGCTCGCTGTCCTGGCAGTATGCGTTGTTGTTGCCCCGCTGGCTGCGGCCGAACTCGTCGCCGGCCGTGAGCATGGGGACTCCCGCGGAGAGCAGCAGCGTGGCCAGGAGGTTGCGCATCGCCTTGTACCGGCTGAGCAGGATCGCCTCGTCCGTCGTCTGGCCTTCGACGCCGTGGTTGAACGACCGGTTGTTGTCGGTGCCGTCACGGTTGTTCTCGCCGTTACCGAGGTTGTGTTTGACGTCGTAGGTGGTGAGGTCGGCCAGCGTGAATCCGTCGTGCGCTGTGACGAAGTTCACGGACGCGAGCGGACCGCGGTCGGGCGAGAACGTGTTGGACGACCCGGCCAGCCTGGTGGCGAAACCGCCGATGCCGGTCGGGGCCGCACCTTTCGCACGGGCGTCCGCGATGTCGGCCAGCCAGAATGCGCGCGCACGATCGCGGTAGCGGTCGTTCCACTCCGACCAGCCGAGCCGGAAGTTGCCGGTCTGCCACCCGCCGGCGCCCACGTCCCACGGTTCGGCGATCATCTTCACGTTCGCCAGGAGCGGGTCCTCGAGGATACCGGTGAGCAACGGATGGTCAGGGGTGTAGTTCACGTTCGCGTCGCGCCCCAGTGTCGCTGCGAGGTCGAAGCGGAAGCCGTCGATCTGCACCTCGTTCGCCCAGTACCGGAGGGAGTCGAGAACGAGACGAACAGGAACGTCGTGTCCGAAATTGATCGTGTTGCCGCAGCCGGTCACATCGATGTAGGCGCCGTGCTCGTCCTGGCGGTAGTAGTTGGCGTTGTCGATCCCGCGGAAACTGGAGCGCGGGCCACCGAGACCCTCTTCTGCCGTGTGGTTGTAGACGACGTCGAGGATGACTTCGAGACCCGCCTCGTGGAGGAGTTTGACCATCCCCTTGAACTCGGCGAGCACCGCATCCGGACCGGCCGCCTGTGCCGCACGCGAGGCGTACGGGGCGTGGGGGGAGAAGAAGTTGAGAGTGTTGTAGCCCCAGTAGTTCGTCAGTCCCTGATGGATGAGCCGTTGCTCGGAGAGGAAGGCCTGGACGGGGAGCAGCTCGACGGCCGTGACCCCCAGGTCTTTCAGGTAGCGGATCGTCGACTCGTGGGCGAGTCCGGCGTAGGTGCCGCGCAGCTCTTCCGGAATGTCCGGGTTGAGCTTGCTGATGCCCTTCACGTGCGCCTCGTAGATGACCGTGTGGTCGAGCGGCGTCTGCGGCTTGCGGGAGCCGGCCCAGTCGAAACCGTCCGCAGTGACGCAGGACAGCCAGCCGTTCGATCCCGTGTGCACGAGCCCGCGCGCGTACGGGTCGAGCAGCATCGTCTCCGGGTTGAACGTGTTGGTCGGGCTCGCGGGGCCCGAGACGCGGATGGCGTAGCGGCGCCCGGGCGTGAGCGACCGCGACTTGCCGACCCAGACGTCGTTCGAATCCCTCGTCATCCGGATCGTCTTGACGAGCCAGTTCGCGTCCTTGTCGTCGAACAGGCACAGTTCCATCGCATCGGCGTTCTCCGACCAGACGCGGAGTTCGCCGCCGTTCGATGTCTGTCGAACGCCGAGATTGCGCAGGGGATCGGCAGGAGTCATGCGATCTAGAGTAGTGAATGCAGGCGAGCGCAGAGGGAGGGGTGGCAGTGGCTGTCTACCTGGATCATGCGGCGACGACGCCCATGCTTCCCGAAGCGATCGCGGCGTACGCCGAGGCGATGACCGTGGTCGGCAACCCGTCGTCGATCCACAGCCAGGGACAGCAGGCGAAGCGGATGCTCGAAGAGGCCCGCGAGGCAGTCGCCTGGTCGCTCGGGTGCGACCCGATCGAGGTCGTGTTCACCTCGGGCGGCACCGAAGCGATCAACCTGGCGCTGAAGGGCCTGTACTGGACGCGCAACGACGTCCGGCAGCCCCCGCGGCCGAGGGTTCTTGCGCCGGGCGGGGAGCATCACGCTACCGTCGACACGCTCGAGTGGCTCGAACGCTACGAGGGCGCCTCGCTCGAGTGGCTCCCGCTCGACGGGCACGGGCTGGTCGATCTGGATGCCGCGCACCGGTCGTTCGCGCGTGACAGCGATTCGATCGCCCTGGCGACGGCGCTCTGGGTCAACAACGAAGTGGGGACGATCGAACCCGTCGCCGAGTTCGCGCGACTCGGGCAGCAGCACGCGGTTCCGGTGCATCTGGACGCGGTGGCCGCGTACGGTCACATCCCCATCGACTTCGCCGGACTGCGGCGCGACACCGGCAGCACATCGGCGGGGTTGGTCGGGCTCAGCGTGTCCGCCCACAAGATCGGCGGCCCGGTCGGCATCGGAGCGCTCGTGCTCAGCCGCACGGCGACCGTGGTGCCGCTCGTGCACGGTGGCGGCCAGCAGCGCAATGTGCGCAGCGGTACGCAGGATGTCGCGGCGGCGGTGGCGTTCGCCGTGGCGGCCGAGCGGGCGGTTCGCGACCTCGCTGCGGAGCGGGCGAGGCTCGAACGGCTGCGCGACCGCCTCATCCGCGGTGTCTCCGAGGCCGTTCCGGAGGCAGTGCTGAGCGGGATGCCGGCGGGCGATCCCCGACGCGTCGCTTCGAACGTGCACTTCGTCTTCCCCGGTGCCCAGGGGGATTCGCTGCTCTTCCTCCTCGATGTGGCCGGGATCTCGGTCTCGACCGGCTCGGCATGCCAGGCGGGCATACCGGAGCCGTCCCACGTGCTCCTGGCCATGGGGCGTACCGGCGAAGAGGCGCGCGGTGCGCTGCGCATCACCCTCGGGCGCACGACGACGGAAGCGGACATCGATGCGGTCGTCGGCGCTCTGCCGGGTGCCTACGCCCAGGCGGCCCGCGCCGGGCTTGCGGAACGGACGACGCGACTCGGGCGCTGACCGCTCTCGGCGAGCGGCCAGCAGGCGCGCCGTAGACTTGTCGGGTGAAAGTTCTGGCAGCGATGAGTGGTGGCGTCGACTCGGCGGTGGCGGCGGCCCGTGCGGTCGAAGCCGGCCATGACGTCGTCGGGGTGCACCTGGCGCTCAGCCGCATGCCGGGAACGCTGCGCACCGGCAGCCGCGGCTGCTGCACGATCGAGGATTCGATGGATGCCCAACGCGCTGCCAACATCATCGGCATCCCGTACTACGTGTGGGACTTCTCCGAACGTTTCAAGCTCGACGTGGTCGACGACTTCATCGCGGAGTACTCCGCGGGCCGCACCCCGAACCCGTGCATGCGCTGCAACGAGAAGATCAAGTTCGCCGCGCTCCTCGAGAAAGCGCTCGACCTCGGCTTCGACGCCGTCTGCACCGGACACTACGCCGCCATCCTCGCCGACGACGAGGGCAACCGCGAGCTGCACAGGGCGAGCGCGTGGGCGAAGGATCAGTCCTACGTGCTCGGAGTGCTCACGGCTGAGCAGCTCGCGCACGCGATGTTCCCGCTCGGCGCGACGCCGTCGAAGGCCGAGGTTCGCGCCGAGGCGGCGGCCAGGGGCTTCAGCGTCGCCGACAAGCCGGACTCGCACGACATCTGCTTCATCCCGGACGGCGACACTCGCGGCTGGCTCGCCGAGCGCGTCGGTGCCGAGACCGGCGACATCCTCGACCGCGAGGGCAACCGACTCGGGTCGCACGAGGGCGCGCACGCGTTCACCGTCGGCCAGCGCAAGGGGCTCAACATCGGCTTCCCCGCCGACGACGGCAAGCCGCGTTTCGTGCTCGAGGTGCGGCCGAAGGACAACACAGTGGTCGTCGGTCCCAAGGAGGCTCTCGACATCGCCGAGATCGCCGGTTCGCGCTTCACCTGGGCCGGTCGCGCGCCTGAGGCGCCGGAGAAGCCGTTCGCCTGCGAGGTGCAGATCCGTGCGCACGCCGACCCCGTGCCCGCTGTCGCCGTCGTGCGCCCGGCGGCGGATGGCGTCGACGAGCTGGTCGTCACCCCGGATGAGCCGCTGAACGGTGTCGCCCCCGGTCAGACCGCCGTCGTGTATCTCGGAACCCGGGTGCTCGGCCAGACGACGATCGACCGGACGGTCAGCGCGGTCCCCGTCGGCTGACCCTCCGCCCGCAAGGGCCGTCCGGCGTCGGCGGCTGTCCGTATGCTGGGAGCGTGGTGAACGACATTGCGGATGACCCCACCCGGGCACGGGCCGAAGCACAGCGGCTGACCGAACGCATCCTGGAGCTGCGCGACGCGTACTACGAGCGGGACACGGTGCTCGTGAGCGACCTCGAATACGACGGGATGATCCATCGCCTCGAAGAGCTCGAACGGCTGTTCCCCGAACTGCAGAGCCAGGACAGCCCGACCCAGACAGTCGGTGGTCGCGCGCAGACCACTCTCTTCGCGCCCGTGCAGCACGCGGAGCGCATGCTCAGCCTCGACAACGTCTTCTCCATCGACGAGTTCGACGCCTGGGCGGCACGCGTCGGACGGGATGCAGGGCGCAGGGTCGACTTCCTGTGCGAGCTGAAGATCGACGGCCTCGCCATCAACCTGCGCTACGCGAACGGGCGCCTGGTCTCGGCGGCGACCAGAGGTGACGGGGTCGTCGGAGAAGACGTCACCGAGAACATCCGCTTCATTCCGGCCATCCCCGCCCGGTTGTCCGGCACCGGACATCCGCCTCTCGTCGAAGTGCGCGGCGAGGTCTTCTTCCCCGTCGCAGAGTTCGAGGCCCTCAATGCGGCCCAGACAGAGCTCGGCGAGAAAGTGTTCGCCAACGCGCGCAACGCCGCGAGCGGCTCGCTGCGGCAGAAGGCCGAGGGAAAGAACGACACCCAGCTTGCGCTCATGCGGGCCAGGCTCGGGCGGCTCCACATGCTCGTGCACGGCATCGGGGCGTGGGCGAACCCGCCCGTCGACAGTCAGTCCAAGACCTACGAGCTCCTGAACGGCTGGGGGCTGCCGACCTCGACCCACTACCGGGTGGTGGACGCGGCCGCGGGCGCCGCCGAGTTCATCCGTTACTACGGCGAGCACCGCGACAGCGTCGAACACGAGATCGACGGCGTGGTCGTGAAGGTCGACGAACTCGCTCTGCACGACGAGCTGGGAGCGACCAGCCGAGCTCCGCGCTGGGCGATCGCCTACAAATACCCTCCTGAGCAGGTCAACACCAAGCTTCTCGACATCGTGGTGAGCGTCGGCCGCACCGGTCGCGCCACCCCGTTCGCGGTGATGGAGAAGGTGCGGGTCGCCGGCAGCGAGGTCCGCCAGGCGACCCTGCACAACCAGGACGTCGTGAAGGCCAAGGGTGTCCTCATCGGCGACACGGTCGTGCTCCGCAAGGCCGGCGACGTGATCCCGGAAGTCCTCGGCCCGGTCGTCGAACTGCGTGACGGGACGGAGCGCGAGTTCGTCATGCCCGAGAACTGTCCCGTCTGCGGTACGAGGCTCGCGCCCGCCAAAGAGGGCGATATCGACCTGCGCTGCCCGAACGCAGAGTTCTGTCCGGCCCAGGTGTGGGGCCGCGTCGAGCACATCGGGTCCCGCGGGGCCCTCGACATCGAAGCTCTCGGCGAGGTCGCCGCTGCAGCATTGACCCAACCGTTCAAGCCTGAGCAGCCGCCCCTGCCCACCGAGGCCGGCCTCTTCGACCTGACCATGGCGGATCTGTTCCCGATCGAGGTGGTCGTGAGGGACCCGGAGACCGGTCTGCCCCGGCTTACGGAGTCAGGGGAGCAGAAGACGGACACCCCGTTCCGCCGTCGGCGGCAGAAGAAGGACGGCCCGTTCGACCCGGACTCGGCCGAGTTCGGCGGAACCGCAGACTTCGTTCCGTCGAAGAACGCCGAGGAGCTGCTCGCAAACCTGCAGGCTGCGAAGGCCAAACCACTCTGGCGCATCCTCGTCTCGCTGAACATCCGCCACGTCGGCCCCGTCGCCGCGCGGGCGCTCGCCAACCACTTCGGATCGCTGGATGCGATCCGTTCCGCCGATCGCGACGAGCTCGCGCAGGTCGACGGTGTCGGCGGCATCATCGCCGACGCTGTCCTCGCCTGGTTCGCCGTCGACTGGCATCGGGAGATCGTCGAGCGCTGGGCCGCGGCCGGTGTGCAGTTCGCCACTCCGGGCCACGCCGGCCCGGGTGCGGCAGAATCGGCCGGTGGCACGCTGTCCGGACTCACCGTCGTCGCCACTGGAAGCCTCGAGGGGTTCACGCGCGAGGGAGCGCAGGAGGCGATCATCGCCGCCGGCGGCAAATCCGCATCGAGTGTGTCGAAGAACACCGACTACGTCGCTGCGGGACCCGGAGCGGGCTCGAAACTGGCCAAAGCGGAACAGCTCGGCATTCCGATCATCGACGCTGACGGGTTCCGCAGGCTGCTCGAGGGTGGGCCGGACGCGCTCTGAACCTGCTAAAATGCTGGTTCTACTCCCGAACAGGGGGTAGAACGTGTATCTGGCGGACGTTTCCCGACCGATAGCATCATAAGGGCGCGCCTCGACAGGGGCGGTGCAAGGGCTCTGCTCGTCGCTCTCGGAGGGACCCGGACGGAGTGCTGGTCGGTTTTGCGGCAATACTCTCGATTACCTCGGTCCTAGCAGGAGTGACCGGGGCCGGAGTCGTGCCCGCCGACGCTGCCCCGTACCAGCCTGCGGCCGCCTATTCCACAGTGCTGTCGCACGGTCCGACCCGTCCGGCGACGGTGAACGACGCTCCGGCCGGCAACACCCAGTCCGGGCTTCTCGCAGCGACCACTCTCGGCGCGCTCGCACAGATCACGGCGTCCGATGTGCCCGCCTTCGTCGACGCCCACCGAGCGGCCCTCGACGCAATGCTCGTCAATCCTCCGCGTGCCAGCGACGTCGCCGGATTGTGGCGACTGATCGACCCGACGACGCAGGCATCGCTGATCCACTCCGCCCCCCATGTCATCGGAAACCTGGAGGGCGTTCCTTACGACGTACGAGGACGCGCGAACGTCCTCGATCTCAAGCAGACGATCGCGCACGCGCGAATCAGCCTTGCGTCGGAGCAGGGTAAGGGGAGAAGGCTCGAGCTGGAGCGAACCCTCGACACACTCCAGAACGTCAAACGTGCACTGTCGAAGCACGACGGGGTGAGGCGCACTCTCGTCTCGCTCGACACGTCCTCCGATGCGCGTGCGGCGATCGTGGTCGGCGACCTGTCCACGGCTCGCTTCGTCAGCTACCTCGTCCCGGGGATGTACATGTCGGTCGATGAGCAGATCGTGGACTGGGCCAAGACGGCGCAGAATCTCTACGACAGTCAGGTCGACTGGCTCCGCCGGCTCCTGGGTCCCCGTGGAACACAGGTGACCCCCGGTGTCGCGACAGTGGCGTGGATCGGCTACCAGACGCCTGAGCTCATGAACATCGGCGGCCTCGATCTCGCCACCCAGGGCGCGGACAACTTCGAGAAGACGCTGCAAGGGCTCCAGGCCATCCGCAGGAACGACATGCCGTACGTGAGCGTCTTCGCGCACTCTTACGGGTCGACCGCCGTGCTGCTCGCACTCCAGCGCCACTCCGTCACCATCGATGCCCTGGCTCTCCTCGGCTCGCCGGGCAGCGACGCCCAGTCGGTGTCGCAGCTGAGCGTCGCGGACGGGAACGTCTTCGTCGGCCAGGCGCCGATGGATCCCATCGTGCACAGCGCCTTCTTCGGGAGCGACCCGGGGGCTGCGAGCTACGGGGCGCGCAAGATGGGTGTCTCCGGCGGCGTCGACCCGATCACGCAGGAGAAGCTCGGCGGATCGTCAGGGCACAACGAATACTTCGCAGCGGACAGCGAGTCGATGCGGAACCTCGCCCTGATCGGGATCGACATGGGCGATCTCGTCATGGACGGATCGACGCCGGCGACGCCCACCGAGACGACGGCCTCGAACCGCTGACCTGCGCCCGACTGCTCGAATAGGATTGAGGAATCCACACACTGACGCAGCAGACGGAGACCCATGTCCGAAATTAGCGCCGAACAGGTCGCGCACCTGGCGAGCCTCGCCAGGATCGACCTGAGCCCCGAAGAGATCACCAGCCTGACGGCCGAGCTGGGTCAGATCGTCGACGCGGTCGCGAAGGTCACCGAAGTCGCCGGTCCCGATGTCCCGGCGACCAGCCATCCGATGCCGCTCACGAACGTCTTCCGCGAAGACGTCGTCGTGCCCGGGCTCACGGTCGAGCAGGCGCTCTCCGGTGCTCCGGATCGCCAGGGCGACTGGTTCCGTGTTCCGCCCATCCTGGACGAGGAGTAGACGATGACCGACCTCACCAGGCTCTCCGCCTCGACGCTTGCCGATCTTCTCGCGACCCGCGACATCTCGTCGGTCGAAGCGACCCGTGCGCACCTCGACCGGATCGAAGCGGTCGACGAGGACGTGCACGCCTTCCTGCACGTGGCGGGGGATGCCGCACTGGCAACCGCCGCAGACGTGGATGCGCGTCGCGCCGCCGGGGCGCAGTTGTCCCCGCTCGCTGGTGTGCCCATCGCGATCAAGGACGTGCTCGCGACGAAGGACATGCCGTCCACCTCGGGTTCCAGGATCCTCGAAGGGTGGCTGCCGCCCTACGACGCGACCGTCGTGCGCAAGCTCCGCGAGGCCGATCTCGTTCCTCTCGGCAAGACCAACATGGACGAGTTCGCCATGGGCTCGTCGACCGAGCATTCGGCCTACGGCCCCACGCGCAACCCGTGGGATCTCGAGCGCATCCCCGGAGGCTCGGGCGGCGGCTCCGCCGCTGCGGTCTCGGCATTCGAGGCCCCGCTCGCGCTCGGCTCCGACACGGGCGGGTCCATCCGGCAGCCCGCCGCGGTCACCGGTTCCGTCGGCGTCAAGCCGACCTACGGCGGTGTGAGCCGTTACGGTGCGATCGCGCTCGCCAGCTCGCTCGACCAGGTCGGCCCCGTGTCGCGCTCGGTGCTCGACGCGGCCCTCCTCCACGACGTGATCGCCGGGCACGACCCGTTCGACTCAACCTCGCTGTCCGACACCTGGCCCTCGATGGCCGCCGCCGCCCGGGTCGGGCTGTCCGGCGGCGCCCTCACGGGTGTCCGCGTCGGCGTCATCAAGGAGCTCTCCGGAGAGGGCTTCCAGGCCGGCGTGAAGCAGCGTTTCGAGGAGTCGCTCGCGCTTCTCGAATCCGCGGGAGCCGAGATCGTCGAGGTCGCGGCTCCCAGCTTCGAGTACGCGGTCGCCGCCTACTACCTCATCCTTCCTGCCGAGGCGTCGAGCAACCTTGCCCGCTTCGACTCGGTACGGTTCGGTCTCCGGGTCGACCCCGAGGACGGACCGGTCACCGTCGAACGGGTCATGGCCGCAACGCGCGACGCCGGGTTCGGCCCGGAGGTCAAACGCCGTATCATCCTCGGCACCTATGCCCTGAGCGCCGGCTACTACGACGCGTACTACGGAAGCGCGCAGAAGGTCCGTACGCTCATCCAGCGCGACTTCGCCGCCGCGTTCGAGAAGGCGGATGTGCTGGTGAGCCCGAGCGCACCGACGACGGCCTTTCGTTTCGGCGAGAAGCTGGCCGATCCGATGGCGATGTACCTGAACGACGTCACGACGATCCCCGCCAACCTCGCCGGCGTGCCGGGAATGGGACTGCCCATCGGGCTCGCCCCTGAGGACGGGCTGCCCGTCGGCATCCAGCTGATGGCACCGGCCCGGGCCGACGCCCGGCTCTACACCATCGGCGCAGCGCTCGAGCAGCTTCTCGAGCAGCAGTGGGGCCACACGCTCCTCAGCCAGGCGCCGGACCTGTCGGCGACCGAGATGTTCGCAAGCGAAGAGGGAGCCGTCTGATGGCCGCAGCTGAACTGATGGACTACGACACGGCCATCGAACTCTTCGAGCCCGTCCTCGGCTTCGAAGTCCACGTCGAATTGAACACTGTGACGAAGATGTTCTGCGGGTGCTCGAACGCGTTCGGGCAGGGTGCGAACACCAACACCTGCCCGACCTGCCTCGGCCTGCCCGGCGGACTCCCGCAGGTCAACAAGAAAGCGATCGAGTCGAGCATCCGGCTCGGACTCGCGCTCGGCTGTGAGATCGCGGAGACGAGCAGGTTCGCGCGCAAGAACTACTTCTACCCCGACACCGCGAAGAACTTCCAGACCTCGCAGTACGACGAGCCGATCGCCTACGACGGCACGATCACGATCGAGCTGGAGAGCGGTCGCGAGGTGACGGTCGCGATCGAGCGCGCCCATATGGAAGAAGACGCGGGCAAGCTCACGCACGTCGGCGGGTCCACCGGCCGCATCCAGGGCGCCGATTACTCGCTCGTCGACTACAACCGCGGTGGAGTTCCCCTCGTCGAGATCGTCACGAAGATGATCGAGGGTGCAGAGGCCGACGCTCCCGAGGTCGGACGCACGTACGTCGCAGCGATTCGGGAGATCGTCAGGGCGCTCGGCGTCTCGAACGCGCGGATGGAAGAGGGCAACGTCCGCTGCGACGCGAACGTCTCGCTGCGGCCCCGTGGGTCGAACGTGCTCGGCACGCGCACCGAGACGAAGAACGTGAACTCGCTGCGGTCGGTCGAGCGCGCGGTCCGCTACGAGATCCAGCGCCAGGCCGCGATCCTCGCCGCCGGCGGAACCATCACCCAGGAGACGCGTCACTGGCACGAGGACACCGGCACGACCAGCGCCGGCCGGCCGAAGAGCGACGCCGACGACTACCGGTACTTCCCGGAACCGGATCTGGTGCCGGTCGCCCCCTCACGCGAGTGGGTCGACGAGCTTCGCGCGACCCTCCCGGAACCGCCCGCCGGCCGTCGCAAGCGGCTCGCTGCTGCCTGGGGCTTCACAGCGCTCGAGTTCCAGGACGTCGCGAACGCCGACCTTCTCGACACGGTCGAGGCCACGATCGCCGCGGGCGCCACGCCGGCGGCGGCGCGCAAGTGGTGGACGGGCGAGATCGCCCGCCTGGCCAACGCCCAGGGCGTCTCCGCTGAGACTCTCGTGTCGCCCGAGCATGTCGCGGCTCTCGCCGCGCTCGTCGACGCCGGGACCCTCACGGACCGGCTGGCGCGACAGGTCCTCGACGGCGTGATCGCCGGAGAAGGGTCGCCGCAGGAGGTCGTCGATGCACGCGGGCTCGCTGTCGTCTCGGACGATGGGGCGCTCATCGCGGCCATCGACGAGGCGCTTGCGGCCCAGCCGGATGTGCTCGAGAAGATCCGCGACGGCAAGGTGCAGGCGGCGGGCGCCGTGATCGGGGCCGTGATGAAGGCGATGAAGGGACAGGCCGACGCAGCGCGCGTGCGGGAGCTCGTCCTCGAACGCGCCGCGGGCACGCAGGCGTGAGCCCATGGGAGTCTTCACGCTCGGCGGCCTGACCACGGCTCCCGCATCCACCCGTCCTGACCTGCTCAGCGCGGCGACCGCGGCCGCCCTTGCAGCGGCAGGAGTGGCGGATGCGGTCGGCGTCGTCGAGATCGATCCTGACGTCTCGGACACGGCCGCCACGAAGGAGCGCTTCGGGCTCGATGCCGGGACGCTCGCCAATTGCGTCGTGGTCTCCGGCAAGCGCGAAGGTGTCGAACGCATCGCTGCCTGCGTGGTCCTGGCGACGACCCGCGCGGACATCAACACGGTCGTGCGCAGGCTTCTCGACGTACGCAAGTGCTCGTTCCTCCCGATGGATCGTGCCGTCGAGCTCACCGGCATGGAATACGGCGGCATCACCCCGATCGGCCTGCCCGCCGAGTGGCCGGTCTACGTCGACAGCCGCGTGAACGCGACGGAGGTCGTCATCATCGGCTCGGGGGTGCGACGGTCGAAGCTCCTGCTTCCCGGGGGTGCGCTCGGCGGTCTCC
The DNA here is from genome assembly GCF_055231915.1 of Leifsonia sp. Ger2509. Classification (NCBI taxonomy): domain Bacteria; kingdom Bacillati; phylum Actinomycetota; class Actinomycetes; order Micrococcales; family Microbacteriaceae; genus Leifsonia; species Leifsonia sp. Ger2509. The sequence continues at coordinate 3,972,481 of NZ_JBUYVB010000003.1, forward strand.
CCGGCACCCAGGTCGTCGACGGACTCGCGGTGGACGTACCGATCGGATGACCCGTCTCACCGAACCCATCCGCGTGCGGCTGCTCGAGACGCTGTCCGGACAGTCGAGCGGCGTGCCGGGATGGGTGAGGGAGATCGAGGAGGGGGAGGACGCCGGGTACTTCGGGCCGGGCAGCGCGGCCTGGACGGTCCACGGCTCCATGCCGACACTCGTCGCCGGAGTCAGGGCCCTGCTCATGCAGGCGCTTCATCCTGGCGCTGTCGCGGGCGTACGCGACTGGTCGCGCTTCCGGGAGGATCCGCTCGGGCGGCTTGCGGGAACGATCCGCTGGATCCACACAGTCACCTACGGTGACACCGGGCAGGCCGTTCGGGGATCGGAGTGGGTGCTTCGGCTTCATGAACGCGTCGTCGGCAGCTATGTCGACGCCCACGGCGCCACCCGGCCGTATGCCGCGAACGATCCGCACCTGCTGAGCTGGGTGCATCTCGCGTTCACCGACTCGTTCCTCTCTGCGCACGAACTCTGGGGCGGAGCGATTCCGGGCGGCCCGGACGGGTACGTCCGCGAGTGGGCGAAGGCCGGCGAGCTCATGCGCGTACCCGACCCGCCGCGCAGCAGGACAGAGCTGAAGGCCCAGCTGGCCGCTTTCCTCCCCGAACTCAGCGGGGGAGGGGATGCGCGCGAGATCGTCCGATTCGTGCAGCACGCTCCGCTGCGGCGGACGCTTCGGCCGTCCTACGGCGTCCTGTTCGCCGGCGCCGTGCATTCGCTCGAGCAGCCGTACCGCGAGCGGCTCGGCCTTCGGGAGCCGCAGCTCGGCCCGGTGCCCCTGCCGATCGCCGGAGCGACGTCCCTCGTGCTCCGTGGGGCCGGAAGGATGCTCGGCCCGACGAGCGCTGGTGAGAACGCCGCCCGACGTCGGTTGGAAAGGCTCGGCTCTAGCGCTTCTTGATATCCGAGACGGCGTCGAGGTGGGCCTTGGCGTCGGATTTCGCGCGTTTGTCGAGTCGTTTCTCCTTCAGGGATTTCGAGGCGGCCGTTTTAGCGCTGCTCTTCTTCGGTGACTTGTCTGACATGATGACTCCCTTGATCGGGAGCCGAACGGCTCCGTACTGCTGACTCTATGCGCGTTCGCGCCGTGGGAGGCCGACTCTCCGGATACGTGCGGGAAAGGCCGAAAGGGCGTAAACATATCTCGTCGGGCTGTTCACCGATGAACAGCCGTTCGCGACCAGGTCCGGCCGGTGCTCCGGCCGCAGTGTTGGGAGACCCGATGACGAGCACTGTTCCCCCCAGTTCCAACTCCGAGACCGTGGACAGCAAAGGACTGAAGTCCGGCGCGCTCGGGCTCGTCTCCAGCGTGGTGGTCGGTGTCGCATCGACGGCGCCCGCGTACAGCCTGGCCGCCAGCCTGGGATTCATCGTGGTCGGCGGCACGCTCGCCGCCGGCGTTCACGCTCCGGGCATCGTGCTGCTCGCGTTCATCCCGATGTACCTGATCGCCGTCGCCTACCAGGAGCTCAACAAGGCCGAACCTGACTGCGGCACCACGTTCACCTGGGCGACGCGGGCCTTCGGCCCGATCACCGGCTGGATGGGCGGCTGGGGCATCATCGTCGCCGATGTGATCGTCATGTCGAATCTCGCACAGATCGCGGGATCCTATTCGTTCACCTTCATCGGCGGCTTCGGCTTGCCCGGGGTCGCCGCCCTTGCCAATAACGAGTTCGCGACGCTGATCGCAGGCCTGCTGTGGATCGCACTGATGACCTGGATCTGTTACCGCGGCATCGAGATCTCGGCGCGTGTGCAGTACGTGCTGCTGTCGTTCGAGGTGGTCATCCTGCTCTTCTTCGCAGGATTCGCCCTCGTGAAGGTCTACACAGGCAATGCCGAACCCTACTCGATCATCCCTCAGTGGGATTGGTTCAACCCGTTCGGACTCGACTTCAGTCAGACCATCGCGCCGGCGATGCTGACGGCGATCTTCATCTACTGGGGCTGGGACACGGCCGTGTCGGTGAACGAGGAGACCAAAGACCCCGGGAAGACGCCGGGTCGTGCTGCCATCATCAGCACCGTCCTGCTGCTGCTCACCTACGCCATCGTCTCTGTCGCGACCATCGCTTTCGCCGGCGTCGGCGACAAGGGAATCGGATTGGCCAACCCCGCGAACTCGAGCGACGTCTTCTCGGCTATCGGGCCCACTTTATTCGGCAGTGGACCGATCGGGTCGATCCTGCTGACCTTGCTCGGGTTCTCGATCCTCACCTCAGCATCCGCATCGACACAGACCACGATCCTTCCGACGGCGCGAACGTCGCTGTCGATGGCCGTGTACAAGGCGATTCCGGAGAAGTTCGCAAGGATCCACCCCCGGTTCCTCACGCCGACCTGGTCGACGATCGGCATGGGCATCGCTTCGGCGGCCTTCTTCCTGATCTTCTCGTGGATCAGTTTCAGCCTGCTGAACGCCCTGATCGGATCGATCGGCCTGATGATCGCGTTCTACTACGGGTTGACCGGATTCGCGAGTGCCTGGTTCTACCGCAAGACGATGTTCAGTTCCTTCCGTCACTTCGTCATGCGCGGGCTGTTCCCGGTGCTCGGCGGAGTGATCCTCCTCGCCGTCTTCATCTACGGGCTCATCCAGTTCGCCGCCCCGGACTGGCTCGTCGACGACAACGGCAAGAATGTGACCATCTGGGGCATCGGGGCCGAAGCAGTGGTCGGGGTCGGCGGACTCCTCATCGGCCTGGTCCTGATGTTCGTGTGGTGGATCATCAGGCCGGACTACTTCCGGGGCGAGACCCTGCCGATGCGTTCGGATGACATCATTCTGGCCCCACTCGAGGGCGCTACCGTGGGATTCGGAATCCCGGACATCGGCATGGGGGAGACGGTGATCGCGCCTGACCTGTCCAACCTGCCTCCTGGCAGGGTCGCGATCAACGCTGAGACCGGTGAGCCCGTCGAAGCCCCGTCGGAGCTACCGCCGACGGATACGCACTTCGGCGCTTCGCAGGAGGAGCGCGAGTGACGGCGGACGAGCATCCCGAATCGCAGGACGGTGTCCGCAGCCGCCTCGTCGAGTGGGAGGACCCGGCACCGGGCGTCGCCGTCATGCCCACGATGTCGGGCCTCGACTACCTGCACACGATGATCCGGGGCGAACTGCCGCCCCCGCCGATCATGGCGCACCTGAACATGCGGCTGGTGGATGCGGTGATCGGGTCGGCGACGTTCACCTGCGACCCCGACGAGTCCCACTACAATCCCCTCGGGACGGTGCACGGGGGACTCGTCTGCACACTCCTCGACTCGGCGTTGGGATGCGCGGTTCAGAGCACGCTCCAGCAGGGCCAGGGCTACACGTCGATCGAGATCAAGGTGAACTATCTTCGGCCGGTCTTCGCGGGCGCTGGCCCGCTCACCTGTGTGGGCGAGGTCACGAAGCCGGGCAACCGGGTCGCGTTCGCCGACGGTGTCGTGACGGATGCGTCGGGCAAGATCGTCGCAACGGCCACCGGTTCGTTGCTCGTCTTCCCGATCGACTAGTCCTCGGGACCGGTGTCGGCCTTCAGCAGGTGGTCGCGCACCTGGCGTCGGACGACCTTTCCGATGAGGGAGCGCGGCAGCTCGTCGACTTGTGTGATCTTCTTCGGCACCTTGTACGGCGTGAGGTTCTCGCGGGCGTACGCACGGATCGCGGTCTCGTCGAAGGAGGCTCCGGGCTTCATCACGACGGCGGCCACCACATCCTCGCCCCCGCGTCCGTGCGGAACGCCGACGACGGCCACGTCCGCGACGCCCTCGACAGTGCGCAGGCAGTCCTCCACCTCGGTCGGCGCGACGTTGAAGCCACCAGTGATGATGAGCTCCTTGATGCGGTCGACGATACGCACGAATCCCTCGTCGTCCATCGTGACGATGTCGCCGGTGCGGAACCAGCCGTGCTCGTCGAGCACGGTGGCCGTCTCGTCCGGCTTGCGCCAATAGCCGGAGAACACCTGCGGACCCCGAGCGACCAGCTCGCCCTCTTCGCCGAAGTCGCGGTCGGTGTCCGGGTTCTCCGGGTCGATGACGCGCAGCTCCGTGTTCGGGAGCGCGAGGCCGACGGTGCCGGCCTTGCGAGTGCTGCCGACCGGGTTGGCCATCAGGACCGGCGAGCATTCGGACAGTCCGTATCCTTCGACGAGATAGCCGCCGGTCTCCTTCTCCCACATGCTCACGATCGTGTCCGGCAGGTTCATGGCTCCGGAGATCGCGATCGCGATCCCGCTGAGCGAGACTTTCTTCGCCTTCGCTGCCGTCGCGAGTCGCTCGTAGATCGGTGGAACGGCCGGCAGGAACGTCGGCGGCCGCTTTTTGATGACATCGAGCACAAGGTCCGGGTCGAATTTGGGGAAGAGCACCAGCCGCGAGCCCATGCTCATGGCGAAGGTGAGACAGAGGGTAAGCCCATAGGCGTGGAACAAGGGCAGCACGGCATAGACGACCGAGGTGCCCCGTTCGATCGCGGGGACCCAGGCACGAGCCTGGGCAGCGTTCACATCGAGGTTGCGGTGGCTGAGCATGGCGCCCTTCGGAACGCCGGTCGTACCGCTGGTGTATTGGATCAGAGCGAGGTCGGCGGCCTCCGGCCGGGGGTGGGTGGCCTTGATCGGACGGTTGTCGAGAAGCTTCTCCCACGTGATCGTTCCGCGTGCCTGCGTCGTCAGCTGCTCCCGCGCCTTGCGCGCCGCCGCCACCGGGAGGCGGAGGGCGAATCGCTTCGACGCCGGCATCGCGCGGGTGATGTCGACGGAGATCACCGTCGTGACGCCGAGGTCCGCGGGAAGGTCCTGAACCATCGCGCTCGCCTTGTCCCAGACGATCGCGACCTGTGCTCCATGGTCTTCGAACTGGTGTCGCATCTCGCGCGGAGTGTAGAGCGGGTTGTGCTCCACGACGACAGCGCCCAGACGCAGGACGGCGTAGAACGCGGCGACATGCTGCGGGCAGTTGGGGAGAACGAGCGCCACGCGATCGCCCTTGCCGACTCCGAGGCGGCGGAGGCCCTCCGCGGCTCGCGCGATCTGGTCGCCCAGGGCGGCGTACGTGGTCGTCGCCCCGAAGAACTCGAGCGCGACGTTCTTGCCGTACGTCGCGACGGACTCGTCGATCAGGTGCGCGAGGGATCCTTCCGGGAGTTCGACGTCGTCGGGGACACCAGGAGCGTAACTGGCCAGCCACGGCCGATCTGCGTACGTAGTCACGCGACGAGCCTACGCGCCGCGCACCGCCTCGGCGATCGGTACGTCGCCGCTGATGACCTCCCACTGCTTGCCGATCGACTGCGGCTCGTCCATGCACGCGACGATGAGTGAGGCGACATCTTCGCGCGGAATCGACCCGCGTGGCACGGTCGTGCCGAGCAGGACGCTTCCGGTGCCCTCGTCGTAGGTCAGCGCGCCCGGGCGCAGGATGGTCCAGTCCAGACCGGACTGGCGAAGCACCGCATCCGCGTCGCGCTTGGCTGCGACGTATGCCGCCCACTGCGCGTCGGCGTCCTCGGCGACGGGATTGTCGACGCCCCACGCCGACACCTGGATGAACCGCCGCGCGCCGGCGATGATCGCGGCCTGCACGGACTTGACTGAACCGGCATAGTCGACCGTCCGTTTGCGCTCGACACCGGAACCCGGACCGGCCCCCGCGCTGAAGACGACGACGTCGCATCCGGCGAACGGGATGGCGAGTTGCTCGGCGGATGCAGCCTCGATGTCGAGGAGCGCGCCTTCGCCGCCGAGACGGAAGACGTCCTCGCCGTGCTCGTCGTTACGAACGACGCCGACGAATTCGTCACCTCTGTCGTACAGGAGGCGCATCAGCTGCTGCGCGACTTTACCGTGGGCACCGACGATGGCAACGCGAGTCATAGAACCATCTTCCTCCAGCCGGTCCGCTGCGCCCAAGGCGAACATCCTGTCGAAGCGGAGAGCGCTGTTGGTACGCTCGCCAGTGGCCGCTCTCGTCGCGGCCGCCCGATCCTGGAGAGACCTCCCCATGCTGCAGTTCCTCGACCTGCTCGCCCGGCTCATCGCCGGGCCGCTGGAGGTACTGCGCGGGGCCTCAGGTCCTGGCACGGCGCTCGCGATCGCCGGCGCCGTCGGAGCGATCGGGCTGGCATCCCTTCTCGTCGCCGCATCCGTGCGCTACGTGGTGGCGCTGGCCGCATCGCTTGTCGTCAGCCGTTCGCTCGCACATCCGGTCGAGCCGGCCGACCGTGCCGAGCTGATCGGTCAGAGCGATCCGGATGCGGACGGTCACGCGCGTCCGCGAGCCCCGGCACTGTCCCTGCCGGCCGTCTGACGCCTCCGGAGCACCCGCATGCGGGGCTTCCTGCGCGCGTCCACGCGGCCACACGGTTTCCATCCATCCGTAGACGCAGGGACTCATTCTCATGGACTTCTTCTCATTCGCGCCCGTAGCGGCCATCCTCGACGGGGCGTACCGTTTCGTCACAACTCTTTCCTCGGCGGCCGAACCCGTCGTCGGTGCGGCGAGCGGTCTCGTCGCCGTCATCATCCTCACGATGCTCGCACGCGCCGTTCTCATCCCGGTCGGCCGGTCGCAGGTCCGAGCCGAGTTCACCCGCAGGAGACTCGCCCCGAAACTCGCCGAGCTGCAGAAGAAACACGGCAAGGACCGCGAGACGCTCGCCCGCAAGACCATGGAGCTGTACGAGACGGAGAAGGCTTCGCCGTTCGCGGGCATCCTTCCGCTCCTGCTGCAGATTCCTGTCATCTCGCTGGTCTACGCCCTGTTCACGCATTATCAGATCGCCGGGCACGCCAACGCCCTCCTGGCCGAACAGGTGCTCGGCGCACCGCTCGGGACGAGCTTCGTGGGGCTGGCGGGCGCGGTCGGGTCCGTCTGGCCATCGGTCGTCGTGTACCTTGTGGTGCTCGTGCTGATCGCGGCGGTGACAACGGTCTCGCGCCGTGTTCTGGCGCTGCCGCAGACGCAGGGCGCGGCGGCCCCCGGTGGTTTCGTCAAGGCGCTGTCGTTCCTCCCGTACGTCACCGTCGTGTTCGCCGCGTTCGTCCCGCTGGCGGCTGCTGCGTACATACTGACCTCGACGGCCTGGACCGTCGTGGAGCGCTTCGTCCTGCGGCGGATGCTCGACCCCGATCGCGGTGCGCAGTCGCGTCCGGCAATCGGCTGAGGCGGGGATCCGGCGAGCGTCCGCGGAACGCTGCAGAATGGACGATCATGTCGCTTTCCATGGCGGTTCTCTCGACCGACCCAGGCTGATCCTCGATCCGTCTCCTGCTCGCGGTGGCACAATGGGCGCCATGAGGAGAAGCAGGACGCGCCAGGTCCACGACCCCCACGATCATCCGTTCGGCGTCGGCGTGCAGGTTCACGTTCCGGAAGGCGCCATCGGCGAGCTCGACGCCTGGGAGGGGGAGCCGACGGGTGTGATCGTCTCGACGGGCACGGCGCGGCCCGATGGCGCGAACGTGCCGGGCCCGTCCGGACCGGTGTGGGTCGTCGCCTTCGACGAGCCGCAGTACCGCCGGGACGGGCGCGGGCCGTTCGACACGGCGGAGATCCCGCAGTCGCGGCTCGTGGCTGCGGATCCGATCAGCGACGACGCCTGGCCGCGCGGGTGAGCCCGGTCGGTGGTCTCGCCGTCGGACTCATCCGCGGCATCAACGTGGGGCCGACGACGGCCGTCGCCATGTCGGATCTTGCCGCGTCGTTCGAGGCTGCAGGCTTCACGAACGTCAAGACTCTCCTGCGCAGCGGAAACGTGGTGTTCGAATCGTCCGGTCGGCCGGATGCACATTGGCAGAGCGCGACGGCGGAGGTCGAGAAGGAGATCGCTCGGCGCTCCGGGGTGTCCGCGCGTGTCCTTCTCGTTCCAGAGGCGGAGTTCCGGCGGGTCGCCGCGGAGAACCCACTGCTGGATGCGGGCGACGACCTCTCGAAGCAGGTCGTGACCTTCCTGGGCCCGGAGCCGATGCCGAAGACGCTCGACGTGCCGGCGGCGGAGTCGATCGCGCCAGAACTGGTGGCCGTGGGCGATCACGCGATCTACCAGTGGTGCCCGCTCGGTGTCTCGAAGACGCGGCTCACCGCGGCCTTCTGGAGGCAGCTGGACCCCGCTGCGACCGCGCGCAACCAGCGCACGGTGCTGAGGATCCTGGGGGAGCTGGACGCCCGTACCTGAGCATCTCCCGTGATTGTTGCATTTCTGAATAGTTTCAGTTGTGCAAAATTACGGAGCGCGCAATCATTGAAGGGTGACATCAACCGACACCCCTGGCCTGCGCGAACGCAAGCGCGCCGAGACGCGGCAGCAGCTCGAACGCGCGGCCGTTGCGCTCGCCCTCGAAGTGGGCATGGAGAACGCGACGGTCGACGCGATCTGCGAATCGATCCCGGTCTCGTCCCGCACCTTCTTCAACTACTTCGACAGCAAAGAAGACGCGATCCTCGGCGTCCGCGATGTCGAGCTCGATGAAGCCGCCCTCGCGGCCCACCTCGACGAGTTCGCGCCCGCCGAGCTGACCGAGTCGATCGTCGCGCTCATCTTCGCGCTCATCGGCCCGACCGTCCCCGACCACGAACTGCGGCAGGGGCGGATGGAGCTGGCGCGCACGTATCCGCAGCTCCTCGGCCGTCAGCTCGCGCAGCTGACCCGCATGGGGCAGCAGCTCGTCGACGCGATCGCTGTCATCGTCGGGCGTTCGCCGCGGTTCGCCGACGACACCGAGGCGGAACGCATCGCGTTCGCCGAACTCATCCTTCCGTTCTGCGCCGGCGCCGTGAAGATCGCCGTCAAGGAATTCATCGCCGCTGACGGGACGCAGGCCCGTGACGAACTCCAAAACCGAGCCAACGCGCTCATCCGAGAGGCACTAGAGAAACTGAAATGACCGACACCGCAACCATCCCCTCCGGTGCACCCGCTCGCGCGGGTGCGGCCGCTGCGCCGCAGAAGCGCACCATCCTCCTGGTCTTCGCAGGCCTCATGGTCACGATGCTCCTCGCATCCCTCGACCAGACCATCTTCAGCACCGCGCTGCCCACGATCGTCGGTGAGCTGCACGGTGTCGACCACATGCTGTGGGTGACCACGGCCTACATCCTCGCCTCGACCATCATGCTCCCGGTCTACGGCAAGCTCGGCGACCTGATCGGGCGCAAGGGCCTGTTCATCGGCGCCATCGCGCTCTTCATCGCGGGCTCCGTCATCGGCGGCCTCGCTCCCGACATGACCTGGCTCATCGCCGGGCGTGCCGTGCAGGGCCTCGGCGGCGGCGGGCTGATGATCCTGTCGAACGCGATCATCGCCGACGTCGTCCCCGCCCGCGAGCGCGGAAAGTACATGGGGATCATGGGTGGCGTGTTCGCACTGTCGTCCGTCGCCGGCCCGCTTCTCGGCGGCTGGTTCACCGAGAGCATCGGCTGGCGCTGGGCGTTCTGGATGAACATCCCGCTCGGTCTCCTCGCGATCCTGTCCGCCGTGGTCTTCCTGCGCCTGCCCAAGGGCATGAGCGGAAAGCCGAAGCTCGACTGGGCCGGAATGGGCCTGCTGGCCATCGCATCCACGTGCCTCGTGCTCGTCACCACGTGGGGCGGCACCACCTACGACTGGAACAGCGGCATCATCATCGCGCTGATCGCCGGCACCCTCGTCTCCGCCGTCTTGTTCGTGCTCGTCGAGCGCCGCGCCGCTGAGCCGATCATGCCGCTGAACCTCTTCAAGGACCGCAACTTCAACCTGTCCACGATCGCCGGGCTCATCATCGGCATCGCGATGTTCGGTGCGCTCGCGTACCTGCCGACATACCTGCAGATGGTGACGGGGGCGGATGCGACCCAGGCAGGCCTGCTGATGATCCCGATGATGGCCGCCCTGCTGGTGACGTCGATCGTGTCCGGGCAGCTGGTCAGCCGCACCGGACGCTACAAGTGGCTTCCGATCGTCGGAACGGTCATCGTGGCGGTCGCCCTCGTGCTGCTGTCCACAATGACCCCGAGCCTGCCGGTGTGGGTGCTCTGCTCCTACCTGGCCGTGATGGGTGTCGGACTCGGCATGAGCATGCAGATCCTCATCCTCATCGTGCAGAACTCCTTCCCCGTCTCGAAGGTGGGCACGGCTACCGCATCGAACAACTACTTCCGCCAGATCGGCGCGTCGCTCGGTGCAGCGATCGTCGGAAGCCTGTTCGTCTCGCGCCTCACCCAGCTGCTCGCCGACCGGATGCCCGCCGGCGCCGGTTCGAGCGGCTCGAGCAACTCGTTCACCCCCGCCCTCGTCAAGTCGCTTCCGGGCCCGATCCACGACGTGATCATCGGGGCATACAACGACGCGCTCACCCCGGTGTTCCTGTACATGGTTCCGCTGGTGCTGGTCGCGACGGTCGTCCTCTTCTTCGTGAAGGAGAAGCCGCTGGCGACCACGATCGAGCGCGATGTCGTCGCCGAGACCCTCGAGATCGACGGCGCGACGCGCGTGAACCTCGATGCCGGCTCCGCGAACGAGATCGACGGCCTCGACCCGCTGGATGTGGAGCTCGCCGACCTGGAACTCGAGGCGATGACAGCAGAGGCCGAGCCGCACGGGCCTGCCGCTCCCGCAACACGCTGAGCGCGCATCCGCTGCTCCCGCAACCGCACTGACCCGGCCCGTCCGGTACGAACCCTCCCGCTCGACACCGCGGGAACGTACCGGGCGGGCCGGTTCGCGTTGGGCCGGCGCGTCAGCCGTCGGCCCGGGCGCTGACGGCAGCGGGCGCAGGCTCGGGCACGGATGCGGAACCGGATGCGGGCAGTCGCACGACGACCTCCAGACCGCCATCCGGAAGGGCCGTCGCTCCGACCGAGCCGCGGTGTGCTGTCGCGATCGTCTCGACCAATGCGAGACCCAGCCCGAATCCCTCCGTGCCGACGCGCTCGTCGAGCCGGGTGAAAGGCTGGAAGATCTCGTCGATGCGCTCCGGAGCGACCGGCGCTCCGGTGTTCACGATGCGGAGGGTGGCGAAAGCCGCGGACGGTGACACCATCACCGAGACACGGCCGTGCGGCACGTTGTAGCGGACGGCGTTCGAGACCAGGTTGGACACGAGTCGCTCGAGCAGGACACGGTTGCCGTCGACGGGGGCCACGTCGGTGTCGATGCTGCAGGTCAGGTCGCCGAAGTCCGTGCCCTCGACGATGTCGGCCACGACTGCACCGAGGTCGACCCTCTCGGTGGAACGGAGGCCGCCCTCTTTCTGGGCGAGCGCGAGGAGTGTGGTGATGAGCGCATCCGCGTTCGAGACCTCAGTGCGCACGTCTTCGCCCATCGCCACGAGCTCGGCCTTCGTCGGCGACCGTTTCGCGAGCACAACGTCGAGGGTGGTGCCCATGACGGTGAGCGGCGTCCTCAGCTCGTGGCTGGCGTTCGCGATGAACCGGCGCTGTGCGAGGAACGCGGATTCCAGTCTGTCCAGCATGGCATCGAACGTGTCGCCCAGCTCGCGGATCTCATCGTGCGGTCCGGTGAGGTCGAGCCGTTGGCTCAGGTTGTTCTCGCTCGCACTCCTGGCCGCCTCAGTGAGGCGATGGATGGGCCTCAGGATGCGTCCCGCGATCAGCCAGCCCACGAACGCTGCGACGAGGGTGGTCGCCACCAGGGTGATCGCTGCGTAGAGCAGCAGATCGTCGAGCATCGCTCGGCGCTGGGCGTTCGCGGCGGCCGCCGCCCCGAGTTTGACGCTGGTCGCGCACTTGAACTTCAGGTTCTCGTCCAGCGGCTTCGTCGAGGTCGCGACGTTCGCGCACGCCTTCTGGAAGGCTGCATCCGACGACGGGCTGTTGATGTCGGCCACGGAGACGTTCTGCGCGACGAGTACGTACGTGATCACGAGCAGGATCGTGCCGCCGACGGCATACAGGGCTGCGAACAGGATGGTGAGGCGCGCGCGGGCGGTGAGCCGGAGCAGTCTCACAGCCGGTACCCGGCCCCCACGACGGTGGTGATGAGCGGAGGCTCGCCCAGCTTCTTGCGCAGCCGCGCGATCGTGACCGCCACGGTGTTGCTGAACGGGTCGGCGTTCATGTCCCAGACGTGCTCGAGGAGTTCTTCGGCGCTGACCACTGCTCCGTCAGCGGCGGCCAGATATTCGAGGACCCCGAACTCTTTGTGGGTGAGGACGAGCGGACCGTCGCCCCGCGAGACACGGAGGCGCGCGCGGTCGATCGTGAGGTCGTCGCGCACTACCACAGCCGGCCGGGACGGTTCGCGCCGTGCGAGCGCCCGCACCCGGGCGATGAGTTCCTCGAACGCGAAGGGCTTGCAGAGGTAGTCGTCCGCGCCGAGCTCGAGGCCGGTGACACGGTCGTAGATCTCGCTGGCCGCAGTGAGCATGATAACGCGCGTTCCCGCGTCGCCACCGGTGAGCGCACGGCACACGCGGTCGCCGTGGACGACGGGGATGTCGCGATCGAGCACGACCACGTCGTAGTCGACCGCATCCGCCTGCTCGAGGGCGCTCGCGCCGTCGTAGACAACGTCGGCGGCCATGCCGGCGTCGCGCAGCCCCTCCGCTATCCGGTCGGCAAGCAGCTGGTGGTCTTCGACGACGAGTATCCGCACGCTTCCATTGTGCGTCCGCCGGGATGACAGCGGTCTAACACGGCCTGTTCGGCTGGTGTAACCGGTCACGCCGTAGAACCGGTATATGGACCGGGTGCGCCCGCGCCCGGTCGCCATCACCAGCCCCAGGAGATCCATCATGAAGATCCTCGTCACTGCCGCGGTCTGCGCGCTCGCCGTGCTGCTCGCCGGGTGCACCTCCGGCCCGTCGAGCGATGTGCCGCACCTCGGAGGAGGGTCGGCCGACGTGTCCGGACCGGGAGGCGGTCAGGCGTCGAAGCTCCACGCGGCGGCCGACTGCATCCGGTCGCACGGCGTGCCGAGCTACCAGGACCCGGTTGCGGATTCGGCCGGCCACGTCTACACGGACTCGCGCAGCATCCAGAACCTGAGCGGTTCACAGGGGCAGGCGATCGAGCAGGCCTGTTCTGCACTCATCGCCGCCGCCGGATTCACGCCGACGGACGAGCCCCCTGCGCCTCCTGCGCTCGTCGCGGCCGGCGTGAAGGCGGCGCAATGCCTGCGCGCGAACGGCCTGCCGGACTACCGGGACCCCAAGAGTTCCACGCCATACACCCCTGGCCACGGGTTCGGGCTGTCTGCCGACGAGCTACCGAACAACGGAGCGCTGGGAAAGCAGGATCCCTCGCTGCAGAGGGCGTTCTCGGCCTGCCGGAAGCAGCTCGACGCCGAGGTGCGCGCGTCGTCGCTGAGTGCGCTCTCCCATGGCTAGGCGCGTCGTTCTGGGGGTCGTGACGGCGGCCGCGGTCGTTGTCGCAGGATCGCTCGCCGGCTTCCTGATGCTCCACGGCGGGGCGCCGGACACCGGCACGTCGACGGGCGTGCCGGTGGCGACTGCGGTCGTGAAGCGAACGACGCTGTCGACCTCGACCCAGCTGTCGGGCGCTCTCGGCCACGGACTCGATTCCCCGGTGTTCGGCGGTCAGCCCGGCGGGACGGTGACGGCGCTGCCCACCCCAGGGACGATCGAGAAGCGTGGGTCGGAGTTGTTCGAGGTGGACGGATCACCGGTCACGCTGTTCTACGGGGCGCGGCCCGCCTGGCGCGACTTCCGATCAGGCATGACGGCCGGACCGGACATCGCCCAGCTCGAACAGAACCTGGTCGCGCTCGGCTACGCCGCCGGACTCGATCTCACCGTCGACGACAGCTTCACCTCCGTCACCGGTGAAGCCGTGGATCGCTGGCAGCTCGCGACCGGTCAGGAGCAGACCGGAGTGGTCGCTCACGGCGCAATCGTCTTCGAACCGGCGGCCGTCCGGGTCGCCTCGACCGTCGCAGCGCTGGGTTCCCCCGTCTCGCCGGGCGGTCCCGTGATCACGATCGACTCCTCTGCCGTGGGAGTGGTCGCGCAGGTGCCGACCTCGCAGACCTACCTTGTGCACCCCGGCGACCGGGTCTCGGTCACGCTGCCCTCCGGGACGTCGCTGAACGGGCGCATCACTGCCCTGGCGCGCGTCGCCAGCGCGGCCGCGCGTACATCCGATTCCGGAGGCGGGGGAGAGCAGTCGCCGGACGTGACCGTTCCCGTCTCGGTCGCACTGGACAACCCGGCGGGCGCGTCGGAGCTCGACCAGGCGCCGGTCACCGTTCATGTCACGGACAAGACCGTGGAGAACGTGCTCGCTGTCCCGGTGACCGCATTGGTGGCGTTGAGCGAAGGTGGCTACGCGGTGTACGTGATGCACGGCCACACCGGTCGGCTCACCGCGGTCATGCCTGGACTCTTCGCCCAGACGCTCGTCCAGGTGACGTCTTCAAGGCTGCACGAGGGCGACACGGTCGAGGTCCCGTCGTCATGAGTGACCTCGTGGTTCTCGAAGGGGTGGGCAAGTCCTATCCGCCTCCCACGCAGGTGGATGCGCTCCTCGACGTCTCGCTGCGGATCGGGACAGGGGAGACGGTCGCGATCACCGGACCGTCCGGATCGGGGAAGTCGACACTCCTCAACATCCTCGGGACGCTCGAGGTGCCGACGACCGGACGCGTCACCATCGCCGGGATCGACGTGTCGAGCCTGGGCGACGATGAACTCTCCGCGATTCGCGCCTACCGGATCGGCTTCGTCTTCCAGCAGTTCCACCTGCTGAGGCACATGAGCATCCTGGACAATGTGGCGACCGGGCGACTCTACCGCGGCGAGGGAGTGCTCGAGCGGCGGGCCGCCGCCCGCGACGCGCTCGAACGCGTCGGCCTCACCGGGCGCAGCGGCCATCGGCCGGCCCAGCTCTCGGGAGGCGAGCAGCAGCGAGCGGCGATCGCGCGGGCGATCGTCGGCAGTCCATCGATCGTGCTCGCCGACGAACCGACGGGGAACCTCGATTCGTCGAGCGGAGAGTCGGTCATCGGACTGCTTCGCGGCCTCGCCGGCCCGGACACGGCCGTCGTCGTGATCACGCACGACGCGCAGGTCGCGTCCGCCATGCAGCGCCGCGTCCGGCTGCACGACGGTCGGATCGTCGACGACTCGGTGAGCAGATGATGCGCATGCCGGAGCCCCAGTCCTTTCGTTCGCGGATGAGGGGGAGGGAAGCGATCCGCCTCGCGGTCACCGGACTGGGCGCCAGGCGAGCGCGCTCGATCCTTTCGGCACTCGGGATCGCGGTCGCCGTAGCGGCGCTCGTCTCCGTCCTCGGGCTTTCGGACTCGTCCCAGGCGCGGCTGCTCGCCCAGCTCGGAGCGGAGGGCAACCTGCTCACCGTCGCCACCGGGCAGACGTTCAACGGAAATGTCACTCCGCTCCCGGCCACGGCCGAGACGATGATCGGGGCGATACCGCCCGTCGAGCATGTGACGGCGGTCGGCACCCTTCCGAACGCGACGGTGCGGCGCAGCGCTGCGATCCCGGAGATCGACACCTCCGGTATCAGCGTCGTGGCTGCACAGTCCTCCCTGCTGTCGTCGCTCGATGGCCGCCTGCTGCACGGGTCGTACCTGGGGCGGTCGGCGAACGCGTATCCCGAGGTCGTCCTGGGTTTCAGCGCCGCCCAGAATCTCGGGGTCGATGACGTCGGTCCCCAGACGCAGGTCTTCATCGATGGACGGTACTTCGCCGTCATCGGAATCCTCGCCCCGGTCACGGTCGCGCCCGAGCTCGACGACGCAGCTCTCGTCAGCTTCCCGCTCGCGACAGCGCAGTTCGGTTTCGACGGGACGCCGACCCGGATCTACGTGCGCACCGACCCCGACCTCACCGCCGCCGTGGCCGCTGTGCTCCCGTTCACTGCGTCGCCCGACGCTCCGGACCAGGTGGAGGTACGCAGGCCGTCCGACGTTCTGGCCGCGCGGCTCGAAGCCCGCAACGCATTCGTCGACCTCTTCGTCGCGCTCGCGGGCGTCGCGCTCCTCGTCGGTGGCGTCGGAATCGCGAACATCATGGTCATCGCCGTCTTCGAGCGCCGGACCGAGATCGGTCTGCGCCGGGCCCTGGGCGCACGGTCACGTCATGTGGCGATCCAGTTCCTCCTCGAATCGATACTCCTCTCCGCATGCGGAGGACTCGCGGGTGTTGCGATCGGATCGGCCGTGACCTGGGTCGTCGCCACGGCACAGGGGAGTCCGCCTGTCGTGTCGCTCCAGGTGGCCGGGCTCGCCGTCCTTGCGACGATCGCGGTGGGTGCGGTCGCCGGGATCTATCCGGCGGTGCGAGCGGCGCGGCTGGCACCGGCGGATGCGCTCCGCTCCGCGTGATCCGACCGGCACGAAACGCACACTGGCGGCTGTCAGACGTCGAATCTATGCTGACACCATGTTCGTCGAGGGGACCCTTCGATGGCAGGTCACCGAGGATTGCCCCTGGGACCTGCTGATGGCGCTCGCCCTCCGTGACCTCGCAGGCCTCACCGATGTCGAACGGCCGCCCATCCCACGCGTCTTCCCTCCGGTCGCGCGGGTCATGCACCCGGCGACGGGGTCGCATCCGCTGCTGCACCCGACGGTGCAGGGGCACGCCGCGAACTCCGATCCGGCAACCGCCGCCGAGCAGTGGAAAGCCTGGTGGGAGCTGAGCCTGCAGCGCGAGCGACGCCCGATCGTGTCGCAGCTGAAGCCGCCGCACTTCGAGCTCTTCGACCGGGCGATCGAGCTCCAGGACCTGGTCACCGAGCACTACGAGACCGCGTATGCGTGGGCGGTCGAGCGTCACGAGGAGTACGCGACGCTGAGCCTGCTGCAGCACTCGCGTCGCGCCGCCGACATCGTCGATGTGGTGCGCGACCGCGAGCACGAGCTCCGCAGGCAGGCCGGCTATTTCCGCCTGGACATCTACGTGCTTCCGCTCGCCGAGCCCGGGGCCTGGATCGTCGCGCCGCACACGGTCGTGGTGAGCACATCCCTGCGCGACGACTCCGTGGCCTTCCGGGAGTGGTTCGCCCCGGTGATCGCCGCCCTCGTCTGAGAACGAGCGCCGAGCACAGGAAAAATCACCCGAATCCTCGGCGTTGAGGTGACAATTCCTGTGCTCGGGCTCCGGGCGGGCGTTAGGCCGGGCGCTTGTCCGGCGACACGGTCTCTGCGGGGTCGGTCTCAGCGACGTCGCCCACGGCGAGGTCGATGCGGGCCAGAACCGAGGCGTCGAGGGTGATTCCCGCGGCCTCGGCGTTGGAGGCGACCTGCTCCGGGCGGGATGCGCCCACGATCGCCCCGGACACGTTCGGATTCTGCAGCACCCAGGCGACGGCGAGCTGAGCCATCGTGATCCCGAGTTCGTCGGCGATCGGCTGGAGCTTCTGCACTGCGGTGAGGACATCGTCGCGCATGAAGCCCTTGATCGCGTTGGCCCCGCCCTTGGCGTCCGAGGCGCGGCTGCCCGCGGGAGCGTCGGCACCCGGCTTGTACTTGCCGGTGAGCACGCCCTGGGCGACCGGCGACCAGACGATCTGCGAGATGCCGAGCTCAGCGGAGGTCGGAACGACCTCGGACTCGATCACCCGCCACAGCATCGAGTACTGCGGCTGGTTGGAGATGAACTGGATGCCGAGGTCGCGGGCCAGCTTGTGCCCGGCGCGCAGCTGGTCGGCGTTCCACTCGGAGACTCCGATGTAGAGCGCTTTGCCCGCACGGACGACGTCGGCGAACGCCTGCATCGTCTCCTCGATCGGTGTTTCGTAGTCGAAGCGGTGCGCCTGGTAGAGGTCGACGTAGTCGGTGCCGAGACGCTCCAGCGAGCCGTCGATGGACTCCATGATGTGCTTACGGGAGAGCCCGACGTCGTTGTGCCCCTTCGGGCCGGTCGGCCAGTAGACCTTTGTGAAGATCTCGAGGGATGAACGCCGCTGGCCCTTCAGAGCGTCGCCGAGGACCCGCTCGGCTTCCGTGTTCGCGTAGGCGTCCGCGGTGTCGAAGGTGGTGATTCCAGCGTCGAGAGCCGCCTCCACACACTGCCGCGCTACGTCGTTCTCGACCTGCGAAGCGTGGGTCAGCCAATTGCCGTAGATGATCTCCGAGATCTTGAAGCCGGAGTTTCCGAGGTATCTGAATTCCATAGCTGAAACGCTACTCGTTCCTTCCCACGGGAAGCTCCACGGTGAACCGGGCACCGCCCTCTGGAGCGGAGCCCGCGGCGATCGATCCGCCCATCCGCGCGACGAGCCGCGCCGCGATCGAGAGGCCGAGCCCGGTACCGACCGGGCGGACATCCCGGTATTTCGCGCGCAGGGCGCCGCGCTGGAACGCGTGTGCCGCGTCGTCGTCGGTCAGGCCGGGTCCGCTGTCCCGCACGTCGATCGCGGGCCCGACCGACCTCATCCGCACGGCGACGACGACGCGACCGCCCGCGGGGGTCGCCCGGAGCGCGTTCTCGATCAGGCCGTCCACCACCTGTCGGACGCGGAGCGGATCGGCGGTGACGACCACCGCTCCATCGGGGAGTTCGGCCGACAGGCTCACGCCGAGTTGCAGGCACCGGCCCTGCCAGGCGCGCTCGGCCTGTGCGAGCACCTCGCGCAGGTCGACCGGGCGGCTCTCGATCGCGAAGTCGTCCGCTTCGAGCCGGGCGAGTTCGAGCAGGTCGGCGACGAAGCGGTCGAGTCGCTCGGCCTCGGTGACGAGGGTCGCACCGACCTGCGGCGCATCCTCCGAGGGGACGACCCCGTCGGCAAGTGCTTCCCCATAGCCGCGGATCGCCGTCAGCGGTGTGCGGATCTCGTGGGAGACCGAGAGCAGGAACTCGCGCTGGCGGGCCTCGCTGGCGACGAGGGCGTCGTCGAGCTTTCCGAGCGCGTGGGCGACGTCGTCGACCTCGGGGATGTTCTGGCTCGCCACCTGGACGCCGCGTTCGCCGTGCGCCAGCCGTCGCGCGGCCTCGGCGGTCTGGAGGAGCGGACGGGTCACCCGCCGGGCGAGGAGGACGCCGGCGATGACCGCCGCCAGAAGCCCGATGGCGAGGGCGAGCAGGATCTGCCCGGTGACGGCCCGTCCAGACCTGACGATTTCGTCGACGCGCTGGATCGCCACCACACCGCCCCCGGCAGCCCGCGGCCGGCCTTCCACCACGTACGAATTGCCGCGCCGGTCGACGGTGGTCGACACCGTGCGTCCAGCAGCGACCTGACGACCGATGCGCGGGGGGATCACACCGGCGGCGGATCCGGTGATCGTGCCGTCCTCGGACACGAGCCCGAAGAGGACCCCGCGGGATGCCGCGGACTCCTGTTCATCCGCGAGCACCTGAAGCGTTGCCAGCGGACGGTCGACCAGCGCCTTCACCTGCAGCGAGAGCTGCGCCCTGGCCTGGGCGGTCGTGGCGCTCTGCACGAGTTGGAGCGACGCGACGGCCGTGACGAGCACCGCGATCGCCGCGACGCCGACGGTGACGAGGAGGATGCGTCCGCCGAGGGAGCGGATCCACCGGGCGAAGCGCATCAGCGGTCTTCGATCGGGTAGCCGATGCGCCTGACCGTGCGGATCGGGCACTCCGGGCCGAGCTTGCCGCGGAGCTGGGCGATGTGGACGTCGACGGTGCGGCTGGAACTGTAGTCGGCCACGCCCCAGACGGAGGAGAGCAATTGCTCCCGGGTGAACACGCGGCCGGGCTGAGTCATCAGCTTGGCGAGCAGGTCGAATTCGGTCGCGGTCAGCTCCACCCGCTCCCCGTCGGCGACGACCGTGCGCCGCCCAGGGTCGAGCACGATCCCCGCCACGGTCACGGTCCCATCCGGCGGAAGGGAGGTGCGGCGCAGGATGCCCTTCACCCGCGCGACGAGCTCGCGTGGCGAGAACGGCTTGGTGACGTAGTCGTCGGCGCCGAGCTCGAGACCGAGCACGCGGTCCACTTCGTCGTCGCGGGCGGTCACGAACACCACCGGTGTCCAGTCGCCGGCCTCGCGG
Organism: Leifsonia sp. Ger2509; assembly: GCF_055231915.1. Classification (NCBI taxonomy): domain Bacteria; kingdom Bacillati; phylum Actinomycetota; class Actinomycetes; order Micrococcales; family Microbacteriaceae; genus Leifsonia; species Leifsonia sp. Ger2509. Next base: position 3,992,468 of record NZ_JBUYVB010000003.1, read on the forward strand.
AGCGCACGGCAGACCCCGATGCCGTCGAGGCCGGGCAGGCCGATGTCGAGGATGACCACAGCGGGCCGCAGGCGCCTGATCTGGGCGAGCGCGGCGGTTCCGTCGCGTTCCGTGTGCACGCTGAAGCCCGCCTGGGTGAGATACAGCCGCTCGAGCTCGGCGATCGCCGTCTCGTCCTCGACCAGCAGCACCAGCCCACGTTCCTCGGTCACAACTTACGATAAGCGCCGGAACGGACGCGGATCGAGCGGCGCGCATCCCGCCTCGCACGTCTTACACGATCCGAACATTGCGGCGACCGTCGATCGCACGCGTCCGCTGTTGCGCGCGCGTGCGAAGCTGGGGGAGTGGGAAGAACGGATGGCAGCGACCGGCGGGTGACGACCGATGACGTCGACGACGCCTCGGCGACCATCCTCCACGTCGACATGGATGCGTTCTTCGCGGCCGTCGAGCTGCTCGACCATCCCGAACTCCGCGGCAAGCCTGCGATTGTCGGGCATCCGGGGCCGCGGTCGGTGGTGACCAGCGCAACCTACGAGGCCCGCCGGTTCGGGGTGCGGTCGGCCATGCCGGTGGCCCAGGCGCTCCGGCTGTGCCCGTCGGCGATCATCCTGCCCCCGCACATGGAGAAGTACCGCGACTACTCGAAGCGCGTGATGACGATCTTCTCCGAGGTGACGCCGCTGGTCGAGCCGCTCAGCATCGACGAAGCGTTCCTCGACGTCTCGGGTGCGCGCCGGCTGCTCGGTTCGCCGCGGCGCATCGCCGAGCTCATCCGCAGCCGCGTGCGCGACGAGACCGGCCTCACCTGCTCGGTCGGCGCGGCATCGACGAAGTTCGTCGCCAAGCTCGCATCCGGTCGCGCGAAACCGGACGGCCTCCTGGTCATTCCCGCATCCGAGACGCTTGCGTACCTGCGGCCGTTACCGGTCGGCGCGCTGTGGGGCGTCGGCGAGAGCACCCAGCAGTCGCTCCAGCGGCTCGGGCTCCATACGGTCGCCGATCTCGCCGACACACCGCTCACCGTCCTCCAGCGGGCGGTCGGCGAAGCCTCCGGCCGCAAGCTCCACGACCTGGCCAACGGCGTCGACCCGCGCAGCGTGGTCGTCACGTCCCGCGAGAAGAGCGTCGGCCACGAGATGACGTTCGAGCAGGACATCTCCGATCCGGTCAGGCTTCGCCGGGAACTGCTCCGTCTGTCCAGCCAGGTCGGCGCGCGGCTGCGCAAACACGACCTGGTCGGCCGCACCGTGGCACTCAAACTGCGGTTCTCCGATTTCCGGACCGTGACCCGTTCGCGCACCCTCGCCGAGCCGACGAACGTCGGCCGTCGCATCTTCGAAGAAGTCTCGTCGATCTACGACGGCCTCGGGCTCGGGCGCACGCCCATCCGCCTGATCGGTGTGCGCGTCGAGCAGCTCGATGACGCGGGCGGCAGCCGGCTCGCGCTGTGGGATCCGGACGAGGAGTGGCGAGAAGCGGAGCGGACCCTCGACCGGGTGAGTGCGCGGTTCGGCCGGGGAGCGATCGGCCCGGCGTCGCTGGTGCGTTCCACCGGTCCCGTCGTCGGCGAGACGGCCGACCCGCGGGCGATGCCGGACGACTGACCGCGTCAGCGCATCCCGACGAGGATGCCGCGGTGGTCGCTCCCATTGTCGGGAAGCACTGAGCTCGTCACTGTCGTCAGGCCGCGGGTGAGAGCGTGGTCGAGGCGAGCGACCGGGAACGTCGCCGGCCAGGTGAAACCGAAGCCGAGATCACTCTCCGAGTCCTCATGGACCACATGGGTGAGCGGAGCGAAGGCGCGGTCGGTCGATGCGCTGTTGAAGTCGCCGACGACGACGATCCGCGACGAATGATCGGACTTGAGCGTCGCAGCGAGGTTCGTGAGCATCGTGTCGCGTTGCTGGTACTGGCCGGGGCGCACGGAGGCCAGATGGACGGCGTAGACCCTGGTGGGGGTGCCTGGCGTGTCGAGGTCGACCCACAGGGCGCGGTCCCAGCCGAGTCCGAGGTCGAGCCGCTTCTCGCCACCGATCGGGATCCTGCTCCACACGCCGACCGTGCCGACGATGCGCGAATAGGGGTATTTCGCGTCGAGCGCCGTGGCCACGGCCGCGCGCGAGGTGGAGTCGAGCTCCTGGAGGGCGATCACATCCGGGTGGTGCGCGGCGAGGTCCGTCGCGATCGCACCGGCCGCCGCGTTCCGGGCGTGGATGTTCTCGCTCGCGACCGTGAGCGCCGTGGCGCCGGTCGCCATGCCGGGCAGCATCGCCGGCCCGAAGGTGAGCGACCAGATCGCTGCGGCGACGGCCACGCAGAGGCCACCGAGAAGGGAGAAGCGAAGAAGCGCCGCGAGTCCGAGCGCCAGGATCGCGCCGCCCGACCACGGCAGGAAGGTCTCGACCAGCGAGGCCGCGCCTCCCACGTCGGGCAGAAGGCTGTGCCAGAGGATCAGTGCGCCGACGAGGAGTGCCAGGACGCCGACGGCGATGCCGCGGGGTCCGCGGACTGCTCTGGCATTCGACACCCGACGATTATTCCGTGCCCTCTGGTGAGAAGAATCCGCAAACGCTGTACGCGGCCTGTGTGGACGACGAAACCGCCCTGTTCAGCGGCCGTCCCGGCGGGTAGCGTGGCACCATGACGAACACCTCGCTCCGGCTTGCTGAGACCCTGACCTCCAACGGTATCCGTTCGGTCTACGGCGACCCTGTCGAACTCGACGGGATCACGCTGATCCCCGTCTCGCTCGTGCAGTACGGCTTCGGCGCCGGCTCCATGGGCGGGGATGCGGACAACGGCGCCGGTGGCGGCGGTGGCGGCGGGTACAGTATTCCGCTCGGCGCATATGTGCGGGACAGGAACGGGCTGCACTTCCGGCCGAACATCATCACGCTCATGGTCGTCGCGATTCCATTCGTGTTCACCGCCGGTCTCGCCTGGACCCGCATCATCCGCGCGCTCAAGCGGTGAGGATGGGCGCGCCCTGCTGCGCGCACCACTAGACTGTTGTCCGAACACGGGAGTCCGGTGAGCCGGGCTGAGAGGAAGCTTCTCAAGCTTCGACCGTCGAACCTGATCTGGATAATGCCAGCGCAGGGAGGCCGCATTTCTCAATCCCGTGCCCTCTTTTCCTCGAGTGGAAGGGCACGAACAGTGCACGCAACAATCGCAACAACAACCAGCCGTCCGACTCGCAACCTCCGCTGGCGGGTCGTCGACATCGTCGTCGCAAGCGTCGTCGCCGTCGCCTGCGGGGTCATCTTCTGGGCCTGGGGCGTCGCCTGGACACCGATCAGCGCTCCGGTGACCGCAGCGCTCCCCGGCCTTCAGGGGCTGCTCAACGGTCCCTGGCTGTTCGCCGGCGTGCTCGGCGCGCTCATCATCCGCAAACCCGGCGCGGCGATCTTCACCGAACTCGTCGCCGCCATCGTCTCCGCTCTGCTGGGAACCCAATGGGGCTTCACCACGCTGCTCTCCGGCTTCGTGCAGGGTCTCGGCGCGGAGATCGTCTTCGCCCTGTTCCTCTACGCGAACTGGCGGCTCTATGTCGCTCTGCTCGCCGGTGCCGGTGCAGGGCTGGCCGAGTCGGTGCTCGACCTCCTGGTCTCCTACCCGGGCGCCAAACCGGAGTTCGCGATCATCTACACGATCACGACGACGATCTCCGGAATCGTGGTGGGCGGGCTCGGATCGTGGCTCATCGTCAAGGCTCTCGCGAAGACGGGTGCGCTCAGCCGCTTCGCCGCCGGCCGGGCCGCCGCGGCGCAGGGCTGAGCGTCCGCGTCATGGATGGTCGGCCTGCCTCGGTCGCGAGCGACGGCTGGGGCTGGCGCTACGGCGGGCGCTCGGGGTGGGCCGTGCGCGACGTGTCGTTGCGCATCGAGCCGGGGGAGCGCGTCCTGCTCCTCGGCGCGTCCGGGTCGGGCAAGAGCACCCTTCTCGCCGCGCTGGCCGGTGTGCTCGGCGGCGACGATGAGGGCGAGACACGCGGCGGCCTGCTGATCGACGGGGAGCGCCCCGGCATCCGGCGCGGCCGGAGCGGCCTGCTCCTGCAGGACCCGGATGCGCAGGTCATCCTCGCGCGTATCGGCGACGATGTCGCGTTCGGCTGCGAGAACCTCGGGATCCCCAGGGAGGAGATCTGGAGGCGGGTGGCCGCGTCCCTGGCCGCCGTCGGCCTCGACCTGCCGCTCGACCATCCGACGTCCGCGCTGTCGGGAGGCCAGAAGCAGCGCCTCGCCCTCGCCGGTCTCCTCGCAATGCGTCCAGGGCTGCTGCTGCTCGATGAACCGACGGCCAACCTCGACCCGGACGGCGTGCTGGAGGTCCGGGATGCTGTCGGCGAGGTGGTCCGTTCGACCGGCGCCACGCTGGTGGTCGTCGAGCATCGTGTGTCGGTGTGGCGTGACCTGGTCGACAGGGTGATCGTGCTGGCAGCGGACGGCGGGGTGCTGGCCGACGGAGAACCGGACGCGGTGCTCGCCGACAACGCGGACGTGCTGCGTCGCGCCGGGGTCTGGCTTCCGCACGACGCGATACGATCCTCGACGCCGGTGGACGACGCGGGGTCAGTGCTGCTCGACGCATCCGGCCTAGTGATCCGCCGCGGCCGGGGCGAGCCGCTGCCGCACCGGATCGACCTGTGCGTCCGCGCCGGATCGGCGACGGCACTGACGGGGCGCAACGGTGTCGGCAAGTCGACGCTCGCGCTGACGCTGGGGGGCCTCATCCCGCCCGCCGCCGGGTCGCTCGCCGCCTCTCCCGACCTCGCCGCCGGCGCGGCAGCGGCGCCCCAGCGGTGGACGTCGGCGCAGCTCCTCACCCGGATCGGCAGTGTCTTCCAGAACCCGGAGCACCAGCTGCTCGAAGCGACCGTGCGTGCCGAGCTCCGGGTGGGGCCGCGGGCACTCCGCCTCCCGGCCCCCGAGGTGTCGCGGAGGGTGGACGAGTTGCTGCAGCGGCTGCGGCTCGCGGAGCTCGCCGACGCCAACCCCTTCACGCTGTCCGGCGGCCAGAAGCGGCGGCTCTCGGTCGCGACAGTGCTGATCACGCGTCCGCGGGTCCTCGTCTTCGACGAGCCCACGTTCGGTCAGGATGCGCTCACCTGGGCGGGACTCGTCGACCTGATCGCCGACCTGCGGGACGCGGGGCACGCGATCGTCGCCGCGACCCACGACGTGGATTTCGTCCACGCCATCGGTGCCCGTGAGTTCCGGTTGCTGACCGACGCCGAGCATCCGGCTCAGATGCACGCGGGGAGGCCATCGTGAGCGTCCTCGCACCGTACCGCGCCGGTCCGCTCGCGGGGGTCAACCCCGTGGCGAAGTTCGGCTTCTCGCTCGCCATCACCCTCGGACTGCTGCTGAGCATCGACTGGGTCTCGGCCGCGGTCGCACTCGCGGCCGAGCTGGTGCTGCTCGCGTTCGTGGGACTGCCGCCGAAACTGGTCGTCGTGCGGACCGCGCCGGTGTGGATCGCAGCTCCGCTGGCCGGCCTGACCACAGTGCTGTACGGCCGGACGTCCGGCACCGTGTACTGGCACTGGTCCCTCATCGAGGTGAGCGACGGGTCGATCGCTCTCGGCGCGGCGACGGCGCTTCGCGTTCTCGCGATCGGGGTCCCGGCGGTCCTGCTGTTCGTGACCATCGACCCGACCGATCTGGCCGACGGGCTGGCGCAGGTCCTCCGGCTGCCGGCTCGGTTCGTCCTGGGCGGCCTCGCCGGCCTTCGACTGGTCGGATTGTTCATCGACGACTGGCGGGCGCTCGGTCTCGCCCGACGTGCGCGGGGCGTCGCAGACCGCGGCGTCGTGCGGCGTTTCCTCGGACAGGCCTTCGCGTTGCTGGTGCTTTCGATCCGGCGGGGGAGCAAACTGGCCACTGCCATGGAAGCACGCGGATTCGGCGCACCGGGCGCCCGCAGCTGGGCGCGGCCGAGCGTCTTCCGGCTCCGCGACTGGATGGTCGTGCTGCTCGGGATCGGGGTCGCGCTGCTTGCGACGGGTGCCGCGGTGGCCGCAGGAAGCTGGAATCTTGTCGGCGCGGCCTGAGGTCGAAGCTCATCAGGGGCTTGACGCGCTCCTGGAGCTGGTGAAGGCGGCGGACCTGGCTGCCCGCGCGTCCGGGCACGCAGTCGTCGTCCTCATCGACGGCCCGGCGGGCGCGGGCAAGAGCACCCTCGCGGACCTGATCGTCGAGCGGTGGCCGGGCGGCGATCGGCCGTCGCTGGTGCGGATGGACGACCTCTACCCGGGCTGGGGCGGCCTCCTGGATGGAAGCGCGAACCTCGGTGCCGAACTCCTCGCTCCGCGACGCGCCGGCACAGGCGGCCGATGGCAGCGCTACAGCTGGGCGCTGGGACGACTCGACGAATGGGTCGAGGTCGACGGATCGCTTCCGCTCGTGGTCGAAGGATGCGGCACCCTGTCCCGTGCGAACGCGCTGCTCGCGGATCTGCGCCTCTGGCTGACGGCCGACGACGGCCTGCGCAAAGACCGCGCGCTGCGCCGCGACAAGGGCGGCTTCGATGCGCACTGGGACCACTGGCAGGCGCAGTTCGAGAAGTACCTGGCCCTGGAGGCCCCGCACTCGCACGCGGACGCCGTGCTCGACGTCACCGACTGGCCGCTGATCTCACGCGACAGGTGAGTCGAACGGGTCTAACGTGGTCGCATGAGTGATGCAGAGCGGGCCAGCGAAGAGTACGTCGTCGAATATGCCGACGGCCCGCTGGCCGGAGAGACCGACCGGCGTGTTCTCATCGCCGGCCGCTACGACGACCGCATCGGCGCGGTCGCCGCGGTGGAGGGGCTCGAATCGCTGTTCTGGTACAACGCAGGCGACACACGCGAGATCCAGGGGGAGCTTCACGTCAGGTACACGTTCGACGCTCCGGACAGCGACCCCGTGGAGGCCATCCGCGACGACGAGTAGCGCGCGCGCCGCGATCGGCGGGGCGATTCAGCCCCAGCCGAGTTCGTGGAGCTTGTCGTCGTCGATACCGTAGAAGTGCGCGATCTCGTGCACGAGCGTCACATGGATCTCGTCGCGCAGTTCGTCCTCCGTCTCGCAGATCGACAGGAGCGGCTCGCGGTACAGGATGATGCGGTCCGGCATCTCGCCGAACCCGTACTGCCCGCGTTCGGTCAGTGCGATGCCGTCGTACAGCCCGAGCAGGTCGAGCGATCCGTCTTCCGGACGGTCCTCGACGACGAAGACGATGTTGTCGAGCCCGTCGATCATGTCGTCGGGGAGCGCGTCGAGTTCGTCCGTGACGAGCGCTTCGAAGGCGTCCGCATCCAGGTCGAGCATCAGCTAGCCCCAGGGGTCGGCGACCGCGGCGTGCAGGTCGAGCAGGGGCGCCGTTCGCTCGCTCGGTCCGCGACCGAAGCCGCACTCGGTGGCGACGCCGAAGCGCGACTGCGCCGTCGCGGCGGCACGAGCGCGACGGAGGGCGCCCTCGACGCCGTCCTCGTGGTGGATGAGCCCGAGGTAGAGCTCCGTGCCTTCCGGCAGTTCGACGTCTGCCAGGGGTGCGAAGAACGCCTCGTCGTCGCGCTCGATGGGCACCGGAAGGTGCACCCAATTCACCGTGCGCGGGCTCTGCTCGAGGAGGCGCGAAGTGAAGGTCGCCAGGTAGCCGGCGTCCGTCGGCTGCACGAAATGCGCCTCCTCGACATCGCCGTAGCAGAGGTGATAGCCGAGGTCGACCGCGGCGGGAACGTGCGAGGCCTGCCGGGCAGCGCGCTCGACGACTCCGCCCATCACATCGTCGAACCAGGGCGTGATCGCGTGGTGCGATCGGATGTTCGCCGATTCGAGCAATGCGAACTCGACGGCCGTGTCCCACTGGACTGCGAGCTCGGCGTGCGGGATTACGTCGAGGATGCGGTCGAGCTCGGCGAACAGCGCTCGCTCGTACGCCGGTTCGAATGCCGCTCGATCGTCTGCGACCACGAATGCACCGACGATGGCGGCCGGCGTCGGAAGAGAGACCTGGAAGCGGGTGCCTGGAGCGATGACACCCTGGGCGCGCAGTTCGGCGAAGGTGCGGTACGACTCGATCGCCGCATCCGCATAGCCGAGGTCGGGGAAGACGAGGTCGCCGGCGTCGACACCCGGGTCGATCGTGAAGGGCCGCCCATCGAAGATCTCGCGGATGTAGAACGGCTCGACCGGGATGCGCGAGATGCCCGCCATCGTGTCGAAGCGCTTGGTCTGGAACTGGATCCAGTAGAAACGTTCGCCGACCTCCCCGTCGGGGATGCGCTTCAGCCGGTCGCCGAGGTGCTCGCTGACGGTGCGGAACGTCGTGCCCGCATCCGGGAGGTTGATGCTGCCCACGAGGTGGGCGCCCTGGATGACTGTCTCGCTCATTGCTCTCCTCTGCGGCCGTGACGAGTCTAATCGGCGCACACGGGGAGCCCCGGACGGATCCGGGGCTCCCCGTGGAAAGCTTCAGGTGCTGATCAGTACCAGTTCATCGACTGCGAGTGGGACCATGCGCTGCACGGCGAACCGTAGGAGCGGGCGATGTAGTCGAGGCCCCAGCGGATCTGCGTGGCTGCGTTCGTCTGCCAGTCGGAACCGGCGCTCGCCATCTTGCTTCCGGGGAGGGCCTGCGGGATGCCGGTCGCGCCGCCGCCCGGGTTGTACGCGGTGTACGACCAGCCGGACTCCTTCTGCCACAGGCTGCTGAGGCACTGGAATTCGCCGTCGCCCCAGCCGTACTTCTGCGCCATCATCGTGCGCGCGGTGGCGCGGGCGCCGTCCGGGGTGTTAGCGAGGCGCTTGGCCTCCGCGGCTGCTGCCGCCTGCCGCACCTGTGAGCCCTTGACGGCGACACTGTGCACGGCGACGGACGCGAGGTCGATGCGGGCTCGCACCGTGTCGTCGGGGAGTTTCTGGTAGCTCGCGAGCTGTGTGAGCGCCTGGCTCGCGGCTGCGGTGCTGACCGTCGAGCTGTTGGTCTTCACGGTCTGGGTGCCGGTCGCGAGCGTCTTCGCCGCTTCCGCCTCGAGGCGGTCGCGCACGATGCCCTTGTAGACGGCGAGCTGTTCGTGGTGCATTCCGGTCGATTCGGACAGCTGGCGCGTTGCTGCGATCCGTTCGGCCGCCTGGGCATTGTGGGTGACGGCCGCCGGGACGACGAGCGCTGCAGTGAGCGCTGCTGCGGCGATGCCGCCGACGAGGTACTTCACGGACAGAAATGAGGTGAGGCTGGGCATGTACTTCCTGAGCTGGGAACTTCCCCGCCGCGCTGAAAAGGCCGAGGCCGATTGCGGGCATGGTCGTCTGAGGCCCTGGGGAGGGCGCGGACCGGAGCGGGCTGGACGCCGCGGAAGATCGTCAGTCGGCCAGGGTCGGGTTCGTTGGGAGGCCGGCGCGATTGTGCATACGCGACGAGGCGGCGTACTGTGCCACCAACCCTGATACCGTACGAGGCCGATCTGGGCGATCGGGGCACAACCCATGGCAAAGACGTGCACGTTGGCTGGGAGTCTCATGCACGGCGATGCGCGGGAAGCGCTCTTATCCACCTCCGAGTTCCTAGACTTGCCTCATGTCGACCCAGTCGCGGCAGCAGAGGGACGATCGTGAGGCGCAGCTCATCACGACCTTCGTCACCCTTGCCGACACGCTGGTCGCGGGATACGACGTCATCGACCTCCTGCACACATTGACAGAGGAGTGCGTGGCGATCCTCGGAGTGGATGCCGCTGGGATCGTGCTCGCGGACCCTGCGGGTGCGCTGCATCCGATCGCTTCGTCGAACGGCACAAGCGAACGGGTCGAGGCGGCACAGGTGGAGACCGGGATCGGCCCCTGCATCCAGAGCTTTCGCACCGGAGCGCTCGTCGCGGTCGACGACATCCTCGATTCCGCGCCCTCGCGCTTCCGGGACACTGCGGCTGCGGCGGGTTTCCGATCCGTTCTGGCGGTCCCGCTCCGGCTGCGCGACTCCACGATCGGCGCGCTCAATCTCTTCGGCCGCGATGTCGGTGCGTTGCGCGGCGAGGATGCGGCGGTCGCGAGGGCGCTCGCCGATGTGGCGACCATCGGCATCCTCCAGGAGCGCGCGATCCGGGATGGCCGGATCCTGGCCGACCAGCTCGAGCATGCACTCGGCAGCAGGGTCCTCATCGAACAGGCGAAAGGCATCGTCGCGCAGACCAGGCACGTTCCGATCGATGAAGCGTTCGCGGTGCTGCGAAACTACGCCAGGCGCAACAACGAACACCTTCGGGACGTGGCCGAGCGCGTGGTGGACCGCCGCCTGACGGTGTAGCCGGCATCCGCTCGTGCGATATCTGCGCCGACGCCGTTAGCGCGCTGTGAATCGGGGGGTCGAAGGCCTTGCCTCGGTATGATCGAGGTGTTGCTCGAGACCCCGGCAGTGGTTCGTCATTTCGACCGCACGGGAGCGCCCATGAGCACGATCGTCCACCCGGCAGGTGCGCGCGCGGGGCGCCCGGCAGACTCGTATGTCGAACTGGCCGCGCTGATCAGGGCATCCGGGCTCCTGCGCAGGCGCTACGGGTACTACTGGACGAAGCTGGTCGCTGTGCCGGTCGCCGTCGCGGCCTGCATCGTGCTGTTCGTGGCGGTCGGGGACAGCTGGTGGCAGTTGCTCACGGCGGTCGCGTTCGGGTTCGTCTTCACACAGATCGCCTTCCTCGGTCACGATGCCGCCCATCGCCAGATCTTCCGCTCGGGCCCGTGGAACGACTGGACGAGCCTGGTGATCGGCAACCTGATCGTCGGCATGAGTTACGGCTGGTGGCAGCACAAGCACACCCGCCACCACGCGAATCCGAACAAGGAGGGTGTCGACCCCGATCTCGACCTGCCCGTCGTCTCGTTCACCACAGCGCAGGTCACCGCACACACCAATCCACTGGTCCGCTGGCTCATCGGCCACCAGGGCTGGTTCTTCTTTCCGGTGCTCCTGCTCGAAGGGCTCTCCCTTCACGCCTCCAGCGTGCGACGGGTCTTCGCGAGAGACCCGCTGAAGCGCAGGCCGATCGAGATCGTCTTCCTGGCCACACGCGTCATCGCCTACCTCGCGCTCGTGTTCCTCGTCCTGACGCCGGGCGTCGCCGCTGCGTTCCTCGCCGTCCAGCTCGGTGTGTTCGGAATGTACATGGGCCTGTCGTTCGCACCGAACCACAAAGGGATGCCGATCGTGGGCAAGGATGTCAAGCTCGACTTCCTGACCCGACAGGTTCTGATGAGCCGGAACATCCGCGGAAACCTGCTGCTCGACTTCCTGATGGGCGGGCTGAACTACCAGATCGAGCACCACCTGTTCCCGTCGATGCCCCGGCCGCACCTGCGACGTGCAGCGCCGGCGATCGAGGCCTACTGCGAAGCGCACGGCGTCCCGTACACGCAGACCGGACTCGTCGAGTCCTACGGAATCGTCACCCGCTACATCAACCGCGTCGGCCTCGGCGAGAAGGACCCGTTCGCGTGCCCGCTCCTCGAGCAGCGGAGCGCGATCGAGCCTTGACCGACCCGCCCGGCGCGCATGGCACGGGCTCGGCCGGACGGCGTATGGTTCAGACATGGACGATGTCGCCGCCCTCCTGGGACCCTGGATGGTGCGCCAGCGGTGGTACGCGACGAAGAGCCAGATTCCGCGCATCCGGATCATCGGCACCGTGCGCCTCGGGGCCACGAGCGGCGACGCCAGCTCTTTCATCCACCTCGTCATCGACGATGCGCCCGACGTGCCGGTGCTGTACCAGGTGCCCGTGGTCGTCAGGACGGCTGCAGCGAGCGGATCGGCGGCGACCCTGATCGGCGACATCGGCGGCCGGTTCTACTACGACGGGCCGCACGATCCTGTGTTCGCGGCGGCCTTGCTCGATGCGATCAGCAGTGAGCGCACACTCGAGGGGGACGGTGCCGCCGCACACGGCACGGCGCTGGGAGGTTCGGGCGGGATCGCCCGCTCGCGCGTGCTCGGTGGCGAGCAGTCCAACACCTCGATCATCTACGAGATGGCAGACGGTTCGCTGCCGTTCGTGATCGCCAAGGTCTTCCGGGTGCTCCATCACGGCGAGAATCCGGATGTCACGACGCAGGCCGCCCTCACCGAAGGCGGCTCGCACCGCGCGCCCCCGCTGGTGGGATACCTCACGGCGACCTGGGCCGACCCCGGACGCGACAGTGGGAGGGCCACCGGTCACCTCGCGTTCGCGCAGGAGTTCCTTCCGGGCCTCGACGACGCGTGGAGGGTGGCTCTTCGCGCGGCAGCGGCGGACGAGAGCTTCGCCGACCGCGCATACGACCTGGGCATCGCCACCGCAGAGGTCCACGCGACGCTGGCACGAGTGCTGTCGACGGTCGAGCCGGGTCCGGACGATGTCGAGGATGCCCTCGTGAGCATGCGGGCGCGTCTGGCCGTCGCGACCAGCGAAGTGGCGGAGATCGCACCGTTCGCCGACAGCATCACTGCCGTCTACGCGGCCGCGGCGTCGGGTGACCTGCCCCGGCTGCAGCGGATCCACGGCGACCTGCACCTCGGCCAGGCGCTGCTCGCGCCGGGCCGCGGCTGGGTGCTCATCGACTTCGAAGGCGAGCCGCTGCGCCCGATGGATGAACGGTCACGGCCCGATTCGACGCTCCGCGACATCGCCGGGATGCTGCGGTCGTTCGACTACGTCGCGGGCTCTCTTGCGCATACGGGCGGTACGGATGCGCGGGACTGGGCGTCGGAGGCGCGCCGCTCCTACGTGGACGGTTACGTGGCATCCTCCGGATTCGATGTGCGGGCGCATCGGCTGCTGCTCGACGCGTTCGAGCTGGACAAAGCGGTGTACGAGGCCGTGTACGAATCGCGGAGCAGGCCGACGTGGGTGGGCATCCCGCTCGCCGCCGTTCAGCGGCTGGTGGCGCGCTCGGCGCCCCTGCCGGGCTAGGGCTCAGGGTCCGTCTTCGAGCAATTGCTCGACGGCGTGCAGGCCCATCCGGCGCATCGTGGGTGCGTCGGCCGAGTTCGTGAGCAGTGCGCTCGCCATGGTGAGGGCCCACCCGCGGGCGCGGGCCCACGTCGCGTCGTCGTAGGTCAGTTCCCGGATGAACGCGCGGCGTCCCTCGGCGTCGAATGTCAGCCAGGCCGTCGCGAGGTCGGTGGCCGGGTCGCCGGCGGTCAGGTCACCGAAGTCGATCACGGCCGCCAGCTGCCCGTCACGGACGATGATGTTCGCGGGATGCAGGTCGCCGTGAAGCCAGAGCGGCGGACCCGCCCAGACAGGAGCGGAGAGGGCATCCTGCCAGAGGGTGGCGACGGAGGCGGCATGCGGGACCAGCCCGGTTGCCAGGCGCGCGGCGACCGCATCCGACCGCGTCTCGAGCGGCACGCCGCGTACCGGGTTGGCCGGGGCGTCCGCGGGAGCGGGGACGTGGAGGTCCCTCACGAACCGGCCGAGCTCGAGCGCGAGCGCGCCGTGCTCGTCGAAGGGGGTGTCCGCAGCGAGTTCGCCGTCGATCCAGCGGGTGACGCTCCACTGCCAGGGGAATCGAGCGCTGGGCTTTCCGGTGCGGACCGGGACGGGGATCGTGCTGTGCACGAGGGTGGACAGCAGCGGCAGCCAGCTGTTCTCGTTGGCGACGAGCTGTGCCGCGATCGTGCGCCGGGGAACCCGCACCGCGTAGTCGACACCGAGGCGGTAGATGGCGTTGTCCCAGCCGTTCGCGACCAGGCGCAGCGGCAGGTCGGCGAGATCGGGATGCTGGTCCGCGAGAAGAGCCCGCACCAGTGCGTCGTCGACCTCGATGTCAGCAGCCGGCGTATCCACGGATCTCAGGCTAGCGCGTGCCGAGAAGGGCGGCTCACGCGCTCAGCTGCAGCTCCTCTTCGGGGAAACGGTGGCAGCCGTCGCCCAGGCATTCGACGCAGAGCGCGACCTCGTCGATCCGGTAGGGCTGGACGGGGTCGGCACCCGTACCGTCGCAGCGTTCGCACATTTCGAGGTTCATGAACACAATGATGAGGCCCGCCACCGACATCCGCGGGAGCCGATGCGCGTGTCGATGAGGCGCCGCGGCGTCGGTCTCGGCGGGCTGTGCTTCAGCTCGCGCTGCGCTCTGTGCCTCAGCTCGCGCGTGCGCTCTGCGCCTCAGCTCGCGCTGCGCTCTGTGCCTCAGTTCTCGCGCGCGCTCTGCGCAGCCTGGAGGTCGCGGAACATCCGCTCCGTGTCCCGGTTCGGTTCGCCGCCGCGCGCCTTGATCGCCGACGAGAGGAACTCGCTGATCGGGTGCCTGCGCCGTTCGGGGGATGCCGTACGCGCGGTCGCGCGCGTCGCCATCCGGTGGCCATGTCCTAGTGTGAGCGTTCCCTGTGTCATGGCGTTAACGATACGGAAGTACATATTCGGCCACCAGATGGCTTTGAGACTATCTTCGCAAACATTCGGCCATTAGACTCGAGCGCATGATCACCACCGTCGCTGTACCGCTGATCGACGATTTCGCGATGTTCGAATTCGGGGTCGTCTGCGAGGTGTTCGGACTCGACCGCAGCTACGCCGGTCTCCCGGTCTTCGACTTCCGCGTGTGCGGTGTCGAGCCCGGCGTGCCCCTCACCAATCCCACCGGAGCGACGATCACCCCGCCCTTCGGTCTCGAGGCGATGGACGATGCCGATCTGATCGCCGTTCCCGCTGCGCGCATCCGTGACGACTACCCCGAAGAAATCCTCGAAGCGCTGAGGCGCGCATCCGACCGGGGTGCCATCCTGCTGAGCGTGTGCTCCGGCGCGTTCGTGCTCGGTGCTGCCGGGCTGCTCGACGGTCGCGCCTGCACCACGCACTGGCGCTACGCCGCCGAGCTCGCGAAGCGCTACCCGCTCGCGCGGATCGACCCCGACGTGCTCTTCGTCGACGATGGCGCCTTGATCACGAGCGCAGGCACCGCCGCGGGCGTCGACGCCTGCCTCCACCTCGTCCGCCGTGAGCTCGGCAGCGCGGTGGCGAACACCATCGCACGCCACATGGTCGTGCCCCCGCAGCGCGACGGGGGTCAGCGGCAGTTCGTCGACCACCCTGTTCCCGAGGCCGAGGGGGATGCGCTGGCCGGCGTCCTCGAGTACCTGGCCGCGCGACTCGACGAGCAGCACACCATCCCGTCGCTGGCGCAGCATGCACGGATGTCGACGCGAAGCTTCTCCCGGAGGTTCCGGGCCGAGACCGGCGTCTCGCCGATGCAGTGGCTCAACCGCCAGCGCATCCTTCACGCGCGCCTGCTGCTCGAGACGACGACGATGTCGATCGACGAGATCAGCGCCCAGTGCGGTTTCAGCAGCCCGACCCTCTTCCGTCACCACTTCGACCAGGAGGTCGGGGTCGCGCCGACCCGCTATCGGCGCGCGTTCGCCGCATCCGGCCAGCCTGCCTGAGCGGCCGCGCTGTCGCGGACGGTTGCCGGTGGCGGCGCGTTGCGGGATACTCAGGTCATCGGTGGCGGACGTCTCGCGGACCTCGTCACCCCTCCACGCGGAGGCTGAGATGGATGCAAGGGGATATCGGGGGAGCGCGTTCAGCGTGGTCC
This sequence comes from Leifsonia sp. Ger2509, assembly GCF_055231915.1. NCBI lineage: Bacteria > Bacillati > Actinomycetota > Actinomycetes > Micrococcales > Microbacteriaceae > Leifsonia > Leifsonia sp. Ger2509. The sequence goes on from NZ_JBUYVB010000003.1 coordinate 4,008,031, forward strand.
TCGTGACGGTGATCGTCTGTCTGGCGAGCCTCACCGGATGCGTCGGAACAGCTGCGCCCGAAGTCACGCCGGGCGGGGTCGATACTGCGTCACCGAAAACGGGCACCACCGCACCGCAGCCCGACAACACATCACAGGCCGTCTCCGTCGAGCTCGCCCAGCTCCCCATCGGCGGGGACACCACACAGGACCAGACCACCGGCGCCGACACCTGCGTGACGATCAACTGGATCGTGCAGCAGGACGCGGCCAAGATCCCTGCAGACGTGCAGATCACGATCACGGGTGCGGCGTTCAGCACCGATGTCTACACGCTGGCCGACCAGGGATGCCCGACCGACCATCCGGCGTGCATCGGGTTCGTCTTCGACGTCGGTCACCAAGTGTGCGACCTCGGGGTCACGCCCACGGGATCTGCCGACTCCACGGGAACGGAGCCCGCCGTCAGCATCTCGGGAGATGTCACCTGTGTGAACGGGCAGACCTCCGAGTGCGAGGACTTCCTCTCGGCCGTGGCGAATGAGCCGAGCGTGAGCATTCCGCTCGATCCGCCGCCCCCCAGCCAGGGCATCGGGCCCGCGCAGTCGGATCGCGGCGGGGCCGTCGCGTGACGGACGACGCGCCGAAAGCGGCCGAGAGCGCCGAGACGCCCGCCGCGCCCCAGGTCGAACGCTGGGTGAACGTCCTCGGCAGTGTCATCGCGCCGGCGACCCTGCTCGGTGCGCTCCTGTTCTATTTCGGCTACGTCTCGTCGCGCGCACAGTACGACTATTTCGGGATCGACGTGGATGTGATCGGCCTCACCACCCAGAACTACGTCGCCCGCAGCCCGCAGCCGCTGCTCGTGCCCCTGCTGGTGCTCGCGCTCCTGGGCGCGGCCCTGGTCGGGGTGCATGCGATCATCCGTCGCCGCTCACGAAGGCCCGGGTTCGCCGGTGCCGTGCGGCGCACTGTGTTGGTCGGCCTGATCATCCTGGGTGCGGGGCTCATCCTGCTCTTCGCTTACCCGTTGCTGTCCGGCTGGCCGTACTATCCGCTGGTGACGCCGCTCGTCCTCGCCATCGGCGGTGCCGTAGCGGCCTACGGCCTCGGGACCCTCCGGTTCGTGGCGCGCCGGGATCGAAGAGGAACGGTTCCGAGACTCGGCGTCGTCGTGCTGCTCTGGGCGGCGACCGCGGCCTGCGTGTTCTGGGCGACGGCGACGATCGCGCAATGGTCAGGGCTCGGCCTCGCGCAGCAGCAGGCGCGTCACCTCGACACTCTGCCGAGCGTGATCGTCGACACGCAGGATCGGCTGTATCTCCCTGCCGAATCGCACGTCACGGAGATCGAACTGCCGCCCACGGACAGCCAGAAGTTCCGCTACCGCTACGCCGGTCTCCGACTGCTCATCGTCGGCAGTGACCATATGTTCCTGGTGCCCAACGTCTGGAACCCCCACGACACCACACTGGTTCTGCCGGTCGACGGTTCGACGCGGCTCCAGTTCCAGTTCCGCAACCTGGCGCCCTGACCCAGCCTCAACTCCGCAGCTCAGTCGATGTCGACGGTCCAGATCACCAGACCGGTCGCCGTGCGCCTCGCTGTCTCCAGATAGGTGGCCGTGCGCCCGTCGTCGTCAGTGATCTCGGCCTGCAGAGCGTACTCCGTAACATCCCAGGTGCGGCCGTCGAACGGTCCGCCTTCCAGTTGCGCGATCGTCACATCCATAGCTGAACGGTACTCCGCTCGACGTCGAAACGGCATGCCGGGTTCACCACCCGCCGCCACCGCCGCCTCCGCCGCCGCCACCGGAGAAGCCGCCGCCGCCCGAACCGCCGAACGAGCTCCCTGAGCCCGACGACGGTGGCGGGGTGACCGCGAACGGTGCGCCCTCGTAGAGCGAGCTGAAGGCGGCGATCTGCAGGGGGAGCAGGGAGGCGTTCATGGTCCCTGCGGTCCACTCGGGTTCTGTGCCCGTCGTGGCGTAGGCGTGGGCGAGTTCGCGCATCCACTCCTTCTCGACACCCCAGACGATCGCGTAGGGCAAGAGCTTCTCATTGAGCCCGACGACCGCAGAGCCGTCGGTCGCATCGACCCGGTCGGCGCCTCCGGGACTCTGCAGCACGCGGAAACGGTCCGCCTCGGCGAGTGTGAGGTATTCGCGGAGGCCGAGGAGCTGATCGCGGACCTCGACGCCCTCGACCGTCATGAGGTCCGGGACCCGCGCCAGCCAGAAGACCAGCACAGCGATGATGACGACCGCCCACAGCCCCCACGACAGGATGCCGGTCGTGCCGTTCTGCGTCGTCGCCCACCAGATCAGGAGCAGCCACGCGGCGAGGACCAGAACGATCCCCGATCCGAGGATGCGCGGAAGGCGACTCTTCGCCCTCCCGCGAAGGCCGCGTGCGTCGACGACGCGAGCGAGTTCGGTGTCGAGGCCCGCCATCCGGTCTCCGAGCTTGTGGTCGCGCGGATCGAGCAGCACTTCGGCTCCGGGTTCGTCGGTCGGGAAGATGCGGTCCAGGATGGCGCGCTCATCGGGGTCCGCCACCGCGGCGGACGGCACCAGTCGCCGCAGCCCGAACATGGTGTCGACGGATGCGTTCGAGTGGTCGATGAGGGCCGCGACCTTGTTCACGGCGAACCCGATGAGCTGCGCAGGAACCGCCCGATCCCCGCGGTTCAGGAACTGCGCCGCGAGTGCCGGGAACATGCCGGGCGGGGGAGCGTACTGCGCGACGATGATGCCGCGGCCCTTCGGCGTTCGCCAGACGTACAGCCGGGCGATCACGACCGAGACAAGGATCGCGATCGCCAGACCCAGGAGGATCCACGGGAGGACGGCGAACGGAAACGCCGCACGCGGGTCGGGCGGGGCGGCGAACGTTCCGGCCGCGAAGCCGACCGCCATCGTGATGTTCTGTTGCGGGCCGAGGTTCGCGTGGCCGGCGGTGATCACCGTTCCACCTGCCTCGGGAGCGGACGTGATCGTGCAGCGATCGGTGCTGCCCAGATTGCCGACATAGCATGCGTTGCTGCCGGTGAGGGCAGCCGAGACCGCGCCGTCGAGGTGCAGCCGAGCCGTCACCCGGCCGAACGGCTGGTCCCATCCCGTTCCGTTGACATCCCAGTAGAACTCGTCGTCACCCGTGTCGGCGAAGTAGCGGACCACATTCTGCTGCGTGTACGTGATCACGTAGGTCTGCCGGCCATGCACGAAGGTGTTCGGCGAGCCGATGCGCAACTGCGCGAAGCCGTCCTGGTCCGCACGCTGGAACGGGATGCTCGCCCCGTTCGCATCCGTCACCGAGACGACCGAGACATCCAGGTTCGTGTTCTGGTCGGTCAGCGGGATGGCCCGCACGATACCGTGGTTCTGGTCGGTCTGCGGAAACTCGGCGACCAGCGTCTCGACGGTCTTCAGGGTGGAGACCTTGCCGGCGTCACGGCTGAGCGTGTAGTCGGCGGTGAACGAGTCGAAGGTGAAGTCGCTGGTGTCGGTGCGGAGGGCGGGCTGGGACCTGCTGTGAACCGTTGCGGCATGGGGCTCGGTGACGGGAGTCGGAGCCGCCATGGCGGGAGACCCGAGGCCGAAGAGCCCGGCAAGAACGCCCGCTACAGCGAGAGCGGTGAGGAGAGACGAGCGGGCGACGTGGCTGGGCACTGCTAGAGAGTAGCGCGCGCTTGAGGAAATGCCGCGACGACCACACGTCGCGATACGGTGGTGGCGCAATGAAAGTCGACTGCGTATTCATCAATGGAACCGTCGGAACAGGCAAGACCACGGCGGCGGACCAGTTGAGCAAGATCGTCAGCCTGAACGGAATTCAGAACGCCGTGATCGACCTCGACGACATACGCCGATCGTGGCCGGCGCCCGCCGGTGATCCCTTCAACCACGAGCTGGAGCTCAGGAATCTCGCTGCCCTGGTCGGCAACTATCGCGCGGTCGGCGCCGAGCGGATCATTCTTGCGGGTGTCGTGGAGCAGCGTTCGGAGCTACCGCGGTACCGGGAGGCCGCGCAGAGCACGGGGATGTTCGTGGCACGCCTGGTCACCGATCCTGTCGTCCTGCAGGCGCGGCTGCGCAAGCGGCACGCGGGAGACTCCGAAGCCCTCGCCTGGTATCCGGCCAGGGCCGTCGAACTGACGCACATCCTGGATGCCGCAGGCTGCGACGACGAAGACTTCGACACGACGAACACCAGTCCTGCCGAGGTGGCCGCAGCCATCCGGGCGACCGTGGGCTGGTGACGGCCGGGTGGAGCAATTGGGGTGAGTAACGGGGCTTGAACCCGCGACCTCCTGGACCACAACCAGGCGCTCTACCAGCTGAGCTATACCCACCATGCGACCTGCCCGACACTGCTGCGCCGAGCGAGGCAACTAGGAGATTCTATTACATCCGCGCCGCCCATTTTTCCACCACGGAGCTGGCGACCGCCTGGGTCTGCTCCGACGTGGGTCCCGGTTCGCCGACGAAGGCCGCGGAACGGTAGTAGTCGAGCTCGCGGATCGACTCGAGAATGTCGGCCAGCGCGCGGTGGCCGCCGTTCTTCGCGGGGGCGTTGAAGTACACGCGCGGGAACCAGCGTCGTGCCAGCTCCTTGATGGACGACACGTCGACGTTGCGGTAGTGCAGGTGGTTGTCGAGCCTCGGCATGAACTTGGCGATGAACGACCGGTCGGTGCCGATCGTGTTGCCGGCGAGCGGTGCCGTGCGGGCGCCGGGGGCGAACTTCAGCACGTATTCGAGCACCTCGTATTCGGCCTCAGCGAGGCTCACACCGTTCGGGATCTCCTCGATCAGGCCCGAGGTCGTGTGCATCTGGCGAACGAAGTCGCTCATGTTCGCAAGCGCTGACGCATCCGGCTTGATGACGATGCTGAGGCCCGGGTCGAGCACGTTCAGGTCGAAGTCGGTGATCACCACGGCGATCTCGACGAGCTCGTCGATCTCGAGGTCGAGTCCGGTCATTTCGCAGTCGATCCAGACCAGTCGATCCGAGGAAGTAGGCATGCGGAAAGTCTACTGTGGGGCTCCGACGCGGCACGGGACCGGCAGTTTGGGACTCAGCCCGTCGCCGGCGGAGACACCCCTCAGCCGACGCCCAGCCCACGGGATGGCGTAGACACGCAGCCACGTGCGGAAGGGGAGCGAGTCGGGTGGCGGGATCGGCGCATCCGGGAAGGGAACGGATCGCGCCGCGATCTCGGCGTACGGAACGCCGAGCACGTGTGCAGCACGTGCCGCCAGCAGACGATGACCACGGGTGCTCAGGTGCACCCGGTCCGCCGCCCACATCGAGGTCTGCTGGAACTCGCGGATTCCCCACACATCGAGCACACTCGCGCCGTTCGCCCGCGCGATGCTCCAGATGTCCGCGTTGAACACCGCTGCCCGTCCCCGGAACGGTTTGAGGAAGAACGCGAACTGCGGGTCGAAGCAGTTCGCCAGCAGCACGTTCGAACCCGCTTGGCGCAGGTGACGGATGCCGTCCTCGAGCCGGGTGGCCAGCGCATCCGGGTCCGCGTTCGGACTCATCAGGTCGTTCCCGCCGATCATCACGGAGACGAGGTCGGCATGCAGGGCGATCGCGCGGGGGATCTGGTCGTCGACGACGTGCGCGATCCGCCGGCCCCGGACGGCCAGGTTCGCGAACTCGAAGGATGTGTGACCAAGCCGCGCGTGACCGTCGAGGATGACGGCGAGCCGGTCCGCCCATCCGAGCCACTCGGCGCCGGGGACCGGCCCCGTAGCCGTCGGGGCCGGGTCGCAGAACCCTTCGGTGATCGAATCACCGAGGGCGACATACCGGGTCCACGCGGCGCCTGTCACAGTACGAATTCTCGCGGCGTCCGGGCGCGCGCGGGGACTCACCGCGCGTCCGCCGTCGACTCGTCTCCGGCTGTTCGCCGGCCGTACACTGAACGGGGAGAGCGCGACACCGCGGGTTTGCCTGCGTGTCACCTGCCGGGGAGGATTCGATGGAACTCAGGCTCTACACGTCGGCTTTCTGCGAGCCGTGCATGCAGACCAGGGCGGTGCTGGCCGAGGCTGCGCGACTGGTGCCGGAGGCGAAGGTGACGGAACTCGATGTCGCACGCGACAACGACTCGGCCGAAGCGGACGGCATCCGGTTCACGCCGACGGTGATCGTCAACAACGCGGACGGCGTGGAGGTCTTCCGCGCCGAAGGGGTACCGACGCTGCAGCAGGTCCTCGTGGCGGCTGCAAAAGCGCTCTGACCCATCCGGTATCGTTGAGGCGGTTGAGCGCCCCCGTAGCTCAGCGGATAGAGCAGGAGCCTTCTA